>NHTQ01000001.1 GCA_002166865.1 Rhodobacteraceae bacterium WFHF2C18
TTCCGCCAGATCGGCGCCTGGATCGTGGAGGTCGTGGACGGGCTGGCCACCAACGGCGCCGAGGCCAACACCGCGGTGGAGGCCAAGGTCCGCGCGGAAGTCGCCGACCTCTGCGCCCGCTTCCCCCTCTACCCGAACCTCTGACACCACCCCCCGCCCCGGAAATCCCCGGGGCGGGGGCTGTCGCGTACGCTCTGGCAGGCGGGGCGGTTTTGGCCTAGAGACGGCGCCATGCGCCTGACGCTCTCCACCCTTGCCGACCTTGCCGATCTGCCGGCCGACACGCTGATCGACGCGCGCGCGCCGGCGGAATTCGCCGAGGACCACCTGCCCGGGGCCATCAACCTGCCATCGCTGGACGATGCCGAGCGGGCCGAGGTGGGCACAATCTACACGCGGCAGGACCGGTTCCTGGCCCGCAAGATCGGCGCGGCCTACGTCGCCCGCAATGTCGCGCGCCACCTTGAAGGTCCCCTGCGGGACAAGGGCGGGGGCTGGCGGCCGCTTGTCTATTGCTGGCGCGGGGGGCAGCGCTCGGGCGCCTTCGCCGCCATACTTCAGCAGATCGGCTGGCGGGTTTCGGTCCTGGAGGGGGGCTATCGCGCCTATCGCCGGCTGGTGGTGGCACAGCTCTACGACCGGCCGCTGGCCCTGCGGCCGGTGCTTCTGGACGGCAACACCGGCACCGCCAAGACCCGCCTGCTGGCATTGCTGGCCGAGCGCGGCTGGCAGGTCATCGATCTGGAGGAGATGGCCAATCACCGGGGGTCGGCGCTTGGCGCCCGCGCGGGCGGGCAGCCCACCCAGAAGCTGTTCGAGGGCCGGCTGGCCGGGATCCTGGCCCGGCTGGATCCCGCGCGGCCGGTCGTGATCGAGGCGGAGTCGAACAAGGTTGGCCAGCGGATCGTGCCACCCAGCCTCTGGCAGGCGATGCGCGCCGCGCCCGTCGTGGAGGTGACCGCGCCGCTTGCGGCGCGCGCGCGCTACCTGGCGCAGGCCTACGCGGATATCGCGGAGGCGCCGGAGGATCTGCGGCAGCGGCTGGAGCGGCTCCGCCCCCTTCGGGGGCATGCCGCAGTGGATGCCTGGCAGGCGCTCGCGCGGGACGGATCCGTCACGGAGCTCGCGGCGCAGCTGATCCAGCATCACTATGATCCGGGATATGCCAAGGTCCGCCGGCGCCATCACGTGCAGCCGCGCGCCGGCGTGTATCTGGAAGACCTGACCGGGGCCGCGCTGCACCGGGCGCTCCCCCGGCTGGAGGCGGCGCTGCGCGCGGCCGCCGGTTGCTAGCGCAGGGTGATCCGGCCGGGCCGGTCGGTGATCGTGCCGATCTCGGCAACGGGGATCCCGGCGTGGTGCAGGGCGGCCAGGTGGGCCGCGGCGGCCTCCGGGGCGACGGCGGCCAGCAGACCCCCGGCGGTCTGGGGGTCGAAGAGCACCGCGCGCCGGGGCGACCCGGGCGCGGGGCCACCGTCCAGGTGGGGGACGGCATGGGCGGCGTTGTCGGCGTGGAGCGAGGCGCGCTCCCCCTCGCGCAGAAGGGCCTCGGCCCCCGGCAGGATGGGCAGCGCGGCCAGGTCGATCTCGGCCCCGCAGCCGCTGGCGCGGCAGATGCCCAGCAGATGCCCCGCCAGGCCGAAGCCGGTGACATCCGTCATGGCATGGGCGCCGGCCAGTTCCGCGGCCTCGGTCGCCGGGCTGCGCGCCATGGCGGCCAGGGCGGCGGCAACGTCGTTGCCATCGGCGCGGGCGGCCATCTCTGCGGCGAGGATCACGCCGGTTCCCAGGGGTTTCGTGAGGATCAGCCGGTCCCCGGGGCGCGCGCCGTCAAGGCCGACGGGGCTGCCCGGCGAAAGCCCGGTCACGGTGAAGCCAACGGTCATCTCGGCGCCCTGGCTCGTGTGGCCGCCGATGATTTCCGCCCCGGCGGCGGCCATGACGTCGCTGGCGGCCGCCATGACCTCGCGCAGCGTGCGCCGCTGCAACCGGTCGGTCATGCGTGGAAGGACGAGCGAGATCAGCGCCGCCTGCGGCGCGGCCCCCATGGCCCAGACATCACCCAGGGCGTGAATGGCCGCGATCCGTGTCATCAGCCATGGGTCGAGCGTGAAGGCCCGCAGGTGATCGGTGGTGAGCACCTGGGTTTGCCCGCCGATCTCGAGTATGCCGGCGTCGTCGCCCGGCGTGCTGCGCACGTCGGGCCGGCGCGGCGCTGCAACCTGGCCAAGGGCGTCCCCGAGCGCGTCGGGGCCGACCTTGGCCCCGCAGCCGCCGCAGATCACCGGGTGCCCGGACAGCTCGGCGCGGACATCCCTAGCCACCCTGCGCGGGATGGCCGGGCCCGGCATCGCGGGCAACGCGTGGAACCTGCGCATGAAGCGGCGGTCGATCCAGTCCTTCCAGTGCCAAAGCCCCGGCAGTTGCAGGCCAAGCCCGCCCTTGTCCGCGACGGCCCGCTTGCCGCCCATCGAGACCAGCTTGAGGAAGTCGCGCTGCGGGCGGAAGCGGCGCGGCCGGCCGCCCGACAGGTCCGCGCGGAGGTTGTCGAACAGCACCGGCGCGGCGCGCACGGCGTAGACGCCGGCCTTGGGCCGCGGGGCGTGGGAAAGATGGGCGCAGTCGCCGACGGCATAGATCGCCGGGTCATCGACGACCCGCAGTTGCGGATCGACGCGGATGAAACCGTTTTCCAGCGGCAGGTCGGTCTCGGCCAGCCAGGGCCAGGGCCGGGCGCCGGCCGCCCCCACCACCAGCCCGGCCGGCAACCGCCGGCCGTCGCCCAGGCGCACGGCGTCGGGCAGGACCTCGGCGACGGGCGTGCCAAGCCAGAGTTCGATCCCGCGCTCCTGCAGGGCGCTCAGCAGCGCACGCCGTGTGCCGCGGGCCGTGCCGGCAAGCGGCGTCTCGGCGTCCAGGATACGCAACGTGATGCCGCGCGCGCCGGCTCGGGCAAGACGGAAATGCATCGCCAGGGCCAGTTCCACCCCTGCGACGCCCCCGCCGATGACGATCACCTCCGGCGCGGCTTCGCCGCTTGCCACCGCATCGCAAAACCGTGCCCATCGGTCCGCGAAGGGGCCCAGAGGCTTGGCGGCGACGGCATGGTCGGCGAAGCCGGGCAGATCCGCCATCGCCGAGGTGATCCCGATATCGATTGACAGACGATCATAGGCGATCGGCGCGCGCGCCTCCACTTGGACGCAGCCGGCCTGCCGGTCGAGGCCGGTGGCCCGGGCCTGCACCAGCCGCGCCCCGGCGAAGCGCGCCAGGCGGACCAGGTCGATGTCCAGCGCCTCCCGCCCGTAGTGCCCCGCCACGTGGCCGGGCAGCATGCCGGTATAGGGGGCCTTCGGATTCGGGTCGATCAGCGTCAGGCGCACGCCGGGCAGCGGCGCCATCCCCCACCTGCGCAGCAGCAGGGCGTGGGCGTGGCCGCCGCCGACGAGAACCAGGTCGCGGGTAAGGGGCACGGGCGCTTGCATGCCGTTTCCTTAGCGCGGGTATCGCGCCTGCGCCACCATTCTTGCGGCCGATTGAACGCCGCCGGGGGCGCCGTGCCTCGCGTGACGCGCAGGCGGTGGCCGTGGCGCGGGCCGAGGACCCTTTTGGCATCGGGATAGGATGCCGCCGGGGCGCGAGAGGCCGTGTCCAGTGATGTCATGCGACCATGCGCCGCCAGCGGCCGTCGCGCACCCGGACGTAAAGCGCGGCATAGGCGGGCACCAGCACCATCTGCAGGAGCGATGCGAAGAGGATGCCGAAGCCCAGCGAGACGGCCGTGGGGACGAGGAACTGCGCCTGCACCGATTGTTCCAGGATCAGTGGCGAGATCCCCAGGAAGGTCGTCAGGGTCGTCAGCATCACCGGGCGGAACCGATCCAGCGTCGCCTTTTCCACCGCCTCGTAGGGGTCGTGCACCTCGGCCTCGCGCTCCTGGATGAAATCGACAATCAGGAGGGCGTCGTTGATGACCACACCCGTCAGGCCCACGATCCCGAACATGCTGAGCAGCGTCAGGTTCAGGCCCAGCCCCGCATGGCCGAGGATCGCTCCGATGAAGCCAAAGGGCACCACACCCAGCACGATCAGCGGGCGGAAGTAGCTGCCGAAGGCCAGCGAGAGCACGGCGTAGATACCGAAGAGGGTCAGCGCGAAGTTCACCGCGAGCGCCGCGCCGAATCGGCCGGCCTCTTCCTGCTCGCCGCCGGTGCGGACGGTGAGGCCCGGATAGTCCTGCTGGAGCTGGGGAACCACCTGCGACATGAGCCAGCGCGTCTCGGCCCCGCCGGAGGTAAGGGTCGAATCGACATCCGCCGTCAGCGTGGTGACGGTCCGCCCGTCCACCCGTTCGATGGTCGTGGGCGCGGGCTGGAACGAGACGTCGGCCAGCACGGGCAGGGGGACGGGCCCCTGTCGCGTGGTGATGTCGAGCGCCAGCAGGTCAGCGACGGAATCGCGCTGCGATTCGGGCAGGCGGACGCGGATGTCCACCTCCTCGCGGTCGCGCACCACCTGTTCGACCGTCACCCCGAAAACGGCCGCACGGATCTCGCCGGTCAGGGCGGCGCGGCTGACCCCGTAGTTCTGCGCGGCCGGGGTGGGGGTGACGACCACTTCGCGCGCCGCGCTGACGCGGTCGTCGCGGATGTCGCGCACGCCCTCGCGGCCCGACAGTGCCCGGCGCATCCGGCCCACGGCGGCATCGCGGGCCTCTTCGCTGTCGGCGGCGACCTCCAGCAGGATGGGGGCGCCCACCCCCACCAGTTCGGCCGAGAAGCTGAGCTGACGGGCGCCGGGCACGTCTCCGACCGCCTGACGCCAGGCCTCCTTGAAGCGGCCGGTGGAAAGGGTGCGCCGGTCGGCATCGCGCAGCTTGACCGTGATGGTGGCGCTGCTGCCGGTGCGGACGCGGCCCTCGCCTCCCGGCCCGCCCGCGCCGGGGGCGAAGCCGATTGTCACGGCGGTGCTTTGCACCAACCCGTCGCTGCCCAGATCGCGGCCCACTTCGCGGGCGGCCTGCGAGATCCGGCGCGTGCGCTGGAGCGTCTGCGCCTCGCTGGTGCCGTCGGGCATTTCCAGCCGCGCGGTGACGAAATTGCCTTCGATGGAGGGAAAGAAGACGAATTTCACCGTGCCCCCCGCGACCAGGGCCGCCGCGCCCAGGGCGATGGCCAGGGCGGTGGCAACGCAGAATAGAGGGTGCAGCGTGGCGCTGCGGACCAGGCCGCGCACTGGTCCCCGAACCAGCCGTTTCAGCCCCGCGTCGACCCGTTCGCGCAGCGGTTCGGACAGGCGGCGGGGCGAGAAGCGGCGCGGCGGCGTCAGGCGCACGTGACTGAGGTGCCTGGGCAGCACGAGAAAGCTTTCGACAAGCGACAGCGCCAGAACGAAGATCACCACCGCCGCCACCGGCTTGATGAAGGAGCCCGAGGCGCCCGGCAGGAACAACAGCGGGGTGAAGGCCAGGATCGTGGTCGAGACCGCGAAAAAGATTGGCCGCCAGACGCGCAGCGCGGCGCGTTCGGCCGCCCCCGCGCCCTTGTTCCGGGCGCGTTCCAGTTCGGTGTAGGTGTTCTCGCCCACCACGATGGCGTCGTCCACCACGATGCCGAGGGCGAGGATGAAGCCGAAAAGCGAAAGCTGATTGACCGTCACTCCGAAAAAGAGCATCGGCGCGAAGGCCCCGATGAAGGAAATCACCACGCCCGCCGCCACCCAGGCGGCCAGTCGGATATCGAGAAACAGCATCAGCAGCACGAGGATCAGCCCCGTGCCGATGGCGCCATTCTTGGCCAGAAGCTGGATGCGGCCGCGCAACTCGTCCCCCGAATTGCGCCAGACGAAGGCCTCGACGCCGGCCGGCAGGCGCGGGCGCAGTTCGTCGTCCAGGTAGCTCCTTACCTTCTCGGTGATGTCGAGTACCTGCTCGCGCCCGGCGCGGTTGACGGACAGGAAGACGGCCGGCTGCCCCGAGATCCGGCTGACCAGGTTCTCGTCGGCCAACCCGGCACGGACGTCGGCGATTTCGCCAAGGCGGACCTGCGCGCCGCTCTGGCCGGTGAAGAGAACCAGATCGCGCAGGCCGGCGACGGTTTCCGCCTCGGCCAGGGTGCGCAACTGGTAGTCCGTTGCGCCGGTGTCGATCTGGCCGCCGGACAGGTCGACGTTGCCGCGCGAGATGAGGTCGGCGAAGGATTGCAGCCCCTGTCCGTAGGATTCCAGCGTCTGGCGCCGCACGGCCACGTCGATCTGGTCGGTGGCGTCGCCGGTCAGCGTGACCTGGCTGATGCCGGGCATGTCGGTGAGGTCCTCGCGCACCCGTTCGGCCAGGGCCTTCAGCGTGGCGGCCGGCACATCGCCGGTCAGCGCCAACTGGATGGCCAGTTCCACGGGTTCGCGTTCGCTGATGCGGGGTGTCCGCGCGGCATCGGGGAAGGTGGCGATGCGCGCCACCTCGGTCTCGATGTCGTCCTTCACGGCGCCGGGGTCGGCGCCGTCGAAAAGCTCGGCGGTGACGGTGCCAAGGTCTTGCCGGGCCTGCGCGTTGAGTTCGCGCACCCCTTCGAGGCCCTGCAACTGCTGCTCGATCGGGGTGAGCACGGCCTCGGCCACCTCGGTGGGGGTGGCCCCGGGATAGGTGACGCTGACGGTGATGGCGTTGGTGGCGATTTCGGGGAAGGTGCGCACAGTGATGGACAGTGCCGCGCCGATGCCGCCGGCCAGCAGCGCCACCATCAGCAGGTTCGCCGCCACGCGGCTGCGCAGGAACCATCGGATCAGCCCGGTCATCTCATTCCTCCGCGCCCTCGCGCGCCCCTTGGGCCACGCGGACCTTCACGCCCTCGGCGGTTGCCGGCAGGTCGCTGAGCATGACGCGGTCGCCGGCAGAAAGGCCCTCGGCGGTGACCGCGATGCGGCCCTCGGCGCGGCGCAGGACGGTGGGGGCGAGGCGCTGAAGGCGGCCATCGGCCACGCGCCAGAGCGTGTCGCCGCCCTTGAGCGCCTCGGGCGGCAGGACCAGCGCGGTCCCCCCGGGCGGGGTGACGGGCAGGCGCAACTCCACCAGTTCGCCGATGCGCAGGGGGCGGGTGCCAGGGCCGTCGAAGGGATCCGGGACCTCTACCACCAGCGCGACGGTGCGCGTCTGCTCCTCGATCCTGGGGTCGATGTCGATCACGGTGCCGGTGCCAAGGGCCGCGGCCTGCGGCCCAGTGCCGAACAGCCGGATCTCGCGGCCCAGGGCGGCGTCGGCGGCCCCCAGAAGGTCCAGGTCGCCGGGCAGGAGGCCCATCTGGACCCGCACGGAATCGGCGGCGATCAGCCGGCCGATCACCGTGCCGGGCTGGACGAGCTGGCCGACGGCCGCGGCCTCCTGCGTCACCAGCGCGTCGAAGGGCGCGCGCACCGCCGTGTCCTCCAGCCGCTGGCGGGCGCCGGTCAGTTCCGCTTGGGCCCGGGCCAGGTCGGCCTCGGCGCGGGCCACCCGCACCAGGGCCTGCTGCAACCGCTGTTCGGCGGCGAAACCTTCCTCTTCGAGTTGCGCCTGCCGCTCTCGGTTCACCTCGGCTTCGGCCAGGGCGGCCTTGGCCTGCTCGACGGCGGCTTCGCCCTGGGCGACGTCGGCCTCGAAGGTGGCATCGTCCAGCCGCAAGAGCAGCGCGCCCTCGGCCACGCGCGCGCCCAGGGTGAACCGGTCGGCCACCGCCGCGATCCGGCCTGAGATTTCGGGCGAGACGGCCACTTCGGCCCGCGGGCGGACGAATCCCGTCTGCGTGATGGTCAGTTCCTCGACGGGGCGCGCTTGGGCCACGCGCACCAGCGGGGCCTGCGTGGTCGCGGCCTCGCCCGTGGCGTCGGGACGTGTGAGATACCAGAACGCCGCGGCGCCGAGCGCCAGGATTGCCAGACCCGCCAGCAGCCACGGCCAGCGGCGGGGGCGTTCCCCGCTTGATTCGTCGGTGCGGGTGTCATCGTTCATGGACCGCTCCGGCCTGGGCATATGCAACGCGGGCTATCATCGCCTTGCGCGCTTTCAGAGACAATGAAAAGTGCGCCCCCGTCGCCGCAATGCAGGCGAAGGGCGAATGGGCTACCTCGGCGGGGCCTGTCCCCGGGCCCGGCACTGCGCTGTCGTGGTGCTGGCATCGGTCCTTCGGTCGCGATGTTGCGGGCCCCTGCGGCCCCAGCCGATAATGTGCAGACTGCCCCTGCGGTTCCCGCGGCCCGAAGGTGACGTGGCGTCGTAAGGCTGCGGCCGCTTTGCCGCCGGCAGAGACGAAGTTACACGTTGTCGGGCCGAACCGAGGCCATTATCCTGTGCGCGGCTGCGCCGCCCCGCGGCCGGAAATCGAGGACAGGACCATGAACAAGAGCTTCCTTTTCGGTGCCACTGTCGCGGTCGGTGCCGTGATGCTGATCCCCGGCGTCGCCACGGCCCTGGGCCGGGCCGGGCGGCCCATCGTGCGGGCCGCCGCGCGCAGCGGGGCCACGGCCTATGACGAGTTCCGCAAGGCCGGCGCCGAGGCCTACGAGCACATGGAAGACATCGTTGCCGAGGTGCGCGAGGAAATGGAGGCCGAGCGCGCCGAGGCCCATCCCGCGCCCGAGGCCGAGGCGAAATACGAGGACACGGGCGACCAGCCCTCCGGCGAGACGCAAGCGGGCTGAGCGGGGCATGACCGCGGAGACGGGCAATCTGCCGAAGCTGCGGGAGGTGCACGTGGCGGGGCGGCGGGCCCGCCTGCGCCCCGACAAGGATCTGCCGCGCGACGAACTGGTGGCGCTGGCCGATGCGATCGCCGCGCTGCCCGGGGTGCGCCGCACCCTGGCCCGGCCCGGCACGGGCAGCCTGATCGTGGAAACCGACCGGCCGGCCCGGGAGGTGCTGGACGAGATCACCGCTGAGGAGGTGGCCCGCGTCGCGCCGCCGGCCAAGGGCCCCCCGGTCAACCAGGTGATGCAGATGGGGCTGGCGCGGATGGACATGGGCCTGCGCAGCCAGACGCGCGACGGCCTCGACCTGCGCACGGCCATCGCCCTGGCGCTGCTGGCGGGGGCGCTTGTGCAAATCGGCCGGGGCCGCGTGGCCGGACCGGCCACCACGCTGGCGATGAGCGCCCTGGCCCTTCTGGATCGCGGCGGTGGAAAATGAGCGCTCAGGCCAGCCGGTGCGCCAGATCCGAGATGTCCCAGGGCGTCTGAAGGTCGTCGCGGCCCAGGTGGCCGTAAGTGGCCAGCCGGCGGTAGAAGCTGCCACCGCGGTCTCCCGGCAGGTCCCACAGGCGCATCCGTTCGGCGATGGCGCCGATGCGGAAATCGGTCACTTCGCTCAGCCGCGCCGCCAGCTTCTGGTCGGAGATCCTGCCACTGCCATAGGTATCCACCTCGATGCTGGCGGGGGCCTCGTCGCCGCCGATGTAGGAAAGCTGCACCTCGGCCTCGCGGGCCAGGTCCGCCGACACGATGGCCCGGGCCGCCTCGCGCGCGGCATAGACACAGACGCGGTCCGCGCGGGAGGGATCCTTGCCGCTGAGCGCGGGACCGCCCCGGCGCACGAAGCTGCCGTAGGCGTCGTCGGCCGACTTGCGCCCCGTCAACCCCGAGTGCCGTTCCGGGCCCGCGGGATCGTCGGAGGGCATGACAACCACGCGCGTCTCGGCGTCCATCCCCGGGGTGCATCGTTCCAGCGCGGGCTCCAGCACCACTTCCTCGATCTCGCTCTGCGCGGCTTCGGCAGTGACGGGGTGCAGGGTACCGCAGGTCACCGCGACGGCCCGCAGGGAAACGGGGCGGCGATCCTCGAAGCGGGCGGCGACCTGCACCTGCGCATCCGGAGAAAGCCACGACAGCCGCCCGCCGATCCGCGCGGCGTCCAGCCGGCGGGCGATGTCGTGCGACAGGGCCACCGGGTAGGGCATGGCGTTGGCGGTCTGGTCGCAGGCGTAGCCGAAGGCGGTGACCATGCGCCATGTCTCCACCCCGGCGCGGCCCTCGCCGCCGCCGGCGGTGCCGCGGCTCATCTCCAGCATGACGGTCGGGGCCTTGCCCTGTCCCTCGCCGCCGTAGCCGGCATTGCCCAGCACGCGCCGGGCAAGCCCGCCCAGATCGACCGGCGCCTCCACAGGGGAGCGCACGGACAGGAAGGCCACCCCCGAGGCGATGGCGCACTCGGCGATGACGCTTTCGCGGACGCCTTCGGCGAGATAGGCGTCGATCACCGCGTCGCTGATCTGATCGCACAGCTTGTCGGGATGGCCCAGCGTCAGGGATTCCGAGGTTATCACGAAGTCTCGCATGGCTGGCCCTCCACGGTTTCCAGTTGCAGTGACACGCCCCGCCGCGCCAGGACCCCGACGGCCGGTGCCGCCGCGCCGGCAAGCGAGATGGCCGCGGCGCCGGCATTCAGCGGTGCGATGCCCAGAAGCCGGCGCAGGGGCGGGACGAAAAAGGGCAGGACCGCCGTCCCGACCGAGGTCAGCAGCGCGGCATCGAGCATCCTGTTTTCCAGAAGGCGGTCGGGGCGCAGCTTGCGCACGTCGGTGCGCTGGCAGGTGAGCGTGTAGAAAAGCTGTCCCAGCGACAGCGACAGGAAGGTCATGCCGCGGGTTTGCGGCCCGGGGCCGAACCGGGCCAGGCCCACGAAGTGCGGCACCAGCGCGGCCGCGGCGATGGTGCCGCTGTCCAGGCTCATGCGGCGGAAATCCTCCGGCGGGATGACCGGATCGCCGCGCGCGCGGGGGGGCTGGCGCATCACGTCCTCGTCGGGGTCGGCCAGGGCCAGGCCGAGGCCCGGCAGCACGTCGCTGACGAGGTTGATCCACAAAAGCTCCATCGGCGTTTCCAGCTCGCCGGGGCCGTGGGCCGCCTCGGCGATGCCGACGATGATTTCCGACATGTTCGTGCTGATGAGGAATTCCAGCGCGCGGCGGATGTTGCGGTACACGGCGCGTCCCTGGGCGACGGCGTCCGAGAGGGTTTCCAGTTCGTCGTCGCGGATCACCACGTTGGCCACGTCGCGGGCAAGGGCGCTGCCGCTGGCCCCCATGGCGATGCCGACGTCGGCAGCCTTCAGAGCGGGGCCGTCGTTCACGCCGTCGCCGGTCATGCCGACGACGGAGCCGTCCTTCTGCAAGGCGCGAACGATCGACAGCTTGTCCTGGGCGCTGACGCGCGAGAAGACATGCGCCTGCCGTGCGACGCCGCCCAGGACCTCCGGATCGAGGCTGGAAAGCTCGGGCGCGTCGATGATGCGCAGGGGTTTGTCGCCGGAAAGATTCAGCTCCCGCGCGATGGCCCCGGCGGTTGCCGACTGGTCGCCGGTGATCATCACCGTGCCGATCCCGGCGACATGCATGGACTCGATGAATTGCCGCGCGCCGGGGCGCAGGGGGTCCACCATGGCCATCAGCCCCAGCCAGGTCAGGCCCGAGAGATCCTCGGGCGCCTCGTCGTCGGGGGCGCTGCTGCGCGAGGCGAAGCCCAGCACCCGCGCGGGACGCCCGGCCAGTTCGTCGTTGAGGGCGAGGATCCGGTCGCGGTCCGCCTCCGTCAGCGCCCGGGTCTCGTCACCGTCCAGCAGATGCGTGCAGCGCTGCAACAGCGCCTCCGGCGCGCCCTTGACGGCCACCGCCGGGCCCGGACCGCCGTGGAAGGTGATCATCAGGGGACGTTCGGAGGTGCGCTCGATCATCCTGGTTTGCGGGCGCTCGCCGCGCAGCGCGGCAACGTCGATGCCTGCCTGCGCGGCGTGGTTCATCAGTGCGCGTTCGGTCGCCGAGGACCCCTGCGCGCCGTCGTGGGAGGGCGTGGCCTCGTTGTTGAGCGCCGCCACGCGCAGCATCTGTGCCTCGGCCGCGCCGCCGGCCCCGCCGTCGCGCGACAGCCCGGTGACCGTTTCGACGACTTCCAGGCGATTGCGGGTCAGCGTGCCGGTCTTGTCGAGGCAGATCAGTTGCAGCGCGCCCATGCTTTCGACGGTGTCGATCCGGCGCACGAGGATGCCCTTGCGCTCCATCCGCCGCAGGCCGAGCGCCATGGTCGTCGTCGCCACCACCGGCAGGCCCTCGGGCACCGCGGCCACGGCCAGCGCAAGCGCATCCTTGAAGACCGCCGCCAGCCCCGCCCCGCGCATCCAGCCGATGCCGAAGAACATGCCGCAGGCCAGCAGCGACGCCTTTACCAGCCGCCCGCCCAGGCGGTCGAGTTCGGCCTCGACCGGGGCCTTGGGGCGCGTGGCCGTCTCGCTGAGCTGCGCGATCCGGGCAGAGGCGGTGTGCACGCCGGTGGCGACCACGATGGCCCGGCCTTCGCCCTGGGCCACGAGGGTGCCGGCGTGCAGCATGTTGGTGCGGGCGCCGATGGGGGCGTCCTCGGCCACCTCTGCGCCGGTGTCCTTGGTCACCGGGTCGGTTTCACCGGTCAGCATCGATTCGTCCACCTTCAGCCGTCGACCCCGGACCAGGCGCGCGTCGGCCGGCACGCGGGTGCCGGGGCGGGGGACATAGAGGTCCCCGGGCACCAAGTCGGCGCTGCGCAGGGTGACGGGCTGTCCGTCGCGGATCACCGTCACGCTTTCGCGGGAGCTGTCCATCAGGCTGTGGATCGAGGCCTCCGCCTGGCCTTCGGTGACGAAGCCGAAGACGGCGTTCAGCATCACGACCGACACCGTCGCGACGGCGTCGGACACGCCGCCGGTAGCGGCCGAAATGGTTGCCGAGACCAGCAGCATCCCCACCGGCAGGCTCTTGAACTGGTCGGCGAACAACGCAAGCGACGAGGTCTGTTCGGCCTTGGGCAGCGCATTCGGCCCGTGGCGCGCCAAGCGCGATTTGGCGGCTTCGGCGGACAGTCCGGCCTCGGTATCGGCGTCAAGGGACGAGACCACCTCCTCAAGCGGACAGAGGTGCCATTTCCGGCCGGTGTCAGGCGTGGTGTCTTGGTCACGGTGTTGCGGCGCGGGGGCGGTCAGCGCCGAACGCAGGGCGGCGACGACCTGCTCCTCGGGGGTGTCGGGGCCGGCTTGCAGCACGACGCTGCCGCTGGCGGCGCGCACCGTGGCCGCGCGGAACAGGGGATCGCGTTGCAGGACGGATTCCACCCGCGCGGCCGCGTCCGGACGCGCGCGCAGGCAGGGGCATCGCACGCGAAACCGCCCCCCGCCCGTGCGGTGCGCGACCTCGATCTCGAAACCGGGCTGTGTCACGTGCTTCCTTCCGGTCTTCACCCCGCGGGGCCATGGGGCACACCCGGTACCCGCCCGGCCTTGATTTCGCGCAAATTTCGGCCCCGGTTCAAGTCACCGCGGCGCCTGTCGGGTGAAATCTGTCGAGGTGCGGCAAGGATGCCGCCCGCACGGGTTCACGCGGCACGGGCGGCGGTCGCGGCGCTCTGCGCGCGCCTCAGGATCGGGCCGGGCCGGTATCCACTTCGCGGCGGATGGCCAGGCAGGTCATCACGTCGCGCATGGTCACAATGCCAACGGGCTTGTCCCCGTCGGTCACGACCAGGCGGCTCGTGTTCTGTTCCTGCATGCGGTTCAGCGCATCCAGAACGGGCGTGTCCGGCGTGATACGGCGGACCTCGCTGTCGTCGCGCAGGATGTCGCCGGCCGTTTGCCGCGCGCGATCGTCACGCGCGATCTTGCCCACGTCGTCGATCTTGACGCTGCCCACGAACCGGTCATTGCGCACCACCGGGAACAGCTTGTGATTGTAGCGGTAGAAGTAATCCTCGATCAGGTCCTCGACCGTGGTCTCGGCGGGCACGGTGACGGGCTGGCGGGCCATGATGTTGCGGACCGGCAGGTCGCTGAGCTGCTTCTGCAGTGTCATCCGCATTTCCGTGGAACTGGCCGCGGCGATGATGAAGAAGCCGATGAGCGCCTGCCACATGCCGCCGACGAAATTGCCCGCGACGATGCTGAGCGCGCCGAGCGCGATCAGGAATCCGCCGAAGACGCGGCCGGCCGTGGCGCCGTAACGCGTCGCGCGCTGCAGGTCGCCCGTCCATCCCCACATGGCGGCGCGGAAGACACGCCCGCCGTCCAAAGGGAAGGCGGGGATCAGGTTGAAGGTGGCCAGGACCACGTTGATGAGCGCGAGGTAGGAGAACAGCGCCTGCACCGGCGCCTCGGCCGTGGCCGGGGGCAGCGCCTGGGCGACGCCCCAGAAGGCGGCGGCGAGGATGTAGCTGGCGATGGGGCCGGCGATCGCCATGTAGAATTCGGAGCGGGCATTGGGGGGCTCTTCCTTCATTTCGGCCACGCCGCCGAAGATGAACAGCGTGATGCCGGCAATCGGGATGTCGAAGCGTCGCGCGATGATCGCGTGAGAGAACTCGTGGAAGATGATCGAGGCGAAGAGGCCCAGCGCCCCGCCGATGCCCATCCAGAAGGCGGCGCGGGCATCGATCCCCTCGACGACCTGCGGGAAATATCCCTCGGCCAGGGACCAGACGATCAGTACCGCCAGGATGAACCACGATAGGTCCAGGCTGACGCGGAACCCCAGCAGCGAAAACAGGTCAATTCTTTTCGAGAACATCCGTCTTATCCTCCATCGGCGCGTGACGTGCCCTCGCAGTCAAGCGAAACCGCCCGCCAATTGCGACAGGGCGGTTCGTCCCGGGGACACGCAAAGGTCATCTGTATTTTGCGGGACAACACAAGTCGGCACCACAGGTTCCGGCGAACGCGTGGTCATGTGTCCTCCGACGTCCTTGGCGTCTGCGCCTGACCGGGGGCCGTGGTCGCGGGCGGTGATGTCTCGGGGGCCGTTGGATGCACGTCTTCCTCGGTCTTCTGGGCCGCCTCGCGCTCGGATTCGCGCAGCAGGAGGCGTTCGACACGCATGGTCAGCAGGCGGGCCTTTTCCTCGCGCATCGCCATTTCCTGCGCCATGTCCCGATAGAGCGAGACGGCGATCAGCACCATCAGGATCATGAAGGGAAAGGCGGCGATGATCGAGACTGTCCGCAGGCTTTGCAGCCCGCCGGTCAGCAGCAGCACGACGACCACCAGTAGCTGCAAGCCCCCCCACAGGATGCGTACCGTACGGGTGGGATTGAGCACGCCGCGGGACGTGAACATGCCCAGCACGAAGGTGGCCGAGTCCGCCGAGGTGATGAGGAACATGCAGACCAGGGCGATCGCCAGAAGGGTGAGCAGGCCGCTCAGCGGCAACTGTTCCAGCATGACGTAGAGCCCCGCCGGCACCTCCTGCGCAACGGCCTCGGCGATGCCGGCGTTTTCGAAGATCTCGAAACGGATGGCCGCGCCGCCGAAGGCGGAAAACCACAGCATCGACAGCGCCACCGGCACGATCATCACGCCCAGCACGAATTCGCGGATCGTCCGCCCGCGCGAGATCCGGGCGATGAAACTGCCGACGAAGGGCGCCCAGCTCAGACCCCAGGCCCAGTAGAACATCGTCCACTGCTCGACCCAGCGGCCCTCGGAGAAGGGCGTGGTGACGAGGCTCATCTGCAGAACGTTGCCCAGGTACTCGCCCAGGGTCTGAGTCATGATCCCGAAGATGAAGGATGTCGGCCCGAAGACGAGCACGAAAACCAGCAGGAACGCCGCGAGCGCCATGTTGGCATTGCTGAGCAGGCGCACGCCCTTGTCCAGCGGGGTCATGGCAGAGAGCGTGAAGAGCCCGCCGATCACGGCCACGATCATGATCTGCGAGGTGAAGGCGTAGGGGATGTCCACGAGCCGGGCCAGACCGCTGTTGACCTGGAGCGCCCCCAAGCCAAGCGTGGTGGCCACGCCGAAAACCGTCGAGACCACGGTCAGCACGTCGATCACCTTGCCCCAGCCGGCATCCACCCGGTCGCCCAGGAGCGGGCGAAAGGTTTCGCTGATGAGGCCGTGACTCTGGTGCCGGAAGCGGACGTAGGCGATGGCCAGCCCGACCAGTGCGAAGTTGGCCCACTGGTGAAGCCCCCAGTGAAAGAAGGCATAGCGCATGCCCGCCTGCGCCGCCTGCGCCGTGCGGGGCAGGCCGCTGCCAAGGGGCGGTTCGTTGAAATGCATCATCGGCTCGGCCACGCCCCAGAACACCAGGCCCACGCCCATGCCGCCGGAGAAGATCATCGCCAGCCAGCTGGAATAGTTGAATTCCGGCGGCTCGTCTTCGGGGCCCAGGCGGATGCTGCCGAACTTCGACAGGCCGAGAAACAGCACGAAACCCACGAAGCCGGTGGTAACCAGCAGGTACATCCAGCCCACGTTGGTCGCGGTTGCGTGCAGGACGGCTTGCGCCGCGCGTTCCACCACGCTCGGGAAGGCGGCGGTCGCCACGACGAAGGCCAGCACGACGATAGCGGAGGCGCGGAAGACCATTCCGACATCGCCGAGCAGCGATTTGACGACTTCCAGCGGTGATTTCATGCGGACCAAACGCTCCCTCGCTCAGTGGCGATGCCTGTGTCGTGGCGGTATGGAGAGCACAGGTGTAATCGGTGTTCGTCAGCCCGTCAAAAGGCCCGCCGGGGGCCATGAACCGACGGGGAGGGTGCGCCGGGGCAGGGGCCTCAACCAAAGGCGCCGCGGATGAAATCGACGGTGCGTTCGTCCTGCGGGTTCTCGAAGACCTCGGCGGTCGGGCCCGCCTCGGCGATCTCGCCGAGGTAGAAGAAGGCGGTGCGATCGGTGACCCGCCGCGTCTGCTCCATCGAGTGGGTGATGAGCACGATCGAGTACTCCTCGGAGAGCTCGGTGATGAGGTTCTCGATCACCGCCGCGGCATTGGGATCAAGCGAGGAGACGGGTTCGTCCATCAGCAGAACCTCCGGATCGTTGGCAATGGCCCGGGCGATGCACAGGCGCTGCTGCTGGCCGCCGGAAAGGTCGGTGCCGCGTTCATCCAGCTTGTCCTTCACCTCGTCCCAGAGACCGGCGCGCCGCAGGCTGCGTTCGACAAGGTCGTCCAGCTCGGCCCGGCCCTTGACGAAGCCGTGCAGCCGGGGCCCGAAGGCGATATTGTCGTAGACCGACTTGGGAAAGGGATTGGGCGCCTGCGCCACCATGCCCACGCGGGTGCGCACATGCACGGGGTCGATCCCGGGGGCGTAGATGTCCTCGCCGTCCAGCAGGATGGTGCCGGTCACGCGCGCGTTCTCGACCGCGTCGTTCATGCGGTTGAGGCAGCGCAGGAAGGTCGATTTGCCGCAGCCCGACGGCCCCATCAGGGCCAGCACCTCGCGCGCGTGGATGTCCAGCGTGGCGTTCCGGATCGCGTGGAAATCGCCGTAGAAGACGTTGACCTCGCGGCAGATCATCTTTTCCTCGACATCCGGGCGGCTGGTGGCGGGCTGGCTGTCAGGACGGGCGATTTCGAGGGGCGCTTCCATCTGTGTCACCATTTCTTTTGCAGGCGGTCGCGCAGGTAGATCGCCAGCGCGTTCATCAGGAACAAGAACAGCAGCAGCACGATGATCGCGGCGGCCGTCTTGGCCGCGAAGGCCCGTTCGGGGCTCGTCGACCAGGTGTAGATCTGCACCGGCAAGGGGGCGGCGGGGTCGAGGAACCCCGAGGGCGGATCGGCCACGAAGGCGATCATGCCGATCATCAAGAGCGGCGCCGTCTCGCCCAGGGCCTCGGCCATGGAGATGATCGTGCCGGTCAGGATGCCGGGCAGCGCGTTCGGCAGCACCACCTTGGTGACGGTCTGCATCTTCGACGCGCCAAGTTCCATCGCGGCCGTGCGCAGCGAGGGCGGCACGGCGGCGATGGCGGCGCGCGCCGCGATGATCATCGTCGGCAGGGTCAGCAGCGACAGCGCCAGCCCGCCGACCAGGGGGCTTGAACGGGGCATGCCGAAGACCCGGATGAAGACCGCCAGCGCCAGCAGCCCGAAGACGATCGACGGCACGGCGGCAAGGTTCCGGATGTTGGCGTCGATGACCTTGGTGAACCAGTTTCTGGGTGCGAATTCCTCAAGGTATACCGCGGCGGCGACGCCGAGCGGCAGGCTGACCAGCAGGGTCACCGTCAGCATCAGCGCCGAGCCGACCACGCCGGCGAAGATGCCCGCGACCTCCGGGTCGCGGCTGTCACTGCGCAGGAACAGATCCCAGGCAAAGGCCGAGCGGATCGCGTTCTGCGCCTCCAGTTCTTCCAGCCAGCCCATCACCCGTTCGCCGACCGGCAGATCGGCCGCCGGTGTGTCGGGGTCGATCACGCCCTGGACGAGGTTGTGCACGTCGTCCGAGGCGGGCAGCCAGAACATGCGCGTCTGACCGATGAGATCGGGGTTGTCGAGGACGTCCTGCATCAACTGAAAGGGCGCGTCGGCGCTGACGATCGCGCCCATGTCGCGGCGGGCGGCCCGGCTGTCGGGGCGCCCGCCAAGCCGGTCATAGAGCGCATCGCGCACCATCCCGCGGAAGCTCGCGCCCTTGATCGCGGAGGCCGTGGCATCGGCGCCGCCCTCGAACTCCTCGGCCGCGATGTCGATCTCAAGGCCGATCTGCGTCTGCACGAAGGCCGTGCGCGCCTGCCAGAAGATGCTGCCGAACAGCGTGACCAGCATCCCGATCGCGATGGCGATGGACAGGATGCCCAGCCCCTTCAGCACTGTCTCCCGCCGCCGGCGGCGGCGCAGCCCCGCATCGAAACCGGCCGTGCGGTACCTGTGCGTGGCGCCTGCGCTGCGGTCAGTCATACTGGTCCCTGTAGCGTTCCATGACCTGGAGGGCGAAAAGGTTGAGCATCAGGGTGATCGCGAAAAGCGCCAGCGCCAGGGCGAAGGCCGACAGCGTCATCGGGCTGTCGAAGGGCTGATCGCCCGTCAGCACGGTGGTGATCTGGACCGTGATCGTGGTGACGGATTCGAAGGGGTTGAGCGTCAGGTTTGCCGCCAGGCCTGCCGCCATGACCACGATCATGGTTTCGCCGATGGCGCGGCTGATGGCCAGCACCAGGGCGCTGACCAGTCCGGGCAATGCGGCGGGCAGGACCACCCGCATGATCGTCTCGCCCTGCGTGGCGCCCATGGTGTAGGCCGCTTGCCGCAAACGGTTCGGCACCGAACTCACCACGTCGTCCGACAACGAGCTGACGAAGGGGATGATCATGATCCCCATGACCGACCCCGCCGCCAGGGCGGATTCGGAACTGGCCGGTATGCCGATGGCATTGCCCAGGTCCCGCACCAGCGGCGCGACCAGGGTCGCCGCGAAGAACCCGTAGACGACGGTCGGGATGCCGGCGAGCACCTCGATCACCGGCTTGGCGGTGGCGCGCACCCTGTGCGGCGCGAATTCCACCATGTAGATGGCCGACAACAAGCCGATGGGCCCGGCCACCAGGATCGCGAGGAAGGCGATCTGAGCCGTTCCCACCAGAACCGGCACGAACCCGAAGGAGCCTTCCTGGCCGACCTGGCCTTCGCGGATGGCGGTGATCGGCCGCCAGTCGAGCCCGAAAAGGAACTCTGTGGGCGAGACCATCGAGAAGAAGCGCAGCGAGTCGAAGATCAGGGTGAAGACGATGCCGGCGGTGGTCAGGACGGCGACCGCCGAGCAGGCGACCAGGATCCAGAGGATGATGCGTTCGGCGGCGTTGCGTGCCTGGAAGGTGTGCGACAACGGCCGCAGGGCGTAGACGCCCATGCCGAAGCTGATGGCGATGGATCCCAGCCCGATGGCCCAGTTGGCCAGGTTGGTCAGCCGCAGCAGGCGCGCGGCTGCCGCCTCTTCGACGTCGCGGACATTCGTGACGCCGAACTGATCCCGGGCGATCGTCCATAGCCGCGTCGTGACCAGGGAACGGTCCTTGTCCGCCAGGTAGCTTTCCGGCATCTGCTGGAGAACGAGCCAATCAATCACCGCCCCGCGCAGGGCGATCGCCGCGAGCATCGCGATGGTGGCCGGCAGCAGCATGCAGAGCGCGACCCACAGCCCGTGATAATGCGGGCGCGAATGCAGGCGCCTGGCCCGGCCGCGTTCCAGATTCTTGGCCCAGCGGTACCCCATCAGGTAGCCGACCAGGGAAAGAACCAGGATGGTGTAGGTTGCGACGGTCAAAGACATGGATGATCCCCGAACGCAGCCTAGTAACGGTTATTGAAGGTTTTACGACAGGCCGGCGCGGCCCCGCGGCGTGGGCGGGGGATCTCCTTCCGCGAGACTGTGGTGGCCGGCCCGGTAGAGGGGCGAAAGGTCCCCGCGCCACGGCCCCGCGTAGGCGTCAAGCCAGCGATCGGCCGGCACCCGCCCGGTTTCGGCGGCCTCGGCCAAGGGGGCGAGCCAGCCCTCTTCGCACGGGGTATCACCCCGCGCACGGCGTTTCAGCCCCTCCCGCGCGATTGCCACGGCGGTTCGCGCGGTCTCGCACAGGGTGGTGCCACGGAACGGGGTGGCCAGGCCCCGGGCGGGGGCCTGACGCCGCAGGCTTTCCCGCTCGGCCCAGGTCCAGTTCCTGACCAGCGCCAGGCATCGGCAAGGGCCACGCCGTCGTACAGCAGGCCAGTCCAGAAGGCGGCCAGCGCCGCGGCCTGCGCCGGCGGGCCGGAATCGGCGCCGCGCAATTCCAGATAGCGTTTCAACCGCGCCTCGGGCATCAGGGTGTTGAGATGGGCCCGCCAGTCCTCTGTCGTCGGGCGTTCGCCGGGCAATTCGGCAAGCCGGCCCGCCAGAAAGTCCCGGAACGAGCGGCCCGTCAGGTTGATGTGCCCGCCCCCGCGCCGGACCGAGTACATCGGCACATCGAGAGCGTAGTCGACCCACCGCTCGAATCCCATGGACCCGTCGAACACGAAGGCGGGCAGGCCGGTGCGTTCGGCATCCACGTCCAGCCAGATCCAGCCACGGTGACTGGGCGGACCGGCGGGCGCGCCCTCCGCGAAGGGGGCGTTGGCCACCAGCGCAGCGGCGACGGGCTGCAGCGCAAGCGCGACGCGGACCTTGGTCACCATGTCGGCCTCGCTTGCGAAATCCAGATTCACCTGCAGGCTGCAGGTGCGGTGCATCATGTCCAGCCCGTGCCGACCGACACGAGGCATGTAGGCGCGCATGATGTCGAACCGGCTCATGGGTGTGGCCGGCATCTGCGCCGTCCGCCAGTGCGGCGCGAAGCCGAGCGGCAGCAGGCCCAGGCCCAGGCCCTCGGCCACGCGGGCCGCCGCCGCCATCCGTGCCGACAGATCCCGATGCACCGCGCCGACGTCGGCCATGGGCGGACCGGCGTATTCGAATTGCCCCCCGGGCTCCAGGCTGTAATTCGCGCCCCGCTCGCCTTCGAGCCCGATGAGCGCGCCGCCCTCCCGGACGGGGCAGAAGCCCGCGGTCCTCAGCCCCTCCAGCAGGGCCGCGACCCCTTGTGGCCCGGTATAGGGCGCGGGGGCGTGATCGGACCGCCGGAACGCGAAAACCTCGTGCTCCACGCCGATCCGCCAGTCCGCGGGCGGCTTGCAGCCGGCTTCGAGATCCGCGATCAGGTCGCGGCGATCCGTCAGGCGCGTCATGGATCGGGCGTGTCCTGGCAGGCCGGGCAGAACCAGGCTGTGCGCCCGCTGACCTTGCAGTGTTTCACTGCCCCGCCGCACCGGGGGCAGCGCGCGCCCTTCTCGCGGTGCGCCATCAACCAGCTGTCGGGAAGCGCCGCGCCCCGCTCGCGCAGGTCCGCTGCCGCGCCAAGCACTTTGCGCATTTGGTCGTGCAGCGCGTCCAGTTGGTCCTCACTCAGGGCCCCGCGGTCCGCCTTGGGCCGCAGGCCGGCGCGAAACAGGATCTCGTCGGAATACTCGTTGCCGATCCCGGCGATCTTTTTCTGGTCCATGAGCGCGGGCTTGACCATGCCGCGCGGGCCGCGGACGACCCGTGCGAAGGCCGCGCGCCCGATCTCCAGCGCGTCGGGGCCGAGATCCTGCTGTTCGATATGGGCCGAGGGATCCTCGGTCAACTCCAGCCGGCCCAGCTTGCGCGGGTTGTCGAAGGCGACATGCCCGCCGTCGGCGAAATCAATGATCAGCCGGGCATGCCGTGGCCGGTCCTCGGGTGCCTCATACAGCGCCACCTCGCCGGTCATACCGAAATGGATCACCAGCCAGGGGCCGTCCCCGATGCACAGGAAAAGCACCTTGCCGTGGCGTTTCACCGCGGTGAAACGGCTGCCCGTCAGCGCCTTTTCCAGGTGCTTGCGCGCGGTGGCCTCGGCGATTTCCGGGGTGCACAACGCGGCATCGCGTATCTCGCGGTTCAGCCCCTTGCGGGAAAGGCGCCGCCGGGCGGCCTCGACTTCGGGAAGTTCGGGCATGTGCGCCTGGCCTCAGTTGCCGACACGGAAACCGATCGGCTGGCGCAGCGGGCCCTCCTGGCCCAGCGATTCCTTGATCTGCTGGTATTCCTCCTCCATCTCCTGCGTGACCGAGGCGCGGCTTTCCGTGAGCGCGGCATCGAATTCGGCCCGGCCGACGCTTGCGCGGTCCTTGCGCAGGGCGACCAGCCCGGCGCGGCGCACGACGTCCTGCAGGTCGGCCCCGGTGTAGCGCTCGGTCCGGGCGGCGATGTCGTCGAGATCGACATCCTCGGCCAAGGGCATCGACCCGGTGTGGATGCCGAGGATGTGACGGCGCGACTCCTGGTCGGGCACGGGCACATAGATCAACTCGTCGAACCGGCCGGGGCGCAGCAGCGCGGGATCGACCAGGTTGGGCCGGTTCGTCGCGCCGATCACCACGACGCCCTGCAATTCCTCTAGCCCGTCCATCTCGGACAGGATGGTGTTGACCACACGTTCGGTGACCGCCGGCTCGCCCAGGCCCCCGCCGCGGGCGGGCACCAGGCTGTCCACTTCGTCGATGAAGATCACCGTCGGCGCGACCTGGCGGGCGCGGCGGAACAGGCGGGCGACCTGTTGCTCGCTTTCGCCGTACCACTTGGACAGTAGGTCCGAGGATTTCGTGGCCACGAAGTTGGCCTCGGCCTCGCGCGCGACGGCCTTGGCCAGAAGCGTCTTGCCGGTGCCTGGTGGGCCGTAAAGCAGAAAACCCTTGGCCGGCTGGATGCCGAGATCGCGGAAGCGTTCCGGCGCCTTCAGCGGCAGCTCGATGCTTTCCTGCATGCGCTCGCGCACCTGCGAAAGCCCGCCGATGTCCTTCCAGCCCACGTTGGGCACCTGGATCATGATCTCGCGCATGGCCGAGGGTTGAACGCGCTTGAGCGCATTGTCGAAATCGGCGCGCGTGACCTCCAGCCGTTCAAGCTGTTCGGAGGGGATGCCGTCCTTGAGGTCCAGTTCGGGCAGGATCCGGCGCACCGCGTCCATCGCGGCCTCGCGGCACAGGGCCGACAGGTCGGCCCCCACGAAGCCGTAGGTAATGCGCGCCATCTCGTCCAGGTCCAGGTCCTCGGCCACCGGCATGCCGCGGGTGTGCACGCCCAGGATCTCGCGCCGGCCGTCCTGATCGGGGACGCCGATGATGATTTCGCGGTCGAACCGGCCGGGCCGGCGCAGCGCTTCGTCCACGGCATCGACGCGATTGGTGGCGCCGATGACCATGACGTTCTGCCGCGGCTCCAACCCGTCCATCAGCGTCAAGAGCTGGGCCACAAGCCGCCGCTCGGCCTCGCCGCCCACCTGTTCGCGCTTGGGGGCGATGGAATCCACCTCGTCGATGAAGATGATCGCCGGTGATTGATCGCGGGCCTGGTTGAAAACCTCGCGCAGGCGCTCCTCGCTCTCGCCCTGCATCTTGCCCAGGATCTCCGGGCCGTTGATGAGAAAGAAGCTGGCCTCGGCCTCGCTGGCGACGACACGCGCCAGCAGGGTCTTGCCGGTGCCCGGGGGGCCGTGCATCAGAACGCCCTTGGGCGGGTCGATCCCCAGGCGCTGGAAGAGTTCCGGATGGCGAAGCGGCAGTTCCACCATCTCGCGGATCTGGTCCACGGTGTCGCCCAGCCCGCCGATGTCGTCGTAGGTGATCTCGGGGCGGCGGCTTTCGGAGGGTTCCTCGTAGTAGGGCCTGAGGATCACTTCCGTCTCGGGCGTCATCCGGACGATGCCGCGCGGTTCGGTGGAAACCACGACCAGCCGGATCTCCTGCAGGCCGTAGGCGGGCAGGTTGAACATCGCGCGCAGTTCCTCGGGCATGCGCGGGTCCGCCTGTCCCCGCGGCGTGTGCACCGAGGTCGAGACGACGTCACCGGCCACGAAGGGGCGCCTGTTGAAGGTCCGCTTGAGCGCCTCGCCCGAGCCGTGGAGGCGCAGGTTCTTCTGGGCGGGGGCGACGGTGATGCGCCGGGCCGGCTTGGCCTCGGCCTTGCCCACCGAAACGTAATCGCCCGATCCGGCGCCCGCGTTGCCGCGCAGCAAGCCGTCCAGCCGGATCAGGGTCAGCCCCTCGTCCTCGGGGTAGGGCGAGACGGCGACGGCCGCCGTGGTGCGCTTCCCGGTGATTTCGATCGGGTCGCCCTCGCGCACACCGAGCTTTTCCATCGTCGTGGGGTCGATGCGGGCCACGCCGCGCCCGGCGTCCTGCGGTCTGGCGTTTGCGACCTGAAGTTGGAGTTCCGTTTCCGAATCGTTCCGCGCCATGCGCTCCTCCTGCAATCGATCGTGGCGTTTCCGGATGTTCGGTGAGACAATGACCGCGACGCCGAAGCGTTCCATGTCTGACGACCCGATCCGCGGTCGGCGTCGGATCCGCTCGGGCGGGGAGGCCGGGGAACCGAGGGTTCTTGCTGCGCCGGCTGAAATGTTGTCTAGACTCGGGGGCCTGAGGGAACGGGACAACGGTTTCATGAACTACCAAGCACCGACGACACTGAAAGACGCCGTCACCCTGATGCAGGGCGATACCGGCAATTGCCGCATCCTTGCAGGGGGCACCGATCTTCTGGTGCGCCTGCGCTCCGAGATGGAGGAGCCCGACACCGTCATCGACATCAAGCGAATCGCCGAACTCGACGAAATCGCCGAGGAAGGGGGCGGCTGGCGAATCGGCGCGGCCGTCTCCGGGGTACGCATGGCCGAGCATGCCGCGCTGGTGGCCGCGTGGCCCGGCGTCGTGGAGGCGATGAACCTGATCGGATCAACGCAGATCCAGAGCCGCGCGACGATGGCCGGCAACCTCTGCAACGCCTCGCCCGCGGCCGACAGCGTGCCGGCGATGGTCGCCGCCGAGGCCGTCGCGCGCGTGGTGGGCCCGGACGGGGCGCGGGATGTGCCCGTCGCGGAGATTCCCACGGGACCCGGCCGAACGTCGCTGGCCCGGGACGAATTGATCGCCTCGATCTTTCTGCCGGCACCGCAGACGCGCGCGGCCGATGCCTACTTGCGGTTCATCCCGCGCACCGAGATGGACATCGCCGTGGCCGGCTGCGGCGTCTGGTTGGCGCTTGACGCGGCGGGCACCTGCACCGCGGCGCGTGTCGCGGTCGGCGCTGTCGGCCCGACAGTGAGACTTGTGGAGGATGCCGGCGCGGCCCTCGTGGGCAGCAAGCTGGAGCCCGACGCGCTGGACGCGCTGGCCGAGGCCTGTTCGGCCGCGGCCACCCCCATCGACGACAAGCGCGGCACGGCGGCCTACCGGGTTCACGTGGCCGGGGTGCTGGCCCGCCGGGCGGCCGTCATCGCCGCAAAACGCGCAGGAGACACGACATGAGCAGCATCCACGTCACGACAACGCTGAACGGCGATCCGGCCGAGTTCCTTTGCGAGGCCGAGGAGACCCTTCTTGACGTTCTGCGCGACCGCCTGGGCCATACCGGCGCCAAGGAGGGTTGCGGAACCGGCGACTGCGGCGCCTGCTCGGTCGTCGTGGACGGGCGGCTGGTCTGCGCCTGCCTGATGCTGGGGGCCGAGGCCGCGGGCCGCAGCATCGAGACGGTCGAGGGCATGGCCGAGGGGGACAAGCTGCACCCGCTGCAACGCAAGTTCCTCGACCATGCGGCCCTGCAATGCGGTATCTGCACACCCGGGCTGCTGGTGGCCGCGAAATCGCTGCTGGAGCGGGAGCCGGATCCGGACGAGGAGCAGGTGCGCTACTGGCTGGCCGGCAACCTCTGCCGCTGCACCGGCTATGACAAGATCATCCGGGCGGTCCTCGACGCGGCCGCCGAGATGCGGGAGGCATCGTAATGGCACTCGACAGCAAGCAGGACGACCGCACACACCAGTTCAAGGTGGTGGGCACCCGGCCCCCGCGGCCGGACGGGATCGACAAGGTGACCGGGCGCGCGCGCTTCGGCGCGGACATGACGGCCCCCGGCATGCTGACCGGGCGCATCCTGCGCAGTCCCCACCCGCATGCGCGCATCACGTCCATCGACAGTTCCGAGGCCGAGGCCCTGCCGGGCGTGCACGCGGTGGTCACGCGGGCCGACTTCGCCCACGCGGTCGCGGACGCGGCCACGGCGGATGTTCTGGACAACTGCATGGCCGGGGACAAGGCGCTTTACGACGGGCACGCGGTGGCCGCGGTGGCGGCCTCCTCGCCCGCCATTGCCCGCAAGGCCCTGAAGCTCATCAAGGTCGACTACGAACCCTTGCCCCATGTCACCGACGTGGACGCGGCGATGCAGCCGGATGCGCCGGCGCTGCACGAGGGCCGCGCGAACGAGACCGTGCCCGCAGGCCTGTCGCCCAATGTTGTCGCCCGTTGCGCCTTCGGCCACGGCGACATCGAGGCGGGGCTGGCGCAGGCCGACCGCATCGTCGAGCGCACCTATCGCACCGAGGCGACGCACCAGGGCTACATCGAGCCCCACGCCTGCCTGGCCTCGGTCGGCCCGGACGGGCAGGCGGACCTGTGGTGCTGCACGCAGGGTCATTACATGGTCCGCAACACCTGCGCCGAGATCCTGGGCATGGACCAGGGCCAGTTGCGCGTGACCGCCTCGGAGATCGGCGGCGGGTTCGGCGGCAAGACCACCGTCTTCCTGGAGCCGGTGGCGCTGATGCTGTCGAAAAAGGCGGGCCGGCCGGTCAAGATGGTCATGTCGCGCAGCGAGGTCCTGCGCGCCAGCGGCCCGACGGCCTCCAGTTCGGTGGACGTGCGCATCGGCATGACCAAGGAGGGCCGGATCACCGCCGGTTTCGCCGAACTGCGGTATCAGGGCGGGGCCTATCCGGGGTCCCCGGTGGACATGGGCGCGATGGCCGCCTTCGCGCCCTACGACCTGGAAAACGTGAAGACGGTGGGCTGGGACGTGGTGACCAACCGGCCCAAGGCCGCGGCCTACCGGGCCCCGGGCGCGCCGATGGCCGCCTTCGCGGTGGAAAGCGCGATCGACGAGCTGGCCAAGGGATTCGGCCTCGACCCCCTGGAGGTGCGGCTGAAGAACGCCGCGCGCGAGGGCACGCGGGCCTCTTACGGGCCGACCTACCCGGCCATCGGGCTTGAAGCGACGCTGCGCACCGCCAGGGATCACCCCCACTGGTCGGCGCCGCTGGGACCCAACCAGGGACGCGGGGTCGCCTGCGGCTTCTGGTTCAATTTCGGCGGCGACACCTGCGTGACGCTCAACATCACGCCCGACGGCACGGTCACCGTGACCGAGGGCAACCCCGACATCGGTGGCTCGCGCGCCTCGATGTCGATGATGGCGGCCGAGGAACTGGGCATCCCCTACGACAAGGTGCGCACCGTGATCGCCGACACCGGCACGCTCGGTCAGAACGAGGTGACCGACGGCTCCCGCGTGACCTTCGCCGTGGGGCTGGCGACGATCGAGGCCGCGCGCGCGGCCAAGCGGGAAATGTGCCGCCGGGCGGCCCAGATCTGGGGTATCGAGGAGGAGGCGGTCGTCTGGGAGGACGGCGCGGCGCGGCCCGCCGGCCCCAACGCCGGCACGCACCCGCCGATGAGCCTGGCCGAGATCGCCGCCATCGCCTCCAACACCGGCGGCCCCATCGCCGGCCACCACGAGGTCAATGCCGAGGGCGCCGGGGTGAGCTTTGCCACGCACATGGTGGACACCGAGGTCGATCCCGAAACCGGGGCGGTCAAGATCCTGCGCTATACCGTTTTTCAGGACGCGGGCAAGGCGGTGCATCCCGATTACGTGGAGGGCCAGTTCCAGGGCGGGGCGGCGCAGGGGATCGGCTGGGCGCTGAACGAGGAATACATCTACGGCGCGGACGGGGTGCTGCAGAACCCCGGCTTTCTGGACTACCGCATCCCCGTGGCCTCGGACCTGCCGATGATCGAGCCGGTGATCCTGGAGATCCCCAACCCGGGGCATCCCTACGGCGTGCGCGGGGTGGGCGAGACCTCGATCGTGCCCCCCTTGGCGGCCATCGCCAACGCCGTGTCGGAGGCCGCGGGCGTGCGCCTGACGCATCTGCCCCTGTCCCCGCCCAAGGTCTTGGATGCGCTCAAGTCCAAGTAAAGAAAGGAAAATATCCGGTGGTTCAGGTCAAGATCTTCGGCTCCCTCGCGGCGGCGGCGGACGATCAGACCGAGGTCGAGATCGAGGCGCGCACCCTGCGCGAACTGCTGGACGGGCTGGCCGCGCGCTACCCGGCCATGCAGCCGCAGCTTGAGCGGGGCGTCTCGGTCGCCATCGACGGGCGGGTCTACAACGACAGCTGGTTCACCCCCATCGAACCGGACAGCGAGGTGGTCCTGCTGTCGCGGCTGAAGGGCGGCTGAGGGGGCCCGTCCCGCGCCCCGGGCAGCGTACGGCTCGTACGGACCGTACGGGGCTTTGGTACGCCGCGGCGCCCTGCGCCGCCGTCGCGCCGGTGGCGCGGATCACACGCCGCGCCTCTTTCTCGGTCGCCCGCGCCGGCCCCCGCCCGAAGGGCCGCGCGGCGGATAGTGCAATCGTCCGAGCGGATCACGGCAACGGCCGCTCCCGGCCCAGAGCGGACATTCGATCCCTTAGCGGCTTTTGATCTGAACGAACCCTATGCAGTTAAACGGGCGGCACCAGTTCCCACCTATCGGCATTTTTCGGGCTTATTCCCGATTATAGGGGCTGCATCAATATCAAAGGCCAAGTCTACCTGGCGAAACTCATGTCCGTACTAAGTGAAATCGCGGCGCTTTGAATACGATCAAGAAATAATTTTGACGTTCGACAATCCAAGCCTCGCGCGGACGTCGTTATAGTCGACTGAACTTCGCACCATGTCGCTTGCAATTTTGTTGCCCTTGTAAGCAACCTCTGGAAGGGTCTTGACGTCAGATAATTGGCTTTCACGACCAAACTCCGCAACTTTTCGAAAACTTTCTTCATCCTCGAACCTGTCGCTGATGCCAAAGAAAGGAAGAAGCTGATCATTGACGATCGACAGCCCATTATTAGACAACAAATCCTCGAAACCTATGGCAAGTTTAGGCAAGTCCGAAGCCAGATAGTGATCGATCAGAACATACCAACGTTCAAGCTCGGAAAACACAACCCGTTCAAGGCGCTCTGGCTTTCGCATCTTTCGCAATGTGTTCCACCTACTAACGCGCCCTTTTGCCTCCAGACTGCGAGTAAGCTGCGAAACGACACATCGCGCTGGATCGCGTATGATAAGGCACAGGCGCTCAGCCATTTGTCCATCTCTGCGCAAGCTGAGTTCCTCGGAAATCCAATGAATTTTTTGCGCAATGGGCTGCTCCGAACGCCTTTCAAAAGGCGTATCAACGATCTTCGGGAATCGATCACGAATTGGTATGTCGTGCGGATTGCCCCGGCAGCCCAAGGTCGGTTGCCCGCTAGCAGCTTCCAGAAAAGCACGGACCAAATGGTTCCCACTGCGAGGGTATGAAGCAAGAAGAGCAACCACAATATTCCCCTTTTTCTTTTTAATGACCGACACCTAAATCGCGCTTTTTCTAGAGATTTTGAAGACCGAGAACACTATTTTCCCCAGCGGAAATGACCCTTTTGATGTAACACGCGATATCGCCATCGCAGGGTGCCGTCAATGAATCGAGCCTCTTTGCGCTGGTCCGGCGAAATACCTTTTCGGTCCGAAGTTCGGACGCACGGGGACGGTCCGTCGAACGACAACTGGTGCCGTTTGGCGGCCCTTGGCGATGAACGCAGCGGATGGCGGCTTCCCGCCGAGCCCGCAGGCGGTGCGATCCTATGCAGCCGCAGAACGAATGTCCAGAAAAGGCCGGTCACGGCTTGAAGGGCGACCAAGGTTTGCAACTTTGAAACGTCCCCTCCCTGCGCTTTGCTGTCGTCCGCGGACCGCGCGGCACCGGTCCGGGCGGGCTTCGAGACGGGAGCTTGCAGGTTTGCTACCATCCGGGCGCAGGGCCGTTGGGCGCGGTCTCATCGGTCTTGGACAGGGCGCCGGGGCCGGTGCGGGAGGGGCGGCATGACGCAGCTGAGCGATCACTGGGTGACGGCGGAGGCCATGGTCCGCTCCGGCGCGTGGCGGCAGGGGTTCGAGGATTTCCGCATGGGCCGGCCGCCGCGGTTCGAAGGGCGCGGGGCCAAGGCGCTGGCCTACGAATACGGGCGGCTGACGGCGGCGCATCTGTGCGGGCAGGGCCGGCCGCTGCCGCGGATCGCCGCCACCCGCGCGGTGCCCGCGCATCACCTGCCGGACCTGGTGAGGGCGCTGATGGATTGCGCGGCGATGGGGGACGGCCCCACGGGGGCCGCGCCGGCCCGGCCGCGCGCCGGGCCGCCTGGTCGTCGCCGGCGGGGGATCCGCATCTTCCGGCTGCGGTTCCTGCGGCGGGGGTGAGCGCGGTGCGCCGGGCGGTATTCGCGCCGGGGGTGGCTTTCCTTTCGCGGTTGCTGCCATAGCTTGGGGCAGACGGGAGGGCGCGATGCTGCTTGAGGTCGAGGGGCTGACGAAATCCTACGCCGGGCCGGACGGGCCGGTGCCGGTGCTGCGCGGGGTGGACCTGTCGCTGGCGGCGGGCCGGACCCTTGCGCTGACCGGCGAGTCCGGGTCGGGCAAGAGCACCCTTTTGCACCTGGTCGGCGGGCTGGACACCGCCGATGGCGGCGCGATCCGGCTGGACGGGCAGGAGGTGAGCACCCTGGACGACCGCGGCCGCGCCGCCCTGCGCCGGGGCGCGGTCGGGGTGATCTTCCAGCAGTTCAACCTGATCCCCTCGCTCGACGTGGCCGCCAACATCGCCTTCCAGGCGCGGCTGGCGGGCACTGCGGACCGGGGTCGGATCGACCGGCTGGCGCGGGCGCTGGGCCTGGCGGGGCAGATGGCCAAGTTCCCCGAGCAATTGTCGGGGGGGCAGCAGCAGAGGGTGGCCATCGCGCGCACCCTGGCCGCGCGGCCGCGGCTGGTGCTGGCCGACGAGCCCACGGGCAATCTGGACGAGGCGACCTCGGCGGCGGTGCTGGAGGAGCTTCTGGCGCTGGTGGCGGAGACCGGGGCGGCGCTGCTGATGGTGACCCATTCGCCGGCGCTGGCCGCGCGCATGGAGCGGCGCCTGCACCTCAGCCGGGGGCGGCTGGCGTGACCGCCGCGGGCCTGCAGGCGCTGTGGTCGCACTGGCGGCGCAATCCGCTGCAGCTGTTCACGCTGCTGGCCGGGCTGGCGCTGGCCACCGCGCTGTGGTCGGGGGTGCAGGCCATCAATGCCGAGGCGCGGGCAAGCTATGCCGCCGCCGCCGCGACCCTTGGCGAGGGCCAATTCGACCAGCTGGTCCCCCGTGCCGGCGAGACGATGCCCCAGGCGCGTTTCGTGGCGCTGCGCCGGGCGGGGTGGCTGGTCAGCCCGGTGCTGGAGGGGGAGCTGGACCGGGACGGCGGCGACGTGCGGCTGGTGGGGCTGGAGCCGCTGACCGCGCCGGGGGGGCTGGGCCCCGTGCGGCCCGGCGCCGGAGGCGGGGACCTGGCCGACGCCCTGGGCGGCGGGGTCGTCTTCGCCCATCCCGACACGGCGGCGCGGCTGGCGGGGCTGGGCCCGCGGGTGGTGGCCGATCGGGGCGTGGCGCCGGGCACGGCCGTGGCCGACATCGGCCTTGCGCAGCGGCTGCTGGACCTTCGGGGGCGGATCAGCCGCCTGATCCTGGCGCCCGGGCAGCCGGTCGGCCGGCCGCCGCTGGCGGAGGTGGCGCCGGATCTGGTGCGCCGGGCGGCGCAGGGCCGGGCCGAGGTGGCGCGGCTGACCGACAGTTTCCACCTCAACCTCACCGCCTTCGGGCTGCTGAGCTTCGCCGTGGGGATCTTCATCGTGCACGGCACGATCGGGCTGGCCTTCGAGCAGCGCCGCGGCATGGTGCGCACCCTGCGGGCGCTGGGCATGCCCCTGCGGCGGCTGGTGATGCTGATGGCCGCCGAACTGGCCCTTGTGGCGCTGGTGGCCGGGGGGCTGGGCATCGCGCTGGGGTATCTGGTGGCGGCGGCGCTGCTTCCGGACGTGGCCGCGACGCTGGAAGGGCTTTACGGCGCGCAGGTGTCGGGAACGCTGGCATTGCGCCCGGCCTGGTGGTTGTCGGGGCTGGCCATCGCGCTGGGCGGCACGGGCCTGGCCGCGGCAGGCGCGCTGTGGCGGATCGCGCGGATGCCGATCCTGGCCAGTGCCCGGCCCCGGGCCTGGAGCATGGCCGCCGGGCGGGCCCGGCGCTGGCAGGCGGCCGGTGCGGTGGGGCTGCTTGCCGTCGCCGGCGCGCTGGCCCAGTGGGGCGGGGGGCTGGTCTCGGGCTTCGTGCTGCTGGGGTGCCTGCTGCTGGGGGCGGCGCTGGCGCTGCCGCTGGTGCTGGACCCGCTGCTGGCGGCGGCGCAGCGCGGGGCACGCCGGGCGGTGGCGGAATGGTTCTGGGCCGACACGCGCCAGCAGCTGCCGGGCCTGAGCCTGGCGCTGATGGCGCTTCTGCTGGCCATCGCGGCCAACGTGGGTGTCTCGACCATGGTGTCGAGCTTCCGCCTGACCTTTACCGGGTTCCTGGACCAGCGCCTGGCGGCGGAGCTTTACGTCTCGGCCGAGGACGCGCAGGAGGCGGCGGCGCTGGAGGCCTTCCTTGCGCCGCGGGCGCGGGCGGTGCTGCCGCTCCTGTCGGTCGAGACGCGGCTTGCGGGACGGCCGGCCGAGCTTATGGGCGCGCGGGTGGGGCCGACCTATGCGCGCAACTGGGAATTCCTGGCGGCCGAGGCGCCGGTCTGGGCGCGGGTCGAGGCCGGGGAGGCGGTGATCGTCAACGAGCAACTGGCCCGCCGGGCCGGGCTCTGGGTGGGGGACGACCTGGCGGTGGGCCCCGGGCGGCGCCTGCCGGTGGCCGGCGTCTTCGGGGATTACGGCAACCCCGTGGGGCAGGCCATCGTGGGCGAGGACCTGTTTCGCGAGATGTTCCCGCAGGTGCGGGCCACGCAGTTCGGGGTGCGCAGCGACGATCCCGACGCGCTGCGCCGCGCGCTGGTGGCGGAATTCGGCCTGCCGCGGGCGCGGATCGTGGACCAGGCGCGGGCCAAGGCGGCCTCGATGCGGGTGTTCGAGCGCACCTTTACCGTGACGGGGGCGTTGAACGTGCTGACGCTGGCGGTGGCGGCTTTCGCCATCCTGACCAGCCTGCTGACGCTGGCCAGCATGCGGCTGCCGCAGCTGGCCCCGGCCTGGGCGCTGGGGCTGACGCGGGCGCGGCTGGGCCGGCTGGAACTGGTGCGGGCGCTGGTGCTGGCAGTGCTGACGGCGGCGCTGGCCCTGCCGCTGGGGCTGGTTCTGGCCTGGGTCCTGCTGGCGATCGTGAACGTCGAGGCCTTCGGCTGGCGCCTGCCCATGCATCTTTTCCCGGTCGATTACCTGCGCCTTGGGGCCTTCGCGCTGCTGGCGGCGGGGATCGCGGCGCTCTGGCCCGCCCGGCGGCTGGCGCGCACGCCGCCCTCGGACCTGCTGAAGGTGTTTGCAAATGAACGCTAAGATTCTGCTTTTGCTTGTCTTTCTGCCGATGTCGGCGCTGGCGCAGGGGTTCGCCGGCCTTGGCACCGAGGCGAAGGATTTCGCCCGACCGCAGCCCGACCCGTCGTTCAGTTTTCCGGCCGATCACGGGGCGCATCCCGACTACCGGATCGAGTGGTGGTACCTGACCGCCAATCTGACCGGCCCCGAGGGCACCGCCTACGGGCTGCAATGGACGCTGTTCCGGTCGGCGCTGGCGCCCGGCACGGCCCCGGGGTGGGATTCGCCGCAGGTCTGGTTCGCCCATGCCGCCGTGACCACGCCGGAGGCGCATCACGTCACGGAGCGGTTCGCCCGCGGCGGGATCGGCCAGGCGGGCGTGCGGGCCGATCCCTTCGCCGCCTGGATCGACGAATGGCGCCTGGGCGGCGAGAGCTTCGCGCGGATGGACCTGACCGCCGCCGGCCCCGATTTCGCCTATGACATGGCGCTGGAGGCGCGGGGGCCGCTGGTGTTTCACGGGGCGGAGGGGTACTCGGTGAAATCAGCGCAGGGGCAGGCGAGCTACTATTATTCGCAGCCCTTCTTCGAGATTTCCGGCACGCTGACCCTGCCCGGCGGCGCGGTGCCGGTCACGGGCAGCGCCTGGCTGGACCGGGAGTGGTCCTCGCAGCCGCTGGCGGCGGATCAGGCGGGCTGGGACTGGTTCTCGCTGAGCTTCGACAGCGGCGAGAAGCTGATGGGCTTCCGCCTGCGCGAGGCCGGCGGCGGAGTCTACACGGCGGGCACCTGGATCGGGGCGGAGGGCCGCACCGTGGCGCTGGACGATGGCGCCTTCCGGGCCGAGCCGCTGGAGACGACCCAGGTGGCGGGCCGGGAGGTGCCCACCCGGTGGCGGGTGCGGGTGCCCGAACGCGGCGTGGCGGTGACCGTGGCCGCCCTGAACCCGCGGGCCTGGATGGATGTCACACCGCCCTACTGGGAGGGGCCGGTCACGGTGACGGGCTCTCACGCGGGGGGGGGGTATCTGGAGATGACCGGCTACGAGTGAGCGGGGTGCTGCCCGATCTCGTCCTGCAGCCAGGCGAGGAAGGCCTCGGATGCGGGGGTGGCGGCGTGGCTGGCGGCGGGCAGGAGGAAGTAGCCCTCGGTCAGCTTCGGGGCGTGGTCGCCCGCGCGCATCAGCCGCCCGTCGCCGATCAGGTCGGTCACAAGGCTGTCGTGGGCCATCGCCAGGCCCGCGCCGTTGAGCGCGGCGGTGATCTCGATCGCGAAGGAGGAGGTCAGGTTCACCTCGCCGGCGCGGCGGAAGGGGCGGCCCTGGCTTTTGAACCAGGCCTCCCAGGTGCCGGTGACGCCGGCGCAATCGAAAAGCGTGGCGGTGTCGAAATCGGGGCGGCCGCCGTGGTAGTCGGGGGCGCAGACCGGGAAGAAGCGGTCCTGCGTCAGGCGTTGCGCGGCGGCGGACATGTCCTCGGCGCGGCCGAAGCGGATTTCCATGGCGGCCTGGGCGGCGTGGCGCTCGGGATCCCAGATCGGCGTGACGATGTTGAGCACCAGCCAGGGATGCCGGGCGTAGAGCCTGTGCAGCCGCGGGGCCAGCCAGAAGACGGAAAACCCCATGTTGCACTGCACGACCAGGTGCCGGCCCCGATCGCCGCCGGTAAAGGCGCGCGTGCCCGTCGCGATCAGGTCGAAAGCCTCGCGCACGATGGGAAGGTAGTTCGCGCCGGCCTCGGTCAGTTCCAGCGCGCGCGTCTTGCGCACGAAAAGCTCGCGCCCGAGGAAGGATTCCAGGCTGCGCACGTGCTGGCTGACGGCGGACTGGGTGAGGTTCAACTCGCCCGCGGCGCGGGTGAAGGAGAGGTGCCGCGCGCTGGCCTCGAAGGCCCTCAGCCAGGTCAGCGGCGGCAGGTTAGAAGCGGTCATCGGCGTCCAGTACCCATGCATTAGTTCGGCTTATGCCATAGCGCCGGATTCATCGTTTGTCAGCCCGGCGCGGGGCTGGCATCCCGCCGGCACGCGAAAAGGAGACACCCGATGCTGGACACCGGCGAGAGCGCAAACCTGACCCACTGGCAGGAACGGATCGACATGGCGGCGGCCTTCCGCTGGACCGCGCGGCTGAACATGCACGAGGCGGTGGCCAATCATTTCAGCCTTGCGGTCGGCGGTGACGGCGCGCGGTTCCTGATGAATCCCAACCAGGTGCACTTCGCCCGCATCCGGGCCTCGGACCTGCTGCTGCTGGATGCCGACGACCCGGAAACGATGGACAGGCCCGGCGCGCCCGATCCCACGGCCTGGGGGCTGCATGGCGCGATTCACCGGCTGTGCCCGCATGCGCGCTGCGTGATGCACGTGCATTCCATCCATGCCACGGTGCTGGCCTGCCTGGCCGACAGCACGCTGCCCCCCATCGACCAGAACTGCGCGACCTTCTTCAACCGTCACGTCGTCGACAACGGCTATGGCGGGCTGGCCTTCGAGGACGAGGGCGCGCGCTGCGCGGGGCTGCTGTCGGATCCCAAGGACCGGGTTCTTGTCATGGGCAACCACGGTGTCCTGGTGATCGGGGACGACGTGGCCGAGACCTTCAACCGTCTCTACTACTTCGAGCGCGCGGCCGAGACCTATGTCCGCGCGCTCCAGACCGGGCAGCCCCTGCGCGTCCTGCCCGACGACGTGGCGGAGAAGACCGCGCGCGAACTCGAAGGCTACCCGGGCCAGGCCGAACGGCACCTGGCCGAGCTGAAGGCGATCCTGGATGCCGAGGGCAGCGATTACGCCGCCTGACCCGAGACCCCCGACGAAACGGAGCAATCACATGAGCGAGACCCCCGTCCAACTGGCCGAGAAGGGGCTTTACGTGCCCCTGGAGCGCGGCCCGACCTATTTCAACTACCACTGGCTGCGCGACGCCTGCCCGACGACGATCGATCCGCAAACGCGGGAGCGCGTCTTCGATGTCACCGCGCTGGCGGCCGCGCCGGCGGCGCGCGCCGCGCGGGTCACCGACGCGGAACTGGAGATCGACTGGGCGAACGAGGATCACGTCACGCGCCTGCCGCTGTCGCGGCTGGCGGCCTTTGCCGCCTCCGGCCGCAACCCCGACCCGGCGGACCTGCCCCGGCGGCTGTGGTACGCCGATCATTACCCGGCGTTCCGCCGCATCCCGCAGGCCGACGTGGAACAGACCGAGGCGGGCCGCGCGCGCCTGGCCCGCGCCCTGGTCGAGGAGGGCGTCGCGCTGGTCACGGAGATGGAGAACAGCGACGAGAGCCTGACGCGGCTGGTGAACTGCCTGGGCCCGGTTACCCCAACGGCCGAGGGGCACTACTTCGAGGTGCGGCTGGAGATCGCGCCCACCAACCTGGCCTTCACCGCCGGCCCGCTGGAGATGCACACCGACCTGCCGGGCGAGGAGATGGCGCCGGGCGTCCAGTTCCTGCATTGCCGGGCAAATACCGTGGAGGGCGGGCGCAGCCTGTTCCTGGATGGCGCGGCCGTGGCCGAGGCCCTGCGCGAGGAGGATCCCGCGGCCTTCGACCTGCTGGCCCGCCACGAGATCCCCTTTTTCTACCGGCATGACGGCTGGGACTACCGGGCGCATCAGCGGGTGATCGAGCTCGACGCGCGCGGCAACGTCGCGGGGGTGACCGTGTCGCAGCACCTGCAGGACGACATGGACCTGCCCCAGGAGGTGCTGGACGACTACTATCCGGCGCTTTGCCGGTTCCTGCGCCTGATGCAGGACGACCGGTTCCTGTGCCGGTTCCGGCTGAACGCGGGCGAATGCATCGTTTTCGACAACCACCGGATTGTGCACGGGCGCGAGGGCTTTTCCGCCGAAAGCGGCCAGCGGCACCTTCGGGGCTGCTACACCGACCGCGGCGCGGCCTGGAGCACCTACCGCACGCTGGCCGCCGCCGGTGCCGACGGCAGCGACCAGGCCGACGACGCGCCCCGCGCCCTGTCTGCCTGACCCGTCCGGCCGGCGGCGCCCGGCCGGCAATGCGCCGCCACGGATCGCCCCTGTTCTCGCCTGCCGGGCCGCGCCGGCGCCTGCCCGTGCCCGTGGTGGGCGCGGGCCGACGACTCAGCCCTGCCCGGATGCACCGAGGGCCACCAGCGCGATCTCGCCGTCCCAGACTTCGGCCAGGCGTTCGGCCGCCGTCCAGGATCGCAGGCCACTGCGGCAGCACAGCACGGCGCGCTGGCCGGGCGCGGGGCAGGGGCCGCCGGGGCCGAAGGCCTCGGCCGGCAGGCGCCGGGCCTCGGGGCGGAGGCGGGGGGCCTCTTCGGGGGCGCGCAGGTCCACGACGAAATCCCCCGCGGCGATCTCGGCGGCGTCGATGAAGGCGGGTCGCCACCCCGGTTCGGGCGCGCCGGCGAACGAGAACCCGCCGAACCGGTGGTGGCGCGCGTCGTAGCTGACGATGCGGCCCAGCGGCGCGGGCGCGATGCCGGCGAGCTGCGCCAGGGCCATCTGCGCCTGCAGGCTGCCGACGACCCCCACCACGGGGCCCAGCACCCCGTCCCGGGCGCAGGAGCCCGCCCGTTGCGGCAGGTCGGGAAAGACCGCGCGCAGCGACGGCGCCCCGCCGCAGAAACCGCCGGCATAGCCCTCGGCCCCGATGACCGAGGCGCTGATCAGCGGCAGCCCCCGCGCGTGGCAGTGATCGGAAAGGATGTAGCTGGCCGCGAAGCTGTCGGCGCAGTCGAGGACGAGGTCCATGCCCTCGGCCAGGGTGGCGGCGTTGGCCGGACGCAGGGCCTCGGCGACCGGCGTGACCGGGCAGTCGGGGTTGAGGCCGGCCAGGGTCGCCGCCGCGGCGGTGGCCTTGGGCCGGCCGATGTCGCCGGCGCGGAACAGGGTCTGGCGGTGCAGGTTGCTTTCGTCCACGCGATCGGGGTCGACCAGCCGCAGTCCGCCGAGGCCGGCGCCGACAAGGTATTGCAGCACCGGCGCGGCCAGCCCGCCGGCGCCAACGACCAGCGCCCGCGCGGCCCGCAGGCGCGCCTGTCCCGCGGTGCCCAGCTCGGGCACGGCGACCTGGCGGGCATAGCGGCTCATCGCGTCACCGCGATCCAGTCGCGGATTCGCGCCTCGGGGTCGGGATCGAGGGTGATATCGGTCACGACCGAGGCGATGTCCGCCCCCGCGGCGAAGGCCCGCGGCGCGCGCTGCGTGGTCAGCCCGCCGATGGCCACCAGCGGCAGATCGCCCACCCGTGCCTTCCAGTCCCGCACCCGGTCGAGTCCCTGCCGATGCCACTTCATCTTCTTGAGGACGGTGGGCCAGACCGGGCCGAGGGCCACGTAGTCGGGGCGCTGGGCCAGGGCGCGCACCAGTTCGGCCTCGTCATGGGTGCTCAGGCCGATGCGCACCCCCGCGCGGCGCAGCGCGGGCAGGTCGGCGGTATCCAGATCCTCCTGGCCCAGGTGGACCCAGTCGCAGCCCAGATCCATCGCGAGCCGCCAGTGATCGTTGACGACCAGCGTGGCGCCGGCCGCGCGGCACAGGTCGCGCCCGCGCGCGATCATGTCGCGCAGCTCGGCCTCGGGCCGGTCCTTGATCCGCAGTTGCACGAGCCTGACGCCAAGCGGCAGCGCGCGCTCCAGCCAGTCGGGGTGATCGAAGATGGGGTAGAAGCGGGGCAGGGTCATTCCAGCACCGCCAGTCCCAGCACGGGGGTGGAGGGGCTGGCCATGTCGCGCGGCTCCATCGGGTCGGCCGCGTGGGCCAGGCGCCCGGCATCGAGCGCGCGGGCGAAGCCCTCGGCCATGGCCGCCGGATCCCCGGCCCTGGCCACCGCGGTGTTCAGCAGCACCGCGTCGTAGCCCAGTTCCATCGCCTGCGCGGCATGGCTGGGCAGGCCCATCCCCGCGTCGATCACCATCGGGACCTCGGGGAACTGCGCGCGCAGCGTGCGCAGCCCGTAAAGGTTGTTCAGACCCAGCCCCGTGCCGATCGGGGCGCCCCAGGGCATCAGCACCTCGCAGCCGGCCTCCAGCAGCCGGCCGGCCAGGATGCCGTCCTCGGTGGTGTAGGGGAAGACCTTGAACCCCTCCTCGCAGAGGATGCGGGCCGCCTCGACCAGGCCGAAGGGATCGGGCTGCAGGGTGTCGGGATGGCCGATGACCTCCAGCTTGATCCAGTCGGTGTCGAAAAGCTCGCGCGCCATCCGGGCCGTGGTGACGGCCTCGCGCACGCTGTGGCACCCGGCGGTGTTGGGCAGGACCGGCACGCCGAGGCCGCGGATGATGTCCCAGAAGGGGCCGCCCTGGCCGCCCGCGGCCTCGCGCCGCAACGAGACCGTGGCCACGCCCGCGCCGGAGCGGCGGAAAGCCGCCTCCATCACGGACGGGGAGGGATATTGCGCCGTGCCCAGCATCAGGGGCGAGGCGATCTCGGTTCCGTAGAAGACAGGCATCTCAGCCCCCCTGCCTTGGCGCGAGGATCTCCAGGTGGTCGCCCTCGGCCAGGGGGTGCGCCTGGCGTTGGCCGACGGGAACGAAGGTTTCGTTGAGCGCGGTGGCCACGCGGGCATCGGCGTAGCCCAGTTCCTCCAGCGCCTCGGCCAGGGTGGTGGCCGCGACGGTCTGCGGGTCTCCGTTGACGGTGATCTTCATCGTGACAGCTCCGGTGTTTCGCCGTCCAGCAGCAAACCGGCGGTCATCCGCGCGAGCGCGGGCGCCAGCAGGTAGCCGTGCCGGAACAGGCCGTTGACGTGGATTCGCCCCGCCTGTCGGAAGACGCGCGGGAGGTTGTCGGCGAAGGCGGGGCGCGCATCGGTGCCGATCTCCAGCACCTCGGCCTCGGCGAAGGCGGGGTGCAGGGCGTAGGCCGCGTTGAGAAGCTCGACGACCGAGCGCAGGCTGGCCGGCCCGCGCCCGCCGCTTTCGATCTGGGTGGCGCCCAGCATGTAGATCCCATCGCCGCGCGGCACGACGTAGAGCGGGTGGCGCGGATGCAGAAGCCGGACGGTGCGCCGCAACGTGATGTCGGGGGCATGCAGGATCGCCATCTCGCCGCGCACGCCGCGCAGATCGGGCAGCAGGTCGCGGGCCGCCAGCCCGCGGCAGTCGATGACCGTGCCCTCGGGCGTGCCCTCCGGCTCGACGGGGGTGCCGGCCTCGGCCAGCCCGTCGCGAAGGGTCTCGAGCGCCGCGCGCGGGGCGATATGGGCCTCATCGGGAAAGTGCAGCGCGCCGGCGAAGCGGTCGGCCAGCGCCGGCTCGAGCGCGGCGAGCCCGGCGCGGTCGAGCGCGGCATGGCCGTGGGTGCGCCGGGCGAACCGGTCGAGCTCGGCCCGGTCGCGGCCCGGCGCCACGACGAGCGTGCCGGCCTTGGTGACCGGCACGCCGGCCGCGCGCCACCACGCCGCCGCCTCGCGGCCCAGCCGCACGACCGGTTCCTCGGCGGTTTCGCCTTCGCAGAAGGGCGCCAGCATCCCGCCGGCCCACCACGAGCAGGCCGCGGGCCCGGGGCCGCCGGCGGGGTCGATCACGCGCACGCCGGCGCCCCGTGCGGTCAGGGCGCGGGCGACGGCCAGGCCCGCCACCCCGGCCCCCAGGACGGTGGCCTCGGCGGTCATGGCCGGAACCCTGCGATCTGCGCGATGGGATGATCGGTGTCTGGTCGCATGTCCGCCTCCGGCTGTGGTCAACGGCGGGGGGACAAGGCGGCGGCCGGTGGGTCCGCGCGATCTCCGTTCCCTACGCCGGTATTGACCGGATCAGGTTCGATGGGTTGGCCTTGGCCTCTCAGCCCCCGTGCGGGGCACCCCAACGGATACGCCAAAGGTAGGGGGCTCGGGCGTCCGAGGCAACCCGCGAATAACACCCGCCGCGGGCGCGGGGCCGCGGGCTCAGCCGAAGAAGAGGCCGCCCAGAGCCGAACTGACCCCGACCGCCACCAGGATGCCCACCACATCGAGCAGTGCGCCGGCGCGCAGCATGTTCGCCCGCGTGACCGCGGGGTTGGAGAAGACGATGGCATTGGGCGGGGTGGCCACCGGCAACATGAACCCCACCGAGGCCGCCAGCGCCACGGGCAGCATGAAGATCACCGGGTCCACCCCCAGCACGGCCGCCGCCGCGCCGGCCACGGGCAGGAAGATGGCCGCCATCGCGGTGTTGCTGGCCAGTTCGCCGATGTAGACGATCAGCGCCGCGATCACCAGGCTGAGCACGATCTGGGGCAGATGCGCCAGCCCCGTCACCCCGGTGCCGATCCAGGCGGCCAGGCCGGTGCGTTCCAGGATCCCCGCCAGCGCCAGGCCCCCGCCGAACAGGATCAGCACGTCCCACCGCAGGGTCGCGGCGGTGTCCCAGTCCAGCAGGCGGTGGCCCGCGCCGTCGGGCACCGCGAAGAGGGCCAGCGCGGCCAGCATCGCGATCCCGGCATCGGTCAGCGCGAGCCCGGGAAACAGCCACTGCAGCAACGGCCGCGAGATCCAGGCCAGCGCCGTCAGGCCGGCGATGAGCGCGACGCGCCGCTCGGCCGCCGAGGCGGGGGCAAGCCGCTGGCCGAAGGACACCGTCAGCGCGCCCGCCGGCAGCCCGGGCGAGAGCCGCGCCAGGACCAGCCAGGCCAGCGCCAGCAGGACGACGGCGACCGGCACGCCGATGGCCGCCCATTGGGCGAATCCCACCTCGACCCCGTAGGTGGCGCTGACATGGGCCGCGAAGATCGCGTTCGGCGGCGTGCCGATCAGCGAGCCCATCCCCCCGATGGTGGCGGCGAAGGCCACGCCGAGCATCAGGGCGGTGGCGAATTGGGGGCGCGCCTCCTGCGAGGCGGCGATGGCCGCGGCGATGGGGGCCACCACCATGGCCGACGCGGTGTTGCTGATCCAGAGGCTGAGAAAGGCCGTGGTCAGCATGACCGCGCCCAGCACCCGGCCCGGGCCCTGGCCGGCCAGGCCCAGCAGGCTGAAGGCCAGGCGCCGGTGCAGCCCGCATTTCTCGATCGCCTTTGCCAGCAGGAACCCGCCCAGGAAAAGCACGATCAGCGGATGGCTGTAGGCGGGGGCGACGGCATCCAGACCCGAGATGCCGAGCAGCGGCGCCGCCGCGAGCGGCAGGAGCGCGGTGGCCGCCAGCGGCAGCGCCTCGGTCACCCACAACAGCGCCATCGCCAGGCCCAGCCCCGCGGCGCGCCACGCCGGGGCGGGGATGCCCTCGGGCGCCGGAAGCACGAGCGGCGCCGCCAGAAGGGCGCCCCCCGCAAGGATGATCAGAGCCTTCGTCGTCATGCCTGCCCCCGTACCTGGCGCCGTGCCCGCGGCCCGTGCCGGCCATGATGGACGGCAGGGGCAGGGGGCCGTCCTTGATGTGTGTCAAGGTGCCGGCGGGCCGCGGGCTAAAGCGCCAGCTTGATGCGCCCGCCGTCGCGCGCACGGGAACAGCAGCTCATCATGCGGGTGTTCCCGGCGCGTTCGGCCCGCGTCAGGACCTTGTCGCGGTGGTCGATCTCGCCCTCTACCACATCCACCTCGCAGGAGCCGCAGAGCCCTTCGCAGCAGTCGCTGGCCACGTCGATGCCGGCGGCGCGGATCGCCTCCAGCAGGGTGGTGTCGGCGGCCACCTGCACGGTCAGCCCCGAGTCCGTCAGCTCCGCCTCGAAGGCCTGTTCCCTCGACGGGTCCAGGCCGCCGGCCTGCGCGCTGAAATGTTCGAAGTGGAAGGTGCCCTCGGGCAGGTGGGCCGTCAGCTCCTCCAGCGCCGCGATCATCCGCTCGGGGCCGCAGGCATAGACCTGCCCGCCCTCGGGCAGCGCCGCGACCAGCGCGGGCAGGTCGGCGCGGGCGCCCTCGTCGCCGGCGTGGACGGACAGGGCGGGCCCGTGGTCGCGCGCCAGCCGGTCGAGGAAGGCCATGCTCCGGCGCGACCGCCCGGAATAGTGGATCTCGTAGCTGCGGCCCAGCGCCTTCAGGCGGTCGGCCATCGCGATGACGGGCGTGATGCCGATGCCGCCGGCCACCAGCACGTGGTGCGCCGCGCTCTCGTCCAGGCGAAAGAGGTTCGAGGGGCCGCGCAGCTTGATCTCGTCGCCCGCCCGCAGGGTGTCGTGGATGTGGCGGGATCCGCCGCGGCCGTCCGCCTCGCGCAGCACGGCCACCTGGTAGGTGCCGTCACGCGGATCGCCGCAGAGCGAATACTTGCGGTCATACGCGCCCACGACCAGTTCGACATGGGCGCCGGGGCTCCAGTTCGGCAGGGCGCGGCCCTTGGCGTCCTCCAGCACCAGCCCGAGGATGCCCTCGGCCTCGTGGCGGACCTCGGCGACCCGGACCTTGCGCGCGATGTCGCGCCGCGCGGGGGCGCCCACGGGGAAATGCCGGTGCCGCGTGGCGACGGCGGGATCGGCCCGTTCGGGGTTCTGCGCGGGGTCCCATTCGACCCAGAGGTGATCGGGGCCGCGGAACGAGGTGTTGGGCAGATAGGTGAATGCCTGCTCGGACAGGCGCAGGTGGGGCAGGCGGCGCGTCATCTCCTCCAGGAAGATCCGCATTTCCATCCGGCCGATGTTCTTGCCCATGCACTGGTGCGCGCCGTAGCCGAAGGTCAGGTGCTCCACCGCGTTGTCGCGGTAGATGTCGAAGGTGTCGCCATCCTCGAAATGCCGCGTGTCCTGGTTGCCCGAGGCCTGCACGATCAGCAGCTTCGCGCCCTCCGGCAGGTTCACGCCGCCCAGCGTGGTCGGCGCGGTCGTCTCGCGGCGCCAGGCGACGATCGAGCCGGCGTAGCGCAGGCATTCCTCGACCGCGTTGGGAATGAGCGAGGGATCGGCGCAGATGTCCTCCCAGGCGTCGCGGTGCTCCAGCAGCGTCTTGAACATGTTGGCCGAGGCGAGCGAGGTGGTCTCGTGCGCGGCCACGATGATCGCCATCATCATCGAGTGCACGTAGCTGTCGGTCACCACCTCGGGCATCTCTTCGTTCATGCGGATGGTGTGATGCATCCAGCCCGTGCCCTCTGGCTGGGCGCGCATCCTCTCGACCACGGCGCCGGCGTATTGCCAGAACCGGCCGACGTCGTGGGCGACCTCGACCTGCTTCTCGGGCGAGGGCTTGCCCCATGTGTTCACCGAATGCGCCAGCGAGAAGGTGCGCAGCGTCTCGATCTCGTCCTCCGGCACGCCGAGGAAGTGCAGCGCCACCAGAAGCGGCACCTCGTAGAGCATCGCCTCGACAAGATCGACGCGGCCGTCGTCGATGAAGGCGTCCATCTTCTCGCGGGTGAGGCGGCGGACCATCTCCTGGTGCTTTTCCAGGTTCTCGGGGATGAAATGGTCCATCAGCACCCGGCGGCGTTCCATGTGCGCGGGCTCGTCCTCGTTCACCAGCGTGCGGTTCATGCCGTAGTCGTAGCTTTTGAGGATCTCCAGCGCCTCGTCGGTGGGCGGGGTGATCTTTTCCAGCACGTTGCGCGGGGAATAGAGGATGTTGTCGCGGAACACCGCCTTGATGTCGTCGTAGCGCGTCACGACCCAGTAGCCGAGCCTGGGCGCGAAGAAGACCGGCAACTGCTCGCGCGACCAGCGCAGCGCCTCGGCCGGGTCGAGCTGGTAGGGCCCTTCGAAGGCGTCGAACGCCTGCGCCATCGCGGCGGGATCCTGCACCGGGCAACCGGCCGGGGCGGGTGCGGGTTCCTCCGCCCCGGCGAAGGGGCAGCCCGTGGTGCCGGAAAGGGTGCTTTGGGATGTGTCCGCCATGATGCCGCCTCCTCTCGGGTCGATATCGCCCGCCCTGTATAATTTGCGAATAATTTAAAATCAATTGCACATTTTGCAAAACCATGTCCGAATAGTGAGACAGGCAGTTGCCGCGGGCGGGGCGGCGTTGCTATTGGACGGGGGCGCGATGCGGCCCGGCCCGGGCCGAGAGGGAGGAGCCGCAGGACATGGCGAACGGCAAGCTGCAGACCCTGGACCGCGGCATCGCGGCGCTGCTGCTTGTGGCGCGGACGCCGGAGGGCCTGACGGTCGGGGACCTGTCCACGCGGCTGGGCCTGCATCGCGCCGCCACCTACCGCATCGTGGCCACCCTGGCCGATCACGGCATGGTCCAGCGGACCGAGGGGGGCCGGATCATCCTGGGCGCCGGGGCTTTCCTGCTGGGCGCGCAGGCCGGCGAGACGATGCGGAACCTGGCCCGCCCGATCCTTGAGCAGTTGGCGCAGGACACCGGCGCGACCGCCTTCCTGTCCATGGCGCAGGGTGATGAATGCGTCGTGGTCCTGACGGCCGAGCCGCGCGACGCCTTCCTCAACATCCATTACCGCGTCGGCACCCGCCACCCCATCGATCGCGGCGCCGCCGGGATCGCGATCCTGGCCACGCGGCCCGAGCAGCCGGACGAGCCGGAGGACGTGCGCTTCGCCCGCGCGCATGGATACAGCGTGACCCGCGGCCAGTTGCAGAAGGGCGCCGTGGGCGTTTCGAGCCCGGTGCGGCTTCCCGATGCGGACCATTCCGGCACGGAATACTCGGTGGGCGTCGTCGCGCTGGAGAACCTGGAGATGGACAGCGCCATCGCCGCCGTCCGCGCCGCCGCGCGCAGCCTGTCGGACGGTTTCGGCTGAGCCGGGCCGCGGCGCGGGGCGGCCCCTTTCCCCTGCCGCGCGATCCTTTCGGATGGTCCGGCTATCCGATCGGGCGGCGCACCGCACCGTTGGCGCCCAAACAGTTCCGAATGTGCGGCCGGGTATCCGCGCGGGCCTTTGAGGGCGCCGCCGGGGGTGGTGTACCGACACCGCAGCAACGCAGGACACCCGACGATGATCAGATTCGCCACCGCAGCAAGCATCGCCCTTGTCGCCGTTCCCGGCATGGTCGGCGCGCAGCAGGCCGAGGTGCGCATGGGCAGCTTCGAACAGCCTGTCGCCAACCGCCGTGACGGCGATTTCAACCGGTCCGTCACCCGTGGGGGAACGGCCGGGCCGTCGGCGGTATCGATCGCCAACAGCGTGAGCGTGTCCCAGGGCGGGCGCGGCAACACCCTGACCCTGATCGTGGATCAAAGGAACTCTGGCGCAGTGACCTCGGGCATATCCATGAACGGAGAGCTGGAGCTTGACTGACGCATCGGGGATACGCGCGGCGCTTGCCGCCTGCGGCATGCTCCTGGCCGCCGGATGCGGCGTGGCGACGGAGCCCGACGCCTCGGGCCGCTATGCCGACCCGATCGGGACGGCGCCAGTGATCGACAACCGCACCCCATACAGTGACGAGCTTGACTGCCTGCGCGCGGAACTGCCGCAGTCGGGCCGTCCCCGGATCGCCGTGGGCAACATCGTAGACTACACCGGCAAGTTTGACCGCGATGGCGGGCGGAGGGTCACGCAGGGGGCCTCTCTCATGGCGATATCCGCGTTGGACCGGATGGGGATGCCGCTTGTCGAGCGGCTGGACAATTCGGTGGCCGAGGCGGAGCTCAAGCTGGCCAACAACAACCTGATCGGCGATGGCGGCGCGGTGCGCCAGATCCGGGCAGGTTCGCTGATGGGCAGCGATATCTTCATCGTGGGCGGGATCACCGAGTTGAACTACAATATCGGCTCGGTGGCGCAGGACGCGTTCATCGACGGCGTCGGCGTGAGCGGGAACGCCTACGTCATGAACATCGCGCTCGACCTACGCGTCGTGGACACCGACAGCATGCGAGTCCTCGACGTGGTCAGTTACCAGAAACAGATCCTGGGGCGCGAGATCCGCGCCGGGGTCTTCCAGTTCTTCGACGACACCGTATTCGATCTTTCCGTTTCGGAACGCGCGCTGGAGCCGATGCAACTGGCCGTGCGCGCGATGATCGAGCGGGCCGCCGGAGAAATGGCGCGCAGCCTCTTCAGCCTGACAAGCGAGGTCTGCGCGCCATCCACAGAGCCGGAGGCCGCGGCCTCCGCCACCCATGAAGGAGATCAGACATGAAATCGCAATTCTTTGCAACGGCGGCTACCGCGCTGCTGCTGGCCGCGCCGGCCGTCGCCGCGCCGCCCTGGGTCGAGGAAGAGCAGGAGGTCGGCGAGCAGATCGACGAGATCAACGGCGACACGGCCGGGATCGTCGCGGACCTCGACGACGGCGGACAGATCAACGTTGCGTCGATCAGCGCCGAAATCGCGGCGGACGCCGAAATCACCGGCAGCGAAGCCGCCTCCGCCACGGCCACGGCCGCGGCGATCGGCAACTCGCTTACCTCGGATCTGCCCGTCGGGACGATCCAGGGCAACTTCGCCCCGGTCTCGGCCACCGTGGCGGGCACAGTTTCGGATGCGTCGGCGACCGCCGCGGCCATCGGCAACTCGGCGACGCTCAATCTGGTCGGGGTCAACGGTGACGATGTCGATCTGCCGGGGCAGGGCAACGTCGCCCCCATCACGGCGGCCGTTACCGGCTCGGTCAGCAACGCGGCGGAAACCACCGCGGCGGCGATCGGCAACTCGCTGTCGATCGTCAGCGGCACCGTCAACCCCGAGTGACGGCCGGCCCGTCCGCCCCGGCGGGGCGGGGCGGGCGTGTCGTTCGGGGCGTCCGGTCTGCCGGGCGCCCCGCGCGCCGGTTTAGAAAACCCCCGCCTCCTTGGCAATGAGGGCGGCCTGGGTGCGGTTTGTCGCCCCGACCTTGCGGTAAAGCGTCTTGACGTGCAGCTTGACCGTGGGTTCGCGCAGATCCAGGTCTCGGGCGATCTGCTTGTTCGACTTGCCCTCGGTCAGACCCTTAAGGACCTGCATTTCCCGATCGGAGAGCTTCGCGGAAAGGGGATGCGGCGGGGTGTCCTCGGCGGCGGTGAGGAACTCGATGGGCGCATACTGTTCGCCCATGGCCATGAACCTCACGGCGTTGACCAGCGACCGGGCCGGCAGGGTCTTGGGCAGGAAGCCGGCGGCGCCCATCTCCAGTGCCTGTTCGGCCACGTCCCGTGTCGCGAAGCCGGACATCAGGGCCACGCGGTAGCCATCAGCGGCGGTCATGGCCCGTTCCAGGCTGTCCAGGCCGTTCATGCCGGGCATGTTGAGATCCAGCAGCACCACGTCGAAGGGCTCCCGTCCGTCGAGGCGGCGCATCACGTCTTCGAAATCGGAAACGCTGTCGGTCTCGAAACCGCCGGAGCCTTCGAGGTAGAGGGTCAGCGTATCGCGCAAGAGGTCGTGATCGTCCGCTATCAGTATTCGCATCGGTGGGGTCTCGGTACACTCGCTGCTTGTGTCAACCATAGGCGATAATCCGTTGAAATTATGACATGCGCCGAAAAAAACGGGTTCCTGCGACCGGTAGGCGGCGCCGGGCACGAGGTAGCGGTTTGTCGAGCGCGGGCAAGGCCGATCCCGCGGCGCGGGGGCGGGGAACCTATCCGAAAGGATAGGGGTCCATCCGAATGAGACGATGGCGCCGCGTCGCCCGGGTGCTTAAGGAAGGACGGGGATGAAGAACCGGAGACTGCATCGATGACCTTTTCCGATTTTCGTATGAGGCTGTCCTGTGTCGCCGTCCTTGTGGCCGCGATGCTCGTTGTGGCGCCGGGCGCGCGAGGCGGGGCGCTGAAGGCCCCTTCGGCCGAGGTCTTGCTGACCGTGACCGGCGACATCGCGGTCACGAATGACGGCGATGCGGCAGTGTTCGATCTTCCGATGCTGCGCGCCATCGCGACGCGCAGTTTCACCACCACGACCATCTGGACAGACGGGGAACAGCGCTTCAAAGGCGTTCCGCTCGAAGCGCTGCTCGATCGCCTCGGGGTCACGGCGGGGCGGCTCAAGGCCAGGGCCCTGAACGATTATGCCGTCGATATCCCGGTTTCGGACGCGGTGGCGGAGGGGCCGATCATCGCCTACCGGCGCAACGGCAAGAACATGTCGATCCGCGACAAGGGCCCGCTGTGGATCGTCTATCCCTACGATTCCAAACCCGCCTACCGGTCCGAGCAGGTCTACACCCGCAGCATCTGGCAGCTGGACCGGATCAAGGTCATCGAATAGCCAGGGCGCGGCGCAGGGCGAGGGTGAGCATGGCGGACCCGGGACAGCCACGGAAGCGCGCCAAGCTGGCCCTGGCGGCCGTAACGGCTGGGGCCGGCCTTGCGCTGCTTGTCTTTCTGGCCTTCGAAGTGGTGCGCAAGCTGGAGCTTCTCGACACGGCGTCGTCCGACAACGTGCAATGGACCCTGGCGCAGGCCGAGGTCGAGTTTCTCGACCTCCAGACCGCGATCGCCAATGCCCGGCAGGCCGCGCAGCCCGATCTCGGGCTGGTCCGGCGCGAGTTCGACATCTTCTACAGCCGTGTGCAGACGATCTCGGCCTCCCAACTCTACGGGATGTTGCGGGCCGACGCGGGCTATGCCGCGGCCCTTGGCCGGGCCGAGCGCTTCATCGCGCGCGCCGTGCCATTGATCGATGCAAGCGACGCGCGGCTGACGGCCGCGCTGCCGCGGCTGGCGGGCCTTGTCGCCGAAACGCGGCCGGCGGTGCGCGCGCTGTCGGTCAACGGGCTGGAGTATTTCGCGGCGCAGGCCGATCTGCGGCGCGAGGCTGTGGCGACCACGCTGTGGCGGTTGGCGGCCGTGACGATCGCGCTGCTGTCCTTCCTGCTGCTGGCGGCGCTGGTGCTGGCGCGGCTCTACCGCCTGAGCGAGCGGCGTGCCGGGGCGCTGCAACTGGCCACCAGCCGGCTCGGGACGATCGTGCGCACCTCGCTGGACGCCATCCTGGTCGCCGATCGCGCGGGCCGGATCCTGGAGTTCAACGAGGCGGCCGAGCGGATCTTCGGCTGGAAGCGGTCCGAGATCCTGGGCCGGACGATGAGCGACACCATCGTGCCTGACGGGCACCGTGCCGCGCACGAAAGGGGCATGGCACGGTACCGGCGCGGCGGCGAGCGCCATGTCACCGGCCGGGGACGGCTGCAACTGGAGGCCCGGCGCGCCGACGGCGAGGTCTTTCCCGCCGAAATGTCCGTGCAGTCCGCAGAGGGGGTCGACGGCGAGATATTCGTGAGTTTCATCCGTGACATCTCGCACCGGGTCGCCGCGGAACGCGAGCTTGTCACCGCGCGCGACCAGGCCGTCGCGGGCGAGAAGGCCAAGACGGAGTTCCTTGCCGTCATGAGCCACGAGATCCGCACGCCGTTGAACGGCCTGCTGGGCACCCTGTCGCTGCTGAAGGACACCCGGCTGACCGCGCGGCAGCGCGGATACCTCGAGAACATGGAGGCCTCGGGGGGGCTGCTTCTCAACCATGTCAACGACGTGCTGGACATCTCGAAATACGAGGCCGGCAAGCTGACCCTGAACCCCAGCCGGGTCGATCTGGCCCAGCTGGTGCAAAGCGTCATCGACAACCAGGCGGATGTGGCCGCGGCGGCGGGCAACAGCATCGACTGGTGCTGGCGTGGCGAGCCCATGGCGGCGGTGGAAACCGATGCCCTGCGGCTTCGGCAGATCCTCATCAACCTTGTCAGCAACGCGGTGAAGTTCACGCGCGACGGGCGCATCACGGTCGAGATCGCGGCGGACCGTTCCGAAGGCGAGGCGCCGCAGGTGGCTTTCCGCGTGCGCGATACCGGCGTCGGCATCGCCGCGGAGGCGCTCGACCGGATCTTCCGGGATTTCGAAACGGTCGACAGTTCCTACGGCCGGTCCGCCGGGGGCGCGGGGCTGGGCCTTGGCATCGCGCGGCGCCTGGCCCGCGCGCTTGGCGGCCGGATCGAGGCGGCAAGCGAACCCGGCCGGGGCAGCGTTTTCCAGGTGAGCCTGCCGATGAAAGTGCTGCGCCCGGAGGCGGACGAAACCGCCGCGCGGCCGGATCCCGGCGCCGGCGCCGACAAGCCGCGCCGCGCCGTCCTGGTGATCGAGGACGACGACATCAATCGCGCCGTGCTGTCGGACATGCTCAAGAGCGACCGTCACGTGGTGGTCGAGGCCAAGGACGGCCGCGAAGGCGTTCAGCGCGCTGCCGCGCGAGCCTTCGACCTTGTCTTGATGGACATCAGCATGCCGGTGATGGACGGCCGCGCCGCGGCGCGCGAAATCCGGTCTGGCTGCGGGCGGTCGCGCGATGCGCCGATCATCGCGGTGACGGCCCATGCCCTTCCCGGCGAGGTCGAGGAGTTCCGCCGCCACGGAATGTCCGGCTACCTGTGCAAGCCGATCGACCGCGCCGCGTTGCGCCGCCTTCTTGCAGTGGAGCGCCCGGCGACCCCCTGTGCCCCGGCGGTCGCCGCCGCGGACGGGCCGCCGCACGCCACCGGTGCGATCGTCGATCACGCCTGCTTCTTCGACATGCAGGCGCAACTGGGCGCGGACATGATGGCGCGGCTTCTGGAGCGGTTTCTGGCCGAGGGCGATGGCACCATCGCCTTCCTGCGCGATGTCGAGGGGGGAGACTGGACGCGCGAGAACGTCAGGCAGCGCGCCCACAAGTTGGCCGGAGTCGCGGCCACCCTCGGCGCGACGCAGTTGCGCGGGCGGCTCGCGGCGCTGGAAACGACCTGCGCGCCCGGCGGTGATATGGCCGAGGCGCGCAGGCTCTGCGCCGATCTGGACCGTCTCTGGGCATCGACCACGCAGGCGCTCGGCCTGCGGGCCGTGGCCTCCTAGACCGCCTGGAACGCCCGGCCGGGGGCGAAAAAAACCCGGGTGACGCGCCGGGAACGGTGGAACAAAACGGGCGCGGCGGTCATTCAAGCGTTGGAAGCGGCCGGGAAACCACGTGCCGACGGGTGCGCGATCGTGCTGCGGATCGACCATTGCGCGCATGCCGCGGCCGGCCGGGCGCATCGAAACGCTTTCCATCGCGCGGTTTTCGCCGCAGACTCGGCATCGACAACGGCAACAACATCCCGTCAATCCAATGGATCGAGACAGCACCAAGACGGCGGAGCGCGGCGCGCGGATCGGGCATATCGTTTCGATCGAGGGGGGCATCGCGGATGTCCGTTTCGACGGGCCTCTGCCCCGGATCGCGTCGCGGCTGGTCACGCTGGACACGCCGGCGACCACGATCGAGGTCGCCGCCCTGCCGCGGGATGACATCGCCCGGGGGCTGATCCTGGATCCAAAGCCGAACCTGCGCCTCGGCATGGCCCTGCGCGACACCGGCCAGCCGATACAGGTTCCGGTCACGGAGGCGGCCCTGGGACGCATGTTCAACCTGTTCGGCGAGGTCGTGGACGGGGGCGCGCCGCTCGGCGATGTGCCCCGGCGCCCGATCCTGCGGTCGCGCGTGCCCTTCGCGCAGCGCCAGGTGGAAAGCGAGATCTTCGAGACCGGTATCAAGGCGATCGACCTTCTCAGCCCGCTGGAACGGGGCGGCAAGGCGGGGCTGTTCGGCGGCGCCGGCGTGGGCAAGACGGTGCTGATCACCGAGATGATTCACAACATGGTGGCCGAATACGAGGGAATCAGCCTGTTCTGCGGCATCGGGGAACGCTCGCGCGAGGCCGAGGAACTCTACCGCGACATGCGCGATGCCGGGGTTCTGGAGAACACGGTGATGGTTTTCGGCCAGATGAACGAAAGCCCCGGCGTGCGTTTCCGCGTGGGCCATGCCGCCCTGACGATGGCCGAGTATTTCCGCGACGATTGCCGGCGCGACGTGCTGGTGCTGATCGACAACATCTTCCGTTTCGTCCAGGCGGGGTCTGAGGTGTCGGGCCTACTGGGCCGCATCCCGAGCCGGGTGGGCTACCAGCCCACGCTCGGATCGGAACTGGCCGATCTCGAAGAACGCATCTGTTCGACCGAGCGGGGCGCGATGACCTCGATCCAGGCGGTCTATGTGCCCGCGGACGATTTCACCGACCCCGCGGCGACCCATACCTTCGCGCATCTGTCCGCCTCGATCGTGCTGTCGCGACGGAAGGCCTCGGAGGGGCTGTATCCCGCGATCGATCCGCTCCGGTCGTTTTCCAAGATGCTGACGCCGGGCACCGTGGATGCGCGGCACTACCGTGTGGCACGGGCCGTGCGCAACACGCTGGCCGAATACGAGGATCTCAAGGACATCATCGCGATGCTGGGCCTTGAAGAGCTGTCCGAGAAGGACCGCGCGACGGTTCGCCATGCCCGCCAGTTGGAGCGGTTCCTGACGCAGCCGTTCTTCTCGGTCGAGGCCATGACCGAGCAGGCGGGCCGCTTCGTTTCTCTTTCAGAAACAATTGCGAGCTGCGAGCGCATTCTGTCCGGCGAGTTTGCGGATCGCGACGAGGGCGATTTCTACATGATCGGGTCGGTCGACGAGCTCGCCGGAACGGAGGCCACGGATGCGGCTTGAGGTGATCACGCCGGCGCGCATCTGCCTGGACTTGACGGTCCGGCGCGTCGTGGCCGAAGCCCCGGACGGGTATTTCGGGATGCTGCCGCATCACATCGATTTCGTCACGGAACTCGTCCCGGGCATCCTGGTTTACGAGACGGATGACGGGACGGAGCATTTCGTCGCCGTCAATTCCGGGACGCTCGTGAAATGCGCAGGCGTGGTGCGCGTCGCCGTCCGCGCGGCGATCGCGGGCGAGGATCTGGCCGAGCTGCGGCGCCGCGTCGAGACGGAGTTCCGTCGTCAGGACGAGGACGAGCGGCAGGCGCGGTCGGCCCTTGCCCGCCTTGAGGCGAGCATGGTCCGGCGGTTTCAGGAACTGGAAGCACTCGGGAAATGAGCGACAACCGCGACAACGAGGTCGAGACCATTTCGCGCAAGTCGCGCCAGATGGAGCAGGCGCGGAAGCGCAAGCGCAGAAGCGCATGGTTCGGCCTGGGCATGTTCGGCATGATCGGCTGGGCGGTCGCGATCCCCGTGCTGGCGGGAATCGCCTTGGGGCTGTGGATCGATTCGCGCTGGCCCGGCGGAATTTCGTGGACGCTCGTGCTGCTGTTCGCCGGTGTCGCGCTGGGATGTCTGAACGCATGGTATTGGCTGCAAAGGGAGGGACGCGATGACTGAGCCTGCCTGCCCCTCGGTCCGGGGCCCGCGGGGAGGGCCGGGATGACCGCGGGCATGATCTGGGCCGTGATCGCCGCCGGGCTGGGCGGTGCCGTGTTCGGGGCGGTCTACATGAGCCTGCTCTGGGCGGGCGCCAGCGGGCTGTCCGCCGGGCACGGCGCGGCGCGCTTCGTGCTGCTGGCGGTCGCGCGGGGCCTTCTTGTTGTCGGCGCCCTGGGCGGGGCGATCGCCCTTGGCGCGGGCGCGATCGAACTGGCGGCCGCGGTCGTCGGCTTCGTGGTGGTCCGGGTGGTGGCCGTCCGCGCCGCCGGGGCCGGGGAAGGGACGCGCAGACCATGGAGATAAGCCCGGACAGCTGGATCCTGTACGAATGGCGCGGCCTGCAGCTCAACGCCACGATCGCCTTCACCTGGGTCGTGATGGCGGTGCTGGTGATCGGCGCCCGGGCGATCACCCTGCGCCTGAGCGCGGGCGAAACGGTGTCGCGCTGGCAGGTGATGCTGGAGGTCATCGTGTCCACGATACGCCAGCAGATCGACGACGTGGGCGCGCAGAAGCCCGACCGCTACCTTCCCTTCATCGGAACGCTGTTCCTGTTCATCGCCACCGCCAACATCCTTGCGATCGTGCCCGGCTACCAGCCGCCGACCGGGTCGTTGTCGACAACGGCGGCGCTGGCGATCTGCGTTCTGATCGCGGTTCCGCTGTTCTCGATCGCCCGCCGGGGGCTTGCGGGGTATCTCAAGACCTATGTGCGCCCGACGCCCTTCATGCTTCCGTTCAACATCATAAGCGAGGTGTCGCGCACCGTCGCCCTTGCCGTGCGCCTTTACGGCAACGTGATGAGCGGAACGGTCATCGTGGGCATCCTCATCAGCGTGGCCCCCTTCTTCTTTCCCGTGCTCATGCAGTTGCTCGGGCTGCTGACCGGGCTGATCCAGGCCTACATCTTCGCGATCCTCGCGATGGTCTACATCGCCTCTGCCAGCCGGGTGCATGGCAAGACCGGGGGTGACGACGCGCCGAACCCTGAAAAAGGAGACTGAACATGGATCCAGCGACATGGATTGCCGTGATTTCCATCGTGACCGCCGGCATCACCATTGCCGTCGGCTCGATCGGGCCCGCCCTGGCCGAGGGGCGCGCGGCCGCGCAGGCGTTGCAGGCGCTCGCGCAACAGCCCGATGCCTCGGACACGATCACGCGCACCCTGTTCGTGAGCCTTGCGATGATCGAGTCCACGGCGATCTACTGCTTCGTGGTCTCGATGATCCTGCTGTTCGCGAACCCCTTCACCGATATCGCAACGCAAGCGGCCGGGGGCTGACGCGGTGCAGATCGATTGGCTGACAGTCGCGGCGCAGATCGTCAACTTCCTGGTCCTGGTCTGGCTTCTGCAACGGTTCCTCTATCGTCCGATCTCCAACGCCATGCGGCGGCGCGAGGACCGCATCGAGGAGCGCCTGGCCGAAGCCCGCAGCGCCCGCGGCGATGCCGAGGAGGAGGCCGAGCGGCTGCGGCAGGAGCGCGCGGAGCTGGCCGAGCGCAAGGAGCAGATGCTGGAGGAGGCCCGCGCGGAGGCCGACGACCTGCGCAAGGAGCGCGCGGCCGCGTTGCGCGCGGAGATGGAGGAAAAGCGCGAGACCTGGCAGGCGCAACTGGCCCAGGAGCGCGCGGATTTCGCCCGTGCCGTGCAGGAACAGGCCGCGCGGGAGCTGATCGAGATCACCGAGGACGTGCTGCAGGATTTCGCCGATGCCGACCTGGCCGACCGCGTCAGCCGGACCTTTGTCGCGCGCCTGGAAAACCTGGAGGAGGCGCGGCGCGAGAAGCTCGCGCAGGCCGCGCGGGACAGCGATGAGCCGGCCCGTGTCGAGACGGCCAGCCCCCTGCCGGCCGAGGCAAAACGGCGCCTGACGCGCGCCATCCATGACGGCCTTTCAACGGACCTGGAGGTGCAGTACGCCGAGACCGCGGATCTTGTCCTGGGCGTGCGCCTCGCCATCGGCGACCAGACGGTGGAATGGAGCGTGCGCCGCTACCTCGACCGGCTGGAAAACGCGATGACCGAGACGCTGAAGGCGGGCGGCCCGGTGCCGGAGGCCGCGCAACAGACGGAAGGGGCGGACACGGCATGACCACGCTGGCGGAATTGCGCAAAGGCATCTTCGCCCCCCTGCGGGACGCGCGGGATCGCGTGCGGCCCGGCCTGGACGTGGTCGAGACGGCCCGGATCGACTCCGTCAGCAGTGGCGTGGCGCAGATCGTGGGGTTCACCGATCTCTACGCCGACGAACTGGTCCGGTTCCCGCGCGATATCTACGGCATCGCCGCGAACCTGCGCGAGGACCGGACCGGCGTGATCGTTCTGGGCGACACGGACCGCTTGCAGCCCGGCGACAGGCTGACGCGCACGGGGCGCGTCGTGGACGTTCCGGTGGGCGAGGCGCTGTTGGGGCGGGTGATCGACCCGCTGGGCCGGCCGCTGGACCGCGAGGATCCGGTCGAGGCCGAGGAGCGCGCACCGGTCGAGCGTCCCGCGCCGCCGATCATGCACCGCGCGCCGGTGAAGACCCCCCTTCAGACCGGCATCAAGGCGGTGGATGCCGCCGTTCCCATCGGCCGCGGGCAGCGGGAACTGATCCTGGGCGACCGCCAGACCGGCAAGACGGCGATCGCCGTCGACGCGATCCTGAACCAGCGGGACACGGGCGTCGTGACCGTCTACTGCGCCATCGGGCAACGTGCCTCGGCGGTGGCCCGCGTGGTGCGCAGCCTGCGCGAGGCGGGCGCGCTCGGCCAGACGATCGTGGTCGTGGCCGGCGGCAACGATGCGCCGGGGCTGCAATTCATCGCGCCCTACGCGGCCACGACGATGGCCGAGCATTTCATGGCCCGGGGGCGCGACACGCTGGTGGTGTACGACGACCTCACCCGCCATGCCCGGGCCTATCGCGAACTCTCGCTGCTCTTGCGCCGCCCGCCGGGGCGCGAGGCCTATCCCGGCGACATCTTCTACATCCATTCCCGGCTGCTGGAACGGGCGACGCACCTGCGCGACGAGCACGGCGGCGGCTCGCTCACGGCCCTGCCGGTGATCGAGACACAGGCGCAGAACATCTCCGCCTATATCCCGACGAACCTGATCTCGATCACCGACGGGCAGGTGTTCCTGTCGCCGGACCTGTTCGAGAAGGGCCAGCTTCCCGCGATCGACATCGGCAAATCCGTCAGCCGCGTGGGCGGCAAGGCGCAGCTTCCCGCCTTCCGCGCCGTGGCCGGCAAGCTGCGGCTGATGTATTCGCAATTCGAGGAACTGGAAAGTTTCGCCCGGTTCGGCACGAAACTCGACGAGAAGACCCGCCAGAGGCTGACCCGGGGCGCGCGCGTGCGCGAGGTTCTCAAGCAGCGCGAGCACGACCAGATCCCGGTGGCCGAGCAGGTCGCGGTGCTGCTTGCCGCGACCGAGGGCCTGTTCGACGATCTGGCCCCCGACGCGGTCGGCGATGCCGAAACCACCGTCCGCCGGGCCGCGGTCACGTCACACCCCGATATCTGCGAGCAGATCGCGGCGGGCGAGCCGCTGACCGGGGAGGCGCGCGACGCGCTGCTGGACGCGATGCGGGAGGCCCTTGCGACGGACGCGGAGGGTGCGGCGCATGGAGACGCTTGAATCCCTCGGCGAGGCGCTGGAGACGACCGACGACATCCAGTCGATCGTGCGGACGATGAAGTCGCTCTCGGCCGTGAGCATCCATCAGTTCGAACGGGCCGAGGAGGCGTTGACCACCTTCGAGGACGTGATCGACCAGGGGCTCACGGCGCTACTGCACGAACGCCGCGCGCGCGGCCTGCCGTTGCCCGAAACCATGCGTGGCCGCAGCGCCCGCGAAGGGCTGATCTTGGTCGGCTCCGACCGGGGGCTTTGCGGGCGCTACAACGATACCGCGGCGCGCTTCGCCGCCGACAGGATTGGCGGCAACACCGTGACGCTGGCCGTGATCGGCGCGCGGGCCGCCGCGCGCATCGAGGCGCTGGGCCGTGCGCCGGACCGGCTTTTCGATCTTCCGGGGTCTGTCGAGGGGCTGTCGCAGACGGTGCAGGCGGTCATTGTGGCCGTCGACACCTGGACCCGCGACAGGGACATCGGCCGCGTGCGCCTCGTGCACAACCGCCGCAAGGGGCAGAGCATGGCCACCCCGGTCGAACGCCAACTGCTGCCGCTGCCCGATGCCTACCTGCGGCGCCTGGCCGGTGCCCCTTGGCCGGGGCGGGGGCTGCCGTTCTTCCGCATGCGCCCCGAGCGGCTTCTGTCCTGGCTGGTTCAGCAGCGGCTCTACGTGGTGCTCTACCGGGCCCTGGCGGAGGCGCTGGCCAGCGAGCACGCGATGCGGCTGGCGACCATGCAGAACGCCGAAAGCAACATCGAGGAACGTCAGGAGGATCTCACCGCGGCCTATCGGCAGAAGCGGCAGGAAACCATCACGCGCGAACTGCTGGACGTGGTCGCCGGGTTCGAAGCGGTCGGCGGACGCGACGCCTGACCCGCCGGGCGCCGGTTGCCCTTGTTCTCGTGGCGTCGTCATACGATCAGCGGCAGCATGACTCCCGAGGTCGAAGCATGGGGTCGCAGCGCGATGAATCGGACGGATCGCGGAGCGGAAGCGCGCGACAAGACCAGGGCGCGGCTCCTTCTGTTCTTGGCCGCGGCTGTGAGCAGGGCGCGCTTCCATTGATGGATCATCGTCGGATGACCCCCGAACCGGCGCGCAAGCGCGGCCGCGTTGGCCGGGCTTGCGCCGCGCCACTGGCGCGACGGTTCCTCCAAGCCTCACCCTTCCGGGCTTCCACCGCGACCTTCGCCTTGACCTCGGGCGGGTGCGGCCTGCGTTTCGACATCTCTGATCTTTTTCTCGTCGACGATCAGCAGACTGCAAATCGCAGCTTGTGCCGGTGTCCGAATTTCGGGGGGTAGCGAGTCGGACAACTTTTCAGGGGGCAGGGGAATGTTGGGACTCGACATAAAAGGTTGAAATGTTAACGCTTGGCGACGTCACTCGGAGGTTAATACAAAGATGACACGGCTATTCACTTCTGTCCTTGGTCTTACGCTTCTCGCCACCCATGTCTTCGCCGGGACCGCTCTCCCGCCGGGCGTGACACCAACGCCGGTCAACCCTGCCGGCAGCAATGACGATACATCCCTGTTTGTTGGTCTGAACTGGGGTATCGGCTCCCGCGATACGCTCGAAGGCGTTGTTGGCGTGGTCCAAAGCAGTGTTGATAGAGATGGCGATGTCGAGGGAGGCCGCCTGGCCGTGCATTTCGATTTGCTCGGTCGTGAGGTTGCACCGAATCTCCGCCTGACCGGTATCCTCGGCGACGATGACATTGCTGCAGAGGCTGGACTTGGCCTTGGCTTTGATGGCACACCCTTCGGGATTCTGGGCGGTATCGGGAACTACTACAATTTCGGTGGGACGCTAGGCTTTGATGGAACGCCTGGCGGCTATATCGGGGCGCATTCCTACGGCGAGTTTGACGACAGACCGAACGCTCCGGCACCGGCAGTTCCAGATGAGGGATGAGCTGACTCGGGGAATCAGTCGGTCAAGGCACGGGGGTCCGCTGCATCAGAATTTCGTCTGCTACGGCACGAGACGGCTGCAATGAACTATGTACAGGACCGGAGCACCTGACAACCAATCTGCGCCTTTCTCGAAGAGCAGGGTGGCCGTGAACCGTAGAGACGCGATTCTGCGACTGGCATCTGGCTGCCTGGTGTCGCTGGTGTCTTTGCCGGCGTTCGGACAGACGGCAACGATCAAACGCCGGACCCTGGATGCTGTGATCGACACTCTCTTGCCAGCGGATGACGTCACGCCGTCGGCCACGGCGCTTGGCGTGAGCAACGAACTCGTGTTGCTTGCACCAAGGGGCAGCTCTCTGCACCGTCTTTTCGCGCTTGGGACGACCTGGCTAGACGGACTGGATGCACGCAGCTTTGCGGAGTTGCCCACCGAAACCCGTCAAGATGTGCTCAGATATATGGAACGGGCGGATTACAACGAGGTGCCGGGGCGTTTCTTTCAATTGCTGCGCCAGATGGCTGTCGAAATATATTATGCCCAGCCGGAGACTTATGCAGGGCTTTCCCTCAACCCGGCCCCACAGCCGGAGGGATATCCGCCTCCGTGGAAATGAGCGGTGAGGCATATGATGTCGTGATTGTCGGCTCGGGGGCCGGCGGAGCCGCGTCGGCATGGGCCCATACGACAGCCGGGCTGAAGGTCCTTCTTCTCGAGGCGGGCCCTCGTTTCGACCCGTCGCGAGACTATCCCTTGACAGAGCCTGGATGGGAGCGCCGAACCTTTCCGGTCAAGCCTGGCAGTCGCGCGCAAATCCGCTACGGCGATCTCGGGCGGCTTGATCCTGCAAACGTCGACCTTCAGAGCTGGAACGCCGCTCAGGGCCGGCGGCCCGTGACTGACCTTCGTCCGCCCAGTCGGCTCGGCTATTCGCACGTGATGGGTGTGGGCGGCTCCACCCTGCACTACGTCGGTGAGGCGCACAGGCTTCATCCCGAGAGTTTCAAAATCGCACGCGACCACGGGGTCGGGGCCGACTGGCCATTGGCATATCAAGACCTGGAGCCGTATTACACGAAAGTCGAATACCTGATCGGCGTCGCCGGACCAGAGACCGGCGGTGCGCGATGGCGTTCCGCCCCCTATCCGCAATCGGCCCATCCGCTCAGTCCAGCCGCCCAACGCCTGGCAGAGGCCGGTCCGCGCGTCGGTCTGCCATTCGAGCCGAATGCCCGGGCCGCGCTGTCACAACCCTTTGATGGGCGGCCTCGCTGCAATTATTGCGGGCAATGCAGCCGCGGTTGTCCTTTGGGAGACAAGGGGTCGGCCGATGTCACCTTTCTGAGGCACGCAGAGGCGACCGGGCGCCTCAAGCTGATACCCGAGGCGCGGGTCGTGAACATCGAGCTCGCGCGCGACGGCCGGATAGCCGCCGTTCACTATGTTCACGAGAAACGTCGCATACGACAGGAAACCCCAGAACTGGTCCTCGCATGCGGAGCGGTGCAGACACCTCGGCTCCTGCTTGCCGCGAAAAGCACGCAAACGCCTGATGGGCTGGCCAACGGATCGGGTCAGGTCGGGCGGAATTTCATGGAAACCCTGTCATGGCATAGCACCGCGCTGCTGCCCGGACTGCGCAACAGTCATATGGGTCTTCCCGCCGATGCGGTCGCATGGTCCCAAAGTGCTCCAAACGGCGTCCCTGGCAGTGTGGGCGGCTGTCGCTATACCTCAGCCGTTCAAGAGATAGGACTGACCGGTCCGGTCGCCTATGCATCCCGGCTTCTCTCTGGCTTCGGCGCGGCGTTCAAAACGCGACTGCGCTCCAGTTTCGGATCCGCCATTACCGTCGGCGCAACAGGGGCCGTCATCCCCGACGCGCGCAGTTACATTGCCTTGTCCGACACTGAGAACGACAGCGATGGCTTGGCCCTTCCCGTCATCAATTCGGTTTTGAGCGCAAACAGCCTGAAGTTGTTACAAAACATGGCAAGCACTGCGCGCGAGCTGTTGCGCCAGACCGGAACGGACCGTCTTGTAGAAGAGTTCGGATCTTGGGACAGGTTTACGGCGACACATGTTTTTGGGACTGCACGCATGGGCGCCGACAGTGCCACCTCGGTGACGGATCGCTTTGGTCGCAGCCACGATCATCCGAACCTCTGGATAGCCGATGCCAGCCTGTTTCCCTCTTCCGGTGGAGGCGAGGGCCCGTCTCTTACGATCCAGGCCCTTGCCTTGCGCCAGGCCGAGCGCATCAGCGGATGACCTAATCGTAAGCGCGGGTTGCGCCCACCTTCCGCGGGGATTCCGGGGATGGGCGGCCGTTCCTGTCGCGCGGCAGGGAGCGCGTTTCACAATGTGTGCAAAGACTGCGTGTCTCAGATCGCCGGGTGTGGAGGTCCAACCGGCCGGCCAGCGACGGTGGCGGGACGAGGTGAAGGGGCAGATCGTCGTTGAGAGCTGTAATCACCCGCCACGATAGGCCGCCGGGGGACGAGGTATCGGGCGGGCTGGCGGCCGAATAGACGGACCTGCCGCAGCAAGGCGCCGGAGGCGTTTTGGCATGCCTGCCGCCGGGCTCTGCGGGGCCTCCAGCTGGCGGATTTTGCTGGCGCAGCGTTTCGCTGTTGCCTTGGCGTGGTTTGTGCAGTAGCCGGTCACCAAGGGTGCGCAACTTCAACGTGTGGGCATGATCCGCCTTCCGAGTAGACGAAGGTCGCGCCCCTGACCCGCACCACCGCTGACATTTCCTGTTGCTTCAGGGCCCGGACGCCTGTATCGCTCATCATTGAACGATCATGGCGATTGTGCGTCACATTGCGAAACAAGTCACCCCGAGGCGGCCCGCAGGCACTCCTCGTGCGGCAGCCTGCGCGAGAGTCTCCATCCTGTGACGACCCGGCGCGACAAGCTGCGCGAGGATGTGACATTCCGCATCCTGCGCCTGCTGAAGGACAATCCGGAACTGTCGCAGCGCGAATTGGCCCGGGCGGTGGGGGTCAGCACGGGCGGCGTTCACTACGTGCTGAACGCTCTGCTGGACAAGGGGCTGGTCAAGTTGGGCAATTTCACCGCCGCCGAGGACAAGCGCCGCTATGCGTATATCCTGACGCCGAAGGGTATTTCGGAAAAGGCGGCACTGACCCAGCGGTTTCTGGCCCGCAAGCGGGCGGAATATGTGGCGTTGAAAGAGGAAATCGAGGCGCTGGAGCAGGAGGCCGATCTGGGAGCCGACATGGGGCCGGCCCCGCGGGACGGTCATTGATTCGCGGTATCGCGCTGCCGCTCCGCTCCTAGAGCGCGATTTGCGTTGTCGCGCGACCGCTTCGCTCCTAGAGCGCGGATTTTGCGTTATCGGGCGTTCGAGTCGGGTGAGGCGTCTTGGATAGAGAAATCTAAACGATAGATGTATGATAAATTACAATTTCTTAGAAACCAAAAGCCCGATTGGAGCATGACTTGAGAGCACAATCGATCATGACGACAACACGCCAAACGCACGTCCGTAAAGCCGTCTTCCCCGTGGCGGGCATGGGCACGCGCTTCCTGCCGGCCACCATGGCCATGCCGAAGGAATTGCCGCCGATCATCGACAAGCCCATCATCCAGTACGCAGTCGAGGAGGCCGTCGAGGCGGGGATCGATACCCTGATCTTCGTGACGGGGCGACACAAGCGCGCCATCGAGGATCACTTCGACGCCAACCCGGAACTTGAGGCCGCCTTGAAGGCGAGCGGCAAACAGGACCAACTGGAGATGGTCCGAGATATGGTGCCGCGCGAGGTGGAGTGTATCTTTGTCCGTCAACACCAGCAGCTGGGGCTGGGGCACGCCGTGGCCTGCGCCGACCGTGCCGTGGCCGGAGAGCCGTTCGCCGTCCTGCTGGCCGATGACTTCATCGTTCAGCAAGGCGGCAATGCGACGGCGGATCTCCTCGCGGGATATGCAACGAGTGGAAAGACACAGATTTCCGTGATGCAGGTCGATGGCCCTGATATTGCGCAATACGGCGTCGTAAGGCCCTCGGGCACTGCTGGCGGTGTCGCCGGCCTGGTGGAAAAGCCAAATGCTGAAGAGGCGCCGTCAAATCTCGCCTCGATCGGGCGATATGTTCTCGAACCGGATATTTTTGATGCGCTGCGCGACTTGCTGCCAGGCGCTGGCGGCGAAATCCAGCTCGCCGACGCGATCAACATCCTCGCCGAGGCGGGGCGGGTCGACGCTGTGCGCCTGAGGGGGCAACGCTACGATTGCGGGTCGAAGATGGGTTACCTCGAGGCCATCCTCGATGCAGGGTTGCAACATCCAGACTTTGCGGGCCCCTTCGCGGCGCTGCTGGACGCCCGTATGCGGAAAGGCGCCGCGAAGTGACACGCGCAGTTTGCGTTGTCGGCGGTTCGACTCGGATGAGGCGTCTTTGATGGAGACATTTGAGGCCTTGGAACTTCTCAAAATCATCAAGTTACGTAGTAAGTGAATATTTTCATATGAAAATCGCAATGATTGGAACGGGCTACGTTGGGCTCGTGTCTGCTGTCTGCTTCTCCGATTTTGGCCACGAGGTGGTCTGCGTCGACAAGGATCTTTCCAAGATCGAGGCGCTGAGATCCGGCAAAGTGCCGATCTACGAACCCGGGCTCGATGAGTTGATGGTTCGGAACTTCGAGGCGGGCCGACTGAGTTTCACAGGCGATCTGCGCGAGGCGATTGCTGGTGCCGATGCTGTCTTCATTGCCGTGGGCACGCCGACGCGGCGCGGCGATGGCCATGCTGATCTAACGTATGTCTTCGCCGCCGCAGAGGAAATCGCACACGCACTCGGCAACTACGCGGTGTTGGTAACCAAGTCGACCGTCCCGGTGGGAACGAACCGGAAAGTTCAGCAGATTATCCGCCAGGCCAATCCCGCAGTCGAGTTCGACGTCGCTTCAAACCCAGAGTTCCTGCGCGAAGGGGCTGCTATCGACGATTTCATGCGCCCTGACCGAGTAGTGGTCGGCGTCGAGAGCGCCCGCGCCGCGGTGGTGATGTCTGAAATCTACCGCCCACTATTCTTGCGTGATTTTCCAATCGTTACTACTGACCTCGAGTCCGCCGAGATGATCAAGTATGCAGCGAATGCATTCCTAGCGACCAAGATCACCTTCATCAATGAGATCGCGGCGCTCTGCGAACGTGTTGGCGCAGATGTGAAGCAGGTGTCCAAAGGCATTGGCCTCGATAATCGGATCGGCAACAAGTTCCTACACGCCGGCCCGGGCTACGGCGGCTCCTGCTTTCCCAAGGACACCAAAGCCTTGGCCCGGATCGGGCAAGAACACGGATTGCCGATGCAGATCACCGAGACGGTGATCAAGCTCAACGAAGACATCAAGCGGCGTATGATCGACAAGATTCTTGACCTCTGCGACGGCTCGGTGAACGGCAAGACCATCGCAGTGCTGGGCGTGACCTTCAAACCCAACACCGACGACATGCGCGCCGCGCCAGCGCTCACGATCGTGCCGGCGCTTGTCGGTGGCGGGGCGAAGGTGCGGGTGGTGGACCCGCAAGGTCGGCGTGAAGGTGAGGCTTTACTGCCGGGCGTCAGCTGGATGGACGATACTTACAAGGCCACCCAGGGCGCGGATGTGGTGGTGATACTCACCGAGTGGAACGAGTTCCGCGCGCTCGATCTCTCGCAGCTCGCCAAAGCCATGAAAACGCCACGCATGGCCGACTTGCGAAATATTTACTCAACCTACGACGCGACGCGGGCCGGGTTCGAGGCCTATGTCTCGGTCGGGCGATGACCGTAGCTCCGCCGTTTAACACAATGCCGGGCAATAAAGAGCCATGCGGGACCGTGAAAAATGGGAAGAGCGTTCTGGGCAGGAAAAAATGCACGTCCTGCTAACCGGCAACACCACATTCAAGCTCGCGAATTTTCGGGAGGGGCTAATCCGTCGGGTTCTCGCGGATGGTCACCGGGTGACGGTCGTTGCGCCTCCCGACGAATATGTCGAGAAAATCCAGGCCCTTGGATGCGATTTTGTGCCTTTACAAATAGATCGCAACGGCACATCTCCAATCTCCGAGGCGCGGCTACTTTTCTCGATCTTTAAGGTGATCCGTCGTGCGGGACCTGATGTTGTGTTCAGCTACACGATCAAAAACAACATCTACAGCGGGATCGCCTGCCGGGGGCTAGGCATTCCCTTCGTCCCTAATGTCACTGGTCTTGGACCGATGTTCAACGCAACGGGGCTCCTCAACCGCACGGTCCAGGCGCTCTACCGCGTCGCCTTCGGCAAGGCCCGAGCGGTGTTTTTCCAGAACTCCAGCGATGTCATGCTTTTCACCGGCTCCCGCCTCGTCTCGAAGGACCGCGTCCGCCTGCTCCCAGGTTCAGGCGTCGACCTGAATCGCTTCGCCGCCTCAACACTGCCCGAAAGCGGAGAGGGCATCCGTTTCCTTCTGGTCGCGCGGTTGCTTTGGGACAAGGGTGTCGGCGTCTATGCGGACGCGTCCAGGAAGGTCCGTGAAACCTTTCCGCAGGTCCGTTTCCAACTTCTGGGGCCGCTGGATCCCGACAGCAAGAGCGGCATCAGCAGGGCGCAACTCGACGAATGGATCAGCGAGGGCGTGGTCGACTATCTCGGATCCACGCAGGACGTCCTTCCGTTTTTGCAGGCGGCCAATTGCCTGGTGCTGCCCTCCTACTACCGCGAAGGCACCCCGCGTTCTCTGCTCGAGGCTGGGGCGGTCGGGCGGCCAATCATCACGACGGATATGCCGGGCTGCCGCGACGTGGTCGTCGAGCATGAGAGCGGATTTCTGGTAGCGCCACGTGATGCCGACCAGCTGGCCGCCGCCTGTGAGGCCTTTCTCAAATTGAGCCCTGAGGAGCAGCGAGCGATGGGCGCAGCTAGTCGTCGGCACATCGCACAGAACTATGACGAGGAGATCGTCATACGTGCCTATCTCGGGCTTCTGGCAGAATTGCCCGGCAACACGCAGCCGGCTCACGGGAAACAGGCCGTATGACACGCGTTCTCATCACCGGCACCGCCGGTTTCATCGGCTTCCACTTAGCGAAGCTCCTGCTGACGGAAGGTTTCCAGGTCCACGGGTTGGACGGGATGACGGATTACCACGGCGTCACTCTGAAGCAGAAACGCCATACGCTGCTTTTGCAGAATCCCGGTTTCTCGGCGACCGAGGGGATGCTCGAGGACGCGGTGCTGCTCGACCGGGTGGCGGACGAGTTCCAACCCGACGTCATCGCCCACCTCGCCGGCCAAGCGGTGGGCCGCTACAGTCTTGAGAATCCGGGCTCATACATCAACTCAAACATCGTGGGTACATTCAATGTGATGGAGTTTGCGCAGCGGCTTCAGGTTCGGCTTCTACTGATGGCTTCGACGCCGTCGGTCTATGGCGCGAACACCGAGATGCCCTATCGCGAGACCGACAAGGCAGACGCGCAGCTCACCATCTGTTCGGCAAGCAAGAAGGCGAACGAGGCGATGGGCCATTCCTATGCCCATCTCTGAGACCTCCCTGTGACGATGTTTCGGTTCTTTACCGTGTATGGCCCTTGGGGCCGGCCGGACATGGCGCTTTTCAAGTTCGTCGACGCAATCCTCGATGGCAGGCCGATCGATATCTATAATAACGGCGAGATGTATCGCGACTTCACCTATGTCGAGGATCTGGTGCGGGCGGTCCGACTGTTGATCGACGTGGTCCCTGAACGGCCGGCGAGCCCCGAGGAAATTGCCGAAGGCGACTCGCTCTCACCGATCGCACCGGACCGTGTAGTGAATATTGGCAATTCTAACAAGGTGCGGCTTCTGGATTTTATCGAGGCGATCGAAGAGGTGGTCGGGCAGAAGGCGATCCGCAATTACATGGAGATGCAGAAGGGCGACGTACCTGCAACCTGGGCCGACGCGTCTCTTCTGTACCGTCTTACCGGTTACCGCCCTGGGGCCGACATGCGTCAAGGGGTCGACGGCTTTGTCTCCTGGTTCCGGGAGTATTACGAAAAATGATCCCTGAATCGCCCCCCCGCCCCGGGCCGGTTCGCGCAACTCTCCCGTACGCAACTCTCCCGTAACGGACGAGAATAACGGGCGCATGAGCAGTCGAAAAAGCTGGGGATCGATCCGGCGCGGTCTTGCCTGGAACGCCGTGAACCTCGTCGCCAACAAGGGGGTCGGGATTTTGACCCGCCTGATGCTCGCGCGGCTGTTGGTGCCGGACTATTTCGGCCTGGTCGCGATGGTAATCGTATTCCTGAGCCTGCTCGGGGTTTTCATCGACTTCGGACTCCAGAATGCCCTGATTCAACGCCCCCGTGACGAGAATAGCCTGACACGCTACCACAGCGCGTTCTGGTTCCTGTTAGCGGGAGGCGCCGGATGGACGCTGTTTTTCGTTCTGGCCTGCGTGCCAGCGATGGTCTGGTTCTATCACGAACCGCGACTGCTTGAGATCGCCTTTGCCATGGCGCCGAGCCTCATGTTTCAGAGCGTGGCAATCGTTCCGGAAGTTAGGCTGACCCGGCGTCTCCGGTTCAAATCTATCGCGATTGCGGAAGTCACCTCGACACTCGTGGCGGCCGGCCTGGCGATCGGCCTTGCGTTGGCCGGGGCCGGCATACATGCGCTCGTAGCGCAGCAGGTCGCCTATGCCGGGCTGCGCAGTTTACTCATCTGGTACTTCGCGCGCTGGCGGCCGCGTCTTCGGTTCGAATGGGCAAGCCTAAATGATGTCACGAGTTTTAGCAGTTATGTACTCGGCGCGCGGGTGCTGTATTTCATCCGCACTAATCTCGACACATTAGTGATCGGAGCATTGCTCGGAGCAACATCGCTCGGGGTCCATACTATCGCCTACGCAATCACGGAAAACGTGCGCGCGCAGTTTGCGCGGATCATCAGCCGCGTCATGTTGCCGGTCTACAGCCGGATGCAGCACGACACGGAAATGATCAGACCGCATTACCTTAACATCACTCGCGCAATGACGCTTGTCTTCTTCCCACTGTCATTGAGCCTGATCCTGTTCGCGAAACCCATCATTGAAACGCTCTTCTCGGTAGAGTGGCAGGCTGCAATCGTTCCAACCCAGCTCCTTGCCGCCGGAGGAATGGTGTATGCGCTCTCAGGCCCCGCGACCGAAGTGTTTCAAGGTATCGGTCGCGTGAAGGCCCTTTTCCTGATATCGACCTTCAACGTCGCCGTCATTGGGTTCCCCCTGATGTGGATACTGACAAGCCTGTACGGACTAGTCGGCGCGGCAGCCGCGATGCTGCTGTCGTTCATCAGCATGCGCATCTTGAGTTTCGTAGTCTTGCGGCGCTATCTCTTCATTTCGCTTTCGGACGTACTGCGGGCCACCGGTCCGGCACTGGTAGCGGCGTCGCTGCTCACGGCCCTCAATTTGCTGACCCCGAACCGCAACCTGTTCCTTGGGCTGGCCACCATCCTGTCGGGTTTCTCGTTGACCGCCTCCATCTGCTATCGCGATGCGTTACGGACGTGGCTCAAAGCCAGGGGCGTAAAGGCATGAACCCCTTTCCGTTTAGACCGACCCATGTGAGGACAGTCATGCCGGCCCGTCAGGTTCTGGCGCGACGTTCCCGCCGGCCCGGTGCCTCGGCCGCCCGAGCGAAAGGATGATCCTGCATGCCGTTGTTTTCAAAGAAAGGCCGCTACGTCTTGTTTGTCCACATACCGAAGACGGGCGGATCGTATATCGAGAAAGCAGCCCAGGCAAATGGCTGGCGCACTGACCTCCTGCTGAACGGCTTCCGGATCACAGAAAATTCATTCTTGCAAGTTTCCCCCCAACACTTCCATGCTGGGTTGTATGAACAGATGTTCGACCTCTGCAAGGAAATCGAGGTGTTCACGGTCGTACGGCACCCTTTTAACAGATTGAAATCAGAGTATTATTGGCAGCGCAAGCAAGAACGCACCGATGTCCCCGTCGATGAATGGGTGCCGCGTGTTCTGGGCGAATGTATGGAGAATCCCTGCATCCACGACAATCACATCCGCCCGCAAATCGACTTCCTGCCAACCCGGGCGAAGCACCGGGTATTCAAGCTGGAGGAAGAGGGGATTTCGAAAGCGCTCGCCTTCCTCGGTGCCCGTTCCGAAAAAAGTATGTTCAACCGCCTGAAACCGGCATTTCGCAGGTCAAAGGTGAAGGCCTCCGTCTACGAGCCCGAAATCGAAAAAGCGTTTCAGGTCAGAAGGCAGGACATCGAAACCTTCTACGCAAACGACATGCATGAGTTTGGCTATGATCGTGCCTAGCCGGCCCCGCATAGCCGTCTGCTTCTTTGGCATAACTCGGTCGTTGAGTCATACGATCGGCTCCATCGAGAGGAATATCCTGACCCCTGCCCGCACCAGGGGCGAAACAAGGATATTCGCGCATTTCTTCCGGCAGCAAGAGATCGACAATCCCCGTTCAGGCGAGAAAGGGATGCTTCGCTCGAATGAACACAAGCTGCTCGCCCCCGACTGGCTTGAACTCGAAATGCCGGAAAACTGCCTTGCCGAGCGTGACTTCGAAGGGCTGAAGGAATTCGGTGACACCTGGAAGGACGATTTCCGGTCGCTGCGCAACCTACTGCACCAGCTCCATTCTCTTGACCGGGCAACGCGGGCCGCACTGGAATGGACCCCCGATATCGTTGTCTTCGCGCGCCCAGACCTGGAATACCACGATAGCCTGGAACCCTATCTACAGGTGCACAGCGCCGTCCCGCTCGTGCAGCTACCAAACTGGCAACATTGGGGCCACGGCTACAACGACCGGTTTGCCGTTGCCACGCATCCAACAGCCACCATGGCTTACGGGTCGAGAATAAGTCTTACGCATCGCTTCTGCCACGAGATGAACCGCCCCTTGCACGCTGAGCTTCTGGTTCGCTATGCCATGGAAGCTAACGCGGTGAAGAAGGAGTTAATTGGCGCGCGGGCGACCCGGGTCCGATCGGACGGCACTCGGGCGGAGGAAAGCTTCCGGCATCGTCAGGTCGAACGCATCCTGCGCTTTCCCGGCGGCATCGGGGATCGGATCAAGCGCCGGTTTTACGCTGGCAAGACGCCATGACGGACAATGCCTCCCCCAATCTGATCTCACGCGTCGGTCGGCTTATTTACGTGCATCCGCGTGCCCGCGACACTTCGCATGTCAACGCGGTTGCCGATATGGTCAGCGAGCGCATTGCCATCACCAAGGCACCTTTTCAGTTCCTCTCGCTGTTGGCTCGTTTTCGCCGTCGCAACGCCTATGTCGTGGCAGGGAACCTCGACCTGGTGGCGACCGCGGCTCTGTATATCTTCGCGCCCTTACCCGGCCGTTTCATTCTGCTGGTCAGTGACCACCGCACGAATCTCTTTCATGCGGCGATCGTGAATTTCTTCACCCGCGCCAAGAAGGCTCGCATCGCTTTCATCACTGAGGAGGTTCGGACTACACTCGCAGAGAAGCTGGGGGCCCACATCTTGACTGCCGGCAGCGTGGTCTACCATTCATCGAAGACCGCGGATCTCGCGATGAATACTGAACAGAAGTTACCTTGGGCGGCGCGCGAGGTCGACGTGCTGTTTTTCGGGCGCCTAAACGAAGAGCGCGGCCTGCCCGAGTTCCTCGAGATAGTGCGGCGTCGGCCGGATCTTCGCTTCGCGGTGGCCGGCTCCGGTCCGCTCGCTGGCAGTGTCAAACAAGCTGATCGCCGGCTCGAAAACCTTCGATTTCTTGGCTTTGTCAGCGACAGTGCCGCAAAGCTCGACCTACTCGCCGGAAGCCGGATCCTGTTTTCCAACATGATGGGCGTGGAAAATTTCGGTATCTCAATTCTTGAAGCCGTTGCCTCAGGTACAGCCGTGTCGTGCCCGAGGGACTACGGTCCCGTTGCGATTCTCGGGGCCAACTCACCCTACCTGCGTTCGCCGAACCTTACGACTGCGGAAAAGATCGCCCACTTAGACGCTCTGCTCGCCACTGGCCCAACCCCCCATAACATCGCGCGCTTCCATTCGCGGGAGCTGCGCAGACTATGGTTTGATCTGCTCATGAGAGATGATGGAGCGGAGCGGCACAGTGCGAAAAGTCCGTGCCCATCGGATACGTGTACGGCGTCTGACACCAGAAAAGATACGGATCCAAAACGATGAATGCGGCAGCGTCCTGTCTCAAACTTCCGGGCAGAGACTCGTCGCCATGCGCGATCTTAAGTTGTGCGAGTTTGAAAGCCGCTTGTATGATGGCAAGACGTACGCGGCACCCGAAAAAAGAAGGTGCGACACTTTCATTTTGCGTTACGATCGGAATCGTTGGATCTTTCGGAGCTCCCTTGACGCATACGCTTGAGACCGCACTTCATAGCAACCGCTCAAAACCCATTTGGAAACTGGGTCAATGATTAAGACCACGACCCTGATTGGTGTTAGCAGTGCAATCCTGGCAATCTTAATGGCCGCGATCATCTCGTTTGGAGGGTTCGGAGAAGGGGTTGATACAGCCAACTATGTCCGTATTTTCGCTCAAATCCACAATCAGACCAGCATTTGGGATCTGCGATACGAGCCGCTTTTCGTTGTGTTCGTAAAGACCTTTTCAAGTCGTTACAGCAGCCCCGAATTCGTCTTCCTCATGATCACAGTCCCCGCCATTCTCAGCAAAGTTCTTGCTGTGAGAGCAGTGAACGGCAACGGCCTTGTCTTTCTGTTTCTTTACATGTCGCTTTGGGCGCCAACAATGGAGTTGAACCAAATCCGCGTTGCTCTTGCGACAGGCCTTTTCTTGTATGTGATCTCCGCACACCGCCTAAACATTTTTGTTGCACTCGTCTTGGCCACGCTTACCCTGGGTTTCCATTACTCGATGATCGGGTACATCTTGACCCTGTGGGTGGTCCTGCTATGGCGCAATAATATGTTCTTGGCCCAAAAGTTCCTCTTGGCTTTCGCCATTTTAACTCTTGCGTACCTTGGTTTCACGATAGTGGGCGAAAATCTTCTTGACCGGATTAAAATCAGGGAGAGTATCGTGATCACTCAAAGCATTCGGGTGTTCGGGCTTTTTAGTGTATTCACGATCATCTCGACTAGTTTTGTTCTCCTTTATCAGCTCAGAATCGGCATCAATAACGTGCCGCTAGCGGTTCAAGTTGTGACGATCAGTGCAGTCGGTGGTATTCTGGTATTCCTCTACCAGTCGATGCATGGCGGTCTGTTCGCCTATCGCACTCTTGAGACGATGACCTCGTTACTGCCGTTTTCACTAGCATGGGTTTGGCGCAGCGCCGATCGATCGGAATGGCGCATCGCGATCCTCGTTCTCATTGGCATAGGTATTGCCATCGCGCCTAACTACTGGTCGTCTCGCATTATCTAAAGAAGAATGAAGCACCAAGATGGCTAGGGTCACCATTATTTCCGTCAACTACAAGTCGAAACCGCTCATCAACGTGTTGGAGCATAAGATCGACCCCGCCCGGGCAGACTACATCGTTGTCGACAACAGCGGCGACTTTGTTCCAGTACGGGCGACGACGCGGGTGGTAAATGCCGGCGGCAACATCGGTTTTGGCCGCGCCTGCAACATGGGCGTGGAGAACAGCGATGCCGATGTAATCGTGTTCGCCAATCCCGATCTCGATATGGATGCCGCCAGTCTCTCTGTGTTTGTCGACTTTTCTTGCACCCAGCCCGCTGAAGCGATCTGGGGCCCGTTCATCCGCGACGGCAAGGGCGATGTCGTCTCGCTGTTTCGCCCTGGTCGGGCAGGGCTGGCGTTTTGCCGCCGCGCGCTCACGGAGGCTGAGCTAGAACGCGAGACCATTGAGACGGTCTATGTCTCAGGTGCTTGCCTCGCTACAAGCCGCACGCTGTTCCAACAGCTTGGAGGGTTCTCCGACAAGATATTCCTCTATGGCGAAGACCTCGACCTATGCCTGCGCGCTCATGACATCGGTGCCAAGATATACCTCACCAGCTCGGTGGAGTTGACGCACCACGGTGGCGGTTCCTCGACGCGGCTCGACCGGTTCAAGCGGCTTTTTCGGTCCACGAAGGGCCATTACGAATTCTTTCGCCTCCACGATTTTGGGCGCATCGCCGCAGTGATCAACGCCCTGCACCTTGCCTCGGGGCGGCGCTTCTGAATTCGTCAAGAGGCTTGCATTATGGAGAATAGTGGCGTGTCCAAACGTAGAAGCATCTGTTTTTTCGCCCCTTACGGCGGGCGGGGCAACATTTCTGGCATTCAGGTTCGCCTGCGAATGCTGGCGCCCAATCTGGAGGCACTTGGCTACGACGTACACGTCATCGGCCCCTACGAGGAAATCCACGGTGCCACTACGCATTACTTCAGCTTGGACGTACCGCTCTTGCTTCGGCCATTTCGCGGGCTCGCAGCGAGCCACATCATCCGCCGCCTTCGCCCGTCAGTGGTCATTCTAGAGGGCCCCGCAGTCGTTGTTGGGCTGCGCGGGACCAAAGTGATCCAGATGATCCACGACAGCAAATTTGTGACAGAACATCGCCGTCGCGGCGGGTGGTTGCTTTGGTTTTTCTATTTCGTGATGTGCCGGGTCTACAGTTGCATAATGACCGTTTCCGAAGCTGAAAAGACCCGCATAGCTTCTAGTCTGAGGCTTGCGCGGGATAGAATTGTCGTCTCCTATAATGGCATAGGAGATGATTGGTCTAAGTTGCCAAAGAACTTAAACAAGGATTTCGACCTAATCTACGTATCAAATTTCGCCAAACACAAAGGCCATATCCGTTTTCTCCAATCTATTGTAGGACTAGGGTATCGCGTTGCGCTTGTTGGAGGCGATCTCGGAACGCTCGCGCAGGTTAGAACTTTTGCTAATGAGTATAAGCTTGACGTGCAATTCTTCCACAACCTTAGCGAGACCGATCTCATCGACGTATATGACCGTTCACGCGTATTTGTTTTTCCCTCAGAGCTAGAAGGATTTGGTATTCCCTTCCTTGAAGCCCGCGCCCGCGCCCTGCCTGTAGTCGCATCTGATCTTGAGGTCTTTCACGAACTAGCTACGCTACTTGGTGCAACCATCGTCGATTTTTCCGATACATCGGCTGTCCGGAAGGCGATTTTTCGGGCCTTAGAGGTTGGGCCGCAACCAATTGAGACCGATCGTTTCCAGTGGAAGAATGTTGCTGCCGACCTATCAAAGATAATTTTCTCTGAGAGCAACGACATGCCAGCTGCACGAACGACGCGTTAGGTCCCATTTGGGCATGTGATGGATGCTGTCGCAGCAAGAACAGGTAGGAGACTTTTTGAAAGCCGTCGTCCCGCAGCTCTCAGTCCTTGGTTTGATCACGTGGTTGGCTGCCAAACTTGGCGCCACTCAAGGATTAGCAGGAAGCCATGTTGGTCAAGTCGCAACCGCTGCAGCCAACGCAGAATTGACAGGCAAGGTCGCAACCGACCCCAATAAACCTGACGGGACACCACGCAAACTGATGGATGTGTCGCGCCTGACAGCGATGGGATGGCAGGCAACGATCAGCCTCGATGAGGGGCTGCGCAGCACCTACGCGTGGTTTCTCGATCACCAAAGCGACCTGCGCGGCTGAGGAGACACCGACATGACCCAAGACATTCATCCGGTCCTTCTTTGCGGTGGTTCCGGCACCCGCCTCTGGCCGCTCTCGCGCAAGTCCTACCCCAAGCAGTTCGTGAGGCTGACCGGTGACGAGAGCCTTTATCAGGCTTCTGCCCGCCGCCTCTCAGGGTCAGGTTTTGCCGCACCGGTGATCGTCACGGCCTCGGATTTCCGCTTCATCGTTTTGGAGCAGCTTGCGGCGCTGGACATGGCGCCCGCCGATATCCTGATCGAGCCGGCTGCCAAGAACACCGCCGCCGCGATCTGTGCGGCCGCCCTTGCGCTGGAGGCCCGCGCGCCGGGGGCTTTGATGCTGGTCGCCCCGTCCGATCATGTGATCCCCGACGCGGCACGGTTCCGCGCCGCGGTGCAGGCAGCAACCCCTGCCGCCCTTGCGGGCCAGTTGATGACCTTTGGCATTCGCCCTGACCGTGCCGAGACCGGCTATGGCTGGCTGGAGCTGTCGGAGGCGGCGGAAGACTTCGCGCCGGTGGCGCAACCGCTCAAAAGCTTTGTCGAGAAGCCGGACGCCGCCAAGGCCGCAGCCTTGCTGGCAGGGGGCATGCATCTCTGGAACGCCGGTATTTTCCTCTTCACCACGACCACAATCCTTGACGCCTTTGCCAAACATGCGCCCGAGGTGCTGGAGGCCACGCAAGCGGCCTTCACCGCCGCCGAACGCGACCTTGCCTTTACACGGCTGGACCCCGCGGCGTGGGAGACCCTGCCCGATATCTCGATCGACTATGCCGTGATGGAACGGGCCAGCAACCTCAGCGTCGTCCCCTACGCTGGCGCATGGTCCGACCTTGGCGACTGGCAGGCCGTCTGGCGCGAGGCAGAGGCAGATGCGACAGGCACAGTCACATCCGGCCCGGCTACCGCGCTCGACTGTGCAGACACGCTTTTGCAGGCGACCGATGACGCGCAGGAACTCGTCGGGATCGGCCTGAAGGACATCATCGCGGTCGCCATGCCCGACGCAGTGCTCGTCGCCCATAAGGACCGCGCGCAAGAAGTCAAAGAGGCCGTCGCCACCCTCAAACGCAAATCCGTCCCGCAGGCCGAGACCCTGCCCCGCGACTATCGGCCCTGGGGCTGGTTCGAAAGCCTTGTTGTCGGGCCGCGGTTTCAGGTGAAGCGCATCACGGTGCACCCTGGTGCGGCCCTCTCGCTGCAAAGCCACCACCACCGCTCCGAGCACTGGATCGTCGTCGAAGGCACCGCCAAGGTCACCATCGACGATGAGGTCCAACTGGTGGGCGAGAATGCTTCCGTCTACATCCCCCTCGGCGCCGTCCACCGCATGGAGAACCCCGGCAAACTGCCGCTGACCCTGATCGAGGTGCAGACCGGCAGCTACCTCGGCGAGGACGACATCATCCGCTACGAAGACATCTACGCCCGCGGACAAGGGGCCAAGGGATGACCCCCCTCACCTGCTTCAAGGCCTATGACATCCGCGGACGTCTCGGCATCGATCTGGACGAGGACATCGCCTATCGGATCGGACGGGCCTTTGCGGTGGCGCTGGATGCCACGACCGTCGTGCTGGGGCGCGATGTGCGCGCCTCATCCGAGAGCCTCGCCGCCTGCGTCGCACGCGGGCTGATGGATGCAGGCTGCAATGTGCTGGACCTTGGTCTGTCTGGAACTGAGGAGATGTATTTCGCCACCAGTCATTTCGGCGCGGATGGCGGCATCTGTGTAACCGCCTCGCACAACCCGATGGACTACAACGGGATGAAGATGGTGCGGGCGGGCTCCGCGCCTCTGGATACGGCGACCGGACTGACCCGCATCAAATCGCTGGCTGAAGAGAACGCATTTGCCGCGCCGATGAGCCAAGGCGCGCTCAAAGATGTCTCGGCAGAGGCCCGCGCCGCCTATGTCGCCTGCATCTGTGATTTCGTCGACGTCACAGCCCTCAAACCCCTCAAGATCCTCGTCAACGCAGGCCACGGGGCGGCAGGACCCACCTTTGACGCCATCGCCGCGGAACTGGCCAGACGCGGGGCGCCGCTCACCTTCGCGCGCATCCACCACACCCCCGAAGGCACTTTCCCGCAAGGTATCCCGAACCCGCTCCTGCCCGAGAACCGCCCCGCTACGGTAGAGGCCGTCCGCGCAACGGGGGCAGATTTCGGGGTGGCATGGGACGGGGACTTCGACCGCTGTTTCTTCTTTGACCATGATGGGAACTTTATCGACGGCGAATATGTCGTAGGACTGCTGGCCGAGGCCTTTCTGGCCAAGGAACCCAGGTCCACCATCATCCACGACCCGCGCATCATCTGGGACACCCAGGACATCGTGGCCCGCGCAGGCGGCCGCGCCGTGCAAAGCCGCACCGGCCACGCGTTTATCAAGCAGGTCATGCGCGACGAGAACGCTGTCTACGGCGGCGAGATGTCAGCGCATCACTATTTCCGCGACTTTGTCTTCTGCGACAGCGGCATGATCCCCTGGCTTCTCGTGGCCGAACTGGTCAGCCGACACGGCAAGCTGGCCGATCTGGTCGCCGACCGGATCGCAGCCTTCCCATCATCCGGCGAGATCAACTTCACGCTCGACGATCTGCAAGCCGCCATAGCACGGGTCGAGGCCGCCTTCGCGGACAAGGCGATGTCGGTGGATCGCACCGATGGCATCAGCTTTGACATGGGCGAGTGGCGCTTCAACCTGCGCAGCTCAAACACAGAGCCAGTAGTGCGTCTCAATGTCGAGGCAAAGCGGGATGCGGAGATGGTCAAGGAGGGGGTTGCGAGGGTGACGGAGCTCTTGAAGAGTCCATAAGGGGCTACGTCCCTTCATGGATTACGCCGCCGATACTCTTAAGATCTCGACGATGGACACGTCGACACCCCTTTGAGACGACAGGGCCGATTTGCAGCTATCATGCTCAAGCCCACACATTGTGCTCGGCCTTTTCCAGATAGCGCGCGAGCACATTGATCGACTTCCATCCGCCTGCTCTCATGATCGCAGCTGTGTCGAAGCCGCGGGTCAACAAGTCTTGGGCTGCCCCTACCCGCATTGAATGACCACTGAAGGCGTCGACATCATCGGGATCGATTCCGAGACGTTTGGCTGCATTCTTGACGACACGTTTGACGGCCGTCGTCTCCAGCGATCGGTCGATTGGCTTGCCTTGGTAGATCGGGCAAAAAAGCCAGTCGATGTGCCTGCCGCGCCAATTGATCCACTCTTCGACGAGTGTGGCCGTTTGATGCGATGTGAAGGCCAGGCGCCCCTCGCCAAAGGGGTCCGCCTTGCTGCGCCGGATCAGCACCCGCAGGGTTCCATCCTCACGAATCTCCAAATCATCGAGGCGCAGGGCGACAAGTTCCGAGCGCCGCGTAAGAAGTTCGTAACCCAAAGACAGCATTGCACGATTGCGCAGCCCCCAAGGCGTGTCGGGCTCGGTTGCGAGAAAGCGATCAAGGTAGTCGCGGGTCAGGCCCTTGGCTTGCTTCGGGCGAACGGGCTTGCTGCGCCGGACTCGCCGCAGCGCAAGGTTGACCTCTTCATCATAAGTCGGGTCGCCGAGACCCAGCAAGCGGTGCACCTTCCGGATCGCGTAGAGGCGCCGGCGCACAGTTGAGGGTGCATGTGACCTGCCTTGATCAATAAGGAAACTGCACAACGTTTCGACGTTGGCCGGAAACACTTCTGAAATGTCTCTCGCTTGACACCAACCCTCGAAAGCCTCGACATCTGCGTAGTAACTGCGCATGGTCGCGGGAGCGTAGGCGCCTTCGAGGCGCTGAAACTCAGAGCGCCAGCTCTTATTAGCTTGGTGTAAATTCGGAGCCATATATGGCACTATAGTGCCAATAGAGATGAATGCAATGGTGACAGGCAATCAAATTCGCATTGCTAGATCTGCGCTTCGATGGTCGGTGCAAGAACTCAGCGAGCGATCTGGGGTATCGACGAGAACCCTCAAACGGATAGAGGCTTCCGACGGAATACCGTCGACAAGCGCCAACTCTCTGCAGAACATAAAGGACTGCCTCGAAGCTGCCGGAATTGAATTCATCGGTACACCTGACGACCGACCCGGCGTTCGCGTCGGTACCAACTAGTTGCACAGCGCTTACGAAATCTAACTGACTTATGCAGATCGAAGACACAAAACTGTCAGGTGTGAAGATCCTGACGCCCGCACGCTTTGGCGACCACCGAGGCTTCTTTTCCGAGAGCTGGAACAAGGCCCGAATGGAGGCGGCCGGGCTGGGCCATGATTTCGTGCAGGATAACCACTCGCTGAGCCATGAGGTCGGCACCATCCGTGGCTTGCATTTTCAGTCTCCACCCCACGCGCAGGCGAAGCTTGTGCGCTGCGGCCGTGGGTGCCTATTCGATGTTGCGGTCGATATTCGCAAAAATAGCCCGACATTCGGTCAGTGGATTGGTGTTGAGCTGAGCTTTGAGAATGGCAAGCAGCTACTCATCCCTGAGGGCTTCCTGCATGGCTTTGTCACGCGAGAGCCGAATACCGAGATCATCTACAAGTGCTCTGACTACTATGCGCCCGACTGCGATGGTGCCGTCCGCTTTGACGATCCGGACCTTGGCATCGACTGGGGTCTGAATTGTGAGCCGTTCCTGTCAGAAAAGGATGCCGCAGCCCCTCTCATGAAAGATTTCGTATCCCCCTTTGTTTGGGAGGATCGCGCATGAAACTCCTTATCACAGGTGGTGCAGGCTTCATCGGCTCGGCCGTAGTCCGCTTGGCAGTAGCCCGCCGGCATGAGGTCATCAACCTCGATGCGCTGACATACGCGGCATGCCTTGCCAATGTTGCTGAGGTCGCGGAAAGCCCGCTTTACACGTTTGAACACGCGGACATCCGTGATCGGGCTGCCCTGGACCGCATCTTTGCAGCGCATGCTCCTGACATCGTCATGCATCTGGCGGCGGAGTCACATGTCGATCGCTCGATCGATGGGCCCGCAGACTTCATCGAGACGAATATTGTCGGCACTTTCAACATGCTGGAGGCGGCGCGCAAATATTGGGAGGACTGCGGCAAACCAGAGAGCTTCTGCTTTCACCACATCTCGACCGATGAGGTCTTTGGATCGTTGCCTGACGACCCCACCGTTCAGTTCACCGAAGAAACCCCCTACGATCCGCGCAGCCCCTACTCCGCCTCCAAGGCCAGTTCTGACCATCTGGCGCGCGCATGGCATGAGACCTACGGGCTTCCGGTCGTGCTCAGCAATTGCTCGAACAATTACGGGCCTTATCACTTCCCCGAAAAGCTGATCCCCGTGATCATCCTGAATGCCCTCGCCGGCAAGCCGCTGCCGATCTATGGCGACGGGAGCAATATTCGCGACTGGCTCTATGTCGAAGACCATGCCGACGCACTCCTGCTAGTGGCCCAGAAGGGAAAAGTGGGGCGCAGCTACAATATTGGCGGCGAGAACGAGCGCAGCAATCTGGGCCTCGTGCAGACTATTTGCGCCATCCTCGACCGCATTCAGCCGCGCGCCCAAGGCAGTTACGAGGACCTCATCACCTTCGTCACCGACCGGCCCGGTCATGACGCGCGCTATGCCATCGACCCCACGCGGATCCGGGAGGAACTCGGGTGGCGGCCTTCGGTCACTGTCGAAGAGGGACTGGAGAAGACAGTCCGCTGGTATCTTGCAAACGAGGGCTGGTGGCGTCCCCTTCTGGCACGCGAGGGTGTGGGTAAGCGCCTCGGCACCGGAACGGAGAGTGCGCGATGACCGGTATCCTCGTCTTCGGTCGTTCCGGGCAGGTTGCCACGGAACTGCAGCGTCTTGCCGACGTCGCCGTCATCGGTCGCCAAGAGTGCGATCTTGCATCGCCCGCCGCCTGCGCCACCGTCATCGCAGCGTACAAACCAAGGGCAGTCCTCAATGCAGCCGCCTATACGGCCGTGGACCGCGCCGAGGAAGAAGAGGTCCTGGCGCGGACAATTAACGGCGAGGCACCCGGCGCCATGGCTGAGGCCTGCGCCAAACTCGGCATCCCCTCCGTCCAGATCTCGACCGACTACGTCTTTGACGGCAGCGGCGACGCACCTTGGCCACCTGACGCAGCCCTTGCCCCGCAGAGCGCATATGGGCGCACGAAACTGGCCGGCGAAGAAGCCGTGCGCGCTGCCGGTGGCTGCCACGCGATCCTGAGGACATCCTGGGTCTTCTCGGCGCATGGCAGCAACTTCGTGAAGACGATGCTGCGTCTCTCGGAGAGCCGCGACACACTGAATATTGTTGCAGATCAGATCGGCGGGCCGACGCCTGCCCGCGCCATTGCGGAGGCTTGCTTGACGATCGCCGCGCAGCTGATGGAGGACCCATCAAAGTCGGGCACCTACCATTTCAGCGCGGCGCCAGATGTGAGTTGGTATGACTTTGCCCGTGCGATCTTTGCCGAGGCTGGAAAATCTATGACGGTACATCCGATCCCGACATCCGATTACCCGACGCCGGCGAAAAGGCCGCTGAACTCGCGACTGGACTGCACCGCAACCGAAGAGACATTCGGCATAATCCGTCCGGGTTGGCGGAGTGCGCTACGTGACGTTATCAAGCAATTGGAGCAAAAGTGATGAGCGACCGTAAGGGAATTATTTTGGCCGGCGGATCGGGCACGCGGCTCTATCCGATTACCTTGGGCGTCTCGAAACAGCTCTTACCCATCTATGACAAGCCGATGATCTACTATCCCTTGACCGTATTGATGCTCGCCGGCATTCGCGAAATTCTCGTTATCACAACGCCGCAAGACCAGGCGCAATTCCAGCGGACTTTGGGCGATGGCAATCAGTGGGGCATCAGCCTGCAATACAAGGTGCAGCCAAGCCCTGATGGTCTGGCTCAGGCGTTCATCCTCGGAGAGGATTTCCTTGACGGCTCGCCGTCGGCGATGGTCTTGGGTGACAACATCTTTTTTGGTCACGGGCTGCCCGAACTGCTGCAGGCAGCAGATACAGCAGCCGATGGCGCAACCGTCTTTGGCTACCGCGTCTCCGATCCGGAGCGTTACGGCGTCGTCGACTTCGATATAGACGGCAAGGTGGTATCGATCATTGAAAAACCCGCGACGCCGCCGTCGAACTATGCAGTAACAGGGCTTTACTTTGTCGACGGGACAGCACCTGCACGTGCACGTGAAGTTAGGCCCTCTGCACGCGGCGAGTTGGAGATTACATCGCTCCTGGAAAGCTATCTTGCGGATGACAAACTTTCCGTCGAACGTATGGGACGCGGTTATGCCTGGCTCGACACCGGCACGCACGCGTCACTTCTGGATGCAGGGAACTTTGTCCGCACACTTACCGAGCGGCAGGGGCAACAGGTCGGATCACCAGACGAGGTCGCATTCGGGAAGGGCTGGATCTCACGCGAACAATTGCTCGCACTGGCCGACCGCTTTGGGAAGAACGGGTATGGCGCATACCTCGAAGGCATCGCGGGGTAGCTGGCCGCAGGCTCGCGGCCCAGCTTCGCTGCTTGGGCACTGACAAGAGTGGGGCCAACTCGGGCGCTGGGGATGGCGATGCACACCGCTTTGACTGGTAGCATCGCATAGTGAAGGATTTGCGCGCCCCCATCTTTTTCAAGGATTATCCGGGCCACTCGGAGCGCAACAGCTCCAACGCGTGAATATGCCGCGACGCGCGTCGTCGCTCACGTCCAGACATTGTGCTCGGCGTGCTCAAGGTAGCGTGAGAGGATATTCACCGACTTCCAGCCGCCCGCCCGCATGATGGCGACGGTATCATGTCCCGCGCACAGTAGATCCTGCGCCGCACCGACGCGAAGTGAATGGCCGCTGAAGCCGTCGATCTCATCGGGATCCAGCCCTGCTTTTCTCGCAGAGCTCTTGATGAGGCTCTTGACCGAGGTCGTGCTCAGGCTGCGCTGCATGGCCTTGCCCTGATAGATCGGGCAGAAAAGGTAGGAGATGTGCGGTCCCCGCCAGTCCAGCCAGTCTCGAACGAGGCTGGCTGTTTTGCGTGAGGTGAAGGCGATACGGCCTTCGCCAAAGGGATCCGCCTTGCTTCGGCGAATGATTACCCGCAGCGTGCCATCGTGGCGATCTTCCAGATCGTCGCTGGTCAGCGCCACCAGTTCGGAGCGGCGCGTCAGCAATTCATACCCCAAGGACAGCATGGCGCGGTTGCGCAGACCCCAGGGCGTGTCCGGCTGAACGGCGAGAAACGCGTCGAGATAGGCGCGGGTCAAACCCTTCGCCTGTTTCGGGCGCGTGTGTTTTGCCCGGCGGATACGGCGGAAGGTGAGGTTGATCTCCTCGTCATATGTCGGATCGGGAAGCCGCAAGAGCCGGTGGGCCTTGCGGATGGCATACAGACGCCGGCGCACGGTGGAGGGCGCCTTGCCCGGGGCTTGGTCTTCCAGAAATTGGCAGATCACCGGGACTGGGGCAGGGAAGGGCTCGAGCCCATGTTCCAGGGACCAGGTTTCAAAAACCTCGATGTCGGCGTAGTAGGATTTCAAAGTCGATGGGGCATAGGCGCCCTCAAGACGCTTGAATTCAGATCTCCAATCGTGTTTCGGTCCAAACGGCATGGATAAAGCCTGACGACTTGCGTAAAATATGCAAGTTAAAATGATTGGCGCAAATGATAACATCGGCTCAAATAAGGAGTGCTAGAACCGCTCTTGGCTGGTCGGCTTCTAAGTTGGGTGACCAAGCAGGTCTTTCGCTGCGAACGGTTCAAACCGTAGAAACTGACGGTGGTGAGTCCAAAGTGCGAAAAAGCTCACTTCTAGCAATCAAAACCACTCTCGAATCTGCCGGCATCGAGTTCATCGGCGCGCCGGACGACGCCCCCGGTATCCGCATTCATGGGGGTGCCTCCGGATCCTGAGCGGGCTCACGGAGGCCGCGCGTGACCGCCGTGGAGCTCGCGCGCACCATCCTGGGGCGCTTCTGGCGACCCGTCTGCCGGTCTTGATCATCGCCTGGTGGCACACCCCCTCTCGCCGCCCCGGCGCTGAACAGCGCTCTGTCGGGCAAGATCTGCCACGTGATGGCCTTTCCGGCCCGGGTTGTCCCGGCGGGCTTGCGCGGCGCGCGCAGTCTACCCCGTGGGCCGTCACGGGCGGCGCTCGTCGGTCCCGCGATCGCGTTCGGGCAACCTTGAAAGTGGCGCGTTAAGGTGGCGCGGTGCCGCGGCGGCGGATGTGCCCCCGGATGCCCCGGGCCCCGATTGGCCGTGGCCATGGGTCCTTTCTTGCGCGTCGAGCTCCGCGGCGCGGATGAGGCCAACACACATCTCTGCGCCCCGGAAGAGGCACTGTGTGACCAACATGCATGTAGTCCCAGCTTGACTCGTCGGCACAATATCTGGTAGGTATCTGACAGGAATAGATATGGCGCATGATGTGCCTCCACCGAGCAGCCTGATCGTTGAGTGGAGCCTGCATGTCACGCAAACCCGCCCCGAAGCGTCCCGGACCGTCCAAATCCCCCGACCCCGCCGAGGTGACCCGCACGCAGGACCTTGCTGCGCGTCTGCCGTCGGTGCCTCCGGCCCCCGGGGAGCATCCCGATCATGCCGCCACGATTCCCCTGGTCGTGCACGACCGATTCGCGCCGCGCAACGGGTTCGAAACGGTGCTGGTCGAAGAGATCGCTGATCTGACGCGGCGCATACGGACCGATGAACACCGCATGGAGCAAATTCATCGGATCAAGCGCAACGACCTTGCGGTGACCGCCCTGACCCGATCGCTGACGGCGAAGGGCGCAACCGCGGAGACCAGCGACCGGATGGTCGACGAACTGCTCGCGGCGCTTTCCTCCGGCGGCGCCAAGGACCGCCAGGAGGCGTCGGACACGCTTGCGCGCTACGGCATCGATCTCGACCAGCTCGACGCCCAGGCCTGGGTCGCCTGCGCCGGATACATCGAGCAACTCAACCGGCAGATCGCGGGCTGCCGCCGCCAGCGCCAGCAGGTGATCGAGGATCTTGAGCGGCTGCGCCGTGCCGCGGCGCGCGACGGCATTGCCGACGCCGAGGATGTGACGGACTGATGCGGGACGCCAGAGACCGCGCCAACCGGGAGAATGCCCGGCGCTCGACCGGGCCGCGCAGCCCGCAGGGCAAGAGACGCGCGGCGCAGAATGCACGGCGCCACGGTGTGATGTCGCAAGCGGCGCGCGCCGCCCGGCGCGAGAGGCTCCTGGCGGCGATGACGCTTCCGGAGATCGCGCCGCTGGCCCCCCTCACGGCATCGGATCCCGACGTGATCCGTCTCCTTGATGCGGTTGCGCGTCTGCAGCTGGTGCGCGACGCGGAAACCGCTCTTGACGCCGCCTTCGCCGCGCAGGTTACGCGGGCGCGCGGCGGCTGCATCGATCCCGCGGCCGCCCCCGATCCTGTCGATGCGCTGCTCGGAGAGGCGCGGCTCCTGGCCCGCTACCGGAGCGAAGCCATGTCCGCCCGCCGACGCGCCCTGCGCGTCCTTATCGACAAGCACCAGACGACAGACGAGGCCCAACATGACCCATGAGACATCGCCAGAGACAGAGATCGAAGGCGGCCCCGGTGCGGCCGGGGACGGGGCGCAGCCCCTCGTGCCCGCGTGTCGGGAGCGCTTCGCGCAGGCCTTTGCGGCAACCCATTGCGGCGAGGAGGCGGCCCGCCTGGCCGGCTATGGCCGCCACGCGGCTTGGGTCTGGATCGAGCTATTGCAAAAAAGATCGGTGCAGGCGCGTCTTGGCTTCCTGAAGCGGGCGCCGGATCGGCCGGCGGCGCGCGCTCGTGATCCGGAAGATGCCTTGCGCGAGATGGCGTTCACGGACATCTCGACCCTCTACCATGTCGACCCGCTGACCGGCGCGCCCACCCTCGATCTCGCGCGGGCGACCACGGCGCAACTTTTCGCGCTCGCGGTCACGCAGACCATCGTCGTGCAAGACGGGCGGACGCGGCACAGCATGACGGTCAAGACGCCCGATCGGGTGGGCGCCGCGAAGGCCCTGCTGAGCCGGGAGCCTTCCGCCCGCGATACGCACGAAGCCAGGGTTCGCGACGATTTCTTGCGTGCGGCCCGCGCCATCAACGCGGCCAGCCCGCCCTTGGACCCGGAATACATAAAAGCCAACGCGTACCGTCTTTTCGATCCCGACGAGTAAGGCATGTCGCTCAAGCGTGGGACCCGGTCTTGATTTCCTCGACCATGCGACATCAAACGGGTGGTGTGTGCCCGCGCGACTGCCAGGGAACGCGGCCACGCGCCAGTTCGCCACGATGCGCGCCTCGAGAAAGAACACGCGCCCGGGCCCGGCCCGCGACACCGGGTCGGGCGCGGCCCGTTCTCCCGGCGGGCGGGCGTGAGCCGGCCCGCTGATCGGCTGTCCGCGGCGCGCGCACGCGGCAGCCCCGCTCTTTGACAATTCAAGAAGGCCGCGGCGCGGCTCCCCGGGCGATGTCCGGCCCGGGGCGGTTGGCCGCCCCGGGCACGCGGGGCACCAAAGTCGTTGTTTCCCGAAACGAACCCAATTGCAATCTTGCCGTGCAACCTCGTTCGCGAGATCGCTCCTCGCTGGGCGTGGCCCACGGCGGCCCCATCCTGCCGCCGCCGTCAAATGCCCGATAACGCCTCGCCTCAAGTAGCGAAGCGGTAGGCTTGATAACGCCTCGCCTCAAGTAGCGAAGCGGTAGGCTTGATAACGCCTCAACGCGTTGTGGCAAGATAATCGCCTGAGACGGCTTCCATGGACTCCGCCCGCACCGTCTCCAGGAACGTCCGCCAGGCCTCTTGGTCCGTCGCGAAGCGCTGGCTCCAGGTGACGGTCAGGTGGTCCCCGTCATCCGTCTCCATGCGCCAGAAGTCTTCATGCGCATAGCGGTAGATCCGGACGTCGACCGAGAGACCATCCTCGATAAACACGCCGCTGAACTTCGATTCGATCTTGGCTGGTGGCAGGGAGACGATCCCGGACGCGCCTTTTCGCGTCGCTAGGCCGCGCCCGCCTGTATCGCTTGTTCCCTCGCCATTCGATTTCCGGCGTGTCCTGGCGAATTGAATGATCGCCAGGTTGGTCACCGCGAAAAGACCGAGGAATCCCAAAAACGCCACCCACGCCATCATTGACTGATCATACAGCAAAACGCCGGCGACAACGGGCGTGATGACCATGGGCGCCATGACGAGGGTGGTCAGCGGATTGGAGAGCGCTTTCCGGCCGCGCCCCAGAACGACGATTTCCAGGCCGCGGCGGATTTTCTGGTGCAGGTGCATCCGGTCGGGGTGGTGAATGGGCAGACCATCCAGGGCCCGCCGCGTGATCGTGTGCGCGACATCCGCGAGCGGCCAGAACAGGACGAGCAGGAGGGCCGGGACCGCGACGCCCGGCGCCAGTGCCGCAATCGAGATCGCAATCCAGACGAGAAAATGCCCCAGCGTATAGGCACCCGCATCGCCGAGGAACAGGCGCCCAACGGGCCAATTGAAGAAGAAAAAGCCCAGCGTGCCGGCCGCGAGCAGCCCCGAGAGCACGGCCATCTGATCCAGCCCGACCCTGTGCGCGATATACGACAGGCCCACGGCCGCCGCACCGATGGTCAATGCCGCCAAGCCGTTCATTCCGTCGATCAGGTTCAGAGCATGGCAGAAACCCGCCGCGAACAATACCGTTATCGGAATCCCGAAGGTGGCGATCGCCAGGGCATCGTCCAGGAAGGGCAGGTCCGCGCGTGGCGCCCAGAGCCCGAGGGCCGCCGTCGCGATCACCGCCGAGACGATGGCGGCCAGGAAACGCCGAAAGGGCGAGACGAGATACCCGAGGTCTTCCGACACGCCGGCCAGGAAGACGGGAAGGCCCGAGGCTATCAACCACAGCGAGTGCTGGCCCGCCGTCTGGTCGCTCAAGGCCGCCGCACCCAGGCAAAGGCCGCACAGCACGGCCACACCGCCCAGGCGCAGCGGTTCGCCGACATGTGAATTTTGCACCGCCCGCCTGTCATCGCGGGGGCGGATGAAACGCTCGATAATTGACTGGCACTCTGTCAGTAAGAAGGACAGCGCGACTGAGAGGCTCGCCGCGATTACAAGGGACCATAGATAGGGTTCCGACACGGGACTGAACTCGAATTTGGTGCACTGGAGCGTTCGGGAATCGCGTGCAATAAATGGAACGGTTTAGATCCTTTAGTAAACCCCCGGTAGAAAACTTTCACGAACCATTGCCGTTTGGTCGCGCACGGCGACACGCGGAGAGCGCCAAAAATGTCGGTGCGACGGACGATTGGACGGATCGGCGGTTTCTTGCGCGGGTTCTGTCTGGCGTTTCGCAAGCGTCGAGAGCCGGGTTTCCCGCCCCACACATTGCGCTCGGCTGTCTCCGGGGACCGCGACAGCCTGTTGATGGACCTCCAGCCGCCCGCGCGCATGACCGCGGCCGTCTCGAATCCCATGCAGAGCAGGTCCTGGGCGGCGCCTACGCGGAGGGAGTGCCCGCTGAAACCTTCCGTAGCCACCGGGTCCAGTCCGGAGCGCGTGGCCGCGGCCTTGATCAAGCGCTTGACCGTCGTGGTGCTGAGGCCGCGGTCGAGCGCCTTGCCCTGGTAGATCGGACAGAAGAGCCAGGAGAGGCCCGGCCCGCACCGATCGAGCCAGTGGCGTACACGCCGCGCTGTTCGACCCTGTACAAGGTGGAGCCCAAGCGCGCAGCGCTTGGCCTTCACGACAAGGGCTTCCGTCTCGACAAGACCGATCCCGCCGGGGCGTATTACGAAGAAATGTTGAGGGCCCTGTAGCGCCGCGAGAGCGCAAAGCTTCCCCCGGCGTCGGGGGCAGTCTGTCCGCTAACGCGGACGACTCCGAAGAATGACCCCCGTGCCACCTGATTGACCACGCCTTCCTGTGGCCAACAGCGAGGCCAATAAGCTGATTCACTTATCGCGTAAATTGCTGTTATCATTGATAATATAGGGGTGGCGGAGGAGGTGGGATTCGAACCCACGGTACGCTTTCACGTACGCCGGTTTTCAAGACCGGTGCAATCGACCACTCTGCCACTCCTCCGGTCCGGCTTCCCTAGCGCGCGGACAGCGATTCTGGAAGCGGTTTGAGCAGAGGGAATTCCGCCGATGGCCTTCGCGGAGGCTTTTCTTGGCCGCACCGAGCCGCTAAACTCCGTCTCGGCAAGGCAACGGCGCGGACAAGGCCCGGGCAACGGGCGAGCGCCGCCAAAGGCGGCCGATACGGGCAAGGGGCGAGGGAATGACTGTCACAGCAACGCATGCACATGCCGGGCTGCGCGGCGCGGGCCTGATCGCGGCCTGCCTGCTTCTGGTCGGGGGATGCTCGGAAACAGGGGCGCCGGGGTTCCTGGCGCCGAAGGAAGAGGCGGCGGCCGAAGAGCCCGCACCGGGCGCCGACTCGGTCAAGCTGGTCGAGCGTGACGTGGAGGCGCCGGAGGTCTTCGAGGTCACCGACATGGGGCTGTGGGACGGCCGCCCCTCGCTCGGCGGGGTCTGGGTGGCCCATCCGGAGGTGGACGAGCCCGAGCGGGTCATCATCCGCAACATGAAGAATTCCAAGTTCGTGATCGGGGCCCTGTTCCGGCGCGAGCGGGAGAACCCCGGCCCGGTGATCCAGGTCTCCTCGGACGCGGCGGAGGCGCTGGGCATGCTGGCCGGGCAGCCCGCGCAGCTCAACGTCACGGCCCTGCGCCGGGAGGAGGCGCCCGCCGCCGGGGAGACCGCCGCGGCGGAGGGCGCCCCCCCGTGGCCGCCCCCGACGACATCGAAGAGGCCGCGCTGGAGCCCGTCGAGGGCGCCGAAGCGGCCATCGAGGCCGCCGAGAGTACGGGGCAGGCCGCCGATGAGAGCGCGCCCGCGGCGCCTGCCGCCGCGGAACTGGAAAAGCCCTACATCCAGATCGGCATCTTCAGCGTGGAGCAGAACGCGCGCAACACCGCCACGGCCATGCGCCGGGAGGGCATGGTGCCCACGGTCAAGAAGCAGAGCGCCCGGGACAAGACCTTCTGGCGGGTCATCGTCGGCCCGGCCACCTCGAAATCGGAACGCGCGGTGCTGCTTGACAAGATCAAGGAGGTGGGTTTCGACGACGCCTACTTCGTGTCCGAGTGAGACGACCATCATGACCCTGCCGCATCCCCTTCGCGCCCTCCTCGGCCTTGCCCTGCTGGTCGCGCTGGCGCTGCCGGCGCGCGCCTTCGAGACCCAGGCGCAGGCCGCTTTCGTGACCGACATGGGCACCGGCACCGTGCTGCTGAGCAAGAACGCCGACGCGCCGCTGCCGCCGGCCTCCATGTCGAAACTCATGACGCTCTACGTCGCCTTCGAGGCGATCCGCGAGGGGCGCCTGTCCCTGGACGAGAAGCTGCCGGTCTCGCGCCACGCCATGAGCTACGGCGGCTCGACCATGTTCCTGGACACCACCGATCGCGTCCGGGTCGAGGACCTGCTGCGCGGAATCATCGTGCTGTCGGGCAACGACGCCTGCGCGGTCATCGCCGAGGCGCTCAGCCCCGACGGGACCGAGGCGGGTTTCGCCCGCTACATGACGCAGCGTGCGCGCCAGATGGGGCTGACGAACTCCACCTTCACCAACTCGAACGGCTGGCCCGCCCCCGGCCACCGCATGAGCATGCGCGACCTGGCGCTGCTGGCGCGCCGGATCATCGAGGACTTCCCCGGGTTCTACCCGATGTTCGCCGAGACCGAGTACGCCTTCGACGGGCGCGCCCCGCAGAACACGCGCAACCGCAACCCGCTGCTGGAGCTCGGGATCGGGGCCGACGGGCTCAAGACCGGGCACACCCAGGAAGCGGGCTACGGCCTCGTGGGATCGGCCAAGCAGGGCGACCGGCGGGTGATCTTCGCGTTGTCGGGCCTGCCAACGGCCCAGGCCCGCGCCGAAGAGGCCGAGATGCTGATCAACTGGTCCTTCCGCCAGTTCGTCGAACGCCGGGTCCTAAAGGCCGGCGAGGAACTGGCCCGCGCCGAGGTCTGGATGGGCGAGGCGCAGAGCGTCGGGCTCGCCCCCGCCGAGGACATCGTGACCCTGTTGCCGGTTCTGGCCGGCGACGAGGTGGACGCGCAGGTGATCCACGACGGCCCCGTGCGGGCGCCGGTGTCCCAGGGCACGGAACTGGGCGAACTGGTCTTCGCGCCCGAGGGCCTGCCCGAGACGCGGGTGCCGCTGGTGGCCACGCGGGACGTGCCCAGGGGCGGCTTCATGGCCCGGCTGCGCACCGTGTCGCGGCACCTGATCACCCGCCTGCGCGAAGGGCCCGAGGGCGCGCTGTGACCCCGATGGGGCTTTTCGTGAGCTTCGAGGGCATCGACGGCTCGGGCAAGACGACCCAGGCGCACATGCTGGCCGAACACCTGGAGGGCGCGGGCCGCGACGTCGTGCTCACGCGCGAGCCCGGCGGCAGCCCCGGCGCCGAGGAAATCCGCCGCCTCCTGCTGGAGGGCGCCGGCGACCGCTGGTCGCCCGAGACCGAGCTGCTGCTGTTCACCGCCGCGCGTCGCGATCATCTGGAACGGACGATCGGCCCGGCGCTCGCCGCGGGCCGCGTGGTGATCTGCGACCGCTTCGCCGACAGCACGCGGCTCTACCAGGGCCTTGGCCGGGCCGACCTGCGGCCCCTTGTCGATCAGCTCCATGCGCTCATGATCGGGCGTGAGCCGGACCTGACCGTGCTGATCGACATGGATCCGGCGACCGGGCTGGAGCGTGCCCTGGCCCGGCGAGGCGGGGAGGACCGTTTCGAATCCTTCGGCGCGGAGATGCAGGCGCGCCTGCGGCAGGGGTTTCTGGATCTGGCCGGCGAATTTTCCGACCGCTTCGTGGTGATCGACGGCAACCGCGCGGTCGAGGCGGTGGCGGCCGAGGTGCGCGCGGCGGTGGCGGCGCGGCTGGCATGACCGCGCCCGAGGACGCCGCCCCCGATCGCGTCGAGGGTGCCCCGCACCCGCGCGAGACGCCGCGGCTGATCGGGCAGGACGCGGCCGAGCGCGCGTTCCTGGCGGCCTTCAACACCGGCCGGCTGCACCACGGCTGGCTGATCTCGGGGCCGCGCGGGGTGGGCAAGGCCACGCTGGCCTGGCGGATCGCCCGGTTCCTGCTGGCCACGCACGGGGCTGAGGCCGAGGCAGAGGCAGAGGCCGGCCTGTTCGGCGCGCCGCCCGCGCCCGAGACGCTGGAGGTGGCCCCCGATCACCCCGTGTCGCGCCGGCTGCTGGCCCGCTCCGAGCCGCGGCTTTATCACATCACGCGGCGCATCAACGACAGGACGGGCCGCCTGCGCGACCAGATCGTCGCCGAGGACGTGCGCGCACTGGGCGCGTTCCTGCATCTCAGCGCGGCCGAAGGCGGCCGCCGGGCCGTCGTCATCGACTGCGCCGACGAGATGAACGCCCAGGCCGCCAACGCGCTTCTGAAGATGCTCGAGGAGCCGCCGGCGCGCACCGTGATCCTGCTGGTCAGTCACCAGCCCGCGCGCCTGTTGCCGACGATCCGATCGCGCTGCCGGGAATTGCGCCTTGCGCCGCTGGACGCGCCGGCCATGGCCGCGGCGCTGCACCAGGCCGGCATCGATCCCGGCCCCGACACGGCCGCGCTGGCCGAACTCTCCGCCGGCTCGGTGGGCGAGGCGGTGCGGCTTCTCAACCTCGGTGGCATGGAAAGCTATGCCGAGCTCGTGGCGCTTTTCTCGTCCCTGCCGCGGCTCGACCGGGCCCGCGCGCTGAAACTGGCCGAGGGCGCGGCCGCCCGCGGCGCGGAGGAACGGCTGTCGCTGCTTTTCGGGTTGATCGACCTCTTGCTGGCGCGGCTGGCGCGCGCCGGGGCGCTGGGTGCGCCACCCCCGGTGGAGGCCGCGGCGGGCGAGGCGGCCCTGGCCGCGCGCCTGGCCGCGACGCCGGCGCAGGGACGCGCCTGGGCCCTCTGCCAACAGGAGGTGGGCGCGCGCGCCCGCCACGGCCGGGCGGTCAACCTTGACCCTGCCGCGTTGGTCCTAGATACGGTGTTCAGAATACAGAAGGCCGCCGCCTAGGCACAGCGCGAGGGACCCCATGCGCGAGCAGATCGAGATCACCGACAGCCATTGCCACCTTGATTTCCCCGCCTTCGACGACGCGCGCGCGGCGGTTGTGGCGCGCGCGCTGGAGGCCGGCGTGACGCGCATGGTGACCATCTGCACCAAGCTGCGCGACGAACCGCGGGTCCGCGCCATCGCCGAAGGCTTCGCGCCGGTCTTCTACGCCGCCGGAACCCATCCCATGAGCGCCGCCGCGGAACCGATGGTCAGCGCCGATGACCTCGTGGCGCTGGCCGATCATCCCAAGTTCGTGGGCATCGGCGAGTCGGGGCTCGATTACCATTACACCGGCGAAAGCGCCGACGTGCAGCAGCAAAGCCTGCGCGTGCACATCGAGGCGGCGCGCCGCACCGGTCTGCCGCTCATCATCCATGCTCGCGACGCCGACGACGACATGGCGCGCATCCTGACCGAGGAATACCGCAACGGCGCCTACAGCTGCGTGATGCATTGCTTTTCCTCCGGTGCCGGGCTGGCGCGGGCGGCGCTTGATCTGGGTTTCTATCTCTCCATGTCGGGCATCGCAGCCTTCCCCAAGAGCCAGGGGCTGCGCGACATCTTCGCCGCCGCCCCGGTGGAGCGCATCCTGGTGGAGACCGACGCGCCCTACCTGGCGCCGCCGCCCTACCGCGGCAAGCGCAACGAACCGGCCTATACCGTCCATACCGCGAAAGTGGGCGCCGAGGTCTTCGGCATGGACTGGCCCGATTTCGCCGCGCAGACGCAGGCCAATTTCGACCGCCTGTTCTGGAAAGCTGCCCCGGAGGGCGGCCGCTAATGGGCGAGATGCGCTTCACCATCCTCGGGTGCGGCTCGTCGGGCGGGGTCCCGCGGCTGGGCAACCACTGGGGGGACTGCGACCCGCAGAACCCCCGGAACTACCGGCGCCGCTGCTCGATGCTGATCGAACGCGCGGGCCCGGCGGGCACCACCCGCGTGCTGATCGACACCTCGCCCGACCTGCGCAGCCAGCTTCTGGATGCCGGCGTCGGCACGCTGGAGGCGGTGGTCTACACCCACAGCCACGCCGATCACGTCCACGGGCTGGACGATCTGCGCATGATCGTCTTCAACATGAAACAGCGCCTGCCGGTCTGGGCGGACGGCGACACGCAGAACGCGCTTTATTCGCGCTTCGGCTACGCCTTCATGCAGCCCGAGGGTTCGCCCTATCCCCCGATCCTCGACATGCACACGATCGAAGGCGACATCACGATCCCGGGGCCGGGGGGGCAGGTCACGCTCACGCCGTTCCAGGTCAACCACGGTGCGATCGATGCGCTCGGCTTCCGGGTCGGGGATCTGGCCTACCTGCCGGACGTCGCGCGCATCCCCGAGGCCGCCTGGCCCGTGCTGTCGGGGCTTGACTGCTGGGTGCTGGACGCGCTGCGGCGCACGCCGCACCCCACGCATTCGCATCTGGAACAGTCGCTGGACTGGATCGCCCGCGCCGCGCCGCGCCGCGCGGTACTGACCAACATGCACATCGACATGGACTACCAGACCCTGGTCGAGGAAACGCCCGACCACGTCACCCCCGCCCATGACGGGATGACCATCACCTACCCGGCCTGAGCGCCATGCAGGCGCTTCTGGATGTCATCCTGCCGGTCTTCCTGGTCATCGGGTTCGGCTACCTCGCGGTCTGGCGGGGCTGGTTTTCCGATGCCGGGGTGGACGGGCTCATGCGGTTCACCCAGCAGTTCGCGATCCCCTGCCTGCTGTTCACCGCCATCGCCGGGCTCGACCTCGGCCAGACCTTCGACTGGCGGCTTCTGACCAGCTTCTACGCCGGGGCGCTTGCCGGGTTCCTGCTGGGGCTGTTCGGCGCGCGGCTGCTTTTCGCCCGTCCGTGGGAGGACAGCGTGGCCATCGGGTTCTGCTGCCTGTTCTCCAACTCGGTGTTGCTGGGGCTGCCGCTGACGGAACGGGCCTACGGCGCGGACGCGCTGACCGCGAACTACGCGATCATCGCGCTGCATTCGCCCTTCTGCTACGGGCTTGGCATCTCGGTGATGGAGGTCACGCGCGCCCGCGGCCGGGCGGGCGCGGCGTTGGTGGGCCAGGTGCTCAAGGCGATGTTTTCCAACGCGCTCATCCTCGGCATCCTGCTGGGGTTCGCGGTGAACCTCTCCGGCGTGCCGCTGCCGGGCGTGCTGCGCGACGGGCTGGACCTCATGGTGCGCGCCGCCCTGCCGGCGGCCCTGTTCGGGCTGGGCGGGGTGCTGGTGCGCTACCGCCCCGAGGGCGACCTGCGCACGGTGCTCTACGTCTGCCTTGTCGGGCTGGTGGTGCATCCGCTGGTGACGCGCGGGCTCGGCCTCGGCTTCCAACTGCCGGTCGATGCCACCCGCTCGGCGGTGCTGACCGCGGCCATGGCGCCGGGGATCAATACCTACATCTTCGCCAACATGTACGGCCGCGCCCGGCGCGTGGCGGCCTCCAGCGTGCTGGTCGGAACCGCGCTGTCGATCCTCACCGTCTGGGTCTGGCTCGGCTACCTGCCCTGAGCGTTACTGCGCGCCGCAGAACTGCCGGTAGAGAAGTTCGATGATCTCGCGCGTGTTGCCGTCGGCCAGCCGGTAGTAGATCACCTTGCCCTCGCGGCGGGTGCTGACCAGCCCCTCCTCGCGCAGGCGGGCCAGGATCTGGCTGACCGCGGCCTGGCGGATCTCCAGCAGCTCTTCCAGCTCGCCCACGGATTTCTCGCCGGTGGACAGGTGGCACAGGGCCATCAGGCGACCCTCGTGGGCGAGAACCTTCAGGAAGGTGGCGGCGCTCTGCGCGTTCTCCGCCATCTCGGCGGGGGGCACGATGTCTTCGGTCTTGGTCACGGCCTTGCGTCCTGTCTGCTCCCGGTGATCTAGCATGGACGCGCCCGGAAGGCGAGCCTAACGCGGCTCGGGCGGCGCGCCGCCCTGAAATGCGTTGCCTTGCGCGTAATTGCAAGGCGCCTCCTGCATCTCAAGGTGCAGGCCCGTGCCGGCATAGGGGTGCGCGCAGGCCAGGGCCTCGTCCACCTCGATGCCCAGCCCCGGCGCCTGCGGTGCCGCGACGAAGCCCTCCTCGACCGTGATCGCCCCCTTGATGAGGGCGTCGTGGTAGTCCGTCTCGATGGTCTCGGCCATCAGCAGGTTGGGGATCGCGACCGACAGGTGGATGTTGGCCGCCCATTCCACCGGCCCGGCATACAGGTGCGGCGCGATCTGGGCGGAGTAGACCTCGGCCATCGCCGCGATCTTGCGGGCCTCCCAGATGCCGCCCGCGCGGCCCAGGGCCGGTTGCAGGATCGCCGCCGCGCCGGCCCGCAGAAGCGGCGCGAACTCGGCCTTGGTGGTCAGCCGCTCGCCGGTGGCCACGGGGATGCCCACGGCCTGCGCCACCCGCGCCATGCCGCCCGCGTCGTCGGGGGGGATCGGCTCCTCGAACCACAGGGGGTCGTAGGGCGCGATCGCGCGGCCCAGCCGGATGGCGCCCGCCACGCTGAACTGCCCGTGCGTGCCGAACAGCAGGTCGGCGCGGTCGCCCACGGCCGCGCGCACCGCCTTGCAGAAGGCGACCGACTGCGCGATGTCGCCCATCGCCGGCATGTGACCGCCGCGGATGGTGTAGGGGCCGGCGGGGTCGAACTTCACCGCCGTATAACCCCGGCGCAGGCAGTCCTCGGCCGCTTCGGCGGCCATCTCCGGCGCGGTCCAGAAGGCCGCGGTATCGTGCCGGGGCAGGGGATAGAGGTAGCTGTAGGTGCGCACCCGCTCGTTGACCCGCCCCCCCAGAAGCGCCCAGACCGGCCGGTCGCGGGCCTTGCCCAGGATGTCCCAGCAGGCGATCTCGAGCCCCGAGAAGGCGCCCATCACCGTTGGGTCGGGGCGCTGCGTGAACCCCGCGGAATAGGCGCGGCGGAACATCAGCTCGATGTTCTCGGGGTTCTCGCCCTCCATGTGCCGCGCGAAGACGTCCGCGATGACCGCGCGCATCGCCTCGGGTCCCACCGTGGAGGCGTAGCATTCGCCCCAGCCGGTGATCCCGTCGTCGGTGGTCAGCTTCACCAGGATCCAGTACCGCCCGCCCCAGCCGGGCGCCGGGGGCGCGGTCACGATGATCTTGAGGTCTTGCAGTTTCATGGCCCCTCCTGTCGCTGCCGCCACGGTGCCCCGCGCGGCGGGCCGGTGGCAAGCAGGTTGTTTCCGCGCGGGGGGGTGGAACCCCTCTGCGGTCTGTCTTGTTGGGTCCCCGCCGGCAGCTTGCGAACCGGTCCGCCGCCCGAAGCGGCCATTTGAAAGGAGGTTTCGATGCTCGTTCTCACAAGTCCCGATTTCAACCCCGGCGAGACGATCCCACAGCGTTTCACCTGCGATGGCGACAACGTCTCGCCGGCGTTCCGATGGACCGGCCTGCCCGAGGGCACGCAGCAGTTGCTGCTGGTCTGCGACGACCCCGATGCCCCCGGCGGCGTCTTCCACCACTGGGCGGCCTGGGGGTTCGATGCCGACAGCGGCTTCCTGCACGCGGGCTTCGGCCCGGAATCGCTCGAGCCGGGCTTCAGCCAGGCGGTCAACGATTTCGGAAAACCCGGCTACGCCGGCCCGTGCCCGCCCGAGGGCGATGCGCCGCACAGTTACCATTTCCGGCTGAGCGCGCTGAACGAGCCGATCACGGCAGCGGCCCCGGGCGCCACCGTGGAAGAGATCATCGCGCTGGCCCAGCCCAAGGTGATCGAGTTCACCGAACTCGTCGGGATCTACGGACGGTAGCCTCCCCGCAGCCCGGCGGCGCAAGGCCCCGCCCCTGTCGCGGGGAAACCGGGGCGGCCATCGGGCGGGGCCGTCCGGCCGCGCCCGTCCGTGCGGGCGTGTCAGCCATCGATTGCCGCGGCCCGCGCGTCAGCCCGGGTCATATTCCAGCCGGCTGATGGGGCGCACCGTGCTGGCCTGCGGGCCGACGTCGCTTTCGTCGCTCTGGACGACCAGTTCCACCGTGTCGCGGGGCTGCAGTTCGTCGAAATCGCCGTCCACCACGCTGTTGCGGTGGAAATAGACCAGCCGGTGATCGGTCGCGATGATCTGGCCGAAGTCGCGGTCGTGGTGGATCTCCACGATCTTGCCCTGCAAGGGTCCGGCATGGGTCTTCACCTCGCTGGCCGCCTTCTGCTTCCATTCCTTCAGCTGGCGCTCCATCGCGGCGAAGGCGTCGCGGATCGCCACCTCGGGGTGCTCGTGGGCCGGCTCGTCGCCCTTGCCGCTGTCGACGAACAACTCGTCCCCCGGCACGCGCACCTCGATGTGCACGGCATGAAGGTTGCCGGTCCGGTGGCTCTGGTGCGGGGCCTTGACGTAGACGTGGCAACTGGTGATCCGGTCGAGGATCTTCTCCAGGCGCGACACTTTCTCCCGCACGATCGCTTCCAAGCGCTCCGTCCCCTCCATGTTGACGAATGACAGCTCCAGCGGCGTTTCCATGTCTTTCCTCCTCTCGTGCTCCGTCCCCGGCGCGTCTGGGCGCGCCAGCCGGGGACAGCCGATGATGCCCCCGGGCGGCGCCGGGGGCAAGCGGGTCGCGCCCGGCGCGCGGGCGCCGTCCTCAACGCGCGCGCCGGGGTATGGTTTCAGCCATGCGCGTCAAAGATGGGACAGGCCCAGGGTCGCGCGCAGCCCCGGCGCAAGCTGGACCGCCAGGTAGGCCAGGTAACCCAGCAGCAGCACGCCGCCCTCGGCCCGGCCGATCCGGCCCGCCGTCGCCGCGAACGCGGCAAGAAGCCCGGCGGCTGCCAGCATCACCCAGATGTCCAGCACGGCGATCTGCGCCGGCACGCGCAGCGGCGTCACCAGTGCGGTGGTCCCCGCGATTCCGAGGATGTTGAAGATGTTGCTGCCCACCACGTTGCCGAAGGCCACATCGCCGTGGCGGCGCAGCGCGGCCATCACCGAGGTCACGAGTTCCGGCAACGAGGTTCCCACCGCGACCAGCGTCAGCCCGATCACCGTCTCCGAAAGTCCCGCCGCCCGGGCGATCGAGATCGCCGCCCCGATCAGGAAATCCGCCCCGAGGACGACCCCGGCGATGCCGCCCAGGGCCCACAGGAGCGCCGCGGGCATGGACATGCCCGGCGCCGCCACCTCGGCCGCCTCGCCGGCGTAGACATCCCCGGCCGGCGAGGGCCGGCGCCGCTCGGCCAGGTAGGTGCCGCCCGTGTAGGCCAGCAGGACGACCACGAAGGCCAGCCCGGCCCCGCGGCCCATCCAGCCGGTCAGAACCACGGCGACCATCGCCAGGCTCGCCAGGATCAGCACCGTCCCGTCGCGCGCCAGCGCCCGGCGGTTCACCGTCATGGGCAGGATCGCCGCGGACAGGCCCAGGATCAGGGCCACGTTCGCGATGTTGCTGCCCACCACGTTGCCGACGGCCACTCCCGGCGCGCCCGACAGCGCGGCCTGCAGGCTGGCCACCAGTTCCGGCATCGAGGTGCCGAAGCCGACCAGCGTCAGCCCGATCACCATTTTCGAAACGCCCAGCCGCGTGGCCGCGGCCACGCTGCCGCGCACCAGCGCCTCGCCCCCCCCAAGCAGCAGCACCAGGCCGGCGATGAGTTCGATCCAGATCATGTGCCTGCAACCCCTTCGGGCGCCGCCGTGTTCCCGGCGCGCGCGCCTACGCCATGACGATCACGTTGCGCCGCGCGCCGCCCGCCGCGGTGTCGGCGATGGCCGCGTTGATCTCGTCGAAGCGCCAGCGCCCCGAGATCAGCTCGTCCAGCTTCAGCCGGCCCTGGCGGTACAGGTCGATCATCCAGGGAATGTCGCGGCGGATCACGACGTCGCCCATCTTAGAGCCGATCATTCCCTGGCCGGTGGCCGCGAAGATGACGGGCTCGTAGGCCGCGGTCTGGCCGGAATGGGGCATGCCCACCATGACCACCCGGCCGCCGCCGCCCAGGTAGGGCGGCGCCTGTTCATAGGCGGCCGCGTTCCCAACCGTGACGATCACCGCGTCGGCCCCGCGCCCCATGGCCTGCTTGGCTGCCTTCCAGGGCTTGTCCTCGGTGGCCAGCACGCCGTCCGTCGCGCCGAAGGCGCGGGCCGTCTCCAGCTTCTCGGGGCTCATGTCCACCGCGACGATGCGGCGGGCCCCGGCGATGCGCGCGCCCTGCACCGCGTTCAGCCCCACGCCGCCCGCGCCGATGACCACCACGTCCTGGCCCGCGCGCAACTGGGCGGCGTTCACCACCGCGCCAACCCCGGTGATGACCCCGCAGGACAGAAGGCTGGCCGCCGCCATCGGCATGTCCTCGGGGATCGGCACGATCTGGCTTTGATCCACCACGACCTTCTCGGCGAAGGCGCCGCAGGCCATCCCCTGGTGCAGCCGGCCGCCCCCGGTGGTGCGCAGCGGGCCGGCGTCGCCGTCGTAGGGCGTTTCGCAGGCCGTGGGCCGCCCGCCCGCGCAGCTGGGGCACTGGCCGCAGGCGCGGATCAGGGTGACGATGACCCGCGCGCCCGGCGCCAGGCCGGTCACGCCGGGGCCCACGGCGCTGACCCGGCCGGCGGCCTCGTGGCCGTAAACCGCCGGCAGGCTGCCGCCCCAGGCGCCGTCGGCATAGGAGATGTCGGAATGGCAGATCGCGACGGCCGCGACATCGACCGTGACCTCGCCGGTCTGCGGCGGGCGCAGCGCCACCTCCTCGATCACCAGGGGCGCCCCGAAGGCGTGGCATACCGCGGCCTTGATGGTTTGCATGGGTCCTCCTTCCCGTCGTTCGGGCCAGCTTCGGATGGTGGGGCGCCCCGGCGCAAGCCCAATCGCGGCGCGGGGGGCGCATTTCGCCTCAGCCGTGGCCGATGGCCGCCAGGAAAGGCGCCAGCGCCGCGGCATAGGCCTCCGGGCGCTCCACGCAGGGCAGGTGGCCCGCGCGCCGGATCAGGTGGAACTCCGCACCGGGGATCAGCTCCACGGTCTCGCGCACCAGGTCGGGCGGGGTGGCGCCGTCCTCGGACCCCGCGATTCCCAGCGCGGGCAGTCGCAGCCCGCTGGTGGGCGTGTAGAAATCGGTGCCCGCGATCGCCGCGCAGCACCCGGCATAGCCCTCGGGCGGCTGGCGCAGCAGCATGTTGCGCCAGGCGTGAAACGCCGGCGTCTCGCGGAAGGCGCGGGCGAACCAGCGCGCCAGCACCCCGTCGGCCAGCCCCGCGATGCCCTCGGCCTGCACGGTGGCGATCCGGTCGTGCCACATCGCGGGCTGGCCGATCTTGGCGGCGGTGTTCGACAGCACCAGCGCGCGCACCTGGTCCAGGCGCTTGACCGCCAGTCCCTGCGCGACCATGCCCCCGATGCTGAGCCCCACGAAGACCGCGTCACGCACCGAAAGGTGATCGAGCAGCCGTTCGGCGTCGCGCACCAGCGCCCCCATCGCGTAGGGGCCGCGCGGGCAGTCCGACAGGCCGTGGCCGCGCATGTCGTAGCGGATGATGCGCAGGCCGGGGGGCAGGTGGTCCAGCACGGCGTCCCAGATGCGCAGGTCGGTGCCCAGCGAATTGGCGAAGACCAGCGGCGCCCCCGCGGGGTCGCCGTCCTCGCGGTAGTGCAGGTGCAGCCCGTCCAGATCGGCGATGCGCATCAATAGGGCAGCCCGATGTAGTTCTCGGCCAGGGCCTTCTGCGCGGTCTCGTTGTCGCGCAGGTAGGCCAGGTCGGCCTGCTGGACACGCAGGTCGAAGGGCGACTGCTCGGGATAGCGGTGCAGGACGTTCGTCATCCACCAGCTGAAGCGCTGCGTCTTCCAGATGCGCGCCAGCGCCGTGTCGGAATAGCGCTCCAGCCCCTCGTCGTCGTTGTCCTTGTAGTGCGCCAGAAGCGCCCGGTAGAGGTAGTTGACGTCGCTCGCGGCGGTGTTCAGCCCCTTGGCCCCCGTGGGCGGCACGATATGGGCCGCATCCCCGCACAGGAACAGCCGGCCCCACCGCATCGGTTCGCAGACGTAGGAGCGCAGGGGCGCGATCGATTTCTCGATCGACGGCCCGGTGACCAGCCGCTCGGCCATTTCCGCCGGGATCCGGCGCTTGAGTTCCTCCCAGAAGTCCTCGTCGGGCCAGTCGTCGGGGCTGTCGGCCAGCGGGCACTGGATGTAGTAGCGGCTCAGGCCCTCGTTGCGCATCGAGCACAGCGCGAAGCCCCGGTCGGAATTGGAATAGACCAGCTCGTGATCCACCGGCGGCGTTTCCGACAGCATGCCCAGCCAGCCGAAGGGATAGGTCTTCTCGAACTCGGTGCGCACCTCCTCGGGGATCGCCTGCCGGCTGGGCCCGTAGAAGCCGTCGCAGCCGGCGATGAAATCGCAGTCCAGCCGGTTCATCTTGCCGCCGTGCAGGAAGGTGATGAAGGGCTGGTCGGTGTCCACGTCGCGCGGCTTGACACCGGCGCATTCGTGCAGGGTCTGCCCGCCGGCGGCGTCGCGCGCCTCGTAGAGGTCGCGGGTCACCTCGGTCTGGCCGTAGACCAGCACGTGCCCGCCGGTGAGCGCCTCGAAATCCACGCGGAACATCTCGTCGTTGTGGGCGATACGGGTGCCCGCGTGCACGTAGCCCTCGGCATCCATGCGCCCGCCCACGCCGGCCTCGCGCATCAACCCGGCGAAACCGGTCTCCAGCACCCCGGCGCGGATGCGCGAGAGCACGTAGTCCCGCGTGCGCCGCTCCAGCACGATGGTCTCGATTCCCTGGTTGTGCAGAAGTTGCGACAGCAACAGGCCCGCCGGGCCGCCGCCGATGATTGCTACCTGGGTGCGCATCCTTGTCCTCCCCTCGTTGTCGCCGCGATGCGGCCGCCGCCGCCCGGCGTTTCCTAATAGAAGGTCATATGCGCCATGATCTGTCCATGATCTGACGCAAGTTTGTTGTAGGGCGCCTCGGGGTGGCTGCCGTCGGTCAGGTGGTCGTTGAGCACGCTGTAATAGGTCATCTCGCCGATGCGCCCCGGGTGGTCGGGGTGGAAATCGCGCGACAGGTAGATCTGGTCGATCGACTCATAATGCCCGCCGAAGGCGACGGTATAGACGATGTCGCGCATGGCGCGTTGCGTGAACAGCTTTTCGGCCGCATGCAGGCGGACGCGCTCCACGTCGCCGGTGATCTGCAGATCCTCCGCGGGCGTGTAACGATCGGCCGGGTGGCCGGCGTCGTGGCGCAGCATCCAGGCGTAGTTGCGGAACGGGGCCTCGCCCGAGATGATCTCGGAACTCACCGCCTGCGCGCCGTCATTGAAATCCCCCATCACCATCACCGGGCGGCCCGCGTAGATCTCCTTGACGATCTCGCGCCGCAGCACCCAGGCCTCGGCCATGCGGCGCACCGCCGCGCGCAGCTGGCCCATGGCCCGGCCCAGGGGATCGTACCGCGTGAGGTCCTCTTCGGGGGCGTGGTCCGCACCCTCCGGCGTGACGTATTCGCCCAGCTTGGATTTCAGGTGGCAGTTGAACACGGTGACGACATGCCCGCCCACGGGGACCCGCGCCTTCAGGATCGGCCGCGACAGCCGGTGCAGCACGTAGAAGCCCGCCTCCGTCTCCCCGGGCAGGCCGCGCAGGGGCGCGAAGGGAATGCGCAGGGGGCGGTCCAGATCCTGGATGGTCTCGGGTTCTTCCGCGAATCCCTGCCGCGACAGAAGCGCGATGCCCGGGCGCCGCTTGCCCGGTGTGCCGGTATCGGCGGCATTGGCCGCGAAGGCCAGCGCGGCGCCGTGATAGGGCCGCGCCTCCAGCCGGCGGAAGATCGCCTTGCGGTGGTAGCGCTTGGCGGGGCCGGGGATCGTCGCCGCGTTCAGCGCCACGGCCCGGGCATCGGCCTCCTCGATCACCGCGCGGAGCGCCGCCTCCTCGAAGATTTCCTGAAACCCCACGACATCGGCCCCCAGGGTCAGCAACTGGTCGGCCAGCCAGTCCTCCTTCCAGGCGTATTCCTCGGGCGTGTAGGACTGGAAGGGATAGTATTCCTTGTCCGGCCCGATCAGGTTCTTGACGTTGAAGCTGGCGATCGTGAATTCGGTCATGGCGCGCTCAGGACCTCGTGCCGGGCAGGACAACAAGGGCGTGGTCATGGTCGTGCAGGGCGGCATCGATGCGCGGCGCGATCTTGTCCCAGTCGCCGCCCGCCATGCCCGCCCCGATCATCGGGTAGCCGATGCGCGCCCCGGGGAACTGCCGCGCGACGGCAGCGAAGGCGTCTTCCACCGCGTCGTAGTCCACCAGCCGGCCGCCCCCGCGATAGTCTTGCTGGGTATAGGCGTTGACCACCGCGAAGCTGTGCCCGCCGCGTTCCACCTCGGCCCAGGTGATCGTGCCCAGCTTGCCCCTGTCGCCCTTCCCGGTCTGCCTGTCGGCCTCCAGCGCCTCGGGGAATGCGCGCGCGATCACCTTGGCGATGCCGCCGCTCATCTCGTGGAAGCAGTTGGCGCCGTGGACGATCACGTCGAAGTCCCCGGCCTTGGCCATCTCCATCAGGTCGCCTTCGATCTTTCTCATGACACTGCGCTCCCGTAGCGTTCAAGGGCGGTTCGGAAAATCCCGGCATCGGCGTTGCCGCCCGATATGGTGCAGATCACGGCCTCGCCCGCGATCTCGTCGGGGCGGAACAGCGCGGCGGCCAGGGCCACGGCCCCGCCCGGCTCGGCCACGACCTTCAGCCGCAGCCAGGCCAGCGCCATCGCGCGCAGCACCTCCGCCTCGCTGACCACCAGCCCCGGCCCGCAGAGCCGCCGCATGATCGGGAAGGTCAGCGCGCCGGGCTGCGGGGTGAGGATCGCATCGCAGATGCTGCCCGACTCGCGCGGATTGGGCGAGACCTGCCCCGTGGCCAGCGCCCGCGCGGTATCGTCGAAACCTTCCGGCTCGCAGGGGCGGGCGCGCAGGCCCGGCGCCTCGGCCTCCAGCGCCAGGGCGATTCCGCTGCTCAGCCCGCCGCCCCCGCAACAGACCAGCACGTCGGCGCGCGTCACGCCGCGGGCCCGGGCCTGCGCGGCGATCTCCAGCCCGCAGGTCCCCTGGCCGGCGATCACCTCCGGCGCGTCGTAGGGCTTGATCAGGGTCAGGCCCCGCTCGGCCATCAGCCGGGTGCCCACTTCCTCGCGGCTCTCGCCGCCGGGGCGGTCGTAAAGCACCACCTCTGCCCCGTAGGCCCGGGTATTGGCGATCTTCAGCACCGGGGCGTCACTGGGCATCACGATGACGGCGGGCGCCCCCATCTCGCGCGCGGCCAGCGCCACGCCCTGCGCGTGGTTGCCGCTGGAATAGGCGATCACGCCCCGCGCCCGCGTCTGCGGATCCAGCGCCGAAAGCGCGGCGCGCCCGCCGCGGTACTTGAAGCTGCCGGTGTGCTGCAGGCATTCCGGCTTGACCAGCACGCGGCGACCGGCGATCTCGTCCAGGAAGGGCGAGGACAGCATGGGCGTGCGCCGGGCATGGCCCGCCAGCCGCCCGGCGGCGGCGCGGATCATGGCGATGTCGCTCATCTGCTTCTCCGCAGCAGCGCGTGGATCACCTCCAGCGAAACCGCTTCGTCCAGGAAGGGCACATGCCCCCGATCCGGCACCGTGGCGCAGAGGGCCCCGGGGTGGCGCGCCTGCATCTTCTCTACCGTCTCGGGCAGCAGGATGTCGGAATTGGCCCCGCGCAGAATCGCCAGCGGCTTGCCCGACAGGTGGTCGAAGAGCGTCCAAAGGTCCGGCCCCTCGCCGGCGCCGGCCTGGCCCACCAGCGCCTTGCGCAGGTTGACGTCATAGCGCAGGCCCAGCCCGCCGCCCGGTTTCTCGAAGAACATGAACTCCGCCTGCGCGCGCCAGCGCGCCAGCGGCACGCCGGGGAAGTCGGCGCCGTGCAGGGTCCACAGCGCCTCGGCGGCGGCATCCAGGTCGGGGAAGTCGGGTTCGCGGCCGACGTAGTCCATGATCCGCTCCAGCCCGGCGGGGTTCACGTCCGGGCCGATGTCGTTCAGCAGCACCCCCTGGATCCGGCCGGCGTGGGACAGCGACAACTCCATCGCGATCAGCCCCCCGCGCGAGGTGCCGATCACTGTGGCCGCCGGCAGGCCCAGGTGGTCCAGTAGCTCCAGCGCGTCCCGGCCCTCGCGCACGATGTTGTAGTTCATGAAATCCGGATCGTGATCCGACAGCCCGCGCCCGCGGTAATCGGGCCGAATCAGGCGCATGTCCGGCAGGTGCGGGGTCAGGAACTCGAAGTCCAGGCTGTTGCGCGTCAGCCCGGCCAGGCACAGCACCGCCGGCCCCGTGCCCGCGTCCCGGTAAAACAGCTGCAGCCCGTCGCTGGTGGTGAAATACGGCATCAGCGCGCCGCCAGGTCGGGCAGGCCGGACAGGTCGCGCAGGACATGCGCGGGCGCGGCCGGCAGGCGTTCCAGCGGTTCGGCCGCGCGGTTGGCCCATGCGGTGACGAAGCCGTAATCGGCCGCCGCCGCCGCGTCCCAGCCGTTGGAGGACACGAAAAGCACCTCGCGCGGGGCGCAGCCGAAGCGCGCGCCCACCATGTCGTAGACCTGCCGCGCGGGCTTGAAGATCCCCACCGCCTCGACCGACAGGACATCGTCCAGCAGGTCCCCGATGCCGGCCGAGCGCACCGCCGCCGCCAGCATCTCGGGCGCGCCGTTGGACAGGATGGCGGTGGCAAGGCCACGCGCCTTCAGCGCCTCCAGCATCCCGGGCACCTCGGGGTAGGCGTCCAGCTCCCAGTAGAGCTGCAGCAGCCGCTCGCGCAGGCCCGGCTCATCGGCCAGCCCCTGCGCCTCCAGTGCCCAGTCCAGCCCGTCCTGCGTGACCTGCCAGAAATCGGTGTGCCGCCCCGTGACGGCCCGGAGCCAGGTGTATTGCAACTGCTTGAGCCGCCAGCTTTCGGCGATCTGCGGCCAGTGCCGGGCAAAGCCCTCGCGCCCCGGCTCGGTGGCGGCGGTGCGCGCGGCGGCGGCGACGTCGAACAGCGTGCCGTAGGCGTCGAATATGCAGGTCGTGATCGGCAATGTCCCCTCCCGTCTCTGCCGGGGCAGCGTGGCACGTCTTCGACAGGCCGAAAAGGCCCATTCACGCCCCTTTTCGCGGTCCCGGCCTGTTTGCAATCCGTCGGCACAATGCCTAGGTTGGCGTCAGTCGCACAAGCACCCGCGCGATGGCGCGGCCTTGAAACCCATTCCCCCAAGACAAGTGGATACCCCATGACCCAAGTCAAATCGGGCGACACCGTTCGGATTCATTACACCGGCACGCTGACCAACGGCGAAACCTTCGACAGCTCCGAGGGCCGCGAGCCGCTGGAATTCACCGTCGGGTCCGGCCAGATCATCCCCGGCCTGGACAACGCGATGCCCGGTATGGAAGTCGGCCAGAAGAAAAGCGTCGAGGTCCCCGCGGACGAGGCCTATGGCCAGCCCGACCCCAACGCGCAGCAGGCGGTGCCGCGCGGCGAGATCCCCGACAACATCCCGCTCGACCTGGGCACGCAGCTGCAGGTGCAAACGCCCCAGGGCCAGGTGATGCCGGTCACCGTGGTGGATGTCACCGACGAACAGGTCACGCTGGACGCTAACCACCCGCTGGCGGGCAAGGACCTGAAGTTCGATATCGAACTCGTCGGCATCGACGAAGAGACGTGATCCGGCGCGGCCCGGGCGGCGCCCGGGCCCTCGCGCCCTAGTCGATCTCCAGCAGAACGGCCCCGGCGCGGCCGCCGGCCATCACGGCCTCGTGCGCGGCCGCGCAGCGCGTCAGCGGATAGCGCGCGTGGATCGCCGGCGTCAGCGCGCCGGCGGCAAGCGCGCGCTGCAACACGTCGATCGCGGCCTGTCGCTGCGCTTGCGGCAGGATGTAGACCAGCACGATGTCGATCGTGATGGCCTTGAACAGGTAGGCGCCGAAGGGCAGGGCGGGCGTCATGTCCAGGCCCGAGCCATAAGCGGCCACCGTGCCGTTCTCGGCCATGACCTGTCCCAGCGTCTCGGCGTTGCGGCCGAATTCCACCTCCACCGCGCGGTGCACGCCCGCCTCTCCGGCCACGGCGGCGATCTTCTCGGCCAGTTGCGGATCGGCATAGTCGAAGGCGTGATCGGCGCCGGCCGCGGCCACCCGCGATAGCGACGTTTCCGAGGCGGTGGCGATCACCGTCGCGCCGCCCCACTTGGCCAGTTGCACGGCATTGTGGCCGACGGCGCCCGCGCCGCCGCTGATCAGCACGGTCTTGCCGGCCACCTCGCCGCCGCCGAAAACGCAATGCGCGGCCGTCATCCCCGGAATGCCCAGGCAGGCGCCGGCGTCCAGCGGCACGTCATCGGGCAGGGGCACGGCCTGCGCGGCGTCGATCGCGATGTATTCGGCCGCCGTGCCGAAGGGGCGTCGCCACTGCCCGTTCCAGATCCAGACGCGCTGGCCCAAGCGACCGGCATCGACGCCCTCGCCCACCGCCTCGATCACGCCGGCCCCGTCGGAATGCGGGATGATTCGGGGAAAGGGGGGCTTGGTGACCCCGGGCCGCGTGCCCGCGCGGGCCTTGGCGTCGGAGGGGTTCACACCGGAGAAGGCCACCCGCACGAGCACCTCGCCCGGCTGCGGGGCGGGGGTTTCGGCCTCGCCGGTTTCCAGAACCTCGGCCGCCGGGCCGAAGCGTTCGTACCAGACCGCGCGCATCATGCTCTCCTCATTGCTGAAGTCCTTGGTGACACATCGGTTTAGGGGCGGGTGTAAAGTTTTTGTTTACCATACGCCCCTAATGCTCGGGCCACGGAAAGTAAACGCAGGGTGGCACATGACCATTGAAAAAAGAACGATCCTTTGCATGGCGGTTTCGGCTGGATTGGCCGGTTGCGGTACCCCCGAAAGCATGACCGAGCCGATCGTGTCCTCTTTCAACGAAGCAAGTGTCGAAATCCAGGTTGGGGAAAGCGACATGGGGTTCATGAGCGGGGACTTGCGGGCGCAGGCCATCCAAAAAGCCGACGCGAAGGCGGCCGAGATCTGTGCGCGCGGACCAAATCGGCGGGCGGAATTCGCAAGCCAGAGGCGCGTGCCGATCAGCCAGTATCTGTCGGTGACGCGGCGGTTGTACCTGTGCCTCGAATAGTGCGGGAAAGTGCCACCCCGCCTGGCGGGGCGGTCCGTTTGCGCACCGGCGTTTGAGACAGACGCCGCGCGCACTCGGCGCATCCAAGCACGCCACGCCCCGTTCTCGGGTCGGGGCGTTTTGCGCGGCATGACGTCCATGCGCTCGCCGTTGGCTGCCGGGCACGATGATGCCCGATGAGGGCAACCTTCTAATTGCGGGTGCGCCGCAGCCGGATCACGACGTCGACCGAGGCGATCTCGGCCCCCGAGGGCGCCTGCGGCAACCGCGTGATCTCCAGCTCCTCGGCGGGGGCGTCCGTCAGCCGTTCCTCGTCTTCCCAGAAGAAATGCGGATGGTCGTGGGTGTTGGTGTCAAAGTAGCTCTTCGACCCGTCCACCATGACCTCCTGGATCAGCCCCGCATCGCAGAAGGCGCGCAGGGTGTTGTAGACGGTGGCCAGCGACACGCTCTCGCCCATCTTCTGGACATCGGCGAACAGGCTTTCGGCGGTCACGTGGCGATGCTGGCCGTCTCCCATCAGCAGGGCGGCCAGCGTCAGCCGCTGGCGTGTGGGCCTGAGGCCGGCACCCGAAAGCCATTCGGATCCACGTTTTGCCATCTCAGGTGATGTCACGGCTTGTATCCCTTTTCCTTCCCGCTCAATATAGGGAGTGGCAAAGGGGGATTTCAAACGAATTTCATTCGCGGGCCCCGGGCTTGCCGGCGCAGGCAGGCTTGCAAGGAGCTTTCGGCGGGTGATAAGGGGTCGGCGACGATCCGCGCCACAAGCAGAGGGGCCGCCTGAATGGCCGATTATCCAAGCAGTTTCGACAAGGACGACCTGCTGAAATGCGCCCGCGGGGAGCTCTTCGGCGAAGGCAACGCGCAGTTGCCCGAGCCGCCGATGCTGATGGTGGACCGGATCACCGACATCAGCAGCGAGGGCGGACCCCACGGCAAGGGCCATGTCGTGGCCGAGTTCGACATCCACCCCGACCTGTGGTTCTTCAAGTGCCATTTCCCCGGCAACCCGATCATGCCCGGATGCCTGGGCCTTGACGGCCTGTGGCAGTTGACCGGCTTCAACCTGGGCTGGCGCGGCTGGCAGGGGCGCGGCTACGCGCTCGGCGTGGGCGAGGTCAAGCTGACGGGCATGGTCCGGCCCGACCGGACAATGCTGACCTACTACGTGGATTTCACCAAGGCTGTGCAGACCCGCCGGCTGACCATGGGGGTCGCCGACGGCCGGGTCGAGGCCGAAGGCGAGGTCATCTACCAGGTCAAGGACCTCAAGGTCGCACTGTCGGAAAGCTAGATTCCAACAAGCCAGGGAGGGCGCCAAATGCGTCGCGTCGTCGTCACGGGTCTGGGGATCGTTTCCTCGATCGGCAACAATGCGGAGGAGGTGCTGGCCGCGCTCAGGACCGGCACCTCGGGCATCGAGGCCAGCCCCGAAATGGCCGAACACGGCTTTCGCAGCCAGGTCGCCGGCACGCTCAAGATCGACGTGGCCGAACACGTGGACAAGCGCACCCTGCGCTTCATGGGCCCCGGTGCCGCCTATGCCCACATCGCCATGAGCCAGGCCATCGCCGATGCCGGGCTGGAGGAGGCCGACATCGTCAACCCGCGTACCGGCCTGGTCGCGGGCTCCGGCGGGCCCTCGACCAGCGCCATGCTGGCCGCGCACCAGACGGTGCTGGACAAGGGCAGCCCCAAGCGCATCGGCCCCTTCGCCGTGCCCAAGTGCATGTCCTCGACGATCTCGGCCAACCTCTCCACCGCTTTCCGGATCAAGGGCATCAACTACTCGATCACCTCGGCCTGCTCCACCTCGCTGCACTGCATCGGCAACGCGGCCGAGCAGATCATGATGGGCAAGCAGGACGTGATCTTCGCCGGCGGCGGCGAGGAACTCGACTGGACCCTGTCGTGCCTCTTCGACGCGATGGGCGCGATGAGCGCCAAGTACAACGACCAGCCCGAACGCGCCTCCCGCGCCTTCGACACCGACCGCGACGGCTTCGTCATCTCCGGCGGCGGCGGCATGGTCGTGCTGGAGGATCTCGAACACGCCAGGGCCCGCGGCGCCAAGATCTACGCCGAGGTCACGGGCTATGCCGCCACCTCGGACGGGCACGACATGGTCGCGCCCTCGGGCGAGGGCGGCGAGCGCGCCATGCGGCTGGCGCTCGACTCGCTTCCGCCGGACCGCCGTGTGGGTTACATCAACGCGCACGGCACCTCCACGCCGGTGGGCGATGCCGGCGAGGTCGAGGCCGTGCGCCGCATCTTCGGGCAGGGCAGCACCCCGCCCATCAGTTCCACCAAGTCGATGACCGGCCACAGCCAGGGCGCCACCGGCGCGCAGGAGGCGATCTATTGCCTGCTGGCGCTGGAACACGACTTCATCATTCCCTCGATCAACGTGGAAACGCTCGACCCCGCGCTTTCGCCCGAGGAGATCGCGACCGCGCGCGTCGACAACGCGGGTCTGGATACGGTGATGACCAACAGTTTCGGTTTCGGCGGCACCAACGGGTCCATGCTGCTGAGCAAATACCACGGATGATAGTCAGATGAACAACTCGATGCAGGGCAAGCGCGGCCTGATCATGGGAGTTGCCAACGAGCGCTCCCTCGCCTGGGGGATCGCCAAGGCGATGCACGAGGCCGGGGCCGAGCTGGCCTTCTCCTACCAGGGCGCCAACTTCGGCAAGCGGGTGGAGCCGCTGGCGGCCTCGGTCGGCTCCGATGTCCTGCTGGACGCCGACGTCACCGACGACGCCTCGATGGACGCCGCCTTCGAGCAGCTGGCCGCGCGCTGGCCGACGATCGATTTCGTCGTTCACGCCATCGCCTATTCCGACAAGACCGAGCTGTCGGGCCGCTTCATCAACACCAGCCGGCGCAACTTCAAGCACTCGCTGGACATCTCGGCCTATTCCTTCATCGACACCGCCCGCCGCGCCTATCCCCTGATGAAGGATCACGGCGGCACGCTCTTGACGCTGACCTACCAGGGCTCCAACAAGGTCGTGCCCAACTACAACGTCATGGGCGTGGCCAAGGCGGCGCTGGAATCGGCCACGCGCTACCTGGCCAATGACCTCGGCCCCGACGGCATCCGCGTGAACGCCATCAGCCCCGGCCCGATGAAGACGCTGGCCGGCGCCGCCATCGGCGGCGCGCGCCGCACCTACAAGCACACCGACCAGAACGCGCCCCTGCGCGCCAACGCCACGCTGGATGCGATCGGCGGCACGGCCGTCTACCTGGCCTCCGACGCCGGCGCCTGCACCTCGGGCGAGATCATCCATGTCGATGGGGGCTATCACGTGCTGGGCATGCCCCAGGCCGAGAACCTCTGACCGCGCGGCGGCTGTCACGAAAAGGTCCGGAGCGGACGGAACCTGTCCCGTAACCCGCGCGTTTGCCCGGAGATTCCGGCATCCGCAAAGGAGGGACCATGTCGCAGGACGCCAGCCAGAGCCGCAGGCATCCCAACGTGCCCAGCGTCGATCAATCGGATCGGACGGTGCCGGCCAACCTGCGCCAGACCGGCCCGACCCCCGTGCAGATGCTCGTCTCGACCCGGGTGCGGAAATCGCCGTTCTGGCACCTCTCGGTCGAGGCCGGCGCCTGGCGCGCCACCGTCTACAACCGCATGTATCACCCCCGCGGCTATGCCAGGCCCGAGGATGGCGGCGCGATGGCCGAGTACCGTGCGCTGGTGAACCGGGTCACGCTCTGGAACGTGGCCGTGGAGCGCCAGATCCGCGTCAAGGGCCCGCAGGCGGAGGATTTCGTCAATTTCGTCATCACCCGCGATGCGACGCGGATCAAGCCGATGCACGGCAAGTACTGCATTCTGTGCAACGAGCGCGGCGGCATCCTGAACGATCCCGTGCTGCTGCGGCTCGCGCAGGACGAGTTCTGGTTCTCGATCTCCGACAGCGACCTGATGCTCTGGCTGCAAGGGGTGAACACGCCCCGTGGCTGGGAGGTGGAGATCGACGAGATCGACGTCGCCCCCCTGCAGGTGCAGGGGCCGCTGTCGGAGGACCTGATGGCCGACGTGGTGGGCGACGAGGTGCGCGAGATCCCCTATTACGGCTTGCTGGAAACCGAAATCGACGGCTGCCCGGTGGTTGTCAGCCAGACCGGCTTCTCGGGCGAGAAGGGCTACGAGGTCTATGTGCGCAACGCCCACGAAACCGCCGAGCAGGTCTGGTACGCCATCCGCGGCGTCGGCGCGCGCTACGGGCTGCGCGTCATCGCGCCCGCCCACCACCGCCGCATCGCCGCCGGGATCCTGTCCTGGGGCCAGGACATGGATGCCGAAACCTCGCCGTTCCAGGTCAATCTTGCCTACCAGGTGCCGCGCAAGAAGACGGCCGACTACATCGGCAAGGCGGCGCTCGAACGCCAGCGCGACCTGATCGACGCCGGCGGCTATCCCTTCCGGCTCAAGATGGTCGGCCTCAAGATGGGCGGCCAGCCGATCACCGACTACGCCCCGGACTTCTGGCTGATCGCCGATGGCGACGGGCGCCGCTGCGGCTACGTCACCTCGCCTTGGTGGTCCCCGGAGCTGGACACAAACATCGCCCTCGGCTTCGTCCCGTGGGAGAAGACCGAGATCGGCACCGCGCTCAGGGTGGAACTGCCCGAGCGGTACCGCGAAGCCTCGGGCGAGCCGGTCGATGCCATCGTCTCCGAGGTGCCCTTCGTCCCCTCCGCGCATCCCAGTGCGCGCGAACGGGCGAGGGAAAGGGGCCGCGACAGCACCGAATGAGCCGAAGGCGCCGCCCCGGCACGCGGGCGCGGCAGGGGTAGGGGGAGGCGCCCCGCCATTTCCGGCGCCGGGCGCCCGCGCCCCCGCCGGTCAGAACCACTGGCCGGGTTCCATCAGGCCCAGGTCCAGCAGTTGGCGCGAATGCCACTCGAAGGGGATGGAATTGTGCCAGGTGAAGGTCTGGATGTCGAAGGTGGAGCCCGGGTTGCGCTTCAGGGCCTTGGCCGTGCGGAACGACACGATGGCGGCCGTCAGGTTGTGGTGCCAGGGGCAGGCATAGGTGTTGTATTCCTCGTCATCGAAGGTGTGATCGTCGCGCAGGTGCAGGCCGGGCTTGGCACGGAACAGCGCGATGCGGTCGATCTTGCGGCGCTTGGCCGAAATATGCTCTTCGTAGCGCCAGCGCAGCCCGCCGAAGAAATCCAGCTGCCGGTCCTTCGGATGCCCGTGGTTGGCGGGGTCGGGGCGGGCCAGCGCGTAGTAGCCCGATTTGTCCAGGTGCGCATCCTCCAGCGACACCGCGTCGGGATGCGCCGACAGGTCCCGCGCGTAAAGGTCGATCACGTAGGTCAGCATCGCGTCGCGGCGTTCCTCGGTGTGGAAGGCCAGCATCTCGCCCACGGTGCGGGTCTCGCAGAAAGGGTAGAACAGGTATTCGGCGTTGAAGCAGTAATACAGCCAGATCCCCGGCGCGGCGGCGGCCACGCGGTTCACCGTCTCGGCGAAGGAGGTGCCGGCCCTCGTCACGTGGTCGATTCGCACCACCCGGCCGTGCAGATCAGCGGGCAGGGCGAAGGCCGCCGGCATCAGCGCCAGGACCTGCCTGAACCCGCAATCCAGGTGATGGCGCAGGGTGCTGGCCACCTCCACCTCGTCCTCCACCAGGATCAGCGCGACCGGCCCCTTGGTCAGGTGGGCCCGGCCGTCCTTCAGGAAACTGTCGAGGCTGGAATACTGCATCGTCGGGGCCTTTTTGCCGCGCAGGGTGGGTCAATCCGGCCCGCATTGCAAGCCACCCCCGTTGTGGTGTAGGCAAGCGCTCTCAAGCGGCGACAGGACGGGCACAATGGCGCAGGCGAAGAAGCTCTATATCAGGACCTATGGCTGTCAGATGAACGTCTACGACAGCGAGCGCATGGCCGAGGCCATGGGCAGCGCGGGCTACACCCAGGCCGCCACGCCCGAAGAGGCAGACATGATCCTGCTCAACACCTGTCACATCCGCGAAAAGGCCGCCGAGAAGGTCTATTCCGAACTCGGCCGCTTCAAGCCGCTGAAAGAGGCCAACCCCGATCTCAAGATCGGCGTGGCGGGCTGCGTGGCCCAGGCCGAGGGCGAGGAGATCATGCGCCGCCAGCCCCTGGTGGACATGGTCGTCGGCCCGCAGAGCTATCACCGCCTGCCGCAGATGGAGGCCCGGGCCCGCCAGGGCGGCAAGGCGCTGGATACCGATTTCCCCGAGGACGACAAGTTCGACACCCTGCGCACCCGGCCCAAGGCGAAGCGCGGGCCCACGGCCTTCCTGACCGTGCAGGAAGGCTGCGACAAGTTCTGCGCCTTCTGCGTCGTGCCCTACACCCGCGGCGCCGAGGTCAGCCGCCCCGCGCCCCGCGTGCTGGAAGAGGCGCGCGACCTGGTCGAGCGCGGCGTGCGCGAGATCACGCTGCTGGGCCAGAACGTCAACGCCTACCACGGCGCGGGCCCGGACGGGGCCGACTGGTCGCTGGCGCGGCTGATCTGGGCGCTCAATGACATCGACGGGCTGGAGCGCATCCGCTTCACCACCAGCCACCCCAACGACATGACCGACGACCTGATCGCGGCGCACGGGACGTGTGACAAGCTCATGCCCTACCTGCACCTGCCCGTGCAATCGGGCAGCGACCGCATCCTCAAGCGCATGAACCGCAAGCACACCGCCGAAAGCTACCTGCGGCTGATCGAGCGCATCCGCGCCGCGCGCCCCGACATCCTGCTTTCTGGCGATTTCATCGTCGGCTTCCCCGAGGAGACCGAGGCCGATTTCCAGGCCACGCTCGACCTGATCGAGGAGGTGAACTACGGCTACGCCTTCTCGTTCAAGTATTCCACCCGGCCCGGCACGCCCGCCGCCGAGCGCGCGCAGCTCGACGAGGACGTGAAATCCGACCGCCTGCAGCGCCTGCAGGCCCTGCTGACCCGGCAACAGCGCGCCGCGCAGGACGCGATGGTGGGCCGGCAGGTCAAGGTGCTCTTCGAAAAGCCCGGGCGCGAGCCCGGGCAGATGGTGGGCAAGTCCGATTACCTGCATGCGGTTCATGTCGCCGACACCGGAATCGCCGCCGGGCAGATCGCGCCCGTCGAGATCCTCGAAAGCGGCCCCAATTCGCTGGCCGGTCGCCTGTCGGGGGGCTGAGCGCCCGCCGGTCAGCCGGGCAATCCGCTGAGATGGCAGGTATTTTTCCCGCCGGCGCAGGAATTGTGGCGGGAATACGGCATTGTTTCCGCTGGCTCCACAATGCCGGGGGAATTTGTCTTCACATCGACTCCAAACTTGCTAAACTCAAAAAATAATTCGATTTTTGGCCCGTGGCCGAACGCCACCCGCCAAGGGGGATGTTTTAGCAAAAAAGGACAGTGGCTGTGACAGAGAGGGGTTCTGACAATCTGCGCCGGTTGCTGGGGGGGCTTGCTGCCGCCGCCCTGGGACTGGCTTTGACCGCCGGGGAGGGGGCCGCGCAGCAGCGCACCGTCGTCGGCGAACGCTATGTGCCCACCATCTGGGTCGACCCGGACGGATGCGAACACTGGGTGATGGACGACGGCGCCGAGGGCTACATGACCCCGCACGTCGACCGTAACGGTATTCCGGTCTGCCGCCGCGGCGAGGTCTGCGGGGTGATGAACACCGACACGCTCTTCGCCACCGACAGCGCCCGTATCAACGCCTCGGGTCGCGAACGGCTGCGGGATTTCTTCAACCAGGCGCGGGCGACGTCCTTCGTCATTACCGGCCATACCGACAGCCGGGCCTCCGACGACTACAACCTGCGGCTTTCCCTGCGCCGGGCGAACGCTGTTGCACGCGTCGCGCAAGGCACGGGTGCCCGCATCGCCGACATCCGCGGCTACGGCGAACGCATGCCGGCGGCGCCCAACACCACCGCGGCGGGCATGCAGAAGAACCGCCGCGTCGAAGTCATCTGCATCCGCTGAAGGGGGACAAGGACATGAAACATGCGAAATTCGCCTTGCTGATTCCCCTCGCTGCGCTGGTGGCGGGCTGCGGGCATCCCGTCCCGGTGGAGGAGTCCAAGACGCGCGACTACGGCTTCGGCGCCAAGCACCTCAGCCAGTTGCAGGCTGGCGTCTGGATCGATCCCAACGGCTGCGATCACTGGATCATCGACGACGGGGTGGAGGGGTATCTCTCGCAGCGGCTGGACAAGTACGGCAAGCCGGTCTGCTCCGGCACTGCGCCGCCCACCGTCGCCACGGGCAACTTCAAGGGCGCCGGCGATATCAGCGATCCGGCGTCTTAACGCCGGTCGGACCTTTCACCACGACGTGCGGCCGCGGGCACCCTGCCTGCGGCCGTTTTCCTCTTATCCGGGCGCCGGAGGCGCGGTGGCCCTTGCCTATGCGCGCGCAACTTGGCACCATTCCGGAAACGCCTTGCCCCGGGAGATGTGATTGGCCACCAGCGTGCTGCCCCCCCAGACCGAGCCGACCGCCCTGCACGAAGAGGTCGTCGAATTCCCGGACAATCGCCTTCTCATCGACCTTTGCGGGGAATACGACCGCAATCTCGCCGAAATCGAGCAGAACCTGGGCGTGCAGATCCTGCGCCGCGGCAACGAACTGGTCGTCGTGGGCGAGGATCCCTCCGCCCGCGAGGCCGTCGAAGTGCTCCAGGCGCTCTACGAACGGCTGGAGAACGGCAAGGACGTGGCGCGCGAGGACGTGGACCGCGAGTTGCGCATGGGCGGCGCCGCCGGCGCCGAGACGGGCACGCGCGACGGCGACCAGCTGGAGATGTTCCGCGGCGGCCCGATCGAGATCAAGACCCGCAAGAAGCTGATCGAACCGCGCACCGACGCGCAGAAGGCCTATGTGCGGGCGCTCTTCGGCAACGAACTGGCCTTCGGTATCGGCCCGGCGGGCACCGGCAAGACCTACCTGGCCGTGGCCGTGGGCGTGTCCATGTTCATCGAGGGCCATGTCGACCGCATCATCCTGTCCCGCCCCGCGGTGGAGGCGGGCGAGAAGCTGGGCTATCTGCCCGGCGACATGCGCGAAAAGGTCGATCCCTACATGCAGCCGCTCTACGACGCGCTGAACGACTTCCTGCCGGGCAAGCAGCTGGCCAAGCTGATCGAGGAGAGACGCATCGAGATCGCGCCGCTGGCCTTCATGCGCGGGCGCACGCTGTCCAACGCCTTCGTCGTGCTGGACGAGGCACAGAACGCCACCTCCATGCAGATGAAGATGTTCCTCACCCGCCTGGGCGAGGGCTCGCGCATGGTCATCACCGGCGATCGCAGCCAGGTTGACCTGCCCCGCGGCGTGACAAGCGGCCTGCACGATGCCGAGCGGTTGCTCAAATCCGTGCCCGGCATCGCCTTCACCTATTTTTCGGCGCGCGACGTGGTGCGCCACCCGCTGGTGGCCGCGATCATCGACGCCTACGAGGCCGACCGCTAGGGCAGGGCGCGGGCGCCGGACCATGCTGACCGACACCATCATCGAAGACGCGCGCTGGCAGGCGGCCGGCCTGCCGCATCTGGCCGAACCCGCCGCCCGGGCGACGCTGCAGCATCTGGAGATCGACCCGGACGCCTTCGAGATCGTGGTGCTGGGCTGCGACGACGCGCGCATCGCTGCGCTCAACGCCGATTTCCGCGGCAAGCCCCGGCCCACCAACGTGCTGTCCTGGCCCAGTGCCGAGCGCGCGCCGGATACCCCCGGCGCCCGCCCCGCGCCCCCCGACCCGGCCGAGGCGGAACTGGGCGACATCGCGCTGGCCTACGACACCTGCGCGGCCGAGGCGGCGGCGGCCGGCCGGCCCCTGGCCGATCATGTCACCCACCTGGTCGTGCACGGTGTGCTGCACCTGCTGGGATTCGATCACGTCCGTGACGAAGATGCCACTTTGATGGAGGCGGTCGAGGTCGCGATACTTGGCAAACTGGGGTGTCCTGACCCATATTGACGCTTACCGGGGCGGCGAGGCCCCTCATCCGGAATCAAGAGACAATGGGCGACAGCATCGACGACTCCTCTAACGCGGCGCAGCGCGCGCAACCCGAGGAACACGTTACCGAAGACGACCAGGGCGGATTCTTCCGCCGCATTTTCGAGGCATTGAGCCCCGGAGAAGACGAAGACGACGAGGCCGAGGCCGCGCAGGCCGCCGCCGCCCTGGGCGTGCCGGGGCTGGGCAACCTGCGCACCCTGACGGTGGAGGATGTTTCCATTCCCAAGGCCGACATCGTCTCGGTGCCCTCCACGATCACCAAGGACGAACTGGTGCAGGTCTTCCGCGACAGCGGGCTGACCCGCCTGCCGGTCTACGAGGGCACGCTCGACTCCCCCGTCGGCATGGCGCACCTGAAGGATTTCGCGCTCAAGCACGGGTTCAACGGCGCAGGCGAGCGGTTCGACCTCGAGTCGCTCCTGCGGCCGCTGGTCTACGTGCCGCCCTCGATGCCCCTGGGCGTGCTTCTGCAGAAGATGCAGAACGACCGCCGGCACATGGCGCTGGTGATCGACGAATACGGCGGGGTGGACGGCCTGGTGACCATCGAGGACCTCATCGAACAGGTCGTGGGCGAGATCGAGGACGAACACGACGTGGACGAGGGCCAGTTCTGGACCCGGGAATCGCCGGGCTGCTACATCGCCCTGGCCAAGACCCCGCTGGAGGAGTTCGAGACCGAGATCGACCTCTCCCTGACCGACGTCGAGGAAGTGGACGAGGAAGAGATCGACACCCTGGGCGGGCTGGTCTTCATGCTGCTGGGCCGCGTGCCGGTGCGCGGCGAGGTGGTCGAGCACCCCAGCGGCGTCGTCATCGAGGTGATGGAGGCCGACCCGCGCCGGATCAAGCGGCTGCGGGTGCGCCTGCCCGGTCACACGGATAGCTGACCCCGTGCCCGCGCCGGCCCCCGCCTCCGGCTGGCTTGCGCGGCGCTCCCGGGCCGGCGGGCTCGTGCTGGCCGGGGGGCTGGGCGCGCTGGCCGCCCTTGGGCAGGCGCCCCTGGGCCTCTGGCCGGCCACCGTGCTGGGGCTCGCCGGGCTTTTCGCCCTGTTCCGCCGGACAGGGGGCTGGCGCCGGGCCGCCGCCCTCGGCTGGGCGGGCGGCACCGGCCATTTCCTTCTGGCGCTGAGCTGGATCATCGAACCCTTCCTCGTGGATGTCGCCCGGCACGGCTGGATGGCGCCCTTCGCGCTGGCGCTCATGGCGGGGGGGCTGGCGCTGTTCTGGGCCGCGGGCTTCGCGCTGGCCCGCGCCGCCGGCCGCGGCGCCGCCGCCTGGATCGGCGGGCTCCTCCTGGCCGAGGCGGCGCGCGGCGTGCTCTTCACCGGTTTCCCCTGGGCGCAGCCCGGCCACGCCTGGATCGACACGCCCCTGCTGCATTGGGCGGGCTGGGCCGGGGCGCTCGGCCTGCTGGCGGCGATGCTGGTCGCGGCGGCGGGGCTCTGGCACCTGCTGGCGGGGCGCCGCTGGGCCGGCGCCGCGGGGCTTGCGGCCGTCGCCGTGCTCTACGGGGCCGGCGCCGCGCTGACACCCCCGCCCGCCGACACGCGGGAGGCCCCCGTGATCCGGCTGGTGCAGCCGAACGCGCCCCAGCACGAGAAATGGGATCCCGAAAAGATCCCCGTCTTCTTCCAGCGCCAGATCGACTATACCCGCGCCGGGCCGCGCCCCGACCTGGTCGTCTGGCCCGAGACGGCGATTCCGGTGCTGTTGAACGACGCCCAGCCCACGCTCGACGCGATCGCGCGCGCGGCCCGGGGGGTTCCGGTGGTGCTGGGGGTGCAGCGGATGGCGCAGGGGCGCTTCTACAACTCGCTCGTGGTGCTGGACGCGGACGGCGGGGTCACCGCCCTTTACGACAAGCACCACCTCGTTCCCTTCGGCGAATACATCCCCTTCGGCGACTGGCTGGCGCGCTACGGCATCCAGGGCATGGCCGCGCAGAACGGCGCGGGCTACGCTGCCGGGCCCGGGGCGCAGGTCATCGGCCTGGGCGATCTGGGCCGGGCGCTGCCGCTCATCTGCTACGAGGGCGTCTTCCCGCGCAACGTGGCCGCGGCGCCGGGGCGGGCCGACTTCATGCTGCTTGTCACCAACGACGCCTGGTTCGGGCGCGTCTCGGGGCCCTATCAGCACCTCGCCCAGGCCCGCCTGCGCAGCGCCGAGCAGGGGTTGGCGATGGTGCGCGTGGCCAATACCGGCGTCTCGGCCATGATCGACCCCTGGGGGCGGGTCACCGCGCGCCTGCCGCTGGGACAGGCGGGCTGGACCGACGCGCCCCTGCCCGCGCCCCGGCCGCCCACACTCTACGCCCGCACGGGCGATCTGCCGATGCTGGGGCTGGCCCTTCTGGCGCTGCTGGCGGCGGCGCTGCTGCCGGGCCGGAGGCCGCCGCCAAATGGCGATTGACGCCCGTCCCGCGCCCGCTTAACAGTCTGCTATCCCGTCACAACGGCTTCCTGGCGTGGCGGCAGACTTCTAATGGAGCGTTTCATGTCCCGACGGAACTATATCTTCACCTCCGAGTCCGTCTCGGAGGGGCACCCCGACAAGGTGTGCGACCGGATCTCGGATGCGATCCTGGATGCCTTCCTGGCCGAGGAACCGGCCGCCCGCGTCGCCTGCGAGGCCTTCGCCACGACCAACCGGGTGGTCATCGGGGGCGAGGTCGGCCTGTCCGATCCGGGCCGGATGAAGGCCTTCATGGCGCATGTGCCCCAGATCACCCGCGACTGCATTCGGGACATCGGCTACGAGCAGGACAAGTTCCACTGGAACACCTGCGAGATCGACAATTACCTGCACGAACAGTCCGCCCATATCGCCCAGGGCGTCACCGGCGAGGAAGGTCGCGACGAGGGCGCGGGGGACCAGGGCATCATGTTCGGCTACGCCACGAACGAGACCGACGCGCTGATGCCCGCGCCCATCCAGTTCAGCCACGCCATCCTGCGCCGCCTGGCCGAGGCGCGCAAATCCGGCAGCGAACCCACCCTGGGCCCCGACGCCAAGAGCCAGATCGCCCTGCGCTACGAGGACGGCAAGCCGGTCGAGGTGATGTCGGTCGTGCTGTCCACCCAGCACACCGAAGAGGATCAGACCTCGGCGCATATCCGCGAGATCGTCGAGCCCTACATCCGCGAGATCCTCCCGGCCGACTGGATCACCGACGCCACCGAGTGGTGGATCAACCCCACCGGCACCTTCGTCATCGGCGGGCCGGACGGCGACGCCGGGCTCACGGGCCGCAAGATCATCGTGGACACCTACGGCGGTGCCGCGCCGCACGGGGGCGGGGCGTTCTCCGGCAAGGACCCGACGAAGGTGGACCGCTCGGCGGCCTATGCCGCGCGCTACCTGGCCAAGAATGTCGTCGCCGCGGGCATGGCCGAACGCTGCACCCTGCAACTCAGCTACGCCATCGGCGTGTCCAGGCCGCTGTCGGTCTACGCCGACACCCACGGCACCGGCGAGATCCCGCCGGCCGAGATCGAGCAGGCGGTGCGCAGGGTGATGGATCTCACCCCGCGCGGCATCCGCGAGCACCTCGACCTCAACAAGCCGATCTACGCGCGCACCGCCGCCTACGGCCACTTCGGGCGGCAGCCGGAGTCCGACGGCGGGTTCTCCTGGGAAAGACTGGATCTGGTCGAGGCCCTGAAGAAGGCCGCCTGAGGGGCGGATCCGGGGCGCGGGGCCGGCCATCGCGCCGGCCCGGCCGGCTGTACGGAAAACCCGTACGGCCGGTACCTGCCGTACGGTCCGCGCCGCCCCGCACGGGGGGCATTGAAGACGCCGGCAAACTCGGGCATCTGGACGGCATGAGCAGCGACAAGCACCCCTCCGGCGCCCCCTGGCGCAATTTCTACGGCCGGTTCAAGGGCAAGGGCCTGCGCCCGGCGCAGGAAACCTACCTCGACGAGGACCTCGGCAAGCTCTCGCCCGGGCCGGTTGGCTGGGACGTGAATCCCGAGCGACACGCCATTGATCTGCAATCACTTTTCGGGGGCCGGCCCGTGTGGCTGGAAATCGGTTTCGGCGGGGGCGAGCACATGGTGCACCAGGCCGCCCGGCACCCCGAGGTGGGGATCATCGGCTGCGAGCCCTACATCAATGGCGTCGCCATGCTGCTGGGCAAGATCCGCGCGGCCGAGGTTCAAAATCTTGCGGTGTACCCGGGCGACGTCCGCGACATGTTCGATGTCCTGCCCGATGCGTCGATCGACCGGGCCTTTCTGCTCTATCCCGACCCCTGGCCGAAAAAGCGCCACCACAAGCGCCGTTTCGTCACGCCGGAATACCTGGAACCATTGGCCCGTGTCATGCGGCCGGGCGCGATTTTTCGTGTGGCCACAGATATTTCGGACTACGTCCGCCAGACGCTGGAACAGGTGCCGGCGCATGGGTTCACCTGGCTGGCCGCGCGTCCGTCGGACTGGCGTGAACCCTGGGACGATTGGCCCTCCACCCGCTACGAACAGAAGGCCCTGCGCGAGGGCCGGGTGCCGCACTACCTGACATTCCGCAGGGAGTGAGTGAAGAGTGCGCCCTAATCGGCGGATAAAAAAGACAATTCCGCCGAAACCGTTACCCCGCCAGCTTGTCGCCCAAGCGGCCCAGCATGTCCACGCACTTCTGCAACTGCTCGATCGAGACGTATTCGTCGGGCTTGTGCGCCTGATGGATCGAGCCCGGCCCGCAAACCACCGCCGACATCCCGTATTGCTGGAAAATGCCGGCCTCGGTGCCGAAGGCAACGACCTCGCAGTCGTCCTGCCCGGTCAATTCCATCATGATTTCCTTTGCTTCGTTGATCTCGGCGGGCTCCAGCCCGTCCACCTCGCCGATGACCTCGGTCGAGATGTCGGCATCGGGGCAGGTCTCGCGCATGGCCGGCAGGAGCACCTCCTCGCAATAACGGCGCAGATCCTCCTTCACGTATTCCGCGTCCGAGGCCTGCACGGGCCGCATTTCCCATTCCAGTTGCGCGATCGAGGCGATGACGTTGTGCGCCACGCCGCCGGTCAGGCTGCCGGTGTTGATGGTGCTCCAGGGCGGGTCGAACCGGCTGTTCGCCGGCGCGCGTTCGCGCAGCCGCTGCTTGAGTTCCAACAGCCGGTTCACGTAGCGCACGGCGTATTCCACCGCGTTGACCCCGCGCTCGGGGGCTGAGCCGTGGCCTGCAAGCCCATGAAAATGCGTGGTATATTCGTAGCAGCCCTTGTGCCCCTCGACGATGCGCATCAGCGTGGGCTCACCGATCAGCGCCACGTCCGGGCGGATGCCGCGTTCGCGCAGGCTTTCCACCAGCGCCTGCCCGCCCAAGCAGCCCACCTCCTCGTCGTAGGTGAAGGCAAAGTGGATCGGCCGGTCGCGTACCTTGTCCACGAAATAGGGTGCCATGGCCACGGCCGCGGCGATGAAGCCCTTCATGTCGCAGGTGCCACGCCCGTACAGAAGGCCCTCGTGCTCGGTCATTTCAAAGGGATAGCTGGCCCAGTCCTGCTCATCCACGGGCACCACGTCGGAGTGCCCGGACAGCACGATGCCCCCGTCGGCCTCCGGCCCGATGGTGGCGAAGAGGTTGGCCTTGTGCCCGATGTCGTCGTGGAAGACCTCGACCCGCGCGCCCTCGTGTTCCAGCCGGTGGGCCAGGTAGGCGATCATGTCGAGATTGCTGAGCTCGGACACGGTGGGAAATGCGATCAGATCGCCGAGCAGTGCCACGGTATCGGATAGCTGTGTGGTCACGGACCGCCTCATCGGATTGTCAGGAAACCCTGTCGGTGTAGGGGCCAATCGCTTGCAGCGTCAACCAGAATCCGTCGATATCGTGGCCCTTGGGGGGCCGGAATGCTTTCCGCGCTGCGCGGAATGTGCGATCACGGCAGCGGGGAGCACCGCAGCGAGAGGGTGTCATGGCGGAATTCGACTGGCATGCCGAGCGCAGTGATCTGGCCGGGCTGGCACAACTGGACCGCGCGCCGGTTGACGACGATATCGACCTCAAAGCGGTGCGCGCCTACAGGCAGGGCCGGGTCCGCGCCGAGATGGCCCGCCGCGGTATCGGCGCGGTGATCCTCAGCGACCCGGTGAACATCCGCTATGCCACCGGGACGCGCAACATGCAGGTCTTTTCCATGCGCAACGCCCCGTCGCGCTATCTTTTGATGACCGCCAAGAACTCGATCCTGTTTGAGTTCACCGGTTGCCTGCACCTGGCCGACGGCTTCGAGACCGTGGACGAGGTACGCCCCGCCAGGACGGCAAGCTTCGTCGCGGCCGGACCGGAGATCGCGGCGCGCGAACGGGCCTGGGCTGCCGAAATGGCCGATTTGATCGGCCGGCTCGCGGGGCCGGGGGCGACCGTGGGGCTGGAGCGGTTGAACGCGGGGGCGGCCCTCGCGCTGGAGTCGCAGGGCCTGCGGATCGTGGACGCGCAGGAACCGGTGGAGATGGCCCGCGCCATCAAGTCGGACGAGGAGATGAAGTGCGTGATGGCCTCGTTGCGGGCGACCGAGGTGGCCGTGGCCAAGCTGCGCGCGGCGATCCGTCCCGGGCTGACCGAGGCCGAGCTCTGGTCGGTGCTGCATCAGTCGGTGATCGCGCAGAACGGGGACTACGTGGAGACGCGGCTGCTGAACGCCGGCCCGCGGACGAACCCGTGGTTCCAGGAAACCAGCGACAAGGTCATCGGCGCCAACGAACTGATCGCGCTGGATACCGACGTCGTGGGCTGCCACGGCTACTACTCGGATTTCTCGCGCACCTTCCATGCCGGCCCCGACAGGCCGACGCCGGGGCAGCGGGACCTCTACAAGGTGGCCTATGAGCAGGTGAACCACAACCTCGGCATCCTGCGGCCGGGCATGAGCTTTCGCGACTACGCCGAGGAAGCCTGGGACATACCCGACAAGTACTATGCCAATCGCTACTACCTGTCGGCGCATGGTTGCGGGATGACCGGGGAGTATCCGTATCTCTACCACCGTGGCGATTTCCCCGACGCGGGCTACGATGGCGAGATCGTGCCGGGCATGACACTCTGCGTGGAAAGCTACATCGGCGAGGAGGGCGGCGCCGAGGGCGTGAAGCTGGAGCAGCAGGTGCTGGTCACGCAGACGGGGGTGGAGCTGTTGTCGCGCTTCCCGTTCGAGGAAGACCTGCTGAGGTGATCGCTCAGACCTCCATCCAGATGGTCACGGGCCCGTCATTGCGCAAATCCACCTTCATGTCGGCGCCGAATTCGCCGGTTTCGGTCGGCACCCCCGCCTCGGCCAGCCTGCGCGCGAAATATTCGTAAAGCCGCTTGCCCTCGTCGGGCGGGGCGGCGGCCGAGAAGCCCGGGCGGTTCCCGCGCGACGTGTCGGCGGCCAGGGTGAACTGGCTGACCACCAGCGCCCCGCCGTCCACATCCCGCACCGAGAGGTTCATCTTGCCCGCCTCATCGGTGAAAATGCGCGTTTTGGCGATCTTTGCGGCCAGTTGATCTGCCTGGCTCTCGGTATCGCCCTGCATGGCGCAGACCAGGACCAGCAGGCCCGGCCCGGTGCGCCCGATCACGGTTCCGTCCACGGTGACGGAGGCATGGCTGACACGTTGCAGAAGGGCGCGCATGACTGTTTCCTCTTGCCGTTTGCCGGCCCGGGATCCGCGATTTTCCCGGGACATGCAAGTACCGGGCTCTTTCGCCGGCGGATGACCTTTCCTATCTGACACGCGCGCGCGCTTGATGCGCATCAAGGTGCGCGCCGCCTTTGCGTGTAGACTCCGTTTTTGCCAAGCATGAAGGAGACGAGACATGGTTGAAAAGTCGCATACCGCCGGCCTTTGGCCGTCGATCTACGAACCCTTCCGCAACATGGGGCAGCGCGTGGCCGAGTGGCTGGCCCCGGCCTCCGACGCATCCTCGGACGACCGGGCCTACACGATCACCGTCGAACTGCCCGGCGTGGCAGAGAAGGATATCGAGCTGTCCGTGCATGACGGGGTCGTGACCGTGAAGGGCGAGAAGAGCGATACCCGCGAGGAGAAGGGCGACACCTGGTATTTCAGCGAGCGTCAGTACGGCGCCTTCAGCCGCTCCTTCCGCCTGCCGGGCGATGCCGACCCGGACAATATCGAGGCAAGCCTGAAGGATGGCGTGCTCTCCATCAAGGTGCCCAAGCGCGGCCCCGACAGCGAAAGCGCCAAGAAGGTGCAGATCAACAAGGGCTGACAGGGCGGCCTGCGCGGTGGCCCGTCTCAGCCGCGCAGGTCCAGGATCTCGGCCAGGTCGGCGCGCTCGGTACGGAAGGCGTTCGCAGGGTGATCCGAATCGGCATACCCGAAGGAAATGGCGCAAAGTACCAACCGGTCGTCGCCCAGTCCGAAATGCGCGCGCACCATGGGTGCGAAGGCCGCGACCGACGCCTGCGCGATTGTGCCGACCCCGCGGGCCGTGGCCGCCAGCATGAAGGCCGTGACAAAGCCGCCGGTGTCCATGGCCCCGTAGGCCCCCAAGGCCGCCGCCGAATGCACGATGGCCACATGGGGCGCGCCGAAGAGGCGGTAGTTTTCCATCGACTGTTCCGCTCGCGCGGCGCGGTCGTCCCGCGCGATCCCGACGGCATCGTACAACTGGTAGCCACAGGTGCGGCGGCGTTCGCCGTAGACCCCGGGATACCCCTCGGGCCAGGGTAGATCGGGCTGCGGGGACGCCTGCCTGGCGTTTTCCAGCAGCGCGGTGCGGAAGGCGTCGGTTTCCTGTCTCGTCGTCACGACGATCTGCCAGGGCTGCGCGTTGCACCACGATGGCGCGCGCCCGGCGTCGCGGACGATCTCGGCGATCGTTTCGGCCGGGACGGGATCGGGGCGGAAGGCGCGGCACGAATGGCGCGCGTCCAGCAGGCGGCGCAGGGCGCGGGCATCGTCGGTCATCGGAAACTCTCCCAGTTGTTTGCGACGCTATCGCCTCGGCCGGCAACGCGAAGACGGCCGCCGGCGACCTTCGCCGCCATCCTCTACGCCGATCGCGTCCGTTCGCCGCCCCCCGAGCGCCCACGGCCCGCGACGATGTAGCCGCGTCCGGCGCATTTGTAGGCGACGTTCGAGAGCGGCAGCAAGATCTACCTGAACGTGAGGTTCATCCCTGTAGGTGGATGGCGTGGATGCACTGGCCATCACGCCCGATGTCGAAGCGCGTGTCGTGCGTGATTACAGGCGATCAGCAAGGCGAGATCCCAGGGCGCCAGCTGCCCGGCGAAGAAGGCAGGCAGCGACCTGGCGCCTGCCCCCCTGTTCAGGCGTCGGGCGGGGGCGGCGGGAGCACGGTGAAGAGTTGCGCCAGTTCCGTCACGTCTTCGGCCCGCTGCCAGCCGTCCTGCCCCGCCGTCCAGACGTAGGTTTCACGGGTGAGCGCGCCCTGCTGCGCCATGCGCCCCAATGCGGCGCGCGAATAGGGGCCGTGGATCTGCCCGGCCTCGGCGATGTGCCAGACGTGTTCCACGGGCGGCGGCGGGGGTGTGGGGTTTGCGGCCGCGCCGCCGGCCCCCGACCGGGCTGCTTTCGACATCGCGTCGGACTCGTCGGGCTGCTCGAACTTGTCCAGGTCGCCGGACAGCCCCATCGAGGTGCGCTTGTCCAGCGCCTCGTCCACGGACGGGGGAAGCGAGATGTTCTCGATGTAAAGCTCCGGCACGCTCAGCCCGTAGCCCGCCATCGTGTCCGAGATCGCTTTGGCCACCAGCCGGCCCAGGTCCTGGGTGTTGGCCGCCATGTCCAGGACCGGGATGCCGCTGCCCGCGATCACGCGGCTGAACTCCTGGACGATGATGTTGCGGATCTGGTCGCTGATCTCGTCCGTCGTGAAGTTGCCGTCGGTGCCGACGACCTCGGACAGGAAGCGGCCCGGATCGCCGACCTTGACCGTATAGGTGCCGAAGGCGCGGATGCGCGTGGGACCGAACTCGGGGTCGCGCAGCATAACCGGGTTCCGCGTGCCCCACTTGAGGTCTCTGAAGCGAGTGGTGTTGACGAAGTAGACCTCGGACTTGAAGGGCGAGCGGAACCCGTGATCCCAGTGCTGGAGCCGCGTCATTATCGGCATGTTGTTGGTCTCCAGCATGTAGAGCCCGGGCGGGAAGACATCCGCGATACGGCCCTCGTGCACGAAAACCGCGGCCTGGCCCTCGCGCACGGTCAGTTTGGCGCCGTACTTGATCTCGTGGCCCTCGCGCTCGAAGCGCCAGACCATGGTGTCGCGGCAGTCACCGGTCCAGTGGATGACGTCGATGAACTCGCCGGAGAGGAAGTCGAAAATGCCCATTCTTCGGGTCTCCCTGGGATCAGAAGGGCCCGGCCCGTCCGGCGAGGATGCGCCGGACCAGCGGCCGGGCCGTGTCCGGTCTCATGCCGGGGGTGAGCGCGGGGTTGTAGAGGATGCGCAGCAATTCCTCGTCGTGGGTCGTCAGCAGCGCGAACTCGTCATCGTCGTTGAAGATGGAAGGGCGCGCGCGGGGGCTGTCGTTGGCCAGCCCCAGCCCCTGCGCCAGTTCCTCGTGCACGCAGGAGCGGCGCAAAAGCTCGGGGTGCTCGGCACGGATGAAGGCGATGGCGCGCTTGTAGACGTAATCCGATTCCGGGCCCGAAAACGCCACCACGAGGCAGTGGATGGAGCGCGGCAGCCGCCGGAAAAGCGCAAGCGACGAAGGATTGATGTTGGGCACCAGTGCCTTGATGCGTGCGATGGCCTGCGCGCGGTCGTCTTCGCCCATGACAAGAACGTGGAAATTGGCGTTGCCCGGGCTGACCGAGATCGGGTGGCGCGTGACCTCGGCCAGCCGGCCGGCATAGTCGCGCACCATCCGCCGATCCGTCTTGCGCTGCGACCGGGGTACCGAATCGCCGAACTCCACGGCCATGCGGACCGGCCCGGTCCATTTCCGAAGGCCCCCCGCGCGCCCGTCTGAGCGCCGCAGGCCGGCGTTGCGGGCGTATTCGTCATAGAATGCGATCCGCTCGAAGTTGCGCAGCAGATCGGTCTCGGTATAAGGCGTGTCCACGCCGCCCCCGCCGGTGCGCAGCAGGCCCTGGGCCAGAAGGTCCGCCTGCACGGCGGCGTAATGGCGCGAAAGCGCTCGGCTGGCGGGCGATGGCCTGTCGGGTTCCTGCATCGGGGGCGGATCGGCCGGGCGGGCCCTGGGCGTGGTATCGGGGCGTTCGGCCGGCATGTCACAGGCCGCGAGCGCCAGTCCCGCCACCGCAGCCGCCAGCCACGGGCGCAATTGGGGCCCGCGCGCCACGCGCCTTATCCTTTCCGAGGCGCCGCGGCCCCGGACTCGTCGCCAGCACCATCACGCCGGGCCTTCGCCGAGGCGAGCGCCTCGCGCAGGTCGGTTTCCATCTTCTTGAGGTCCTCCTCGGCAGCGGCGCGCTTCTGCTTTCCCTCGTCGGCGATTTCCAGGCTTTCCTGGATGGTCGCGATCAGGTCCTCGTTGGCCTGCTTGACGGCCTCGATGTCGAAGACGCCGCGCTCGACTTCCTCGCGGATGGTCTTGTTGGATTCGCGCAGGTTGCGGGCATTCGCCTGGAGCAGGTCATTGGTCAGGTCGCTGGCGTCGCGCACCCGCTCGGCAGCCTCGGCGGAGCGCTGAAGCGTCACCGATTGCGCCAGTTGGGTTTCCCACAGCGGGACGGTATTGACCAGCGTGGAATTGATCTTGGTCACCAGGCTCTTGTCGTTTTCCTGCACCAGCCGGATGGAGGGCAGTGACTGCATCGTGACCTGACGGGTGAGTTTCAGGTCGTGGACCCGGCGTTCCAGATCATCCCGGGCCGCGCGCAGGTCGCGCAATTCCTGTGCCTTCATCACCTGGTCATCCTCGGCGGCCGCCTGCACCTCGGCTTCCTTGCCGGGAATGGTGGACTCGTCCAGTTCGCGCAGCTTCTCCTCACCCGCCGCGATGTAGAGCGCGAGTTCGTCATAGAACTGCAGGGTCTTCTCGTAGAGCATGTCGAGCGACTTGATGTCCTTGAGAAGACGGTGTTCATGGCCCAGCAGGTCGTCGGTGATCTGGTCGATCTGGTCCTGTACCGTCTCGTAGCGCGCGGTGAACTTCGCCATCGGCGCGGCGCGACCCAGAAGCTTTTCCCACCAGGTCCGTTCGCGGCGCACGTCCAGTTCCGAGACCGAGAAACCGCGGATCGTCGTGACGATGTTGCGGAGCGAATCGCCGGCCGGCCCGACGTCCTTGTTGCGCACGTCCTGCAGCATGGATTGCGAGATTTCCTGCAACTCCGCCTGGGCGGCCGCGCCGAAGGCGACGATGGAGTTGGTGTCGGTAATGTCGATCTCTTCCGCGCGGGCCCGGATTTCGGCCTGGGTGGCCGGGTCCGAACTGTCGGCCCGCACGATTTCGTCGGCCTTGGTGGGCTCGGGCAGGATATTGCGGCTGACTTCCTCGATCTGGCTCAATTCGGCTTCGGCCTTCTGGCGGACTGTGTCTGACATGTCTGGTCCCTATTGGTTGCTGGTATCCGGGCGGACGCCCTCACGCTGCAGGCGGTCGCGCAACACCTCGATTTCGACATCCAGATCGCTGCGGTCGTTGCCCAGCAGTTTCCTGGTGCGGGCGGCGAAATTCCCCTCCAGGTCGTCGAGCAGGGCGGTGAACTTCTCCTTGGCTTGCGGATCGCGCTGCCGGCTGTAGAGATCGGCGAACTTCTCGGTCGCGTCGCGCGCGCCGAGCAGATAAACGGAAAGATAGCGCCGCGCCGCGGTCAGGTCGCGGGGGTCCTCCTCGACGGTACGGAACAGGGCGCGGGCGGTTTCCTTGAAGCGGTCCACCCGCGCCTCGAGCGCGCGGTCGCCCGTCCGGCGGATCGCCTCGGTCATGTCGGCGAGGTGGTTTTCGGCCTCGTCCACCGCCCGGGCCACGCGGTCGTGCTGGAACCTTTCGACATCGTCCATGCCCTTGTCCTGCAGTGGATCCGCCCCGAAGGCCACGACATGCAGAACGGCTGCCGCCGCCCCGTAGAGCGCCGGCGCCACCAGGCCGGGCTCAACCCGCCATGCGGCGGCGGCCGTGCCAAGCCCCGTCGCGCCCGCGGCCAACAGCTTGCGGGGCAGGGCGGGCCGGCGTGCCACCTTCCGGGCGGCGTAGGCGGCCTCGGCGCGCAGCCCGTCGCGCAGCAGCCAGGCCCCCAGCGTCAGCAGCGCCGCCCCGGTAAGGCCGGCCGTCAGGCCGATCGCCCCGTCGTCCAGCGACAGGAAGACCAGCAGGGCAGGCGGCACGAAGAGGAGGTTGCAGCGCGCCCCCACGGGATCGACGCGGGCGCCCTCGTACAGTCCGCGCGCCTCCTCCTGGGTCTCGTGGTCAGGACTGAATTTGCCGCCGTAGCGTTGCGCCATTCCCTAAAGTCCCCCGAGCCAGCCGGTGACGACGCCGACCAGCAGCACCAGCAATGCGATATAGGCGATGTTCTGCACGGTCGTTCCCGTCTCCAATTCACGGCCCGCCCGGTCCAGGCTACGCGTTGCAACCGCCAGCGCAGCCAGCGCGGCGATCAGGACGGCCGTGGCGATCACGACCAGCGCCAGGAACATCAGGAGCCTTGCCATGTCATCGGTCCTTTCCTGTCGGCAACATAGTCATAGCCCGCGCCCCGTGCCAGTGCCGGCCGTCGCCGGCGCGCGGGAGTGGCGGCTCCAGGTCGGGGGTGCCCTTGCCATCGTCGTTTCGGTCCCCCCCTGTCGCCCATAACCCAGCCGGATGACGAAAACAAAACGAAACGCGGCGGAGCCGGACGCCCCGGGGCGGGGAAATCCCGCTAAACCGCGCTGCATGACGCTTCGATCCTTCGTGCCAAAGGGGGCGGCCAGCTACCAGGTTGCCTATGACGGCCCGCCGCGGGACGTGTACTTCCTGCTGTTGCCCAAGCTCACCTTGCTGGCCTTCACCTCGGCGGTGGAGCCGCTGCGCGTGGCCAACCAGGTGGCGGGGCGCGAGCTATACCGCTGGTTCGTGATGACCGAGGACGGCGGGCCAGTCTTCTGTTCCTGCGGGGTGAACATCACACCCGATTCCGGCCTGTGCGACGTGCCGCGCGGGGCTCTGGCCTTCGTCTGCGCCGGTATCGAGCCGACCGAGACCGTGAGCGCCCGGGCGACCGCCTGGATCAGCCGGCAACGCGCCTTCGGCTGCACGGTGGGGGGCATCTGCACCGGGGCCTTCGCCCTGGCCCAGGCGGGGCTTCTGGAGGGGCGCCGCTTCACCCTGCACTGGGAGAACCAGCCGGCCTTTACCGAGAAATTCCTCGGGCTGGATCCCACCGGCGCCCTTTACGAGAACGACCGCGGGCTGATCACCTGCGGCGGCGGCAGCGCGGCCACCGACATGATGCTCGACATCATCGAGACCGACCACGGCGCCAGCCTGGCCACCATCGTGGCGGACATGTGCCTGCATTTCCGCGCCAACCAGCAGGAGGCGATGCAGAAATCCGCCTACTCCGTGGCGCTGAGCAGCCGCAACCAGCATCTGATCGCCGCCATGCGCTACATGAACGACCACCTCGAGGCGCCTGCCGAGATTGCCGAGGTGGCCGCGCATGCGCGCATTTCGCGCCGGCAACTTGAGCGGTTGTTCACCACCCATGTCGGCACCACGCCTGCGCAATTCTACATGGATCTGCGGATCGCCCGCGCGCATGCCCTTCTGAACGAGACGGACATGACCGTGGCCGAGATCGCCGCCGCCACGGGCTTCAACAGCACGTCGCAGCTTGCCGCCCGCTTCCGCAAGCGGTTCGGCGCGGCGCCCCGGGCCTATCGCAAGAGCTGGGCGGCGCGGCGGGCCTAGCCTTGCCCCCCGGGGCGGCGGCTGCGGCGGCTGCGGCGCGGTTTCTTGCCGGTTTCGGCCGGCTCTTCCAGACCCAGTTGATCGCGTACCACGCGCGGGCGCACCTCTTCCACCGCGCCTGGCTTGAGGTTGCCGAGCTGAAAGGGGCCATAGGAAGTGCGGATCAGTCGATTGACGCTGAGCCCCACGGCCTCCATCGCGCGCCGGACCTCGCGGTTGCGTCCCTCGCGCAGGCCGACGGTCACCCAAGCGTTGGCCCCCTGCTGACGATCGAGCGTGACGACCATCGGCTGGAAACTCTCGCCATCCACGGTCAGACCCTGCCGCAGGGGCTCGAAGGTGGCGTCATTGGGTCGGCCCTTCACGCGGACCCGGTACTTGCGCAGCCAGCCCGTGGTGGGCAGTTCCAGCCGGCGCTTGATCGCGCCGTCGTTCGTCAGCAGCAGCAAGCCTTCGGAATTGAGGTCCAGCCGGCCGACGCTCATCACCCGCGGCAGATCCTCGGGCAGATCGTCAAAGATGGTGGGCCGGCCCTGTTCGTCGCGCGTGGTGGTCACCAGCCCCGCCGGCTTGTGATAGAGCCAGAGCCGCGGCGGCTCGGGGGTGCCCAGTTCGCGCCCGTCCACGGTAACGCGGTCGGCCCGCGTCACGTTCAGCGCCGCCTTGTCGATCCGCTTGCCGTTGACGGTCACGCGGCCCGCCTCGATCAGCCGCTCGGCCTCGCGCCGGCTGGCCACGCCGGCGCGGGCGATGACCTTGGCGATGCGTTCGCCCTGGGGGGAGTTCTGCGTCATGCAGGCGCCATAGCGCATCGCCGGGGCTTGCGGAAGCGCAGATCGCACGGCAGGAGAGGGCATGACCTTCACCAGCCACATGCAGACCGCCTTGGAAGAGGCGCGCGCAGCCGCAGCGCGCGGCGAAGTGCCTGTCGGGGCGGTCGTCGTCGATCCGGAGGGGCGTGTCGTGGCGCGCGCGGGCAACCGCACCCGCGCGCTGTGCGATCCAACCGCCCATGCCGAGATCCTGGCGATCCGCGCGGCCTGCGCCGCGGCGGGCAGCGAACGGCTGCCGGGGCATGCCGTTTACGTTACGCTGGAGCCCTGCGCGATGTGCGCCACGGCGATCTCCGCCGCCCGCATCGCGCGGCTGTATTTCGGGGCGGCGGATCCCAAGTCGGGCGGGGTGGGGCACGGGGCACGGGTCTTCACCCATCCGCAATGCCATCACGCGCCCGAGGTCTACGACGGGATCGACGCTGCCGCGGCCGAGGCGCTGCTGAAGGAGTTCTTCGCCGATCGGCGATCCGGGGGCGCGTAGGCCCGCGCCCCCGCCGGGTACCGTCAGACCTCGATCGGGGCCATGACCTCGGGCTCGATCACGTCGACTCCGGGCAGGGCCTTTGCCAGTTCCTCGGCAGATTGTTCCAGGAAATCGAAGGTCCTGTAGTGGCAGGGGATCACGGTCTTGAAGTCGAAGAACGTCTTGGCGGCATAGGCGGCGCGGCGCATGTCCATCGTGAAGTGGCCGCCGGCGCAGAGAATGCCGATGTCGGGGCTGTGCAGGTCGTTGAAGATCTTCATGTCCGCCATGACGTCGGTATCGCCCGACAAATAGATCGTGTGCCCCTCGCCGGCGATCATGAAGCCGCACTCGGTGCCGGGCACCACCGGCCCCTGATCGGTGGCGAAGCTGGTGGAATGGACCGCGTGCACCATGGTCACGCGGGGCCCGCCCAGGTCGACCGTGCCGCCCTTGTTGAAGCCGATGGTTTCCAGTTCCTTGTGCTCCTCCCAGTGCGCCATCAGGTCGAACTGGCCGACCACCGGGATCCCGTGTTCGCGCGCGATCGGCATCACGTCCTGCACGTGGTCGAAATGCGCGTGGGTCAGCAGGATGTGGGTGGCGCCCGCGACGGCAGCCTGGTGGCTGTCTTCGGGCAGCATGGGGTTGCCTTTCAGCCAGGGGTCAACCAGCAGGACCTGGCCCTCGATCTCGATGCGGAACGATGCGTGACCCAACCATGTGATTTTCATGTCGCTCTCCCTAGGTTTTGCGGTGAGCCTAACAGGATGACAGCGGGAGAAAAGAGTTATGGACTGGACGCGCGCGGTGGACGCCTACTGCGAAAGGATGCATGCGGGCGTCTGGGCCGAGCCCGTCAACGCCCTGACCAACGTGGCCTTTCTGGTCGCGGCGGGGATCATGTGGCACCGTTTGCGGGGGCAAAGCCTGCCGGTGGCGCGGTTGCTGGTCGTCATCCTGGCGCTGATCGGGCTGGGAAGCCTGCTGTTCCACACCTTCGCCCAAGCCTGGGCGGGCCTGGCCGACGTGGTGCCGATCCTGGCCTTCGTTGTGGTCTACATCTATGCCGCGAACCGGGGGTTCTGGCGGCTCAAGCCCCTGTGGGCGGCCGCGGCGTCCGGCCTGTCGCTGGTGGTCTGCGCGGCCCTCGTGCCGCTCTTGGCGCTTGTTCCGCTTTTGGGGGCCTCGGCCGGCTACCTGCCGTTGCCGCTGCTGATCGGCGGCTATGCCCTTGCGCTGCGCCAACGCGTACCGGAAACCGCCCGGGGCCTGGCGATCGGCGCCGGGATCCTGGCCTTGTCGCTGCTGTTGCGCAGCCTGGATGGTCCGCTCTGCGATGTCGTTCCCCTTGGCACGCACTTCGGCTGGCATTTGCTCAATGCCGTCATGCTGGGCTGGATGATCGAGGTCTATCGCCGCCACATGCTTGCGCCGTCCCGGCGCGGGCGCTAAACGCGGAACGGAATTTCAACGGAGATCAGGCGATGTCGATTGATCTGGAGATGGCCGCGCGCGTGGCGAAACTGGCGCGCATCCGCGTCGAGGAGGAGGAACTGCCCGCGCTTGCGGCGGAGTTCAACACCATTCTGGGCTTCATCGACGAGCTGCGCGAGGTGGACGTGGAGAATGTCGCGCCCATGGTCAGCGTCACGCCGATGCGGCTGAAGCGCCGCGATGATGTCGTGACCGAAGGCCGGATGCCCGAGAAGGTCCTTTCGAACGCCCCCGATGCCCGCGAGGGATTCTTCGCCGTGCCGAAGGTGCTCGAGTGATGAGCGAACTGAGCGAACTGACGATCGCCGCCGCGCGCGATGCCCTGCGCAAGGGTGAGGTGACCAGCGTGGACCTGACCGAGGCCTGCCTGGCTGCGGCCGAGGGCGCGGGCGCGCTGAACGCCTTCGTGCGCCATACCCCGGAAATGGCGGTGGAACAGGCGAGGGCCGCCGATGCCCGCATTCAAGCGGGGGAGGCGCCGGCCATGTGCGGGATCCCGCTGGGGATCAAGGACCTGTTCTGCACCAAGGGCGTTGCCAGCCAGGCGGCGAGCCGTATCCTCGACGGCTTCGCGCCGGAATACGAATCCACCGTCACGCAGAAGCTTTTCGACGCCGGCGCGGTGATGCTGGGCAAGCTCAACATGGACGAATTCGCCATGGGCTCGTCCAATGAGCATTCCGTCTACGGCGAGGCGGTGAACCCCTGGAAGGTGGATGACCGCCGCCTGACGCCCGGCGGGTCCTCGGGTGGGTCGGCGGCGGCGGTCGCCGCGGATCTGTGCCTCGGTGCGACGGGCACGGATACCGGCGGGTCGATTCGCCAGCCCGCGGCCTTCACCGGCATCACCGGGGTGAAGCCCACCTACGGGCGGTGTTCGCGTTGGGGCATCGTCGCCTTCGCCTCCTCGCTCGACCAGGCGGGACCGATGACGAAGTCCGTGCGCGACGCGGCGATAATGCTCGGGGCCATGTGCGGCCACGATCCCAAGGACTCCACCAGCGCCGACCTGCCCGTGCCGGATTTCGAGGCCATGCTTACCGGCGACATCGCGGGCAAGGTTATCGGTATTCCCAGCGAATACCGGGTCGCCGGCATGCCCGCCGAGATCGAGACGCTCTGGGCCGACGGCATCGAGATGCTGAAGGCGGCCGGCGCCGAGGTGCGCGACATCAGCCTGCCGCACACCAAGTACGCGCTGCCCGCCTACTACGTGATCGCGCCGGCGGAGGCGTCCTCGAACCTGGCACGTTACGACGGGGTCCGCTACGGTCACCGCGCGCAGCTGGAACAGGGTGACGGCATCGTCGAGATGTACGAGAAGACGCGCGCCGAGGGCTTCGGGGCCGAGGTCAAGCGCCGGGTCATGGTGGGCACCTATGTGCTGTCGGCGGGGTTCTATGACGCCTATTACAACCATGCCCGGAAGGTCCGCACCCTGATCAAGCGGGATTTCGAGGCGGTGTTCGAGGCGGGTGTCGACGCCATTCTGACGCCCGCCACGCCATCGTCCGCCTTCGGTCTGGGCGAGGTGAGCGACGAGGATCCCGTGCAGATGTACCTCAACGATGTCTTTACCGTTCCGGTGAACCTCGCGGGGTTGCCCGGGGTCAGTGTCCCGGCGGGTCTGGACAAGCAGGGCCTGCCCCTCGGGCTGCAGTTGATCGGCCGGCCCTGGGAAGAGGGCGACCTGCTGAATACCGCCTACGCGCTGGAAAGTGCTGCCGGCTTTGTGGAAAAGCCGGGGAAATGGTGGTAGAAGGCGGCCTCGACGGGACGTCGCAACGATAAGATGGCAGGATATCGGCAGATGCGGTTGTTACTTTGCGCGGTTGGCTTGACCGCTGTCGCGGCCTGCGCACCCCGCGTGCCGGACAGCGCCGCGGGCGTGGGGTTCGGGGATTACGGTTCTTACCAGGCCGAGAAGGAGGCGCGCGCCGCGGAGCTCGCGGGAACGGCCGTCCCCGGTCCGGATGCCGTGTCGCAGGAACCGCTTGATGCAACCGGGGATGCCTTCGGCCAGTCGCAAGAGGCGACGCCAGAGCAATCCCAAGCAGACCGGACGGCGATGGACCCGGAGGCCGCGGAAGCCGCCGAGGTCGCGGCCGAGGCCCGGGCGACGCTGGAAGAGACGGCACAGGACTCCGGGGTCGAACCGGTGCAGGCCAGCCCCTCGAACCCGCCGCCCGAGACCGTCACGACGCCGGGAGGGATCTCGGCCGAGAACGATTTCGAGGCCGTCGGCGAGGAACGCTCGATCGAGGCGGACGCCCGGCTGATCGAACGCAACCGCGAGCGCTACCAGGTGATCGAGCCAGAGGCGCTGCCGCCGCGCCCTGGCGGCGGCGGGCCGAACATCGTGGCCTACGCCCTGCAGAGCCAGCACCCGCCCGGTACCCAGCTCTACACCCGCATCGGCTTCAACAAGCAGGCGCGCTTCGAGCGCAACTGCGCCAAGTATCCGTCGGCCGACAAGGCGCAGGAGGATTTCCTGAAGCAGGGCGGGCCGCAGCGCGACCGCCTGGGGCTGGACCCCGATGGAGATGGATACGCCTGCGGCTGGGATCCGCGTCCCTTCCGCCGGGCCGTTCAGGGCTGACGTGCGCGGGCCCGTGGCCCAGTGGCGGCCTTCGCCCAACCAGGGCCCGCGCCGCGGAAACGCGCGGCCCCGCCTGATCGTGCTGCACTACACCGCGATGGAAAGCGCCGGGGCAGCGCTGGACCGGCTCTGCGATCCGCGGTCGGAGGTCTCGGCGCATTACCTGATCGGCGCCTCCGGGCAGCTATGGCAGCTCGTCGCCGAGGACCGCCGCGCCTGGCACGCCGGCGCGGGGAGTTGGGGCGGCGCGGACGATGTCAATTCCCGGTCGATCGGAGTCGAATTGGCAAATACCGGCACGCACCCCTTTCCCGAACCGCAGATGATCGCGTTGGAGACGCTCCTGGGGGGCATCATGGATCGCTGGAAAATCCGGCCCGAGGGGGTGATCGGCCATGCCGACATGGCTCCCACGCGAAAGGCCGATCCCGGCCCCCGATTTGATTGGCAAAGGCTTGCGCGGCAGGGTCTGAGCGTCTGGCCCGAAGCAGCGGCCGCAGAGGGCCAGGGTGATTTCGCCGCCTCGGCCGCGCGTTTCGGGTACCCTACGGAGGACGCGGCTTCGGTGCTGCGCGCCTTTCGTGACCGTTTCCGCCCCGGCGCCAAGGGGCCGGAAAGTGCCGCGGACCGCCGCCTACTGGCCGATCTCGCGGCGCGCTACCCGGCGGGCCATTGTTGAGCGCCGCGCGGGACGGCCGACTTGACCCCGTTTGACTGGCTGACTATGTGCAACATGCGCGGAGGGCCGGATGGCCGCGGCCCCTGACGGGGGTCGAGGAAAGTCCGGACTCCACAAGGCGACGGTGCCGGGTAACGCCCGGCCGGGGCAACCCGAGGGAAAGCGCCACAGAAAACAGACCGCCCCGGAGCCCATCCGGGGTGAGGGTGAAACGGTGGGGTAAGAGCCCACCGCGGGCCTGGCAACAGGTCCGGCACGGCAAGCCCCACCGGGAGCAATGCCGAATAGGGACCGCATCATGGCCCGCCTTGGCCGCGCGGTCCGGGTTGGCAGCTCGAGGTGTTCTGGCAACAGGACATCCAGAAGAATGGCCATCCATCCCGGGAATTCCCGGGAGGACAGAATCCGGCTTACAGGCCCTCCGCGCAATTCCTGACACATCGATCTTGATCCGGCCGGGCCGGGCTTTTCTACGGTGACGGCGGCGCTACTATAGCCTCATGCCCTACGAATGGACGGAAAAGTCGGACTGCGCGGCGCCACGGCGCCTGACCCTCTGGCCACACCGCTCGCTGCCGCGGCGGGGGTTCGCGGCATTCATCCTTGGAACCTTCGCGCTCATCACCATTCCCCTCTACCCGTTATTGGGAACGGTGGTGCTGTGGGGCATCCTGCCCTTCATGCTGCTGGCCGTCGCCGGGATCTGGTGGGCGCTCGAACGTTCTTATCACGAGGCGCGGCTGCGCGAGGTCCTGACGATCGACCCCGTCCACATCCGATTGCAGCGGACCGAGGCCAGCGGTGCCACGCGCGAGTGGGATTGCAACAGCTATTGGGCTAAGGTGAACATGCATCCCACCGGCGGCCCGGTGGCGCACTATCTCACGCTCAAGGGCAAGGGGCGCGAAGTGGAAATCGGCGCCTTCCTGTCCGAGGACGAGCGCAAGACGCTCTATGGGGAATTGACGGACGCGTTGCGCCTCGCGCGCGGCGCGTGACGCGTTCACGCACGCCGACTCGGAATTGTCTCACGCGTTGCTCAGCCGGTCCTTAACCTTCGGGCCGACGGCGCCGAAATCCATCTGGCCCGCATAATTCTGCTTGAGATGGCCCATCACCTTGCCCATGTCGCGGATCGAGCCGGCGCCGGTTTTTTTGATCGCCTCCTCTATGGCGGTATCAATCTCATGCTCGTCCAGTTGCCGCGGCAGGAACTCCTCGATCACCGCGATCTCATCGCGCTCGCGTTCGGCGAGGTCCAGTCGGCCGCCTTCCTCGTAGGCCCGCACGCTGTCATGGCGCTGCTTGATCATCTTGCCCAGGATGGCAAGGATGTCGGCGTCGGTGACACCCGTCTCTCCGTCCTCCGTGCGGCGCGCGATGTCCTGATCCTTGATGGCGGCGTTGATAAGCCGCAGCGTCGCAAGGCGGGCGCTGTCCTTGTCCTTCATGGCCTGTTTCAAACCGGCATTGACCTTGTCGCGCAGGCTCATTTCCGCTGTGTCCTCGTGCTGGATCGCAAGGCTTGGACATTACCGGATGCCACGGGGCCTGGCAAGCGCGCTCGCCGCTGCGCCGCATTGCGCAAGGCGGCCCGCGCAAGGGGTGCTGGCTCTTGACCGCGGGCGGGGCAGACCATAGGTTCGCGCCGATTTGCACCCCCTGAGAGGTTCGCTGCCATGGCCCATGCGCCCCAGTCCCGTCCGACTGCCTGTCTTGCCCTTGCCGACGGGACGCTGTTCTTTGGCCGCGGGTTCGGTGCGACGGGCGAGGTCGTGGCCGAACTCTGCTTCAACACGGCAATGACCGGCTATCAGGAAATCATGACCGACCCATCCTATGCCGGGCAGGTGGTCACCTTCACCTTTCCGCATATCGGCAATGTCGGCGTGAACCCCGAAGACGATGAAACGGCCGATCCGGTCGCCGAGGGCATGGTGGTGAAATGGGATCCCACCCAGCCCAGCAACTGGCGGGCGGCCGACACCCTTTCGGCATGGTTGAACCGGCGTGGGCGTGTTGCGATCGGCGGGGTCGATACCCGGCGCCTGACACGCGCGATCCGCCAGCAGGGGGCACCGCATGTGGCATTGGCGCACGACCCGGCGGGCAACTTCGACACCGAGGCGCTGGTGGAGAAAGCGCGTGCTTTCGCCGGGCTGGAGGGCATGGATCTGGCGCGGCGCGTCTCCTGCGTACAATCCTACCGTTGGGACGAGATGAGGTGGGCCTGGCCCGAGGGATACCGGCGGCAGACCGACGCCAAGCACCGGGTCGTCGCGGTGGATTTCGGGGCGAAACGCAACATCCTGCGCTGCCTGGCCTCGGCGGGGTGCGAGGTGACGGTCCTGCCGGCGACCGCGACGGCCGAGGAGGTGCTGGCGCACAGGCCCGACGGGGTCTTCCTGTCGAACGGGCCGGGCGACCCGGCGGCCACAGGCGAGTACGCGGTGCCGATGATCCGCGGCGTTCTGGACGAAGGCCTGCCGATGTTCGGCATCTGCCTGGGTCACCAGATGCTTGCGCTGGCCGTCGGCGCCAAAACCGTCAAGATGAACCACGGCCATCACGGCGCGAACCATCCGGTCAAGGAGGTCGCGACCGGCAAGGTCGAGATCACGTCGATGAACCACGGTTTCGCCGTGGACAGCCAGAGCTTGCCCGAGGGGGTCGAGGAAACGCACGTCTCGCTTTTCGACGGGTCGAATTGCGGTATCCGCATGACCGACCGCGCGGTGTTCTCGGTCCAGCACCACCCCGAGGCCAGCCCCGGCCCCCAGGACAGTTATTATCTGTTCGAACGCTTCGCGGCATCGATGGCCGGGTAGGGGCCAGGCGGACCGGCTGGCCCGCGAATCGTAGTTAACCGACTGTTAACCTTGTTGTCACAACCTTGCCGGGAACAGTAAGGGCAGGGACTGACAATGGGAATCTCAGAACTGCGCCAGGCCGGCGCGCGGCCGTCGGAAGCCGAACCTCGGGACGCCTTGGCGCAAAGGCTGGTCCGGGACGGGATCATCTCGCGCAAAGATGCGGCGCTCGCGCAGATGGTGCAACGGCAGTGCGACGCGCCGCTTGATCACATCCTTGAGGCCGAAGGACTGGCCGACGCAGAGGATCTGATGGCCGCGCGGGCGCGCTGCCTCGGCACCGCGCGGATGACGGTGGAGGACCTGGATGACGCCACGCCCGCTGACCTCGACACCGATCCCCGTTCGCTGCTCAAGGCAAACATCCTGCCGCTTACGGACAAGGACGGCAACGCCGTGATTGCCAGCGAACGGCCCGAGGAGATCGGTGCGGCCCGCCCGTTGCTGCCGCCCGGGCTTGCCGACGCGCCTGCTGTTCTGGCGCCCCGGCGATCCGTGCAGGCGGGTCTGGCCCGGTCACACAGTCAGACCTTGCGCGATGCCGCCGCCGCGCGGGTGGCGGAACCGGAAAGTTTCCGGACCTGGGAGACCCGCGTTTCCCGGCGTCTGGCCGTGACCTTTGGCGGGCTCGCGATGCTGGCCGCGGTGACGTTTCTTTATCCCACGGCCGTCTTCGGGCTTGTCGCCGCCTGGGCGGTCTTCACGCTCCTGGTGACGGCCATCGTCAAGACCGGCGCCTTTCTGACCCGGCTGTCCGCCGGCGAGATGGCCTTGCCCGCGCCCCCGCCGCCGGCGGCGGGCCAGCCCTTGCCCAAGGTTTCGATCCTCGTTCCGCTCTTCCGCGAGACCGAAATCGCCCATGCCCTGATTACCCGTCTCTCGCGGTTGAGCTACCCCAAGTGCCTGCTGGATGTCGTGTTGATCCTCGAAGAGGAGGATACGCTGACCCAAGAGGCCCTTGCCGGGATTGACCTGCCCCCATGGATGCGGGCGGTGATCGTGCCCGATGGGCACCCGCGGACGAAACCGCGGGCCATGAACTATGCGCTGGACTTCTGCGAGGGCGAGATCATCGGCATCTTCGACGCCGAGGACTGCCCCGATCCCGACCAGATCACGGCCGTCGCGCGCCGATTCCAGCAGGCATCACCGGACGTGGCGTGCCTGCAGGGCGTGCTGGATTATTACAACGCGCGGCAGAACTGGCTGGCGCGCTGCTTCACCATCGAATACGCCGCCTGGTTCCGCATGGTGCTGCCCGGCATGGCCCGCCTGGGCCTTGCCATTCCGCTTGGCGGGACCACGGTCTATTTCCGGCGCCGGGCCCTGGAGGAGCTGGGCGGCTGGGACGCGCACAACGTGACAGAGGATGCCGACCTGGGGTTTCGTCTGGCCCGTTACGGCTACCGGACCGAGATGATCGGCACGGTGACCGAGGAGGAGGCGAACTGCCGGCTGTGGCCCTGGGTCAAGCAGCGCTCGCGCTGGCTGAAGGGCTACATGGCGACCTGGCTGGTGCACATGCGCCGGCCGCGGTTGCTCTACCGGCAACTGGGCGGCTGGAAGTTCTGGGGCTTCCAGGCGCATTTCATCGCCGCGCTCTCGCAATTCGTGCTGGCGCCGGTGCTGTGGTCCTTCTGGTTGGTGCTTCTCGGGCTGCCGCACCCGCTCTATGGGGTGGTGCCTACGGTCTGGCTGGCCACCCTCGGCAGCCTCTTTCTCCTGGTCGAGGTGATCAACCTGTTGATCTACACCGCGGCGGTTTCGGGACGGCGTCATCGCCACTTGCTGACATGGACACCCACCATGCACTTCTACACACCCCTTGGCACGCTGGCAGCCTACAAGGCGATCTATGAACTGGTGGTCGCCCCGTCGTTCTGGGACAAGACGCGCCACGGACTGTCGCTGCGCCCCGCCACGGGGTCAGACGGCGGTGTCGACTTCGCCTGAATCGAGCTTCAGCCGCGTCACGAATGCCTTCGAGATATGGGCGCGCAGCGCCTCGCCGGCGGACTTGGGGTCGCGCGTCTCGATCGCGGTGACGATCGCGTCGTGCTCCTTCAGGGCGTCTTCGTCGCGGCCCGCCGCGGCGAGGGAGGTGGTCGCCATCAGCGCCATCGAACGGTGCACGAGGTCGAGTTGCTGAACGAGAAAACGGTTGTGCGAGGCCAGGTGGATCTGTTTGTGGAAGCGGCGGTTGGCCCGGGCCATGGCCGCCGGATCGCCCAGCAGGTCACGGTCATCCTCCACCATGTCGCGCAGAACGCGGACCTCCTCGTCGGTCGCGTGACGCGCGGCCAGGTCGGCGGCGAGGGCTTCAAGCTCGGCGCGCACGACGTAGAGTTCGGCCAACTGGTTGTGGTCGAGCGACGAGACGATCAGGCTGCGCCCGTCCCGGGTCAGCAGCGACTGCGTCTCAAGCCGCTGAAGCGCTTCGCGGATGGGGGTGCGCGACACGCCGAACCTCTCGGCCAGGTCACTTTCGACCAGGCGGTCGCCGGGCTTGTATATCCCGACATCGATCGCCTCGAGGATCAGGGCGTAGGCATCCTTTTGCGGCGCTTTCATGGGTATTCTTTCCTGCTCCTGCTTGATCCGGAAACACTATTCGGGCTTCGGGCAGAGGATCAAGCCTTCACCGATTGCGCCCATTGTCGCGCCCGCCTAGATTCTCCCTATGCCAAAGCGCCATTTCACGCATGTCGGAACCTGGGTTTTCGACCTCGACAACACGCTTTATCCGCCGCAGGCGCGCCTGTTCGATCAGATCGAGCGGCGCATGACCCAGTTTGTCATGACCGCGCTCAAGGTGGACAGGGCGCAGGCCGATCGGCTGCGCCGCACGTACTGGGCCCAACACGGCACGACCCTGGCCGGCCTTATGCGCGAGCACGACCTCGACCCTGGCCCCTATCTGGAGCACGTGCATGACATCTCGCTGGACCGGCTGGAGCCCGATCCGGAGCTGCGCGCCCGGATTGCCGCGCTCCCGGGGCGCAAGATCGTCTATACCAACGGCAGCGCCCCCTACGCCGAACGGGTGATCGCACGGCGCGGTCTGCAAGCCGTCTTCGACGGGGTCTTCGGGGTGGAACACGCTGGATTCCGCCCCAAGCCCGAACGCGGCGCGTTCGACGCGGTCTTCGCGCGGGCCGGCGTGACCGCCGACCGTGCCGCCATGTTCGAGGACGATCCTCGCAATTTGGCCGAACCCCATGCCATGGGCATGCGCACCGTGCACGTGGCGCCGGAACGGCATATCGCGCGCCATATCCATCATCACACCGACGACCTTGGCGGCTTTCTTGCGCGTCTCCTGTAAGGAGCGGCTGCGGCGAAATGCACCTTTGCGCGCGGGGGCGCCGGCATATTTATACGCCAGCACATGCTGACAACAAGAGGTTCAAGATGACGGTCACGGATAACACTCAGCCGGACAACACGATCAACCTGGATCGGGAAACCGCCAGCGTGCTGCGGATCCTGTTCACGGTTCTGGTCGTGCTGGCCGGCTGGGGCACGAGCATCGCGCTCTGGGGCATTCCCGGGCTTTACCTGCCCGCATTGGGGGCGGTGCCGGTCATGTGGGTCGTCCTGATCCTCATGGCGCGGGGCTGACCGCACCGACCCTGGTCACGCCCGGTGGGCCGGCGTAGTCTTCGCGACAGGAGGCGCTGCAGTGGACGCAACCGAAACCGACATTCTGGTATCCGGCGGGGGTGTGGCCGGGCTGACCGCCGCCTGCGTTTTCGGCGCAGCGGGGTTCTCGGTTGTCTGCGTCGATCCCATGCCGCCGGTGGTCGAGCGCGACGCCGAGGGCGCCGATTTGCGAACCACGGCCTTCCTGCAGCCCGCACAGGCGCTGCTGGAGCGGGCGGGGCTCTGGCAGAGGCTGGCGCCCCATGCCAGCGACCTGCAGGTGATGCGCATCGTGGACGCGGGCGGGCCCCGTCCCGAGCCGCGCCTGGCCAAGGATTTCGACGCAAGCGATATCTCGGATCGTCCCTTCGGCTGGAACCTGCCCAACTGGCTGCTGAGGCGCGAGATGCTCGCGCGGCTGGAGGAACTGCCCACGGTCGATTTCCGTCCGGGCGTGGGCTTCGCCGGGCTGTTCACGCGCGAGGGCGAGGCGCGCGTGCGCCTGAGCGATGGCAAGCGGGTGCACTGCCGGCTGGTGGTGGCCGCTGATGGGCGCAATTCGCCTGTCCGCCGCGCCGCGGGCGTCTCGGTGGACACCGCGCGTTACGGGCAGAAGGCGCTGGCCTTCGCCGTCACACATCCCGTCCCGCACGAGAATGTCTCGACCGAAATCCACCGCTCCGGCGGTCCCTTCACCCTGGTGCCGCTGCCCGATTACCAGGGCCGGCCATCCTCTGCCATCGTGTGGATGGAAGAGGGCCCCGAGGTGCAGCGGCTGGCCGGCCTGCCCGTGCCGGACTTCGAGGCGTCGATGACCGAACGCTCGTGCGGCTTGTTCGGGCCGCTGACGCTGGCCTCGCGGCGCACGGTCTGGCCGATCATCAGCCAGGTGGCCCGCAGCATGTACGCCGAGCGTGTGGCCCTGGTGGCCGAGGCCGCCCATGTCGTGCCCCCCATCGGGGCCCAGGGCCTGAACATGAGCCTCGGCGATCTGCGCGTTCTTCTGGACCTGGCCGAGCAGACGCCCGCCCGCCTGGGCGATCTGGCGATGCTGGAGACTTACCACCGCCACCGGCACGCCGAGGTGATGGCGCGGGTGGCCGGAATCGATGTCCTGAACCGTGCCTCGATGGTGCGCGCGCAACCCCTGCGCGATGCCCGGGCCATGGCGCTGGACACGATCTATTCGCTGCCTCCGGTGCGCAAGTCCTTGATGCAGCTGGGTTTGGGGGCGCGTGGCTGACGGTCAGCCGATCGGACCGGGGCGGCGCTCTTCGCTGAGCAGGACGTTGGCCTCGATCTCGCCGACACCCGGCAGCATCATCAGACGCCGCCGCAGAACCCGTTCGAAATCGGTGATGTCGCGCGCAACCACCCGCAGGCGATAGTCGTAAAGCCCCAGGATGTGCTCGACGGTCTGGACCTCGGGGATGGCGGCCACGGCGCGTTCGAAGTCCGCGGTGCTGCCGCGCGCCTTGGTGGCCAGCTTGACCCCGAGAAAGACCGTGACGCCGAAGCCTAGCTTCTCCTTATCGAGATCAAGGCGTTGTCCCTTGATGATCCCGCTATCGTACAGTCGCCGGATGCGCCGCCAGGCGGCCGGCTGCGACAGGCCAAGCTTGCGGCCCAAGGCGCTTGCGCTCTGCGTGGCGTCGCGGGCGAGTTCGCGCAGAAGGTGGCGGTCGGTGGTGTCCAGTTCGATCACAGCGGCAGAACCTCGTCGGACTTGATGCGGGCGACGTGCATGAGTGCCTCGATATCGGCCATGTGCGGCAGGGTGAGGATGGCACTGCGATAGATCTGCTGGTAATGGGCCATGTCCCGCGCGATGACCGAAAGGCGCAGGTCAACGCGGCCAAGAAATGTCTGTATTTCAAGGACCTCGGGGACATTCCTGGCAGCTTCCAGGAAATCGTCGAAGGCGCGCGGCTGCGTCTTGTCCAGGGTGATCCGCAGCGAGACCTCGACCTCGTATCCAAGTGCACGCCAATCGATCACCGCGCGGTTGGCGCGCAGGATGCCGGACTGCCGCATCCTGTCGAGGCGCCGGGCACAGGTGGCCGGCGTCACGCCGGCCTTGTCGGCCAGGTCGGTCGGCGACATGCCGGCATCGTGCTGGAAGTGGCGCAGGATGCGCCGGTCTGTATCATCAAGCATGATTTTTGAATCATATTCCCATTCGATGAATGATTACCACGAATGTGCCCGGAAGGAACAGCGTTTTGACCGCATCCTGCCGCCGGTCTGTCTAGTCTGACGTTCAGACGACAGGCAGAAGGAGGCTGACATGCGTGTCTATTACGATCGCGATTGCGACATCAATCTCATCAAGGACAAGAAGGTGGCGATCCTGGGCTACGGCAGCCAAGGCCACGCCCATGCGCTGAACCTGCGTGACTCGGGCGCAAAGAACGTCTGCGTGGCCCTGCGCGAAGGGTCCAGCAGCGCCAAGAAGGCCGAGGGAGAAGGTCTTGATGTCAAAGAGATTTCCGAAGCCGCCGCCTGGTGTGACCTGATGATGTTCACCATGCCCGACGAGCTTCAGGCCGAAACCTACCGCAAGTACGTGCACGATCACATCAAGCCGGGCGCGGCGATCGCCTTTGCGCACGGGCTGAACATTCACTTCGGCCTAATCGAGCCGAAGGAGGGCGTGGATGTCATCATGATGGCGCCCAAGGGGCCGGGCCACACCGTGCGCGGCGAATACGTCAAGGGCGGCGGCGTGCCCTGCCTGGTGGCCGTTGATACCGATGCGTCCGGCAAGGCCCTGGAACTTGGGCTTTCCTATTGTGCGGCCATCGGTGGCGGCCGGTCGGGTATTATCGAGACCAGCTTCCGCGAGGAGTGCGAGACCGACCTCTTCGGTGAGCAGGCGGTGCTCTGCGGCGGTCTGGTCGAGCTCATCCGCATGGGCTTCGAGACGCTGGTCGAGGCCGGCTATGCCCCCGAGATGGCCTATTTCGAATGTCTGCACGAGGTGAAGTTGATCGTGGACCTGATCTACGAGGGCGGCATTGCCAACATGAACTACTCGATCTCCAACACGGCCGAATACGGTGAATACGTCTCGGGCCCGCGCGTGCTGCCCTACGAGCGCACCAAGAAGGAGATGAAGGCGATCCTGCACGACATTCAAACAGGCGCCTTCGTGCGTGATTTCATGCAGGAAAATGCTGTTGGACAGCCCTTTTTCAAGGGCACGCGGCGGCTGAACGACGCGCACCAGATCGAGGAAGTGGGCGAGAAGCTGCGCGGCATGATGCCCTGGATCGGCGCCTCGAAGATGGTGGACCGCGAAAAGAACTGACGCCGCGTCCGGCTTCGGATCGGATTGACCCCGGCCGGCGGCTGGGGTCTTTTCACTTCGGCATCTCAGGAAGGGGTCGCAAGTGACCGAGATCACGGGAAAAGACTGGATAATGGTGGGGGCGCTCGGCTTGATCTGGGGCGCCACATTCCTGGTGATCGAAGTGGCCCTGACCGGCATCACCCCGTTCTGGCTGGCCGCGGCGCGGATCACCTTTGCGGCCGGTGTGATGGTAATCGTCTGGGGGTTGCGGGGCTGGAAGCTTTTTCTGCAACCTCAAGATAATTCGCACGTTTTCAGGCTGGTGCTCGTCGGGGCGCTGTCCTCGGCGGTGCCCTTCATGCTGTTGAGTTGGGGGCAGCAATACGTCACCTCGGGGTTCGCGGGGGTGTCGATGGCCGGGGTCGCGCTGATGGTTCTGCCGCAAGCGCATTTTCTGGTGCCCGGGGAGCGGATGACCCTGCGCCGGGTGGCGGGATTCGTCATCGGGTTCATTGGCGTGGTCATCCTGATCGGCGGCCAGGCTTTTGAATCGACCGGGGAATCTCTGGAGCCCCTGGGCCGGCTGGCCTGCCTGGGGGCGGCGGCGTGCTATGCCGTGAGTTCCGTGCAGATGCGGATGCTGCCCCCGGCCGATCCTATCGGGTTGAATGCCGTGACGCTGCTGATCGGGGCGGTCATCGTGGTCGCGGCGGCCGCGGGGGTCGAGGGAGTGCCATCAAGCGTGGATACCAAGACATTGGCGGTGCTGCTTTTTCTGGGCCTCGTCCCCACGGCGGGGGCGAGCCTGCTGCGGGTTCTGCTGATCCGGTCGGCCGGGCCGGTCTTCATGAGCCTGGTGAACTACCAGGTGCCGGTCTGGTCGGTGGTGCTGGGCGCTTTGGTGCTGGCAGAACCGTTGCCGTCCAGCCTGTTGCTGGCGCTGGCGCTGATCCTGTGCGGGGTCGCACTGAGCCAGGCGGCGGCGCTGCGGCGGCTTTTCCGGCGGATGTGATCCGTACGGACCGTCCGGCCCGTACGGGCGGTCCGGACGGTGCGCGCCGGGTCACGCGGCCGCGTCCATCGCCGCGATGGCCCGGCCCGCGGCCCAGCCCGAGGACCAGGCCCACTGGAAGTTGTAGCCGCCCAGCCAGCCGGTGACGTCCACCGCCTCGCCGATGAAGAAGAGGCCCGGGACCGTCTTGGACATCATCGACTTGGAGGACAGGCCGCCGGTCTCGATCCCGCCGAGGGTGACCTCGGCGGTGCGGTACCCTTCGCTGCCGGTGGGCGTGAGCCGCCAGTCGTGCAGCGCCGCGGCGAGCCGCGCGAGGCGGGCGTCGGACTGGTCGGCGAGATTGCCCGACAGCCCCAGCTCGGCGGCGCGGTGATCGACCAGCCGGGCGGGCAGGTGGCGGGCCAGTTCGGTGGTGAGGTTGCGGCGACCCTGCGCCTGGCGCCGGGCGCGCAGGTCGTCAAGCAGGGGCAGGCCGGGGGCGAGGTCGATCGCGATCTCCTCGCCCTCGCGCCAGTAGGAGGAGATCTGCAGGATCGCCGGGCCGGACAGGCCGCGATGCGTGAAGAGCAGCGATTCCTCGAAACCGGCGCGTGCGTTGAAGACGCGGGCCGGGGTGGCGGTGCCGGCCAGGCCGGCGAAGGGATTGTGCGAGAAGGTCAGCGGCACCAGCGCCGGGCGCGTCTCGGTCACGCCGTGGCCGAATTGCCGGGCGATGTCGTAGGCCAGCCCGGTCGCCCCCATCTTGGGAATCGACTTGCCCCCCGTGGCCACCACCAGCCGCCGGGCGTGGACCTTGTGGCGCTGGCCGGATTTGTCCAGCGTGGCGGTGAAGCGCTGACCGTCGTGGGCAAGCTCGGCCAGCGACGTGCCCAGCCACAGCTCGGCCCCGGCGGCGGTCATCTCGTCCACCAGCATTCGGATGACCTGGCCCGACTTGCCATCGCAGAAGAGCTGGCCCAGCGTCTTTTCGTGCCAGGCGATGCCGTGTCGTCCGACAAGGTCGAGGAAATCCCACTGGGTGTAGCGGGCCAGTGCCGACTTGCAGAAATGCGGGTTGTCCGACAGGAAGTTGCCGGGCCCGGCGTAGAGGTTGGTGAAGTTGCACCGGCCCCCGCCGGAAATGCGGATCTTCTCGCCCGGGGCCTTGGCGTGGTCGATCACCAGCGTGTCCGGGCCGGCGTGGGCCGCGCACATCATGCCGGCGGCGCCGGCGCCGAGGATGAGGGTGTTCACCTGCATGGCGCGCATCGACCACGGAATCCCCGCCCGCGCAAGGGGCGGTGGTCGTGGCGCTTCCCTTGAACGCGGTTCGCTGCTAGACTGGGCGACAGACCCGGAAAAACCGGGCGTTGAAGAGGCAGCGAGCGGCGGTTCGTATGACAGAGATGGTCTATGGGACGGTCCCGGTGCGGGATGGCGAGCCCATTCTTCCCAAGTGGTGGCGCACGGTCGACAAGTGGTCGATCTCCTGCGTTCTGATCCTGTTCGGCATCGGCATTCTGCTGGGGCTGGCGGCCTCGCCGCCGCTGGCCGAGAAGAACGGTTTCACCCCCTTCCATTATGTCCAGCGGCAGGCGGTCTACGGCGCGGTGGCGCTGGCGGCGATGCTGATGATCTCGATGATGCGTCCGGAAATGGTGCGGCGTCTGGCGGTCCTGGGGTTCCTGGCGGCCTTCGCGGCGCTGGCGCTGCTTCCCGTCCTGGGCACCGATTTCGGCAAGGGGGCGGTGCGCTGGTACAGCCTGGGCTTCGCCTCGGTCCAGCCGTCGGAGTTTCTCAAGCCCGGCTTCGTGGTGGCCGCGGCCTGGATGATGGCGGCCAGCCGCGAGATCAACGGCCCGCCCGGCCTGACCTGGTCCTTCGGGCTGGCTGTGGTCCTGGCGGCGCTTCTGGCCATGCAGCCCGACTTCGGTCAGGCGGCGCTGGTGCTGTTCGGCTGGGGCGTGATGTATTTCGTGGCCGGCGCCCCCCTCGTCCTGCTGATCGGCATGGCGGTCTGCGCGGTGCTGGCCGGCAGCGTGGCCTATTCCAACTCCGAGCATTTCGCCCGGCGCATCGACGGCTTCCTGTCCTCGGAGGTGGATCCCACCACGCAGCTGGGCTTTGCCACGAACGCGATTCGCGAGGGCGGGTTCTTCGGTGTCGGCGTGGGCGAGGGCGAGGTCAAGTGGAGCCTGCCGGACGCCCACACCGATTTCATCATCGCCGTGGCGGCCGAGGAATACGGCCTGATCCTGGTGTTGTGCATCATCGTCCTCTACGCGGCGGTGGTGGCGCGGTCGCTGCTGCGGCTGATGCGCGAGCGCGATACCTTCATCCGGCTGGCGGGCACGGGCCTGGTGGCCATGTTCGGCGTCCAGGCGATGATCAACATGGGGGTCGCGGTGCGCCTGTTGCCGGCGAAGGGGATGACCCTGCCATTCGTGAGCTACGGCGGGTCGTCGCTGATCGCCGGGGGAATCGCGCTGGGGATGCTCCTGGCCTTCACCCGGACCCGGCCGCAGGGCGAGATCGGCGATATCCTGCGCGCACGCGGGCGATGAGGTGGACGCGGCGCCGGGGGCGCTGCCAAGAGGGATAGGATGGACGAGGCCCGACCACTGCTGGTGATCGCCGCCGGGGGAACCGGCGGGCACATGTTCCCGGCCCAGGCGCTGGCCGAGGTGATGCTGCGCCGCGGCTGGCGGGTGCGGCTGTCCACGGATGCGCGCGGCGCGCGCTATACCGGCGGTTTCCCGCACTCGGTGGAGATCGAGCAGGTCGCCAGCGCCACCTTCGCGCGCGGCGGGGTCGTCAACAAGCTGCTGGCGCCCCTGCATATCCTGGGCGGCGTGATCGGGGCGAGCCTGCGCATGATGCGCGACCGGCCGGCGGCGGTGGTGGGCTTCGGCGGCTACCCGACGATCCCCGCGCTTTCGGCGGCCTGGCTGTTGCGGCTGCCGCGCATGGTGCACGAGCAGAACGGCGTGCTGGGCCGGGTGAACCGGATCTTCGCCAGGCGAGTGGACCGGATCGCCTGCGGCACGTGGCCCACGGATCTGCCGGCGGGCGTGGAGGGCGTGCCCGTGGGCAATCCGGTGCGCGCCTCGGTGCTGGAGCGGGCGGGGGCGGGGTATATCCCGCCGGGCGACTATCCCATGTCGCTGCTGGTGATCGGCGGCAGTCAGGGCGCGCGCGTGCTCAGCGACACGGTGCCCGAGGCCGTGGGCGCGCTGCCGGACCGGGTGCGCGGAAACCTGCGGGTGAGCCACCAGGCGCGCGCCGAGGATGCCGACCGGGTCGCCGCCGCCTACGCCGAGCAGGGGATCGACGCCGAGGTGGCCCCCTTCTTCCGCGACGTGGCGCGGCGCATGAGCGAGGCGCAGCTGGTCATCAGCCGCGCCGGCGCCTCCAGCGTGGCCGACATCGCCGCGATCGGGCGCCCGGCCATCCTGGTGCCCTATCCCCATGCCGCGGCGGATCATCAGTCGGCCAATGCGCGCGGGCTGGGTCAGGCCGGCGGCGCGATCGTGATACCGCAATCGAAACTTGCGGCCGGGACGCTTTCGGAGCAGATAGCGGCGGTTCTGACGAATCCGGAAGGGGCGGAGCAGATGGCGCGGGCGGCGCTGGGCTGCGGCGCGCCGGAGGCGCCACGGACGCTGGCCGACATGGTCGAGGAGATCGCTGGCAGGAGGGCCGATGAAGGATCTGGAACATAGGGGAGAGCGGGCCATGAGTGCCGCGACGAAGCTGCCGGGCGACGTGGGGCCGATCCATTTCATCGGCATCGGCGGCATCGGCATGTCCGGCATCGCCGAGGTGCTGCTGAACCACGGGTACGTGGTGCAGGGCAGCGATCTCAAGCGATCGGCCCTGACCGACCGGCTGGAGGCGGCGGGCGCGACGATCTTCGAGGGCCAGCACGCCGAGAACCTTGCCCATGCCGAGGTGGTGGTGATTTCCAGCGCCATCAAGCCGGGCAATCCCGAACTGGACGCGGCGCGCGCCCGCGGCCTGCCGGTGGTGCGCCGGGCCGAGATGCTGGCCGAGCTGATGCGCCTGAAATCCAACGTCGCCGTGGCCGGCACCCACGGTAAGACGACGACCACGACCATGGTGGCCGCGCTGCTGGACCACGGCCATTTCGACCCGACGGTGATCAACGGCGGCATCATCCACGCCTACGGCTCGAACGCGCGGGTGGGGCAGGGCGAGTGGATGGTGGTGGAGGCCGACGAGAGCGACGGCACCTTCAACCGCCTGCCCGCCACCATCGCCATCGTCACCAACATCGATCCCGAGCACATGGAGCACTGGGGCGATTTCGACCGCTTGCGCCAGGGGTTTCACGATTTCGTCTCCAACATCCCCTTCTACGGGCTGGCGGTGTGCTGCACCGACCATCCGGAGGTGCAGACGCTGGTCGGCCGCATCACCGACCGGCGGGTGACGACCTACGGCTTCAACGGCCAGGCCGACGTGCGGGCGGTGAACCTGCGCTATGCCGGCGGCGTGGCGCATTTCGACATCCAGCTGCAGGCGGAGGGGGCCGTGATCGCCGGCTGCACCCTGCCCATGCCCGGCGATCACAATGTCTCCAACGCGCTGGCGGCGGTGGCCGTGGCCCGGCACCTGGGGATGGCCCCGGACGAGATCCGCGCGGCGCTGGCGGGCTTCGGCGGGGTGAACCGCCGGTTCACCCGCGTGGGCGAGGTGGGCGGCGTGACCATCATCGACGATTACGGCCACCACCCGGTGGAGATCGCGGCGGTGCTGCGCGCCGCGCGCCAGGCCTGCGAGGGCCGGGTCATCGCCGTGCACCAGCCGCACCGCTACACGCGCCTGTCCAGCCTCTTCGACGATTTCTGCGCCTGTTTCAACGATGCCGACGTGGTGGCCATCGCCGAGGTCTACGCCGCCGGCGAGGATCCCATTCCCGGCGCCAGCCGCGACGATCTGGTGGCCGGCCTGGTCCGGCACGGCCACCGGGACGCGCGCGCCCTTGCGGGCGTGGAGGCGCTCGAAGCGCTGATCCGGGCGGAGGCGCGGCCGGGGGACATGGTGGTCTGCCTTGGCGCGGGGACCATCAGCCGGTGGGCGAACGACCTGCCGCGCCGCCTGAAAGGGTAGCCCCGTGGCCGGGGCCTGCGAATACCGCATCCGCGCCGGGCGCTTGCGTTCCCGCGGGCCGGCGCGCCCGGAGGGCCGGGCATGAGCGCGGCGCTGACCCTGGCCTGCCTCTGGGCGGTGGTGGCCAACGTGCTGGCCATGATCCCCGCGCGCGACAACCACTGGACCCGGGCCTATTGGCTGATCGCGGCGGGCGTGCCGATCCTGGGGCTCGTGACCTGGCAGCACGGGCCCTGGCTGGGCCTTCTCGTCATGGTGGCGGGCATGAGCCTCTTGCGCTGGCCGGTCGTCCACCTCTGGCGCCGGCTGGCTGGGCGGCGGTACGATGGGTGACCTGGCCCCGGTGCTGGCCTATGCCGGCTGGGCACTGGCGCCGCTGGTGGCCTGGGTCGCCCTGTCCGAGGGGCTGGCCCGGCGGAAGGGCCGCATCGCGAGGCTTTTCGGCGCCTACACGGCACTGGCGGCGCTGACCTGGGTTGCGCTTGCCCGCGCCGAGGCAACGGCCGTCGACCCCGCCGCCGTCGTGATCGCCTGGGCGGGCATCGCGGCGGTCTGCGCGGGCCTCTATGCCCTGGGCTACCGCGTGGGCGGCGGCGGCTGAGCCCTGCGCGCCCCGGCCCCCGAGCCGGGGCCTCGCGGGCGCCCGGTGGAGGCCCCGGGTCAAGCCCGGGGCGGGCAGGGAGGGTCGGATGGGTCCTCGCGGGGGACTCTACCCTGCGGCCGGCAGCGGGCACAAGCGCGGCATGAGCGACCTGCCCGCCCCGCGTGGCCGGCTGACCGCCGGCAAGCTCCTGTCCGATCTCACCTGGCTATGCGTGGGCGTGCCTGCGCAATGGCTGTCCCAGCCGGCCGACGTGGCGGACCTTGCCGCCTTCCTGCGCGCCCCGGCCCCCGAGCCGGGGCCTCGCGGGCGGCCGGCGGAGGCCCCGGGTCAAGCCCGGGGCGGGCAGGGAGGGTCGGGTGGGTCCTCGCGGGGGGCTTTACCTTGCGGCCGGCAGCGGGCACAAGCGCGGCATGAGCGACCTGCCCACCCCGCGTGGCCGGCTGACCGCCGGCAAGCCCCTGTCCGATCTCACCTGGCTGCGCGTGGGCGGGCCTGCGCAATGGCTGTTCCAGCCGGCCGACGTTGAGGACCTTGCCGCCTTCCTGCGTGCCCTGGACCCGGCGATCCCGGTCTTTCCCATGGGGGTAGGCTCGAACCTGATCGTGCGCGACGGCGGGATGCGGGGGGTGGTTGTCCGTCTCGGGCGGGGATTCAACCACATCCGGGTGGCGGGCCGGCGCGTCACCGCCGGGGCGGCGGCGCTGGACGCCCATGTGGCACGCAAGGCGGCCGCGGCGGGGATCGACCTGACCTTCCTGCGGACCATCCCGGGCGCGATCGGCGGCGCGGTGCGCATGAACGCGGGCTGTTACGGCACCTATACCGCCGATGTCTTCGTGCAGGCCACTGCCGTCACGCGGGCAGGCGAGGTGGTCACGCTGACCGCCGACGACCTGGACTTCCGCTATCGCCAGAGCGATCTTCCGCCGGACTGGGTGATCGTCGAGGCGACCCTTGAAGGGGCCGAGGGGGATCCGCAGGCGCTGGCCGGGAAGATGGCCGCGCAGCTGGACAAGCGCGACGCGACCCAGCCCACCAAGGAGCGCACCGCCGGCTCGACCTTCCGCAATCCGGCCGGCTACAGCTCGACCGGGGAAGCGGACGACGTGCATGACCTGAAGGCCTGGAAGGTGATCGACGCCGCCGGGATGCGGGGCGCGCGCCTGGGCGGCGCGCAGATGAGCCCGCAGCATTCCAACTTCCTCGTCAATACCGGCGGGGCCACGGCCGCCGAGCTGGAGGGGCTGGGCGAGGAGGTGCGAAAAAGGGTTTTCCAAAACAGCGGAATAGAGTTACATTGGGAAATCATGAGGGTCGGCGAACCGGCCCCCTGACCCGCCCGAGCAGGTGGTGAACGACAAGACGGGCCGGCCAACGGCCCAGGGACATTGAGGCACGAGTTGGGTTCTTCGAGCAGAAAAACCCCGACTGTGGCGGTGATCATGGGCGGGCCCTCGGTGGAGCGCGAGGTTTCGCTCTCCTCGGGCCGTGAATGCGCCGCCGCATTGAGGGAGGCAGGCTATGACGTGGCCGAGGTGGATGCCGGCCGCGACCTGGCGCAGCGGCTTGCCGAGCTGACCCCCGACGTCGTGTTCAACGCGCTTCATGGCCGCTGGGGCGAGGATGGCTGCGTCCAGGGGCTGCTGGAGTGGATGGGGATCCCCTATACCCATTCCGGGGTGCTGTCCTCGGCGCTGGCGATGGACAAGAGCCGCACCAAGGACGCCTATGTCGCCGCGGGCCTGCCGGTGGTGGAAAGCCGCCTGGCGCTGCGCGACGAGGTGCGCGCGCGGCACGTGATGGCGCCGCCCTACGTGGTCAAGCCCAACAACGAGGGATCCTCGGTCGGGGTCTACATCGTGCACGAGGCGGCCAACGCGCCCCCCGCGCTGGACGAGGACATGCCGGACCTGGTGATGGTGGAGGCCTTCGCGCCGGGCCGGGAACTGACGACCACGGTCATGGGGCACCGGGCGCTCACGGTGACGGACATCATCACCGAGGGCTGGTATGACTACGAGGCGAAATACGCCGAGGGCGGGTCGCGCCACGTCGTGCCGGCCGAGGTGCCCGGCGAGATCTTCGAGGCCTGCCTGTCCTACGCCCGCCGCGCGCACGAGGTGCTGGGCTGCCGCGGTGTCAGCCGCACCGACTTCCGCTGGGACGCGGGCCGCGGGCTGGCCGGGCTGGTGCTGCTGGAGACCAACACCCAGCCCGGCATGACGCCGACCTCGCTGAGCCCCGAACAGGCGCGCGCGGTGGGCATGAGTTTTCCCGATATGTGCAGCTGGATGGTGGAGGACGCCTCGTGCAACAGATGAGCCCGTGTCCCGATCCGGCGCCCTCGCGCTGGACCTACCGGTTGCAGCGGCTGATGCTGACGCCGCTGTTCCGGCGGCTGATGCGGGTGGGGCTGCCCTTCGCCCTGTGTTTCGCGGTCGGCGCCGTCTACATGGGCGATCCGGCCCGGCAGGAGGCGGCGTTGCGCGCGCTGGCCGATTTGCGCCGCGAGATCGAGACGCGCCCGGAGTTCATGGTGAACCTGCTGGCGGTGGAGGGCGCGAGCGCCTCGGTGGAGGAGGACATCCGCGAGATCTTCCCCGTCGATCTGCCGGCCTCGTCGTTCGACATGGATCTCGACCATCTGCGCGGCATGATCGCGGGGCTGCCGGCGGTGGCCGAGGCCAGCCTGCGGCTGCGCCAGGGCGGTGTGCTGGAGGCCCGGGTGGTCGAGCGGGAGCCGGCGGCGCTGTGGCGCACGCGCGACGGCCTGGCCGTGCTGGATGCCGAGGGCGTCGCCATCGGCGATCTGGACAGCCGCATGGCGCGGCCCGGGCTGCCGGTGCTGGCCGGCGCGGGGGCCGACGCGGCGGTCGGCGAGGCGCTGGAGATCCTGCGTGCGGCCGCGCCGCTGTCCGACCGGCTGCGCGGGCTGGTGCGCATGGGCGCGCGGCGCTGGGACGTGGTGCTGGCGGGCGGGCCGCGCATCCTGCTGCCCGAGCGCGGCCCGGTGCGCGCGCTGGAGCGGGTGATCGTGCTGGACGAGGTGCAGGACATGCTGGCGCGCGACCTGGCCGCGGTGGACATGCGCCTGCCCGGCCGCCCGACGATCCGCATGCGTGAGCGCGCGGTCAAGGCATGGTGGGAGCTGACGTCGATGACGGAAGGTGAGGTGGCGGAATGATCGAGCTTTACGAATCCCAGCGGGCGATGCGCAACATGCGCCGGGCGGCGATGCAGCGCGGGGTGGTCGCGGTGCTGGACGTGGGCACATCGAAGACGGCCTGCCTGGTGCTGCGCTTCGACGGGACCGAGCGGCTGGCCGAGGCCGAGGGCATCGGCACCATGGCCGGGCAGGCCGGGTTCCGCGTGATCGGCGCGGCGACGACCCGCTCGCGCGGGGTGCGCCGGGGCGAGATCGAGACCATGGCCGAGACCGAGCGCGCGATCCGCACCGCGGTGCAGGCGGCGCAGAAGATGGCCGGCATCCGGGTGGATCACGTCATCGCCTGTTTCTCGGGGGCGGGGCCGCGGTCCTACGGGTTGGCCGGCTCGGTCGAGTTGGAGGGCCAGACGGTCAGCGAGCAGGATGTCAGCCGGGTGCTCTCGGCCTGCGACGTGCCGGACTTCGGCGAGGGGCGCGAGGTGCTGCACGCCCAGCCGGTGAATTTCGCGCTGGATCACCGCACGGGGCTGTCGGACCCGCGCGGCCAGATCGGCAACACCCTGTCCACCGACATGCACATGCTGACGGTGGATGCCGCCGCGGTTCAGAACCTGGCCTACTGCGTGAAGCGCTGCGACCTGGAACTGGCCGGGCTGGCCAGTTCGGCCTATGTCAGCGGCATCGCGGCGCTGGTGGAGGACGAACAGGAGCTCGGCGCGGCCTGCATCGACCTGGGCGGCGGCGCCGCGGGCGTTTCGATCTTCCTGAAGAAGCACATGATCTACGCCGACAGCGTCGCCATCGGGGGCGATCACGTGACCTCGGACATCTCGATGGCCCTGCAGGTGCCGCAGGCCACGGCCGAGCGGATCAAGACCTTCTACGGGGGCGTCGTGGCCACCGGCATGGACGACCGCGAGATGATCGAGATCGGCGGCGACACGGGCGATTACGAGCACGACCGGCGCAGCGTCAGCCGGGCGGAGCTGATCGGCATCATGCGCCCGCGGGTGGAGGAGATCCTCGAGGAGGTGCGCGCCCGGCTGGACGCGGCGGGCTTCGAGCATCTGCCCAGTCAGCAGATCGTGCTCACCGGCGGGGGCAGCCAGATCCCCGGGCTCGACGGGCTGGCCAGCAAGATCCTGGGCCAGCAGGTGCGGCTGGGCCGTCCCTTGCGGGTGCACGGATTGCCGCAGGCGGCAACGGGGGCGGGATTCGCCAGCGCGGTGGGCCTGAGCCTTTTCGCGGCGAATCCCCAGGACGAGTGGTGGGACTTCGAGATCCCGGTGGACCGCTACCCGGCGCGCTCTCTCAGGCGGGCGGTGAAATGGTTCAAGGACAACTGGTAACCGCAAGATGTACGCAATTCGGCAAAATCCCGCGCGGAACACTGCAAATTCGGCCATATTTTGTGGGTTTTTTCCGTTTTTTTGGTGACGAAAGGCCCCTTGACCGGTAAGAATGGGCGATATCAGGCGGAAAATGGCCTGCAAAGGCGGGCAAAACAGCAGGCGGACAGAGCAATGACACTTAACCTCAGTATGCCAGGACATGACGAACTCAAGCCGCGCATCACCGTCTTCGGTGTCGGCGGCGCGGGCGGCAACGCGGTCAACAACATGATCGAGAAGCAGCTCGACGGGGTGGATTTCGTGGTGGCCAACACCGACGCGCAGGCGCTGCAGCAAAGCAACGCCGAGCACCGGGTGCAACTGGGCGTCAAGGTGACCGAGGGGCTGGGCGCCGGCGCCAAGGCCACCATTGGGGCCGCCGCCGCCGAGGAATCGATCGAACAGATCGTCGATCACCTGGCCGGGGCGCACATGTGCTTCATCACCGCCGGCATGGGCGGGGGCACCGGCACCGGGGCCGCGCCGATCATCGCGCAGGCCGCGCGGGAACTGGGTGTCCTGACGGTGGGCGTGGTCACCAAGCCGTTCCAGTTCGAGGGCGTCAAGCGCATGCGCCAGGCCGAGGACGGGGTCGACTCGCTGCAGAAGATGGTGGACACCCTCATCATCATTCCCAACCAGAACCTGTTCCGGCTGGCGAACGAGAAGACGACTTTCACAGAGGCGTTCTCGATGGCCGATGACGTGCTCTACCAGGGCGTCAAGGGCGTGACCGACCTGATGGTGCGCCCCGGGCTCATCAACCTGGACTTCGCCGACGTGCGCGCGGTGATGGACGAGATGGGCAAGGCCATGATGGGCACCGGCGAGGACAGCAGCGAGGACCGCGCGATCCAGGCCGCCGAGAAGGCCATCGCGAACCCGCTGCTGGACGAGATCAGCCTCAAGGGCGCGAAGGGCGTGCTCATCAACATCACCGGCGGACACGACCTGACCCTGTTCGAACTCGACGAGGCGGCCAACCGCATCCGCGAGGAAGTGGACGCCGAAGCCAATATCATCGTCGGCAGCACCCTGGACACCGACATGGAGGGCACCATGCGGGTCAGCGTGGTGGCCACCGGCATCGACGCCAGCCAGGCCGAGACCGAGGTGCCGGTGCCGCGGCGCAAGCTGTCGGAACCGCTGAAGCCCACGGCCGAGCAGCAAGTCACCCCGGCCCCGATCGGGGCGGAAGCCCCTGCCGAGCCGGCGCCCGAGCCCGAGCCCGAAAACGAGCCGAGCCTCTTCACCGGCTTCGACGCGCAGCGCGCGGCGGCCGAGGAGCAGATGGAGGACATCTTCGACGCCGAGGCCCCGCAGGAGGACGACCTGCCGCCGCCGGCCTATACGCCGAACGTTGCCGAGTTCGATCCCGCCGCGGCGCAGGAAGCCGCGGAAGCGCCCGAGGACTACGTCGCGCCGCAGCGTCCCGCGGCCGGAACGCCCTCGCCGGATGCGGTGGCCCGCCTGCAGGCCGCCGTTGGCAAGGCCCAGGGCCAGCAGGGACAGCAGGGGCAGGGCCCGGCGCAGCAGCAGCCCGCGCAGGAGCATCAGGCCGAGCGGTCGCGCTTCGGCATCAATTCGCTCATCAACCGGATGACCGGCCACGGCGGCGAGGGCGAAGGCGCGCAGCGCGCCGTGCGCCAGCAGCCGCCGGTGCAGTCGCGGCAGGCCCCGCCGGAACCCGAGGCCGACGAGGAAGAGGACCAGATCGAGATCCCGGCGTTCCTGCGGCGCCAGGCGAACTGAGCCGCGCGGCGCAATCATGCCGATCAAGGGAAGGGCCGCTGCGGCGGCCCTTTTTTCATGACATCTCAAGGGGTTGTCCCGAAAGCCTCAGGTCGGCGAAAAACCGCTTGGCCGCGCCCGGCGATGTTTCAGGACGTTGCAAAGATTGAATTGAGCGGCGCCGGCGTGGGAGTTACACACGCCGGTGTAACAAGAACTTAACCATGGGCAGTGCGAGGCGCGCGTGCAGACGACGCTGAAATCTCCGGCCAGTTTCGAAGGGGTGGGCCTGCACTCCGGCCGCCCGGCGGTGGCGACGATCCGCCCGGCCTTGCCGGGCCGCGGGATCCGCTTCGTCCGGACGGATGTCTCCGGCGCGCCGAACGAAATCCCGGCGCTGTGGCACCTTGTCCGCCAGTCGCCGCTTTGCACGCGGCTGGAGAACGAGGCCGGCGTGGCCGTGGCCACCGTCGAGCACGTGATGGCCGCGCTGGTGGGCTGCGGGGTCCATAACGCCGTGATCGAGGTGGACGGGCCCGAACTTCCGATCCTGGACGGCAGTTCCGCGCCCTTCGTCCGGGGGATCCTCTGGGCCGGCCTGCGCCAGGTTGACCGCCCCCTGCGCGCGCTGAAGGTTCTCAAGCCGGTGGAGGTGACGCGCGGTGCCGCCCGGGCGCGGCTGAGCCCCCATGACACGCTGGTGGTGGATTTCGCCATCGCCTTCGACGATGCCGCCATCGGGGTGCAGGAAAAGTCGCTCAACCTGTCCAACGGCAGCTTCGTGCGCGAACTGTCGGCCAGCCGCACCTTCTGCCGCATGGCGGACGTCGAGGCGATGCGGCGCCAGGGGCTCGCCCTTGGCGGGACGCTGGAAAACGCGGTCGTCGTGGACGGGGACGAGGTGCTGAGCCCCGGCGGTCTGCGTCACGCCGACGAGGCCGTGCGCCACAAGATGCTGGACGCCGTCGGCGACCTGGGACTGGCGGGCTATCCGGTGCTGGGGCACTACCAGGGCGAACGCGCGGGCCACGCGGTCACGAACGCGTTGCTGCATGCGCTTTTCGACGCGCCCGACAGCTACGAGATCGTCACCTGCGACGTGGACACCGCCGCACGCCTGCCCGGCGTGGGCGTGCGCCGAAGCGAGATCCCCGACGTCGCCTGAGCGGCGGCGGGAATTTTTCCAAAGGCGTTTTGCCCCGCAAAATTCTGTGCTAGGACCTTTTCACGCGCCGGGGCCGGGCCCCGGCCATCCGCAGCAGAGGTGAGTGCGAGCATGACAGGCGGCAGATCCGGGTTGGCGCTGGCGGTGGCCTTGATGAGTGGCCTCGCCTTGGCGGGATGCGGCGGCGAAGGCGAAGTGGAGCGCGGCGAGGTCGACTACGAGAACTTCACCGCCCGGCAGATCTTCGAGCGGGCCGAATACGACCTGGCCCGGGGCAACGAGAGCCTGGCGGCCGAGGTCTTTTCCGAGGTCGAGCGGCTTTATCCCTACTCGGACTGGGCCAAGCGCGCGCTGATCATGCAGGCCTTCGCGCATCACAAGGCCGAGGAATACGAGGAAAGCCGCGCCGCGGCGCAGCGCTACATCGACTTCTACCCCACCGACGAGGATGCCGCCTACGCCCAGTACCTTCTGGCGCTGAGCTATTACGACCAGATCGACGAGGTCGGCCGCGACCAGGGTCTGACGTTCCAGGCGCTGCAATCGCTGCGCAAGGTGATCGAGACCTATCCCGACAGCGAATATGCCCGGTCGGCCATCCTGAAGTTCGACCTGGCCTTCGACCATCTGGCGGCCAAGGAGATGGAAGTGGGCCGCTACTACCTCAAGCGCGACCACTACACCTCGGCCATCAGCCGGTTCCGCGTGGTGGTCGAGGATTTCCAGACCACCAGTCACACGCCCGAGGCGTTGCACCGGCTGGTGGAATCCTACCTGTCGCTTGGCCTGACCGACGAGGCGCGCACGGCGGGGGCGATCCTGGGGCACAATTTCCGCGGCACCGAGTGGTACGAGGACAGTTATGCCCTGCTCACGGGGCAGGGGCTGACGCTGGAGGCCACCGGCGACAACTGGCTGCGCAAGGTCTACCGCCAGATGATCCAGGGCCGGTGGCTCTAGGCCACGGGCGACGAGGGAGCGAGTGCTCAGAGCGCTGGACATCCGTGACATCCTGATCATCGACCGGCTGGAGCTGACCGTCCGGCCGGGCCTGAACGTGCTGACCGGGGAGACCGGCGCGGGCAAGTCGATCCTGCTGGATTCGCTGGGCTTCGTGCTGGGCTGGCGGGGCCGGGCCGATCTGGTCCGCGCCGGCGCGGCACAGGGCGAGGTGACGGCGGAATTCGAATTGCCCCAGGATCATCCCGCCCATGCCGTCCTGACCGATGCCGGCCTGCCGGGGGGCGAGGAGTTGATCCTGCGGCGGGTGAACACCCGGGAAGGGCGCAAGACCGCCTGGGTGAACGACCGCCGCTGCTCGGGCGAGGTGCTGCGGCGGCTGTCGGATACCCTGGTGGAACTGCACGGCCAGCACGATGACCGCGGGCTCCTGAACCCGCGCGGGCACCGTGACCTGCTGGACGCCTATGCGCGGCTGGACGCGCCGAAGGCCGAGACGCGGCGGGCCTGGGCCGCGGCGGCGGCGGCGCGCAAGCGGCTGGCCGAGGCGGAGGCCGCGCTGGCCGAGGCCCGCGCCGAGGAGGACTTCCTGCGCCATGCGGTCGGCGAACTGGACGATCTGGCCCCGCAGCCGGGCGAGGATGCCGAGCTGGACACCCGCCGCCGCCTGATGCAGGGCGCCGAACGGATCCGCGAGGATATCGGCAAGGCGCAGGCCGCGCTTGGGCCGGAGGGGGCCGAGGGCGCGGCCGGGGATGCGATGCGCTGGCTGGAAGGCGTGGCCGACCAGGCGGAGGGGCGGCTGGACGCGCCGCTGGAGGCGATCGGCCGGGCGCTGGTGGAGCTTGACGAGGCCGCGCAGGGCGTCACGACCTGCCTGGAAGCGCTGCGCTTCGACCCGCGGGAACTGGAAGAGACCGAGGAGCGGCTTTTTGCCATCCGGGCCCTGGCCCGCAAACACGGGGTGATGCCCGATGACCTGGGCGCGCTGGCCGAGGATCTGCGCGCGCGACTGGCCCGCATTGACCGCGGCGCCGAGGACATCGCCGGTTTGCAGGCGGCGGTGACGGAGGCCGAGGCCGCCTATGACGCGGCGGCGGCCGCGCTGAGCGCGGCGCGGGCCGAGGCCGCGGGCCGCCTGGATACGGCGGTGACGGCGGAACTGGCCCCGCTGAAGATGGAGCGCGCCGAATTCCGCACCGAGCTGGCGGCGGCCGAGCCCGGGCCGGCGGGGCGTGACGCGGTGACCTTCACCGTGGCCACGAATCCCGGCGCGCCGGCCGGGCCGCTCAACCGGATCGCCTCGGGCGGGGAACTGAGCCGCTTCCTGCTGGCGCTCAAGGTCTGCCTGACCGGCACGGACTCGGGCCGCACCATGATCTTCGACGAGATCGACCGCGGCGTGGGCGGCGCAACGGCCGATGCCGTGGGCCGCCGGCTGGCGCAGCTGGCGGCGCAGGGCCAGGTGCTGGTGGTGACGCATTCGCCCCAGGTGGCCGCGCGGGCGGCGCATCACTGGCGCGTGGAGAAACGGGTGGAAGACGAGATCACCCTGTCCACAGTCACCCCCCTCCAGGGCCCCGACCGCGTGGACGAGATCGCCCGGATGCTGTCAGGCGACAGGGTGACGGCCGAGGCACGCGCGGCCGCCGAGGCGCTGATGGCCGGGTAACCCGACCGCGCCCCGATGCGCGTCAGGTGCCCGGCGGGACCAGCTTGCCGGGGTTCATGATGCCGGCGGGATCGAGCGCGCGCTTGAGCGCCCCCATGAGGGGCCAGGCGGCCTCGTGTTCGCGCGCCATGTAGTCGCGCTTGCCCACGCCGATGCCGTGCTCGCCGGTCGCGGTGCCGCCCAGTGTCAGCGCGCGCTCCACCATGCGGTGCGCGGCCGCCTTGGCGCGGGTGACTTCGTCGGCATCGGTTTCATCGAACATCAGGATGGCGTGGAAGTTGCCGTCGCCCACATGGCCCAGGATGGGCCCCTGGACCCCGGCCTGTGCCAGGTCGGCGCGGGTTCCCTCGATGGCCTGGGCAAGGCGCGAGATCGGCACGCAGATATCCGTCACGATCGAGCGCGCCCCAGGCCGGGCGGCGAGGATGGCGTGAAAGGCGTTGTGACGCATGGTCCAGAGCGCGGTGCGGTCCTCGGTGCGGGTGGCCCATTCGAAGCCCGCCCCGCCGTGATCCGCCGCGATCGTTCCGAAGGTTTCGGCCTGTTCGGCCACGCCCGTCTCGGAGCCGTGGAACTCCAGCAGCAGGTGCGTCGTCTCGGGCAGGTCCATGCCCGCGTAGGCGTTGACGGCGGCCACGCTGTCGGGATCCATCAGCTCAATCCGGGCCAGCGGAAGGCCCATCTGGATCGTCTCGATCACGGCCTGCACGGCCGAGGCCACATCGGGAAAGGCGCAGACGGCCGCGGAGATGGCCTCGGGCTGGCCCTGCAGGCGCAGGGTGAGTTCCGTGATCAGCCCCAGAGTGCCCTCGGCGCCGACAAAAAGCGCCGTCAGATCGTAGCCCGAGGACGACTTGCGCGCGCGCGAGCCGGTGCGGATCACCGCGCCGTCGGCGGTGACGACCTCAAGGCCGAGGACGTTGTCGCGCATGGTGCCGTAGCGCACGGCGGTGGTGCCGCTGGCGCGGGTGGAGGCCATGCCGCCCAGGGAGGCGTTGGCGCCGGGATCGACCGGGAAGAACAGGCCGGTGGCGCGCAGGTCCTCGTTCAGGGCCTCGCGGGTGACACCGGGCTGGATCGTGACGTCCATGTCCTCGGGCCGGACCGCGAGGATCCGGTTCATGCGGGAGAAATCGACGCTGACGCCCCCCTCCAAGGCCTGGGCCTGCCCCTCAAGCGAGGTGCCGGTGCCCCAGCCCACCAGCGGGCAGCCGTGGCGCGCGCAGGTGCGCACGATCCGGGCCACCTCCTCGGTGCTGTCGGGATAGGCCACCGCGTCGGGCGGGGAGAGGGGGAAATGGGTTTCGCTGCCTCCGTGCAGATCCAGATCGGACTTGGAGCGCGTGAGCCGTTGTCCTAGAAGTGAGGTGAGTTCGGCGATTGCCTCCTGTCTACCCATGCCGCGCCTTTCCGTTGAGTGGTATGGGCGCAGACTAGGCGATGCGGTGGCCGCGGGAAAGCCTGCCGGCGGCGGATATTGGACGGAGGATGTCAGAACCAGACCAATCCTTCCTGCGTCAGAAGCTGGGATCGGCCCGGGGCAAGACGCGCCGGGCCTGGACCGTGTTGCGCGACCACGGGCCGAGCCAGTTCCAGTTCTGGCTGATCGCACTGGCGATCGGGATCGCGGCGGGCATCGCCGCGCTGTTGTTCCGCAAGGGGATCACGGCGTTGCAGGCGCTGGTCTACGGCACGCCCGACGTGGCGCGGGTGCACAGCGTGGCCGAGGTGCTGCCGTGGTACTGGATCCTGTGCGTGCCCATCTGCGGCGGGCTGGTGGTGGGGCTGATCCTGCACCATTTCACCGACGACGGGCGGGTGCGCTCGGTGCCGGACGTGATCGAAGGGGCGGCGCTTGCCGAGGGCCGGGTCGAGGGGCGCGCGGGGGCCGTCTCCGTCCTGGCCTCGCTGATCACCCTGGGCACGGGCGGTTCCTCGGGGCGGGAAGGGCCGGTTGTGCACATGGCCTCGCTGATCTCCAGCTGGGTGAGCGACCGGATCAATGCCAACGGGATCACCGGCCGCGACCTGCTGGGCTGCGCGGTGGCCGCGGCGGTCTCGGCCAGTTTCAACGCGCCGATCGCGGGGGCGTTGTTCGCGCTGGAGGTCGTCCTGCGGCACTTCGCGCTGCACGCCTTCGCCCCCATCGTGATCGCCAGCGTGGCCGGCACGGTCATCAACCGGCTGGAATTCGGGGACATCACCGAATTCACCCTGCCGGAGACGACCGCGCTGGCCTTCTACGTGGAACTGCCCGCCTTTTTGCTGCTGGGGCTGGTCTGCGGGGTGGTGGCGGCGGTGCTGATGCAGGCCATGTTCTTCGCCGAAGACGTAGCGGGCTACCTCCAGGTGCGCAGCCGGCTGCCGCGCTGGCTGCGCCCGGCGGGGGCGGGCGCCCTGCTGGGGCTGATCGCGATCTGGTATCCGCACATCATCGGCGTGGGCTACGAGACGACCGAGAAGGCGCTGACCGGGCGGCTGGACCTGTGGACGGTCGTGATCTTCGCCGTGGTCAAGGTGGTGGCGGTGGCGATCACCATCGGCGGGCGCATGGGCGGCGGGGTCTTTTCCCCGTCGCTGATGGTGGGGGCCTTCACCGGGTTGGCCTTCGGGCTGATCGCCACCTCGCTTTTTCCCGAGGTCTCGGGCGCGCCCACGCTGTATGCGCTCGCCGGGATGGGGGCGGTGGCGGCGGCGGTGCTGGGCGCGCCGATCTCGACCACGCTGATCGTCTTCGAACTGACGGGTGACTGGCAGACGGGGCTGGCGGTGATGGTGGCGGTCTCGCTGTCCACGGCGCTGGGGGCGCGGCTGGTGCGGCGATCCTTCTTCCTGACGCAGCTTGCGCGGCGCGGGATCCGGCTGGCGGCGGGGCCGCATGCCTACCTTCTGGCGATGTTCCGGGTGGGCAAGATCATGCGCGAGCCAGGGGATGCGCGGTTTTCCGAGGCGCGGTCGTGGGAGCTGATCGAGGAGGGGATCTACATCGACCGCAACGCGACGCTGGAGGCCGCCATGCCGCTGTTCGAGCGGCACGGCGTGATCTTCATCCCGGTGGTCACGCTGGCCGGCGAGGGCAGGCCGCCGCGCCTGGATGGCGCGCTGTTCCATGTGGACGCGTTGAAGACCTACAACCGTGCCCTGGCCGCCATTTCGGAGGAAGAGCACAGCTAGGACGCCGGGCAGGACACCGGTCCGGGGCGAAGCGCCCTGGAGGCCCCGGCGCGGGGGCCGGGGCGCGTGGGCGCGCCGCGGGTCAGACCCGTTCGACCGCGATGTCGTCGCTTGGATGGAAGGCGATGTGGCCCTTGATGCGGGCCACTTCCTCCTGCGGGTCCTCGTAGCTCCAGGCCGCGTTTTCCAGCGTCTGGCTGTTGGTGACGAGGGAGAAGTAGCTGGCATCGCCCTTGTGGGGGCAGTGCGTGCGGTGATCGCTGCTGTCGAGGAAGGCCATGGCGACGTCATCGCGGGGAAAGTAGATCACCGGGGGATAGCCGCTTTCGTCCAGTTCCAGCGCGTTCCTGCTTTCGGCCAGTACGGCGCCGCCGGCGCGCACCACCCAGGTGCCATCGGCCTTGCGGATATTGATGTCAGCCATCTGCGTCCCTCGTCCTGTTTTGAAGTCTCGGTGTGCCCGGTGCGTGTGACAGGCGTATGTCACAACGGCCGGGTCGATCGTTGCAACCATAGGCGCGTCGCGTCCGAAAGCCGAGGGCCGATCTTGTCGCGGCAGGCAGCGTGGTAGGTATCGAGCCAGGCGCGTTCCTCGGTGCTCAGCATTTCCGGCAGGATCAGGCGGCGGTCGATGGGCACGAAGCTGAGCGTGTCGAAGCACAGCCGCGCGCCCGCGTCGCCACCGGGCAGGGTGTCGGCCTGCTGCACGACGAGCAGGTTCTCGATGCGGATGCCGAAGGCGCCCTCGCGGTAATAGCCGGGTTCGTTCGACAGGACCATGCCGGGCTCGAGCGCCACCTCGCTTTGCCGCGACAGGCGCTGCGGGCCCTCGTGGACGCACAGGTGGACGCCGACGCCGTGCCCGGTGCCGTGGCCGTAGTCCTGGTCGGCCAGCCACAGCGGGTAGCGCGCGATCGCGTCCAGGTCGCGGCCCGCCAGCCCCGCGGGCCAGCGCACGCGGCTCATGGCGATCATGCCCTGCAGCACCCGGGTGAAGGCGGCGCGCTCGGTCTGGCCCACCTGGCCCACGGGCAGGGTGCGGGTGATATCGGTGGTTCCGTCGAGGTATTGCCCGCCGCCGTCCAGCACCAGCAGGTCGCCCTCCTGCAGCGTGCGGTTACTGGCGCGGGTGACGCGGTAATGGGCCAGCGCCCCGTGCGGGCCGGCGCCGGCGATCGTGTCGAAGCTGATGTCCAGCAACGCGCCGGTGGCGCGGCGGGCCTCCTCCAGCCGGGTGACGACATCGATCTCGGTGATCGTGCCGGGGGGCTGGGCGTCGAACCAGGCGAGGAATTCGCAGACCGCGGCCCCGTCGCGCAGGTGCGCGGCGCGGGTGCCGGCGATCTCGGCCGCGGTCTTGCGCGCCTTGGGGCCGATGCAGGGGTCTTCGCCCCATGCATGGGCGACGCCGGCGTCCTCGAGTTGCCGGACCACCTGCAGCGGCACGCTGGCCTTGTGGAGGCGGACGGGGCCGGTAAGGCTGCGCAGGCCCGGGCCGAAGGCATCGGGCGGGCGCAGGGTGACCTCGGGGCCCAGATGGGCGCGCACGGCGTCGTCGAGCTTCTCGGGCGCGGCGTAGAGGGTGAGGTGCCCGTCGGCATGCAGCACGGCAAAGGCATGCGGCACGGGGTTGCGGGGGATGTCGCTGCCGCGGATGTTGAGCAGCCAGGCGATGGAATCGGGCAGGGTGAGGACGGCGGCCTCGTGCCCCGCCTTCGCCAGGGTCGCGCCCAGGCGGCGGCGCTTGTCCGCGGCGCTTTCGCCGGCCAGATCCTCGGGGTAGGGGGTGATGGCGCCGGCGGGCGGGGCGGGCTGATCGGGCCAGAGCTGATCGATCAGGTTGGGCCCGGGCTGCAGGGTGATGCCGCTGCCCGCCAGCCCCTTTTCCAGCGTTTCGATCTGCTCGGCGGTGTAGAGCCAGGGATCGAAACCCACAGTGCCGCCCTGGGGCAGGTGGGTCTTCAGCCAGGGGGCGAGCTTGGTCTCGGGCCAGTCCACGGGCGTGAAATGCTCGGTGTCCACCTGGGTCTTGACCTGAACGCGGTAGCGGCCGTCGACGAAAACGCCCGCGATCTGCGGCAGCACCGCGCAGAAGCCGGCGGAACCGGTGAAACCGGTCAGCCAGGCCAGGCGTTCGTCCCGCGGGGCCACGTATTCGCCCTGATGCGCGTCGGCGCGCGGAACCAGAAACCCCGCCACCCCGATATCGGCCATCAAGGCGCGCAGGGCGGCCAGCCGGGGCGGGCCCTGCTCGGGGCGGGCGGTTTCCTCGAAACTCTGGAACATGGCCTCTCCTGCCGGTGTCGGGACGACCTCCCTGCTAGAGAAGGCCGGGCCGAAGATCAATCGCCCCGTTGGGCCGCCCGGCGACGGTCCGGGCGCCGCGGCGGGCGGGCCCGGCCTGCCGCGCGGTCAGCTTGCCTTGCGGATGCCCAGCAGACGGGCGCGGGCGCGCGGATCCTTGTCGAAGAGCGCGGCGAGCTGTTCGGTCATGGCGCCGGCCAGCTGGTCGGCATCGGTGATCGTCACCGCGCGGTCGTAGTAGCGGGTGACGTCGTGGCCGATGCCGATGGCCAGAAGCTCCACCTGCCGGCGGCGTTCGAGCATCGCGATCACGTCGCGCAGGTGCTTTTCGAGGTAGTTGGCCGGGTTCACCGACAGGGTGCTGTCATCCACCGGCGCGCCATCGGAGATCACCATGAGGATCTTGCGCGCCTCGCGGCGCATCACCAGCCGCCGGTGGGCCCATTCCAGCGCCTCGCCGTCGATGTTTTCCTTCAGAAGGCCCTCTTTCATCATCAGCCCGAGGTTGTTGCGCGTGCGCCGCATCGGGGCGTCGGCGCCCTTGTAGACGATATGGCGCAGATCGTTCAGCCGCCCCGGCAGTTGCGGCCGGCCCTCGGCCAGCCAGGCCTCGCGGCTCTGCCCGCCCTTCCAGGCGCGGGTAGTGAAGCCCAGGATCTCGACCTTGACGTCGCAGCGTTCCAGCGTGCGGGCCAGTACGTCGGCGCAGATCGCCGCGATGGAGATGGGTCGGCCGCGCATCGAGCCGGAGTTGTCCAGCAGCAGCGTGACCACGGTGTCGCGGAACTCGGTGTCCTTCTCGACCTTGAAGCTGAGCGGCGTGGTGGGATTGGCCACAACCCGGGCCAGCCGGCCGGCATCCAGGATGCCCTCCTCGCGGTCGAATTCCCAGGCCCGGTTCTGCTGCGCCTGCAGGCGGCGCTGCAGCTTGTTCGCCAGGCGCCCCACGGCGCCCTTGAGCGGATCGAGCTGCTGGTCGAGGTAGGCGCGCAGGCGTTCCAGTTCCACCGGCTCGGCAAGCTCTTCGGCGGCGATCTCCTCGTCGTGATCCGTGGAATAGACGGTGTAGTCGGGGTCGGCTTCGGAGACGGGCTGCGGCTCGGGAGGCTCCATCGGGGCCTCGCCCTCGGGCAGTTCGGTTTCGTCGCCCTGCTCCTCGTCGGCCATGTCGTCGAGGCTGACCTGGGCCTGCTGTTCGTCCTGGGTCTGGTCCTGGCTGCGCTCGGGGTCGACGTCGGCATCCGCCTCGTCGCTTTCGTCCTGGCCGGAACTGTCGGGCTGGTCTTCTTCCTCGGCCTGTTCCTCGGCCTCTTCCTGCTCGTCCTCGTCCGGCGCGTCGGGATCCTCGCCCAGCTGGTCGCCGTAGCCCAGATCCTCGATCACCCGGCGGGCGAATCGGGCGAAATCGGTCTGATCGTTCAGCCGTTCTTCCAGTTCCTCGAGGGTGCCGCCGGCGAGTTGTTCGATATGCCCGCGCCAGAGCTCCATGACGTTCCGTGCCCCTGCCGGCAGGTCGCGGCCCGTGGCCAGGTGGCGGATGAGGTAGCCGGCCGCGGCCGGAAGGGGAGCCTGCGAGGGATCGTTGATCTGCTCGAAGCCGCGGCGCTCGGCGTCGGCGCCGATGCGCGCGTCGATGTTGCCGGCGGTGCCCGGCATCTCGCGCGCGCCGATGGCTTCGCAGCGCGCCGTCTCCATCGCCTCGTAGAGATCCCGGGCCATGTCCCCCTGCGGCACGTAGCGGGCGTGCAGGGCATCGTCGTGATACTTGTGGCGCAGGGCCAGCGCGTCGGCGGTGCCGCGGGCCTGCAGCACCTCCTCGCGCGTCATGCGGCGGCTGACCTGGGGCAGGCGCATGGCGTCGCCGGTCACGCCGCTGGGATCGACCGAGTAGCTGACGTTCAGCTCGGGGTCATCCGCCATGACCTTGGTCGCCTCGGCCAGAGCCTTCTTGAAGGGATCGGCGGGGTTGTCGGATTGCTGGCTCATGTCACACTCCTGCCGGCCTTGTCCTTTCCCGCCGCCGGCACCGCGGAGACCCTCGCGAGACCGGCACGCAAGGGCCGGACGAGCGGCCGGCTCACCCCAGGCTGACGCTGGCGGCGCTTTCGGGCAGTTCCTCGTCGAAGCAGCGCTGGTAGAACTCGGCCACGGTCTGGCGCTCGAGCTCGTCGCACTTGTTGAGGAAGGTCAGCCGGAAGGCGTAGCCGACGTTGCGGAAGATCGTGGCGTTCTGCGCCCAGGAGATCACCGTGCGCGGGCTCATCACCGTGGACAGATCACCGTTCATGAAGGCGGTGCGGCTGAGGTCGGCGACGGTGACCATGCGGCTGACGGTCTTGCGCCCCTCGGCGGTGTTGAAGACCGGGTTCTTGGCCAGCACGATCGCGGCCTCGGCATCGTGGCTGAGGTAGTTCAGCGTGGCCACCAGGCTCCAGCGGTCCATCTGGCCCTGGTTGATCTGCTGGGTGCCGTGGTAAAGGCCCGTCGTGTCGCCCAGGCCCACGGTGTTGGCGGTGGCGAACAGCCGGAAGTGCGGGTTGGGCGTAATGACCTCGTTCTGGTCCAGCAGGGTCAGCTTGCCGTCGGCTTCCAGCACGCGCTGGATCACGAACATCACGTCGGCGCGGCCGGCGTCGTATTCATCGAAAACGATGGCGGTGGGGTTGCGCAGGGCCCAGGGCAGGATGCCTTCCTGGAACTCGGTGACCTGCCTGCCGTCGCGCAGCTTGATCGCGTCCTTGCCGATCAGGTCGATCCGGCTGATGTGGCTGTCAAGGTTCACGCGCACGCAGGGCCAGTTCAGCCGCGCGGCGACCTGTTCGATGTGGGTGGATTTCCCGGTGCCGTGATAGCCCTGGATCATCACGCGGCGGTTGTGGGAGAATCCGGCAAGGATGGCCAGTGTGGTGTCGGCGTCGAACTTGTAGGTGGAATCGAACTCCGGCACACGCTCGGTACGCTCGGGGAACCCCTTGACGATCATGTCCGTGTCGATGCCGAACACCTCGCGAACCGAAATCTCCTCGGTCGGTTTCGCATTCACATCGATGGTTCCGTCAGCCATGCGCGGGGTCCTTCAATCGGGGTTCGTGATATTGCTCGTTGGTGCAACATATTCCGCCAAAGGGCAAGGGGAAGGGGACGGGCCGATTGGCAAGCCGGCAGGCGCCGTCTAGTGTGCTCGGAAACGGCCGGCGGGGCGCGATGGATGCGCAGGACGACATAGAGGACCTGATCGCGCGCGTGGCCATCGCCGACCGCGCGGCGTTCCGCCTGCTGTATGCGCGCACCTCGGCGAAACTCTTCGGCGTGGTGCTGCGTGTCTTGGACGACCGCGCCGAGGCCGAGGACGCCCTGCAGGACATCTACGTCAAGATCTGGGCCAATGCCGATCGCTACCGGGTGAACGGGCTGAGCCCCATGACGTGGCTCATCACCATCGCCCGGAACCATGCCGTGGACTGCCGCCGGCGCCGCCCGGCGCGGGAGGCGGGCGACCCGGAGGAGGCCGCGGCGGTGCCGGACGGCGCGCCCGGGCCCGAGTTCGAGGCGATGCGCGGGGCCGATCGCGCGCGGCTGGCGGCCTGCTTCGGCGAACTGGAGCCCGGCCACGCCGAGGCCGTGCGCCGGGTCTACCTGGAAGGGGAAACCTATGCCGATCTCGCGGCGCGCTTCGACGTGCCGTTGAACACCATGCGGACCTGGCTGCGGCGCAGCCTGCTGAGACTGAGGGAGTGTCTGTCGCGATGAGCGATCAGGACCATCCGGAGCGGGACGACCGCGTGCTGGCCGGCGAATACGCCCTGGGGCTGCTGCCTGCCGAGGAGGCCGCGGCCTTCGAGGCGCGGCTGCGCGAGGAGCCGGATCTGCGGGCCCTTTACGCGGCCTGGGCCGAGGACCTGGCCGGGATGACCGACGGGATCGCGCCGGTCACCCCGCCCGACAGCGTGCTGGCAGGGATCGAGTCGCGGCTGTTCAAGCCAGCCCGCCCGCCCCGGTATCGCGGCCTGTGGCTGGCGGGGCTGGCCGGGGCCGCTGCGGCCGTGGCGGCGGTGGTTCTGGTCGCGATGCTTCTGCCCGGCGTGCTGGATCCCGGCCCCGCCGCGCCGGAGGATCCGCCCTTGGTGGCCGATGTGGCCGCCGAGGATCGCAGCCTGGTGGTACGCGCGGCCTATGACGGCACCGACCATACGCTCTTTGTCGAGCGCGAGGCCGGCGCGGCGCCGCCGGGCCGGGCGCTGGAGCTGTGGCTGATCGCCGGGGACGGCGCGCCGGTGTCACTGGGCGTGCTGCCCGAACAGCGCCAGGCCAAGCTGCCGGTGGGTCCGCAGATGCGCGAGGACCTGGCGGGCGGCGTGCTGGCCATATCCGAGGAGCCGCCCGGCGGCTCGCCGACCGGGGCCCCCACGGGCGAGGTGCTGGCCACGGGGCAGATCACGAACACGTGAAGATCCTGCCCGAAACTCCTGCCGCGGCGCTTTCGTGGCTGCGGGCGTCTGCGGGGCGATCCCGCCCCGGACCGCGAAAAAGGAGTTGAAACATGTTCGCCAAGACGATTCTCGCAACGGTAACCGGCCTCGGCCTGACCGCCGGCGCGTTGCTCGCCGCCAACCCCATGGTGGGCGGGGCCCCGATGTACGCCGACAAGACCATCGTGGAGAACGCCGTGAACTCGGCCGATCACGAAACGCTGGTCACCGCGGTCAAGGCCGCCGGACTGGTCGAGACGCTGAATTCCGACGGGCCCTTCACGGTCTTTGCCCCCACCGACAAGGCCTTCGGCATGCTGCGCGAGGGCGCGGTTCAGAAGCTGCTGGAGCCCGAGCACCGCGATCAGCTCGCCCGGATCCTGAAGTGCCACGTGGTGGCCGCCGACGCCATGTCGGGCAACATCAAGGGCATGATCGACGACGACGGGGGCATGCACGAGGTGCCGACGGTCGGCGGCTGCACCCTGAAGGCAACCTACAAGGGCGACCGGATCATGCTGACCGACGAGCGGGGCCGCACCATCACCGTGACCACAGCGGACGTCGAGCAATCCAACGGCGTCATTCACGTGGTAGACAAGGTGATCCTGCCGCCGCGCCCCTAAGCTCACCGAAATGTGCAGGGCCGTGGGCTTGCTCCTGCGGCCCGCACGGCCCATTTTCCAATGCAAGCGAGAAGCACGACGAAAGGAGCCCCCTGATGAAACGCCGCACGTTCCTGGCCGGCGGTCTTGCGACCGGAACCGCGCTTTCGGGCTTGTCCCTGGCCGTTTCCCCCCGGCGGGCGACCGCCGCCGCCGAGTTCGAGGTGACGCGCAGCGAGGCCGAGTGGCAGGAGATGCTGACCGATCTGGAATACGAGGTCATGCGCGAGGAAGGCACCGAGCCCGCCTTCAGCTCGCCCCTGCACGACAAGAAAGGGGCGGGCCTCTACCACTGCCGTGGCTGCGACCTGGCGCTCTATTCCTCCGAGCACAAGTTCGACAGCGGCACGGGCTGGCCGAGTTTCTACAAGGCGCTGCCCGACGCCATCGGCACCAAGAAAGACCGTAAGCTGATCTTCACCCGCACCGAATGCCACTGCCGCCGCTGCGGCAGCCATCTGGGCCACATCTTCGATGACGGGCCGCCGCCCACGGGCAAGCGCCACTGCATCAACGGCGTGAGCCTGGAGTTCAAACCGGCCTGAGCCGGCCGGCCCCCGTGACCCGCTGCCTGGCCGGCCCGCGCGCGGGGCAGGGCCGGGTGGAACGCACGCGAACTCTTTGTCGTTGAGCCGGAGGCGCGCCCCTTGGCGCGTCGATGCCAAGCAAGGGAGATCGCAGATGCAACGGTACGGTACGGCGGAATGGAGCGGCGACCTGCGCACGGGCGCAGGCGCGGTTTCCACCGAGAGCGGGGCGCTAAAGAAGGCGCCTTACGGCTTCGGCAGCCGCTTCGAGAGCAAGCAGGGCAGCAACCCCGAGGAACTGGTCGGCGCCGCCCATGCCGGCTGTTTCTCGATGGCGCTGTCGATGATGCTGGGCGAGCGGCAACTGGTGCCCAAGAAGATCGAGACGCGGGCCACCGTCACCCTGGAGGAACAGGACGGCGGTTTTGCCGTCACCGCGGTTCACCTCGATGTCTCGGCCAACGTGCCCGACGCGGACCGCGCGACCTTTCAGGAGGCGGCGCAACAGGCCAAGGAGGGCTGTCCCATCTCGAAACTGCTGACGGCCGAGATCACCATGGACGCCAAGCTGGTCTGATCCGGCGGGCCGGCGCCGGGGCGGTCCCTACTTGAAGTTGCGGCTGTCCTTGATCTGGTCCCAGGCCCACATGACCTTCTGCAACTGCTCTTCCTGGCTGCGGTCGCCCCCGTTGATATCGGGGTGCAGCACCTTGATGAGCGCGCGGTAGGCCTTGCGGATCTCGGACTTGGTCCAGTCGTCCTTGGCCTCGAGGATCTCGATCGCCTGGCGTTCGGTCGGGGGCAGCTTGCGCCCGTTGCCCTGCTTGCGGCCGGGGTTCTGGGTGGCGTTCTCGCCCAGGACCTGGTGGGGGTCCTCGATCCCCAGCCTGGCCCAGGCCCGCTGTTCGGGGTCGTTGAACTTCTTCGTCTGCCGTTCCCACACCTTGTCCTTGGACATCTGGGCGTTCATTTCCGCCTCGGTGGTGCCGTCGAAGAAGTTCCACTTGTTGTTGTACTCGCGCACGTGGTCCTTGCAGAACCAGTAGAAATCGTCGAGCACGTCCGGCGCCTTGGGCGCGCGGTACTTGCCGGGTTCGTTGCAGCCGTCCTTGTCGCAGATGCGCGTCGAGGTCTCGGAGGCGCCCGACATCCCCCGCCGCCCGCGCGGGTTCTTTTTTTTCGAGGCGGAGACCGAGATGTCGAAACCGAATGGATCTGTTTTGGACATATGGACAACCTTTTCGACTCGGAGCGCAGAGTTTATGCCAAAACGCGCCGAATTGAAGGGGTCAGCGGGCAAATTTTTTCCTTGTCAGCGGCGATATACCCCCTTGAAAGGGCCCTGACAGGGCGCCCGGCGCACCGCGCGCCACGCGTACCGGCAGCCGGCTCATGACCCGTCCGCGGCATCCCGGTCGCGGGGGGTTGCCGCGGGTTTCCTGATGATCAGCCGCATTTGTTTTTCCGTCTCGATCAGCGCGAAGAAGACCACGCCGATGACGACGATCAGGATGCCGTCGAACAGCGGCACGCCCCGCGTGCCGAATACGGCCTGGAGCGGTGGCAGGTAGGTGATGGCGAACTGTGCGGCGATGACGGAAATGACGCAGATCCACACGATCCGCGTGCCCCTGGCCGCGGCCAGCGTCAGCGACGTGCCGTGGAGGTTGCGGATGAAGAAAAGATAGAAAATCTCAAGCACGACCAGCATGTTCATCGCCATGGTCTGCGCCAGGGGCAGGGGGTGGCCCTTGTCAACGGCGTAGGCATAGGTGCCGAATACCGCCACCAGGAACAGCGCCGAGACCAGGACGATCTGCCAGACGATCCACCCCGGCAGCAAGGGCGCGGAGCGCGGCCGCGGGGGGCGGCGCATGGTGCCCGGCTCTGAGGGTTCGAAGGCGAGCGCAAGCCCCAGGGTCACGGCGGTGATCAGGTTGACCCAGAGGATCTGCACCGCCGTGATCGGCAGGGCCATGCCGGCGAAGAGCGCGACGATGATGGTCATCGCCTCGCCGGCGTTCGTCGGCAGGGTCCAGCTGATGACCTTCTTGATGTTGTCGTAGACGGTCCGCCCCTCGCGCACCGCCGCGGCGATGGAGGCGAAATTGTCGTCCGCCAGCACGAATTCCGCCGCCTCCTTGGCGGCCTCGCTGCCCTTCTGTCCCATGGCGATGCCCGCGTCGGCGCGCTTCAGCGCGGGGGCGTCGTTCACCCCGTCGCCGGTCATCGCCACGGTCAGCCCGCGGGACTGGAACGCCGTGACAAGGCGCAGCTTGTGCGCCGGCGAGGTGCGGGCGAAGATGTCGGTTCCGACGGCCGCGTCGGCAAGCGCGGCGTCGTCCATCGCCTCCAGGTCCGAGCCCGTCAGCACCCGGTCGTGGTTCTTCAGCCCGATCATCGCGGCGATGGCCCGGGCCGTGGCGGCATGATCGCCGGTGATCATCTTCACCCGGATGCCCGCGGCGTGGCAGTCGGCGACGGCATCGATCGCCTCGGCCCGGGGCGGATCGATCAGGCCGATCAGGCCGATCAGCGTGAGCTTGCCCTCCAGGTCCCCGGCGTTGAGGACCGTCTGATCGGGGGGCATCGTGCGCACGGCGACGGCGATGACCCGCTGGCCCTCCGCCGCGAGATCCTCGACCATCGCGTGCCAGCGATCCTTGTCCAGCGGTTCGACACCCCCGTCAACGGCCCGTTGGTCCCCGCAGAGCGCCAGCACGGCCTCGGGCGCGCCCTTGACGTGGATGCAGGCGTGGCCCGCGTGGTCGTGGTGGAGGGTCGCCATGTAGCGGTGCGCCGCATCGAAGGGGATGGCATCGGTGCGTGTCCACCGGCGGAAGGGCGTGGCGCCCTCGCGGGTGATCTTGCCGGCCAGCGCCATCAGCGCGCCTTCCATCGGGTCGCCTTCGACCCGCCAGCCCGCGTCGTGGGCATTCAGCATCGCATCGTTGCACAGGGCCGCGGCGCGGGCGAATTCCATCAGCACCCTGTGTTCGGCCGGGTCGGCATCGGCCTCGCGCCAGCGCACGGCGCCCTCCGGCGCGTAGCCCTCGCCCTCGACGGAGTAGAGGTGTTCGGCAGCGGCGAGCGTTGTCGCCATCATCTCGTTTCGGGTCAGCGTGCCGGTCTTGTCGGTGCAGATCACCGAAACCGCCCCCAGCGTCTCGATCGCCGGCAGGCGGCGGACGATGGCGTTGCGGCGGGCCATCGCCTGCACGCCGACGGCCAGCGTGATCGTCAGGACGGCGGGCAGCCCCTCGGGGATGGCCGCCACCGACAGCCCGACCACGGCCATGAAAAGCTCCGGGAACGGCATGTGGCCCACGAAGTAGCCGTAGGAGAGCAGCGCCGCCGCCACGATCAGGATGAAGACCGTGAGCCACCGCGCGAAGGCATCCATCTGCGTCACGAGCGGGGTGGTCAGCGTCTCCACCTGGCTCAGCATCCCGCTGATGCGGCCGATCTGGCTGTCGGCGCCGGTGGCGGTGACAACGCCGCGCCCCGCGCCCGCGGCGACCAGCGTGCCCGAGAACAGCATCGAGGACCGGTCGCCCAGGTGGGCCTCGGCGTCCACGGGGGCGGGGTTCTTGTCCACCGGCACGGATTCGCCGGTCAGGATCGCCTCCTCGGCCTTCAGCCCGCGCGCCTCAAGCAGCCGCAGATCGGCGGGGACACGGTCGCCCGCCTCGAGCAGCACGATATCCCCGGGCACAAGGTCGGCGGCGTCCACGCTGACCCGCCGCCCGTCGCGCAGCACCGCCGAGCGCGGCGCCAGCATCCCGCGGATGGCCGCCATCGCCTGTTCGGCGCGGCCCTCCTGCACGTAGCCGATGATCGCGTTGACGATGACCACGGCAAGGATCACGCCCGTGTCCACCCAGTGCTGCAGCGCGGCCGTGACCGCCGCCGATGCGATCAGCACGTAGATCAGGACATTGTGGAAATGGGACAGGAACCGCATGACGGGGCTGCGCCGTGGCGGTTCGGGCAGCCGGTTGGGGCCGTGCTGTTCCAGGCGCTGCGCGGCCTCGGCGCTGCTCAGTCCCTCGGGCCCGGCGGCAACGGCGCGCAGCGCCTGCTGGACAGGCTGCGCGTGGAAAGCTGTGGTCTTCTGGTTCTCTGTCATTCCCTCGCCCTTTTTCGCGGGGCGCGCCCGGTGTGACGCGGCTCAGACTGTCTGCTTTTCTTCGGACCCGATCGGCGGAATATCGGTGCGTTCTTCCTCGGGCGCGCCGCAAAGAAGGTCGACCGCGCGGTCCGCGGCATCCTGGAAGGGTTCGAGGACCATGTCCGCGCCCGCGGCGCAAAGGTCCTCGGTGTCCCGGGGGTGGTGCGAGGCCACCGCGACGCGGCCGCGGAAGCCGGCGGCGCGCGTCAACTGGATGATGGTGGTGCGCGTATCCTCGTGGCTGAGGCCGGTGGGGTGGATCGGAACGGTCGAGACGACCCAGTCGGCCTGCGACAGCGGCAGTTCGGCGACGAATTCGGGATCGGTGGCGTCGCCGAACTCGGTCTCGAGGCCCAGTTCGCGCCAGCGCCGCACGGCCAGCGGGTTGAAATCGACCCCCAGCACACGGATCCCGCGTTTGTGCAGGCGCATGCCGATGGCGGTGCCGAACCGTCCCAGGCCAAAGACGATCACCTTGTAGCCGTCATCGCGGTGGTCGCCGGCTTCCAGCGGTTCGCGGGGGGTGCCCCTGCGCTCGAAGATGCCGAGCACAGGCTCGAAAACCGCGTAGAGCTGGTGCGAATAGGTGATCATGTAGGTCGAGGCGGCGATGGTCACCAGGCCCACCATGGTGACAAGGCCAAGCGCATCCTCCTGCACGTGGCCGAGCGAGACGCCCATGGCCACGAAGATCAGGGAGAACTCGCTGATCTGGGCGACGGTCAGGCCCGCAAGGAAGCCGGTGCGCTTTCGGTAGCCCATTGCGCCCATGATCGCCAGCACGATCAGCGGGTTGCCGATCAACACGAAGAGCGAGAACACGATGGCCCCGGTCACATGCGTTCCGAGAAGCGACAGGTCGAGCGTTGCCCCGAGCGCGATGAAGAAAAACAGCAGCAGGAAGTCCCGCAGGGGCGCCAGCCGGGCCGCGATGGTCTCGCGGTAGGGCGTGGAGGCCAACGCGACGCCGGCCAGCAGGCCGCCCACCTCCTTGCCGAGCCCGACGAAATCGCCGATGGCCGCGAACATCGCCGCCATGGCGATGGCCAGGATCACCAGGAGTTCCTGTGCCCGGGCCAGCCGCTCGGTCAGCGGATTGGCGACGTAGCGCACGAACAGGACCACGAGGGCCACCATCGCGAGCCCCGAGGCCAGCACGACCGGCACGGAACCGCCGCCGTGCCCGCCGTCGGCGGCGCCGATCCCGATCGCCGACAGGACGATCATCGCGAAGACCACCACGAGGTCCTGCACGATCAGGAAACCGAGCGCGATCTGGCCATGCAGGCTGTCGATCTCGCGCTTGTCCGACAGCAGTTTGACGATGATGATGGTCGAGGAAAAGGTCAGCGCCACCGCGACGTAAAGGCTGGTGACATGCCCCAGCCCGAGCATCAGCCCGATCAGATAGCCGAAGATCGAGGTGAACAGGACCTGCCCCAGACCGGTGAGAAGCGCGACGCGCCCGAGCGAGCGGATGAGCTTCACGTCGAGCTTGATGCCCACGAGGAACAGCAGAACGGCGATCCCCAGTTCCGAGAGCAGGTCGATCTGTTCGTCGGAATGGACCACGTCCAGCACCGAGGGCCCCGCGATCAGGCCGACGGCGATGAAGCTGACGATCAGCGGCTGCCGCAGCAGCAGGCCGAACAGCCCGATGCCCGCCGCCATGACCAGCAGCACGGCGATCTCGGCGAAGGGCGTGTGGATAAGCGTATCCATCAGCGGCCGGGCTCGGGACCGGGTGTGCTGCCGGCGCTGATCCGTTCGCGCCCAGGGACGGCGGTGCGCACAGTGGCCGCGTTGATCGTAAGGCGGTCGCCGGTTTTCTTGACCTTTCGATAGTGATCGCGCGCCACGGGCAGACCTTTATCCTGCAGTTTGTTTAAATATACTGAAACGTGAGACCATTTGGATGATACAGGTCAAGCATGACAACCCGCTTTCGTGCTTGAAACCCCGTGTCGCCGTGGCTTTGCCGCAAGGAGCAGGACATGAAGACCATCATGCTCGCCACCGATTTCTCGGAACGGTCGGACAGGGCCATGCGTCGCGCCACCCTGCTGGCCCGGAAATTCGGCGCGCAATTGTCGATCGTCCATGTGGTGGACGACGATCAGCCCAGGCGCATCGTCGAGAGCGAACGCGCGGCCGCGACGGCGCTTCTGACCGAATTGCGCAATACCGTGCAGAGCGTCGACGGGCTTGCCTGCGACACGCGGGTCGTGCTGGCCGATCCCTTCGAGGGGATCGCGCGCGCCGCCGGTGAAAAGGCGGCCGACATCCTGGTGATCGGGCCGCACCGGCGGCAGGCGCTGCGCGACGTCTTTGTCGGGACGACAGCGGAACGCACGATCCGCTCGGCCGCCTGTCCGGTCCTCATGGTGAACGCGCCGCCGGTGGGGTCCTATGCGCAGGTGATGCTGACCAGCGACCTGTCCCAGGGGGCGCAGCGGGCCGTCACGGCCTGCAAGGCGCTCGGCATCGCGCGCGGCGCCGACGCCGCGATCCTGCACATCTATGACGCGCAGATCACGCACATGGCCATGAGCCACACCCTGCGGTCCGAGGATCGCGCGGCCTATCTGGCGGACCAGCACGAAGAGGCCGCGCGCAGCCTGGCGACCTTCGTGGAGGCGATCGGTTGGCCATCCCTGCGCCGGATCGTCCGGGACGGACGGCAGGCCCCCGCGCAGGAGATCCTGACAGCGGCGAAGGAGGAGGGAGCGGACCTGATCGTCGTGGGCACGCACGGGCGAAGCGGCATCGCCAACTTCTTTCTGGGCAGCGTGGCCGAGGCCGTGCTGCGCGGCGCCGACCAGGATGTGCTGGCCGTTCCGCCGGCGGCCGCAAGCTGACACCGCGCCGGGTTGCGCGGCCGATCACTTCTGGCGGTCGGTTCCGTCGGGCGATTCCGCTGTTCCGGTGCCCTCTTCCGCCTCTTCGGGCGTGAGTGTCGCCGCGTAGGAGTGCGGGTCGTAGGGGGTTTCGACCTCGCCGCGTTCGGGCGTTTCCGCGTCAGCCGCGGGGGCGGCGCCCTCCGCCGCCGGCTCGGGCGGTGCATGGGCGGCGGTGCCGTCGGCATCCGGCGCGGGTGCGGCGCGCGCGCGGCGGAAGACCAGGACGCTGCGGTAGACCGTATGTGTGGAGGTCAGGCCCTGGCGTTCCTCGGAGGGCAGGATGTCCGATCGCAGGTATTCCCAGCCTTCCCGCGCCATACGGTTGATGGCCTCTTCGATGGTGTGTGCAAAACGCTCCGCCGCGCCCTTCACGCCCGGCGCCTTGCGGCCCTTGGCCGGGGCCGGCAGAACCCTGTACTCGAAATCGGCCATTGCATCCCGTCCGGTTGCCACTGCCCGCGCATCGTAGCCGCGCGGGCGCCCGGTGCAAGGGGCGGCGCGGCGCGCGGGGCCGTCGCGCCGCGCCGTTGCATTCGTGCCGCGGGCTTATTCGGCCGGCATGGCGGTGACGCCCGGAGCGCGCGTGCCGCGCAGCAGCCGGTCGGTGGCCAGGGCCCCGGTGCAGATCGCCGCCAGCGCCAGCAGTGCGGAGATCGACAGCGTGGGCACCCCGGCCAGGCCGGCCCCCACCGTGCAGCCACCGGCGAGCGCACCGCCCGCCCCCATCAGCACCGCGCCGGTCATGTAACGCCCGGTCTGGCGCGGGCTGTCGAAGCTTTGCCACCGAAACCGGCCAGACAGAACCGCGGCGGCCAGCGCCCCGACCAGGACGCCGCCGATCAGGCCCGCGCCGAAATTGGCCGAAATCGCGGTGGCGGCGACGGTGTAGAACAGGCCCTCGGCCGCCGGGGCGGTGAAGGAAAGCGACTGCATCGCGATCGGGTCGAAGTCGTCGTAAAGGACATAGCCGGTGCCGACCCAGCCGAGCGGCACCAGCAGCCCCAGCAGCCCCGCCAGGCCAAGCGTCACCGGACGGTTGCCCGATCGCAGGGCCACGGCCAGGGCGAGCGCGCCGATCAGCCCGGCCCAGACAACCGGCCCGCCGGGCAGGACGGCGGATTCCAGCGGCACGGTGGCCTGGGCCAGGGTCGTGCGCAGCGGGGCGAGCACGCCCTTGAGGCTGGCATGGGCCGTGATGGCGAAGACGACCAGCACCAGCGCCGCCCGCAGGTTCCCCGCGCCGGACAGAACGGTCAGCCGCGAGATGCAGCCGCGTGTCAGCACCATCCCGGCTCCGAACATCAGGCCACCCGCCAGAATGGCGGCCACGGGCAGTTCGGGGGACAGGAAGCGATGGTCGGCGAAGGTGATCCAGCCCCGCGCGACCGCGACCTGCGTGCCGATGACCGCCGCGGCCAGGGCGACCAGCCAGACGCCCGCCGCCTGTCGCCGCGCGTCGCCCACCAGCGCCCGGCGCAGGCAGAAGCGGGTGATCTGGGCAAGCGCGCCGAAGGCGACGCCGAGCGCCAGCGCGAACCAGACGGCGGCTTGCGGGGCTGTCAGGACCTCAAGGCCGAGGGAGTTGAACATGGATCGCTCCGAAATCGGGAATTTGGTCCAATAGAGGCGCGTATTCAAAACGATCAAGGACGGCGGCCGCCGCGATGACCGGCGCGTGCGGGACAGTGTTCCGGCCGGGGGAGGGCAGGTAGGCTGATTTCCGCGCGGACGCGCGGGGGCCGTGCCGGCTGTCCGCACGATGCCGGATCGCCGTGACCGTGGTTCTTTTTCAGGCCGAAGGCGGTCAGCGCCCGCGGATGCGCGGGTCCAGCGCGTCGCGCAGCCCGTCGCCCATGGAAATACGCTGAGCACCGTGATCGAGATCGCCGTGCCCCGGCCAGATCACCCGTTCGGGATGGTCCTGCAAGTAGACCGTGGCAGTATTAAAAGGCGTCCCCAGGTCGGAAAGTCCGGCGGAAAGCCCAAACCGAGGAAGCTGAGAGCGGATTCCGTGATGATCGCGTTGGAGATCCCGAGGGTGGCCGAGACCATGATGGGCGACAGCACATTGGGCAGGATGTGCCGAGTGACGAGGCGGAGGTTGGCGGTGCCGGCCGCGCGCGCGGCGAGGATGAACTCGCGTTGCTTCAGCGCCAGGACGTCTCCGCGCAGGATGCGCGCCGGGGGCATCCCGCTGATCACGCCGATCGCTACCACGATCAGGATGAAGATGCCCGCCTCGGGCCCGAAGGCGGCGTTGGGGGAGTCACGGAACAAAAGCACCATGACCAGCAGCAGCGGCAAGAGCGGCAGCGAGAGGCAGAGGTCGGTGAAGCGCATAAGCGGCCCGTCCAGCCGCCGAAAGAAGCCGGCGAGAAGGCCGATCAGGCTGCCCACGACCAGCCCCAGCAGAACCGCAGCGGTGATGCCCAGAAACAGGATCGCCCCGGCCAGCGCGCCGCGGTGGCGGCGGAACTGCTCCCAGACGTCGCGCCAGCGGCTGCGGGCGGGCGTCCGCGGCAGCGGATCGGCCAGGGCGCCCATGGGCAGGGGGGCTCGCCGCGGTCTGGGTCAGTCATAGCGGATCCTCGGGTCCAGCAGGCCGTAGAGCAGATCGGCCGCGATGTTGAACCGCACGATCAGCACGGCCAGCATGAAGGTGACGGTCTGCACCATCGGCAGGTCGTTGGCCTGGATGGCGGTGATGAGAAGCTGCCCCAGCCCGTTCACCTTGAAGATCTGCTCGGTGATGATCGCGCCGCCGAAGATCTGCGGCACGCCGAGCGCGGTCACGGTGATGATCGGGATCATCGAGCTGCGCAGGTCATGGACGAGGACCACCACAGGCTCGCTCAGGCCCTTGGCGCGGGCGGTGCGCAGGTAGTTCAGGCCAAGGTTGTCGAGCATGGAGGCGCGCATGAAGCGCGAGATCTGCGCGGTGGTCTGCAGCGCCAGCACCATCACCGGCATGACCATCTGCTTGAGCTGGACGACGAAGCTGTCCCGGTCCACCACCTCGTGCGTGGTATCGTAGATGGAGGGCAGCCAGCCCAGCTGGACCGAGAAGATCACGATCACCAGAACGCCGGAGAAGAAGGGCGGGACAGAGTAGCCCACCATGGTGACGAAGGTGCCCACCTGGTCGAAGACCGAGTACTGCCGATAGGCCGAGTAGATCCCGATCGGCAGGGCGATGAGGATGCTCACGACATAGGCCATGGCGATCCCCAGAGCGGCTGGGGCATGCGCTGCGCGAGGATGTCCATCACCGGGCTGCGGGTCTGACAGGAGATCACCCGCTGCTGGCCCTCGGCCATCGCCGTGCCGAAGAGGCCGTCCAGCACCGCCAAGGGTTCGGCGACAAAGAACTGCCACAGCCACTTGCCGAAGCGGATATGGGTGGGCTCGCCCAGGCCGAGGGCCTCGCGCGTCTGCTGCTTGACCTCGGGCGGCACGGTGAGCGGCACTTGCGCCATGGGGTCGCCGGGCGCCAGCTCCAGCAGCAGGAAGATCACCAGCGCGGTGAAGATCAGCGTGGGAACGGCCAGCATCAGGCGGCGGACGGTGTGGGTGAGCATTAGGGGCGCCGTTGATCACGCACTCGGTTCACGCGGTTCCCGCCCCGGCCCCCGCGCCGGGGCCTCTCGGCGCCTGCTGCCGGGAGGCCCCGGATCAGGTCCGGGGCAGGCCCCGGATCAAGTCCGGGGCGGGGCGGGGTCAGTCGGCGTCCTTGCGGTACCAGTCGGCCGCGTTCCACAACGCGCTGTCCCAGGTGTTGAGCACCACGCCGCCCAGGCTGTCGGACTTGGCCGAGACCCGGCCGCGTGATTGCCGGGTGGTCGCCGGCGCTGATCTGGAGGTGCGGGTGGCGCGGCTTTTCGACCGGGTGGAGCTGCCGCGCAGCTTCCTTCGGCGGTATCCGCACGAGCTTTCGGGCGGGCAGCGCCAGCGGGCGGCCATCGCCCGGGCGCTGGCGCTGAACCTGATGATGGAGTTGCAAGCGGAGCTTGGGATCAGCTACCTCTTGATCAGCCATGACATGGCCTTGGTCGAGCGCGTCAGCCAAGACCTGGGCGTGATGTACCTGGGTCGGCTCGTCGAGCTTGGCCCGCGTGCCGCGGTGATGGAGGACCCCCGGCCCCCCACAGCCGGGCGCTGCTGAAGGCGGTGCCGGTGGCCGATCCGGCGCGGCGCAAACGCGAGGAGGATCTGGCGTTCCGGCCCATCCCGTCGCCGATCCATCCGGTGGGGCACGAACCGGGCCCGTGGGACGACGCGGAGATCGGAAAGGGGCACTTTGTGCTCTCCTCCGAAAGCGGCTATTAGGGAACAGCGGCGCAGACACCCGCGTTTTCGCCCCAAAAGAAAGGAGACGGGCCATGCCTGTTAAGAACCGCATCGCCGACCTGCATGACGAGATCACCGCCTGGCGGCGCGATATCCACGCCCATCCCGAGATCCTTTTCGACACGCATCGGACCTCGGAGCTGGTGGCGACGAAGCTCAAGGATTTCGGTTGCGACGAGGTGGTCGAGGGCATCGGCCGCACCGGCGTGGTCGGCGTGATCCGGGGCAGGGATACGTCCTCGGGCGCGGTGATCGGGCTGCGGGCGGACATGGACGCATTGCCCATCCACGAGGCGACGGGGCTCGACTACGCCTCGACGACGCCCGGGGCGATGCATGCCTGCGGCCATGACGGGCATACCGCTATGCTGCTGGGGGCGGCGAAGTACCTTTGCGAGACGCGCAATTTCAACGGCACGGCGGTGGTGATCTTCCAGCCGGCCGAGGAAGGCGGCGGCGGTGGCCGCGAAATGTGCGAGGACGGGTTGATGGCGCGGTTCGGCATTCAGGAGGTCTACGGCATGCACAACTGGCCGGGCATCCCCGAGGGCCGTTTCGCCATCCGGACCGGACCCTTCTTCGCGGCGACGGACAAATTCGACATCATCGTGCAGGGCCGCGGCGGGCATGCCGCGAAACCGCACGAGACGGTGGACAGCACGGTGATCGCCAGCCACCTGGTCGTGGCGTTGCAGACGATCGCCAGCCGCAACGCGGATCCCACCGGGCAGGTCGTCGTGTCGGTCACGTCGATGCACACGTCCTCGGATACCTTCAACGTGATCCCCGACACGGTGACCCTGATGGGCACGGTGCGCACCATGAGCCCGGCCATGCGCGACCTGGCCGAGAGGCGGATGCAGGCGCTTTGCGACAGCATCGGCGCGGGTTTCGGTGGTCAGGTCAGCCTGAGCTACACGCGCAATTACCCCGTGATGGTGAACCACGACGCGCAGACCGATTTCGCCGCCGAGGTCGCGAAATCGGTGAGCGGCCACTGCGACGAGGCGCCCCTGGTGATGGGGGGCGAGGATTTCGCCTTCATGCTGGAGGAGCGGCCCGGCGCCTACATCCTGGTGGGCAACGGCGATACCGCCCATGTCCACCACCCCCAGTACAACTTCAACGATGCGGCGATTCCCGCGGGCTGCAGTTGGTGGGCCGGCGTGGTCGAGCAGCGGATGCCCGCGTGAGCCTTCAGCCGTCGCGGCGCATCTCCGCGAGGTAGCGGCGCCCGCGATCGGCAGCCGGGCCGGTGCCGTCCTTCCAGCGGCGGTGAACCCAGAACCACTGGTCCATGCGTTGACGCACCTGGGCTTCCAGCCGGTCGTTGACCGCCTGAGTCATGGTCACCGGATCCGAATGCGGGATCGGCTCTTCCACCAGGATGCGGAAATCAAGGCCGTTGTCCTCGCGGATGCCCCAGACCGGCACAAGCGGGGCGTCGAACTTCAGTGCCAGTTCCGCCGTCGCCAGGGGGGAGAGCGCGGGCTTGCCGAAGAAGTCCAGCGGCACCCCGTCATGCGCGTTCAGGTCGGTGAGGATCGCCAGGACGCCGCCCTTGCGCAGATGCTTGACCATCTGCATCGTGCCGCGCCGGCCCTGCTGGAACATCGGCTGGGACAGCGCGCCCATGGCCGCGGTGTAGCGGCGGTTGAACCAGGCGTTGGCCATCGGGCGGTAGAAGACCCCCATCTCGAACCCCTGTTCGATCATCGCGACGCGGGCGGCGTTGAAGCTGCCGAAGTGGCCGGTCACGAAGATCACCGGGCGACCCGCGTCCCGCGCCTGGCGAATGGCCGGCAGGCCCGGGCCCTCGACGGGGGCATGGCGGGTGCGCGCAGCAAATTCCCCGGCGGAGAAGAGTTCGATCATGTTGCGCCCGGCGTTGTCGGGAACCCGCCGCATCAGGCGCCGTACTTCGGCTGCGGGAAGCTCGGGCATGACGTAGGCCAGGTTGTCACGCACGCGCTTGTCGTAGCCCGCCAGCGGCGCGATCACCCGAGTCGTGAGCCAGCCCGCCGCCGGCACCCGCCAGCGGTAGGGCAGGCAGAGGGTCACGGCGATCGGCGCGAATAGCGCCATCCCCGTCAAGGTTTCGCGGGCGCGCGTGAAAAGGGAAGGGCGGAGCATGCTCATCGGCCGGTCGTCTCTGGCGGAGTGCGGTAGGCATACGCTGCCCACGTCCCGACCACAAGGGCCTCCGGGCCACTTGGGCGGGCCGGGGCCGATCGGTGGCGCCCGCGCCGTCGCACCGTTCCGGGGGCTGGTCAGTCCTCGGCCGTCTCCGCCTCGGGCTGGCGCAGGGTGATATCGCCCTCCGCCTCCAGCTGGCGGATGGCGTTGACGACCTCGGTCATCGCCTCCTCCCCGTCGCGGGCTTTCACCTCGCCCAATTCCTCCATCGCATCGCGCAGGGCTTCGGCCATGCGCTTGGACATGTTGTCGAGGATGAAGTCCGCTGCCGGTGCTAGGTCCCCAGCCCGGGCGGCGGCCAAGGCAGTGACCAGCACGCCCCGGTCCACTTGGCGCACGACCTTGGGCACGTCGAGCGGATCCAGCCGAACGGGAATGTGCACGAAGGTGAAGATCGCCTGGCGCACACGAGCGGCGAAGTCGCTGTCGGCCTCGTCCAGTCCTTCGAGCAGGGAGTCGCGCGTGGCTGCAGGGGAGTAGTTGAGGATTTCCCCCACGCGTTCGACCGGATCGGCATCGAAGGCCGTTTCGGGCACGTCGTGGATCTGCGCGGCCAGTGCCAGACCGATGCGGTCGGCCGCCTCGGGCGTGATCGCCTCGGTCTGGGAGACGGCATAGGTGATCCGGCGTGCCACGTCGCCGGGCAGGCGGGCCAGCAGGTCCGCGGCGCGCGTGACCTCCAGCTTTGACAGCAGGACAGCGGCTACTTCGGCGCTTTCGGCCTGCAGGATCGGCAGAAGATGCCCGGTCTCGGCCCGGCGCACCAGATCCCAGGGGTCGCCGAACTGTCGGACGCCGGCCTCCTTGCGCAGGCGGGCGGCGGTTTGCGGGCTGATGCGGCCATCAAGCGCCGAAAGCGCCCCGGCCACCCCGCGCGGGAAGGTCAGCCCCATTCCTTCGAGTTCGCCGGCGAATTCCGACACCACCGCGGCCAGGGTCGCCCGGTCGACGTAGCGCATCGCGCCCATCTGTGTGGTGAGTTGTTCCTGCAACTGTTCCGGCAGATCGCCGAGCCGCACCTCCGCCCCTTCGTTCAGCAGGAAACGGACGATGATCGCGGCCTTTTGCCGGCGTGTCAGCTTGGCGGCCGCGTGGCGCGGCTGCCGGTCCTGTGACAGCGGGGCAAGCGAATTGGATTCGGCCATCCCATCCCTCGATCGGTGTTCGGACCGACGTTAGGGCGGCAGGGATGAACAAACACCTAAGGATGGTGGCGCGGACGCCTCAGCCCGTGGTGGGCACGCAGCTGTGCGCGTCCTTGTCCCAGACATGGCCTTCGGCGCAGGACATGGCCTGCTTGTCATGCATCGGGCAGGCCTGGGCGGTGCCGGCGGCAGCGACGGTAAGGGCGGCGGCAGCCAGAAGTGCTTGCAGTTTCATCGCGGTCCTCCTGTTGTACCTTTCCTCAGCATAGCATGATCCGCCGGAAACACCAAAGCCCGGCATCACCCTTGCCCGCCACCAGCGGACGGCTGCACAAAACGTCACCGTTCCCCGAAAACCCGGGCAAAGATCGTGTCCACGTGCTTGGTGTGGTAGTCCAGATCGAACTTCTCTTCTATCTCGGTTTCGCTCAGCGCATCGCGCACCTCGGGGTCGGCGAGCAGTTCCGTCTTGAAATCCTTGCCCTCTTCCCAGACCTTCATGGCGTTGCGTTGCACGAGGCGGTAGGCGTCCTCGCGGCTGACGCCTGCCTGGGTCAGCGCAAGCAGGACCCGTTGGCTCATCACCAGGCCGCGGAACTGGTGCAGGTTCTTCAGCATGGTTTCGGGATAGATCACGAGCTTGTCCACCACCTGCGTCAGCCGCGCCAGGGCGAAATCCAGCGTCACGGTAGCGTCGGGCCCGATGTTGCGCTCCACCGAGCTGTGCGAGATGTCCCGCTCGTGCCAGAGCGCGACGTTCTCCAGCGCCGGGGTCACGGCCGCGCGCACCAGTCGCGCCAGGCCGGTCAGGTTCTCGGTCAGCACCGGGTTGCGCTTGTGCGGCATGGCCGAGGACCCCTTCTGCCCCTTGGAGAAGAATTCCTCGCCCTCCAGCACCTCGGTGCGCTGCATGTGGCGCACCTCGATGGCAAGGTTCTCGATCGAGCTGGCCACGACGCCGAGCGCGGCGAAGAAGGCGGCGTGCCGGTCGCGGGGGATGACCTGGGTGCTGATCGGCTCGGGCACCAGGCCCATCTGCTTGCAGACGTGTTCCTCGACCCGCGGGTCGATGTTGGCGAAGGTGCCCACGGCGCCCGAGATCGCGCCGGTGGCGATTTCGGCCCGGGCCTGTTCGAGCCGCCGCTTGTTGCGGTCCATCTCGGCATAGAAGCGGGCGAAGGTGAGGCCCATGGTGGTCGGCTCGGCATGGATGCCGTGGCTGCGGCCGATGCGCAGGGTGTGCTTGTGTTCGAAGGCCCGGCGCTTGAGCGCGGCCAGCAGCGCGTCGATCTCCGCCAGAAGGAGGTCGGCGGCGCGGGTGAGCTGCACGTTGAAACAGGTATCCAGCACGTCCGAGGAGGTCATTCCCTGGTGGACGAAGCGGGCCTCTTCCGATCCGATGTGCTCGGCCAGGTGGGTCAGGAAGGCGATGACATCGTGCTTGGTCACGGCCTCGATCTCGTCGATCCGGGCCACGTCGAATTCCACGTCCTTTGCCTTCCATACCGCCTCGGCGTTCTCGCGGGGGATCACGCCCAGATCGGCCTGAGCATCGCAGGCGTGGGCCTCGATCTCGTACCAGATGCGGAATTTGGTCTCGGGGGACCAGATGGCGACCATCTCGGGCCGGGAATAGCGCGGAATCATGTGGCGCTCCTTCGTCTGTCCTGTAACGGTTGACGGGGGTTTAGACGCAGCCGGAGGGGCCGGCAAGCCACCAGCCGGAGGAGAGTGATGCAGGGGCCGAAAGGCGTGGCCGATTTCCTGGGCCGCTGGCGCATAGACCGCCGGATCGAGGACCGGGCGGGCGGCACGACGGGCCGCTTCGAGGGGCAAGGGGTTTTCCTCGCCCGCGGGGCCAAGGCGGTCTACGTCGAACGCGGCTTGCTCTATTACGGCACGCAGCCGCCGATGCAGGCCGAACGCAGCTACCTCTGGCGGGACGGACCGACGGGCATCGAGGTGTTCTTTCACGATGGCCGGCCCTTCCACCGCATCGGGCTTGCCGGCGAGACGGCGGAGGCACGTCACTGGTGCGACCCCGACAGCTACGTCGTGCACTACGATTTCGGCGATTGGCCTCTCTGGTCCGCCCGCTGGGACGTGACGGGACCGCGGAAGGACTACGTCATGCGCAGCCTCTACCGCCGCGCGGATGTCTGACCCTGTTGCGCCGGGATGAGCGGTGCAGCCGGATTGGGAATGGGCTGCACGGCGAAAGGGTAGGCATCCGCGGGACGCACCCGCACCGTCACCGCGTGCATGTTGCGCGCGCCGAAGACCTCAAGCGCCATGATGCCCGGGGCTTTCTGCGCGAAGGGGCGGAACATGCGGAAAACGTGGCTGTCGCCATAGGTCAGCAGCACGGGTCTGCCGAAGGCGTTGGCCTCGGCGATCAGCGCCTCGCCGAAACGCTTGAAGCCCGAGTGGCGCAGGAAAGCCTCGGGATCCCAGGGCGGGCCGAAGGCGAATTCGAACATGTCGGCATGGATCGCGAGCACCATCGCCCGGGCCTCGGCCTTGCGCGCGGCGGCGAAGGTCGCGGACAGCCAGGTGCGGTTCGCGGCATCGCGGGCGAAGAATTCCTCCACCGCCGACGGCGTGCGCGGTTCGAAGTTGTTGTTGGATCCGACCACGTGAGCGGTTGCGATCATCACCCCGTTCTTCATCAGCCGGACGTTTTCGGGGTATCCTTCGGGGGCCTGGCTTTCCAGCGCGATCCTCTTCCGCCCGAACGAACGACCCGGCGCGGCGAAATAGGTGTCCCGGATATGTGCAAGCCGCTCGCGGGGGGCGAAGCCGCCGGCGCTCGGACGGTGGCAATCGGTCCATTCATTGTCGCCGGGGGTGTAGAGCGTGGGGGCGGCGAAACTGTCCAGATACGCGAGCTGCTCTGCCAGGATCTCGTCGGTGCAGGGGATGCTGCCGGACTTGGTGTCGCCGACGTGAATCACGATGTCGGGCGACTGCCCGTTTACCGTCTCGATCAGGGCCTCGAAAGGCGGATAGACTGCCTCCGGCGGACCATAGGGCATGTCGCCTAGAACCACGAGTGTGAAGGGCTGCGCGCCGGCCCATCCGGCAGTACAGGTCAAGACGGCGGCGAGAAGGGTTTTCAACATGGGCCTGTCCTTTTTGATAGCTGGTTCGCGCAGTCTAGGCGCCCCGCGCGACGATTTCATGTCCGGCCCGGGGGAATGCCGGCACGTTTTGGGGATGCGGCATGGTGCCGGGCGGGCTAGTCTGGCGGCATGACGGGAATATTCCAGACCGCGCTGCCCTACGACGTTGCCGCGCAGCGCCCGTTGCCGGGGATCGCGCCCCTGGCCGAGGAGACCTGGCTGCTGGCTGACGAGGCTTTCGCCGCGCAGATGGCCGAGAGGACGCGGCTGCTCGCGCATCGACGTGCGGAGGTGGTCGCCATGCGGCCCGAGGGCCGGGCGGCGGCCGATGAACTGCTGCAATTCGTGCTGGACTGGCTGGCCGCCCACGGGGCCGGCTACCGGGTCTCCGAAGGCTCGGTGATCCGGCCCGACGGGGTGAGCGTTCCTGTCAACCGCGACGATCCCCTGGGAACCCTGGGCCATCTGGTGCAGGAGGACCTGTGCCTGATGCAAAAACTGGGCGACGAGCACGTCCTGACCGCCGCCGTCCTGTGCTTTCCGGCAAGCTGGCGGCTGGCGGACAAGATCGGGCGGCCCCTGACGGCGATCCACACGCCGGTGGCCGCGTATGACGCGGATATCGCGCGCCGGGTCCAGCGGCTGTTCGACGGGGTCCGGGTTGGCAGGCCGCTCTGGCGCTTCAACGTCCTGGGGTATGCCCTGCCGGACCTGCACCAGCCGGGGCGGCTGGGGCCGACCGGGCCGGCGGGCGGGGCGTTTCCCTACCTCCGGTCCGAGCGGCAGTGCGTTCTGCGCTTGCCGCGGACGGGCGCCTGCGTGTTCTCTATCCATACCTTCGTGCTGCGGCAGGCTCAGCCGGCGGCCGGAACCGCGTCGCGCAGCATGGTATAGGTCAGCAGGGCCGCGCCCAGGGGCGGGACATGGAGCATCATGGTCAAGCCGAAGGTATAGATCGTCAGCCTCTGGGGCAGGGTGATCTCGCGCTTGCTTTGCGAGGCCGGCCGGGCCCCGTGGAAGGCTGGCTGTCCCGGCCGCGCCGACCAGGGCGAGGGCCGCGGCGTGCCGCGCAGGGACGTCTGGCCCGGCGGGGCCAGCGGCGGGCGTATGGCGCGGGGTGTCGTTGTCTCCTCTTGCGGCAGGTGGAGAAGCTCGAAGACCATGTCCAGAAGGTCGGCTCCCACGGGTTGCTGCGCGGCACTGAAGAAATGGCTGTCAGCCGGCAGGTAGTCCTGAAGGCGGGCCACGACGGCCCGGGCCATCCGGTCGGGGTTGTCGGGTCCGCCCGGCATGCCCGGAACGGCGCCCGCGGCGATGACCAGGTACCAGGGCTGTCCGCTCTGCACGGGTGGCAGCCAGCCCAGGGCGACCCGCAGGGCGCCGCGATCAATCAGCGCGATATCGTCGCAATCCCAGGTCAAGCGCCGCATCGCATCCCGCTCGGTCGCCAGGGCGATGTCGAACTCCTCCACGATATCGGGAAAATCCAGCCGGGGCCGGGTGCGGTATTCCAGCGCCGCGATCATGCCGTGCGTCCGCATGTTCCTTCTCTTCCTGCCTCTTTCCGCCGTTATTTGCGCGTTGGAAACAGACAACGCGAAAATTGCGCTTTGAATTTGGAACGAATAGGGCGCTTTCTGGGACAGGGCGGGCTGTCAGCCGCCGTCGATCCGGGCGGCCATGATCGCGATGGCCTTCTGATAGACCGTGGCGGCGTTCCATTCCTTGATCGCCCGGAAATTCGGCTGGCCGGGCTGATATCCGCGGCCGGGGCGCCACCCCTTGGCCCGCAGGTAATTGGCGGTCGAGGCCAGGGCATCGGCCAGGCCGTAGAAATCCACCCGGCCGTCGCCGTTGGCATCCACCCCGTATTTGAGCGCGTTGCCCGGCAGAAACTGCGTATGGCCGAGTTCGCCGTGGCGCGCGCCGCGGGTGTTGCCGGTGATGGTGCCGCGGTCCACCAGTTTCAGCGCGCCGATGGCATGGGGCGTGAAAAAGTCCGCGCGCCGGCAATCGTAGGCCAGCGTCGTGATGGCCGACACGACCCGCGTGTCGCCCATGAACCGGCCGAAACCCGTTTCCATGCCGTGAATGGCGATCAGGACGCCCGCCGGCACGCCGTAGCGCCGTTCCAGCGCGTCGTAGAAGCTGGCCTGCCGCGCGCGCCGCTGTCGGCCCTGGCGCACGATTGTGGCAGAGCCGCGGACCTGCATGAACTTGTCCAGCGAGTAGTTGAAACTTTTCTGGTTGCGGTCGGCCGCGATGGTCCGGCGGCTGTAGCTGGCATTGGCAAGCGCTTGCAGGCCACGTTTGCCAACGCCCGCGGCGGCGGCCGTCTTGGCGAAGGCGGCCTTCCATGCGCCGAAGCCGGCCGAGGTGTTCCCGCAGGGCGCCGCGCCGGCGCTGCCGGGCAGGGCCAGCGACAGGGTAAGGATGATGCCCGTCAGCACGGCAGCGGGGCGGGACGTGAAGCGAAGACGCGGCATGGCTGTTCCTTGCGTGACCCTGCCGCAAGCTTAGCCGACCCGCCCGCCCGGTCAAAAAGATTTCTGGCGCTATCCGACGAGACCCAGAAGAACCGAGGTCGCCGTGTCAGTGGCGCCGGTCGCGCCCAGAGCGACGAACAGGCCGGTCAGCGCGGCGGCCTGCGAGTTCAGGCGCAGGTCCTCGCCCTTGAAGAAGTTGATGATGATCAGCGCCACGCCGACCGGTAGGGCCAGGATCGCCACCGCAATCGAGAAAAACCAAGCCGAAAGGCGCAGGCGGTCGCGCTGCTTGGCCTCGGCGGCGGCCGTTTCCTTGCGCTGGAATTCGCGTTCTTCCTGTTCGTCTCGGAAAATCGAGCGCAGATCCGCATGCAGCTTTTCCTCGACGTCGAGGACATCTTCCCGCGTCAGACGCGAATGCAGCAGCGTGTTGGTTTCCTCAACGGTCGGCAGCGTGCCGCGCCGCGGCCCGGGGCGCGACGCCTCGGGCGGCCGTCTGCGCGGTGCGGAGTAGACGGGCACCGAAATGCTACGCGTGGCGGCCATGAAATCGACGCTTGGCAACAGGGCCTCGGAACTCACCCAGCGGACGTAGTCGGCCGCGACAACCGATTGCAGCGCCTTGAGGATATGGGCAAGCGCGTTGTCACGGTCGGACCGCTCGATGGCGCCATCGTTGGCCGCGATATGCACCGCCAGGTAAAGCGGGGCCGTCTGGGACAGGCGCGGCACCGGGAAGTCCGTCTCGATGTTCAGCCAGACGCTGAACCGCTCCGAATTGATCCGCGCGGTCGTCTCCGACAGGATCCGCAGGCCCGTGACCTTGTTGTTGAGCGTTTCGAAGGTCGCGACAACCTGATTGCCAGCTTCGGCGATGTCGAGGTCCCGCATGCCGAGGAACACCAATCCCGCCGATACCCATGTCTTTCCATTGCTCATGACGGTTATCCGATTCTCTTTTACCTGCTGCCAAGCAATGGCAGGCAATGCTGAAATCATTTTGTTTCAATTACGGATACATTGCGGCATCTGACAGGGGGGGGCGCAGGGGGGTGGCGTGGGCAAAGTGTCACGAAAAAGGAGCGCCCCGCTCTGGGGCGCTCCCATCGGCGGTCATGCCGCGCGGATCAGCAGCTGTAGTAAAGCTGGAACTCGACCGGGTGCGGCGTGTGCTCGTAGGCCTCGATCTCTTCCATCTTGAGATCGATGTAGCCGTCGATCTGGTCCTTGGTGAACACGTCTCCCGCGAGCAGGAAGTCGTGATCGGCGGACAGCGCCTCGACCGCCTCGCGCAGGCTGCCGCAGACCGTGGGGATACCTTCCAGTTCTTCGGCCGGCAGATCGTAGAGGTTCTTGTCCATCGCCTCGCCCGGATCGATCTTGTTGCGGATCCCGTCGAGCCCGGCCATCAGCAGCGCTGCGAAGCACAGATAAGGATTGGCCGAGGGGTCGGGGAAGCGGGCCTCGACGCGCTTGGCCTTGGGGCTTTCCGTCCAGGGGATGCGCACGCAGCCCGAGCGGTTACGGGCCGAATAGGCGCGCAGCACCGGCGCCTCGAAGCCGGGGATCAGGCGCTTGTAGGAGTTGGTGGACGGGTTGGTGAAGGCATTCAGCGTCTTGGCGTGCTTGAGGATGCCGCCGATGAAATACAGCGCCTCCTGGCTGAGGTCGGCGTACTTGTCACCGGCAAAGAGCGGCTTGCCATCCTTCCAGATCGACATGTTGACGTGCATGCCGGTGCCGTTGTCGCCGGCGATCGGCTTGGGCATGAATGTGGCCGACTTGCCGTAGGCCTGCGCCACGTTGTGGATGACGTACTTGTACTTCTGCAGCTGGTCGCCCTGGTCGGTGAGCGAAGAGAAGATGAGCCCCAGTTCGTGCTGGCAGGAGGCGACCTCGTGGTGGTGCTTGTCCACCTTCATGCCAAGCCGCTTCATGGTCGAGAGCATCTCGGAGCGGATGTCCTGGCCGTCGTCCACGGGGTTGACGGGGAAATAGCCGCCCTTGACGCCGGGACGGTGGCCCATGTTGCCCATCTCGTACTCGGTGTCGGAATTCCACGAGGCGTCCATCGCGTCGACCTCGTAGGACACCTTGTTGATCGAGTTCGAAAACCGCACGTCGTCGAACAGGAAGAACTCGGCCTCGGGCCCGAAGAAGGCCTGATCCCCGATGCCGGAGGATTTGAGGTAGGCCTCGGCCTTTTCGGCGGTGCCGCGGGGGTCACGCTCGTAGGGTTCGCCGGTGTCGGGCTCTACGATGGAGCAGTGGATGCACATCGTCTTCTCGGCGTAGAAGGGATCGATATAGGCGCTGTCGGTATCCAGCTTCATGTTCATGTCCGAGGCTTCGATCGACTTCCAGCCCTGGATCGAGGAGCCGTCGAACATGAACCCCTCTTCGAGGAAGTCCTCGTCGACCTCGTCGGCGATGACCGTGACGTGCTGCAGCTTGCCGCGCGGGTCGGTGAAACGCAGATCAACGTATTCGATGTCCTCTTCCTTGATCTGCTGCAGGATTGCGTTGGTGCTCATTCGCTTTGTCCCTTTCTTCTGTGGGGTCGATGTGCGTTGTGTCAGAGAGCGTCCGAGCCGGTTTCGCCGGTCCGGATGCGGATGGCCTGTTCGACGGGGCTGACGAAGATTTTGCCGTCTCCGATCTTGCCCGTCTGGGCCGCCTGCGAGATCGCTTCGATCGCGGCGTCCACCTGGTCCTCCTCGAGGACCACATCGATCTTCACCTTGGGCAGGAAGTCCACCACGTATTCGGCCCCACGATAGAGCTCGGTATGGCCCTTCTGGCGCCCGAACCCCTTGACCTCGATCACCGAAAGGCCCTGGATCCCGGATTCCTGCAGGGCCTCTTTCACCTCGTCGAGCTTGAAGGGTTTGATGATCGCTTCGATTTTCTTCATGGCACGGGCCCTCCTTGCCTCGCTGTTCGTTGCAGTTCAGACCACTTCTCAGGAAGGCGCTCAATCGGATAGGCTCGTCCCGGTGCCGAGGCCGCAGGCGGCGAGGGTTGACTGCACAAAATTTGGGCATACTGCCCGCAGACCGGGCAAAACGGAATCTTGAGGGAAAAGGGCATGAGCAAATTGCTGAGCGCAGAACAGATGCGCGGCATCGAAGCCGCGGCCATCGACTCGGGCCGCGTGACGGGGCTGGAGTTGATGGAGCGTGCCGGCACGGGCGTGGTCGCGGCGATCGCGGCAGCCTGGCCGGAACGGGCCCGCGCGCCCGGCCGGGCAGTGGTCATCTGCGGGCCCGGGAACAACGGCGGCGACGGCTTCGTGGTGGCGCGGCTTCTCAAGGCGCAGGGCTGGCACGTGCAGGTTCATCTGTTCGGTCATCCCGACAAGCTGCCCCCGGATGCCAGGGCGAACTGCGACCGCTGGATGGAAGCGGACGTGATTCACCCCTTCGAGGAGGCCCCGCGCCGGGCCGAGGCGGCCGATCTCTTCGTCGATGCGCTTTTCGGCACCGGCCTTGCCCGGCCGCTGGAGGGCGATCTGCTGGACTGGGTCCGGGCCTGCCGGGAGGACCCGGAGATGGCCGCGCGGACGGTCGCGGTGGACATGCCGTCGGGCCTGTGCAGCGACAGCGGCCGCATGCTGGCACCGGAGAGCGAAACAGTGGTTGCCGGTCTGACCGTCAGTTTTCACGCCGAGAAGCTGGGTCACCGCCTGGCTCTGGGGCCGGCCCGTTGCGGGCGCGTGGTTGTGGCCGACATCGGCCTGGATCACACCGAGGATGCCGTTCAGGTCCAGTTGGCCGGCCGGCCTGCGCCAGACGTGCTGGCCAAGTGCCCGCGTGATCACAAGTACGACCACGGGCACGCGCTTGTCCTGACGGGGGGCGCCGGGGCGACGGGGGCGGCCCGCCTGGCGGCCCGCGCGGCGCTGCGCATCGGCGCGGGCCTTGTCACCCTGGGGGTGCCGCCGGCCGCGCAACTGGAGGTCGCGGCGCAGGTCACGGCGATCATGCTGCGACGCGTGGCCGATGCCGACGGGCTGACCGAGGTGCTTGAGGATCCGCGCTTCAACGCCCTGTGCCTCGGTCCCGGCCTGGGGCCGGAGCGGGCGCGGGCGTTGGTTCCGGTCGTGCTTGGCGCGGCACGCCCCGGCCTCTGCGCCGGGGCCTCGACCGGAGAGGTCCCGGGTCAGGCCCGGGACGGGAAGCGCGGGGCCGTGCTGGACGCCGACGCGCTGACCGCCTTCGCTGAAGATCCCGACGCGCTTTTCGCCCTGACGCACGGCACGCAGGCCGTGCTCACCCCCCATGCCGGGGAATTCGGGCGGCTCTTTCCCGATATCGCCGAGCGCCTGAGCGCGGCGCCCGAGGGCGGGCCGGCCTATTCCAAGGTGGATGCCGCGCGCGCGGCGGCTGACCGGGCCGGATGTGTCGTGCTGTTCAAGGGGCCGGATACCGTCGTGGCCGCACCCGGCGGGCGCTGTGCCGTGAATTCGGCGCATTACGACCGGTCCGCTCCCTGGCTGGCCACGGCGGGGGCGGGCGACGTCCTGTCAGGTCTCATCGCCGGGCTGATGGCCCGCGGGCTGACGCCGATGACCGCGGCGACGACCGGCTCTTGGCTGCATGTCGAGGCGGCGCTGCACGGCGGCGCCGGCCTGATCGCCGAGGATCTGCCCGAGATCCTGCCCCGGGTTCTTTCCGGCCTCGAAGCCGGACCGTGACGGAAGCCGCGCGCTCAGGCGGCCTGCCGGAGGCCGCCGGTTTCCGTGTGGCAGCCAACCTCCAACCCGTCGACGTAAAGGATGTGGGGGCGGTCGAACTGCAGTTCCACCAAGCGCATCCGCACGAGAGGACGCAGCGAGATGAATTCCCCGTCTGCCAGCCGCCGGGCCGGGACGAGGGCCTGGCGCGTGCCGAACAGCAGCGCCGCCCGCCAGTCACGCACGAGGAGCGGCTGCCCGGCTGCCAGCACCACGTCCCGCTCGGGCCGGGCCTGCCCGAAGGTGCCGGCCCGGATGCGCAGGGCCGGGGCCACCACCTCGCGCACCTGCACGGCGCGGACCACCGCGACGCCGCAATCGCGGGTAATGACACGCGCGCCCGGCTGCACGTCGGCGGCGCGCTTTTCGCCGTCGCAGGTCAGAATGATCGCGTTGGCCACAAGGCCGTTCGCATGCTCCGGGGCCGCCGCGCTGCCAGCGCGTGCCTGCCCCACCGGTCTTGTTTTCATGGCGGTTCCTGCTCTTGTTTGCCTCGGTGTTTTTTGGTCCAGTCTAGGCCAAAACGCCCACTTTGTCGCGCCTTTTCTGACCGTTCCTGCCATGCGCCCGGGGGGCGTTTTTCCTCTCGCATCGGGGGGCGGGCTTTGCTAGATACCGGCAAACGCCGGCCGGGGCACCGGCCCGGCGCGCTTCAGCGGGTGTGGCGGAATTGGTAGACGCACCAGATTTAGGTTCTGGCGCCGCAAGGCGTGGGGGTTCAAGTCCCTCCACCCGCACCAGCATCCGGTCAGAGCCAAGTCCGTGATCAGCGCATCCGGGTGCGGGCCGGGGATCACGACAGGACGGCTGCTTCCCAGCCCTTGAGCAACGGGCGCGCCGGCGCAAGCGCCGGGGTCCGGCCTGCGGCCAGTTCGGGAAAGAGGGCCAGCAACTCGGCGCGGGCGGGTTCGGACATGCCCGGCAGGGTCATCGGGCCGGGACGGAAGCTTTCGGCGGCAAGGCCATCGGCTTCGAGGATCTCGTGATGGTCGAAAAGCAGGTGGATGTAGGTGACGTGCGTGACCTCGCCGGCCAAGGTGATCGTGCGGTCGTTGACAAGGTGCCGGGCCGCAGCGAGCACCTCTTGGGATCCGAAAAGCAGTTCGGCCCGCCAGCCGGCGATCAGCAGCCGGTGCTGGGGCGAAAGCAGCATGTCGCGCCGGGGCCGGCCGGGCCCCAGGGCCCCGGCGCGCAGACGGACGGGACGCAGGGCCGGATCCGCGGCGAGGCGGCCGGGGCCGAGGTTCGCCCGGCCGATCCAGCGCACGGGCTGTGCCCCCCTGTCCTGGGTCCAGACCATGTCGCCGGGACGCAACGCCTCGACGGCGGCTTCGCCATCCCGTGTCCGAATGCGGGTTCCGGGCGTGAAACATGGAATGACGAGGTCGGAAATATCGATGGGGCGCTGGCCCATGTCGCCGGGGCCTTCGGTGGCCTGGGTGACGGTCAGGGGTTCGCCCACCGGCGGCCAGCCCTGCGGTGGTCCGACGAAGGACAGCCCCTCGACGGTCGCGTAGGACGGCGAGGAGTCGTCGATGTTGTAGGCAAGCGCCTCGTAGGTGTTGCCGTCGCCGTCCTGGAGGACGATCCGGTATTCCGCCTCGACCTTGGTATTTTTCGCGTAGGTCGTTCCGTTGATCGTCTGGGTTTCGTCCAGACGCTGGTTGTGGTCGTTGTCGTCGAAGTCGTCGTCGTTGTCCTTGATCCTGGTCTCGAGCCAGTCGTTGGCGTTCAGCGTGATCGTCTCGCCGACGAGATGCGAGCCGTCACCCTGCGTGATCCCGTCGAGCGACTTTCCGCCGCTGACGGAGATGTTGGATTCCTCCAGCATCCAGACCGAATACTTGGGCATGATACCTGCTCTGTCCTGCCTGCGGCGTCTGACGCGCCTTTTCACTTAACAATAGACGAAACCGTCCCGACGGAAAAGAGGAGGCCGCAGCGGTCGCCGCTTTGGGCTTGCACGCGGGCAGGGGCGACAATAGAAGGGCCCCTGATTTCTTTCCCGCGCCCGGCGCGCGGGCGCACGCCAATGAGTGAGGACGAGAATGCAGGTCACCGAGACCCAGAACGAAGGCCTGAAGCGCGCCTACAAGATGATCCTGACCGCGCAGGAGCTGGACGACAAGGTCACCGAGAAGCTGAAAGAGGCCCAGCCCGAGGTCGAGATGAAGGGCTTTCGCAAGGGGAAGGTGCCGCTGGCGTTGCTGAAAAAGCAGTTCGGGCAGCGCGTCATGGGCGAAGCCATGCAGGAAGCCGTGGACAGCGCGATGTCCGAGCACTTCGAGGAAAGCGGCGACCGGCCGGCGGCCGAGCCTTCGGTGCGGATGACCAACGAGGACTGGTCGGAAGGCGAGGACATCGAGATCGAGATGTCTTACGAGGCGCTGCCGGACATTCCCGAGGTCGACCTCAAGTCGATCGAACTGGAAAAGATGGTTGTCAAGGCCGGCGACGAGGCCGTGACCGAAGCGCTGCAAAACCTGGCCGAGAACGCGCAGGATTTCGAAGAGCGCGCCGAGGGCGAGGCCGCGGAGGACGGCGACCAGGTGGTGATCGACTTCGTGGGCAAGGTGGACGGCGAGCCCTTCGAGGGCGGCGCCGCCGAGGACTACCCGCTGACCCTGGGATCGGGCAGCTTCATTCCCGGCTTCGAGGAGCAACTGGTTGGCGTCAAGACGGGGGACGAGATGGCCGTGACCGTCACCTTCCCCGAGGACTACCAGGCCGAACAGCTGGCCGGCAAGGAAGCGGTCTTCGACGTGACGGTCAAGGCGGTGAAAAAGCCCGTCGCGGCCGAGATCGACGACAACCTGGCTGAAAAGTATGGCGCAGAAAGCCTTGATGCCCTTAAGGAACAGATCCGCGAGCGCCTGGAGCAAGAGTACAACGGCGCGGCGCGCGCCGTCGTCAAGCGGCGCCTGCTGGACAAGCTGGACGAGATGGTGGATTTCGACCTGCCCCCCAGCATGGTCGAGGCCGAGGCCAAGCAGATCGCGCATCAACTCTGGCACGAGGAACACCCAGAGGTCGAGGGGCACGATCACCCCGAGATCGAGCCGACCGAGGAGCACGAGAAGCTGGCAAGACGCCGGGTTCGGCTGGGACTTTTGCTTGCGGAACTGGGTCAGAAGGCCGAGGTCGAGGTGACCGACGCCGAGATGACCCAGGCGGTGATGGAGCAGGCCCGCCAGTACCCCGGGCAGGAGCGCGAGTTCTTCGAGTTCGTGCAGAACAACCCGCAAATGCGCCAGCAGCTGCGCGCGCCGATCTTCGAGGACAAGGTCATCGACTACGTGCTGGAGCTGGCCCAGGTCGAGGAGAAAGAGGTCAGCAAGGAGGAACTCCAGCAGGCCGTGGAATCCCTCGAAGAAGAGTGATCCGCCCGGACCGGGACGCAACGAAGGGCCGCCATTTGGCGGCCCCTATTGTAGTCCGGGCGCGCGGAGGCCCGGCCCGCCTGGCATGGACGTACCGCCGCTGTCAGGCGTCGCAGTCGAATTCGGGCCGGAACTGTCCTTCGAGCGCCCGGCGCAACGCCAGCGCGGCCCGGCGTTCGTGGTCGTTCGTCGCCGCGGCGATCTGCTCTTCGCAGTAGTCGTGCAGGTCGATGGACTGCGTGGACGCCGCTTCCCGCACGCTGAGGGCTTCGGCCACTTCGTCCTCGTCGAGGAAGACATCCCCCTCGATCCCGGCGAAGGCGCGAACGCGGTCGATGCGGTCGTCCGTGCAGTCGTTCAGTGCCGCCAATGCCCGGACCTTGCCCATGTCCGCAGTTTTGCCCAGGTAGCCGTAGGGGGCGTTGTCGCAGCGCTTGAGGATCCGGTCCATGGCGGGGTCTACCACGCTGATGACATCCGAGATTCCGGAATCGCGGCCGTATTCCAGGATGCCGACCATGAGTTCACAGGCGGTGTAAGAGACGGATTTCGCGCTGCCGGTGCGCGAGAGGCGCTCGCGATCGATGCAGAATCTGGTGTTTTCCCAGACCGTCGCGCTGCGCAGGGGCGGATCGCCGTCCAGGATATCATTGAACACATCGGCCAGCATGTGCGGCCCCGTGGTCTGCAGCATGCGGTTGCACCCGACCACCGTGTAATCCTCGTCCAGACTGACAAGATAGGCGGGATCGAGATCGTCGAAAAGGTCGGTTTCGCGTCCGTTCGTGACCTGAACGTCCCAGCCCATGCGATCGTGGAACACGCGCGCCCTTAGTCCGAACATTTGATCCAGTAGTTTTCCGAAGCGGTGCTTGTTGATGCCGTCGATGACCAGTATCATGATGAGTTCCCCGGTTGCATTGATACAGCCGGGAAAATACCCGCGGTCCGGTATTTGGGATATTAGGGATTTCCCGTAGGTCAGCGCAGCGGGATGTGCCGCGTCAGCTGGGGTGGATGATGCCCAGACTGACCGCGCGTCCGACGGCCTGCGCGGTACTGATAGTGCACAGTTTCTCGCGCGCAGATCGCAAATGCACCTCGACTGTACGGGCCGAGATCGACAGGATGTCGCCAACGTCCATTTGCGACTTTCCCGCGGCGATCCACTGCAGGATCTCGATCTCGCGGCGCGACAGCCCCGGTTGCCGGAGGTCCTTCATCAGGGGCTCGGACTTCATGACCGTGTCGTGCAGATGCACCGCGTTGGTCAGCAGGCTGCCCATGATGTCGCGCTTGAGCTTCTTCCATTCCGCAGCAGAGACCGAGGCACTAGCACACAACAGGCCGGTTTCCCCGAAAAGCCCGCGGATGGGGACCGTTACGCCCTGGTGCGGGATCCCGAAATCGCGCGACGGCGTGAAGACGCGGGTGTATTCCTCGTCCTTTTGCAGGCGGTTCCAGTCCACCGGGGCGACTGAACGCGAAGCGCGCTGAAGCGTGGGGTCGAAATTATGGAGCTCGTGCTCCATGTAAAAGGTTTTCCAATGGTCGGGATAGGTGGTGAAGGCATGCATGGTGCCGGTCACCGGGTTGGTGGCGGCATAGGTGGCGTATTCCACGCCCAGACTGCTGCTGACCTTTTCGAGAAAAGCGACAAAGTCACGTTGGCCTTCCGGGGTGCTCGCGAGGTCGATCAAGTCCAATCGTTTGCTCATGGCTTTTCTGGATCGCGTCCCGGGCTTCGTACTGGCGGCGGCAAAGCATCACTTATTACCCGCCCGCGCAGCTTTGGCCGGTGCGGGTACTCGATACGCAGATGTTACGTGGTGTCGAGCGTTACCATGCACAAAGGCGCCTTGTCGAGCCGCGGGGCAGGAACGGCGCGGCAGGGATCGGAAACGAAAAAACCGCGCGGCACACGCCGCGCGGTTCGATGATCGCGGGGAGAGCGCGGTTCAGCTGTCGCTGTCCTCGTCGCGTTCCTCGGGCAGAACTTCGTCGACCTGTTTGGCGAGTTGCTGGTCCTCGGACGCGGCCGAGCCGATGTCCTCGAAGAGTTCGGCGATCTCGTAGTCGGCCGCCTCTTCTTCTTCCTGGGCGGCTTCCTGGATCGTCTTGCCCCTGGCCTGGAGCTCGGCTTCTTCCTGCGAGCGGGCCACGTTGAGTTGCACCGTCACCTCGACCTCGGGGTGCAGCGAGACCATGACCTCGTGCAGGCCGAGTTCCTTGATGGGCCGCGACAGCGCGACTTGCTTGCGATCGACCGAGAAACCCTCGGCCGTCATCGCGTCGGCGGCGTCGCGGGTAGAAACCGAGCCGTAGAGCGCACCGGAATCCGCGGCCTGGCGAATCACCACGAATTGCTTGCCGTCGAGTTGTTCGGCCAGCTTCTCGGCCTCTTTGCGGGTTTCGAGGTTGCGCGCCTCAAGATCGGCCTTCTGCGCCTCGAAGTGGGCGATGTTGCCCTTTGACGCGGTCAGCGCCTTGCCTTGGGGCAGCAGGTAGTTGCGCGCGAAGCCCGGCTTGACGTCGACCACTTCGCCCATCTGGCCCAGCTTGGCCACGCGTTCTAGAAGGATGACTTGCATGACGTTCTCCTTACTTCACGGCGTAGGGCAGAAGGGCGAGGAAACGGGCGCGCTTGATCGCGCGGGCCAGTTCACGCTGCTTCTTTGCCGATACGGCAGTGATGCGCGAGGGCACGATCTTGCCGCGCTCGGAAATGTAGCGCTGCAAGAGCTTGGTGTCCTTGTAGTCGATCTTGGGTGCATTCTCGCCCGAGAAGGGGCAGACCTTGCGGCGGCGGAAAAACGGTTTTGCGGCCATGTCCTAGCGTCCTTTCTTCAAGCGATCAGCGGCGTTCGCGACGGCTGTCGCGATCTTCTTTCTTCTGCATCTGGATCGACGGCCCCTCGTCGTGTTCGTCGACCTTGATGGTCATGACCCGCATCACGTCATCGTGCAGGCGCATGAGGCGTTCCATCTCGTGGACGGCCGGCGCGGGCGCGTCGGTCCGGAGAAAGGCGTAGTGCCCCTTGCGGTTCTTGTTGATCTTGTAGGCCATGGTCTTGACGCCCCAGTACTCGCTGTCCACGAGCTTGCCGCCCTGGTCGGACAGCACGGCGCCGAAATGTTCGATCAGGCCCTCGGCCTGCGCGTTGGACAGGTCCTGACGCGCGATGAATACATGCTCGTAAAGCGGCATGTGCACTCCACTTCTTTCCGGGCGCATTTCAAAGGCGGGCCAGTACCCTTTCGCGGCCCGTCCACGAGAGACTGCGCGGTTCATGTCGTCGGTGCGAAAGGAGTTGCGCGTATACGACGGAACGGCCGTGCATGCAAGGGGCCGTCTCCTTCGTGAAATGGTCCAGCGTGCGTCAAAGTGGCGACGCAATCGCGCCTGATCCTGCAACTCACGACCACGAACCAAAATGCCAGGAGGACTTGCCGCGATGGTTTCCGTGCCCGAAATACCGGCAGGCCAGACAGAGAAATGCCTTGCGCGCGATCGCCGCCGAGAAGGCGCGCCCCTGCGGGCACTGAAGATGTGCCTTGGCTCGGCGTTGCTGGTCGCGTCGCTGGGGCTCTGGTTCGTCTCCGCCGGCCCGCAGGATGCGGCCATGCAACTCATCCGGCTGCTCTTGTCGCTGACCCTGCTGGCCCTGGGGCTTGCCTTCATCAGCGCGCTGGACCACGGCGCGGAGCCGCCGGAGGTGCATGTCGATCCTCGGCACCGCCAGTTGCGCATCCTCGCCAACGATTCCGCGGGCCGCCTGCGCCTGCGCGCGGTGCATGACCTGGACAGCCTCGCCGAGGTCAGCCTCGCGGACGGGCGTCTGCGCGCGCTGGATGCAGCGGGCGAGGTCGTCGTCGATCTGCCGTTGCCCGATTCCGGTGATGCCGCGCGTGTCGCGGCGGCGCTGCGTGGCACGGCCTGACAAGGTGGCAGGACTCCGCCGCTCGCCGCCTTGTTCGGCCCTCCACACGAAATGTTCAAAACTTGGGGATTGCCCTGAGGCTTTTCTGTCGCAACTCTTGTCTTGCAGATCGAATTTCGAACCAACGAAGGAGTTGCGCGATGAAATACGCACTTTGGGGGGCTGCCCTCAGCCTGGCCGCCACCGCAGCCGTGGCCGAGCCGGAAAAGTACACCCTGGACCCCAGCCACAGCCAGATCCTGTTTTCCTACAATCACTTGGGGTATTCGACCACCTACAACCTCTTCTCGGGGATCGAGGGCGAGATCATGTTCGACGAGGAAGATCCCGCCAATTCCTCGGTCAGCGTGTCCTTTCCGGTGATGTCGATGTACACCGGCTGGGAAAAGCGCTTCGAGCACTTCATGTCCGATGATTTCTTCGGCGCCGAGGACGGGGACATGGTGACCTTCGACTCCACCGGCATCGAGGTGACCGGCGATACGACGGCCAAGATCACCGGCGACCTGACTCTCAACGACGTGACAAAGTCGGTGGTGCTGGATGCGGAGATGACCAAGAAGGCGGGTCACCCGATGAAGGACGGCCAGCCCTGGGCGGGGTTCGATGCGAGTACAACGCTGCTGCGGTCCGACTACAACCTTGGCAAGTTCGCGCCCGCGGTGAGCGACGAGGTCGAGATCATGATCTCGATCGAGGCGGGCAAGGCGGAGTAAAGCGCGCGTCGCGCCACCGGATGGCAAGGCCGCCGGAGTATTGCCGGCGGCCTTCGCCTGTCAACCGCGCGTTGCAGTCAGTTCGAACCGGACGTCGACGCTGTAGGCCAGCGTATCGGGATCGGTCACGCCTTGGCCGATATCGAACTTGCGCCGGTCCACTGTCAGCCCGCCACTGGCGCGGGCGGTGTCGCCCTTGATGTCCAGTTCGAAGGGCATGTGCACGGGCACGGTCTGGCCCTTGATCGTCAACTCGCCGCGCGCCACATGGCCCTCGTCCGTGCTCAGCAGATCCGCCCGAAAGGTGGCGGTGGGGTAATCCTCGACATTGAAGAAATCCGCGCCCATGGCCTGATCGGTGACGGAGCCCAGGGTGAGCGACCCGATCGCGACCGTGACAGTCACCTTGCCGTGCTGGCCATCGGCGTCCGGGGCTTGGGCGTAGCTGATGTCGGCGGTCCAGTCCGCGAAGCTGCCCTTCACCTCGGATCCCATCTGGACCGCGGTGATTTCCAGCGTCCCTTCCTGAACCTGCCATTCGCTTTCCACCTGTGCGAGGGCCGCGCCCCCGCCACCATCGGCCTGGCCGTACCAGCCAAGGGCACCGGCCCCACCCAGGACGACGGCCCAGACAACCAAGGCCGAGGCGAAGGGCAGGGCGTGCCCCGGCTGCCGCGCGGTCGGCTCGGCGGGGGTATGGCCCGGAAGCATGCGGCGCAGGGTGGCGTCGCGGTCGATCACGTGATGTTTCAGCGCGCCGGCCACATGCAGGACCACGGCGCCCACCAGAACCCATTGCAACAGGAAGTGAAGGGTCTTGGCGACACGGGCCCAGCCGGGATCCTTGGGCACGAAGGGCAGGCTTTGCCCGAAGGGCCACCAGATCGGTGCGAAGCCGGTGGTCGCGGCGTGATAGATCCAGCCCGACAGGGGCACCGCCACCAGCGAGCCGTAGAGCAGCCAGTGCACCGTCTCGGCCAGCCAGGCCTCGGGCGGGACATCGCCGTTCAGAAGCCCGGGCTTGGGCTGCGTGACGGCCCAGAGGATACGCGCGAGCGCCAGGAAGAACACGCTCACCCCGATCGTCTTATGAACCGTGAACAGCAGCTTCGCCCAGGAAACCTGCGCGTCGGTCGTGGTGATGCCGGGATCGGCGATCTGGTGCGCCAGATCGGCGGCAACGTAGCCTATGGGCAGCGTGGTCAGGATCAGCAGAGCGATCCCCCAGTGGAATGTCTTGGTGACCGCGCCGTAGGCGGTGCGCGAATTGGTCAGCGGCATGGCGGGCGGCGTCCTCGGTTCTGGATCTGTCGTCTCAAGACTAGCCGCCCTTGGCGGCACTGCAATGACAGCCGCCGCACAGGCCCCGTGCGGGCACTGGCAAAGCGGCTTCCCCGTTGCCAGTGCCCCTTGGGCACGCTATCGGGGGACGAAGCTATGAGGGAGGCACCGAGAGCATGAGCCGAGCATTCGTATTCCCCGGCCAAGGGGCGCAGACCATCGGCATGGGCCGGGACCTGGCCACGGCCTATCCGGCGGCCCGCGCCGTTTTCGAAGAGGTGGACGAGGCCCTGGGCGAGCCGCTGTCGAAGCTGATCTGGGAAGGGATCCAGGACGACCTGACACTGACCGAGAACGCGCAGCCCGCCCTGATGGCGACCTCGATGGCGGCGATGCGCGCGCTTGAGGCCGAAGGCGTGCGCATCGATCACGCGGCCATGGTGGCCGGGCATTCCCTGGGCGAGTATTCCGCCCTCGCCGCGGCCGGCGCGCTCAGCCTTGCGGATTGTGCACGGCTTCTGCGCATACGCGGCGAGGCGATGCAGCGCGCCGTCCCGGTGAAGGAGGGGGCGATGGCCGCCATCCTGGGCCTGGACCTCGATACCGTGCGCGAGGTGGCCGAGGAGGCGACCAAGGGCGACGTTTGCCAGGCCGCCAATGACAACGATCCCGCGCAGGTCGTCGTCTCCGGCCACGCCACCGCCGTGGAGCGCGCCGTCGAGATCGCCAAGGAACGCGGCGCCAAGCGGGCCATGCTGCTGCCTGTGAGCGCCCCCTTCCACTGTGCCTTGATGCAGCCCGCCGCCGAGGTCATGGCCGAGGCCCTGAGCCAGGTTGACATCAGTGCACCCAAGGTGCCGGTCGTGGCGAATGTCACCGCCGAGGCGGCGAGCGATCCCGCCACCATCCGCGCGCTTCTGGTCGAGCAGGTGACCGGCGCCGTGCGCTGGCGCGAGTCGGTGCTCTACATGGGGCGGCAGGGCGTCGAGGAAGTCTGGGAAATCGGCGCGGGCAAGACCTTGTCGGGCATGGTGCGCCGCATCGACCGGTCGTTGGCCACCCGCAATGTGGGCACGCCCGACGAGGTTGCGGCGGCCGCCCAAGCGATCACCGGCTGAACCGATCCCGCGGCTCGCCGCGGTGGAGAAGCGCTGAAGAACGAAGGGAAAAAGGGACATGTTCGATCTGACGGGAAAACGGGCGCTGGTGACCGGCGCCTCGGGCGGCATCGGCGGGGCGATCGCCAGGGCGCTGCACGGCGCGGGAGCGGCCGTGGGGCTGTCGGGAACGCGGCAGGAGCCGCTTGAGGAGCTTGCCCGCGAGTTGGGAGAGCAGGCGCACGTGCTGCCCTGCGACCTGAGCGATCCACAGGCGGTGGATGCGCTGCCCAAGCAGGCAGCCGAGGCCATGGGCGGCCTGGATATCCTGGTCAACAACGCGGGAATCACGCGCGACCAGATCTTCATGCGGATGTCCGACGAAGAGTGGCAGCAGGTGCTGGACGTCAACCTGACGGCAACCATGCGTCTGTGCCGCGGGGTGATGCGCCCCATGATGAAGGCCCGCTGGGGTCGGATCGTGAACATCAGCTCGATCGTTGGGGCCACCGGCAATCCCGGCCAGGCCAATTACGCCGCGGCCAAGGCCGGGATGGTGGGGCTGACCAAGTCCATCGCCCATGAGGTGGCCACCCGCGGAATCACCGCCAATGCGGTTGCGCCCGGGTTCATCGCAACGGCCATGACCGAGAAGCTGACGGACGACCAGAAAGACAAGATCAACGCCCAGATACCGACGGCACGCATGGGCACCCCCGAAGAGGTGGCCGCGGCCGTTGTGTACCTGTCCAGTCCCGAAGCGGGTTACGTCACCGGGACCACGCTGCACGTCAACGGCGGGATGGCGATGCTCTGACATCGCCTACGCTGTTGATTCAAGGTCTTTAAATCCTGTCGCGCTGCGGTCCGCGGTGCGCGCCAGCAAGGCGGACCGGGACAGCAGATTCCGCACTTGCCGGCCTTTGCATTCGGCACCGCGATCGCCATTTTGGAAAACGTTTGCCAAAGGCGCGCCATGTGCTATAGGCGGCGCAGTTTTCACGGGAGTGGGCGACGGCCCAGTCCCGGCCCGCAGGAATTCGGGCACTGAGAGCGGCCCGGAGGGGCATTAACCAAGCCGCTTCCCGGCTGGGCAGGGGCGGAAGACGGGCGAAGAAGCCCGAGTAGAGATGAGGATAACGAGATGAGCGACATCGCAGACCGCGTGAAGAAGATCGTGGTGGAACACCTGGGCGTGGAAGAGGACAAGGTGAGCGAGAACGCCTCGTTCATCGATGATCTTGGCGCCGACAGCCTGGACACGGTCGAACTTGTCATGGCCTTCGAGGAAGAGTTCGGAATCGAGATTCCCGATGACGCGGCCGAGAATATCCAGACCTTTGGTGACGCGGTGAAGTTTATCAAGGACGCACAGTAACCTCCGCCAGGCGTTCTCGCAGAATAATGGCCCCCGTCCGCGGCGGGGGCCTTTTCGTTTCGTGGCCGCGAACGCGCCCTGTCATGCCGATTTACAGATACTGCCGACGATCGCTAGACTGCATAGTTGACCCCGAGCCGGTAATGGGCCGGCCCGGATCTCAACAAGAGGTGTTGCTGGCATGATCATTTACCCGACCCTGGAAATCCACAATGGCAAGTGCGTGTCGCTGACGCGCGGACGGCTCGACGAACCCGTGATCTGGCACGTCGACCCGGTGGAGACGGCCCGTAGCTTTGCCCGCGCCGGCGCCCAATGGATGCATGTCACCGACATCGACGCCCTGGCCGGCGAAGGTGGCAACAACGACCTGATCGAAGAGATGATCCGCGCGGCGGGGATTCCCATCCAGCTGGGCGGCGGGTTCCGCTCGCGCGACATGGTGGGGCACTGGATCGACAAGGGCGCGGGGCGCATCGTTGTCGGCACCATGGCGGCCCATGATCCGGATCTGCTGCGCGAGCTGGCCAAGTACTATCCCGATCAGATCGTGCTGGCGGTGGACGTGTACAACGGTGCCGTCATGACCGAGGGCTGGCGCAGTCAGAGCGCCTTCGTCCCCGAGGATTACGTGAAGGCCTTCGAGGACAGCCCCCTGGCCGGCGTCATCGTCACCGACATCGATGCCGACATCGCGGACACCGAGGGCAGCCTGGGCGTCATCTCGGGCCTGGCGGCCGAAACGCGCCATCCGGTGATTGCGCGCGGGACGGTGCGCAGCATCGACGATGTCGCGCGCCTGAAATATGTGCCGAACATCGCGGGGACCCTGATCGGCCGCGCGCTCATGTCCAAGGACATCGACCTGGAGGAGGCGCTTGCGCTGGCCGCCGCCGAAAAGGAGCCGACGGCGGAATTCCAATAACGGGCCGTTGAGGGCCGGCTCTCCCTTGCCCCGCGGGGGCGAGCCGGGTTAAGAGCGGCCGACGAACCAAGAGAAGGACAGCATGATGCGTCGTGTCGTGGTTACCGGGCTGGGCCTGGTCACCCCCCTGGCGTCGGGGGTCGAGGAAAGCTGGAGCCGGATCCTGGACGGGCAGTCCGGCGCCGGCACGATTACCCGTTTCGATCCCTCGAACGTGATCACCACATACGCCTGCGAAGTGCCCTATGGCGACGGCACGGACGGGACCTTCAACCCCGACCTCCACATGGCGCCCAAGGAACGGCGCAAGGTGGACGACTTCATCCTCTATGGCATGGCTGCGGCCGACCAGGCCGTCCAGGATGCCGGCTGGACGCCCGAGAACGAGGACGACCTCCTGCGCACCGGCGTCATGATCGGCTCCGGCATCGGGGGCCTGCAATCGATCGAGGAGACGACGCTCATCATTCGCGACCGCGGGGTGCGGCGCGTGTCGCCCTTCTTCATTCCCGGGGCGCTTATCAACCTCGTCAGCGGTCAGGTCAGCATCCGCTACGGGTTCAAGGGGCCCAACCATTCGGTCGTCACGGCCTGTTCCACCGGCGCGCATGCCATCGGGGACGCGGCGCGGCTCATCCAGTACGGCGACGCCGAGGTGATGCTGGCCGGCGGCGCCGAGGCGGCAATCTGCGAGATCGGCATCGCCGGGTTCAACGCCTGCAAGGCCCTGTCCACCAAGCACGGGGACAATCCCCGGGCGGCCAGCCGCCCCTATGACGTGGATCGCGACGGATTCGTCATGGGCGAGGGCGCGGGCGTTCTGGTGCTGGAGGAGCTCGAGCATGCCCGGGCGCGCGGTGCCAAGATCTACGCCGAAGTCCTGGGGTACGGGCTGTCGGGCGATGCCTATCACATAACTGCGCCATCGGAGGACGGAGATGGCGGTTATCGCGCGATGCAGGCGGCGCTGAGCCGGGCCGGACTGCCGCCCGCGGAGATCGATTACATCAACGCGCATGGCACCTCGACCATGGCCGACACCGTCGAATTGCAGGCGGTCGAGCGGTTGATGGGGGACGCGGCGGCGCGGGCCACGATGACCTCGACCAAGTCGGCCACCGGCCATCTGCTGGGCGCGGCCGGGGCGATCGAGGCGATCTTCTCGATCCTGGCGATCCGTGACCAGGTGGTGCCGCCCACGATCAACCTCGACAACCCGGCGGTCGAGACGCCGCTGGACCTCGCGCCGAACACCAAGCGCGCGCGCGAGGTGCGCGTGGCCCTGTCCAACAGCTTCGGTTTCGGGGGCACGAACGCCAGCCTCTGTCTCGGGGCGCTGCGCTGATGTGGCGTCACATCGCCTCCAACGCGCTGACTTTCCTGGTTGTTCTGGTGTTCCTGCTGGGGGGTGTCATCCTCTGGGGGCAGCGCGAGTACACCGCGCAGGGGCCGCTTGACGCGCCGATGTGCCTGCGCGTCGAGCCGGGCAGCACGTTTCGCGGCGTCTCGCGCGACCTGGTGCGCGACGGGGCCGTGTCCAACGGCGCGTTGTTCCGTATCGGCGCGGATTATTCCGGAAAAAACAGCCAGTTGAAGGCCGGAAGTTGGCTGATTCCGGAAGGCGCCAGCATGGCCGAGATCACTGATCTCATCACCCGCGGCGGCGCCAGCACCTGCGGGACCGAAGTGGTTTACCGTATCGGCGTGACCGATGCCGAGGTGCGGGTGCGCGAGCTGGACCCCGGAACGGGCCGCTACGTGGAGCGGGCCGCCTTCGTGCCCGGCGCCGAGGAAGTGCCACAACGCTTTGAAACCGTTCGGAATCAGGCGGATACCCGGTACCGCATCGCCCTTGCCGAAGGCGTGACAAGCTGGCACGTCGTGAACGTCCTGCGGCGGATCGACGTGCTGTCGGGCGAGGTGGCCGAGATTCCCGCCGAGGGCAGCCTGGCGCCCGAAAGCTACGAGGTGCGCGCCGGGGACGCCCGGGCCGGTTTGGTCGATAAAATGCAATCCCTTCAACAGGATAGGTTGGCCGAGGCCTGGCAGAACCGGGCCGAGGACCTGCCCCTGGACAGCCCCGAGGAGGCCTTGATCCTGGCCTCGATCATCGAGAAGGAAACCGGGGTCGCCGAGGAGCGCCGGCAGGTTGCCAGCGTCTTCGTCAACCGCCTGCGCAAGGGCATGCGGCTGCAGACGGACCCCACGGTGATCTACGGCCTGACCGAGGGCCGCGGTGTGCTTGGCCGGGGGTTGCGGCAAAGTGAACTTCGCGACGCAACGCCTTATAATACCTATGTTATCCCGGGCCTGCCGCCGACGCCGATCGCCAATCCCGGCAAGGCCAGCATCGCGGCGGCGGTGGACCCCGCGCAGACCGATTACCTGTACTTCGTGGCCGACGGAACCGGCGGGCATGCCTTCGCCAAGACCCTCGACGCGCACAACCGCAACGTCGCCAAGTGGCGCGAGATCGAGGCGGAACGGGCCGAGGACTAGGCCAGGGCGCTGCGCCCCGTACGGATCGTACGAGCCGTACGGCGCTTTCGTACCGGTCGCCGCCGCGGCCGCCGCCGGTTGGTTGTCGGTCGCGGCGCCGGCGGAGGGAGGGCGGCAGCGCGCGCTTCCCCTCGACATTTCCCCGCCGGGCGGTGTTAATGCGGGCATGACGACAGAGCAGATGCGCGACCCCCCGGCGCGACCGGGGTGGGGGATATTCTGGATGGTGGTCACCGGCGCCTTCTTCGTCGGGGTGACCGCGCTGGTGAAGACGCTGGGCACGCGGATCCCGGCGCCCGAGGCGGCCTTCCTGCGGTATGCCATGGGGCTGGTCTTTCTGCTGCCGGTGCTGGGCAGCCTGCGCCGGACGGTCTGGGACCGGGGCACGCTGATGCTGTTCGCCGGGCGGGGCGTGGCGCATACGTTGGCGGTGGCGCTGTGGTTCTTCGCCATGGCACGCATCCCGATCGCCGACGTGACCGCGATGAACTATCTCTCGCCGGTCTACGTGACCCTGGGCGCGGCGATCTTCCTGGGCGAGCGGCTGGCGCTGCGGCGGCTGATGGCGGTGGCGGCGGCGCTGCTGGGCGCGCTGATCATCCTGCGGCCGGGCCTGCGCGACGTGGGGCCGGGGCACCTGGCGATGCTGTTCACCGCCGTGTGCTTCGGGGCCTCGTACCTGCTGGCGAAACGGGTCTCGGCCCGGGCGGGTCCGGGCGTGGTGGTGGCCATGCTGTCGATCACGGTGACGATCGGGTTGGCGCCGCTGGCGGCGCTGGACTGGGTGACGCCGACCTGGTGGGAACTCGCCATCCTTTTCGGCGTGGCCTGCCTGGCCACGGGCGGGCATTATACCATGACGCTGGCCTTTCGCGCGGCGCCGCTGGCGGTGACGCAGCCCGTGACCTTCCTGCAGCTTGTCTGGGCCGTGACCCTGGGCGCGGTCGTCTTCGACGAGGGCGTGGACCCCTTCGTGGTACTGGGCGGGCTGGTGATCGTGGGCGCGGTGAGCTTCATCAGCTGGCGCGAGGCGGTGCTGAAGCGCCAGGCGGTCACCCCGCCGGTGCCCGCGACGAAGTGGTGAGCGCCACGGCGCGCGGCGGACGTGGGGAAGGGGGCGCTGCCCCCTCTTGCCCCGGCGCGGGCGCCGGGGCAATTCACCCCCGGAGTACTTGTCCCCAAGAAGAAGAGACGCGGGGGGATGTCTGCCCGGGTCGCGGACCCGAACGCGGAGGGGTATGGGGTGGAATTCGCGCGGGATCGTCAGGAGGGCGCGCGGGCGGCCGCGCCGTGGCGGGGGCGATGACGGCCGGCGGCGGTTTCGAGCCGGCGGGGTGGTCTACGGCAGACCGGGACGGCCTTTCTTGCAGAGGCCCGTGCAGCCACGGGGCCCTATCCCGGGGCCGCCGCGTGGGCGGCGGGGCACGGGGCAGGCGCCGGCCCGCGCGGGTCGGTCAGCCGCGGGGGTCCAGGAGTTTGGCCAGGATCCGGTCGCGGGTGATCTGGCCCACCAGCGCGCCCCGGTCGGTGACGCCGAGGGGGCCGGGCGCGTTCTGGCTGGCCTCCATCACCTGGCGGATCGTGGCCTCGGCCGGGACGCTGCGCGGCGGCGTGCCGGCGACGGGGCCCATGACGTCACGGGCGCAGAGCACGCCGAGCGGGTTCATGTGGGCCACGAACTCGGCCACGTAGTCCGTTTCGGGGTTGGTGAAGATCTCTTGCGGGGTGCCGCATTGCACGATCCGGCCGCCTTCCATGATGGCGATGCGGTCGCCCAGCTTGAAGGCCTCGTCGAGGTCGTGGGAGACGAAGATGATGGTGCGGGCCAGATCGCCCTGCAGCTCCAGCAGTTCGTCCTGCAGGTGGGTTCGGATGAGCGGATCGAGCGCCGAGAAGGGTTCGTCCATCAGCAGGATCGGCGCCTCGGTCGCGAAGGCGCGGGCGAGGCCCACGCGCTGCTGCATGCCGCCCGAGAGTTCGCCGACGCGGCGGTCGGCCCAGTCCGCGAGGCCGACCAGTTCGAGCTGGCGGTCGGTGCGTTCGGCCCGTTCGGCGCGGGCCAGCCCGGCGAGTTCCAGGCCGAGGCCCACGTTCTCGCGCACCGTGCGCCAGGGCAGCAGGCCGAACTGCTGGAAGACCATGGCGATGTGGCGCTGGCGCAGCCGGCGCAGCGTGGCCGGGGCGGCGTGGGTGACATCCACCAGGCCCTGGCCGTCGTGGACGTGCACCGCGCCGCGGGTGACGGGATTGAGCGCGTTGACCGCGCGCAGCAGCGTGGACTTGCCCGAGCCGGACAGCCCCATGAGCACCACCGTCTCGCCCTGGTTCACGGCGAGGTTGCAGTCATGCACGCCGAGGACCTGGCCGGTGCGCGCCTGGATCTCGGCGCGGTCGCGGCCCTCGTCCATCAGGGGCAGCGCGGTTTGTGGCGCGTCGCCGAAGACGATGGAGACGTTGTCGAATTTCACGGTCTCAGTCATTGCGTCGCTCCAGGCGCAGCATGCGGTCGAGGATGATGGCCACCACCACGATGATGAGGCCGCCCTCGAAGCCCAGGGCGATGTTGACGGTGTTGATGGCGCGCAGCACCGGCACGCCGAGCCCGTCCGCGCCCACCAGCGCGGCGATCACGACCATCGACAGCGAGAGCATGATCGTCTGGTTGAGGCCGGCCATGATCTGCGGCAGGGCGTAGGGCAGTTCGACCTTGAACAGCACCTGCCGGCGGGTCGCGCCGAAGGCCTGCGCGGCCTCGAGCAGGGGCGTGGGCGTGGAGGAGATGCCCAGGTGCGTCAGGCGGATGGGGGCGGGCACGACGAATATCACCGTGGCGATCAGCCCCGGCACCATGCCGATGCCGAAGAAGACGATGGCCGGGATCAGGTAGACGAAGGGCGGCAGGGTCTGCATCAGGTCGAGGACGGGGCGCAGGCCGCGGTAGAGGCGGGGCCTGTGCGCGGCGGCGATTCCGATGGGCACGCCGATGGCCATGCAGAAGACGCAGGAGGACAGCACCAGCGTGAGGCTTTCTGTGGTTTCCTCCCAGTAGCCCTGGTTGAGGATGAAGAGGAACCCCAGCGCCACGAAGAGGCAGGTCTTCCAGTTGCGCTGGAAGGTCCAGGTGAGGGCGGCGAAGACCGCCACGATGATGATGGGATGGGGCGTCTGGAGCACCCAGAGGAAGGCCTCGATCAGCCAGTCCATCGCCAGCGCGAGCCCGTCGAAGACCCAGGCGCCGTTGTCCTGAAGCCAGAGAAAGAAGGCCTCGGCGCCGTCACCGATGGGGATCTTGGGGTCGGTCAGCCAGTCCATTCACGTCGCCTTGTCCAGGGGAGGCGCCCGCCCCGGACTTGATCCGGGGCCTCCGCCCGGGGGAAGAGGCCCCGGCGCGTGGGCCGGGGCGGGTGGGCGTGTCTTGCGCGTGTCGTGCCTCAGAGGCCGAGCTCGCCCTTCACGGCGGCCATGGCCGCGCCGCCGTCCCTGGCGGTCACGCCGTCGAGCCAGGGTTCGATCGCGCCGGGGTTCTCCTTGAGCCAGGCGCGGGCGGCGGCGTCGGGCTTGGCCCCCTCGTCGAGGATGGCCCCCATGATCTCGTTTTCCATCTGCAGGCTGAATTCGAGGTTTTCCAGGAACTGGCCGATGTTGGGGCAGTCCGCGACGTAGCCGGCGGTGGTGTTGGTATAGACCGTGGCGCCGCCCAGGTTGGGGCCGAACCAGTCGTCGCCGCCTTCGAGGTAGGTGAGATCGAAGTTGGCGTTCATCGGGTGCGGCTCCCATCCGAGAAATACGATCGGCTCGTCGCGGCGGGTGGCGCGGGCGACCTGGGCCAGCATGCCCTGCTCGGAACTTTCCTTGACCTCGAAGTCCTCCAGGCCGAAGGCGTTCTCGTCGATCATCTCCATGATCAGGCGGTTGCCGTCGTTGCCCGGCTCGATGCCGTAGATGGTGTAGTCCAGCGCCTCGCCGTGGTCGGCAATGTCGCCGAAGCTGTCGATTCCCATCTCGGCGCCGATGCTGTTGGTGGCCAGGGTGTACTTGGCGCCTTCGAGGTTGACGCCCACGATATCCACGGTTCCGGCTTCGCGGTAGGGGGCGATGTCGCCCTCCATCGTGGGCATCCAGTTGCCCAGGAAGACGTCCACGTCGCCTTCGGCCAGCGAGGTATAGGTCACCGGCACCGACAGCACCTTGGTTTCGGTGTCATAGCCGAGGGCTTCGAGCACGGTGGTGGTGACGGCGGTGGTGGCGGTGATGTCCGTCCAGCCCACGTCGGAGAAGGTGACCGGCTCGCAATCGGCGAGCGCGGGCGCCGCCATCGCGGTCACGGCGGCGGCGGATAGAAGGGTCTTGAGTGACATTGATTCTCTCCCGTTGGTTTCGGTCTTGGCTAGCAGCGATGACGCCGGCGCCCAAGGGCGCCGGCGTCGAGGAAAGGGGAGGCGGCCAGGCCGCCGCGCGCGCCCTGCGGGATCAGGCGTCTTCCAGCCACCAGCGCTCCATCCAGCGCTCGCCGTCCATCTCCCAGTTCGAGGCCATCTCGCCGTGGGCGACGTCCGGGCCGATGGCATGCACGTAATTGGCGAACATCGGGATCACGACACCGCCCTTGTTGGCGACGATGTCCTGCATTTCCCAGTACATTTCGCGCCGCTTGTCCTCGTCCAGCTCGGCGCGGGCCTTGACCAGCAGCTCCTCGAAGCGGTCGTTGCACCAGAAGCTGTCGTTCCAGGCCGCGCCGCACTTGTAGGCGGTGGAGAACATCTGGTCGGCGACCGGGCGGCCGCCCCAGTAGACGGCGGTGAAGGGGTCCTTCATCCAGACGTCGGACCAGTAGCCGTCCTTGGGCTCGCGCACGACCTTGATGTCGATGCCCGCCTCCTTGGCGGAGTTCTGGTAGAGCGTCGCGGCGTCCACGGCGCCGGAGAACGCCGCGGAGGACGCGTGCAGCGCGACCGACACGCTGTCGCGCCCGGCCTGCTTGAGGTACCACTTCGCCTTGTCGGGGTCGTAGGTCTTCTGTTCCAGCTCGGAGTTGTAGAAGCGCTGATTCTGACCGATCGGATGGTCATTGCCGACCGATCCGTAACCGAACAGGATCTTGTCCACCAGTTCCTGCCGGTTGACCCCGAATTTCAGGGCCTGGCGCACGTTGTTGTCATTGAACGGTTCGGCGCGGGTATCCATGGCGAAGGTGTAGTGCTGGGTGCCTGCCAGCGCCTCGACGTTGACCCCCGGTTTGCGATTCAGCAGATCGGCCGCCTTCAGGTCGACCCGGTCGATGGCGTGCACGTCACCGGACACCAGGGCCGTGGTGCGGGCGTTCTGATCGACGATCGACAGCATTTCGCAGCTGTCGACCCAGGCCACGTCATCGCGCCAGTGGTTCGGGTTGCGTTCGAACGACGAGGACACACCGGGGTTGAAGTCTTTCAGGATATAGCTGCCGCAGCCGTCACCGGATTGCCAGTCGATGCCGCCGTCCTTGGCCGGGCAGATCGCGAGGTGATAGTCGCTGAGGATGAAGGGGAAGTCGGCGTTGCCCCCTGCGAGCTTGAAGACCACCGTGTCGTCGCCCTCGGTCGTGATCTCGGTGATCGGTTCCACGATGGGGCCGGCGGCGGAGGTCGAGTCCTCGCCGCGGTGGTGGTTGATCGAGGCGACCACGTCGTCGACGGTCAGCGGCTTGCCGGAATGGAAGGTCACGCCCTTGCGGATCTTGATCCGCCAGACCGAGGCGTCGTCGGAGCCTTCCCAGCTTTCGGCCAGTTCCGGGACGAGGCTGCCGTCGGTCGCCACTTCGGTCAAGCGACCGTGCACGGCAAATCCGAGCGCCAGCATGTAGCCGTTTTCCCATTGACCGGGATCCAGCGTGTCGGTGGTCTGACCATGGCCCTTCGCCACCCGCAGATGGCCGCCGCGCTTGGGCTGGGCGTGCGCCATGCCGCCCATGGGCAGCGTCGCGGCCATCGCGCCGGCCGCCGTGGTCTGGAGGAACCGGCGGCGGTCAAGGGTGCCGTTTCGAATGATAGACATCAATGTCTCCCTGTTTCGTGACATTCAAGATTTTGGCCCGACATGCGCCGCGGCATGCGCGGGCCGGAAGCGTGCGATGCCGGGCAGGGGCATGGTGGCGCGATCAGGCCGCGCACATGTCCCCCAAGCGACAGTCTGCATACGTGTGCGACGTTAGTATGAGCCGTCCCCCCTGTGCAACGCAATTGTCCGGTTTCGGTTGGTGTGGCGTTTCTCCCGTTGGGTCTGGTTGTTGATTGACGAGTCAATTAAACACACTTAAGACGGCGCTTGCAACACTGCGGGAGGCGCATGTGCCAAAGCTGGGAATGGAGCCGGTCCGGCGTGCGGCGCTGGTGGAGGCGACGATCCACGAGATCGGGGCGCGCGGCACGCTGGACGTGACCGTGGGCCAGATCGCGCGCCGTGCCGGCATGTCGCCGGCGCTGGCGCATCACTACTTCGGCTCGAAGGAGCAGATCTTCGCCGCCGCAATGCGCCACATCCTGGCGCTCTACGGCGCGGAGGTGCGCGGGGCGCTGGTCATGGCGCGCGGCCCGCAGGAGCGGATCGAGGCCATCGTGCGCGCCAGCTTCGCCCCGCGTCAGTTCCGGCCCGAGACGGTGTCGGCCTGGCTGAATTTCTACGTGCAGGCGCAGACCTCGCCGGCGGCGCGGCGGCTCCTGCACGTCTACCAGCGGCGCCTGCGGTCCAACCTGCTTCACGCCTTCCGCCAGCTGGCCGGCCCGCGGGCGCTGACGCTGACGCGCGGGATGGCCGCGATGATCGACGGGCTCTACATCCGCCAGGCGCTGCGCGCCGAGCCGCTGGACCCCGAGGCGGCGGTGGGCGTGCTGCTGGCCTATCTCGACACCTCCCTGGGACAGAAGGCAACGACATGACCGGGCGCAAACCCAACATCCTGATCTTCATGGTCGACCAGCTCAACGGCACGCTGTTTCCCGACGGCCCGGCCGACTGGCTGCACACGCCCAACCTGAGGAAGCTGGCCGAGCGGTCCACGCGCTTCGCCAACGCCTATACCGCCAGCCCGCTCTGCGCGCCGGGGCGGGCGAGCTACATGTCCGGCCTCCTGCCCTCGCGGAGCCGCGTCTACGACAACGCCGCCGAATTCGCCGCCGACATCCCCACCTATGCCCACCACCTGCGGCGCGCGGGCTACCGGACCTGCCTGTCGGGCAAGATGCATTTCGTCGGCCCCGACCAGCTGCACGGCTTCGAGGAGCGGCTGACCACCGACATCTACCCGGCCGATTTCGGCTGGACCCCCGATTACCGCAAGCCGGGCGAGCGGATCGACTGGTGGTACCACAACCTCGGCTCGGTCACCGGGGCGGGCGTGGCCGAGATCTCCAACCAGATGGAATACGACGACGCGGTGGGCTTTCACGCCACGCAGAAGGTCTACGATCTCGCGCGCGGGCACGACTCGCGGCCGTGGTGCCTGACGGTCAGCTTCACCCACCCGCACGACCCTTACGTGGCGCGGCGGAAATACTGGGACCTCTACGCGGATTGCGAGCACCTCCTGCCCGAGGTGCCCGCGATGGATTACGCCGACCACGACCCGCATTCGCAGCGCATCTTCGATGCCAACGACTGGCGGTCCTTTGACATATCGCAAGAGGACATCCGCCGCTCGCGCCGGGCCTATTTCGCCAATATCTCCTACCTCGATGACAAGATCGGCGAGGTCATGACGGCGCTGGAGGGCACGCGGCAGGACGAGGATACCATCATCCTGTTCGTCTCCGATCACGGCGACATGCTGGGCGAGCGGGGGCTGTGGTTCAAGATGTCCTTCTACGAGGGGTCGGCGCGCGTGCCGCTGATGCTCCACGTTCCGGGCATGGCGCCGGGCCGCGTGTCCGACCCGGTCAGCACCATCGACGTGTGCCCCACGCTGTGCGACCTCGCCGGGGTCAGCATGGAGGAGGTCGCGCCCTGGACCGAGGGCCACAGCCTCGTGCCGCAGGCGCAGGGTACGCCGCGCAGCGCGCCGGTGGCGATGGAATACGCCGCCGAGGCCTCCTACGCCCCGCTGATCGCGCTGCGCGCGGGCAAATGGAAATTCACCCGCTGCGCGCTGGACCCCGATCAGCTGTTCGACCTCGCGGCCGACCCCCACGAGTTGACGAACCTCGCCGGCGATCCGGCCCATGCCGAAACGGTGAAACATTTCAGCGACATGGCCGATGCGCGCTGGGATCTCGGCGCCTTCGACGCGCAGGTCCGCGAAAGCCAGGCGAAGCGCTGGGTCGTCTACGAGGCGCTGCGCCAGGGCGGCTACTACCCCTGGGATTACCAGCCGCTGCGCGACGCCAGCGACCGCTACATGCGCAACCACATGGACCTCAACGTCGTGGAAGAGAACCAGCGGTTCCCCCGCGGCGAATAGGCCCTTCTTCTTGGTTCAAATACTCCCGCCGGAGGCGTAATGACCCATCCAACCCAACCCGAGGCCAGCCATTTCATCGACGGTCACTACCTTGAGGACGCCGGCGGCGACCGCATGGAGGTGATCTTTGCCGCGACCGGAGCGGTGATTGCGCGGCTGCACGCGGCCACGCCGGCGATCCTGGACCGGGCGATCGACTCCGCGCTTGCGGCGCAGGCGGCCTGGGCCGCGCTGTCGGGGATGGAGCGCGGCCGGGTGCTGCGCCGGGCGGCCGATATCATGCGCGCGCGCAACCGCGACCTCAGCGTGCTGGAAACCTACGATACCGGCAAGCCCCTGCAGGAGACGCTGGTCGCCGACGCCACCAGCGGGGCGGACGCGCTGGAATACTTCGGATCGATCGCCGCCGGCCTGACCGGCGCGCACATTCCGCTGCCGGGCGGCGACTGGGCCTATACCGTGCGGGAACCCCTGGGGGTCTGCGCGGGAATCGGGGCCTGGAACTACCCCACCCAGATCGCCTGCTGGAAGGCGGCGCCGGCGCTGGCCTGCGGCAACGCCATGGTCTTCAAGCCCTCCGAACTCACCCCGCTCTGCGCGCTGAAGCTGGCCGAGATCCTGGTGGAGGCCGGGGCCCCGCCAGGGCTGTTCAACGTGGTGCAGGGCGCCGGCGCGGTGGGCAGTGCGCTCACCACGGACCCGCGCATCGCCAAGGTCTCGCTGACGGGTTCGGTGCCCACGGGGCGCGCGGTCTATGCCGGCGCCGCCGAGGGGATCAAGCATGTCACCATGGAGCTTGGGGGCAAGTCGCCCCTGATCGTCTTCGATGACGCGCGCCTGGAGGACGCGGTGGGCGGCGCGATCCTGGGCAATTTCTATTCCACCGGCCAGATCTGTTCGAACGGCACGCGCGTCTTCGTACAGCGGGACCTCAAGGAGGCCTTTCTGGAGCGGCTGCGCGCGCGGCTGCAGGATGCGGTGATCGGCGACCCGCTGGACGAGGCCACGAACGTCGGGCCCCTGGTCAGCGAGGGACAGCTTGAAAGCGTGCTGGACTACGTGGACAAGGGCGTGGCCGAGGGCGCGCGGCTGGTCTGCGGGGGCGCGCGCCTGGACCGGCCCGGCGCCTGGATGACGCCGGCGGTCTTTGCCGATGTCACCGACGGGATGACCATCGCGCGGGAGGAGATCTTCGGCCCGGTCATGAGCGTGCTGGACTTCGACGACGAGGACGAGGTGGTGGCCCGCGCCAACGCCACGCCCTACGGGCTGTCGGCCGGGGTCTTCACGCGGGACATCCAGCGCGGGCACCGGGTGATCGGGCGGTTGCAGGCCGGGACCTGTTACCTGAATTCCTACAACGATGCACCGGTCGAGGTGCCCTTCGGCGGCACCAAGGCCTCGGGCGTGGGGCGCGAGAACGGGCATGCGGCAATCGCGCACTACAGCCAGGAGAAGTCGGTCTATGTGCGCATGGGCGCGGTGGAGGCGCCGTTCTGATGCCCCGCCCGGGGGCCGGCGCGCCCACCCGCCCACCCCGCGCCGGCCCCCGGGCGGGGCACGGGACGCTGCGGGCCGACGCGGAACAGGAGGCGAGATGGAAGCGGATTACGTAATCGTGGGGGCCGGCAGCGCGGGCTGCGCGCTGGCCTACCGGCTGAGCGAGGCAGGCCGGTCCGTGCTGGTCGTTGAGCACGGCGGCAGCGATGCCGGGCCCTTCATCCAGATGCCCGGCGCGCTCAGCTATCCCATGAACATGGGCCGCTATGACTGGGGCTATCGCAGCGAGCCCGAGCCGCACCTTGGAGGGCGGCGCCTGGCCTGTCCGCGCGGCAAGGTGGTGGGCGGCTCGTCCTCGATCAACGGCATGGTCTACGTGCGCGGGCACGCCTGCGACTACGACCACTGGCGCGAGGCGGGGGCCGACGGCTGGGGCTATTCCGACGTGCTGCCCTATTTCAAGCGCATGGAATGTTGGCACGATGGGGGCCACGGCGGGGACCCGGCGTGGCGGGGTAGCGACGGGCCGCTGCACGTGAGCCGGGGGCGCATGGCCAATCCGTTGACCCGGGCCTTCGTGGAGGCCGGCGCCGAGGCCGGCTACGAGCGTACCGCCGATTACAACGGGCAGAAGCAGGAGGGCTTCGGCGCCTTCGAGATGACGGTGTGGCAGGGCCGGCGCTGGTCGGCGGCCAATGCCTATCTCAAGCCGGCCCTGCGGCGGCCGAACTGCGACCTGCTGCGCGGGCTGGTGCGCCGGGTGGTGATCGAGCAGGGCCGCGCCGTGGGTGTGGCCGCCCTGGTGCGCGGGCGCGAGACCGTGATCCGCGCGCGGCGGGAAGTGATCCTGGCGGCGTCCTCGATCAATTCGCCCAAGCTCTTGATGCTCTCGGGCATCGGGCCGGCCGCTCATCTGGCCGAGCACGGCATCGCGGTGCGGGCCGACCGGCCCGGGGTGGGGCAGAACCTGCAGGACCACCTGGAGCTCTACATCCAGATGGCGGCGCGCCAGCCGGTGAGCCTGTACCGCTACTGGAACCTTTTCGGCAAGGCCTGGGTGGGGCTTCAGTGGCTGTTGCGCAAGGCGGGGCCCGGGGCCTCGAACCAGTTCGAAAGCTGCGGTTTCGTTCGCTCGGCGGCGGGGGTCAAGTACCCGGACGTCCAGTTCCACTTCCTGCCGATCGCCGTGCGCTACGACGGGCAGGCGGCGGCCGAGGGGCACGGTTTCCAGGCGCATGTGGGGCCGATGCGCAGCGAATCGCGCGGATCGGTCGGGCTGCGCAGTGCCGATCCGGCGGCCGATCCGGTGATCCGCTTCAACTATATGAGCGCGGAAAGCGACTGGGCGGATTTCCGGCGCTGCATCCGGATGACGCGCGAGATCTTCGCGCAGCCGGCCTTTGCCCCTTACCTGCGCCACGAGATCCAGCCGGGCGCGGCGGTGCAGAGCGACGCGGACCTCGACGGTTTCATCAAGGAGCATGTCGAGAGCGCCTACCACCCCTGCGGCACCTGCCGCATGGGCCGGGCCGACGATCCGGGCGCCGTGGTGGACCCGCAGGCCCGCGTGATCGGGGTGGAGGGGCTGCGCGTGGCCGACAGCAGCGTCTTTCCCCGGATCACCAACGGCAACATCAACGCGCCCTCGATTCTGGTGGGCGAGAAGGTGTCCGACCACGTCCTGGGCCGCGCGCCCCTGCCGCCGGAGAATGCCGAGCCCTGGATCCACCCCGACTGGGCGACGGCGCAGCGCTGAGCCCGCGGGGCGGAACCGGGGGCCGGCCCGCGGCGTTGGCGGTGCGAGCGGATCCGTGCCGGCTGCGGCGCGGGGGCGCCACGAGGCAAAGCAAGGAGGCATCGCACATGGCCACCGAACCCAAGGAACTGCATGACGAACTGCCCGAGCACGCCGACAAGATCCAGCGGCTGAAGGAGCAGAACCCGGATTTCCGCGCGAAGATGGAGGAATATCACGAACTCAGCCGCGCGGTGCACCGGATGGAGACCACCGACGAGCCGCAGGAGGAGGTCGCCGAGACCGAGATGCGGCGCAAGCGCGACGCCGCGCGCGACGAGCTTTTCCGGCTGATCCTGCACTGACCGCGACATCCCGCCGCGCGGTTTGATCGGTGTCAAGGACGGGGCGCGCGGGGCTCTCTAGCGTCGGGGTGACAGACAAAGCAGGAGGCCCTTCATGTCGCATACCCCGCACGAACTCGCGGAGGATTTCCCCGAACACGCCGAGAAGATCAAGCAGCTCAAGGAGAGCGATCCGCATTTCGCCCGGCTGGCCGAGGAATACCACGAACTCAACCGCGCCGTGCACCGGGCCGAGACCAACGTCGAACCGATGGAGGAACTGGCCGAGATCGAACTGCGCAAGAAGCGCGCGGCGACCAAGGACGAGCTTTACCGGCTGATCATGCAGTGAGCTTCCACGAAGCGCGCAAACGGCGCGGGCGGCCCGCCGGCCCATAGATCGGTGTGGCCCGTGCCGGGCACGGCGTGGAACTGTTTATCCGTGACCGGGGCGGCGTCGTGCAGGCGCCGCCCCTGGCTTGTCGGGACAAGCTCATCGCGGGCCCCGTGCAGCACCAGGAGCGGCGCGTCGAGCGCGGCGATCCTGTCCAGGCTGTCCCAGCGGTTGGTCAGCCGCGGCAGAACGGGGGCGAGCGCGGGATAGAGATGGCGGGCCATGTCGCGCAGGCGGGTGAAGGGCGCCTCCAGCACCAGCGCGCAGGGCTGGGCGCGGCCGGTCTCGGCCGTGAGCGCCAGCACCACCGCCGCGCCCAGGCTTTCGCCGTAGAGAACCGTGCGCCGCGGCGTGGCGCCGGGCACCAGCCGGTCGAGCCGGTCGTAGACCGCCAGGGCGTCGGCGGTCAGCGCGGCTTCGTCGGGCTGTCCGGTGCTGCCGGAAGAGCCGCGATAGCCGGGCGCGACAAGGCCGTAGCCCTGATCCAGCAGCCAGGCGAAGCGCGGGGCCCGGTCGGACAGGTTGCCCGCGTTGCCGTGGAAGTACAGGATTGTCGGCCGGTCGCCGCGGGGCGGGGCGGTCCAGACAACCAGCCGCCCGCCTTCGGACTGAAGCGTCGTTTCGCCCAGACGGGGGAGGGCCGGGGGCGGCTCGTGCGTGCCGTCGAAAGGGTAGAGCATCCAGCGCTCGACCCGGGGCAGGCCGATCACGGCGGCCACGGCCAGGGCCGCCAGGGCGGCGAAGCTGCGGGCCAGCCCCCTCATTCCACCTTGTAGGGCAGCACGTCGCGTTCGTCGGCGGCGACCTGCAGGCGGCGTTCCAGCGGGGGCACCGCGCGCTGGTGGCAATCGGTGCGTTCGCAGATGCGGCAGGAAATGCCGATGGGTTCGAAGGCGCGGGCGTTGGTCAGGTCCAGGTCGTCGGCATAGACCAGCGCGTCGGCATGCTTGATCTCGCAGCCGAGCGCGATGGCGTAGCGGCGCACCGGCGCGCCGAAGCTACCGCCGGGCTTGGACACGTCGCAGGCCAGGGAGATGTAGCGCACGCCGTCGGGCGTTTCGGCCAGCTGACGCAGGAAACGGCCCGGCGTCTCGAAGGCGCGGTGCACGTTCCACAGCGGGCAGGCGCCGCCGAACCGGGCGAATTGCAGGCGCGTGGCCGAGTGGCGCTTGGTGATCGTGCCGGCCTGGTCGACGCGGACGAAGAAGAAGGGGATGCCCTTGGCGCCGGGGCGCTGCAGGGTGGAGAGGCGGTGGCAGACCTGTTCGATGGAGGCGCCGAAGCGGTTGGCCAGAACCTCGAGGTCGTGGCGGGTTTCCTGGGCGGCGCGGAGGAAGGCCTTGTAGGGCATGAGCGCGGCCCCGGCGAAGTAGTTGGCCAGCCCCATCTTCGCGATGTCGCGGGCCGCGCCCGACTGGAAGCGGGCCAGATCGAGCGTCGCCTCCAGCAGCTGATCCTGGGTGAGCAGCGCCAGTTGCAGCAGCATCTGGAAGGTGCGCGTTTCCGGCGCGGCGCGGGAGGACAGGTAGAGCGTGCCGCTTTCGCGATCGAAGTTGCGCAGCTTGCCGGGCTCGGACTCCACGACCGTCACGCCCATCTCGGCCAGCCGGTCGAGCGCGATGTCGCGGATGCCGCGCTGCGCGCCGGTGGGGGTGGCGAAGCGTTCGGCGGCGTGGTCCACCGGGTCGATGTAGTTGTCGCAGTAGTGGAAGAAATCGCGCACCTCGTCCCAGGGGCTGGGCTGGGTGCGGGCATCCTCGCGGCCCAGGGCCTCGTCGAGGGAGGCCAGGCGCTCGTGTGTCTGGCGATAGGCGCTGTGCAGCTCCAGGAAGGCGCGGGCGAGGGCCGGCGCGTTGGAGGCGGTCAGGCGCAGGTCGGTGAGCGGCGGGGGATCGTCGCCGAAGACGGGGTCGGCCAGGGCCTCGCGCATGTCCGAGATCATGCGCTCGGCATCCCCGGTGGACAGTTCGGTGACGTCGAAGCCGAATTCCTGCGCCAGCGCCAGCACCACGGTGGTGCTGACGGGGCGGTTGTTGTTCTCCATCTGGTTGAGATAGGGCAGGGAGACGCCGAGCTTGGCGGCGAAATCCTTCTGCGTGAGGCCGAGGCGCTGGCGCGTCTCGCGCAGCTTCGCCCCGGCATAGAGTTTCTGTGTGGGCATGGCAGGCCGATTTTGCAGGTTTGCGTCGTACGCAGCGTAAGTTTGCAAACCGGCCCGCGCAAGCGGATCGTCACGGCGTGGTCTTGCGGATCGCGTGGACCTCGACGGTGCCTTCGCCCTGCATGCAGAAGGAGGCGTCGGCAAGCGTGCCTTCCACTTCGACGTATTCGCCCGGCTTGAAATCGGCCACATCGCTGACCAGCGACCAGATCGTGCCCTGGGGTGTTTTCAGGGTCATGCATTCCACCCCGTCCTGAACCCGGCCTTCGAGGGTGATCCGGCCGGCGTCCTTGTCGTCGCGGGCGGTGACCTGGAAATCGCGCGATTTCAGCGTGATGCCGCGGTCGGTGTCCACCACGAAGACCAGCCTGTCGCCGGGATCGGCCCAGTCGGGCACCCGGACCTCGGTGGCCAGGGTGCCGTCGGCGGTGACCTGGGCCTGGCGGATGGGCTCCCATTCCGCGGAGGCGGGGCCGGCGCCGATCGTGACCCAGTCGTGCGGGCGCAGGTTGTAGGCGGTGATATCCACCGGGCGGCCAACGGGGCCGGCGTGCGGCGCGATGGTGAAGCCGGCGCTGCGGTCGCCGGTGGGCACGTCGAGCACGGCGCCGATGGCGAGTTCGGCGGGATCGAGCTCTTCGTTCTCGGCCATCAGTTCGAACAGGGAAATGCCCAGCCGCTGGGCGATGGAATAGGCGGTGTCGCCTTCGCGCACGCGGTACCGGCCATCCGGCGCGGCCTGGGCGGGCTGGCTGCCGGTGTCGTCGTCGGCGTGGCCGGTGCCGTCGCCGGGGGCTGTCAGGCGGACCTCGGCGCCCACCGACAGGCTGCGCGGGTCCAGTGCCGGGTTGAGCTCCATGATGCGGGTGAGGCCGACGCCGCAACGCTGGGAGACGCGGTAGAGCGTGTCACCCGGCCCGATCTCGTAGGTGGCGCCACAGCGGCTGTCGGCCTGGGCCGGCGCGGCCAGCGCGGTGGCGACCAGCGCGAGAAGGGGCAAGTGACGGGGCATTGCGGATCTCCTACCAGGGTTCCTGGAACGTCGGTGGCGCATCGGCGGATCAACGACACCGGCCCTGTGGTTGTTCCGCCGACCGGGGAGTTGTTGAAAAAATGTAAACATACCGTGCAGTTAGCCGGATGCCGCCGGGCGTAAGTGCTTGACTCAGAGCACGGTTTCGCGTATAGGTTGTGGCATGCTGGACGAAATGGGCAAGCGGCCCCGGGGCATTCCCCGGTGGCCGCTTTGTCGTTTCGCTCGGGCGGAGGGGCAGCGAAGGCAAGGCATGAGGCAGAGACGCGCATGGTATTGATCACCCCCGACGCGGGGCCCACGGGCCTGACGACCTCGATCAACTCGCTGGAGCGCCAGTTGGCGGACATGCGGGAGGACCTGGAGGCCATCTACGACAAGATCCGGGCAGGGGAATTCGGTGAACTGAAGAACGCGACCAAGGCCACCGCGGAGATCCGCCAGTGGCTGAAGATCGCGATAGAAGCGGAGGCGCAACTTGAAAAACGACGCAAGCAGGAAAAGGGCATTCACCGGGACTATGCCCTCGACTTCGACGCGGCACGGGCTTCGGTCTGCTGCCGCCTGGATCGTCTCAGAAGGGCCCGATGCCCAGGAAGATTTCCTCGACAGCCTGGATGAGGGGGCCTTGATGGCGCTGCCCTATCTGTTCGAGTTCTGGGCGCTGGAGCATCAGCTGCCCCCCGAGGGGGATTGGCGGACCTGGGTGATCATGGGCGGGCGCGGCGCGGGCAAGACCCGCGCCGGGGCCGAATGGGTGCGCGCGCAGGTGGAAGGCGCCAGGCCGCTGGACGCGGGCCGCTGCGAGCGGCTGGCGCTGGTGGGCGAGACCTTCGACCAGGTGCGCGAGGTGATGATCTTCGGCGAGAGCGGGATCATGGCCTGCTCGCCCCCCGACCGGCGGCCCGAATGGCAGGCCACGCGCAAGCGGCTGATCTGGCCGAACGGGGCGACGGCGCAGGCGTTCTCGGCGCAGGATCCCGAGGCGCTGCGCGGGCCGCAGTTCGATGGCGCCTGGGTGGACGAACTGGCCAAGTGGAAACGCGCGCGAGAGACCTGGGACATGCTGCAGTTCGGCCTGCGCCTGGGCGAGGATCCGCGCGTCTGCGTGACAACCACGCCGCGCAACGTCGGCGTTCTGACCGATTTGCTGGCGCAGGACAGCACGGTGCTGACCCAGGCCGCGACCGAGGCCAACAGCGCCTACCTGGCGCAGTCCTTCCTGGACGAGGTGCGCGCGCGCTACGCGGGGACGCGGCTGGGCCGGCAGGAACTGGACGGGCTGTTGCTGGAAGAGGCGGAGGGCGCGCTCTGGACCTCTGCCGGACTGGAGGCGGCCCGGCTGCCGGCGGCGCCGGAGCTGGACCGCGTGCTGGTGGCGGTGGACCCGCCGGTGACCGGCAGCGCGGACGCGGACGAATGCGGGATCGTGGTGGCCGGCGCGGTCACGCAGGGCAACGTGCAGGACTGGCGCGCCTATGTCCTGGCCGATTTCAGCGTTGCGGCGGCCTCGCCCGCGGGCTGGGCAAGGGCTGCGATCCGGGCGATGGAGCTTTACGGGGCCGAGCGCCTGGTGGCGGAGGTCAACCAGGGCGGGGACCTGGTGGCACAGGTGATCCGCCAGGTCGATCCGCTGGTGCCGGTCAAGACGGTGCATGCCAGCCGTGGCAAGGCGGCCCGGGCCGAGCCGGTGGCCGCGCTCTACGAGCAGGGGCGGGTGCATCACCTGCCCGATCTGGGCGCCCTGGAGGACCAGATGTGTGCCATGACCGCGCAGGGCTACGAGGGGCGGGGCAGCCCCGACCGGCTGGACGCGCTGGTCTGGGCGCTTCACGAGTTGATGATCGCGCCGGCGGCCGGCTGGCGGCGGCCGCAGGTGCGCGCGGTCTGATATACCTTTCGTAAATCTTTTGCGGTCTGATGCCTCTCGACGCGGGGCGGCACCCCCGTGCGAGGCAGACCCAAGGAGGCACCCGGAAATGATCTTGGATTTCTTCCGACAGGGAGCGGCGGCGCCGGAACCCCCCGAGCAGAAGGCCAGCGCCACAGGGCCGGTGATGGCCTGGCCGGGGGCGGGGCGCGTGGCCTGGAGCCCGCGGGACGCGGTGAGCCTGACGCGCACGGGGTTCACGGGCAATCCGGTCGGTTTTCGCTGCGTCAAGATGGTGGCAGAGGCCGCCGCCTCGCTGCCGCTGGTCCTGCAGGACGCCGAGCGGCGCTATGCCGCCCACCCGGTCCTGGAGCTGGTCGCACGGCCCAACCCCGCGCAGGGCCGCGCCGAGATGTTCGAGGCGCTTTATGGCCAGCTTCTGCTGACGGGCAACGCCTATCTGGAGGCGGTGGGCGGCGGCGGGGCGCTGCCGCTGGAACTGCACGTGCTGCGCTCGGACCGGATGAGCGTGGTGCCGGGGCGCGACGGCTGGCCGGTGGCCTTCGAATACGCGGTGGGCGGGCGCAAGCACCGTTTCGACGTGAGCGAGGGGCATCCGGCCATCTGCCACCTCAAGAGCTTCCATCCGCAGGACGACCATTACGGCCTGGCCCCCTTGCAGGCGGCGGCGCAGGCGGCGGACGTGCACAACGCGGCCTCGCGCTGGTCCAAGGCGCTGCTGGACAATGCCGCGCGGCCCTCGGGCGCGATCGTCTACCAGGGCGGCGAGGGCCAGGGCACGCTGAGCGGCGACCAGTACGACCGGCTGGTCAGCGAGATGGAGGCCCATCACCAGGGCGCGCGCAACGCCGGGCGGCCGATGCTGCTGGAAGGCGGGCTGGATTGGAAGCCCATGGGGTTCTCGCCCGCCGACATGGAATTCCAGAAGACCAAGGAGGCGGCGGCGCGCGAGATCGCGCTGGCCTTCGGGGTGCCGCCCATGCTGCTGGGGATACCCGGCGATGCGACCTATTCCAACTACCAGGAGGCCAACCGCGCCTTCTATCGCCTCACGGTGCTGCCGCTGGCGGCGCGGGTGGCCGCGGCGGTGGCGCACTGGCTGTCGGGTTTCGCCGGCGCGGCCCTGGAGCTGAAGCCCGACCTGGACCAGGTGCCGGCGCTGGCGGCCGAGCGCGACGCCCTGTGGAGCCGCGTGGCCCAGGCCGATTTCCTGACCGACGCCGAGAAGCGGCGCCTGCTGGGCCTGCCGACCCCGGAGGCCGGGGAGGCGCCGGATGGCTGAGGATCAGCCGCCGGCGCGCTACGGCTTCGAACCCTTCGACTGCGCGCCGGCCCTGCGGCTGGAGGCGCACGAGCGGGTGGCCAAGCTGCAGAATGAGGCGCTGCAACAGCGGTTGCAGAAGATGGAAGAGGCCCTTGCGGCGCTTGAGCGGCGGTTGTGGCTGGCGGTTTACGGCGTGGTGGCGGCGGTGCTGGCGCAGGTGTTCCACCCGCTTCTGGCGGCGCTGCCGTGAGCGGCCCGCGACGGGGCCGCAGGAGGAGACGAGAAGGATGACGCAGATGCAGACGGAAACGGGGCTCGAGTGCAAGTTCGCGCGCTTCGACAGCGACCTGACGGTGCAGGACGGCACGCAGATCGCCGGCTACGCGAGCCTGTTCGGCCGCCGCGACCAGGGCGGCGACATGGTTGAGAAGGGCGCCTATGCGGCCTCGCTGAAGCGGCTGGCGGCCGAGGGGCGGCAGGTCAAGATGCTCTGGCAGCACGACCCGGCCCAGCCCATCGGCGTCTGGGACGCGGTGTGCGAGGATGCGCGCGGGCTGTACGTCAAGGGCCGGCTGCTGGAAAGCGTCGGCCGTGGCCGCGAGGCGGCGGCGTTGATCGCGGCGGGGGCGATCGACGGGTTGTCGATCGGCTACCGCACCGTGAAGGCGGCGAAGAATGACAAGGGCCGGCGGCTCTTGCAGGAACTGGAGCTGTGGGAGGTGTCGCTGGTGACCTTCCCGATGCTGCCCAGTGCGCGGGTGGCGGCCAAGGGCGACCTTTCGGCCGGGGAGGCCCTGCGCGAAATGGCGGCGGCCTTTGCCGAGGCCCGCCGGGAGATGGCGCGGGACGCGCGCGCCTAGGGACCACCCTCAACAAAGCAGGACAAAGCGATGAGCAAGACCGAGACGCAGGCTCGGGCCGGGGAAGATCTGTCTCCGGTGGCCGAGGTGAAGACCGCCGTGGCGGGCTTCGTGAGCGAGTTCACGGGCTTCCGGTCCGAGATCGAGACCCGACTTCAGCAACAGGAAGACAAGATGACCATGATCGAACGCAAATCCCTGGCGCCCGCGCGCCCGCAACTGGCCGCCAGCGCCGAGACCGAGGCCCCGCACGTGAAGGCCTTCGACGCCTACCTGCGCTCGGGCGACGATGACGGGCTGCGCGGGCTGGAACTGGAAGGCAAGGCCATGAGCACCGCCGTGGCCGGCGATGGCGGCTACCTGGTGGATCCGCAGACCGCCGAGACGATCAAGAGCACCCTGGCCTCCACCGCCTCGATCCGGGCGATCGCCAACGTGGTGCAGGTGGAGGCCACCACCTACGACGTGCTGATCGACCACTCCGACGTGGGCCACGGCTGGGCGACAGAGAGCGGGACCGTCACCGAGACCGATACCCCCGCCATCGACCGCATCACGATTCCGCTGCACGAGCTGAGCGCGCTGCCGAAGGCCTCGCAGCGCCTGCTGGACGACAGCGCCTTCGACATCGAGGGCTGGCTGGCCGGCCGCATCGCCGAGAAGTTCGCCCGCGCCGAAGCCGCGGCCTTCGTCTCGGGGGACGGGGTGGACAAGCCCCGGGGCTTTCTGACCTACAGCACCGCGCCGCAGGGCAGCGAGACCTGGGGCGAGCTGGGGCATGTCGTCACCGGTGCCGACGGTGCCTTCGACGCCGCGGCCCCGGCCGATGCCATCGTCGATCTGGTCTATGCGCTGGGCGCGGCCTACCGCGCCAACGCCGCCTTCGTGATGAACTCCAAGACGGCGGGCGCGGTGCGCAAGCTCAAGGATGGCGACGGGCGCTTCCTGTGGTCCGACGGAATGGCGGCCGGCGAGCCCGCGCGGTTGCTGGGCTATCCCGTGCTGATCGCCGAGGACATGCCCGACATCGCCTCCTGGGCGCCGGCGATCGCCTTCGGCGACTTCGCGGCCGGCTACACCATCGCCGAGCGGCCCGATCTGCGCGTGCTGCGCGATCCCTTCAGCGCCAAGCCGCACGTGCTGTTCTATGCCACCAAGCGCGTGGGCGGCGACGTGAGCGACTTCGCGGCGATCAAGGTGCTGAAATTCGCCGCCTCCTGACGGGGCGAGCGGATGGGGCGGGGGCCGGTGAGCGCCCCCGCCCGGGGCGCGCGCGCAGACAAGCGGCCCGGCTAGGGCGTCGTCCGGCAGCTCCCTCCGAGCGAGCGACGCGGGGGCGCTGCGCGCGCCCGACCCCGCGGCGGAGGGAACCGGGATCTGTGGAGTGGACTGATGATGTTGATCGAAGAGACCGCGGTGCCGCAGGCGGCGTTGCCGCTGGCCGAATTCAAGGCGCATCTGCGGCTGGGCACCGGCTTTGCCGATGCGGACGTGCAGGACCCGGTGTTGGAGAGCTTCCTGCGCGCCGCCATCGCGGCGATCGAGGCGCGGACCGGGAAGATCCTGATCGCGCGTGAATTTTCCTGGACGATCTCGCGCTGGCGCGACCCGGAGGGGCAGCCGCTGCCGGTGGCGCCGGTGACGGCCGTGACGGGGCTGACCCTGCGCGACCGGGCCGACGACGCCGAGGAGATCGCCCCCGCCCATCTCCGGCTGGAGCCGGACGCGCACCGCCCCGTCCTGCGCCCGGCGGGCAGGGTGCTGCCCGTCATCCCCGAGGGCGGGACGGCCGAGATCGCCTTCACCGCCGGGTTCGGCGTGACCTGGGGTGAGCTGCCGGCCGACCTGGCGCAGGCGGTGCTGTTGCTGGCGGCGCATTACCACGAATACCGCAACGAGACGGCGCTGGGCGGTGGCTGCATGCCGTTCGGCGTGACCAGCCTGATCGAACGGTACCGCACGGTGCGGATCCTGGCCGGGGGGCGGGCGTGATGAGCCGGGTCAGGCTGAACCGCGCGCTGGTTCTGGAAGAGCCCGCGCAGGTGCCCGACGGGGCCGGCGGCTTCGTCACGGAGTGGGCGGCGCTGGGCACGCTCTGGGCCGAGAGGCGGGCGCGCACGGGCCGCGACCGCGGGGGCGAGGGCGTGGCGCTGTCGACGACCGGCTATCGCATCCTGGTACGCGCGGCACCCTATGGCGCGCCCTCGCGCCCGCGGGCCGGCCAGCGGTTCCGCGACGGCGCCCGGCTGTTCCACATCGAGGCGGTGGCCGAGCACGACGCCGAGGGGCGCTACCTGACGTGCTTTGCCGAAGAGGAGGTGGCGGTATGAGCTACGCGGCGGCGGCGGCCCTGCAGGAGGCCGTCTATCAAAGGCTGACCGGGGACGCGGCGCTGACGGCGCTGGTGGGCGGCGCGATCTACGACGCCGTGCCCCCCGGCCCCCTGCCGCAGACCTATGTCACGCTTGGCCCCGAGGACGCGCGGGACCGTGCCGACGCCACGGGACAGGGCGCCTGGCACCGGTTCACCGTTTCGGTGGTGACGGCGGCGGCGGGGTTCCGGGGGGCCAAGGCGGCGGCCGTGGCGGTGAGCGACGCGCTGGTGGACGCCGAGCTGCCGCTGGCGCGCGGGCGCCTGGCCGGGCTGCATTTTTACCGCGCGCGGGCCCGGCGGGAGGGGCGCGGCGCCCTGCGCCGGATCGACCTGACCTTCCGCGCGCGCATCGACGACACGCCTTAACCCACACGATTTGCGGAGACAGACAATGGCAGTGCAGAACGGCAAGGACCTTCTGGTCAAGATCGACCTCACCGGCGACGGACAGTTCCAGGCGATCGCGGGCCTGCGGGCGACGCGGGTGAGTTTCAACGCCGAGAGCGTGGATGTGACCAGCCTGGAAAGCCAGGGAGGCTGGCGCGAACTGCTGACGGGCGGCGGCGTCAAGTCGGCCAGCATCAGCGGATCGGGCATCTTTCGCGACGCGGCCAGCGACGCGCGCGCGCGGCAGATCTTCTTCGATGGCGAAGTGCCGGATTTCCAGGTGGTGATCCCCGATTTCGGCATCGTCGAGGGGCCCTTCCAGGTGACGGCCATCGAATACGCCGGCAGCCACGACGGCGAGGCCACCTACGAACTGTCGCTGGCCTCGGCCGGGCAACTGACCTTCACGGCGCTCTGAGCCCATGGCCAATCCTTACGCCGGCGAGGTGGCGCTGGTCATCGACGGGCAGCGCCGCGTCCTCAAGCTGACGCTGGGGGCGCTCGCCGAACTGGAGGCCGAGCTGGAGAGCGGCACGCTGGTGGACCTGGTCGCGCGCTTCGAGGCGGGTCGGTTCGCCACGCGCGACGTGCTGGCCCTGATCGTCGCCGGGCTGCGCGGGGGCGGCTGGCAGGGCCGGGCGGCGGACCTCGTGGTCGCCGAGATCGAGGGCGGGCCCCTGGGCGCGGCGCGCGCGGCGGCGGAGCTTCTGGCGCGGGCCTTCATGGCGCCGGAGGGGTCATGAGCGCGGTGGACTGGCCGGCCCTGATGCGCGCGGGCATCCGCGGCCTGGGCCTGCGCCCGGCGGAGTTCTGGGCGCTGACGCCGGCCGAACTGGAACTGATGCTGGGCAAGCCGGCGGGCGTGGCGCCGCTGACGCGGGCGCGGCTTGACGCGCTGCTGGGCGCCTACCCCGACCGGGAGGGAGGAACGCAGGATGGATGAGATGGAACCGCTGGACGATCTGGACCTCCAGGTATCGGCGCTGGAGGAGAACATGGGCGAGGCGGCGGGGATGGCCGCGGCCTTCAACGGGGAAATGGAGCGGGTGCGCGCGAGCTTCGCCCGGACCGGGCAGGACGTGGCGACGCTGGAGCGCGGCCTCAGCCGCGGCCTCAACCGCGCGATCCGCGGCGCGGTGGTGCATGGCGACAGCCTGTCGGAGGCGCTGGAGAAGCTGGCGACCTCGATGGTCAACGCCGCCTTCAACGCCGCGGTGCGCCCGGTGACGGACCACGTGGGCGGCTTGCTGGCGCAGGGCGCGGGCAGCCTGGTGGAGGGGCTGGTCCCCTTTGCCAAGGGCGCGAGCTTTGCCCAAGGGCGGGTGCAGCCCTTCGCCAGCGGCGGAATCGTGCAGGGGCCGGTGCGCTTTCCCATGCGGGGCGGCGGGACCGGCCTGATGGGCGAAGCGGGCCCCGAGGCGATCATGCCGCTGGCGCGCGGCGCCGACGGCAAGCTGGGTGTCCAGGCCCGCGGCGGGGGCGGCGACGTGAACGTGGTGATGAACGTGACCACCCCGGACGTGGCGGGGTTCCGCCGGTCGCAAAGCCAGATCGCCGCGCAGCTGGGCCGGGTGATCGGCCGCGGCGCGCGCAACCGCTGAACGGAAGGGAGAGCGGAGATGGGATTTCACGAGGTGCGGTTTCCCACCAGCCTGAGCTTCGGCTCGGTGGGCGGGCCGGAGCGGCACACCGACGTGGTGACGCTGGCCAACGGCTTCGAGGAGCGCAACACGCCCTGGCGGCACTCGCGGCGCCGCTACAACGCGGGGGTGGCGATGCGGTCTCTGGACGATATCGAGGTGCTGATCGCCTTTTTCGAGGCGCGGCAGGGGCAGGTGCACGGATTCCGCTGGAAGGACTGGACCGACTACAAGTCCTGCGCCCCCGGCGCCGCCCCGGCCTTCGACGACCAGGTGATCGCCGCGGGGGACGACGTGACGGCGGACTTTCAACTGAGCAAGGTCTACCGCTCGGGCGGGCAGAGCTACCGGCGGCCGATCGCCAAGCCGGTGGCGGGGACGGTCCGCATCGGTCTGGACGGCGATGCGCAGCAGGAGGGGCGCCATTTCGAGGTGGACACGACCACCGGCATCGTCACGTTCGGCCATCCCCCCAATGCGGGGGTGCAGGTGACCGCGGGGTTCGAGTTCGACGTGCCGGTGCGTTTCGACACCGACCGGATCCACACCAGCCTGGCCAGTTTCCAGGCCGGCGACGTGCCCGACGTGCCGATCGTGGAGGTGCGGGTATGACGCAATTGGACGCCGATCTGCGCGCCCACCTGGCGACGGGGGCGACCACCGTCTGCCGGTGCTGGGCCGTGACCCGGACCGACGGCTTGGTCCTTGGGTTCACCGATCACGACGGGCCGCTGTCCTTCGCGGGCATCGAGTTCAAGGCCGATACCGGCCTGAGCGCGCTGGCCGTGCAGCAGACGACCGGGCTGTCGGTGGACAACACCGAGGCCCTGGGCGCGCTGAGTGACGCCGCGATCCGCGAGGCGGATATCGAGGCAGGGCGTTTCGACGGGGCCGAGGTGCGCGCCTGGATCGTCAACTGGCAGGACGTGGGCCAGCGCCACCTGCAGTTCCGGGGCACGATCGGGGAATTGCGCCGCGCCGACGGCGCCTTCGAGGCCGAGCTGCGCGGATTGACCGATCGGCTCAACGTGCCGCTGGGGCGGGTCTACCAGAAGCCCTGCGCCGCCGTGCTGGGGGATGCCGCCTGCGGGGTCGACCTGGACGCGGCGGGCTATCACGCGCGGCGCTTGCCCGAAGCGGTCGAGGACCGCCGCGTCTTCCGTTTCGCGCCGATGCCGGGCTTCGCGCCGGAGTGGTTCCGCCACGGGACACTGCAGGTGCAGGACGGCGCCGCTGCGGGCCTGAGCGGGATCATCAAACGCGACCGCGCCGAGGACGGCGCCCGCGTCATCGAGCTGTGGCATCCGCTGCGCGCGCCCGTGGCGGCCGGCGACGCGGTGCGCCTGCGGGCGGGCTGCGACAAGCGGATGGAGACCTGCCGGCTCAAGTTCGACAACCTGCTGAACTTCCAGGGGTTCCCTGACATCCCCGGCGACGACTGGACGATCACCGATCCCGCCCGGGCCGGCCGACTGGACGGCGGGAGCCGGCGGCGATGAGCGGAACCGGGGAACGGGCGGTGCGCGCCGCGCGCGGCTGGATCGGCACGCCCTACCGCCACCAGGCCTCGTGCCGGGGGGCGGGGGCGGACTGTCTTGGGCTGTTGCGCGGGGTCTGGCGCGAGGTCATGGGCGCCGAACCGCAAGCGGTGCCGGCCTATTCGATGGACTGGTCCGAACCGGCCCGCGACGAGGCGTTGTGGCGGGCCGCCGCGCGCCACTTGGTCGCCAAACCACTGGCGGCCGCCGCGCCCGGTGACGTGCTGTTGTTCCGGATGCGCGCGGGCGCGGTGGCCAAGCATCTGGGGTTGGCGGCCGAAACCGGCGCGCATCCCACTTTCATTCACGCCTACTCGGGCCAGCGCGTGCTGGAAAGCCCGCTGAGCGCGCCCTGGCGGCGGCGCATCGTGGCCCGGTTCGCATTTCCGCAGGAGGGCTAGGGCATGGCGACGATTCTTCTTTCGGCGGCGGGCGCGGCGCTTGGCGGCTCGCTCGGCGGGACCGTTCTGGGCCTGTCCATGGCCGCTGCCGGGCGTTTCGCCGGGGCGGTGATCGGCCGCTCGATCGACCAGCGGCTGCTGGGGCAGGGCTCCGAGGTGGTGGAGACCGGCCGCGTGAGCCGCCTGCGCCTGACCGGTGCGGGCGAGGGCGACGCCATCGCGCAGGTCTACGGCCGCATGCGGGTGGCCGGTCACGTGATCTGGGCCAGCGACTTCCGCCAGGATGTGCAGGTCACGGGCGGGGGCGGCAAGGGCGGCCCGCCCCGGCCCAAGCGCCGCGAGTACAGCTATTCGGTCAGCCTCGCGCTGGCGCTGTGCGAGGGCGAGATCGGCCACGTCGGCCGGATCTGGGCCGACGGAAGCGAGATCGCGCGCGAGGATCTGGCGCTGCGGGTCTACCGCGGCACGCGCGATCAGCTGCCCGACCCCGGGATCGAGGCGGTGGAGGGCGCGGGCCTGGTTCCGGCCTACCGCGGAACGGCCTATGTGGTGATCGAGGACCTGGAGCTTGGTCCCTACGGCAACCGCGTGCCGCAGTTCACCTTCGAGGTCACGCGCCCCGCCCAGCCGGGCACGCCGGGGGCGGAGCTGGATCCGCCACAGGCGGTGCGCGGGGTCGCGCTGCTGCCCGGAAGCGGGGAATACGCCCTGGCCACGACGCCGGTCAAGCTTTCCGCAAGGCCCGGCTCGGCCAGGCTGGCCAATGTGAACACGCCCTCGGGCCAGCCCGATTTCGTGACCGCGCTGGACAACCTGGAGGGCGAGTTGCCGGGCTGCGGCGCGGTCTCGATGGTGGTGAGCTGGTTCGGCGACGACCTGAGGTGCGGACAATGCGCGCTGCGCCCGGCAGTGGAGCGCAAGGACCTGCGCGCGCCCAACATGCCCTGGCGGGTGGCCGGCCTGACCCGTGCCACGGCGCCGACCGTGCCGGCCGACGACGCCGGGGCGCTGGTCTATGGCGGCACGCCCGCGGATGCCGCGGTGCTGGAGGCCATCGCGGCGCTGAAGGCGGCCGGGAAGGAGGTGATGTATTATCCCTTCATCCTCATGACCCAGATGGCGGGCAACGCACGGCCCGACCCCTATGGCGCGGCCGGGGATCAGCCGGTGCTGCCCTGGCGTGGGCGCATCACGCTGTCGCGGGCGCCGGGCCAGGACGGCAGCCCCGACGGCACGGCGGCCGCGGCGGAGGAGGTCGCGGCCTTCTTCGGCACGGCCCGGGCGGCGGATTTCACGATCGGCGGCGGGACGACGCAGACCGTGGTGAACGAGGACCAGGTGATCGACCTGATCCATTTCCCCGAGGCCGCGGGGGGCAGCCCCGTGACCTATACCGGGCCGGATGAATGGAGTTACCGGCGGTTCATCCTGCACCAGGCCGCGCTGTGTGCCGCGGCGGGGGGTGTCGAGAGCTTCTGCATCGGATCGGAAATGCGCGGCCTGACGCAGATACGTGGGCCGAACAACAGCTTCCCGGCGGTGACGCAGTTGATCGCCCTGGCGGCGGAGGTGCGCGCGCTGCTGGGACCGGAGGTGAAGATCGGCTACGCCGCCGACTGGTCGGAGTATTTCGGCTATCAGCCCGAGGATGGCAGCGGCGACCGGTTCTTCCATCTCGATCCGCTCTGGGCGGATGCCAACATCGATTTCATCGGCATCGACAACTACATGCCGCTGTCGGACTGGCGCGAAGACGCCGAGCATGCCGATGCCGGCTGGGGCGCGATCCACGACCTGGGGTACCTGCAGGCCAATATCGAGGGCGGCGAGGGCTACGACTGGTATTACCACTCGCCCGAGGCGCGGGCCGCACAGATCCGCACCCCGATCACCGATGCGGCGCACGGCGAGCCCTGGATCTGGCGCTACAAGGACATCCGCAACTGGTGGCTGAACCCCCACCACGACCGCGTCGGCGGGGTCCGGTCCGAGACGCCCACGCCCTGGGTGCCGCAATCCAAGCCCATCCGGTTCACCGAGTACGGCTGCCCGGCGGTGGACAAGGGCACGAACCAGCCCAACAAGTTCCTTGATCCCAAGTCCTCCGAATCCGCGCTTCCGCGGCACTCCGACGGGCGGCGGGACGACCTGATCCAGTTGCAGTACCTGCGCGCCGTTGCCGGGTATTGGCGCGACGCGGCCCACAACCCGGTGTCGCGCGAATACGGCGGGCCGATGATCGACATGGAGCACGCCTATGTCTGGGCCTGGGATGCGCGCCCCTATCCCTTCTTTCCCAACAACACCGCGCTGTGGCGCGACGGCGACAACTATCACCGGGGTCACTGGATCACGGGGCGGGCCGCGGCCCGGCGGCTGGACTCGGTGGTAGCGGAGATCGCGGCCCGCGCCGGGGCCGGCCCCGTGGTCACCGATGAGTTGCACGGGCACGTGCACGGCTATCTCGTGGACCAGGTCGAGGAGGCGCGCGCCGCGCTGCAGCCGCTGATGCTGCGGCACGGGTTCGACGGTGTGGAGCGCGGCGGCGCATTGCGCTTCGTGCCGCGGGACGGCCGGGCGGACCATGCCCTCGATCCGCAGGCGGCGGTGCGCGATGCCGAAAGCGAGGGCGTGATCGAGCGCCTGCGCGCCAATGCGACCGAGCTGTCGGGCCGGGTCCGGCTGCGGTTCGTCGAGGCCGAGGCCGATTTCGAGGTGATCGCCGAAGAGGCGATCCTGCCCGACGAGGCCAGCGGGGCAGTTTCCACCTCGGAGATCCCGCTGGCGATGACCCGCGCGGAGGGGCGCCAGACGGTCGCGCGCTGGCTGTCGGAGGCGCGGGTGGCGCGGGACTCGCTGCGGGTGACCTTGCCACCCTCGGCGCTTGCGGTCGGGGCGGGCGACGTGATCGAGGTGCCCGAATCCGGCGGCACGGGGCGCTACCGGATCGACCGCGTGGAGCAGGCGGGCAATGCGCAGCGCCTGGAGGCTGTGCGGATCGAACCCGAAAGCTACCACCCGGTGGAGACCGGGGATGAGCGGCCCGCCCCGCGCCCCTTCGCCGCGCCGGTGCCGGTCACGCCCTTCTTCCTGGATCTGCCGCTTCTGACGGGCGAGGAAGTGCCGCACGCCCCGCACCTGGCGGTGACCGCCGATCCCTGGCCCGGCGCAGTGGCCGTCCATTCCGCCGACAGCGATGCGGACTACCGCTTGAACCGGGTGCTTGCGGGGCGGGCGACCGTTGGCGTGACCCAGACCCCGCTGGCCTGGGCGGCGCCGGGGCTGTTCGATCGCGGCGCGGGCCTTTATGTCAGGATGCTGAGCGGGACCCTGCAAAGCGTGGGCGACGATGCGCTTCTGGGCGGGGCCAACCTCTGCGCCGTGGGGGACGGCACGCCGGGGGGATGGGAGCTGTTCCAGTTCCGCGATGCCGATCTGGTGGGGCCGGAAACCTACGTGCTGCGCCACCGCCTGCGCGGGCAGCTGGGCACCGAGGTGCCCCGAGGGCATGTCTGGCCGGCGGGCGCCTTCGTGGTTCGGATCGACGGGGCGCCCCAGCAGATCGCGTTGACCGAGGCGCAGCGCGGCCTTGCACGGCACTACCGCGTCGGCCCCGCGGGCCGGCCGGTGGACGACCCGGTCCATGGTCACGCCGTGATCGCCTTCGAGGGCCTGGGGCTGCGACCCTACGCGCCGGTGCATCTTCGGGCCGCCCCGGCCGGCGGCGGCGATCTGCGCCTGAGCTGGATCCGCCGCACACGGATCGGCGGTGACCGCTGGGAAGTGCCCGAGGTGCCATTGGGCGAGGAAAGCGAGCGTTACCTTGTGCGCGTCATGCAGGGCGACAGGGTGCTGCGCGAGACCATGGTGGAGGCACCGCAATGGACCTACAGCGCGGCGGCGCGGGCCGCCGATACCGCGGGCGGTGCGTGCGATGTGCATGTGGCGCAGGTTTCGGCGCTTTTCGGTCCCGGCGCCTTCGCCGGCATTTCCCTGAGCGGCTGACCGGCCCGCTCAGCCGCGCGCGCACTCCACGCAGCGCGTCGCGCCGGGGTCGAGTTCCAGCCGCCCGGGCGCGATCGCCTCGCCGCAATCCTCGCAATAGCCGAACTCGCCCTCCTCCATCCGGGCGAGGGCGGCGCGCAGGCGCGTGCGCTCGGCCTCGCGGCGGACTTGGGTGGCCTTGGCCATGGCCTGGTTCTGAAGGGCGTCCTGCCGGCTGAGGCGCCCGATGGACTGCTGGTCGAGGTCCACGGTCTTCTGCCCGGACCTGCCCCGTTCGTCCGCGCCCTCAAGCTCTTTAAGGCGGGCTGCGATCAGGGCGCGGAAGCGGGCCTGCTCGGCGTCATTCATGGTCACGATCTCTTTGATCACGGCTTTGCATTTTGTGCGATCTGACTATCTGCTATAGTCAATCATAGCGGAAGGAGCATGCAAATGGCCGAAACCCACGCGAAGCTGGCCGAGTTCGACCCTGTCTGGGCGCAGATCCGGACAGAGGCCGAGGACGCCATCGCGCACGAGCCGCTGTTCGGCGGGCTGGTCCATTCCAGCATCCTGCACCACAAGACGATCGAATCGGCGCTGGCCTACCGCATCTCGCTGAAGCTGACCTCGACGGAGATGCCCGAGCAGATCCTGCGCGAGATCTGCGATGCCGCCTATGCGGCCGATGCTGATCTTGCCCTGGCTGCCCGGGCCGATATCGTCGCCGTGCACGACCGCGACCCGGCCTGCGACAGGTTCATCCAGCCGGTGCTTTTCTTCAAGGGCTTCCAGGCGTTGCAGGCCTACCGCGTGGCGCACTGGCTGTGGACCTCGGGGCGGCTGGACATGGCGCGCTTCTTCCAGATGCGCAGTTCCGAGGTTTTCGGCATCGACATCCACCCCGCCGCGAGGGTGGGCAAGGGGATCATGATCGACCACGCCCATTCGATCGTCATCGGCGAGACGGCGACGGTGGGCGACAACGTCTCGATGCTCCATTCGGTGACGCTGGGCGGCACCGGCAAGGAGGAAGAGGACCGCCACCCAAAGATCGGCAACGGCGTGCTGATCGGCGCGGGCGCCAAGGTGCTGGGCAACATCCGGGTGGGCGACTGCTCGCGCATCGCGGCCGGATCCGTTGTTCTGGAAGAGGTTCCGCCCTGCAAGACAGTGGCCGGGGTGCCGGCCAAGATCGTGGGCGAGGCGGGATGCGCGCAGCCCTCGGTCTCCATGGACCAGCTCCTGGGAACCAAGGGAACGCAGTAGCGCGCGGTCCCTCCACCTTTCAGAAATGAGCCCCGCGAGAGCATGGCCCGCGGGGGCTTGCCTTTCGCCGTCCTCAGGCCAGCATGACCATCGGGTTCTCCAGGTTCTCGACGATGTGCTGCAGGACTTCCGCGCCGAGCGCACCGTCGATGACCCGATGGTCCACGCTGAGCGTGACCGACATCATCGTGGCGGTCGTCACCTCGCCATCCTCGCCCACGACGGGTTTCTTCACGCCCGTGCCGACGGCCAGAATGGCGCCATGCGGCGGATTGATGACGGCATCGAAGTTCTCGATCCCGTACATGCCCAGGTTGGAGACGGCGAAGGTGCCGCCCTGATACTCGTCGGGGCTGAGCTTGCGGTCGCGGGCGCGGGTCGCCAGGTCCTTCATCTCGGCGGACAGCGCCGAAAGCGATTTCATCTCGGCGTCCCGCAGCACCGGGGTGAAAAGCCCCCCTTCGACAGCCACGGCCACCGCCACGTCCGAGGGCTTGAGCTGCAGGATCCGGTCGCCGGCCCAGACCGCGTTGGCCGCCGGCACCGATTGCAGGGCGAGCGCGCAGGCCTTGATGATGAAATCGTTGACCGACAGTTTCAGGCCGCGCGATTCCAGCTGCTTGTTGAGCTGGCTGCGGAAGGCCAGCAACGCATCCAGCCTGATCTCGCGGCGGAGGTAGAAATGCGGGATGGTCTGCTTGGCCTCGGTCAGGCGGGCGGCGACGGTCTTGCGCATGCCGTCGAGCTTGACCTCCTCGTAACTGCGGTCCGCGTACATGGCGGCCACCGCCTCGGCCGAGGGGCCGGCGGGCGCGGCGGCAGCGGCGGGACGAGGCTCCGGCTCTGCGGCCGGAGCGGCGGCCGGCGCGGTCTCGGGCCTGGCGGCCTCGACATCGGCCTTCACGATCCGCCCGCGCGGCCCCGATCCGGAGATCCTGGTGAGGTCCAGCCCCTTTTCGGCGGCGATCCGGCGGGCCAGCGGCGAGGCGAAGACGCGTTCGCCGCTTTCGTCGGTGGGCGCGGCGGGCGCCTTTGTCGGCGCGGGTTCGGGCCCCGCGCCCCGGCCATAGCCCGGCGCCGGCGCCGTCGCCTCGGAAGCCTCGGCCGGGGCGGCCTCGGCGGAGGCCGCGCGCGGCTTGGGTTCGGCGGCAGTCTCGATGTCGGCGGCGTCCTCGCCCTCCTCCAGCAGGACGGCGATGGGGGTGTTGACCTTGACCCCCTCGGTGCCTTCGTCGACGAGGATCTTGCCGACGGTGCCTTCGTCCACCGCCTCGAATTCCATGGTGGCCTTGTCGGTCTCGATCTCGGCCAGAAGATCGCCGGCGGTGACCGCGTCACCCTCCTTCACCAGCCACTTGGCCAGGGTGCCCTCCTCCATGGTGGGCGAGAGGGCGGGCATGAGAATTTCGGTGGGCATCAGTCAACCTCCTCGACAAGAACCCGGTTCCACGGCGCCTTGACCCAGCCGCCGTCGATCCGGGCCGTGTAGGCCGCAAGGATCTGGGCAAGATTCCCGCGCAGCCAGTTCAGCCGGTCCGCCTCGGTCGCTGCGCCGCCGACTTCGTCGTCGACGAAATCGCGCGGCACCACCAGGCGGAACCGATGGTCGCCCGAGGGGCGCTGCAGCACGTAGGCGTCGCGGGACGCGTCGAACTCGAATTCCTCGCTCATCGGTACGTCACCTTTTTGACGGCTTCCAGCACCTCCTCGACCGAGGTCAGCGCCAGGCGCTCAAGATTGGCCGCATAGGGCATCGGCACGTCCTTGCCGGTGCAGTTGATGACCGGGGCGTCGAGGTAATCGAAGGCCTGCTCCATCAGCACGGCCGAGATGTGATTGCCGATCGAGGCGACGGGGAAGCCCTCCTCGATGGTCACGCAGCGGTTGGTCTTCATCACGCTGGCGACCACGGTGTCGGTGTCCATGGGGCGCAGCGTGCGCAGGTCGATCACCTCGGCCTCCACGCCGTCCTCGGCCAGTTTCTCGGCCGCCTCCATGGCGTAGGTCATGCCGATGCCGAAACTCACAAGCGTGACGTCACCGCCCTCGCGCCAGACGCGGGCCTTGCCGAAGGGCACCGTGAAGTCGTCCATCACGGGCACCTCGAAGCTCTTGCCGTAAAGGATCTCGTTTTCCAGGAAGATCACCGGGTTGGGGTCGCGCACCGCGGTCTTGAACAGGCCCTTGTAGTCGGAGGCCGAATAGGGCTGGACGACCTTGAGCCCGGGGACATGGGCATACCAGGCGGCGTAGTCCTGGCTGTGCTGGGCACCCACCCGGGCCGCGGCGCCGTTGGGGCCGCGGAACACCATCGGGCAGCCCATCTGCCCGCCGGACATGTAAAGCGTCTTGGCCGCCGAGTTGATGATCTGGTCGATCGCCTGCATGGCGAAGTTCCAGGTCATGAACTCCACGATGGGCCGCAGCCCGCCGAAGGCCGCGCCCACGCCGATCCCGGCGAAGCCGTGTTCGGTGATCGGCGTGTCGATGATGCGTTTGGCGCCGAATTCGTCAAGCAAGCCCTGCGTGATCTTGTAGGCGCCTTCGTATTCGGCCACTTCCTCGCCCATCAGGAAAACGCTCTCGTCGCGGCGCAACTCCTCGGCAATGGCGGCATTGAGCGCCTCGCGCACGGTCTGCGACTTGGTCTCGGTGTCCTCGGGCCAGTCAAGTTCGACCGTGGGCCCGTCCCGTCCCGCACTTGATGCGGGACCTCCCTGCGCCTTTGCCGGGGCCTTGTCCGTGCCGGGCTCCGGCTCGGGGGCCGGAGCGGGCTCGGACGACGCGGCCTCGGCCGGGGCCGCCATGTCGTCGGTGTCGATCTCGGCGGCGTCCTCGCCTTCCTCCAGCAGGACGGCGATGGGGGTGTTGACCTTGACCCCCTCGGTGCCTTCGTCGACGAGGATCCTGCCGACGGTGCCTTCGTCCACCGCCTCGAATTCCATGGTGGCCTTGTCGGTCTCGATCTCGGCGATGATGTCGCCGGAGGAGACCGTGTCACCTTCCTTCACCAGCCACTTGGCCAGGGTGCCCTCCTCCATGGTGGGCGAGAGGGCGGGCATGAGTACTTGGGTGGGCATTGTCGTCGCTCCTGCTCAGGCGTTCTGCGGCGCCGCGTCGGCGTAGACGTCGGTCCAGAGTTCGGACTCGTCCGGTTCGGGGCTGTCCTTGGCGAACTCGGCCGCGTCGTTCACGATCTCCTTGATCTCCTTGTCGATGGCCTTGAGGTCGTCTTCGCTGGCGTGGTCGCCCTCCAGCAGCAATTCGCGGACGTTTTCGATCGCGTCCTTTTCCTCGCGCATCTTCTGGACCTCTTCGCGGGTCCGGTACTTGGCCGGGTCGGACATGGAATGCCCGCGATAGCGGTAGGTCTTGATCTCCAGGATGTAGGGCCCCTTGCCGGCGCGGCCGTGCTTGACCGCCTTCTCCCCGGCCTCCTTGACGGCGAGCACGTCCATGCCGTCCACCGCCTCGCCGGGGATACCGAAGGCCTCGCCGCGGGTGTAGAGATCGGGCGTTGAGGTCGAGCGCGTCTGCTCGGTGCCCATGGCGTACTTGTTGTTCTCGATGACGAAGACCACCGGCAGATCCCACAGGGCGGCCATGTTGAAGGTCTCGTAGACCTGGCCCTGGTTGGCGGCGCCGTCGCCGAAGTAGGTGAAGGTGACGCGGTCGGTCTCGTTGTACTTGTCGGCAAAGGCCAGCCCCGCCCCCAGCGGCACGTTGGCGCCGACGATGCCGTGTCCGCCGTAGAAGTCCTTCTCGGTGGAGAACATGTGCATCGAGCCGCCCTTGCCGCGGGAATAGCCCCCCTCGCGGCCGGTCAGTTCGGCCATGACACCCTTCGGGTCCATTCCGCAGGCCAGCATGTGGCCGTGGTCGCGGTAGGTGGTGATGCGCTTGTCGCCCTCCTCGGCAGCGGCTTCCAGGCCCACCACGACTGCCTCCTGGCCGATGTAGAGGTGACAGAATCCGCCGATCAGGCCCATGCCGTAAAGCTGGCCGGCCTTTTCCTCGAATCGGCGTATCAGCAGCATTTCCCGGTAGTATTTCTTGAGCTCTTCGGCGGAAATATTGGTTTTCTTTGTGCTTTTTCGGGCGGCCATGGGTGCTGGGCTCCTCCGCTACGCAGATAGTTTAGCATTAAACTATCTCATACACCATTCTGCCCCACCTGACGAGGGTGAATTTGGCCGGGATCTTCGCGCCGGCGGCGTGGAGGCCCCGGCACGCGGCCGGGGCGGGGGGCGCCTGCAGCCGCGTCGGAGGTGGGTGACGGACGGAGCGCGAGCCGCTGCGACGCGACAAGGAGGCCGCCAAACCCGCCCGTTTTTCGGCACCGGCAGGCCCGGTTCGGCCCGGGCAGATCTAGCGGATCACGATCTCGTCGGCCCGGATCAGGCCCAGAACGTCGCGCGCCTGCTCGTCCAGCAGGTCGAGATCCAGGTAGGCGTCCGACAGCCGCTTGGTCAGGTTCTCCATCCGCGCGACCTGCTGCTCCAGATCCGCGAGCTGCGCGCGCAGGGCGCGGTTCTCTGCCGTGATCTCGGCCCGGCGGAACAGCCCGTAGTCCCCCTGCACCGCGGCAAAGGTGAAATAGGCGCCAAGACCGAAGGCAATGGCGAAATAGACGATGACGCCGAGGGCGGGGCGCTTGCGGATGGTCATGCTGCTCTGTGCCTCTTGGGCCGTCTCTGGCGGGCGGCTCGGCGGAGATCATGACACAGCCGCACGGGGTTGTGAATCCCCTTTCGCGGTTCCGTGCGATGGCGCTAGATTGCGGGCAAGGAGGCCAGCATGTCCCAGACCCCGCCGCGCAGCGACCTTGCCACCCACGAGGTGACGAACCAGCCACCCGAGCCGGCCGCGGGCGATCTCTGGGCACAGGATCCGGCCCTTCAGTGCCACGCGCCGGCCGCCGGGGCGGATGCCGACCACCTGGCCCGCTACGGCGCCCGCATGGGCAGCGCCGAGATGCGCCAGGCAGGGCGCGATGCCAACCACGCCCCGCCCGAGGCGGTGCTTTTCGATGCGGGCGGGCGGCGCCTGGACGAGGTGCGCTTCCATCCCGCCTACCATGAGCTGATGCGGGCGGGCACCGTCGCGGGCTACGCGGCCATCGCCTGGGAGGGCGCGGCGGGCGGCCATGCCACCCATGCCGCCATGGTCTATCTGACCGCCCAGGTCGAGCCCGGGGTCTGCTGCCCCATGACCATGACCTATGCTGCCGTGCCCGCGCTGAAGGCCGACGACGCGCTGTTCGACGCCTGGGTGCCCAAGCTGACGGCGCGGACCTACGACCCGGCGCCGAAGCCCCTGGCGCGCAAGGCGGGGGCAACCATGGGCATGGCCATGACCGAGAAGCAGGGCGGGTCCGACGTGCGGGCCAACACGACACAGGCCGCCCGCGACGGCGCGCACTACCGCCTGCGCGGGCACAAGTGGTTCTGTTCGGCGCCCATGTCAGACGGGTTCCTGACCCTGGCGCAGACCGGCGACGGGCTGACCTGCTTTCTGGTCCCGCGCTGGCTGGACGGGGCGCGCAATCCGCTGCGCATCCAGCGGCTGAAGGACAAGCTGGGCAACCGTGCCAACGCCTCGGCCGAGATCGAGTACGACGGCACCCTCGCCCACCGTCTGGGCGAGGAAGGGGCCGGCGTGCGCACCATCATCGAGATGGTTCACCACACCCGGCTGGATACCGCCATGGCGCCGGCGGGGCTGATGCGCGCGGCGCTGGTCTATGCCCACCATTGGACCAGCCGGCGCACGGCCTTCCAGAAACGGCTCATCGACCAGCCGCTGATGCAGGCGGTCCTGGCCGACCTGGCGCTGGACTGGGAGGGCACGCTGGCCCTGGGGCTGCACGTGGCGCGGGCCTTCGACGGCCGCACGGAAGGCGAGCGCGCCTTCGCCCGCCTTGCCGTGGCGCTGGCCAAGTTCCTGGGCAACAAGCTCTGCCCCAACCTGGTCTACGAGGCGATGGAGGCCGTGGGCGGCATGGGCTACGTCGAGGACACGCCGATGCCGCTGCTCTACCGCGAGGCGCCGCTCAACTCGATCTGGGAAGGGTCCGGCAACGTGATCTGCCTGGACGTGCTGCGCACCCTGCGCCGCGCGCCGGAAGCGGGCGAGGCGCTGAGCGCCGAACTGGGCAAGGCGGCGGGGCAGGTGGCCGGTTTCGACGCCGCGCTCAAGCGGCACATGGCGCGGTGGCCGAAACTGCCGGACGAGGGCGAGGCCCGCTGGTACGTCGAAAGCCTGGCGACGCTCTTGACGGCGGCGGTGCTGATCCGCCAGGCGCCGGCGGCGGTGGCCGAGGGTTACGTTGCCACCCGCTTGCGCGAGGATCGCGGCCGGCTGAGCGGGGCGGTCTCCGGGCTGGACACCGCGGCGATCCTGGCGCGGCTGGCGCCGGCCGGGTAGGCGCGGCCCCTCATTGCTCGCGGAAGGCGCGGCTCATGCTGTCGCGGATCGGTTTCACCAGGTATTCGAAAAACGTGCGTTCCTGGCTCTGGATCATCACCTCCGCCGGCATGCCCGGCACCGGCGCGAAGGAGGAGACCCGGCTGTATTCCTCCGACGTCACGTCGATGTGCGCGACATAGACCTCGCGGGCGATGCCGTCCGACGTGTCCGTGACGGCGTCGGCCGAAAGGTAACTGACCCGTCCGTCCAGCACGGGCGTCGTGCGCTGGTTGAGCGCCGAAAGCCGGACCGTCGCCGGCTGTCCCACGCGAACGCTGTCGATATCGGTGCGCGGCACCAGGGTCTCGATCTGCAGGGGCGCGTCGGAGGGCAGGATCTCGGCGATCGGTTTGCCGCTCTCGATGACCCCGCCGGGGCTGTGGTAATGCAGGCGCACGACCGTCCCGCTGACGGGGGCCTTGACCGAGGCGCGTGCCAGGATGTCCTTGGCCTTGCGCGCCTTCTCGCGGACTGAGTCCAGCTCGGCCTGGATCGATTGCAACTCGTCCAGCGCGGTTTCGCGCCGGTCCGAGGTCAGCTTGTCGATCTCGAGTAGGTACTTGGTCCGGGTCCGCTCGATCTCTCCCAGTTCGGCCTTCAGGCGGGCGATGTGGCCCTCCGTCTCCAGAACGGCCCGCCGCACCGCGTTGTATTCCGGCCGCCGGATCAGCCCACCGTCGAGAAGTTCGGCCTTGTCGGCCAGTTCCTCGTCCAGGTTGGCGGCGCGCGCCTCGTAGGATTCCAGCTGTTCACGGTATCCGCCGGCGCGCACGCCGAGCAGCTCGATACCGTTTTCCAGGATCGCCAGCTCGTTCTCCTTAAGACGGCGGGCCGACTCGAAGGTCAGTTTCTGGTCGGAAATGATCTGTGCCAGTTCGGCGTTGTCCTGCGCCATCTCCACGAGGTGTTCGGGGAACACGATTTCCTCGCCATCCTGGTGCTGGGTGCGCACGCGGGCCTCCATCGCTTCCAGCCGGGCCTGGCGCAACTTGAGTTCGCGCAGGTCCGCGGTGGCAGCCGTTTCGTCGAGCTGCACGATGGCATCCCCCTTTTTTACGCGGTCGCCTTCCGCGACCAGGATCGCCTCGATGATCCCGCCTTCCAGGTGCTGGACGATCTTGTTGCGGCCCGTGGCCACGAAGGACCCCTGGGAAATCACGGCCGCTGCAAGGGGGGCCTGGAAGGCCCAGGTGCCGAACCCCCCGAAGGCGATGATGAACAGAAGGATTCCGAAGATCGCGTGCTTTCGGATCGAGCGCGGCACGTCATGGTGCCACTCCATGACTTCGACGGTCTCGGTCATCATTCCTTCTCCCCGTTTTCGGGCGGCGAACCACTGGTGCCGCCGACGCCTTTCTGTCCGCTCTTGCGGAACTCCGCGAGGCGCTGGAGGACCTGGTTGCGCTCGCCCAGCATCGTGATGTTGCCCTCCGACAGCATCATGATCTTGTCCACGGCACTGAGAAGCGTGGGTTTCTGGGTGATCACCACGACGGTGATCTTGTTGTTCCTGGCGTGTTCGATGGCACGAGCCAGCGCCGCATCGCCGGCCGCGTCGAGGTTCGAGTTGGGTTCGTCCAGCACCAGCAGGCGCGGATCCCCGAAGAACGCCCGCGCCAGCGCGATCCGTTGTTTCTGGCCGCCGGACAGCGGCGAACCGTCGGCGGCGACCATCGTCTCGTAGCCTTGGGGCAACGAGGCGATCATGTCGTGCACATCCGCCAGCACGGCGGCGCGATGGATCTGCTCATCGGTGGCGTCGTCGCGCATCCGCGCGATGTTCTGCTTGATCGTGCCGGGAAACAGCTGAACGTCCTGGGGCAGATAGCCGATGTTCTCGCCCAACTGGCGCGGATCCCAGTTGCGCAGGTCCATCAGGTCCAGCCGCACGCTGCCGGAGGTGGGCATGATCGACCCGACCAGCATCTTGCCCAGCGTCGTCTTGCCCGCCCCCGAGTTGCCGATCACGGCCAGCGTGTCGCCCGGGGACAGCGAAAAGCTGATGGCGTTGAGCACGACCTGCTTGGTCCCGCCGGGAACATACAGCAGGCGGTCGACATCCAGCCGGCCCTCCGGCTGCGGCAGGCGCAGCCGTTCGAACTGCAGGCCCGAACGGGTCAGCAGGTTGGCAATCCGCCCGTAGGCCGACCGCGACAACAGGAAGGCGTTCCACCCCTCGATGGCGCCCTCCACGGGGGCCAGGGCGCGGCCGGCGATGATCGACGCGGCGATGACCATGCCGCCTGTGATCTCGCCCAGAATGGCGAGGTAGGCCCCCCAGCCCAGCATCGCGACCTGGGTCAAGAGGCGCACCCCGCGCGACAGCGTCGCGGTAATCACGTTGCGGTCCTGCGCGCGCACCTGCGACGTCAGCGACGCGGCCGTGTCGCGCCCCCAGATCGATACCGCCTCGGGGATCATCGCCAGCGCGTTGATGATCTGGCTGTTTCGCGTCATGGAATCCAGGTGCAGATTGGCGCGCGATTGCGACTGGTTGGCCTCGGCAAAGGGCCGGGCCGTCATCCGCTGGTTTATCATCGCCAGCACCAGCAGGGCGACCGAGGTGCCCACCACGATGAAGCCCAGGTGCGGGTGCACGAGGAAGATGGCGAGCATGAAAAGCGGCGCGAAAGGCACGTCGAGAAAAGCCAGGAGTGTGCCGGAGGTGATGAAGCTGCGCACCTGCTGGAGATCCCCAAGGGCCTGGTATTCGCGGCCGTTGGAATGCAACGAGGCATGGGCTGCCGCGCTGAGGATCGGTTCGCCGAGCCGCGCCGACACTTCGACCGCCGTGCGCATCAGCATGAACCGGCGGACAGCGTCGAAAACGGCCTGAAGGATCACGGCGCCCGCGATGATGATGGTCAGCATGATGAGCGTATCGACCGAGCGGCTGGTCAGTACCCGGTCCGCGATCTGGAAGAGGTAGATCGGGATGGCCAGCACCAGAACGTTGGTGGCGCAGGTCATGAGCATCACGAACCCCATGTTGCGGCGCACCGCGGCCAGGGCTTCCTTCAGGCTCTCCTGGAAATTCTGCGGCCCGAGGCGACGGTGGAACTGGGCGCCGCCGCCACCGCCGCCGCCATCGCCGCCGCCGCTGCCGCCGCTCGGCGGGGCCGGACTGCCGCTTTGCGGGCTTTTGGGCTTGGTATTGATGCGCCCCTCGAGGGCGGGCCCGCCCAGCCCCTTGACCATCGGGTCCATGCGCGCGCGCCCCTTGTCGAATGTGCGGCCATCCGCCGTCCGATCGCCGGTATCCGGCCGGGCGCGGCCCTCGCGGGGCCGTTTGCCACCGGAGCGGCCGGCATCATCGTCATGGCGGCACTCCGGCCCGTTCGCGGCGGCGCCGCTTTCCACGGCGCCGTGGCAGGACGCGCAGGTGTCGGATTTCGGCATCAGCCGCAGGATGTCATTCAGGCCGGCGGTCTTCTCGCCAGTGGGTCGGTCACGCTCCGCCCCGGTCTCCGTTGCATTTGCCTCTGCCAGCGAGGCCGTCGCACGGACCTGCCACTCCTGCATCTCCGGGGTTTCTCCACGGTCCGTGACCTCCGGGGTCCTGGAATTGCGAAAGTCCTTCAACGTGGGTCTCCCTTGCCTGTCACGCCAGCATCGTTTGCATCACGTCGGAATGGGCCGCGCCGTCGGCGGTGACCGAGGCGCCGGCCTCCTGTCCCGTTTCCGTGCGGGGCTGGCCGGCCGCCATGTCGTCACTGAGAAATGCCACGGCCTCTGTCGCCAGGGCCTTGTCGGTATCCTGCACCAGCGTCACGTTGGGTGGCGGCGCGTCCTCGGACACCAGGTTGGCCTGGTGGAGGACCGCGTCGGAATAGACAGACCCGCCGGCCATGACCACCGACTCGATCCCCGCATCGGTCAGCCCCGCGACGTTCACCGCGGCGTTACTGCCCGTCTCGGTCTGTTGCCCCGCGGCTCCTGGCGAGGTGCCGACCAGGTCGCCATCGGACAGAACGTTGATCTGGGTGACCGAGTGCATCTTGATCAGGTCGCCGGTGATATGAAGCACGTTCAATCCCTCCGCCCCCTCGAACGCGGGATGCGACAGGAACCCCGAAAGGTTGGGCGCGTCCGGGTCGAACTTGTCCAGCACGTCGCGCAAGCCATCGGTCAGGCTCGTCAACTGGTCGCTGGCGGTGTGCGTGATCGAGGCCAGGTTCATCGCCGCGTTGCCCGAGGTTGCCGCGAGACCCTCCGCGGTGTCGTTGGACGGCGTCTGCCCGGAACCGGCTTGAACGCCCGTGGCGAGGACGTCCTCGTCGGCCAGCACGTTGGTCTGGGAGACGAGGTATTGCGTGGTCATGTCACCCTCGACGATGATGAGGTCGAAGGTCATCCCGCCCGAGAAGAGCGATTCGGCGTTGATCAGCTCGTTCTCGCCGGTCGAGATCCATGACTCCCACCCCGAAATGGACGTGCTCAGCGTGTCCTCGTCGCCGACGAAGTTGATCTGCTCGGTCCAGCTGTAGTTGATGAGGTCGCCGGTCAGGGTCGTGACGTTCACGAAGGGCGTGTTGCCGGTCGTCGTGCCGAGGTCCGGGCCCTCCACCACGCTCGGCCGGTCGGAAAACGCGGCCTGGTTGAGCATGGTGTTGTCGCTCTGCGCTTGCGCCGCGTCGTCGCGCATCACGTTGACCTGGCTGATCACGTCCAGGCTCACGACATCGCCGCGCACCGCGATCACCGGCGCGTCCACGCCGCTCGACACGGCCGAGACCTGGTTCTGGGCGAGGTTGCCGCCGGTCAGCAGCGTGTGCGGGGCGGCTTTGCTTCCGGCGGAGAAGTCATCGGGACCGTCCCGGTCCCGTTCGGGCAATTCAGGCAGCATCGATTGCCAGTCGGGCATCTCGGACGCCGACGCGCCGTTCACGGTGATCCCGTCGGCGTCGGCGCCCCGCGCGAAGGTGACATCCGCCGCCGGCAGCGCCTCGGCTGCCTCTTCTGAGGCCCGTGAGACCGCCCCCACGAGATCCCGCGCTTCCGCGGTGGTGGTGCCGGCGGGCGCCGCGAAGGGGGACAGGTCGAGCACCTGGAGCGCCTCGGCCTGCTGGGTCGCGTGAGCGGTCAATTGTTCCTGCAGGTTGGCCCAGGCGTTGGCCAGCGCGTCGGAGGTGTTCAGGCTGTCGCGGTCGAAGAGGATGTTCTGCTGGATCGTGAATTCGGCGACAGAGCCCGGCGCGAAAGAAAGCATCGGCGGTATCACGCCGCCCGGCGCGCCCGGATCCGGCAGGGCAACCGCCGCCGTGTCGGGCGGGACCGCGGCGTCCCCGACAGGTTGGGACGGTTGCGGCACGGGGCTTCTGTCGGGCGCCTGCAGGTCGGGATCGGCGAAGCGCGGGGCGTAGGCGTCGGCATCGTTCACGCGCGGGTCGTAGCCCTCGGGCCCGTAATCGGCTTCATGCTCTCGGGCCGCTGCGCGGATTTCTTCGAGTTTCTGTTCGTCGCGGCCGTGTTCGAAGCTTTCGTATTCCTGTCTTCCGCGGACGGCTTCGGTGATCAATTGGAACAGGCCGATGAAAAAGGCGATGGATTCTGTGATCTTGTCCAAGAACATGGCGCTAGTACTCCGTTCGCCTGGAGCGCCCAGGAGAGGCCAAGGGAGGCTCGCGCGGCCCTGCCGCGCGAGCTGTTCTTTTTCGAAGCGTCAGATTGCTCTGACCGAGCGGTCACGCCGTGGCGTCGTCCTCGCCGGTCATCGAGTAGTTGGACGTCAGGTTCTGGCCCACGGTGGTCATGTCGACCGTGTTGCCCAGGACGTTGGCGCCCATGGTGATCGACTGGTTGAACGCCGTGGTCTCCAGCATGGCATCCGCGGAGGCCGAGGAACTGCCGGTGACGAACCCGTCGTCGCCGTTGTGCGACCCCCAGACGCCGCCGTGGCCGCCGTCGCCGCCGGGACCGCCGTGCGAGTTGCCGGCCTCACCGCCGATAACCTCGAGGTTCGTATCGCCCACGCCGGTTTCGCCTCCGTGGGCCTTGCCCGAGCCCCCGGCGGTTTGCGTCATGCCACCGGTCTCACCGACGTTGCCCCCTTTGGCATCTGCCACCGCATCGTCCGTAATACCGATGCCACCGCCCTGCGCCGCCGAAGCGGCTGCCGCGATGGCCTGCGCGGCGTCGCCGCCTTCCAGGAAGTCCAGCAGACCCAGATCAAACCCGTCTTCGGTAGCGATTGCATCCGCGTCCGCCTCGGACTTGGCGAGGCCGGCGCCAATAGCTGCGTTCAAGGCAGATCCGTCTGCCCCACCGCCTTCACCGCCTTCGAGGTGGCCGTCAGTAACGCCACCGTCACCCGACTCGGCGTTGCCGCTCGCCGCCTCGCCGCCGATGGCAGCGCCCAGCGCCTTGCCGCCGACCGACGCGGCGTCGCCGCCGCCGCTGCCGCTGCCGCCGTCCGATTCGATGCCTTCTTTCGCCCATGCGTTGCCGCCATTGGCATTGCCGTTCTGGTGGAAGCCGGAACCGCCGTTGGTGACATCGGGATCCTTCAGCGTGTCGTTGTCGACGAGCTTGTTGTTCATGATGTTGACGGTGCCAACATCATTGCCCTCGCCGGTCAGCGCGCCGTTGAGGAGGTCATCGACGTTGATGTCGTCGCCGACGTCGTAGTGCATGTCGCCGTCCGCCATCAGCACGTCACCGATCGCCGACCCGCCGGAGACGTCGATGTCGGCGAAGTCGTCATCGGTCGGCACGTAGCCTTCCATGTCCAAATCCACGTCCACGTCCACGTCGGTGTCGGTGGTGTGGTGGCTCTCCGACGTGTTGTTGTTGGTGTTGGTGTCGCGGTTGGTGTTGGTGTTGGTGTTTTCGTCGGTGTCCTTGTTCGTATTGGTATTCCTGTTTCCGTTGGTATTGTCGTTCTCGCTGGCATTGCCGTTCAGGTTCAGGTTGCCGTTACCGTTCAGGTTCAGGCTTTCTTGGTGCTGACCTTGGTATTGGTCCTGCCATTGATCCTGGTCCTGCCATTGATCCTGGTCCTGCGATTGCGATTGATCGTCGTTGTCCTCGTTGATGGTCACGGAATTGTCCTGGATCCATCCGTAACCGTTATGTTGGTTCTTGATAACCATGGTAGAACTTCCTTCTCTTTCGAAGGCCCGTTCGACCGCCACTCTTGTTTAAGGCGGACATGATTCGGGCCGTTGGTTTTGGCCGGGCGATTGCACCCGGCCGGTGAGCCGGCCAGGCCGATCCGTCGGGGTCCGGGACCTGGCCGGGCGCCTTGGGACAAGCGCGGACTTCAGGATGAGGCCAGAAGGCGATCGAAAATAGCTCCCAGAAAGATCAACAGAAGCCGGCGCGCGTAAGCCCATGACAAGACCAGAAAAAACCGTTTTGCTCGGGCAAAAAGACATATTCTTGCCCGATTCAATGCAGTCTTTACGGTTTATGTCGGGTGTGGATATCGCCGGCGGGTATCTAGATCCCGTCTGCGCGCGCGGACGGCGTGGCCGAAGAGCGCCGATAGCAATCTTTTTCTTTTCAGGGCGTTAATGCTCAAGTTTCCGCAACGGAAACTAACCGTTTTCGCTAAAACGTTAACAATTCGATTAGCTAAGCATTTTGTGAATCCCTCACGGGATAAACTGTGTATAATATTGCTCAGTCGGTCACTTTCCCGACATTTTCCAAGCCCCGCCTGCAGGGCGGCGGAAAACCGGGAAAGCGCCGCCGACAAACGCAAGGTTGAAACGGGATACATGCAGGACAGGGGGCCACCGGCAGAAGATCTGCCCGCGCCGAACGGTCGATCCTGCAACCCACGAGACGAAAGGAAAGGTGGAAGGGCACCATCCGGGCGGCTCGGTTCGATGGATCACATCATCGAAAACGGGAGCAGCGGGGATTTGGGCACCGATGATCCGACCCGGGGCCGGATGCATTGACGAACAACAATGATCCCGCAATCCGGCGCTGTTACTTTGCAAAGTTGAATTGGCGAACCGACGCTTGGTTTCTATTTTGGGGGGCTACTGTCATGGCTGGCGTCTACATTAATATCATCGGGCACGGGCTGACCGTGTCGAATAAATGCGCAGAGGCGATCAAGCTCGAATTCCCGAGCGTGGAGGTCAATCGGGCGGACGACCCCGACCTGTTGCCCAGTTCCGGCGATGGCGTGGTCAAGCTTGCGCTCGTCGAGGAAGAAATGGTCGAGGACGACATCGATCTTGACGTGCTCGAAAGCATGTCCGCGAAATGCATCGCCCTGGCCTACAACGACAAGTCGGTGGCGCTGCGCTTTTTCGATCATGTCAGCGAGCGCGAGGCGTTTTCACGGTTCGGCTTTCTGCCCATGAACCTGCGGTACGACTGCTGGGTCTCTATGCTGCGCCTTCTGTTTCTGGGGCACGGGTGCGTTCCGCAGGACCTGATGAAGCTCGGCGGACACAAGCCGCCGCTCGATCACAAGCTCATCAAGACCCGGCCAAAGCCGCGACTCACCCCGCGCGAGCGCGAGATCCTGGCCCTGGTGGCGCGCGGAAAACAGAACAAGCTGATCGCCGGGGAACTCGCCCTGTCCGAGCATACGGTCAAACTCCACATGCATCACATCATCAAGAAGCTCGGCGTGCGCAACCGGACGGAGGCAGCCGGGATATACCTTTCCAATCCGCGGGGATCGGCCTGATGGCAGACACGCTCGACCAGCGTTTCTCGGACTTGCTGGGGCTGGTGGGGCGGTTGAACTATACTTGGACGAACACCGAAAGCCTGCTGATTCACCTCATTGCCGGCCTCGCGCGGACCGACACCGAAACGGCGCTGGTGATCTTTCTGACGCTCAACACCACGCGCGCCCGCGTCGAACTGGTGAAACGGCTTGCCAAGCTCGAACGCGCCGAGCCGGAGCTGCGCAGCCGCATCCTGACGGCCATGCGCGACATGATGCGTCACTCCGCGCTGCGGAACAGGTACAATCACTGCATATATTCCTTCGACCAGGACTCCGGCACCGCACGGACCATCCTGATGCGCATCGCCGACCGGCAGGACGAACTGAAGATCGGCCAGATGTCGGATATCGACGACCGGGCCATCGCCCAGATCGAAGAGGCGATCGCGAAGCTGGACGAGGCCAACCGCACCATTTGGCAGATCGTTCTCGATTACGACTTTCCCACGTGAAACCGGGTCCCCTCCGGCGGTGCGGCCGGTGCCCAGCCTACTTGGCCAGCTTGCGCAGGCGCTTGAACAGGCTCGATGTGTCCCAGCGGCCGCCGCCCATGTTCTGGACGTCCTTGTAGAACTGGTCCACCAGCGCCGTGACGGGCAGGGTGGCGCCGTTTTCATCCGCGGTCTGCAGGCAGATCCCGAGGTCCTTGCGCATCCAGTCCACCGCGAAGCCGTGGTCGAAATGATCGTCCAGCATGGTCTCGTAGCGATTCTCCATCTGCCAGGATCCGGCCGCGCCCTGGCTGATGACCTCGACCACCGCGCGGCCGTCCAGCCCGGCCTCCTCGGCGAAGTGCAGCGCCTCGGACAGGCCCTGGACAAGCCCGGCGATGGCGATCTGGTTGCACATCTTGGTCATCTGTCCCGCGCCCGAGCCGCCGATGCGGCGGCACATCTTGGCGTAGGTCTGCATCACGGGTTCGGCGGCCTCGTAGGCCGCGGCATCGCCGCCGCACATGATCGAAAGCTGGCCGTTCTCGGCCCCGGCCTGCCCGCCCGAGATCGGCGCATCGACGAAGCCGAGGCCCTTTTCGCGCGCCGCCTCGGAAAGCTCGGCCGTCACCCGCGCCGAGACGGTGGTGTGGTCAACGAAGATCGCCCCGGGCGCCATCCCGGCAAAGGCGCCGTCCTCGCCCAGGCAGACGCTGCGCAGGTCGTCGTCGTTGCCAACGCAGGCCATCACGAAAGCGGCCCCCTCGGCGGCCTCGCGCGGGGTCGGGGCGCTGTGCCCGCCGTGCGTTTCGGTCCAGGCCGCGGCCTTGGACTGCGTGCGATTGTAGACGCAGACGTCGTGGCCCGCGGCTTGCAGGTGCCCGGCCATCGGGTAGCCCATCACGCCAAGGCCCAGGAATGCCAGTTTCGCCATCGGTCCCTCCCTTCGGATTGTCTCGCCCGGAATTTCTGACTATCCCGGGCCCGGATGCAAGGCGAAACCGGGGGCGCGCGGCATGGCGGGGATCTTGAAGTGGCTGCTGCGGATCGCGGGGGGGCTTGCGGTGCTGGCGGTCGTGGCCGTGGCCGGGCTCTACCTGCTGCTGTCGCGGTCGCTGCCGGAGTACGACAAGACGGCCCGCGTGGCGCAGTTGAAGCGCCCGGTCGAGATCGTGCGCGACAACGCCAACATCCCCCATGTCTTCGGCGAGGGGGAGGCCGCGACCTTCTTCGGACTGGGGTACGCCCACGCCCAGGACCGGTTGTGGCAGATGACCACGCTGCGCCGGACGGTGCAGGGCCGCCTGTCCGAGGTCTTCGGGCCGCGCACCGTGGAAATCGACAAGATCATGCGGCGATTGGATCTCTACGCGCTCTCGCGGGCTTCGGTCGCCGCGCAGGACGCATCGACGCGGGCCGCGCTCGAGGCCTACGCCGCGGGCGTCAATGCCCGCCTGTCCGAAATCAACGAGAAGGCCCTGGGACGCGGCGCGCCGGAGATGTTCCTTTTCAACGCGCCGATCGCGCCCTGGCAGCCCGCCGATTCCATTGCCATCGTCAAGCTGATGGCGGTGCGGCTGTCGGCGCACCTGCAAGAGGAGGTCCTGCGCGCCCGTGCCTCGCTGGCCCTGGAGGACGAGGCCCGGCTGGCCGACCTCATGCCCGAGGCCCCGGGCAACGGCATCGCGGCGCTGCCGGACTATGCCGCGCGCTTCCCCGGCGCGACCTGGGCAGCGGCGCCGGACCGGCCCCCCCGCGATCCGCTGTCGCCCTTCGCCCCGCGCGGCCGGGCGGGCGCCTCCAACGCCTGGGCGGCGGCGCCGGCGCGCGCGGCCGCGGGGGGCACGCTTCTGGCCAATGACCCCCACCTGGGCTTCTCCGCCCCGGCGATCTGGTACCTGGCGCGACTGGAGCTTGACGGCGGCGGGGTGATCGGCGGAACCATCCCCGGCGTGCCGGTCGTGCTGACGGGGAGATCGGCCGATCTGGGCTGGGGCATCACCTCGTCCTACCTCGACGATCAGGACGTCTACATCGAGAAGCTCAACCCCGACGACCCGGCCGAATACCTGACGCCGGAGGGGTACAAGCCCTTCCGGACCGAACGCTCGATCATCCGCATCAAGGGGCAGGATCCGATCACCCTGACCCTGCGGTGGACGGAAAACGGCCCGGTCCTGCCGGGATCGCACTACGATCTGGGCACCGTGACACCCAAGGGGCACGTGGCATCGCTGGCCTGGACCGTGCTGACCGATGCCGACACCACGCTGAGCGCGGCCATGGAGCTGATGCGCGCCGACAGCGTGGAGGAGGCGCTGGCAGCCGGGCAAGGCTACGTGGGCCCCTCGCAGAACCTGACGGTGGCCGATTCCCAGACCATCGCGCTCAAGACGGTCGGGGCCATGCCGCGCCGCCATGCCCGGCACGAGACACGCGGCCGCCGCCCCAGCCGTGGCTGGATCGAGAAGAACCGCTGGCAGGGCCTGAGCCCCTATTCGGCCAACCCCGAATTCGTGGCGCCCGCCGGCGGCATCCTGGGCAACACCAACAACAAGACGGTGGACCGGCCCTTCCCCCTGCACGTGAGCTATCACTGGGGCGACACGCAGCGCATCAACCGCTGGCGCCGGCTGATGCAGAACCGCGAGGTGCATACCCGCGACAGTTTCATCGAGGCACAGCTTGATACCGTCAGTTTCACCGCGCGCTCCCTGCTGCCGCTGATCGGGGCCGACCTGTGGTTCACCGGCGAGGCGGCGCCCGAGGGCACGCCCGAACGCCAGCGCCAGCGCGCCCTGACGCTGCTGTCGAACTGGAACGGCGAGATGAACGAACACCTGCCCGAGCCGCTGATCTACGCTGCCTGGCTGCGGGCGCTACAGGATCGCCTGATCCGCGATGAATTGGGGCCGCTGGCCGACGCCTTCACCCACCCCGAACCGGTCTTCATCGAGCGCGTCTTCCGCGACGTGGACGGCGCAGCGGCCTGGTGCGACGTCAAGCAGTCATCGCCGCGCGAAACCTGCACCGAGATCGCGCGCCTCGCGCTGGACGACGCCATCGTCTGGATCAACGAGGAGTATGGCACCGCGCTGGAAAGCCTGCGATGGGGCGATGCGCACCAGGCCACCCACGACCATCAGGTGCTTGGCGATGTGCCGGTGCTGCGCTACTTCGTCAATATCCGCCAGTCCACCTCGGGCGGCGACAACACGCTGCTGCGCGGGCGCACAAAGGGCACCGGCGCCGATCCCTTCCTGAACGTGCACGGCGCGGGGTACCGCGGGGTCTATGATTTCGCCGATCCCGACAGTTCCGTCTTCGTCATCTCGACGGGGCAATCCGGGCACTTCCTGTCGCGCTACTACGACGACATGGCGCAGCTCTGGCGGCGGGGGGAATACATCCCGATGTCGCTGGACCCCGAACTGGCGCGGGCGGCCGCCGTCGGCGTCACGCGGTTGCAGCCCGAAAACTAGCAGCCCGACGCGCGGACGCCGGCCCGAAAGGGGCCGGCGCAGATTGCAGGGCCGGGGCGGACCGGATCAGGAACCGGCCTGCTCGCGGCCCTTGGTCGGGGCCTCCATCCGGTCGAAAATGCGGTTCGCTTCCTCGTTCACGGGGGGCAGCTTGCCGCCCTGGTCGGCGTGCGCCGCCTTGATCTCCTTTTTCAGGAGCGACAGCGCGTCGGGTGCTGTCAGGACCCGGCGGTCCGAGATGGCGCGCACGTCCAGCGTGACCTGGCCCGCGGCCGTCTGGCCACCTTCGTGGTGGTGCAGCTTGAACCGGTCGTGCAGCCGCGCCTGCAGCAGCCGGGGAACGATACGGTTGCGCACGATCGTCACGCAGACGAAGCGGCCGTGCCCGATGTAGGAGGTGATGAGCCCCCGCTTGGGGATCGACTCGGTGATCACGGCCGCGGCGGCGCGCACCAGTGCCAGCATTTCCTTGCGGCGAGCCTGGTGGCAGAGATCGTCGAAACCCCGGATCTGGACCGAGACGAGGCTCATGGCGTAGATGCCTTCGCCCATCTTCAGCAGCTTGTTCTCAAGGTAATAGTAATCGAACAGCCCCTCGACGTCGGAAAAGCTCGGCACCTCGCCGGGGTCGAAGCGGTCCTCGTCCTCGGGCGCGTCCTGCAGCAGCGATTGCAGCGCCTCGCGGCTGGCCGATTCGCGGGCGGTCGACTCCACCAGCAGCATGGCCATGCGCATGCGCGCCTCCAGTTCGACCACGTCCAGCGGTTTCTTGAGGTAGTCTGTCGCCCCCGCCTCGAAGGCGGCGGGCATGTGCTCCTTGGCCTCCGAAGAGGTGATCATGATGATCGGCGCAGTGCGGCAGTCGCGGCGTTCCCGCAGGGCCCGGCATAGTTCTATGCCGTCCATGCCGGTCATCTTGATGTCCAGCAGGAAACAATCGAAGGGGACATCCTGATCATCGACCATCTGGAGGGCGTCTTCGGCCGAATACGCGGTGGAGATGTCCCGGTAGCCCATCGTGCCGAGATACTCCTCGAGCATTTCGACAAGAAGATGATCGTCATCGACAAGAAGAATCCGCATTTTTTCGTCCCGTGCTACGATTGCCTCGTTCGTTAACCAAGGGCTAACGCCAGAACCGTACACGCAAAAGGCGAAAATGCGGCGAAATCGCGGCGCCGACGATTTTCGATCCAGTCGGCAAGATCCCGCAACCCTGTCCAAGCCACCGTTCGGCCACGATTTTCCATCCGGGATGCCGGGAAATCGGCCCCGTTATCCCTTATTCGGGATATGGCTTGCGTGCCACGAAATCGATCAGGGCCGACCAGCCCGCGTGCCCGGTGCCCTCGCGAATCTCGCGCTCGTAGGCCCGGCATTCCAGGATCTCCCAGCCTGCGAAATCGGCGTGTAACTGGGCCTCGGTATACATGTTCTCGGGGTAGGGCGGGCCGCCGGTGCCGTAGTCCACCTGGCGCGGCGTATAGCCGTGCAGAAGGATCAGGCCGCCGGGCTTCACGCTCTGCTTCATCCCCTCGAAAAGGGCGGGGCGCGCCTCGGGCCCCACGAACTGGATGAAGATGCCCACGACCAGATCGAAGGTCTCGGCCCAGTCGTGTTCCAGCACGTCGACCTCGCGGAACTCGACGCTGACCCCGGCCTCGTCAGCCAGGGCCCTGGCCTTGCGCAGGGCCGAGGGGGCGTATTCCAGCGCCGTCACCTTCAGGCCCTTGCGCGCCATGAAGACCGAATTCCGCCCCTCGCCGTCGGCCACCGCCAGCGCGGTCTGGCCGGGGCGCAGCAGATCCGCGTGCTCCACGAGGAAGCGGGCGGGCTCGCGCCCGAAGAGATAGTCTGGGGTGCTGTAGCGTTCCTCCCACATCGGAAGATCTGCCTCGTCGGGGTCGTATGGCGCGCGGGCCGCGCGGAAAGGCCGTACGGGCCGTACCGGGCGGCGGGGCGGTTGCGGTCCGGCCTACTTGGTGGTGGGCGCGATCACCATGATCATCTGGCGGCCTTCCATCTTGGGCATGTTCTCGACCTTGCCCAGGTCGCCCACGTCCTCGGCCACCCGCTTGAGCAGCTCGCGGCCCAGGTCCTGGTGCGCCATTTCGCGGCCGCGAAACCGCAGCGTGACCTTCACCTTGTCGCCTTTTTCGAGGAACTTCAGCACGTTGCGCATCTTGACGTCGTAGTCATGCGTGTCGGTGTTGGGGCGGAACTTCACCTCCTTCACCTCGATGACCTTCTGCTTCTTGCGCGCCTCGGACTCGCGTTTCTGCTGTTCGTACTTGAACTTGCCGTAGTCCATGACCTTACAGACCGGGGGATTGGCGTTCGGCGAGATCTCGACGAGGTCCAGTCCGTGCTGTTCAGCCAACTCCATCCCCTTGGAGGGGGGAACGACACCAACGTTGTCACCGTCAGGGCCGATCAGGCGGATCTCTTGGGCGCGGATGCGATCGTTGACGCGGGGGCCGGTATCGCGCGTGGGCGGCGCGTTGTGTGGTCTGCGGGCTATGGCTTTGTTCCTTCGGTCGTTGGAAAAGTTGAAGCAGAAAAGTAACCTTGGCGGCAAACCGATTCAAGCCGCAAAATCGCGGGACAGGAACCGTTTGAGCCCGTATTCTGTTGGGACACAGGCGGTGCGGCCCGCCCGGTCCTCGGGCCGGGAAAAGGCCGCGCCGGCAGCCCTGAAACGGTTCCGAGACAAAGGGGACATGCGATGCGAAATCTGATCTGGATCCTGGTGGCGGCCATCGTGCTGGTCGGCGGGTACATGCTCTTCACCGGCACGACGGTGGACGAGATCGCCGATAGCGTCGGCCAGGCCACCGACGAGATCGCGGCGCCCGACGTGCTGGAGGATGCCGAGACCACCGCCGGCGCCCCGGCCGAGCAGACCGACGCGCAGACCGAGGCACCCGCCGAAACGGCCGCCGAGGAAGAGGCCGAGGCCGCCGAAGCCGAACAGGCGGCCGAAGGCGACGCGGAGACGGCTGCCGGCGAGGACGCGACGGCCGAAAGCGCCCAGGACGCCGCCGAAGCGGCCGAGGGGGTCGTCGAGGAGACCGCCGAGGCTGCCGAGGAAGCGGTCGATGCCGCCACCGACGCCGCCGAGGAGGCCGCCGACACCGCCACCGAGGCCGCGGAGGAGGCCGCCGACACCGCCGAGAGCGTGCTGGAGGAGGCCACGGACGCGCCGGAGTCGACCGAGGGCGCGCAGACGGACGCGGCCCCCGCGCAGCCCGAGGCCGATGCCGCCACGGACGGGGAGGCAACGGCGCCCGAGGCGGATACGGCGGCGGATGGCGACGTGGCGCAGGAGGCCATCGGAGAGGTGAGCGACGCGCCCGCCACGAGCGAGGCCGAGACCACCGGAGAGGGCGCGGCCTCGACCGCGGAAACCGACAGCGCTGCCGCAACCGAGACGGAGGCGGAGGCCACCGGTGCCGATGCCGCCACGGAGGAGGCGGCGGGAGCGGAAACCCCGCCGGCCGAGACCGAGGCCGAGGCGGGCGCGGAGGCGACGGACGCCGAAACCGCCACCGAGGGCGACGGCGGAACCCAGCCCGCGGCCCCGGAAACCGAGGCGGAGACCGGTGCCGAGGCGGCCGCACCCGACCCGCCGGCGGAGCTGACGGTGGAGGGCTTCGACATGGGCGCGGCCGAGAAGATGATCGCGGAGTCCGACCTGGGCGATATGCGCAAGGCGTTGCTCACCGACCTGCTGAAGAAGGCGCAGGACGACCCCGAGCAACTGGGCAATGCGCTGCAGTCGGTCCGCGAGGCGTTGGATCTCTGATCACGCGGCCGTGAGACGAGAAAGCCCCGCGCCGGCATTCCGGCACGGGGCCATTCGTGCGTCACTTGCCGCAGCTCAGTCGAGGAACGCCTTCTCGACGACGTATTCCTTGGGGTCCGAATTCGCGCCTTCGCGCAGGCCGTATTCCTCCAGCATCTCCTTGAGTTCGAGGTTGAAGGCCAGGTTGCCGCAGACCATCGCGCGGTCGGTCTCGGGGCTCAGCGGTGCGACGCCGAGGTCCTCGAACACCTCGCCCGAGCGCATCAAGTCGGTAATGCGGCCCATCTTCGGGCTCTGCTCGCGCGTGGTGGTGGGGTAGTAGCGCAGCTTTTCGTGGAAGCCCTCGCCGATCAGTTCCTCAAGCAATTCGTCCTGCCGGATGGAGTCGATGAGTTCGCGCCCGTACTGCAACTCGCCCAGCTCGCGGCAGGTGTGGGTGACGATCACCTCGTCGTAGTCCTCGTAGGTCTGCGGATCCCGCAGCAGCGAGGCGAAGGGCGCGATCCCGGTGCCCGTCGCGAAGAACCAGATCCGCTTGCCCGGCAGCAGGGCGTCGTGCACCAGCGTACCGACGGGCTTGGGCCGCAGGATGATCTGGTCGCCGGGCTGGATGTGCTGCAGCCGGCTGGTGAGCGGCCCGTCGGGCACCTTGATCGAATAGAATTCCAGCTCCTCGTCCCAGGCGGGGGAGGCGATGGAATAGGCGCGCAGCAGCGGCTTCTGCTTGCCGGTCTTGGGATCAGCGTCGCCCATCAGCCCCAGCATCACGAACTCGCCCGAGCGGAACCGCAGCGATTGCGGCCGGGTCACGCGGAAGGAAAACAGACGATCGGTATAGTGGGTGACCTCGGTCACCGTCTGCGCGTCGGGCAGGGTGGGGGTCTTGACGGCCTGGGCTTCGGTCACGGTCTTGATCTCGTTCATTGCTCCTGTCGCCGGTTCGTTAAACCGGCACCTTTAACTAATCTTTGATCTGGGTCAGGTGAAGGGCGGCCTATCCGCGCAGCCGCGCCTGGTAGTCATGCGCGGCCCATTCGGCCCGGGCCAGCCACTGCTCCTGGGGCTGGCGGGCGGCGAGGTCGTCGGGGATCTCCACCTCGTCGAACCCCGCGCGGCGCGCCATCGCGTATTGATCGGCGATGACATGGCCGCGCGCCCGCAGCCGGCCGGCGTAGCCCATCAGCCGCAGCAACCGCGCGATGGTGAAGCCGCGCCCGTCCGCGAAGCTGGGGAAATCCACGCGGATCAGCGCCAGCCCCCCCAGCCGGCCGGCGAGCCCGGCCGGATCGGTATCCGAGGGCAGATCCACCGCCCTGGTCCCGGCGCCCATCTCGTCCAGCGGCGCGACGGGGCCGGTCCAGTCGTCGGGGGCAAAGCCCCTGTCGGTCACGATCACGCTCATGCGTCTTCTCCTTTCCGCATCACCCTGCCGCCGGCAAAGTGGATGCCGCACTCGGTTTTTTCCCGGTCGCGCCAGCGTCCGGCGCGGGGATCCTCGCCCGGGGCCACGCGGGTGGTGCAGGGCATGCAGCCGATCGAGGGGTAGCCCTGCCGCACCAGCGGGTGCCGGGGCAGGCGGTTTTCCTCCATGTAGGTCTGCAGGTCCTCGCGCCGCCAGTGGGCCAGCGGATTGACCTTGATGCGCCCGGTCCTTTCCTCGACCTCGAAGAAATCGAGCGTGGCGCGCGTGTCGCTCTGGAACCGCTTGCGCCCGGTGATCCAGCCGTCGAAGCCCGCGAGCGCGCGGGCCAGCGGCCGCGTCTTGCGCAGGGCGCAGCAGGCATCGGGTGCCCGGGCGTGAAGCGTGCCGTCGGGATCGGCCTCGGCCAGGTCGCGGGGCTCGGCGTGCACGATGCGCATATCGCGCAGGTTCAGCCGCTCGGCCAGTTCCTGCTGATAGACCAGCGTTTCGGCGAAGAGCATCCGGGTGTCGATGAAGATCACCGGGGTGGCGGGATGGGTGACCGCGACCATGTGCAGCAGCACCACCGATTCCGCCCCGAAGCTGGAGACCAGCGCCAGCGCGCCCGCCTGCGGGTCGCGCAGCGCACCGTCCAGCACCGCCGGCGCGGAGTGGTGGCGGTAGCGGGCATTCAGATCGGCCACCCGGTCTGTCAGTTCACTGTGCGGCATGGGCCTGCGCCTCCTCGTAGAGCGCCGCCTTGAAGGGCGCCATGCCCAGCCGGCGGTAGCACTGCAGGAAGGTTTCCCCGGCGCTCTCGCGGTGTTCGAGGTAGGCGAGCACCAGACGTTCGATCGCCGGCACGATCTTGTCGGCCGAAAAGCCCGGGCCGGTGCGCGTGCCCACCTCCGCTGTCTCGGTGCCGTCGCCGCCCAGGGTGATCTGGTAGTTCTCCACGCCCGCGCGGTCCAGCCCCAGGATGCCGATGTGGCCCACATGGTGATGCCCGCAGGCGTTGATGCAGCCCGAGATCTTGATCTTCATGTCGCCGATGTCGTGTTCGAGCTTGAGCTCTTCGAAGCGGGTGGCGATCTGCTGCGCGATGGGGATGGAGCGCGCGGTGGCCAGCGCGCAGTAGTCCATGCCGGGGCAGGCGATGATGTCGGAGATGAGCCCGATGTTGGCGGTGGCCAGGCCGGCCTCTTTCAGCGCGGCATGGACATCCGGCAGGTCGGACTTGTGGACATGCGGCAGGATCACGTTCTGCTCGTGGCTGATGCGCAGCTCGTCGTGGCCGTAGCGTTCGGCCAGGTCGGCCAGCACGCGCATCTGGTCGGCCGTCGCATCGCCCGGCGTGGCGCCCTGCGCCTTCAGGCTGACCTGCACGATGGCATGGCCCGGCGCGCGGTGCGCCGCCAGGTTGGTGTCGGCCCAGGACCGGAACACGGGATCGGCGGCATAGGCGGCATCGAAGGCGTCCGTGGGGGCCTGGCGGATGGCCGGCGGGGCGAAGGCCGCGCGGATACCCGCCAGAAGATCCTGATCGACGCCCGTGAAGGTGGGGCGCAGCGTGGCGAAGCGCGCTTCCACGCGGGCGCGGATCTCGTCGATGCCGTGTTCGTGCACCGTGATCTTGATCCGGCTCTTGAACTTGTTGTCGCGCCGGCCCAGCAGGTTCCAGACGCCGACGACGGCCTCCAGATAGGGCAGCAGGTCGCCCTCGGGCAGGAAGTCGCGGATGACCTTGCCGATCATCGGGGTGCGGCCCAGCCCGCCGCCCACGATCACCTCGAAGCCCGGCGCGCCGTCGCGCGTGACCATGCGCAGGCCGATGTCATGGGCGCGGGTGACGGCGCGGTCGTTGGGCGAGCCGGTGATGGCGATCTTGAACTTGCGCGGCAGGAACTGGAACTCGGGGTGGTCGGTGGACCACTGCCGGATGAGTTCGGCCACGGGGCGCGGATCGGCGATCTCGTCGGCCGCGGCCCCCGCGAAATGGTCGGCGGTGACGTTGCGGATGGTGTTGCCGGAGGTCTGGATGGCGTGCATGTCCACCTCGGCCAGGGCATCCAGCATGTCGGGCACATCGCGCAGCCGCGGCCAGTTGAACTGGATGTTCTGGCGCGTGGTGAAATGGCCGTAGCCCTTGTCCCAGCGTTCGGCGATATGGGCCAGCTGGCGCATCTGGGCCGAAGACAGCGTGCCGTAGGGAATGGCCACCCGCAGCATGTAGGCGTGCAGTTGCAGGTAGAGCCCGTTCATGAGCCTGAGCGGCTTGAACTCCTCTTCGGTCAGGTGGCCCGCGATGCGGCGCTCCACCTGGGCGCGGAACTGGCGGTTCCGTTCGGCCACGAAGGCGGCGTCGAAATCGGTGTAGTCGTACATCACTCGCTCCTGTGGGCGGGTTCGGGGGCGCACGTGGCGGGGTCCGGGGCGGCCCCGGATCAGGTCCGGGGCGGGGGTGGTGCCTGCTTGCCGTGGAGGTAGTTGGAGGGGCCGGTGCGGCGGAACTCCTCGCGGAAATGGGTGGGTTCGAGACCCGCGGGGCCGGGCCGGGCATCGGCCAGATAGGCGCCCACCACCACGTCCGGCTGGCCCTGCGCGTCAAGCAGGCGGATCTGGGCATGGGCCTCGTCGGTGATGAGCTCGGCGTCTTCCAGCCGGCGGCTCCAGCGGTCCTCGGCGGTGAGATAGACCACGTCGCCCTCCAGCAGGGCATTGGCGGTCACGACCTTGGGGGTGAATTCGCGGGGCATGTCAGGCGCGCTCCTGTGCTGTGATATGCGCCGGCGCGGTTTGCGCGGCGCGGGGGGCAAGGCCGTAGAAGGTCAGCGCCGGGCCGGTCATCTCGGCCCGGTCCAGGTCGGCCGGCATCTGCTCAAGCGTGGTGGCCAGCACCCGCTGATCGGGGCGCGCGGCGTTCTCCACCACCGTGACCGGCGTGGCGCGGTCGGCGCCGTGCATGATCAGCCGGCCCTGGATGAAGCGCGCGGATTTCTTGCCCATGTAGATCGCCGCCACCTCGCCGGGGCGGGCGAGCGCGCGCCAGTCGTGATCGGCGAATCCCTGCATGTCGTGGCCGGTCAGCAGGCGCACCGAGGAATTGCGCGCCCGTTTCGTCAGGCTCTGGCCGATCGCCGCGACGCTGGCCGAGGCGGCGGTGATGCCGGGGACGACGTGCCAGCCCAGGCCGGCGGCCGCCACCGCCGCGATCTCGTCGTCCAGCCGGCCGAAGACGGTGGGATCGCCGCCCTTGAGGCGGACCACCTGCGCACCGTCACGCGCGTGCCGGACGAGCAGATCGTTGATCGCGTCCTGGCTCATGGCCGGGCCGTAGCCCTGTTTGCCGGCCTCGATCATCACCGCTTCGCGGCGGGCGAGTTCCAGGATCTCCGGCGTGACCAGCCGGTCGAATATCACCACATCCGCCGTATCCAGCGCCTTGCGCGCCTTCAGAGTCAGCAGTTCGGGATCGCCCGGTCCGGCGCCGACAAAGGCGACATGGCCCGCGCCGTCCGGCGCGTGGCGGTGCCGTGCCAGCAGGTCTTCAAGGGTGGCCTGCACGGCGTCCTCGCCACCGGAGTCCATCGCGCGGGGGCCCGCCGCGAAATAGTAGTCGGCCCAGAAGTCCCGCCGGCGGCGCCCGAATGGCAGCACCTCCGCCGCCTTGCGGAACGCCTTGCCGATGCGGGCGAGCGTCCCGAGGGTGGCGGGCAGCCGCGCCTCCAGATCCGCCTTGATCGCGCGGGCCAGCACGGGCGCGGCGCCCTCGGTGCCGATGGCCACGGTGACCGGGTCACGATCGACGATGGCGGGGGTGATGAACTGGCTGTCGCCAAGGTTGTCCACGATGTTGACCAGCGCCCCGTCGGCGCGGGCGATGGCGGCGGTGCGCGCATCCTCCTGCGCGTCCTCGTCGGCGGCGTAGAACAGGGCCGCGCAGAGCGTGTCGCCGGGCGCCAGGGCGCGGCGGTGCAGGGTCAGCCGGCCCGCGGCGGCCCAGTCCGCGATCTCGGGCGCGGGGCGGGGGGCATGCACCGTGATGCGCGCCCGGGTCTTGAGCAGCAGGCGCAGCTTGGCCAGCGCGGCCTCGCCCCCGCCGGACAGCACGACGCGCCGGCCCTCCATCGCCAGGAATATCGGAAAGTGTTCCATGGCCATCCGCCTTGCATTCCGTTTGACTTGCCGGGAAATATAGAAAATATTCCCAATATAGCGCCATACGCCGCGCAAAATAAGAACGTATGTTCCGGTCGGCGATGGATCATGCGGGACCGTCCCAGCGAGAAGGAAAATCACGAATGTCTGTTCGCCTTGACGATCTGGACCGGAAGATTCTCATCCAGCTGCAGGAGGACGGCGGCCAGTCCCTGGACGAGATCGCCAAGAAGGTGGGCAGTTCCAAGACCCCCGTCTGGAACCGGATTCGCAAGATGCGCGAGGCCGGCGTGATCCGCGGCCAGACCTTCCTGCTGGATCCCGAGGCCCTGGGGTTCGAGGCGTGCTTCTTCGTCCTGATCCGCACGTCGGAGCACGACGCCGACTGGCAGGGCCGGTTCCTGCAGGCCCTGCGCGACCGCCCCGAGGTGCAGGAGGCGCACCGCCTGGCCGGCGACATCGACTACGTGCTGAAGGTGCGGGTGCCCAATGCGCGCGCCTATGACGCCTTCTACCAGGCGCTGATTTCGGAGGTGAAGGTGCACAATGTCACCGCGCTTCTGTCGATGGAGGAGATCAAGTCCACCACCGCGCTGCCGCTGTGAGCTTCAGGCCTTGCCGTCCAACGCGCTGATGATCGGCGAGAAATCCTCGACCCGCAGGCTCGCCCCGCCGACAAGGGCGCCGTCCACGTTGTCGATGGCGAAGATCTCGCCGGCGTTGCCTGGCTTGACCGAGCCGCCGTAGAGAAGGCGGATCCCGGTGCCGGCCGCCGCGCCGTAGTGGTCGCCCAGGCGGGTGCGGATGTGGCTGTGCACCTCGGCGATCTGGTCGTTCGTGGGAACCTTGCCGGTGCCGATGGCCCAGACGGGTTCGTAGGCGACGACCGTGTTCTCGGCCGTCGCGGCCTCGGGCAGCGAGCCGAAAAGCTGCTCCTCGACGATGTCCAGGGTGCGGCCGGCCTCGCGCTGGTCCAGGGTCTCGCCGATGCAGACGATGGCCGTCAGGTCCGCGGCCAGAACGGCCTCGGCCTTGCGCTGGACCGTCAGGTTCGTCTCGCCGTGATCGGCGCGGCGCTCCGAGTGGCCCAGGATCACGGCCGTCGCGCCGGCATCGGCCAGCATCACGGCCGAGTGGTCACCGGTGTGGGCGCCCGATGTCTCTGGGTGGCAATCCTGCCCGCCGATCTTCACCGGGGTGCCGGCCGCCTGTTCTGCCGCGCGCGAGACCAGCGTGGCCGGGGGGCAGATCAGCACCTCGCAGGCCGGCTCGGGATGGGCCGCGGCGAGCCGCGCGATACGGTCCAGATCGGCGGCGGTGCCGTTCATCTTCCAGTTGCCGGCCGCGAGCTTGCGTGTCATGACTGCCCCTTCTGTTATCCAGGGGCGTTATCGCGCGCGAGCGCAGCCATTTCAAGGGCATCGGGCCTGCTTCGGGATTATCGTGGCGACGCCGCGGACGCGGGGCCTACATTCCCTCGAACTTGATCGACTCGCCGCAGCCGCAGGCCTCGGTCACGTTGGGGTTCCTGAACTTGAATCCCGATTCCAGTAACGCGACCTCGTAGTCGATCTCGGTCCCGAACAGGAACATCTGGGCCATCGGCGCGATCATCACGCGCGCGCCGTCCTGTTCGACCACCTCGTCGTTGGGATCGACCTCCTGCACGTAGTCCATGGTGTATTCCATGCCAGCGCATCCGCCCTTCTTGACGCCGATGCGCAGCCCCTTCGTGCCGCCCTGATCCATCAGTTTGGCGATCTGTTTTGCGGCGGCGGGGGTCATTGTCACCGCCTGCTTTCCGGGAATGCCGAACATCGCGATCCACCCTTTGTTTCCATGACCAACCTAGGATCCGATCGCCCCGATCTCAAGCCGTGGCAGCACGCTCAGCAATCCGGCGGTCGCCTGCGCCGCCGCGATTGCCCAGCCGAAAGAGGCCAGCGTGCCGATGACGACGTATTCGGTGGCCTTGCGGTCGCCGGAAATGGTGCCGAACCGCAGGATCGACTTGGCGGCGACAAGAAAGCCGATGGCGCCGAACTGGCCCGACAGGATCAGGACGAAAATGAGCAGCCGTTCCAGGTACCCGATGGTCCGGCCGCCGCCGGGCAGGCCCGCCGTGTCGCCCGCGCCGGTGTTGGTCTCGCGCGGTGTCAGGCTGTGGTCGGCCATCAGCGTCTGGATCGCGAAATCCCCCGCCCGCAAGCTCAGGACGAGGCCCGCCGCCAGCGCCATGCCCGCCAGGATCGCCGCGGACAGGCCGGGCAGCCAGGTCGCGATGGCGCCCGCTTGCCACAGCGACGGGGCATGGGCCGCGACGGCCGCAAGCGTTGCCAGGTGCGCCGCCTGATCGGCGAGGAAGGACAGGAGCCCGCGGAAGTTGCCGTAGGCCTTGACGCAGTCGATCGCCACATGCGCGGCGGCCAGCAGCAGAAGCTCGGCCGAGGCGACCGTTCCGAGCGCCGCCTGCGCGGTCAGCAGGACGATCACGCCGTGCAGCAGCATCACGCCGGGCCGCCGCTTGTTGGCATTCATCCAGTCCGGTTGGAAGACGAAGTCGGCCAGGGTGTGCGCCAGAAGCAGGGCGATGAAGGTCTCGATCATCCGGCGCTCCGATGCGGATGCAGGGTATAAGCCTTGTTTCGCCAGAAAGAAAGTGGATAGACTTGCATCACTCCCCCTCGACCAGCTCAAGCGCGTCCGCGATGGCGGGGTATCCGGCGCCCCAGAGGGATTGATCCACGGCTTGACGGGACACGCCCAGGCGTTCTGCCGCCACCCGGCGCGGGCCCGACCCCGGTGGCAGCATCAGCGATACCGCCTGCGCCTGGGTCGCGGTCCAGCCTTGCGAAATGTGATCGGCAAGGCGGAAGACCGCGTTGAGCGGACCACCGCCGGCATGGGCCAGGAGGACCCGGCCTGTCAGGTTTTCCAGAAGGCGGCCCGAGGCATTGAAGGCCTCGCCATGCGCGCTGTTGAGGTCGTCATCTGGGTCTTCGGGCAAGTGACCTTCGCCCGCCGCGGCGGCGATACGGGATCGGACCGGCGGCGCGCGCATCATCAGCCGGGCCTGGGTGTACAGCGTTGCGCGCAGAGCAAGGGCCGGCTTGTCGAAGGCCATCTGCCAGCCGTCGCCGCCGCGGCGCGCGAAGCGGTCCCCCGTGGTGACGGCGGCTTCGGTTCGATCACGCTCACTGTGGTGCCAGCCGGAAATTTCCCGGGCAAGCTCGCCCAGCAGTTCGAACGTGTCGTCGAGCATCGCCGACGACATGTCGGACGATCCCACGATATCCCCTGTGAGGACGGCAAGGCGCATGAGCAAGCTTTAACACTTGCTTCCTTGAATTGCAAGCGAAAAGGCTTTCTTACATGAAGCCCAGTTCGAGCCGTGCCTCGTCGGTCATCATGTCCATGCCCCAGGGCGGATCCCAGACAAGGAACACGTCGACCTGTTTGACCCCCGGGGTGGGCTCGATCGCCTCGGCCACCCAGCCCGGCATCTCGCCGGCGACGGGGCAGCCCGGCGCGGTCAGGGTCATGATGACCTTGACCTCGTTTTCGTCGTTGATCTCGATGGTGTAGATCAGGCCCAGATCGTAGATGTTGACCGGGATCTCCGGGTCGTAGACCGACCGGCACGCCTCGACGATCTGGTCATAGAGGGGATGATCGGTGCTGGAGGGCGCGATCAGCGGCGCGCCTTCTACGGGATCGGGACTCTGCGTCATGTCGCCACCTGCGTTCTATCCTGAGCGAACATATAAGTTTTCTGGCACTCTCCGTCCAGAGGGCTATCGGCCTGCCGGCGCGATCCCGCGGCCGACGACTTTGCCGGATGCGGCCCGGCAGGGCAGGGCGCGATCGGGCGCGTCACACCTTGCTCTTGCTCTTGGACGTGGTTGTCTTGCGGCGGCGGATCGGGGCGGGGCGCACCTGGCTTTCGATCTGGTCGTAGAGCCGCCCCGCGATGTTCTTGTCGGTGGATTTCTCGATCCCCTCGAAGCCCGGCGAGGAGTTCACCTCCAGGACCTTGGGGCCGGCTTCCGAGCGCAGCAGGTCCACCCCGGCCATGTTCAAATCGAAGGCCTTGGCGGCACGGAGCGCCGTCTCGCGTTCCTCACGGGTGATGCGCACCGACTTGGCCGACCCGCCACGATGCAGGTTGGAGCGGAAATCGCCCTCCGCGCCGGTGCGCTTCATCGCGGCGACCACCTTGTTGCCCACCACGAGGCAGCGGATGTCCTCGCCCGCGGCTTCCTTCACGAAATCCTGCACCAGGAAATTGGCCTTGAGCCCGCGGAAGGCGTCGATCACCGACTCCGCCGCCTTCTTCGTCTCGGCCAGCACGACGCCCTTGCCCTGCGTGGATTCCAGCAGTTTCACGATCAGCGGCGCGGTCCCCACCAGCCCGATCAGGTTTCCGGTGTCCTTGGGGCTGGCGGCGAAGGCGGTGTTGGGCATGCCGACGCGCGCGCGCGCCATGAGCTGATGGGCATAGAGCTTGTCCCGGCTGGCCGAGATCCCGTGGGAGGGGTTCACGCAGTAGGTGCCGATGGTTTCGAACTGCCGCACGATGGCGGTGCCGTAGGGCGTGATGGAGGCGCCGATCCGGGGGATGACCGCGTCGAAGCGCGGCAGGCGCTTGCCGTCGTAGTGCACCTCGGGCGCCATGGCGTTGATCGCCATGTAGCAGCGCGTGGTGTTGATGACCTCCACCGTGTGCCCGCGCTTCTCGCCCTCCTCCACCAGGCGGCGGGTGGAATAGTTGTCCTCGCGGCTGAGCACGGCGATGCGCAGGTCGCGGTTGGGCTGTGCCTGGCGCATCTTGGCGGTGTGATAGACATCATAGCTCAGTTCCGGCTGCAGGAAGCGGTCGGTCGCGACGATCGTGATGTGATCCTTCAGCGCCTGCCGGCCCAGCAGCATCCGGCTGGTCATGGTGGAGCGGTTGGTCAGCGTCAGCTCGATCGGCCAGCTGTCGCCGTTCACGGACAGGGTGCTTTCGATGACATAGCGCAACTCGCGTTCGCCGTTGGAACTGGCCACCTCGCGCCGGTCCAGGATGGGGGCCGAGCAGGGAATGATCAGGTCGTCGCGACCCGGAATCGGGTGCACGGTGAAACGCACCTTGGGCTTGGAGGCCGGCCCGAAGGTCTCGATGTCGAAGGCATGCAGGGCCGAGGTGCGCGCCCCGGTGTCCACTTTCGCCCGCAGCGCGGGAACGCCGAGATCGGGCAGCGATATCCACTCCTCCCATCCGAATTGCAGGGTCTGCGATTCTTCGTCGGGAGTGGTCATCGGCGCTGCCTCCTTGGCATTCGTCGGGAATCGTCCGATATGGAACGATCGGCAAACATGGGGTTCAGATGACAGCATCATTCGGCTTCAAACTCAAGGCCACCGACGGCCGGGCCCGCCTGGGCGAGATCGAGACGCCACGGGGCCGAATCCGCACCCCGGCCTTCATGCCCGTGGGCACCGCCGGCACCGTCAAGGCGATGCTGCCCGAAAGCGTGGCCGCCACCGGTGCCGACATCGTGCTTGGCAATACCTATCACCTCATGCTGCGCCCCGGTGCCGAGCGGGTGGCGCGGTTGGGCGGCTTGCACGCCTTCATGAACTGGCGGCGCCCGATCCTGACGGACTCCGGCGGGTTCCAGGTGATGAGCCTGGCCGGGCTGCGGAAGCTGACCGAGAAGGGGGTCACCTTCAAGAGCCATATCGACGGCGCCCGCTTCGAGCTTACCCCCGAACGGTCGATGGAGATCCAGCGCCTGCTGGGCTCGGACATCGTGATGTGCTTCGACGAATGCCCCGCGCTGCCCGCCGACACCGCCGAGGTGGCCCGCGCCATGCGGCTGTCCATGCGCTGGGCCGAACGCTCCAGGGCGGCCTTCGGCGAGCCGACGGGGCCCGCGCTGTTCGGCATCCAGCAGGGCGGCCTGGACCGCGACCTGCGCGCCGAAAGCGCCGAGCGGCTGCGCGAGATCGGCTTCGAGGGCTACGCGGTGGGCGGGCTGGCCGTCGGCGAGGGCCAGGCGGCGATGTTCGGGGTGCTGGACTACGCGCCCCAGATGCTGCCGGCCGACAAGCCGCGCTACCTGATGGGCGTGGGCAAGCCCGACGACATCGTGGGCGCGGTGAAACGCGGCATCGACATGATGGACTGCGTCCTGCCCACCCGGTCGGGCCGGACGGGTCAGGCCTTCACCCGGCGCGGGGTGGTGAACCTCAAGAACGCGCGCCACGCCGACGACCCCCGGCCGCTGGACGCGGGCTGCGCCTGCCCGGCCTGCCGCGGCTATTCGCGCGCCTACCTGCACCACGTCTTGCGCGCGGGCGAGATGATCTCGGGCATGCTGCTGACCTGGCACAACCTGCAATACTACCAGGACCTGATGGCGGAGATGTGCGCGGCCATCGCCGCGGGGCGGTTCGAGGCGTTCGAGGCCGGCTTTCACGAAACCCGCGCGGCGGGGGACATCGCGCCGACCTAAGCCGGGAGACGGCCCGCACGCCGCCTGCGCGGCCTGGTCGGTGCCCGCCGGCCGGGAAGATCCCCGCCGGCCCGTAGGATCACTTGAGCCGCTCGAAGACGACGATGTCGGCGGCCGAGTGCTTCTGGTGGTAGAAGAACCCCTGCCGGTGCATGCCCTCGAAGGTCCGGCGGATGCCCTCGCCGCCGTAGACGCGGGTGTGCAGCTCCATCATCACGTGCCTGACCCCGCTCAGGTCCGAACTGCCGAAAAGGTCCGCCTCGCCGCCCTCGATGTCGCAGGCGATCACGTCCGGTCGGTGCTCCGCGACAAGCTCGGAAAGACGCACCGCCGGCACGTCGCAGACCGGCCCGTCGTGCCCGTCGGGTCGTGCCAGCGACGACGACCAGAACGGGTCGGTGACATAGAAGGGGAGCGTGCCACCCGGCGGCGCGGGCGCGTCCCCGGGCAGTGCGACCGCGTTGATTACCTGCGCCGTGCCTATGTCGCTGATTAGCTCCAGCAGCCGCGCCGGGCTTGAGAATGCGGCTCGGCAACCTTTGGCGATGCCGGCCCTTGCCGGCACCGTCGCCTGCGGGCATTGTGGGCGGAACGAGGTTGAAACGGGGCCGGGACAGCCCCACTTTAACCATCTGAAAACGGAGAGGGCCGTGGCCGCCGCCAGAGGGGCCGGCGCCCTCTTGCCAAGAACAGGATACGAGCATGCCAGAAACACTCAACGCATCCTACCCCGTGCTGCCGCTGCGCGACATCGTGGTCTTTCCCCACATGATCGTGCCGCTTTTCGTGGGTCGCGACAAATCGGTCCGCGCGCTCGAGGAAGTGATGCAGGACGACAAGCAGATCCTGCTGTCTAGCCAGATGGACGCAACCGAGGACGAGCCCACCCCCGAGGGCATCTACCGCACCGGCGTCCTGGCCAATGTGCTGCAGCTTCTCAAGCTGCCAGACGGCACCGTGAAGGTGCTGGTGGAAGGCGTGAAGCGGGTGCACATCACCGAGTACGTGGAAAACGCGGACTTCTTCGAGGCGCGCATCGAGGACCTGGCCGAAATGCCGGGCGACGCCGCGACCATCGAGGCGCTTCTGCGCACCGTGGGCGACGAGTTCGAGCGCTACGCCAAGGTCAAGAAGAACATCCCCGAAGAGGCGCTGACCGCCGTGGCCGAAAGCGACGAGCCCGCCAAGCTGGCGGATCTGGTCGCGGGCCATCTGGGCATCGAGGTCGCCCAGAAGCAGGAACTTCTGGAGACGTTGAGCGTCAGCGAACGGCTGGAGAAGGTCTATGGCCTGATGCAGGGCGAGATGAGCGTCCTGCAGGTCGAGAAGAAGATCAAGACGCGCGTCAAGTCCCAGATGGAGAAGACGCAGCGCGAGTATTACCTGAATGAGCAGATGAAGGCCATTCAGAAGGAACTCGGCGACGGCGAGGACGGCGAGGGCGAAATCGCCGAACTCGAACAGAAGATCGAGGAAACCAAGCTGTCCAAGGAGGCCCGCGAGAAGGCGGAGGCCGAGCTCAAGAAGCTCAAGAACATGAGCCCGATGAGCGCCGAGGCGACGGTCGTGCGCAACTACCTGGACTGGATCCTCTCGATCCCCTGGGGCAAGAAGAGCCGCGTGAAGAAGGACCTGGGCCGCGCCGAAAAGATCCTCGACGACGACCACTACGGCCTGGAAAAGGTCAAGGAGCGGATCGTCGAATACCTGGCCGTGCAGCAGCGCAGCAAGAAGCTGAAGGGGCCGATCCTGTGCCTCGTCGGCCCGCCGGGCGTTGGCAAGACCTCGCTGGGCGAGTCGGTGGCGCGTGCCACGGGCCGCGAGTTCATCCGCATCTCGCTGGGCGGCGTGCGCGATGAATCGGAAATCCGCGGCCACCGCCGGACCTACATCGGCTCGATGCCGGGCAAGATCATCCAGGCGCTGAAGAAGGCCAAGACGACGAACCCGCTGATCCTGCTCGACGAGATCGACAAGATGGGGCAGGACTTCCGCGGGGATCCGGCCTCGGCCATGCTGGAGGTGCTCGATCCCGAGCAGAACGCGACCTTCGTCGATCACTACCTTGAGGTGGAATACGACCTCAGCAACGTGATGTTCCTGACCACGGCGAATTCCTACACCATGCCGGAGCCGCTGAAGGACCGGATGGAGATCATCCCGCTGGCGGGCTACACCGAGGACGAGAAGCGCGAGATCGCCAAGCAGCACCTGTTGCCCAAGCAGATCAAGAACCACGGCCTGAAGAAGGGCGAGTTCGAGATCACGGATGCCGCGCTGACCGAGATCATCCGCACCTACACCCGCGAGGCGGGCGTGCGGAACCTGGAGCGCGAGATCGCCAAGGTGGTGCGCAAGGCGGTGACCATGATCGTCAAGCGCGAGGCCGAGGCGGTGACCGTCACGCCGGAGAACCTGGACGACTTCCTGGGCGTCAAGAAGTTCAAGTACGGCCTGGCCGAGGAACGCGACCAGGTGGGCGTGGTCACGGGGCTGGCCTATACCAGCGTCGGTGGCGAGCTTCTCAACATCGAGGCGCTGCGCCTGCCCGGCAAGGGCCGGATGAAAACGACCGGCACGCTGGGCGACGTGATGAAGGAATCCATCGACGCCGCCAGTTCCTACGTGCGCTCCATCGCGCCCGAGATCGGGGTGAAGCCGCCGCGCTTCGAGAAGTGGGACATCCACGTCCACGTGCCCGAGGGCGCCACGCCCAAGGACGGGCCGAGCGCGGGTCTGGCGATGGTGACCTCCATCGTCTCGGTGCTGACCGGGATCCCGGTGCGCAAGGACATCGCGATGACCGGCGAGGTCACGCTGCGCGGCAATGCCCTGCCGATCGGCGGGCTGAAGGAGAAGCTGCTGGCGGCGCTTCGGGGCGGGATCAAGACGGTGCTGATCCCCGAGGAGAACGAGAAGGATCTCAAGGAGATCCCCGACAACGTCAAGGAGGGGCTCACCATCATCCCGGTGGCCCATGTTCGCGACGTGCTCGATCATGCGCTGGTGCGCCAGCCCGAGCCGGTCGAATGGGACGAGGCGGCCGAGGAGGCCGCCGCGGCCGAAGCCGCGCTCAAGGACAGCGAAGGGCAGGCCGCCACGGCGCACTGACCCGTCCGCTATCGCGAAAGAGAAACGCGGCGCAGCCCCTGCGCCGCGTTTTTTGTGCCCGTGCGGCGCTTCGCGGTCCGGTGCGGTGAACGCGCGGCTGGAAACGACGGGCCTCACAGGTTAGGCTTGTCCCCGGCACGGCGCAGACCGGCAGGCAACAGACCGATACGAGGCCAGCAGATGACCACCCGCAAGACCACGCCAACAACGGCCAAGGCGCCGCGCAAGACCACGGCGCCGGCGCGGACCACCCCCGCGCCGAAGACCACCACGGCCAAGCCCAAGACCGCCGCGGCCGGCGCCAAGGCCGCGCCGGCGCCCAAGGTGGTCAGCGAGACCGCGCCGGTCGTCTCCGCCCCCGACCTCAAGAAGAAGGAGCTGCTGGATCGCGTGGTCGAACGCTCGGGCGTGAAGAAGAAATTCGCCAAACCCGTCGTCGAGGCCATGATGGACGTCCTTGGCGAAGCCATCGCCGAGGGCCGCGAGATGAACCTGCAGCCCCTGGGCAAGGTCAAGCACCAGCGCACCAAGGACATGGCGAAGGCGCGCGTGACGGTGGCCAAGATCCGGCAGAACAAAAGTGCCGCCCCGGCCCTGGATAAGGCAAAAGATAAGGTTGCAGACGGGGCCGAGTGACGCTAAATAGCGCGCCAGTGGGTGATTAGCTCAGTGGTAGAGCGCTTCGTTCACATCGAAGATGTCAGAAGTTCGAATCTTCTATCACCCACCATTGCCACCATTTTTTTTCGACGTGACGGGGCGGCACGGATGAGCGGCCTGCCCGAACTCTGGATCCTGCGTCACGGCCAGACCGAATGGAACGCCGAGGAACGCCTGCAGGGCCGCCTGGACAGTCCCCTGACGCCCCTGGGCCTGCGACAGGCGCGCGCGCAGGGCGCGATCCTGCGCCGGGTCTTGCCGGGCCACGCTCGCGTTCTGTGCAGTCCGGCGTCGCGCGCCTGGCGGACGGCCAAGATCGCGCTGGCCGACCTGGCGCTGCGGCCCGAGCCCGCCCCGGCGCTGCAGGAAATCGACCTGGGTCGCTGGCAGGGCCGGACCGTGGCCGAGATCCGGGGCGAGAACCCGCATCTTCCGGCCGACGACCCCCACCTGTGGAAATTCGACGCCCCGGGCGGCGAAAGCCTGCCGCAGATGGAAGCGCGGCTGAAGGATCTTCTGCACGTGCTGACGGGGCCGACGGTGCTGGTCACGCACGGCGTCACCTCGCGCGTGCTGCGCTGCTTGGCCCTTGGGCGGCCGGGGCGGGAGCTGTCACAGATGCCGGGCGGGCAGGGGGTGGTGCACCACCTGTGGGACGGCCGGGCACGCGTCCTGCAGCCGTGATCAGATTCGAATCGCCCGGGGCGCCCGGCGTCACATCGATGGCATCATCATCTGCAGCCGGTCCAGCCAGTCGGCGCCGCCCGCGGCCCAGAGAACCAGTGCCGGCAACACGATCAGAAAGCCGGTGACGAGCAACATCGCGCTGAAGAAGCCCTTGAACATCCACACCTCCTTGCCTTGCGCGGCAAGAGATAGGCCGCTGGTGGAACCGGGCCATCGCGGCGGCCTACATGCGCCAACCTGTCGCAGGTGATCCCGCGGCCCGGAGGGCCTTGCACGCCCGCGCCGGGCTGGGTAAGACCGCCGTCACCGGGTCGTTAGCTCAGCTGGTAGAGCGCTTCGTTTACACCGAAGATGTCGGGAGTTCGAATCTCTCACGACCCACCACCCCGTCACCGTCTCAGGCGCCCGGCGCCGCTGCGGCCCGCCGGTTGCCCGCGCCACGCCGGCCGCGGAACAGCCGCGCGAACAGGCCGCGGCGCAGGCGCTCGCCCAGCATGAGCATCGCCGGCGTGACCACCAGGGTCAGGACCGTGGCCACCACCAGCCCGCCGGCGATGGCCGAACTCAGTTCGGTCCACCACTGGGTGGAGGGCGCGCCGTAGACGATCTCGCGGCGCAGGAAGTCGATGTTCACGCCCACCACCATGGGCATGAGGCCCAGAACCGTGGTCACGGTGGTCAGGACCACCGGCCGCAGGCGCTGCGCGCCGGTCCGCAGGGCGGCTTCGCGCGGCGGCATCCCCTCGGCCCGCAGCGCGTTGTAAGTGTCGATCAGCACGATGTTGTTATTGACCACGATGCCCGCCAGCGCGATCACCCCGATCCCGCCCATCACCACGCCGAAGGGCCGGCCCGTGACCAGCAGGCCGAGCAGAACGCCCGCGATCGAGAAGACGATGGCGCTCATCACCACGAAGGCCTGGTAGAAGCTGTTGAACTGCGTCACCAGGATCAGCGTCATCAGGAAGATCGCCGCGATGAAGGCCCGGGTCAGGAACTGGGTAGCCGCCCGCTGGTCCTCGGCCTCGCCGGCAAAGGACCAGGCCACGTCGGCGGGCAGGTCCGCCTCGGCCAAGGCTGCGCGCAGCGCCTCGATCTGGGCGCTGACCAGGCGTTCGGGGGCCACGTCGGCGGCCACGGTCGAAATGCGGCGTTGGTCGATGCGGGTGATCTCGCCCGAGCGCGGGACCGGCTCGAAGGTCACGAAATGCGCCACCGGCACCAACCCGCGGGAGGTGGGCACGCGCAGGTTCCGCAATTCCTCCAGCGTGCGGTCGCCGGACGGAAACCGCACCCGGATGTCCACCGCGCCCTCGGCATCGTCGGGGCGGTAATCGGCCACCGTGATCCCCTGGGTCAGAAGCTGCACCGCCTGCCCCAGAAGGGTCACGTCCGCCCCGGCGCGGGCCGCCTCGGACCGGTCGAGGGCCACCCGCCACTCGACGCCGGGCAGGGGCCGGGAATCGGTGACGTCGGTGAAGCCGCCGATTTCCTCCATGCGGGTCAGGGCCGTCTCGATCACCTTGTCGCGGTCGGCGCGGTCGGGCCCGGCGATCTCCAGCCGGACGGGCTTGCCCTGGCCGGGGCCGTGCTGCTGGCTTTGCACCTGGACCTCGATGCCGGGTATGTCGGCCATGTCCCGGCGAATGCGCTCGGCGATCTGCGCGGCGGGGGCGCGCCTGTCCCAGTCGGTCAGTTCCAGCTGGATGGTGCCGATCACCTCGGCGTCCTGCTGGCGCGTGGACCCGGAGCGGGCGTAGACGCTGGCGATCCCCGCGCCGTCCAGCAGGCGCGTCTCGACCCGCCGCACCAGGGTGTCCTTCTCGAAGATCGAGAAATTGTCCCGCGCCCGGATCTGCACCTGCATGAAATCGGGCTCGACCTCGGGGAAGAAGGAGACCCCGTGCCCGAAGCTGCCGTATCCCATGAAGGCGAAACCCAGTCCGAGGATCGCCAGAACCACCGTGCGCCCCGGCCGCAGGATGGCCCATTCCAGCATCCGCGCATAACGCCCCGCCGGTCCCGGCGCGTCGCGGGGATCGCCGCGTTCGGCGGCGTGGATCTGCGCCCTCTCGCGGGCGCCGTGGGGCTGGCGACGGCCGATGATCCCGCCCAGCACGGGAATGAAGATCAGCGCCATGAACAGCGCGGCGGTCAAGGTCCCGATCACCGTGATGGGCAGGTATTTCATGAACTCGCCCACGGTGCCCGACCAGAACAGCAGCGGGAAGAAGACCGACAGCGTCGTGGCCGTGGAGGCGATGATGGGCCAGGCCATGCGCTTGGCCGCGGCGGCATAGGCCCGGCGCGGCGGGGCGCCCGCCTGCAGGTGGCGGTCGGCCAGTTCCACGCTGACGATCGCCCCGTCCACCAGCATCCCCACCACCAGGATGAGGCTGAACAGCACCACGATGTTCATCGTGTGCCCCATGAAGTAGAGCGCGGCCACGCCGGCCAGGAAGGCGCCGGGAATGGCCAGCCCCACCAGCGCCGAAGCGCGCAGCCCCAGCGCCCAGACCACCACGATCATCACCAGCACCACCGCGGCGATGACGTTGGATTGCAGGTCGGAGAGGATGGTTTTCACCTGCTCGCTTTCGTCCTGCATGTAGTTCACGCGCACCGTCCCGGGCCAGTCGGCCCGCGCCGCCGCGATGGTCGCGCGCACGGCCGCCACGGTCTCGATGATGTTGGCGCCCACGCGTTTCTTCACCTCCAGCGCCAGGGCCGGCTGTCCGTTGATCCGCGCGAAGCCCGTGGGATCCTCGAAGGTCCGGCGCACGGTGGCCACGTCCGCGAAGGTGACCACGGTGTCGCCGCGCACCTTCACCGGCAGTTCCATCACGTCCTCCAGGTCTTCAATCAGGCCGGGCACCTTGAGGACGATCCGGCCCGCCGCGTTCTCGATCGCGCCGGCGGCGATCAGCCGGTTGTTGCGGCTGATCTGGCCGATGAGTTCGTCGAAGGTGATGTTGTAGGTCTCGAAAACGGTGGGATCGATCAGGACTTCCAGCAGTTCCTCGCGCGAGCCGCCGATGTCCACTTCCAGCACCCCGCGCAGGCTTTCCAGCCGGTCCTGGAGGTCGCGGGCAAGGCTGTTGAGGGTGCGCTCGGGCACGGGGCCGGACAGGACGGCCGTGAGGATTGGGAAAAGGGCGGTGTTGATCTCGGTCACGACCGGTTCGCGGGCGTCCTCGGGCAGGTCGTTGCGCGCCTTGTCCACCGCCTCGCGGACCTTGTCGAGCGCGGCCTCGGAGTCGAAGCCGGGTTCGAATTCCAGCTGGATGCTGGCATAGCCCTCGGCGGCGGTCGCGGTCATCTCGTCCAGACCGGTCAGGGCGGCCAGTTCCGTCTCCAGCGGCTCGACCAGGAGCCGCTCGGCGTCTTCGGGCGCGATTCCTTCCAGTCCGACGCTGACATAGACCACCGGGATCGGCACCTCGGGCGCGCTTTCCTTGGGGATCGCGGCGTAGGTGGCAGCGCCGACGCCGAGGATTACCACCAGCAGGAGCGCCACCACCCGCGAGCGGGCGAAGGCGGCGTCGATCAGCCGGCTCATTGCGCCGCCTCGCCGGCGGGGGCGGCCTGCGGGGCCAGGGCGCCCTGCGCGGGGCGGGGGCGCACCGCCTCCCCGCCCGAGACGAAGCCCTGGCCGACGGTGATGAGCCGCAGGCGGTCGGGCAGGCCGCTGACCCAGATGCCCTCGGTGCCCGCGCGTTCCACGGTGACGGGATGGAAGACGACCCGCGAGTCCGCGTCGACGGCCTTGACGCCCAGTTGCCCGTCGGTGCCCAGGGACAGGATCGCCGGCGAGATGAAATGCGCCTTCAGCTCGCCGGTGGGGATGCGCACCTGCGCGGACAGGCCGGCGGCCAGATCGCCCTCGGGATTGGCGACCTCGATCTCGGCGCGGAAGGTGCGCGTCTGCGGGTCGGCATCGGCCCCGACGAAGCGGACCGTGCCCGCGCGCTCCTGCCCGGTGATGAAGGTGACTGTCGCGGGCTGGCCTGCCTCGATGCGCGCGATCGCCTGCTGGGGCACCCGGATGGCCACGGTCAGGGGGTGGCTGTCCAGCACCGTCCCGACCTGCGTGCCGGCCTGGACGAATTCCCCCTTGTCGATGGACAGCGCATCCAGACGCCCGGCGAAGGGCGCGCGGATCTCGGCATTGCCGAGCGCCTCCTCGGCCCGGGTCACCGCGGCCTCGGCGGCGGCGAGCGTGGCGCGGGCGGCGGCCACGCGGTCAACGGTGGCCACCCCCCGCTCCAGCAGGGTCTGGGCATTGTCGAATTCCCGCCGTGCGCGCAGGTATTCCTCCTGCGCGCGTTCCAGCTGCGCCGTGGGCTCGCGGGTGTCCAGCCTGGCGATCAGCGCGTCCTGCTCCAGCCAGGCCCCCTTGTCCGCGGCCAATTCCCGCACGGTGCCCGAGGCCTCGGCGCGCACCGCGGTGCGCCGGTCCGGTTCGGCCTGGCCCTCGGCAGTGAAAAGCTGCGTTATGGCGCGTGCCTCGCTTTCGCGGACGGCCACGGCGACGGCCTCGACAGCCTTCTGCCCGGCGGTTTCTTCGCGCGCCTCCTCGGCGGGGAAGACGAAGCCGCTGGCCATCCAAAGAGCCAGCGCCGCGGCCAGCGCGCCGGAGACCCATTTCGACCGCGACGCGCCCGGTTCGGACTCGAACGCCAGGGTGCTTCGCTGATCCTTGCCCGGGCTGTTCATCGAAAAGACCCCTTCGCCCGCGGGACGCGGGCCCTGTGGCCGCCGCGCGGATGCGCCGGCGCCCCCTGTTCCTCCTGGATCGCTGGCGCAACGGCCATTGCGGCCCCTTTCCCCCGGTCTCGCCCCCTTCTTACCGTGACACGGCGGATTTTCAACGGCGCGTCTGCGCGCACCCGGCGCTTTACGCCGCGGTCGGCTCGGGATACCCCCACGCCACCGGCAGGGAGGTATCGGGTGACGCGGGGCGCGGGGCAACAACCGGACATCACGGCGGGGCCGGAAGGGGACGGCGGCCTTGGCCCGTTGCTCTACCTCGGCGGGGCGGGGCCCGAGGGGCTGGCGCTTTCCGTCATCGTCGTCCGGCCCGAGTCGGCGCCCGCCCCGCGAATCGCGGGGCCGGACGGTGCCTGCACCGTCACCTGCATCCGGCATTTGGCGGGGCGGCGGATCTGGCGCGCGGCCTTCACCCTCGGACCGGGGCAGGCGGGCTACCGCGTCGACGGCACCTTCTACCCGGTGGCCGCTGACATGACCGGCGACCTGCGGATCGCCTTCGTGTCGTGCAACGGGCAGGAAACGGCCGATCTGCACCGCAGCCCCGCGGATCGGAACCGGCTCTGGGCCAGGATGGCGCGGCAGCACGCAGCGGCGCCCTTCAACCTGCTGTTGCAGGGCGGCGACCAGATCTATGCCGACGAGGTGCTGGACGCCGATCCCGTGCTGCGCCGGTGGCGCGAGGGCCGGGCCGACGCCCAGGCGCCGCTGTCGTGCGCGGCGCGCGCCGATCTGGCGGCCAAGCTGGAACGCGCCTTCCTGGAACGCTATCTGCACACCCTTGGCCAGCCCGAAACGGCCTGGTTGATGGCGCGGGTGCCCAGCCTGGCCATCTGGGACGACCACGACATCTGCGACGGCTGGGGCTCGCTCGCCCCGGGACAACTGCGGGCCGATGTCGGGCGGCTGCTCTTCGCCACGGCGCGGGCGGGCTATCTGATGTTTCAGGCCGGCACCGCGCCGGATGCGGTGCCGCGGCTGGCGCTGGACCGAACCGGCGAAAGCCTGGGCTGGCACTTGGCGCTGCCGGATCTGGACGTGATCGCGCCCGATCTGCGCTCCGAGCGGCGGCCCGACCGGGTGATGGGCGCGAACGGCTGGCAGGGGTTGGAGGCGGCTTTGGCCGGGGCCCGGGCGCCGCGCACGCTGCTTTTGTCCAGCGTGCCCGCGCTCGGCCCGCGTCTGTCGCTGATCGAGGCGGTGCTGCACCTCGTTCCCGGCGCGCAGAAGTACGAGGACGACCTGCGCGACCAATGGCAAAGCCGGGCGCACCGCCGCGAATGGCGGCGTTTCCTGCGGTTGCTGGCCGATCACCACGCCGCGGGCCACGCGACCACGGTGATTTCCGGCGAGATCCACCTGGCCACGCGCGGCACGCTGGACGTGCCGCCGGCGCCGCTGCACCAACTGGTTGCCTCGGGCATCACCCATCCGGCGCCGCCACGGGCCTGGGCGCGGGCGCTCGGCGCCCTGGCGCGGATCGGCGAGTCGCCGTTGCCGGGGCACGGCATCCGCCTGCGCCCCCTGCCGGGGCGGCGCGGTATCTACCGGGCCGAGCGCAACTACCTTGTCCTCGCCCGGCGGTCGGGGTCCTGGCAGGCCTGGTGGGAGCTGGAGGAAAGCGGCGCCACCCCCGCCCTGACCATCTGACGCGGGCCGCCGCGGGCCTGCGGCGATGGCATTCGGGACCTTCCCTGCGGCGGGCATTCTCGACTCCGTCTGTTAACCATACGTTGAAGACGACCGGCCCGGCGGGCGAACGGGCGGCACGACGGAACGGGCGATGCGCAACTCACGGGATCTGATCCCCGTGGGCGGGGAATACCTAGGCGCGCTGGCAGAGGCCGGCATCGAGGTCGAGATGATCGCGGACTTCATGGAGGCCGAGCAATTGACCCGGGAAATGGGCAAGGACGCGCTGACGCCCAAGCTGTCGGGCGGGTTCAACGATTACACCGAGGAAAGCGGTTTCTGGCTGTTGATGAAGGAAAACGGCACGCATGTCGCATCGGTCGCCTCGCGTTTCGACAACGTGGGTCGCGAATCGATGGGCGGATCCATGATCCGCACCATGCGCCGGCACTACGCCCACGAGGCCGGCCAGACGATCCTGGATTCACCGATGCGCTCCCGCCCGGATTTTACGGGCGCATGGCCTATATCGGCGAGCTTTACGTGCGGCCCGAGCGGCGCGGCTCGCGGCAGAAACTTCGCTATTTCATCTTGTTGCTGCATACCTGCATCGCCGCGAAATGGCCGGTGGACGGGATCTACGCCATGACGCGCGCTCATTCGAGAGCCTGTGAATAATTCAGAACGTACTCGTTGCCGTCCTGGTCGTGCACCGGCAGCAGCAGCCGCTTGTACTCGAACCGCAACGGGAAACTGTGGCCGGGCAGGGTGACGTCGATCTTCTCGATCGACAGCTTGGGATCGCCGCGCCTCGTTTCCACATGGGCCAGCTTGACGTTTTCGCACAGCTTTTCGTCGAAGGTCGACAGCAGGTAGCGCAGATGGTCGGCCGTCTCCACCCCGAGGGAGACGCAGGCCAGGCTCTGCGGGCCCACGCGATAGGGTTCGGGCAGCGCCGCCTCGGGGTCGGGCGCGTGGTAGAGGTCGACATGCTCCGACAGCCGGTCGAAGTTGGACAGAAGCCCGTCCTGCTGGTGCCACCATGTCAGCACATCGTCCAGAAGTGGCCGCGTCCCGCGCCGGGCCAGCTTGCGGTGCGCCTCGTGGGTGACCGAGGACAGGATCCGCTCGGCATGGGCCGAGATCACCCGGTCGTCGATCGGGCCGCCGGCCAACGCGATCTGATCGTCCAGGCCCGCCAGCTGGTTCGGCGTAAGCCCGAGGGCCGAACAGATCTTGACGACGGTCGAATAGCCCGGATCGCTCTTGCCCGCCAAAAGATTGGAGATATAGCGTTCGCCCTGGCCGATTGCCAACGAGAGGCTGCGGTAATCGTAGCCGGCCTCGTGAATGTGACTGCGTAGCCTGTCGTGGAACTCGGACATCGGATCACTTGAACGTTGTCGCCCATCCTTTTTTGGGGACTTGCTATCCCCAATACCCGCTTCAATGGTGCTGCGTCAAATGGCGCTTGCACCTGACGCTGAGTTGCATCTTTTGACGTGCGCTGAAAGTCGGGAAAGCGTGACCATGAAAGAAAGTGTGGTTTTCGCCGCGGCGGATGCTTGACGGGACCCCGGCCGCGTCATAAGAAGCGCATCACGCCGAGGGATCGGCGCAGCACGCGGTTGTAGCTCAGTTGGTTAGAGTGCCGGCCTGTCACGCCGGAGGTCGCGGGTTCGAGCCCCGTCAACCGCGCCACCGCTGCTCCCGGATCCCGTCGAACGCGTTCGCGCGGTTGTAGCTCAGTTGGTTAGAGTGCCGGCCTGTCACGCCGGAGGTCGCGGGTTCGAGCCCCGTCAACCGCGCCACGCTTCCCCCGCATTCGGAGGTCCCATGTGCCCAGCCCTGAGCAACCTGCCGTGGATGCTGGTGGCCGTGCTTTGCGCGACTCTGGGGCTGGCGCCGTTCCACCCCGAACCGCACATCTGGGAAAAGCTCAAGTTGCTGGCCGCCGGCGACCTGGTGCGGCCGATAGACTGGCTCGATCTGGGCCTGCACGGGCTGCCGTGGGCGCTGGCACTGGCCAAGCTGGCCTGCATGATCAGCCGAAAAACGCCTTGAGCGCCGCCGTCGTCGCCCCGGGCGCGGTGTCGGGAAAGAAGTGGCCCCCCGGGATCGCCCCGGCCTGCACCTCGCGGCATTTCCCGGCCCAGGTCCCGGCGACGTCATAGGCGCGTGCCATTACCCCGTCCGCCCCGTACAGGACGAGGGTGGGGCAGGCGATGCGCGCCTCGGCATCGGCGGCATCGTCTGCGAAATCATGGGTCAGCGTCGCGCGGTAGTCGTTGCACATGCCCCGGATGACCTCGGGGTCGCGCCAGGCCGCGCGATAGGCGGCCAGCTGCGCGGCGTCGAAATCGGCCAGCCGCGCCCCGCCCCAGCCCAGCAGGCAGGCCTCGAAGAAGTGGTCCGGGTCACGGCCGATCATGCGTTCGGGGAAGGGCTCGGGCTGCGCCAGGAAGAACCAGTGGTAGTAGGCCCGCGCCACGTCGCGGTGCAGGTCCGACAGCAGGGTGTGCGTGGGCACGATGTCCATCACGCACAGGCGGGTCACGCTCCGGGGGGCGTCGAGTGCCAGCCGATGCGCCACGCGCCCGCCCCGGTCGTGGCCTGCCACGGCGAAACGATCGTATCCCAGATGCGCCATCAGGGCCGTCAGGTCGCCGGCCATCTCGCGGAAGCTGTAGGCCGCGACCGGACCGGGCTTCGCGCTTTCGCCGTAACCGCGCAGGTCCGGGGCGACGACGGTATGCGACCGTGCCAGCTCAGGCGCGATTCGTGCCCACATCGCCCGGGTCTGCGGGAAGCCGTGCAGCAGTGCCAGCGGCGGACCGGCCCCGCCGATGGACCACGCGATCCCGGTGCCACCGATTTCCGCCCGATGATCCGAGAACCCGGGGATCATGCCAGCGCGTCGAGGATCCTGGCCCAGGACCGGATGCCGCGGTGGAAGCTTTCCATGTCGTATTTCTCGTTGGGGGAATGGATGGCGTCGTCCTCCTTGCCGAAGCCGATCAGCATCGCGTCGGTGCCCAGGATGTTCTTGAAATGCCCCGCGATGGGGATCGACCCGCCGCTGCCCACATAGGCCGCCGGTTCCGGCCATTCCTCCGACAATGCCCTGCGCGCGGCTTCGAAGGCGGGCGCGTCGGTGGACATCACCGAGGCGGCGCTGGCGCCGTGGTCGGTGAACTCCACGCTGCAATCGGGCGGCAGGCGGTCGCGCACGAATTGCCGGAATGCCGCGCGCAGGCGCAGCGGATCCTGCCCCTGCACCAGCCGGAAACTGACCTTGGCGCTGGCCTTGGCCGGCAGCACCGTCTTGAAGCCCGCGCCGGTATAGCCGCCCTGGATCCCGTTCACCTCGGCCGTGGGGCGCGACCACAGCATTTCCAGCGGCGTGCGGTCGGCCTCGCCGGCGGGATGGGCAAGCCCGACCTCGCCCAGGAACGCGGCGTGATCGAACGCCAGCCCGGCCCATTGCGCGCGCACCGCCTCGTCAAGCTCGGGGATCCCATCGTAGAATCCCGGCACCGCCACCCGGCCGCGGTCGTCGTGCAGGTCGGACAGGATCCGCGCCAGCACCCGGATCGGGTTCATCGCCAGCCCCCCGTAGAGGCCCGAGTGCAGGTCCTTGTCCGGGCCGGTGATCGTCAGCTCCTCGCCCAGAAGACCGCGCAGCATCGTGACGATGGCGGGCGTGCGCGACTGGAACAGGCCGGTATCGCAGATCAGCGCGACATCGGCGCGCAGTTCTTCGGTGTTCTCCTTCAGGAAGGGCACCAGCGAGGGCGAGCCCGATTCCTCCTCCCCCTCGAAAAAGAAGGTGATCCGGCAAGGCAGGCTGCCGGTCACGTCCTTGTAGGCGCGACAGGCCTCGACGAATGTCATCAGTTGGCCCTTGTCGTCGCTTGCGCCGCGGCCGCGGATCACCTCGCCCTGCGGCGTGGGTTCGACCGCCGGGTCGAAGGGGGCGCGCTCCCACAGGTCAAGCGGATCGGCCGGCTGCACGTCGTAATGGCCGTAGAACAGCAGGTGCGGCCCGGTGCCCGCGACATGGCCCACGACCATGGGATGCCCCGGCGTGTCGCGCTTTTCGGCCGCGATCCCGAGGTCCTGCAGGTCGGAGACCAGCCAGTCGGCCGCCGCCTGGCAATGGTCGGCATAGGCCGGATCGGTCGAGATCGACGGGATCCGCAAAAGCTGCAGCAGCCGCTCGGTCGCGGCGGGCATCTGCTCGTCGATCCGGTTCAGGACGGCATCGAGGGACATGTCCCCTCCCTTGTTGAACTGTCTGGCAGCGGCGAAGGTAACAGGCGCCGCCGGGCTGTCCAGCCGCTTGACATGGGTCAATGTTCCCGGGGGCGTCAAATTGTAGCCTGTTGCGTGAAAGGCGCGCCATCTATATCCATCGGGGATAATGAATATATGGCGTACAAGCGCCAGCCGCCGAGCGATGCGCGGGGGCGGGGGGACGGCCAAGGAGGGAGACACGTGGACTACACCGCCAAGCTGGACGAGGCCATTGCAAGGCTGCACGACGAAGGCCGCTATCGCACCTTCATCGACATCGAGCGCAAGCAGGGCCAGTTCCCGCACGCCAACTGGCGGCGGCCCGACGGCACCGAGCAGCCGATCACCGTGTGGTGCGGCAACGACTACCTGGGCATGGGGCAACACCCCGTCGTTCTCGGCGCGATGCACGAGGCGATCGAGGCCACGGGCGCGGGTTCGGGCGGCACGCGTAACATCTCCGGCACCACCATATATCACAAGCGGCTGGAGGCCGAACTGGCCGATCTGCACGGCAAGGAGGCGGCGCTGCTGTTCACCAGTGCCTACATTGCCAACGACGCCACGCTGAGCACGCTGCCCAAGCTGTTTCCCGGCCTCATCATCTATTCCGACGAACTCAACCATGCCTCGATGATCGAGGGCGTGCGCCGCAACGGCGGCGCCAAGCGCGTGTTCCGCCACAACGACGTCGAGCACCTGCGCGAATTGCTGGCCGCCGACGACCCGGACGCGCCCAAGCTGATCGCCTTCGAATCCGTCTATTCGATGGACGGCGATTTCGGACCGATCGAGGCGATCTGCGACCTGGCGGACGAGTTCGGCGCGCTGACCTATATCGACGAGGTACATGCCGTGGGCATGTACGGCCCGCGCGGCGCCGGCGTGTGCGAGCGCGACCGGCTGATGCACCGGCTGGACATCATCAACGGCACGCTGGCCAAGGCCTATGGCGTGATGGGCGGCTACATCGCGGCGAGCGCGAAAATGTGCGACGCCGTGCGCTCTTACGCGCCGGGTTTCATCTTCACCACGTCCCTGCCGCCGGCGGTGGCCGCTGGCGCTGCCGCCAGTGTCGCGCATCTCAAGCGCGACCAGGCCCTGCGCGAGCGGCACCAAACGCAGGCCAAGATCCTCAAGACCCGGCTCAAGGGCATGGGGCTACCGCTGATCGACCACGGTAGCCATATCGTGCCTGTCATCGTCGGGGATCCCGTGCACACCAAGCAGTTGTCGGACATGCTGCTGGAAGGACACGGGATCTATGTTCAGCCCATCAATTTCCCCACCGTTCCACGCGGGACCGAGCGGCTGCGCTTCACGCCATCGCCGGTGCACGGGCCGCGGGAAATGGATGCGCTCGTGCATGCGATGGACGCACTCTGGAGCCATTGCGCGCTGAATCGTGCCGAAATGACGGGCTGAGCGCCGCGAAGGTGCAATGAATCTTGCGATGTGTTAATCTGATGCCAACAACAGGGCAGGGTCCGACTCGAATCGGGGCTTTCGGGCGGAAACATGATCTGAGGGGCAGGTCGCATGATAGGGCGCCGTTTTTCGCGCAAGAGTGAGGTCGATGAACTTGAACCCCGCGGGTTCGATGATTTCGAGCTTCGGCTGGGAGATCTCATGCGCGGCGAGCGCGCCACCCTGGGAAAGTCGCTGCTCGACGTCGAGCGCGAGTTGCGGATCAAGGCCGCCTATGTCGCGGCGATCGAGAACACCGATCCCGATGCATTCGACACGCCCGGCTTCATTCCCGGGTACGTGCGCTCCTACGCGCGCTACCTCGGCATGGACCCGGACAAGGCGTTCCGCGCCTTCTGCGCGGAGTCGGGTTTTTCCATTTCCCACGGCATGGCCGCCGAGGCCTCCTCGATCCGCAAGCCGGATCTGCCGCCTGCGCGCGCCGCACGGCAGACCGATCCGCTGGCCATGCCCAACACGCCCTTTGCGCCGCAGAATGACGGCCTGCTCGCACGGGTGGAACCCGGTGCCATCGGCTCGGCGCTTGTGCTCGTGGCGCTGATCGGCGCCATCGGCTACGGCGGCTGGGCCGTCCTGACCGAGGTGCAGCGCGTTCAGGTCGCCCCGGTCGAGAACACGCCGGCCGTCCTGTCGGACCTCGATCCGCTTGACGGGGCCACCGGCGAGGCACCGCAGGACATGGCGCAAGCCGGGAACGCGGCCGCCGGTCCCGGCCGGGACGACCGGCTTGACCGGCTCTACCGGCCCGAAGCGCTGGACGTGCCCGTCATGGTCGCGCGGGACGCCCCGATTTCCACCCTCGACCCGGCGCAGATGGGGACGCTGCGGCCCGAACTGCCGCAGGCCGATCGCAACAGCCCCGCGCCGGTGCGCACTGCCGCCGCGCCCCCCGACGTCGCCGGCATCGACACCGGCCCGGAGACGGTGGCATCGCAGAACGCGGACAGCGGGGCGGCAGAGGCGCCCCCCAGCCCGCAGGTGGTGGCCGAACCCCCACCCGACGTGCGCATGGTTGCCGTGCGGCCCGCTTGGGTGCGGGTGCGTGCCGCGGACGGCACCGTGATCTACGAGGGCATCATGAACGCCGGCGACAGCTACGACGTGCCCGAAACCGAAGAGGCCCCGGAGGTGCGCGTGGGCGAATCGGGTGCAATCTATTTCTCGGTCAACGGCCGGCACTACGGGCCGGCCGGGCCGCGCGGCGCCGTGACCTCGGGGCTGAAGCTGGCCGCCGCCAGCCTGACCGAGACCTACACGGTGGCCGATCCCACCAAGGACCGCGATCTTCTGCGCTACGTGGCCGAACTGGCGCCGTCGGCCGAGGCCGGGCAGGAGTGATCGCCCGGCCGATTGCCGGAAGCCGCCAGAAGCCCTATCTACCGCGGTGAAAGCCAAGACAAGCCCCGAGGATGCGCGATGTCGCTGAACCATGTCCGCCCCTGGCGGAACATCTACCGCCGCGAAAGCCGCCAGATCCATGTGGGCAACGTGCCCGTGGGCGGTGGCGCCCCGATCAGCGTGCAGACCATGACCAACACCGACACCACCGATGTTGCCGGCACGGTGGCGCAGGTGCAGGCCGCCGCCGAGGCCGGCGCGGATATCGTCCGCGTTTCGGTGCCGGACGAGGCGAGCGCGCGCGCCTTGAAGGAGATCGTGCGCGAAAGCCCGGTGCCGATCGTGGCCGACATCCATTTCCACTACCGCCGCGGGATCGAGGCGGCCGAGGCCGGCGCGGCCTGCCTGCGCATCAACCCCGGCAACATCGGCAGCGCGGATCGCGTGCGCGAGGTGATCGCGGCCGCGCGCGACCACGGCTGTTCCATGCGCATCGGCGTCAACGCCGGCAGCCTGGAACGGCACCTGCTGGAAAAATACGGCGAGCCGTGCCCCGAGGCGATGGTGGAATCCGGGCTGGAGCATATCCGCATCCTGCAGGACAATGATTTCCACGAGTTCAAGATTTCCGTGAAGGCCTCGGACGTCTTCCTTGCCGCCGCTGCCTACCAGGGCATCGCCGAGGCCACCGACGCCCCCATTCACCTTGGCATCACCGAGGCCGGCGGGCTGACGGCCGGCACGATCAAGAGCGCGATCGGCCTGGGGAACCTTCTGTGGATGGGCATCGGCGACACGCTGCGCGTGAGCCTCTCGGCCGATCCGGTCGAAGAGGTCAAGGTCGGCTACGAGATCCTCAAGGCGCTCGGCCTGCGCCACCGCGGCGTGAACATCATCTCGTGCCCGTCCTGCGCGCGGCAGGGCTTCGACGTGATCAAGACCGTCGAGATCCTTGAGGAGCGGCTCGAACACATCAAGACGCCCATGAGCCTCAGCATCATCGGCTGCGTGGTCAACGGGCCCGGCGAGGCGCTGATGACCGACGTGGGGTTCACGGGCGGTGGCGCGGGCGCCGGCATGGTCTACCTGGCGGGCAAGGCCAGCCACAAGATGACCAACGACGAGATGATCGAGCATATCGTCGAACAGGTCGAGAAACGCGCCGCCGAGATCGAGGCCGGCGCGGCCGAGCGCCCGGCCGCGGAATAGCCGCCAGGCCCCTGTGCGCGGTTTACTCCGCCAGGTACCGCCGCAGAACAACCGGCGGGATATGTCCGCGCAGCATCATCGTGGGAAAGACGTAAGAGGGCGCCATGTCCAGTTCCAGCGCGGCGGCGAGGTCCGGCCGGGCGGCCATGTCAATGCGCGTGACGCGCAGGTCATGGGCCGCCGCCAGGTCGCGCAACTCTGCCTCGGCCCGCGCGCAGGCGGGGCAGTCCGGGGCGGTGAAGAAGGCGATGGTCCGGCCGGCATCGCGCGGGCCGAACCCCGGCAGGCCCGGCGCGAACAGCTTCGCCGCCTGCGCCTCGATCCGGGCCAGGTCGCTGGCGATCTCTGCCGCATAGGGACTGGGTTGCGCCGCGGCGCCGTCCCGCGGCAGCAACTCGGGCACCGTCAAAAGCACCTCGCGGATCTCGTGGCCCAGGATCCGGCGGTCCGCCGGGTCCAGGTCGGTGAAATCCGTGTCGGCGGCAGCGGGCACGGCCGTCAGCACAAGCCAGAAAAGGACGCGCCGCGCCGTCATTCGCCGCCGCGGACCTCGGCGACCACGCGCTGCATCTCGTCCAGCGGCACGTAGCCGCGCAGCATCTCGTCCTCAAGGATGAACGACGGCGTGCCGGAAATGCCCAGCTTCTGCGCCAGCGCCATGTTCTCGCGGATCACCTCGCTCACCGCAGCACTGTCCATGTGATCTGTGATCGGCTGCGGGTCGAGCCCCAGCCCCTCGGCCATCCGGGTCAGCGCGGTCTGGTTGATCTCGCCGGTGTAGTTCATCAACGCGTCATGCACCTGCTTGTAGGCCGCATCGCCCGCTTGCTGCAGGGTGGCGATGGCGAACCGCGATGCCATCGTCGACTGATCGCCGAGAATGGGGAATTCCTTGACGATGTACTTGATCTCCCCGTCGAATTCCAGAAGGTCGCGAACCTCCGGGTGGGCCCGCCGGCAATAGCCGCAGCGGTAGTCCATGAACTCCACCAGCGTCACGTTGCCCTCGGGGTTGCCACCGACCCAGGAATGCCCGTCCTCGAAGATGGCACCGGCATTGGCCGCGATCAGCTCGCTGTCGGCCTGCGCCTGCTGGGCCGCCTGGCGCTTTTCGAGGACCGCGACCGCCTCCATGATGACCTCGGGGTTTTCCAGCAGGTAGCTGCGGATCTCGGCGCGCAGGGCCTCGCGCTCGGCGGGGCTCATGTTCTCCAGGTCGATGGCCTGCGCGGGCAGGGCAAGGGTCAGCGCCGCGGCCAGCGCGGGCAGAAGGGACGTTTTCATCAAGTCATCTCCGTTTTTCGGCGGCTTTCGCCGCGGATAACACATCCTGCGCCCGGCGCCAGCCGTTCGATCCGCGCGGCAGCATGTCCGAGGCACGCTGCGCGTGGATCCCGGCATCCTCCAGCCGGCCCATGACGGCGTAGCGCTCGGCGGTGACGAGCGAGGCCATGCCCTTTTGCCCCTGCTTGGCGTAGGTCACGGCCAGGTCGCGCATCACCCGTGCGTCGCGCCCGTCGCGGGCCCGGGATTTTTCCAGGTAGCGCTGCGCCTTGCCAATCTGGCCATCGGCCATCAGCGCCCGCCCGTAGGCGCCCAGGATCAGCGCGTTGTCGGGGGCCAGTTGCGCGGCGCGCGCGTAGGTGGCCACCGCCGCCTTGAAGTTGCGGCTTTCGATCAGGATCTGTCCCTTGAGGTCGCGCAGGAAGGGATCGTTCGACCGCCGGGCGATGGCGCCGTCGATGGCGCGTAGCGCCTTGGCCGTCTGCGAGCGGCGGTGGTGCGCCACGGCCTGCCGCATCAGCTTGATGTCGGCATGTCCCGTCTCGCCGGCTCGGGTCAGCGTCCAGCGCGGCGACCGCTGAAAGGCCGAGAGCTTGCCCTTGGCGCGGAAGAACCAGTAATCGGCCTGCGGATCGGCCCGCGCCTTGTCGGCATGGGCGTCGGCCAGCCGCTTGATGACGCGGTAGCGGTCGGCCGACAGCGGGTGGGTCCGGGCGTAGGGGTCCTGGCGCCACCGCGACAGGACCTCCTGGTCGCGGAAGATGTCCATGACCTGGACCGCGCCCTGGGGGTCCACGCCCGCTTGGGCAAGATACCGCAGGCCGGTCTGGTCGGCGGCGTTCTCCTCGGCCCGGGTGTGGGCGAAGAACATCCGCTGCGCCGCGCTCTGCACCCCGAGCGCCGCACCCGCGGCGGCCTCGCCCGAACCTGCGGCCAGCGCCGCCGCGGCGGCCAGCGCCGCGCCCACGCCGGCGGCGGTGCGGGCGTTGCGCGCCGCCACGGGGCGGCGGGTCAGGTGCCCGTTGGTGATATGCGCGGCCTCGTGCGCGATGACCGACTGAAGCATCGCCGCGGTCTTCATCTTGAGCAGCAGGCCGGAGTGGATGAAGATATGGTTGCGGTCCACCACGAAGGCGTTGAGCGACCGGTCGTCGATCACCAGGATGTCCACCCGGGCCGGGCTGAGCCCCGCGGCGGTGAGAATCGGCTCGGCCAGGCGCTTGAGCGCGTGTTCGATATCCGGATCCCGCAGGAGCGTCAGGGCACGGCCCGGCGCGGCCAGCGTCAGCGCCAGGAGCGCGGCAAGAACGACAAGTCGGAGAAGCTGCATTGACGGCGGCGCGCTTTGCGAGTGAAACCTTGGGCGTGTCCGGCGCAGTCTAGGAAGAAAACCATGCGGAACTCAACCCGATCCCAGGTCGCTCCCTTCATCGTGATGGATGTGATGGAGGCCGCCCGCCGCGCCGAGGCGCAGGGCCGCCGCATCATCCACATGGAGGTCGGCCAGCCCGGCACCCCGGCGCCGGCCGGCGCCCGGGCCGCGCTCAGCCGCGCCATGCAGGCCGACCCGCTGGGATACACCGTCGCCCTGGGCCTGCCCGACCTGCGCGCGCGGATCGCGAAACTCTATGCCGACTGGTATGATGTGGACCTCTCGCCCGGCCGGGTCGTGGTCACCGCCGGTTCGTCCGGGGCCTTCATCCTGGCCTTCACCGCGCTTTTCGACGCGGGCGATCGGGTGGGGATCGGCGCGCCGGGCTATCCCAGTTATCGCCAGATCCTCAAGGCGCTCGACCTGGTACCGGTGGACATCGAGACGACGGCGGAAAACCGCCTGCAACCGGTGCCGGCCGACATCTCGGCGCGCGGGCTGCAGGGGCTGATGGTGGCCAGCCCGGCGAATCCCACCGGCACCATGCTGGGCCGCGACGACATGGACGGGCTGATCGGTGCGGCGCGGGATCACGGCGCGGCCTTCATCAGCGACGAGATCTACCACGGCATCGAATACGAGGCGAAGGCGGTCACCGCGCTGGAACTCAGCGACGAGGCCTATGTCATCAACTCCTTTTCCAAATACTTCTCGATGACCGGCTGGCGCGTCGGCTGGATGGTCGTCCCCGAAGAGCACGTGCGCGTGATCGAGCGATTGGCGCAGAACCTCTTCATCTGTCCCCCCCATGCCAGCCAGGCCGCCGCCCTGGCCGCGATGGACTGCACCGAGGAGCTCGAGGCCAACATGGCCGTCTACCGCGCCAACCGGCAACTCATGCTGGAGGGCCTGCCCGCCGCCGGCTTCGACCGGATCGCGCCGCCCGACGGGGCCTTCTACGTCTATGCCGATGTCAGCCACCTGACCGACGACAGCCGTGCCTTCGCCCGCGAGATCCTGGACAAGGCCGGCGTGGCCGTCACGCCGGGGCTGGACTTCGATCCTGCCCGGGGCCACGGCACGCTGCGCTTTTCCTACGCGCGCAGCACCGCCGATATCGAGGAGGGGCTCGAGCGGCTGGCGCGCTTCATGGCGGCGCGCGGATAAGGCCGGCGGCGGCGCGCGCGCCCCGTGCATCGCGCGCCGATCTGGTGTAGTCTGGCGCCAAGCAAGAACCGACCACGGCAGGCGAGCAGATGATCCGGATCCTTTTGACGCTCTTGTTGGGCGTGGCGGCCCTTCCGGCCGCCGCGCAGGAATTCAGCGGGCTGGCGCGGCTGGATCCCGCGCAGAGCCGCGTCGTCGATGCCGGCGACGGCCTGCTGATCGACCTGCACCTGTCGCAGGGCGTGCCCTACCGGGTTTTCACGCTGGAGGCGCCCCCGCGGCTGGTGCTGGATTTCCGCGAGGTCGACTGGCAGGGCGTCGAGGCCGCCGCGCTGGACCGAAGCGAGATCGCCACGGGGCTGCGCGTCGGCGGACTGCGCCCGGGGTGGTCGCGCATGGTGGTGGATCTGGCCGGCCCCTATGCCCTGGACCGGGCGGGCCTGGACATCGACCCGGCCAGCGGCGCGGCGCACTTGCGCGTGGCCCTGGCCCCCACCGACGCCGAGAGTTTCGCCGCCGCGTCGGGCGCGCCGGACCGGCCCGGCTGGGACCGGGCGCCGCGGGCGCAAGCCCAGCCCCGGGCCCGGGACAGCGGGGCGGGGCGCATGGTGGTGGTGCTCGATCCCGGCCACGGCGGTATCGATCCCGGCGCCGAGCGGGAGGGGGTCAACGAAAAGACGCTGATGTTGCGCTTTGCCCGGGAACTGAAGGAGGAACTGGTCCGCGCCGGGGGCTTCGAGGTGGTCCTGACGCGCGAGGACGACAGTTTCGTCTCGCTGGAACGCCGGGTGGCCATCGCGCACCGCGTGGGCGCCGATCTGTTCCTGTCGCTGCATGCCGATGCGCTCAGCCAGGGCCGCGCGCACGGCGCGACCGTCTACACCCTGTCCGACAGCGCCTCGGACGCGGCCTCGGCCGCACTGGCCGAGCGGCACAATCGCGCCGACATGCTGGCGGGCATCGACCTGTCGGGCAAGGATGACGTGGTCGCCGACGTGTTGATGGATCTGGCCCGGCTCGAAACCCGGCCGCGGGCCGAGCGGCTGTCGCAGGCGATCCGGACGGGCATCGCCGAGGCGGGCCTGCCGCTGCATGGCCGTCCGCTGCGGGCGGCGGGGTTCTCGGTGCTGAAATCGCCCGACATTCCCTCGGTCCTGCTGGAACTGGGCTTCCTGTCCAGTGACCGCGACCGCGAGAACCTGACCGACCCGGCCTGGCGGGCGCGGATGGCGCGCGGGTTGCGCAAGGCGCTGCAGGCCTGGCGCGCGGCCGATGCCGCCGCGGCCGAGCTGGTGCGCAAGTGACGCGGGCGGCCATTGGCGGAAAGCAGCGCAGTCCCGCGATGGCGGGGTTTTGACGGCATCACCCGGGATGCCTATATGGGGTCCACACAGCGAGCGGGGGCACCGGTGCTCAGAGCAATCCTTACCTTTTTCGGCACGATCTTCAGCCTGATTACCCTCGGGCTGGGCGTGATCGCGCTGAGCATCGCGGCGGTGTTCCACATCTACGGCCAGGACCTGCCCAGCCACGAGTCCCTGGCCAATTACACCCCCCCGACGATCAGCCGCATCTATTCGCAGGAGGGCCGGATCATCGACGAGTTCGCCCGCGAGCGGCGGCTCTTCACCCCGGCCGAGGATATCCCCGATCTGGTCAAGCAGGCCTTCATCTCGGCCGAGGACAAGAATTTCTACCAGCATTCGGGCTATGACGCGCGCGGCATCGCGGCCGCCATCGTCGAGGCGATCCGCACCCGCGGGGAAACGGTGCGCGGTGCCTCCACGATCACCCAGCAGGTGATGAAGAACTTCCTGCTCTCCGGCGACCGCCGGATCGAGCGCAAGATCAAGGAGATCATCCTGGCCACCCGCATCGAGGAGACGCTGGACAAGGAGGCGATCCTCGAACTCTACCTCAACGAGATCTTTCTGGGCCAGAATTCCTACGGCGTGACCGCCGCCGCGCAGACCTATTTCAACAAGAGCCTGCGCGCGTTGGCGCCGCACGAGGCCGCCTTCCTGGCCTCCATGCCCAAGGCGCCCAGCAATTTCCACCCCGTCCGCAATACCCAGCGGCTGCGGGACCGGCGCGATTTCGTTCTGGAGGAGATGTTCGAGAACGGCTACCTCGACCGCGCCACCTACGAGGCCGAGGTCGAGAAACCGGTCCGCTCCGTTCAGCAGGGCGATTTCCCGCCGTTCTCGGCCGATCTGCCCCCCCGCGACTACTTCACCGACGAGATCCGCCGCCAGCTCAGCCGCGATTTCGGCGAGGGCGAATTCTTCTCGGGCGGCTACAGCGTGCGTGCCACGATCGACCCCGGCATGCAGGACGTCGCCGCCGTGGCCCTGCGCCGCCAGCTGGAGGACTACGACCGCGGGCGCGGCAAGTGGCGCGGCACGGGCGAGTCGCTGCCCGCCGAGGCCCTCGAAAGCGAAGACGCCTGGCGCGCCGCGCTGGCCGAGGCCGAGGTCGCCCGCGACATCACGCTGGATGGCGAATGGCTGCCCGCCGTCGTTCTGGACATCGAGGCGCAGCAGATGCGCCTCGGGATCGAGGGCGTGGCAGAGGGCGAGGACACGCCTCACGCCGTCCCGCGCGAGGATATCGCCTGGCTGCCCGGCGACTTCTTCGAGACCTTCGAGGTCGGTGAGGTCGTCCACGTACGCCGCGTCACCGACGAGGCAGGGAACTTCCTGCGCTGGACCCTGCGCCAGGTGCCCGAGGTGCAGGGCGGCTTCGTCGCGATGGACGTGGAAACGGGCCGCGTGATCGCCATGCAGGGCGGTTTTTCCTACCAGGATTCGGTCTTCAACCGCGCCACGCAGGCCGAACGGCAACCGGGCTCCTCCTTCAAGCCCTTCGTCTATGCCGCCGCGTTGGACTCGGGCTATTCACCTGCCACCATCGTGGTGGACGCCCCGATCGAGATCGACACGCCCCAGGGTCTCTGGCGGCCGCGCAACGCCTCGAACAAGTTCTACGGGCCCACGCCCCTGCGCACCGGCATCGAACGCTCGCGGAACCTGATGACCATCCGGCTGGCGCAGGAAGTTGGCATGGACGTGGTGGCGAATTACGCTGAAAGGTTCGGCGTCTACGACGACATGGGCGGTTTCCTGGCGAACGCGCTCGGGTCCGACGAGACCACGCTTTACCGCATGGTGTCGGCCTATGCGATGTTCGCCAACGGCGGCGAGCGGGTGGAGCCCACGCTGGTGGACCGGGTGCAGGACCGCTACGGCCGCACCGTCTATCGCCACGATCAACGCGACTGCGTGGATTGCGCCGATCCCGCCATCCCCAAGACGCGGGGCCCCTGGATCGTCTCGGACCGGCGGCAGGTGATGGATTCCATCACCGCCTACCAGCTCACCTCGATGATGCAGGGGGTCGTGGACCGCGGCACCGCGTCGGGCCACGTTGATCTGCCCGTCCCCGTGGCCGGCAAGACCGGCACTACCAACGACGCCCGCGATGTCTGGTTCGTGGGCTTCACCAGCACAATCGCCGCGGGCTGCTACATCGGCCACGACCAGCCGCGCGGGCTGGGCCGCGGGGCTTATGGCGCCTCGATGTGCGGGCCCGTGTTCCAGGAGTTCATGCAGCAAGCCGTCACGAAATACGGCGGCGGCGCGTTCGACGTGCCCCCGGGCGGACGCTTCATCAAGATCGACCGCTACACCGGCGCGCGGCTGTCCGATGACGCCGAGGGCGAAAACGTGGTCGCCGAGTACTTCCGCGAGGGCGAGGAACCCATCTTCGGCGTGACCTTCGATGGCGGCTTTGCAATGGGCGATGATCTGGACCTTTTCCAGCCCGGCGAGTCCGAACAGGTCCGCGAGGTGACGACCTCGACCGGCGAGAAGGCCAAGGTGGGCGACAAGGCGACCTTCGGCTCGATGAGTTCCGGCGGCCTTTACTAGCCGGATTTCCCGCATGCCTGCCCGACCCCCGGGCGCCACCTTGCCCGCCTGCGCGCCCTGCGCTATCACGCGGGCCTGAGCAGACCCAAGGACACCCCTCAATGCGCGCCGAATCCGAAACCCTGGTCTCCGAAATCGAGAACTCGCTGGAGCTTCTGCGCCAGCGCATGGACTGGGAGACCGCCCAGCACCGCCTGGAGGAATTCAACGCGCGGGTGGAGGATCCGACCCTTTGGGACGATCCGGCGAAGGCCCAGAAGCTGATGCGCGACCGGCAAAGCCTTGTGGACGCCATCGAAACGCACGACGCGATCCGCCAGGAGCTGACCGACACCGTCGATCTGATCGAACTCGGCGAGGCCGAGGGCGACGAGGAGGTCGTGGCCGAGGCCGAGGAAAGCCTCCGGGCGCTGGCCGCGCGCGCGCGGGAAAAGGAGCTGGAGGCGCTGCTGGACGGCGAGGCCGACGCCAACGACACCTTCCTGGAAATCAATGCCGGGGCAGGCGGCACCGAGTCCTGTGACTGGGCCGCGATGCTGGCGCGGATGTATGTCCGCTGGGCCGAGAAGCGCGGCTACACCGTCGAGTTGCAGTCCGAGACGCCGGGGGACGACGCCGGCATCCGCTCGGCGGCCTACAAGATCTCCGGGCGCAATGCCTACGGCTGGCTGAAATCCGAATCTGGCGTTCACCGGCTGGTGCGCATCTCCCCCTTCGATTCGGCGGCCAAGCGGCACACGTCCTTCTGTTCGGTCTGGGTCTACCCTGTGGTGGACGACGACATCGACATCGAGGTCAACCCCGCCGATATCCGCGTTGATACCTTCCGCTCGTCCGGGGCCGGCGGGCAGCACGTGAACACCACCGACTCGGCGGTGCGGATCACCCACCATCCCACCGGCATCGTCGTGACCAGTTCCGAGAAATCGCAGCACCAGAACCGCGAGATCGCCATGAAGGCGCTGAAATCGCGGCTCTATCAGATGGAACTGGACCGGCGCCACGCCGCCATCAACGCCGAGCACGAGGCCAAGGGCGAGGCCGGCTGGGGCAACCAGATCCGGTCCTACGTGCTGCACCCCTACCAGATGGTCAAGGACCTGCGCACCGGGGTTGAAACCTCGGATACCAAGGGCGTGCTCGATGGCGACCTGGACCAGTTCATGGCCGCCACCCTGGCGATGGACGTCACCGGCAAGTCCCGCGCCGAGGCCCAGGGAGAGGTCTGAGGGCAGGGGCATGCGGCCCCGTCCCGTGAACGTCGGGATGACGGATCGGCCTTGTCCCCGGCGCGCGCCCGCGTAGCCTGAGCCCGGGGAGGGGCCGAATGGACGCGATTCTGGAACAGGACGCCACGGCGCAGGCGCGGGCGATCGCGGCGGGCCGGTTGCGCGCCGTGGATCTGATGGAGGCGACGCTCGCGCGGATCGCCGCGGTGAACCCCGCGCTCAACGCCGTCGTCTCGCTGCGCGACACCGATGCGCTGATGGCCGAGGCGCGGGCCGCCGATGCCGGGCCGGCCAGGGGGCCGCTGCACGGGCTGCCCCTCGCGGTCAAGGACCTGGCCAATGCCGCGGGCCTGCCCACCAGCCAGGGCTCGCCGCTCTTTGCCGGGCAGATGGCGGACCGGGACGACCTGCATGTCGCGCGGATGCGCGCCGCCGGGGCCATCGTCATCGGCAAGACGAACACGCCGGAGTTCGGGCTGGGCAGCCATACCTACAACCCCGTTTTCGGGGCCACCGCCAACCCCTATGCGCCGGCGCGCAGCTGCGGCGGCTCCTCGGGCGGGGCGGCGGTTGCGCTGGCCGCGCGGATGCTGGCCCTGGCCGACGGATCGGACATGATGGGCAGCCTGCGCAACCCGGCGGGCTGGTGCAACGTCTACGGCTTCCGCCCCACCTGGGGCCGGGTGCCGGCCGAACCCGAGGGCGACACCTTCCTCCACCAGTTGGCCACCGAAGGGCCCATGGCACGCAGCCCCGCGGACCTGGCGCTGCTGCTGGATGTCATGGCCGGGCCCGATCCGCGCCAGCCGCACGGCCTGACCAGGCAGCGCTTCGGTCCGCCGGCGGCGGCCGCGCCGGGGGCGCGCATCGCCTGGCTGGGGGACTGGGGCGGCGCCTACCCGATGGAGGCGGGGGTGCTGGACACCTGTGCGGGCGCCCTGCGCACCTTCGAGGATCTCGGCGCGGTGGTGGAGCCCCTGGCACCGCCCTTTGACCGTGACGCCCTGTGGGACAGCTGGACCATCCTGCGCAGTTGGAAGGTCGCCGCGGGGCTCTCGCCGCTGTCCGCGGATCCCGCGGCGCGCAAGCGGCTCAAGCCCGAGGCGCTCTGGGAAATCGCGCGCGGCCAGGCCCTGTCGGCGCTGGACGTGCACCGCGCCAGCGTCACCCGCTCGGCCTGGTTCGCCCGCGCGGCCGGCCTCCTGCGCAGCTACGACGCGCTCGCGCTGCCCACGGCGCAGGTCTGGCCCTTCGACCGCGACATCGCCTGGCCGCGGACGGTCGCCGGCACGGCGATGGACAGCTATCACCGCTGGATGGAGGTGGTGGTCCCCGCCAGTCTCGCGGGGCTGCCCGCGCTGGCGGTGCCCGCGGGGTTCGGGCCCGGGGGCCTGCCGATGGGGCTGCAACTGATCGGCCGCCACGGCGGCGAGGCGCGGCTCTTGTCGCTGGCCGAGGCCTATCACCGGGCCACGCGCTGGCCGCAGCGGCGGCCCCCGCCGGAAAGCTGACGTCAATTTGAGTCTTTGTCGCAGCCGTCACCTTCGCTAGGCTCCCGCCCAGGGAGGACGACATGACCATGCAGGAGACAAAGCCGCACGGCGTGCCCGAACTCGGGCCGGTGACATTTTCCATGCTGGGGGCGGCGCTGCGCCGGGGCTGGGCGGACATGCGGCGCGCGCCCGGATACGGGGTGATCTTCGCCGGGGCCTGCGTGGCGGTGGGGCTGGTGATGCTGGCCGTCACCTGGGCCACGGGGCAGACCTACTGGATGATCCTGGCGGGGCTGGGGTTCCCGCTGGTGGGGCCCTTCGCGGCGGTGGGGCTCTACGAGGTCAGCCACCGCCTGGAACAGGGCCAGTCCCTCGCCCCCGCTGCGATATTCGGCGTCGTGTTCCACCAGAGCCGGCGGCAGCTGCCCTCGCTGTGCTCGATCATCATCATGGTCTTCCTGTTCTGGGTTTTCCTGGCGCACATGATCTTCGCGCTCTTCCTGGGGCTGGCGCCGATGACCAACATCTCGACCAGTTTCGAGGTCTTCCTCACGCCCGAGGGGCTCAGCATGCTGGCCTTCGGCACGCTGGTCGGCGCGGGCTTCGCGCTGCTGATCTACACGATCACGGTGATCGGGCTGCCCCTGCTGCTGGACCGCGAGGTGGATTTCGTCACCGCCATGATCGTCAGCGTGCAGACGGTCCTGGCCAGTCCCGGGCCGATGCTGGCCTGGGCCGCCTGCATCGCGGTCGTCACCTTCGTGGCGATGCTGCCGGCGTTCCTGGGGCTCTTCGTGGTGCTGCCGCTGCTGGGGCACGCCTCCTGGCACCTCTATCGTCAGATCTGCGCCGCCGGGGCCGCGGAGGCCGCGTAACCCGCGTATCGGCGCAGGGGCACGGTGCGGTTTTGCGGGCTTTCCCGCGCCGCCCGCCCGGTGTAGCACGCTCACCGGACGGGACGGGAGAGATGCCATGCCCACGCAGCAGGCCTTCTGGGACAGGGTCGCGCGGAAGTATGCCGCGCGGCCCATCCGCGACATGGCCGCCTATGACGCGACGATGGTGCGCACCCGCGCGCACCTGCATCCCCGCGACCGCGCGCTGGAACTTGGCTGCGGCACCGGCACCACGGCGCTGCGCCTGGCGCCGCACCTGGCCCATCTCACCGCCACCGATATCTCGGGCGAGATGCTGGCGATCGCCCGGGAAAAGGCCGCCCGGGCCGGCGCCGAAAACCTCGCCTTCGCCCAGGCGACGGTGTCCGCTGCCCCCACCGGCCCGGCGCCGGGATACGACGTGGTGCTGGCCTACAATTTCCTGCAACTGATCGCGGATATCCCCCAAACCCTGGCCCGGGTTCACGACCTGCTGGCGCCGGGCGGGCGGTTCATCTCGAAAACGGTCTGCCTGGGGCGGCACGCCTGGCACCTGCGGGCGGTGGTGGCCCTGCTGCGCGCCGTCGGCAAGGCGCCGCCCCTGCGGTTCCTGTCGGCAGAGGAACTTGAGGCGATGATCCGGGCCGCCGGGTTCGAGATCCTCGAGACCGGCGATTACCCGGCGCGTCCGCGCAGCCGATTCGTCGTCGCGCGCAAGCCGGCGAACGTCCCGCCCCGGGCCTGACCCGGGGCCTCGACCGCCCGCGAGGTCCCGGCGCGGGGGCCGGGACGGGCGTCACGCTTCGCGGCCCTCCGCCTTCAGCCTTGCATGCAGGCGCCGGGCCTCGGGGGCGCCGGCCTCCAGCGCGTAGACGTAAGCGTGCGTGAGGTAGAAGCACGAGGCGTCGATGTCGTTCACCCGGTCGGCGGCCTCGGCATAGAGCTTGATCAGCGCCATGCGGTCGTTGGCCGCGTGGGCCGAGATCATGCGGCGGTCGAGCTCTTCCAGCCTCATTCCGCCGCCCTCGCCTTGGCCCGGTGGGTTTCGATCTTGCCGGCCACCCAGGCGTGGAAGCAGTGGGTCGGGCTGTCCATCGCCGGCGAGAACCGCCCCCCGTCGAAGGCGCTGGCATGGCGGCCGCGCTGCATCCCCTCGACGACGAAGACGTCCTCCTCGAACACGGTTTTCCAAAGCTGCGTGTTGCGCATCTTCAGCCCCTCGTCGGCGTCGGGAACGGCGTAGTAGAGGTGGATGTGCTCCGCCGTGCGTTCGGGCCCCAGCGGTTCCAGGATGATGGCGAAGGCATGGTCGCGGTGCGTGCCCAGCAGAACGTTGGGGTAGACGGCGATGTATTCGGCCTGCTCGTTCCACTTGGCGCCGACCTCCTCGAAATCGGGGAACTTGTTGCCGTCCTCGTTGGTGAGCTGGCGATACACCCTGGTGCCCTGGCCCGAGAACTCGCCGGGCTGCTCGATGTGGTAATGATCCTCCAGCCGCGAATAGCTGTTCAGCCCGGGGTGCACCCAGGGCAGGTGATAGCTCTCGCAGTAGTTCTCGACCGCCAGCTTCCAGTTGGTGGCCACCTCCAGCCGGAACCGGCTGTCGGCCCCGCCGTGATGGAGTGGGCGGTCGAACTCCCGCCAGCGGTGCATGATGTCGGCCATCGCCTCCTCGAAGGGCGGCGCGTCGCCGGCGACGTTGATCCAGACGATATCTCGCCAGATGTGGCTGCGCACTTCCAGCAGGCCCAGATCGGCGCGGTCGATCGAGTCGTGCGTGTTCTGGCCGGGCCCGCCCACGTGGGGGGTGCTGACCAGCTTGCCCTGGGTGGAGTAGCACCACGAATGGTAGGGGCAGCGGATCGCGCCCTCGATCTTGCGCGGCGCGTCGACCAGGATCATGCCCCGGTGACGGCAGGTGTTGTGAAAGACGCGCACCCGGCCGTCCCGGTCGCGGATCAGCAGCAGCGGCAGGCCCACGAAATCCATCGGCACGGCATCCCCGGGGTCGGGCACGTCGGCGGCAACGGCCAGGCCGGCCCACTGCGAGAACAGCAGCGCCTCTTTCTCTTCGGCATAGATGGCGGGGTCGATGTAATGCGCGTTCGGCAGGCCGTGGGCCTTGTCCACGCTCTGGCGGACCCGGGACAGATCAGTGACGGTCTGCGTCATGGGGCACTCTCCGGTGTTCAGGGTGTTTCCCACCCCAACCAGAGATTTCCCATCCGATACCGACCGTTCGCGACCCGATTTTTCCCAAGGCGACAGGATTCCACCCTCACGACGGCCCGTGGCGCGGCCGCATCGGGGGCAGGGGCGAGTCAGCTGCCGCGGGACAGGGCGGCCACGCCGGTGCGCGCGATCTCCACCAGGCCCAGCGGGCGCATCAGTTCGGCGAAGGCGTCGATCTTGTCCGGCGTGCCCGTCAATTCAAAGATGAAGCTGTCCAGGGTGCTGTCAACCGCGTTGGCGCGGAAGATGTCGGCCAGGCGCAGCGCCTCGACCCGTTTCTCGCCCGCGCCCCGGACCTTCAGCAGCGCCAGCTCCCGCTCCACGCTGGGGCCTTCGACCGTCAGGTCATGGACCTCGTGCACCGGCACGATGCGGCCCAGCTGCGCCTTGATCTGCTCGATCACCTGCGGGGTCCCGGTGGTGACGATGGTGATGCGGCTGGTGTGGCCGGTGTGGTCCACCTCGGCCACGGTCAGGCTGTCGATGTTGTAGCCGCGCCCCGAGAACAGCCCGATCACGCGCGCCAGCACGCCGGGCTCGTTGTCCACGATCACGGCCAGGGTATGGGTCTCCTGCACGTCCGAGAAGGTGGGGCGCAGGTTGTAGGCCGAATGCTTGGTCGAGCCCTTCTTGATCTGTAGCGCTGACATCCTGTCTTTCTCTCCTTACCTGTGGGACGGGCCGACGGCTTTTCCCGTCAAAGTCCCGGACAAGGTTTTCCGCGAAAACCCCTGCGGCCTCACACCAGCACCGCGCCGCCTTCCTTGATGGCATCCTTGGTCGAGGCGTTCTCGCCCAGAAGCATCTTGTTGTGCGGCTCGCCCGACGGGATCATCGGGAAGCAGTTCTCGTGCTTTTCCACCAGGCAGTCGAAGATCACCGGCCCGTCATGGTCGAGCATTTCCATGATCGCGTCGTCCAGATCCGCCGGGTCGCTGCACAGGATGCCCTTGGCCCCGAACGCCTCGGCCAGTTTCACGAAATCGGGCAGCGCCTCGGACCACGACGACGAATAGCGCTCGCCATGCAGCAGTTCCTGCCATTGCCGGACCATGCCGAGCCGTTCGTTGTTGAGGATGAACTGCTTGACCGGCAGGCGGTACTGCACGGCGGTGCCCATCTCCTGCATGTTCATCAGCCACGACGCCTCGCCGGCGACGTTGATGACCAGCGCGTCGGGGTGGCCCATCTGGACCCCGATCGAGGCCGGGAAGCCGTAGCCCATGGTGCCCAGGCCGCCCGAGGTCATCCAGCGGCCCGGGTCCTCGAAGCCCATGTACTGCGCCGCCCACATCTGGTGCTGGCCCACCTCGGTGCAGACGTAGCGATCGTGGCCCTTGGTCAGTTCCTCCAGCCGCTGGATGGCGTATTGCGGCTTGATCGCCGGTCCGGCCTGGCTGAAGTCCAGGCAGCGCACCATGCGCCACTCCGATATCTGGGCCCACCATTTCTCGATGCCCTCGCGGTTGACCTTGCGTCCCCGCGATTTCCAGACCTTGAGGACGTCTTCCAGCACATGCGCGATGTCGCCCACGATCGGGATCTCGGTATGGATGACCTTGTTGATCGACGAGGGGTCGATGTCGATATGGGCCTTGCGCGAATGGGGGCTGAAGGCATCCACCCGGCCGGTGATCCGGTCGTCGAAGCGCGCGCCGACGTTGATCATCAGGTCGCAGCCGTGCATGGCCATGTTGGCCTCGTAGAGCCCGTGCATCCCCAGCATGCCCAGCCAGTTCCCGCCCGAGGCCGGATAGGCCCCCAGCCCCATCAGGGTGCTGGTGATCGGCACGCCCGTGGCCTCCACCAGCTCGCGCAGGAGCTGCGTGGCCGCCGGGCCGGAATTGATGACGCCCCCGCCGGTGTAGAAGATGGGCCGCTCGGCCGTTTCCAGCGCTTCCACCAGTTCGGTGATCGCGGCCATGTCCCCCTTGACCTGCGGGGCGTAGTGGCGGGTCCGCGCCTTCTGCGGCGGCGTGTACTCGGCACTGGCGAACTGCACGTCCTTGGGAATGTCCACCAGCACCGGCCCCGGCCGGCCCTGTGTGGCCACGTGGAAGGCCTGGTGAAGCGTGTCCGACAACTCGGCGGTGTCCTTGACCAGCCAGTTGTGCTTGGTGCAGGGGCGGGTGATACCCACCGTGTCGGCCTCCTGGAAGGCGTCGTTGCCGATCATGAAGGTCGGCACCTGGCCCGACAGCACGATGATGGGAATGGAATCCATCAGCGCGTCGGTCATCCCCGTCACCGCGTTGGTCGCCCCGGGCCCGGATGTGACCAGCACGACGCCCGGCCTGCCGGTGGCGCGGGCGTATCCTTCGGCGGCATGCACAGCGCCCTGTTCGTGGCGCACCAGGACGTGACGGATGTCGTTTTGCTGGAACACCTCGTCGTAGATCGGTAGCACGGCGCCGCCGGGGTAGCCGAATACGACGTCCACGCCCTGATCCTTCAGCGCCTGGACCACCATTTTCGCTCCGGTCATCTGCCGTGTCATCGCCTTCTCCGTCTCAGCGTCATTGATCTGTCGCGCACACAAAAAAGCCCCCGGTCCGGCGGGGGCGCATGGGGTGCCATTATGGTTTCCGTCACCGGCCCATGCGCCACTTGCCTACGATTACTACCAGCTTCGCCATGAAGGCCGACTCCTCGTGTCCGTGCGCGGGACATTATGGCGGGGGGCGGGGGGCGTCAACCGCGATTTGCGGAGAAAATGTCGTGCCCGCGCGGCAAATCTTTGCATTTGTTGCGCGTCCGGTCTTCGTGGCGCAGGTTTTGCACGGAAGCTCCGGTATCAGAGCCGCACGCCCGTGCCCTGCAGCACCCCGTGCTCCATCGCGTAGCGGGTCAGCCCGGCGGTGGTGCTGATGCCCAGCTTGCGCTTGATGTTCTTTCGGTGCGTCTCGACCGTGCGCACCGAGATGTCCAGCGACAACGCGACCTCCTTGTTGGACCTGCCCTGCGCCAGTTCCAGCAGGATGGTCTGCTCGCGGTTGGTCAGCTGTTCGCGCCCCAGCGCCCGGTAGGGATCCAGCGAGCCCTTCGCGCCGGTGCACAGGTAGCGCTGCCCGGCCCGCACCGCGTCGATCGCGCGCTTGATCTCGTCTGTGGGCACGTCCTTGAGGACATAGCCCAGGGCGCCATGGCTCAGCGCCGAGGCGATGTACTCGGGGCTGTCGTGCATGGTGAGGATCAGGATCCGTGTCTCGGGCCGGCGCTCCAGCACCATCTCGGTGGTCGACAGCCCCCCGATGCCGGGCAGGTTCAGGTCCAAAAGGATCACGTCGGGTTCCAGCGCCGCCACCTGGTCGATGATCTCCTGACCGGTGCCGAGCGTGGCGATCACCTCCACGTCCGTGTAGCTTTCCAGGATCGACTGTATGCCCTCGGCCACCATCGGGTGGTCGTCCACGATGACGATGCGCGCGGGTGTCTTGCTCATGCGTTGGCCCTCACGTCCGTCTCGGGTGCGTTCTTCTGCGGCGACAGCAGGTGGCTGAGCGGCACCGTCGCCTCGATAACCGTGCCCGCCCGCGAGGACAGTACCCGCAGCGTGCCGTCCAGCTGTTCGATGCGCTCCTGCATGTTGCGCAGGCCCAGCCCGGGCGTCGTCGCGGGTCTCTCGGCGCCCTCGATCCCGCAGCCGTCGTCCTCGATCCGCAGCGTGGCGCCGCGGACGTGCCCGCGCAGGTCGATCGCCACGCGGCCGGCACCGGCATGGCGTTCGACGTTGGTCAGCGCCTCCTGCGCGACGCGGTAGAGGGCGATCTTGGCCTCCTCGTCCAGGCGGTTGCGGAAGACCACCGTGTCGAACTGGGTGTCGATGCCCGTGCGCTGGCCGAAATCCTCCGCCAGGGCCTTGAGCGCCGGGCCGAGGCCCAGGTCGTCCAGCACGCCGGGGCGCAGGTCGCGGCTGATGCGCCGCACCTCGTGAATGGCCCCCGACAGGTGGGTGAGTCCGCGCTCCAGCGTCTCGGACGCGCGCGCGTCGCCCGTCTCCAGCCGGCGCTTGGTCGTGTCCAGTGCGTAGCGCACCCCCACGAGGATCTGGCTGATGCCATCGTGCAGCTCGCGCGCCACGCGGCCGCGCTCCTCCTCCTGCGCGTCGAAAACCCGCTGCGTCAGCCGCTTCAGCTTGGCATCGGCCAGCCGGCGCTCGCGCAGGTTCAGGAACAGCCCCGACACGAAGACAAGCATCAGCGCGGCAAGGGTGATGGCGCCGATCCAAAGAAAGGTGCGCTGCATCCGCGCCTCCACCTGCGCGCGCGAGGCGTTGACCGTGGCCACAACATCGTCGATGAAGACGCCCGTCCCGATCGCCCATTTCCAATCCTGCAGGCCGATCACGTAGCTGACCATCCTGCCCATCTCGCCGGTGGAGGGCTTGGGCCAGGCATAGCTGTGATAGCCGCCGCCCGAGCGCGCCAGGCGCACCAGTTCGTCGGTGATCGGCACGCCGTCGGGGTCGGTCATGCCGCGCCAGTTCGCGCCGATGAGTTCCGTCGCCCGCGGCCCGACCAGGTTGTTGCCGTCGTAGTCATAGACGAAGAAATAGCCGTCCTGGCCATAAAGCATGGCCGACAGGATCCGCTTGACCTCTTTCTTGGCCGCCGCATCGTCGGGCGCGGCGCGCCCGTAAATGTTGAAGAACGCGGTGCGCGCGATGGAAAGGTAATTCTTCAGTTCCGCGCGCTTGGCGGCGATCAGTTCCCGTTCAAGTTGCTGGATCTCGCGTTCGGCCAGTTGCCGAGACTGCAGCGTGACCAGCACCGAGATCGTCACCGCCGCCAGCAGCAACGGCAGCGTTGCCGTGAGAAAGAGCTTCTGCCAGTGATTCAGCCAGAACAGGTCGCGCAGGCGTCGCATGAAGGGATCGTTAATCCGAATCGCGGGGAAAGCCCAGAGCGTGAACGCCCGCGGACCTCGGCCTCCTGCCGTGAAGTCAGCCCCGCCTCTACGCAATACTAGGTATTCCCATGCCGCGGCAGTGACGCTAGGGTTCGGCTACTTCAAACGATCCGCGCGCCGACCGGGAGGGTTGGCGCGCCTGCACTGAACTGGGAGGAACTACCACATGGATCGTCGCAAATTTCTGAGGAATTCCGCACTGGGCGGCGCCGCCGCGGCCGCCTCCGGCCTCGCCGCGCCGGCCTATGCGCAGGGCAAGCGCACCCTGACCATGGTCACCACCTGGGGCCGCGGGCTGGCCGGTGTTCACGACAGCGCGCAGTACTGCGCCGACGCGATTACCGAGATGAGCGACGGCCAGCTGACCGTCGAGCTGAAGGCCGCGGGCGAACTGGTCGGCGCCTTCGAGGTCTTCGATGCCGTCTCGGCCGGTCAGGCCGACCTGTATCACGGCGTCGACTACTACTTCATGGGCCAGCACCCGGCGCTGTCGTTCTTCAGCCAGGTGCCCTTCGGCATGACGTTCCAGGAATTCAACAACTGGTACTATCATGATGGCGGCATGGAACTGGCCGATGAACTCTACAGCATCTTCGGGCTCAAGGCCTTCCCGGCGGGCAACACCGGCCCGCAATCGGGTGGCTGGTTCAGCAAGGAAATCAATGGCCCGGAGGATTTCCAGGGCCTCAAGTTCCGCATGCCGGGGCAGGGCGGCCAGGTGCTGGGCAAACTGGGCGCCAGTGTCCAGAACCTGCCGGGGTCGGAGGTCTACCAGGCGCTGGCCTCCGGCGCGATCGACGGCACCGAGTGGATCGGGCCCTGGGCCGACGAGAAGGCCGGCTTCCAGGAGATCACCAAGATCTACTACACCGCCGGTTTCCACGAGCCGGGTCCGAACCTGAACATGAACATGAACCTGCAGGTCTACGAAAGCCTGTCGCCGGCGCAGCAATCGATCGTTCAGCAGGCGGCGCGCGCGTCGAACCTGTGGACAATGTCGCTGTTCATGGCCAACAACTCGGCGGCGCTGCAGCGGCTGCAGTCGGGCGGTGTTCAGATCCGCGAATTCCCCGATTCCGTCTGGGACGCCTTCGGCGCCGCGGCCGAGGAAGTCGTGCAGGAGCCCATGGGCGACGACCTCTACAAGCGCTTCTACGACAGCTACATGGAGTCGCTGCGCAGCTCGGCCGAGTGGATCAGCCGCTCCTCCGGCAGCTTCACGCAGCAGCGCAACCGCGTCGTGGGCATCTGAACCGGCCAGTCCAGGCGGATGGCAAGCGGGCCCCGTCATCGGGGCCCGCTATGCAATAACCGGGTCCTAGACCCATCCAAAAGGGTTCGGGGGGAAAGATGCTGGACGCGATCGTCTGGTTCTTCACGAATATCGGCCTTGCCTTCTACAATTTCGGATACGCCATCACGCATCCGCATTCGTGGCTGGACTGGTCGAACAAGGAAGCGCTCATGCGCTTCGTCTACTACGGCGGCTCGACGGAGTTCTTCTTCGTCGTTTTCACGGCCTTTCTGGTGCTCACCGGCGTGGGGATGTGGCGCAACAGCGTGATGTGGGCCTGCGTGCGCGGGCTCGAGGCCTTCGCCAACACCGTGGGCCGTTTCGTGGCCTGGGCCGGCCTCATCATGGTGATCCAGCAGATCATCATCGTCTTCATCCAGCGCATCTTTGCCCGGCCGGATATCGTCATCGGTTTCGGCATCCCGGTGGAACTCGACATCAGCTGGTGGGCGGAGGAACTCAAGCTCTACAACGCGCTCGTCGTCGCCCTGTGCTGCACCTATACCTTCGTGCAGGGCGGTCACGTCCGGGTGGACCTCATCTATTCCGCCGTGCGCTTCCGCACCAAGAAGGTGGTCGACATGGTCGGTTCGCTGCTCTTCATGATGCCCATGTCGGTGCTGATCTGGCTCTATGCGTGGTTCTTCATGTGGCGCCACCTCATCGTGCCCAAGCCCTCGGCCAGCGAAACGCTCGATCGACTTCTGATGAAATCACGCGTCCTGCGCTGGAACGTGGAAACCATCGGCTTCAGCCCGAACGGCTTCAACGGCTACTTCCTGTTCAAGGTCCTGCTGGTGGCCTTTTCGGGCATGATCTTCCTCCACGCGGTGGCCTTCTTCTACCGCTCCTACCTGGAATGGAAGGAAGGGGCCGAAAGCGCAAACAAATACCTCGACAAGGACAGCCTTGGCGCGGGTGAAGAAGCCTACGAAGGCACGCACTGAGGGGGCAGGAAACAATGCTTTTCGGACTTGACGGCGTCGAGATCGGCCTGATCATCGTGTTCCTGTGCCTGTTCGGCAGCATCTTGTCGGGCTTTCCGGTGGCCTTCGCCATCGCGGGGGCGGGGATGCTGTCCTTCGCGATCATCGCCGCGCTCGACAGCGCCGGTCTCCTGATCCATCAGGCGATCGACACCACCAGCCAGGCCTACGACAGTCTGATCGCCTCGGGCGTACGGCCGCAGAACATCTCCATCTTCCGATATCCCGACCTGCCGCGCATCGCCGAGCCGGTGTTCGAACGCGGCTGGGAGGTCGCGCTGGATCGCAACATCAGCTTCATCGTCAACCGGATCAACGAACGCGTCCTGGCCGGTCAGGCGATCGAGACGCTGCTGGCGGTGCTGATGTTCGTGATGATGGGCATCACGCTTGAACGCTCCAGGATCGCCGAGGATCTGCTGACCACCATGGCGCGCGTGTTCGGCCCGCTGCCCGGCGGCCTGGCGGTCTCGGTGGTGGTGGTGGGGGCCTTCCTCGCCGCCTCCACGGGCATCGTGGGGGCCACGGTGGTCACCATGGGGCTGCTGTCGCTGCCCACCATGCTGCGCAACAACTACAGCCCCGAGATCGCCACCGGCGTCATCTCGGCCAGCGGCACGCTGGGGCAGATCATCCCGCCGTCCATCGTGATCGTGCTCCTGGGGACGCTGGCGGGCGATCTCTACTCTGCCGCGCAGGAGAACCGCGCGCAGGCCGTGGGCTGTTCCGACGCGCTGACCTACCTGGGCGAACCGGCGGTCGTTTCCGTCGGCACGCTGTTCCAAGCGGCGCTGCTGCCGGGCATCCTGCTGGCGCTGCTCTACGCCGGCTATGCCTTCGGGTACGCGCTGCTCAATCCCGGCAAGGCGCCGGCGGTGGAACTGGGCGGCGGCGGCGGCGAGCCGCGCACCCGCGGCGAGACCTTCACCTGGTTCATCGGGGTGCCCGTTGGGCTGATCGCCGGGCTTCTGCTCTTGATGCAGCTGGGACTCGTCGGGTCGCAAAGCCTGTCGGTGGACGCCTTCACCCAAGCCGGGCAGACTGCCTCGCTGCGCACCAACGTCAGCGACGAGTGCAAGGAGGCCATGATCGAACTGCACGGGCAGGAGGCCTGGGACCAGGCCGTCGCCGAGCAGGAAGCGATCGAGGCCAAGGGCGGCGTGGTGCAGAGCGAACGCCTCACAGAGGAGGAGATCGCCCAGAAGGTCGCCGAAAAAGAGGCCGCCGCCGCCCCGATCGGAACGGGTGTGGCCACGATCATGCTGATTTTCGGGTTGCTGTTGTCGGTGGCGCGCGGCATCCGGCCCACGGCCGATCCAACGCCCCTCCTGGTGGGCGCGCTGGGGATCGTGCTCGGCCTTATCGCGGACATCCTGCTGATCGCACCCGCCACCAGTGCCGGGCTGGCCACGGTGATTCTTGCCGTGCCCTACCTCATGGCGCTTTACGGGGCCAAGCACGCCGCCGCCCGCGCGGCCGAGAACGATCTGATCCGCGTGGTCTTTCCACCTCTGGTGCTGATCGTGGCGGTTCTGGGCTCGATCCTGGGCGGGATCACCAACCCGACACCGGCCGCCGCGCTCGGCGCCGGCGGGGCGATCATGCTGGCCGCCTACCGCAAGCTGAAGGAGCGCGGCGAAAGCGGCCAGGTCATCATCTGGGCCACCCTGGCGGTCATCCTGGCGATCCTCGTGGGCATCAACTTCGACCTGCGCATCGAACAGGAGGAGGTGAGCTTCCAAAGCTGGGTGGCCTTCCTGGTGGCCTATGCCTCCTATCTCTTCGCGGCCCTCGGGCTGCTCTATTCGTGCTGGGTGTTGTTCACCAACGGGGTGCTGACGCCCGTTGTGCGCGAAACCGCCAAGGTCACCTCGATGGTCTTCACCATCCTGATCGGCTCGCAGCTTCTGAACCTGGTGGTCATCTCGTTCGGGGGCGAGCACTACATCCAGCAGTTCCTGCGCAGTTTCGACAACGAGTTCACGGTCTTCCTGATCGTGATGCTGGTGCTGTTCGTCCTCGGGTTCGTGCTGGATTTCCTCGAGATCATCTACATCGTCGTCCCGATCGTGGGGCCGGTGATCTACGGGGGCACCTTCGACCCCAAGTGGGTGACGATCATGATCGCGGTGAACCTGCAGACCTCTTTCCTCACCCCGCCCTTCGGCTTCGCGCTGTTCTACCTGCGCGGGGTGGCGCCGAAAGAGGTCACGACCCTGCACATCTATCGCGGGGTGCTGCCCTTCGTCATCATCCAGGTTGTCGGCCTGGCCATCCTCTGGTTCTTCCCCGACATCGTGACGATCGTGCCGGCGCTGATCCCCAACTGACGGCACGCACCGGGACCTGTCCAGGCCCGGCGCGTTGCAATCGCCAGTTCCGGTGCGAAGCGGGCGCGTCCGGCTGCGACGGTACCAAAGGCCCGTACGCTTCGTACGACCCGTACGGGCCGGCTCAGCCCCGGCGGGGCCGTAGCGGCCGCCCGTCGGGCAGCGATATGTTGGCCACCTGTTCGGCGATGGGATCGTTGCTCAGCGGGTGGGTCCGGGCGTCGTAATCGCCGGGGTCGCGCATCTTCTCCCAGGCGCCGTCCACGTAGACCTCCAGCCCGGCGAAGGCCTGCTTGTAGCCCATCTTGGGGCTGCCCGGCACCCAGTAGCCCAGATAGACGTAGGGCAGGGCCGTTTCCCGTGCGATTTCAACGTGATCAAGGATGATGTAGGTCCCCAGCGAGGCCTTCGGCAGGTCCGGATCGTAGAAGGAGTAGACCATGCTCACCCCGTCATCCAGAACATCCGTCAAGCACACCGCAACCAGCGCCCCGCTGTCGGGATCGGCATATTCCACCACCCGGGTGCGGATCGGCGATTCCTCGATCATGGCGGCGAACTCGAAGGTGTCCATGTCCGCCATGCCGCCGTCGGCGTGGCGCGCCTCCAGGTAGCGGCGGAACAGATCGTATTGCTCCTCGGTCGCCCAAGGCGAGGTGGCGCGGCGGATAACCTCTTGATTTTTCTTTATCGTTTTCTTCTGGCTGCGGGAGGGGCGGAAATCCTCGACGTTGATCCGGGCCGACAGGCAGGCGGCGCAATCGGCGCAGGACGGGCGGTAGAGCACGTTCTGAGAGCGCCGGAACCCCTGCTTGGACAGGCTGTCGTTCAGACGTTGCGCCCCTTCGCCCTGCAGTGCCGTGAACAGCTTGCGCTCCATCCTGCCCTCCAGGTAGGGGCAGGGCTGGGGGGCGGTGACGTAGAACTGGGGCGCGAGGGGAAGTGTGTGCCGCATATCCACCTGACATCTGTGTTCAAGACGTGACGGTAACAACCTTGGCTTTTGACGCCAAGTGTCAATGGCACACGGTCAGGCGCCGGCGCGCCGGTTCACCGCCACGGTCCCCAGAAGGTGGTCATGCAGGCCCTGGCCCCGTGCCGTCGTCAGCATCAGAACGACCGAGATCACCTGCAAAAGCGGAAAGGCCACCGCGATCGTGAAGACCAGCGTGTGCATGAAGGCCATCTGCAGGTCGAACCGTTGGCCAAGCACCGTGCGGAATTCCACGGCCGTCAGGACCATGCCCCAGGTGGCCGACCCGCGGGTAATGGTTATGACCCGGTAGGCGAAGCCGATCACCAGCGTCAGCACCGGGAAGAAGAAGATCCCGGTGAAGGCCGTGAAGGGCAGGATCACCACGCAGATCGCCAGGATGATGAGTGTATCGACCACGAAAGCGATCAGCCGCTTTGCGGGGACGTTGGCGTAGAACTCCGGTTGCGAATCGGGGTCGGGGATATGCCGGGCGTAATCTGTCATCGGTTGCCGATATATGGCGAATTGCGGCCCGGAACCAGCCCCGGGCCGGCCGGATCACGCGTTTTGCGCGTCGCTGTCACGCGCTTCGGCTGCCTTGCGGGCGCGTTCTTCCATGAACTGGTCGAACTCGGCCTTGTCGCGGGCATCGCGCAGGCGTTGCAGGAAGGCCTCGAAGTTTTCCTGCTCTTCCTCCAGACGGCGTAGGGTATCGGCCTTGTAGGCCTCGAAGGCGGAATTGCCGGTATCGCGCGTCACCTGTGCACGGCGGGACCGGCGCCCGTTTCGGGCCGAGGAACAGCTCATTTTCCTGCTCCATATCATGTAGAAGAGAAGCGCCAAGCCAACCGGCCAGACGAAGATGAAGGCCAGCACCATGGCGGTGATCCAGGCGCCCTTGCCGCGGTCGTCAAGCCAGGCCTCGGCACGGGCAAGCCACCCCGTCGGACCGCCCGGCGCGGCGGAACGTGCAAGCGTTGTCATGTGATCGATCCTTTCCGGTCGCGTTTGCGGTTTATGTGAACATCTTTCACATCACTGAAATTGGCAGGACGGCCGGATTTTGCAAGGGTGGATGTGAATAAATTTTACATTATTTCGATTATTCTGTGAAATCAGATTGTTGCGCGCCGGATACCCGTAGCAGATCGGCCGGCGCGATGGCGAAGACATGCCGCGGCGTTCCCGCGGCGGCCCAGACTTCGGCGAAATCCAGCAACCGCGGATCGAAAAAGGCGCGTGGCGGCGTCAGATGCCCGATCGGGGCAACGCCCCCGATCGCGAATCCCGTCTGGGCCCGGATGAGTTCGGCGTCGGCCTTGCCCAGGGGTTCGCCGGCCAGGGTGCTGGCGCGCCCGTCGTCCACCTGGTTGCCCCCCGCGGTGATGAAGAGTATCGCCTCGCCGCTGCATTCGCCGCGAAAGACGATCGACTTGGCGATCTGGTCCACCGCGCAGCCCACCAGATCTGCGGCCATGCGCGCGGTTGTCGCATTCCCGATCTCGACCGGCCGGTTGGGGATTCCGGCCGCATCCAGGGCCCGTGTCACGCGCCCGAGGCTCTTGCTCATGCTCACTCCCTCGCTTTTGGACAGCACTATTCCAAGCACGTGGCCCATTGACCAGCCCCCCGGCACGCGTATCACTGTGGCCATGGATTTCTTGTCACGTATCACCCGCTGTCCGCGGCCCTTCGAGGCCAGTCAAGGGGCCGAGACCGCCGCGCTCTTTCCGGGGCTGTCGCCGGAGCTGGTGCAGGTCGTGGAGGGCGCCGCCGGGTGCAGCCCTTACCTCAAGACCCTTGCCGAGAAGGAGCGCGACTGGCTCGCCGAAGCTCTGGTGGATCCCGAGGTGGCGATCGACGAGCTGTTCGATGCCCTGCCCGGCACGCCGGACGAGCGCCTGCCCGATGAATTGCGCCGGGCCAAGCGGCGCGTTGCGCTGCTGGTCGGGCTGGCCGATCTTGCCGGGGTCTGGCCACTGGAGACGGTGACGGGCACGCTCACGCGCTTTGCCGATCTTGCCTGCGATCTGGCGCTGAAGGCGGCGCTGCGCCGCGAGATCAAGCGCGGGAAACTGCCGGGGCAGGGCGAGGCCGAGCTGGAGACCGCCTGCGGCATGGTCGTCCTGGCCATGGGCAAGATGGGGGCGGGGGAACTGAACTACAGTTCCGACATCGATCTCATCTGCCTGTTCGACGAAACCCGGTTCGAGGAGGCGGACCTGCACGAGGCGCGCGCCGCTTTCGTGCGTGCCACGCGGCGCATGGCCGGAACGCTCAGCGACAAGACCGCCGAAGGCTACGTTTTTCGCACCGACCTGCGCCTGCGCCCCGACCCGCAGGTCACGCCCGTGTGCATGGCGATGGCCGCGGCAGAGACCTATTACGAAAGCCTGGGCCGCACCTGGGAAAGGGCCGCCTACGTCAAGGCGCGCCCCTGCGCCGGCGACATTGCCGCGGGCGAACGGTTCCTGCAGGTGCTCAAGCCCTTCGTCTGGCGCAAGCATCTGGATTTCGCCGCGATCGAGGATGCGCATAACATGCGCCTGCGCATCCGCGAGCACAAGGGGCTGGGCGGCCCCCTGACCCTGCCGGGCCACGACATGAAGCTGGGACGTGGCGGGATCCGCGAAATCGAGTTCTTCACCCAGACGCGACAGATCATCGCCGGGGGCCGCGACCCGGATCTTCGAGTGCGCGGCACCGTCGAGGGCCTGGCACGGCTGGCCGAGAAGGGATGGATCCCACAGGACGCTGCGGATGTGCTGACCGATCATTACCGCTGCCACCGCGAGGTCGAGCACCGCCTGCAGATGCTACGGGATGCCCAGACCCATGCCTTGCCGACGTCTGACGAGGAATTCGACCGCCTTGCGTCCTTCATGGACCGCGACACCGCAGGCCTGAAGGCCGAGTTGCTGGATCGCCTCAGCGCGGTGCATGACCTCATCGAAAGCTTCTTTGCCCCGGAAACGAGCGAGGCCACCCCCGCCCCCGAGGCCGATTTCGACGAGGAAATCATTGGTCGCTGGCTCAGTTACCCGGCCCTGCGATCAAGCCGGGCCGTAGAGATCTTCAAGCGGCTCAAGCCAGACATCCTGGCCCGCCTGGCCCGTACCGCCCATCCGCACGAGGCGCTGCTGGCCTTCGACGGCTTCCTTGCGGGATTGCCCGCGGGCGTGCAGGTCTTCTCCCTGTTCGAGGCCAATCCCCAGCTCATCGACCTGCTGGCTGATATAGCGGGCACCTCGCCCGCCCTGGCACAGCATCTGTCGCGTAACGCGGGCGTCTTCGACGCGGTGATCGCGGGGGATTTCTTCGCGCCCTGGCCGGGCCGTACCGCCCTTTGCCGGGACCTGGCCGACCGTCTTGCGGCCGAGACCGATTACGAGCGCAAGCTTGATACCGCGCGGCGCTGGTGCCGTGAATGGCATTTCCGGGTGGGCGTGCATCACCTGCGCGGTCTGAGCGATGCGGATGACGCGGGCCAGCAATATGCCGATCTGGCCGGCGCGGTGATCGCCGCCCTCTGGCCCGAGGTGATCGCGCAGTTCAGCCAGAAGCACGGCGCTCCGCCGGGGCGCGGCGCAGTGGTGATGGGCATGGGGTCGCTCGGCGCGGAGCGGTTGAACGCGGGATCCGATCTCGACCTGATCTTGATCTACGACAACGACGGGGTGGAAAGCTCAGACGGGCGGCGGTCCCTGGGCGCGCGTGCCTATTACGCCAAGCTGACACAAGCGCTCATCACGGCGCTGACCGCGCCGATGGCCGAGGGCCGCCTGTACGAAGTGGACATGCGCCTGCGCCCCTCTGGCAACCAGGGGCCGGTGGCGACCGGGTGGGATGCGTTCCGAAAGTATCAGCGCGACGAGGCCTGGACCTGGGAGCATCTGGCGCTGACGCGCGCCCGCGTGATCGCGGGGCTGTCCGATCTCTCCGAGGATGTCGAGGCGTTCCGGGCGCGGCTCCTGGCTGAGGTCGGCGAGCGGCGGCGTGTCGTGCGGGAGGTCGCAGCGATGCGCGCGCGCATCAACGCGGCGAAAACGCCGGCGGGCCCCTGGGATGCCAAGCTGGGGCCCGGCCGCATGATGGAGATCGAGCTGGTCGCGCAGGCGGGCGCCTTGATCGCGGGGGAAACCCGGCGCGACGTGGCGGCAGGGCTGGACGCCGGTGTCGCGATCGGGTGGTTGAATGACGGAGACAGAGAGGCACTTGGCCGGGCGCATGCGCTTTGTTGGCAGGTGTTGCAGGCGTCAAAGCTGCTCAGCGTCAAACCGCTCGATCCCGACCGCATCGGTGAGGGCGGGGTGGACTTCCTCCTGCGCGAAACGGGCCACGAGGATTTGGCGGCTCTGCGGGCTGATCTCGACACCTGCACGGCCGGGGCAGCCCGTGTGATCGATGGCCTGCTGGCCGAGGTGAAAGACGAGGTATGAGATGGAGCGCGATCCGCTGGATCCCAAGGGACTGATCCGCGAGGCTTACCGCATCGATGGTATCGACAAGTCCGAGTGCCGCTCGATCTTCCTGGACTGGGCCCTCACCGTTGAGGCAGGGAACCATCACGGGGCGATTTCCGATCTGGTGGCACGGCACGGCCCGGCGCATCCCGATCACCCGATGACACGGGTTCTGCGCGAGGGCCTTCAGCGCGCGGAGGTCCCGCGCCGCCGCGGCGGCTGGCGCGGACGCCAAAGAGGGTAACCCGGCGTCTGCGCTGGCCCGGGCCGATTGTTTCCTAAATCAAGATAATGATCCCTTGGCGCCCAAATCGTGCCGCAATCTCTCTGCACATTTTCATCAAATTGATGAAAGGCCCGAAGGGCCCGAGGAGGACAGGATGCACCACCGTCGAGTCATTGCCGCCGCGTTGATGGGCCTCATGGTCTCGGCCTGCGCGACGACCGAAACGGCCACGCGCAATGCGCCGCTGGACACGCAAGCGATCCGGCCCGCCCCGCTGTCGCTGGACGTGAAGGCCGTCAACGTCACCGTTCCGCGCAAGTTGCAGGTCTCCGAGGCGAACCGTTATTACCCTGGCGGCGATATCGTCTGGCGCGAGGATCCTCCGGGGGACCGTCACGCGCAGGTGCAGGCCATTTTCAAGTCCGCCGTGCAGCAAGGCGTGGCGGACTTGCGGGGTACGGTGCCGGTTGCGCTGGACATCGAGGTCACGCGATTCCACGCCCTGACCGAGAAGGCGCGATATACAATCGGCGGGGTGCATGCGCTTCAGTTCAAGATGCAGTTGCGCGATCCCGAAACCGGCCGGGCCTATGGCGCGCCGCGCTTCGTCAAGGCTGACCTGAAGGCCTACGGCGGCACCCGCGCCATTGAGGCGGAGCGTGAGGGCATCACCCAGAAATACCGCATCACCAACCACCTGGCCGAGGTCGTCCGCACCGAACTGACCGATCCGGCCGGCTACAAGGCCGCGGCCAACGGCCTGATGGGGGCGATCAACCAACTCTGAGCTTTTCGCCGTGGGCGAAACCTCTTAAGGGGACGGCCATGACGCCGTCCCCCTATCCCGTCGTGCGCCTCAAGCCCAAGGCGCCGGCACGTGCCATCCGGCACGGGTTTCCCTGGATCCAAGACAAGGACCTGGTGAACGACCGCCGAACCCGCGCCCTGGCCCCCGGGAGCCTGGCCGTCCTGGAGGATTCCGAGCGCACGGCCCTGGGGCTGGTCGCGGTCAACCCGAAATCGCGTATTGTGGCGCGTGTCCTGGACCGCGATCCGAGCGCCCGGATCGACGGTGCGTGGCTGGCGGCCCGGCTGACGCGGGCACTGGCGTTGCGCGCGCGGCTCTACGCCGAACCCTATTATCGGCTCGTGCATGCCGAGGCCGATGGTCTGCCCGGTGTGGTGATCGACCGGTTCGGCGATTTGGCTGTTGTCCAGCCCAATGCAGCCTGGGCGGAGGCGCGTCTGCCCGATCTGGCGGCGGCGCTGGCGGAGGTCGCGGGCCTGCGCACCGTTATCAAGAACGCGGCGAGCCGGGCGCGCGCGTTGGAAGGGCTGGATGCCGAAAGCGCCGTTTTGCTGGGGCAGGCACCGACGGCTCCGGTCGCTGTGCCGATGAATGGGGCCACTTATCTGGCCGATGTCACGGGCGGGCAGAAGACGGGGCTGTTCTTCGACCAGCGGCCCAACCACGCCTTTGCGGCCCGTCTGGCACCGGGCGGGTGCGTTCTGGACGTCTTTGCCCATGTCGGGGGCTTTTCACTGGCGGCGCTTGCCGGCGGCGCGGAAACGGCGCTTGCGGTGGACGGCTCGGCGCCGGCCCTTGCCCTGGCGGCGGAGGGGGCGGCGCGGTCCGGCCTGGGCGCCGGTCTGCAGACATGGCGCAGTGATGCTTTCGATGCGCTGGCCGAGCTGGGCGCGCAAGAGGCGCGATTCGATCTGGTCGTCTGCGATCCACCCGCCTTCGCACCCAGCAAGAAGGCGCTTGAGCCCGGTTTGCGGGCCTATGAGCGGGTCGCGAAGCTGGCCGCGCCCCTTGTCGCCGAGGGCGGCTACCTCACGCTGTGTTCCTGTTCGCAGGCGGCGGATCTTGCGAAGTTCCGCGCCGCCTGTATCCGCGGCATCGGCCGGGCGGGCCGATCGGGCCAGCTTGTCCATACCGGGTTTGCGGGCCCCGACCATCCGCAGCATCCGCAGATGGCCGAGGCGGGCTACCTGAAATCCTTGTTTTTCAGGCTGTTATGAAGTGCCTGCTGGATACCTGCGTGATCTATCCCACGGTTATGCGGCAGATGTTGCTGGGCGTGGCCGCGCGGGGCGGTTTCACGCCCTTGTGGTCGGGTCGGATCATCGCCGAATGGCTGCGCGCGGCCGAGAAGCTGGGGCCCGAGGGCGCGGCGCAGGCGCGGGCCGAGGCCGCGGTCATGTCGGCGCAGTGGCCCCATGCCGAGGTCACCTGGCCCCCTGCGCTGGAGCGCCGGCTGTGGCTGCCGGACAGGGGGGACCTGCATGTTCTGGCCGCCGCGGTCGCGGGATCGGCCGACATGATCATCACCTTGAACGCGCAGGATTTTCCACGCGGCATCCTGGCCGAGGAAGGGCTGAGCCGGGCCGATCCGGACGGGTTCCTGCACGGGCTGTGGCAAGCGCAACCGGCCCTGGTGGCAGACGTCGGTGCCGAGGTGCTGGCCGAGGCCAATCGCCTGTCGGATCATCGCTGGGAGATGCGTGCGCTTTTGAAAAAGGCCCGTCTGCCCCGGCTGGGCAAGGCGCTGGCCGGCGCCTGAGCCGGGGGCGGGCCCGTACGGGTGGTACGAACCGTACGGGCGCAGCGTACGGCCCCCGGCGCGTCCGGCGGCTATGCCTGCTGCCAGCGGTTTTCCAGCTTCTCGATCGCCTTGATCCGCTCGCCGGTCTTGGGGTGGCTCATCAGCCAGGCGGGCATTGCCCCGCTGCGCGACTGGGTGAGCGCCTCGAGCTTGTGGAAGAGCGACTTCTGCGCATCGGTGCCGATCCCGGCCTTGGTCAGCAGGGCGGCGGCGTATTCGTCGGCCTCGTATTCGTCCGAGCGCGACAGGCGCGCGGCCAACAGGCTGGTGAGGCCGTTGGCGATCCAGACGCCGATCCCGGGCAGGAAGCGCGACAGGATCATGGCCAGGGCGGTGCGCAGGGCGTTCTGGCCGGAGAAATCGATCATCCGGCGCCGCGCGTGGCCCAGGGCGACGTGGCCCAGTTCGTGCGCGATGACGCTGGCCATCTCCTCGGCCGTGACCTCGCCCGACTGGAACTTGCGGTAGAAGCCGCGGGTGATGAAGATGCGTCCGTCCGGCGCGGCCAGGCCGTTGACCGGGTCGATCTCGTAGATATGGACCTTGATGCGGGGCAGATCGAGCGCGGTGGCAAGCCGGTCGGTCATGGATTTGAGCCGCGGGTCGGCCAGTTCGGTCGAGCGCGAGTCGAGTTCGCGCTTCGTGCGCCAGACCGAGAAGCGGTACATGGCGTAGGCGTAGAGCACGGCCAGAAGAATGGGCAGGATGCGCAACATGCCGTGAATATGGGGTAGTCTGCACGAACCGGCAAGTTGCAGCGCGCGAGGCGCGGCAACCCGTCTCTGGCCGCGGCGCGGGTGGAGGGGCGCGCGGGTCACCGCAAAACCGCAGCGCCAAAGGGCTTTGCGCCGGCCCCGCGCGATCAGGGGCCGCGCTCGCACCAGGCAAGACGGCTGCCGTGATGGGCGGGCGCGCCGCGCAAGGCCCCGCGTTCACCGCACCAGCAGGTCGGGCGCGTGACGCGAGAGCCGCTCGACCCCGGTGTCGGTTACCAGCACCGAATGGCCCAGGCACATTGCCAGGCCGGCGGCGTCATCCATCACGATCATGTGCAGGAAAAAGACCTGGCCGGTTTCCATCAACGTGGGGTTGCCATGGTAGAACATCGGGAAATCCACCCAGATCGGGGCGAAGACGGCGCCCATGCCGTACCCGCAGGCCTGCATGCGCGCGTGTCGCAGGCCGCGGGCGTCGAGCACCCGGGCATGGGCGTCGAAGACATCGCCCATGGGAGCCCCGGGGCGGATAGCCGCCTCACTGGCCTCCAGCGCGGCGCGGGCGGCGTCGTGCATGTGCCGCTGCGCCGGCGAGGGCTGGCCGATCACGACGGTCTGCATCATTGCCGCGTGATAGCGGGCAAAGGCGCCGGACCATTCCAGCGTCATCTGATCCTGCGTGTCGAGATGCCGACGGCCCGAGTAGTAGCGGCACAGCAGCGCGCCCGCCCCCGATCCCAGGATGAACTCGTTGCCCGCGTAATCGCCACCCCCGCGGAAAACGGCGCCCTGCATGGCGGCAAGGATATCGCCCTCGAAGGCGCCGGGGCCGGTTTCGGCCAGCCCGGCGTCCAGCGCGTCGTCCGACAACTGCGCCGCGCGCCGGTGCATCGCGATCTCTGCCGGCGATTTCACCCGGCGCAGGGCGGCAATGAGCGCCGGGGCCTCGACCAGATCGGGCAGGGCGGCGCGCAACATCCAGCCGTTGTGGTCGGTCAGGCCGGCGGTCTGCGACTCGTATCCCAGCCGCGCGCCGGCCAGCCCGAGGCTGTCCAGCAGGTCTGCCAGGTGCGCCGCGGGGTCCGAGCCCTCGTATTGCGGCCAGACGTGGATCCGCTCGGGTGGCAGGGTGGAGGTGTGCAGCGCCTGCAGGCGGTCGGGACGGCGCGTCATCAGGTGCAGCTCGCCGTCCGCCGTGAGCACCATCGTCTGGAACATGGCGAAGGCGAAGGTGTCGTAGCCGCAGATCCAGTAGTGGCTTTCGGGGGCGAACATCAACAGTGCGTCCAGCCCGGACTCGTTGAGGGCACGGGTGGCGCGGGCCTGCCGGTCGGCGTATTCGGCGGCGTCGAAGTGAAGGGGCATGGGCGTCTCCGGGTCGTGCCCGGCCAGTCCATACCGGGACGGCGCCGGTTGCAAGCCCCGGCGCCCCTAGCCCGAGCAGCTGGCCCCGCCGAGGACGCAGAACTTGGCGCAGTGGGGGTGGTTGAGGGCGACGTCGCGCTCGGCGTCCTCCAGCGTCTCGCCCATCTCGAACGCGGCGTCGTAGGGCAGCAGCGTGCACGACAGAACCGCCGGTTTCGCCGCGCCCTTGCGCTTGACCACCATGCGCGAGGAAGCGCACATGACGTCATCGGGCGACTTGCCCAGGATGTCCCAGCAGGCGGTGGTGATCTCGGGCACCTCGACGCTTTCGTCCATCTCGGGAAACAGCACCGTCTGCGCCGGGTCGTCCGCGTCGATGGCGAAGCCTTCGCGCGCGAAAAGCGCGCGGTAGCCCTCGCGCGCCTGCGCCTCGTCCTCCTCCCAGACGGTGCGGCCCGCCACGCTCATCTTGATTCCCGCGTCACGCAGCCAGCGCATGCCTTTGAGCGTCTTGGCAAAGGCCCCTTCGCCGCGTTCGGCGTCGTGATGCTCTTGCGACCAGTGATCGACGGAGATGCGCAGCGTCAGGCGCGCGCCGTGCGCCGCGGCGAGCGCGCGCAGCCCATCCTGCACGCGCGGGCGCATCATGGGGCGCATGGCGTTGGTCAGGATCAGCACCTTGTAGCCACGTTCCAGCGCCGTGCGGGCCATCGCGATCATCTGGGGGTTCATGAAGGGCTCGCCGCCGGTGAAGCCGATCTCGTGCACGGGCCAGCCGCGCCGGGCGATCTGGTCGAGGTAGTCGCGCACCTCGGCCTCGGTGATGTAGACCAGCGCATCGTTGGTGGGCGAGCTGAGGATATAGCAGTTCGCGCATTCGATGTTGCACAGGGTGCCGGTGTTGAACCACAGCGTCTGCGGGGCCGTCAGGGCGACGCGGGCGCGCGGCTGTCCGTCCGCGGTGCGGGCGGGATTCTCGAACTTGCCGGCATTGGCAACCGGGGCGGTGTCCTTCATTATATCATCCGGTTTTCGTTTGCTTTATGGGACCTAGACTGTCGGCTGCGCGAAGGAAAGACCGGGCGTGGCGGCTGACGCCATTGTGAACGGGTCCGACTTTGGTAGTCTGGCGCGGCAGCTGCGCCGGCGGTTCGGGAGAGAACAGATGGTTTCGCGCGTCATACCGGTCGAGCCGTTCGACCTGGTCGTGTTCGGGGGCACGGGCGACCTGGCCCGGCGCAAGATCCTCCCGGCGCTTTACCGACGCTACTGCGCGGGCCAGATGGGCGGCGATTCGCGCGTGATCGGCGCCGCGCGCGCCGAGATGGACGCGGCGGGCTACCGCGATTTCGTGCGCAAGGCCGTTCTGGAAAGCGAGGGGGGCACGGCCGCGGGGCGCGGGGGGCTGGAGGATTTCCTGAAGCTTCTGAGCTATGTCACCTTGGACGGGCGCGGGACCCGCGGTTGGCCGGAGCTGGCCGCGAACCTGCGCGCGGGCGTCGTGCGGGCCTTCTATTTCTCGGTGGGGCCGGGGCTTTTCGGGGACCTGGCGCAGCGGCTGCATCGCTATGACTTGGGCGACGACGAGGCGCGCATCGTCGTCGAGAAGCCCTTCGGCCACGATCTGCGGAGCGCGCGGGAGCTGAACCGCGTGCTGGCCGAGAACTTCGACGAGCGCCAGATCTACCGGATCGATCACTACCTGGGCAAGGAAACGGTGCAGAACCTGATGGCGGTCCGGTTCGGCAACACCATGTTCGAGCCGCTGTGGAACGGCCACTACGTGGACCATATCCAGATCACCGTGGCCGAGGCCGGCGGCGTTGACGGGCGCGGCGAGTACTACGACCGTGCCGGCGCGATGCGCGACATGATGCAAAACCACATGATGCAGCTTCTGTGCCTGATCGCCATGGAGCCGCCGGCGAAATTCGAGCCCGACTCGGTGCGCGACGAGAAGCTCAAGGTGATCCGCGCGCTCGACCCGGTGCCGGCCGAGAACGTCGTGCGCGGCCAGTACGCGGCCGGCGGCGGCGTGCCGGGCTTTCGCGACCACGTGGACAACCCCGAGAGCACGACCGAGAGCTTCGTGGCGCTCAAGGCCCATGTCAGCAACTGGCGCTGGGCCGGCATGCCCATCTACCTGCGCACGGGCAAGCGGCTGCGGGCCCGGGCCAGCGAGATCGCCGTCATCTTCAAGGACGCGCCGCATTCGATCTTCGGCGCCGAGGCGGGCCGGCACCGCAACATCCTGACCATCCGGCTGCAGCCGAACGAGGGGATCGAGCTGGAGGTGACCATCAAGGAGCCGGGGCCGGGGGGAATGCGGCTGATCGACGTGCCGCTGGACATGACCTTCGCCGAGGCCCTGGGCCCCGAAGAGGCGGACTTCCCCGATGCCTACGAGCGGCTTATCATGGACGTGATCCGCGGCAACCAGACGCTTTTCATGCGCGGTGACGAGGTGGAGGCCGCCTGGGCCTGGACCGATCCGATCATCGCGGGATGGCAGGAACGCGGCGAGGCGCCGCACGCGTATGTCCCGGGCGGGCCGGGGCCGGAGGAGGCGCTGATGCTGATGCATCGCGACGGGCGCCGCTGGCGGGAGATCAAGGCATGAACCTGATAGAATACCCAGACGAGGAGATGCTGGCCATCGACCTGGCCAACCAGCTTGCCGGCGAGCTGACCGCGGCGCTGGAACACGAGGAACGGGTGCTGTTCGTGGTGCCGGGCGGCAGCACGCCCGGGCCGGTCTTCGACTCGCTGTGCGATGCCGACCTGGACTGGAGCCGGGTCGACGTGCTGTTGAGCGATGAACGCTGGGTTCCCGAGACGGATGCGCGCTCGAACACGCGGCTGGTGCGCGAAAGGCTGCTGGTGGGGCGCGCGGCGGCGGCGCGTTTCCTGCCGCTCTATGCCGAGGCGCATGAACCCGAGGAGGTGCTGGCGGAGCTGGAGTCCAACATCTATCCCAACCTGCCGATCGCGGTTCTGCTGCTGGGCATGGGGGCGGACCTGCACGTCGCCTCGCTGTTTCCGCGGGCCGACAGGCTGGCCGATGCGCTGGACCGGCAGGCGCCGGTTCTGCTGCCGATCCGCGCGCCCGACGCCCCCGAGGCGCGGGTGACGCTCTCGGCCCGGGTGCTGGACGACGCGCTGCGCAAGCACATCCTGATCACCGGCGCCGAGAAGCGCCGGGCACTCGAGGAGGCGCAGGGCCTGCCGCCCGAGGACGCGCCGGTGATGGCGGTTCTGGACGGCACGAAGGTGCACTGGGCGCCCTGACGGAGACGCTGACGATGTGGGAAACCCTGACGGCCCTGGCCGCCGAGGCCGAGACGACGGATATCGCCGATCTGTTCGATGACGCCGGTCGCGCCGCCGATTTCTCGGTGCGGTTCGACGGAATGCTGTTCGACTATGCCAAGACGCGCCTGACACGGGCCGCGCGCGATGCGTTGGTCTCTCTGGCCGAAGCGCGCGAGGTGCCGGCCCGGCGCGAGGCCATGTTCACCGGTGCCGCGGTGAACGAGACCGAAGCGCGCCCCGCGCTGCACACGGCGCTGCGCAACCTGTCGGGCGGGCCCATCACGGTGGCGGGCCGGGACGTCATGCCCGAGGTGCGCGAGACGCTGGCGCGAATGGAAGCCTTCGCCGGAGATATCCGGGCGGGGCGGATCACGGGCGCGGGCGGGGCCATCACGGATGTGGTCAACATCGGCATCGGCGGCTCGCACCTGGGCCCCGAGATGGCGGTGCGCGCGCTTGGCCCTTACCATGACGGGCCGCGCTGCCATTTCGTGTCCAACGTGGACGGCGCCGATATCGCCGACACGCTGGCCGGTCTGGACCCGGCAACCACGCTGGTCCTCGTGGCCTCGAAATCCTTCACCACGTCGGAGACCATGACCAACGCGCAGACGGCGCGGGACTGGATGGTGCGCGGGCGCGGCGATCCGGCGGCACAGTTCGCCGCGGTCTCGACGGCGCTGGAGCGAACCGGTGCCTTCGGCATCCCGGCGGCGCGGGTCTTCGGCTTTGCCGACTGGGTGGGGGGGCGCTATTCCATCTGGGGTCCGATCGGGCTGCCGCTGATGATCGCGGTGGGGCCCGAGGCCTTCCGCGCCTTCCTGTCCGGGGCCGAGGCGATGGACGGGCATTTCCGCGCGGCGCCGCTGGTGCGCAACATGCCGGTCATGCTGGCGCTTGCCGGGCTCTGGCATCACCAGGTCTGCGGTCATCCCACGCGCGCGGTGCTGCCTTACGACCAGCGGCTGGCGCACCTGCCGGCCTATCTGCAACAGCTGGAGATGGAATCGAACGGCAAGCGCGTGACCGTGCAGGGGGCGCCGCTGGACGTGGCATCGGGGCCGGTGGTCTGGGGCGCGCCGGGCACCAACGGGCAGCACGCCTTCTTCCAGCTGCTGCATCAGGGCACGCAGGTTGTGCCTTGCGAGTTCATGGTCGCCGCGCGGGGCCACGAGCCCGAGTTGGCGCACCATCATCGCCTGCTCGTGGCCAACTGCCTGGCCCAGGCCGAGGCGCTGATGCGCGGGCGATCCCAAGAGGCCGCCCGCGAGGGGCTGCGGGCGGCGGGGGTGGCGGAAGGCGAGGTGGAGCGGCAGGCGGCCCACCGGGCCTTTCCGGGCAACCGGCCCTCGACCATGCTGATCTACCCCAAGCTGACGCCGCGCCGGCTGGGCCAGATCCTGGCACTTTACGAGCACCGGGTCTTCGTCGAGGGGGTGGTGCTTGGCATCAATTCCTTCGACCAGTGGGGCGTGGAACTGGGTAAGGAGTTGGCGAGGGCCCTCGCGCCGGTGCTGGCCGGGGAGCAAGACGCCGAGGGCAAGGACGGCTCGACCCGGCAACTCGTTGACTACATACACGGAAACCAGGGGTGAGCCGCCCCGCCATCCCGGCCCCGGGGGGGCGGGAAACGCGATGTCCTATTCGGGAACCAGCACGCCGTCGGTGACGTGGATGACGCCGTTGGACTGATCGACGTCGGCGATCGTGATTTTCGCGGCTTTGCCGGATTCGTCGTAGATGTAGACGTTGCCGCCCGTCACCTGCGCCGAGAGCGCGTCGCCCGAGACGGCGTTGAAGTGATGGAACCCGTCGGGGGCGTTGCGGGCCTGCGTGGCGATCTCGGCCGCGCTCCAGTCGCCGGCGACCACATGGGCCGTTAGGATCTTCCGCAGCTTGGCCTTGTTCTGCGGCTTCAACAGGCTGTCCACGGTCCCGTCGGGCAGCTTGCCGAAGGCCGCGTTGGTGGGTGCGAAGACGGTGAAGGGGCCTTCGGAGTTCAGCGTTTCCACCAAATCGGCGGCCTTGACCGCGGCGACGAGGGTGGTGTGCGCCTCGGAGTTCACGGCGTTTTCCACGATGGTCCTGTCGGCGTACATGGCCGCACCCCCCACCATCGGGTTCTCGGCCAGGGCCGCGCCGGCGGCGATCGTCAGGGCGGCGGTTGCCGCGAGGGCCGTTTTGGGTCGCATTGGTTTTCCTCCTCGGTTGTGGTGTCGTGGCCCCGCGTTTTCGCGGGACCATGCACGCAGCCACGACCGGGGCGGGCCGGGAGTTTCAGGCCATCGTGAAAATCGGCGGCATCAGCCTCGGGGGATGTCGAACCCCTCGGGCGCCAGCTCGAACCCCTCGAAGCGGAAACCGGGCGAGACGGTGCAGCCCACCAGGGTGTAATCGCCGGTGCTGCGGGCGCGCTGCCAGTGATGCGGGGGCACGATGACCTGGGGGCGCTGCCCGGCCGCCAGATCGGGGCCGAGCACGTGATCCGCCGCCGGTCCCGCCGCGCTTTCCGAGGTTGACAGGATCAGCGAGCTGCCGGCGTAGAAATGCCATATCTCGGTGGCGTCCACCCGGTGCCAGCGATTGTCGTCGCGGGCCCGCAGCAGGAAGTAGATGCAGGTGCCGCAGGGCCGCCCCGGCCCCCCGGCCACCCAGGTTTCACGGTAGTACCCGCCCTCGGGGTGCGGGGCGAGGTCGAGCGTTCGGATGATGCTGTCGGCGTCCATGCACCGGACCATGCCAGATCACGAGGTGGGAATACAGTTGGTCGCCGTCGCGTCCACCCCCTGCACCGGGTCGCCCGGCGTGCACTCCTGGCCCGACATGGGGTAACGGTCCTCGTCCGTGCAGGCGCCCGCAAGCACGAGCGCCGTCAAAGCGAAAAGAAGCCTGCCGAAAGGTGTCATTGTGTCCTCCTTGAAACTATCCCGCTGATGATCCGCGCGGGAACCGCGGTGACCCTAGCCGCCGGCGCGGCGCCGCGCGTTGACACGTGTCAATGCAGGCGGCTTTCGGAAATGCCATGGAACCCCGACTGGCCCGTTGGCGTTTCGGCCCGGGTGCCGGTCCGGCGCCGCGATGCGCCCGGGCCGGCATGACAAGAACCTTAAGGAGGGATTTCATGAAACATTGGATACTTGCGCTCGCAGCCAGCGGCGGTCTCGTGCTCGCGGGCTGCGCCGGCATGACGCCCGAAGGGCGGACCGCGGCCGGGCTGGCCGGCGGGGCCGCGGCGGGCCTGATCACCGCCGAAGCGCTGGACGCCGATGATGACTGGCGCCTGATCTCGGCCCTGGCGGGCGCCGCGGCCGGGACCGTGGTGGCGCAGAACACCGAGAACAACCGCTGCGCCTACGCACGCGGCGACGGCACCTACTACACCGCGCCCTGCCCGTAAGGGCGGTATGACGCGTGCATAAGAGGGGCGCGCGAGAGGTATCGCGCGCCCTTTTCGCGATTACCCGCGCAGGACGTCGCGGCCGGCGTAAAGGGCCGTTTCGCCCAGCATTTCCTCGATCCGGATGAGCTGGTTGTACTTGGCCAGGCGGTCCGATCGCGCCAGGCTGCCGGTCTTGATCTGGCCGCAGTTGGTGGCCACGGCCAGATCGGCGATGGTCGCGTCCTCGGTTTCGCCCGAACGGTGGGACATGACGTTGGTCATCCGCGCCCGGTGGGCCATGTCGACGGCCTTGAGCGTCTCGGTCAGGGTGCCGATCTGGTTGACCTTGACCAGAAGCGCGTTGCCCGCGCCGCGCTGGATGCCCTGGGCCAGCCGCTCGGGGTTGGTGACGAAGAGGTCGTCGCCCACCAGTTGCACCTGATCGCCCAGTTCCCGGGTGAGGGCGGCCCAGCCATCCCAGTCGTCCTCGCTCATGCCGTCCTCGATCGAGATGATCGGGTAATCGGCGACGAGCGCGGAGAGATAGGCCACGTTTTCCTGCGACGTCAGTGACTGGCCCTCGCCCTTGAGGTCGTACTTGCCGTCCCTGAAATACTCGGTCGCGGCGCAGTCGAGCGCCAGGCAGATGTCCTTGCCCGGGGCATAGCCGGCCTTCTCGACGGATTTCAGGATCATGTCCAGCGCGGCGCGGGTGGAGCCAAGCTCCGGGGCGAAGCCGCCCTCGTCGCCCAGACCGGTGGACATGCCCGCGGCGGTCAGCTCGGCCTTGAGGGTGTGGAAGACCTCGGCGCCCATGCGCACCGCTTCGCGGATGCTGCCGGCGCTGACCGGCATGATCATGAATTCCTGGATGTCGACGGCGTTGTCGGCGTGTTCGCCGCCGTTGATGATGTTCATCATCGGCACGGGCAGGACGCGGGCCGACGTGCCGCCAACATAGCGGTAGAGGGGCTGCGCGGTGAAATCGGCCGCGGCCTTGGCGGCGGCGAGGCTGACGCCGAGGATGGCGTTGGCGCCCAGGCGGCCCTTGTTGGGCGTGCCGTCCAGTTCGATCATCGCCTGGTCGAGGCCCACCTGTTCGGTGGCGTCCATGCCGGCCAAGGCCTCGGCGATCTCGCCGTTGACGGCCGTCACGGCCTCCAGCACGCCCTTGCCCCGGTAGCGCCCCTTGTCACCGTCACGCCGTTCCACGGCCTCGTGCGCGCCGGTGGAGGCGCCCGAGGGCACCGCGGCGCGGCCCATGGTGCCGTCTTCGAGGATCACGTCGACCTCGACCGTGGGATTGCCCCGGCTGTCAAGGATCTCGCGGCCGTGGATATCGATGATGATGCTCATGAAAGGGTCCTCTGGGATGAAATCGGTTGGCGCTGCCATAGCAAGTTTGCGCCGGAATGCAAACGTGCCCCCGGTTCAGGCCGCGCCGGTCCCGCCGCGCCGCGCCAGCCTGTGTTCGCGCAGGAACGTGTAAAGCCCCGTGCCGATGACCAGCGCCGCGCCGAGAAGCGTCAGCGCATCGGGGCGTTCCCCGAAGACGAGCACACCGGCCAGAAGCGAGAACAGCAGCCGTGTGTAGCGGAAGGGCGTGACCGCGGCGGCGTCGCCGATGCGCATCGCCTGCACGATGGCATAATAGGCCAGGGCGCCGAAGACGATCCCGACCATCAGCAGGGCGCCCTGGCCCCATGAGAGGGCGACCGGCGCCGTGCCCGAGACGAGCAGCATCGCGGCCCCGGCGGGGATGACGGCGGCGAACCCCTGGAACGAAACCACGGTCGAGGACACCGCCACGTCGATGCGCCGGGTGACAAGATCGCGCGTGGCCACCGCGCAGACCGAGATCAGCACGAAGAGCGCGGCGGGCTCGAACCCCGCCAGGCCGGGGCGGATGATCAGCAGCACGCCGGCAAGGCCCAGCCCGATCGCGCTCCACCGGCGCCAGCCGACGGCCTCGCCCAGAAACAGCGCGGCGCCCATGGTGATCACCAGCGGCGTGGCCTGGAAGACCGCGGCGACCACCGAGATGTCCACCAGCGACAACGCCGTGACGAAGGCCATGGCCGCCGTCGCCTCGGCCGCGGCCCGGACCAGGAAGATCGGGCGCCAGGCGGCCCGGGCCAGCACCGACTGGCGGCGCGCCTCGGACATCACCGCGAAGACCAGCGCACTGCCGCAGCCGATCAGCACCAGGATCTGACCGACGGGCAGGGCCTGCGAGAGGTGCTTGATCACCATGTCCTCGATGGTGAACCCGGCCATGGCGGCGATGACCAGAAGGATGCCCTGGACGTTTTGCATGGAAGGGACCTTTGCGCGGGGCGGGTTTCCCCGGCAATGGCCCATTTCGCGGCGACGCTCAAGCCGGCGCGGAATTCTCGACCGAAATTCCCGCCGCGCGAAAGGTCGGCGGCTTGCGGGGGTGTCAGCGCTTCTTCAACGGCACGCCGTAGAGTTCCAGCCGGTGGCCGATCAGGCGGTAGCCCAGTTTCTCGGCGATCCTTTCCTGAAGCGCCTCGATCTCGGGGTCCACGAATTCGATCACCTCGCCAGATTGCATGTCGATGAGGTGATCGTGGTGATCGCGCTCGGCGTCCTCGTAGCGCGCGCGGCCGTCGCCGAATTCCAGCTTGTCGAGAATGCCGGCCTCTTCGAAGAGCTTCACGGTGCGGTAGACCGTGGCGATCGAGATGCGCGGATCCCGGCCGCTTGCGCGGGCATAAAGCTCCTCGACGTCGGGGTGGTCGTCGGACTCTTCCAGGACCGAGGCGATGGTGCGCCGCTGCTCGGTCATGCGCAGGCCCTTGGCCTCGCACCTCTGGGTGATCGTCTCTGGCATGGCGCGGCCCTTTCGAGTCGGTGGCGGGAGGGATAGCGAAGTGGCCCTGTCCTTTCCAGTGTTTTGCGGTTGCCGGGTTGACTTTGCCGGGCGATGCGCGCATGTCCCCCGCAACCGACATTTCCTGCCGCGTGAGCAGCGGGGGCGCCGCCCCCATCCAATGAAATGTCGCGGACCGTTCCCAACATCACGCGTGGGGCCGACCGCCCGATCGGCACGGGGGCGATCCCGCCCGCCTGTCAGCATCGCGGCGAGACCACGACACAGGCACCGCGTGATGCGGGGCCACCGGGCTGCGCGCCGGAACGCGCCCCGGCAAGGAGACGACATGAACCAATTCCAAGAAATGGGCCTGCCGGCCCGACTGGTGGAGCGCCTGGGACAGATGGGCATCACCGAACCGACCCCCATCCAGAGCCGGGCGATCCCGCAGGCGCTGGACGGGCACGACGTCATGGGCCTGGCACAGACGGGCACGGGCAAGACGGCGGCCTTCGGCCTGCCTCTGCTGACGCAACTGATGGGCCTGCGCGGCAAGCCCGCCCCGAAAACCGTGCGCAGCCTGATCCTGGCCCCCACCCGCGAACTGGCCGGCCAGATCCGCGAGGCGCTGACGCCACTGGTGGCCGGCACGCCCATCCGGATCGGCCTGGTGGTCGGCGGTGCCTCGATCAAGGCGCAGGTCAACCGGCTTGAGCGTGGCACCGACGTCCTGGTTGCCACGCCGGGGCGGCTGCTGGACCTGCTGGATCGCGGCGCGCTGCGGCTGGACGAGACGCAGTTCCTGGTGCTGGACGAAGCCGACCAGATGCTCGACCTCGGCTTCATCCACGCGCTGCGCAAGATCGCGGGGCTGCTGCCGGAGCAGCGCCAGACCATGCTGTTTTCCGCGACCATGCCCAAGCAGATGGAGGAAATCGCCGCGCGGTACCTGACCCATCCGCGCCGCGTGCAGGTGGATCCGCCGGGCCGCGCGGCCGACAAGATCACCCAGTCGGTGCATTTCGTCGCCAAGGCCGAAAAGCCCGAGAAGCTGATCGACCTGCTGGACACGCACCGCGACGAGCTTGCCCTGGTCTTCGGGCGGACCAAGCACGGCTCGGACAAACTGGCCCGCAAGCTGGAGGCCGCCGGCTTCGCCGTGGCGGCGATCCACGGCAACAAGAGCCAGGGCCAGCGTGACCGGGCGCTGCGCGCCTTCCGCGCGGGCGAGGTGCGGGTGCTGGTGGCCACCGACGTGGCGGCGCGGGGGCTGGACATCCCCGACGTCAAGCATGTCTACAACTACGAGCTGCCCAACGTGGCTGAGAACTACGTCCACCGCATCGGCCGGACGGCGCGCGCGGGCCGCGACGGGGCCGCGATCGCCTTCTGCGCGCCCGAGGAGATGGGGGAACTGAAGGACATCCAGAAGGCCATGGGCCTGTCGATTCCCGTCGCCTCGGGGGCGCCCTGGGAGCAACTGCCCGATCCGGCCGCGGCGCCGAAATCCGGCCGGGGCGGTCCGGGCGGGAAGGGGCAACCCGGGCGCCGCCGCCGCCGTCGCGGCCCGCCGAGGGGCCAGCGCAAGGCGGCCTGAGCCGGAAAGACCTACGCGGGCGGCCCCGGCGGGCCGCCCGTGCCGTTTGCCGGGGTGCGGATCAGTGCGCCCCCGGCGCGCGGCCCAGCCGGCCCACGGTCAGGCCCTGCACCACGATCGAGAAGATGACCACCACGTAGGTCGCGGTCAGCATCAGCGGCTTCCATTCGCTGTCGGGCAGCGACAGCACCAGCGCGACCGAGATGCCGCCCTTCAGCCCGCCCCGGGTCATGATCGGGATCCCCCCGCGCGAGAAGCTGCGACAGGGTCTGAGCGCGAGCACCGGGACCGCCACCGCCGCCAGCCGGCCCACGAGCGCGAGCGCGACCGGCAGCGCCCCGGCGGTGAGGAAATCGGCGTTGAAAGCGATGGCCAGCACGATCAGCAGCGAGGTAATCTGGAGGATATTCATCGGCCGGCCCCCGGTGCGGGATCTGCCGGCTGCCTAGAACGGGACGCGCGGCCGGGACTCGGGTGCGCGGTTGAGGTCGGCCCAGACCGGCAGGTGATCCGAGGCGATGCGCGCCGGCCGGTCGGTGTGGCGGCCCGTCGCCGTGGCGATCAGGCCCGCGCCGAGGGCGATCCGGTCCAGCGGGGCCACGGGCCGGGGCGCGGGGAAGGAGGGGAAGGGCGGCAGGAAGCGCACGCCGGTGGCCGCCGTCTCCAGCGCCATGCCGGCGCCCCATTCGTTGAAATCGCCCGCCAGCACGGTGGGAAGCGGCTCCAGCCGGTGCAGCGCCCGCATCACGGCGGCCACCTGCAAGAGCCGGTAGCGCCGGATCAGCCCCAGGTGCAGGCCCACGACCCGCAGGGGGCCGATCGGCGTGTCCAGATCGGCGCGCACGGCCCCGCGCGGTTCCAGCCCGGGCAGGTCGATGTGGCCGGTCTCGACGACGGTAACGGGGCCGCGGGTCATCATCGCGTTGCCGTGCCAGCCGAGCGAGCCGCCGGGCGCCCCGAAGGGCAGTATGTGCCAGCCGTCGTCCTCGGCCATGGCGTGGGGCAGAGCGGCCGGCCGGGGCGGCACGCGCTTGTCCACCTCCTGCAGCACGACAAGGTCGGCGCCGAGCGCGTTGATGACGCGCAGGCTGCGGTCGGGGCGCCGGCGCAGGTCCAGCCCGACGCATTTCTGCAGGTTGTAGGTTGCAATTCGGAACTTGGTGCCGCTCATGCTATTGTCATAGCAGCAATTCGGGCAGGAGCCACAGCGAGTGTTTTCGGAACAGACATGGCTGGCGCGGATCGTCTGGAGCGCGCTGGTGCTGGTCATTCTTTGGGCGCTATTGCAATGGCGGCTGGAGCTGGCCTTTGTCGCGACCGGCACGCTGGCGGTGTCGCTGGCGCCGGTCTTCGTCGCCCGGTGGGCGCATGTGCGGGTGCCGCCCGGTTTCATCGCGGCGCTGACGCTGTTCGTCGCCGGCACGCTGTTTCTGGGCGAGATTCTGGATTTCTACGAACGCTACTGGTGGTGGGACCTGGCGATGCACGGCAGTTCGGCCATCGGGTTCGGGCTGATCGGTTTCGTCCTGGTGTTCATGATGTTCCAGGGCGACCGATTTGCCGCGCCGCACATCGGGCTGGCCTTCTTCGCCTTCTGTTTCGCCATCACCATCGGCACGATCTGGGAGATCTTCGAATTCGGCATGGACCAGATTTTCGGCTTCAACATGCAGAAATCGGGCCTGATGGATACCATGGGCGATCTGATCGTGAACATGGTGGGCGCCGCTCTGGGCGCGGCCACGGGCCTTGCCTATCTCAAGGGGCAGGCGCGGGGCGGGCTGGCCGCGGTCATCGACGAGTTCGTGCAGCGCAACCCGCGCTTCTTCCGACGCTGGCGGAAGTGAGCCTCAGGTCCCGCAGAAGGTCTGCTGCACCACCTCGGAAGGCTCCGGCGGGCGGGTCAGGTCCTGCGCCTCGGGCTGGTCCTCGTAGGGGCGCGCGAGGACGTCGAGCAGCCGTTCGAAGGGGGCCATGTCGCCGGCCACCGCGGCCTCGATCATCTGTTCCACCCGGTGGTTGCGGGGTATGACGGCGGGGTTGGCCGCGCGCATCCGCGCCTGCGGGGCGTCCTCGGCCTCCAGCCGGGGGCGCCATGTCTCCTCCCAGGCGTCGAAGGCTGCCGGATCCAGGAACTGGTCGCGCGCCCGTCCCTCGGGCAGGGCGCGGAAGGTGTTGGTGAAATCGGCCCGGTTCTCGGCCATGCGCCGCAGAAGATCGGTGATCAGGGCCTCGTCCTCGGGGCCGGCCTGGGCCAAGCCGATCTTTTTGCCGTAGAGATCCAGCCAATGCGCCTGGATGCGCGGCGGCATGCCGTGCACGAGGCGGGTGAACTCCTCGACCGCCGCCTCCTGATCGGGCATGAGCGGGACCAGGGCGGTGGCCAGCTGCGCCATGTTCCAGACGATGACGTTGGGCTGGTTGGAGAAGGCGTAGCGCCCGTGCGCGTCGATGGAGCTGAAGACCGTGTCGGGATGGTAGCTGTCCATGAAGGCGCAGGGGCCGTAGTCGATCGTCTCGCCCGACAGCGTGGTGTTGTCGGTGTTCATGACCCCGTGGATGAAGCCCACGGCCATCCACTGCGCCACGAGCCGGGCCTGCCGTTCGATCACCGCGTCCAGAAGCTCGGCGGGGCTCTCCACGTCGGGGTAGTGGCGCTGCACGGTGTGATCGAACAGCGCGCGCAACCCCGCCACGTCGCCGCGCGCGGCGAAGAACTGGAAGGTCCCCACGCGGATGTGGCTGGCCGCCACGCGCGCAAGGATCGCGCCGGGCAGGCGGCCGGTTTCGCGGTAGACGGGTTCGCCCGTGGCCACGGCCGCCAGCGCCCGGCTGGTGGGGATGCCCAGGGCGTGCATCGCCTCGGACACCACGTATTCGCGCAGCACCGGGCCAAGCCAGGCGCGCCCGTCGCCCATGCGTGAATAGGGCGTGGGGCCCGAGCCCTTCAACTGGATGTCGCGGCGCGTGCCGTCGGCGGCGATCACCTCGCCCAGGAGGTTGGCGCGCCCGTCGCCCAGTTGCGGCGAGAAGCCGCCGAACTGGTGGCCCGCGTAGACCTGCGCCAGCAGCGCCGCGCCCTCGGGCGGCCTGTTGCCGGAAAAGATCTGCGCGAGCTCCTCGTCGCTGCCGCGGGGCAGGCCGAGGGCCTGCGCCAGATCGTCGTTGAAGCGGATGAGCTGCGGCGCCTTCACCGGCACCGGCGAGATCCTGGTGTAGAAGCGCGGCGGAAGCTGGGCGTAAGAATTGTCGAAGGCGATCTGCAGGGTCATGGGGCAAAAATAGGGGTTCGGGCGCGAAAATCTACAGGGTCCGGGTCATTGTCACCTGATCGTCAAGGGGCCGGAAGCGCAGCCGCTGGTAGAGGCGGCGCGCGCGGTCGTCCCCGGCGGGGGCGGCGAGGGAGAGTTCCTTCACGCCGCCACCGGCCAGCGCGCGCGGCAGGGTCGAGAGCACCTCGGCCCCGATGCCGCGGCCGCGCACGCCGCTGCGGATGTAGATCTCGTCGATCCGGCCGACCAGGCCGCCGGCGCGCACCGACCAGCCGAAGGCGACGATGACATAGCCGATGGGGGCGCGGCCCGGCCCGACCAGATAGGCCGCGCCGTGAGGGCAGCCCTCAAGCAGCGGCGCGAGCGCGGCCCGGCGGGTCGCCGCGTCCTGGTCGATGCCGGTTTCGCGGTGGTAATCGCCGACGAGCGCGACGAGGCGGTCGAGATCCTGGGGTTTGGCGAGGTTGACAGCGGTCACAGGCGGGCCAGCCTTTCGGTCAGGAGGGCGAAGACGCCATCGGCGTCCAGATCACCCATGAACAGGGCGTTGGGGGCGCGATCGGTCACGCCCCACCAGTCGGCCACCGTCATGCCCAGGGTCAGGGGGGAGGCGGTCTCGACCGCGACATTGACGTGCCGGCCCGAGAAAAGCTCGGGCCGCAGGAGGTAGGCGATCACGCAGGGATCATGGAGCGGCGCGCCGGGGCTGCCGTATTTTTCCTTGTCGAACCGTTCGAAGAAATCGGTCATGCGGGCGACCGCGCTGCCCACGGGGGTGCCCAGGGCGCGGAAGGCGTCGTTGCGCGGCCGGGTCACCAGGGCCTTGTGCGTGACATCCAGGGGCATGACCGTCAGCGGCACGCCGGCGCCGAAGACGATCGCGGCGGCGTGGGGATCGACATGGATGTTGAATTCGGCCGCGGGGGTGACGTTGCCGACCTCGAAATAGGCCCCGCCCATCATGACGATCCCGGCCACGCGCGCCACGATGTCCGGCGCGCGCCGGAAGGCCGTGGCGATGTTGGTGAGCGGCCCCAGCGGGCAGAGCGTGACGCTGCCGGGCGGGTGGCTGCGCAGGGTCTCGACGATGAAGTCCACCGCGTGTGGCGCCGCCAGGGGCATCGTCGGGTCGGGCAGGTCGGGGCCGTCCAGGCCGGTGCGGCCGTGCACGTGCTCGGCCGTGCGCAGCGGTTGCAGCAGGGGCCGGTCACAGCCCGCGTGCACCGCCAGATCCGGGCGGCCCGCCAGTTCGCAGACCATGCGCGCGTTGCGGGCCGTCAGCTCCAGCGGGACGTTGCCCGCCACGGCGGTCAGGCCCAGCACCTCGATCTCGGCGGGGCTGGCCAGCGCCAGCAGGATCGCCACGGCGTCGTCCTGCCCCGGGTCGGTGTCGATTATGATCTTGCGTGGCGGCATGGGCCCTCCGGTTCGCGCGCGGCGGACCATGCCCGCGGGGCGGGGCATTGTCCATGCCCCGCGCGCCGCCCTCGGCGCCGGTCCGCCGGGGCGGGGCGGCTATGTCCGGGGGCCGCGCTCCTCGGCCTTGGCGGCGTCCCAGAGCCTGTCCATCTCCTCCAGGTCGGAGTCCTCGGGGCGCTTGCCGGCCTCGGCCAGGCGCGCCTCGATGCCTTCGAACCGGCGGGTGAACTTGGCATTGGCGCCGCGCAGGGCGGCCTCGGGATCCACCCGGAGGTGACGGGCGAGGTTGGCCATGACGAAGAGCAGGTCGCCGAATTCCTCCTCGACCTTGTCCTGCGGCAGGCTGTCGGCGGCCTCGCGCAGTTCGGCCGCCTCCTCGGCGATCTTGTCGAGTACCTGGCTCGCGTCGGGCCAGTCGAATCCCGCACGCGCCGCGCGTTTCTGCAGCTTGACCGCGCGCATCAGCGCCGGCAGGCCGAGGGCAACGCCGTCCAGCACGCCGGTCTGGGCCTTTTCGGCGCGTTCGGCGGCCTTCACGGATTCCCAGTCGCGGGTCTGCTGCTCGGCCGTCTTGTCGCGGTTTTCGGTGCCGAAGACATGGGGATGGCGCGCGACCATCTTCTCGGCGATGGCATTGGCCACGGCGTCGAAATCGAACAGCCCGCGGTCCTCGGCGATCTGGGCGTGGAACACCACCTGCAGCAGCAGGTCGCCCAGTTCCGCCTTCAGGTCCTGCCAGTCCGCGCGCGCGATGGCATCGGCCACCTCGTGGGCCTCCTCGATCGTGTAGGGGGCGATCGTCTCGAAATCCTGCTCGATGTCCCAGGGGCAGCCCGTTTCGGGGTCGCGCAGGCGGCGCATGACCGCGCGCAGGCGGGGCAGGCCGCCCGCGGGGTCGTCGATGAGCGGGTCTTTGGGCATTGCATGGACTCTCCGGATCGCGTTGAGTGCACCCTGACGCGCAAGGCTGAAGGAGTCCAGTGATGGCCGTGATCAACCGCATTGCCGGCTTCGCCGAGGAGATGACCGCCTGGCGCCGGCACCTGCACGAGCGGCCCGAGCTGGGGTTCGACTGCCACGAAACCGCCCGCTTCGTGGTCGCGCGCCTGCGCGAGTTCGGGGTGTCCGAGATCGAGGAGGGCGTGGCGACCTCGGGCGTGGTCGCGGTGATCGAGGGGCGCGGCCCTGGCCCCACCATCGGCCTGCGCGCCGACATGGACGCGCTGCCGATCCAGGAGGCGACGGGGGTGCCCCATGCCTCGCAGGTGCCGGGGCGCATGCACGCCTGCGGCCATGACGGGCACACCACGATGCTCCTGGGCGCGGCCAGGTACCTGGCGGAGACGCGCAATTTCGCGGGGCGCGTCGCGCTGATCTTCCAGCCCGCCGAAGAGGGGCCGGGCGGCGGGCAGGTCATGGTGGCGGATGGCGTGCTGGACCGCTACGACATCGGCCAGGTCTATGCGCTGCACACCGCCCCGGGCGTGCCCGAGGGGCGGTTCTACACCACGGCCGGGCCGATGCTGGCGGCGGTGGATACCTTCCACATCGATGTCACCGGGCAGGGCGGGCACGGCGCGATGCCGCACGAGACGCGCGATCCGGTGGTCGCGGCCCTGGGCATCGGCCAGGCCATCCAGACGATCGTGGCCCGCAACGCCGGCGCCAGCGACGAACTGGTCGTGTCGCTGACGCAGATCCACACCGGCAGCGCCGAGAACATCGTGCCCGACCGGGCCTACATGAACGGCACGGTGCGCACCTTCGACGAAGGGGTGCGCGCCATGGTGCGCACCCGGCTGGAGGAGATCGTGGCCGGCCAGGCCGCCGCCTACGGCGTTTCGGCGGCCCTGGAATACGAGGTGGGCTATCCGGCCATGGTAAACGCGGCTGAGGCGGCCGATTTCGCCGCCGAGGTCGCGCGCGAGGTGGCCGGCGCGGACAACGTGGAGACCGACGGGGTGCGCCAGATGGGGGCGGAGGATTTCGCCTACATGCTGCAGGCCCGGCCCGGTGCCTTCCTGTTCATGGGGCAGGGCGAGGCGGCAGGGCTGCACCATCCCGCCTTCGATTTCAACGATGCGGTGGCGCCGGTCGGCGCCTCCTTCTTCGCGCGGCTGGTGGAGCGGGCCCAGCCCGTGACCTGAGCGCCGCCCGCGACCAGGACGACACCGGGAAAAATGGAGGCGCAGGATGGCGCTTGAAGATGCGAAAACCCAGGTTGACCAGGCATTTGCGCGGGAAGGTTCGCGCGGCCTGAGCTACGAGAACACTTTTGGCGGGGCGCTGTCGTTCCTGCGCCGGCGCTATACCAAGGATCTGGCGGGCGTCGACCTGGCGGTGACGGGCATTCCGTTCGATCAGGCGGTGACGAACCGGCCCGGCACCCGGCTGGGGCCGCGCGCGATCCGCGAGGCCAGCACGCTGCAAACCTTCGACCCGCCCTACGGCTGGGACGGCTTCAGCCCCCTGGAGGAACTGGACATCGTGGATTACGGCGACCTGGCCTTCGACTACGCCGACGTGCCGCGCTTTCCCGAGGCGCTGACGGCGCATGTCCGCGGCATCCTGGCGGCCGGGGCAGGCAGCATCGCCCTGGGCGGCGATCATTACATTTCCTTCCCGATTCTAAGGGCTTACGCCGAGATCTTCGGGCCGCTATCGCTGTTGCAGTTCGATGCGCATTCCGACACCTGGGCGGACGACGATTTGGCGCGCATCGATCACGGCACGATGTTCTACAAGGCCGTGAAGGCGGGCATCGTGGATCCCGCGCGCTCGGTCCAGGTGGGGATCCGGACGGTGAACCCCGACAATCTGGGCGTGCCCACGATCGACGCGCGGGCGGTTCACGAACGCGGACCGGCGGACTGCGCCCGGCAGATCCGCGAGATCCTGGGCGATCGGCCTGTCTATGTGACCTTCGACATCGACGGGTTGGACCCGGCCTATGCGCCGGGCACCGGCACGCCGGTCTGGGGCGGGCTGACGAGCGCGCAGGCCGCGATCATGCTGCGCGACATCGCCGGGATCAACATGGTGGGCGGTGACGTCGTCGAGGTCTCTCCGCCCTTCGACACGACGGGGGCCACGGCGGTGGCCGGCGCCCATGTGGCGATGGAACTGATCTGCCTGTGGGGCTGGACGCGCCGGGCGGGGCGCTAGGTGCTGCTCTGGACGGCGGAAAACGGAGGCGGATGATGAAGTGGCTGGCAATCGGTGCGTCGGCGGTTCTGGGGCTGGCGATAGCGGCCAGCCTGTACGTGCGGCTGGCGCCGACGGATCCCGCGCGCTGGCATCGGATGCCGGCCGCGGTCACCAATCGCGATCTGTCCGGCGGGGCGATGCGGGTCGTGGGCGCCGGCGAAGGCGGGCTTGCGCGGCTGGACACGATCATCCGGACCCATCCGCGGACACGGATGCTGGCCGGGTCCGTCGGCGAGGGCATGATCACCTATGTCACGCGCTCGCGCGTCTTCGGTTTTCCCGACTACACCACGGTGCGGCGCAGCGACCACCAGATCGAGATCTACGGGCGGGCGCGCTACGGCCGGTCAGATCTTGGCGTCAACGCGGCCCGGATCGACGGCTGGCTGGACACCTTCGCCGAGCGAGGATGACAGGCAGCCCTCCGAGATCTCGCGCCACATGGGATTGTTCAGCGACATCTGGCATTGCGCCATGAAGCTGCGCCCGTCCACGTGCAGGCAGACGGTTTCGCCAAGCTCCACCCGCGCGCCACTGCTGTCGGTGCAATAGCAGTCAACCGTCTTGCCGCCGATCGTCTGATCGGCCAGGGCCGGTGCGGCGGCGACGGCGAGAAGCGCAAGAAGAAACCTCATATTCGAATTCTAGCACATCCGCGGGCCTTGACCAAACCCGGCGGAGGGGGCAGATGCATCCCCCATGGTGCCACTGGACAGACTGAACGAGATCGCGCAGCGCTTCGAGTACCTCGAGGCGCGGATGGCCGAGGGCGATGGCGACATCGCCAAGCTGGGCCGCGAATACGCCGAATTGCGCCCCGTGGTAGAGAAGATCCGCGCCTATCGCCAGTTGCTTGACGATATCGAGGCCGCCCGGGCCATGCTGGACGACCCCGAGATGCGCGCGCTGGCCGAAGAGGAGATCGAGGCCCTGGAGGCCCGGCGCCCCGAAATGGAAGCGCGCCTGCAACTGGCACTTCTGCCCCGGGACGAGGCCGACGCCCGCCCAGCCATCATCGAGATCCGGCCCGGAACGGGCGGCGAGGAGGCGGCCCTGTTCGCCGGGGATCTGTTGCGCATGTACCAGCGCTACGCCGAGGCGAAGGGCTGGCGCTTCGAGATCATCGAGGAACAGGCGACCGAGCTGGGCGGTCTCAAGGAACTGGTGGCGCGTGTGCAGGGCGATCACGTCTTCGCCCGGCTGAAGTTCGAATCCGGCGTCCACCGCGTGCAGCGCGTGCCCGAGACCGAATCGGGCGGGCGGATCCATACATCGGCGGCGACGGTGGCGGTGCTGCCCGAGGCCGAGGACGTGGATATCCAGATCGACCCCAACGATCTGCGCGTGGACACCATGCGCAGTTCCGGGGCGGGGGGACAGCACGTCAACACCACCGATTCGGCGGTGCGCCTGACCCATCTGCCCACGGGGCTGGTGGTCACCAGTTCGGAGAAGTCCCAGCACCGCAACCGCGAAATCGCCATGCAGGTGCTCAAGACGCGCCTCTACGACATGGAGCGGCAGCGCCGGGCCGAGGCGCGCAGCGCCGACAGGGCGGCGCAGGTGGGCTCGGGCGACCGGTCCGAGCGAATCCGGACCTACAATTTCCCCCAGGGCCGGATGACCGATCACCGGATCGGGCTGACGCTCTACAAGCTGGACCAGATCATGGCGGGCGATCTGGACGAGGTGATCGACGCGCTGACCGCCGATGCCCAGGCCCGGCAACTGGCCGAGATGACGTGACCGCGGCGCGCCGTCTTGCCGCCGGCATCCGGGCGCTGGAGCGCGCCGGGGTGGAGGGCGCGGCGCGCGATGCGCGCGCCCTGCTGGCCGCCGCGCTGGAAGTGCCCCGCGCGCGGCTGAGCCTCCATCTGGGCGACGAGATGGCGGAACCGGCGGCGCAGCGGTTCGAGCGTTTCGTGGCCCGGCGCGCGGCGCGCGAGCCGGTGGCAAAGATCCTCGGGCTGCGGCAGTTCTGGGGCCGGGATTTCACGGTCACCGGCGATGTTCTGGACCCGCGGCCGGAAACGGAAACCCTGGTGTCCGGTGCGCTGAGCGGCCCCGCGCCCGCGTGCCTGCTGGATCTGGGGACGGGCAGCGGCGTGCTGGCGGTGACGCTTCTGGCGGAATGGCCCGAGGCCCGGGGCCTGGCCACCGACGTGAGCGCGGCAGCCCTGGCGGTGGCGCGGGACAACGCGGCCCGGCACGATGTGCTGGGGCGGCTGGACCTGCGAGGCTCGGACTGGTTCGGGCAGGTTCGCGGGCGCTTTGACCTGATCGTCTCCAATCCGCCCTATATCGCCAAGGCCGAAATGGCCGCGCTCGCGCCCGAGGTGCGCGACCACGACCCCGAGGCGGCCCTGACCGACGGAGGCGACGGATTGGCGGCGCTGCGCGTGATCTGTGCCGGCGCGCCGGGGCATCTGGTGCCGGGGGGGCGGCTGCTGGTGGAGATCGGCTGGCGCCAGGGTGCGGCGGCGCGGCGCACCGCCGAAGCGGCCGGGCTGGAGGCGGTGCGCATCCTGCCGGACATGGACGGCCGGGACCGGGTTCTTTGCGCCAGATCGCCTGTCTGAGAGCGCCAAAGGCCCAAAAATGCGCCTCAATCTGCAAAAATTTCGTGCTTATGCCTTGTATCGGGGGGCTGCGCATGTTTAGTGAAACGTAGTCAAGGCAGTGGATTCCCGTACGGGGCCATCCCGCCCGACAGCAAGCCAAGAAAAGTCGGATCCGATCATTGCAAAGGCGCAGCAGGCGCGAAACGGATCACACGACGCGACAAGCATAGGGCTGAACAGCTACAACATGAGATCTTCCAAGTCACGTTCGCGGGGCAAGTCGAACCGCAGCCGCTCGATGGGGAACATCGTCAATCGGGTCTTCGACAGCTCGGGGCCCGAGGGCAAGGTGCGGGGCACGCCGCAGCAGATCATCGACAAGTACAACCAGTTGGCACGCGATGCGCAACTGTCCAATGATCGTGTGGCCGCCGAGAATTTCCAGCAGCACGCCGAGCATTACCAGCGCCTTCTGAGTTCAGCCCAGAAGGAACAGGAAACGCGCCGCGAACAGCAGGAAAAGGAAAACCGCGAACGCCAGGCCGAACGCGACCGCGAGCGCGCGCGCCGGCAGGAACGGGAATCCAACGGCGGCGGCGAGGCGGAGGACAGCCAGCAGGCCGAGGTTCTGGAAGCCGGTGGCGAGGACAGCGGCCTTGTCGAGACGCCGGAAAGCCAAGGCCAGGGCCAGGCACAGGCCCAGAGCGAGACGCAGCCTCAGGAAAAACCCAAGCGCGGCCGCAAGCCCAAGTCGAAGAAACCCCAGAAAGAGGAGAAGGAGACCGACGAGAGCAGCGGCGAGGGCGGCGAGAGCGCCGAGGCGCGAAACGCCGCCGAGTAGCGCGGGCCGGTTCCCTGCCGCAAAGAAAAAACGCGCCCGAGGGGCGCGTTTTTTGTATCAGGGCCGCGAGCTCAGGCGTTGGCTTCGCGGATCTTGTCGGCGGCTTCCTTGTCGTAGCTGACGCCGTTCTGGTCGAAGAGCTGGTCGAGTTCGCCCGACAGCGTCATTTCGGTGATGATGTCGCAGCCGCCCACGAATTCGCCTTTCACGTAAAGCTGCGGGATCGTCGGCCAATCGGCATAGTCCTTGATGCCCTGGCGCACGTTCTCGTCGTCGAGGACGTTGATGTCCTTGTAGTCGACGCCCATGAAGTTCAGAACGCCCGCCACGCGCGAAGAGAAGCCGCACTGGGGCATGTCGCGCGTGCCTTTCATGTAGAGAACGACATCGTTGGCCTTCACGGTTTCGTCGATCTGGGTCTTCGCATCGGTCATTTGCGCGTTTTCCTCGCTCTTGGTCGTCCCGGCCGGGCCGGGAGTCTGGGTTGCGTCGTCGGGTGGTTCGTAACTAGGGGCTGTGGGATCGAAAGGAAAGGCCGCCCGTTTGTTGCGGGCGGGGCCGTGCCGCCACCATCGGTGCAGTTCCAGCCACGCGGCCCAGAGGAAAATGATGATGAAGGGCAGGAGAAGCAGGATCGCCAGCGGGTGGGTCACAAGCTCTGCGGCTTCCGCCACCACGGGTGGCACCTGACTTGCCTCGTCTCCTTGCAAAATCGCCTCTTTTTCTGGGCGCCGCGGCACCGGGGCGGCCGGTCATTCCCGCGGCTCGTCGTCGGTGTCTTTCGGCGCGTCGGGCGGCACGAAGGCCTTGGCGTATTCCTGCGGATCGCGTGGGACGCGGGTCACGTCGCCGTGGCCGCCGCCCAGGCCGCCGGAGTAATAGGCGTTGTCGATCAGTTGGTCGCCCTCGCCGGGCTCCGTGCCGCGGCGGTCCTTGTCGTCGTTGCGGGCGCGGCTGCGGGCCAGCAGCACCACGAGCACGACGACCGCCACCAGCCCGCCCAGGGCATAGGCGAGGTCCATCACCTTACTCCGGCGCCTTGGTGGTCAGCGCCAGCGCGTGCAGTTCCCCGTCGGATCCGTCCATCTTGCCCTTGAGGGCGGCATAGACCGCGCGCTGCTGCTGGACCCGATTCATGCCCTTGAAGGACTCGTCGATCACCTCGGCGGCGTAGTGGTTTCCGTCGCCGGCAAGGTCTGTGATGGTGATCTGCGCGTCGGGGAATTCCGACCGGATGAGGTCTTCTATTTCCTGGGCTTGCATGGCCATGCGGGCATCTCCTTGGTGCTTTGTGCAAGATGTAGAATGCCGCCCGCACGGGTGCAAGGCGCCGTGTCCGCCGCCGGCTCACTCGGGCGGGCGCACGGTGAGCGGCCCGTGCATGCCCGCCTGGAAATGGCCCGGCACGTTGCAGGCGAAGCTTATCGTCATGGGCGACTCGAATTGCCAGGTCAGCTGCCCCGTCTCCCCGGGATTGAGCATCACCGAATTGCCGCTGCCGTGATGGTGGCCGCCTTCGGCCATGTGGCGGGGCGTCAGGGTGCCTTCCGCCATCATGTGCTGCATTTCCTCCTGGTGGGCCTCGTGTATCGCTTTCGTTCCCAGGCTGAACTCGTGGACGAAATCGCCCGCGTTGCGCAGCTTGAAGGTGACGGTCCGGCCCGCTTTGACCCGGATTTCTTCGCGCGAAAAGGCGTTGTCGGTCATGGTGACCTCGATGACGCGGTCGGCCTTCGCAGGGTCGGCGGGATGCCCGATCCCGTCGCGCATTCCCCCGTGTCCGTGGCCGTGGGTGTGATCGCCGCCGCCTGCGGCCAGGGCCGGCTGGCCCGCCGCCAGGGCGAGCGCGAACAGGGCGATGGGGGTGGTGCGCATCTGCGGTCCTCCTTGCATGTCGAAGCCAAGCATGGGCGCCGGACGGCCGCAAGGCCAGCCATCTGACACAATCGTGAGCCTGTCAGCCGAAGGCTTCGGCGAAGGTGCCGCGGTAGACCGCCGCCAAGTCGGCAAGCGGCGCCTGCGCGGTGCCGATACGCACCGTGTCCCCCGAGAAGCGACCCACTGTCTGGATCGGAACACCGGCCTGGCCGGCCGCGATCATCAGCGCCTCGGCCGCGTCGAAGTTGCAGGCGACGAGGTAGCGCCCCTGATCCTCGCCGAAGAGCTGGGCGGTGTCCGTGTCGTCGAGCTGGACGCCCACCCCGGACGCCTCGGCCATCTCGAAGGCCGCGAGCGCAAGCCCGCCGTCGGAGAGATCCGTGCAGGCCCGGATCCACTGGCAATTGTCGCGGATGAAGTCGCCGTTGCGCTTCTCGGCGGCCAGGTCCACGGGGGGGGCGTCGCCCTCGATCCGGTTGAAGACCTCGGCAAGAAGGGCGGACTGGCCCAGGTGGCCCGTCGTCTCGCCCACCAGGATGGCCATGTGGCCCTCGCGCGCCGTGCCCAGGATCGCCGTTTCGGGATCGCGGATGAGGCCCACGGCGCCGATGGTGGGCGTGGGCAGGATCGCCTGACCGCCCGTTTCGTTGTAGAGCGAGACGTTGCCCGACACGATCGGCATGTCGAGGGCGCGCACGGCCTCGCCGATGCCCTGGACCGCGCCCACGAACTGGCCCATGATCCCGGGTTTTTCGGGATTGCCGAAGTTCATGTTGTCGGTGGTGGCCAGGGGCACCGCGCCGGCGGCGGTGAGGTTGCGGTACGCCTCGGCCACAGCCTGCTTGCCCCCCTCGACGGGGTTGGCCTGCACGTACCGGGGCGTGACGTCGGCGGTGAAGGCCAGCATCTTGTCGGTGCCGTGGACGCGCACGACGCCGGCGCCGAAACCGGGGGTGCGCACGGTATCGGCCATGACCATCGTATCGTATTGTTCATAGACCCACTGGCGGGCGCAGTAATTGGGGCAGCCGATGAGCGCGCGCAGCCCGTCGATGGGATCGATTCCCGGCACCTCGGCGTCGTCCAGGGGCGCGGGGGGCGGTGTCGGCTCCCAGGGGCGGTCGTATTCCGGGGCGTTGCCCGACAGCGCCTTGAGCGGCAGGTCGGCCATGACCGTGTTGTGGTGCATCACCAGGAACCGGTCCTCGGGGATCGTCTCGCCCACGAGCGCGAAATCGAGATCCCATTTCTCGAAGACCTCGCGCGCCTCGGCCTCCTTGTCGGGCCGCAGGACCATCAGCATCCGCTCCTGGCTTTCCGACAGCATCATCTCGTAGGCGGTCATGTTCGCCTCGCGGCAGGGCACGCGGTTGAGGTTCAACCGCACGCCAAGGTCGCCCTTGTCGCCCATTTCCACCGCCGAGCAGGTCAGACCGGCCGCGCCCATGTCCTGGATCGAGATGACCGCCCCGGTGGCCATGAGTTCCAGGCAGGCCTCCATCAGGCGCTTTTCGGTAAAGGGGTCGCCCACCTGCACGGTGGGGCGCTTCTCCTCGACGCTGTCATCGAACTCGGCCGAGGCCATGGTCGCGCCGCCGACCCCGTCGCGCCCGGTCTTCGCGCCGAGGTAGACCACCGGCATGCCTTCGCCCGAGGCGGCGGAATAGAAGATCTTGTCGGTATCGGCCAGGCCGGCGGCGAAGGCGTTGACCAGGCAGTTGCCGTTGTAGGCGGGATCGAAGCGCACCTCGCCGCCGACGGTCGGCACGCCGAAGGCGTTGCCGTAGCCGCCGATGCCTTCGACCACACCGTGCACCAGTTGGCGGGTCCTGGGGTGGTCGGGTGCCCCGAAGCTGAGCGAATTCATCGCCGCAATGGGCCGTGCCCCCATGGTGAAGACGTCGCGCAGGATGCCGCCCACGCCCGTCGCCGCGCCCTGGTAGGGCTCGATGTAGGAGGGATGGTTGTGGCTTTCCATCTTGAAGATCACCGCCTGCCCGTCGCCGATGTCAACCACGCCGGCGTTCTCGCCCGGCCCGCAGATCACCTGCGGCCCGTCGGTGGGCAGGGTGCGCAGCCATTTCTTGGAGGACTTGTAGGAGCAGTGCTCGTTCCACATCGCCGAGAAGATGCCCAGTTCCGTGAAGGTGGGCTCGCGGCCGATGATGTCGAGGATGCGTTGGTATTCGTCGGGCTTGAGGCCATGGGCCTCGATCAGATCGGGCGTGATTTCCGGGTCCTGCATGCCTGTGATGTCCCCAGTGGTGCGGTTGGGGGCCTCTTTAGGGCATCACGCGGGCGGGGGAAAGGGCCACGAGGCGTGGGAGGACCCGCCGCCACCTGCCCTTGGCGGCCCGTCCCTGCAGCGTTGCTTGCCGGCAGCACGGGATATGGCCGTGATCGGGCAGTTTCGGCGCTGGCCGGCCCGTTGTCGTCACCGGCCTCGGACGTTGACCGTGGCACGGGGGGCTGTCATGGCTTTCCCCGGAGGAGAGGGCGATCGCATGGACAGTCTCGACAATCCCTGGCGCGGCGCGGCGCTGCCCGACGCGGCCTTGGCGCAGGTTCCCCATCCCAGCATCGACGCGCAGGCGCCGCAGGCCCTGCTGCGCCGTTGCCCCGCTGCGGCGGAAACGCCCCTGGTGATGCTGGATGGCCCCGGGCCGCGGCTTTGGCTGAAGGACGAGCGCGGGCGCATGGGGTTGGGCAGCTTCAAGGCGCTCGGCGCCGCCTATGTCATCGCCCACACGGCGGTTGCGACGGGGGCGGCTGATCCGGTCGGGGCGCTGGCCGGGCGCGTGTATGTGACGGCGAGCGCCGGCAATCACGGCCTGTCGGTCGCCGCCGGCGCAGGGGTCTTCGGGGCGCGCGCGGTGGTCTACCTGGCCGAGGCGGTCCCCGAGGGCTTTGCCCGCCGGCTGCGCGCGAAGGGCGCCGAGGTGGTGCGCGCGGGCGCCGATTACGCGGCCAGCATGGCCGCGGCCGAAGCGGCGGCGGCGGCACATGGCTGGACGCTTCTGTCGGACAGTTCCTGGGCCGGGTACCTGGACCTGCCGCACCGCCTGATGGAAGGCTACCTGGCGATGGCCCATGAAGCCGCGCGGCAGATGCCCGAACCGCCCACCCACATCTTCTTGCAAGCCGGCGTGGGAGGGATGGCCGCGGCTTGCGCGGCGTATTTCCGCGAGGTCTGGGGCGCGGACCCGCAGATCGTGGTGGTCGAGCCCACGGCCGCGCCGGCGCTGAAGGCCAGCATCGCCGCTGGCGCTGCGACGGAAACGGACGGTCCGGTTTCCTCGATGGGACGGCTGGACTGCAAGGCCCCGTCGCTCATCGCGCTCAAGGGATTGGCGCGGGATGCCGACACCTTCGTTACGATTTCCGATGCCGAGGCCGAGGCGACCCTGCCGGACCTGTCACGGCAGGGGCTGGCGACAACGCCGTCGGGCGCGGCCGGGGTGGCGGCGATGCGGGCCATGGCGCTTGATCCGCGGGCGCGCGTGCTGTGTTTCCTTACCGAAGAGCCGGAGCGGTGAGCGAGGGCTTCGCGACCGCCGAGTACCGCCGCCGCACGGCCGAGGCCCAGGCGCGCATGGACGCGGCGGGGCTGGGCGCGCTCTTGTTGACCACCGAACCGGAGGTGCGCTATTTCACCGGGTTCCTGACGCGGTTCTGGGAAAGCCCCAGCCGCCCCTGGTTCCTGGTTCTGCCCGCCGCGGGAGCGCCGGTGGCGGTGATCCCCGAGATCGGGGCGGCCTTGATGGGCCGGACCTGGATCCGGGATATCCGCACCTGGCCCGCGCCGGTGCCGGAGGACGAGGGGGTAAGCCTGCTGGCCGATACGCTGCGCGAGGTCGGCGGCCCCGTGGGCGTGCCCGCGGGGGCCGAGACGCACCTGCGCATGCCGCTGGATGACTTCGCCCGGCTGAAAGCGGAAAGCGGCCTGGAGTTCACGGGCGACGCCGGGATCGTGGCCGCGCTGCGCGCCGTGAAATCGCCGGCCGAGGTCGATCGCATCGCCCGGGCCTGCGCCATTGCCGGGCGGGCCTTCGGCCGGGTGAACGAGATCGCCGCGCCGGATGTGCCCCTGTCGCGGGTCTTTCGCGACTTCCAGGCGCTGCTGCTGGCCGAGGGCGCGGACGCGGTGCCCTACCTGGCCGGCGGGGCGGGGCCGGAGGGCTATGCCGACGTGATCTCGCCGGCGGGCGATGCGGCGCTGGCCGCCGGCGATGTCCTGATGCTGGATACCGGGGCTGTGCACGCGGGGTATTTCTGCGACTTCGACCGGAATTTCGCAATCGGCCGCGCCACGGACGCGCAGCGGCGCGCGCAGGCACGGCTGGTCGCCGCAACCGAGGCCGGACTGGCCGCCGCCCGGCCCGGCGCGCGCGCCTGCGATCTTTGGCGGGCGATGGCAGAGGTGATGGGGGTCGTGCCGGGGCGTCTGGGACACGGGTTGGGCATGCAGCTGACCGAGGGGCTTTCGCTGACCCCGCGCGACAGGACGGTCCTGCGGCCGGGGATGGTCCTGACGCTGGAGCCGTTGGTGGAGACGGGGAATGGGCGGCTGATGGTGCACGAAGAGGTCCTGGTGATTACCGAGGGCGCGGCGCGTCCGCTGAGCCCCCTGGCGGGACCGGATCTGCCCGTGATCTAGGCACCGGCCCCAATGGGCGGGCGATCGGCGATCAAATCTCGGGCAACGAAAAAAAAGGCCGAGCACTAAGCTCGGCCATAGTCCAACAGGGAGGTATGATGGTGACGCGCTGTTCAGTGTCACCGTCACACCGGGCAGGTATTCGGGATGTCCGCGCCAATCAAGGGAAATTATGTCGCATTTGCAGCATGCCCGCTATGCGTGCGTTGCATGACTGCCAATAAAATCAGCCAACTGCCTGTTCACGCAGCTTTTTGCGATACGAGATGATCTCCTCCTGGACGAAGTCGCGAAAGGCCGCGATGCGCTTGGAATGGCGCAGTTCCTCGGGGTACGCCAGAAAGACCGGGACTTCGACGGATTCGACGTCCGGAAGGACGCGAACGAGATCCGGGAAATCGTGGACCAGGTAGTCGGGCAGCACGCCGATGCCGAGGTCGTGCAGCACACCCTGAAGCACGCCGTAGTAGTTGTTGACCGTCAGCAGGGATGGCACGTCATGGGTCATCAGTTCGTTGACGAGGGTCGCGCCGGCCCCCACCTGCGCCGAGCTGGGGTTCTGGCAGATGAGCCGGTGATGCTGCAGATCCTCCAGCGAGGTCGGCGTTCCCCGGCTTGCAAGGTAATTCGGCGAGGCATACAGGCACATGTGCACGCTCATCAGCCTTTTCCGGATCAGGTCGGCCTGGCTGGGTTCCTTCATGCGGATGGCCACGTCCGCCTCGCGCATGGGCAGGTCGAGCACGCGTTCCTCGAGCATCAGGTCGATCTTGAGGTCGGGGTAGCGTTCGTAAAGCTGGGGCAGGCGCGGGGCCAGCCAGAGCGTGCCGAAGCCGATGGTCGTGGTCACGCGCAGTTCGCCAAAGACCTCTTCCTCGCTGTCGCGGATACGCGCGGTGGCGGCATCGAGCCGCTTCATCATGGCACGGGTCGCGTCGAACAGCAGTTCCCCCTGTTCGGTGAGAATCAGCCCGCGCGCGTGCCGGTGGAAAAGCGTGGCGTTCAGCGATTCTTCGAGCGCGCGGACCTGACGGGACACCGCGGACTGGGACAGGTGCAGTTGATCGCCGGCATGCGTAAGGCTGCCGGCATCCGCGACGGCGTGAAAGATCCTGAGCTTGTCCCAATCCATGGCGGCAACTTTCGATTCGAGGGCGGCTTTCCGAGCGCAATAGCAGAGGCGTTACGACATCATATAGGCACGCCCTGCCGTCTTTGTAGAATTTCTCCTTTATAGGTCATTAATTATGACCTAAAATCACTCTATATTGAGGCGAGGCGCGTTGCGCCGAAGGGAGGCCCCGAATGACCAAACACCAGGTATCCTTGAGCGACCGGTTCGATCTGGAGAAATCGCCGGTGCTGCTGAACGGAACCCAGGCGCTGGTGCGGCTGATGCTGATGCAGAAGGCGCGCGACCGGCAGGCCGGGCTGAACACCGCCGGCTACGTCACCGGCTACCGCGGATCCCCCCTGGGCGCCGTGGACCTGCAAATGGGCCGGGCTCAGAAGCTGCTTTCGGAAAACGACGTGCTGTTCCAGCCGGGCCTGAACGAGGATCTGGCCGCCACCGCGCTCTGGGGCAGCCAGCAGGCCGAATTGCGCGGCGAGGGCAAATACGATGGTGTTTTCGGGCTGTGGTACGGCAAGGGCCCCGGCGTGGACCGTTCGGGCGACGTGATGCGGCATGCCAACATGGCCGGCACCTCGAAGCACGGCGGGGTGCTGATGGCCATGGGGGACGACCACACCGGCGAAAGCTCCACCACCTGTCACCAGTCGGATTGGGCCCTGGTGGATGCCTATATGCCGGTCCTGTCGCCGGCCGGCGTGCAGGAGATTCTGGATTACGGGCTTTACGGCTGGGCGCTCAGCCGCTTCGCGGGCGTGTGGTGCGGGCTGAAGACGATGAAGGACACCGTGGAGGTGACCAGCGTGGTTGACGGCCGCCCGGACCGCATGCAGTTCGTCCGCCCCGATTTCGCCATGCCCGAGGACGGGCTGAACATCCGGCTGGGCGACCACTGGGTGCCGCAGGAAGCGCGGATGATCGATTACAAGCGCTACGCCGCCGAGGCCTTCAGCCATGCCAACGGGATGGACAAGCGCGTCTGGGGCAAGCCCGGCGCGAAGATCGGTTTCGTCGCCGCCGGCAAGAACTGGCTGGACCTGACGCATGCCCTGGACATGCTGGGCATCGACGCGGCCGAGGCCGAGCGGCTGGGTCTGACCACCTACAAGGTCGGCCAGACCTTCCCGATGGACATGAAGGGCTTTCACGACTGGGCCGAAGGGCTTGAGCTGATCGTGGTCGTCGAGGAAAAGCGCAAGCTGATCGAGATCCAGATCAAGGAGGCGATCTTCGACGACCGGCGGGGGCGGCGCGTCTACGGCTGGTACAAGGGCGGGGCTGGTACCCTGCACACCGAGGAATTGTTTCCGACGCGCATGGCGCTCGACCCGGTGATGATCGCCGAGAAGATCGGGCAGATCCTCGTCGAGGAAGGGCGCGGCACCGATAGCGTCAAGGCCGGCCTGGATCTTGTTGAAGAGGCACGGGAATCCGACAACGCCGAGGAGATCGCCGCGCGGCTGCCCTATTTCTGCGCGGGCTGTCCGCACAACACCTCGACCACGCTGCCGGAGGGGAGCCGGGCCTATGCCGGCATCGGCTGCCACATCATGGCGCTGTGGATGGACCGCGAGACGAGCGGCTACACGCACATGGGCGGCGAGGGCGCGAACTGGATCGGCGAAGCGCCCTTCTCGCAGCGCGATCACGTGTTCCAGAACCTCGGCGACGGCACCTACAACCACTCCGGCATCCTCGCGATCCGGGCCGCGATCGCCGCGGGGACGAACATCACCTACAAGATCCTGTACAATGACGCCGTGGCGATGACCGGCGGACAGGCCAACGAGGGCGATCTGACACCCGACGAGATCGCGCGCGAACTGCAGGCCATGGGGGTGCGGCACGTCGCCGTGGTCTTCGACGAAAAGGAAGAGCCCGAGCGCGGCGACTTCCCGCGTGATGTCGCGTGGCATCCGCGATCCGAGCTGCAGGACTTTCAGGAGAAGTTCAAGGAAATCAATGGTGTTTCGGCCATAATTTACGTGCAGACCTGCGCCGCCGAGAAACGTCGCCGGCGCAAGCGCGGCACCTTTCCCGATCCCGACAAGCGGGTCTTCATCAACACCGATGTCTGCGAGGGCTGCGGCGATTGCGGCGTGCAGTCGAACTGCGTGGCGATCGTGCCGGTTGAGACGGAACTGGACCGCAAGCGCGCCATCGACCAGTCCACCTGCAACAAGGACTACAGCTGCCTCAAGGGGTTCTGCCCCTCCTTCGTAACGCTGGAGGGGGCCGAGGTCCGCAAGGAGGCCGCGACCGAGCTGGACCTGCCCGATCTGCCCGAGCCCGAGCTTCCCAGGATAGAGGGCACGCACAATTGCGTCATCACCGGCGTGGGCGGCACCGGGGTGGTGACGGTCGGCGCGGTGATGGCCCAGGCCGCCCAGATCGACGGCAAGGGCGCCGGCATGATGGAAATGGCCGGCCTTGCCCAGAAAGGCGGGGCCGTGCACATCCACTGCCGCATCGCGGAGAAGCCGGAGGACATCAGTGCCATCCGCGTGGCCACCGGCGAGGCGGACGCGCTGATCGGCGGGGACCTGGTGGTTTCGGCCGGGGCCAAGACGCTGGGGCTGACCCGGCCGGGTCGGACCGGGGCGGTGGTCAACAGCCACGAGACGATGACCGGGGATTTCACCCGCGACACCGATTTCCGCCTGCCGACCGAGCGGCTGGAACTGGCGCTGGAGCGGCGGCTGAAGGACGACCTGCTTCTCGTGGACACGATCGCACTGGCCCACGCGACGATGGGCGATTCGATCTTTTCGAACATGATGGTCTTCGGCGCGGCCTGGCAGAAAGGGCTGGTGCCGCTGACCCACGAGGCGATCACGGCGGCCATCGAGCTCAACGGCGCGGCCGTCCGGCAGAACCTGCGCGCCTTCGAGATCGGGCGTTGGGCCGCGGCCTACCCCGACGAGGCCGAAAAGCTGCTCGCGCCGAACGTGGTCGAGATGCCCCGGTCGCTGGAGGAAAAGATCGCCTACCGCGCCGATCACCTGGAGGCCTACCAGGGCAAGCGCCTGGCCCGGCGCTACCGCAAGATGGTGGACAGCGTGGAGGATGCGGAACTGCGCACCGCGCTGGCCGAGGGCTATCACAAGCTGCTGTCCTACAAGGACGAATACGAGGTGGCCCGGCTTCTGCTGACCACGCGCGAGAAGGCGCAGGCGGAATTCGCCGGCGACTTCCGCATGACCTTTCACATGGCGCCGCCCCTGCTGGCGCGGAAGGGGCCCGACGGGCGGCCGCAGAAGCGCGAATTCGGCCCCTGGATGGAGCGGCCGCTGCGGTGGCTGGCCAAGCTGAAGGTGCTGCGCGGCACGCCCTTCGACATCTTCGGCTACTCCGAGGACCGCAAGCTGGAGCGTGCGCTGATCAAGCAGTACGAGCGCGACATGGCCGAAGTCCTGCCCAAACTGGATGACAAGACCCGCGAGGCCATCGTGGCGCTGGCCCGGCTGCCCATGCAGATCCGGGGCTTCGGCCCCGTGAAGGCCCGCAACGAGGCGCAAGCCGCCAAGCGGCGCGAGGAACTGCTGGCGACGATCCGGGCGGGGGGCGAGGATGTGGCGCGCGCGGCACAGTGAGTGTCATGAAACCGTCACGTGATCTATCCAGAACCGTCGCAGAACCTTAAAGGACAGGCGAATCGCTTGATCCGGAGTGAACAGGACCCCCGATGCGGCAGGACAGGCAGGTCGCGCGCGACATAAGTTATTCCTACTCGGCCCAGACACGCGGCGGCCGGGCGATGATCCGGACGATGGAGAACCTGACCGGCCGAATCCGGCTGATCAAGCGCGCCCGCGGCTACGAGCACGAGATCGCGGACGGCCGCGATTTCTGGCAGGTGATGGTGGACCGCTACGGCCTGACGCTGGACGTGATCGGCGGCAGCCTGTCCGACATCCCGCCCGAGGGGCCGCTGATCCTGATCGCCAACCATCCCTACGGGATTCTAGACGGGCTGATGATGGGGCATATCCTCAGCCAGACGCGCGGGGATTTCCGGATCCTGGCGCACCAGGTCTTCCGCAAGGCCGAGGATCTCAACCGCATCATCCTGCCGATCGACTTCGACGAGACGAAGGAGGCGGTGAAGCTGAACCTGCAGACGCGCAAGACCGCCCTGAGTTACCTGGACCAGGGGGGCGCGATCGGGATCTTCCCCGGTGGGACCGTCAGCACCGCGGCACGGCCCTTTGCCCAGCCCCTCGATCCGGGATGGCGCGGCTTTACCGCGCGGATGGTGGCCAAGTCCGATGCGACCGTCGTGCCGGTCTTCTTCGACGGGCATACCAGCCGGCTGTTCCAGATCGCCAGCCATCTGCATTATACCCTGCGCATGGGGCTGATGATCAAGGAGTTCGGCAAGCGGGTGGACACCTCGGTGCGCGTGGTGGTGGGGCCGCCCATCGGGCGCGACGCGCTGGAGGCGCGGGCAAGCGACAGCAAATCTTTGATGGAATTCCTGCGCCACAAGACCTATGAGCTGTCGCCGAAGCCGGTGAACCCCAGCGACATCGGCTTCGAGTTCGAGTAGCACCCGGGAACACGCCATGGCAGTGGGACTTTTCGACAGCGGGCTCGGCGGCCTGACCGTGCTGGACGCGGTGGAAAAACGGCTGCCCGAGGTGCCTTTCGTCTATTACGGTGACAACCTGCATGCGCCCTACGGCGTGCGGGACGCCGATGACATCTACGAGCTCACCAAGCGCGGGGTCGAGCGGTTGTGGCAGTCGGGGTGCGATCTGGTGATCCTGGCCTGCAACACGGCCTCGGCCGCCGCCCTGCGCCGGATGCAGGAGGCCTGGGTCCCGCGCGACAAGCGGGTTCTGGGCGTCTTCGTGCCCCTGATCGAGGCGCTGACCGAGCGGCAGTGGGGCGACAACTCCCCCCCGCGGGAAGTGGCGCTCAAGCATGTCGCGCTTTTCGCCACGCCCGCGACGGTGGCCAGCCGCGCCTTCCAGCGCGAACTGGCTTTCCGTGCCATCGGCGTGGACGTGGAGGCGCAGGCCTGCGGCGGGGTCGTGGATGCCATAGAGGAGGGCGATCAGATCCTGGCCGAAGCGCTGGTGCGCTCCCACGTCGAGGCGCTGCAGCGCAAGATGCCGCGCCCGCAGGCGGCGGTTCTGGGCTGCACGCATTACCCGCTGTTGGAGCCGGCTTTCCAGGCGGCGCTCGGGCCGGAGGTTCAGGTGTACAGCCAGGCCAACCTGGTGGCCGCGAGCCTGGCCGATTACCTCCAGCGCCATCCCGGCATGGTCGGGCCGGGCCGCGAGCGCGCCTTCCTGACAACCGGAGATCCCGCGCGGATCTCGTCTCGGGCGACGGCGTTCATGCGCCGCGAGATGGTGTTCCAGCCGGCCTGACCCGGCGGCCACGGTGAGCGGCCCTGCCGCATTGCGGGGCGGGCGGCATTTGTCTAAACCCGTTGCAACTGGTTGAGACGAGGCTTCCCATGCCCCATAAAATCGCGATCCTGGGCGCCAGCGGCTACACCGGCGCGGAACTGGTCCGCCTGATCGCCACGCACCCCGCGATGGAGATCGCGGCGCTGGCGGCCAACTCCAAGGCGGGCCAAAGCATGGCGCAGGTCTTTCCGCATCTGCGTCATCTGGATCTGCCGGATCTGGTAACCGTGGGCGACATCGATTTCGCCGGGATCGATCTGTGCTTTTGCGCCTTGCCCCATGCCACCAGCCAGGCGGTGATCCGCGAGTTGCCCGGGGATTTGCGGATCGTCGATCTGAGCGCCGATTTCCGTTTGCGCGATCCCGAGGACTACGCGCGCTGGTACGGCAATGCGCATGCCGCGCCCGAGTGCCAGGCCGAGGCCGTCTACGGCCTGACAGAGTTCTACCGCGAAGAGATCCGCGCCGCGCGCCTGGTGGCCGGCACGGGCTGCAACGCTGCCACCGGGCAGTATGCGCTGCGCCCGCTCATCGCCGCGGGACTGGTAGACCTGGACGACATCGTGATCGACCTCAAGACCGGGGTCAGCGGGGCGGGCCGCGCGCTGAAGGAAAACCTGCTCCACGCGGAGCTGTCAGAAGGCACGCATGCCTATTCCGCCGGCGGCACGCACCGCCATCTGGCCGAGTTCGACCAGGAGTTCACCCGCGTGGCGGGGCGCAAGGTCGAGGTGCAGTTCACGCCGCATCTGTTGCCGGCGAACCGCGGGATCCTTGCCACTGTCTACGTCAAGGGCGAGGCCGAGGCAGCGCACGCGGCGCTGGCTGCCGCCTATGCCGAGGAAGCCTTCGTGCATGTGCTGCCGTTCGGCGCCCTGCCCAGCACCCGGCACGTGCGCGGCAGCAACTTTTGCCACCTGGGCGTGGTCGGTGATCGGCGGCCCGGGCGCACGGTCGTGGTGGCGGCGCTGGACAACCTGACGAAGGGCTCCAGCGGGCAGGCCTTGCAGAACGCGAATCTGATGTTAGATGAAGACGAGACCACGGGCCTGACGCTGGCCCCGGTCTTTCCGTGAAGATCAGGGAGCAGGTCCATGAAATCGCTCAAGAAAAAACGCCGGATCCAGATCGTGGCCCTGGCCGCGGTCGCGCTTGTCGTCTCCACGGCGCTCATCGGCTACGCCATGCGGGACGGGATCAACTTCTTCCGCTCGCCCACCCAGGTGGTCGAGGAGCCGCCCGCCCCGACCGAGGTCTTCCGCATCGGCGGTCTTGTCGAGGAGGGCAGCCTGATCCGCGGCGAGGGCGAGGTGGTGCGTTTCAACGTTACCGATGGCGGGGCGGTGATTCCGGTGACCTACCGGGGCGTTCTGCCCGACCTATTCGAGGAGAACCAGGGGATGGTCGGCACGGGCACCTACGAGGACGGCGTCTTCACCGCGACCGAGATCCTGGCCAAGCACGACGAGGACTACATGCCCAAGGAAGTCGTGGACTCGTTGAAAGAGCAGGGCGTCTACCAGCATACGAACGGAAGCTAAGCGCGCCGTTAACCACGCTGTCCCAGCCTGCGCTACGCAAGCACGGGCACAAGGGGGCGGCTGATGCGGAAAGTCAGGGACATCGCGCGCGAGATCCTGCGCCGCGAAGGGGGATTCGTCGACGACCCCGACGATCCGGGGGGCGCCACCAAGCATGGCGTCACGATCCATACCATGCGGCGGCTGGGGCTGGACCTCGACCGCGACGGGGACGTGGACGGCGCCGATGTGCGGCGGCTGAGCCGGGCGCAGGCGGAGGCGATCTTCATCAAGCACTACTTCCGCCGGCCGCGGATCGATGCGCTGCCGCGTCCTTTGCAGGCCAGTGTCTTCGACATGTATGTCAATGCGGGCGCCAACGCGGTGAAGATCTTGCAACGGCTGCTGCGCGAGATGGGTCAGCCCGTTGCCGTGGACGGGATCATCGGGCCGCAGACGCTGTCCGCCGCCCAGGCCGCCCATGCGGCGGCGCCGGACCATATCGTCGATGCCTACGGGATCGCGCGGCGCAACTATTACTTCCGCCTGGCCGACCAGCGCCCGGCAAGCCGCAAGTTCGCGCGCACCCGCGCGGGCGGCAAGGGCGGTTGGATCCGCCGCGCCGAGGCCTTCATCAGCCCGCGCTATCACCTGTCGGCGGCCGAATTCCGGGAAAGGACAGCGGTATGGGATTGATCGAGCGCATCTTCAGCCTGCTCTTCGGAAGCGGGCGCAATGTTGTCCGCGAGACCGCCGAGGTCTTTCGCGAGAACGCCGAGGGCGCCGGGCAGCGCGCCGCGGAGCGCCGCAGCGAGGCCATGGCGCAGTTCGGCGACGAGTTCGTGGCCCCGCGCCGGGGCTGGTTCGACCGGTTGATGGACGCCGTGAACCGGGTGCCGCGGCCGGCCATGGCGCTTGGCACCCTTGGCTTGTTCATCGCCGCCATGACCGATCCGGTCTGGTTTGCCGCGCGCATGCAGGGAATCGCGCTGGTGCCCGAGCCGTTGTGGTGGTTGCTGACGGTGATCGTCGGCTTCTATTTCGGGGCGCGGCACCAGGTGAAGGGGCAGGAATTCCAACGCGCGATCATGCAGAGCATGGCGCGGGTGCCCCGGGTGCTGGACAACCTGGACCAACTGCGCGCCATCACGGCCGGCACGCCCGGGGCGGCCGACACCCGGCCCGATGCCCCGCTCACGCAAAACGCCATCCGTCCCGGCGCCAATCCCGCGCTGGAGGACTGGCGGCGCAGCGCGCGGTAGCCCCGCGACAAAAAGTGAATGCGGGAAGAGTCGATTCCCGTTGGACCGGCCGCATCGGGATCTTATAAATGCAGCATGATTACCGAACTCGGCCACTTCGCCCTGATCCTTGCTTTCCTCGTCGCCTGCCTGCAGTCGGTGGTGCCGCTCGTCGGGGCGCATCGCCGCTGGCCGGGCTGGATGGCGGCTGCCGAACCCGCGGCCACCGCGCAGTTCCTGCTGACGGCGCTGTCCTTCGGCGCGCTGACGTGGGCCTTCGTCAATTCGGACTTCTCTTTGCAACTGGTCGTGACGAACAGCCATTCGGCCAAGCCGCTTCTGTACAAGATCACCGGCGTCTGGGGCAATCACGAAGGGTCCATGCTGCTCTGGGTGCTCATCGTGACCCTTTTCGGCGCGCTGGCCGCCTGGTTCGGGGGAAACCTGCCGCCCACGCTGCGGGCGCGGGTACTGGCCGTGCAGGGGATGATCGGCGCGGCCTTCTTCGCCTTCATCCTGTTCACCTCTAACCCGTTCCTGCGCATGTCGGTGCCGCCCTTCGACGGGCAGGACCTCAACCCGCTATTGCAGGATCCGGGGCTCGCGTTCCACCCGCCGTTCCTTTACTTGGGGTATGTCGGGCTTTCGATGACCTTTTCCTTCGCGGTCGCGGCGCTGATCGAGGGACGTGTCGATGCCGCCTGGGGCCGTTGGGTGCGTCCCTACACGCTGGCCGCCTGGATCTTCCTGACCATCGGTATCGGGCTGGGCAGTTGGTGGGCCTATTATGAACTTGGCTGGGGCGGGTTCTGGTTCTGGGATCCGGTGGAGAATGCCAGCTTCATGCCTTGGCTCATCGCCGTCGCGCTTCTGCATTCCGCGATCGTTGTGGAAAAGCGCGAAACCCTGAAAAGCTGGACCGTGCTTCTGGCGATCATCGCTTTCGGGTTCTCGATGATCGGCGCATTCATCACCCGGTCCGGCGTCATCACCTCTGTGCATGCCTTCGCGAATGACCCCGAACGCGGGGTGTTCCTGCTGTTGATCCTCGCGGTCTTCATGCTGGGCGCGCTGACTTTGTTCGCCGCGCGGGCGCAGGCGATGCAGGCGAAGGGCGTGTTTTCGCTGGTCAGCCGGGAATCCGCGCTTGTCATCAACAACATCCTGCTGGCCGTCTCGGCCTTTGTTGTCTTCGTGGGAACGATCTGGCCGCTGGTGTCCGAGATGGCTTTCGACCGCAAGCTGTCGGTCGGCGCGCCGTTTTTCAACATGGCCTTCACGCCCTTCATGGTCGTGCTGGGCCTGGTCCTGCCGGTCGGTGCGATGCTGCCTTGGAAGCGGGCGCGCCTGACGCGCTCCTTCCGGCCGCTGCGGGGCGCGCTGGTGCTTGCGCTTGCCGTGGGCGCGCTGGCCTGGGCCATGCAGACAGGGCGCAGTGCCCTCGGGCCCGTGGGCCTTTTCCTGGGCGCCTGGCTTATCTCGGGCGCGGCGGTGGACCTGTGGAGCCGCACGGGACGCAAGCGCAGCATCGGGCGTTTGGCCCGTCTGCCGCGCGCCGACTGGGGCAAGGCCGTTGCGCACTCGGGTCTCGGCGTGGTCATGGCGGGTATCGCTGGGCTGATGGCCTGGGAGGCCGAGGATATCCGTGTGCTGCAGGAGGGCGAGAGCCTGACGCTCGCGGGCTACCAGATCACGCTGGACGACGTGCGCCGGATCGAAGGGCCCAACTACCGCTCCACGCAGGGCGTCTTCAGCCTGTCGCGGGACGGAGAAGAGGTGGGCATGCTCTACCCCGAGAAACGGGTCTACCCCGTGGCCAACATGCCCACGACCGAAGCCGCCCTGGACAACGGGTTCCTGCGCGACATCTACGTCGTCATCGGTGATCCGCAGAACAACGGGGGCTGGGCGGTGCGTAGCTACTACAAGCCTTTGGCCAACTGGATCTGGGGCGGGTCGATCCTGATGGCCCTGGGCGGTGCGCTGAGCCTCAGTGACCGGCGCTACCGCGTGGCGGCCGGGGCCCGCAAGGCGCCGATGGAAGGGCAGGGAGTGCCCGCGGAATGAAACGCCTGATCCTGATTCTCTGCCTTCTGGCGACGCCGGTCGCGGCCTTGCAGCCCGACGAGATCCTTGACGATCCCGCCCTGGAGGAGCGGGCGCGCGAGATTTCCGCCGGTCTGCGCTGTCTTGTCTGCCGCAATGAGAGCATCGACGATTCGAATGCCGAACTGGCCCGTGACCTGCGGCTTCTGGTGCGCGAGCGGCTCGTGGCCGGTGACACGAACGAAGAGGTCGTGGATTTCATCGTCGACCGCTACGGCGAATACGTGCTGCTGCAGCCGCGCGCGACGGGATCGAACCTGGTTCTGTGGCTGGCCGGGCCCCTGATGCTCCTGGCCGGTGGGGGCTTGGCCGCACTCTACCTGCGCCGGCGCAGCCGTGCGAGCGAACCCGAGCAAGACGCCCTGAGCCGCGAAGAGTCCGAGCGCCTGCGCCAAATCCTGCACGAATGACGCGCCGTCCCCCCTTGGCGCGGGCGGCCGGATCGCGTTTGATGGAGAGCGCATGCAGAGGGGGCGGGACGTGAAAGACTACCAGACCATCACGCTGGACATCGCCGACGAGATTGCCGTGCTGCGGCTCGACCGGCCGGACAAGATGAACGCGCTGAACACCCAGATGCGCGCCGAGATCACGGATGCCGTGGGCGCAGCGGGGCAGGGCGCGCGGGTCGTGGTGATGACGGGCAACGGCAAATGCTTCTGCTCGGGCCAGGATCTCAGCGACAGCGGCAACGCCGCGAACCTGGATCTGGAGCGCGTGCTGCGCGACGAATACGTCCCGATGCTGCGGGCCATCACGGATTGCCCGGTACCGACCATCTGCGCCGTGAACGGCCCCGCTGCCGGCGCCGGCGCCAATCTGGCGCTCGCTGCCGATGTTGTCATCGCGGCCGAGTCCGCGTATTTCCTGCAGGCCTTCACCCGGATCGGCCTGATTCCGGATGCCGGCGGCACCTATTGGATGCCGCGCCAGATGGGTACGGCCAAGGCCATGGGTGCTGCGCTTTTCGCAGAGCCGATCAGCGCGCACCAGGCCAGCGACTGGGGCATGATCTGGGAAGCGGTTGCCGACGACGCGTTCGAAGACCGCTGGCAAGCCCGCGCGGCGCATCTGGCGCAGGGGCCGACGATGGCCTACGCCCAGGTCAAGAAGGCGATCCGCGGTAGCTGGGAAAACACGCTGGAGACGCAGCTTGACCTGGAGGCCAAGCTGCAAGGCACCTGTGGGGCGACCCGCGATTTCAAGGAAGGCGTTGTCGCCTTCCTTGAGAAACGCTCGCCGCAGTACGAAGGGCGGTAGCGTAGCCCGTTACTGCCAGGTCGTGTAGCCGATTTTCAGCGTCTTGGGCGAGCCCGCCGTGATCTCGTTCACGCGGAACTGGCTGATCCGGCCTTCGTTGGTGCGCACGCAGATGTAGGAGCCTTCGGGAATGTCGCGCAGCGATACCCGGTTGCGGGTGAAACGCGCGTTGGCGCAGCCGGAATAGCCCCGGTTGGAGCGGTCGCCGACGGCCAGCCGCGCCCCGTTTCGCGGCGTGATATACAGAAGATCGGATGTCTCGGCCTGGAACCAGATGTCGGAGGCATTGCCGGCGCCGACCGAACCACGGTCAAGGTCGGCGGTCCAGGTTTGCGGGATTTCCAGCAGCTTGGTCGAGAAGGTGCTGGCGCCGCCGCCCGACCCGCTGGTCTGGCATTCGAAATGGCTGGCCACGGTACGGCAGTCTGCCCCGTCCGGGGCATAGCGCTGAATGGCGCCGGCCGGCCCATAGACGCACTGCAGCGCGGTGCGCCCGCCCAGGGTGATGATGCGGACGTCGGTCAGGGAGTTGACGATGGGTGTGTTCCACCAGCCGGACGGCAGGTCGGTGGTCACCTCGCGGCGGATCTGTGAATGGGGGCAGTCGATACGCTCGGCGCTGGCAGCCTGTGCCAGACCCAGGGTGCACAGGACGCCGGCCACGATAGTGGCCACGCGACGGTTGAAACGGGCAGTTACTGGCATGGAATCCCTCCTCGGTTGCGATCCCGCGGCACCGGGCCGACGGGTGGACGTATCCGAAACCTACATGACTATTGGGTTTCGGACCATGCCATTCCCAGGCTGGAGCAAGAAGAAAGCCCCCGCCTAGGCGGGGGCTGTGCGGGATCAACGGTTTTCGATGTCCACGTAGTCGCGCTTGGTGGCGCCCTGGTAAAGCTGCCGTGGGCGGCCGATCTTGAGCTGCGGGTCCGCGATCATCTCTTTCCACTGCGAGATCCAGCCGATCGTCCGGCTGACGGCAAAGATCGGCGTGAACATCGAGGTGGGGAAGCCCATGGCTTCGAGAATGATGCCCGAATAGAAGTCCACGTTGGGGAACAGCTTCTTGTCGGTAAAGTAGTCGTCGGCCAGCGCCTGCTTCTCGAGCTCCTTGGCGACCTGAAGGGTCGGGTTGTTCTCCACCCCGAGAAGGTCCAGGACCTCGTCGGCGGACTGCTTCATCACGCGCGCCCTGGGATCGAAGTTCTTGTAGACGCGGTGGCCGAAGCCCATCAGGCGGAAGGGATCGTCCTTGTCCTTGGCCCGCGCGATGTACTCGGGGATCTTGTCCGGCGTCCCGATCTCGCGCAGCATCTCCAGGCAGGCCTGGTTGGCGCCGCCGTGCGCCGGCCCCCACAGGCAGGCGATCCCGGCCGCGATACAGGCGAAGGGATTCGCGCCCGAGGACGAGGCCAGCCGCACCGTCGAGGTCGAGGCGTTCTGTTCATGGTCGGCGTGCAGGGTGAAGATGCGATCCATCGCCCGGCTCAGGATCGGGTTGACCTCGTAGTCCTCGGCCGGGACGGCAAAGCACATGCGCAGGAAGTTCGAGGCATAGTCGATATCGTTGCGCGGGTACACGAAGGGCTGACCGATCGAATACTTGTAGGCCATCGCCGCGATGGTCGGCATCTTGGCAATCATGCGGATCGAGGCGACCTCGCGCTGCCAGGGATCCGAGATATCGGTGCTGTCGTGGTAGAAGGCGGACATGGCCCCGACGACGCCCACCATGATCGCCATCGGGTGCGCATCGCGGCGGTAGCCGCGGAACAGATACATCATCTGTTCGTGGATCATGGTGTGGTTGGTGACGCGGGATTCGAAATCCTCCAGCTGTGCGGGCGAGGGCAGGTCACCGTAGAGCAGGACGTAGCACACTTCGAGGAAGTGGGACTTCTCGGCCAGCTGGTCGATCGGGTATCCCCGGTGCAGCAGTTCGCCCTTGTCGCCATCGATGAAGGTGATCGTGCTGTCGCAGCTTGCGGTCGAGGTGAAGCCGGGATCGTAGGTGAACACGCCCGCCTGCGCGTACAGCTTGCGGATATCGACGACGTCCGGCCCGGCGGTACCGGAATAGATCGGCAGATCGTAGGACTCGGAACCGATCGTCAGCGTCGCGGTCTTGCTCTTGTCAGCCATAAGGGGATCCTCCCTTCTCAAACCCGCGCACAGGGCGCTCAGGGGCGGTTACGTTCGGCCTTTCGAGACGGTTACCCCCTCTCGACGGCGGCATCTGTGAGCCGGGCGATCGATTCCTCCCGCCCGAGCACGAGCATCATGTCGAACACGCTCGGTGTCGCACTGCGGCCTGCCAACGCGGCCCGCATCGGGCCAGCAAGCTTGCCGAATTTCATCCCTTGGGCTTCGGCAAATCCCGTTGCCACCGCTTCCAGGTCTTCGCGCGTCCACCTAGCATTTTGCAGCTGCGGCGTCAATTCAGACAGTATACGACGGGATACAGAATCGAGGGCCTTGGCGGCTTTCTCGTCCGGCTCGATCGGCCGGTCCTGAAGGATAAAAGCCGCCTTATCAAGGAGATCCGGGAAGGTTTTTGCCCTCTCTTTGAGGCAGTAGAGCCCTGCGTTCATCAGCGACAACTTGTCCTCGGGAAGGGGCGGCCGGCCCGTCGTCGCCAGCCAGTCCTGCAATTCCTGCAGCAGCGCAGCATCCGGGGTATTGGCCATGTGCTGGCCGCAGATGTTTTCCAGCTTCTTGAAATCGAAGCGTGCCGGCGACTTGCCGATCCCGTCGAGGTCGAACCATTCCAGCAGTTGCGCGTCGGTGAAATATTCCGCGTCGCCGTGGCTCCAGCCCAGCCGGGCGAGGTAATTGCGCATGCCGGAGGCGGGGTAGCCCATCTCGCGGTATTCCGCGACGCCGAGCGCGCCGTGCCGCTTGGACAGCTTCTTGCCGTCGGGGCCGTGAATGAGCGGGATGTGCGCGTAGGTCGGCACCGGCCAGCCCATGGCCTGGTAGATCAGCATCTGCCGGGCGGCATTGTTGAGGTGGTCGTCCCCCCGGATCACGTGTGTCACGCCCATGTCGTGATCGTCCACGGCAACGGCCAGCATGTAGACGGGCGAGCCATCGCTGCGCAGCAGCACCATGTCGTCCAGCTGGTCATTGCGCACCCTGACGTCCCCTTGCACCCGGTCATGGATCACCGTCTCGCCCGCGCGCGGCGCCTTGATGCGGACGACATAAGGCGCGTCGGGATGCTGGTACGGATCGGCATCGCGCCAAGGGCTGCGAAACAGGGTCGAGCGGCCCTCGGCCCGGGCGGTGTCGCGGAAGGTCTGGATCTCGTCCTGTGTCGAGAAGCACTTGAAGGCCGTTCCGGCCTGAAGCATCTGCAGCGCGACCTCGCGGTGACGGTCGGCGCGTGCCGCCTGGCTGACGGCCTCGCCGTCGTGATCCAGCCCGAGCCAGGCCATGCCGTCCAGGATCGCCTGCCGCGCCTCGGGCGTGGATCGCGCGCGGTCGGTATCCTCGATCCTCAACAGGAAGGTGCCGCCGCGGCCCCGCGCGTAGAGCCAGTTGAACAGGGCCGTGCGCGCCCCCCCGATGTGCAGGAAACCGGTTGGCGAGGGGGCGAAGCGGGTCACGACCTTCTCGGGCATGGGCGCATTAACCTTTCGGTAACCATCAGGGAGCTAGCGTCCCGGTCTGTCTAGCGACCCGCCGTGAGGGAGACAAGTGCCGGCGTTCTGGCAAAGCATCGTGGCTGCCTGGCTGGCGCAGCGCGGGCACCTGTTTCCCTGGGTGCCGGTTTTCCTGGGGTGCGGCGTTGGGCTCTATTTCGCCTTGAAGACCGAACCGACCGTGCCGCAGCTTTTCGTGACCGCAAGCACCGGTGCGCTCTGCGCGGGCCTGGCCCTGCGTGCTGGGGTCTTGGCGGCCCCGTTGCTCTGGGCGGCTGCCCTTGTCGCCGCGGGGGTCTGCCTGGCCGGCGCGCGGGCCCACCAGGTGGCCGAACCGGTGCTGGGCTGGCGCTATTACGGGCCGGTGGAGGGGCGGATCGTCGGGATCGATCGCTCCGGTTCGGATGCCGTGCGCCTGACGCTCGACCGGGTCGTGCTGCGCGATCTGCCCCGCACGCGGACGCCGGCCCGGGTGCGTGTCTCGTTGCACGGGCGGCAGGGTTTCGTGAAGATCCGGCCGGGCCTGCGCGTGATCATGACGGCGCACCTGTCGCCGCCGTCGGGCCCGGTGGAGCCCGGCGGCTTCGATTTCCAGCGCCATGCCTGGTTCGAACGGCTGGGCGCCGTTGGCTACACGCGCACACCGGTGCTTGCCCTGGCGCCGCCGGCGGGCGGGCTGCCGCTGCTGCGCGCGCGCATGGCGCTGTCCGGCCGGGTGCAGGCGGCGCTGCCGGGCGAGGCCGGCGCCTTTGCTGCCGCGATCATGACAGGTGATCGCTCGGGGATGGGGCAGGAGACGCTCACCGCCCTGCGCCATGCCAACCTCGCGCATCTGCTGGCGATCTCGGGCCTGCACATGGGGCTCTTGGCGGGCTTCGTCTTCGGCGCCTTCCGCCTGCTCTTCGCCGCGGTGCCGGCCGTGGGGCTCCGGGTGCCGGCCAAGAAGCTCTCGGCGCTGATGGCGCTCCCGGTCGCGGCGGGCTATCTGGGCCTTTCGGGGGGAAACATCGCGACCGAGCGGGCCTTTGTCATGGCAGCGGTTGCGCTGGTGGCGGTGATGGTGGACCGGCGCGTTCTGTCGCTGCGCGCGGTCGCAGTGGCGGCGATCATCGTGCTGGGCTTGCGGCCCGAGGCGCTGTTGAACCCCGGTTTCCAGATGTCCTTCGCGGCGACAACCGCCCTGATCGCGGTCTTCGGCTGGCTGCGCGACCACGAGATACGCCCGGGGCCAAGATGGGTGCAACCGGCGCTGGCGGTGGTGGTCTCCTCGGCGGTGGCTGGGGCGGCGACGGCGCCCGTGGCGGCGGCGCATTTCAACCACTTCGCCCATTACGGGTTGCTGGCCAACCTGCTGAGCGTGCCCCTCATGGGGGTGCTGGTGATGCCGGCGGCGGTGCTGGCGGCCTGCCTTTTGCCGTTGGGGCTGGAGGGCGTGGCCCTCTGGGTCATGGGGCAGGGGCTAAGCTGGATCCTCGGCGTCGCCCACTGGGTCAGCGGCCTTGAGGGTGCGCGCGGAACCGTGGTGAGCCCGGGGCCGGCCGTCCTGCCGCTCGTGGCGCTCGGGGCGCTCGTGCTGGTTCTCTGGCAGGGCCGGGCACGGTTGAGCGGGCTGGCACCGATGGCGGCGGCGGCCGTTTTGTGGCTCCAGACCGAGCGGCCGGAGGTCCTGATTTCCGATACCGGGGGCTTGGTGGGCGTGATGACGGATACGGGCCGTGCGCTGAGCCGCCCGCGGGGGGCGGGCTTCGTTGCGTCGGTCTGGCTGGAAAATGACGGCGATACCGCCGATCAGGCGCGCGCCGCGGCGCGCTGGCCCGGCAAGGCCCCCGGCGAACTGCCTCTGGTCGCGCTGCGCGGCAAGCGTGCCGCACGGGCGCTGACGGACTGCGAAGCGGAGGCGTGGGTGATCATGAACGTGGCCCCGCCGCACGCGCTGCCGTGCCGGGTGGTGCACCCCGGCACCCTGCGCGAAAGTGGCGCGATGGCCCTCTACCGTCTGCCCGACGGCAGCCTGCGGGCCGTCACCGCGCGGGCACGGACCGGCACGCGCCTGTGGACGGATCAGTAAGTGCGGATGAGCCCGACCAGGCGGCCCTGAATGCGGACCTTGCTCTCGGGCAGAACCCGGGTTTCGTAGGCGGGGTTCGCCGCCTCCAGCGCGATTGCGCCGCTGCGGCGGAAGTAGCGCTTGAGCGTGGCTTCCTGATCCTCGATCAGCGCGACGACGATGTCGCCGTTGTCGGCGGTGGCCGTTTCGCGGATCACCACGACGTCGCCGTCGTTGATGCCCGCGTCGATCATCGAGTCGCCCTTGACCTCAAGCGCGTAATGCTCGCCCTGGCCGCCAACCATGGCGCCGGGCACCGCCACGTTGTGAGAGGCATGGGCGATTGCCTCGATCGGGGTGCCGGCGGCGATCCGCCCCATTACGGGCAGTTCCAGCGCGGGCGCGGGATCCAGCGGCACCGCGTTGGCCGGGCGGGGCGCATCGGGCTTGTCGCCCTCGATCACCTCGGGAGCGAAGCCGGGCTCCTCTTCAAGCGATTCCGGCAGCTTGACGATTTCCAGCGCCCGGGCCCGGTGCGCCAGCCGGCGGACGAAGCCGCGTTCCTCGAGCGCGGTGATCAACCGGTGGATCCCCGACTTGGAGCGCAGATTCAGCGCTTCCTTCATTTCGTCGAAGCTGGGGGGGACGCCATCACGGCTGATGCGCCGGTGAATGAATTCCAGCAGGTCGAGTTGCTTGCGGGTCAGCATCGGACACATCCTCCGGACCATGCATTTCAGTTTGTTCTACGCATGTTCCCGTTTTGTGTCAACCCTGGGGTGTGACGGGCTACAGTGGGAGATAATCCACGATTTCTCCGGCACGCCGAGGCGGATCGTGCGGCGGGCGGACCAGCAGCGCATTGGCGCCGGCCAGCACCGACAGCAGGGCGCTGTCCTGCCGGTCGTCGGGTGCGATGCGATCCTGGTGCAGCCGGGCCCGCATGTAGTGCTCGCGCGGGCCCGCCGCGGGCAACTCGTGTGCCAGCGCCGCCTGGTGCCGCGGGGCAGGAGCCCGGCCCAGGCCCAGCATCGCCCGGACCATCGGTGCCAGGAACACCCGGCCGCAGACCATGGCCGAGACCGGGTTGCCGGGCAGACCCAGCATCGCGGCCGTGCCCATGCGGCCTGCCATCAGCGGCTTGCCCGGCCGCATCGCCACCTTGTAGAAGGCCCGCTCCATCCCGAGATCACCGGCCACGGCGCCGACCAGGTCGTGATCGCCGACCGAGGCGCCCCCGATCGTGACCACCAGATCGGCGCCCTCGGCCAGGCCGAAGGCCGTTTCGAGCGACGCGCGACTGTCCCGCGCAATGGGCAGGATCCGCGGCCGCGCGCCCAACTCCTCCAGCATCGCCTTCAGACCGAAAGTGTTCGAGGCGATGATCTGGTCGGGGCCCGGGTCCTCGCCCGGCATCACCAGTTCGTCGCCGGTCGAGATCAGCGCGACCTCCGGTTGGCGGGTGACCCGGACCCGAGGGATGTTCATCGCCGCCAGAAGCGCCACGTCCTGCGGCGTCAGGATCCGGGGGGCGGACAGGCGTTCGCCCGCGGCGAAATCGGTGCCGCGCTTGCGGACGTGCGGGCCGGCGTCGATATCTTCGCCAAGCGTGACGAGATCGCCCTCGCGGCTGGTGTCTTCCTGGATCACAACGCGGTCCGCGCCCTCGGGGACGGGGGCCCCGGTGAAGATGCGCACGGCCTGTCCCGGCCCGACGGGGCCGCCGTATCCGTGGCCGGCCGGCGCGGCGCCGATCACCCGCAACCGCGCGCCGGGCACGGCATCCGGCGCGCGCACGGCGTAGCCGTCCATCGCCGCGGCATCGAAGGGCGGCTGATCGCGCCGGGCAACGGCATCCGCCGCCAGCACCCGGCGCCCGGCTTCGGCCAGGGGGACGTCCTCGCCCCCCAGCGGGCCAACCAGAGAAAATAGCTGGGTCAGCGCCTCGGAGACGGAGATCATGTCGCCTCGTAACGCCCTGATTTGCCGCCCTCTTTCAGAAGCAGCCGGATGCCCCCGATTTCCATCGCCTTGTCCACGGCCTTGGCCATGTCGTAAACGGTCAGGGCGGCGGTCGAGACGGCGGTCAGCGCCTCCATCTCCACACCGGTCTGGCCCGTTGTCTTGACGGTGCCCTCGATGCGCAGGCCGGGCAGGTCCGGGTCGAGGGTCAGTTCCACCGCCACCTTCGTGACGGGCAGGGGATGGCACAGCGGGATGAGGTCCGCGGTCTTCTTGGCCCCCATGATGCCGGCCAGACGCGCCACTGACAGGACATCGCCCTTCTTCGCGCGGCCCTCGCCGATGATGTCCAGTGTTTCGCGCGCCATGCGCACCCAGCCTTCGGCCACGGCCACGCGCGCCGAGGTCTCCTTGGCCGAGACATCGACCATCTGCGCGTCGCCCTTGCTGTCGAAATGCGTCAGCCCCGCCATCAGCCGGCCCCCGGCGGCATCAACGGTGCGGCGAGGAGGTCGCGCGTCGCCTCGGCCACGTCCTCGGCGCGCATCAGGGTTTCCCCGATCAGGAAGGCCCGCGTGCCGTAGCGGGCCATCTCGGCCAGGTCCTCGCGTGTCGCCAGGCCGCTTTCGCAGACGATGATGCGGTCCTCCGGCACGAACTTGGACAGTTTGCGCGTCGTGGACAGCGAGGTTTCGAAGGTGTGAAGGTCGCGGTTGTTGATGCCGACCAGCGTCGAGCGGAGCTTGGCCGCGCGATCCAGTTCGGCGCGGTCGTGCACCTCGATCAGCGCGTCCATGCCCCAATCCTGCGCGGCGTCCTCCAGTTCGTGTGCCTGCGTGTCGGACACGCTGGCCATGATGATCAGGATGCAGTCGGCGCCCAGGCCGCGTGCCTCGGCCACCTGGTAGGGGTCGTACATGAAGTCCTTGCGCAGCACGGGCAGGTCACAGGCCTCGCGCGCCTGGGTCAGGTATTCCGGCGCCCCCTGGAAGCTGGGAGCATCCGTCAGCACCGACAGGCAGGCCGCGCCCCCAGCTTCATACGCGCGCGCCAGTGCCGCCGGATCGAAATCCTCGCGGATGAGGCCCTTGGAGGGGCTGGCCTTCTTGATTTCGGCGATGAGACCGTAGCCGAGCTTGGTGGCCTGCAGCAGCGCGTCTGCGAAGCCGCGCACCGGCCCGGCCTCGCGCGCGGCGGCGTCCACGGCCTCCTGCGGGCGTTCCGCCCGGGCAGCGGCGATCTCTTCCAGCTTGTATTCCTTGATCTTTTCCAGGATCGTGGGTTTGCTCATGCCGCCTCCGATGTTGCTTTGGCGAGAGCCTCCAGCCGGGCCTTCGCCGCTCCGCTGTCCAGGCTCTCGATGGCCAGGGCTACCCCGTCCTTCAAAGCGTCCGCCTTGCCCGCGATCACCAGCGCGGCCCCCGCGTTGAGCAGGACCGCGTCGCGGTAGGCGCTTGGCGCGCCCGCCAGCACTGCGCGGAAGGCATCGGCGTTCTGGTCCGGCGTGCCACCGAGGATTTCCTCGAAGGGATGTACCGGCAAGCCGAAGTCTTCGGGATGCAGCTCGATCTCGCGAACCGACCCGTCCGTGTCCAGCGCGGCGACCCAGCTCGGCCCGGTGATCGTGAGTTCGTCGGTGCCGTCGCTGCCGTGCACCAGCCAGGCCCGTTCCGATCCCAGACGGCCGAGCGTCTCGGCCATGGGGCGGATCAGGCTGCGGTCGAAGGCGCCGGTGAGTTGCCGCGTCACGCCCGCCGGGTTGGTCAGCGGGCCAAGGATGTTGAAGATTGTGCGGGTGCCCAGTTCGGCCCGCACCGGACCGACGTGCTTCATCGCCGGGTGGTGCATGGGCGCCATCATGAAGGCGATGCCCGCGGAGCGCAGCGCGGCCTCCACCACCTCGGGGCCGACCATGACGTTCACGCCCATCTGGCTCAGTGCATCGGCCGCGCCGGACTTCGAGCTGAGGTTGCGATTGCCGTGCTTGGCCACCGGCACGCCCGCCCCGGCCACCACGAAGGCCGCGGCGGTGGAGATGTTCAGCGTGCCCTTGCCGTCACCGCCGGTGCCCACGATGTCCATCGCGCCCGCGGGCGCGCGCACCTTGAGGCACTTGGCGCGCATCACGCTTGCGGCGGCGGCGTATTCGTCCACGGTTTCGCCACGGGTGCGCAGCGCCATCAGGAAGCCGCCCATCTGTGCCGGGGTGGCCTCGCCCTCGAACAGAACCTCGAAGGCCGCCTCGGCCTCGTCGCGGGTCAGGGGGCGATCGGCGGCCGTGCCGATCAGGGGGCGCAGGCCGTCGCTCATGCGGGCACCTTCAGCATCTCCAGGAAATTCTTCAGCAGGGCGTGACCGTGCTGCGAGGCGATCGACTCGGGGTGGAACTGCACGCCGTGGATAGGCAACTCGCGGTGGCGCAGCCCCATGACCGTGCCGTCGGCCAGATCGGCCGTCACCTCAAGGCAGGCCGGCACGCTGTCGCGGGCCACCACCAGCGAATGATACCGTGTCGCCTCGAACGGGGAGGGCAGGCCGGAGAAAACGCCCGTTCCGCCGTGGCGCACCGCGCCCATCTTGCCGTGCACGATCTCTGCGTGGCGCACCACCCGCCCGCCGAAGGCCTGCCCGATGGTCTGGTGGCCCAGGCAGACGCCCAGCAGCGGCGTGCCGGTCTCGGCTGCCGCCCGCGTCAGGGCAAGGCAGATCCCGGCATGGTCGGGATCGCTGGGGCCGGGGCTGAGCAGGATGCCGGCGGGGCGCATTGCCATGGCCTGCTGCACGTCCAGTGCGTCGTTGCGGCGCACGACGACATCGGCCCCAAGCTCGCCCACGTAGTGAACGAGGTTGTAGGTGAAACTGTCGTAGTTATCTATCAGCAGCAGCATGGAGTCGCATTCCGGCTTGGATCGGGGTGGAGCCGCGCCTTACGGTCGGAGTATACTTGTTCAGGCTTGCGCGGCACCGTCAAGGGGCGCATGGTCCCGAAAACGGCAAATTCAGGGGGCAATCTCAGTGGCACGGGGATTTCTTGCAGGCTTGCTTTCCGGGGTGGTGGTCTCCGGTCTGGTCGTGGTGGCGGGGTCGCTTCTGACCGATGTGCCGGGCGCCGCGCCGCCCGAAGCGGCGGCCCTGGACGTGCCGCCCGGCTCGGAATTCGACCGCGAGAAGGAGGACCGGCAGGCCGAGCTTCCGCAAGTGGAGGAGAGCCCCGCGCCGGCCGAGGCGCCGCGCGTCGCCGCGCCCGAGCGGGATGATCTTGCATCCCTGGAAGGCAGCGACACCAGCCCCGCCAGGCAGCCCGAAACCGGCCAGGCCGAAGGGACGCTGCCAGCGCCGCAGGAAGGTGAAGAGGCCGCCGACGTGATGGTCGAGCCCGAGACCCCCGTAACCCCGGGGACGCAGGCCCCCGCCCCCACGGCGCCGGAGGCGGAGCGTGAACTGGCGGTTCCCGACGCCGCGGTCCCCGCGCCGGAGGCCGGCGCCGCGCAGGGGGATCTCGCCCCGCCCGACGCGGACGCGGGCAGCGCGGATGTCGCCATCTCGGAGGATACGCCGGTGACCTCGGATCGGCAGGCCGCCGCGCCTGCGGCGCCCGAGGCCGAAACCGGGATCGATGTCGAGACCGATCCGGTGGAGGTGCCCCAGACGGGGGGCGCGCAGGATCCCATGCAAGCACCGCGTGCGGATGCCCCCGCGGCCGATGTGGCCGGGACGGGGCCGGCGCCCGCCGGAAGCGACCCGTCACAGGCGCCCCAAGCGCCGCGTCCCGAGGATGACATCGCGTCGGTCCCTGACCCCGTCCGCGCGCCAAGGGCTGATGCGCCCGATACGGGCGGGGCAGCGTCGGGTGAAGCCGGGATCTCGGCCGATCCGGCACAGCCGCGCGCGCCGGACGTGGGCGAAACCAGCGCCTTCCCCGACCCCCAGGCGCCCGAGCCGGCTGAGGAGGAGCCGTCCGGCACCATCGGTGATCTGGCAGAGAACGTGACCACCGAGCGCCTGCCCGCCATCGGCACCGACGAGCCGTCCGATCAGGCGGAGGGCGACGCGGCCGCCGATCCCGACCCGTCACGCGGAGCACTGGCCCGGAATGCTGTTGCCTTCGAGGCCCCCGAGGGAAAGCCGCTGATGTCCATCGTGCTGATCGACGACGGCGACAGCCCGGTCGGGCTGGAGGCGCTGAAGAATTTTCCGTTTCCCATCAGCATCGCCATCGATGCGCGGCAAGCCGATGCCACGGATCTGGCCAAGCGCTACCGCGACGCCGGCTTCGAGGTGCTGGCCATGGCGGGCCTGCCCGAGAACGCCGACGCCCGCGACGCTGAGGTTGCGATGCAGGCCCACCTTGACGCTGTGCCGGGCGCGGTCGCGGTGCTGGAAGGCGGCGAGACCGGCCTGCAAGCCAGCCGGGCGGCCAGCAAGCAACTTGCGCCGATCCTGCTGGATACCGGGCACGGGCTTGTCATGCGCCCCAACGGCTTGGACACCGCGCGCAAGCTCATCGCGCGCGAAGGGGTGCCTGCGCGCACGATCTTTCGCGACTTCGACGGGGAGGGGCAGACGGCGCGCGTGATCCGGCGGTTCCTCGACCAGGCGGCCTTCAAGGCGGGGCAGGTGGAGGACGGCGTCATCATGCTGGGCCGGCTGCGGGCCGAAACCATCAGCGCCCTGCTGCTCTGGGGTCTTCAGGACCGTGCCACCCGCGTGGCGTTGGCCCCCGTCTCAGCGGTCCTTAGGGCCGGAGAGTAGCGGGCCGCGCCAGGCGCCGGCGGGGGACAGCACCCCCGTGGTGCCGCGCGGGTCAGGCGTGGCCGGCGGGACCCTCGCGCCAGTCGCCGGGGGCCAGGCCGTCGAGGGACCAAGGCCCCACCCGCCATCGCACGAGCCGTAGGGTCGGGTGCCCCACATGGGCCGTCATCCGCCGGACCTGTCGGTTGCGGCCCTCGGTCAGCGTGATCTCCAGCCAGCGATCGGGTACCGACTTGCGGTAGCGCACGGGCGGGCTGCGCGGCCACAAGGCCGGCGCATCGATGCGACGCACGCGGGCGGGACGGGTTTTCCCGTCCTTCAGCGTGACGCCTTGCCGCAGGGCCGTGAGCGCCTCATCATCGGGGATGCCCTCGACCTGGACCAGATAGGTCTTCTCGGTCTTTGTCCGGGGATTGGCGATTCGGGCTTGCAGGCGGCCGTCATCTGTCAGGGTCAGGAGCCCCTCGCTGTCGCGATCCAGCCGGCCGGCGGGATAGACACCGGGCAGGGCGATGTAATCGGACAGGGTGGGTCGGGGGCTGCCCTGCGTTCCCTTGTCGGTAAACTGGGACAGCACCCCGTAAGGTTTGTTGAAAAGGATAACCCGGGCCATGGCGCCCTGATGCCGCAGGGCGCCGTGGTGGGCAAGCCTTACGCGCCGGCGCCCGGCCAGAAGCCTTCGTTCACCTTGTAGGTCCATTCACCGCCGACGTTCTTCCAGCCGTTGACGGTGCGCTTGCCGGCGTCGGACTTGTCGCCCTCGAACCCGTCCACCACCGTGTAGGCGGGCACCTCGATGCCGGCTTCGTGCATGGCGTCCACTGCGCGGGCGCTGCGGCCGCCGGACCGACAGATGATCAGGACCGCGGCCGGCTGCTCCTCGGCGAGGAAGGACTTCATCGTCGCCATGAAGTCCGGGTTATTGCGCATCTTGTAGCGGCCCTTCTTGGCGTTGAAGGGATACGCCGGGTCGATCATCTTAAGCGGGATGTTGATGTCGGCCGCGGTGGGATAGCCCACGAGCATCGTTTCGGCGGGGCTGCGGATGTCGACCAAGGCGACATCGTCACGCTCTTTCAGCAGGTCAATGGATTCGGCCGCGGTGATGTACCGCCCGACCTTGTTGACCTTCTTCTCGGCCAGTTCGGATTCGACCACCGAGCTCTCGATCTTCATGCCGTGGCCATCGGCATGGACCGGGCCCGGGAACGCACAGGCCAGGCTCAGCGCGACGGCCGGCGCGGCGAACAGGCGGGTGAGGGATGTCATCTGTACCTCCTTCGGAAGATATTCCGTGTTTCGCATATAACGTGGGTACAGGGCATCGCCCCGGTCGGCATTGACATGGGTCAAACGGGTCTCAGCCGTTGCCCTCGCCGGTGAAGCGTGCGGCATCGGCCGCGGCGCGGCGGATGGCGTTCGACTTGTGCACCGTCTCCATGTATTCCGCCTCGGGATCGCTGTCGTGCACGACCCCGCCCCCGGCCTGGATATAGAGGTTGCCACCCTTCACTACCGCCGTGCGCAGAGCGATGCAGACATCCATGTCACCGCGGGCACTGAAATAGCCGACGCCGCCGCCGTAGATCCCGCGCTTTTCAGGCTCCAGTTCGTCGATGATCTCCATCGCCCGGACCTTGGGCGCCCCCGAGACCGTGCCGGCCGGCAGCCCGGCCAGAAGCGCCGAAAGCGCGTCGTGATCCTCGGCCAGTTCGCCCACGACGTTGGAGACGATGTGCATGACGTGGGAGTACCGTTCGATGATGAATTCCTCGGTGGGGCGAACCGTGCCGATGCGGGCGACCCGGCCGACATCGTTACGGCCCAGATCCAAGAGCATCAGGTGCTCGGCAAGTTCCTTCTCGTCGGCCAGAAGCTCGGCCTCGTGGGCGCGGTCCTCCTCGGGCGTGGCACCGCGCGGGCGTGTCCCGGCGATGGGGCGGATCGTGACCTCGCCCGCCATGACCCGCACCAGGATCTCGGGGCTGGCCCCCACTACCTGGAAGCCGCCGAAATTGAAGTAGAACATGAACGGCGAGGGATTCGTGCGTCGCAAGCTGCGGTAGAGGGCGAAGGGCGGCTGAGTGAACGGCTGCGTCCAGCGCTGCGAAGGCACGACCTGGAAGATCTCGCCGGCCCCGATATACTCCTTGGCGCGCGTGACCGCGGCCTTGTAGGCCTCGCGCGTGAAATTCGACACCGGGGGGGCGTCCTCCTGTGCCTCGCCCAGTCCGCGGCTGGCTTGGGGCAGGGCGCGTTCCATGTCGCGAACCGCGTCCATGACCCGTTCGGCCGCCTGGGCATAGGCGGCGCGGGCCGACTGCCCCTCGCCGGCCCAGGCCGGCGCGACCACCGTGACCTCGCCCTTCACCCCGTCGAGCACCGCCACCACCGAGGGGCGCAACATGACGGCGTCTGGCAGTCCGAGGGGGTCGGGATTGACGTCGGGCAGATGCTCGACAAGGCGGATCATGTCGTAGCCCAGGTACCCGAAAAGCCCCGCGCTTGCGGCCGGCAGGTCGGCCGGCAGGTCTATCCGGCTTTCGGCGATGAGGGCGCGCAGGTTGTCCAGCGGCGCGCCCTCCTGCGGATCGAAGGCCTGCGGATCGAACCGGGCCTGGCGGTTTATCCGGCTCGACGTGCCGTGACACTGCCAGATCAGATCGGGTTTCATGCCGATGATCGAGTAGCGCCCGCGCACTTCGCCGCCGGTGACCGATTCCAGCACGAAGGCGTCACGCGCCGCGCCCGTGAGCTTCAGCATCAGAGAGACCGGCGTGTCCAGATCGGCCGCGAGCCGCGCATAGACGACCTGGTTCGCGCCGGCGTCGTGGCCGCGGGCGAAGTCCTCGAAGCAGGGTGTCAGCTCCACGTCCGATCACCGCCTATTGGAAGTTGGCATGCACGGCGTTGCGTGCCTGTTCGTCGATCTCGATGCCCGCCCGCTGCCGGATGTCGGCGGCCAGCAACCTGTAGAGATCCTGCGACAGCCCGTTGGCGGCCTGATCCCGCAACGCGCTGCGCACCTGGGTCAGTTCCTCGCTGTCGGTATCGGGCGGCTGAACAGCGTCCAGCCGGATGATGAAGATCCGGCCCGCGCCCTCCAGCACGCTGACCTCGCCCTCGCTCATGCCGAAGACGGTTTCGATGAACTGCGGCGGCGTTCCCGGCTGGAAACCCCGGCGAGTCAGGTCTTCGGCGGTTTCGGTGCTGTAGCCGAGTTCGGAAAAGCCGGTGCCGGCGCGCAGCTGGGTCAAGTCGTCCTGGATCTGCTCCTTGAGCTGCGCCGCGACCTGTTGCCGACGCCAGCCCTTGGCCACGCTCTCGCGGACGTCCTCGATGGGCTGGATCTGCGGTTCCTGCACCTTGTCGAGCCGCATGGCGAAGATGCCACCGTCCTCTAGCTCCATGACCTCGGGGTAGTCCTCAAGGCTGATCTCCTCCGCGGCCTGGCGGAAGCCGGGGTAGGCGGCGATGCCCTCGCGCAGGCCCTCGTGCCAGGCGATCTCGCCCAGCTTCAGGTCGGTCTCCTCGGCCAGATCCTCGACCGTCGCACCACCCGCGAGCAGATCCGCGGCGCGCTCGATCTTGGAATCGACCACCCGGCGGGCCCGCGCGCCGGCCAGGTCGTTGCGCAGGTCCGGCAGTGCCTCCGCGAAGGAGGTGCTTTGCGCTTCCAGAATGGCGTTGACGCGGAAAAGGGCGGGGCCCACGGCGCTTTCGACCGGGCCGACCACCGCGCCGGAGTCGGCATCGAAAACGGCCTTGGCCACTTTGCCGAGATCGCCGCGGGTGACCTCACCCATGTCGATGTCCTCCAGGGTGAGGCCGCGGTCGGCCACCAGATCGTCGAAGCGCACTTCGCCGGCCTCGAGCCTTTCCTTCGCCGCTTCGGCCGCGGCGCGGTCGGAGAAGGCCAGCCGCTCCACCAACCGCCGTTCGGGCGTGTTGAATTCTGCTTCGCGGGCCTCGTAAGCCTCGCGCAGCGCTTGCCGGTCGATCTCGACAGTGTCGATGATCATCTCGGGCGTGAGCCAGGCATAGGTGATCTTCTTGGTCTCGGGGGTGGTGAACTGCGGCAGGTTGCTCTGGTGGTAACGGCGCAGATCGGCCTGCGTGGGTTCGGGCAGGCCGGTTTCCAGATCGTTGCGGTCCAGCACTGTCCAGGTGATGTTGCGCCGCTCGGCGACGTAGTCGATGAGCGTCTCGATATAGGGGGCCGGCATTGTGACCCCGGCCATCACCGCGCTTTGCAGCACGGCACGGGCGGTTTCGTCGCGAATGTCTTCCTCGAATTCTGCCTCGCTGAGGCCGGCCTGTTCCAGGGCGTAGGTATAGGCCTCGCGGTCGAAACCGCCATCCGACCCCTGGAAGCCGCGCATGGCCAGGATCTGGTCACGCAGGGTGTCATCGCCCACCGATATGCCCAGCCGGTCGGCCTCGTGATCCAGGGCGGCCTGGTTGACGAGTTGCGCCAGCACCTGGTCCGGCAGGCCCATCTGTTGTGCTTCGGAGAAGCTCACCGGCCCCTCGCGCTCGGCCTCAAGCGCGCGGATCTCGTTGCGCAGGGTGCGGGCGTATTCATCCACGCTGATCTCGGCATTGCCGACCGTGGCGACGGTGCGCACCGTGCCGGAAAGGTTCGTCACCCCGAATCCGCCGAGGCCCAGAATCAGCAGGCCCATCAGGATCCAGACCAGTGTTTTCGAAATGCTCTTTCCAGCCATGTGGCCCCCTGTCAGACGGCGCGCCGTGCGGTATCCGCGCCTGTCTACGCGCTGTCCGGAGCGGGGGCAAGAGGCCAGCCCAGCCCGGCGAGACGATCGAACAGGGTGGCGATCTGGGCCCGGTCCGCGTTGGCGAACGCCAGACGCAGCTCGCGGGCCCCGGCCGGATCATCCGCCGGTCGGAACATGGTGCCCGGCAGCAGCAGGATGCCCGCCTCGCGCACCAGTTTGGGGGCCAGTTCGTCCGACGGCAGGGCGAAGGGATGGCGCAAATAGGCGAAATAGGCGCCACAGCCCATCAGGTGCCAGCCCTGTGCGGCCAAGCGCGGCGCCTGCTCGCCGATCGCCGCGCGCCGGTCGAGGATCTCTGCCCGTTCGCCGGCCAGCCACTGGCGCAGGTTCCGCATCCCCCAGAGCGCGGCGATCTGGCCCAGTTGGTTGGGGCAGATCGTGACGGTGTCGAGGAATTTCTCCGCTTCGGCCAGCCGCTCGGGGCTCGTGACCATGGCACCGACGCGGTGACCGGTCAGGCGGTAGGCCTTGGAAAAGGAATACAGGTGAACCAGCGTTTCGTCCCAGCCGGGCTCGGCGAAAAGCGCGTGCGAGGCGCCCGGCCGGGCATCGAAATCGCGGTAGGTTTCATCGACGACGAGGGCAAGCCCCCGGTGCTGCGCCAATCTGTAGAATGCGGCCACCAGATCGGCGGGATATTCCACCCCGCCGGGATTGTTGGGGGTGACCAGCACGATCGCCCGGGTGCGCGGGGTGATCCGCGCCGCTGCTGCCTCCGGATCGGGCAGAAGGTCCGCGCCCGTTGGCAACGGTACCGCCGTGACGCCCGAGATATCGAGCCACATCTTGTGATTGAAGTACCACGGAACCGGCACGATCACCTCGTCGCCGTGGTCGCAAAGCGCCGCGATGGCCGCGCAGAAGGCCTGATTGCAGCCGGCCGTGATGCCGACGTGATCGGCGGTGACGGTGCCGCCGTAGGCCTCGGACCACTGGGCGGCCAGTTCGGCCCGCAGCTCTGGCCGGCCCAGCACGGGGCCGTAGAGATGCGCCTGCGGGTCGGCCAACGCCGCCTCGGCGATCGCTTGGCGCAGGGCGTCAGGCGGCGGATCCACCGGTGCGGCCTGGCTGACGTTGATGAGCGGGCGCTCGGCAGAAAATTCCACGCCCTCCAGCCAGCGCCGCGCCTCCATCACGGGGGGCGCGAAGGTGGCGGCGGTGCGCGGCGGGGTCATGCGCCCCTGTAGGGTTCGACGTATTGCAGCGCCATGTCCCAGGGAAAGAAGATCCAGGTATCCTGGCTGACCTCGGTGACGAAGGTGTCCACCATCGCGCGGCCCTTGGGCTTGGCGTAGACGGTGGCGACATGCGCCTTGGGCATGCGCGCGCGCACCACTTCGAGCGTGCGGCCCGTGTCGACCAGGTCATCCACGATCAGAACGCCCGTGCCGTCGCCGACGAGGTCCATGTCGGGCGCCTTGATGATCACCGGTTCGGCCTGGGTCTGGTGCTGGTAGGATTTGACGCTGATCGTGTCCACCGTGCGAATGTCCAGTTCTCGCGCGACGATCATGGCCGGGGCCATGCCGCCGCGGGTGATCGCCACCACCATGTGCCACGCCCCCTCGTCCTGCAGGCGCCAGGCCAGGGCGCGCGCATCGCGGTGCAGCTGGTCCCAGCTGACGTGAAATCCTTTCTCGTGCGGCAGTCGGTCCATGGCGGGCCTTTCCTCAGCTCGCGTCGATGTCGGGCGCGTCGACCGCCTTCATGCCCACCACGTGGTAGCCGGCATCCACGTGCAGCACCTCGCCGGTGGTGCCGCTGCCCAGGTCCGAGAGCAGGTAAAGCGCCGATTTGCCCACATCCTCGATCGTCACGTTGCGCCGCAGGGGCGAGTTGAGCTCGTTCCATTTCAGGATGTAGCGGAAATCGCCGATGCCGCTGGCGGCCAGGGTGCGGATCGGGCCGGCGGAGATCGCGTTGACCCGGATGCCGTCGCGGCCCAGGTCCTCGGCCATGTACATCACGCTGGCCTCCAGCGCGGCCTTGGCCACGCCCATCACGTTGTAGTGCGGCATGACCTGCTCGGCGCCATAGTAGGTCAGCGTCAGCATCGCGCCGCCGTTGTCCATGAGCTTTTCGGCGCGCTGCGCCACGGCGGTGAAGGAATAGACCGAGATATCCATCGTCCGCGCGAAGTTCTCGCGGCTGGTGTCGACGTAGCGGCCGCGCAATTCGGACTTGTCCGAGAAACCGATGGCATGCACCACGAAATCCAGCCGGCCCCAGACACGTTCGATCTCGGCGAAGGCCGCGTCGATCGACTCGGGGTCGGAGACGTCGCAATCGAACAGGTGCTCGACGCCCAGTTCGCCGGCCAGCGGTTCGACCCGCTTCTTGAAGGCCTGTCCCATGTAGGTGAAGGCCAGTTCGGCCCCGGCATCGGCACAGGCCTTGGCAATTCCCCAGGCGATCGATTTGTCGTTCGCAAGACCCATGATGAGGCCGCGCTTGCCCGCCATCAGTTCGTTTGACATTTCTCGCCCTCGGCCCATTCTGTCTCTTGCACTTCCTTTAGGCGATCGGCCGGGGCGCATCAAGAGCGCGCGCCGTCTCGAGGCGGCCGTGCCAAGGGAAATCCTGAGGCCGTCAACCGCCCGGCAAATACCTGTCTGCCGGGCGCCGAGTGAAGAGAACGAAAATGACCGACCGCAGCGGAATTTTCGCGGGCGACGACCCTTTCGAGATCGCGCGCCGCTGGCTGTCCGAAGCCGAGACCAGCGAGATCAACGATCCCAACGCCGCGGCCCTGGCGACGGTGGATGACGAGGGCCTGCCGAACGTGCGCATGGTGTTGCTCAAGGAGATCGCCGACGGCGGCGTCTTTTTCTATACCAACTACGAAAGCGCGAAGGGCCGGGAAATCGCCGCGACGGGCAAGGCCGCGATGGTCCTGCACTGGAAGTCGCTGCGCCGTCAGCTGCGCCTGCGCGGCCCGGTGACGCGCGAGGACGGACCGAGGGCCGACGAATACTTCGCCTCGCGCTCGCTCAAGAGCCGCCTCGGCGCCTGGGCCTCCCGGCAGTCGCGGCCCCTGGGTTCCCGCGCCGAGCTGATGGCCGAGGTGGCAAGGGTCACCACGCGCAAGGGGCCGAATCCGCCGCGGCCACCGTTCTGGGGTGGTTTCCGGATCGACCCGGTGGAAATCGAATTCTGGGCGGACGGCGCGTTCCGACTTCACGACCGCTTTGTCTGGCGGCGTGAACCCCATGAAAACACTTGGAAAATCCAGCGCCTCAGCCCGTGAATTTCGCGTTTCGTCAAGTGCAAGTTGTTGAACGCCCAAGCATTTTCGCCTTGCAAGCGCGCCCTCGGATGTCGCAAGACTTCACCAGGTCTTGGGGATGAAGACGGGTTGAAAAGACGACGTGACAGGGAAATTGGAGCAATCCCGCCGTGTGCAGGGGCGGGTAAAATGGTTTGATCCGGTCAAGGGGTTCGGCTTCGTGATCGCGGACGAAGGGGGGCCTGATATCCTTCTTCACGCGAATGTGCTGCGCAACTTCGGCCAGAGTTCGGTTGCCGACCGAGCCATCGTGGAGATCGATGTGCAGGAAACCGGGCGGGGCATCCAGGCGGTGAGCGTGCTACGTATCGACCCGCCCGAGGATGCCGAGACAGCCGGGCTGACCGATCTTGAGGAAATCGACCCCGAAGTCTTGCGCCGGACGCCGCTTGAGCCCGCCCGCGTGAAGTGGTTTGATAAAGGCAAGGGATTTGGCTTCGCGAACACGTTCGGCCGCTCGGAGGATGTCTTCGTCCATATCGAGGTGCTGCGACGTTCGGGCCTGGCAGACCTGCAACCGGGCGAGGCCGTGGCGATACGGGTGGTCGACGGGCGACGCGGTCGCATGGCCATGGAGGTGTGCGGATGGGAAACGGCGGTCACGCGATCAGACGACTAGTGCTTGGCAGCTTGCTGACGCTCCTGTCCGCCGGCGGCGCCGTGGCTGAAGCCTGCAGGCCGGACACCGCGCACCTGCGCGGGGACTGGGGGCAGGCGCGCTTCAGCGTGGAACTGGCCGACAGCCGGGCGGAACGGGCCAGGGGCCTGATGCACCGCGAGAGCCTGCCGCGCAGCGCCGGGATGCTGTTTGTCTATCCCGCGCCGCGGCGGGTCACCTTCTGGATGAAGAACACGCTCATTCCGCTCGACATGATCTTTCTTGACGAGGCGGGCCGCGTCGTGAAGGTGCATCACAACGCGCAGCCCGGCGACCTGCGCCCTGTCTTCGGCGGGAACGAGGTCTTCGCCGTGCTTGAGATCAACGGCGGCATAGCCGAAACCTTCGGCATTGGCCCGGGGACGCACCTGCGACACCCGGCTTTCGATCCGGAGCGGGCCGCTTGGCCCTGTTAGGGCTTTTCAAGCGCTCACTTTGCGCGTAAATACGGCACTGGTTCGGGGCGTGGCGCAGTCTGGTAGCGCACCTGTTTTGGGTACAGGGGGTCGTGAGTTCGAATCTCGCCGCCCCGACCATCAAGATGTCTTTCCAGTGCAGCAATGGCTCGGAAGTCCCAAGGCGCCGTTTTCGGGCCACATTGTGTTGTGCGCAATCCACAGCCCTCTACCACATCTAGCTGACTCATGCCGGCGGCTTTCCGAAGCACCGCGGCCGCCGTTTTCAACCGACGGATGATCTTCCGGCGCTAACTCTGGCGTTTTCAACGGATTTTTCACGGGGGCACGCGGTCGCGCGGGAAACAGGAATCGCGCACGGCGCTAAGCCGGTCACCGTCAACTGATTTTTCCCGCCTGTTAACCAAAAATTTGCGTTGACCAGAGGCCCGAAAATCCGCCAAGTTGTATGGGCAAGAGCGAATGCCACAAGATGTAGTGGCGCGTTTTCGTGGAAAGCAACAGTCCGACAGCCGTCTGGCCGAGCCTCGGCGAGACTCTGAGCGCCCGCCTGCGCGGCGCCGATCGGAAGGTTCGTGCGCGCCCCTCGCGGGGCCGGCACCTCCGCGAATGTCGACGAGATGAAATGCTGAAGATGGGGCAGCGAAGAATGAAGATCGAACGCAAATTCACCAAGGCCGGGCAGGACGCCTACGCAGAGCTGGACTTCGTCACCACAAGCTCCGAGATCCGCAATCCCGATGGCACGGTGGTCTTCCGCCTCGACGCGGTGGAAGTGCCCGCGGACTGGAGCCAGGTCGCCAGCGATGTGATCGCGCAGAAGTACTTCCGCAAGGCGGGGGTGCCCGCCAAGCTCAAGAAGGTGAAGGAAAAGGACGTTCCCGAGTTCCTGTGGCGCTCGGAACCGGCCGCCGACAACACCGAGAGCGGCGGGGAAACCTCGGCCAAGCAGGTCTTTGATCGGCTGGCGGGGGCCTGGACCTATTGGGGCTGGAAGGGTGGGTACTTCACCACCGAGGAGGATGCGCGCGCCTATTTCGACGAGATGCGCTACATGCTGGCCCGCCAGATGGCCGCGCCGAACAGCCCGCAGTGGTTCAACACCGGCCTGCACTGGGCCTACGGCATCAATGGCCCCAGCCAGGGCCACTACTACGTGGATTTTCAAACGGGCGAACTAACCAAATCGAGCAACGCCTACGAGCACCCGCAGCCCCATGCATGCTTCATCCAGTCGGTCCAGGACGACCTGGTCGGCGACGGGGGTATCATGGATCTGTGGGTGCGAGAGGCACGCCTGTTCAAATACGGCTCGGGCACTGGCACGAACTTCTCCTCGCTGCGCGCCGAGGGCGAGAGGCTGTCGGGCGGGGGCAAGTCCAGCGGACTCATGGGGTTCCTCAAGATCGGCGACCGCGCGGCCGGCGCGATCAAGTCTGGCGGCACCACCCGGCGGGCGGCCAAGATGGTGATCTGCGACGCCGATCACCCCGATATCGAGGAGTTTGTGAACTGGAAGGTGACCGAGGAGCAGAAGGTCGCCTCGATCGTCGCGGGCTCCAAGATGCACGAGGCTCGGCTGAACGACATCTTCGCCGCGATCCGTAATTGGGACGGCACTGCCGAGGATGCCGCCGACCCCAGGAAGAATGCCAACCTCAAAAGCGCCATCCGCGACGCCAAGAAGGCGCAGATCCCCGAAACCTACGTCAAGCGCGTGCTGGACTACGCGCGGCAAGGGTATGACAACATCGAGTTTCCCACCTATGACACCGACTGGGATTCCGAGGCCTACGCCAGCGTTTCGGGCCAGAATTCCAACAACTCGATCCGCGTGACCGACGCCTTCCTTGAGGCCGTGCGCAACGACGACGACTGGGCGCTTGTCAACCGTGTGGACGGCAGCGTGGCCAGGACCATCAAGGCGCGCGACCTGTGGGAGGACGTGGGCCACGCCGCCTGGGCCTGCGCCGATCCCGGCATCCAGTACCACGACACGATCAACGCCTGGCACACCTGCCCCGAAGACGGCGAGATCCGCGGCTCCAACCCGTGCTCGGAATACATGTTCCTCGATGACACGGCCTGCAACCTGGCCTCGATGAACCTGCTGCGGTTCTTCCGCGACGGCGCCTTCGACGCCGAGGGCTACATGCACGCCACGCGCCTGTGGACCGTGACGCTGGAGATCTCGGTGCTGATGGCGCAATTCCCCTCGAAGGAGATCGCGCAGCTCAGCCATGATTTCCGCACGCTCGGCCTGGGCTACGCCAATATCGGCGGGCTCTTGATGAACATGGGGCTGGGTTACGACTCGGACGAGGGCAGGGCGCTTTGCGGGGCGCTGTCGGCCATCATGACCGGCGTGGCCTACGCGACCTCGGCGGAAATGGCGGGCGAATTGGGCGCCTTCTCGGGCTATGCGCGCAACGCCGATCACATGCTGCGCGTCATCCGCAACCACCGGCGGGCCGCCTACGGCGAGGCGGAGGGCTACGAGGGTCTGGCGATGCCGCCGGTGCCGCTTGACCATGCAAACTGTCCCGATGCGCGCCTGGCCGAACTGGCCCGGGCCAGCTGGGACGAGGCCCTGCAACTGGGCGAGGCGCACGGGTACCGCAACGCGCAGGCCACCGTGATCGCGCCCACTGGCACCATCGGGCTGGTCATGGATTGCGACACGACGGGCATCGAGCCCGACTTTGCCCTCGTCAAGTTCAAGAAGCTTGCCGGCGGCGGCTACTTCAAGATCATCAACAAATCGGTGCCGGCCGCGCTGGAAAAGCTGGGCTACACCTCCGCCCAGATCGAGGAAATCGTGGGCTACGCCGTCGGTCACGGCAGCATCGCCGAGGCGCCGGGCGTCAATCACACCTCTCTCATCGGGCACGGGTTCGGGCCGCGGGAACTGGAGAAGGTGGACGCCGCCCTGGGCAGCGCCTTCGACATCCGCTTCGTGTTCAACCAGTGGACCCTGGGGGCGGCGTTCTGCACCGACGTGCTGGGCATCCCGGCCGAGAAGCTGAACGATCCCACCTTCGACATGCTGGCCCACCTGGGCTTCTCACGGTCCGAGATCGAGGCCGCCAACGACCACGTCTGCGGGACCATGACGCTGGAAGGCGCACCGCACCTGAAGGCCGAACACTACCATATCTTCGATTGCGCCAATCCCTGCGGCAAGCGCGGCACCCGCTACCTCAGCGTGGACAGTCACATCCGCATGATGGCGGCGGCGCAGAGCTTCATCTCGGGCGCGATTTCCAAGACGATCAACATGCCCAACGACGCCACCATCGAGGATTGCCAGAAAGCCTACGAGCTGTCCTGGTCCCTGGGCGTGAAGGCCAACGCGCTCTACCGCGACGGCTCCAAGCTCAGCCAGCCGCTGGCCTCCGCGCTGGTGGAGGATGACGACGAAGCCGCCGAGGTGCTGGAATCCGGCTCCACCCGGGAAAAGGCCGCCACGCTGGCCGAGAAGATCGTCGAGAAGGTCGTGGTCAAGGAAGTGGTCCGCAGCCACCGCGAGAAGATGCCGGAACGGCGCAAGGGCTATACCCAGAAGGCCATCGTGGGCGGGCACAAGGTCTACCTGCGCACCGGCGAATACGAGGACGGCAACCTCGGCGAGATCTTTATCGACATGCACAAGGAAGGCGCCGGCTTCCGCGCGATGATGAACAATTTCGCCATCGCCGTGTCCGTGGGCCTGCAATACGGCGTGCCGCTGGAGGAGTTCGTGGATGCCTTCACCTTCACCAAGTTCGAGCCCGCGGGCATGGTGCAGGGCAACGACAGCATCAAGAACGCCACCTCCATCCTCGACTACATCTTCCGCGAATTGGCGGTCAGCTACCTCGACCGGACCGATCTGGCGCACGTCAAGCCCGAGGGCGCCAGCTTCGACGATCTGGGCCGTGGCGAGGAAGAGGGCGTGAGCAACGTCTCCGAGGTGAGCGAGGCCGCGGCGTCGAAATCTCTGGAGGTGCTCAAGCAGATCAGCTCCACCGGCTACCTGCGTAAGCGCCTGCCACAGGAACTGGTGGTCTTCAACGGCGGCCAGGGCGAGAGCGCGCGGACGGGCAGCGACGGTGGCGGCCGGATGGCGGCCTCGATGCAGGCCGCGGTGACGACCACCACTGCCGTGGCCTCGGGCAGCGTGAGCATGGATGCCGCCACCAAGGCGCGCATGCAGGGTTTCGAGGGCGAGGCCTGCGGCGAGTGCGGCAACTACACGCTGGTGCGCAACGGCACCTGCATGAAGTGCAACACCTGCGGCGCCACGAGCGGGTGTAGCTGAGGAACAAGGGGCGGGTGCGCCCGCCCCTGACGACGCTCAGGCCGCAGGCGAGACAACCGAGCGGTCCAGGAACAGAGCCTGAGCGGCGAAACTTCACCGGGGGGCCAAGGCCCCCCGTTTTTCTTTGCGATCCAATGGCTCAGCCGCCGGATTTGAGGCGCCATTCCTCCCAGACGAAGGGATATTCCCAGGCGCAGTCATGGGTCTGGCGCAGCCGGGCGCGGATATCGTCGCGCGCCGCCGCCAGCGCGGGCTCGAACAGGTGGAACTGCACCTGCAGGCGCCGGATGCGTCCGATCACGCCCGCCGCGATCAGGGTCGGCAGCAGGTCGTATTCCCCGCCCTCGATGTTGATTTTCATCAGATCGATCCGGGGAACGTCGCGTTCGTCGAAAAAACGCGAAACCGAGCGGACCTCGCCGGTGATCTGCGCATCAGGGCCCGACAGCGCCGAGGAGGCATCGCCCGCGTCGGACAGCGCCAGCGCGCCGTCCTGCCCGCCCAGGGCGAAGGCATGCACCTCGACCCGATCGTCGCCGGCGAAACGCGCCCGCAGATCCCCGGCGAATGCGGGGTGCGGCTCGAACACATGCACATGCGCGGCGGGCTGCTGGGTCAAAACCCGCGCGGTCCAGTCGCCGCGATAGCCGCCCAGGTCGAAGGCGACGGCCCCCTCGGGCAGGGTGCCGTAGTCGAACAGCCGGTTGTCGCCCCTGTCGCGCTTCCATTGGCGAAAGGCGTCGTGGAGGGGGGCCTTCCAAGGGTTGCGGCGGCGGTCCAGCCATCTCTTGAAGGATGCCATCGGGTCCTCCCGGTCGGATCGCCCCTGTCTATGGCGCATCCCCTGCCGGTGCAAGCGCGCTCAGTCCGGCCCGGCCCGCTGCAGCATCCCGAACAGGTCGCGGGGGTCGTCGGGATCGGCCAGAAGGTCCAGTTCCTGATAGTGGTCGGTGCCGCCGATATGCTCGCGGATATAGCGCAGGGCGCTGAAATCCTCGATGGCGAAGCCCACGGAATCGAACAGGGTGATCTGGCCCGCCGAGGTGCGGCCCTGTTTGGTACCGTTGATCACCTCCCACATCTGGGTCACGGGGTGGTCGGGGGAAAGCTGCTGGATCTCGCCCTCGATCCGGGTCTGCTCGGGGTATTCCACGAAGATGTCGCTGCGGTGCAGGACGCCGGGAGCCAGTTCGGTCTTGCCGGGGCAGTCGCCGCCGATGGCATTTATGTGAACGCCCGCGCCCACCATGTTGTCCGACAGGATCGTCGCGTACTGCTTGTCGGCGGTGCAGGTGGTGATGATCTGCGCCCCTTCCATGGATTCCTCCGCCGAGGCGCATTTGACGACCTCAAGCCCCATCCCGGCGAGGTTGCGGGCCGTCTTTTGTGTGGCGGCCGGGTCGATATCCCACAGGCGCACGGCCTCGACACCGCAGATGGACTTCATGGCGAGGCTCTGGAACTCCGCCTGTGCGCCATTGCCGATCATCGCCATGGTATCCGCGCCCCGCGGTGCAAGGTGCCGCGCCACCATCGCCGAGGTCGCCGCCGTTCGCAGCGCGGTCAGGACCGTCATTTCACTCAGCAGGACCGGGTAGCCGTTACCGACATCCGCCAGGAGCCCGAAGGCCGTGACGGTCTGCAGACCTTCCCGTGTATTCTTGGGGTGCCCGTTGACGTACTTGAACCCGTAGACCTCGCCATCCGAGGTGGGCATCAGTTCGATCACGCCCTCGGCCGAATGGCTGGCCACGCGGGGGACCTTGTCGAAAAGCTCCCACCGTCGGAAATCCTCCTCGATGTAGTCGGCAAGCCCGGCCAGCATCCGCTCGATGCCGATGTGGTGAACCAGCCGCATCATGTTCTCGACCGAAACGAAGGGCACGAGCGCCTTGTCGGAGGGGGGAACGGCAAGCATCGCTGTCTCCTTTGTGTCAGCCGAAGGCCTGGGTGGGCCGGTCGAAAACGCGCCGGCCGAGCGCCGAGGCGGCGAGGTCCACCATGACCTGCGCGGTGCGCCCGCGATCATCGAGGAAGGGGTTCAGTTCGACCAGGTCGAGCGAGGTCAGGAGCCCGGAGTCGCAGATCATTTCCATAACCAGGTGCGCCTCGCGGATGGTGGCGCCGCCCGGAACCGTGGTGCCCACGGCCGGCGCGAAGCCGGGGTCGAGGAAGTCAACGTCGAGCGATACATGCAGCGCCCCGCCGGCGTCCTTCACCCGGTCGAGGAAGTCGGCGAGCGGCCGTGCGATGCCGGTTTCGTCGATCTGGCGCATGTCGTGGCACCGCAGGCGGGAGCGTTGCAGCACCTCGCGTTCGGCCCGGTCGACCGAGCGCAGGCCGAGGATGCAGATGTTCTCTTCCGGTACGGGGCTGGGAACCGGCGGGAAGCCCGCGAAACCGTCGCAGCCGGTGACATAGGCCAGGGGTGTGCCGTGCAGGTTGCCCGAGGCCGTGGTTCGTGGCGTGTGGTAGTCGCTGTGGGCGTCCAGCCAGAGCACGAACTGGGGGCTGTGCGCCCGCGCCGCGTGGGCCGCGACCCCGGCCACCGATCCCAGGGAGAGGCTGTGATCGCCGCCCAGGAACACGGGCAGGCCCTCTGCCATGGCCTCCTGCGCGGCCTGTATCAGGCTCTGGGTCCAGCCGATCGTTTCGGCCGGTGCATGGACATGCGCGGGCAGGTCCGCCGGCGCCTCGGCAGGCCGGGGGGCCAGGTTGCCGGCGTCCCGCACGGCATGTCCCAGGTCGGTCAGCGCCTCGGCGATGCCGGCGACGCGATAAGCGTCCGGGCCCATCAGGCAGCCCCGGCGATCCTTGCCGCTGTCCACCGGTGCACCGATCAGGATACAGGTTGCCTTGGTCATGGTGTGCCTCGTTGCCAGGGTGATGATGTGACAAATGCTTCCGAAACGTGTTGAATGGAACCGGCCGATTTGCACGAATCGGGGCCGGCTTGACCAAAACGGAAATAGTTGACGGCATTATGGATGACATCGACCGAAAGCTGATCTCGGCCCTGCGCCATGATGCGCGCGCCTCTCTGTCGGACCTGGCCCTGGATCTGGGGGTCTCGCGCACCACCGTGCGGGGCCGGATCGCGCGGTTGCAGACCTTCGGCGAGATCCTGGGCTTCACGGTGGTTCTGAAGGGCGACGCGCTACGCGATCCGGTACGGGGGCTGATGATGATCGGCATCGAGGGCCGCGGCACCGACAGAATCGTGCGTCAACTCAATGGCTTGAGCGCCGTGCGCGCGGTGCATACCACCAACGGCCGCTGGGATCTGATCGTCGAGATCGGGACCGCGACGCTGGAGGAATTCGATACCGTTCTGGCCCAGATCCGGCGCTTCGACGGGATCGCGAATTCCGAGACGAGCCTGTTGCTGAGCACCCGCAAGTCCGCGGCCTGAGCCGGGCGGAACCATACGGACCGCCCGGCCCGTACGGGTGAACGGGACGGGCCGGTGCGGCGCGCCGCGCGGCCCTCAGCGGCGCCGCGCCGCGGCCATCCAGAGACCGGCCAGCGCCAGCGAGGCGAGGACGTTCCAGCTGGCCATCGACAGGCCGAGCAGGGACCAGGGCACCTCGTCGCACATGACGACCGGCGCCGCGCCCTCCGGGCTGAGCAGGTCCGCCCCGGACAGACCGGACAGGCCCGCCCCGTCGCCGGAGCAGGCGGCCGGGCCGGGCCACCAGCCGCGCTCCACGCCCGTGTGATAGACGCCCAGGCCCGCGCTGGTCAGGGCCGCCAGTGCGCCCACAAGGCAGACCTCGAGCCGCGGCCACGCCAGCCCCAGGGCACCCATCACCACGGCCAGCCCGTGCGGCCAGCGCTGCCAGAGGCAGAGCTTGCAGGGCGCCAGCCCGCCCAGGTACTGGAACCCCAGAGCCAGCGCCAGAAGCAAGACAGAGCCGCCGGCGGCGAGGGCGATCCAATGTCGGCGTGTCATCGTCATAGCTGTCCGGCAAGGTAGAAGCCGCCGAAGAGCAGCACAACGAAAAGGATCGTGACCAGCCCGAGCCGACGGTCGATGAAATCGCGGATCGGCGGGCCGAAGCGCCAGAGCAGGCCCGCGAGCAGGAAGAACCGCAGCCCCCGCGCGAGAATGGAAGTGGTGACGAAGACCCCCAGCGGCATGCCCGTCCAGCCCGACATGATGGTGATGACCTTGTAGGGGAAGGGCGTGACGCCTGCCGTCAGCACCGCCCAGAAGCCGAAATCGTTGAAACGCAGGCGGAAGGCCTCCATCGCGGCCTCCTTGCCGAGGGCTTCGAGGATGGGACGCCCCACTTCCTGGTAGGCCAGGGCCCCGATGGCATAGCCGGCGAGCCCGCCCAGGACCGACGAGATCAGCGCGACCGAGGCGATGAGCCAGGCCCGCGTGGGTCGTGCCAGGATCATGGGGATCATCAGCACGTCCGGCGGGATGGGAAAGACCGAGCTTTCCACGAAGGAAATGCCGGCGAGCACCCAGAGCGCATTGGGATGCTCCGCCATGCGCAGGGTCCAGTTGTACAGGCGTCGGAGCATGCGGCGCTGTCTTTCGTGACGGGATCGCGGGCCTCAGACCACGGGGGGCCGCCAAGGTCAAGCGCCGCCGGCGCGTGCGCGCAAAAATGCCCCGCCCGCTCTGGACGCGGCAGCGCGCTTTCGCTAGAGCTTCGGCAGGTGGCCCAAGTGGCGGAACGGTAGACGCAGGGGATTCAAAATCCCCCGGCCGAAAGGCCGTGTGGGTTCGAATCCCACCTTGGGCACCAGGCAAATCCGGCGGCCGAGAGAGGCGACAACCGTCCGTGGGGGGGGCTGGCAACCGACCAGGACCGGCGTTCATTTCCATTGCCGGTGCGCGACGCATGCGGTGGGTCCGGATGCTGGACCCGGGCCCTTGGGCGCCGAGCGCTTGGAGATCACGGGCAGTCAAGCACCAGAGTTGGCGACCACGTTTACGGCGTGGTCACGAGCTTTCCGCCGGCCCGGCATTGACGTAGGTGATCACGGGCCACTCACCCTGGCGCAGCGCCGACTTGGCCATCCATCCCATTGAATCGCCGAATCGCGCCCGGCACCAGATGCCGTCCGAGGTGGTCAGGCAGGCGTTGACGGTGACGGTGGAGTCGGGCGGGACGGTCCCGATGACAGCGGCGCCGCGGCGTGGTTGGTTGCGCACGTTGAGCTTGACCAGCACATCGATTCTGGCCGTCTCCTCCTTGAAGTCGGGGGCTTTCGTCGCCGAGGGCTCCACGCAGTCGGCCGTGTAGCCGAGGTAATAGCACCCGTGCTTTCTGATCGCGGAGGACAAGGCGGCCTTTGCGCCGCTGCCGGTTTCGCGTTCGAGAACCATGGCATTGGGCGGGTTCACATAGTCGCCGGACAGGCGCTGCGGATTGCCCCCCAGGGCCGCGATCGGCTGCCCCTCTGCGGATGAAAGCACGATCTTGCCTGACTCGACCCGCCAGGTAATGCCCTCTGCGAGCGGGCCCGTGCAATTGTCCGTCGCGGCCTTCAGCGGGGCCGCGTCGTCGCCCGCCACGCCGACGTCTTCGAGAAGGATGCGGCAGGGGTTGCCATCGTCGCCGAAGGAATCGTCAAACACATACCACGCGCCGGAGAAGGCTTCGCGCAGTTCCTCGGCGCTTTGCGCCACGGCGGGCTGAGCGAAGGCCGAGCCGATCAGGGCAACCAACGCCACGTTGCGGATGCTGGGGGTCATGTAAGTCGATTTCTCTTTTCAATCCGGGATTTCGCGGGTGATCCGCTGTGTAACACGATAAACGGTGCGGGCCCCTTCGGACAAGACCAAGGTGACCTCGAGCGTCCCTTCATCGGCCATCGAGATATTGCTTGTGGCAATTTCGCTGCGCTCGCCGCGCCCTGTCTGCACCTGGCGCGCCTGGCGGGTCTGGATGCGCCCGCTCTCGTCGTCTTTCAGGACGGTGAGTTCCGCATCGATCACGGCCGATCCGCGACCGTCGACAGCGGCCGATATCCGGTATCCGCTTTCCGTCGGGACGATCTTCAACGTGCCCACGGCGGGGTGGTCCCCGGCAATCCCGGGGGTCGCGATCACCGCGGCCAATCCCGCCCCCCCCAGCATGAACCGAAGGCGGCGGGGCCAATTCCTGCGTGCCATGGTGACGCCCCGGATTACTGGCTACCCAACGGCCGCTGGATGATCGTGATCTGCCCGCCTCCGGCGGATGAGACCACATTTGCCGGAAGCGTCGATGAGGTGTTGTTGCCTTGGACCGTGAAGGAGACAGAAGCCCCCGCGGTGTCGACGTTCAAATCGGTGGTGTTTCCATCTCCGATTTGTGCCAGAGTTCCTTGGCTATCGGTCCCCGAAACAATGACAGTTGCGGTGTTGCCATTCCCTTCCTGCAACAGAGAGGCGAGGGCAGCGCTATCTGACGTGCTCAAAGTCCCAGTGTTTCCATTGCCGTTTTGAAACAGCAACACTTCTCCCGACTTGGCCGTGATGCCCTCGATGCCTGTGCTATTATTGTCTCCGATCTGGCGCAGGCCCACGAAAGTGTCGGAACCGGTGACTGTGATCGCGGCTTCGTTCCCAATCCCGTCCTGGGTTGCTGCGCCCGCCGTGTCCGCGGTGATCAAGGGCGTACCAGGCGTAAGGAATTCGATTTCGTTGCCGTTGGCACCTTGCTTGACGTCAATACTGACGGCATCATCCGGGTTGGTCTCGGTGCGCTTGACTCCGGCGACGATTGATCCGTCCGCGGCGGTCTGGTCGATGCTCAGGGAATTTCCCGTATTCGCGGTCACGGGCGTTTTTTGCAGGACAGTCGCGTTGTTGCCGCTTCCGGCAACCGCCATGCCGCCGGCCGCGACACAGGCGGCGGTGGTCAGGGTAAGAATGGTCTTGGCGCGCAGTTTCATTGCAAATCCCCCTTAGAATGGTGAGACCATACCATCAATTCTGGGAGATGACCACCGAATTGCGCGTGCCGGCCTGGGTTACGCCGGCGGTGTTTCCCTGGCCGGCTTGCGCGATGCTGACAATGTTGGCGCGCCCCTGTGAACTGACCGTGGCCTGGTGCGAGCGCCCGGATTGCCGAACGGCGAACTGGTGGCCTTCGCCGGCGAAACTGGCCGTGAGGATATGCGCGCTGCCTGTCTGCACCACACGACCGGGGCGCAGGGACGCGACGGTGCTCCGCGCCCAGTCGTCGCCCAGCAGCAGCGAGTCCTCCTCCTGCAGGTGCAGGCTGGCCCGATGGCCGCCGTCGTCGGACTGCTCGATCACCAGTCGGTCCTCCGACGGTGCGCCGGAGCGCGTGAGAACGTTCTCGTTGTCCTGGGCCTCTGCGGCCGCGGCAAAGCCGGCCCATGCCATGCAGAGAGCCGCCAGGAAGCCGCGGGGAATTCGCCGTTGCGTGGGTATCATGAACCTGTTCCTCGATCCGTCCGATGTGTCGAGGGCAGCAGGCCACGGAAATTGGGCAGATATGGGACGAACCCGAGGCGTCCACGCGGAGAGGTTCGTCACGAAAAAAGGCGGCCGTGGTGCCGGCCGCCTTCGGAAAACGGTATCAGGACGCCTTCAGCCCAGCGTTTCCCCGTTCGGGGGCGGCGGTGCCGGGGCCGATTCGGGTTCCTTGGTCTGGGTGCGCACCTTCACCGGGCGCATCGCCGGCCGGGTCTGGGGAATGGCCGAGGGATTGCGCGTGTTGGGACGGGCCACGTAGCTTTCGGAGGGGGGCACGTCGCCGTTGAACAGCTCCGTGCGATAGCCCTTGATGAAGGCCCGCTCCGCCTTTTCGTTCTCGAAGCTCCAGATGTCACGCATGGCGCCCTCGGCGATCAGCGCCATCACGGCCTTTTCCATGGATTGCTGCACGGCGATCTGGCGCGGCTCGTTCGTGCTGTAACCGGTCTCGGCCTCGAGAAGCTCGTCCAGTTCGATGTAGCGGAACACGTCGCCCTGGTCCTTGATCGATGCGATCGGCTTGCGCACGACGACGTTGGCCAGAACCTCGCCGGTCTCGGTCGAGACGGCGCGGAGGTTCACGCTGACCACGTCGTATTTCCACTCGCGGTTGGCACCGATGCCCAGGTAGCGCGCGCCCACGCCACCGGTCGTCATGTTGGTGTCGTAGCCGACGATGCCGCCGGTGATGATGATTCCCGCGTGCATGAGCGGGCCCAGCACGCTGGGGTCGATGTTCTGTTCGCCGCGGTACTGCTGGCGCATCCGTTCGATGATCTGCCGTTCCTGGACGACCGATTCGAGGCTCGACCGGTCGAGCACCGCGAACCACCGCCCCTCGCCGGCGTCCTGGAGCGCCTTGATCAGGAGCGGCGCGCCCGCCTGGGTGACGGCGCGGGACAGGGATTGCACCCTGTCGCGCTCCTTGTACTGGCCGGTGAGGTCGGGGAAGTCATAGACGGCGACAATCTGTCGCTGAGCGGGTGGCGCGATCTGGCGCAACACCCGGTTTTGCGTGGTCAGGTTGCCCACACTCGCGCCGTGCGTGCCTTCGTAGAGCTTCTCGCTCCGCGCGCAGCCGCCGACGAGCGCCACGGCCACGAGCGACGCCAGAATCCTGGACATGCCAGATCTGTTCCGAAACACTTGTCCCAATGCGTCCTGTCCCTTTCTTGTCCGCGCGCGCAGGTTGTCGCGGCTGTCCTGTTCAGCCGTTGGAGGTGACGAGTTGCGGCACGGTGATCGTTGTCGAAGTCCCGTCAAGCAGGTCGATGATGTCCAGCGTGATCGCCTCCGGCGTGCGCTCGAACGTGATGGTCGTATCCCCGAATTCGACGGTGCCCTGCTCCTGCGGATCCTCCCCGAAGATGGCCTCGGTGACCTCGGCCGACAGGGCCGACAGCAGCCGCCCCTCCAGCTGGCGCACGAAGAGGTCCGCGCGGCTGTCGCGCCCGTCGTCGGCACCGTCGCCGACACCGCCGATCCCGCCCCGGCGGCCGTCGTCCGCGTCGGCGGCCGTGGCCTCGCGCTGCGCGTTGGCGATGGACAGCAGGTGCCCGCTGTTGCCGGGGTTGCCCCCGAAACTGGGGTTGATGAACTGGAAGGTCAGATCCCCCGCCGACACGGCGCCGCCGCCCGTCCCGAGCGCCAGGGCCGTCGCAATCTGCAAGAAAAGTGGTTTTTTGAGCATTTTCGCCCCCCGGTGATTCCGGCGCACAATGGTATAGTCGGTGATCTATTTCCAGTGTCCTACCAGCAAATTGGGTCAAAGATGTGCCGGTCGGGCGCGCCATGCCCAACATAAGCTGAAACTGTTGCGCGCGGGGCACAGGGGTGCCGGCCCGCCTGGCCCTCGCGTTCGCGAAAGCCGCGGCGGCGGGCGGGGCGCGGCAGGGACTCATGGCAGCATCGTGGCGCCCAAATCGTGACGCGATTCGCGGGGCCTGCCGGCGCCGTTCTGCGGCATAACCGCAACAATACGGCGCGGATAGGCCTCTTGTTTGCGAAAGGGATACAAACGACGCGCGCGGCCAGCAACCGCAGGTAGAAAAACGGCTGAAAATGGGCGCAACCGTGTAAAACTGTTGCCAGCCCCGTGGCCGGTTAAGTATTCATTAACGCGGAATGACGCGCCGGTCCCGTGGCAGACGCCGAGGGCCCGGACGAGGGAGGCGCAAGATGCCGACGCATGCCGCAGTATCGGATATCGCCTCGGGCCCCGATGGGCCCGTTCCTCCGGCGTTTGGGGGCCATTTCAATTTTCCGTCCGGCGGTCGCACGGCCGGCGGGCGGCACATTCAAGAGGCGGGTACCAGCCCGCTCGATCGAGCAGTGAAACGTCCCGCGGACGGCGGCAAGCCGGCCTGCCGGGGCATCAAGAGCGGCTCAACGCAATTGACGAGGATATTGTCATGAAACTCTCTAAGCTTCTTCTCACCTCCACCACCGCGCTCGGCCTGTCGATGTCGGCGGCTGTCGCTGACAACAACGAAGCGTTCACCGATCAGCAAGGCAACAACAACGACGCGCAGATCGACCAGACGGCGGCGGACAACTCGACGGTTGGCATCGAAACGCCGGCCGGCAACGTGAACGGCCCCGCCCTTCAGGACGGAAACAACAATACGCTGTCCATTGAACAGATCGGCACCAGCAACAACGTCGCAGAAGACACCTTGTCCGGTGCACTCGTCCAGTCGGGCCTGACGCAGGACGGCAACGACAACGACATGACCATCCTGCAGAGCCGTACGGGTGGCGTCACGACGTTCGGCAACATGTTGAAATGGGCCGAGCAAGACGGCAATCGCAACGAGTTGTCGATCAATCAGACCTCTGACGGCGGCACCAACACCGCCAACGCCTCGCAGACAGGCAATGACAACGTCGCGGAGGTTAGCCAGAGCAACACTGCCACTGGCACGAACTTCTCGAACAACAACTTCGTGTCGCAAAGCAGCAGCCCGACCGCCGGAACCGGTGGTGTCGTGCAGGATGGCAACCGCAACGAAGCCTATGTCGATCAGGACGGTTACGACCTTCGGCTCAGCCGCCTTGAGCAGACCGGCAACGAAAACTTTGCCGACGTGGACATGGTAGGCAACGACATCGGCAACGGTGGCCTGACCCCGGGTTTCTCTGGCGCAAGCAACGCCAGCGGTTCGGTTGTCGCGCAAACGGGCAATCGGAACGATACCGACATGTTCCTGAGCGGGGTTGGCGTGGTCTACGGCGTCAAGCAGATCGGTAACGACAACCTGGCGCAGAACATCAGTGTGACCGGTGACGACAACTCGATCGGGGTTGGCCAGTACGGCAACCGGAACGAGATTGCGCTGGCAAATGTGGCCAACAGAGAGAACAGCATCGGCATCAACCAGACCGGCAACGACAACTTTGCCTGGGCCGACGTGACTCGCATCGGCAACGATGTCCTGATCGGCCAGTACGGCAACCGGAACGAGACGTACTTCCTGTCCGCCGCCGATTACAGCGAGGCGACGCTCGAAGTCACGGGGAACGACAACCGTCTGCGCGGCTTTCAGGACGGCCGGGACAACCTGATGGACGTCGACTTCCAGGGTAATAACAACAACAACTGGCCCACTTCGCCCGGCTTCTCTGGTAAAGCTAAGATGGCCCGCGACTACGTGCGCGCCAATGGTACGCTGAACAGAGGTCCTGGGTTCAACGCCGCTGACTTCGCACAGGGCGACCTCTTCCAGGAGAATACGGGGGGCACAATTAACGGCCAGAACTCTCTGATCCTGACAGGTACGAACGCGAACAAGAACGCCTTCGCAACCTACCAAGAGGGTGATAAAAACTCGATCATCGGGTCGATTTCGAACGGCAACTCCAACCAGGCCGTGGTCGCCCAGATCGGCGACAACAACTCGGCCAGCTTCAGCCAGTCCGGCAGCTACAACAACACCGGTATCATGCAGTAATCGCCTGATAGTGGCCACGATCATTCATTCATGATCCTTCGGGTGCCCGGCTTGGCGTCGGGCACCCTTTTGGTTTAACCTTCCTGAAGGAGGGGGTCATGCAGTTCTCAGCACTCTACCGCCCATGGCGCATCGCGGGCCCGGTGCTTGCGCTGGCCGCGTTTGCGGGGGCCGCGCAGGCGCAGGCCAACTCGAACAACGACGCGCAGATCGACCAGCTCGGCCGTGACAACGCCGCCCGGATCGAACAGACCGGCAGCCTGAACCGGGCCGGCGCCGAAAGCCTGCCGATGGTGCAGAACGGTATTTTCAACGATCTCGACATCCGCCAACTCGGCCTTGGCAACGCGATCGGCCTGTCCGACCCGGGGCTGCGGCAGCTTGGCCGCGAGAATACCGAGACGATTTTCAACACAATCCTTATTGAGCAAACCGCAGATGGCAATTCCGTCGGCAGTGTCCAACAACTCTCGCGCGGGAGCGTCACCAACGGGGCCAACACGCTGATCATCCGCCAGTCGGGCGAAGGTGGGCATAGCGTCGAGGAGGTCCGGCAAGAGCAGCTTTCGGGCCAGGCTGCGCAGACCGCCAAGATCACGCAAGCGGGGGATGGCAACCGCATCGCCCTGATCGACCAGTTCACCAACAGCTTGACACAGGGGGAGCCCAACCAGATCACCGTCGTCATGCGCGGCGTGCGCAACGGCACCAATCCCCTGACAGGCTACGCGGATGTGCCCGGGATAATCAGTAACGCCCTGATCCAGGAGCCCGGCACCGAAGACGAACGGGGCAACGGCCACTTCATGGACCTGTGGATCACCGGAGACGGCAACGATTTCGGTATCCGCCAGCAGGGCCGCATGAACTCGGTCGGGTTCATCACGGTCAGCGGCGACCGTAACCAGTTCGGCCTGCGCCAGGACGGGACGGAGAACGACATCTCGCTCGCCCCGATCGAAGGGAACGACAATACCATCGGGGTCGATCAGCTTGGCACCAATAGTGCCGAGATCGATCTGGACACGCTGCCCGCCGGCGCGCGCAGCGATCGCAACGAGATCCTGGTCACCCAGTTCGGCACCAACACCGCCAGGATCCTGGTCGAGGGGGACGCCAACGACTTCACCGTCAACCAAGGTTACGACGACAGCCGTGGCGGCGACAACACGGCCGAGATCCTGTTGAACGGTGACAACAACCTGGGCCGCCTCACGCAACGCGGCGACAATACCTTCGATCTGGATGTCGTCGGCTCCGACAACAACAATGTCGGCGGCTTCACCGGGGTTGCGGCCACGGGGGGCCTGATCCCGGGCGATTTCGACCAGATCGGAACCGGCAACGACGCCCGGATCGCGGTGACGGGCGACGGCAACCGGTTCGCCTCCTTGCAGAGTGGTGCGGGGAACACGCTGCGGGCCACCGTGGAGGGGACGGGCAACCAGTTCAGCGTCATCCAGCGGGGAACCGACAATTTCGCGCGTCTTCGGCAGGACGGGACGGGCAACACCGTGTCGGTGATCCAGTAACCGGTCCGGCCGCGCCCGTTGCAGGGCCCGGCGCACGCCGTAGGCATGGCGGGCGGGCGCACCCGAAGGGTAGCGCGTAACCCTGGGCTATTCCCTGAGCGCGCGTTCCTTCACGCGGACGACCGGCTTGAGGATGTAATCCAGCACCGTTTTCCTGCCCGCCAGGATATCCACCTGGGCGACCATGCCGGGCATGATCTCGACCTCGACGCCCTCGGCGTCCAGGATGGTGTCGGTGGTGCGGATTTCCACCACGAAGACCTCTTCCTCGCTGCGCTCGCTGCGGGTGATGGTGTCGGCGCCGATGCGCACGATCTCGCCCGAGAGGCTGCCGTAGCGCGACGCGTCGTAGGCGGTGATCGTGACCTTCACGGGCTGGCCGGGATAGAGGAAGGCGATGTCGTCGGGGCGGACGTAGGCCTCGACCAGGAGCGAGTCGTCAAGCGGCACGATCTCGATCAGTTCCTCGCCCGCCCGGGCCATCGCGCCCACTGTGGGGCTGTGGATGTGGTTGACGACACCGCGCACCGGGGCGCGCAGCTGCGAGCGCGCGGCGCGGCTTTGCAGGGCGGGCAGCGCGGGCTTGAGCGCGGCCAGCTCGGCCGTGGCGGTGGCCAGATCGGTCAGCGCGGCGCTGCGAAAGCGGCTGCGCTGCGCGGCGATCCTGTCGTCGATTTCGTCCAGCGCGGATTGCAGGCGATCGATCGAGGCGCGCGCCCGGACCTCGCGGCCCCGCCATTCCGCCTCGGTCCGGCGCAGTGACAGCAGGGTGGTTGCCGGCTCCATCCCGCGTTCGACCAGGGGCGCCATGATCTCGCGTTCCTCGTCCAGGACCGCCAGGGTTTCCTTGGCGGTCTGCAGGTCGACGCGGCCTTCCTCGAATTCCTGCTGGCGCTGCGTTCTCTGGCGTTCGAGGATGTCGATCTCGGCCTGCAGCTCTGCCCGGCGACCGCGGTAGAGCGCGGTCTCGGATTTCACGACCTCGGGTGCCTTGGCGACAAGATCGGGGCTGAATTCCAGGTCCGTGCCGTCGATCTCGGCCTGCAGCCGCTCGATCCGGGCCATCAGGCCGTAGGCGCGCTGCTGTTCCTGGTCGAGCTGGCTGTCGAGCATGGTGCCGTCCAGTTCCATCAGGAGCTGGTCCGCCTCGACCACCTCGCCCTCCTTGACGTGCAGCGCCTTCAGCACGCCGGGCTCGGCCGCCTCGATCACCTGCACCGAGCCGGAGGGCACGATCCGGCCGTCGGCGCGCGTGACATCGTCGATCTCGGTATTGGCGGCCCAGATCACGGCGGTGGCCAGGAATGCCAGGATCGTGAACAGCAGGATCGAGCCACGCAGCGGCGAGCGTCCGCGCATTTCCCGGGCCAGGTTGTCCAGGTCGTGATCACGCGCCATCCCGGTTCCCCGCCGCCTGCCGCGCGCCACGTGCGAGGATCGACTTGTCGCCGTCCGCGCCGACGCGCCCGTTCTCGATCACGATGACCCGGTCCACCAGCTCCAGCAGGCTGGTCCGGTGGGTCACGACGATCATCGTGCGGTCCTGCGCGGCCTCTTTCAGCCGCGCGATCACGTCGCGTTCGTTCTGCACGTCCATGGCGCTTGTCGGTTCGTCCAGCAGCAGCACGGGCGGGTGGCCGACAAGCGCGCGGGCCAGCGTGATCGCCTGCTTCTGGCCGCCGGAGAGCCCTTCGCCGCGTTCGGCCAGCATCATGTCGTAGCCCGAAGGGTTGCGCGCGATGAAATCCTCGACGCCCGCGATGCGCGCGGCCTCCAGGATGTCGGCATCGCGCGGGCGCCGGGCGCCGATGGCGATATTCTCGCGCACGGTGCCTGAGAACAGCCAGACGTCCTGCAGGACCGAGCCGATGTTGCGGCGCAGGTCGCCCGGGTCGATCTGGCGGATGTCCGTGTCATCCACCAGGACCGCGCCCTTGTCCGGCGCGTAGAGCCCGAGAAGAAGCCGCGCGATGGTGCTCTTTCCCGATCCGATGCGGCCGAGGATCGCCACCTTCTCGCCGGGGTCGATGGTGAAGCTGACACCGTTCAGCGCCGCCTGCATCTGGTCGGGATAGGTGAAGTGCACGTCATCGAAACGGATGCGTCCCTCCAGCTTGGGGCGACTGATCCAGTGATGGCCCGCGGGGCGTTCGCTGTCGGCGCGCATCAGCGCGTCGAGGTTGCGGTAGGAACTGCGCGCCTGATTGAGCCGGGTGAGCGTCTGCGCCAATTGCGCCAGCGGCGCCAGCGTACGGCCCGTCAGGATCACGCTGGCGATCAGCGCGCCCATGCTGACCTCGCCCGCGGTGATCAGGAAGACGCCGTAGAAGACGATCATCACCTGGGCGGCCTGCTGGGTGAAACTGGTGGCGTTCATCGCCAGCTGCGTGACGGCGCGGGCGCGGGCGCCGTGATCGGATTGCCGGGCGATGGCGTCTTCCCACCGCGCGCGCATCCGGCGCGCGGCGCCGGTGGCCTTGATCGTCTCCAGCCCCGAGACGGTCTCGACCAGGACGCTCTGTTTCGACTGACCGTCCTTGAAACTCTGCTCGGCCAGGCGGGCCAGGATCGGCTGCACGGCAAGCCCGACCACCAGGACCACCGGAACGGCGATGGCCGGAACGATGGCCAGCGGCCCGCCGATCATGGAGATCACGCCGATGAAGAGCAGGATGAAGGGCAGGTCGACAACCGCCACAAGCGTTGCCGAGGTGAAGAAATCGCGCAGCGTCTCGAACTCCCGCAGCGTGCTGGCCAGCGCCCCGGTGGAGCCCTTGCGCGCCCGCATCTGCATGTCGAGCAACTGATCGAAGATGCGCCGCCCCATGACCATGTCGGCCCGCTGTCCGGCCCGGTCGATGAAGCCGGCGCGGAGGTTCTTGATCAGGAAATCGAACAGCAGCGCGATACCCACCCCGATGGTGAGCGCGATGAGCGATTCCGTGGCCTCGTTGGGCAGGACGCGGTCGTAGACCACCATGATGAAGATCGAGGTGGTCAGGGACAGGAAGTTGGCCAGGATCGCGGCGAGCAACACCTGCGTGTAGGACCAGCGGTTCGCGGCCAGGGCCGACCAGAACCAGTGGCCGCGCCGGCCCTCGCTGCTGGCAAGGATGTCCTCGCGGTGTTCGCGACGGAGCAGGATGGCGTAGCCGGTATAGACCGCCTCCAGCTCGTCCCGGGCCATCTCGCCCACCCCTTCGCCCAGGGCCGGGTCGTGGATGGCCAGCCGCCCGTCGGCTTTGACATCGTGCAGCACGACCGCGCGATCCCCTTCCAGCAGCAGGATCGCCGGGGTGAGCGCGGAATCGAAATCGCGCAGGCGGTGCGCGCCGAAGGCCGCCTGCATCCCCGCACGTTCGGCCGCCGTGATCGCCTCGCGCACGCCAAGGGCGCCCTCGGCCTCCGAGGATTGCACGGCATGCAGCGCCGCCAGCGTCATCGGCCGGTCGAGCGTCTCGGCCGCGTGCAGCAGGCAGGCTTCCAGCGGCGAGGTTTCGTCGGGCCGGCTCCGCGCGTCCCGGTCCAGCGGGACGACCCGGCGGTCTGCTTCGGCATCGCGGCGGCTCATTCCGGCACCTCGGGCAGCGTGATGTCGAAGACATCCAGGATGTCGCCCGTCAGGGCGAGGGCCGCGTAATCCGTCAGGAAACGCTCCTGCCGGGCCAGGATCAGCGTCTCTTCGGCGCGGACATAGTCGCGCTGCGCGTCCAGCAGATCGACCAGGCTGCGCCGGCCGATGCGGAACTGATCGCGCGCGGCCGCCACGCTCGCGGCGTTCGTGCGCACCGCCTCGCGCGCGGCGGCCACGCGGGCCTCGCCGGCGGCCTGGTCGGAGCGCACGAAGGCCAGCGCCTCGCGCACCTCGCGCAGCAGGGTATCGCGCTCGGCCCGCGCGGCGTCCCGCCGCGCCGCGGCCGCCTCGATGGCGGCGCGCCGTTCGCCGCGGGTGTCGAGGCTGTAGTTCAGCGTGAGATCCAGCCCGATATCCGCCCCGCCGGAGGCGGCCTGCCGCCCCGTGGCCCCAAGCTCCACCGCCGGCTGCCGCCGGGCCTTGGCGGCGGCCAGATCCGACTCGGCCGCCTTGAGGCGCGCATTGGCGGCGCGCAGCCGCGGGCTCTGGTCCAGCACCTCGCCGGTGTCGGCGGGGAGGGGCGGGGCCTTGACCGGTGCCGGCAGGGTGGCGGGGATTTCCGCGAAGAGCCGGCGGAAGGCGGCCTCTGCCCGTTCGAGGCGGGCCTGCGCGTCCACGCGGCGGGTTTCGGCGTCGGCCACGCGGCTGCGCGCGGTGAGGGTGTCGGCGCTGGAACCGGCGCCGCGCTGCACGCGCTCGGCGATCTGGTCGGCAATGCCGCGCAGCACGCGCAGGTTGTCCTCGGCCAGTCCCAGCAGGCGGCGGCTGGTGATGAGACGCTTGTAGGCCTCCACCGCGGCGAGGGTCGTCTGCGCCCCCGTCTCGATCTGGCGGGCGCGGCTTTGCAGGACGCGCGCCCTGGCCGCCGTCTGGTCGGCGCGGGCGGCGCCGGCATCGTAGACAAGCTGCGACACCCGGACGAAGGGCGAGGCGTCGCTTGACGTGTCATCGTCGATCAGACGGGTCTCGGCACTGAGCCCGACGCTCAGGTCCGGGCGGAACGCGCCGTCCGCGGCCCGTTTCTCGGCCCGGGCGGCGCGGATGTCGGACAGGCTGCGGCTCATGGCGGGGTCGGCCATCACCGCCCGGGCGATGTGCTGGCCGAAGGGCTGTTCGGCCACCGTGTCGGGCACGCGGTCCGCGCCGAGCCCGGGCGTGCCGCTTTCGAGGCTGGCGGCCACCGGCGCAAGATCGGGCGGCTCCGTGCAGGCCGCGAGCGGCAGGACAAGCGCTGTCAAGAGGGCCGGGCCGCGACGGAAAGTCATGATGATGGGCCCCAGTCCTGGTCCTGCGCGTCCGACAGGGCGTCGAGAAAACCCGACAGCGCGGCGTCCGGCTGTTCGGCGGCTGCGGGGGCCGGGGTGGCCTGGCCGGCCGCGGCCCGTTGCGCCCGGGCCATCCACCCGGCGTGAAACAGCGACACGCGGTGCGCCTGGGCCAGCCTCAGCGCGCCGCTGTCCCACAGGGCAGGCAGGGCGCCGGCCTCCAGCGCGTCGAAGCTTTCGGTATCCAGCCCCAGCAGGCCCTCGGTGTCGGCGGGTTCCATGCCGGGCAGGGCGGGCAGGGGGGCCAACAGCCCGGCGGAGTGCAGGCCCGCGCAGGCGGTGCGGGTCGCTTGGGCCGAGCGCGCGCGCGTCCGGAAAAAGGTGATCACCTGCGCGAGCGGCTCGGCAGGGGTGCCGGTGGAGTCGAAGAAGGGCTGGTCGGCGGCGTCGTCCGTCACCAGGCCGCTGGATTCGTCCACCAGAAGGGCCATTTCGCCCGTCCCGCCCGCGGGCGCGGCGGCGAAGGGATGAGCCCGCAGGGCAGAGGGCACGTAGGTGCCGCGCCACTTCCCGTCCGGCGCCACGAAGGGGGTCGTGCCCGCCACGCCGAGAGACAGCAGCGCCACGGGTTCGATGGCCCCCGCCTCGGCGGTTTCGCGGAACACGAGGGGAAAGGCGCTCGCCGCCGGTTCCAGCTCGGCCATGACGACATCGACGCAACGCAAGGGGCGCGCGAAGGCGTAGGAGCCGAAGCGGCGCCAGAAGCGCCCGCCGTGGCGTTCCTGGCTGACCGCCGCCCATTGCGTTTGCCTTGCCTCGGTCATCGTTGCGGGGTGGTGTCCGTTATCGTTCGCGTCATCGGCCATCGGGGGCCCTTACATGGCAGCGGGCCGGTGCAATCGCATCCAGCCCGCGCCAGTCGTGGGTGCCGTGACCGGCGATCAGCCGTTCATCACCGGGTCGGGCAGAACGACGTTGTCGGTGTTGAGCGCGGCAAGGTCGCCGATTCCCTGGAACTCGGCCATGACCTCGACGCTGGCATCGTCGTTGCCGTTGACATCGGCCCGGACGAGCGCGGCATCGTTGCCATCGCCGGCCAGGAAATACACCGTGTCTCCGGCCGCTTCGCCCGTCAGGCCCTCGAAGGCGCTCTCCAGCGTTCCCGCGGCCGTGTCGCCCAGCTCGGTCGTGAAGATGACGAAGCCGGTGTCGGCGCCAAGCGCCTCGCCGTCGGAAAGCGCCTCGACGGTGTCGCCGGCGCCCCGCAGGTCCGCCTGGCCGACGAAGGCGATCACATCCGCCTGGAAGGTGTCGCCGGTGGTGAAGCCGGTGACGGTATCGGTGCCGTTGGCCGCCTGGTCGGGCTGGAAAAGTACCACGTTCGCGCCGGTGTCGGACACGTCGAGGGTGTCGTCGCCGCCCTTGCCCTGAAGCACGGAGTCGGTGTTGCCCGATGTCAGCGTGTCCGCATTGGCCGTGCCGATCTGGAGTTCCGTCGGGCCGCCCTGCGCTGCGTCCACGAAGTCAAGCGTGATCGGGCCCGTCCCCTGATCTGTCATCTGGAATTCGTAGATATCGGCCGGGAGCGTCGGAGAATTCGTATCGATCACGCCGATTTCAACATCTCCAGAGGCCGCGTTAGTGGAATTTGCAATGGCGAAGCCAAGGAGCGCGTTCTCGCTACCTTCGACATAGGTCGCCTGCGCAGTGTCGAAGCTTATCGTCGTTTGAACTTCGATACCATTGCTGACGTCGAGGTTTTCCAAACCAGTGCCCGTCACTGTCAACGTGTTACCGGTCATCTCCGTGCCTGTATATGCATAGGTTGAGGCAAGATAAACATCCACCTCCGCGCTGGCCTCGGGCGCCGCGCGGCCGGCGGCGTTGGTGGCGTTTGCCGTGACCGTTATGCTCTCGCCGGCGTCCAGCGCGTCGATGGTCGCCTGCGGCACGTCGAGGGTCCAGGTGCCGTCCGGGTCGACGTTGGCCGTCTCGTTCAGGATTTCCCCGCCGGGGTCAGTCGCGGCCACGGTCACGGTCCCGTCCGTTCCCAACGCCGTGCCCGTGATCTGGGGTGTGCCGGGGTCGGACAGATCGACCGCCCCGTCGTCCCCGATGGGGTCGATCGTGACGATGGGCTGGAAATCGGTGGTCAGGGTCTGGGTGGCCGGGGCGGAGGGGTTGCCGGCATCATCGCTGACCGCTGCGGTCAGGTCGAAGTTTGTCTCGTCGGCGAGGTTCAGCCCGGTCAGCTGGGCCTCGTCGAGGGCGACGGTCCAGCTGCCGTCATCCTGCTGCACGGCGCCGGTGAAATCGTTGCCGTCGATGGTGACGGTGACGTTGTTTCCGGTGGTTTCAGGACTTGCCGTGCCGGTGACGGTCAGGCCGTCGGCCAGTTCATCCACGGTGAGCGTCCCCCCCGCCGAGACGGAGTCGATGTCGATGTTCGGCGCGGTGAGATCGGTGTCGAAGCTGGTGGTGGCCTCCGCCTCGGGGTTCTCCGCCGCGTCGATGACGCTAGCGGTGATGTCCACCGTCGCCTCGTCCGCCAACGACGGGAGATTGTCGTTCGCTATGGTCAGGCTCCACGCGCTGCCATCAGTCGTGGTGGTGAAGTCCTGACCGGCCACGTTGACCGTGACCTGTTGTCCCGCCCCGACACCCGAGGTTGTGCCGCCGATTGTCAGGTCCTCGTTGCTTTCGGCGATGTTCATCACCGGCCCGAGGGCGTCGGTGCCGGCCTCCACCGTATCAATCGTGATACCCGGTGGCGACAGATCCACGGTGAACCCGGTCTCGGCCGTGGGCGCCGGGTTCCCGGCCGCGTCCGAGACGTCGGCGGTGATCTCCGTCTCTGCCCCATCGGTCAGATCGGGAAGGTCGTCGTTGGCGATGGTCAGGCTCCAGTTCGTGCCGTCTGTCTGTGTCGTGTAGGTTTCGCCCCCCACGGCGACCGTCACCTGCTGGTTCGCCTCCGCGCCGGTGGTGGTGCCCCCGATCGTGAGGTCCTCGCCGCTCTCGGCGATGTTCATGAAGGAGCCGAGGTCGCTCCCGCCGGCCTCGACCGTGTCAATCGTGATATCCGGCCCGGAGAGATCGACGTCCACCGTGCGCGTGGCCTCGGGCGCGGGGTTGCCGGCCGCGTCGGACAGGTTGGCGGTGATGTCCAGGGTCGTGCCATCCTGGCCACTGACAAGCAGGCCAGTCTGTTCGGCCGACAGGACCAGCGACCAGGTGCCGTCGGCATCGACCGAGGCCATCTGGTCGGGCTGGCCGGGCAGGCCGAGCGTCACCATCTGGCCCTCGGCCGCGCCGGAGGATGTGCCGGAGATGCTGAGCGGTTGATCGCCTTCTTGGGCGTTGATCACGTCGTCGCCGGACACCGTGTTGATCGCCACGGTGGGCGCGGTGAAGTCCGCGGCGAGCTGCACGGTAGTGCTGGCCGGCAGGCCGTCGGGGTCGGTCACCTCGGCCGTGACATCGACGCTGACGCCGTCGGTCAGGGCGTCGGCATCAGCCTGCGGCAGGGTCGCTGTCCAGTTGCCGTCCTGGTCGGTCTGCACATCGGCAAGGTCGGTCCCATCGACCGTGACGCTCACGGTCTGGCCGCCGCCCACGTTGTTCGTCGTCCCCGAGATGGTGACGTCGGACTCCGCTTCGGCACTGTTGATAACGTTGTCCCCGGTGATCGGGTCGATGGCGATCGAGGGGCCACTGAAGTCGGCGTCGATGGTCGTCGTGGCCGGGGTCGGCGCCGGGTTGCCCGCCGCGTCGCTCACCGTCGCGCTGACCGGGACGTTCTCCAGAAGTTCGTCCGCGCCGGCCGCGTCCTGCAGGGCCTGCAGCGCCGATTGCGGGACCGTAACCTCCCAGGCAGAACGCCCGCCCGACAGACCGTTGCTGACGACCGCGCCGGTATAATCCTGCCCGTTCAAGGTCAGCGTGACGTCCTGGCCGACTTCGGCGGTGGTCGTGCCCGTGACGACCAGACCATCGGTATCGCCTGCATCGATCAGGCCGATCTGATCGTCGCCGGAGATGGGGTCGATCGTGATCTCGGGCCCGGCCAGGTCCGCGTCGAAGCTGGCGGTCGCGGGGCTGTCGGCCGGGTTGCCCGCGGCGTCCTCCACCGTGGCCTCGACATCAACCGTTTCGCCGTCCGCGATCCCGGCCAAGTCGCCTCCGGCGATATCGACGCTCCACTGGCCGCCATTCGCGGTGGCGGTCGTTTCAACCACGTCGCCCGCGGCGGTGCTCAACGTGACGGTGACAGTCTGCCCATCCTCGGCGTCGGTGGTGCCGCTGACGGTGATGCCCGCATCCTGTTCGGCGATGTTCAGCACACCGTCGGCGCCGACGCCTGTGTCCGTGATCGCGATCTCCGGCGGCACGGTGTCGATGATCACGTCCTGCGATTCGGTATCGATCTCCTCGCCATCGCCGTCCAGCGACCGCACCGTGACCTCGACCTCGCCTTCCGGGAAGCCTTCCACGGGCTCCGGCAGGGTCCAGCCACCTTCTTCGTCCGCGGTTACGGTCGTGGTCGTCTCATTGCCGTCCTCGTCCGTGACAGTGACCTCGACCGTCTCGGTCCCATCCGGCAGGTCAACGCCCGTGTTCTCGTTGTTCAGTCCGCCACCGGCCGACAGCACCTGTGCGTTGATCGTCGGCGGGGGCGTGCTGCCGTCGCCGTCGCCGCCCCCGGCCAGTGCCGCGGCACCGGCCACGCCGAGCCCGCCGGCAAGGGCCGCACCCCCGATGCCGGCCCCGCCGCCCCCGGCCGCCATGACCTCGGCCGCGATGTCGACCAGCCGTTCGCTCACCAGGATCTGGCCGTTCGCGGCCACCTGGACGTCCTCGGCCGGAACCGAGATCGTGACGCCGTTGCCCATCTCGAGCTGGGCGGAGCCGTCGGGCATGACCTCCACGTCGGTGACGCCTTCGATATCCGTCGCGTTCACGACGCCCTCGCGCACCTGTGCCGCAGCGAGTGCCGGAAGGGTCAGAATCGCGCCGACGAGGCCGGCTCCCGCCTTTTTGCCGGTTTTCACGCGCCGTGCGATCCACGCCCGCACGTAGGCGGTACGGTCGTTCTCGGTCTCAACCTCGGGGTTACGGGACATTCGGGGGAAAGAATTCTTCTGCACGGCGGCCTCGTCGGATTGGGGTATTGCAATGGTTTGAAGGCAAGTTGCCGCTCATGCTGATGGCATTGCAAGAAAAAAATTCCTTTTGACGAAGGGTGCGGCATTCTGGAAACGGGGGCGGTCAGTTCCGTTTTGGCCGCTTTGACCGCCGGTGCGCCCAACGCTTTGTTCAACCGCACATTTTGCCACAGGTCGCGACTGGGTTGTTTCAGACAGAAGAGTTCGTGCTTGCCGGGTTCCTGGCGGGCCGGACGTAACGATTTTCCTAAATCCCTCGGCAAAATCCAAGATCTGTCCACCGTTGCGGCCCGTTGTCTGTCTGCCATCTCGCACAGCCTGTTTGCGGGTGACGTGGACGGAGGACAGGAATGCGCCTGCATTTCGAAGCGCGCGTGGCGACGGGTGATGACCAACTGGATACGGGTGTCAGGGCGGTTACCTCGGCCGAGCTGGGTGGAGGGCTGGTCGTTTTCGCCGCGACCGGGGCAGGGGGCGGACTCAGTGCCTATCGGCTGACCGCGGAGGGGGCGCTTCGGCCGCATGATAGCGCCCGTTTCTCCCCTGATCTGCCGGGTGCGCCAAGCCGCGACATCGCCGTCGCGTCCTGGAACGACGCGCCCGCGCTCATCGTGGGGGCGGGTGATGGACAGCTCGTAGCGCGGGGGCTTGCCGACGACGGCAGCCTGGGGGCGCTGCTGCCGCCCGTTGATCTGGGCCCGGGGCCCGAAACCGTGCAGCGGCTGGACTACCGGCCTGAGCCGGAGGGCGGTGGCCTGCTGTCGCTGGCGGAGGGCGCTGCGGGTGTGACCCTCTACCGTTTGAGCGCGGAGGGCGTGGCCAGCCCCTTGGTGCAGCTCCAGGATGAAGCCGTTGCGACGCGGCTGGGGGACGGGCCGGCGGGCACGTTCGTCGCCGCGTTGGGGGACGCGGCGGTGCACGGCGCGCTGCTGCCGGCGGGCGGCGGGGTCGCAGCCTTTGACGGGCTCGGGGCTGATGACGGGCTGCCCGTCGACGCCCCGACCGCGATCGAGACCGTTGCGGCGCACGGGGCGCAGTTCATGATCGTTGCGGCGGCGGGCACGCATTCCCTTTCCGTGCTGGAAATCGGGGCCGATGGCACGACGCGTATCCGCGATCACCTGATCGACACCCGGATGACGCGTTTTGCCGACCCCCAGGATCTTGCGGTGGCCGCGATTGATGGGCAGGTCTTCGTCGTTGCCGGCGGGGGCGATGACGGCCTGAGCCTGTTCACGCTGTTGCCGGGTGGCCGTCTGGTGCACCTCGACAGCCTCGTCAGCACCACCGGGGCAAGTCTTGGCGGGGTTGTCCGGCTCGATGCGCGCGGGGCACAGGACAAGTTGCACGTCTTTGCGTCCACGCAGGGGGAGCCGGGGCTCGCCCATCTCGCCATGACGGCAGGTAACATGGGGCAGGTTCTCCAGGGCGCGGACACGCTGGAAGGCGGGCCCGGCCGCGACCTGCTGGTGGCAGAGGGGGCGGATGGTGTGCTTCGCGGCGGAGAGGGGGCGGATATCCTGTTCGCGGGGCCATCCGGCGGGCACCTGACGGGCGGGCAGGGGGCCGACCTGTTCGTCCTGCGGGCCGGGGGCGGCCAGGTGCGGATCACCGATTTCGAGATCGGCACCGACCGGCTGGACCTGTCCGATTTCGCGATGCTGCGCGGCCCCGGGCAACTGGATATCAGCGCCACGGACAGCGGCGCGCGGATCGTGTTCCGGGACGAGGACCTGCGCATCGACAGCCATGACGGCGAACCGATCGACGCCGAGGCGCTGTTCGGGGCGGCCTTTGCCTGGCCGGATCGGATGGGCATGGTGCTCGACACGCAATCGGCGGATCCTGAGCCAAACCCGGCGCCCGCTCCGCCGCCGCAGCCCTCCGCCGGCCCTGGTCCCGACGGTTTGCTGCGCATCGCGTCGGATGACCCTGACCCGTGGCTGGCGGGGGCCCGGATCACCTTCACGCCCGCGGAGGGCGGCCCCGTCACGGCCGTTGTCGACGCCGACGGGCGTGTTGATCTGTCCGAGGCCGGCGGCGAGACCGGGCATGTGGAAATCCTGCGCGGCTACCGCACGTCCGATCCGCAGATCGGGGTGGAGGACGCGCTGAACGTGCTGCGCCTGGCCGTGGGGCTGGAGCCGAGCTTCGGCCCGGCCACCCCGCGGGACCTGGTGGCCGCCGATGTCGACCGCGACGGCACCATCACCGTCAACGACGCGCTGGAGGTATTGCGCGCGGCCGTGGGGCTGGAAACGGCGAACCCGCCGGAGTGGCTGTTCCTCGACCCCCAGGCGGACCCGGGCGACGGCATCGCGGCGGCCGAAAGCGTGCCCCTGAGCATTCCCGAGGCCGATCCCTGGGAGGTATCGGTGCTCGCGGTCCTGACCGGCAACCTCGACGGGACGGCCTGAGGCGTCGGGGTCAGACGGCGTTGGTGGCGCCGAGATCGCCCAGTGTGACCACGTCGAGCTCCAGCGCGGCGCCCGCAAGATGGTGATCGAGATCCATGCCGCGGTCGTACGAGACATCGCCGGCCTGCATGCCGTCGAGCGTCTGATCGGAGCCGAGCAGGACGTGGGCGCCGGGCGCCGCCCCGTCGGCCTCCAGCCCGACGGCGGCGCGCAGAACGTTGAGCGCGTCATCGACCCTGATGTCGCCCGAGAAATCCACATCCGCCGCGATCAGGTCATGCGGCGTTCCCGGGCCGAAACTCGGCTCCAGCCCCACGGCCAGGCGCAGGACATCCAGGGCATCGCTGACATTGAGCGCCGTGGTGTTCTCCGCGTCGGGCGCCATGGACAGGTGCCCGGTCAGCCCTTCCGGCAGCGAAAGGTCGAAGGCGCCCGTGGCGTCGGTCGTCAAGCTCTGCTCGGATCCGTCGGACAGGCTGAACCGCAGGGCCGTCTGCGCCACCGGCGTCCCGTTCGGCGTGGCCAGATGGCCGGAAAGCGCTGTCGCATCACCCGGTGGCAGGAGCGACAGGCTCTCGTCCGAGAAGTCGAGATAGGCCACCTCGCTGACGGTGTTGGTGCCGTCGGCGCCCGCGCCGGGGCGGTTGTCGGTGACCGTGACGGTCCCGTCGCCGTTCTCGACAACGGTGTAATCCGCGCGCGCGCCGGTGAAGACCACGCGGTCCGTCCCCGCGCCGCCGATCACGGTGTTGTCGCCGCGGCCCACGTGAAAGATGTTGTCGGCGGCGTTGCCGGTGGCGTCGTTGTCCACGGCGCCGAGCAACTGCACCTCGCTGGCGCCGTCGCCGAGGATGATGTCCCCCGAGGTCAGGATGCGATTGCCATCGACCAGGTCGAGCTTCACGTTATCGCCCGAAAGGTCCATCGTCACATCGATCGCGCCGGCGCCGCTGCCGAGCGTCACGGTCACGGCCGGGCTGCTGGCGAGCCCGAGGCTGTAGCCGCCCGCCCCCCAGGACGTTGTCACGGCGCCGTCCGCCGACACCGTGAGGTCGCCCCGTCCTTCGCCCACGGAATAAGACGCGTTGCCATCGGTGTCGTCATAGATCACGCCGGTCAGGAACACGTCGCTGCCGGACAGGCCGAACTTGTGGGTGAGCATGGAGGCGTCCCAACCCGTCTCAAACTCACCCCTTATCTGCGAGGCCCCGGTTTCGCGAAAATGGGGCGCGAAAAGGTTTTCACGATGGCCCGGACTGGCGTAGAGCCCGTCATGATGCTCTTCTATCGCCGCCAGGAGGTCGACCGTGCCCGTCGTGCGCCAAAGGGCAATATTCTCCCCCCAACTCCGGGTCCCTTCGAAGACGTAACCTGCGTCCTCCATTCGGTCACCCGGCCTGCTGCCGCCCACGCCGGTGTGCGAAAAGGTGTCGGTATCCAGCATCCACTGGCCATGCGCGGCCGCCGCCTGATGGATGTTGGCATTGGCGGCCAGCGGCTGGACCGGCGTGCCGGGGATCGTGCCCGGATCGAGGCCGTCGTTCAGGGCAATGCCCTGGCGTGCGGCTTCGCCCTCGGGATCCAGCCGGGCGGCGTTCACGAGTTCCAGGAACAGCTGTTCATTCGGTGTCAGCATGGCGGGTCCTTCGCATCCTTGTCAGCCTTGGCCGCGCAGTGCGCGCCGGAAACGCCCCCACCGGCAGGGTGGCCCTTTCCATCCGCGATGACAAGCAGAATGGACTCCTCAAGGTTGAGGCGCGGAGCCCTGCCGGCGCGCGCGATCCGCCCCGGCAGGGCCCGTACATCCTGGTGCCTCAGACCTCGGGCTGGGCGGAGATATCGCCGAGGAGCACGCCGGTCATTTCCAGGCTCAGGCCGTCGGTGATGGTACCGCTGTCGGTTCCGGTCTGGTAGGCGACGGAGTCCTTGTCCAGGCCCGAGAGGTCCTGATCCTTGTCCAGGAACACCCATTTCGGGGCGTTCTCGGTCTCCAGACCGACGGCGAAACGCAGCACGTCCAGCGCGTCGCCCACCGAGACATCCCCGCTCTGGTCGATGTCGCCGGCGATGATGTTCTCCGCCTGCGCCGGCCCGAAGGAGGGATCGAGCCCCACCGCCATGCGCAGCACGTCGAGCGCGTCGGTCACGTTGATCTGGGCATCGCCCTCCTGGTAGTCGCGCACGGCGTCCACGCGGCCCGCCTCGGAATTGGAGCCGAGCCTGATTTCGTAGTCCCCCGGCGCCACGCTCGTCTTCCCGAGGATCGGCGCGCCCCCGGCGGTGAAGTTCACGACGGCGCCCTCGATGGGCGCGCCGCCCGCGTCCTCCAGCCCGACGTTGATCGTGACGCGCGTCTCGCCCTGATCCAGGGTGCCGGCGGCGCCGGTGTTGTCCGCCGCCGGCGCCGTGTCCTGCCGGGAGGAGTCGATGAACTCTTCGTCATCGGTCAGCAGGAAGTCGAGCACCGCGTTCTCGAAGGCCACCGTGCCGGGCTCCAGCCCCGCGGTCGTGACCGCGTCGCGGGCCGCGTCGATCTCGGCCGGCGCGAAGTCACCGATGGCGGGCACGTCGGCGGGGGCGTTCGCGTCGTAGAAGCCGGCCAGCGACTCGCCCGCGTCATAGGTGAACAGGCTCTCGCTGTCGCTGTCCACGCGCCAGTCATCGCGGTACTGACCGTAGAGGTCGTCGAAGGCCAGCGGGCGCTCAAGCACGGAGCCGTTAGCGCGCGCGATGTCGTTGTCGGGGTTGCCGTCGCCGTCGCCCAGAAGGCCCTCGACCGCGCCGGCCATCGCCTCGCTGATCTGCACGCCGACGTCGAGCCGGCCGTCGCGGACCACCACGCTCAGGCGCGCGTCGCCAGCGCCGACGATGCCGTCGTCCCCGGCGAATACCACCGTGTAGGTGTCGCCCTCGCGGTAGATGCGGTCGTCGCCTGCCGCCAGCACCCCGCCGTCCGCAAGCGTCTGCGCGGCCCCGTCGAGGGACAGCGGCGTGGCATCGGTGGAGTCGATCATCACCTCCGAGCCGTTGCCCAGCCGGGCGGCCACGGCCACGTTGGCCGAGACGCCGGGAACCGGGTTGTCGTCGCTGTCAAGCACCTCGCCCATGCGGGATTGGATCTCGAAGCCGTCGTAGGCGCCGCCCGAGACGCCGCGCAGCAGCACGAACTCGCCGATGGCGTGGAAATCGTAGCCGACCCCGTCGAGGGTGAGCAGGTGCGGGTCGCCCACCGTCCAGGCCACCGGTGTGGCCGGCGGGGGCGGGGGCGCCGGCGAGAGCGACGCGACCTCATCCGCCGTCAGGTTCGTGAAGGTCAGCGTGTTACCGCCCCCGAAATCCACGACCGCGCCACCCGGCCCGTCCTGCGCCTGCTGCAGCGCGGCATCCCGCGCCTCGTCCGTCACCCCGGCGATTTCGACGTCGAAGCCGTCGATGCCCAGTTCGAAGTCCGCGATCCGATTGTTGCCGGTGCCGATGACGAAGGAGTCCTCCCCCGAACCGCCCTCAAGCGTGTCGTCGCCCGCCCGCCCGATCAGGGTGTCGTTGCCAGCCTTGCCCTGAAGGCGGTTGTCCGCGGCGTCGCCCGCGATCCCGTCGTCACTGTCGGAGCCCCGGAACCATTCGAAGTTGCTGATCTCGTCGACGAAATCCGGATTGCCCCTGTCCGTGACGGTGCCGGCTGCCGCGTCGATGTCGACGCCGGAAAAGTAGTCGCCCGAGTCGTAGCGCAGCCGGTCGAAGCCGGCACCGCCGTCCAGCGTGTCGTTGCCGAAGGCGTCACGCCAGGATTCGCCCGCGTCCGATCCCACGAAACGGTCATCTCCGAAGCTGCCGCGGATTTCCCACACGGAGGAGGTGCCGGTAATGGTGTCGGTGCTGCCGAGACCGTCATCGATGATCTGGCCGGAGGCCAGGCTCAGGTCCACGTCGATCGGGCCGCCGTCCCGGAAATCCAGCCGCACGAGGCCATCGCCGTTTATATTGTAGGTGTCGGCGCCGGCGCCGCCCGTGGCGCTCATCCACTGCTCGGTGCCCGGGGCAAGGTTGAAGGTATCCCCCGCGGCCGTGCCGCGCAGCGCCAGGCCGCCGATCGTCCAGCCCGCGTCGAGCGGGGTCGCCACCTCGACGAGGGTATCCGTGCCCGCCGCGCCCTTGTCGACGCTGCCGGTGTTGGCCGTGCCGTCGATGTCGAAGGTGACCGGGCCGCCGAGGCCGGAGTAGTCGATCCCAACGAAATCGGACTGCGATCCGGTGAAGTCGATCGTGTCGTCACCGCGCGAGCCGCGGACGAGGTCAAAACCGCTCTGCCCCGCGCCGGTGCCCACGAGGTCGATCTGGTCATTCCCGGCCCCGCCGTCGAGCGTGTCGTCGCCCGTTGAGCCGGTCAGCGTATCGTTTCCGCCAAGGCCCTCGACACGCGAGAAATCGGCGTCGGTCGCCAGCTCGATGCGGTCATCGCCGTTCGAGCCGCGGAAGGCCTCGAAATTGCTGAAGGTGTCGGTGAAGGTGCCGCCGCGCTGAAGCGTCCCCGTGGCCGTGCCGGCATTGCCGTCGATCTCGACCGAGGTGACCACGTCGCGGTCATAACGCAGACGGTCCAGGCCGCCGCCGCCGTCCAGGGTATCGTTGCCGCCGAAATCGCGGTAGGTCTCGTCGTTGTTCGACCCCGTGAAGGTATCATCGAACTCCGTGCCGTGGATCTCCGATACGGGCTTGGACCCGCCGATCGTCTCAATGTTGCCGAAGCCGTCATCCGCGATCTGGCCGGTTTGCTGGCTCAGGTCGACATCGATCGCCTGCGTCGCGTCGCGGAAATCCAGCCGGAAGTATCCGTCCCCGTTCAGGGTGTAGCTGTCGGTTCCGTCACCACCGCGCACGCTGATCCATTGACGGCCCGTTTGCAGCGTCGATGCGAATGCCGTGGTCAGGGACAGGTCGAAGCTGTCGTCGCCGGCCGTTCCGCGAAGGCCCAGCCCGCCGGTCGAGCCGCCAGCGTCGAGCGGCTTCACGACGCCACGCAGCGTGTCCGTGCCGGTGCCGCCCTTGTCGATGACCCCCCGGTCCTGGTAGCCGTCGATCGTCACGCTGATCGGCGTCGCGTTGCCGCCGCCCGCAGCGTAGTCGAGGACCACATACCCCGTCTTGATGCCGGTCATGTCGATCGTGTCGTCGCCGGCCGAACCGACCACGCTGTCATACCCCGTGGCGCCGCCGGCATTGTTTCCGGTGACGATCAGGTCGTCCCCTGCCGTGCCCGTCAGCGTGTCGTTGTCGTCGCTGCCGGGCACGGGGTTGAGACCGTCGTCGGACTGGATTTCGGCGTTCGTGAGGTCGGCCGTCGTGAGGCCGCCGAAGAACACCTCGCCCGTGCCGAGGGTGAGAAGCGTTCCGTCGGCCTGCTCGCTGGCGCCCGCCACCGCGGCGTCGACGGCCGCCTGGTCCAGCCCGGGCACATCGACGACCAGCGTGTCGCGGCCCGGCTGGAAGTCGGTAATGCGGTCGTTGCCGCCCTTGTGCACGAACACGTCGGCACCACCGAGCGGGGTGAAGGATCCGTCCCCGTCGAAGCGGTTGTCCACGCCGGCCTCGCCAACAAGCCTGTCGCTGCCGTTCGAGCCGCGCAGCCACTCGATCCCGCTGATCGTGTCGGTGAAGAGGCTGCCGTCATTGAGCAGCCCCGTCGCGGTTCCGGCCGAAGCGTCCACGTCGACGGTGCCGAAGGTGAAGCGGTCATAGCGGACGCGGTCGAAGCCCGCGCCACCGTCGATCACGTTGTTGCCGCCAAAGGCGCGGTAGGATTCGTCAGCGCCCGACCCGAAGAAGGTGTCGTTGAAGCTGGAGCCCTGGACTTCCCAGAGATCCGACGTGCCACCGATCGTTTCGGTATTGCCGAAGCCGTCGTTCGTGATCTGGTCTGTCGCGAGATTGACCTCGACGCCTTCCGTGGCGTCACGAAAATCCAGCCGCAGGGTGCCGGGGCCGTTAACGCTGAAGCTATCGGTCCCGTCGCCCGGCTTGACGCTCATCCATTGCTGGTTGTCCAGGTTGATGGTGTAGCTGTCGTTGCCCGCCGTTCCGTTGACGCCGAGGCCGCCGGTCGTCCAGCCCGAGAAAAGCGGATCCTCGACCCCGCGCAGCGTGTCCGTCCCGAGGGTGCCCTTGTCGACCGAGCCGGTATTGGCGGCGCCATCGATGTTCACCGTGATGCTGTTGCCGGCCCCATCCAGAACGGAATAGTCGATCTCGACCCAGCCGGTTTCGATCGCGCTCATGTCGATCGTGTCGTTGCCGTCCGAGGCGGCCACGTAATCGAAACCGAAACTGCCGCCGTCGTTGTCGCCGGTCACGATGTAGTCGTCTTCGGGCGTGCCGATCAGGGTGTTACTGTTCTCGGTCCCCTCGATCACGTTGTCCGGCGCCGGATCCGTCGTCGTGTTGTCCAGGCTTAAGAACGGGATGGCGGTGTCGGGCCCCAGGGCGCCCGTCGTGTTGCTCAGACCGGTGATAGAATTGTTCAGGGTCTCGAACTCGCCCACGGTGGTCGGGTAGATGAGCGGATCCCCACCGACCTGGAAGATGAAATCGGTCGAGGAGCCATCGGCATCCTGCGACTCGACCACCAGCATGGTGTGGCTGTCGCCATTGCTGCGCTGGATGTCACCGAAGAAGAAAGTGGTCGAAGGATCATCCGGCAAGGGCGCGGTCCCGCCGGGAATGCCCGAACCGCTGAGGGCGCCATAAGCGTCGCCGGCTTCGATCGTCACCTCGGGCAGTTCCGTGGCGGTTGCCGGGTCATCCACGGTGTAGGTGAAGCTCGTCTGGCCGGCGGGCGCCACGATCTCCAGCGTGACGGGGTTGATCGCAGTGGCATCGCCGCTCGTGTTACGCGAGACTTGAAAGCCGGTGAGCGTGAAAGTCGGCATTTGAAAAATTCCTCTTTGTGATCCTCGCGCGCAGCGAGCGCAGTCGTATGCCCGAAGTTAATACCGGCGGAACCATCATTATCAAGGAAGAATGTGCAAAGGGCCAGAAAGCGGCCGGGCCGCTATCGCCGGTCCAGCGAAAAAATGTAGTTTCCGCACAGGGTTGGCAGGTGCCCCCGCGCCCGGCTGTGGTCCGGCAGGCGCTTTGCCGGGGCGTGCCTGCCACCTGTCCGAAAGCGCGCCATGCGTGGGGATCTGGCGCGCGGAGAGCCAGCCGGCGGGCAGGGCCGGGGCCGCTGCCTGCCACAGCATGAGCGCCGCGCGTCGATCCACGAGCGGATCAAAGACGCGAAGACCGGATTCACCCCAACCGCTCTGGTGGTAAAGGGGCAGGTCGCGGCCACCTGCCGGACAGGTGGTCTTGTCGCTGGGTCACCATGCCGGCCGCGCCGACCTTGGCCAGCGACGCAATCGGGGAGCAGAACCTTGCCGTGCCCGCCTGCGGCTGCGCCATACCGGGCGCGGCCATGTTGCCGGGCCCGCCGTGACCCTGGTGGTCCTGGCCTTTGCTTCGGCGGCCGTGGTTCGCATGGGCGGCGGGCGATATCGCCCGGCGGATGGTCAGCACCGGGCCGCCGATCGGTTTCCTCCGTGGGCGTCCCCGGCGCGCGTGAGCCCGCGCCGTGACATCCGATCGCCGGTGATGGTGGCGGAAATGGGGCGCGCGACGTGCGATTCGCCGGCCCAGTTTTTCCGACTGGGCGTCAGTTCTGTTGTATGCGGAAAATTGGTGACGAATTGAGCACAAGTGCCTTGTCAGGCGCATCGAATATTGTCGAGAAATTGCCGCTGTCCCGACTGTCCTCAATTCGGAAACGAAGTCAGGTGCCGCACATTCGGGCGGCATAGCGGAGGCCCAAGAAAAATTGGGACACGGATCTTCCAGCCTTGTTTCAGATACGGCAACAAACGACGCTGCCGGGCTGTCGCGTTGATGCATTCGCGGGGAAATCCGCGCTGTATGTGGCCGATATCACGCCTTTTTTAGGACAAATTTCGTTTTGCCGTTCGGAGCGCGTGAAGTAATACTGACCTCGCCCGACTGGGGGGTGATGTCTGCAGGTCATGGGGGCGACCGCACGAAAGCGCATCGGTGTGATGCGGGAGAGGTGCGATCGCTTGGCCGATATGCTGCCGGGTGAGCGCACCGCGCCGAGACAGGGTCTCGTGCGCTTGGGTCGTCGCTCGGCCGGATCTCTCTCCATCACTCGGGTTTCGTGCAGGTTGCCCGCTGCTGGTCATCGCATCGCGGGGTGAGATGAAGGTCAAAGCGTGGCCGGGCGCATGGGGCGTCCTGGGTCGCAGTGAGGAGAAGACGATGACGAACAACGTCAACGATCCATTCGCGGACAACCTGATCGGCATGTGGGATTTCCTCGACGGTAGCGAGACGACGGATACCGGAACGGCCGACGGCATCGCCCAGGACGGGCATCTTGACTGCGATGCCTCGGTTTCCGGTGGCCAGCTCCACACCGGCGGTCACGGCGACCGTTTCGAGGTGGACGGCGGCAATGACGCGCCCTTCAATCTCGCCGAGGGGACCGTCGCGGTTCAGTTCACGCAGGCCGAGCATCTTGGCGGTTCACCCGACAGCATCGTCAACCGCGGAGAGAAGGCCGACCGCCATGACGAGGGCTGGTTCGAGATCAGCGTCACCGAGGAAGGCGCCGTGCAGGCCCAGCACTTCGATGGCGGGACGGGCGCCGCACTGAAGACGGCGGACGGATTTTTCAACGCGGGCGACAACGTGAAGGCAAGCTATTCCTGGTCCGAGACCGAGGGGCTTACCTTTCAGGTAGAAAACCTTACGCAGGGGACCGAGACGACCCTGACGGACGACACCACCGGCCTGACGATGGATGTCACCGACAATGATGACGAAAGCTGGACCTTCGGCGCACGTGAGACCGACGACGGCAGATATGCGCAGGAATTCAAGGGAGCGATCGACTACGTCGCCGTCTATGACCGCGATATCCTGAACACCGGTGATGGCGTCGTCGAGGGCGACAACACCGCCAACGAGATCGATCTGGCCTACACCGGCGACCCCGAGGGGGACATGATCGACGCGAACGATGCGCCCGACGGCTCCAACGATGACGTGGTCGATGCCGGGGGCGGCGACGACACGGTGCACGCGGCGCAGGGCGACGACACCGTCTATGCCGGGTCGGGCGACGACTCGGTCGAGGGTGGCACTGGCGACGACCGCCTCGAAGGCGACGCCAATCTGCCGGGCGGTGATTTCGACGGCGGCAGCGTGCGCGAAAGCTTCGAGTGGGACAAGGCACCGGATCCCAACGGCCCCAACCCGATCGAGGATGGCGACCCGCTTTCGGGTTTCACCCAAAACACCGGCAATGTCGACGTGACCTTCTCGGTCCGCGACGAGAGCGGCGATGTCAAAACGGAATTCGCCGACAACGACCAGAACGTCTCGGGCATCGACGGTGGCAGCGAGACGGTCGACGAGAACAGCTCGCTGTCCAGCGATATGGATCATGATAGCGATTCCTCGGCCTACCGCCTGGATTTCTCGAAACCGGTCGAAAACGTGGACTTCCGCGTCAACGACATCGACGGCGACGGGCAGGTGCGCGTGCGCGCCTACGACTATCAGGGCAACGAGGTGCCGGTGACGCTGACCGGCGGCGACGAGCTGACATTGTCGGACAGCGACAGTGACGGGGCGGACGACACCGCCACCAGCAAGGGCGGCTATCAGCCCGATGACACCGATGCCTATTCGCTCGGGGTCGAGGTCGACGGCCCGGTCTCGCGCATCGACTTAGAGCACGAGATGACCGGCGACTCCGACAGCGGGATCAACGTCACCGACGTGCATTTCGACGCGCCGACCCCGGACACCGGCGCGGCGGGCGACGACACGCTGTCCGGTGGTGCTGGCGCGGACGAGATCCTGGGCCAGGGCGGCCAGGACAGCCTCGACGGCGGCGCCGGGACCGATACGGCCGAGGGCAACGCCGGTGACGACACGGTTATCGGCGGCGCCGGCGCGGACAGCCTGGACGGGAACAGCGGCGACGACCTGATCATCGGCGACGGGGCCGGCACGCCGGTCGAGATCACGGTCAAGGTCAGCGAGGCCAGTTTCAAAAACGGGCTGTTCGCCTATTCCATCGATCCCGAAACAGGGGATATTTCGAATCGCCAGGAGCTGACCGACAACGTCAAGAACGACATCGGCGAGACCTTCACCTATAACGCGGCGCCCGGTGCGGTCGTGGGCGTGGGTATCATTAGCCGCGAGGGCGAATTCCTGTCGTCGGGCTACGGCAGCAACGTCGGGCTGAACCCGGACGGCAAGGTGCACACGGTCGGAGAGGGCACCGAGCCTGACGGCTCCGTCAACATCGGCTTCGAGGATCTGGAAAACCTTGGCAGTGACACGCCGGGCGAGCCTGATTACAACGACGTGGTCGTCAATGTCGATCTCAACGAGTCCGGGGCCAGCTTCGACAATCCTCATTACGCGTACAGTAGCGATCTGCCGGAAACGGTCGAGGACGGCAATGACACCATCGACGGCGGAACCGGTGAAGACACGCTCTTTGGTCAGGGCGGCGACGACGAGATCGAAGGTGGGGCCGGCGCGGACACTCTGGCCGGCGGCACCGGGGAAAACTACCTGTCCGGCGGTGACGAGGACGACCTCTTCATCGGTGGCGCAGGCGCCGACACCTTCGACGGCGGCCAAGACGAGGACGTGATCGACTACTCCGGCTCGGACTCGGCGGTGCAGGTGAACCTCGACACCTCGACCCTGTCGGGCGGCGATGCCGGCAACGACAGCATCGCCGGCGGAATCGACGGGATTATCGGGTCGGACCACGACGACACGCTCATCGGCTTCGATCAGCAGGGCACCTCGGACCCGGACGTGTTCACCAACGTGTTCGAGGGTGGCGCGGGCAACGACACGATCGAGGGTCGCGGCGGTGCCGACGAGATGTCGGGCGGTGACGACCGCGACACCTTCATCATCGAGTCGGTCAGCGACGCGGACGGCGATACCGTGGACGGCGGTACCGGCGGTGACGATTACGACACGCTGGACCTGACGGGGCTGGGGCCCTTCGAAATCGTCGGAGAAACCACCGACTCCGACGGAGACTCGACGAGCGGCACGATCAATTTCCAGGACGCGGTCGGCAACACCACCGGCACCCTGCAATACAGCGAGATCGAGAACCTCGTGCCCTGTTTCACGCCCGGCACGGTGATCGCTACGCCGCGGGGCGAACGTCTGGTCGAGGACCTGCAGGTCGGTGATCGGATCATCACCCGGGACAACGGCCTTCAGGAGATCCGCTGGATCGGCCAGCGGCAGCTTACGGGACAGGAACTGTGCCAGGCGCCGCACCTCAAGCCGGTGCTGATCCGCGCCGGGGCGCTTGGCCACGGCCTGCCCGAGCGCGACACGCTGGTCAGCCCGCAGCACCGGGTGCTGATCAACAACGATCGCGCCGCGCTGTATTTCGAGGAGCGCGAGGTGCTGGCCGCCGCCAAGCACCTGACCGGCCTCGACGGGGTCGAGATCGTGGAGGCGCGCGCCGCGACCTACATCCACTTCATGTTCGACCAGCACGAGGTGGTCCTGTCCAACGGCTCCTGGACGGAAAGCTTCCAGCCGGGCGAACAGGTCCTGGACGGCATGGGCGCGGCGCAGCGTGGCGAACTCTACGAGCTTTTCCCCGAACTGGAGGAGGCCGAAGGGCTGCAGGCGTACCAGGCCGCGCGCCGTTCGCTGAAACGGCATGAAGCCCGGCTTCTGGTGAAATAACCGGTTGCAGCCGGCCGGCCCCCGCGGGGCCGGTCCGTCCGGAATGGGCGCGCGGGGCTGGCCCGGTTTCGGTGTGAACAATCCCGGCCTTGTGTCGGGATTGTTTCGTTGCGCGGTTGGCCATGGCACGGGGCGGAACTGACCGGTTGATGTTTTGCGAAAATTCAGGGCCGGATGGAGTTTTGTGGCGCCCTCACGGGCGCAAATGCAGGTCGTTGGCCCGGGGCTTTGCGGCGGGGAAATTCAGCCTAGGTGATCAATCATGGACGACGGGATGCCCGACACCGGCGAAGTGATCGATGACCTGTCCCGCCCCGCGCCGCGGGCTGCGACCGGAACCGCTTGGGAACTGGTCACCGACGGCGTGATGGGCGGGGTGTCCAGCGGGCAATTGCGGCGCGTCACGGTGCAGGGGCGGCCGGCACTGCGCCTGACCGGGTCGGTCCGGTTGGAGAACAACGGCGGCTTCGTTCAGGCCGCGCTGGATCTGGCGCCGGGCGGGGCCCCGGTGGATGCCTCCGCCTGGACCGGGATCGAGATCGACGTGACGGGCAACGGCGAAACCTACAACCTCCATCTGCGCACCGATGACGTGGCCCGCCCGTGGCAATCCTACCGTCAGGGTTTCCGGGCGCCGGCCGAGTGGGTCACGCACCGGCTGCCCTTCGCGGATTTCGTGCCGCACCGGATCAAGGCGCCGCTGGATGTCACCCGCCTGCGCCGGATCGGCCTTGTCGCCATCGGCCGGGCGTTTTCCCCTGACCTGGCCGTGGCAGGCGTGCGGTTCTATGCGTGATCTCAGGTCAGCGCGCGGGTGATCGTCACGCCGGCCCAGGCGGCCAGCGCCGTCAGCGCCGCGCCCCACAGCAGATCGACGGCGACCATCTGGGCGCTCCAGGCGCGCAGGGTGGCATAATTGGTGAACTCGTATGTGCCATAGGCCAAGGCCCCCAGGATCGCGCCGTTGAGCGCGGCCTGCACCGGCGCGCCCGCGCGCAGCGCCGGCCAGGAGACGAACCAGACCAGGGCGCCCACGTAGAAAAGGTAGAAAATCGCCGCCGGCACGAGCCGTGGCTCGTCCAGCAGCCAATCGCCGAGGTGACGGTCGAAGAGCGGCCGCAGGAGGAACCGCAGGCCGACGAGATCGACGGCGAAGAAGACAAGCGCGGTGGCAACGTAAAGAAGCAGGGCGTTCATGGAAACTCCTATGGTTTCGACAGGAGTTAGCGCCCCGTGCGCGCGCGCCAAGCCGTCCATTGTCCCGGCGTGTCCAGATCCGTGGTGGCGCGTTTCCCCGGCAGGCACAGGTGGCCCACCTGCTCGGACGCAAGTAGGGCGCGGGCGCCGGCATCGCCGGTGACGCGGGCCAGGGCGGGCAGCAGGCGCGCCGGCACGATCACCGGGTGGCCGGGGCGGCCCCCGGCGTCGGTGGCGCGCCAGGCCTTGTCCGGCGCGGCGGCGAAGCGCGCGGCCAGGGCCAGCAGGTCGCGCGTTTCCAGCTCGGGCAGATCGGCCAGCAGGATCATCAGGCCGGGTGCGGCCAACGCCTGTGCCCACTGGGCGCCGGCGCGCAGCGAGGCGCTCATGCCCTCGTCGGCGTCCGGAACGGGCTGAACCTCAAGCCGGGGATTTTCGGGCAGAACCGCGCGGCGGGCGTGGCCCCCGGGCGGCAGCGTGAGAAGGACACGGGCACCGGTGGCCAGCGCAATGCCCGCCTGCCGGGCCAGAAGGGGGTGACCGTCGACCTTTTCCAGCAGCTTGTCGCGGCCCCGCATGCGCGATGCGCGCCCCGCCGCGGGAATGAGGATCGGCGGGGGGATCATCTCTGCACCGTCCGGCGCCCGGAGGGCGCAGGCCGTGTTGCCACGGATCGCGTCCCCGGCCGCGCCCCGGGGAATTCACCCCGGAGCATTTTCCACGCGATGACGGACTGGGCGGTGCATGGGGTCATCGCAGGCCAGGATAGGGCCGGCGCCGACAGGCTGGCAAGGGTCGCGGGTCAACCACGCATGCGGGCGTTGTCGCTGTCGAAGAGCGGTTCCGTGAGCAAACGGGCCGGGCGCATCTCGCCCAGGATCTCGATCTCGGCCTCCAGGCCCGCACGAACCTGCGCGGCCGGGATCAGGGCCTGGGCGACCGAGGTGTCGGCCCAGTGCGAATAGCCCCCCGAGGTGCAGAAGCCCTGAACCGTCCCGTCGATCCAGACCGGTTCGTAGGCCTGCACATCGGCATCGAGCGCATCCACGGCGAAGGCGACAAGCCGCCGCGCGGGGCCGGCCTCGCGTTCGGCCTCGGCCGCGGCGCGGCCGATGAAATCGACATTCTTCTTGAACGAGATAAAGCGGTCCATGCCCGTTTCGCCGGGCGTGTAGTCCGGCGAGAATTCATGCAGCCAGGCCCCGAAGAACTTGTCGAGCCTGAGCGACATCATCGCGCGCATCCCGAAGGGGCGCATGCCGTGGGCCTGACCCTCGCCCCAGAGGCTGGCCCAGAGCGCGCGTTGCGCCATCGGATCGCAGTAGATCTCGTAGCCCAGATCGCCGGTGAAGCTCACGCGCTGGATCAGGCAGTCGGCCATGCCCACGGTGGCGTGGCGCAGGTCCATGAACTTCATGTCGACCACCGGATCCCGGGTGCAGGCGGCCAGAACGTCACGCGCACGCGGACCGGCGATCTGGAAGCCCGTCAGGCGGTCCGAGATGTTCTCGACCTGCACGCCGTCAGCCGCGTTCTGCTCGAACCAGCGCATGTGATAGGCCTGCGCGCCATAGGACGCGGTGAGCTGGAATGCCTCCTCGCCCAGACAGGAGATCGTGAAATCCCCGATCAGGCGACCCTTGGGGCTGAGCATGGGGCTCAGCGTCAGTCGCCCGGGCCGTGGCACGCGCCCGGCCATGATCCGGTCCAGCCAGGCGCGCGCATTCGGGCCGGTGACCAGATACTTGCCGAAGTTGTGCACCTCGTTGATGCCGACGGCCTCGCGCACGGCGCGGACCTCCCGACGCGTGGGGTCCCAGGCGTTGGAGCGGCGGAACGACGGCGTCTCGAACCGCGGCTCGCCTTCCTCGGCGAAGTAGTTGACGACCTCCAGCCCGTACTGGTGGCCCCAAACCGCGCCGAGGGAATCGAAGATGTCGTACATCGGCGTGGTCCGGAAGGGACGGGCGGCCGGCAGTTCCTCGTTCGGGTAGGCCACCGAGAAGCGTTTCTGGTAATTCTCGATCACCTTGGGCCGGGTGTAGCCGGGCGTGATCCAGTCGCCGTAGCGCGCCACGTCCATGGCCGAGACGTCGCGCTCGCATTCGCCCTCGGTCATCCACTGGGCCAGCATCAGCCCGACGCCGCCGCCCTGAGAGAACCCGGCCATCACGCCGCAGGCGGCCCAGTAATTGCGCAGGCCCGGCACCGGGCCGACCAGCGGGTTGCCGTCCGAGGCGAAGGTGAACGGCCCGTGAATCACCGATTTCACCCCCGCCCGCTCCAGCGCCGGGAAGCGGCGGTAGGCGAATTCGATCGATTCCTCGATCTTGTCGAAATCGTCGGGCAGCAATTCGTGGCCGAATTCCCAGGGTGTCCCGTCCACCGCCCAGGGCCGGCAGGTCTGTTCGTAGAACCCGATGCACAGCCCGCGGCCTTCCTGGCGGAGGTAGGATTCGCCGGCAGGATCCATGACATGGGGGTGCTCGCCGCCGGCATCGACCATCGCCGCGATCTCGGGCACCTCCTCGGTCACCAGGTACTGGTGTTCCATCGGGTGCAACGGCAGGTAGGTGCCGGCCATCGCGCCGACCTCGCGCGCCCAAAGACCGGCGGCGTTGACCACGTGCTCGGCATGGATCGTGCCCTTGTCGGTGACGACGTCCCAGGTGCCGTCGGGGCGGGGATTGGTCTCGTGCACGTGGCAATGGGTTTCGATCTCGGCACCGCCCATGCGCGCGGCCTTGGCATAGGCGTGGGTCGTGCCCGAGGGGTCGAGGTGGCCGTCAAGCGGATCATACAGCGCGCCGAGGATGCCCTCGGTGTTGGTCACCGGCGCGAGCTGGCGGATTTCTTCGGGGGTGACGATCTGGGTCTCCAGGCCCATGAAACGGTGCTTGGCCCGTTCGGCCAGCAGCATGTCGAAGCGGTCGCGGTTGTCGGCCAGCGTCACGCCCCCCACGTGGTGCAGCCCGCAGGACAGCCCCGTGATCTCCTCCAGTTCCTTGTAGAGCTTGATGGTGTAGCCCTGAAGGGCGGCCATGTTGGTGTCGCCGTTGAGGGTGTGAAAGCCGCCCGCCGCGTGCCAGGTGGACCCGCTGGTCAGGTCCGAACGCTCCAGCAGCATCACATCGGACCAGCCCAGCTTGGTCAGGTGGTACAGCACGCTGCATCCGACGACGCCGCCGCCGATGACGCAGATACGGGTGGTGGTTTTCATGGGAAAGCCTCCTTGATGGTTGCCGTCAACCTGCGCCGCGGCCGATTGACCCGGCATGCCGGTTTCCGACAGATCCTGTCGCAAACGATATGCCTTGGCGCGACCGGAAATGTCGCGAAGCGGCAACTAAGGTCCTGGAATCGACGTCAGGTTGGGCCCGACACAGCCGGGGAAGCACAATGAAGACCCATGCACAGGCCGTCGTGATCGGCGGGGGCGTTATCGGATGCTCGATCCTTTACCATCTGGCCAAGCTGGGCTGGTCCGATGTCGTTCTGCTTGAGCGCGACGAACTGACATCTGGATCCACCTGGCATGCCGCCGCCAACATTCACGGCCTGCACGACAGCGCCAACATCAGCCGCCTGCAACACTACACCATGACCCTTTACAAGGAACTGGAGGCGGAGACGGGGCAGAGCTGCGGGGTTTTCCAGCCCGGCTCGCTCTACCTGGCACAGACCGAGGACCGTGAGCACCAGCTGCGCCTGCAGGCCGCCAAGGCACGACTCTACGGCATGAACTTCCACGAAATCACTCGCGACGCGGCCGAGCGGCTGCACCCGCTGGTGGATTTCGACGGCATCCGCTGCATCATGTGGGAACCCGAGGGCGGGAACGTGGACCCGTCGGGCGTTACCAACGCCTACGCCGTGGGAGCGCGGCAGAAGGGGGGCGAGATCCACCGCTTCACGCCGGTGACCGCCACCGTGCAACAGTCCGACGGGACGTGGATCGTGGAGACGCCAAAGGGCGAAATTCGCACGCCTTGGGTCATCAACGCCGCCGGCCTGTGGGGCCGCGAGGTGGCGAAGCTGGCCGGGCTATCGTTGCCGCTGCAGCCCACCGAGCACCAGTATTTCGTCACCGACACCGTGGCGCAGATCGCGGGGCTGGACCGCCGGTTGCCCTCGGTCGCGGACCGCGACGGCGAATACTACCTGCGCCAGGAGGGGCAGGGGCTCTTGATCGGCGCCTACGAACGCGACATGCGGTTCTGGGCCGAGGACGGCACACCGCTGGACTTCGCCCACGACCTGTTTCCCGATGATCTGGAGCGGATCGAGGACAACATGATGCGTGCCATCGACCGCGTGCCGGCGGTGGCCGAGGCGGGCATCAAGCGGGTGATCAACGGCCCGATGATCTGGTCGCCGGATGCCAACGTGCTGATGGGCCCGGTGCCGGAACTGCACGGATATTTCTGCTGCTGCGGGATCATACCCGGATTTTCGCAGTCGGCCGGCATGGGGTTGATGGCCGCGCAGTGGATCGTGCAGGGTGAAATGGAATACGACATGTTCGCCTGGGATCTGGCCCGGTTCGGCCCCTGGGCCGACAAGGCCTTCACCCGGGCGCGCGTTCGCGACCAGTATGCCCACCGGTTCGCCATCCACTATCCCAACGAGGAGCGGGCGGCGGGCCGTCCGGTGCGCACCCGTCCGGTTTACGAGGTGCAGAAGCAGATGGGGGCGGTCTTCGGGCTGAACTACGGTTGGGAGCACCCGCAATGGTTCGCCGACGCGCCGGGCGCGCAGGACACCAACGGCTTCACCCGCCAGAACTGGTTCGAGCCGGTAGGCCGGGAAGCGCGCATGCTGCGCGAGCGGGCGGGCATCATCGATATTTCGAATTTCGCCAAGTACCGGGTCGCCGGCCCCGGCGCCGAGGACTGGCTGAACGCGGTTTTCGCCAACCGGATGCCCCGCGCGGTGGGTCGCTCCTGCCTGACGCCTTTGATATCCGTGCGGGGCGGCATCGCCGGCGACGCGACGGTCACCCGCACCGGAGAGGAGGAATTCTGGATCGTCTCCTCAGGCGCGGCGGAGCGGTATCACGCGCGGTTCTTCGACATGGTCCCCTTGCCCGACGGCACGCGTTTCGAGACGCAGACCGAGGCGGTCTGCGGGTTCAATCTGGCCGGGCCGGCATCGCGCGAGATCCTGCAAAGTCTGACCGACACTTCTCTGGAAACGGCGGAGTTCCCCTTCATGGCGTCCCGGCGGATCTCCGTCGCCGGCGTGCAGTGCCTGGCGCTGCGGGTCAGTTTTACCGGGGACCTGGGCTGGGAACTGCACTGCGCGACGCAGGATCAGGAAACCCTGTACCGCGCGCTGCTGGAGGCGGGGCAGGCGCATGGGGCGGGCCCTGTCGGCGCGCGGGCGCTGATGTCCTTGCGCATCGAGAAGGGCTACGGCTCCTGGGGCCGCGAGTACAGCCCCGAGTACTGGCCGCAGGAGGTCGGGCTCGACCGTCTGTGCAAGATGGACAAGCACTTCCTGAACAAGGCCGCGGCGGAGGAGGTTCTCGCGCGGCCGGCCCGCGAACGCCTGGTGCTGCTGCACCTGGACGAGGCGGCGGTGAATGCCTCGGACGCGGATGCGACGGGCGGCGAACCGATCTTCCGCAACGGCAAGGGCATCGGGCGCGTGACCTCGGGCACCTACGGCTACACCGTGGGCAAATCCCTGGCGCTGGGGTTCGTTGCCGGCGCCGAGGCGGGCGCGGAGGTGGACGTCATGATCCTGGGCCGGCCGCACCGGGCGCGCATCCTGTCCGAGCCGCCGTTCGACCCGCGGGGCGCGCGCCTGCGGGCCTGACCGGAGACGGCGGTCAGAACCAGTTCTCGTCGATATCCAGGACCGCGCCAGTGATCGGGTCGATTTCCAGTTCCACTTCGTCGGCCGCCGGTGTCGTGGCCTCGACCTCGTACTGGCCGTATTCGACGTCGAACCCCTGAATGTTGGTGTACCCCAATTCCTTCATCCGTGAAATGACGTTGCTGGGTTTCTTGCAGTCCATGTTTTCATAGACGTAGATCGTGCCGATCATGCCCGCGGCGGCAGCGTCTGCGCCAGCGAAGTCCTCGGCCGCCTGGGTGGCGCCGTTGGCGTCCGCCTCTTGGGCGGGGGCGTGTCATGGCAATCGTCCTTTTCATTCGGTCGGTCGGCAGTTGCGCCGCGGCCCCCACGACCGCGGGCAGGGGCAACGCCCCGCCCGACGGCCGGGGTCCGGCTGGACACGATGACCCGGGCCGCTCAGTTCTTGCGGATCTTGAGCTTGGTGATCCGGTTGTCCTGCTTCTCGACCACTTCGAAGCGGAAGCCGTGGAAGCTGAAGACCTGGTTGACGTCGGGGATCATCTGCGCCTCGTGGATGACAAGGCCGGCCACGGTGTTGGCTTCGTCGTCGGGCAGGTTCCAGTCGGTCGCGCGGTTGAGGTCGCGGATGGTCATCGCCCCGTCGACGAGGAACTGGTTGTCCTCGCTGCGCCGGATGGGATGATCGGCGGCCGGGTCGAACTCGTCGGTGATTTCGCCCACGATTTCCTCGAGGATGTCCTCCAGCGTGATCAGCCCCTGAAGGCTGCCATATTCATCCACCACCAGGGCGAAATGGCTGCGCATCCGCAGGAAGGTGCGCATCTGGTCGTCCAGCGTCGTGGTTTCGGGCACGAAATAGGGCGGCATCGCGACGTCACAGATGTCGAAATGCTTGAGCGCCTTGGCGGAGTCCTCGACGCCGCCGATCACCAGCCGGTGCATGGCGCGCAGCAGGTCCTTGGCGTGCACCACCCCGATGATGTTGTCGGGATCGTCGCGGTAGACGGGCAGACGGGTGTGGTTGGATTTGAGGCATTGGTCGAGGATCGCCTCCGGATCGGCCTCGGCATCGATCATCTCGATCTGGCTGCGGTGAAGCATGATTTCCTCCACCGCGCGTTCGCCCAGGTCGAGGGCGCCAAGGATCCGGTCGCGGTCCTCCTTCTCGACCACGCCCTCGGAATGGCCGAGGTAAAGGGCGCCGGCGATTTCCTCGCGGACGGCAAGGATATGGCTGTCGGGATCCGTCTGGACGCCGAAGACGCCCAGCACCGCCCGCACAAGCAGCCGCACGGCAGAAACGATTGGCGAGAAGATGTTGACGATCGGTGTGATGATCGGTGCCGTGCGCGAGGCGGCGGCCTCGGCGTTGGTGATGGCATAGGTCTTGGGCAGCACCTCGGCGAAGATCAGTACAAGCAGCGTCATGATCAGCGTCGCCAGCGCCACGCCGCTTTCCCCGAAGAGCCGGGTGAACAGCGCCGTGGCCAGAGAGGTGGCGAGGATGTTGACGAGGTTATTGCCCAGAAGCACCGAGCCGATCAGGCGTTCGTTGTCCTCCGTGATGACGAGCGCGCGCGCGGCGCCCTTGTCGCCCTTGTCGGCCCGCGAGCGCAGCTTGCCGCGCGAGGCGGCCGTCAGCGCCGTTTCGCTGCCGGAGAAATAGGCCGAGAGCACAAGCAGCCCCATGATCGCCACGGCGGTGATCCAGAGGGCGGCATCAATGGTCGAAGAGGTGGCTTCCATCCGGCGATTTGTCCTTTGATCAATCCGCGTTATGAATGGCCGCGCCGCCACGATCAAGAGAGGGGCCGCGATGTTTGTACAGGATCCGGGCCGGCCGGAGGGGACCGGGCTGATCTTTTCCGGCCCTTATTCGAACCTGCAGGCACCCCTTGCCCTTCTGGCCGGCGGCGCGGCGGCGATACACCGGCTGGACGACGACCATGCCGCTGCGGCACCGGTCATGCGGGCGCAGGGATTGATCCAGGGCTACGAGCGGGCGCCGATAACCGGTCACTGGCCCTCCGAGGAGGTCTTGGCGCCGTCGCTTCGCCCGGGCTTGTCCTGCACGAGCGGGTGATGCTCCTCGACCAGGTCGCGCAGGCGCGCGTCCAGGACATGGGTGTAGATCTCGGTGGTGGCCACGTCGGCGTGGCCCAGAAGCGTCTGGATCGCCCGCAAATCGGCCCCGCCCGCCAACAGGTGCGTGGCAAAGGCGTGGCGCAGGGTATGGGGCGTGACCTTGTCCGGCGAGATTCCGGCGGTGACCGCCAGTTCCTTTATCAGACCGTGGAACCGGTGCCGGGTCAGGTGCCCGTCCTTGCCCCGCGAGGGAAACAGGAAGGACGAAGGCGCCGCACCGGATGTCCGGCGCGCGTCCTGCTGCGAATCGCGCAGTTCCAGCCACTCCGACAGGGCTGCGCGGGCCGGCGGCGACAGGGGCACCATGCGTTCCTTGCCCCCCTTGCCGCGTACCAGCAGCATCCGCGGATCGCCGCGCGCGGCCGAGACCGGCAGGGCGACGAGTTCGCTGACTCTCATGCCCGTGGCATAGAGCAGTTCGATCAAGCAGGTGTTGCGCAGACGGTCGCCCCGACTGCGCCCGTGGCCGCGCGCCGCTTCCAGCAGGCGGTCCACCTCAGCCTCGGTAAGCGTGGTGGGCAGCCGTTGCGCCCGGCCCGGCCCGCGGATGCGGATCGCGGGATTGTCCGTGCGCCAGCCTTCCTCGAAGGCGAACCGGTAAAGCTGCTTGATCGCCGAAAGCCGCCGCGCGCGGGTGGACGCGGCCAATCCCTCGGCCGCGCAGGTCAAGAGGTAGGCCTCGATATCGTCTTGCGTCGCCCCGGCCAGGTCGCTGCCGCGTCCCGCCAGCCAGTCCTGGAAATCCTGCAGGTCGCGGGCATAGGCCGCCAGCGTGTTCTGCGCTGCGCCCAGTTCGGCGGCCTGCGCCTCCAGAAAGGTGGATATCCAGGTCGCCGTCATGTCCGGGCCGGCAGGATCAGCAGTTGCAGGGCTGCCCGGCGCGCGGTGTCCTCCAGCCCGACGGCAAGCAGGGTCTGCAGGCCGGCGCGGATGCGTGCGACCTGGCCGGGGGCGGCGGTGTCGATTTGATGCCCGGCGGCCAGGATGGCCTGGCCGAGCTTGCCCGCCTCCAGCAGCGGGGCCTGTGCCGGGGCGGGGCCGGAGGCGGCAAAGGCGGCGGTGATTGCCTTTTCCAGGGGGGTCCGGGCCGCCTGGGCGGGGGGCGTCCCGCGCGCAAGTCCGGCAAGGAAGCGTTCCGCGCGGGTCTGCGGGACAAAGGCGGCGATCGCCGCCTCGTACTCCGGAGACAGCAGGGCAGCGCGGAAGGCCGCCGCGCGGGCCGGCCCCTCCAGCGCGATGCGCGCCAGACGCGTGCCGAAGATCTCGGCGAAGGGGGTGGCCAGATTCTGCCGCCGCATGTCGGCCCAGGCACCGGGCAGGACGCGTGCGACCGTTTCCGCGTCGTTCTTGCTCAGGGCTTTGTCCAGCGCCTGCACGGCGGCTGCCCGCTCCCAGACCCCGCCGGAGGCCGGCGGCTCGCGCTCGGTATACAGGCCCAGCAGGCGGTTGGCGGGCAGGGCGCCGGTGCGCGCCAGACGCTCGGCCGCATCCAGGCGCACCTTCCACCCGGCTGTCGGACGCAGGTCGGCAACCGCGAAGGCACGGGGGAGGTTGCCTGTGGGCAAGGGGCTGCCGGCGGCTTCGTAAAGACGGAAAAGAAGGGGCGTCACCTCTTGCGGCGGGGCCAGGCCGGGTGATCGGCCCACCGTTTCGGGGTCGAGGAACTGCGCGAGCAGGTCGGCTTGGCGGTCGCTCAGCAGATCCAGCGCGACCGCGCTGTCGTAGATCACCGCCGCCGTCGCCCATTCCCCGGCACGGGCGGTGCAGTAGACGCGTTTAGCGTAGCTGTCGGAGAGGCGCGGGCGCGCGGCAAGGACCCGGCAGGGCCGGCCCTCCTCGCCGTCCAGCAACGCAAGGTCCAGCCAGGGATCGAACAAGGCGGGGCGGGCCGGACCGGCGCGGTCCAGCAACGCCAGTGCGGGATTGACCGCCCCGAACCGGCGCAGCGCGGCGATCCGTGCCTTTAGAAAGGAAGCGTCGGGGCCGGCATCTGCCGGGGGATCGGCCTCTGCCAGCAGAAGCGTGTAGTACAGGGCCTGCATTGCCGGTAGCGGGCTGCCGTCCAACCGTTCCAGTGCAGCCACCACCGAACCTTCGCGCCCAGCCTGCCAGAGGTCGGAGGGAAGACCGGTGGTCGAACCGGGCAGCAGGCCCACGGCGTCGGGTCGGGTTTCGCCCATGGGCACGACGGTGACGGCGGGGGTCTCGACCTCCTCGGCAACCGGCGGGCCCGTCTGCGGGTTGCGCGGCTGAACGACCGTCGCAGGGAAAGGCTCCTGCAGCCAATCAATGGCGGAAAGCGGCTCCTGCCCCCGCGCGGGGGCGGCCAGGCACAGAAACACGATGAGCGCGCTAATCGGTCTCAATGATGATGTCCTGGCGAATCTCGGAAGTGGGCGGCGAGAAATCGGCCCCAAAGAACGGCCCGATGTAGGCATAGCCCACCAACGCGATGAAGCCCAAAACCGCGAGGTAGAACAACCACTTGATGAGCCGTATCATGCTAAGCCTGCCCGTGCCGCTGCCGCTTTTGGAGACTTTATAACTGGCCTTTTGGTCAAGATCACGTCATTGAGGGGAAAATCGCGCAATTTTGGCAGGGGAGCGCCGAAGCGTGGCAGCCGCAGACCGCTGGAAACTGAAGAAAAACGTGGTGTTGGTGGGCATGATGGGCGCGGGCAAGACCGCCGTGGGCAAGGCGATGGCCTTGCAGTTGGGGGTACCGTTCCGCGATTCCGACGAAGAGATCGAGCGCGCCGCGAACATGACCATTTCCGAGATCTTCGCCCGCGATGGCGAGGCATTCTTTCGGGACCGCGAGACGCGCGTGCTGGACCGGCTGCTAGACGCCGCCCCGGGCATCCTGTCCACCGGGGGCGGGGCCTTTCTGGCCGCGCGCAACCGTGAATTGATCTCGCGCAAGGGCGTGGCGGTCTGGCTCAAGGCCGATCTCGATCTCTTGTGGAATCGCGTGAAACACAAGGATACCAGGCCCTTGCTGCGCACGGCTGATCCTTATGCCACGCTGCGCGACATCTACGCGGCGCGGGTGCCGCTTTATGCGCAGGCGGATCTGGCCGTGCGTGCCGAACCCGATCTTTCGGTGCAGGCGATGGCCGCGAAGGTCGTCGCGGCCCTGGCGGCGCGGCCCGACGTTCTGGAGGTGAAGAAATGAGCGAGACGGTACGGGTTCCCCTGGGCGCGCGGGCCTATGACATTCATATCGGCCCGGGGCTGCTTCCGCGGGCGGGCGCCTTGGTCACGCCCCTTCTGCACAGGCCGCGGGTGGCGGTCATCACCGACGAGAAGGTTGCCCAGAGACATTTGAGAACGCTGCGCAATGCATTGGAAAATAGGGGAATTGCGGTTTCCGCGCTAACGCTTCCCCCGGGCGAGGCGACGAAATCCTGGGCCCAGTTGGAGCGGACGGTCGAGTGGCTGCTGGCCGAACGGATCGAGCGGCGCGACATCGTGGTCGCGCTTGGCGGCGGTGTGATCGGCGACCTTGTCGGCTTTGCCGCGGCGATCCTGCGGCGCGGGATCCGCTTCGTGCAGGTGCCGACAAGCCTTTTGGCGCAGGTGGACAGTTCGGTGGGCGGCAAGACGGGCATCAATTCGCCGCAGGGCAAGAACCTGGTCGGCGCCTTTCACCAGCCCAGCCTGGTTCTGGCCGATACCGAGGTTCTGGACACCCTGCCCGAGCGTGATTTCCTGGCCGGCTACGGCGAGGTCGTGAAATATGGTTTGCTGGGGGATGTCGAATTTTTCCAATGGCTTGAGGAGAACGGTTCAAGTGTCGCAGCCGGAGACGCGGCGGCCCGCGTCCATGCGGTCAAGCGCTCGGTCGAGATGAAGGCGGAGATCGTGGTGCGCGACGAAACCGAACAGGGTGATCGGGCGCTGCTCAATCTCGGCCATACCTTCTGCCACGCGCTGGAGGCGGCGACGGGGTATTCCGACCGGTTGCTGCATGGCGAGGGGGTGGCGATCGGCTGCGCGCTGGCCTTCGATCTGTCGGCGCGGATGGGGCTGTGCAGCCAGGAGGAGCCGGGCCGCGTCCGCGCCCATCTGCGGAACATGAAGATGAAGGCCGAACTGGCGGACATTCCGGGGGAATTGCCGGACGCGGACGGATTGCTGGCGCGCATGGCGCAGGACAAGAAGGTGGTCGACGGCCGGCTGCGCTTCATCCTCGCCCGCGGCATCGGGCACGCGGTCGTGGCCGAGGATGTGGACGCGGGCGCGGTCCGCGCCCTGCTGGAGGACGCGCTGCGCGGGCGGGGCTGAGGCGCGGGCGGCTCAGCCGGGGAACCAGTGCCGCGTGCGGTTGGCGACCGCCACCAGCGACAGCATCACCGGCACCTCGACCAGCACGCCGACCACCGTGGCCAGCGCCGCGCCGGAGCCGAGGCCGAACAGGCCGATCGCCACGGCGACCGCCAGTTCGAAGAAGTTGGACGTGCCGATGAGCGCGCAGGGCGCGGCGATGGGGAACGGCACCCGCCACGCCCAGGCGGCCGCGTAGGCGACGGCGAAGATGCCGTAGGTCTGCAGCAGCAGCGGCACCGCGATCATCCCGATGACGAGCGGCGTCTCCAGGATCACCTGCCCCTGGAAGCCGAAGAGCAGCACCACGGTGAGCAGCAGCCCGGCGATGGTCAGCGGCTTGAGCCGGTCGCGGAACGCCTCCACCGCCAGCTCGCCGCCGCGCCGGGCCAGCCGGGCGCGGGTGGCGATGCCGGCGAGGAGCGGGATGACGATATAGAGGGCCACCGACAGCACCAGCGTGTCCCACGGCACGGCGATGTCGGTCACCCCCAGCAGCAGTGCCACGATGGGGGCGAAGGCGAAGACCATGATGACGTCGTTCACGCTGACCTGCACCAAGGTATAGGTCGCGTCGCCGCGGGTGAGCTGCGACCAGACGAAGACCATCGCCGTGCAGGGCGCCGCGCCCAGCAGGATCAGCCCGGCGAGGTATTGCTGCGCGTCCGCGAAGGGAATGGCATCGGCGAAGACGACGTGGAAGAACAGCCCGCCCAGAAGCGCCATGGTGAAGGGCTTGACCAGCCAGTTGACGGCCAGCGTGATGACCAGCCCCTTGGGCCGCTCGCCGATGCGGCCGAGCGCGGTGAAATCCACCCCGACCATCATCGGGTAGACCATCGCCCAGATCAGCACCGCCACGGCCAGGTTGACCCTGGCGACCTCCAGTGCGGAGAGCGCCGCGAAGACGCCGGGCACGAGGTTGCCCAGCAGGACCCCAGCGCCGATGGCGAGCGCCACCCAGAGCGACAGCCAGCGCTCGAAGGGGCCGATGCCGCCGGCGGCGGCGCGATGCGTGGTGTCGGTCATGGGGCGGGTCCCTTTTATCAGGCCGGGCGCGGCGGGGTCGGCGGCCGTGCGCCCTCCCGCCCGATCCGGTCGATCCGGTCCTGCAGCGCCGGCCGGTCGAGCCGGTCCATGGGCAGGGTCACGAAAGCGGCGATGCGGCTCTGCAGCATCCGGTAGGCGTCGGAGAAGGCCAGCGCGATCGCGGCGTCGCCGCCGGTGGCCGCGGCGGGGTCGGGCACCCCCCAGTGGGCGGTGACGGGGCGGCCGGGCCAGACCGGGCATGGCTCGGCCGCGGATGCATCGCAGAGGGTGACGACGAAATCCATCTCCGGGGCGCCCGGGGCGGCGAAGTCGTCGCGGCTCTTGGTGCGCAGACCCGAGATGTCGTGGCCGTGATGCTGCAGCAGCGCCATGGCGCGCGGGTGGGGGCCGCCGGCGGGGTCGGCGCCGGCGGAGAAACCGCGGAACAGGCCCCGCCCCTCGCGGTTCACGATGGCCTCGGCCGTGAGCGAGCGGGCGGAATTGCCGTGGCAGAGGAAGAGCACGTTGCGCGGCGTCTCGGGCATGGGCCCTCGGCATGACAGTATTTCGATAATTCGCGAAATACGGAAAACGCGCTGCGGAGTCAACGACCCCCGGGGGCGCTCATCAGCCCTTGCGGGCGTCTTCGTGAAGAGCGCCCGAAGGAAGCGATGAGCGCCGCGCCGGGGCCCGGACGGCTACTCGGCCAGCTTGACCAGCGCGTGCCGCTTCTTGCCGGCGCTGAGCTTGATCGGGGAGGCCAGTGCGGCGGCATCGATCATCAAGCCGGGGTCGGTGAGGGGCCGGTCGTCCATCTTCGCGCCCTTCTCGGCGATCAGGCGCTTGGCCTCCTTGCCGGACTTGGCCAGGCCCGATTTCACGATCAGTTGCACGATCGATATGCCCTCGCCCAGGTCCTCGGCGCCGAGTTCCAGCGTGGGCAGATCCGCGCCCACGCCGCCCTTCTCGAAGACCTCGCGGGCGGTGGCCTCGGCCGCGCGGGCGGCCTCGGCCCCGTGCAGCAGCGTGGTGACCTCGTTGGCGAGGATGATCTTGGCTTCGTTGATCTCGGCCCCTTCCAGCGCGCCCAGGCGGTCGCACTCGGACACGGGCAATTCGGTGTAGAGCTTGAGGAAGCGGCCCACGTCGGCGTCCAGGGTGTTGCGCCAGAACTGCCAGAAGGCGTAGGGCGAGCACATTTCGGAGTTCAGCCAGATCGCGCCCTCGGCCGTCTTGCCCATCTTGCGCCCGTCGGCCGTGGTCAGCAGTGGCGAGGTGAGCCCGAAGAGCTCCGCGTTGCTGAGGCGGCGGGCCAGGTCGATGCCACCCACGATGTTGCCCCACTGGTCCGAGCCGCCCATCTGCAGCCGACAGCCGTAGCGGCGATTGAGTTCGACGAAATCGTAGGCCTGCAGGATCATGTAGTTGAATTCGAGGAAGCTGAGGCTCTGGTCGCGGTCGAGCCGGGACTTGACCGATTCGAAGCTGAGCATCCGGTTCACGCTGAAGTGCCGGCCCACGTCGCGCAGGAATTCCAGGTAGTTCAGGCCGTCCAGCCACTCGGCGTTGTCGATCATCAGCGCGTCGGTGGGATGGTCGCCGTAATCGATATAGGCGGCGAAGACCTGGCGGATGCCCTCGATGTTCTCGGCGATCTGGGTGGGCGTCAGCAGGGGGCGTTCGTCGGCGCGGAAGGAGGGGTCGCCCACCTTGGTCGTGCCGCCGCCCATGAGCGTGATGGGGCGGTGGCCCGTCTTTTGCAGCCAGCGCAGCATCATGATCTGGATAAGCGAGCCCACGTGCAGCGAGCGCGCTGTGGCGTCGAAGCCGATATAGGCCGGCACCACCCCGTTCAGGAGCGCCTCGTCGAGGCCCTGGAAATCGGTGCAGTCCGCGACGAAGCCGCGCTCGGTCATCACGCGCAGGAACTCGGATCTGGGGTGGTAGGTCATATCGCTTGTCCCGGTCTGATTTGCGGGGCATGTATAGGGACGGATTTGGCGAAGGGGAAGGCCATGCTGACAGGCGCGCGCCACCGTGCGCTCGGGGCGATGTCGGGCACCTCGCTTGACGGGGTGGACGCCGCGGTGGTCGAGACCGATGGCGAGGCGATCCATGCGTTCGGGCAGACGGGCTACCGGGCCTATTCCGAGCCCGAGCGCGCGGCGCTGCGCGCTGCCCTGGGCCGCTGGTCGGGCGCGGAGGTCACCGAGGCCGGGGCGGTGGTGCAGGCCGCCCATGCCGAGTTGCTGGGCCGGTTCGCGGAGGTGGATCTGGTGGGGTTTCACGGCCAGACGCTGGCGCACGAGCCGCGCGGGCGGGGCACGCACCAGGCAGGCGACGGCGCGGCGCTGGCCGTGGCGCTGGGGCTGCCGGTGGTCTGGGATTTCCGCAGCGCGGATGTGCGGCTTGGCGGCGAGGGCGCGCCGCTGGCGCCCTTCTTTCACTTCGCCTGCGCGAAATGGATGGGGGCGGATGCGCCGCTGGCCTTTCTCAATCTGGGCGGGGTGGGGAACCTGACCTTCGTGGACCCGCGCAAGGCCGGGCCCGAGGAGGCGGGCGCGCTTCTGGCCTTCGACACCGGCCCGGCCAACGCGCCGATCGACGACCTGGTTCTGGCCCGGCGCGGCGCGCCCTTCGATTACGACGGCCGCCTGGCCCGCCAGGGCCGTGTGGCCGACGGCGTGCTGGAGCGGTTCCTTGCCCATCCCTTCTTCTGGAAGGTGCCGCCCAAGTCCCTGGATCGCGGCGCCTTTGCCGAGATGGCGGCGCAGGTGGCCGATCTTGACGATGCCGACGCGGTGGCGACGCTGACGGCGATGAGCGCGGTCGCGGTGCTGCGGGGCATGGAGCACTGCCCCGAGCCCCCCGCGCGGTTGCTGGTTGCCGGGGGCGGGCGGCGCAACCCGGTGCTGATGGAGATGATCGCGGTCTCGGTGGATTGCCCCGTGGCGCCGGTGGAGGATGCCGGGCTGGACGGCGACATGCTGGAGGCGCAGGCCTTCGCCCATCTGGCGGTGCGGGTGGCGCGGGGGTTGCCCACCTCGGCCCCCGGCACCACGGGGGTGCGGGCGCCGGTTTCGGGCGGGATCCTGAGCCGCCCGCGGGCATAGGGGGACGCGCGATGGACTACGACACGGACGCCGGCGCGGGCGGGGGACGGCGCCTGGGCGTCGTCATGCTGAGCACCGACGAGACGCTGGAGTACGAGGCACGGCAGGCCCTGGCCGGCCAGGCGGTGAACCTGTTGCACAGCCGGGTGCCCGCGGGGCCGCATGTCACGCAGGACCAGCTGCGCACCACCGAGGCGGCCCTGCCCACGGCGGCGGGGCTTTTGCCGCAGGGGCTGGCGGCGGTGGCCTATGCCTGCACCTCGGCGGCCACGGTGATCGGGCCCGAGGCGGTCGCGCGGCTGCTGACCGCGGTGCACCCGCAGGCGCGGGCCAGCGATCCGCTGAGCGCGGTCATCGCGGCGCTGCGGGCGCTGGGGGCGCGGCGCATCGGGCTGGTCAGCCCCTATGTGCCGGAGATCACCGCGCCGCTGCGCGGCTGGCTGGCGGCGGCGGGCATCGAGGCGGTCGAGGAGGTGAGCTTCGGCCAGAAGGACGACTGGACCGTGGCGCGGATCACCGAGCCCTCGACCCGCGCGGCGCTTCTGGCGGCGGGGGGCGTGGCGGGTTGCGACGCGGTCTTCGCCAGTTGCACCAACCTGCGGACCTTCGGCGTGATCGCGGAGGTCGAGGCCCGGCTGGGCCTGCCGGTCGTGAGTTCCAATCAGGCGCTGCTGTGGCACCTGCTGGCGCTGTCGGGCGGCGTGCCGCCGGGCGCGGGGCCGGGGCGGCTGTTCACCCTGTCGAGCGAGGAGGCGACATGAGCGACAAATGGCGCCCGGCCACGGTGGCCGCGCAGGCCGCCGGGGCCTGGGACCGGGACAGCGGCGGCGTGGTGCCGGCGATCAGGATGGCCAGCACCTACCGCCGGGGCGCGGATTACGCGCTGGAAAACCCGGCCAATACCTACGGCCGCGACGACAACGATACCGTCCGCCAGGCCGAGGAGGTGCTGCGCCGGCTGGAGGGCGCGGGGGCGGCGTTGCTGTTTCCCTCGGGCATGGCGGCCATCGCCGCGCTTTTCCGCACGGTGCCGGCCGGCGGCCGGGTGGTGGTGCAATCGGGCATCTACTGGGGCACGACGAAATGGCTGCGCGATTTCTGCGCCCGGCGGGCGGTGACCCTGGCCGAGGTGGATGCCGCCGACACCGTCGCGCTGGCGGCCGCGTTGCGGACCCCGGCCGACCTGGTCTGGATCGAGGTCCCCTCGAACCCCTGGCTGAAAACGGCGGATATCGCCGCGGCGGCGGGCCTGGCGCGGTCGGCGGGCGCGGCGCTGGCGGTGGACGCGACAGCGGCCACCCCGGTGCTGATGCGGCCGCTGGCGCTGGGGGCGGATTTCGTGATGCATTCGGCGACCAAGGCGCTCAACGGCCATTCCGACGTGGTGGCCGGCGTGCTGGCCTGTGCCGCGCCGGGCGATCCGCGCTGGCAGGCCGTGGCGGCGGACCGGCACGACGCCGGCGCGATCCTTGGCCCGGTCGAGGCCTGGCTGCTGTTGCGCGGCCTGCGCACCCTGCCGCTGCGGCTGGAGCGGATGTGCGCAACGGCGCAGGGGCTGGCGGACTGGTTGTGCCAGCACGACGCGGTGGAGGCGGTCCTTTATCCGGGGCTGGAGAGCCATGCGGGCCACGGCGTTGCCGCGCGGCAGATGCGGGGCGGCTATGGCTACCTGATGTCGATGCTGGTCAGGGGCGGGCACGCGGACGCGGCGCGGGTGGCCGGGCGGCTGGAGGTGTTCCACCGCGCCACCTCGCTGGGCGGGGTGGAGAGCCTGGTCGAGCACCGCCACGTGATCGAGCCGCACTCGGGCATCCCCGAGACCCTGCTGCGGCTGTCGATCGGCATCGAGGATGCCGAGGACCTGCGGGCCGACCTGGCGCAGGCGCTGGCGCCCTAGGGCTTGCCGCGCCGGCCGCGCGCCCGGCGCCGGCTCAGCGCGCGAGGTCGCGCATGCCGCGGTCGATGCCGTCGAGGGTCATGGGCACCATGTTGTCCTCGAAGATGTCGCGAATCATCCGGATGGAATGGGTGTAGCCCCAGTATTTCTCGGGCACGGGGTTGATCCAGAGGTTGGCGGGCCATTGCGCCCGGGCCCGTTCCAGCCAGACCTGGCCGGCCTCGGGGTTCCAGTGCTCGTTGGCGCCGCCGGGGTAGGCGATCTCGTAGGGACTCATCGAGGCGTCGCCCACGAAGATGCACTTGTAGTCGGGGCCATAGGTGTTGAGCACCTCGGCCGTGGGCGTCACCGCGTCCCAGCGGCGGCGGTTGTCGCGCCAGACGCCTTCGTACAGGCAGTTGTGGAAATAGTAGTATTCCAGGTGCTTGAACTCGGCCCGGGCGGCGCTGAAGAGTTCCTCGACCACCTTGATGTGATCGTCCATCGAGCCGCCCACGTCGAGAAACAGCAGGACCTTGACGGCGTTGCGCCGTTCCGGGCGCATCTTGACATCCAGGTAGCCGTGCTCGGCGGTGGCGCGGATCGTGCTGTCGAGGTCCAGCTCCTCGGCCGCGCCGTCGCGGGCCCACTGGCGCAGGCGTTTCATCGCGACCTTGATGTTGCGGGTGCCCAGTTCGACCGTGTCGTCGAGATTGCGGAACTCGCGCTTGTCCCAGACCTTCACGGCCCGGCGATGGCGGCTTTCCTTCTGGCCGATGCGCACGCCCTCGGGGTTGTAGCCGTAGGCCCCGAAGGGCGAGGTGCCGGCGGTGCCGATCCACTTGTTGCCGCCCTGGTGGCGGCCCTGCTGTTCCTTGAGGCGGTCGCGCAGCGTCTCCATCAGCTTGTCGAAGCCGCCCAGGGCCTCGATCTCGGCCTTCTCGGCGTCGGAGAGGTGCTTCTCGGCCATCCTTTCCAGCCATTCGGCGGGCAGATCCACCGCCTCCAGCACCTGGGCGGGGCTGATTTCCTCCAGCCCCTTGAAAGTCGCGGCGAAGGCCTGGTCGAAGCGGTCGAGCTTGCGCTCGTCCTTCACCATGGCGGCGCGGGCGAGGTAGTAGAACCCCTCGATGTCGTAGGTGACAAGCCCGGTGCCCATCGCGCCGAGAAAATCGAGGTATTCGCGCAGGGAGACCGGCACGCCGGCCTTGCGCAGGTTTTCGAAGAAGGGCAGGAACATCGGTGCCTAGATCGAACTTCGGTGGATGATGAGCGTGGCGAAGAGCCCCAGCAGCGTGAAGACCAGCGCGTAGACGAAAGCGTACTGAAGGATGTCGGCCGTGCGCCCCTTGCGCCGCCACGCGATGACGCCGCCGATCACGGCCCCCAGGATGGCCCCTGCCAGAATGATCATGTCTCTTGCCTACCCGTTCGGTGCCCTTGGCGGGCTGAGCGTCGCGATCTCGCGCAGCTTGGCGCGCACGGCCCAGTCCGCGCCGAATCCGTAGCGCGCCCAGCCCAGGCTGTCCAGCCGGACGGCGCGCGCGTCGCTGAGCCGGCCCTGCAGTTCCAGCGCCTCGGCCTGCAGCATCATCAGCGTGGCCAGCAGGGCGGCGTTCTCGTGGCGCTCGGCCGTGGCCAGGTGCGGGCTGACCAGGCGCAGGGCGCGGGCGCCGTCGCCCCGGCGCAGGGCGTGCGCAGCCAGTTGCGAGGCGGCATAGGCGCGGTGCAGATCGGTGCCGTGGCCCTGCTGGTAGAACCGGTCGGCCAGGCGGAACTGGCGGCTGGCGGCCTCGGGGTTCACCGGCTGCGTGAGCCGACCCAGGGCGAAGTGGCTGAAGCCGCGCCGGTGGTCGCGCCAGCCCCGGTTGCGGGCGATCCGCAGCGCCTGCTCGGCCGCTGCCTGGCGTTCGCGCGGTGCGGCGCCGGGGCCCAGGGCCGTCTGGATGGCGTGCACCCAGCTATCCGGCGTGGGCGGCAGGGATCGCGCCGGGCGGGCGCGGCCGCCGGGGTTCAGCCGCGCCAGGAGCGCGGGCAGGCGGTCGGCCACCTGCGCGCGGGTCATGCCGCTGCGCAACTCGGGGGCGTAATAGGCGCGCAGGACCAGCATGTCGAAACCGGTGAGCACCGTGTGCACGTTGTCGTCGTTGAACACGGAATCGGGCAGTCGGTAGAGGTCGTTGAGCGGACCGAGGGCCTGGGCCAGTTCCTCGTGCAGGCAGTCGCGCACCTCTTGCGGGCTGGAATCGCCGGGCACGAATATCGCCAGCCGTTCGCGCCGGGTCAGCTCGGTCCAGCTGGTGCGCCGGCTGTGGCGTGCACGGCGGTATTCCTCCAGCGACGAGACGTTGGGCACCACGAAGCAGGCCGCCTTGGGCAGGTAGCGCTGGATCTGCCGGCGCGAGACCGACTCGATCGTGATGTTCGCCGGCCCGGCGCCGGTGGTTGCGATATCGATGCCGGCCTCCCGGCGCAGCCGGCGCAAGAGCCGGTCGAGATCGGGCCGCAGGGTCGCGGGCGGGCGGCCCGTGACACGCACCGAGATCGGTTCCTCGAAGCGGGAGAACCGCGTCAGTTGCCGGCCCGATTCCAGGCGGAACGCGAGGTCCAGGAAATCCCGGGCGATGTCGCGGTTGGCCCGCGCCGGCGGGACCGGGCTGGGCGCCGAGAAGGTCTTCATCGCGGGCAGGGCGCTGTCACCTGGCGTGGCGGCGCGCGAGGGCAGGTCGTTTGCCGGCGCCGTGGCGCAGGCGCCGAGCACGAGGAGGGCGGGAAGCAGCAAGTGACGCATGGAACCTGTTGGTCCTCCGGACTGCGGCGGGCGACACGCCCCCACGGATTCCCGCCACGGCCGGGACCGTGACGGGCAAAGATGGCGGCAATGTGGCGGCCGTGGCCGCCGGGCATCGCCCGCTAGCGCTGGCGACGCGCCATGAAGGCGAGCCTTTCGAAAAGATGCACGTCCTGTTCGTTCTTGAGAAGGGCGCCGTGCAGTTTCGGCAGCGCGTCGGCACCCTGCCGCTGGAGGTCGGCGGGGTCCAGGTCCTCGGCCAGGATGAGCTTGAGCCAGTCGAGCACCTCGGAGGTCGAGGGCTTCTTCTTCAGGCCGGCCTGCTCGCGGATCTCGAAGAACTGCGTCAGCGCGGCGGTGAGAAGGCTTTCCTTGATCCCGGGGTGGTGGACGGCGACGATGCGCTTCATCGTTTCCGCGTCCGGAAAGCGGATGTAGTGGAAGAAGCAGCGCCGCAGGAAGGCGTCGGGCAGCTCCTTCTCGTTGTTGGAGGTGATGATGACGATGGGGCGGTGTTTCGCCCGGATCGTCTCGCCCGTCTCGTAGACGTGGAATTCCATCCGGTCGAGTTCCTGCAGCAGGTCGTTGGGAAACTCGATGTCGGCCTTGTCGATCTCGTCGATGAGCAGGACCAGCTTCTCGTCGGACTCGAAGGCCTCCCACAGCTTGCCCTTGCGGATGTAGTTGGCCACGTCGTGCACGCGGTCGTCGCCCAGCTGGCTGTCGCGCAGGCGCGAGACGGCGTCATACTCGTAGAGGCCCTGCTGCGCCTTGGTGGTGGACTTCACGTTCCATTCCAGGATGCGCAGGCCCAGGCCCTGCGCCACTTGGCGGGCCAGTTCCGTCTTGCCGGTGCCGGGCTCGCCCTTGACGAGCAGCGGGCGTTCCAGGGTGACGGCAGCGTTGACCGCCACCATCAGGTCATCGGTGGCGACGTAGGACTCGGTCCCTTCGAATTTCATATCCTTTTCAATCCTTTTCGCGGCGTTTCCGAAGGAAGATCGGGCGCACATTAGGCGCAGACGCAAAACACTTCAATGCGGTGTGATTGGCTAGTGACAATCCCCGCGCTGGGGTGTAAGTGCAGCGCCGAGGGGAATGCGCCGACCTAAAGGAGCCGACCATGCCAGAGGGTGGCCATGATGAGGGATCCGAAATGAAAGCCGAAGTCTTTCTGCCCGAGGACTACCGTCCGGCCGAAGACGAACCGTTCATGAACGAACGCCAAGTCGAATACTTCCGCCGCAAGCTCATCAACTGGAAAAACGAACTCCTCGACGAAAGCCGCGACACGATCGAGGGGCTTCAGGACAGCACCCGCGCCATCCCGGACGTGGCCGATCGCGCCAGCGAAGAGACCGACCGCGCGCTGGAACTGCGCACCCGCGATCGCCAGCGCAAGCTGGTAGCCAAGATCGATGCCGCGCTGCGCCGCATCGAGGAGGGCGAGTACGGCTACTGCGAGGTCACGGGCGAGCCGATCAGCCTCAAGCGTCTGGATGCGCGTCCCATCGCCACCATGAGCCTGGAGGCGCAGGAGCGCCACGAGCGCCGCGAGAAGGTCCATCGCGACGACTGACCCGCGCCGTCATGATGGAGTATCGCGCCGGGGCCGTCGCTCCGGCGTTTTTCGTCCCGGGGGGAGAGCCATGAGCCTGACGGGCACCAAGATCCTGGTCATCGGCGCCGGCATCGGCGGGCTTTCCGTCGCGCGGGCCCTTGCGCTGCGGGGGGCCGAGGTGACGGTGCTGGAGCAGGCCGAGGCGATCCGCGAGGTGGGCGCCGGCCTGCAGATCAGCCCCAATGGCTACGTGGTGCTGCGTGCCCTGGGCCTGGCCGAGGCGCTGCGCGGGCCGGCGGTGCAGGCGCGGGCCGTCTGCCTGCACGACCAGGCCGGGGCCCGGGTGCTGCGGCTGGATCTGGCGCGGGCGGCGCAGGCCGACTACTACTTCGTGCATCGCGCCGACCTGATCGACCTGCTGGCGCGGGGCGCACGCGCGGCGGGGGTGAAGATCCGCCTGATGCAGAAAGTCGCCCGGATCGCGCCCGGCCCGCGGCCGCGCGTGGTGCTGGCCAATGGCGCGACGGCCGGTGCGGATCTGGTCGTGGGCGCCGACGGGCTGCATTCGCGGGCGCGGGCGGCGCTGGAGCAGGACGCCGCGCCCCGCTTCACGGGGCAGGCGGCCTGGCGCGCGGTGGTGCCCAACACCGACGGCCGGGGCCCGGAGGCGCGGGTGGACATGGGTGCGCACCGGCACGTCGTCAGCTATCCGCTGCGGTCGGGGCGGCTACTGAACATCGTGGCGGTGCAGGAGCGGGCGGCCTGGACGGCCGAGAGCTGGAGCCAGGAGGACGATCCGCTGGCGCTGCGGGCGGCATTTTCGGATTTCGGCCCGGAGGTGCAGGCCATGCTGGCGCGGGTGGATCGGGTGAACCTCTGGGGATTGTTCCGGCATCCCGTGGCGCGGCACTGGCACGGGGGCGGCGTGGCGCTCTTGGGCGATGCGGCGCATCCGACGCTGCCCTTCATGGCGCAGGGGGCGTGCCTGGCGCTGGAGGACGCCTGGGTGCTGGCCGACGCGCTGGGGCAGGGCGGCCCGCTAGAGGCGCGGCTGGCGGCCTATCAGGCCCGCCGCGCGGGACGGGCCGCCAGGGTCGTGGCCGCGGCCAGCCGCAACGCCTGGAAATATCACCTGGCCTTCCCGCCGCTGCGCTGGGCCGCCCACGGCGCGCTGCGCCTGGGCGGGCGGCTGGCGCCCGGCCGGATGATGCGGCAGTTCGACTGGATCTACGGCCACGACGTGACGGCCGGGGGGTGAGGCCGGTCGGCCCGGGCCGAAAGCAAGGATCCTGCGGTGTTCACGCGGTTGCGGGGGCGGGCGATGGCCGGGTGAACCCCGCCCTACGCCTACGCATACCTATGGCACATGAACGCAGGATCCCCCGGACGCTCAGATATCCAGTTCCACCCAGACCGGCACGTGATCGGAGGGCTTGTCGCCACCGCGCAGGTCCCGATCGATCCCGCAGTCGGTGAGGCGATCGGCGGCCTGCGGGGTCAGCAGAACGTGATCGATGCGGATGCCGTGGTCACGGTTCCAGGCGCCCGCCTGGTAGTCCCAGAAGGTGTAGATATCCGCGCGGGGGTGGCAGGCGCGCACCGCGTCGGTGAAGCCCAGGTTCAGGATCCGGCGGAAGGCGGCGCGGGATTCGGGCTGGGCCAACGCGTCGTCGGTCCAGGCCTCGGGATTGCGCGCGTCCTTGTCCTGGGGGATGACGTTGTAATCGCCGGCCATGAGCGCCGGCGCCTCGGCCGCGAGCAGCTCCTGCGCGCGGTCGTGGAGGCGGTCCATCCAGGCGAGCTTGTAGTCGAACTTGGGCCCCGGCACGGGATTGCCGTTGGGCAGGTAGAGCCCGCAGATGCGCAGCGGCCCCTGCGCGCCCTGAACGGTGGCCTCGATCCAGCGGGCCTGCTCGTCGGCCTCGTCACCGGGCAGCCCGCGGCGGATGTCCGCCATCTCCGGCTTGGACAGGATCGCCACGCCGTTGAAGCTTTTCTGGCCGTGGGCGGCGACGTGGTAGCCCAGGCCCTCGAAATGCGCGGCGGGGAAATTCTCGTCGGTGGACTTGATCTCCTGCAGCAGGGCGACGTCGGGCCGGGCCTCTTCCAGCCAGTCGGTCAGCGCCTGCAGCCGCGCCTTGATCCCGTTGATGTTGAAGGTGGCGATTTTCATGGCGCGGGCTCCGTCACGGTCAGGGTCCCTCTATCGCGCAGCGCGCGGCGGCTGGCAAGGGCACGGCGCCGGCGGCGCGGCCGCTACATCGCGAAGGAGGTCCCGCAGCCGCAGGAACTGGCCACGTTGGGATTGTCGATGGTGAAGCGGGCGCCGATCAGTTCCTCGGTGAAATCGATGGTCGCGCCGGCGAGAAAGGGCAGCGAGACGCTATCCACCACGACCTTCTGGCCTGCGCCTTCGAGCACCACGTCGTCCTCGGCCGGGGCATCGAGGCGGATGTCGTACTGAAATCCCGAACAGCCGCCGCCTTCGACGGCCACGCGCAGGGCCTGGCCCTGGTCGGCTGCGCCGATCTCGGCGAGGCGGGCGAAGGCGCGGTCGGTCACCTTGGGGGGCAGTTGCATGCGATCGGTCCCTGTTCAGTGTCTGCTGGAAATATGCGCCCATGGCGCCGGCGTTTCAAGTGGCCGGTGGGCCGCCGCGGCCTGCAATGCCTTGTCCGCACGCGGTTTCGCGACGGTGCGGGAAACGGTTGTCCCGCGGGCCGTGGCGCGGTTTATTGGGGCCGGCCCTGCAGGAGACGGACCATGCCCCACGCCTTCACCTGTCATCCCGGCGCCGCGCGCGGACGGCTTCACCCCGAGGAGGAAAGCCATTTCCGCTCGTGCTTCCAGCGGGACCGGGACAGGATCATCCACTCCAGCGCGTTCCGTCGGCTGAAGCACAAGACCCAGGTCTTCGTGGAGCACGAGGGCGACTATTTCCGCACCCGGCTGACCCATTCCATCGAGGTGGCGCAGGTGGCGCGCACCATCGCCGGCGCGCTGGAGCTGAACCAGGAACTGACCGAGGCGGTGGCGCTGGCCCACGACCTGGGCCACACGCCCTTCGGCCATACCGGCGAGGACGCGCTGAACGCGCTGATGGCGCCCTACGGGGGCTTCGATCACAACGCCCAGGCGATCCGGATCGTGACCGCCCTGGAACGGCACTATGCCGAGTTCGACGGGCTGAACCTGACCTGGGACACGCTGGAGGGGATCGCCAAGCACAACGGGCCGGTGGCGCCGGCGGATGCCACGGGCCAGCCGGCGGGCGACCTGCCCCATGCGCTGGCCGACTACAACGCGCGGCACGACCTGGAACTGCACACCCACGCCAGCGCCGAGGCGCAGGTCGCGGCCCTGAGCGACGATATCGCCTACAACAACCACGACCTGCACGACGGGCTGCGGGCCGATCTGTTCACCGAGGATGACATCCGCGCCCTGCCCATCGTCGGCGACTGCTACGCCGAGGTGGATGCGAAATACCCCGGCCTCGATCCCTACCGCCGCCGGCACGAGGCGTTGCGCCGGGTCTTCGGGGTGATGGTGGGCGACGTGATCGGGGCCTCGCATGCGCTGCTGGCCGAGGCCGCGCCCGACGGCGTGGATGCCGTGCGGAACCTGGGCCGGCCGGTCATCCGCTTCTCTGAACCGCTTTGGTCCGATTTGCAGGTGATCCGCGACTTCCTGTTCACCCGGATGTATCGCGCGCCGGCGGTCGTGGCGATGCGCAAGCGTGTCACGCATGTGGTGGAGGAGCTGTTCCCCTTCTACATGGCCCATCCCGAGCATCTGCCCGCGCGCTGGCGGGCCGATGTGGCGGCCGCCGCCGACGAGACCGCGCTGGCGCGGCTGGTCTGCGATTACATCGCCGGGATGACCGACCGCTTCGCGCTGCAAAGCCACGCGCGCCTGCTGGGCGACGGCGCGCCGGACCCCGTGGCCGGGGGCGTATAGCGCGGGGCGGTCGCGGGCGCGGGCGATTGACGCCGCGCCTGTCGGTGGTAAACCGGCGCGCAACCAACGAGGACGGACCAGATGAACCTTTTCACCGACATCCACGCGCGGGTGCTGGAGGCGCTGCGCGCCCTCGAGGCCGCGGGAGACCTGCCCGCGGGGCTGGACACGGGCAACGTGACGGTGGAGCCGCCGCGCGATCCCGCACATGGCGACATGGCCACCAATGCCGCGATGGTGCTGGCCAAGCCCGCCGGCGCCAGGCCGCGCGACATCGCCGAGGCCCTGGCGCGTCACCTGGCCGAGGACCCCCGTATCGCCACGGCCGAGGTGGCCGGGCCGGGGTTCCTCAACCTGCGCCTGAGCCCCCATGCCTGGCAGGACGTCCTGCGCGTCGCGCTGGAAAGGGGCCAGGATTTCGGGCGGTCGCGCATGGGCGCGGGGCAGGCGGTGAACGTCGAATACGTCTCGGCCAATCCCACGGGGCCGCTGCACGTGGGCCACACGCGCGGCGCGGTCTTCGGCGACGCGCTGGCCAGCCTGCTGGATTTCGTGGGCTACGCGGTCACGCGCGAGTACTACATCAACGACGGCGGTGCCCAGGTGGATACGCTGGCGCGGTCGGTCTACCTGCGCTACCTGGAGGCGCACGGGCAGGAGGTCGCCTTCGAGGAGGGGACCTATCCCGGCGATTACCTGATCGAGGTGGGCGAACGCCTGATGGAGCAGGTGGGTGATGCCTACGTGGACCAGCCCGAGGCGGTCTGGCTGGCCGAGGTGCGCACCTTTGCCACCGAGGCGATGATGGACATCATCCGCCGCGACCTGAAGGCGCTGGGCGTCCAGATGGATGTCTTCTTCTCGGAGAAATCGCTCTACGGCACAGGCAAGATCGAGGCCGCGCTGGATGCGCTGGCCGAAAAGGGGCTGATCTACGAAGGGGTGCTGGAGCCGCCCAAGGGCAAGAAACCCGAGGACTGGGAACCGCGCGAGCAGACTCTGTTCCGCTCCACCGCGCATGGCGACGACGTGGACCGGCCCGTGCGGAAATCCGACGGCAGCTGGACCTACTTCGCCCCCGATATCGCCTATCACTACGACAAGGTGCGCCGTGGCTTCGACCTGTTGATCGATGTCTTCGGCGCCGACCACGGCGGCTACGTCAAGCGGATGAAGGCGGCCGTCTCGGCCCTGACCGACGGGCGGGTGCCGCTGGAAATCAAGCTGTGCCAGCTCGTGAAACTGTACAAGGGCGGCGAGCCCTTCAAGATGTCCAAGCGCGCGGGCACCTTCGTGACCCTGCGCGACGTGGTCGAGCAGGTGGGGCCGGATGTCACCCGTTTCGTCATGCTCACGCGCAAGAACGACGCGCCGCTGGATTTCGATTTCGACAAGGTGCTTGAGCAGTCCAAGGACAATCCGGTCTTCTACGTGCAGTACGCGCATGCGCGGGTGTGCAGCGTGCTGCGCAAGGCACGCGCCGCCGGCATCGACGTGGAGGATGCCACCCTGGCGGCGGCCGATCTGGGCGTGCTGACGGATCCGGCGGAACTGTCACTGGCGCGCAAGGTGGCCGAGTGGCCGCGGCTGGTGGAAATCGCCGGCCGCACGGCCGAGCCGCATCGGGTGGCCTTCTTCCTGTATGACCTGGCCAGCGAGCTGCACAGCCTGTGGAATCTGGGCAACGACCGGCCCGAGCTGCGTTTCCTGCAGGAGGACGCCCCGGCCACGAGCCAGGCGAAAATCGCGCTTGCCCGTTCGGTGACCGTTGTTATTTCCGCCGGTCTTGGTATCCTTGGCGTGACCCCGGTCGAAGAAATGCGGTGATCGAACGCCGTTCCGAGCCGGGGACCAGAGGCAGAAAACGGGACCCCGGCGGCCATGTCCCGCCGGAGCAGGCAAAGAGGCGAGAGATGGCATACAGGCAGCACGCGCAGCCGCAGGCTGCGCCGGATCGGGCGAATTCCATCGCGAGGCTCACCAACCTGGCAGGGGCGGCCGTGTCGCTGGCGCTGATCCTGGGCGTGGGCGTCTGGGGTTACAAGTTGCTGGTGCGCGACGTCAGCGGCGTGCCGGTAGTGCGCGCGGCCGAGGGCCCGCTGCGGATCCAGCCCGAGGACCCGGGCGGGCAGCAGGCGCTGCACCAGGGGCTTTCGGTGAATGACGTGGCCGCCGAGGGCGCCGCGGCCAAGCCTGCCGACAGGCTGATCCTGGCGCCCGAGCCACTGGACCTGAGCCTTGAGGACAAGCCCCTGGCCGAGCTGGTCGAGGTCTCCACCGCCGCGGAGACAGAGGCGCTGGCCGCGCGCGAGACCGAGGATGCGGCCACCGACGGCGTGCATCTGGCCTCGATGAACGCCCTGGCCGAGGATCTGGCGGCGGGCGTGCCGCCGCTCGGGGATCTGCCGGCCAAAGAGACAACGCCGACGCCCGAGGCCGAACCGGCGGTCGCGCAGCCCGCACCGGACAGCGGGCTTGGCCGCTCCCTGCGCCCGCAGCTGCGGCCGGCGGCGCTGAAGACGTCGGCGGGCAGCCCCGCGCCGGCGCGCGCCGCGTTCCGCGATATCGATCCGGCGGAGATCCCGGCGGGCAGCCGGCTGGCGCAGCTCGGCGCCTTCGAATCCGCTGACGTGGCGCGCAAGGAATGGACCCGCCTGCGCGGGCGGTTCGGCGAGTACCTGGACGGAAAGGACCGCGTGATCCAGAAAGCGCAGAGCGGCGGGCGCACCTTCTACCGGCTGCGGGCCGTAGGGTTCGACGGGCTGAGCGATGCGCGGCGCTTCTGTTCGGCGCTCGTGGCGGAGAACGCCGAGTGCATCCCGGTGGTCACGCGGTGAGCGCCGGCCCCGGCGCCTGCATCCTCGATCCTCTGGGCACACGGCTGTCGCAGGCCGAGACGCGGTTTTTCGCGGGGGCCGATCCCTGGGGCTTCATCCTTTTCGCGCGCAACCTGGACAATGCCGCGCAGATCCGCGCCCTGTGCGCGGAACTCCGCGCGGCCGTGGGCCGGGATGCGCCGGTCTTCATCGACCAGGAGGGCGGCCGCGTGCAGCGCCTGCGCCCTCCGCTGGCCCGTGACTGGTGCCCGCCGCTGGATTTCGTCGCGGCGGCCGGGGCGGGCGCGGCGCGGGCGCTGTTCCTGCGTTATCGGCTGATCGCGGCAGAGCTGCTGGCGCTGGGGATCGACGGCAACTGCGTGCCGCTGGCCGACGTGGCAGGGCCCGAGACCCATCCCTTCCTGAAGGACCGCTGTTTCGGGACGGATCCCGCCACCGTGGCGCGGCTGGCGCGCGCGGCGGCCGATGGAACGCTGGCCGGCGGCGTGCTGCCGGTGCTCAAGCACATCCCCGGCCACGGGCGCGCGGTGGTGGACAGCCACCATGACCTGCCGGTCGTCGCCGCAGGGCCGGAGGATCTGGCCGCGGTGGATTTCGCCGCGTTCCGCGCGCTTGGCGACTTGCCGCTGGCGATGACGGCGCATGTGGTCTACGCGGCGCTGGACGCGCGGCCCGCGACCCTTTCGCCTGCCGTGATGGGCCGCGTGCGCGATGACATCGGGTTCGGCGGGCTGGTGATGACCGACGACATCGGCATGCGGGCGCTGAGCGGGCCGCTGGAGGGGATCGCGGCGGAGGCCCGGGCGGCCGGGTGCGACGTGGTGCTGCACTGCAACGGCGCCCTGGCCGACAAGGCGCGAGTCGCCGAGGGGGCCGGCCGGCTGGATGGGGCCGGGCAGGACCGGGCCGCCCGTGCACTGGCGGCGCGGCGCACGCCGCAGGCGGCCGAGATCGGCGCCCTTGAGGCGGAACTGGCCGGGCTGGTAGACAGGGGCGGCAATGGATGAGGATGTCGCGCAGGGCGAAACCGTGACCAGCGTCGCCGACCGCATGGCCGCCGAGGCGCTGATCGTGGATGTTGACGGCTACGAGGGGCCGCTGGACGTGCTGCTGACGCTCAGCCGCACGCAGAAGGTGGACCTGCGCCAGATCTCGGTCCTGCAACTGGCGCAGCAGTACCTGGCCTTCGTGGAGCAGGCGCGGACGCTGCGCATCGAACTGGCGGCGGACTACCTTGTCATGGCGGCCTGGTTGGCTTTCCTGAAATCGCGCCTGCTGCTGCCGCCCGACCCCGAGGAAGAGGGCCCCTCGGGCGAGGAGATGGCGGCGCACCTGGCGTTCCAGCTGGAGCGGTTGCAGGCCATGCGCGAGGCCGCCGCGCAGCTGATGGCGCGCGACAGGCTGGGGCGCGATGTCTTCGCCCGCGGGATCCCCGAGGACGTGACCCGCGTGCGCGAGGTGCGTTACACCGCCAGCCTGATGGACCTGATGCAGGCCTATGCCCGCCTGCGCACCCGCGACGAGTTCCGCCCCTACGCCATGGACCGGGAATCGATCTACACGCTGGAGGCGGCGCTGGAGCGGCTGCGCGAGATGGTCGGTTTTGCCGGGACATGGACGGACCTGGCGCGCTACCTGCCCGCGGAGTTCATGGCCGACGGGCCCCGCCGGCGCAGCGCCACCGCGGCGACCTTCGCCGCGTCCCTGGAACTGGTGAAGGAGGGCCGGGTGGAGATCCGGCAGGCCGAGACCTTCGCGCCGATCGAACTGCGCCGGAAGGAGTGAGGCCATGGCCGAGGACCGCGATGACGACACGCCCCTTTTCGAGGCCCCGCCGATAGCCGAACAGGAGCGCATGTGCGAGGCCATGCTGTTTGCCAGCGCGACGCCGCTGACGGTGGCGGAGATGGCCGCGCGGATGCCCCGCGGGTGCGACCCGGCCGAGGCGCTGATGCATCTGCGGCGCCGCTACGCGGGGCGCGGGGTGCATCTTGTGCGGGTGGGCGATGCCTGGGCGATGCGCACGGCGCCCGACCTTGGTTTTCTCATGCAGGAAGAGCGGGTGGAGACCCGTAAGCTTTCCCGCGCGGCGATCGAGACGCTGGCGATCATCGCCTATCACCAGCCGATCACGCGGGCGGAGATCGAGGAGATCCGCGGCGTCTCGGTCAGCCGGGGCACGGTGGATCAACTGCTGGATCTGGACTGGATCCGTTTCGGCCGGCGCAAGATGACCCCGGGCCGGCCCGTCACCTTCGTGGTGACGCAGGAGTTTTTGGACCACTTCGGGCTGGAGAGCGCGCGCGACCTGCCGGGCCTGAAAGAGCTGCGGGCCGCGGGCCTGCTGGAAAGCCGCCCCGCGCCCGGACCAGGCGCCGAGAACCGGGACAACGACGAGCAGGAGGAAGGCGCGGCCCCCGGCCAGAGCGAGCTTTTCGAGGATTGACCGGCCCGGCGCGGCGAAGAATCCGCGATCATGCCCTGAAATCTGCATGCTTTCCTGCTATGTCCACAGCCGAGGCACAAAGGAGACCGCGATGAACGCCAACCAGATCATCAACATGGTCGTCCGCGTCGTCATGCGCCGGGTGATCGGCAAGGGGGTCAATGCCGGCATCGACGCGGTATCCAAACGCCGCGGCAAGTCCGGCGACGGGGATGAAGGCGGCCCGGACACCGGCAAGACCGCCAAGCGCGCCAAGCAGGCGATGCGCGCGACGCGGCGCTTCGGCCGGTTCTGACGGGCGCCGGCCCTTCAGCCGCGGAAGTGCTTGGACAGTTTGAGGCCCTGGCCCTGGTAGTTCGAGGCCAGGTCGGCCCCGTAGAGCCGGTGGGGGCGCTCGTTCATCCGTTCGTAAATCAGCCGGCCCACGGTCTGCCCGTGTTCCAGCACGAAGGGCGCTTCGTGGCAGCGCACCTCGAGCACGCCGCGCGCCCCCGCCCCGCCCGCGTCCGAGTGGCCGAAGCCGGGATCGAAGAAGCCCGCGTAATGCACCCGGAATTCGCCCACCATGGCCAGATAGGGCGCCATCTCGGCGGCGTAGTCGGGGGGGATGTGAACCGCCTCGCGGCTGACGAGGATGTAGAAGGCGCCGGGATCGAGGATGATGCGCCCGCGCTCGGCATGGACCTCTTCCCAGAAGTCCGCCGGTGCGTAGTGGCCGATCCTGTCCAGGTCGATCAGCCCGGTGTGCGGCTTGGCCCGGTATCCCACGAGGCTGGAGCGTGTCGGCCGCAGGTCGACCGAGAAGCCCAGACCGTCGTCGATCACGGCCGGGCCGTCCACCAGCGGCGTGTCGGCATGCAGGGCGTGCAGGGCCGCATCGTCGAGCACCGCCTGCCCGTCGCGGAAGCGGACCTGGTTGAGCCGCATGCCCGGCCGCACCAGCACGGAGAAGGAGCGCGGGCAGATCTCGGCGTAGAGCGGGCCGGAATAACCCGGCGGCATCCGGTCGAACTCGGTCCCGCCGTCGGCGATGGCCCGCGTCAGCAGGTCCAGACGGCCGGTCGATGACTTGGCATTTGCCACGGCCTGAAGCCCCGCCGGCAGGTCGAGCCGTTCCATCAGCGGCACGACGTAGACGCAGCCTTTCTCCAGCACCGCGCCCTGGCTGAGATCGATGCGGTGCATTTCGAATTCCGCGAGGCGGTCGGCCACCGTCCCGCCGGCCCCGGCGAGGAAGGAGGCCCGCACGCGGTAGGCCACCCGGCCGAGCCGCAGGTCAAGGCTGGCAGGCTGGATCTGTTCGGGGGCGATCGGGGGCTCGGCCGCGACATGCCCGGCAGCGACGAGGCGCGAGATCTGCTGGCTGGCCAGAACGCCGGTCATCTGTCACCCCCTTGGCGCACATGGTGATCGGGCGGGCGCTTGATGGCGGCGGGGGCAGGGCGCGATGGTCGGGCTAGCAGGATTCGAACCTGCGACCTCCCGTCCCCCAGACGGACGCGCTACCAGACTGCGCTATAGCCCGACGGTTTGCGTTTCATACCTGTTTTGGCTCGCAGGGCAAGGGAAAAATCCCCCTCCTGGCGCAGTCAGCCGCGCCCCGATTGCGGCTCCCCCTCCAGCGCGGCGCGCAGGCGGTCGCGCAGCGGCGCCAGGCGCGCGGCTGCAGCCGCCGGAAGGGGCCGCGGCAGGCCGGCAAGCCGCGAGAGTGCCCCGGGCCGGGCCGGCAGATCCTCGCCCGGATCGGGCGGAATCTCGGGATCGACGAGCGGCCGCGCGGGCGGGGCTGATTCTGCGCCGGCCGCCGGCGCGGACTCCGAGGCGGGCGCAGTGTGGGGCGCGGGGGGCTCTTCGGCGGTCCCTAACCCCGCGGCAGCGGGGTCCGGCTCGGCGCCCGGCGCGCGGTGACGGAAGAAGGCGGGCAGTTCGAGTTGCCGGTCTTCCGCATCCACCGGTTCCTCGGCTTGCGGGCCGGTGTCAGCCTCTGTCGGGGCGGGCAGCGGCGCTTCTGCCTCGGCGGGGGCCGGCGGCATCTCCGCGTGCGACTCCTCGTGCGTCGCGGCAGTTGCGGGGTGCGGCTCTTCCTCGGCCTCTGCGGCGGGGCCGGGCGGCGCGGCCTGTTCAGCGGGCGCCGGATGCTCCGGGCCGGGTTCTTCCGGGGCCGGCAGCTCGGCGTCGGGCGGGGTCGGCGGTGCGGCAGGGGCGTCGCCCGGGGCCGAGGCCGCCGGTTCCGCGGCGGGTCCGTCATCCGATGGCGGGGCGGTGGTGTGGTCGGCGGGGGTCTCCCCCGCCGCGGCCTCCGCCGGAACGCCATCGCGGGCCTGGAAGTCAACCACGGTTGCCCCGCCTTCGGTTGCCACCGCGCCCTCGATCACGGTTTCCTCTTCACCTTCAAGGGGTTGCGAGAAGGCCGCGACATGCTTGACGCCCTTTTCGCGCAGGAGTTTCTGCACGCCCTTGATCGTCATGCCGTCGTCGTGGAGCAGCGTCTTGATGCCGCCGAGCAGGCGCATGTCGGCGGGACGGTAGTAGCGCCGCCCGCCGGCGCGTTTCACCGGCTTCACCTGGCTGAACTTGCTTTCCCAGAACCGCAGGACATGCGCCGGCGTCTCCAGCCACTCGGCAACTTCGCTGATGGTGCGGAAGGCATCGGCCGATTTCGGCATGGGCGGGGGTGATCCTCAGCTCTTGTTGCCGGCGGCCACGCGTTCCTTCATCAGGTGCGAGGGGCGGAAGGTGAGCACGCGGCGGGGGTGGATCGGCACCTCCTCGCCGGTCTTCGGGTTTCGTCCGACGCGCGCGGATTTCTCGCGCACCGAGAAGGTGCCGAAGGAGGAAATCTTCACTTGTTCGCCGCGCACCAGCGCGTCGGAGATATGTTGCAGGACGCTTTCGACCAGGTCGGCCGATTCGTTGCGGGACAGGCCTACCTCTTGGAAGACGGCCTCGCTCAAGTCCATTCTTGTCAATGTATTGTTGCTCATCACGACCCCTCTGTCTTGGAAGGACTTTAGGGCCGAAGGATTTTCCGAGTCAATGTCAACCACTTGGCCGGCGGGCGTCGCGCGGATGGCCGCGCCCGGGCCCTGCGCTACCAGCGCAGGACCAGCGCCCCCCAGGCCAGGCCGCCGCCGATCGCCTCGGACAGGACGAGATCACCGCGCTTGATCTTGCCCTCGGCGGCGCCGACCGACAGGGCCAGCGGGATCGAGGCGGCCGAGGTGTTGCCGTGTTCGTGCACGGTCACGATGACGCGGTCCATCGGCACGCCCATCTTCTTGGCCGTGCCCTGAATGATGCGGATATTGGCCTGGTGCGGCACGATCCAGTCCACGTCGGCGCCGGACAGGCCCAGCTTGGCCAGGGCGGCGTCGGCGGTGGTAGTCAGCTTCTCGATCGCCTGGCGGAACAGGGGGTTGCCCTGCATCCTGAGCTTGCCCGACTGGCCCGTGGTAGAGACGCCGCCATCGACGTAGAGCATTTCGCGGTAGCGGCCGTCGGAGTTCAGGTCGGCGGCCAGGATGCCGCGGTCGGCGTTCGTGCCGGTGCTTTCCTGCGCGCCCAGGACGACCGCGCCCGCACCGTCGCCGAAGAGCACGCATGTGGAGCGGTCGGTCCAGTCCATGATGCGGCTGAAGGTCTCCGCGCCGATGATCAGCAGGCGCTTGGCCTGGCCCGATGCAATCAGCGCGTTGGCATTCGTCAGCGCGTAGATGAAACCGGCGCAGACGGCCTGCACGTCGAAGCCGAAGCCATGGGCCATGCCAAGCTTGTGCTGGACCATCGTCGCCACGGCCGGAAAGGTGAGGTCCGGGGTCGAGGTGGCCACGATCAGCCCGTCGATGTCGTCGGGGCCCAGCCCGGCATTGTCCAGCGCGGCCCGCGCGGCAAAAAGCGCCAGGTCGGACGTGGTTTCATCGTCGGCCGCGAAATGGCGCCGCTCGATGCCCGAGCGCGTGCGAATCCATTCGTCCGTTGTCTCCAGCGTCTGTTCGAATTCCGTATTCTCGACGATCCGGTCCGGCAGGTAGTGCCCGACGCCTTCGACGACGGCGCGCAGCGTCATTCGTTCTCACCGTTCGTGGTTGTGGTCCCCGTCGCGATATCTTGGTCAAGCATCGAGGCGGATGCAACCCGGGCGGCGAGTTTTTCGGAAAAGCCTGTCTGGGCCAGCTGGAAAGCCAGTTTCACGGCGGCGGACACGCCGGTGGCGTCGGCCGCGCCGTGGGATTTCACCACCGTTCCGTTCAGACCCAGGAAGACGCCACCGTTGGCGCGGCGGGGATCGATCCGCTTCTTCATCCGCCTCAGCGAGGTCAGCGCGAGCAGCGAGGCGACGCGCGACAGCGGCGTGAACGCGAAGGCCTCGCGCAGCAGGTCGGAGAACAGATTCGCCACGCCCTCGCCGGTCTTCAGCGCCACGTTGCCGGTGAAGCCGTCGGTCACGATCACGTCGCAGGTGGTGCCGGGCAGGTCGCGGCCTTCGACGAAGCCCACGAATTCGAATCCGGCGGAGTCGGCGTTGGCGGCGATGAGATCGTAGGCCTCTTTCAACTCGGCGCGGCCCTTGTGCTCCTCGGTGCCGACGTTGAGCAGGCCGATCCGCGGGCGTTCCAGGCAGAAGCCGTTGCGCGCGTAGGAGGTGCCCATCAGCGCGTACTGCATGAGATCCTTGGCGTCGGCGCGGATGTCGGCGCCGCCGTCAAGCATGATGTTGAACCGCTGCGGGTTCTGCGAGGGCCACATGACCGCGATGGCGGGGCGGTAGATGCCGGGCAGCTTGCGCAGGCGCATCACCGACATCAGCATCAGCGCGCCGGTGTTGCCGCAGGAGACGCAGACCGTGGCCTCGTCGTTGCGCACCGACTCGAGCGCCGACCACATCGAGGTTTCGCGCCCGTGGCGCATCACCTGGCTGGGCTTGTCCTGCATCGACACGACGTCGGGCGCGTGGCGGATCTCGCACCGGCCGGCCAGCACGCGGCGCTTGGCCACCAGACGCTCCAGCACCTCGCGGGGGCCGTGAAGGATGAACCCGATTTCGGGATTCTTCTTGGCCGAGCGCGCAATGCCGGCGACAACCGTCGCCGGCCCCTGATCGCCGCCCATGGCATCGACGGAGATGATGGTGCGCCCGGCACCCGCTTGCGTGTTGTCACGGACTGCGGTCATGCGGGTGCCCGCCCCATGTGCCGTGTTCAGGCCGCGTCGTCGTCCAGATCGACCTCGTCAGCCATGACCACCACTTCGCGGTCGGCGTAGTGGCCACAGGCCGGGCAGACGTGATGGGGACGCTTCAATTCGCCGCAGTTCTGGCACTCGTTCGGGTTGGCCGGGGCCAGCGAATCGTGCGCGCGGCGCTTGTTGCGGCGCGATTTGGAAACTTTGTTCTGTTGGACAGCCATGTCGCAACCTCGGTTAGCTCGGGGGCCGTCGCGGCCCGTTTCTCGGGTGTCCGCGGCTCTTAATCCTTCACGCGCCGGCGGTTCAACCCCAAATTCCGGTCGAGGCGGGAAAAATACCCGTCTACGCCGCGGGAGCAAGCGGTTTTTCGCCCCCTCAGTTGGGCTTGTCCAGCTTGTCCTTGAGATCGGCCAGCGACGCGAAGGGCTTGGTATCCTCGTCGGTCAGGGGCGTCACGCCGGGGGCCGCGAACTGGGCCGTCTCAAGCTCGGCCGCGTCGCGGCGCGGATAATCCGGCAGCGACAGCGACAGCGCCTCGACCATGACGGCGGGCAGGTCCACCTCCAGCGGCAGCGGTTCGGCGGTGTCGTCCTCGGGCATCTCGATTTCCTCGCCCATCTCGGCGGGCGGGGGCATGTCGGCCAGATACCGGCGCGTCACCGTTTCGTCGATCACGGTGGTCACGGGCTCCAGCGAAACGACGCAGGTCTGCGTCGCGCGGGCGGTCAGCCGCGCCTGCAGGCGCCAGTCCTTCCGGCCCTCGGCCTCGATCGTGCCCTCGAAGGTCAGCGCCTCGAGATCTTGCAGGTCGAGTTCGCGGGCGATCTGGCGCCGTTCCTCGGCGCCCGGTTCCAGGTGGAAGGCCGTCGGCGCGCGTGCCGACAGATCGGACAGGCGCAAAACCTGGCGGGAAGAACCCTTTGCCGTCATCGCGAAATCCGCTTCCTTTCTTGAACCTGCGTGGCACCTTGTTGTAAGCGGGATAAAAGGCGGTTGGGGCCAAGTTCAAGAGGGGCAGTCATGATTGCAACGGCGAACCGGATGATCCGCGGCATCGCGCTTGCGTGCCTGGCCCTGTTGGCGGCCTGTTCCGCGACCTATGAAAACCACGGCTATGTCCCCAGTGAAGAAGAGCTGTCCGGCCTGGTCGTCGGCGTGGACACCCGCGCGACGGTGGACGACGTCGTCGGCCCGCCCTCGGCGGCGGGATTGATGGACCAGGGCGATTATTACTACGTGCGCAGCCGTTTCCGGGAATACGGGATGTTCCGCCCCGAGGAAGTCAGCCGAGAGGTCGTGGCCATCAGTTTCGACGACAGCGGCACCATCGCCAACATCGAGCGGTTTGGGCTTGAACAAGGGCGCATCGTGCCCCTGTCCCGCCGCGTGACGGATTCCTCGGTCGTCGAGACCGGTTTCCTGCAGCAGTTGATGGGCAACATCGGCAACATCAACCCCGGGAACTTCTTCAACTGATCGGCGTAATCCTGTTGTCACATCTTGTATGCTAAGGCGCGGTCCAATAGGTTGCGTCGCAGGGCGTCGGGATCAGGTATGACACTGTTCAGCAAGGGCCGCTACACCGCGCGCGTCGCAGAGACTGCGGCGGACATTCGTACCGCCCAGCACCTGCGGTATCGCGCCTTCATGGATGGCCGCGACCCGGCCGGGCTGGAACAGGACGCCTTCGATTCCGTCTGCACCCATATCCTGATCGAGCAAACCGCGACCGGGCGGGCGGTCTGTTGTTTTCGGATCCTTCCGCTTTCGCACGGGGCCGAGATCGGGCGCAGCTACTCGGCCCAGTTCTACGAATTGTCGGCGCTGGAGCGCTTCGACGGCCCCATGGTGGAGATGGGCCGCTTCTGCATCGACCCCGACGAGGGCGATCCTGACATCCTGCGCGTGGCCTGGGCGGCGCTGACCCGGTATGTCGATGACAACAGGGTGGAAATGCTGTTCGGCTGCTCGTCGTTCAAGGGAACCGATGCCGAAACCTATCTGGATGCCTTCGCCATGCTGAAGGAACGCCACCTCGCCCCGCGGCGATGGCTGCCGCGCGTCAAGGCCCCTGGCGTCTTCCGCTTCGCGCAGAAGCTGCGCCGGCGCAAGCCGGACGCCAAGCAGGCCATGCTGCGAATGCCGCCGCTGCTCAGGACCTACCTGATGATGGGCGGATGGGTGAGCGACCACGCGGTCGTCGACCGCAAGTTGAACACGTTGCACGTCTTTACCGGGCTGGAGATCCGCGCGATCCCGCCGGCGCGCCAGCGGCTGCTGCGGGGGACGGCGCAATAGCGCGCGCGGCCGCGCCTTGACGCCCGCGGCGGCGCGGGATAGCCCGAAACCATGGCCCAGGCTCCGCTACTGCAGCTTTCCGACATTTCGCTTACCTTCGGCGGCGCGCCGCTGTTCCAGGATGTTTCGCTGGTGGTGCATCCCGGCGACCGGGTGGCGCTGGTGGGGCGCAACGGCTCGGGCAAGTCGACGCTGATGAAGGTCATGGCCGGCCTGGTGGAGGCGGATTCGGGCGCGCGTGTCGTGCCCCCGGGCAGCAGCGTGGGCTACATGGAACAGCATCCGGACATGTCAGGCTTCGCCACCCTGGGGGAGTTCGCCGCCAGCGCGCTGGACCCGGCCGAGGCCTACCGCGTGGAAATGGCCGCCGAGGGGCTGAAGTTCGACCTGGCCACCCCGGTGGCCACCGCCTCGGGCGGGGAGCGGCGGCGCGCGGCGCTGGCAAAGCTCATGGCCGAGGCACCGGACCTGATGCTGCTGGACGAGCCGACCAACCACCTGGATATCGAGGCGATCCGCTGGCTTGAGGAGCAGCTCAAGCAGACGCGCCGGGCCTTCGTGCTGATCAGCCACGACCGTGCGTTTCTGCGTGAGCTCACGCGCGCAACCCTCTGGATAGACAGGGGAATCGTGCGTCGTCAGGAGCAGGGCTTCGCGCATTTCGAAGCCTGGCGCGACAAGCTCTGGCAGGAAGAGGACCAGGCGCGGCACAAGCTCGACCGCAAGATCAAGGCCGAGTCGCAATGGGCCGTGGAGGGCATCAGCGCGCGGCGCAAGCGCAACCAGGGCCGCGTGCGCGCCCTGCAGGAACTGCGCGCCGAGCGTGCGGCGCAGATCGCGCGGCAGGGCCCAGCCGCCATGGCGCTGGACTCGGGGCCGAAGTCCGGGCGAAAGGTGATCGAGGCGCACGGGATTTCAAAGGCTTACGAAGGGAAGGTCATCCTGCGCGACTTCTCGGTCAAGATCCTGCGGCAGGACCGCGTGGCTTTCGTCGGGCCCAATGGCGTGGGCAAGACGACGCTTCTGAAGATGCTGCTGAAGGAGATCGCGCCCGATACGGGCTGGGTGGAGCACGGCACCAACCTTGTTCCGGCGGTCTTCGACCAGGCGCGCGCGCAGCTGATGCCCGAGTTGAGCCTGTGGGAAAACCTGACCGGCGACAAGGAGATGCGGGTATCGGGCCAGGCCGATCAGGTGTTGGTGCGCGGCCAGCCGCGGCACGTGGTGGGCTATCTCAAGGATTTCCTGTTCGACGAGCGCCAGGCCCGCGCGCCCGTCAAGTCGCTGTCGGGCGGGGAAAAGGCGCGGCTGCTGCTGGCCAAGCTGATGGCGCGGGAAAGCAACCTTCTGGTGCTGGACGAGCCCACCAACGACCTGGACATCGAGACGCTGGACCTGCTGCAGGAACTTCTGGACGACTACGCCGGCACCGTTCTGCTGGTCAGCCACGACCGGGATTTCCTGGACCGCGTGGCGACCACGACCATTGCCATGGAAGGCGACGGACGGGCCACCGTCTATGCCGGCGGCTGGTCGGACTACCGCACGCAGCGGGCCGAGCAGGCGCCCGCCGAAGCGCCGAAAGACGACACGAAACCGAAGGCCAAGCCGCAAAAGCCCCGGGACCGCGCGCCGTCGGAACCGGGGCTGTCCTTCACCGAGAAGCACCGGCTGGAGGCCCTGCCCGACGAGATCGCGCGCCTCGAGGCGGAGATCGCGAAGCTGGAGGGGCTGCTGGCCGATCCCGAGCTTTACACGCGCGAGCCCGTGAAGTTCCGCAAGGCCACCGAGGCGCTGACGACCCGGCAGGCGGCGTTGGCGGCGGCCGAGGAGGAGTGGCTGGCCCTGGCCGAAAAGGCAGAGGCCGCGGGATGAGCGCCAACCGCACGATGCACGACCGGGTGCGCCTGCTTTACGAAGGGCGCAGCCAGCGGGCCACGCGCTTTCGGTATGGCCTGCTGGTGTTCGACGCGGTGACCATCATCTTCTTCCTGGCCACGGCCACGCTGAGCCTGTCGCTCTGGATCCTGGTGGTCGATGCGATCCTGGGCGTGCTGATCGTGCTGGACATGGCGGCGCGGTTCTGGATCTCGCAGAACCGCTGGCGGCTTTTGCGGCAGGTCCACATTCTCGTGGATTTCGTGGTGCTGGCCTCGCTGGTCGCGGCCCCCTTCGTGGGGCAGGGGCTGGCGGTGCTGCGGATCCTGCGCGCCTTGCGCCTGATCCATTCCTACCATCTGCTGCGCGATCTGCGCCGCGATTCCAGGTGGTTCCGCCGGCACGAGGACGCGCTGATCTCGGCTGTGAATCTGGTGGTCTTCATCTTCGCGATGACGGCACTGGTATCGGTTCTGCGGGTCACAGACGAGCCGGCGTTGGACTCTTACGTGGACGCGCTGTATTTCACGGTCGCGGCGCTGACCACCACGGGGTTCGGCGATGTCACCCTGACCACGACGGCCGGAAAGCTCTTGTCGGTGGTCATCATGGTGGTGGGGGTGGGCCTGTTCCTTCAGCTTGCGCGCGCCATCTTCTCGCCGGCCAAGGTGAAATACACCTGCCCCGAGTGCGGGCTGAACCGCCACGACCCCGACGCCATTCACTGCAAGCACTGTGGTCACGAACTGAAGATCGAGACCGAGGGCGTGATGTAGCCGGGCGCTACTGCATCCGCAGCGCGCCGTCGAGGCGGATCACCGTCCCGTTGAGATAGTCGCATTCCACGATGAAACGGGCAAGCGCGGCGTATTCGGCCGGATCGCCCAGGCGCTTGGGGAAGGTCACGTCCTGAGCCAGCCCGTCCTGCACCTCCGGCGGTAGCCCCTGCATCATCGGCGTGAGGAAGATGCCGGGCGCGATGGCCATCACGCGGATCCCGTCGCGGGCCAGGTCGCGTGCCATCGGCATCGACAGGCCGACGATCCCGCCCTTGGAGGCGGCATAGGCGGCCTGACCCTTCTGGCCCTCGAAGGCGGCGATGGAGGCGGTGTTGACGATCACGCCGCGCGCGCCGTCCGCGCCCTCCGCGTTCCGGGCGATCTCGGCGGCGGCCAGTCGGGCGACGTTGAAGCTGCCCACCAGGTTGATGTCGATGGTCCGCTGGAAGGCCGACAGGTCGTGCGGGCCGGCCTTGCCCAGTGTCTTTTCCCCGGTGGCGATGCCCGCGCAGTTGATGGCGGCGGTGATGCGCCCCATGTCCTCCTTGGCCTGCGCGACGGCCGCCGCCACCGACTCGGCATCGGTGACGTCGGTTTCCGCGAAAGTCGCGCCGATCTCCCGGGCCACCTGCGCGCCGCGCGTGGCGTCGCGGTCCAGGAGCGTGACCTGCGCGCCCATCTCGCGGAAGTGGCGGGCGGTGGCCTCTCCGAGGCCCGAGGCGCCGCCGGTGACGATCGCGGCTGTCTGGTCGATGCGCATGAGGGCTTCCCGTTTAAATGAACATGCGTTCAGATAACCCGGAACGATCTGGCTGTCAAAGACCGCGGCGCTGCCAGCGCGCGGCCAGCCCCAGGCCCAGAACCGTGACCAGGATCCGCCAGACGTGGTGCAGCGTGACGAAGGCGGGGTTGGCCTGCAGGCTGAGCGCGACCAGCGCCATCTCGGTCACGCCGCCGGGGGCGAAGCTGATGAGCATGACATCGAAGGGTTCGTTCACGACCCGCACGAGCAGCGCGGCGCAGAGGGCCGCGAGGACCAGCATGCTGCCCACGGACAGCAGCGCCAGCCAGGCGCCCCGCAGGAGCAGCCCGCGCGACAGCCCGGTGAAGCGCATGCCCAGGGCGCAGCCCACGACCACCTGGGCCACGTTGACCAGCCATTGCGGGATGTCCAGGTGGACGGCCCCGGTAAGCGACAGGGCCGCGGCCACGGCCAGCGGGCCGGTCAACTGCCCCGCCGGCAGGCGCAGGGCGCGGCCGCCGACCAGACCGGCCACCCCCGCCAGGGCGATCACCGGCAGGTCGGACCAGGGCACGGCATCCTTGGCCAGCGTCGCGCCCCCGGCGCTGCCCACCGGTTCGCCCAGCCAGAGCGAAAGGCCGAGCGGCAGGGCGGTGACCACCACGATGATCCGCAGGAACTGCTGCAGCGTCAGGCGCGTCAGGTCGGCGCCCGCCGCCTCGCCGAGGGCGATGGATTCGAAGAGCCCCCCGGGCGTGGACGCGTAGAAGGCGGTGGCGCGATCGTAGCCACCCAGGCGGCGGAAGATGATGTAATTGCCCGCATGCGCCAGCGCCGCGAAGAGAACCAGCGCGGCAAAGCTGACGGCCAGGCGCGGCGCGGCCGCGAAGAGCTCGGCGCGGACCTGGGCCCCGATCATCAGCCCGATGACCGCGATGAAGACGAGGCGGAGCCACGGGGGAAAGACGTAACCTTCGGGCAGGCGGCGGGACCAGACCGTTGCCACGCTGCCGGCCGCGATCAGCGGGCCCAGCAGGAAGGGCAGGGGCAGCCCGAGCGCGCGGGCCAGCAGGCCCGCCAGGGCGGCAAGCGCCAGGAGGCCGAGGGTGGCGGCTGTCCGGGGCATGGGGCCTTCAACCACCCCCGCCTGCGGGGTGCAAGAGGGCGGAGCGTGACAGGCCGGCCGGGGCGGGTGACCGGAGGCCCCGGGTCGGGGCCCGGGGCGGGTCAGACGAAGCGGATGTGGCGGTTGAAGGGCATCTCGCGAAGGCGCCGGCCCGTCGCGGCGAAGATGGCGTTGGCAAGCGCCGGGGCGGCGGGCGGCACCGGCGGTTCGCCCACGCCGCGGATTTCGCTGTCGTTTTCGAGCCCGCGCACCCGGATCTCGGGGCATTGATCCAGCCGCAGGCCCGGGAAGCTGTCGAAGTTGCGCTGCTCGGCCGCGCCCCGGGAAACGGTGATCTCGCAGTTGATGGCATGGCCCAGGCCGAAGATCACGCCGCCCTGCATCTGGGCCTCGAAGTTCACCGGGTCGACGACCCGGCCCACCTCGGCGGCGGCAAAGGCGCGGTCGAGGCGGATCCCGTCGCCGGTGGCGGTCACTTCCACCACCTCGGCACAGGGCACGCCGAAGGACAGCACGAAGGCGACACCACGCCCGCGGCCCTTGCCAAGGGGGCGGCCCCAATCCGACATCTCGCCCACGGCCTCCAGCACCTTGCGCGAGGGGGCGTGCCAGCACAGGCGCAGCCGTTCCTCCAGCGGGTCGGCGCCGGCGGCATGGATCAGCTCGTCGAGGAAGCAGTCGTGGAAGAACCCGTTGGTCGAGGCCCCCACCGACCGCCAGGAACTGGTGGGCACCAGGGGCGGCGCGCGGTAGCCGGTCACGCGATAATCGGGGATCTCGAAGGGTTGGTCCCAGGCGCCGGCGACGATCTGAAGGTCGGGGCCCGGCACGGGCACGTCCTGCCGGCCCATTTGCGAGGCGATGACCGAGGGCATGGCGATGCCAAGATCCAGCGCCGTCACCCGGCCGCCGGCGACGGCGCCGCGCCCGCGCGCCAGGGCGATCTGGCGGTAGAAGTCCTGGGCGGTGTCCTCCTCGCGGCTGTAGGTCAGCTTGACCGGCGTGCCGGGCACGGCCATCGCCATTTCGGCGGCGTGGCGCACGACCATGTCCTCCAGGCGGTGGCCGAAACTGCCCCCGATCATCTGGACATGCACGTGCACGTCGCCTTCGGCCACGCCCGTGATCCGGGCGACGTTGGCCTGTACGAAGCGCGGGATCTGGGTGCCGGTCCAGACGTCGACGCGGCCCTGGCCGACCAGAACGGTGGCGTTTACCGGCTCCAGGGGCGCATGGGCCAGGTAGGGCGCGCGATAGGCGGCTTCGATCACCGTCTCGGCCCCGTCCAGCGCGCTGTCGACGTCGCCCGCATCGCGGAACCGGCTGTCGCGGCGGTCGTCGGTGAAGGAGTCGGCCAGCGTCTGCCAGTGATCCGCCATCTCGGCGGGGTAGGGGGCGGGGGCCCAGTCGACCTCGATCGCCTCGGCGGCGCGAAAGGCCCGCCAAGTGTTGTCGGCGATCACGCCCAGGCCACCGGAGATCGGCATAACCCTGGCGACGCCGGGCATCTTCTCGGCCGCGGTGGCATCGTAGCCCGTCATCGCGCCGCGGTGCGGGCTCAGACGCACAGCGGCGTACACCATGCCCGCGCGCGCCACGTCGATCCCGAAATCCTGTGTGCCGGTGGACTTTGCCGGGATGTCGATGCGGCGCACCCGCTGGCCGATCAGGCGCCACTCGGCCGGTCCGCGCAGGGGGATGTCCCGCACCGGCGCAAGCGTCGCGGCCGTGGCGGCCAGATCGGTATAGGCCATCCGGCGCCCGTCCGGAGCCAAGACGGCGCCCTGCGCTGTCCGCAGATCGGCGGGATCCAAGCCTGCCTCCTGCGCCGCGGCGGCCTTCAGCGTCTCGCGTGCGACGGCGCCGGCGTGGCGCAGTTTGTCGAAAGCGTCGGGCACGGTGGTGGAGCCGCCGGTCACCTGCATGCCCATCAGCTTCATCGGCACGTCCATGAGATCCCGCGCCGCTTCGGCCAGGAAACTGTCGTTCGTGGCGCGGAAGGGCACAGCGTCGGCCGACAGCGCGGTGTTGTAATACGCCGGCGACGGCGGGCCGGGGTCGACGCGCACCTGGTCCAGTTCCACGTCGAGTTCCTCGGCGATGAGCATGGCCTGGACCGAATAGGCGCCCTGGCCCTTGTCCGCGCGCGGCGTGATGAGGGTTATGCCCGCGCCGGTCACGAGGACATAGGGGGTGATCGCCGCCGCACCCGGCCCCAGCCCCTCCAGGAGGGGATTCTCGGGCCGGCGGTGATACAGGTAGGCGCCGAAGGCCACGCCGCCCGCCACGACGGCCGACCCGATCAGGAAGCTGCGGCGCGCGATGGTCCCGGCCCGGCTCATTGTCCGGCCTCGCGCAGCTTGGCGGAGGCGGCCCGCACGGCGGCGCGGATCCGCGGGTAGGTGCCGCACCGGCAGAGGTTGCCGCTCATCGCGGCGTCGATTTCATCCTCCGCCGGATCGGGGTTGCGCGCCAGCAAGGCGGCGGCGGCCATGATCTGCCCCGACTGGCAATAGCCGCACTGGGCCACCTGCTGTTCGATCCAGGCCTCTTGCACGGCGTGCAGCGCTCCGGGGCGTCCAAGCCCGTGGATGGTGGTGACAGGGCCCCAGACCTCGCCCGCCGGCACCTGGCAGGCGGGCACGGCCTGCCCCCCCACATGGACCATGCAGGCCCCGCACATGGCGATCCCGCAACCGTACTTGACGCCCGTCAGGCCCAGTTCATCGCGCAGAACCCACAGAAGGGGCATCTCGGGCTCGATGTCGAGGTCGTGGTCGGTGCCGTCCACCGTCAGTCTCATGAAAGTCCCTTCGCGCCGTCAGCACTGTCCAACAGTACATGCCAGACCCCGGCCACGTCCACCGCGGGACACCGGCACGCGGCGCATGCCGTGGCGTGCTTTGGGCGGACTATTCGGCTTATCCCACGTAGTCCTGCATGGTGCCCAGAAGGATCACTGTCATGTCGACGGTCTGAGGTTCCGTGATCGGCGGGATGTCCGCGCCCGCCAGTGGCGTTCCGCCGGGAGTGAGAACCGTGCCCGAAAGGTCATCCGCATCCTCGACGGCGACCTCGAACGCCTGCGCCGTCAGGCTCGTGCCGCTGCTGCCTTCCTCGACTGTCCGGGGCGACGCGATATCAGCCAGGACTTGGTCGGAGAACGCGGTGGTGCTGGTGTCCAGGGCACGGCCGAAAATACCATCGCTGCTTTCATAGGGATTGACGAACCCGGACTCGAATTCCCAGGCCAGCGCCATACCCCCGTTTTCGAGCGTGTCGACCGTCGGGCGCCAATGTGTGCCGCTGGTGATGCTGTCGGGTAACTCCTCGATCAGAACCTCGCCGCCCAGCGGGGCCCCGTCCGCATCGAAGAGCTGTGCCATGATCTGGTCGTCACTCACGCTGTCGTCTCAGGCGACAAGGAGACGGCCGCCGGCCAGCACGGCCAAGGAGCCGTCGCCGCCGGAAACCGGGACGTTCTGGTTGTCGGCCTTGTAGGTGGTGACCCGGAAGTCGCCGGTGACGTCGGTGCCGACAGGTTCGAAGATACGCGCATAGACATCTTCGGGGCCGTCCCACACCGCGACATGATTGCCGTCGGAAAGGAGGACGAGTTCGGGACGGTTCTGGCCGACGTCGGTGACCTCGTTCAAGGGGACGGCGGCCCCCGCGGCGTGGTGTCGGCATCGTAGAACCGTGCCTGCACCCTGTCCGTCCAGGCGCCGATGCCGAAACCGGTCTGCTGATCGGCGACCCACCCGGAACTTCCTTCCCAACTGACGACGAAACCGCCGTCTGGCAGGCCCGTGACATGCGGATGATCCTTGGACACGTAGCGGTTGCCATCGCCATCGACCTGCGGCACGGATAGCTGGGCGACGGCCAAATCCGCGCCCAACGGGGCGCCCTGCGCCGAAAAGTGCCGTGCCACGATATCGTTGGAGTCGATCTCGGGATTGCCCGGAACCGGGTTGGAGCGTCCCCAGTTGATGACGAAGCTGCCGTCATCCAGCGCCCCCACCGAGGCCCTTACGAGACCGCCCGCCTCGCCGACGAGGATATCCTCGGACAGGGGCGTTCCATCGGCCGCTTGGACCCGGGCGTAAACGCCTTCGGTCAGAGTGTCATCGAACGGAGCGCTTTCCCAGACGGTGACGAAGCCGCCGCCGGACAGGGCAGCGATATCCTGGCGTTTCTGCGGGCCGCTGGTCTCGGCATTGGCATGGAATTCGCCCCCGGCCGGGCGGATGAATTGGTCGGTCATGTCCTTGGCTACCTGTGATTTAAAGAATTGGCCATGGGCGCAAACGGCCTCAAGCGGCGGTCACCACCTGCGGATGGTTGGATGCATTGACATATGTTAAAAGGGCCCGGCCCGGATCCGCGACCAGGCCGAGCCGAGCAAGGGCCTGGAGACAGACGGGATCAATGTGGTCCGCCATTTTCGGATTTAGACCCGCGCCAGCGAAAAGGCCCCTTTTTCATCGGGCAAGTGGCGGAGGGACCGGGAATGGTCGCAAACCCACTCCGCCACGTAGGCGCCAGAGCCTACTAGACCAACCAGCGGTTTTGAAACCCGTTTTCTGAGAACGCGGCTGAGATCCGAGCAGCGCTTTCAGCGCCCATTGGCCTCAATCTCAGAAGAGGTGCACCTCGCCCGGACCGGACTGCCGCGGGGCGGCGGGTGCGTCCTCGGTGCCGGCCTGTCCCCCGGTCAGCGCCGCGGCGAGGTCGCCCAGGGTGAGCGCTCGCGCCGCCGCGCCCGCGCGAACCTCGATATCCGGCGCTATCTCGGCGGCCAGGGCATCGAGGAACTGCGCAAGGCAACCGAGCGACTGGCGCAGCAGGTCGAGACGCTGCAGCGTCCGGCCGGCCTCGTCGCCCAGCCCACTCACCGCGGCACCGTTTTCACCTAGCAGCTCGTCCAGTTCGGCCGCGGTTCCGCCGAGTTGCCCGATCTCGTCGCCGAGACGCGTGAGGAGGGTTCCCAGCGCGATTGTCTCGGCCGCAAGGTCCGGCCCCGGCTCCGCCCTCGCGGTCTCCGCCCTGTCCGGCGCACCGCTCTCCGGCACCGCCCGCGTCATAGCCGCCCCACGACCCGCTCGATGCAGGCTTGCATCGCCTGCGGCTCGAACGGCTTGGTGATATAATTGTTCATGCCCAGGCTCTGGCCACGCTTCAGCACCTGTTCGTCGGCCTTGCCGGTGACCAGTATGAAACCGATCTTTTGCGTCAGTCTGTTGCGCCGGAGCCCCTCAAGCAGCGCAAGGCCATCCGCACCCGGCATGTTATAATCCGAGATCACCAGGTGGACCGGGCGCGCAGAAAGCGCCCGGAAGGCTTTGTCCCCGTCATTCTCGACGACGATGTTGCGGATTCCCATCCATTCCAGCGCCTGAACGATAAGAGCGCGGCTGGTCGACGTGTCGTCTACGACCATGACCTGAAGTTGGTCCTTAAGACTCATGTTTTGATCTCCTTACGCTAGACTGCAGCGCTCTCGCCGCTTTTGCGGTAGTGGGTGATTCCCTCATTGACGAAGAGGGGCCCGACCGACCGCGCGAGGCGTTCCGAATGCCCGATGAAGAGGTGTCCGCCCGGAGTGAGTACCTCCGCGTAGCGTTGCCAGAGCTGCTGCTGCGTGGCGGAGTCGAAATAGATGACCACGTTGCGGCACAGGATGACGTCGAAGGGGCCGCGGAAGGGCCACGGTCCGACAAGATTGACGATACCGAAACTCACGAGCGAACGCGGCCCGGCAGCCACCTGGAGGCTCCCGGCCGGTGCGTCGGCGCCACCCTCGCAAAAGTGACGGCGGCGCTGGTCGTTAGTGAGTGCAGCGGTGGCCTCGGGCGGGTATACGCCCGCCTTGGCGGTTGTTATGACCTGCGGATCAATGTCGGTGGCCAGTATGCGGATGTCGTGACGGGTGGCCTCGGGCATCAACTCGAGCAAGGTAATGGCAAGACTGTAAGGTTCCTCGCCCGTGGAGCAGCCGGCCGACCAGAGTCGCACCCGTCGGCCGTGCGCTGCACCTTCCAGAAGCGGCGGCAGGACGGTTTCGCGCAGGGCTGTGAAGTGGTGGTCCTCGCGAAAGAAACGGGTGACATTGGTGGTCAGCGCCGAGATCATGCGCCCACGCTCCTCGGCGCCGCCATCCCCCCTGAGATAACGGCAATAGGCGCCGAAATCCGAAAGACCCAGCGCCCGCAGCCGCTTGCCCAGCCGCGAGACCACGAGACCCTTCTTGGAGGCCGTGAGATTGATCCCGGACTCCTGGTGCACGATCCTCGAGAGCGCTGCGAAATCCGCCTCGGAAAGCGCGGGCCTTTCCGATTCGGTCACGCGGCTTGGCGCCGAGGAAGATATCATGCCGCCACCCCCTGGAGCGACGGCACAACGCGCCCCAGGTCGATCTTGCGGATCATGCGCTCCTCAGTGGCGATGATACCGGTGATGAAGGCCTTTGCCGTCTCCGACGCGACGTCGGGCACGGGCTGGAGCCGATCGGCGGAGATGTTCAGGATGTCAGACACGACATCTGCAAGGAGCCCGACCGTTTGCCCGTCGATCATCGCGATGACGATGACGTGGCGCGGCCCCGGGTCGAGGGCGCCGAGGCCGAGCCGGGCGGCGAGGTCGAGCACCGGGACCACCGCGCCGCGCAGATTGATCACGCCCATCACGTAACCGGGTGCGTGCGGAAGGGCCGTCGCCTGCGTCCACCCGCGAATTTCGCGTACCGACATGATGTCCACGCAGAAATCCTGTTCGGAAACGCGGAAGGCGACGACTTTCTGGTTCGCGCCTTCGGTCGGGGAGGTTTTTTCGCTCATGGGTCTACTCCGCAGCTGTGAGTGAAATCTCGGCGTCGGGGCTCCGCCTCCCCGCGCCGGTGCCGGCGACCTCTTCGGGATCTATGATCAGCGCGATCCGCCCGTCGCCCATGATCGTGGCCGCCGCCACACCGGCAACCCGGCCGTAATTCTCCTCGAGGCTCTTGATCACGACCTGGCGCTGTTCATGGATGTGGTCGACGATCAGTGCGCGCCGCTTGTAGGCCTCGGTCTCGACGATCAGCAGCACGTGGTCGTCCAAATCCGCCAGCGCGGGACGATAGCCGAAGGCAAGGCCAAGATCGATGATCGGAATGAACTCGCCGCGGCTTTCCACGAAGCGCCCGGCCCGGCCCACTGCGTGGAGGCAAGCCGTGCCCGGCTGCAGTGTTTCCTGCACTGCGGTGATGGGAATGACCATCGTTTGCCCCGCGACCTCCGTCACCATGCCTTCGAGGACAGCGAGCGTTAGTGGCAGGCTCATGGAGAAGGTGGTACCCTCGCCCTCCTGGGAGGTGATTGAGACCCGGCCGCCAAGCGCTTGGATCTCATTCTTGACCACGTCCAGGCCGATGCCGCGGCCGGAAAGGTTGGAAACTTCTTCCTTCGAGGAGAAGCCGGGCGCGAATAGCAGATTGTCGATCTCGGCAGACGAAAGATCGGAGTCCGGTGCGACCAGCCCCTTGCGCTCGGCGACGGCGCGTACGCGGGCCCGGTCGATCCCCTTGCCGTCATCGGAGATATCGATCATGACTCGGCCCGAGCGATGGTAGGCCGAAAGGATGAGCGTGCCCTCGGCCGGCTTGCCGGCCGCGTCGCGCGCCTCGGGACTTTCGAGCCCGTGGTCTATGGCGTTGCGGATCATGTGGGTCAGCGGGTCGGCCAGGCGCTCGATGACGGTCTTGTCGACCTCGGCGTGCGCCCCCCTCGTGACCAGGCGCACCTGCTTGCCGGTCGTGTCGGCGGTCTCGCGCACGATGCGAAACATCCGCTGGAACAGGGATTTGACCGGCTGGGCGCGGATCGCCATGATGCCCTCTTGGAGCTCCCCCACGAGTTGCTTGAGGCCTTCGTGCCCTGAGGAGACGTCGCTCTCGGCGGGAAGGCCCGCATCGGAGATCGATTGCGACAGCATCGCCTCCTTGATCACGAGTTCCCCGACGAGATTGACGAGCCGATCCACCCGGTCGAGATTGACTCGGATCGTGGCGGAGGCACTTCCGGCCGTCGCCGAGGCCTTCGGGCCGCCCGCCGATGCCGCCTCCGCCCCGGTTGCGCCGCCGATACCATCAAGACGCACGGCTGCGCCGCCTTCGCCGTCGTCGGCTTCGGGCGCTCCCTCTTCGGATCGGGCAGCCCGGTGATCCAGCACAGAGTCGAGGCTTGGGACCGCCGCCTCGGGCGCCTCGGCCTCCTTGGCCGCTTCCTCGCGCTCGATCTCGAGCGTGCAATTGCCTTCGGCGAAGTCGAAGACTTCGCGCACCGTGCTCTCGTCTGCCTCGGTCTCGAGCGTGAGCGTCCAGCGGATCAGCGACTCCTGCCAGTCCAGCCCCTCTAGCGCCGGTACGGCGTCGATATCCGCCGTCGTGCTCAGCGTGCCAAGGCGCCCCAGGCTCCGGAACAGGAGCGCCGGATCGTTGCCGGAACTGTAGAGGCCAGCATCGGGGGCAAAGCGGATCCTGTATCGGGTGGTGCCACGCCCACCGGGGACGGCGGGCGAGAGGTCGAGGGCCACGGGTTCGAAGCCGACCGCCGCTTCGGTCTCCGCGTCCTCGGTCCCCTCGTCATCACCAGTCGCGGCAATGAGCGCTTCCAGATCGGCCTGCAGGCCCATCGCGTAGTCATCGGAGGCGCCCTGTGGGTGGTGGCCGGCACGGGCGGCGGCAACGAGATCGGACAGGTGGTCGCCCGCGCGGTGGAAAAGGCGCATGACGTCCGTATCGCAGGCGAGGCGGCCCGTGCGCACCTCGTCGAGCAGGGTTTCGAAGCGGTGCGCGAAGCTGACAAGGGAATCGATGCCGAAGGCGCCTGCGCCCCCCTTTATCGAATGAACGGCACGGAAGACTGCATGGAGAGTGTCGACATCCTCGCTCTGCTGGTCAAGCTGGCGCAGCCCCTCGCTCAGGGTCTCCAGAAGATCCTCGCATTCCTGAAAAAACATGTCGCGAATGTCGTTGCTGTTCTGTGTCATGGTGCCTCACGCTGCGGTGACCCGCTCGATGGCGGCGATCAGTTTGTCCTCGTGGAAGGGCTTGACGATCCAGCCCGTGGCACCAGAGCTGCGCGCGCGCTCCTTGAGCTCGTGGCTGCTTTCGGTGGTGAGAACCAGGATCGGCAGGGCGGGATTGGAATAGTCGCGCCGTACCGATTCAATGAAGCCGAATCCATCCAGCCTGGGCATGTTGATATCGGTAATGACGACATCCGGTGTCACCTCGGAAAGGCGCTGCAGGCCATCCGCGCCGTCCTCGGCGAGATGTACGTCGAAACCAGCCTCGCTGAGCGCCGCTCCGAGCAGATTGCGCATGGTGCGGGAATCGTCGACCGCCAGAACCGTGAGAGTCATAGGAAGGGCTCCTCGCTGAAGAACTCGGGCGGCAGGCCCAGTGCCGCGACGCCGTCGGTGAACCCCCTTGATTGCGGTGTGATGCGGAAGGCGATGCCGTCACTCCGCCATTGTGCTTGCGCAGAGACCATGAGCTGGAGCGCAATCGCACCGAGAAACGTCACCGCGCCGGCGTCTACAGTCACCGGCTCGCCGCGGCGGGCGAGCAAGGTTTCATGAAGGATGCCGGTCGCCTGGCAGTCGAGGCGTCGCGGCAACTCGAGGATGCATGTCATCGCGTACCTCCCCGGTCGTCGGATCGTGGCGATGTGATGAAGTCCGCACTACGCCGCCCCGTACATCCCGCGCCACTGCGGCCCGGCCTGGCCGGCATTCCAGGCGGTGTCACCCAGCCGCGTCCGGGCACTCCGGCATCATACATTGAACTTCTCCACGTGCGCGGACATCGTCTTGGCCTCGGTTGCGAGCGAGGCACTCGCGGCCGTGGACTCCTCGACCATCGCGGCGTTCTGCTGGGTCATCTGGTCGAGATGGTTCACGGCGGTGTTGACCTCGGAGAGGCTTGTGGCTTGGCTCTGCGCGACGCTTGTCATGTCGTCTACCATGCTCGAGACTTCTCCGAAGGCCTCTACAAGGCGGTTCAGCGCATCGGCGGTATTGTCCACCAGGCTCACGCCGTTGCTCACATAGTCGGAACTCGTCCCAATAAGGGTCTTGATGTTCTTCGCCGCCTCGCCTGAACGCTGCGCGAGCGTGCGCACCTCGGATGCCACGACCGCGAACCCCTTGCCCGCCTCGCCCGCGCGGGCGGCCTCGACCCCGGCGTTCAGCGCGAGAAGGTTGGTCTGGAAGGCAATCTCGTCGATGATGCCGATGATCTGGCTCATCTCATCGGACGAGTTGGCGATCTGCTCCATCGCCTGCTTGGTCTGCTCCACGACGACACCGCCCTGCTCGGCATCCTCGCGGGCCTTCGAGACGGTCTGGTTCGTCTTTGTCATCCGCTCCGCGGTCTCGTGGACGTTGCGCGTGAGTTCATCGACGGAGGCGGCGGTCTCTTCAAGGCTCGCGGCCTGTTGTTCGGTGCGCTTTGACAGGTCGTCCGCGGCCTCGGCGATCTCGCCGGCGCCGCTGTTGATGTTGTAAGACGCCTGGCGCACCGACAGGATGATTTCGCGCAGGCTCTCGGTTGCGCGGTTGAAACTATCGACGAGCCGCGCGGATTTCGAGGAAATTGACGAGTCGACGCTGACCTGGAGATTGCCGGCGGCCAGTTCCTCGAGGCAGTCAGCGATGGTGCCCAGCGCCTCCTCCTGCGCAGCCTCGGCCTCCGCGCGGTGCTCGGCCAGCTTGTCGATATAGATGGAGATCGAGAGGTCCATGTCCAGCATCGCGGCCTTGACCAGCGCGCCAATCTCCGCGGCGAGCTCATCCGGCTCTCGCCCGCGCCTACTGAAGGGACCGCCGCCGCTCATGCGCTTTTGCACGATCCCCGCAATCAGATGCTCGATAACCACCGCATAGCCACCGATAAACCAGCGTGGCTCAAGGCCGATTTCGGCGTGAACTTTGCTGATCGCGGTGACGGCTTCGGTGTAATCCGCCCCGAATTCGGCCTCGGTGATGCGCTCCCAATGGCCCTGCTGGCGAGACTTGGCTGACATCATGTGCTGTTCGTCTTCGAAGAAGGCGCGCGTCGCAGGTGTCTTGCGGATCCGGCTGTAGAAACTGTCGAGCGCCCCGCCCAGAGCCTCGCGCACATCGGGGGCGATGGTGCGCAGCCTGGCGCGCGCGGCATCATCGAGCCCCATGAAGGCGAGGCGCTGGGACAGCGAATCTTCGGTATCGAATTTCCTGGCTTCCATGGGTCTTTTTCCTTGCGTTGCGTGACCACTCTGGCGGCGTGCCGGGCCGCCGCCGGACCGAAGCGGGGCCCGACCTGCAAAGCGTTAGGCGATTCGCTGTAAAGGATTGCCTAATGGCCGAGAAATTTCCCCCGACCGCGTCTTTCGGAAAAACGGTTTGCGTAGAGGGAGTTTTAACCCGTCCCGCGCAGGCTTCCCGTCGAATGCGTCGCAACGGAGCTGGGGCCATGCTCGACAACCTGAAAATCTCGACCAAGATCCATGTTCTCGGCGGGGCGCTTCTCGTCCTGCTGGCGCTCGGCAGCTTAGCCGGGGTATTGTCGCTTCGCCACGCGGGCGCGCTGTTCAGCCATTACAAGGAGGGGGCGGAGCAGGAAATGCTGATCGGCCGGCTTTCGGAGGATCTCCTGGAGCTGCGGATCGCCCAGCTCGCATATATGGACAACCCGACGGCCCCGGCCGAAGGACGCGTGCGGGGCGCGCTCGCCGACGTTCTCGGGATGGGGGCCGATGACCCCCGTCTGCGCGATGCCGACGTCCGCCGCGCCCTGGAGGACGTGCAGCAGATCGCGCGCGATTACCGCGAAGGCTTCGACCGCGCCGTTGCCGCCGACCCTGTGGCGCGCGCGCGCCTTGTCGAGCAGACCGTCGCGCCACTTGGGGCGCGGGCCGCGGAACGGTTGTTGACGCTTCACGAAGAGGGTCTCGGGCCCCTGAACGCGGACGGTGTGGCCGCGCTTGGACAGATGAACCGACTCGAGGTCGCCATCTTCGTCGCCATGGCACTCTGCATTTGCGCGGGGCTGACCTTCGCCCTGTGGATGGCCGGCGCACTCAGCCGGCCTGTCGAACGCCTGCGTGAGTCTGTAACCCGGATCGCCGCGCGGGATGGCGTCTTTACCATCCCCGACACCGACCGTGGCGACGAGGTCGGACATGTCGCGCGTGAACTGGCAGGCTTGCGCGACCGGCTGGTCCAAGCGGACCGTGACGAGGCGGAGCGCCGCAGAGACGACGAAGCGGAAAAGGCCGCGGCCGCCGAACGCCGCGCCCGATATGCCCGGATGGTCGAGTCGGTGCGCCAGGCGCTCGCCGATCTCGCTGGCGGCGACCTGACGACACGGCTGCCCGATATCGAGGCCAGCAAGGTGCCGGAAGAGTACGCGGCGATCCGCGACGGCTTCAACCAGGCCGTCGGACGCGTCGAGGAGGTGATTGCGGGGTTGCGCCAAAGCGCCGCGAGTGTCCAGAACGGGTCGGGCGAGATCCGCCAGTCCGCCGAGGATCTCTCGGGCCGGACAGAGAGCCAGGGGGCCACGCTGCAGGAACTCGCCGCTTCGCTAGACCAACTGACCCGGAATGTGCGCGCCACCGCCGAGAATGCCGGCACAGCCGAGCGGACCGTCCAGGAGAACCGAGAAGAGGCGGAGCGGACAGGCGCGGTGGTGGACGAGGCGGTCGCGGCCATGAACGAGATCGCCGACTCCTCGGATCAGATCACGCGGATCATCGGCGTCATAGACGACATCGCCTTCCAGACGAACCTGCTCGCGCTCAATGCCGGGGTCGAAGCCGCCCGCGCCGGCGAGGCAGGCAAGGGGTTCGCGGTCGTAGCCTCCGAGGTGCGCACACTCGCCCAGCGCGCTTCGGACTCCGCGCGTGAGATCAAGCAGCTTATCTCGGCAAGCTCGGAAAAGGTGGCTCATGGCGTCGATCTCGTCGGTCGCACCGGCAACGCTCTGGAAACGATCATCGATCGCGTACAGCGGGTGGCCGACCTGGTCTCGGAAATCGCCCGAGCCTCCAGGGAGCAGGCCACCGGTCTCGGCGAGATCAACGACGGTATCAACCAACTCGACAAGGTGACGCAGCAGAACGTCGCACAGGTGGAGCAATCCACCGCTGCGAGTGCTGCGCTCGACACCGAGGCGCGCCGGCTTCTTGACTATGTGGAACGGTTTCGCACGGACCAGCAGGGGGGGCGCAGCGCCGCGCTTATGCCGCTGCAGGGGGACGACAAGCGGCAACGCAAGACTGAGACCTGCCAGGGAGGCGCCAAGGTCCGGCTTGCGGGCGAGGTCGTCGAAATGAAGCCTTCCGACAGAACGCCGCGGTCGGGCAGGAAGGGCGTTACCGTGCCGGCTGCTGGGCCCACACTCGGCGCGTCCGGACCGGTCGCCCCGGCCGCGGCTGGGGCTGGGAGCGGCATCTGGCAGGACTTCTGACGCCGCCGGCGCCGATCGGCATCCGGGCGCTTTTCCGCACCGACGACTCGATCGGCGCTTCCATCCAAAAGGGGTGCGTTACATGGCGAAACGATACAGGCCGAAACTCAGGGTTCTGCTCGCTGACGGGCGCCCGATATGCGGCGCGCGTCTGGCCGAGCACTTCGGCGCCGACACGGCATTCGACCTCATCGCCGTGGCCACGACGCTGATGGAAGCCTACAACTCGGCCGAGGTGTTGGGCCCTGATGCCGTCGCGATCTCCGCCGAGATGGTCGAACGGCCGGAATTCGGCATGTTCGGTGCCCTGCTCAAGGCGCTTGGGCGGCACGCGGTAGTCTACGGGGAGAACCGACCGGCGAACATGCGTGCGCGCCGATCCGGCGCGGGGCCCGAATTTTTGCCGTTGGGCCCGGATCTTACGCCGGCGGTACTGGCGCAAGCGCTCGCACAGGCGGCACAGCGCTTCGCGCCCGCTCCCGGAGCAGCCGAGGCGCTGCCGGTGGTGGCGATCGGCGCGTCGACGGGCGGGGTTGAGGCGCTGCAATCCGTGTTCGCCGCCTACCCGGAAACCTGCCCACCCACGGTGATCGTTCAGCTTATCCGCGGCGACGTCATCCCCAGCATCGCCGCGCGCCTGGATGCCGGTTGCGCAGCCACGGTACGGGAGGCCAGGCACGGAGACGCGCTGCAGCCGGGGATGATCTACATCGCCCCGGGCAACGCAACGCATCTCACGCTCAGCCGCGCCCGCCGGCCCGACTGCAGGCCGACCAAGGGCCCGACGGTGGCGGGCCACCGCCCATCGGTCGATGTGCTGTTTCGCAGTGTCGCGCCGCATGCCCCGGCCGTGATCGGCGTCCTGCTGACCGGCATGGGCAGCGACGAAGCGGCGGGTCTGCTCGAGATGCGCACGGGCGGCGGCTTCACCATCGCGCAGGACGCCGCGACGAGCACCGTCTACGGCATGCCCCGCGTCGCGCTGGAAAGCGGCACCGTCGATCTTGAACTCCTGCTTCCACAAATCGGGACGGCGATCATCGAGGCCTTCCACTGCGCCACCAGTCCTGACCGCAAGAGAATGCTGTCATGAAAAACGTTGCCGCCAGCCCCGGGGTTCGAACGGTTCACGTTATTCAAGGGGATTTCCGAACCTCCGACACGCCGGACGAAATCCTCACCACCATCCTCGGTTCCTGCGTGGCCGCCTGCCTTTGCGATCCCGTGCGCGGTGTCGGGGGCATGAACCATTTCCTGCTGCCAAACGGCAATCCCGACAACGTCAATATCAAATACGGCACCCACGCGATGGAACTTCTGATCAATTCGCTGCTCAAACGCGGCGCGGTCCGCGACCGCCTGGAGGCGAAGGTGTTCGGCGGTGCGCGGATGCTCAGCGGCCTGCCCAATATCGGCGAGGCGAATGCCAATTTCGTTCAGTTGTTTCTGAAGAGGGAGGCTATTCGTTGCGTCGTCAGCAATCTTGGCGGCACCCAGGCGCGCAAGGTCAGGTTCTTTCCCACCACCGGCAAGGCACAGCAGATGGTGCTCGACGAGATTCAGACCGACCCGGCCGCGATGCCGCGCGCGATCTCCTGCAAGATGCCGGCGGGTGACGTTGAAATGTTCTGAGCGCGCCCCGCGATGCGGCCAAACGCGGGAGTGTGCGCTCAACCCGACGCTTTACCGCCCGGCCGGGTGCGGCCGCGTGCCTGCTGTTCGCCAGTCTTCGGTCCGACAAACCGCATTGTCGGCCGCGATTGCCGCCCCGGCGCCCTACCGGGCCGATACCGCGCCCGAGCCGGCGGCCCCGTTGCCACGCGCCCAAGCCGTTCCGGCAAAGCGGCGCTGTCAGGCGTGCCGCGCAACCGTGCCGGCGCGATTCCTCTTCCCATAACGGATTTCGGCATGCTCATGTTGTGTGGGCCCGTCGCCCGGGCTGCTCAGCACTCTGGGAGACATGAACTGGCCGAACGCGATCGACGCCGTCTCGACCGGTATCGCGACGCGGCCTATTCTTGGCGCCGCGACAGGTTTCGGATGCGGCGTTGGGCCTGGTCGGCCTCGTCTAATTCCCATGTCTGCGCCAGCGCGCGGCAGACAGCGGCCTGATGCGAGGGGGACAGGCGGTCATACCCGCTCGTCCGGCTCGGGGAAGCAACGTCATCAGGACCCCGAGTTTCACCACATCTCGGGGGCTCCCGGATGACACCCCGCCTAGGTCAGGAAGATGTCAATTGTATATGTTTTCCCGTGCCGTATTAAGTGTTTCCCAAATGATTACATGGATTTTTGGGTCAACACTCACAGTGCCGAGGCCCGAAAGATGTCTGAGTCATTATCGCCGTCGCCCCCTGCAGAAATTCCACCGGAAAAGCGTTCTGATGCCGCTGTTCTAGCCGGAGATCTGGGCATTCGGGAGGCAGAGAGTATCCGCGACCGACTCATGCAAATGATGTCGGATGGCGGCCCTGTGCGAGTCGATTTGTGCGACTCGACAGGGTTGGATACCAGTGTCGTGCAACTCCTGATCGCGGCGAAGCGCAGCGCAGAGTGCCGCGGCTGCGCGCTTGAGATTTCCGGGGTCGAGCAAAGTCCGCTCCCGGACGTCATGACCGCGCTCGGTCTGACCTTGGACGAGCTGTACACAGGGCCTCACGCCACCGAGTGCCAAGATGCCGAGAACCGCGACGCGGAACCTGTGATCGCGCCCGAACACGACGACGCGGATGCTCTTTTCTGGCTGAGTGACGACCAGATGGCTTGGCTTCGCCGGTTCTTTCCGGCGAAGACCGGCAAACCGCGGGCCGACGACCGGCGTGTTTTGAGCGGGATAATCCACGTCAAACACAATGATCTGAGATGGCAGGACGCGCCAAGGGAATACGGCCCGTACAAGACACTCTACACCCGCTGGAAACGGTGGAAAGACCAAGGCGTCTTCACCCGCATGCTGGCAGAACTATCCGGCGACGTCGATGAGCATGCGGCGGGCACGGTTGATGCGTCTTGGCTGCAGGCGCTGCAAGCGCCGAAGGCGGGCTAGGATCATGGCTGGATTTTTTTCGCGAACCGTAGGCATCCGATGGCGCTTGCCCGCCCTCTTTTCAGGGGCACCGCCGCCGGCACCGACGGACGAGGCGACCTGCGACCTATGAAGGCGTTTCCGGTACAGGCGGCTCCGATAAACGCGCAAAACCCGCCATTCATGCACGAACTCGAGGATCACAGATGAGCAAGAAAGTCCTGGCTATCGACGATTCCCATTCGGTCCGACAAATGATCTCGATGACGCTCGGCTCTGCCGGTTTCACCGTCGAGGAGGCCTGCGACGGCGCGGATGGCTATGCCAAGGCAACTGCCGGCAACTACAATGCGATCATTACCGACCTCAACATGCCCAACATGAACGGACTGGATTTCATCAAGAAATTCAGGGCGCACCCCTCAAGCCGCGGCGTTCCGATCATCTTCCTGTCCACCGAATCCGACGAAGCGTCGAAACGCGAGGCGAAATCGGCCGGCGCGATCGGCTGGATCGTGAAACCGTTCGACCAAGATCAACTCCTCGCAGCGATCAAGAAGGTGGCCGGCGCATGACACAAACCGATCCTGCAGAAACGTTCCGGCTGGAAGCCCAGGATGTGCTTGAGCAACTCGAACAAGTGCTTCTCGATCTGGGTGATAGGCTTGATGATATGGCATTGGTCGACAGCGCCTTCCGCGCCCTGCACACGGTCAAGGGGTCGGGCGCGATGTTCGGCTTCACCGAGGTCGCCAATTTCGTCCACGAATTCGAAACCGCGTTCGATCGGGTACGCAAGGGGGATGCCGCACCATCGGCCGAACTGGTCCGCGTGGCGCTGGACGCCAAGGATCATATCTGTCGTCTGATTGCCGAACCGAATACCCATGCCGAGGCCGGGGCGGCGATCCTCGACCGGTTACGCGCGACCGTTGGAACCGGCGGACAAGCCGGAGCCCAACCTCAAGCCGCAGACGCCGACACGCCTGCCGGAGCCGCCGACAATGGCGATCCGTCGAACGGTTGGCGCATCCGCTTCCGCCTGCCTGAAGACGCGTTGTCTCTTGGTGCCAATCCGGTGCTGCTTCTGGATGAATTACGGGCATTGGGGGACTGCACTGTGCACGCCAGTGCAGAGAAGCTGCCCGGTCTTGAACAACTCGATCCCGAGATCTGCTATCTTTCCTGGGAGGTAACGCTCCGCTCCGATTGCGCCCGGGGCGCCATCGAGGAGGTTTTCCTGTTCGTCCGGGACGGGATGCAGTTGGACATCGATCCGATGCCCGCCGCCGACGCGGAATCGCAGATTCCCGAGCGCGCCGAGCCTTCGGAAGCGACCGAGCCCCCGGCGAAGCGATCCGACAAGCAAAGCGCTCCGGCACGCGAAAACTCCTCGCTGCGCGTCGCGGCCGAACGGCTGGACGAGCTTCTGGACAGGGTCGGCGAACTGGTCATCGCCCAGGCGCGCCTGTCCCAGATCGCGGACGAAAGCAGCAACCCGAACCTCATGGCCGTGACCGAAGAGATCGAGCGCCTTTCCGCAGGTCTGCGCGACACCACGATGGGCATCCGGATGGTGCCGATCGGCACGCTGTTCAGCCGCTTCCGCCGCCTGGTCCACGATCTCTCGGCGGAACTTGGCAAGGATGTGGAGTTCGTCACGTCAGGCGAACAGACCGAGCTGGACAAGACAGTGATCGAACAGCTGGCCGATCCGATGGTTCACGTGATCCGAAACGCCATCGATCACGGGCTGGAAGGCCCCGATGCCCGGGCCGCTGCCGGCAAGCCGCGGCAAGGCACCGTGCGCCTGTCGGCGGCCCATGAAGGCGCCGAGGTGGCGATCACCGTCAGCGATGACGGCGCCGGGCTCGACAGCGACCGGATCCGCCAGAAGGCCGTGGAGTCCGGCCTGATCTCCCCCGACGCGACCTTGCCGGAGGGCGAGCTGCACCGGCTGATCTTCCACCCCGGGTTTTCCACCGCGCAGCAGGTCAGCGCGATCTCGGGGCGCGGCGTCGGCATGGATGTGGTCGGCCGCACCATGGATGCCCTGCGCGGCCGCATCGATGTCGCGTCGCAGCGCGGTCAGGGCTCCACGGTCACCCTGCGCTTGCCACTGACCCTGGCGATCATCGACGGGATGCTGGTGCGCGTCGGGTCCAACCGCTATGCCATCCCGCTCTCGGCTGTTGAGGAATGCGTCGAACTGCCAGCCGAGGTCGCCGAAGGCTCCCACAGCCGCAACTTCCTGTCGATCAGAGACAAGCTCGTGCCCTTCCTGCGTCTGCGCGAACTTTTCCGCACGCAGGATCCGGAGGGCCTGCACCAGAAGGTGGTGATCGTGTCGACCGGCGAACAGCGCGTGGGCCTCGTGGTCGATCAGATCCTCGGCAACACCCAGACCGTCATCAAGTCACTCTCGCGGCTGCACGCGGATGTCGAGACCTTCGCCGGCGCAACGATCATGGGGGATGGCACCGTCGCGCTGATCCTCGACGTGGCCCACCTGGTGCGTAGCGGAGAGCGTTTCGAAGCCAGGCTGCGCGACGAACAGAAAGGGCAGGCGGCATGACAGAGCACGCCAAAGACATCGACGCAGCACCGGACGGCGAAGCCATGCGGGCCCTGACGTTGGACCTGGGCGGCGAGATATTCGCCATAGAAGCGACCAGCGTGCGCGAAATCCTCGACATGGTGCCGGTTACCGAGGTGCCCAACGCCCCGGCTTTCGTCGGCGGGCTGATCAATGTGCGCGGGCGGGTCGTTCCGCTGGCGGATCTGCGCGTGAAGTTCGGCATGGAGCGCCGGCCACCGGCTGCAGAAACGCGTATCGTGGTCTTCGAGATCATGCTCGAAGACGAACCGGAAATCGTCGGAATGCTAGCAGACCGCGTGCATACGGTCGCCGACATTGCGCTTTCGGCGATGGAAGCGGCCCCCAAGGTCGGCATGCGCTGGCGCCCCGAATTCGTGCGCGGCATCGCCAAGCATGACGGGAAGTTCATCATCCTCCCAGAAATGGGAAATATCTTCAAGAATGACGCAGGAGCCCTGGCGTCACCGGAAGCCGAAGGAAGGACCTGAACATGAAATCGACATTGAAGTTCAAGTTGGGCGCGGCCTTCGCCGTCGTCGTCCTGCTCGCGGCCGGGGGCATGATCTTCGGCATCAGCGAAATGGGAAAAATTCGCAGCACCTATGACGAGTTGATCGACAATTCGATGAAGCGCGTCCGCCTCTCGTCCGAACTCGACGCCCTGGCCGTGCGGATCTCGAGAGACAGTGGGAACATCATTCTGGCGAGCAGCACGGAAGAAATCGACGGTTACGCCTCTGCCATCGACGAAAATGCCGCGCGCATCGATGAGCTGCTCGACGAAATCTATGAATTGTCGGGGGCCGATGGCCGTGCGACGGTCGATGAGTTCCGGCAACCCTGGGCGGAATTCCTCGAACACGCCAGCACGGTCGTGGAATATGCGAGGCTGCAATCGAACCGGCAGGCTCGCCGGCTGCTGCAGAACGAGGCACGCGCGACGTATGAGGACCTGCTTGCAGCCCAGAAGGGACTGCAGCAGCGTCTGCGGGCCAAGATGGACGCAAGTGGCGATCAGAGAGCGTCGGCCCGTTACGCGGCCGTCGCAGACCTCTTTCCGGTGCTGCTGCAGATCCGTGCCAGTGTCTTGAACGTGCTCGCATCCGCCGAGAATCCAGAAGCCCAGCAAAGACATGCCGAAGTGACCAAGGCGCACTTCGAGGATCTCGATTCCCGGATGAACAGGGCCGAAAGGCAGTTGTTCGGCGAGGACCGCACCGCCCTCACCGAGATCCGTTCACGCGTCGACGCCTGGAGGCCGCTGGTCCTCGAGGCGCAGGCGAAATCGCTTGAGAACGGCGACCATCTGGCCGCCGAAATGGCGAAAGAAGGTGAGACCTACCGCAGGGAGGCCGAGGCCATCCTTGACGGGAAGGCGACCCGCCTGCGCGCAGCGGCGAGCGCGGCGCAGGAAGCCGTCGCCGCCGAGTATGTAGCGACCCGCTATACCCTGTTCGGCGCGCTGGCCCTGATCACTCTCCTCGCGACCGTGATCGCGGTATGGATCGTCCGCGGCATCATGCGCCAGATCGGCGGCGAGCCCGCCTATGCCCAGGACGTGTTGCGCCAAATCGCCAGCGGAAACCTCCACATCAATGTCGCTACCCGAAGGGGCGACACGACAAGCGTGCTGGCGGCCGTTGAGGAGATGACCGAGCGCCTGAAGGGCGTGGTGGGCGAGGTGGCCTCCGCTGCCCGAAACGTCGCCTCTGGCAGCGAGGAAATGTCCTCCAGTGCCAATCAGCTTAGCCAAGGGGCACAGGAACAGGCGTCTTCGACCGAGGAAACCTCGGCCTCGGTCGAGCAGATGGCGGCCAATATCAAGCAGAACGCCGAGAATACCGCGCAGACCGAAACCATCGCCCGCCAAGCGGCAAAGGACGCCGAAACCAGCGGAGAAGCTGTGGGCGACGCGGTCAAGGCGATGGAAACCATTGCCGACAAGATCATGGTGGTGCAGGAAATCGCACGCCAGACCGATCTGCTGGCGCTGAACGCGGCCGTCGAGGCCGCCCGGGCCGGCGAGCACGGGCGCGGTTTTGCCGTGGTGGCCTCCGAAGTGCGCAAGCTTGCCGAGCGGTCGCAGGAGGCGGCCACGGAAATCTCCGGTCTGTCCGGCGAGACCCTGCGGTCCGCGCAATCGGCCGGTGAACAGCTCGAGAGCCTGGTACCCGACATCCAGAAGACGTCGGAATTGGTCGCCGAGATTTCCGCCGCCAACAACGAGTTGAATGCTGGCGCCAGTCAGATCAGCGAGGCCATCCAGCAGCTCGACACCGTGACGCAGCAGAACACTTCGGCCTCCGAGGAAATGTCCTCGGCCGCGTCCGAACTGTCGCATCAGGCGGACCGGCTGCAGAGCAGCATCAGCTTCTTCAAGGTCGATGGTGCCGGCGAGGAGCGGGATGATATTCGCACCGCGACAGGTGATCAACCCAGCTCGGCTCCCGCTAAGCACGCGCCCCGCGGAAAGCAGGAGGAAGGATTCGCCTTCGACATGGGCGGCGGCGAGGATTCCTTGGACGCCGAGTTCGAGCGGGTCTCGCGCGGCAACGAGAGAGCGGCCTGATGGCCGAGAGCGCTCAATACGTGACCCTTGGCATTGCGGGCGAGTTGCTCGCAATGCCGGTCGAACGGGTCCGTGAGATCCTGGAACCAAAACCGGTCGCCCAATTGCCCGGCGCGCCTCGGCACCTCCTGGGCATGATCGACGTGCGCGGACAGAGCGTTCCGGTGATCGACCTGCGCTGCAAACTGGGCTTCATGCCCGGCGAGAACGACAGTGGCACGCGCATCATGGTGATCACCGCCGCGGTCGGGGGAAAGGAAACGGAGATCGGCGTCAAGGTCGACCGTGTCCATGAGGTCACCGTGCTTGATTCTGACTCGCTAGACCCACCGCCCGAAGCGGCCGCCGCATGGCGCGCTGAACACATCGCCGGGATCGGACGGCGCAATGGCAAGTTCGTGACCGTGCTCGATTTCGAACTGGTCTTCGGTGCCGACGAATTGGCGATACTGGATCTCGCCTGATCCTTTCGCCTGGGCGGCGGCACACGCCGCCGTTGCTCATATCCCAAGTAGTAATGGACACAGCATCCCATCATGACAGCCCGCCCCGAGTTTGCGCCTTCAGGCGGAGAACACCTCAAGCCGGGAGGCATGAGCGACGCCGATTTTGCGCGCCTCAGCGCGTTGATATTCGAGCAGACGGGGATCAACCTGACCGCCACCAAACGCAGGCATATCGAGGGCAAGTTGGGCAAACGCGCGGCCACTCTCGGCCTGCGCTCCGTCGCGGAGTACATCAAGCTGCTGTTCGAACGCGGCATGCTCGAGTCCGAGGTGGATACGCTCATCGATCTCGCCACAACGAACAAGACCGATTTCTTCCGCGAGCAGGCCCATTTCGACCTGCTCGATAAGATACTTGTTCCCGCGCTACTGAAAACGCGACCGAGCGGCGCGGTGCCGCGGCTGAAGGTCTGGAGCGCCGCCGCCTCCAACGGGCCCGAGGCCTTTACCATCGCCATGGTACTGGCCGAGGCGGCGGCGCGCGGGCCAAGGTTCGAGTTTGCTGTCCTGGGCACCGATGTTTCCCCGGAAATGGTCGAAGATGCGCGCCGGGCAATCTACCCGGCGTCGATGATCGCTTCGTTGCCCGCCGCGTTGAGACGCCGCTATTTTATGCAGGGCCGTGGGACTGGAACTCAGGCGAAAGTCCGCGTCGTCCCCGAGCTGCGTCGGCACGTCCGGTTCGGGCAGGTCAATCTGGTTGCTGAAAAGCTCGCCGTGGACCGCGATGTCGACGTGATCTTCTTGCGCAACGTGCTGATCTATTTCGATGGCCCGACACAGAAGGCCGTGGTCCGCCGTCTGGTCGGCCATCTGCGCCCCTCCGGCTATCTGATCCTCGGCCATACGGAGGCTGCAATCGGCAACGGCATGGGGTTCGAACAGGTCGGAACGGGTGTGTTCCGCGTCACATGAAACCGGAGAGCAAGCATGAATGACATCCGCAGGTCCCAAACCGGCAATGGCCCTATTCAGATTTTGATCGTCGACGACTCCGCGGCGGTGCGCAACGCTTTGTCAGATATCATCGGCAGCGCGCCCGACCTGGAGGTGATGGCCGTCGCCTCTGACCCCTATGTCGCTGCGCAAAAGATGCAGGCGAGACTACCCGACGTGATCTTTCTGGATATCGAGATGCCGCGGATGGACGGGCTGACCTTTCTGAAAAAGATCATGGCGCAGCGTCCGATGCCGGTTGTCATCTGCTCGACCCTGACCGAGGAAGGCTCCCAGGCTCTCATGCAGGCATTGGAGGCTGGCGCGGTGGAAGCCATCGCCAAGCCCAAGGTGGCGACCGCCGAGGCACTTGCCGAGGCACGCATGCGCATTGCCGACGTGGCGCGCGCTGCGGCTCACGCGCGTGTCGGCCATCGGCGCAGGGCGTTGCCGCAGCTCCGCGTGGAGGAAAAGCTGACCGCGGATGTCATTCTGCCGCCGGTCAACACCCGGCGCAAAATCGCCTTGGACGCCGACCCCATGGTTGCCATCGGCGCCTCGACAGGCGGGACAGAAGCGCTGGCGACGGTTCTCAAGGCGCTGCCGCGAGACTGCCCCGGTATCGTAATCGTCCAGCATATGCCCGAGGGCTTCACCGCAGCCTTTGCCCGTCGGATGGACGGAACCTGCGCAATCACGGTGAAGGAAGCGGCCCCGGGCGACACTCTTGCACCGGGGATGGCTCTGGTCGCGCCAGGCAATCGACACCTCCTGGTTGAGCGCGCCGGCCATCATTACCGTGTGGCCCTTCGCGATGGGCCGCCGGTTGCCCGGCACCGGCCTTCGGTCGATGTCCTGTTTCGCTCGACGGCGCAGGCCGCCGGTGCCAACGCCCTTGGCATAATCATGACCGGCATGGGAGATGACGGCGCCAATGGCCTTCTGGAGATGCGCCAAGCCGGCACGAGCACAATAGCACAGGACGAGGCAAGCTGTACCGTCTTCGGCATGCCCAAGGAGGCGATCACCCGAGGCGGCGCGGAGCGGGTCCTGAGCCTGAATGCTCTGGCCGGCGAGATCGCCAACTTTCAGCCCAACCGGAGCCAGGTGCGGACATCATGACCCTGACAGCTACGACATCCCTCACACCGGTGGCGCCCGGCGTTCATTCCGCGCTCGCGGACCGTCTTGCAGAGCCGCGAAAGGCAATCGAGCGCGATTTCCTACAGATGGGCGACAAACTGATCGCCTGTACGCGGCTTTTGAACGAAACCTCTGAGGCCTATGACCAGATGGCGGGTGCGCTGGCTGGTTCCGATTTCCAGACCCTTGCGGATTCGCTGCAACGCTTGTCGGTATTTATTGAAAAAATGAATCAGGAACGCATTGCGACCGAGGCGTTCTTGGAGAAGTTCAATGAACTCACCGAGGAATTTCCTGATCGTATCTCCGCCTTGATGAGGGCGGTCCGGATGCTGCGCATGTTTTTCGTGATCTCGCGCTCGGTCGCGGCCACGGCCAGCACCCCCGAAAACAACCTTGTGCAATTCTCCGAGCAATTCTCGGGCCTCGGCAGTCGGCTCGAAAACAGCATGAAATCCTTTGACGTTGCTTTCGTGCGGATGCGCGACAGTCTGAACGCGGTCAGTGAGATGAATGCACAATTTGGCGCACGGCACGCGGAGTTGCTCGCTGAAATTTCGAGAGAGCAGAAACGAAACCTCGAGGCGATGGAGCAGTGTCGCCTCTGGGCCAAAGGCCGAGTCTCCGCCCATGGTGAACGGAACCAGAGGATCAACGCCCGTGTCAGCCGTGCTGTCTCGACCCTGCAGGTCGGCGACAGCACGCGGCAGCGGGTCGAACATGTCGAAGAGATTTTGCAAAGGGTGACCAAGCACGACGACCCCATGACAGTTTCCGTCGGTCACTCCCTCACGGCAGCGCAACTCCGCGGCACAATCGAGGATTTCGACAGTGAAATCGAGACCCTGGCGACGTCGCTGCAAGACCTTGTGCAGGACACCCGGACCATGCTCGATAGCGCTGCGGCCGATTCCAAAACGCTGTTGTCCAGCGGGGACTCTGCCCTTGGCGCGATCGATAGCAGTCTGCATCAGATCTCAGGCATGTTCGCAGAATACGAGCGCAGCAATGCCGCGCTGACGGTGGCGGTTGATCAACTGGTCGACGCCATCGGCAAGATGCTCGATCACGTAAGCGAATTCGATGACCTCCGCCAAAACCTGCGCCTGCTCAGCCTGAACGCGACGCTGCGATCGAAAGCGCTCGACGAGGATGGCCGCGCCTTTCAGCAGGTGGCAAAGGAACTGCGGGCCCTGAATGACGAAACCACTGTTCCGGTTGAGGAGGTGATGGGCAAACTGAAGAAATCCGACGGGATCTTGCGCGGGTTCCTTGACGCCCGCACGTCGGGAGACGAGGGCGGATCGGAAGCCATGCAATCCGCCCTCGATGCGTCTCGCCAAGGCGTCGCCGGTATCGCCAGTCTGCTGAGCGAGCGGGCCGCCTTCATGTCAGAAACCGGCCCCAGGGCTCTCGCCCAACTGCGCGATGCCGCCGAAACGGTGACGCACCGACAGGATTTCTGCGCGGCGTGGCGCACGATCGCCGACGAGTTGGACGCTCTTGCAGGAGAGCCGGAACTGCACGCGGCCGGCGCCGATCATCAGGCGGGCCTTCTCGGCGAGATATCCAAGATATACTCAATGAAGGCAGAGCGCGACATTCACAATAACTTGCTCGGGATCGTCGCAAAAGCAGGCAGCCCGCAGGACGGTGAAGAGGAGGCCACGTCCGACGATATCTTTTTCTAGCGGTTCGAACCCATCGGTATCGGCGGCCAATGTCATGACGTAGCGTCAGGGCCAGCATGTCGTATCACCCCGACCGCCTAATCCTCTCGACGAGGAAAAAATCCGGCCGCAGCCGGATCAGAACAACGCATTTGCAAGGCAATATGGCGGAGGGAGAGGGATTCGAACCCTCGGAGCCCGTGAAGGCTCAACGGTTTTCGAGACCGCCCCGTTCGACCACTCCGGCACCCCTCCGAGAGGTCTGAAGCGGTCGTGTAATGATCTTTGATGGGCAAGACAAGGGGGTTTTGGATTGTTTGTTCCGCGAAATTTTCTAGGGTGTGGGAACGCCCCGCCCACAAAGAGGAGGCCAAGTGCGAAGCTTTCATCCCGCAGCATCGATCCGTCACGCCTGTGCCGTGTTTGCCGTGGTGCTCTGCTTGGTTCTGGCGGTGGCACCGGGGGCTCGTGCGGCGGACCGCGATGACCTTGCAGCCTTTCTTGAGGTGACGGGATTCGGCGTCGCACTCGACAGTATCGCGCTTTCTGCCGAGGACGCGCCGGCGATGCTGGACCTGTCGACCAGCGATTTCGGCAAAGCCTGGTCGCGGGCCGTGGCAGAGGTGTTCGACAGCGCGGCCATGCGGGAGACGGCGCTGGACATCCTGGCGCAAACGTTGCGCCAACCGGCGCTGGACCATGCCGTCGCCTTCTATGCCAGCCCCCTGGGCGAGCGGCTCGTCGCGGCGGAGAATGATGCGCACATGATGGCCGACGATGCGGAAAAGCGCACCGTCGGGGCGGCCCTGTTCGCCCGGGCCGTTGAGGAAGATCCCGCGCGCGTCCAGATTCTCAAGGATCTTATTGCGGCCGTGGATGGCCGCGGCATGGCCGTCCGGGCCGCGCAGGAGATCCGGGTGCGCTTCCTCATGGCCGCCTCCCATGCCGGGGTTCTGGACCAGCGGATGGACGAGGCCGCGCTGCGGGCGATGATGGCCGACGCCGAGGACGAGCTCCGCCAGCGGCTGCGGCGCGCCACGCTGGTTGGCGCCGCCTATACCTACCGGGATTTCCCGAATGACGAAATGCGCGTCTACGTCCATGCGCTGGAGGATCCGCGCATGCAAGAGGTCTACGAGTTGATGCAGGCGGTGCACTACGAGATCACGGCGGAGCGGTTCGAGGCCCTGGCGCTGCGCATGGCCGACCTCGCGCCGTCCCGGGACCTGTGATGGCGGGGTTGCTGCGCAGGCTCGGCGCGTTCCTCCTGCTGGCAGTTCACATGGCCGGGCAGGCCGGGGCGCAGCAGGAAGAGGACGTCGGCGCCCTGATGGAGGCGCTGCGGTTCGGAGAGACGGTGGCGATCATGCGCGAGGAAGCGATCCGCCACGGCGAGGATCTGGGCCGCGACATGTTGCCCGATGTCTCCGCGAAACGCTGGCGGGCCGAGGTGGCACGCCTGCACGACAGGGACCGGATGCAGGAGCTGGTGGAATCCAGCTTCGCCCGGGCGCTTTCAGACGCGGACACGGGGGCCATGCTGTCTTTCTTCCGCTCCGATCTGGGGCGCGAGGTGGTTTCGCTGGAGCTGGCGGCGCGCCGTGCTTTCCTTGACCCCGAGGCCGAGGCCGCGGCCCGCGCCGACTGGCATGACAAACGCGCCGCGGAGGCGCCCATCGTGGCCCGGATCGAGGCGCTGATCGCTGCCGCCGAGTTGGTCGAGCGCAACGTGACCGGGGCGCTCAATTCGAACCTGATGTTCTACCGCGGCCTGGCCGACGGGGGCGCGCTGGAGATGACCCGGGACGAGATGCTGGCCGAGGTCTGGTCACAGGACGACACCCTGCGCGCGGAGACCCGCGACTGGCTGGGTGCTTTCCTCCTGACGGCTTACCGGCCTCTGGAACCGGCGGAACTGGAGGCCTATATCACGTTTTATCGTTCCCGACCCGGCCAGCAACTCGATACCGCGTTGTTCGCGGCCTTCAACCGCATGTACGAGGAATTGTCGTACCTCACCGGGCGGGCCGTGGCGCGTTTCATGCGTAGCCGGAAACTGTGAAAGGGGCCGGCACCCTCTTGACTTTCGGGGCGATCCTGATCATAAGCGCCCACTCTGGGAGGCGTGTGTCCGCCCGGGATGTCGGCGTTTTGCCGGCGCAATGACAATTCGCCCGTGAAGGGCGCGCCGTTCGAGGCGGCCGCAAGGCCGGTAACGCCCGGGAAGCCGGGGGCCACAGAGCGCGGAAGCGAAAAGGAAATACGGATGTTCGCGGTTCTCAAGACCGGTGGCAAGCAGTACAAGGTCCAGTCGGGCGACCTGCTGCGCGTCGAGAAGCTGGCGGCGGATGCCGGCGAGAAGGTTCAATTCAACGAGATTCTGATGCTGGGCGGCGACAAGACGGTCGTCGGCACCCCGCTCGTGGACGGTGCGGCGGTCCAGGCCGAGGTGGTCGACCAGGTGAAGGGCGACAAGGTCATTCACTTCGTCAAGCGCCGGCGCAAGCACGGCAGCAAGCGCACCAAGGGCCACCGCCAGCAGCTGACGCTGCTGCGCGTGACCGACGTCCTGGAATCGGGCGCCGATTCGACGGGTGTGAAGGCCGCACTGAACGGTGGCGGCCGGACGGCCGGGCGCGGGACCGAGCGGTTCACCCAGAACCGGGCCGACCAGGCCGAGATGAAAGAACGCGTTGCCGAGCACGCGGCCGAGGAGAAATCGCTTCCCAAGGCGGCCCAGAAGGCCGGGCAGGCCGAAGGTCACGACGACCTCAAGGCGCTGAGCGGCGTTGGCCCGGCGCTTGAGAAAAAGCTGAACGAGGCCGGCATCACGTCCTTTGCCCAGATCGCCGCCTGGAGCGCGGAGGACATCGCCGAGATCGACGAGAAGCTGTCCTTCAAGGGCCGTATCGAACGCGAAGGCTGGGTCGAACAGGCCAAGGCCAAGCTCGCAGAAAAGGAGTAACGACAAATGGCACACAAGAAAGCAGGCGGTTCCTCGCGCAACGGGCGCGACTCTGCCGGTCGCCGCCTTGGCGTCAAGAAGTACGGCGGCGAATCCGTCGCTCCGGGCAACATCATCGCGCGCCAGCGTGGCAACAAGTTCTGGCCCGGCGAAGGCGTGGGTCAGGGCAAGGATCACACGATCTTTGCTACTGTCGAAGGCGCCGTCACGTTTCACAAGGGGCTCAAGGGCAGGACCTTCATTTCGGTAATGCCGCAAGCGGAGGCCGCCGAGTAAGCCGATCTTGCGGGTTTCGAGGATCAGGGGGATCGGCCGCAGGTCGGTCCCCTTCTTCGTTCGATGTCCGGGGAGTCACGTTTCCGCAAGGAGGCCGGGTTCTGGTGGTGATGCCGATTGAAGCCGGGCGGATCGCTTCCCATCTGTTGCGGGTCACGGCGGGCCCGTTCGCGCGAGGGAGGAGCGCAGCGCATGAAGCATGAACCGATCGCCAATCAGCCGGTCATCGAGACCGAGAGGTTCGATCTGCGCCCCTTGCGGCGTTCGGACGAGGGTCTGATCGACATGAACGCGGGCGACCCGCGCGTGGCGACCGCGACCACCTCCATTCCGCACCCGTTGCCGCCGGGGGCAAGCGCGGCCTTCATCGCGCGCGCGATGGACGAGGAACGGCAGGAGGATGTCTGGGCCATCGACGGGACGAAGTCGGCGGGCTCGGAACTGATGGGCGTCGTCAGCCTCAAGCGCGTGAGCGCCGACCAGTCCGAGATCGGCTACTGGGTCGCGCCGGCCTACTGGAACACCGGTGTCGCCTCGGCGGCGGTGCAGGCGCTGCTGGCCGCCAATCCGCACGACTGCCGGACCTTCTTCGCCAGTGTCTTTCAGGACAACGCCGCCTCGGCCCGGGTGCTGACCAACTGCGGCTTCCGTTATCTGGGCGACGCCGAGACGTTCTCGGTGGCGCGCAATGCGCGCGTGCCCACCTGGACCTACAGCCGCAAAGCGGATTGAGCCGTCGGCCGCCTTTGCGTAAGGACGCATCATGAAGTTTCTAGATCTTGCAAAGGTGCACATCCGCTCGGGCGCCGGCGGCGCGGGTTGCGTCAGCTTCCGCCGGGAAAAGTACGTCGAGTACGGCGGACCCGACGGCGGGGATGGCGGAGGCGGCGGTTCGGTCTGGGCCGAGGCGGTCGACGGCCTGAACACGCTGATTGACTTCCGCTATCAGCAGCACTTCTTCGCCGGGAACGGACAGGCCGGGATGGGCAAACAGCGCACCGGCGCCGACGGCAAGGACATCGTCCTGCACGTGCCGGCCGGCACCGAGATCCTGGACGAGGATCAGGAGACTGTCATCGCGGATCTCACGCAGGTCGGCGACCGGGTTCTGCTGGCCGAGGGCGGGAACGGCGGCTGGGGCAACCTGCATTTCAAGACCAGCGTCAACCAGGCGCCGCGCCGGGCCAACCCGGGTCAGCCAGGGGTCGAGCGCACGCTCTGGCTGCGGCTGAAACTCATCGCCGATGCCGGGCTCGTGGGGCTGCCGAACGCGGGCAAGTCGACCTTCCTGGCGGCCACCTCGAACGCACGGCCGAAGATCGCGGATTATCCCTTCACCACCCTGCATCCAAACCTGGGCGTGGTCGGGGTGGACGATGTGGAATTCGTCGTGGCCGACATTCCCGGCCTCATCGGTGGCGCGCACGAGGGCCGGGGCCTTGGCGATCTTTTCCTGGGCCATGTCGAGCGTTGCGCCGTCCTGCTGCATCTGGTGGACGCGACCTCGCCCAGCATCGCAGAGGATTACCGCACCATCGACGCCGAGCTCGCGGCCTACGGCGGGGCGCTCGCCGACAAGCCCCGCGTGACCGCGCTCAACAAGGTCGACGCGCTGGACGGCGATGAACGCGCCGCCGCCCGCGCCGAACTGGAAACGGCCGCGGGCGCGCCCGTGTACCTGATGTCGGGCGTATCGCACGAGGGCGTGACGGATGTCCTGCGCGCGCTGCGCGCGCAGATCGACGCCGATCGCCTGCGCCACGCCGATGCCGAGCGGGAACCGCAGCCGTGGCAGCCATAACCGACGCCAAGCGCCTGGTCATCAAGATCGGCTCCGCCCTGCTGGTGGACCGCCAGACAGGCGCATTGCGAACGCAATGGCTGGAGGCCCTGGCCGACGATGTGGCGCGTCTGCGCGCCGGCGGCACTGACGTGATCCTGGTATCATCCGGGTCCATCGCGCTTGGCCGCGGGGTGCTGGGCCTTCCTGACAACAGCCTGACGCTTGAACAGTCGCAGGCGGCCGCGGCCGTCGGCCAGATCCAGCTTGCCCGCGCCTATGACAGCGCCCTGGCCCGGCACGGGTTGCAGGCGGCACAGGTTCTGGTGACGCTGGAGGACAGTGCCGACCGCCGGCGGTACCTCAATTCCCGCGCCACGCTGGAGCAGTTGCTGCGCCTCGGGGCCGTGCCGATCGTGAACGAGAACGATACCGTCGCCACCGACGAGATCCGCTATGGCGACAACGACCGGATGGCCGCGCAGGTCGCCGTCACGGCCGGTGCGGATAAGCTGATCCTCTTGTCGGACGTGGACGGTTTCTACTCCGCGAATCCCTTGCAGGATCCGGGAGCCCGCCGCTTCGACGTGGTCGAGGCGATCACCCCCGAGATCGAGGAGATGGCGGGCGATGCCGGCTCGGGGCTCAGCAAGGGCGGAATGAAGACCAAGATCATGGCGGCCAAGACGGCCACGGGCGCGGGCTGCGACATGGTGATCACCGAGGGGTCGGTTCTGCACCCGGTCCGCGCGTTGGAACGGGGCGCGCCGGCAACCTGGTTCCTCGCGCAGGGCGATCCCCAGCAGAAGCGCAAGGCCTGGATCGCGGCGATGAAGCCCAAGGGCCAGGTGACGGTCGATGCCGGTGCGGCCAAGGCACTGCACGCGGGCAGCAGCCTGCTTGCGGCGGGTGTCAGCGAGGTTATCGGCAGTTTCGGGCGGGGCGACCCGGTCGAGGTGCGGGATGCCGCGGGGCACCGTCTGGGCCAGGGGCTCACCCGCTATGATGCGGTCGACGCCACCCGTATCCGCGGCCTTCGCACCGGCGAGATGGCCGAAATCCTCGGCTATCCCGGCCGCGGCCCGCTTATACATCGTGACGATATGGCGTTCTGAAACGCGACCGGGTAGACCACTCGCCGATCAAGAAGGAACAGGATGGCATGAAAGACGTGGACGACATCCCCGCCCTGATGGCCGATATCGGCCGCCGCGCCCGATCCGCGGCCGAGGTGCTGGCCATGGCCGCGCCGGAAACCAAGGTAAAGGCGCTTGAGGCCGCCGCCGATGCCGTCTGGGACAGGCGGGAGGAGATCATGGCGGCCAACGAGGCGGATCTTGCCCATGGCCGCGACAAGGGCCTGAGCGATGCGATGATGGATCGGCTGACCCTGTCGGAGGACCGGATCGCTGGCGTCGTCGAGGGGCTGCGCGCCGTCGCCGCGCAGGAGGATCCGGTGGGATCCGTCATGGCCGAATGGGACATGGACTCAGGCCTTCACATCCGGCGTGTGCGGACGCCCCTGGGCGTTATCGGGGTCATCTACGAAAGCCGGCCCAACGTCACCGCCGACGCCGGCGCGCTTTGCCTGAAGTCTGGTAACGCGGTGATCCTGCGCGGCGGGTCGGAAAGCTTCCATTCGTCTCAGGCCATTCACGCCTGTCTCGTGGCGGGGCTGGAGGCGGCCGGGCTGCCGGCCGACGCGATCCAGTTGGTTCCGACGCGCGAGCGCGCCGCGGTGCAGGAAATGCTGACCATGACCAACACGATCGACGTCATCGTGCCGCGGGGCGGCAAGGGGTTGGTGGCGCTTGTCCAGCGCGAGGCCCGCGTGCCCGTCTTTGCCCACCTGGAGGGGATCGTTCATATCTACATCGACAAGGAGGCCGATCCGCAGAAGGCGCTGGACGTCGTGCTCAACGCCAAGACACGCCGGACCGGGATCTGCGGGGCGGCCGAGTGCCTGCTGATTCACCGCGATGCGCTCGATACCGTCGGGCAAGGGGTCGTGCGCGCGCTCCTCGACCGCGAGGTGGAAGTGCGGGCCGACGAGACGCTCCAGGCCATCGCTGGCACCCAGGCGGCCACCGAGGAGGACTGGGGCCGAGAATACCTCGACAGCGTCATCGCCGCCCGGGTGGTGGAGGATATCGACGCGGCCATTGCGCACATCCGGCGTTACGGCTCGCAGCACACGGACTGCATCATCACCGAGGACGATGCCGCCGCTGCGCGGTTTTTCGCGCGGCTGGACAGTGCGATCATGATGCGCAACGCCTCCACCCAGTTCGCCGATGGCGGGGAATTCGGGATGGGGGCCGAGATTGGCATCGCCACGGGCAAGCTGCACGCGCGCGGGCCGGTAGGGGCCATGCAATTGACCAGCTTCAAGTATCTGGTCGAAGGCGACGGAACGGTGCGTCGCTAGAACGCGATTTGTGCTTGGGAATCGGATATTTGCGTGGAAATATTCAGGTCCAGAGCTGCCAGGGCCTGCGGCAGGAGCAGAAACTGAACGGCCGCGGCCGGCACCTCGTCCCCTGCTGATGGATCGCGCAGCAGGGACCAAAGGACAGGATCAGGGGTAATCCGGGCGCCTTGGGCGGTGATGCGCCATCTTGCCCCCTGCCGCGTCACGCTCAGGCCGCCGCCATGCGGCAAGGCCTGTTCGGCGCAAAGCAGGGCCAGCGTCAGGACCTGCGCTGTTTGCCGCGACAGCGGCTGGTCCAGCCGGCAGGTCACTTCCAGGCGCTTGGACGCGAAATGGTCCGTCACGATCTTGCGGAACTCATTTGCGGCAATGTCCTGGCCCCCGCGCACCGGTCCGAAAGCCAGCCTGAGAAAACGGATACGCGCTGCCGCGCTGGCCGCGCTTTCGCGGACAAGGGCCACCTCGGGGTGCGTGCCGTCTGCGGAGAGTTGCAGGAGCTCAAGCCCATTGACGACGGCGCCCAACGGGCTGATGACGTCGTGGCAGATCCGCGCGCCTACCAGAGCGGACAGGCTTTCGTTAGAGTGGGACAACAGAATACTCCGCGAGGCAGGTAGACATGACAGATTTGAATTCGATGCTGGAGCCGGGAATGCGGGTGCGCCATCCTGCGCAGCCCGAGTGGGGCACGGGCCAGGTGCAATCCAATATTGGTGGCAAGATCACGGTGAATTTCCCGGAGGTTGGCAAGGTGGTGATCGAAAGCTCCCGCGTCGAACTGATGCCTGTCTTTGATGACTGAGCAGGGTTACCGACAGGTTAACACACGCCAAGGTAGAACGCCACGGCGTCCGCTGGCCGTTGCCAACCTCGGCGCGCTTGCCTAGAACCGCGGCACAGGGCCATGCACCGGGGGAAGAGATGCGCAGATCGGATGACCAGTTCCGCGTGAAGCTGGCGGAAAGCCCCGAGGACATGCGCGCGGCGCAGCATCTGCGTTACCGGGTTTTCGTCGAGGAACTGGGCGGCGATGGCCCCTTGGTGGATCATGCCGAGCAGCTTGAAAAGGACCGGTTCGATCCCTTCTTCGACCACTTGCTGTTGTTGGACGAGGCCGCGGGGGGCGAACCGGTCGGGGTCTATCGCCTCCTGCGGGACGATCAGGCCGCGCGAATAGGCCAGTTCTATTCAGAGGATGAATATGACCTGGACGCGGTCAAGCGTTCTGGCCGCCGGTTGATGGAACTGGGCCGCTCCTGCCTGGACAGTCGCTACCGCGGCGGTGCGGCCATGTACCATCTCTGGAACGGGTTGGCCAGGTATGTCATTGATCATGAGATAGAAATCCTTTTCGGCGTGGCCAGTTTCCACGGCACCGATCTTGCGCGGCTGGCGCAGCCTCTGGCGCTTTTGCATCACCGGCACCTGGCGCCGCCGCCCTTGCGCGTGCGGGCAAAGCCGGAGCATTTCCAGCGCATGGACCTCGTGCCCGAAGAGGTGGTGGACCGGCGGGCAGCCATGCTCCAGGTGCCCGCGCTGATCAAGGCCTACCTGCGGCTTGGCGGCCACGTGGGCGAGGGCGCTTACGTGGATCACGCCTTCAACACCGTGGATGTCTGTCTGATCATGGACACCCAGGCCCTCAGCGAAAAGCAGAAAAACATTTATACGCAAGGGGCTAAGACGTGAGTTTCACCTGGAAGGCCGAGGATGTCCCGCCCCGTCCGGCGATCAGGGCGGCGGGCTACCTTCGCGCCGGGGTGCGCGGTCTGGTCATCGTTTTCGGGCTGCTGCTGCCCGGGGTGATCGCGTCGGTGGTTCTGCGCGCGGTGGAGGCGCCCGTTCACGGGGTGTACCGGCCGTGGACGCCGCATGTGACCCAATGGGTGTTCCGCGCTCTTTTCGTGGTCCTGGGAATGCGGCACGAAACCGAAGGCCGGCGCATGGACCGTGCTGGAGCAGTGGTAGCCAACCATTCGTCATGGCTGGATATTCCGGCGCTCAATGCCCGCAAGCGGGTGTATTTCGTGGCCAAGTCGGAGGTGGCGGGCTGGCCGGTGATCGGGGCGCTGGCGAAACTGGTGGGCACGGTGTTCATCGCGCGCGACCCCAAGCAGGCCAAGGTGCAGCAGCAGATCTTCGAAGCGCGGCTTCTGGCCGGGCACAAGCTGCTGTTCTTCCCCGAGGGAACATCGACCGATAATATGCGAATTTTGCCTTTTAGGTCAACACTTTTTCAGGCGTTCTTCAGTCAGGATCTGGTGCATGAGATGCACATACAGCCAGTGAGCGTGATCTACCGGGCGCCGCCGGGGCAGGATGCGAGGTTCTATGCGTGGTGGGGCGACATGGGGCTGGGGGAACACCTGTTGCAAGTCCTGGCCGCCCGGCCGCAGGGCGGCGTGAAAATCGTGTATCACCAGGCTGTTAAAGTCGACTCCTTCGGCGGGAGAAAGGCGTTGGCGGCGCATGCCGAACAGGCGGTGCGGGCCGGCATGCCCGCGGACCGCCAAGGGAGCTGAGGCCTGTACGGATCGTCCGGACCGTACGGGTTTTCCGTACGGATCGGCGGGGCCTGCGCGCCTCAGGTCATCGCGGCGATGAGCCGGCCGAGTTCGGCCGCGGGATCGTCGGTATGCCAGATTTCGTCGCCCAGGGCGAAGAAGTCGGTGACGGGGGCGAGGGCGGCGATGGTGCCCGCGTCGACCGCGCCTTCGGCGACCACGGGCACCTCGATCATCTCGGACCACCAGGCGAAGAGCTCGGGCTCGGCCCGGGTCGCGTCACCCAGAAGCGATTCGCCCACTGGGCCGAAGGCCACGTAGTCGGCCCCGGCCTCGCCCGCCGAGAGGCCGTCGTGACGCGAGGCGCCGCAGAAGGCACCGACGATGGCATCGGGCCCGAGGGCCTTGCGCGCCTTGCGCACCGAGCGGGGCCCGTCGGGCAGATGCACCCCGTCGAGGCCCAGCCGGTCGGCCAGAACGAAATGGCGGTCGATGACCATCGCCACGTCGCGGGCGTGGGCGACCTCGCGGCAGGCGTCGGCGGCGCGGGCCAGGTGATCCTCGTCGTGGCTGGCCAGCGCCAGGCGCAGGCAGGCCACGGGATGGGCGTCAAGCACCCGCGCCAGGCTGTCGGGGAAGCGGGCGAGTTCGATCTCGGTGGGCGTGATCAGGTAGATCTGCGGCTGCTCGGGCTCGGCCATCTGCGGGCTCCTGTCGTCCTTTCGGGCCCCTATAGCGCGGATTGCAGGGCTTGACCATCGCATCGCCGGCCACCGCGGGCTGGCGTATTTCACGCCGGATGGCGGGCGGGCCTTTTCAAGGGGGGCCGGCTGGCGTATCAGCGGGCCGTTTCGCAAGGGAGCTTTCGACATGCCCACCGACCGGCCGCAGCCCGCTTTCGTGCTCGTGCGCCCGCAAATGGGGGAAAACATCGGTGCGGCCGCCCGCGCGATGTGGAATTTCGGGCTGGACCGCATGCGGGTGGTCGCCCCGCGTGACGGCTGGCCCAATCCCAAGGCCGCGGCGATGGCCAGCGGCGCCGGGCGGCTGCTGGACGAGGCGCAGGTGACCGAGACAACCGCCGAGGCGGTGGCGGACTGTTCCTATGTCTTCGCGACGACGGCGCGGCCGCGGGGGATGACCAAGCCGGTGGTCAGCCCCGAGCGCGCCATGCAGATCGCCGCCGAACGGATCGCCGCGGGCGGGCGGGTCGCGGTTCTGTTCGGTCCCGAGCGGGCGGGGCTGGAAAACGACGACATCGCCCGGGCCAATGCCATCGTCAACGTGCCCGTCAACCCCGAGTTTCCCAGCCTGAACCTGGCGCAGTGCGTGCTTCTGACGGGATACGAATGGCGGCGAGCGCAGGGCGGCGTGCCGCACGAGCGCGTGGACATGGCCGGCGCCGACTGGGCGGCGCAGATCGAGGTGGAGCGGCTGGCCGACCACTACGAGTCGCGGCTGGAGGAGGCGGGCTTTTTCTTTCCCCCGCACAAGGCCGGGGGCATGAAGCGCAACCTGCGCAACATGTGGAGCCGGATGCCGCTGACCCGCGCGGACGTGCAGACCCTGCACGGCGTTCTGCGGCAGATGGTCCGCTGGAAGGAGCGCGGCGGCTGAGCGCGCTTGAAGGGGGGGTGGCGCCGCCCTAACCTTGGCGCATCAGGCAAGAGGACCGGTCAATGAGCGGCAAACGCAGCATTTTCGAGGAAGTGGGCGCGGACAGCGTGCAGCGCGAGGCGCCCCGCGGCGGCATGATCGACAAGGGCCGGCGGGGGGCGCGCGGGGCCGTGCGCGCCTGGCTGATGGTCCTGTTCGTGCTGGTGGTGGTGATGATCGCCGTGGGCGGGCTGACCCGGCTGACCGACAGCGGGCTGTCGATCACCGAGTGGGCCCCCGTGACCGGCGCGGTGCCGCCGATGAGCGACTCCGCCTGGCAGGAAGAGTTCGACAAGTACAAGCAGATCCCCGAGTTCCAGATCCAGAACCGGTGGATGGCGCTTGAGGACTTCAAGGTCATCTACTGGTGGGAATGGGGCCACAGGCAGCTTGGCCGCGTGATCGGGCTGGTCTGGGCGGCCGGGTTCCTGGGCTTCCTGGTGGCGCGCAAGATCCCGCCGGGCTGGACGGGGCGGCTGTTGCTGCCCGGCGTCCTGGGCGGCGTGCAGGGGGCCATCGGCTGGTGGATGGTCAGCTCGGGGCTGCGCGAGTCGATGGTGGATGTGGCCAGCTACCGCCTGGCCGTGCACCTGGGGCTGGCCTTCGTCATCCTCGGGCTTCTGGCCTGGTACATCTTCTTGCTGGGCCGCGAGGAGCGGGACCTGATGCAGGCGCGGCGCAGCCGCGAGGACCGGTTGTTCGGCCTGGCGACGGGGTGGCTGCATTTCGCCTTTCTGCAGATCCTGCTGGGCGCGCTGGTGGCCGGGATCGATGCCGGCCGCAGCTACACCGACTGGCCGCTGATGGCGGGGCAGGTGATCCCCCCCGATCCCTGGCTGTTCGACCCCTGGTGGCGCAACCTGTTCGAGAACCCGGGGCTGGTGCAGTTCATTCACCGCGTGGCCGGGTACCTGCTGCTGATCTTCGCCGTCGTGGTCTGGCTGAAGGGCCGGCGCAGCGCGCACGCGATGACGCGGGCGGCCTTCACCGCCGGGTTCGTCGCCCTGGTCGCGCAGGTGGTGCTGGGCATCGTCACCGTGGTCCATGCCGCGCCCTGGCAGATCGCCATCCTGCACCAGTTCCTGGCGGTGGTGGTCTGGGTGCTGATCCTGCGGGCGCGCTTTCTGGCGCGGTATCCGCGCGTGCAATCGATCCGGGGGTGAGGCATGGGCGCCTTCGAGGAACTGATGGCCTGGGCGCGGCAGACCCGGGCGCTGGCCCAGGTGGCCGGGCGGCTGGCCTGGGACCAGGAGACGATGATGCCGCGCGGCGCGGCCGAGCAGCGCGCCGAAGAGGCCGGCGCGATGGAGGCCGTCCTGCATGCCCGGCGCAGCGATCCGCGGGTTGGTGCCTGGCTGGAGGCGGCCGAGGCGGCGGATCCCGGCCCCGAGGCGCGCGCGCAGTTGCGCCTGATCCGGCACGAGCACGACCGGGTGCGTCGCGTGCCCGGGGACCTGGCGGCGGAACTGGCGCGGCTGACCAGCCGGGCGCAGGGCATCTGGGCCGCGGCGCGGGCCGAGGACGATTTCGCCGCCTTCGCGCCCGTTCTCGAGGAGGTGGTGGCGCGCAAGCGCGAGGAAGGCGCGGCGCTGGCCGATGGCGGGGATGCCTACGATGCCCTGCTGGACGGGTTCGAGCCGGGGATGACGGCGGCCGAACTGGACCGTATCTTCGGCGAGATGCGGCCGCGGCTGAAACGGTTGCGCGAGCGTGCCCTGGGTCATGGCGACGCTGCGCCGCTGCGCGGGGCCTTCGACACCCAGGCGCAGCTGGAACTGGCGCGGGAGCTGGCGGGGCGCTTCGGCTACGATTTCGCGCGGGGGCGGATCGACCTGGCGGTGCATCCCTTCTCGGCCGGGGCGGGGGATGATGTGCGCATCACCACGCGGGTGAGCGCCGAGGACCCGTTCAACTGCCTCTATTCCACCATCCATGAGACCGGCCACGCCGCCTACGAGCAGGGAATCGCGCCGGCATACCGCATGACGCCGGTGGGGCAGGGGGTCTCGATGGGGGTGCACGAGAGCCAGAGCCGGCTGTACGAGAACCAGTTGGGCCGGTCGCGCGGGTTCTGCCACTGGCTTTACGGGCGTATGCGCGCGGTGTTCGGCGACCTGGGCGTGGCGGACGAAGAGGCCTTCTATGCCACGGTCAACCGCCTGCATCGCGGCTATATCCGCACAGAGGCAGACGAGGTGCAGTACAACCTGCATGTCATGCTGCGCTACGACCTGGAGCGGCAGCTGATCGCCGGCGACCTGGAGGTGGCCGACCTGGAGGCCGCCTGGAACGCGTGGTTCGCGGAGGACTTCGGCTACCCGGTGGATCGCGCGGCCAACGGGGTCTTGCAGGACGTGCACTGGTCGGTCGGGCTGTTCGGCTATTTCCCGACCTATGCGCTTGGCAATGTCTACGCCGGCTGCCTGCACGCGGCGATGCGGGCGGAACTGGGCGAGCTGGACGCGCAGCTGGCCGCCGGCGACCCGTCGGCCGCGACGGGCTGGCTGCGGCGGCATGTCCAGCAACACGGCGGGCTTTATCCGCCGCGCGAGCTGGTCACGCGCGCCTGCGGGGGCGCGCCCGGGGCCGGGCCCCTGCTGGATTACCTGGACGAGAAGTTCGGCGCGCTGTACCCCGGATGAGCCGCGCGGGCCCGGCCGTTGGGGTCAGCTTTCGGCGAAGATGTTGGCGGGATCTTCCCTGGCGCTCCCGGCGGTGCGGGTCAGCGTGCCCAGATGGCGGCGCAGGGGGCGGCTTGCATCCTCGGTGGGGGTGACGCGCCGCGGGCGCACGTGGCGCAGGTGCTGCGCGCGCCGCGTGCCCCCGAGATCGGCCTGGGCCAGCCCGCGGCTGTCGAGGCTGGAACGGGACAGGAGCACGGCACAGGCAAGCGTGAGATCGCGCCAGAAGGCCGAAAGGCTGCCTGCCTCGACCGGCGCGAAATTCTCGACCAGGCTGGAGCCCAGCACGAAAAGCGCGATGGTCAGCGCCGCGGCGCGCAGCCGTGTGCCCATCATGAAGGCGACGCTGGCCAGAAACAGCACCGTGGTGCCGATGAAATCGGCAAGGGCGAAAGGCATGATGGGGGGAAAACATTGTGTGATCCACCCCGGCCACGAGATCCGGCGCCACGGCCACGAAACAGGATCCGATGACGATCCGGATCACGTTCTGTCCGGTCTGATCGAGGAAACGGGGGTTGGAATTGGGGCCGGCCACCGGTCTGGATCCTGCGCTTTGCGTTGCCGAAGAGCCGCCTGAACTGGATACGCGCCGCCCGTGGGCGGCCTTTGCGGGAAGGATGGGTGGAAAAACGGCCGGATTGGCCCGTCATCCGGGCGCGATCGGGCCGTTCCCGGGCCAATCCGGTGCAACCGCCGTCACAGGACCGGGGCGTGGCCGGCCCGCAGTACAAAGGGTGCCGCGCCCCGCGGGCGTGGTCACGCCGGTCGCGTGGCGTCAGCCCTCGCCGCTCTCGTCGCCTTCGGCCTTCTCGGCGATCCAGGCGACGCCGACCACCTCTTCGCCGGCGCGGGTGTCGAAGACCTTGACGCCCCCGGCCGACCGCGAGCGGAACGAGATGCCGTCCACCGGGACCCGGATGGATTGCCCCTTGTTGGTGGCCAGCATGATCTGGTCGTCCAGCTCCACCGGGAAGGAGGCCACCACCGGGCCGCCCCGCTGCGCCTTGTCGATGGCCTGCACCCCCTGGCCGCCGCGGCCGCGCACGGGGTAGTCGTGGCTGGAGGTCAGCTTGCCGGTGCCTTTGGCGGTGATCGTCAGGATCAGGTTCTCGGCGGCCGACATCATGGCGTAGCGCTCCTGACTGATGGAGCCCGTGGCGCTGTCGGTCCCGGACTCGTCGGGCAGGCCCTCGACGGCGCGGCGCATCTTGAGATAGGCCTCGCGCTCCTGCGGGGTGGCCTCGAAGTGGCGGATCACCGACATCGAGACGACCCGGTCGCCCTCGGCCAGGCGGATGCCGCGCACGCCGGTGGAGTCGCGGCCCTTGAAGACGCGCACTTCGGTCGTGGGGAAGCGGATGGCGCGGCCCTGGCGCGTGACCAGCATCACGTCGTCCTCTTGCGAACAGATGCGCGCGTTCACCAGGCTGACGGACTCGTCGGGCAGGCGCATGGCGATCTTGCCGTTCGACTTGACGTTGGTGAAATCCGACAGCGCGTTGCGCCGCACGTCGCCGGCGGAGGTGGCGAAGACGATCTGGAGGTCGGTCCATTCCTCCTCGGGGCGGTCCACCGGCATGATCGCGGCGATCGACACGCCCTGGGGAATGGGCAGGATGTTCACGACGGCCTTGCCGCGCGAGGTGCGCGCGCCCAGGGGCAGGCGCCAGCACTTGAGCTTGTAGACCATCCCGTCGGTGGTGAAGACCAGAAGCTGGGTATGGGTGTTGGCCACGAAGAGCGTGGTGACCACGTCCTCGTCCTTGGTGGCCATGCCCGACAGGCCTTTGCCGCCGCGTTTCTGCGCGCGGAAGTCGGCCAGCGCGGTGCGCTTGATGTAGCCGCCCTGGGTGACGGTGACGACCATGTCCTCGCGCTCGATCAGGTCCTCGTCCTCGACATCGCCGGACCAGTCCACGATCTCGGTCCGGCGGGGAACGGCGAACTGGTCGCGCACCTCGCGCAGTTCGTCCGAGATGATCTGCATGATGCGCTCGCGCGAGGCGAGGATCGCGAGGTAGTCCTTGATCTTGCCCGCCAGCTCGGCCAGCTCGTCGGTGACTTCCTTGACGCCCAGCTGGGTCAGGCGTTGCAGGCGCAGATCGAGGATCGCGCGGGCCTGGCGCTCGCTGAGGTTGTAGGTGCCGTCGGCGTTGGCGGTATGCGTGGGGTCGTCGATCAGCGCGATGTATTCGAGAATGTCGTCGGCCGGCCAGCGGCGGGTCATCAGCTTTTCGCGTGCTTCGGTCGCGTCGGCCGAGGCGCGGATGGTGGCCACCACCTCGTCCACGTTGGAGACCGCGACGGCGAGGCCGCACAGGATGTGGCTGCGTTCGCGCGCCTTGCGCAGGTCGTGGGCGGTGCGGCGCGCGACGACCTCCTCGCGGAAGGCGACGAAGGCGTCGAGAAAGCGCCGCAGGGTCAGTTGCTCGGGCTTGCCGCCGTTGAGCGCCAGCATGTTGCAGCCAAACGACGTCTGCATCGGCGTGAAGCGGTAGAGCTGGTTGAGCACCACGTCGGGCGTGGCATCGCGCTTGAGCTCGACGACGACGCGCACGCCGGTGCGGTCGGACTGGTCCTCGACGTGGGCGATGCCTTCGATCCGCTTCTCGCGGGCCGCCTCGGCGATCTTTTCGATCATCGCGGCCTTGTTCACCTGGTAGGGGATCTCGTCGATGACGATGGCGTAGCGGTCGCGGCGCAGCTCCTCGATCCGGGTCTTGGCGCGGATGACGACGCTGCCGCGCCCTTCGAGATAGGCCTTGCGCGCGCCGGAACGGCCCAGGATGATCCCCCCGGTGGGGAAATCGGGGCCGGGGATGTACTGGATGAGCTGGGCGGAATCGAGATCGGGGTCGTCGATCAGGGCCAGGGTGGCATCCACCACCTCGCCCAGGTTGTGGGGCGGGATGTTGGTGGCCATGCCCACGGCGATGCCGCCGGCGCCGTTGACCAGAAGGTTGGGGAAGCGGGCCGGCAGGACCGTCGGTTCGCGGTCCTTGCCGTCGTAGTTGTCCTGGTAGTCGACGGTGTCCTTCTCGATGTCGGCCAGCAATGACTGGGCCGGCTTGTCCATCCGCACTTCGGTATAGCGCATGGCCGCGGGGTTGTCGCCGTCCATCGAGCCGAAGTTGCCTTGGCCGTCCAGAAGCGGCAGGGACATCGAGAAGTCCTGCGCCATGCGCACCAGCGCGTCGTAGATCGCGCTGTCGCCGTGGGGGTGGTACTTGCCCATCACGTCGCCCACGGGGCGGGCGGACTTGCGGTAGGGTTTGTCGTGCGTGTTGCCGGTTTCGTGCATGGCGTAGAGGATGCGCCGGTGCACGGGTTTCAGGCCGTCGCGCAGGTCGGGGATCGCGCGGCTGACGATCACGCTCATCGCGTAGTCGAGGTAGGAGGCCTTCATCTCGTCGGAGATGGAGATGGTCGGCCCGCCGTCCCCGGGGTGTTCGGGCGGCATGTCTTCTGTATTTTCAGGGGGTTGCGGCGTATCGCTCACGTTTGGGCCCGTCCGGTTCGCGTTGTCCATATCTTGTTGGACCGCGTATATCAGTTTCAGGATATGGGGTGCAATGGCAACCGGCGGGAAACCTGCCCGGATCCGCGCGCCGCCGCGCCCCTATCCGGCCCTGGCGTGCTCCTTGCGGGGGTCGTAGAAGGGTTTTTCCACGACTTCGGCCGGAACCGGACCGGCCGGGGTTTCCACCGTCAGCCAGGTGCCCGGGCCCGCGTGATCGGTGCTCACGAGGGCCAGCGCGATGTTCTGCGCCAGCCGCGGCGAATGGACGGCCGAGGTGACCTGGCCGACGGCGGTGCCGTCGTGGCGGATGGGCCAGAAGCGCGTGTTCGGGCCGGGCAGGGGCGCTGTGTCCAGCCGGAGGCCGACCTGACGACGCCGTACCCCGGCGTCGCGGATGCGGCGCAGGGCGGCCTTGCCGATGAAATCCGCCGGCTGGTCCAGATCGACAAGCCGGTCGAGGCCCAGCTCGAAGGGGTTGGTGCCGGTGTCCATGTCGGCATGGTAGGAAAGCATCGCCCCCTCGATCCGTCGGATCGTGGAGGTATGGCCGGGCTGCAGGCCGTAGGGGGCGCCGGCGGCCATGATCCGTTCCCACAGGGCATCGCCGCGGGTGCCGTCGCGCAGGTAGAGCTCGTAGCCCAGTTCGCTGGACCAGCCGGTGCGCGACACCACCAGCGGGATGCCGTCGAGATCCACCTCGCAGGCGCGGAAATAGCGCAGCCCGTCGATCCAGTCGCCGAAGAGGGCGCGCATCACCTGGCCCGAGGCCGGCCCCTGCAGCTGGAGGGGCGAGACATCCGGTTCGCGGATCGTGACATCCATCCCGGCATGCACCGCCACCCCCTGTGCCCAGAACAGGATATCGCTGTCGGCCAGCGAGAACCAGAACTGCGACTCGCCCAGGCGCAGCAGGATCGGATCGTTCAGGATGCCGCCTTGCTGGTTGGTCAGCAGCAGGTATTTACACTGGCCCACCTCCATCGCCGACAGGTCGCGGGGGCACAGCATCTGCACGAAGCGCGCGGCATCGGGGCCCGTGACCTCGACCTGGCGTTCGACGGCCACGTCGCACAGGATCGCCGTGTTCACCAGATTCCAGAAGTTCTTTTCCGGCCCGCCGAAATCGCGGGGGATATACATGTGATTGTAGACAGAAAAGCCCGTCGCCCCCCAGCGCAGCGTCGCGTCGAAATAGGGGGACTTGCGGATCTGGGTGCCGAAGCCGAAATCGTCCATGCTGTCCTCGTGGCTGGCTGTGGGGATGACCGGGCCGGAGGCGCCTCCGGTTGCGACACTTTAGCGGGTATCAAAAAACCGCATTGACCGAATGCGGCCACCGCGCGGACCGAACGGACCGATCCCGTGCCGGGCTTGGTCCGCCCGGGCGGGAGCTATTCCCTGGCCGGGGCGGCCAGCGCGGCCACGTCGGGAAGGGCGGATTTGACCTGGCGCGTGACGATGTAGGTCATGTAGCGCCCGATCCCGAGATCCTCGGCCAGAAGCGCCTCCATCAGGGCCTGGAAATCGGACAGGCGGGGCGTCACGATCTTGAGCACGTAGTCCATGCCGCCGCCGGTGGCGAAGCATTCGACGATGGCGTCGGTGCCGGCCACGCGGCGCTCGAAACGGGCGAAATCCGCGGCCCGGTGGGTGGTGAGCGACACGGTGACGATGACGGTCGTGACCTCGCCCAGACGGTCGAGCGCGATGTCGGCCCGGTACCCCCGGATCAGCCCCGCGCGCAGCAGCCGGTTCACCCGTTCCCGGCACGGGGTCGGTGAAAGGTTCACCAGCTCGGCGAGACGCGTCTTGCTGAGGGGGCCGTGGCGCTGCAGGGCGCTGAGAATGCGGATGTCCGCGGCGTCGAGGGCGGTCTTGGTCATGGGGCGGCCTTGTCTGCGGGGCCTGTGCGGGATTGCAGGGGCAGGCTGGCACAGGCCGCGCCGATTTACCAGAAGCGGAGAGGTTGGCAGCCACCGAAGGCGGCTGCTAACATACTGTTTTTATTGAAAAGTGATTTTCTTTGGGCATCATGGAGGGGCGAAAATCAAGAAAAGTCCAACAGGAGCAGACGAAATGGCCACCACCGAGACCGAATTGATGCTCAAGGGCTATGGGCTGACCACGGCGGAGTTCTTCTACCACATGCCCGATTACGCCCATGTGCTGAACACCTTCATCTGGCAGGACTACGACCTCGCCCCGGACTACCCGCGCCTTTTCGAGTTCATCGAGTTCTGGCAGCGCGAGATCGAGGGCCCGCTCAACTCGGTCCGGTTCACCCATCGCAAGCTCGTCAGCCCCGGCGAGTGGCGCAACGTCGTGGGCGAGTTCAAGGTGCATTGAGCCGCGGCCCGGCCGGCGCCGCCCGCCGGGACCGCGCGGCACGCCCGTTCAGGGGATGATGCGGGTGTACTTCATCCCTTCCAGCGAGACGCCGGCCAGAAGACCCGCCTGGCCGAAGATGACCGCCACCACCGGCGAGGTGGTCGTCGTGGTGTCGGCCCGCAGGTTGCCGCCGCGGTCGTTGAGGACGTATTCGATATCGGCCCCGGCGACCCAGCCGCTGCCGCGGCGGAACCGTTCAAGCGCGTTGTCGGTCATGAAGAACAGCACGTGGGCGAACTGCTGGGCGCCGAATTGCAGCCCCACGCTGCCCTTGGTGGCCGAGTAGTAGTCCACCGTCGCGTCATCGATGCGCAGCGCGCCGCGCCCGTAGCCGCCGCCGACGAAGAAGCCGCCCTCGGTCACCAGGGGCATGACCAGCACGCCCGCCGCCTTGTCGGCGAGATCGCGGGTGCTGGGATAGGTCGAGTAGAGGTAGTTCAGCGTCGTGTCCGCGCGCGCGTCGATGCGCTGTGCGCCGCTGCTGCCCACGCCGTTGCCGCAGGCGGCCAGCAGCGGCACGCCGGCCAGCGCGCCGAGGGTGAATCCGCGTCTGGAGAGTTTGCTCATGATCTTGCCCGTTCGTTGCCTGACATCCTGCCGGTCTTTTGCGCATACCGGTCACGGCGCAGTATAGGCGCCCGCGCCGGCGGTGTCACCCGCGTTCGCGGGTCTCGGCGGCTTACCGCGTGCCGGTCATCAGGCGCGCCGCGGCCGGGGCGAAATAGGTCAGGATGCCGTCGCAGCCGGCCCGCTTGAAGGCCATGAGGCTTTCCAGCATGGCGCGGTCGCGGTCCAGCCACCCGTTCTGGACCGCCGCCTGGATCATCGCGTATTCGCCCGAGACCTGGTAGGCGAAGGTGGGGGCGGCGAAGGCCTCCTTCACGCGGCGGCAGATGTCGAGGTAGGGCATCCCCGGCTTGACCATGATCATGTCGGCGCCTTCGGCGAGGTCGCGGCCGACGCAGCGCAGCGCCTCGTCGGTGTTGGCCGGATCCATCTGGTAGGTCTTCTTGTCGCCCTTGAGCGCGCCCGCGGCCCCGACGGCATCGCGGAAGGGGCCGTAGAAGGCCGAGGCATACTTGGCCGCGTAGCTGAGCAGCAGGACGTCGCCGTGCCCGGCGTCTTCGAGCGCGGCGCGGATCGCGCCGATGCGGCCGTCCATCATGTCGGAGGGTCCGATGATGTCCACCCCGGCCTCGGCCTGGGCCAGCGCCTGCCGGACCAGCGCCGCGACGGTTTCGTCGTTGACGATCTCGCCCTCCCGAACAAAGCCGTCGTGGCCGGTGTCGGAATAGGGATCCAGCGCCACGTCGGTCATCACCGCCATCTCCGGCACGGCCTGCTTGATCGCGCGGGTGGCGCGGTTGGACAGGTTGTCGGGATTCCAGGCCTCGGCGCAGTCGGCGGTGCGCTTGTCGGCCTCGGTGTAGGGAAACAGGCAGATCGCGGGGATGCCGAGGTCGGCCGCTTCGCGCGCGGCTTCGACCACGCGGTCCACGCTGCGGCGCACGACGCCGGGCATCGAGGGCACGGGATCCTCGATGCCCTCGCCCTCGCGCACGAAGACCGGCCAGATCAGGTCGGCGGGGCTGAGCGCGGTTTCGGCCACGAGCGCGCGGATCGCGGGCGTGCGGCGCGTGCGGCGCAGGCGGGTCGCCGGGAAGCTGGCCTGGGTCGGTTTCATGGGCGGGCTCCGTGCAAAGAACGCAGGTTCAGTGGCATGGAATTTCGCCCATCTCAAGGGTAGGAATTGCCGCGCGTGCCCGCTAAGAGGGGCGGCGAGCCAAGATCAGGGGCCGGGGCAGTGGACTGGTATCAGAGCGTTTTCGAACTGATCGACATGCGCAGTTTCAGCAACCTGTGGTTCTGGATCGCGCTGGCGGTGCTTTGGTCCTCGGTCAGCCACTGGGTGCTGGGGGTGCCTTGGGACATGGCGCTGCGGGCGCGCAAGCGCGGCGACGCGCAGAGCGTGGCGGATTTCCACGACATGGTGCGCATCAACACCAACCGCATCCTCTACATCACCGACGAAAGCGGCCTGTTGCTGGCGGGCTTCGTCAGTTTCGTGCTGACGGTCTGCCTGCTGCTGGGATTCCTCTACAACCACGAATTCGCGCAGGCGCTGTTCCTTCTGGGCTTTCCGACCAGCGTGGTGGCGCTACTGTCCATGCGCACGGCGCGGGCCATCCGGCGGGAGGACCTGGCGGGCGAGGCCCTTTTCAAGCGCATGTACCGCCACCGTTTGACGACGCAGGTGATCGGCATGATCTCGATCTTCGTGACGGCGATGTGGGGCATGCTCCAGAACATGACGGTGGGCGTGCTGGGCGGTTGAGCGCCCGCAACGACGGACGACAGGCATGAGTGGCACTGAGCATATCACCGTGGGCGGCGCGCCCGAGGGCTTCGACGCCCGGCTGATCCTGCAGGAGGTGGAGCGGCGCGACGGCCCCGTCGTGCATGTGGCGCGCGACGACAAGCGGCTGGCGGCCACCGCGGATGCCTTGCGCTTCTTCGCCCCCCAGATGCCGGTGGTGCGGTTTCCAAGCTGGGACTGCCTGCCTTACGACCGCATCTCGCCGCATGCCGATATCTCGGCCGCGCGCATGGCCACGCTGGCGGGGCTGGTGCACGGCATGCCCGCGCAGTTCGTGCTGCTGACCACGCTCAACGCCGTCACGCAGCGCCTGCCGGCGCGCGCGGTGCTGCGCGAGGCGGCCTTCACCGCGGAGGTGGACCGCCGCATCGACGAGGACGCGCTGAAGGCCTTCCTGGTGCGCATGGGCTTTTCCCAGGCGCCCACGGTGATGGAGCCCGGCGACTACGCGGTCCGCGGGGGCATCATCGACATCTACCCGCCGGGCGAGGCCGGGCCGGTTCGGCTGGATCTGTTCGGGGACGTTCTGGACGGGGTGCGCCGCTTCGACCCGGGCAGCCAGCGCACGACCGAGCGGCTGGAGCGGATCGAGCTGGCCCCGGTGAGCGAGGTGATCCTGGACGAGGCGGCGATCACGCGGTTCCGGCAGAACTACCGCATCGAGTTCGGCGCGGCCGGCAGCGACGATCCGCTTTACGAGGCGGTGAGCGCCGGGCGCAAGCACGCGGGCATGGAGCACTGGCTGCCGTTCTTTCACGAGCACCTGGAGACGCTGTTCGATTACGTCCCCCGGGCCGCTGTCACGCTGGACGACCAGGTGGAGCCCGCGCGGGAGGCCCGCTGGGACAGCATCCGCGACCAGTACGAGGCGCGCCTGCACGCCATGCGCCAGAAGAGCCGGGAGGACACCGTCTACAAGCCCGTCCCGCCCGAACAGCTGTATCTTGACGATGCGGCCTGGCAGGGGGCGCTCGACGGGCGCCGCGTGATGCGCTTCGCGGCGCTGCCGCAGGCCACGGGCCCCGGCGTGATCGACGCCGGCGGGCGCATCGGGCGCAATTTCGCCCCCGAGCGGCAGCAGGAGAACGTGAGCCTTTTCGGGGCGCTCAAGGATCATATCGACGCCAGGCTCCAGGACGGGCCGGTGCTGGTGGCAAGCTATTCGGAAGGCGCCCGCGAACGGCTGGAGGGCCTGCTGGAGGACGAGGGCCTGGCCGGGGCGGTGAGCGTGACCGACGCCACCCGGATCGACAAGCGGGGCCTGCACCTGGCCGTGTGGTCGCTGGAGCACGGGTTCGAGGGGCCGTTCGGGGCGGGGCGGCTTACCGTCATCGCCGAGCAGGACGTTCTGGGCGACCGGCTGATCCGCGCCCCCAAGAAGCGCCGCCGCGCCGAGAACTTCCTGACCGAGGCCCAGAGCCTGACCCCCGGCGACCTGGTGGTGCATGTCGATCACGGCATCGGGCGCTACCGGGGCCTGGAGGTCATCAGCGCCGCCGGCGCGGCGCACGAGTGCCTGGCGCTGGAATACGCCGAGGGCGCGCGGCTCTACCTGCCGGTGGAGAACATCGAGCTTCTGAGCAAGTACGGCCACGAGGAAGGGCTGCTCGACAAGCTGGGCGGGGGCGCCTGGCAGGCCAAGAAGGCCAGGCTCAAGGAACGCATCCGCGAGATGGCCGACCGGCTGATCCGCATCGCCGCCGAGCGCGAGCTGCGCCGCGCGCCGGTTCTGGAACCCGAGCCCCACGCCTGGGAAGAGTTCGCCGCCCGCTTCCCCTACCAGGAGACCGACGACCAGCTGCGCGCCATCGAGGACGTGCTGGCCGACCTGGAGGCCGGCCGGCCCATGGACCGGCTGATCTGCGGCGACGTGGGCTTCGGCAAGACCGAGGTCGCGATGCGCGCCGCCTTCGTGGCGGCGATGGCCGGGGTGCAGGTTGCGGTGATCGCGCCGACGACGCTGCTGGCGCGGCAGCATTACCAGAGCTTCGCCGAGCGTTTCCGCGGCTTTCCGCTGCGGGTGGAGGCGCTGTCGCGGTTCGTCCCCCAGGCGCAGGCCAGCAAGACGCGCGCGGACCTTGGCAAGGGCGCGGTGGATATCGTGGTGGGCACCCATGCGCTGCTGTCCAAGAACGTGCGGTTCGACAACCTCGGCCTGCTGATCGTGGACGAGGAGCAGCGTTTCGGCGTGACCCACAAGGAGCGGCTGAAGCAGCTGCGCTCGGACGTGCATGTGCTCACGCTCACGGCCACGCCCATCCCGCGGACCCTGCAGCTCAGCCTGTCGGGCGTGCGCGACCTGTCGGTCATCGGCACACCGCCCGTCGACCGGCTTTCGATCAGGAGCTACGTCAGCGAGTTCGACGCGGTCACCATCCGCGAGGCCCTGCTGCGCGAGCATTACCGCGGCGGGCAGAGCTTCTTCGTGGTGCCGCGGATCACCGACCTGCCGGAGGTGGAGGAATTCCTGGCCGAGCAGGTGCCCGAGGTCAGCTTCGTGGTGGCCCACGGGCAGATGGCCGCGCGCGACCTGGACGACCGGATGAACGCCTTCTACGACGGCAAGTACGACGTGCTGCTGGCCACGACGATCGTGGAATCGGGGCTGGACATCCCCACGGCCAACACGATGGTGGTCTATCGCGCGGACATGTTCGGGCTGAGCCAGCTCTACCAGATCCGCGGCCGGGTGGGGCGCGCCAAGACGCGGGCCTACGCCTACCTGACGACCAAGCCGCGCACGCGGCTGACGCCGGCGGCGGAAAAGCGGCTGCGGGTCCTGGGCAGCCTCGACACCCTGGGCGCGGGGTTCACCCTGGCCAGCCAGGATCTGGACATCCGCGGCGCCGGCAACCTGCTGGGCGAGGAGCAGTCGGGCCAGATGCGCGATGTGGGCTATGAACTCTACCAGTCGATGCTGGAAGAGGCGATCGCCAAGATCAAGTCGGGCGAGGTCGAGGGGCTGACCGAGGCCGACGAACAGTGGGCGCCGCAGATCAACCTTGGCGTGCCGGTGCTGATCCCCGAGGACTACGTGCCCGACCTGGACGTGCGGCTGGGGCTGTATCGCCGCCTGTCGGGGCTGACCAGCAAGGTGGAGCTGGAAGGCTTCGCCGCGGAGCTGATCGACCGCTTCGGGCCGCTGCCCAAGGAGGTCAACACCCTGTTGCTGGTGGTGCGGATCAAGGCGATGTGCAAGCGCGCCGGCATCGCCAAGCTGGACGGCGGGCCCAAGGGCGCGACGATCCAGTTCCACAACGACAAGTTCGCCTCGCCCGAGGGGCTGGTCCAGTTCATCAAGGATCAGAACGGGCTGGCCAAGGTGAAGGACAACAAGATCGTCGTCCGCCGCGACTGGCGCAAGGAATCCGACAAGATCAAGGGCGCCTTCGCCATCGCCCGCGACCTGGCCGAGAAGGTGGCCGCGGAAAAGAAGAAGGCCAAGGAGGCGTGAGCCGGCATGGGGGCCGGCCCGCCGCCCGTCATGGCACGGCGGGCCGGCGAGGTGCCCGCGGCGTCACCGGTTGCCGCAGCCGGCGGGATGGCCGCAGACCGGCAACGACGTGCTGCGGGCGCCGGTGTCGGCCAGGGCCGGGGCGGCGAGGGTGAGAAGGGTTGCGGTCAAGACGAGGATACGCATGGTTTGCTCCTTTCCGTGGGTTGGTCGCAAGGGCGGGGGCCGCGTCTGCGATATCCGCGATATGGAAAGGGCCGGGCGGGACCCCAAGCGCGCGTCGCGGGACGGTGAGGCCGGGTCAGAACGCGTTATCGCGCCGGGGACCGGCCGGACAACACGCGCCGATACGAAGGCCGATGCGACAAGGGAGAGGTACGCGACATGCTGAACGATGGTCTGCACGCGGTGCCGCAGGGCCACCTGGCCAGCGTTGTCACCCATCTGGAGATGCGCGCGGAGGCCCCCGCGCGGCCCGAACTGGACCTGGATCTGGCCCTGGCGCGCGTGACGCGGCCCGATCCGGACTGGTATCTGGCGCTTTTCCGGCAGGTCGGTGCGCCCTGGTTGTGGTTCGGCCGGCTGGAGATGGATCGGGCGGCGCTGGTCGCGGTGCTGCACGACGCGGAGGTGGAGGTGCACGTCCTGAAGGACGGCGGCGCCGAGGTGGGCCTGCTGGAGCTGGATTTCCGCACGCCGGGGGCCTGCGAACTGGCCTATTTCGGGCTGGTGCCCGCCTATCCGGGCCGGGGCGCGGGGCGGTGGATGATGAACCGCGCGATCCGGCTGGCCTGGGCGCGCGACATTGCGCGGTTCCACGTGCATACCTGCACGCTGGATCACCCCGGCGCGCTGGACTTCTACCGGCGCAGCGGCTTTACTGCGGTGCGCCGCGAGATCGAGATCTCCGCCGATCCGCGGTTGCGCGGCTTCTACGATACCGACGTCGCCCCGCAAGTGCCGCTTTTGCGATAGCGTCTACTCGGGCTGTTCGCCCCGGGCCTTCTTGAAGGCTTGCAGCTTGCCGGCCACCAGTTCGCGGGCCTGAAGGTTCGCGCGGCGCACGCGCACCGATGTCAGGAAGGCCTCTTCGGCGGTTTGCGACGTGGCGCCAAGGGTGCGCGCGACCTCGTGGACGAGATCCTGGTCGCCCGTCACCTCGATGGCCTTGATGACGTCCTGGGCCAGTTGGTCGGCCAGATCCTCGGTCACGCCCATTGTCTTACCTCGTGCTCTCGGTCAGCCGGCGTTTGACGTAGTCGGTCACCGTGTCGATCATGGGGTCCATGTAGGGGTCCTCGAAGAAGTGCCCGGCGCCCTCGATCTGTTCGTGGTTGACGGTGATCCCCTGCTGTTCCTGCAGCTTGGAGACGAGCGCGGCGGTATCCGCCGGCGGCGCCACGCGGTCGCCGGTGCCGCTGACGATCAACCCCGAGGAGGGGCAGGGCGCAAGGAAAGAGAAGTCATACATGTTGGCCGGCGGCGACACCGAGACGAAGCCCGTGATCTCGGGCCGGCGCATCAGCAGCTGCATGCCGATCCAGGCGCCGAAGGAAAAGCCCGCGACCCAGCAATGCTTGGAATTGTTGTTCATCGACTGCAGGTAGTCGAGCGCCGAGGCGGCATCGGAAAGCTCGCCCACGCCCTGGTCGTATTCGCCCTGGCTGCGCCCCACGCCGCGGAAATTGAAGCGCAGCACGGTAAAGCCCATGTTGTAGAAGGCATAGTGGAGGTTGTAGACGACCTTGTTGTTCATCGTGCCGCCGAACTGCGGATGGGGATGCAGCACGATGGCGATGGGGGCGTCTTTTTCCTTTTGCGGGTGGTAGCGACCTTCGAGACGGCCTTCGGGGCCTGGAAAGATGACCTCGGGCATGGGATCCCTTTTTACAGAGCGGTGCGTTCGGGATTCTTGACGACTTCTCTCTAGCACCTTAGAATAATTCTAAGTTCCGGCCGGACAGCGGGAACCGATCGAAGGGGAAATAAGACGTGGTTCACCGCAGGTCAATCTGTTCGCAGGGAGCGTGCCGATGAAACTGAGCACCAAGGGCCGCTATGCCATGGTCGCGCTGGCCGACATCGCCCTGCAGCCGGAGGACGAATTGGTGACGCTGGGGGATGTTGCCAAGCGGCAGAATATCTCGCTTCCCTATCTTGAACAGCTATTCGTCAAGTTGCGCCGCGCGGAGCTCGTGACCTCGGTCCGGGGGCCGGGGGGCGGTTACAAGCTGGCCCGGCCGGCGGCCGAGATCCGCATTTCGGAAGTTCTGGCGGCCGTGGACGAGACGGTGGATGCCCTGCACAAGGGCGCGGGTGCCTCGGGCGGGACCAGCGGTTCGAGGGCGCAGTCGATGACCAACCGTCTCTGGGAAGGGCTGAGCGCCCATGTCTATGTCTTCCTGCACCAGACACGGCTGAGCGACGTGGTGGACAACGCCTTGGCGCCGTGTCCGGCGGTGCCGACGCTGTTTGCCGTGGTGGACGACGAATGAAGCCGCAAGGCGCATCCGGGGCCGTTCGCGACCCGGCGGGGGTGGCGTGATGCGGCGGGTCTATCTTGACTACAACGCGACGTCGCCCCTGCGGGACGAGGCGCGCGCGGCGATGATCGCGGCGATGGATCACGTGGGCAACCCCTCCAGCGTGCATGCGGAGGGCCGTGCGGCCAAGGGCCTTCTGGAGCAGGCGCGCGGGCAGGTGGCCGCCGCCCTCGGGGCCGAGGGGGCCGACGTGATCTTCACCTCCGGGGCGACGGAGGCCGCGGCGCTGGCCTGCGCAGGCCGGGGCCTGCACGGGGCCGGCGTGGAGCACGACGCCATGCGCGCCTGGATCACCGAGGACCTGCCCGTGGATCGCGCCGGCCGCGTCACGGTGGAGGAGCCGGGGGCGGCGGTCCTGCAACTGGCCAATTCCGAGACGGGGGTGGTGCAGGACCTGCCCCCGGGGCTGGCGGTCAGCGACATGACGCAGGGGTTCGGCAAGTTGCCGGTGGCCTTCAACTGGACCGGGGCGGAGATGGCGGTGATCTCGGCGCACAAGCTGGGCGGTCCGAAGGGCGTTGGCGCGCTGGTCGTGCGGCGTGGCACAGATATCGCGGCGCAGATTCGCGGCGGCGGGCAGGAAATGGGCCGGCGCTCGGGCACCGAGAACCTGGTCGGCATCGCGGGCTTCGGCGCCGCGGCCGAGGCGGCGGCGGCGGATCTGGCGCGCGGGGCCTGGGAGCCCGTGGCGGAATTTAGAAAGATTCTAGAAAATGCCATTGCGGCCGAGGCCGAGGAGACTATTTTTGTCGGGAAAGACAGCGCGCGGTTGCCCAACACCTCGTGTTTCATCATGCCCGGCTGGAAGGGCGAAACGCAGGTGATGGCGCTAGACCTTGCCGGGTTCGCCGTTTCCAGCGGTTCGGCTTGCTCCAGCGGCAAGGTGTCGGCGAGCACGGCCCTGCGCGCCATGGGATACGATGCGGCCGAGGCGGGATGCGCATTGCGCGTCTCGATGGGGCCGGAAACGACACGAGACGATGTTCTGCGCTTCGCCGAGACCTGGCTGAAGCTGTGGAAGAGGCACCGCGCACGCGCGGCATGAACCAAGGAGGTGGCCAAGATGGCGGCACTGGATGACACATCGGTCAAGGAAGGCGTGGACCGCGAGACGGTGGATGCCGTTCGCGAGGTCGGCGGCAAGTACAAGTACGGCTGGGAAACCGATATCGAGATGGATTACGCCCCAAAGGGGCTGTCCGAGGATATCGTGCGCCTGATCTCGGAGAAGAACGAGGAACCGGAATGGATGACCGAGTGGCGCCTGCAGGCCTTCCAGCGCTGGCAGCGCATGGAGGAGCCGGACTGGGCGATGCTGAACGTGCCCGAGATCGACTTTCAGGACCAGTATTACTACGCGCGGCCCAAGAGCATGCGCGAGAAGCCCAAGTCGCTTGACGAGGTCGATCCCAAGCTTCTGGAAACCTACGAGAAGCTGGGCATCCCGCTGAAGGAACAGATGATCCTGGCCGGGGTCGAGGGCGCCGAGGAGGCCGCGCCGGCCGAGGGCCGGGCCGCCGACGAGGGCGAGCGCAAGGTGGCCGTGGATGCGGTATTCGACTCCGTTTCGGTGGGCACCACGTTCCAGAATGAGCTGGAAAAGGCCGGGGTGATCTTCTGCTCCATCTCGGAGGCGATCAAGAATCACCCCGAACTGGTCAAGAAGTATCTGGGCAGCGTGGTGCCGCAGGGCGATCACTTCTACGCGGCGTTGAACTCGGCCGTCTTTTCCGACGGTTCGTTCGTCTACGTGCCCCCCGGCGTGCGCTGCCCGATGGAGTTGAGCACCTACTTCCGCATCAACGCCGAGAACACCGGCCAGTTCGAGCGGACGCTGATCATCGCGGACAAGGGCTCCTACGTCAGCTACCTTGAGGGCTGCACCGCGCCGCAGCGCGACGAGGCGCAGCTGCATGCGGCGATCGTGGAACTGGTTGCGCTGGAGGATGCGGAAATCAAGTATTCCACGGTCCAGAACTGGTTCCCCGGCGACGAGGACGGTAAGGGCGGTATCTACAACTTCGTCACCAAGCGCGGCGACTGCCGCGGCGACCGCTCCAAGATCTCGTGGACGCAGGTCGAGACGGGGTCGTCGATCACCTGGAAATATCCCAGCTGCATCCTGCGCGGGGATGACAGCCAGGGCGAGTTCTATTCCATCGCCATCACCAACAACTGGCAGCAGGCCGACACCGGCACCAAGATGGTCCACCTGGGCAAGAACACGCGCTCGCGCATCGTGTCCAAGGGGATCAGCGCGGGGCAGGCGCAGAACACCTATCGCGGGCTGGTGTCGATGCACCCCAAGGCGGAGAACGCGCGCAACTTCACCCAGTGCGACAGCCTGCTGATCGGGGACAAATGCGGTGCGCATACCGTGCCCTACATCGAGGTCAAGAACAACTCGGCCCGTTGCGAGCACGAGGCGACGACATCGAAGGTGGACGACGACCAGCTGTTCTACTGCCGTCAGCGCGGCATCGGCGAGGAAGAAGCCGTGGCGCTGGTCGTCAACGGGTTCTGCAAGGACGTCCTGCAGGCCCTGCCGATGGAGTTCGCGATGGAGGCGCAGCAGCTGGTGGCGATCAGCCTTGAGGGGTCGGTGGGTTGACGCCGTGCTGACCTGGGGCGCCTTCCTGACCGCGGTGCTGACCGGCGTGTTCTGTTCGGTCTTCGCGGTGGCAGTGGATACCTTATTGGACATGGCGGGCATCTGGATGGTGGCTGCCGTGTCCTTGGTGTCGGGCTTTCTCGGCTCACTCTTCGCGCAGATCACCACGGGTCGGGGACGCAGATGACCTATTTGACGCCACAAGATCGAAGGGGCGCGTGATGGAGGCGACCACGCGGATATCCCGGCCCGAGCTGACCCTTCCCGAGGCAGAGGCCGACGCGGTGCGCGCGGCCTACGCCGAGGCCGAGGTGATCCTTGAGTATGGATCGGGCGGCTCCACCGTGGTTGCGGCGGAAATGCCGGGCAAGCGGGTGTTCTCTGTCGAGAGCGACGGCGACTGGGTGCACATGATGCGCGGCTGGTTCGACCAGAGCCCGCCCGCGCAGGGGACCACGGTGGACGTGATCCGGGCCGATATCGGCCCGACGCGGAAATGGGGTCATCCCAAGGATGACAGCGAGTGGCGTCGCTACGCGCGCTATCCCCTGGCGGTCTGGGACCTGGCCGAATTCCGGCAGCCCGACGTGGTGCTTGTGGATGGCCGGTTTCGCACCGGCTGCGCGTTGGCCACGGCGTTTCGCACGGCGCGGCCGGTGCGGCTGCTGGTGGACGACTACGCGCCGCGCAAGGGCTATCACCGGGTCGAGGAGTTCCTGGGCCGGCCGCGGCTGATCGGGCGGATGGCGGAATTCGACGTGGCGCCCATGGCCGTCCCGGCCGAGCGGCTGCTGACGGTAATCGACATGATGACGCGGCCCTGAGCGGGCGGCAAGCAAGGAAAGCGAGGAAGTAAAGATGCTTGATATCAACAACCTGCACGTCGATCTTGAGGACGAGGACAAGAGCATTCTCAAGGGTGTCGACCTGAAGGTGGGCGCCGGCGAGGTGCATGCCGTGATGGGGCCCAACGGTTCGGGGAAATCGACGCTGAGCTACGTCCTGTCGGGGCGCGAGGGGTATGAAGTGACCGAGGGCTCGGCCACGCTGGAAGGTGCGGACATCCTCGACATGGATCCGGAGGAGCGCGCGGCGGCCGGCCTGTTCCTGGCGTTCCAGTACCCCGTGGAAATCCCCGGTGTGGGCAACATGACCTTCATGCGCACGGCCCTGAACGCGCAGCGCAAGGCGCGCGGCGAGGAGGAGATGAGCGCCTCGGACTTCCTCAAGCTGGTGCGCGAGAAGGCCAAGACGCTGAAGATGGATCCCGACATGCTGAAGCGGCCCATCAACGTCGGCTTCTCCGGCGGCGAGAAGAAGCGCAACGAGATCCTGCAGATGGCCGTTCTGGAGCCGAAGATGTGCATCCTGGACGAGACCGACTCGGGGCTCGACGTGGACGCCATGAAGCTGGTGGCAGAGGGCGTGAACGCGCTGCGCGGCAAGGACCGGTCGTTCCTTGTCATCACCCACTACCAGCGGCTGCTGAACCACATCGTGCCCGATGTCGTGCACATCATGGCCAATGGCCGGATCATCAAGAGCGGCGGTCCCGAACTCGCGCTCGAGGTCGAGGAGCAGGGCTACGAGGACATCAAGGCGGAGGTGGCGTGATGGCCGTTCCTCAGGCGAAATACGACGCGACCGAGGCGCGGCTGGCGCAGATGCAGCGGCCCGCCGGGGCAGGCTGGGCCGAGGCGGCGCGGGACGCCGCTCTCGCCCGGGTGCGCGAGATGGGGCTTCCGCATCGGCGCGACGAATACTGGAAATTCACCCGCCCCGACACGCTGGTGCAGCCCGAGGTGCCCGAGGCGGCGCTTTTCGACGCCGACGAGCCGGAGATGTTCGGCACCTTCGACCGGCTGAAGATCGTCTTCGTGGATGGCGTGTTCGATGCCGAGGCCAGCGACGACCTGAGCCTGGAAGGGGTGGAGATCGAGCGGCTGGCCGAGGTCACGCGGACCGATATCCACTGGGCGAGGGATCACTACGGCGTGCTGGAAGCGCGCGGGCAGGCGCCGGTGGCGCGGCCGCTGGCGGCGCTGAACACCGGGATGGCCGGGGACGGGGTCGTCCTGCGGGTCACGGGCAAGGTGAGCAAGCCGATCAACCTGGTCTACCACCACCGCGCGACCACCTCGGAGGCGGTGCTCCACCATTTGGTGAAACTCGAGGAGGGGGCCGCGCTCACGCTTCTGGAGAACGGGCCGGCGGCGGCGCGGTTCAACAACGTGATGGAGGTCGAGGTCGCCGATGGCGCCAACTTCCAGCACATCCGCACCCAGGGGCGCGATCACGAGCGCCGGGCGGCCACGCATATCTTCGGGCGCCTGGGGCAGGAAAGCGTTTTCAAGTCCTTCACGATGACCGCCAACGGCGTGCTGACGCGCAATGAATGCGTGCTGGAATTCACCGGTGACGACGCGGTTGCGCATGTGGCCGGCGCGGCCATGGGCGACGGGGATTTCCATCACGACGATACCGTCTTCGTCACCCATGATGCCGAGCGGTGCGAATCCCGGCAGGTCTTCAAGAAGGTTCTGCGCAACGGGGCGACCGGCGTCTTCCAGGGCAAGATCCTTGTCAAGGCCGGTGCGCAGAAGACCGACGGCTACCAGATCAGCCAATCCCTCCTGCTGGATGAGAACAGCGATTTCTACGCCAAGCCCGAGTTGGAGATCTATGCCGACGACGTCGCCTGTTCGCACGGCTCGACCAGCGGGGCGATCGACGAGGAGGCGCTGTTTTACCTGCGCGCCCGGGGCATCCCGCGCGAGACCGCCACGGATCTTCTGACGCTGGCCTTCCTGGCCGAGGCCGTGGAGGAGATCGAGGACGCCGACCTGCGCGCCGAGATCGTCGAGCGGCTCGAGGGCTGGCTCACTCGTCGGCGCGGCTGATGCCTGTCACCCGCGACATCGCCGCGACCTACCGTGGCCCGGGGGCGGTGATGCGGCGGTTGCTGGAAACGGGCACGCGCGAGGACCGGGCCCTGGCCATACTCATGGCGGGCTGCGCGGTGGCCTTCATCGGCCAGTGGCCGCGGCTGGCGCGTGAGGCGCACCTGACGGGCGAGGCGCTCAACCCCCTGCTCGCGGGGGCGCTGTTCGGCACGCTGTTCCTGCTGCCCCTGGTGCTTTACGGGGTGGCCTTCGTGGGGCAGCTGCTGGCCCGGCTTTTGGGCGGGCGCGTGAGCGGCTTTGCCGCGCGGCTGGCGCTTTTCTGGTCGTTCCTGGCGGCCAGCCCGCTGCTGCTGCTGCACGGGCTGGTTGCGGGCTTCGTCGGGCCCGGTCCGGGCTTGCAGGCGGTGGGGCTTTTGTGGTGTCTGGTGTTCTTGTGGTTCTGGACGGCCGGCCTGCGTGCGGCCGGGTGGAGTGCGAGATGACGGCGGCCGGTTTCAAGTCCCTTTTCACGACGACCCTGACCGATCCGGCCGAGGCGGGCCGGCAGGTCATTGCCCTGGGCCTGCCGGCGCAGGCGCTCTGGATGGCGCTGTCGCTGATATCGGTGGTGAGCTCGCTGATTTTCGCGGGGATCATGCAGGCGGCCCCGATGCCGCCGGACGAAATGGGCGCGATCCTGCGCAACTCGCCGGCGTACAGCGCGCCGCTGGTCTTCGCCTTGCTGCAGTGGGGCCGCGCGGTGGTGTCGGTCTTCGTGCTTTACTGGGTCGGGCGCGCGCTCGGCGGGCAGGGCCGCCTGGGGGAGGTCCTGGCGGTCCTGACCTGGCTGCAGGCGGTGACCTTCGTCCTGATCGCGGGACTGTTCGTTCTGGGGGTCGTCTTGCCGATGCTGAGCACTATCATGATGCTCGTAATGGCCGTGTGGTGGATCTGGGCGACAATCTCGCTTCTGGATGTCGCGCATGGCTTCGACAGCAAGATCAAGGCGGCGGGCGTGCTGATCGTGTCGATCCTGGGGATCACGGTGGGTCTTTGGGTTTTCGTGGGTGCCGTCACTGCCGTCTTCATGGGAGTTTGACATGCTGGACGTGGACAAGATCCGGGCCGATTTCCCGATTCTCAAGCGCGAGGTGAACGGCAAGCCGCTGGTCTATCTGGACAACGGCGCCTCGGCCCAGAAACCACAGGCCGTGATCGACGCGGTGACGCGCGCCTATTCCGAGGAATATGCCAACGTCCACCGGGGGCTTCACACGCTGAGCAACATCGCCACGGAAAAGTTCGAGGCCGTGCGCGGTACCGTCGCGCGCTTCCTGGGCGTGTCCGACGAAAGCCAGATCGTGCTGAACTCGGGCACGACCGAGGGGATCAACATGGTCGCCTACGGCTGGGCCATGCCACGGATGGAGCCGGGTGACGAGATCCTGTTGTCGGTGATGGAGCATCACGCCAACATCGTGCCGTGGCATTTCCTGCGCGAGCGCCAGGGCGTCAAGTTGACCTGGGTGGATACGGACGCCGCCGGCTGGCTGGACCCGCAGAAGGTGATCGACGCCATCGGCCCGCGAACGAAGCTGATCGCGATCACGCAGTTGTCCAACGTACTGGGCACCAAGGTGGACGTGAAGGCCATCTGCGACGCCGCCCGGGCGCGCGGGGTGGCGGTGCTGGTCGACGGAAGCCAGGGGGCGGTGCACATGCCCGTCGACCTTGACGAGATGGGCTGCGATTTCTACGCGATCACGGGCCACAAGCTTTACGGCCCCTCGGCCTCGGGGGCGATCTTCGTGCGGGGCGAGCGTTTCGAGGAAATGCGCCCCTTCATGGGCGGCGGTGACATGATCCGCGATGTCAGCAAGGACGCGGTCAGCTATGCCGACCCGCCGATGAAGTTCGAGGCCGGCACGCCGGGAATCGTGCAGGCCATCGGGTTGGGCGTTGCGCTGGACTACATGATGGAGGTCGGGGTGGCCGACATCGCCGCGCACGAGGACCGACTGCGAGACTACGCGCGCGCGCGCCTGGACGGGCTGAACTGGTTGCACCAGCAGGGCACTGTCGCCGACAAGGCGGCGATCTTTTCCTTCACGATGGATGGTGCGGCGCATCCGCACGACATCTCGACCATCCTCGACAAGAAGGGGGTCGCCGTCCGGGCGGGCCATCACTGTGCCGGCCCGCTGATGGATCACCTGGGCGTCAGCGCGACCTGCCGGGCGTCGTTCGCCATGTACAACACCACTGCCGAGGTCGACACGCTGGTCGAGGCGCTGGAGCTTTGCCACGAGTTTTTCGCGTGATTTCCGCATTTAACCGGTGCAAGCGGCGCTAGGCAGGCCAAAATTTCTCTGCTAGCTTGCGTTTCGCATGCTTGTAAACGCAGCAACGTGGAGGAACGAGAGATGAAGAAAGTGATCCTGACCGGCCTGGGCCTTGGCGCCCTTATGTTGTCCGCCTGCGCGCAGCCGGAGCCGGCACCCGTCGTGGTCGAGCCCGAGCCGGTTCTCGACAAATACGGCAACCCGGTTTGACGACCGCTCACCCGGCGGCCCACGGGCCGCCGGGGATACAGCCCGGGCCTGATGCGTCGCGGATCCCTTTTGGGCTTATTTTCGCGATTGCATGGCCCCGGCCGCGCCGCTATACCGCGCGCAAGGCACCTGTAGCTCAGCTGGATAGAGCGCTGCCCTCCGAAGGCAGAGGCCCAAGGTTCGAATCCTTGCAGGTGCGCCATTCTTTCTGCGCCCATTCCTGTCAGTTCGCCAAGGGGCGGCGCCAGAAGTTCGGGTCGGCGGTCATCCAGTCCGGCCAGGCGACGTAGCGTTCAAGGGCGAAGATCGCCACGCAGAGGGCGATGATCGCCAGGACGAGCTTGACGCGCGCCGCGCTTGGCGGGTTCCGGGCCCAGCGGGCCGCCCGAAAGAGCCAGCGCGGGTTCATGCCCCGGTGAACCGAACCCGGCCGATGTAGGGCAGGTTGCGGTTGCGTTGCGCGTAGTCGATCCCGTAGCCGACGACGAAGTCATCCGGGATCTCGAAGCCGGTCCAGTCGGCCCGCACCGCCGTTTCTCGCCGCGCTGGCTTGTCCAGCAGGGCGATCGTGCGCAGTTTCCGCGGGTTGCGGCTGGCCAGCAGGTGCAGGACATGGGCCAGCGTGTGGCCGGTGTCCACGATGTCCTCGACGACCAGAACATCGCGGCCTTGGATGTTGCCGCGCAGGTCCTTGAGGATGCGCACCTCGCGGCTGGATTGCATCGCGTTGCCGTAGGACGAGGTCTCGACGAAGTCCACTTCGACGTCGAGCGGCAGTTCGCGGACCAGGTCGGCGATGAAGACGAAGGACCCACGCAGGAGCCCCACGACCACGAGCTTGTCGGTATCGGCGAAATCCGCGGCGATCTCCTGTGCCAGCGCCTCGATCCGGGCCGCGATCGACTTGGCCGAGATCATGCTTTCGATAACATAGGTGCGATCCGTCATGGCGCCCCCTTGAATTCCGGGGGCCAGTCTATGACAAAGCGCGGCACTGTCCACGTGAAAACCGGGGCTGCCATGCCGTCACATTCCGAATCCCGCACCATGCCCTATACCCCGCAGCAGATGTACGATCTGGTGGCGGATGTGGAGCGTTACCCGGAGTTCCTGCCCTGGACGGCGGCGGCCCGGATCCGCAAGGTCACGCCGAAACCCGACGGATCGGAAGTGATGGAGGCCGACCTGGTGATCAGCTTCAAGGTCTTCCGCGAACGCTTCGGCAGCCGGGTGGTCCTGTGGCCGCAGGAGCGGGTGATCGAGACGGAATACCTGCACGGCCCGTTCAAGTACATGCGCTCGAACTGGCGGTTCGAAGAGGCCGAGGGCGGTGGTTGCAAGGTGCATTTCGACGTCGATTTCGAGATGAAGAACCGGATCCTGCAATCGGCGGCCGAGCTGTTCTTCTTCGAGGCGATGAAGCGTGTGGTCAAGGCCTTCGAGGCGCGCGCCGCGGAGCTTTACGGATGAGCGGCGGGGCGGACCTGGCCGACCGGCTGGCGGCCTTCGCGGACAGCGCGCGGCCCGAAGGTGACGCGCTGGAGGTGCTGCGCATCTCGCTTCTGGACTGGGCGGCGGTGGCCTGGGCCGGCCGCGCGGAGCCTGTCGCCGCGCTCTTGCGGGGGCAGGCGGCGGAGGAGGGCGGCGCGGCGCAGGCCGGGCTCGTGGGTGCGACACTGCGGGTGCCCGCGCGCATGGCGGCGCTGGTCAATGGCACGACCTCCCACGCGCTGGACTACGACGACACGCATTTCGCCCATATCGGGCATCCCTCCGTGGCCGTGTTGCCGGCGGCGCTGGCGGCCGGCGAACTCTCCGGGGCCGATGGGGCGACCGTGCAGGCGGCGGCCCTCGTGGGCGCCGAAGCCTCGATCCGGATCGGGGTCTGGCTGGGCCGGGCGCACTACCAGACCGGGTTTCACCAGACGGGAACGGCGGGGGCCTTTGGTGCGACGCTCGCGGCGGGGCGGGTCCTGGGGCTGGACGCCGGGCAGATGACCATGGCGCTCGGGCTGGTCGCGACGCGGGCCTCGGGGCTGAAATCCCAGTTCGGAACGATGGGCAAGCCCCTGAACGCCGGGCTGGCGGCGGCGAACGGGGTCGAGGCCGCGCTGTTGGCGCACAAGGGGCTCACCAGCGCGCCGGCGGCGGTGGACGGCCCCCAGGGCTTCGGGCCCACGCACCACGGCAGCGGGACCGAAACGGCCTTCGACGGTCTTGGCCGGACCTGGCTTTTCGAAGGGGTGAGCCACAAGTTCCACGCCTGTTGCCACGGGTTGCACGCCGTGCTGGAGGCCCTGGCGGATGCGCCCGAGGCCCAGGAGGTGGCAGCGGTCGAGATCACGACCCACCCGAGGTGGCTGCGGGTCTGCGACATCGCCACGCCCAGCACCGGGCTGGAGGCGAAGTTCAGTTACCGCCACGTCACGGCCATGCGCCTGTCGGGCCTTGATACCGCGCGGCTGGAAAGCTTCACCGACGCGGTGGCCCGGGATCCGCGGATTGCCGCCCTGCGCGCGCGGGTCACGGTCACGGCGGACGAGGGCCTGAGCGAGATGCAGGCAAGGGTGCGCATCACCGACCATGCGGGGGCGGTACGCGACCTGTTTCACGACCTGGATGCGGCGCAACCGCTGGCCGACAGGCGCGCGCGGGTACGCGCGAAGGCGCGGAAACTTCTGGGCGCGGAGCGCGAAGCGGCGCTCTGGACGGCGATCACGGCCGGCGCGGGCCCCGCGGATCTTCTGGCTCGGCTCGGGCCGTAGGCGGCGCGGTCAGCGTCAGGGATCAGGACAGGGCATCCCGAAGAAGCCTGAGCGCATGGTCGCGCGAAAGGCGGCGCACCTCCGCGCGGCCCTGCGCGCCGAACTCGCATGTCTCGGCCCGGGTGGGCCGGCCTGTCATCGCGGTGGCGAAGCAGACGCGCCCCTCGGGCTTGGCGTCCGAGGCGCCGGGCCCGGCCACGCCGGTGATGGCCACTGCCAACTGCGCCTCGGAGTGGTCCAGCGCGCCCTCGGCCATCTCGCGCGCCACGTGCTCGGACACGGCGCCCTGCGCTTTCAGTGTTTCCGGGCGCACGCCCAACATCTGAATTTTCGCGTTGTTGGAATAGGTTACGAAGCCACGCTCAACCACGTCGGAGGACCCGGGGACATCCGTCAGCGCCACGGCCACCATCCCGCCGGTGCAGCTTTCGGCGGGGGCGATCATGATGCCTGCGTTCCGGGCGCGTTCCAGAATGTCGTCGACAATCATAGTCCCAGCACTCCATGCGACAGCGCGGCAAGCACAACGACCCCGAAGCCAGCGAACACCCCGGCGAGGATGTCGTCAAGCATGACGCCGGTGGTGCCGCCCTGCCGGTCGGCCCAGCCGATGGGGCCGGGCTTGAAGACGTCGAGCAGGCGGAACAGCACGAAGGCGGTCAGCCAGCCGGGCCAGAGCGCAGTGATCGGACCGCCCACATGGGCCGCGCCGATGGAGACGGGCAGAAAGGCGATCCACTGGCCCACCACCTCGTCGATGACGATCTCGGCGGGGTCCTTCTCGGCCTTGCCGCGGGTGTCGACGCCGACGGCCCACCAGCCCAGCAGGAGGGCCACGCCCAGTAGCAGCCCCAGCAGCGCCGGCCCGCCCAGCACGTGCAGGCCGGCGGCGGCGAAAAGAGCGACCAGCGCGCCCCAGGTGCCGGGCCCGGGCCGCAGGTGCCCGATCCAGAAGACGCTGGTTATGGCATGGGCGACGGTTTTCATTCGGGGACCAGCGTTGCCGTTGCCTGCGCGGCGATGCCTTCCTCGCGGCCGGTGAATCCCAGCCGTTCCGATGTCGTGGCCTTGACCGAAACCCGGTCCTCCGCCAGCCCCGCGATACCGGCCAGCGCCGCGCGCATGGCACCGGCACGGGGGCCGATTTTCGGCCGTTCGCAGATCAGCGTCACGTCCATATGGGTGATCGCGAAGCCGTGCTCGCCGGCCAGTTGCACCGCGTGGCGCAGGAAGACATGGCTTTCCGCGCCCCTCCATTGCGGATCGGATGGGGGGAAGTGTGCGCCGATATCGCCGGCGGCAAGCGCGCCATAGATGGCATCCGTCACCGCATGCATGCCCACGTCGGCATCGGAATGCCCCTGAAGGCCCCGGGTGTGGGGTACGGCAACCCCGCAGAGCACGACATGGTCGCCGGGGCCGAAGCGGTGCACGTCAAACCCTGAGCCGACACGGATATCCATCTGACCTCGCAAAATCTTTTCGGCCCGCGCGAAATCCTCGGGGCGGGTGATCTTGAGGTTGGCCTCCGCCCCCTCGACGATGCGCACGGGGATGCCGGCGGCGCGCGCCACCTCTACGTCGTCGGCCGCGGGGCCGTTGTGCCCCCGGTGGGCCGCCAGGATCGCCGCGTAGTCGAAGCCCTGCGGCGTCTGCGCGCGGTACAGGCCGGTGCGGTCCCGGGTGCCGGTGACATAGCCGGCCTCGCCGCGCCATAGCGCGTCGCTGACGGGCAGGGCGGGCGCGGCCCCGGCACCGGCCTGCACGTTGTCCAGAACGGCGGCGATGAGGCCGGGGCGCGTGCAGCAGCGCGCGACGTCGTGAATGAGCACCCGGTCGGGGCCCATGTCCGCCAGGGCCTCTAGCCCCGCGCGGACCGAGGCCGCGCGGGTATCCCCGCCCTGCGTCACCTGGACCTTGCCGCGCGGCGCCACTCGGTCGATCTCGTCGGGATGCAGGACCAGCATGATGCGATCGACCTCGGCCGCGGCCTCGAAGGCGGCGACGGCCCAGTCGATGACGCGGCGGCCCGCGAGGGGGCGCCACTGCTTTGGCTGCTCCCCCCCGGCGCGGGTGCCGCGCCCCGCGGCAAGAATGATGGCGACCGTGGTCATGGGGGTTCCATACGCGCGCGCGAGGCCAAGCGCAATGGCGGGCAAGGCTGCCTAAAAAGTGAGCAAAGGCACGCCGAGAGCGGGAAAAATGTCTTTCAAACATTGCCGTTCATGATGCATTTGGGTATCAGGCCGATGTTGCACAAGGATTAGGCACGTGACCCGGACCCTTACCGAAAGACGTTTCAGCCCGCCGGTCTTCCTGGCCCCGTTGGCGGGAATCACCGATCTGCCCTTCCGCAGCCTCGTGTCTCGCTTCGGCGCGGGCCTGGTGGTGAGCGAGATGGTGGCAAGCCAGGAAATGGTGCAGGCCAAGCCCGGCGTGCGCGAACGTGCCGAGCTGGGCTACGGGATCGAGAACACGGCGGTGCAGCTGGCGGGGCGCGAGGAGCGCTGGCTGGCCGAGGCCGCGCGCATGGTCGAGGCCAATGGCGCGCGGCAGATCGACATCAACATGGGCTGCCCCGCCAAGAAGGTCACCAGCGCCTCGGGGGCGGGGGCCTGCGGGTCGGCCCTGATGAAGGATCTCGATCATGCCCTGCGCCTGATCGAGGCGGTCGTTGGGGCCGTCGATGTGCCGGTGACGCTCAAGACACGGCTGGGCTGGGACGATACGCTGATGAACGCGCCCGATCTGGCGCGCCGCGCCGAGGACGCGGGCATCGCGCTGGTGACGATCCACGGGCGCACGCGCTGCCAGTTCTACAAGGGCCGGGCCGATTGGGCGGCGATCCGGGCGGTCAAGGCGGCGGTGACGATCCCGGTGATCGCGAATGGCGACATCGTGGACGCCGCCAGCGCCCGGCGCGCGCTGGAACAGTCCGGGGCCGACGGCGTGATGGTGGGGCGCGGGGCCCAGGGCAGGCCGTGGCAATTGGCGCGCATCGCGTCGGCGCTTTACGGCACCCCGGCGCCGGAGGTGCCGCGGGGCGCGGCGCTCGCCGATCTCGTGGCCGGGCACTACGAGGCGATGCTGGGGTTCTACGGCGAAGAGCTGGGAAACCGCGTGGCGCGCAAGCATCTGGGCTGGTACATGGACGATGCCGGGGCCGATCCCGCGGTGCGCCGGCGCGTGCTGACCTGTGCCGACCCGGCCGAGGTCCTGCATCTGCTGCCCGAGGCTCTGGGCGCCGGCGAAAGGATCGCGGCATGACCCTGGCGATGGATGACGCGCTCTGGACATCGTTGCCTGTGCCCGCGCTGATCCTGGATTCCGAAGACCGCATCGCGGCGCTCAACCCGGCCGCCGAGGGGTTTCTGATGAATTCGGCGCGCGCGCTGCACGGCGAGCCGGTCTGGGACCGGCTGATGGTCGATGCGCCCATGGAAGAGGCCTTCGGCCGCGCCCGGACCAATCAGGCGCCGCTTTTCGTCAACGATGTGGACGTTGGCACCGGCGACCGGGTGCCGATGCATTGCAACCTTCAGATCGCGCCCTTGGCCGGCGAGCCGGGGCACATGCTGCTGCTCATCTCGCCGCGGGAGCTGGCGGGCCGGATGACCCAGGGCAAGTCGGTGAAATCGGCGGCCAAGTCCGCGATCGGCATGGCGCAGATGATCGCGCACGAGATAAAGAACCCGCTCGCCGGCATCACGGGGGCGGCGCAACTCTTGTCGATGAACCTCGGGGCCGAGGACCTGGAGCTGACGGACCTGATCGTCAGCGAGAGCCGCCGGATCGTGGGCCTTCTGGAACAGGTAGAGCAGTTCGGCAACATCGGCCGGCCGGACATGCAGCCGGTGAACGTGCATGACGTGCTGGACCGCGCCCGGCGGTCGGCGATGGTGGGCGTGGCCGCGCAGATGACCATCGCGGAGGATTACGACCCCTCGCTGCCGCTGGCCTGGGGCGATCCCGACCAGCTGCTGCAGGTGGTGCAGAACCTGTTGAAGAACGCCGCCGAGGCCGCGGGCGAGGGGGGCGGCCGGATCATCCTGCGCAGTTACTACGAACAGTCGCTGCGCGTGCGCCGCGATGGCGGGGGCAAGCCCCTGCCGCTGCAGGTCGAGATCGAGGACGACGGCCCCGGCCTGCCCGAGGAGATCGCCGGCGACGTGTTCGATCCCTTCGTGTCGGGGCGCGAGAACGGGACCGGCCTTGGGCTGGCCCTGGCCGCGAAGATCATCTCGGATCACGACGGTTGGATTTCGGTGAGCTCGGCGCCGGGGCGGACGACCTTCCGCATCTCGCTGCCGCGCGCACCCGAAGAGGCAAAGGAGTGATGGCATGGATGGCACGGTTCTGGTCGCCGACGACGATCGCACGATCCGCACGGTCCTGACGCAGGCGCTGACGCGCGCGGGCTGCAAGGTGCACGCCACCAGTTCGCTGACCACGCTCATGCGTTGGGTCGGCGAGGGCAAGGGCGACGTGGTCATCTCGGACGTGGTCATGCCCGATGGCAACGGGCTGGAAATGCTGCCGAAGATATCCGAGGACCGGCCCGGCCTGCCGGTGATCGTGATCTCGGCGCAAAACACCATCATGACGGCCATCCAGGCCGAGGAGGCCGACGCCTACGATTACCTGCCCAAGCCGTTCGACCTGCCCGACCTGATGAAGCGGACCGCGCGGGCCCTGGAGGCCAGCGCCCGCAGCCCCGCGCCCGCCGCGCAGGAGGACGCCGACCGCCCCGAGGAACTGCCCCTGATCGGCAGCACCCCGGCCATGCAGGGCCTGTACCGCGTCGTCGCGCGGATCATGAACACGGACCTGCCGGTCCTGATCACCGGCGAATCCGGCACCGGCAAGTCGCTCATCGCGCGGGCGATCCACGATTTCTCGGATCGGCGCACGCTGCCCTTCGTCACCGTCACGCCGTCGGACCTGGCCGATCTGGAAGGACCGGCGCGGGTGATGGCCAGGGCCAAGGGCGGGACGGTCGTTCTGGACGAGGTCGGTGACCTCGACCCCGAGGCCCAGGGCCGGGTGGTGCGCATGATGGACGCGCCCGGGGACCACGTGCCGCGCTTCCTGGCCACCAGCCAGGGGCGGCTGGCCGACAAGCTGGAGCAGGAGACGCTGCGCGAAGATCTCTACTACCGCCTCAGCGGCGCGGTGGTGGCCGTGCCGGCGCTGCGCGAGCGGGTGGATGACATTCCGCTGCTGGTGACGCATTTCCTGGCCCGGGCCGAGCGCGAGGGCCATCCCCCCCGGCGCCTGTCGGAGGATGCGCAGGAACTGATGCGCAGCTACAGCTGGCCCGGCAACGTGCGGCAACTGGAGAACATGGTGCGCCGCATCGGGCTGACGGCCCGCGGCGAGGAGATCACGCGCGCCGAGGTGGAATCGGTGCTGGGCAACCAGCCGGCGGCCGCCGCCGTGGTCGGTGGCCAGACGGCGGGCGAAAGCCTGTCGGAGTCGGTCGCACGGCACCTGAAACGGTATTTCGATCTGCATGGCGACATGCTGCCGCCGCCGGGCCTTTACCAGCGAATCCTGCGCGAGGTGGAGCATCCGCTGCTGGAGATCGCGCTGGATGCCACGGCCGGAAACCAGGCGAAATGCGCGGATCTGCTGGGAATCAACCGCAACACCCTGCGCAAGAAGCTCAACGATCTGGATATTCGCGTGACACGCCGCCGCAAGTTGATGTAAAACGGCAACAGATCTGTGACATTTCGGGCCCGGCGGCCGATTATGTCCAGATGTTGCGGTGCCGCCGACGAGCGGCACGACCTGAGGGGAGCGGTGCGTGGCGGACGGAACACGCAAATTGTCGTGGGACCGGCTTCGGCGGTTGCGCCGGCTGCAACGGTATCGGACCGCCGCGACCTTCTCGCTGGTGATCCTGGGCCCGGTGCTGGCCCTTGCGACCTACCTGGCGATGGGGCCGCTGGACCAGGGATCGGCGTCGAATACCCTGCGGCTGGTCCTGCTGGCGGATCTGGTCTACGTCATCATCGTGGCCGCGCTGGTGCTGCAGCGCGTGGCGCGTATGATCGCGGCGCGGCGCAAGCGCTCTGCCGGCTCGCGCCTGCACCTGCGTCTGACGGGGGTGTTTGCGCTGATGGCGCTGCTGCCCACCGTGACGGTAGCTGTCTTTGCAATGTTGTCGGTGAACATGGGGCTCGAGGCCTGGTTCTCGGACCGGGTGGGCCGGGTGGTGGCCAGTTCCGTGGCCGCGGCGCAGGCCTACGAGGAGGAACACCGCGAGGATCTGGTTGCCGACGCGCGCGTCCTGGCGTCGGTCATCAACGCGACAAAGCGCGCGGCGGTCTTCATGGACGACGGGGCACTGCGGCAAGTCCTGTCGCGCGGTCAGCGCGAGATCCAGCGCGGCCTGCGCGAGGCCTTCGTCATCGACGGGACCGGCGAGATCCGCGCGCGCGGCGAACGATCCTATCTGTTCGACTACGAGGAGCCGACCCGCGCGCAGATCGAACGCGCGATCGACGAAGGCGTTGCCGTCATCCAGGACTGGGACAACAACGAGTTCCGGGCCCTTATGCCGCTGGAGTCGATCCCCGACCGGTACCTCTACGTCACGCGCACGGTTGATGGCGACATCCTGAACCTGCTGGACGAGACGCAGGAAACCGCACGCTTCTACCAGCAGCGCGAAAGCGAGCGGGGGCGCGTGCTGTTCGAGTTCGGGCTGCTTTATCTGGGCTTTGCCGTGATCCTGATCCTTGCCGCGATCTGGCTGGGGCTGTGGTTCGCCGAGCGGCTGTCGCGGCCCGTGGGCCGGCTGACCAGCGCGGCGCAGCGCGTCGGCGAGGGCGATCTGGACACCCAGGTGCGCGAGGACGACGGAGAGGACGAGATCGCCATGCTGGGCAGCTACTTCAACCAGATGACCCGGCAGCTCAAGCGACAGCGCGAGACGCTGCTGGCCAACACCCAGCAGATCGAGCGGCGCCGGCGCCTGTTCGACTCGGTGCTGGGCTCGGTCAGTTCGGGGGTGGTCGGTCTGGATGCACGCGGGCGGGTCACCTTCGTCAACCGCGCGGCCGAGCGGCTGCTGGACTGGCAGGAAGATCAGCAATCCACCCACCTCAGCGTCGCGGTGCCCGAGTTCGGCGCGCTTTTCGAGCGTCTGAAGGGCACCACCGGCGGCTTCGTCCAGGAAGAGATCAAGGTCGGCCGCGCCGGCCGGGTGGAGAACCTGCTTGTGCGTATGTCCACCCGCCGCAACGAGGACGGCAAGCGGGAAGGCTATGTCGTGGCCTTCGACGATGTGACCGACCTGGTCGCGGCGCAGCGCATGGCCGCCTGGGCGGATGTCGCCCGGCGCATCGCGCACGAGATCAAGAACCCGCTGACGCCGATCCAGCTGAGCGCCGAGCGCATCAAGCGCAAGTTCGGTCGCGTGCTGACCGATGAGCAGCGCAGCGACCTGGAAACGCTGACGGACGTGGTGGTGCGCCAGACGACCGACCTGCGCCGGATCGTTGACGAGTTCTCGAAGTTCGCCCGCATGCCGGAGCCGGAAACCAAGCGCGAGAACCTGACCGCGCTGCTGCGCGACGCGGTTCTCTTGCAGGAGTCGGGGCAGCCCGAGGTCAGCTTCGATCTGGATCTGCCCGATTCCGCGCTCTGGGCGGAGCTTGACTCCACAATGGTCAGCCAGGCGCTGACCAACCTGGTGAAGAACGCCGGCGAGGCGATCGAAACCCTGCAAGAGCGCGGTGCCCCCGAAGGATTTACCCCCCGGATCCGGGTGCGCGCCGAGGTGGACGGGACCGAGGCGGTGATCCGCATCATGGACAACGGCGTCGGGCTGCCGGAGGATCGCAGCCGGCTATTCGAGCCTTACGTGACCACGCGCGAGAAGGGTACGGGGCTTGGCCTTCCGATCGTGAAGAAGATCATCGAGGAACACGGCGGGCGCCTCACGCTGGAAGACGCGCCCCCCTTCGAGGACGGGGCGCATCGCGGCGCCGCGGCGGTGGTCAGGCTGCCGCTGGTGGCCGTGGCCGAAGAGGATTTGAGAGACAGACAGGCGGTATGAGGTTGTGATGGGTGATATTCTGATCGTCGACGACGAACGCGACATCCGTGAATTGATCGCGGACATCCTGCAGGACGAGGGATTCGGCACGCGGCTGGCCGGAAATTCGGATGAATGCATGGCCGCCTTCGCCGAGGCGCCGCCGGCGCTTCTGGTGCTCGACATCTGGCTCAAGGACAGCCGGATGGACGGCATCGACATCCTCAAGACGGTCAAGCGCGACTACCCGGAGGTGCCGGTGGTCATCATTTCTGGCCACGGCAACATCGAGATCGCGGTGGCGGCGATCAAGCAGGGGGCCTACGACTTCATCGAGAAGCCGTTCAACATAGATCAGCTGATGGTTGTGATCCGCCGCGGGATGGAGACGAGCCGCCTGCGCCGCGAGAACCAGGCGCTCAAGCGGCGCGACACGGGCCCCGCCGAGATGCTGGGCGACAGCGCCGCCTTCCGCGCCCTGGTGGGGCAACTGGACAAGGTGACCAAGTCCAACGGCCGGGTCATGCTGACGGGCCCCGCCGGCAGCGGCAAGGAACTTGCGGCGCGCTACATCCATGCCAATTCCAATCGCAGCGAGGGCCCGTTCGTCTGCGTCGCCTGCGCCTCGATCGAACCCGAGCGCATGGAGGAGGTGCTCTTCGGCCGCGAGAGCGAGGAGCGCGGGATCGAGCCCGGCCTTCTGGAAGAGGCCAACGGCGGCGTCATCTATTTCGACGAGGTGGCCGACATGCCGCCGGGCACCCAGTCCAAGATCCTGCGGGTCCTGGTGGATCAGACCTTCCTCCGGGTCGGCGGCTCGGACAAGGTGGAGGTGGATCTGCGGGTCATCTCCTCCACCAACCGGGACCTGGAGGCCGAGATCGCGGCGGACCGGTTCCGCCGTGAACTGTTCCATCGGCTGAACGTGGTGCCGATCGCGGTGCCCAGTCTTGAGGAACGCCGCGACGACATTCCCAGCCTGGCGGAGCATTTCATCGCGACGCTGAACCGGACCCAGGGGCTGCCCATGCGGCAGTTGAGCGGCGAGGCGGCGGCCCTGCTGCAGACCATGAGCTGGCCGGGAAACGTGCGCCAGTTGCGCAACGTGATCGAGCGCGTGCTGATCCTGGGCGAGCCAGCCGGCGAGATTGAAGCACGCGAACTGCCCGGCGAAGGCGACGCCGCGCCGGAGGAGGGCCGCGTGGTGCTGTCGAACGCGGTTGCCACGATGTCGTTGCGCGAGGCCCGCGAGGCGTTCGAACGCGAGTACCTGATGACCCAGATCAACCGTTTCGGCGGCAACATCAGCCGCACGGCCGAGTTTGTCGGCATGGAGCGCAGCGCGCTGCATCGCAAGCTGAAGTCGCTCGGCGTGGTGCCGGGCACCCGCGCGGGGCGCGCTGCCGCATCCGAGGAACCCGCCGAGGACGGGCAGGCCGCGACCGGCTGAGGCGCGACCGACAAAGCAATTGACCATCGATACCCCGTCTGTCATTCAGCCACGTCAGAGAGGGTGAGGCGAGCACGATGAAGGTCATCATCTGCGGGGCGGGCCAGGTGGGATGGCAGATCGCCCGGCACCTCAGCGGCGAACGCAACGACGTCACGGTGGTGGACAACAATCCCGACCTGGTGCGCCGGGCCACCGACACCCTGGACGTGCAGGGCCTGGCCGGTTTCGCCAGCTATCCGGACGTCCTTGACCGCGCGGGCGCGCGCGACGCCGACCTGATCATTGCCGCCACCTATTCCGACGAGGTCAACATGGTGACCTGCCAGGTGGCGCATTCCGTCTTCGCCATCTCGCGCAAGATCGCGCGCCTGCGCAGCCAGTCCTACCTGGACGCGATCTATTCCGATCTCTACCGCCGCGACCACATGCCCATCGACGTGGTCATCAGCCCCGAGCGCGAGGTCGCCGAGGCCGCGATGCAGCGGCTGGCGGCGCCGGCGGCCTTCGACACCGAGCGCTTCCTGGGCGGCAAGGCACAGCTCATGGGCCTGCGGCTGGAAGAGGACTGCCCGGTGGTGAACACGCCCTTGCGGCAGTTGACCGATCTGTTCTCGACCCTGCGGGTGGTGGTCATGGCGATCCGCCGCGAGGGCCGTCTTTTCGCTCCGGAATCGGGCGACCAGCTTTTCGTGGGGGACGAGACCTATGTCTTCGCGCCGCAGGAGGATATTCCCCGCACGCTGGAGGTTTTCGGCAAGTCCGAGCGCAAGCAGGAACGGCTGGTGATCGTCGGCGGCGGCAACATCGGGCTGACGGTCGCGCAGGCGCTGGAGCGGCGGGGCGGGCGCACCCGCACCAAGGTGATCGAACGAAACCGGAAAAACGCGGAACGCGCCGCCGACGCGCTGGAACGCACGATCGTGCTGAACGGCGACGGCATGGACAGCGCGCTGCTGGCCGAGGCGGGGATCGCGCGCGCCGACGCCATGCTGGCGGTGACGGACGACGACAAGACCAATCTGCTGTCGGCGGTGCGGGCGAAGGCTGCGGGGTGTCCTTTCGCGATCTCGCTGATCAACGATCCCACGCTCATCCCGCTGATGGACCCCCTGGGCATCGACGCCTTCATCAATCCGCGGGCGACGACGGTCAGTTCGATCCTGCGCCACATCCGGCACGGGCGGGTCCGCGGCGTCTATTCCATCGGCGATGCCGAGGCCGAGGTGATCGAGGCCGAGGTGCTCTCCACGTCGACGATCGCCGGATCCGTGATCCGCGACGTGGATTTCCCCGAGGGCGTGATCGTCGGCGCAGTGAAGCGGGGCGGCGAGATCAAGAAGCCGACCGGCAGCCTGCGCATCGAGGCCGGCGACGTGGTGGTCATGTTCGCCATGGCGGCGGATGTGGCCCGGGTCGAGCAGCTTCTGCAGGTCTCGATCGACTATTTCTGAACCATGACCGGGCGGCTGCTGACCTTCCCGCTGATCCTCGTCCTCGCCGCGCTGGCCGCGCTGGCGATGCTCTTGCCGGCGGGCGTGGCCCTCGCGCGGGAGGATCACAGCGTCGCGCGGGCCTTCGGCTATTCGGCCGTTCTGGGGCTGGCGTTGATCTTTGTCGTGGGCATCGCCCTGTCCAACCGTCCCCGGCGGGACAACAGCGACATGGAGAACCTGCTTTCGCTGTTTCTGGCCTATTCGGTCCTGCCCCTGTTTCTGGCGCTGCCCTTCTATGAGGGGCTGGAGACGACCAGTTTCCTCAATGCCTATTTCGAGATGGTCTCGTCCCTGACCACCACGGGCGCGACCCTGTTCGATGCGCAGCGACTGACCGACAGCCTGCACCTCTGGCGCGGGCTGGTGGGCTGGCTGGGCGGGCTTTTGATCTGGATTTCGGCCTCGGCCGTGTTGGCGCCGCTCTACCTCGGGGGGTTCGAGGTGACGGCCAGCGCCGAGCCGGGACAGGGCGGTACGGAACTGGACCGGTTCGAACGCGCCGATTCGGCCAAGCGGCTGCGCCAGATCACCCGCCAGCTCGCCCCGATCTATGCCGGGCTGACGGGGGCGCTGTGGCTGTTTCTGGTGATCGCGGGCGAGCAACCGCTGGTGGCGGCCGTTCACGCCATGTCGACCCTGGCAACCAGCGGCATCTCGCCGGTCGGCAGACTTGAGAATGCGGGTGCGGGCTGGGCCGGCGAGGCGGTGATCTTTCTGTTTCTGTTTTTCGCGCTGTCGCGGCTCACCTTCTCGTCCGACACGCTGACCAGCGCACGTCCGGGGCTGCACAACGACCCCGAGTTCCGGCTTGGCCTGCTGATGGTCGTGGGCGTGCCGCTGATCCTTTTCTCGCGCCACTGGATGGGCGCGATTGACGTGGACGAGGTGGAAAACCTGACGATGGCCGCCGATGCGCTTTGGGGCGGCATGTTCACGGTGTTGTCCTTTCTGGCCACCTGCGGGTTCGAAAGCGCGTCCTGGGAAGCGGCGCGCGACTGGTCGGGGCTGGGCACGCCGGGGCTGATCCTGCTGGGGCTGTCCCTGGTCGGCGGCGGGGTGGCGACCACGGCGGGCGGTGTGAAGCTGCTGAGGGTCTATGCGCTCTACCTCAATGGTCAGCGCGAGATGGAGCGGCTGGTTCACCCGTCGTCGGTGGGCCGTGCCAGTGCCGGGGGGCGGCGACTCCGTCGGCAGGGCGCCTTCATCGCCTGGATCTTCTTCATGCTTTTTGCCATGTCGCTGGCCCTGATCACGGTGGTGATGGCCGCCCTCGGGCAGGGCTTCGAGGAAGCCATCGTTCTGGCGATCTCGGCGCTGTCCACCACCGGGCCGCTGACCGTGACCGCGGTGGAGACGCCGATCGATCTGCTTGCGATGAGTCCGGCGGCCAAGCTGGTGATCTGCGGGGCAATGGTGCTGGGCCGGTTGGAAACCCTGGCGATCATCGCCCTGTTCAATCCGGCGCTGTGGCGGGATTGACGCGCTGCGCGGCAACGAGTTGATTTTTGGTCTGGAAACTCGGGCGAGGGCATACCATACTTCGCTTGAGGGAGAGACTACCGGTCCGCCGCGGCTGCGAGAAAAAGGTTAAAGATACAATGGCATCCGATCGACAAAATCTGCAGGACGCGTTTCTCAATCAGGTGCGCAAGACGAAGATTCCCGTCACGATCTTCCTCATCAACGGCGTCAAGTTGCAGGGCGTCATCACCTGGTTCGACAACTTCTGCATCCTGCTGCGCCGGGATGGACAGTCACAGCTTGTCTACAAGCACGCGGTCTCGACCATCATGCCGTCGCAGCCCTTGAGCCTCTACGAAGGTGACGAGGGCTCTTGACCGAGACCGAGCGTCAGGCCACCCGCGCCTGGGTTCTTCACCCCGACATCCCGTCGCAGGGGGGCGCCCGCGATCCCGCCTACGCGCTGGAAGAGGCGGTCGCGCTGGCCCATGCCCTGCCGGGGCTGGAGGTGGCCGGCGCCGAGGTGGTGCGGCTGAACCAGCCGCATCCCGGCACGCTGTTCGGCCGCGGCAAGATCGCCGAGCTGAACGAGCTGTGGACGGCGGAGGGCATCCAGCTGGTCCTGGTGGACGGTCCGGTGACGCCGGTGCAGCAGCGCAACCTTGAGCGGGAGTGGGGCGTCAAGCTGCTGGACCGCACGGGGCTCATCCTTGAGATCTTCAGCGACCGCGCGGCCACGCGCGAGGGCGTGTTGCAAGTGGAGATGGCCGCACTGTCCTATCAGCGCACGCGCCTCGTGCGGGCCTGGACCCACCTGGAGCGGCAGCGCGGGGGCCTGGGGTTCGTCGGCGGCCCCGGCGAGACGCAGATCGAGGCCGACCGCCGCGCCATCGACGAGCAGCTCGTCCGCCTGCGGCGCCAGCTGGAGAAGGTGGTGAAGACGCGCGAACTGCACCGCGCCTCGCGTGCGAAGGTGCCGTTCCCGATCGTTGCGCTGGTCGGCTATACCAACGCGGGCAAGTCCACCCTGTTCAACCGCCTGACCGGGGCCGAGGTCATGGCCAAGGACATGCTCTTTGCCACGCTGGATCCCACCATGCGCCGGATCGAACTGCCGGGCGGCGGGCCGGAGGTGATCCTCAGTGACACGGTGGGATTCATCAGCGACCTGCCCACCGAACTGGTCGCGGCCTTCCGTGCAACTCTGGAAGAGGTGCTTGAGGCCGATCTGATCGTGCATGTGCGCGACATCTCGCACCCCGAAACCGCGGAACAGGCCGAGGATGTCCGGAGCATCCTGGAAGGGCTGGGCGTGCGTGACTCCACCCCGCAGATCGAGGTCTGGAACAAGACCGATCGTCTTGATCCCGATCATCGGCGGGCCGTCCGGACCCAGGCGGCACGAAACCACGACATCGTGGCCGTGTCCGCGGCACGGGGCGAAGGCGTGGACGATCTGGTGCAGGCCGTCACGGCGGAGCTGTTCAAGCACACGCACGTCAGTCATCTGCACCTGGATTTCTCGGATGGCCGTCGGCGCGCCTGGCTTTACGAAAAGGGCGTGGTGGAGGACGAGCGCCAGACCGAGGCCGGTTTCGAGATGACCGTGCGATGGAGCGACAAGCAGGAGGCGCAATTCGCCGACATCTGAAGGCACTTCAGTGCGGCGTCGCTTTCGAGAAGAGCTGGATGACCACGATGCCGCCCAGTATCATGACCGTGCCCAGGATCGCGGGCGTGTCCAGTTTCTGCCCGAAAACAAGGTAACCGATGAGCGCGATGAAGACGATGCCCAGCCCCGACCACATGGCATAGGCGATGCCCACGGGCAGCACCTTGAGCGTGAGCGCCAGGAAGTAGAAGGCCAGGGCATAGCCGATCACGACCACGATCGACGGGCCGAGCCGGGTGAATTGCTGGCTGGCCTGCAATGCGGAGGTGGCGGCCGTTTCTGCCATCACGGCCACGATGAGCATGAGATAGATCTTGAGCATCGCGAATGTCCTCTTTTCACGGGGCCGACGCGATCTTCCTAGGGGGTTTCGAGGTCGGGTGCAAACGGGCCGCGCCGACGGTATGGCGAGAGGCAGTTCCGTGGTTTCCTTGATTTCTTCCATGACGAAGCTGGCCGAGACGTCGGCCATCGGCACCCGCGCGATGAGGCCCTGATAGAAGCGGTCGTAATGGGGCATGTCGGCCACGCGCGCACGCACGAGGTAGTCGAATTCCCCGGTCATCCGGTAGACAGCAAGCATTTCCGGCTGCGCTCGGATGTATCGGGCGAAGATGACGGGCCGTGCGAATCCGGATCATGACGGCAAGGTAAGGCGGCGGCCCATGGCGTGGCGCGGCCTGCGCAGGGTGGTGTCACCCTCAAGCCACCGGACGTACTCGGAGAACCCGAAGGTCTGGAAACGCTCGTGTTCCAGCGCATAGACCGATCTGCGCGGCGCTTCCTTGCGGATGTATGTGACCCAGGAAACATGCCAGCTGAACGGGTTGCGGATCACGTTGAAACACGTGAAATCCGTCAGGCTCAGGCTCAGGCTCAGGCCCAGATCAGTCAGTCCCGCCCTGTATTCCGCTTAGGTCAGTTGCCCCTTCAGGCGGGGATGGCACGCCGAAATGCAGCGGCGGAAACGGCGGCCGAAGGCCGCCGCACCCACGAAGCTGCCGCCGCATTTCGGCGTATGGGTGAACAGCATGCGCAGCCCCTGCTCGGGCAGAAGCTGTTCGCGCCGCGTTCGCGGGGCATGCATCAGCCGTTCAGCGCCTTGTCGAGATTCTGATCCACCTTTTCAAGAAAGCCCTTGGTGGTGAGCCAGCCCTGATCGGGGCCCACCAACAGGGCGAGGTCCTTGGTCATGTGACCTGCCTCGACCGTCTCGACCACGACTTTCTCAAGGGTCTCGGCGAAGGTTTTCAGCTCTTCGTTTCCGTCGAGCTTGGCGCGGTGCTTGAGCCCGCCGGTCCAGGCGAAGATCGAGGCGACGGAGTTGGTCGAGGTCTCCTCGCCGCGCTGGTGCTGGCGGTAGTGGCGGGTGACGGTGCCGTGGGCGGCCTCGGCCTCCATGATCTGGCCGTCGGGCGTCAGGAGCTGGCTGGTCATCAGCCCGAGGCTGCCGAAGCCCTGCGCCACGGTGTCGGACTGCACGTCGCCGTCGTAGTTCTTGCACGCCCAGACGAAGCCGCCGTTCCATTTCATCGCACAGGCGACCATGTCGTCGATCAGCCGGTGCTGGTACTCGATGCCGGCCTCGTCGAAGCGGTCCTTGAATTCCTCGTCAAAGACCTGCTGGAACAGTTCCATGAAACGGCCGTCGTACTGCTTGAGGATCGTGTTCTTGGTCGACAGGTACAGCGGCCAGCCCATGTTCAGCGCGTAGTTCATCGAGGCGCGGGCGAAATCGCGAATCGAGTCGTCGAGATTGTACATGCCCATGTAGACGCCCGAGGCAGGGGCATCGTAGACTTCTTTCTCGATCACCTCGCCGTCCGCGCCCTCGAACTTCAGGGTCAGCTTGCCGGGGCCGGGAAACTTGATGTCGGTGGCGCGATACTGGTCGCCGAAGGCATGGCGGCCGATCACGATCGGTTTCGTCCAGCCCGGAACCAGCCGCGGGACGTTGCGGCAGATGATCGGCGCGCGGAACACCACGCCGCCCAGGATGTTGCGGATGGTGCCATTGGGGCTGCGCCACATCTTCTTCAGCCCGAATTCCTCGACCCGGCCCTCGTCGGGGGTGATGGTGGCGCATTTGACGGCCACGCCCACGTCCTTCGTCTTCTCGGCGGCATCGATCGTGACCTGGTCCTCGGTGGCGTCGCGGTTCTCGATCCCGAGGTCGTAATACAGCAGATCGATATCGAGGTAGGGCAGGATCAGCTTCGTCTTGATGAAGTCCCAGATGATCCGGGTCATCTCGTCGCCGTCCATCTCGACGATGGGGTTATCTACCTTGATCTTGGGCATCGGGGCCTCCTGGCGGTTCCAACAAACGGAGGCGGCGGAGCTGGTCCGCCGCTGTCCCATTCACATTCAAACGAACTCGGGCAACCCGGAGTTCCGGGTGGCCGATTTATCCGATGATGCGGTTCAGCGTCTCGCTGGGGCGCATCACCTTGGCCAGCTTGTCGGGGTCGGGATGGTAGTAGCCGCCGATATCGGCCGGCTGCCCCTGCACGGCGGCCAGTTCGCCGGTGATCTTGGCCTCGTTCTCGGCCAGCGCCTTTGCCACGGGCGCGAATTCTTCGGCCAGTTCGGGATCTTCGGTCTGCGCGGCCAAGGCTTCGGCCCAGTAGCGGGCGAACCAGTAGTGGCTGTCGCGGTTGTCGGGCTCGCCCACCTTGCGCGACGGCGACCGGCCATTGTCGAGTATCCCCTGCGTGGCGGCCTCCACGGCCTCGCCCAGAACCTTCGCGCGGGCGTTGTCGCGGGCCTCGGCCAGGAACTTGAGGCTCTCGCCGAGGGCGCAGAACTCGCCCAGCGAATCCCACCGCAGGTGGTTTTCGGCCTGCAGCTGCTGGACGTGCTTGGGCGCCGAGCCGCCGGCACCGGTTTCGAACAGGCCGCCGCCATTCATGAGTTTCACGATCGACAGCATCTTGGCAGATGTGGCCAGTTCCAGGATCGGGAAGAGGTCGGTGAGGTAGTCGCGCAGCACGTTGCCGGTGATGGCGATGGTGTTCTCCCCGCGGGTGATGGTTTCCAGCGAGGCGCGCGTGGCCTCGCGCGGGGCCATGATCTCGAAGCGATCGGCCATGCCCTTCTCCTCGAGGATGGGCTTGACGTAGCTGATCAGTTCCGCGTCATGGGGGCGGGTCGCGTCCAGCCAGAAGATGGCGCGGTAGCCGGTGGCCCTCTGCCGGTCGATGGCCAGGTTCACCCAGTCCTCGATCGGGGCCTTGCGGGCCGAGGCCGCGCGCCAGATGTCGCCCTCTTGCACCTCGTGCTGGTGCAGCACGCTGCCGTCGTCGAGCACCATCTTCACGGTGCCCGCCTGCGGGATCTCGAAGGTGGTGGGGTGGCTGCCGTATTCCTCGGCCTTCTGGGCCATCAGCCCGATGTTCTGCACCGTCCCGGCGGTGGCGGGGTCGAGTTTGCCGTGTTCCTTGAAGAACTCGATGGTCTCGTCATAGACGGGCGCGTAGCTGTTGTCGGGGATGACGCAGACCGCGTCGTGCTGGGCGTCGTCCGGGCCCCAGCCCTTGCCGCCGGCCTTGATCAGGGCGGGCATCGAGGCGTCGATGATCACGTCCGAGGGCACGTGCAGGTTGGTGATGCCGTTGTCGCTGTCGACCATGTACATCGCCGGGCGCTCGGCGCGCACCGCCTCGATGGCCGACATGATCTCGGGCTTGTCCTTGACGCGTTCCAGCAGGTCGCCCAGGCCCGCGCTCGGGTCCACGCCCGCCGCCTTCATCTCGTCGCCGTAGGTGTCGAACACGGGCTTGAGCCACTGCTTGACCGCGTGGCCGAAGATGATCGGGTCCGACACCTTCATCATCGTGGCCTTCAGGTGCAGCGAGAACAACACGCCCTCGTCCTTGGCCTTCTCGATCTCGCGGGCCAGAAAGGCGTCGAGCTTGTCGGCGTTCATGTAGGTGGCGTCCACCACCGTGCCCTCGGGATAGGTGACGCCGTCCTTCAGCACTGTCTCGCCGTCGCCGGTCTCCAGCACGATCCGGGCGGTGGCCGCGCGATCGAGGGTGGCCGACACCTCGTTGGAGCGGAAATCGCCCGCCTCCATCGAGGCGACCCGTGTCTTGCTGTCCGAAGACCAGTCGCCCATGCGGTGCGGATTGTCCTGCGCGAACTTCTTGACCGCGGCGGCGGCGCGGCGGTCGGAATTGCCCTCGCGCAGGACGGGGTTGACCGCCGAACCCTTGATCGCGTCGTAGCGTGCACGCGCCTCTTTCTCGGCATCGGTGGCCGGCTCATGGGGATAGTCGGGAATGGCGAAGCCCTGGTCCTGCAACTCCCGGACCGCCTCGACCAGCTGGGGAACCGAGGCGGAAATGTTCGGCAGCTTGATCACGTTGGCCTCGGGCGTCTTCACCCACTGGCCCAGCTCGGCAAGGTCATCCGGCACGCGTTGTCCCTCGGGCAGGTGCTCGGGGAAGGCGGCAAGGATGCGCCCCGCCAGCGAGATGTCCTTGGTGTCGACCGAAACGCCGGCCGCGGCGGCAAAGCGCCGGATAATCGGCAAGAGCGAGGCACTGGCGAGTTCGGGCGCTTCGTCGACCTTTGTGTAGACGATATCGGGACGGGGGGTGTCGGCCATCGGTGATCCCTTTCGGTCAGATTGCGGAACAGACTGCGCCCCCGGGGGAGGCAGAAATTCAATTGAGAGGCGTCATAGCCTATCCTGGGGATTCAGGAAAGGCAGTATGCGGCGGTATACCGAAAAAAATGCCACCGTCAGATTCCGTAATTGGCCGCGTATTCAAGCCGCGTCATCAGGAAACGGCCGGCGACCACGCACAGCAGCACCCCGGCCAAAAGCGGCACAGGCGTGCCGTCGAAGGCCAGCCCGATCGGGGCCGCCAGCACGATGGAGCCCACGGTGGACACTGCGCCGATCACGCTGGCGGCCATGCCGGCGACATGGCCAAGCGGTTCCATCGAAAGGGCATTCAGATTGCCCAGGGTCAGCCCGGCCTGGAAAAAGATCGAGGTCTGCCAAAGAAGATAAACCGGAAATTGAACCGGCGCGGGCAGCCCGATCAGAAACAGTAGCAGGATCGTGGCGGTCAGCGCGATCTGCGCCCCGAGCGCGCGCGTGATGAGCCGCCGCATCCCCAGCCGCATCACCAGGGAGGCGTTTAGGAAACTCCCCGTGCCGGCCACCAGTGCGATCATGAAGAACCACCACGGAAAGGCCGCCGCGCGGTCGAAGGAGATCGCGAAGATCTGCTGGATCGAACTGATCGAGGCAAAGAGGGTGCTCAGGCAAAGGGCCTGCGTGGCGATGGCCAGGCGCACGACCGGGTTGGCCAGCACCTCGCGCGCCGCCGCCTTCAGGGGCGCCGCGCGGAAGGGGCGGCGGCGCGCCGGCGGCAGGGGTTCGGGCAGGCGCGCGGCCATCCACAGGGTCGAGACCAGCGAGAACAGGATGAAGCAGCCGAAAATCCCGCGCCAGCCGGCCAGCGCGATGATGCCGGCGCCGGCCAGGGGCGCCACCGCCGGGACGAGCGTGAAGACCATCATCACGAAACTCACCAGCCGCGCCATTTCGCGCCCGGCATGGAGATCGCGGATGATGGCCAGCGCGACGATGCGCGCCGTGGCCGCGCCCAGGCCCTGCAGAAGACGCGCGGACAGAAGAAGGTCCAACTCGGGCGCGGCAAAGGCCAGCCCCGCGCCCAGGATGTACACGCCCGCGCCCGACAGGATCACGGGCTTGCGCCCGAAGGTGTCCGATATCGGCCCAACGAAGAATGTGCCGATCCCGAGCCCCAGGATGAAGGCCGCCACCACCAGCTGCGCCCGGTTGGGATTGGCCGGGGCGAGGTCGGCGCCGATGCGGGGCAGGGCGGGCAGCATGGCGTCGATGGAGAAGGCGACCGTGGCCACCAGCATCGCCATCATCGCCACGAATTCCACGCGACCGGGCCCGGCCCCGCCCCTCATGCGCCGGGTTCTTTAGGTTCGTTGACGGTGTCGGGTTTGTCCTCTCGGGAGGCGTGATGGTGACCCAGACGCCCGATCAACCACTCGGTATGGGCCTCGCGCTTGGCCACGATATAGGCGCCGACCTGCTGAACGGCGACGACGAAGACCCCCAGCCCGAGGAAGATGAAGATTGTGGTCGCCACCTTGCCGAGCGCCGTCGGCGGGACAAGGCTGCCGTAGCCCACGGTGGACAGCGTGACCACCGTGAAGAAGTAGCTGTCGATCCAGCTCCAGCCCTCGACATAGTGGAAAAAGACCGTTCCGCTCGCGATCAGGACGCCGAGCGTCAGCATCAGGGTCAGGGCCTTGCCCCCGCGTGTCATTGCGCCGCTCCGTCGCCTTGGCCGATCTGCGCGTCGAGTTCGTCGATCACCTTGATCCACAACTCGGCCGGCTGGGAGCCCGGCACGGCGTGCTGGCCCCCGACGATGAAGGTCGGAACGCCGGTGATCCCCATCTCGCGGAACTGGGCGTCACGGGCGCGGATGTTGTCCAGATCGGCCTCCGACTGCAGCAGGCGCCGCACGACGGCCGCATCCATCCCCAGCCCGTCCGCGATGTCGGCCAGAACGTCGATATCGCCGATGTCGCGCGCCTCGTCGAAATAGGCGCGGAACAGTGCCATCGCCATCGGTGTCTGGCGGTCCTCGATGCCGGCCCAATGGATCAGGCGATGCGCGTCCAGCGTGTTGGGCGTGCGCTCGATCGCGGCGAAGTCTATGGTCAGCCCGGCCTCGGCGGCCCGTTCCAGAACGGGCGCATAGGCCTTGGCCGCCGCCTCCTTGCCGCCGAACTTGGCCTCGAGGTAGGCGCGACGGTCCATGCCGGCGCGCGGCATCTCGGGATTGAGCTGGAAAGGATGCCATTCGATCGTGAAGGGGTGGCGCGGACGTTCGGCCAGTGCCCGGTCAAGAAGAGCCTTGCCGATGTAGCACCAGGGGCAGATCGGATCGGAGATGATGTCAAGCTTGACCATGGCGGGCCTCGTAGATCGCACGCAAATCACGCCGCCGCAGCTTGCCGTTGGCGCCCGTGGGCAGGTCCTCGACGTGGAAGAAGCCGCGGGGGCGCTTGTAGGCGGCCAAGTTTCGGGCGACGTAGTGATCCAGTTCCTCGGTCGCAACCGGCGCGGGCGCCGTGTAGAAGGCCATGATCACGCGCGCGTCGCGTTTGACCTCGATGTCGGTGACGGCCGCCTGCGTGATGCCGGGATGGTGGTTGAGCACCGCCTCCACCTCGACGGGCGAGACCCGGTAGCCACCGGCGTTCATCATGTCGTCCGTGCGCCCGAGGTAGGTGATGCTGTCATCCGGGGCCATGACCGCCTGATCGCCGGTCACGAACCACGCACCCTGCATGCGCGCCGCGGTCGCCTCGGGCGCGCCCAGGTAGCCCAGCATCAAGCCGGGATCCGACCGGTGCACGGCGATGGTGCCTTCCTCGCCGCGCGGCACCGGCCCGTCGGGTCCGAGGATCGCCACCCGGCGCCCGGGCTGTGGCCGGCCGAGCGTGCCGGGGGCGGCCGGGTGGTCCGGGCAGCCGGAAATGAAGGTGGAGCATTCCGACATCCCGTAGGCTTCGTGGATCGTTGTGCCGGTGGCCGCGCGCCATTGATCGGCGATGGCTTCGGAAAGCTTCTCGCCCGCCGAAAGCCCGTGGCGCAGGCGGGGAAGATCCAGGTTGGCGTGCTGGTTGAGGATCTTGCGGTAAAACCCCGGCGCGGCAGCAAAAACGGTTGCGTCGTGGCGCTTCATCAACAAGGGAAGCTGGGCGGGGTCGGTGCCGGGGGCCGGAACGAGCGCCGTGGCGCCCATCACCCAGGGATCCATGAGGCCGGTCCCGAGGGTGTAGGTCCAGTTGAACGCGCCCGCATGCATCAGCCTGTCACTGTCATGCAGGCCGTACCAGCCCTGGTACATCATCCGGCGCGCCCAGATCGCGCGATGTGCATGCATCACGGCGCGAGGCACGCCAGAGGTGCCGGAGGTGTAGATGATATAGGCCATCCGCTCCGGATCGCCCATGTGCCAAGCAGCCGGCGGCAAGGCGCGCATCCGTTCCAGTGCCGGCGGGTCGATGACCCGAACCTCGGTATCGGGGCAGGGCACCTCCGGGTCGCGGAGGATGGCGGCGGGCGCCACCGTCTCCAGCATTCCGGCGACTTCGCGGGCCGTGAGCTGGGTCGAGGTGGGCACCGGCACCAGCCCCACGGCGATCGCCCCCAGGAAGGCGATCGGGAACTCCACCGTGTTGCCCAACCGCATGAGCACGCGGTCCCCGGGTGCCAGCCCGGCCTGCAGGAGGCCGGTGCCGGTGCCCAGCACCGCCTGGCTCAGCTTCGCGTAGCTCCATCTTTCGGCCCGTGACAGCCCCAGGACGGCGAGGGCGATCTTGTCGGGATGGGTATCGGCGGCCCCCAGCACATGCGCGGCCATGTTGAAAGGGCTGGGACAGCTTGAAAACTGGGCAGGGCGGGTCTCGGAAAGCATGGATCCCGATTACGGGTCCGGTGGCTCAGTTGCAAGAGGATGGTCGGGCGCGTATAGCGAAGGCCATGACGGACAGAACGGCGGAAAACCTCATCCGAGTGGCGCGCGAGAACGGCCGGCAGGAGCTTGCCGCGCCGCTCGATCTGGGCGAACGGGTCCGCGAGCTGCGCAAGGCGCGCGGCTGGACGCTCGAGCAGGCCGCGGGGCAGGCGGGTCTGGCCCGCTCCACCCTGTCGAAGATCGAGAACGGGCAGATGTCGCCCACCTACGACGCGCTGCGCAAACTGGCGGTCGGGCTGGAGATTTCCGTGCCGCAGCTGTTCACCCCGCCGCAGCGGGATCGCATCAGCGGGCGCATGGCCGTCACCAAGGTCAATGAAGGCACGCCGCAGGCCACGGCGACCTACGAGCACGAACTGCTGGCCGAGACGCTGAGCAAGAAGCACATGCTGCCCTATCGCGCCCGCATCCGGGCCCGCCGGATCGAGGAATTCGACGGCTGGGTGCGCCACGACGGCGAGGAATTCCTTTATGTCCTGACGGGAGTCATCCGGCTTTACACCGAGTTCTACGAGCCCATCGAGATGCGCCGTGGCGACAGCGCCTACTACGATGCGACCATGGGGCACAACGTTGTCTCGGTCAGCGACGAGGACGCCACGATCCTCTGGGTTACCTCGCTCGTTTGAGCGTGGCGGCCACCGGGGCGCAACAATCCATGCGCCGCCCATCCCGAGCGCCGCCACTCCAGACCCGCACGGCGCGGGCCGGAGGTGTCAGAACCAGCTCTGCACGCCGCGGGCCGCCCCCGAAATGTCGCGCCCCAATCCGTCGATCGTGGCGCATCCGGCCAGCAGCGATATCAGCGCCACTGCGATCAGCTTCTTCATGGACCTCGTGCCTTTCGGTCTTTTTGCCTGTCAGTCTTTATTGTCTTTTCGGTCTTTGTCTGCCTCGTACCACCAGACCTCGGGCAGGAAATGGATCCCGTCACCGTAGATCGGCAGCCTGTCCTCTGGATACTTCAATTCCTTCAGATGGGCAATGCGGCCGACGGCGTAGCTGTGGATCGGGATCACGTAGCGGCCCGAGGTCAACACGCGGTCGAGCGCGCGGGTGGCGGCGATGAAGTCGGCGCGCGTGCGCGAATTCAGCATCGCGCGGATCATGGCCTCGGCAGCGGGCGAGTCCATGCCCATCAGGTTGCGGCTGCCGGGTTGGTCGACGCCGTCGGAGCCCCAGTAATACATCTGTTCGTTTCCGGGGCTGAGCGACAGCGATCGCCGGAAGAAGGTCAGGTCGAAATCGTAATTCCTTTCACGCTCGGCATACTGGGCCTTGTCGATCGACTGAACCACCAGCTTGATCCCCAGACGTTCCAGCGCCCGGGCGTAGATGTCCATGATCGCCGTCGCCTGCTGCAGAAGCGCGTCTTGCTGCAACAGCACGGTCAGTTCCAGCGGCCGGCCCCGGTCATTGCGCAGCTTGCCGTCCTGCACGGTCCAGCCGGCCTCGTTCAAAAGGCGCATCGCCTTGCGCAGGTTACGGCGGTTGCGTTTGGAGCCGTCGCTTTCGGGCAGGGTATAGCCCGCCAGCGCGCCGGGGGGCAGCGCGTCCGCGAAGGGCGCCAGCAGGTCGCGGACCCGCCCCTCGGCCGGGCCGGTGCGCATGCCCAGTTCCGAGCCCGAGAAATACGAGGTGATCCGCGGCTGTCGGCCGCCGGTCAGCGTGTCGTTGATGTATTCGAAGTTGAAGGCATGCAGAAGCGCGTCCCGCACGCGCCAGTCGTCCAGCGGGGGCCGGCGGGTGTTCATCACGAAGCCGGTCATGCCCGAGGGTTTCTTGTGCGGGATCTCGGATTTCACGACATCGCCGCGTTGAACGGCCGGGAAATCGTACTGGTTCTGCCAGCGTTCGGCGTTGAATTCGCGGATGTAGCTGACGGCGCCGGCCTTGAAGGCCTCCTTCAGCACGGTGTTGTCGCCGTAGAACTCGATGCGGATTTCATCGAAATTGCTCGTACCCCGCCTGAGTGGCAGGTCGCGGCCCCAGTAATCGGGGTTGCGCCTGAGCACGACGTTGCGGCCCACCTCGTAGCTGTCGACGACATAGGGGGCGCTGCCGATGGGGATATCCTGCAGGCGCGCCTCGGCGAAGTTCTTGCCCGCCCACTGATCCTTTTTCAGGATGGGCCGAAGCCCGGCGATGAGGGCGAGTTCGCGGTCCTGCTCGTTGAAGCTCAGCCGCACCGTGCGCGGGCCGGTCTGCTCGATGCGCGCCACCTTGGTCCAGAAGCTGCGGTAGCGCGGATGCCCCTTGGTTCCCAGCGTCTCGTAGGACCAGATCACGTCCGCCACGGTCACGGGGCTGCCATCGGAGAATCGGGCGCCGTCACGCAGGGTGAACTCGACCCACTGGCGCTGCGGGCCGGTTTCCACCGATTCGGCCAGGAGCCCGTAAAGAGTGAACGGTTCGTCCCAGGACCGGCCCATGAGCGATTCGTGGGTGAGATACCGCAACTGCCACGGCGGCGAGCCTTTCAGCACGAAGGGATTGAGCGAATCGAAGCTGCCGACGTTGCCGGTGACCACCTTGCCGCCCTTGGGGGCCCGGGGGTTGGCATAGGGCAAGGACACAAAATCGGGTGGTAGGGCGGGCTGGCCGTACATAGCTATGCCATGCACCTTTTCCGCCAGGACCGGTTGACACGGAAAAACCAGCATCAGCGCAAGGCCGGCGATCCGCAGCCGGAAGAAAAATTCTGATGTCATTTCGGCAACAATCCTGCACGCCCCTTGTTTATCTGAGGCCAAAGCGTAGAGCCGGATTTTCGCCTTTTCAAACTTTTAGCTTGGATCGTGGCGCCGGATTGCTTATAAAGGGGGCACTGCTCGATAGGTTTCTTGCCTGTATGAAACCTGCCTCAACAACTTGACGCCCGCCTTGCGCGGGCGTTTTTTTTGTTCCATCGATCCCGCCTTGCTCCGTGCATTTTGCCGGTACGCTCCTTATGCTGCGGCTGCAAAGCAAGGGAGACTGCAGATGAGCGTAACCGGCAAGACAGCGATCGTGACGGGTTCGAATTCGGGCATCGGCCTGGGCATCGCGCGCGAACTGGCCAAGGCGGGGGCCAATGTTGTCCTCAATTCCTTCACCGAAAGGGACGAGGATCACGCCCTGGCCGCGGAGATCGCCAAGGAGCATCGCGTGACGGCCCGCTACATCAAGGCCGACATGTCCGAACCCGGGCAGTGCCGGGCGCTGGTCGAGACCGCCGGCGCCTGCGATATCCTGGTGAACAACGCCGGCATCCAGCATGTCGCACCGATCGACGAGTTCCCGCAGGAGAAATGGAACGCGATCATCGCGATCAACCTGACCTCGGCCTTTCACACGACCGCCGCCGCACTGCCCATGATGCGGGATGCCGGATGGGGCCGGGTCATCAACATCGCCAGCGCCCACGGGCTGCGCGCCTCGCCCTACAAGTCGGCCTATGTCGCCGCCAAGCATGGCATCGTCGGCATGACGAAGGTCGTCGCGCTGGAGACCGCGCAGGAGCCGATCACGGCCAACGCGATCTGCCCCGGCTATGTTCTGACCCCGCTGGTGGAGGAACAGATCCCCGACACCATGAAGGAGTACGACATGTCGCGCGACCAGGTTATCCGCGACGTGATGCTCAAGCGCCAGCCGTCCAAGGAATTCGCGACCGTGGAACAACTGGGCGGGACCGCGCTCTACCTCTGTTCGGACGCGGCCGCGCAGGTCACGGGCACGACGCTCAGCTTGGATGGCGGCTGGACCGCGATGTAGACAAAGCGGGGATCCCACCGTGGTGAAACGCATCAATCTGGCCCTGCAGGGCGGGGGCGCGCATGGCGCCTTCACCTGGGGTGTTCTGGACAGGCTTCTGCAAGACGAGGAGATCGAGATCGCCGGTATCTCGGGGACCTCGGCGGGGGCGCTGAACGGGGCCGCGCTGAAATCCGGGCTGCTGGAAGGCGGCCGGGGCCAGGCGCGCGCCAACCTTGACTGGCTGTGGGAACAGATGGGCGCGGTGCAGGACATGCGCATGCCGGCCTGGATGCTGGGCGCCATGCCGGCGCCCGGCGCCGTGACCCGCGCGCTGGAGTATTCGCTGCCCTTCGGGGCGGTGGATGCGCTGACACGCGCGGTGTCGCCCTATTCCTACGGGCCCTTCTACCAGAACCCTCTGGAACGCATCGCGCGGCAGTTCCATTACGACACGGTCTGCGCGCACGAGGGGCCAAGGTTCTTCGTGGGGGCCACGAACGTGCACACGGGCAAGATACGCATCTTCACCGGCCATGACATCAGCACCGACAGCCTGCTTGCCTCGGCCTGCCTGCCGACGCTCTTCAAGGCCGTCGAGATCGAGGGCGAGCACTACTGGGACGGCGGTTATACCGGCAATCCCGCGCTCTTCCCGCTCTTCGCGCCGGACCTGCCGGCGGATATCCTGGTGGTCAACATAAACCCGCTGGAACGGGCCGAGGTGCCGCGCACCCCGCAAGAGATCCAGAACCGGATCAACGAGATCAGCTTCAACTCATCGCTGCTGCGCGAGCTGCGGGCGATCGACTTCGTCCAGCGTTTGCTGGACGCGGGCCGGATGCCGGATGCCGCGATGAAGCGGGTCTTCGTTCACATGATCGCGGATGACGCGCTGATGCGCGAACTCTCGGTGGCCACGAAGCTGGTGCCAACGCCCTATCTCCTGCATCGGTTGAAGGATGCCGGCCGTGCGGCGGCCGAGGAATTCCTGGACCAGCACCGAGATGCGATCAATCATCGCTCCAGTTGCGATCTGACGGCGATGTTCAGCTAGACGCGCGCGGCTTGATCCGCCCCGGCTCGTCCGCCTCCAGATAGGCCTCTTCCTCGGCGGTGAGGTCGATCGTGTCGAAGCCGGTGATCATCGGCCGGACGTGTTCGCGAAACGAATGCCCGACGGTCAACAAATAGACATGGGCAATGACAAAAGCCGCGATGGCAAAGGCCGCCAGCAGGTGGATGTTGGTCACGACCTGCGCCCAGGCGGTGGCGCCGGGGACGGTTTCCCAGAGATTCCAGCCAAGGGCGATCAGCCCGGTGATCCAGATCGCAGGGAACAAGACCACCTTGAGCAAGAGATAGGCGATCGACTGCAACGGATTGTGCTTGCGCCAGTAGGCCTTGCGGTAGGGGTGATGCTCGCCGCGGAAGATTCCCCAGACGTAGAAGCGCACCACGCGGCCCAGGCCGTCGCGGGTCGGGACGTAGTGTTTCCAGGTGCCGGTCGTCAGATGCCAGAAGATCGCGAATACCCACAGCACGATCAGCGCCAGGGCGGCGATGATATGTCCGATCACCGCAGGCCCGAAATCCAAGCCCCCGTGCAGCCCGGTGATCGCCAGCCCGGTGAAGAGCAGCACGAAGATCAGCGCCATCTGCGTCCAGTGCCAGAACCGCTCGAACCGGGGGTAGACCTTGACGGATCGTTTAGCCATGGTGGCCTCCTTTCGAGCGGGACGCGAAGATGCGGAAAAGAGCGTGGACGACAACCCCGCCGGCCGTGGCCAGCACCATCAGCAGACCGAAAATGCCCGCGGTACCGAAGGGCGCACGGCCCGGCATGTTCACCCCGGTGATCTCCTCCATGCGCCCACCCTCGGCATGGCAGGCCTTGCAATCGAGGGCCTCCTCGGCCGGGGCGACCATGTGGGTGATCGGCCAGTACATGTAGGTGTCGACGAAGCCGAACTCGCCGGAGTACTCTTCGCCCGCGGCGGCCATGCCGGCCTCGATCGCCTTCTCCCAGTCGAAGTTCGTCCAGAGCGCCGTGTCGGTCTCGGGACCCCAGACATGGGTATAGACCAGTTCGTTGCGGCCGCTGTCGTAGGGTTGGCTGCCCTGCATCCGCTTGAAGGGCCAGATTCGGCTGTCCGGCGCGTCCGGGCTGCCGTGGATCGGGTTGATCTCGACCCGCTTGTCGGGGTCGATCTTGCGGTCGGCGGTATTGTATTCCACCTGGCCGTTGAACCACTCGTAGACGGGCTCGGCGTATTCGGCCCATTCGAAGGTGCCCTTCTTGGACATGAAGGTGTGGCGATGGTCGCCGTCTCTTTCGGTGTAGTCCGATTCGACGATGGGCGAACCGTCCTCCTTCATGCGCGTGGCGGTGGACCAGTCCCAGACGGTCTTGGTCGCCACTCCGCCGCGGGCGAACTCGGGGATGTGGCAGGTCTGGCAGGCCAGCGTGTCGGCATGGTCGTTAAGCTTCATGCCCTTCAGGCCCGCCGGGTGCGGCGTGTTCCCGTGGCAGCTCTGGCAGGTGGCGACGCGCCGCCGTTCGCCCGGCTTGCCGGTGCCTTCCGTGTCGGCCGCCATGACGTTGTAGCGCGACCCCGGCCACTGGTGCTGATCGGCGACGTGGCAGCTGCTGCAGGTGAAATCCTCACCCTCGGGCGACATGTGCACGTCAACGGATCTCTCGGGGTCGTAGAGCACCGAGGACAGATCGCCATGCTTCACGTTATCGCCGCCCCCGCCGTAGAAGTGGCAATTGCCGCAGTTCTCGCGCCGTGTCTTGCCGACGTTCTGCGCAACCTCCGTCAGGTCCACCGGCTTGGCCTTCTTGCCGGTAATGGTCTTGGTTCCCTCCGGCACGGGGGCCAGCGGGGGATGGCCGGCGCCGGTCGCGGTCTTGGTGTACTGCCCGGTCCGGTCGTGACAGACAAGACAGTCCGGCGTTGCCTGGGCCTGGGCCGAGCTTTCGCGCATGTTGTCCCAACCGTAGCCCGCGTGACAGGAGGTGCAGCGCGGCTCGTTCCCGGCGACAGCGCCGCAGAAAGCATTGACGACGTTGCGCTTGCCGAGAAGCTGCCCGGTCTCGGGGTGTTCGTATTCCCACTCGAAATGGATCGAGTGCATGACCTGGTCGTCGGCCTCGGTGTGGCACGACAGGCAGGCTTCGGTCACCTCGGGGCCAGAGGCGAAGTCCTTTTGCAGGATCTCGAACTTGGAATGGTCGGCGGTGCTGTCCGAGCCTGGTATGGCCGGGGCCTCCTGGGCCAAGGCCATCCCGGCCATCACAACGGGCAGCGCCGCCCCTGAGACCAGGGCGTGCCGGACGGCGGGGACAAGGGAGCGCAAGAGGTAAACCATTCCGGAATTGGAATATAATATCGCGCGCAGCGCTTTGATCTAGCGCAAATTGAGGTTTTCACTTTCCTTGATCGGTGCGGCGAGCCGACGGCGGCGTTTCAGGCGGGGATCGTCCGGGTCCACCTGACCGGGATAGACCAGACCGGCCGAAATCACCAGTTTCGCTGCGTCCTCGACGCTCATGTCCAGCTCGATCACGTCCTCGCGTGGCAGAAACAGCAGGAAGCCCGAGGTCGGGTTCGGCGTTGTCGGCACGAAGACGCTGAGCAGTTGGCTGCCGCTTTCGGCGCGTTCGTTCACCTCGCCCTTGGCGGTGGTCGAGATGAACCCGATGGCCCAGATGTCGCGGCGAGGGTACTGGATCAGGCAGGCTGTCTCGAAGCTGCGCTCGCTCTGCGCGAAGACCGTTTCTGCGATCTGCTTCACCCCGGAATAGATGGTGCGCACCACCGGCATGCGGTCCACCAGCGATTCCGCAAAGCGGATCATGGATTTGCCGATAAGGCCCTTGGCCACCCAGCCGACGATCACCGTGAAGACGAGGAAGATGATGACGCCGACCCCGCGCAGATTGATGCCGATGTATTTCTCGGGCTGGAAATCATAGGGAATGAGCGGCAGCACCACGCTGTCGACCCAGCCGATCAGCGCCCAGATCAACCAAACGGTCAGCGCCACGGGCGCGATCACCACGATCCCTGTCAGGAAACTGGCGCGCAGCCCCGAGAACAGCCCCGGCTTGCGGTTGGAGGAGTCGTCGTCGAAGGGCGTTGTCATCTATGTCGGTCTGCCTTGGAAAACCCTGCGGTATGTAAGCAGAACTGCGCGGCGCGGCAATGGGGCGTGCGCTGTTTCGGCGGTGCTCGCGGACTGTCTGCACGGATTCCGGGCAGTGAACGCAGGCTCAGCCCTCGGCCAGTTCCATGGCCACAGCGGCGGCCAGCCGGGCGTTGTTCTGGACAAGGGCGATATTCGCGGCAAGGGACCGCCCCTTGGTCGCATGATACACCCGGTCGAGCAGGAAGGGCGTGACGGCCTTGCCGGTGATGCCCTGGGCCTCGGCCTCGGCGATGGCGGCGGCGATGAGCGGGTCCAGTTCGTCGGCCGGAATCTCGTCGCGGGGCGGGATGGGGTTGGCCACCAGTTGACCGCCTGCCAGACCGAGCGCGCCGCGAACCCGGTGCGCCCGGGCGATCTCGGCCGGGCTGTCCATGCGCAGCGGCGCGGGCAGGGCGGAGGTTGCCGCCCAGAAGGCGGGCATGACATCCTGCCCGTAGGCGACGACCGGCACGCCGAGGGTTTCGAGCACCTCAAGGGTCTTGGGCAGGTCGAGGATGGCCTTGGCGCCCGCGCAGACGACCGTGACCGGGCTCCGCGCCAGTTCCTGAAGATCGGCAGACACGTCGAAACTGTGCTCCGCACCGCGATGCACACCGCCGATACCGCCCGTGGCGAAAACGGCGATCCCCGCCTGGGCGGCGGCGATCATGGTGGCGGCGACGGTCGTCGCGCCCGTCCCGCCGCGGGCAAGGCAGACCGCCAGGTCCGCCCGGCTGAGCTTGTCGACATCGCGGCTGCGCGCCAGGCTTTCGATCTCGGCTGCGTGCAGGCCGATGCGAAGCTCCCCCGCGATCACGGCGACCGTCGCCGGCACCGCGCCGTTGTCGCGCACGATCTGCGCCACCGCCCGGGCAGTTTCCAGATTCTCTGGCCAGGGCATGCCGTGGGTGATGATCGTGCTTTCCAGAGCAACGACCGGGGTGCCGGCGCGGCGCGCCGATGCAACCTCGTCAGTCAGAACCGGGCCAACCATGCGAAGTCTCCGCTGTGCCGGGGCGTGGGGCAGTCATGCCGCCACTCATCGCCCGCCTGGCCGCCCGAGACAAGGGCCGGCAGGGGTTGCACCCCCGCGCGGGCCGATTTATATGCCCACCACCAACACCGCAAGCGCGGGCGGGCCGATCGGGGGAGACATCCCCGACGGTCCACCGGTTGAAGCGCACGCTTCTCTTCCCGCGCCGAGGATCGAAACCGGAAAGGAATACACCATGGCTCTCCCCGAGTTCTCTCTGCGTCAGCTGCTGGAAGCTGGCGTTCACTTCGGCCACCAGACGCAGCGCTGGAACCCGCGCATGAGCGAGTTCATCTACGGCGAGCGCAACGGCATCCACATCATCGACCTGACCCAGACCGTCCCGATGCTGGACGCCGCTCTGAACGCCGTGCGTGAATGCGTCGCCAAGGGCGGTCGCGTGCTTTTCGTGGGCACCAAGCGCCAGGCCAGCCAGCCGATCGCCGAAGCGGCCGAGAAATGCGCGCAGTACTACATGAACCACCGCTGGCTGGGTGGCACGCTGACCAACTGGCAGACCGTCTCGAAGTCGATCAAGCGGCTGCAGGAAATCGACGAGATCCTGGATGCCGGCGCCGAGGGCCTGACCAAGAAGGAACGCCTTGGCCTTGAGCGCGACCAGGAGAAGCTCCAGGCCAGCCTCGGCGGCATCCGTGAAATGGGCGGGCTGCCGGACATGCTGTTCGTCATCGACGTCAAGAAGGAGTCCCTGGCCATTGCCGAAGCTCAGAAGCTGAACATTCCCGTCGTTGCGGTCGTTGACACCAATTGCTCGCCCGAGGGGATCAACCACGTGATCCCGGGCAACGACGATGCGGCGCGCGCCATCTCGCTTTACTGCGACCTGGTCAGCCGGGCGGCGCTTGACGGCATGTCCGCGCAACTGGGCGCAGCCGGCGTGGACGTGGGCGCCATGGCCGAAACGCCGACCGAAGAGACCGTGGCCGAGGAAACCGCCGCGGCCGGGGCAGGCGTGGAAACCGGCGAGGTTTCCGAAGAGACCGCGCATGACGATACCCTCGCCAAGGACGCGCCCTACGCGCTGGAAAACAAGGACTGAGGTCCTTCTGTTACGGAAATGACACGGGGGCGGGATAGGCCGTCCCCGGCTTGGACAATGACACGAGGAGAGCCATGATGGCGATCACTGCAGCACAGGTTAAGGAACTGCGCGACAAGACCGGCGCCGGGATGATGGACGCCAAGAAGGCCCTGAGCGAAACCGATGGCGACATGGACGCCGCTGTCGACTGGCTGCGGACCAAGGGTCTGGCCAAGGCCGCCAAGAAGTCCGGCCGCACCGCGGCCGAGGGCCTGGTGGCTGTTCAGGTCAAGGACGGGACCGGCGTTGCCGTCGAGGTCAACGCCGAAACCGACTTCGTCGCCAAGAACGCCGAGTTCCAGGAAATGGTCGGCAAGATCGCCGAAACGGCCCTTGAGGTGGAAACCGTCGACGAGCTGACCGCGGCGGATCTGGGCGGCAAGACGGTGGCCGACACCATCACCGACAAGATCGCCACCATCGGCGAAAACATGTCGCTGCGCCGGATGGCCAAGATCGAGGGCGGCACCGTTGTGTCTTACGTGCACAATGCCGTGACGCCCGGAATGGGCAAGATCGGCGTCCTGGTGGCCCTGAAAGGGGATGAGGCCTTCGGCAAGCAGGTGGCCATGCACATCGCCGCCGCCAGCCCCGCAGCCCTGAACGAGCAGGAACTCGACCCGGCGATCGTTGACAAGGAGCGTCAGGTCCAGATCGAGATCGCCCGCGAATCCGGCAAGCCGGAAAACGTGATCGAGAAGATGATCGAAGGCCGGATGAAGAAATTCCTGTCGGAGGTCACGCTGATGGGTCAGGATTTCGTCGTCAATCCCGACCTGACCGTGGGCGCCGCCGCCGAAGAGGCCGGGGCCGAGATCCAGGGGTTTGTCCGGCTCGAGGTGGGCGAAGGTATCGAGGTCGAGAAAGAGGATTTCGCGGCCGAGGTCGCCAAGGCCGCTCAGGGCTGATCGGTAACCCCATCGACGTCGTCAAAAGAAAACGGTGCCGCCCTCGGGCGGCACCGTCATTTTTGACACGCGGAACTTGGGGATGAGATCCGCAGGTCGGAAGGAACCGACCGTCGGCTTCGATCTATAGAAACCGGCGGCCGGCATCCGGATGGTCCGGCGAACCGTAGAGCCCCGAAATCGCGGGGATGTCCGGCCCGTGTTCCAGGCTTTAAGCCACCACTCATGGAACGCCGACAAGATGCCCTTTAACCTTTCGGTAGCAAAGTCCGGTAATCCTTACCTTGCGTCATTTCGTGCGCGTGGCGACTAGCGGTCAAGCACGAACATCTGATTCTGGAAAGCGGCCTTCAACACCGCTTGGGCAGTCGTTTCCACGCCCAGGGCATTTCGCGCCAGGCGCAGGTGCTTCTCCACGGTGGCCGGGGTCAAGCCCATGATCGTCGCGGTGTCCTGGATCGTCTTCCCGTCGCCGATCCACCCCAGAACTTCGCGCTGACGTTCGGTCAGCGTCCGGTTCGGCGTGCTATAGGGCAGGGTGATCACCTTCAGGTGCACCGCGTTGTTCAACGCCAGGATGTCCTCTCCATGCGCCTGCCACAGGGCGTCGACCTCGTCCTGCGGGATGCCGGCACGTGCCGTCAGGGCGATGGCCCCCTTGGCCCGCGCCGACAGCGACTTGAAGCTGATTGTGTAACCGGCCGTGACATCGTGCTCGTGATTGAACTGGAGGACCTTTTCCTCTTCGGGGCCAAGCTCCCGGCGCGCCTGCATGTCGCGGATGAGGGACCAGGATCCGGCGCCTTCGTTCTTAAGCGCCCAACGAAGCATCGGAGCACGCAGATACAGCCGGCGCCCAATGAAGGATTCGGTGTATGCCTCGTCGTGATTTGATAGCACGACGAAATCCTCGGGATCCCCGAGGGAATTCTCCGTCCGGTAGCGCGTATACCCGTAAAGGATCCGGTCAAAGCCGTAGGCCGCCATCTGATGCGTGTGCAGTGACCAGAGTTCCTCAATATTGCGCGCGTTCAAAAGCGCGTTCAGTTCCGCTCCGGCAATCATCCGGCAAGACCCAGGTGGCCTGCCATCGCACGGATTGCCAAGGGATAGCCCTGGGGCCCGAATCCGCAGATCACGCCCACGCAAACGGGCGCGATCCAGGACCGGTGGCGGAATTCCTCGCGGGCATGGACGTTGGACAGGTGCAGTTCGATCACCGGCAGGGATACGGCACTGACCGCATCGCGCAGGGCAACGGAGGTATGCGTGTAGGCGGCCGCATTCAGGATGAGTCCGGCATGATGCTGGGCGGCCGACTGGATCATGTCCACAAGCGCGCCCTCGGAATTGCTCTGCGAAAACTCCAGCTTCAAGCCCAAGTCATGCGCGGTGTCGCGGCACATGGCCTCGATGTCGGGAAGGGTCGTCGCCCCGTAGATCTCGGGTTCTCGTTGGCCAAGAAGATTCAGGTTGGGCCCGTTCAGAACAGCGATCGAAACCATGGCAGACTCACATCGTTTTCTATTTTTTAATGCGAGGGTCCGTAGGCTGTCGAGCGTGTAGGGAAACACACCGAATATTCATTCGACGATTGTGTTTCCTTTGCCGATGCACGTGCCCGGTATCAAAGCCTGGCTGATGCGGTCCGAATTTAATTTACATAATACTGATTATGCGTATTACGGCTGCAATGCTTCGCGCAGCTCAGCCGCCCCGCCGGCTCCGCGCCGCCGCCAAGTGCACCATGCGTGCACCGAATTCGTAGACGGCAGATTTCACAGCATGCAGCGGCTCGCGGTGCTCCGTGACCGGCACCAACGGGAGCATATCTTCCCTCTCGCTCAGCAACGCCTGGGCGGCCGCCTTCCCGAAGACGGTGCCGGGCGCGATCCCGCGGCCGGAATACCCGAAGATCGACAGCCCGCGCGGCCCCATGCGCAGGATTCGCGGCAAATGATCGGAGGTCATCGCGATCCGGCCCGCCCAGGCGTGGTCGATCGGCGTATCGGCCAATCGCGGAAACAGGCGTTTCAACTTCCGTTTCGCCCAGCCAGCCTGGATGCCCACGTCGTCCCCCATGCCGCCAAGGATCACACGGCCGGCCGCATCGCGCCGCAACGCGGTCATTATCATACCGGTATCCCAACAGCCTTCGCCCCCCGGCAGGATGTCCCCGGTCATGTTGTCGCCAAGCGGTTCGGTCGCTATCTGGAAGAAATTCACGATCGGCACCGACGGCATCGGCGCCTGCGCGACGGGCCTGTGATAGGCGTTGGTGGCAACAAGCAGACGCGCCGCCCGCAGTTTGCCCCGTGCGGTGCGGATGATCCAGTGCCCGCTGCGGTATTCCGCGGAAACCGCCGGGCTTGCCTCGTGCAATTCCGCACCCGCGGCCTGCGCAGCCCGCGCCAGGCCGCGGGCATAGGCCAACGGCTGCACGGTGCCGGCGCGGGAATCGTGCAGCGCCCCGAAAAACGCATCTGTGCCAGTACGTTGCGATGTCTGTGCGCCGGTGAGCATCGCGACTGGCGCGCCCCGGGCGCTCAGTTGTCCCCGGCGCTCTTCCAGGTCAGCGAGCCCCCGTTTCGAATGCGCAAGATGCAGGGTTCCGGCCCGTTGCGGCTCACAGGCGATGCCATGCCTTTCGATCAGATCGAACACGAGCTCCGGCCCCTCGGCAAGCGCGCGATTAAGGCGTTCGCCCTGTGTGGGGCCAAGGCGATCGCAGACCGCATCGGGGGGAAGCCAAAGCCCGGCGTTGACCAGCCCGACGTTGCGACCCGACCCACCGTGACCGATCGTTTCGGCCTCCAGGAGAACGACGTCAGCGCCCTGCCCGGCGGCCTCCAACGCGGCGGAACACCCCGTGAAGCCGCCGCCGAGAATTGCGAGATCAGTCTCCCGGTCCCCCTGAAATTCAGTGGTTTCGGTGTCTTCAGCGGCGCTTTTCACCCAGAGGGCACCCAGCCCGGTCGCAGTGGACGCGCAGTGATCATCATTTTTGGCGGGCATCTTGTCGTCACGAACTCCCAACAGCGTGTCCACTGTCAGTCATTCGAGGCCGCGGCGCAATCCCCCCGGCGCGTCAGAAGAACGCCTGCAGGCCGGTCTGCGCCCGGCCAAGGATCAAGGCGTGAATATCATGCGTGCCCTCATAGGTGTTGACCGTTTCCAGGTTCATCATGTGGCGAATGACCTGATATTCCTCGGAAATCCCGTTCCCGCCGTGCATGTCGCGGGCCATCCGCGCGATGTCCAGCGCCTTGCCGCAGTTGTTGCGCTTGATGAGCGAGATCATCTCGGGGGCCGCTTGCGCCTCGTCCATGAGCCGGCCCACTTGTAGCGCCGCCTGCAGGCCGAGCGCGATCTCGGTCTGCATGTCGGCAAGCTTCTTTTGAAAAAGCTGCGTTTGCGCCAGTGGGCGATTGAACTGCTTGCGCTCCAGCCCGTACTGGCGGGCGGCGTGCCAGCAGAACTCGGCGGCCCCCATGACCCCCCAGGCGATCCCGTACCGGGCCCGGTTCAGGCATCCGAACGGCCCCTTCAGTCCCTGCACGTTGGGCAGCAGCGCCTCCTCGCCGACCTCGACGCCGTCCATGACGATCTCGCCGGTGATGGAGGCGCGAAGGCTTTGTTTTCCAGCGATTTTCGGGGCCGACAACCCCGCTATCCCCTTGTCCAGGACAAAGCCGCGGATCTTGCCATCGTGGGCGTCGGACTTGGCCCAGACGACGAAAACGTCGGCGATCGGGCTGTTGGAAATCCACATCTTCGATCCGGTCAGGCGGTAGCCCGAGTCGGTTTTTTCGGCCCGGGTTTTCATGGCGGCGGGGTCACTGCCCGCATCCGGTTCGGTCAGGCCGAAGCAGCCGATCAAATCGCCTTTTGCCAGTCCGGGCAGGTACTTACGGCGCTGCTTTTCACTCCCGTAGGCGTAGATGGGATACATCACCAGCGAAGACTGGACGCTCATCATGCTGCGGTATCCGGAATCCACGCGCTCTATCTCGCGCGCGACGAGGCCGTAGCTGACGTAACCGGCGGATAATCCACCATATTCTTCCGGTATCGTCGTGCCCAGAAGCCCCATGGACCCCATTTCGCGGAAGATTTCGGGATCGGTCTTTTCCTGCGCGTAGGCCTCGACCACCCGGGGCTGGAGGGTTTCCTGCGCGAAGGTGCGGGCGCTGTCGGCGATCATGCGCTCTTCTTCAAGTAGTTGATTTGGCAAAAGAAACGGGTCTGACCAGTCGAAGGATGCCAGATTGGGGCGGTCCTTGTCGCGCAGCTGGGGGGCATCGAGGCTCATGGCGGGGCTCCTTATGCGTTTTTCGCAGGTTTATTGCACCATACCTTAACCCTGCAGTAAGAAATACCGACAATTCTGCATCAAATCATGAGGAAAATGCATACATGTCGAGCCCGCGCCGATTTCTGCCCTCGCTCACGGCCCTGCGCGCGCTGGAGGCGCTGCACCGGTCGGGCAGCGTGACCGAGGCCGCCGCGGACCTCGACCTGAGCCAGAGCGCGGTGAGCCGGCAGTTGCAGGCCCTGGAAAACCAGCTGGGCAAGACGCTCTTCCTGCGCGACGGGCGGCGCATGACGCTGACGCCGGAAGCCGCCGATTATGCCCGCGACATCCGCGCCGCCCTGCAGGCCATCACCCAGGCCTCGGTGAAGCTGACCGTCAATCCCGCGGGCGGAAGCCTGGATCTGGCCATCCTGCCCACCTTCGGGATGCGCTGGCTGGTGCCGCGCCTGCCCGATTTCGCCCGCGCCCACCCGGAGGTCACCATCAACCTGTCAACGCGGCTGAAACCCTTCAGCTTTGTCTCGGAACCCTTTGACGCGGCGATACATTTCGGCACGGCGGATTGGCCCGGGACACATGCCCTGCGCCTGAAGGCGGAACAGGTGGTGGCCGTCTGCGCCCCCGACCTGCTGGCGGGGCGCCGGATCGCGCGGGCGGCGGACCTGCTGTCGCTGCCGCTTCTGCACATCGAGACGCGGCCCGACGCCTGGAGCGCGTGGTTCGCGGCGCATGGGGTGGTCCCCGGCCCGGTGACAGGCATGGTCTACGACCAGTTCTCGACCATCACGCAGGCGGCGCTGCACGGCCTGGGCGTGGCCTTGCTGCCCGACTACCTGACCGAACAGGACCTGGCCACGGGGCGGCTGCAACGCGCCTGGGGCGGCCCGACGCCGAGCCCGGGGGCGTATTACCTTGTCTGGCCCGTCGAGAAGGCGCGCGATCCGGCATTGGCCAAGTTCCGGGACTGGCTGGCCGGGCAGACCGAGGACGAGGACCCCCTGCCCCGTTGAGTTCATGCGGCGATCGCATGTCGAACGGGGCGCCCGGCATGCCGTTCCGGCATACGCTTGCGTGGCGCCGACCGGTACGGATGGTACGAGCCGTACGGGCGAAGCGTACGGGCGGCGCGGCCTGGGGGCCGGTTGGCGACGAGGCCCCGGCTCGGCGGCCGGGGCGTGGGTGGATGGACGGCGGCGAGGCCCCGGCGCGGCGGCCGGGGCGTGGGTGGATGGATGGGGGCGAGGCCCCGGCGCGGAGGCCGGGGCGGGGCGGGGTCAGCCCAGGGCGTAGCCGGCGCCGCGCACGGTGCGCAGCGGATCCTTGCCGCCGTGCTGGCACAGCGCCTTGCGCAGCCGGCCGATATGGACATCGACGGTCCGGGTATCGACGTAGATGTCCCGGCCCCAGACCCGGTCGAGAAGCTGTTCGCGGCTCCAGACGCGGCCGGGCTTTTCCATGAAGGTGGACAGCAGGCGGAATTCCGTCGGGCCGAGCTTCAGGGCCTTGTCGCCGCGCGTGACCCGGTGCGTTTCGGCATCGAGCACGATGTCCTCGTACTCCAGCCGCTCGCCCACGGTCGCGGGCCGGGTGCGGCGCAGTTGCGCGCGGACGCGGGCCATCAGTTCGATCACCGAGTAGGGTTTGACGACATAGTCGTCGGCGCCGGTCTCCAGGCCGCGGACGCGGTCCACTTCCTCGGAGCGGGCCGAGAGCATGATGATCGGCACGCCGCGGGTTTCGGAGCGGGTCTTGAGCTGGCGGCAGACCTCGATGCCGGAGACGTTGGGCAGCATCCAGTCCAGCACGATGATGTCCGGCGCCGCCTCCTCGACGAGCATCAACGCCTCCTCGCCGTTTTCGGCCTTGGTGACGGTGAAGCCGTCGGCTTCGAGGTTGTAGGCGAGGACCTCGCGTTGCGCGGGCTCATCCTCGACCAGCAGGACGGTGGGATGCTCGGATGCCATTTTTCCGGTCTTCCTTGGTTCAGCTCCGGTCCGGCGGGGCGATTTGGGGATCAAGCGATGTCTTGTCGGCCTTGGGCCGGCGTTCCTCCGGCACCTCGCCGGTGACCAGATAGACCACCTGCTCGCAGATCGAGGTGACGTGGTCGCCCATGCGCTCGATGTTCTTGGCGATGAAGTGAAGGTGCATGCAGGCCGTGATGTTGCGCGGATCCTCCATCATGAAGGTGAGGAATTCGCGGAACAGGGCGTTGTACATCTGATCGACATCGTGGTCGCGGTGGATGACCTCCTGCGCTAGGTCGGCATCGCGCTGGATATAGGCGTCCAGCGCGTCCTTGAGCATGCGCTCCACCTCCTTGGCCATGCGCCGCAGCGAACTGGGGGCACCGTTGACCTGGCTCATCTGGGCCAGGACGGTGGTGCGCTTGGCGATGTTCTTGGCGTAGTCGCCGATGCGCTCGAGGTTGCCCGACAGCTTGATGATGGACAGGATCAGGCGCAGGTCGACGGCCGTGGGCGCGCGCAGGGCGATGACGCGGGCGGCCTCTTCGTTGATCTGCTGTTCGAGGTCGTCGATCACGCGGTCGCGGTCGCGGACCTCTTCGGCCAGTTCCTCGTCGCGGGTTTCAAGCGACTTGGCGGCGTTCAGGATCGCGTCCTCGACCAGGCCGCCCATCTTCATGATGAGCGCCTGGATGGTTTCGAGATCCCGGTCGAACGCCGAGACGATGTGATTATCGCTCATGTCGGGCTCCTTAGCCGATGCGGCCGGTGATGTAGCTTTCGGTGCGCTCATCCTCGGGGTTGGTGAAGATGTGGCCCGTCTCGCCGAACTCGACCAGGTTGCCGAGGTGGAAGAAGGCCGTCTTCTGGCTGACGCGGGCGGCCTGCTGCATGGAGTGCGTGACGATGACCACCGAGTAGCGCGCGCGCAGCTCGTCGATGAGTTCCTCGACCTGGCTGGTGGCGATCGGGTCGAGCGCCGAGCAGGGCTCGTCCATAAGCAGGACCTCGGGTTCCGTGGCCACGGCGCGGGCGATGCAGAGCCGCTGCTGCTGGCCGCCCGACAGGCCGGTGCCGGGAGTTTGCAGCCGGTCCTTGGCCTCGTCCCAGAGGGCGGCACGGCGCAGGGCCTTTTCCACGATCTCGTCCAGATCCGCCTTGTTCCTGGCCAGGCCGTGGATCTTGGGGCCGTAGGCGACGTTGTCGTAGATCGACTTGGGGAAGGGGTTGGGCTTCTGGAAGACCATGCCGACCTTGGCGCGCAGCTGCACGGGGTCGACGTCCTTGTGGTAGATGTCCTCGCCGTCGAGTTCGATCCTGCCCTCCACCCGGCAGATGTCGATCGTGTCGTTCATCCGGTTGAGGCAGCGCAGGAAGGTGGACTTGCCGCAGCCCGAGGGGCCGATGAAGGCGGTCACGGTGTTGTCCTCGATGTCGATGTCCACGTCCTTGATGGCGTGGGTATCGCCGTAATAGACCTGCACATCGCGGGCGGAGAATTTGATTTCCTTTTGCTCCACGGCGTTCTCCAGTTTGGGGGCATCGTACATGGGTCTTGTCCTTCTTGCTACCAGCGGCGCTCGAACCGGCGACGCAGGACGATGGCCAGGGCGTTCATGATGACCAGGAACAGCAGCAGCACGCAGATGGCCGCGCCGGTCTTGGCCTCGAAGGCGCGTTCGGGAAAGTCCGACCAGCGGAAGACCTGCACGGGCAGGACCGTGGCGCTGTCGGTGATTCCCGAGGGAATGTCCACGATGAAGGCCACCATGCCGATCATGATCAGCGGCGCCGTCTCGCCCAGGGCCTGGGCCATGCCGATGATCGTGCCGGTCAGGATGCCGGGCATGGCCAGCGGCAGCACGTGGTGGAAGGTGGTCTGCAGCTTGGAGGCCCCCACACCGAGCGCAGCGTCGCGGATCGAGGGCGGCACCGCCTTGATGGCCGCGCGGGAGGCGATGATGATCGTGGGCAGGGTCATCAGCGCCAGAACGATCCCGCCGGCAAGCGGCGCCGAGCGCGGCACCCCGAAGATGCCCAGGAAGACGGCCAGGCCCAGCAGGCCGAAGACGATCGAGGGCACCGCGGCCAGGTTGTTGATGTTGACCTCCACGAAGTCGGTGAAGCGGTTCTTGGGCGCGAATTCCTCAAGGTAGATCGCGGCCGAGACACCGATGGGGAAGGCCAGCACGAAGGTCACCAGCATGGTCCAGAACGAGCCCACCACGGCGCCCCAGATACCGGCCAGTTCCGGCTCGCGCGAGTCGGCGGCGGTGAAGAAGCGGGTGTTGAACACCTGGTCCACCTGTCCGCGGTCGCGCAGCGCCTCGATGGCGACGATCTGGGTGTCGGAGACCTTGCGCGCGGCCTCGGGCAGGTCGGTCATGAAGACCTGCCAGTTGTCGCGGTTGTCGAACGCGGGCTGCTCCAGCGGGATCATCACCTCGCCCCGGGCCGAGGCGCGGTCGAGGCGGGTAAGCTTGATCCACCCGCCGGCGGCCTTGATCAGGATCGAGCGGTTCTCGTCGTCGAGGTCCTCGGCGCCGCGGGTGCCCTGGGCGCGGGCCTCCAACTCGGCGGCCTTGTCGAGCAGCGCCTCGCGCTTTTCGACGGCCGCTTCGGCCTTGCGTTCGTTGCGCGCGCGCTCGTCTTCGGTCTCGGCCGCCTCGGCCCGTTCGCGGTAGACCTGCACGGCGTTGTTCTGCCGCGCGGCCTGCCGGCGGAGTTGCGCGGCGTCGTCCACCAGTTGCGCCTTCACTTCGGTCAGGGCCTCGGCGAAGTCGTTCGAGGTGGACGACAGAACCGCGGTGTCGTCCCGCATCACCAGCGAGAGCTTGCCGTTGGCGGGCAGTTCGTCAAGCCGCCCGAACTCGCCCTTGAGATAGAGGTCGGTCACGTCGGAGGCGAGAAAGCGGTAATCGATGGTCTCGCCCAGCAGGCCGGGATCGGCGGTGACCTTGTCGGCCAGTTCGAACGGCGCGCCGGCCGAGACGAGGTCGTAAAGCTCGCGCTTGGCCGTGCGGCCGGTTATAGCGGGGAAGGCATCGCGCAGCGTCTGCTTGGTCAGCCCGTTGAAATCGCCGCGCAGGATCTCGTCCGGCCCGGCGTCGGCGGGCAGATCGAGCTCATCGGGCGCCAGCGTGACGGGCATGGTGATGTAGCTTTCGCTCACCGCCATCGCAGCCTGGTTGAGCACCGAGTAGAGCAGCGTGAACAGCGCCAGGCCGGCGACCGTGATGGCGGTGATGCCATAGGCCTTGAGCCGCCATTCGGCGCGGCGCCGGTTGATCAGCGCGGGGCTGCGCTTGCCCAGGAGCGAGCCGTGGTGTCCTTGCGAGGTATCGGCCATGATGCGCGCCTCTTATTCGTAGGTTTCGCGGTACTTGCGCACGAGGCGCTGTGCCAGGACGTTCATCAGCAGGGTGATGCAGAACAGAGTGAAGCCCAGAGTGAAGGCCGGCCCGGCGGCGGTTTCCGCCTCGGTATCGCCGGTGATGAGCGCCACGATCTGCACGGTCACGGTGGTCACCGCCTCAAGCGGGTTGGCGGTGAGGTTGGCCCCCTGCCCCGCGGCCATGACCACGATCATCGTCTCGCCCACGGCGCGGGAGAAGCCCAGGAGCGCCGCCGAGACGATCCCCGGTAACGCCGCGGGAAGGACCACCTGGCGCATCGTCTCGGCGCGGGTGGCGCCCAGCCCGTAGGAGCCGTCGCGCAGCGCCTGCGGGACCGAGTTGATGACGTCGTCCGACAGCGAGGAAATGAAGGGGATGATCATGATCCCCATGACCAGCCCGGCCACCAGGGCCGATTCGCTTGCGATGGGGATGCCGATGGAATCGCCGGTGTTGCGCAGGAAGGGCGCCACGGTGATCGCCGCGAAGAAGCCGTAGACCACCGTGGGAATGCCGGCGAGGATTTCCAGCATGGGCTTGGCGACCGAGCGCACCCGCTTGGTGGCGAAATCGCTGAGGTAGATGGCGGCGAAGAGTCCCACGGGCACGGCCACCAGCATGGCGATCAGCGTGATCATCAGCGTGCCGGCGAACAGCGGGATGGCGCCCACCTTGTCGGGGTCCATGTCGCCCGCGTGCACGCCCGAAAGCGGGCTCCAGGTGGTGCCGAAGAGGAACTTGTCGAGCCGCCAGTCGATGGCGGCGAAGAAGCTGAAGGTCTCGAAGATCAGCGAGACGACGATGCCGATCGTGGTCAGGATGGCGATGGTCGCCATGGCGGCCAGCAGGATGCGTACGATGGATTCGGCGCGGTTGCGCGCGCGGTATTCCAGCGTGACGGTCCGCTGCGTCGCGCCGGCGGCGAGGACGGCCATGGCCACCACCGCCAGGATGCGGATCCAGCCCCAGGTGGCCGAGAGCGAGGCGTAGCGCGCGGCGATCTCCTGGCGCAGCTCGCCCGACTGCGAGGCCACGCGCCCCTCGGCCAGGGCCTTGGCGTCGGACAGGATCAGCTGGTGTTCGATGTAGGGGGCATCGGGCCGGGCCTGGGCGATGTCGCCCAGCAGCGTCGTGGTGATGATGTAGTTGGGAACGATGGTCAGCAGGATCAGGAACCCGACCCCCGCCAGCAGCACCCAGAGAAAGCTGTAGAAGCCGTGATAGGCCGGGCGCGAGTGCAGCGCGGAAGGCCGTCCACCGGACACGGCCTGGGCACGGTAGCGGGCGACGAAGAACGACGCCACCGCGAGCGCCACCACGAAGGCGAAAAGAGCGGCGATCATGAATTCCCCCATAGACGCGAATGCCGGCATGCGGGTGCCGGGGCATTGGTGGCAAGGGGGCGGCTTGACCGCCCCCTTGCGCGCATATCAGCCGAGCGGGATCAGTTCCACTCGTCGCCAGTCATCGGCGTGAGGTTCTCGACGCGGTCGCGGACCTCTTCGAACATGTCCTCGGGCAGCGGGATCAGGCCCTTCTCGACGGTGTAGCCGTTCGACCCGACCGCGTCTTCCGAGACGAACTCCAGCGCGTACTCGTGCACGCCCGGCACGACGCCCACGTGCGCGTTCTTGATGTAGAAGAACAGCGAGCGCGACACGGGGTATTCGCCCGAAGCGATCTTTTCGAAGGTCGGCTCGGTGCCGTCGATCGTGGCGCCCTGGATGGCGTCGCGGTTCTGGTCGAGGAAGGAGAAGCCGAAGATGCCGAGGGCGTCGGGGTTGGCTTCCAGCTTGGAGACGATCAGGTTGTCGTTCTCGCCGGCGTCGATGTAGACGCCGTCTTCGCGGATCTCCATGCCGGCGCCGCCGCAGTCTTCGCCGCCTGCCTCTTCACAGCCGGCCTCCATGACCAGTTCTTCGAAGGCGTCGCGGGTGCCCGACGTCGGCGGCGGGCCCAGGACCTCGATCTCGACCTGCGGCAGGGCGGGGTCGACTTCGTCCCAGGTGGTGGGCTTGGGGCCTTCCATGGCCAGCGCTTCCCACAGCTGGGTGCGGGTCAGGGCGTATTCGGCGCCTTCCTTTGCGTTGGCGACGACGATGCCGTCATAGCCGACAACGGCCTCGGTCACGTTCTCGACGCCGTTTTCCTGGCACATCGCGAATTCTTTTTGCTTCATCCGGCGCGAGGCGTTGCTGATGTCGGGATGCTGGGTGCCGACACCGGCGCAGAAAAGCTTCAGGCCGCCACCCGAACCGGTCGATTCAACGACGGGCGTCTGGAAGTCGGTGGTCTTGCCGAACTGTTCGGCCACGGCGGTGGAGAACGGGAAGACGGTGGAGGAACCGACGATGCGGATCTGGTCGCGGGCGGCGGCGGCCGAAGCCGACACGGCCGCGATCGCCACGGCGGAGGCGGTCAGTTTCATGAAGGACATATGATGCTCCTGATTTCATGGATTGCGGCCACCGGAGCGGTGACCTCGGCCCGGGTCGTAGGCCGGTCCGACGACACATTTGTTACGCTTTTGTAACGGTTTTATGACACTCCTGAAATCGGCCCGAAATTGCCGTAACGGAAAGGCGCCGGGCGCGCGCCCGCTGCTAGAGCATGTCGCGCCAATCCATATTCATTCCCGCCCCGGCCCCGAGCCGGGGCCTCGTTGGCGGCCGGGCAAGGCCCCGGGTCAAGCCCGGGGCGGGTGTTTCCGATTGAGCATGGCGCGCGCTAGCCACGCGATTCCGAGGGCAGAACCACCCGGAACTCGGTGCCCCGCCCGAGCGCGGATTCGATGCGCAGGCGGCCACGGTGGCGGTTGACGATATGCTTGACGATCGCCAGGCCCAGGCCCGTGCCCCCCATCTCGCGCGAGCGGTGGGTGTCCACGCGGTAGAAGCGTTCGGTCAGGCGGGGGATGTGCACATCCTCGATGCCCGGCCCCTCGTCGCGCACCGTCACGATGACGGCCGGCCCGCGCAGCGCCGGTTCGGAGTCTTCGGTCCGGGCGGTGATCCAGACCGTCTTGCCGCGGCCGCCGTACTTGATGGCGTTCTCCACGAGGTTGGTGAAGACCTGCTGAAGCTGATCGGCATCGCCGGGCACGTGGACCGGCCGGTCGGGTACCGTGAGCGCAAGGCGCACGTCGCTGTCCCGGGCGGCGTTTTCCAGCGCGTGCACCACCGCCTGCAGGCAGCGGGTCACGTCGACGCGGTCGGTCGGGCGCATGCGTTCCTCGCTTTCCACGCGGCTGAGCGAGAGCAGGTCCTTGACCAGCCGTTCCATGCGGCTGGCCTCGGTCTGCATGATGCCGAGGAAGCGCTCGGTCGCCGCGGGATCGTTGCGGGCGGGCCCGCGCAGCGTTTCGATGAACCCCAGCAGCGCGGTCAGCGGCGTGCGCAACTCGTGGCTGACATTGGCGACGAAATCGCGCCGCATCTGGCCGGCCTGTTCGAGATGCGTGCGATCCTCGAAGCAGACCAGCGCGCCGGTGCCGGCGGTCGTCTCGACCCGCGAGGCGGTCACGGTGAAGGTGGTGTCCTGCGCCCCCTCGGCGGAGAGGTACCGGGTCTGCCGGGGCTGGCCGTCGCGCAGGCAGCCCTCGATCGCGTCGAGGACCGTGGGCTGGCGCAGGGCGGTGATGAAGTGCCGCCCCACGATCCCCGCGCCGAGCAGGCTCAGCGCCCGGTCGTTGGCGCCGAGGATGCGCTCGCCACGGCCGATGAGCAGCGAGGGCAGCGGGATCGCCTGCAGCAGCGTCGAGATGTTGTCCTGGTTCATCGTCCTCAGGCGGGCCGCAGCCCCGCGCGGAAGCGGCGCATGTTCTCCTGGTAGTGCAGCGCGCTGGCCTTGAGCCCCTCGATCGCCGCCGCGTCGAGCTGGCGCACGACCTTGCCCGGCGCGCCCATGACGAGGCTGCCGTCGGGGATCTCCTTGCCCTCGGTGATGAGCGCCCCGGCCCCGATCAGGCAGTTGGCCCCGATCCGGGCGCCGTTGAGCACGGTGGCCCCCATGCCGATCAGGGTATTCGCGCCCAGGGTGCAGCCGTGCAGCATGACCTTGTGCCCGATGGTGCAGCCCGGCCCCACCGTCAGCGGATAGCCCATGTCGGTATGCATGACGCAGTTTTCCTGCACGTTGCTGCCCGCGCCGATGACAATGGGCTCGTTGTCGCCGCGCAGGGTGCAGCCGAACCAGACCGAGGTGGCCGGCTCCAGCACGACCCGGCCGATGACGTTGGCATCGGGCGCGATCCAGAAATCCCCGTCCTCGGGGGTGTGCGGCTTGTGGCCGTCGAGCGTGTAAAGGGTCATTGGCTGTCCTCGAACTCCTGCTGAAGGCGGCGCACGTGTTCGGTGAGCCCGGGCTGCTGTGTGCGGCGCAGGCGCGTGGCTTCAACGATTGTTTTCAGCTTGGCTTCGGTCCGGTCAAGGTCATCGTTGACGAGCACGAAATCGTAGCCGTCCCAGTGGCTGATCTCGTCCCAGCTTTTCTGCATCCGCTTGGCGATGACCTCGGCGGAGTCCTGGCCGCGCGTCTGCAGGCGGCGGTGCAGTTCCGCGATCGAGGGCGGCAGGATGAAGATCGAGAGCGTGTGCTGGCCGAGCGCGGAGTTGCGGATCTGCTGCGCGCCCTGCCAGTCGATGTCGAAGAGCACGTCGCGGCCGGTGTCGATGGCCGCCTGCACCGGCCCGCGCGGAGAGCCGTAGAAATTGCCGAAGACATGCGCGTGTTCCAGCATCTCGCCCTGGGCGACCTGGTGCTTGAACGCCTCTTCGGACATGAAGTGGTAATCCCGCCCGTCGACCTCGCCCGCGCGCGGCACGCGCGTGGTGGCCGATATGGAAAAGGAGATCGTGGGATCCCACCCGCGCAGCCGCTGCGTGAGCGTGGATTTTCCCGCCCCGGAGGGCGAGGAAAGGATGATAAGGAGCCCGCGGCGGGGGGCGCTTTCTTCATTCCACATTCTGCACCTGCTCGCGCATCTGGTCGATCACTGTCTTGAGGTCCAGCCCGATGCCGGTGAGCGGCGCGTATTGCGCCTTGGCGCACAGGGTATTGGCCTCGCGGTTGAATTCCTGGGCCAGGAAATCGAGCTTGCGTCCCACGGGCGAGCCCGCGGCCAGCAGGTCCCGGGCGGCGGCGACATGGGCGCGCAGGCGGTCGATCTCTTCGGTCACGTCGGCCTTGACGGCGAGCAGGGCCAGTTCCTGCGCGACGCGGGCCTCGTCCACGGCTTCGGCGTTGTCCGTCACCCGCGCGAGCGCGGCGCGGAAGCTTTGATCCATCCGGGGCGCGCGGTCGATGGCGGCCTGTGCCGCGGCCTCGGTCAGTTCCGCGATACGGTCGAGCTGGCCCGCGATGAGTTGCGCCAAAGTGGCGCCCTCGGTGGCGCGCATGCCTTGGAAGCTTTCGAGCAGGCCCTCGAAATCCGCCAGCAGCGCGGCGCGCAGCGCCTCGGCATCTGCGGGGTCGCCCCCGGTATCCAGCACCCCGCGCAAGCCCAGGATATCGGCCGCCCGGGTCGGCGCCAGCGCCAGGCCCTGCGTGCCGGCGCGCCCCTCGACCCGGGCCAGGGCCGCCAGCGCCGCATCCAGACCGGCGGGATCCAGGGCGAAGCCGCCCTCGGCCCGGTCGGAGTGCAGTTTCAGGGTGAGGGTGACATTGCCGCGCGACAGGGCCGCGGCCAGGCGGGCGCGCAGGGCCGCCTCGAGCCCCGTGATGCCCTCGGGCAGTCGCAGCCGCAGGTCGAGGCTCTTGCCGTTGAGGCTGCGCAGTTCCCAGCTCCATCTGTGCGCGTCTTGGCTGCCGCTCGCGGCGGCGATGGCTGTCATGGAATTGAGCAAGGGGGCGGGTCCTTCGGCCTGTTGCCATTCTCTCCTAGCCAAAGGCCCCGGATGTGGCAAGCGCGGGGGCAGTGCGCGGGTGATTAACCAGATGCGGCGAATTTTACACAAACCAGAACGGAATCGTGCCAATCTGCGTTGGCACCGCAGGCGCGATACGTGAGGACTGGAGGAAAGCCGATGCCGGACAGGGCCGACCGCGAGGAACCGAGGGAAGCCGCCGTCCTGGACCTGCCCCGCCCAAGGCGCACCGGGCAGGACGCGGAGCTGGCGGCGATGGTGGACTACTGGGCACAGATGTGCCCGCCCGGCGGCGTGCCGCGGCGTAGCGCCATCGATCCGCGCCGGATCGAGGCGCTTCTGGGACGGGCCTTCATCGCCGAGAAAGTCGCCCCGGGGCTGGCCCGTCTAAGGATCGCCGGCGCGCAGTTGAGCGAACTCATGGGCATGGAGGTCCGCGGCATGCCGGTCAGCGCCTTCCTGCAACCGGCCGGACGTGATCGCCTGGCCGATGCGCTGGTGCATGTCTTCGAGGGGCCGGCGTCGGCCCGGCTGGACCTGGTGGCGCCGGGCGGGCGGGGCCAGCCGGATCTGACCGGCACGCTGCTGATGCTGCCGCTGCGCAGCGACCTGGGGGATATCTCGCGCGCGCTCGGCTGCCTGGTCAGCCGGGGCGACATCGGTCGGCCGCCCCGGCGGTTCGACATCGCGCAGCTGTCGCTGACCCGGATAGAGACCGCAGGCGCGGACAAGGCGACCGGCACGGCCCGGGCGCCGTGCGATGCTGCCCCGGCGCCGCGCCCCCCGTCGCGCAGCGAACGGCCCTATCTGCGGCTTGTCAAATCCGACGCGTGAGCGCCTGACCGCCCTGCCCCGTGGCGCCGGCCGCAAGCGGGGCGCGCGGTCTCAGACGGCCTGCGCGTCCTTGCGGCTGTCGCGCAGGTTCGAGAGTTCCTCGGCCACCAGGAAGGCCAGTTCGAGCGACTGGCTGGCATTCAGCCGGGGGTCGCAGGCGGTGTGGTAGCGGTCCGAAAGGTTTTCCTCGCTCACCGCGCGCATGCCGCCGGTGCATTCGGTCACGTCCTGGCCGGTCATCTCGAAGTGCACGCCGCCGGGGGTGGTACCCTCGGCCTTGTGGACGGCGAAGAACTCCTGCACCTCGCGCAGCACGGCGTCGAACGGCCGGGTCTTGTAGCCGGAGGCCGATTTCACCGTGTTGCCGTGCATCGGGTCGCAGACCCAGACGACGTTGGCGCCCTCCTGCTGGACGGTCTTGATCAGGCGCGGCAGGTGTTCGGCCACGTTGCCGGCGCCGAAGCGTGTGATCAGGGTCAGCCGGCCGGGCTCGTTCTCGGGGTTGAGCTTGGCCATGAGCACCTTGAGATCCTCGGCCGTCATCGAGGGGCCGCACTTGAGCCCCACCGGGTTGAGCACGCCGCGGGCGAATTCAACGTGCGCGCCGTCGGGCTGGCGCGTGCGGTCGCCGATCCAGATCATGTGGCCCGATCCGGCCAGCCACTTTCCGCTGGTGGAATCGAGCCGGCACAGCGCCTCTTCGTATTCCAGCAGCAGCGCCTCGTGCGAGGTGTAGAAATCCACCGTGCGCAACTCGTGCTGGGTGTCCGCCGTCATGCCCGCCGCCGACATGAAATCCAGCGTGTCCTGGATGCGGCTGGCCATTTCGCGGTATTTCTCGGCCTTCTCGCCCTCGGTGAAGCCCAGCGTCCAGGCATGCACGCGGTGCACGTCGGCGAAGCCGCCGGTGGAAAAGGCGCGCAGCAGGTTCAGCGTGGCCGCGGCCTGCGTGTAGGCCTGCAGCATCTTGTCGGGATCGGGCACCCGGGCCTCTTCGGTGAAGGCCAGTTCGTTGATGATGTCGCCGCGGTAGCTGGGCAGCTCCACGCCGTCCTGCACCTCGGTCGGCGCGCTGCGCGGCTTGGCGAACTGGCCGGCCATGCGGCCCACCTTGACCACCGGCACCTTGGCGCCGTAGGTCAGGACCATCGCCATCTGCAGCATCACCTTGAAGGTGTCGCGGATCGCGTCGGCGCTGAACTGGTCGAAGGCCTCGGCGCAATCGCCGCCCTGCAGCAGGAACGCCTCGCCCCGGGCGGCGGCGCCCAGGTCACGCTTGAGCCGGCGCGCCTCGCCGGCGAAGACCAGGGGCGGATACTGCGACAGCCGGGACTCTGCCCGGGCGAGCGCCTCGGGGTCGGTATAGTCCGGCATCTGAACCCGGGGCTTGCTGCGCCAGTCGGATTTGTGCCATTCAGCCATCTTTTCGTCTCCGCTTTCAGAATTCCAATGGAGGCCTATATTATACCTGTTGGCAATAGACCATAACCGTTCTTCACGAATCTGCGCAATTGCCGCGCACGGCCCTTGCCATTCGCGCAACTTTCGTGAAAGACGCATCGTCAGGGTGGAGTGCAGAGCAGGAGAGGAACGTCGCTTTGCAAAAGCAGATGTCACGCATCGATGTCGAACCGCGCGGGACCGGTGAAGGACCGCGGCGTTTCGTCTTCGTTCTGCTGGAGAACTTCTCGCTGTTGAGCTACGCGGCGGCGGTGGAGTGCCTGCGCATCGCCAACCGCATGGCCAGCGCGCCGCTTTACGAATGGATCGTGACCGCCGACACCGACGAGCTGGTATCCTGTTCGGCCGGCTCGCGGTTCCAGGTCGATCAGCCCCTGGGCGAGCTGAACCGCGACGACACCGTGCTTTTGTGCGGCGGGGCCGAGATCCAGAAGGCCACGACCAAGCGGCTGCTCAACTGGGTGCGGCGCGAAGCCCGCCGCGGCCTGCGCATGGGCGGGCTGTGCACGGCCGCCTACGTGCTGGCGCGCGCCGGGCTGCTGGACGGCAAGCGCGCCACCATCCACTGGGAGAACCACGACAGCTTCGCCGAGGAGTTCGACGAGGTGCAGCTGACCAAGTCGGTCTTCGTGGTGGATGGCAACCGGATGACGACCGCCGGGGGCACGTCATCGATCGACCTGATGCTCAAGGTCATCGCCGCCGACCACGGCGAGAAGCTGGCCAACGCGGTGGCCGACCAGTTGATCTATTCGGCGATCCGCACCGACCAGGACACCCAGCGGCTATCGGTGCCCACGCGCATCGGCGTGCGCCACCCCAAGCTGAGCCAGGTCATCCAGATGATGGAACAGAACATCGAGGAGCCGATCAGCCCCTCGATCCTGGCCAAGGAGGTGGGGATGTCCACCCGGCAGTTGGAGCGGCTTTTCCGGCGCTACCTCAACCGCTCGCCCAAGCGCTACTACATGGAACTCAGGCTGCAGAAGGCGCGCAACCTGCTGATGCAGACCGACATGACGGTGATCAACGTCGCGCTGGCCTGCGGGTTCGCCTCGCCCTCGCATTTCTCCAAGTGCTATCGGGCGCATTACAACACCACGCCCTACCGCGAGCGCGGCACGCAGGCCGCCCGGCTGACGGTCTGAGCGACCGTTTTGACGGGGGGAGGCGCTGCCCCCGTCGTCCGGCGGGCGACGCCCCCGGCGCATTCTCGGCAAGATGACGGGGCGCGGCGTCAGCGCGGGGTTATGCGGTAAAGCGTGCCGTTGTCCACCGACAGGAACCAGATCGCGCCCTCGGGGCCTTCGGCCACGTGGCGCACGCGGCCGGTTTCGGGGCCGCGGATCTGGCCCAGTTCCGCCAACGGGTCCCCGCCCAGCCGAGCGATGTAATCGAACTTGAGCGCGCCCACGAAGATCTGACCGCGCCAATCGGGCCAGAGCGTGCCGGAGTAGATCATCATGCCCGACGGGGCGATCGAGGGGTCCCAGTAGTAAGCGGGCTGCGCCATGCCTTCCTTGTGGGTGCCGACGCCGATCTTCGCGCCGGAGTAGTGAGTGCCGTAGGCGATCACCGGCCAGCCGTAGTTGACGCCCTTCTCGATCCGGTTGATCTCGTCCCCGCCGCGGGCGCCGTGCTCGACAACCCAGAGATTGCCCTCCAGGTCCAGCGCCGCCCCCTGGGCGTTGCGGTGGCCGTAGGACCAGATCTCGGGCAGGGCGTCGTCGCGATCCGCGAAGGGGTTGCCGGGTGGCACCGAGCCGTCCTTGGCGAGGCGCAGGACCGCACCGTTGGCACGCGACAGATCCTGGGCCGACGGGCGGTCGCCGCGATCGCCCAGCGTGACAAAGAGGTGCCCGTCGGGGGCCTCGACCAGCCGCGACCCGAAATGGCGCCCGCCCGAGGTGCCCGGCTGCATTTCCCAGATGACGGTCCAGTCCTCCAGACGCTGCGCATCCGCGCTGAGCCGGGCGCGCGCCACGGCCGTGCCGGCGCCGCGGGCCTGGCGCTTGGCGAAGGTGAAGAACAGGGTGCGCGTCCGCGCAAAATCGCGCGGGACGAGCACGTCCAGCAAGCCGCCCTGCCCCACCGCCGCGATGTCGCCCACGCCGCTGACGGCATGCCGCCTGTCCCCGTCCACCCGCAGAAGGCGGCCGGGGCGTTCGGTGACAAGCAGGCTGCCGTCGGGGAGGAAATCGACCGCCCAGGGGGCATCGAGCCCCTCGACCACGGGCGTGACGGCGAGCGTGCCGGTGTCCTGCGCGGGGGCGGATGTGGTCAGCGCCAGCGACAGCAGCGCGGCGGCGAGGGCTGTGACGGGAAATCGCATGGGGCTCTCCGGCATTGTCGGGGCTGGCCCCAAGCGTTGGCCACCCCGGCTGCCCGCGTCAATGGCCCAGACGCCGCAGGCGGCGCGCATCGAGCCTTTTCTTTTGCGACGCGCGATAATACGGTCGCGCCCGGACATATCGTTCCAACCAGGGAGACTGATGATGAAGAAACTGCTTCTCGCGACCGCGGCCTCGGCGCTGACCGCCGGTGCCGCCGCTGCCGATAACCACGAGGTCAAGATCGGCGTGATCCTGGGCTTCACCGGCCCAATCGAATCACTGACGCCGCACATGGCCGCCGGCGCCGAGATGGCGATGGAAGAAGTCACCGAGAGCGGCAACTTGCTGGACGGCAGGACCGTGACGCCGGTGCGCGCCGATTCCACCTGCATCGATTCCGGCGCCGCCACCTCCGCGGCCGAACGCCTGATCACGGCGGAGGGCGTGAAGGGCATCATGGGCGCGGACTGCTCGGGCGTGACCGGCGCGGTCCTGACCAACGTGGCCGTGCCGAACGGCATGGTGATGATCTCGCCCTCGGCCACGTCGCCGGCCCTCTCCACGACCGAGGACAACGGCCTGTTTTTCCGCACCGCGCCCTCTGACGCGCGCCAGGGCGAGGTGATGGCCAAGATCCTGATGGACCGCGGCATCGAGGACGTGGCGGTCACCTACACCAACAACGACTACGGCAAGGGCCTGGCCGACAGCTTCGAGACATCCTACGAGGATCTGGGGGGCACGGTCACGATCTCGGCCGCGCACGAGGACGGCAAGGCCGACTACTCCGCCGAGGTGGCCTCGCTTGCCTCGGCGGGCGGCGAGCGGCTGCTCGTGGCGGGCTACGTGGACCAGGGCGGTTCGGGCATCGTGCGCTCGGCGCTGGACTCGGGGGCCTTCGACACGTTCCACTTCCCCGACGGGATGATCGGCGAGGCGCTTGAAGAGAACTTCGGCGAGGAGATCGACGGCTCGACCGGCCAGCATCCGGGCACCGACAGCCCCGGCAAGGACCGGTTCCAGGAGATGGTGGGCGACAAGTTCCAGGCGACCTCGCCCTTCGCGCCGGAATCCTACGACGCGGCCGCGCTCATCATGCTGGCCATGCAGGCCGCCGAGTCCACCGATCCCGGCGACTACAAGGACGAGGTGATGGATGTCGCCAACGCCCCGGGCGAGAAGATCTATCCCGGCGATCTGGGCAAGGCGCTGGAGATCATTGCCGAGGGCGGCGATGTCGATTATGTCGGCGCGACCGCCGTGGAGCTGATCGGGCCGGGCGAATCCGCCGGCAACTACCGCGAGATCATCTTCGAGGGCGGCGAGATGCAGACGGTGCAGTACCACTGATCGGCGCACCGGCAGGGACACGGACAGGGCAGCCCCGGGCGCGATCCGGGGCTGTTCCAACAAGAAGGGGGCCGCCAAGGCCCGAAGGGGGACAGATGATCGTCGTCCAGGACGTTCACAAGCATTTCGGCGGCTTCCACGCCGTGGACGGCGCCAACCTGGAGATCCGCGAGGGCACGATCACCGGCTTGATCGGGCCGAACGGTGCGGGAAAAACCACGCTTTTCAACGTGATCGCCGGCGTTCTTAAGCCCACGTCCGGAACTGTGACCATGGCCGGGGAGGACATCACCGCCCTGCCGCCGCACGTGCTGTTCCACAAGGGGCTTCTGCGCACCTTCCAGATCGCGCACGAGTTCGGATCGATGACGGTGCGCGAGAACCTGATGATGGTGCCCGGGGGGCAGTCCGGCGAGGTGTTGTGGAAATCCTGGCTTCAGCGCGGACGCATCCGCGCGGAGGAACGCGCCCTGCGCGACAAGGCCGACGAGGTGCTGGAGTTTCTCACCATCGACCATCTGGCCGAGGAAAAGGCGGCCAACCTGTCGGGCGGGCAGAAGAAGCTTCTGGAACTGGGCCGCACGATGATGGTGGATGCGCGAATCGTTTTCCTTGACGAGGTTGGCGCGGGTGTGAACCGCGCCCTTCTGCGGACCATCGGCGATGCGATCCTCAAGCTCAACGCCGAACGCGGCTACACCTTTGTTGTCATCGAGCACGACATGGATTTCATCGAACGGCTTTGCGACCCGGTGATCTGCATGGCCGAGGGAAAGGTGCTGGCCGAGGGCACGCTGGCCGAGATCAAGGCCAACGAGCAGGTGATCGAGGCCTACCTGGGCACCGGCCTGAAGAATCGCGCGACACTGGAGACACAGGCATGAGACGGGGAGTGGCAGGGGGCGCGATGGTGATGCAGCCCGCGGGCGGCGAGGGTCTGACCCCGCGGAGTGACGGCGTGCGCGGCGACATGCTGGCGCGCGTCGGCCTGTCCAAGCCGGAGGTCGCATCGTGAGCGGCAATCCCTACCAGGACGATCGCGGCAACAAGGACCGCACGATCACCCGCCCGGGCCCGGAGCGGGAGTCCTATCCCGTGGAACCCGGCGGCGAGGCGGTGAAGGTCGCCGAACCCGGCGCCTTCCTGATCGGCGAGGAAATGACGGGAGGCTACGGCAAGGGCCCCGACATCCTGCACGCCTGCACCGTTGCGGTGGAGCGCGGCGAGATCGCGGTGATCGTGGGCCCCAACGGCGCGGGCAAGTCCACGGCGATGAAGGCGCTCTTCGGGATGCTGGACCTGCGGCAGGGGCACGTGCGCCTGGACGGCGAGGACATCACGGCGCTGTCCCCGCAGGACCGGGTGGCCAAGGGCATGGGGTTCGTGCCGCAGAACAACAACATCTTCACCTCGATGACGGTCGAGGAGAACCTGGAGATGGGCGCCTTCATCCGCCGCGACGACATCACCGAGACGATGGAGCAGGTCTATGACCTGTTCCCCGTGCTGCGGGAGAAGCGCAACCAGGCCGCCGGCGAGTTGTCGGGCGGGCAGCGACAGCAGGTCGCCGTGGGCCGGGCGCTGATGACCAAGCCCAAGGTGCTGATGCTGGACGAGCCGACGGCGGGCGTCAGCCCGATCGTCATGGACGAGCTGTTCGACCGCATCATCGAGGTCAGCCGCACCGGCATCCCGATCCTGATGGTCGAGCAGAACGCGCGCCAGGCGCTGGAGATCGCCGACAAGGGATACGTCATGGTGCAGGGGCGCAACGCCTATACCGGGACGGGCAAGGAACTTCTGGCCGACCCGGACGTGCGCCGGTCGTTTCTGGGGGGATGAGCGATGCCTGATGCCGCCCGCCGCCGCCTTGCCCGAGCGGGGCTTGTGACTTTTCCACATAGGGGCCGGAATTTTGTGGATGAACCTGTGACAGATTTGACAATTCCCGACATCGGGCGCGGGTCGCGCCGGGGGGAGTGCTGATGGACCTTCTCAACGCCATCGTGGCGCTGTCCAACTTCGTGCTGGTGCCGGCCATCGCCTATGGCAGCCAACTGGCGCTGGGGGCGCTGGGGGTGACGCTGATCTACGGGATCCTGCGGTTCTCCAACTTCGCCCACGGCGACACCATGGCCTTCGGCACGATGGTGACCATCCTGGTGACATGGTGGTTCCAGGCCGCGGGGATCGGGCTGGGCCCGCTGCCCACGGCCCTTCTGGCCCTGCCCGCGGGAATCGCGGCCTGCATGCTGCTGCTCCTGGCCACCGACAGGGTCGTCTACCGGTTCTACCGCGCGCAGCGGGCCAAGCCGGTGATCCTGGTCATCGTGTCGATCGGGGTGATGTTCATCCTCAACGGGCTGGTGCGCTTCATCATCGGGCCGGGCGAGCAGCGCTTCGCCGATGGCGAGCGGTTCATCATCACCGCGCGCGATTTCAAGGAGATGACGGGCCTGGCGGAAGGGCTGGCGCTGAAGACCACCCAGGGCATCACCCTGGTGACGGCCATCATCGTGGTGGCGCTGCTTTTCTGGTTCCTCAATCGCACCCGGACCGGCAAGTCCATGCGCGCCTATTCGGACAACGAGGACCTGGCCCTGCTGTCGGGGATCAATCCCGATCGCGTGGTCATGGTGACCTGGCTGATCGTGGCCGCGCTGGCCACGGTGGCGGGCGTGCTTTACGGCCTCGACAAGAGCTTCAAGCCCTTCACCTACTTCCAGCTTTTGCTGCCGGTCTTTGCCAGCGCCATCGTCGGCGGGCTGGGCAACCCGGTGGGGGCCATCGCCGGGGGCTTCATCATCGCCTTCTCGGAGGTGATGATCACCTACGCCTGGAAGAAGGTCCTGGGCTATCTGCTGCCCGAAAGCCTTGCGCCCGACAGCCTGGTGCAGCTTCTGAGCACCGACTACAAGTTCGCGGTCAGCTTCGTCATCCTGCTGATCGTGCTCCTGTTCCGCCCGACGGGCCTGTTCCGGGGGAAAGCCGTATGAGCGAGCCGCTGAAGAATACCCTGCTGTTCGTGCTGGTGGCGGGGCTTATCCTGCTGACCGGCTTCGTGCAGAGCTGGAGCACCGCGCTGCTGATCCTCAACATGGGGCTCATCTCGGCGGTGATGTCGCTGGGGGTGAACCTGCAGTGGGGCTACGCCGGGCTGTTCAACGTGGGGGTCATGGGGTTCGTCGCCCTGGGCGGCCTGGCGGCCGTGCTGGTGGCCATGCCCCCCACGGTGGATGCCTGGGCCGCCGGCGGCATGCGCGTGATGGCCGGGCTGATCATCGGTGCGGCCGTCATCGTGGCGGCGGCCATGACCCTGCGGTTCCTGCCGAGGTCGCGCTGGCGGACACTGGCGGTGCTGGTGATCCTGGTGGGCGGGTTCTTCCTGTACCGCGGGGTGTTCGACCCCGGGGTCGAGGCGGTGGAGGATGTCAACCCCGCCGGCACCGGCTACCTGGGCGGGCTGGGCCTGCCGGTACTGGTGGCCTGGCCGGTGGGCGGGCTGCTGGCGGCCGGCGCGGCCTGGATCATCGGCAAGGCGGCCCTGGGCCTGCGCAGCGATTACCTGGCCATCGCCACCCTGGGCATCGCCGAGATCATCCTGGCCATCCTGAAGAACGAGGACTGGCTGAGCCGCGGCGTCAAGAACGTCAGCGGCATCCCCCGCCCCGTGCCCTACGAGGTGGAGCTGCAGGAAACCGCCTGGTTCGTGGAGGGCGCGCAGCGTATCGGCGTGGACCCGGTGACGGCCTCGTCGCTCTACATCAAGGTGGCCTATGCGGGGCTGTTCGCCGTGGTGTTGATCATCCTGCTGGGGCTGGCGCAACTGGCCCTGAACAGCCCCTGGGGCCGGATGATGCGCGCCATCCGCGACAACGAGACCGCGGCCGAGGCCATGGGCAAGAACGTCACCCGCCGGCACCTTCAGGTTTTCGTGCTGGGCTCGGCGGTAGTCGGCATGGCCGGCGCGATGATGACCACGCTGGACGGGCAGTTGATCCCGACCGCCTACCAGCCGCTGCGCTTCACCTTCCTGATCTGGGTGATGGTGATCGTGGGCGGCTCGGGCAACAACCTGGGCGCGGTGCTGGGCGGCTTCCTGGTGTGGTTCCTCTGGGTGCAGGTGGAACCGATCGGCCATTGGCTGATGCAAGTGGTGACTGCCCCCCTGGCCGAGGGCAGCGCGCTGAAGGCGCATCTGCTGGAAAGTGCGGCGCACATGCGGCTGTTCACCATGGGGCTGGTTCTGTTGCTGGTCCTTCGGTTCAGCCCCCGCGGCCTGATCCCCGAGAAATAGGGCGGCGCCGGGCCCGGCCCGGCGCTGACGGCCGCAAGGCGCCTTGTCAGGCGCGTCTCTCGTCCAGACGGGCGATGCCGAGGGTATCGAGAACCTTGGCCTCGATATCAGGGGCGTTCAGGCGGGCCACGGCATACATGTCTGCCGGGCTGGCCTGGTCGATGAAGATGTCGGGCAGGACCATCGACCGGTACTTCAGCCCGTGATCGAAGACGCCGTTTTCGGCCAGCAACTGGGCGACATGGCTGCCGAACCCGCCGATGGCCCCTTCCTCGACGGTAATCACCGCCTCGTGATCACGGGCGAGATCAAGGATCATCTCCGTGTCCAGCGGCTTGGCGAAGCGGGCGTCGGCCACGGTGGGGGTGATGCCGCGCGCGCTCAGCGCCTCGGCGGCGGTGATCACCTCGCCCAGACGGGCGCCGAAGGACAAGAGCGCGACCTGGCGGCCCTCCTGTATCATCCGGCCCTTGCCCAGGGGGAGGATCTCGCCTTCTTCCGGCATCTCGACCCCCTGCCCCTCGCCACGCGGATAGCGGAAGGCGACGGGCCCGGAATCATGCGCCGCCGCGGTGGCGACCATGTGCTTCAGTTCGGCCTCGTCGGCGGCGGCCATGACCGTGAACCCCGGCAGGTTCGACAGATAGGCGACGTCGAAGGCGCCGGCGTGCGTGGGGCCGTCGGCCCCCACCAGCCCGGCGCGGTCGATGGCGAAGCGCACCGGCAGGCGCTGGATGGCCACATCATGGACCACCTGGTCGTAGCCGCGTTGCAGGAAGGTCGAGTAGAGCGCACAGAAGGGCCGCATGCCCCCCGCCGCCAGGCCGGCGGCGAAGGTCACGGCATGCTGTTCGGCGATGCCCACGTCGAAGCAGCGGCTGGGGTAGCGCTCGCCGAACCGGTCGAGGCCGGTACCGTCGGGCATGGCGGCGGTGATCGCCACGATGCGCGAATCCTTGGCCGCCTGCTGGATCAGCGCGTCCGAGAAGACGCGGGTATAGCTGGGCGCGTTCGAGGCGGGCTTTTTCTGCTCGCCGGTGGCGACGTCGAACTTGGCGGTGGCGTGGCCGGCGTCCGCCCGCGCCTCGGCCGGGGCATAGCCCTTGCCCTTGCGGGTGGAAACATGGATCAGCGTGGGCCCCGTCGCGCGCTGGTGCACCGTGCGCAGGACCGGCAGGAGCTGGTCCAGGTCGTGCCCGTCGATGGGCCCCACGTAGGAAAAGCCAAGCTCCTCGAAGAGGGTGCCGCCGATGGTCATGCCCTTGAGCATTTCCTTGGCGCGCTTGGCGCCCTCCTGAAAGGGCGGCGGCAGGAGCGAGACCGCGCCCTTCGCGGCGGCCTTGAACTCCTGGAAAGGCGCGCCGGCATAAAGCCGCGACAGATAGGCCGACATCGCGCCCACGGGCGGGGCGATGGACATCTCGTTGTCGTTGAGGATCACGATCAGGCGCCTGCCCAGGTGGCCGGCGTTGTTCATCGCCTCGAAGGCCATGCCCGCGCTCATCGCGCCGTCGCCGATCACCGCCACGGAATCGCCCTGGCCCGTCTCGCAGGGGCCGCCAAGATCGGCGGCCACCTTGTAGCCGAGCGCGGCCGAGATCGAGGTCGAGGAATGTGCCGCGCCGAAGGGATCGTAGGGCGACTCGGCACGCTTGGTGAACCCCGACAGACCGCCCTTCTGGCGGATCGTGCGGATGCGGTCGCGCCGGCCGGTCAGGATCTTGTGCGGATAGCTCTGGTGGCTGACGTCCCAGATGATCTTGTCGCGGGGCGCGTCGAAGATGGCGTGCAGCGCCACCGTCAGCTCGATCACGCCGAGGCCCGCGCCCAGATGCCCGCCGGTCTCGGAGACGGCCGAGATCGTCTCGGCCCGCAACTCGCGCGCCAATTGCTCAAGCTGGCCGTCCGAGAGCCGCTTGAGATCGGCAGGCGTTGCGATCCGGTCGAGCAGCGGCGTGTCGGGGCGGTGGGACATGGGGCCTGAGCCCTCCTTTTGTCAGGTCTGCCGCGAGATAACGAACCGGGCGAGCTGCCGCAAGCTGTCCGCCTCTCTCCCGTAGCAAGATAGGGCCTCGCAGGCGTCGTCAACAAGGGCCCGAGCGCGCGCGCGGGCGCCATCCAGCCCCAGAAGGGACACGAACGTGGCCTTTCCAGCGGCGGCGTCCTTGCCCACGGCCTTGCCGGCGGCCCGCGCATCGCCGGTGGCGTCGATCACGTCGTCCTGGATCTGGAAGGCCAGCCCGAGCGCCCGCGCATAGGCGGCCAGGGGGGCGGGATCCGCGCCGGCCATGCGCGGGCCGGCGCAGGCGGCCCATTCGATCAAGGCCCCGGTCTTGCCGGCTTGCAGGTCAGTGATGTCCTCAAGCGACAGGGGCGCGGGGGCGGATTCGGCCGCGATGTCGCGGGCCTGGCCCAGGACCATGCCCTGACCGCCCGCGGCACGGGCCAGGGTCAGCGCCAGTTCGGCCCGCGCCGCGGTGTTGTCGGCACCGTCGGGATGGGCGGCCAGTTCGTAGGCCAGGGCCTGCAGCGCATCGCCGACAAGCACCGCGGTGGCCTCGTCCCATTTCACGTGCACGGTGGGCCGGCCGCGGCGCATCCGGTCGTCGTCCATGCAGGGCAGATCGTCGTGCACCAGGCTGTAGGCGTGCATCGCCTCGATCGCGCAAGCGGGCCAGAGGGCCCGGGACCGGGCCACGCCGTGGATCTGCGCCCCGGCCAGCACGAGTTGCGCGCGCACCCGCTTGCCCCCCGCGACCGCGTAGCGCATCGCTTCGGCCACCGGGCCGTTGCCGTAGGGGGCCAGAATCCGGTCGAAATGCGCCGCGACCTGCGCGGCGATCTCGTCACGGCCGGTCATGGATCACTGGCTTTCGACGGGGGTGGTTCCGGTGGGCTGTCCCTCGCTGTCCAGCGTGATCGCCGCGACCTTCTCCTCGGCCTCGCGCAGCTTGGTCTCGCAGCGTTTCTTCAGTTCGGCCCCGCGTTCGTAGAGGGCGATCGACTCGTCCAGGGCGACCTCGCCGCGTTCGAGCTTCGCGACCACCTGCTCGAGCTCCTGCATCGCCTGCTCGAAGGACATTTCGGATACGGGCGTCGTTTCGGTCATCTGCGGGTCCTGTTGCTGAGCCATTGGGCAGCACCCTAGCGGGCCAGCCGGCGGGGTTCAATTCGGTTGACGGCCCCGCGCGGCTGGATGACAACTCCCCCATGTCCGCATCGCCCTCCATGTCCGACCCAGGCCCGGCCGACACGGTGGCGCAGGCGCGCCGGTGCATCGCCGCCGCCCTGGCCACGGATCCCGCCCTGGCGGAACTGGAGATCGAGGCGGCGATCCGCCACGTTCCCGGCAAGCGCGCCATCCTGCGCGGCCGGTTAGCCGGACGGCCAGCGGTTGTTCGGCAGTTCCTGTCCCCCGCCATCGAGCCTGCACAGCGCGAGTGGGCGGAGATGCAGCGTGCCTGGCCCGAGATGCAGGGGCGCCGTTTCCGTATCGCCGAGCCGCTGCATTTCAGCGCCGTGGCCAATTTGATCGTTGTCCAGGCGGTGCCGGGCACGCCCATGCTGGAACTCTTGTGGCAGAGCGCACCGGAGACGCGCGCGCGCTGGCTGGAGCCCGGGGCGCGCTGGCTGCGCCGCTACACCGACAGTTCCGAGACCTGGACCCGCGCGCGGCCCGCCGGCTGGTTAGGCCGGGCCGAGCGGGCGGCGGCCAAGCAGCCCTTCGACGAGCTGCGCGCGCTGGAAGGTGCGATCCTGACCGAACTGCACCGGCTTGCGGCGGCCCTGGAGGCCGCGGACTGGCGCGCCGCCATAAGCCACGGCGACTATCACCCCAACAACCTGCTGGTCAGTGATGCGCGGCTGACCGGCATCGATACCGGCGGCTCGGCCCGGATGCCCCTTTACAAGGACATGGCGCGCTTTCTCATGCACATGGGCCGGCGGGGCATGATCCCCTCGGGCCGGCGGCGCCTGGGAGTCGACGCGCAGGGCCTGGAAGCCTTCGCCGAGGTTTTCGCCCTGACCGAGACAGAGCGCCGGCTCGCCCTGCCCTTCATGCTGGGGGTCGAGGCGCTGATCCGGGTGGAGAATGCCGGGATGACGCGCAGCCGCGTCAAGCGCGCCGCCGAGATGTCGCGCGCCTATCTTGACGACGTGCGCGGGCTGGGCCCGATCTGATCCGGCGCATCCGGGGACGGCACGGGATTTCCATGATGCGACCACGGAAATTTAACGATTTCCTGCGAGCTTGAAGAATGCCGGGGCATTGTCCTCTTGGCCCCGGTGGACTTCCTCCCTGTCAGACTGGCCGCGTCCACGGGCGCGGCCCTTTTTTGACCGTTTTTCACGGTCTCGGCTGTTGACGGATAGCGGTAACTCGCCTAGCGTCCCGTCCAATCACTAAGTCCGGCCAGTCCGGCAGGGAGAAACAGGAAAGGGGCCGCGCGGTCTCCTTTCCTTTTTTTGTTCGAAGCGGGCGCTGCGGCCCGTGGCGGGAACTTGCCCGGCCCGGCCGTGACGGCCAAGATTTCAGCCTGACATTGGGAGCCCTGCATGCTAGAGCGCGAGGGACGTGACAAGCCACAAGATGGGGATCATATGTCCAGACTTCTAACGACCTTGCCGATGATTGCCCTGCTGGGGCTGGGAACCGCGCTTTCCGCGCAGGAGGCGCCCGCCACCGAGGAAGAGGCACCAACCGACGCCGCCGAGGCCCCGGCCGAAGACGCCGTTGGGGACGACGGACTCGACATGGGACAGGAGGTTCAGGAGAATCCGACCTACATCAAGGAAGAATACGGCGACTGGCAGCTGAAGTGCTTCCGCAGCGAAGCCGAGGAGGATCCCTGCCAGATGTACCAGCTGCTGCGCGAGGAGGGCGGCAACCCGGTGGCCGAGATCAGCCTGTTCAAGCTGCCGCAGGGCAGCCAGGCCGCCGCGGGCGCCACGATCATCGTGCCTTTGGGCACGCTGTTGCCAGAGGGGCTGAAGATCTCGGTCGATGGCGGCCGGCCGAAAAGCTACGACTTCTCGTTCTGCACCATGGCGGGGTGTTTCGCCCGCATCGGGCTCACCTCTGCCGAGGTGGAGCAGTTCAAGGCAGGCGCATCGGCCTTCATGGAGATCGTGCCCGCGCAGGCCCCGGACCAGACGGTCGAGATCGAGGCATCGCTGGACGGGTTCACGGCGGCCTACGGGAATGTTTCGACGGTCCAGAACTGAGTAGCGCACCGCGGACCGCGCCCGCCGGATCCTTGGCGGGCGCGGCGATCAAACAGGCACCTATCCGGGCAGACGGCGCAGCGCCAGCACCGCGTTGAGCCCGCCAAAGGCAAAGGCGTTGGACAGGGCCACCTCGACACAGGCTTCGCGGGCCTCGTTCGGTACCACGTCGAGGGCGCATTCGGGATCGGGTTCATCGTAGCCGATCGTGGGGACGACGATACCGTCGCGCACCGCCATGATGCAGGCCAGAAGCTCCACCGCGCCCGTGCCGCCGATCAGGTGGCCATGCATGGACTTGGTGGACGAGATCATCAGGTTGTCGGCGTGCCGCCCGAAGACATCGGCCACAGCGGCGCTTTCTGTCTTGTCATTGGCGGCCGTGCCGGTGCCGTGGGCGTTGATGTAGCCGACCTGGGTCCTGTCGATGCCCGCGTCCCGCAGCGTGCCGCGCATGGCCCGCGCCGCGCCCTGCTTGGAGGGCATGACGATATCCGCCGCGTCCGAGGACATCGCATAGCCCGCGACCTCGGCCAGGATCTCGGCCCCGCGGCGGCGGGCGTGCTCGTATTCCTCCAGAACGAAAACGCCCGCGCCCTCGCCCTGCACCATGCCGTTCCGGTTGGCCGAAAAGGGCCGGCAGGCGTCCTTGGACATGACGCGCAAGCCCTCCCAGGCCTTCACGCCGCCGAAGCAGAGCATGGACTCCGAGCCCCCGGCAATCATCACCGGGCTTGCCCCGCTGCGCACCAGTTCGAAGGCCTGGGCGATGGCATGGTTCGAGGACGCGCAGGCGGTCGAGACGGTAAAGCTGGGCCCCTTGAGGTTGAACTCCATCGACACGTGGCTGGCGCCGGCATTGTTCATCAGCTTGGGCACGACAAAGGGGTGCACCCGGTTCTTGCCGTCCTCGTAGACGCTGCGGTAATTCTCGTCCAGCGTGGTCATCCCCCCGCCGGAATTGCCCAGCACGACGCCCGCGCGCGCCGCCAGATCGCCGGAAAATTCCAGCCCCGCCTGACAGATCGCCTCGCGCGCGGCAATCAGGGTGAACTGGGTGAACCGGTCGTAAAGAGAAAGCTGCTGGCGGTTGAACCGTTCTTCGGGCTCGTAGCCGCGGACCTGTCCGCCAATGCGGATCGCCAGGCGGTCCACGTCGCGGAAGGTCAGTTCGCCGATGCCGCAGCGGCCTTCGCGCATGGCCTCCAGCGTGTCGGGCACATTGTGGCCGAGCGCGTTGATCGTGCCCGCACCGGTGATGACGACCCTTTTCACGACGTCTCTTTCTGCTCCTGGATCAGGCGTTCGATACCCGCCACGATCGCGGCCACCGAAGAGATGTCGAAATCGCTCTGTTGCGGCTCGTTGGCATTGAACGGCACGGAGATGTCGAATTCTTCTTCTATGGCGAAGATACTTTCGACAAGGCCGAGGCTGTCGATGCCCAGTTCTTCGAGCGTGCTGTCCATGGTCACGTCCGAGGGGTCCAGCACGGCCTGTTCGGCAATGATCTCGATGACCCGGTCCTTGGTATTCATTGGCCTCGCCTTCCCGCTTCCCTCGCGGCCCGATTTAGTCACTCTGCTCGCTCTTTGAAACCGTTTTCTTCAGAACGGCGACATCATCGAAGAGGCGCTTGAGCCGCCGGAGCCCTTTGAACACCTCCATCGTTGTCTCCATCTTCATGGCCGGATAGCCCAGCATCACGCGCCCCGCGGGCACGTTGGACAGCACCTTGGTCCCGCCACCGGTGATGACGTTGTCGCCGATGAAGATATTGTCGCTGACGCCGGTCTGGCCGGCCATGACGACATTGTTGCCGATTTTCGCCGAGCCCGCGATTCCCACCTGCCCGCAGAGCAGACAGTCCTCGCCAACCTCGACATTGTGGCCGATCATCACGAGGTTGTCGATCTTGGTGCGGTCGCCGATCCGCGTGCTTCGCACCGTGCCCCGGTCGATCCCGCAGTTGGCGCCGACTTCCACGTCGTCGCCGATCTCGACTGCGCCGAGGCTGTGAATGCGCGCCCAGCTCTGGGCTTGCGCCTCACCCTGGTCGCCCAGGGTCTGGCGCGCCTGCTCCACGCCCGAGGGTTCGGGCGTGACGAAGGAGAAACCATCGCCCCCGATCACGGTGCCCGGCTGGCCGATGAACCGCGCACCGATGCTGACGCGGGGCCCGATGCGCACGCCCTCGCGCAGGAATCCGTCCGGTCCGATCTGCGCGTCGGTGCCCACGAAGGACTGCGGCCCGATGACGGTGCGCGCACCGATCGTGGCCCCCGCGCCGATCACCGCAAGGGGGCCGACGGTGACGTCCGCGCCCAGTTCAGCGCTGTCATCGATAACGGCGGAGGGATGGATTCCCTCGCCCCAGCCCTGCCCCGGGTCCATCATGGCGCTGAGGCCCGACAGCGCGTAGCGCGGCCGCGGGGCCAGAATGGCCGCCTCCAGGCCCAGGGTTTCCCAATCTGCGTCGCCCCAGAGCATGGCGGCCCGGGCGGATCCGGCCGGCAGATGCGCGGCATACTCCGGCTTCATCGCCAGGGCCAGAAGCTCGGGCGTGGCGTCGGCGGGTTCCGCCACGCCGCTGACCTGCACGTCCGTGGCGCCCACGGCCCGGCCGCCCAGGGCCTGCGCGATCTGCTCTATCGTGTATGCCATGACACTCCCCATGCTGGGGACGGGTTTAGCCCTGAACCGCGTGCAGCGAAACCCCCGCATTGGACAGCGCGTTCCAGATCCGGCCGTCCCGCCCGTAGACATCGGCGCGGTAGTGCGTCGGCCCCTTGGCCCGGGTAAAGGCGGTGCGATAGATGATGTGCACCGGCACGTGCTTGTCCAGGTCGACCCGGGTCTCGCGTCCCGTATCAAGGATCGAGTGGAAAACCTGCTTGGGGTTGTCCTCCTGCCGCGCCAGCAGTTCGTAGGCAAACTCGAAGGGCTTCTGCAGGCGGATGCAGCCGTGGCTGAAGTCCCGCTTGTTGCGGTCGAAAAGATGCTTCTGCGGCGTGTCGTGCAGGTAGATGTTGTACTTGTTGGGGAACATGAACTTCACCAACCCCAGGGCGTTGCGCGGCGAGGGCGGCTGCTTGAGGTCGAAGGGGAAATTCCGCCGGTTGTAGCGGGAGAAGTTGACCCGGCTGCGGCTGACCGCGCGGCCGCGGGAATCCACCAGCTTGAGGTGGCCGGCGGCATAGGGGTTGCGCTTCATCTTGGGCAGGTATTCCTTCACCGCGATGGAGCGCGGCACATGCCAGGTGGGATTGATGATCAGATGCTCCATCTCGTCGGAGAACTCGGGACTGCGGCGGTCATGGGTGTTCTTGCCCACCACGGCGCGGGTGCGGAAGGTCACCACGTCATTGTCCACCAGCCGCGCGCTGAAGTCGGTCAGGTTGACCAGAACATGGCGGTCGCCGCGGTCGAAATTCAGCCAGCGTTCGCGCTCCATGGCGACAAGGACGGCCTGCAGGCGCGCCTCGATCGGCTTGTTGATCTCGGCCACGGTGTCGGGCCCGGCCACGCCGTCGGCCTCGAGCCCGTGGGCGCGCTGGAACCTCTGAACCGCCTGCAGGATCCCCGTGTCATAGGTCTGGGTCACGCTTCGCGCGAGAAAGCCCATGGCCATCAGCCGATTGCGCAGCGCCACCACCGCGCGGCCGGATTGGCCGGGCTCCAGCGCGCGGGCCGGCACCTCGGGCCCCCAGCCGCCCGCCTCCATCTTGCGTTGGAGGCGCAGCTTTTCCTTCACGAGGCGGCTGTATTCGTTCGTCTGCGGGGGCAGTTCGCGGAAGAAGGCGCGCGGCTCCGCCTTCGCCAGCCGGGTCAGAAGATCCGTGCGGTCACGGTAGGGCACCTGCCGCTTGATCCCGCTGATCACGCGCGAGGGGATCAGCACGCCCGTCTGCATGTCCCGGGCCAGGCGCAGGAAGCGCTTGCTGAGCGCGACTTCGAGAAATCCCAGGTCGCGGGCTGTCCGCGCCGCCTCCATCCGCGAGATCAGAGCGCGCGTGTCGTAGCGGCTGGCCGGAAGCCCGTGCACGCCCGCCTGCTTCATCGCTGACATCAGCGCGCGTAGGCGCGCCCGGTCGTCTTCGGCATCGTCGGTCCAGATCCCGGTGAAATCCCGGCCTCGGTAGAAGGCGGCAACGGCGCGGTCGCCTGCGGCGGCCTCTGCCACGGCCTGCTTGAAGGCGGTCACCCGCGCCGCAGCCGGGGCTGCCGCCAGCGCCATCGCCGTGAGGACAAGCCCCAGCACCGCCGCGCGGGTCATCGGGTTACTGCGTACAAGCGTCATCGACCGCTCCTGTTCTTGCGCCGCGTTCCTTGCGTCTGGAAAACTCCGTGACACCTATATGTTTCCATGATCCGCCCGCCTGTCCATTCAATTCTTCATCAATTCGCCGGATTCCGGCAGGGGTGACAAGGCCGCTCCGCCTTGCTTGCGCGCCGCACTCACGCGATTGTGCGCAAGTTTCTGCCGAAATTCCTTGTTTTAGGGAACCCGTGGCGCCGGGGCCTTGGTCGCCGATTCCGAATGTGGCATAACATGGCTGCATCTGGGGATGAGATGGCACGCCGCCAATCGGCGGCCCAATACAGGTAAGCGACGGGACAGGCGCTAACTACATGACTCACGAGACTTCTTCGCGCATGACGCGGCGTGCGTTGCTGGGGGCATTCGCGGCAACCGCAGTGACAGCAGCGCCGAGCTACACCAAGGCGGCCGGTTTTCTGCGCGGCGCCGGCGACATCCGGCGGCTTCGGATGACCTCGCCGCGCACGGGCGAGAGCATCGACACGATCTACTGGATCGAGGGCGACTACATCCGCGACGCCGTCGAGGAGATCGCCCTTTTCATGCGGGACTGGCGCACCAACGACGTTCACGACATCGATCTGCGGACCATGGATATCATGGCCGCGGCGCACAACCTGCTCGATTCGGACGAGCCCTACATGCTGCTTTCCGGCTACCGCAGCCCGAAGACCAACGCGATGCTGCGGCGCCGGTCCAGCGGCGTGGCCAAGAATTCGCGCCACCTGTACGGACAGGCGGCAGACCTGCGGCTGCGCTCGCGTTCGGTTCATCAAATGTACAAGGCCGCCCGCGCCTGCAAGGGTGGCGGTGTCGGCAAGTATTCCGGCAGCGACTTCGTCCACATGGATTGCGGGCCGGTGCGCAGCTGGGGCAGCTAGTCAACGCCGAGCGCGCCTCGAAGGTTCCAAGCAAAAGCACCGGTCCCGTAGACCGGTGCTTTTTCGTGCCGGGGTCCACGCCGCGACAGCCGCGTCGGGGCGTTCAACTGGCGTCGAGGGCCCGCTCCCGCGCGGCGCGCAGGCGCGCGAAATCCTCCCCCGCGTGGTAGGACGAGCGCGTGAGCGGCGTCGCCGAGACCATCAGGAAGCCCTTGCCGTAGGCCGCTTTCTCGTAAGCCGCGAATTCGTCGGGGGTGACGAAGCGGTCCACCGCGTGGTGCTTGGGCGTGGGCTGCAGGTACTGGCCGATGGTCAGGAAATCGATGTCGGCGCTGCGCATGTCGTCCATGACCTGGTGCACCTGCGCGCGATCCTCGCCCAGGCCCACCATGATCCCCGACTTGGTGAACATCGACGGATCGAGCTCCTTGACCCGTTGCAGCAGGCGCAGGCTGTGGAAATACCGCGCCCCGGGCCGCACCGACGGATAGAGCGCCGGGACCGTCTCCAGGTTGTGGTTGAAGACATCGGGCCTGGCCGCCACCACGGTTTCCAGGGCCGCCGGGTCGCAATGCAGGAAATCCGGCGTCAGAATCTCGATCGTGGTCCCGGGGCTGCGATGGCGCACGGCCCGGATCGTCTGCGCGAAATGCTCCGCGCCGCCGTCGGCGATGTCGTCGCGGTCCACGCTTGTGATGACCACGTGGTTCAGCCCCAGTTTCTGTACCGCGTCGGCCACGCGCCCGGGTTCGAACACGTCGAGCGCCTGGGGCTTGCCCGTGGCCACGTTGCAGAAGGTGCAGCCGCGGGTGCAGATCTCGCCCATGATCATCATGGTGGCATGGCCCGCGCTCCAGCATTCGCCGGCATTGGGGCAGCCCGCCTCTTCGCAGACGGTGACGAGGTTGTGCTCGCGCATGATGCGGTGGGTTTCTCGGTAGCCCTTGGAGGTCGGCGCCTTCACGCGAATCCAGTCGGGTTTGCGCGGCTGCGCGTTGTCCGGGCGGTGCGCCTTTTCCGGGTGGCGCTGATCCGGGATCTTGAGGTCTCGCACGACGTATCCCCGCGAATGCTTTGGTAACTACCCAGAGTCTATAGTGCTTCGCGGCGGGAATTGCCAGTTTTACGCGGCCGACAGCGTGTCGCGCCGCAGTGACGAGTACCCCCGCCCGTCCCCGGCACGGGCCGGGGCGTCCGGTCCGTGCTCCCCGGCGCGGGCCGGGCTGCGGCGCAGCTTGGCATCGGCGGAGAACTCCTGCACCACGCCTGCGACAACTTCGACAGCACCGGCGTCGACGCCGAATTCTGGACGGTCCAGATCGGGGGCGCCTACCGGTTCGGAACATATGTGGTCGCAACGGCGGGGCCATCGGGGCTTGGTTATTGCTCCCGCTCGTGTTGACACGTAGACTAAGAGGATCCGGCGCTCGGCCCCGGCAGAGAGGCGCTTCACACTGGTTCTGGAGGTTCCGATAATGGGACAGTTTACCCTGCTTCGCGCGACAGCGGTGGCAATTTCTGCGGCATTCTCCGCCGCACCGGCAACGGCCGATTCGATAAAGGAAATGCCGGCGGATCCGCCTGTTGCGTCCCCTGCCCTGCCGGACTGGACGGGGCCGTATTTTGGGGTTGAGTTCGGCGGCGCCAACGTGGAACTGAGCGCCCCCGGTACTTCTGCGGACGACACCGATCTCATCGGCGGTCTGATCGTGGGCTACGAGCACGATTTCGGCCAGTGGGTCGGCGGTGTCGGGCTTGACCATGACTGGTCCAACGTCTCGATCTCGGCACCTCAAGGCCCCGATCCGAAGCTCAACCGGCTGTGGCGGCTGCGCCTGCAAGGCGGTTACAAGATCGGAAACGGCCTGGCCTATGGCACCGGCGGGTATGCCAATGCCGAATTCACCAACACCGCCCAAGGCTCGATCGACGACGACGGGTATTTCCTTGGCGCCGGCTACAAACACAGGATTTCCGAGCGCTTCAGCCTGGGCAGTGAAGTTCTCTACCACGGGTTCGACGATTTCGCGGGCACGGCAACCGACGCCGATATCTGGTCGGTTCAGATCCGCGCCGCTTACCGCTACTGAGCCGCGCCGACCTGCACGAGATTTCGGCCCGCGCGCCTTGCCCTCGCGCGGGCCGTATCTATTCTGGCCGCAGTACAACAACGGCATCGGCAATGGACATGGACTGGCAGGCTCATCGGCGCGAGGCCCACTCCCTGGCCCGCAGCCACGAATTCCTCAAGCAGATCGTCTATGGCGGAACGGACGGTATCGTCACCACCTTCGCCATCGTGGCCGGTTTCGCCGGGGCGCAGGCCGAGGGGGTGGCGCAGATCGGCGGCCTGGCGGTCCTGGTCTTCGGCCTGGCCAACCTGTTCGCCGACGCGGTGAGCATGGGACTGGGCGAGTTCCTCTCCATGCGCGCTCAGCATGATCTCTATCGCGCGCGGCGCGAGAGCGAGCTGCGCGAAATCGCCCAGGACCCCGAGCATGAGCGCATGGAACTCTTCGAGATCCTGCGCCAGCGCGGCATGCCCCCGGGCGAGGCCGACAGCGCGGCCAGCCTGATGGCCCGGCACCCGGCCATCATGGCCGATCTGATGATGACCTACGAGTTCGGCATGCAGGACCCCGAGGAGGAAAGCCCCGCGCTGAGCGGGGCCTTCACTTTCGGCGCCTTCGTGGTTTTCGGTGCCATCCCGCTTCTGCCCTACTTCGTGCTGGCGCCGGAGGTACGCACCTTCCTGCTGTCGGTGGGGGCGACCTTCGCGGCGCTTGCGGTGCTGGGCCTGTTGCGCTGGAATGCCACGGGCCTTCGGCTCTGGCGCACCGTCACCGAGACGGTGCTTGTCGGCGCGGCCTGTGCGGCGGTGGCCTACGCCGTGGGCTGGCTGGTCGGCGGCTGAGGCGTGCGCCTGACAAGGCGGCGTCAGCCCATCATGGACCCCGCCTCGCCCAGGCCGTCATAATGCCGCTTGAGCCGCTGCAGCGCGATGCGCAGCACGATCTTGCCCGAGCGCGCCGACCACCCCAGCCGCCGTTCGGCCGATTCCAGCCCTTCAAGATAGCAGCAGCAGCGCAGCACCACGTCGCCCAGACCCGGGCCGAGGTCGCGCAGGGCGCCTGTCACCCGCGCCCGCGCCGCGGCTGCGCCGCCGCCGGCCGGTCCGCCCGGCGCCGCCGGCCTGTGCACACCGCCGGTAAGGAAACGATCCCAGTTCTGTCCCAGCCGCGGGCCGAGCTGGGCCAGTTCGAAATCCTCGCGCAACCGCTCGCCCGCGCGCACCAGATCCTCGGACAGGAACGGCGTGCCATCGCGGTCCTTGCGGCGGGCGAGCGCGCCAAGCGGGCTCTCGGCCATCCCGTAACGGACCCGTCCACCGCGGCCGTTCCCGGCCCCTTGCTGATCTGCGCCACCGGGTCGGCCTGCGAAAGCGGCGGGCGCTTCCTCGAGTCCCAGTGCCTGGTTTTCCTCGGCCGCCAGCATAAGGTTGAGCGCGCTGCGCCCGGACTGGGTGATGCCGTAGCGGCAGATACGGCCAGGCTTGGCGCAATGGATCCAGTTCTTCAGCGCCATCGCCTCGGCGATCTCTCGGTCCACCACGGCCGTGCGGTGCGACGTGCCCGAAGGCCCCTCCCGGATCACCGCAGCCTTGTCCATCTCCGTCGCCACGGCCAGCACCGCCCCGGTTTCGCACAGCCGACGCAGCACACGGCGCGCTTCGCTGCGCAGGCGTTCCTCGGACAGGGGCTGAGCGGGATCCGACTGTTCTACCTGCACCGTCATCGCTGTCTCCTTCATCTGGGCGGCCCCGGCCGGCACGCCGGGCACGCAATCGCCAAGCCGGCGCAGCCCGGCATCGACCAGCGGGTCATCGCGCCGGCTCTCGAAGCGGCGGATCTGGCGCAGCACGGTCGAGGCGTGCTGCCCACTTTGCCTGGCCAGGCGCCGGATCGGGATGCCCGCCTTGATGTGTGCCAGATAGGTCCGGGCCGGTTGCGGCACCCAGTCAGGCAAATGCGCCGGTGGCATGGTGCTCGTGATCGTCTCGGGCATGCGCGTTCCTTCGCAGTGCGGACCTGAGCGGATTTCCACAGGATCTCCACAGGTTACTCCACAACCTATGCGGGATATCGTTACCGCTTCGTTAACTGTTTCCGTTTTGGCAACTATAGTTTTGGAAAAGTAAACAAAGGCGTGCCGCAGCGCACGTTCCCGGTCAGGCCGAGCAACACGCGGCTAGGTTGTGGTATCTGAGGGGTCGCAATCTGAAAACGGAGCCCCGCAATGAAAGACATTCTTTCCAGCCTCGACGCGCTGCGCCGTCCCCGGCTTCTGCTGCAGGCCGCCCGGATCGGTGCGGCCGACTATCGCCGCAGCGTCCAACTGCCCCGGCAATTGGGCACCGGCCCGCTGCCCCGCAGCGGGCCGGCCCTGATGGCGCTCATGGAGATGGAAGCGGAGATGGACGCGCGGCGCCGGTCGGGCGATGCCCGTTACGTCGCCGCGCGCCACGTGGAGGTGATGATCGCGATGTTGGGCGAGGCGCGCCTCCTGCGCGCCACGCGCCGGCAGGGATCAAGTGAAGGCGTCCGGTGACGCCGCCTTCTTCTGGGCGACATACCCCGCAAGCGCCTCGGCGATACCGGGGTCGAGCGCGGGCTGCTGGTAGGTCTCCAGCATCTTGTGCATCTTGAGGTTGGCCAGGACCATCGTGTCGCGCTCGCCCTCCTCGCTCCAGGTCTCGAAGGGTTTGTAGTCAAGCACCTCCGAGCGCCAGAAGGCGTTCTTGAAATTGGCCTGGGTGTGCGCGCAGCCAAGGTAGTGACCGCCGGGGCCGACCTCGCGGATGGCGTCCATTGCCTGCCCATTGGTATCGGTGGGCACGCCCTGCGCGAACTTGTGCAGCGCGCCCAGCTGGTCGGCGTCCATCACGAACTTCTCGAAGCCGGCGACTAGCCCTCCCTCCAGCCAGCCGCAGGAGTGCAGCATGAAGTTCACACCGCCGAGCATCACGGCGTTCATGGTGTTCGCCGTCTCGTAGGCGGCCTGCGCATCGGGCAGCTTGGAGCCGCAGAGGCTGCCGCCCGAGCGGAACGGCAGGCCCATGCGCCGCGCGAGCTGACCTGCGCCGTAGATGATCTGGCTGGCCTCGGGCGTGCCGAAGGTGGGCGCGCCGCTGTTCATGTCGATCGAACTGACGAAGGCGCCGAAGACCACCGGCGCGCCGGGGCGGACGAGTTGCGAATAGGCGATGCCGGCCATCACCTCGGCCAGCACCTGCGTGAGCGTGCCCATGACCGAGACCGGCGCCATCGCCCCGCCCACGATGAAGGGCGAGATGATGCAGGCTTGGTTGTTGCTGGCATAGACCTCCAGCGCGCCCATCATCACCTCGTCGAAGGTCAGCGGCGAGTTGACGTTGATCAGCGAGGTCATCACCGTGTTGTCCTGCACGAACTCCTTGCCGAACAGGATCTCGCACATCTCCACGCTGTCCTGTGCGCGGTCGGGGTCGGTGACGGACCCCATGAAGGGCTTGTCCGACAGGGTCATGTGCGCGTGCAGCATGTCGAGGTGGCGCTTGTTGACGGGAATATCCGTGGGCTCGCAGACCGTCCCGCCCGAGTGGTGCAGCCACTTGGACATGTAGCCCAGCTTCACGAAACGCTGGAAATCATCCAGCGTGGCGTAGCGTCGGCCGCCTTCCATGTCGCGCACGAAGGGCGGGCCGTAGATCGGCGCGCAGACCAGCGTGTTGCCCCCGATCTCGACGTTGCGCTCGGAATTGCGGGCGTGCTGGGTGTAGCGCGACGGTGCCGTCTGGCAGAGCTTCCGGGCCAGTCCGCGGGGGATGCGCACCCGCTCGCCGTCAACCTCGGCGCCGGCCGCGCGCCAGCGTTCCAGCGCCTTTGGGTTTTCAACGAAGGAGACGCCGATCTCGGCAAGCACCGTCTCGGCGTTGGCCTCGATGATTTCCAGCGCCTCGTCGTTGAGAACCTCGTAGAGCGGCACGTTGCGCTCGATGTATTTCGCGGTCTCGGTGCTGACGGCGGTGCGCTCGGCCCGGCGGGCGGCGCCGCCGCCCCGTCCGCGTCTGCGGGTTGCTGCTTCGACCATGTCCTTTACCCTTCAGATGGTTCTGCGGCCCCGGGGGGCAGGTTTCCGGGATATTAGGCATCTGAGACCGCGGCGGTTTCAGATTTGCGCCCTCTTTGAGGCTATAGCGACATCCGCCGCGCGGCAGAGCCGCAAATTGCGCCGAATCGCGCGGCACCGCTTGCGCCGGCGGCAGCACCGGCCTAGGAGGCTGACATGACCGAGACATCCCACGACCGGCTCCTCATCATCGACTTCGGCAGCCAGGTGACGCAACTGATCGCGCGCCGCCTGCGCGAGTTGAACGTCTACTGCGAGATTCATCCCTTCCAGAAGGTGACCGAAACCTTCCTGCAGGATTTCGCCCCCCGGGCGGTGATCCTGTCGGGCGGGCCGGCCAGCGTGCTGGACGCCGAAAGCCCCCGCCCCCCGGCGATGGTCTTCGACCTCGGAGTGCCTGTGCTGGGCATCTGCTATGGCCAGCAGGTCATGATGCAGATGCTTGGCGGCCGGGTCGAGCGCGGCGACGGCACCGCCGAGTTCGGCCGGGCCTATGTGGAACCCGCGGACGACGCCCGCCCCGACCTGCTCACGGGTTGGTTCCTGGATGGGCGCGAACAGGTCTGGATGAGCCACGGCGACCACGTGGCCGAGCTTGCGCCGGGCTTTTCGGTGCTGGGCCGCTCGCCCGGCGCCCCCTTCGCCATCATTGGCGACACCGCACGCCATTTCTACGCCGTGCAGTTCCATCCGGAAGTTCATCACACGCCGAATGGCCGGACCCTCTATGAGAACTTCCTGAGGATCGCCGGCTTCTCCGGCGACTGGACGATGGCCGCCTACCGCGACGAGGCGATCCGGCAGATCCGGCAGCAGGTGGGCGATGCCAAGGTCGTCTGCGGCCTGTCGGGCGGCGTGGACAGTTCGGTTGCCGCGGTCCTCATCCACGAGGCGATCGGCGATCAGTTGACCTGCGTCTTCGTCGACCACGGCCTGCTGCGCCACAACGAGGCCCAGGAGGTCGTGGGCATGTTCCGCGACCACTACAACATCCCCCTGATCCACGCCGACGAGAGCCCGCTGTTCCTCGGCGCGCTCGAAGGCGTCAGCGATCCGGAAGAGAAGCGCAAGACCATCGGCCGCCTTTTCATCGACGTCTTCCAGAAACACGCCAACGAGATCGAGGGCGCGGAATTCCTGGCCCAGGGCACGCTGTACCCGGACGTGATCGAATCCGTCTCTTTCGCCGGCGGCCCGAGCGTGACGATCAAGAGCCACCACAACGTGGGCGGCCTGCCCGAAAAGATGGGGCTGAAACTGGTGGAGCCGCTGCGGGAACTCTTCAAGGACGAGGTGCGCGCCCTGGGCCATGAACTGGGCCTGCCGGCCAGCTTCATCGGTCGCCATCCTTTCCCGGGGCCGGGCCTGGCCATCCGCTGCCCCGGCGAGATCACCCGCGACAAGCTGGAGATCCTGCGCAAGGCGGATGCTGTCTACATCGACCAGATCCGCCGCCACGGGCTTTACGACGAGATCTGGCAGGCCTTCGTCGCCATCCTGCCGGTGCGCACCGTGGGCGTGATGGGCGACGGGCGCACCTACGACTACGCCTGCGCGCTGCGCGCGGTGACCTCGGTGGACGGGATGACGGCGGATGTCTATCCCTTCTCGCACGAGTTCCTGACCGAGACCGCCACCCGCATCATCAACGAAGTGCGCGGCATCAACCGTGTCACCTATGACGTCACGTCGAAGCCGCCGGGCACGATCGAATGGGAATGAGCATGGCCCCCCGGCCGCCGCTCTCTCAATCCCCGGCAGCGCTGCGCGCGGCGTTGTGGATGACCGGGGCGGTGGTCTCGTTCTCGTCGATGGCGGTGGCGGGCCGGGAGCTGGGGGCCGAGCTGGACACCTTCGAGCTCATGACCTACCGCAGCGTGCTGGGGGTGCTGATCGTGCTTGCGGTGGCCGGACCCACCGGGGCCTGGCGCGGGATCACCGGGCGACACCCGGGCACGCATCTGGTGCGCAACGTGTTCCACTTCGGCGCGCAGAACCTCTGGTACTACGCCGTCACGGTAATCCCCCTGGCGCAGGTCTTCGCGCTGGAGTTCACCTCGCCGTTGTGGGTTCTGGTGCTTTCGCCGCTGGTGCTGGGCGAGTCGATGACGCGGGTGCGCGCCGTGGCCGCCCTGATGGGTTTTGCCGGCATTCTGATCGTCGCCCGGCCCACCCCCGAGACGGTCAGCCTTGGCACACTGGCCGCGGCGGCCGCGGCCATCGGCTTCGCCGGGTCGATCATGGCCACCAAGCGGCTGACCCGGACCGAGACACTGACCTGCATCCTGTTCTGGATGACCCTCACGCAGAGCATTTTCGGCCTGCTCTGTGCGGGGATCGACGGGCAGATGGCCCTGCCGTCAGCCGCCGGGCTGCCATGGCTGATGGTCGTCGCCGTCGGCGGGCTGACGGCGCATTTCAGTCTCACGATGGCGCTGTCCCTGGCGCCGGCCACGCTGGTCAGTCCGGTGGATTTCACGCGGCTCCCGCTCATCGCGGTGGTCGGCCTGCTGGTCTACGGCGAGGCGCTCGATGTCTTCACCTTGTTCGGCGCGGTGGTGATCTTCGCGGCGAATTACCTCAACCTCTGGGTCGAAACGCGGCGGCCTGCGCGCTGACCTGTGGCAGGCGTGTCACCCCCGGGGGACGCCACGTCCATGACGCCGCGTCAAAGATTGACCGGGTAAATCCTCCGGTTAGCATGTACCAAACACTTTGGAGGAGGGACAGATGCGGAACCAAGCATGGGCGGCGGCGATCCTCGGCCTGGCGACCGGCGGCGCACAGGCCGGCGGCCTGGATCGCAGCGGCACGCCGGTCGAGATCATCTTCGAGCAGGGGAATTACGCCGAGGTTTCCTTCGGCTACACCGAACCGGACCTGACTGGTGTGGACGTGCTGGGCAACAGCTACGCCAACGTTGGCAACAGCTTCGGGCTGGCCGGGGCGGGGCTGAAGATGGACTTCGGCGAAAGACTGTCGTTCGCGCTGATCTACGATCAGCCCTACGGGGCCGACGTGCGCTACGGCGGCAATCGCGCCACGACGATGCTGGGCGGCACGATGGCCGATGCGGAGTCCAACGCGCTCACCGCGCTGCTGCGCTACGATGTCACCGACCGGCTGTCGGTCTACGGTGGCCCGCGGGTGCTGCAGGCCGAGGGCGAGATCACGCTGTCCGGCCTCGCCTACGGCGCCTCCAGCGGCTACAACGTCGATTTCGCCTCCGACAACGGCGTCGGGCTGGTGGCCGGCACCGCCTACGAGATCCCCGACATCGCCTTCCGCGCGGCGCTGACCTATCATTCGGCGGTGGATCTGGACTTCCGCACCACCGACAACACGGTGTTCCCCGCCGCCACCACCAGCACCGAGGCGCCGCAATCGGTCAAGCTGGCCGTGCAGTCCGGCGTGGCCAAGGACACGCTTGTCTTCGGCAGCGTCCGCTGGTCGGAGTGGGAGGCCTTCACGCTGAACCCGCCGAACCCCGGCGTGCCCAACCTGGCCGAGCTGGACAATGCGACGACCTGGGAACTGGGGGTCGGACGGCGCTTCACCGACCGGCTGTCGGGCAGCCTTGCCGTGACCTACGAGGACGGCAGCGACCCACTGGTCTCTCCGCTCTCGCCCACCAACGGCCTGACGGCCGTGACCCTTGGTGGCGAGTACCAAGTCACCGAGAAAGTGACACTGTCGGGCGGCATCCGGTACACTTGGCTGGGCGATGCCCGGCCCGAGACGGGCACGCCGGACAAGCCCCGCGGCACCTTCACCGACAACACCGCGCTCAGCGCGGGGATGAAGCTGGGCGTGAATTTCTGACAGGGCCCGTGCCGCAGTGCACCTCTTTGCCCCGCCCGTACGTCGGGCGGGGCTTTGCGTTTGACCGCGCCCGCGCGGCTGGCTACCTAGGCGCGCGACGGGGCCGGAAAGGGACCGAGCGATGATCTATTCTTCGGCGCGCGCGTGGCGCGCGGCACCGCGCAAGCGGGTATTGCTCTACGGCATGTCCGGGCTGGGCAAGACCCATCTGTCGAACATCCTGCGCGACAGCGGGCAATGGTTCCATTACTCCATCGATTACCGCATCGGCACCCGTTACATGGGCGAACTGATCGCCGACAACGCCAAGGCGCATGCCATGCAGGTGCCCTTCCTGCGCGAGTTGTTGCTGTCGGATTCGATCTACATCGGCTCCAACATCACCTTCGACAACCTCGCGCCCGTCTCGACCTACCTGGGCAAGCCCGGCGATCCGGCCCGTGGCGGGCTGCCCATCGACGAATACCGCCGCCGTCAGGAACAGTTCCGCCGTGCCGAGATCGCCGCGCTGGAGGACACGGCCTATTTCATCGACCGGGCCGAACGGCTGTACGGCTATCCGCATTTCGTCTGTGACACGGGCGGATCCATCTGCGAATGGGTCGACGGGGACGACCCCGAGGATCCGTTGCTGACCGAATTGTCGCGCCACTGTCTGCTGGTGCGGATCAAGGGGGATGCCGCCCACACCCGGGAACTGATCCGCCGCTTCGACCGTGCGCCCAAGCCCATGGCCTATCAACCCGAGTTCCTGGATGCCGCCTGGGCGGAATACCTGGATGCGCACGGCTGCGCCGAAGACGCGGTCGATCCCGACTCCTTCATCCGGTGGGCCTATTCGCGCGCGCTGGCCCACCGGGAACCGCGCTACGCCGCGATGGAGAAATGGGGCGTCAGCGTCTCGGCCGACGACGTGGCGGCGGTGCGCGACGAAGCGGGCTTCGTGGACCTGGTCGCGCGCGCCCTTGAGCCCGCGGCCTGAGTGTCTATCTTGCCCTGACCCGTACCAAGAGCCGCCGACCATGCCCATCAAGATCCCCGCCGAGCTTCCCGCCTATGACGTCCTGACCCGCGAGGGCGTCATGGTCATGGACGAGGACCAGGCCGCGCGGCAGGATATCCGGCCCCTGCGCATCGGGCTTCTGAACCTGATGCCCAAGAAGATCCAGACCGAGAACCAGTTCGCCCGGCTGATCGGCGCCACGCCGTTGCAGATCGAGATGCATCTGATCCGCATGAGCGAACACCAGACCCGCAACACCGCGGCGGAACACATGGAAAGCTTCTACCGGCCCTTTGCCGAGGTGGAGGCCGCCGGCGAGAAATTCGACGGGCTCGTCATAACCGGCGCACCGATCGAGCATCTGGATTTCGACGAGGTCACCTACTGGGACGAGCTGACCCGCGTGTTCGACTGGACGCAGAGCCACGTGCAGTCCACCTTCGGCGTGTGCTGGGGTGGCATGGCCATGATCAACTACTTCCACGGCGTGCAGAAGCACCTTTTGCCCGAAAAGGCCTTCGGCTGCTTCCGGCACCGGAACATGGCGCCGGCCTCGCCGCTGCTGCGCGGCTTCTCGGACGACTGCGTGATCCCGGTCAGCCGCTGGACAGAGATGCGCCGCGAGGAAATCGCCGAGGTGCCCGGGCTTCACATCCTTCTGGACAGCGATGCCGTCGGCCCCTGCCTGGTGGAGGATCCGCGGCACCGGGCGCTCTACATCTTCAATCACCTGGAATACGACAGCGACACGCTGAAACAGGAGTATGACCGCGACGTCGCCAACGGCACGCCGGTCGCCGTGCCCAGCAATTACTATCCCGACGACGATCCCGCCTGCCCGCCGCAGAACCGCTGGCGCAGCCATGCGCATCTTCTCTACGGCAACTGGATCAACGAGATCTACCAGTCCACGCCCTTCGATGTGGATGCCATCGGGCGCTGAGGCCCTGGCCGCGGCCGTATTGGCCGCGGGGCCGCCGGCAGTGGCCGGCGCCTGGGTGCGCCGCCGCGCGCGGGCGCACGAGGCCCGGGCCGAGGCGGCACATCCGCCCGAGGGGCACATGCTGGACATCGGGGGCCACCGCGTGCACGCCGTGACCATGGGCACGGGCCCCGACCTGGTGCTGATCCACGGGGCCTCGGGCAATGCGCGCGACATGACCCATGCGCTGGCCCCGCGGCTGGCCGCCCGCTACCGGGTCATCGCCCTCGACCGCCCCGGGCTGGGCTACAGCGACCGCATCGACCCCGGCGGCGCCACCATCGTGCAGCAGGCCGACCTGCTGGCGCGGGCGGCGGCGGAATTGGGCGCGCCGCGGCCCATCGTGCTGGGCCATTCCTACGGCGGGGCCGTGGCCCTGGCCTGGGCGGTCCACTGGCCCGACAGGATGGCGGCGCTGGTGCCGGTTGCCGCACCGTCCCACCCCTGGAAGGGGCCGCTGCCCTGGCTCTACCGGATCACGGCGCATCCCGTTCTCGGCCCGCTCGCGATCCCTGCGCTGACCGCCTTCGTGCAGGACTCGCTGGTCGAACGACAGATCCGCGCGATCTTCGCCCCTGATCCGGTGCCCCAGGGCTACATCGCGCATATCGGCGCGGGGCTTACCCTGCGGCGGCACACGCTGCGGGCCAACGCGCGTCAGCGCGCCGGGCTCAAGGCCGAGATCACGCGGCTCCACCACCACTACCCCGAGATCGCGGTGCCGACCGAGATCGTGCATGGCACCGCCGACACCACCGTCGGGCTGGACATCCATGCCCGGCAACTGGTGCGTGACATTCCCGGCGCCCGCCTGGCCCGGTTGCCCCGCGTCGGCCACATGCCGCACCACGCCGCCCCCGACGCGGTGATCGCCGCCGTCGACCGCGCCGCGGTCCGCGCCGGGCACGCCCGCGCCACGCCTCTTGAAGCGCCTCCCGCGCCCGACTAGCCTGCCGGCAGGGACAGATGCCGGAGAAAACAAATGAACTTCACCGAACACAGCACCATCGAAGCCGGTTTCGGCAAGGTCTTCGACGAACGCGTCGCGCCGGAACTGGAGCGGATCGAGGGCGAGCGCCAGGAACTTCTCCGGACGGCAAAGAAAAACGCGGGCATCCCCCTGGGGATCGCGGTGCTGATCGCGCTCTGGGCGCTCATCGCCGCAGGCGACCTCGAGGGCAAGCTGGTGGGCGCGATCGTGCCCCTGGCCTTCGGCGGGGTCATCGCCTTTTTCCTCTGGCGGCGGCAGGCGGCCAAGTGGGGCGGCACCGTGGCCCAGGCGGTAATGCCGGCGGTCTGCGAATTCCTTGGCGAGCTGGACTACGACAAGACCGCGCGCAAGCGCTTCCCCCTCGACCGCATACAGGGTCTGGGGCTTATCGGCGATTTCAACCGCTCCAACCTGGAGGACCGGCTGGAAGGCACTTACCGCGACACGGACTTCGAAATGGTCGAGGCCAAGCTGCGCCGGGTCTCGCACGATTCCGACGGGGACAAGGACACCAAGACCGTCTTCAACGGCCTTCTGATCCGGGTGGGCGTGCCCGAGCCCATGCCCACCGACATCCTGATCGCCCGCGATTTCGGCAGCGTGGGCAACAAGCTGGGCGAGCTGTTCTCCTTCGGGACGGGGCGGTCGATGCCCAAGGTCTCGCTTGACCACGAAGGCTTCGAGAAGATGTTCGAGGTCTACGCCGACGACCCCGACGCCGCCCGCGACTGCATGCCCCCGGCCTTTCTGGACAACCTGATGGCCATCGCCGAGGAAGAAGGCGGTGCCAAAGGCGCGCGCGCCATGACCGCCGGGTTCCAGGGGGAGTCCTTCTACCTTGCGCTGGACCGGCGCGAGCCATTCATGGAAATGGGATCGCTCACCCAGCCCGTGGGCGAGATCGAGGACGACCTGCACCGCGTCTTCGACGATCTCGCGCTCATCCGGCGCATCATCGACCGCTTGCACGGCGATCAGCCATCGGTCTGAGACCACCCGGCGCTTGCACCGCGGGCCGTGCTCGGCAATAACCGCAAGATGGCGGGTGGCGGCCCGTGACGGGAGGCGAGGCGAATGCGACTGCCCTTCGACGGCGCGATCAGCGCCTATTACGAGAACGAGGCCCCGGCCGAGGTGCGCCGGCGCATAGCCGAGGCGACGGCTGACCAGATCCTCGATCCCGGCTATCCGCATCCCGCGCGCCTGCCGCGCGATGCCTACGCCGATGAGCTTCGGACGTTGCAAATCGAACTGGTCAAGCTGCAGGCCTGGGTGCGCGCCTGCGGGGGGCGCATTGTCTGCGTCTTCGAGGGTCGCGACGCGGCGGGCAAGGGCGGCACGATCAAGCGCCTCCGCGAACACCTCAACCCCCGCGGCGCGCGGGTCGTCGCCCTGCCGACCCCGACCGAGCAGGAAAAATCCCAGTGGTATTTCCAGCGCTACATCGAACACCTGCCCGCCGCCGGCGAGATCGTGTTCTACGACCGCAGTTGGTACAACCGCGGCGTGGTCGAACATGTCTTCGAATTCTGCACCGAGGCAGAGCGCACGCATTTCTTCCATCAGGTCGGGGATTTCGAGAAGATGCTGGTGGACGAGGGCATCCACCTGTTCAAGTTCTGGCTGAACGTCGGCCGGGCCGAGCAGTTGCGCCGCTTCCTCAAGCGCGAGCGCGACCCCCTCAAGCAATGGAAGCTCAGCCGGATCGACGTCGAGGGGCTGAAGAAATGGGAGGCCTACACCGCCGCCATCGGCGAGACGCTGACCTTCAGCCACACGGTGGATGCGCCCTGGACGGTGATCCGTTCCGACGACAAGCGCCGGGCCCGCATCGAGACGATGCGCCGGATTCTGCACGCCATTGACTACGACCGCAAGGACCGGTCCGCCGTGGGCACCCCCGACAGCGCCGTCTGCGCCGGGCCGGAAATCTGGGATGCCTAAGCGCGGCTATCACCACGGCAACCTCAGACAAGCGCTTGTCGAGGCCGCGCTGGAACTGATCGAGGCGCGCGGGCCCATGGGCTTCACCCTGTCGGAAGCGGCCAAGCGGGCCGGGGTGACGCCGGCGGCCGTCTACCGGCATTTCGGGGGCCGCGAGGACCTGATCGCCGAGGCCGCACGGCAGGGCTATGAGATCTTCGCCGACACCATGCAATACGCCTATGACAAGGGCCAGCCCTCCGCCCTGGCCAGTTTCGAGGCGACGGGGCGCGCCTACCTGGCCTTCGCGCGCCGGTATCCCGGCCATTACATCGCCATGTTCGAATCCGGGATCTCGGTCAACCGCACGCCGGATCTGGCCGCCGTCGCCGCGCGCGCGCGCGCGGTTCTGGAACGCGCCGCCGAGGAGCTTAGCCAGCACATCCCCGCCGACCGGCGCCCGCCGCCCGCCATGTTCTCGGCCCATGTCTGGGCGATGTCCCACGGCGTGGTCGAGCTTTTCGCGCGCAACTCGCCCGGCACGCAGTCGCCCTTCCCGCCCGAGGACCTTCTGGAAACCGGCATCGGCATCTACCTGCGCGGCCTGGGCCTCATTCCGCCGGATGCGTGACCTGACAGATCGCCCGCCACTGCCCCCGGCTACCACAAAGGAAGGAACCACATGGGTCAAACCTGGAAACGCACCCGCCGCAACCTCAAGGCCAAGGCGGCATTCGCCTTGCAACCCGGGCTGAAACGGTCGGATATCCGCTCTTTCCTGGCCTCACTGGTGCCCTATCGCACGAACGTGCCCCTGATCCGTCTTGGCGGGGAGAATGACGGCGGCTACCTCGTCCCCGATGACCTGGAGGGGATCGTGGCCTGCTTTTCGCCGGGCGTCAGCGAAACCATGACCTTCGACCTCGACGTCATGGGTCGCGGCATCCCCTCCTACATGGCCGACGCCTCGGTCGAGGGGTTGGTGGAGCAGCACCCGCTGGCCACCTTCGATCCGCTGTTCGTCGGCCCCCGGTCCGAGGGGAACGTGATCTCCCTTGACGACTGGGTCGCCCGCTATGCCCCGGCACAGGGCGACCTGATGCTGCAGATGGATATCGAGGGCGCCGAATACGAAACCCTCGCCGCGACAAGCCCCGAAACCCTGTCGCGGTTCCGGATCATCGTGCTGGAACTGCACAGTCTGAACAAGGTTTTCCGCAAGCGGAGGCTGGCCCGATACAAGCGGATGATGGACGCGCTGGCGGAGCATTTCGTCGTCGTGCACACCCATCCCAACAACTGCGCGCCGATGGTTTCCGCCGCGGGTTTCGATGTGCCGCCCGTTCTGGAACTGACTCTCCTGCGCCGGGACCGCGTGCAGGAAAGCGCGATCCAGACGGAGCTGCCCCACCCTCTGGACGAATGCAACGTGCCCGACCTGCCCGACTACAGCCTGCCGCGCGCCTGGTTCAGCTATCCCGACCGGGACCGTTCCCGCTGACCGCGCAGGAAAAGGGCCGCCGGATGGCGGCCCTTGCTTGCCTGCAACGGCTGTCGTGTCTTAACGCTTGGAGAACTGGAAGCTGCGGCGGGCCTTGGCGCGGCCGAACTTCTTGCGCTCCACCACGCGGCTGTCGCGGGTGAGGAAGCCGGCGGCCTTCAGCGCCGGACGCAGGGCCGGATCATAGAGCTGCAACGCACGGCTGATGCCGTGCTTGACCGCCCCGGCCTGGCCGGACAGGCCGCCGCCCTTGACGGTGGCCATCACGTCGAACTGGTCGGCGACGCCGGCCACCTCGAAGGGCTGGCGCAGGATCATCTGCAGAACCGGCCGGGCGAAATACTTGGGCAGGTCCTTGCCGTTGACCATCACCTTGCCCGAGCCGGGCTTGACCCAGACGCGGGCCACCGCATCCTTGCGGCGGCCGGTGGCGTAGGAGCGGCCCAGATCGTCGCGGACCGGCTCGCGCGGGGTTTCCACGGCGGTATCGAGGGCGGTGCCTTCCGCGACCGTGTCGAGCTCGTCGAGGGATTTGATTTCGTCAGCCATCAGTACGCCACCCGCGTGTTCTTGGAGTTCATGTTCTTGACGTCCAGCACCTGGGGCTGCTGGGCCTCGTGCGGGTGCTCGGTTCCGGCGTAGACGCGCAGGTTGGTCATCTGCTTGCGTGCCAGACGGTTGCCGGGCAGCATCCGCTTGACGGCCTGCATCACCACGCGCTCGGGGTGGTCGCCCTCAAGGATTTCCTGGTTGGTGCGCGACTTGATCCCGCCGGGATAGCCGGTGTGCCAGTAGTTGGGGTTGTCACGCTTCTTGCCGGTCAGCTGAACCTTGTCGGCATTGATGACGATCACGTTGTCGCCCATGTCCATGTTGGGCGTGAAGGACGGCTTGTGCTTGCCGCGCAGCCGCATGGCGACGATCGAGGCAAGCCGGCCCAGAACGACGCCTTCGGCGTCGATCAGGATCCACTTCTTGTCGATGTCCGCCGGAGTCGCAGAAAATGTTTTCATGTCCGGGGTGATCCCTTGCTTGTCGTATCGGGGCGCAGGCGCACCGGCACCCCCGTGTTCGATGCGCGGGTTATATAGGCTGCAACCGTCACGTCAAGTGGCGTGCCGCCTTATTTAATGTTCACAAACAATGACTTGCTAATAAGGTATCATTTTACCCCATCCCGGGCGCGGCGGCGGCCCCCTGCGCCGGCGGGATCGAGTAGGTCAGGCTGGCGCGGGCCACAGGCTCGGCCATGCCGTCCGAGAACATCAGCACCTCCCCCACGGCCAGCACCCGGCCCAGCTTGAGCAGGCGGCACTCGGCGATCATGTCCACCCCCGCCGCCGGCTTGCGCATGAAATCGATGCTGCAATTGGTCGTCACCGCCAGCGCCCGGGGGCCGATCATCGCCAGCACCGCCAGGTAGACCGACACGTCCGCCAGGGCGAACATGGTGGGCCCCGAAACGGTGCCGCCCGGGCGCAGGTGCCGCTCGGCGGTGTTCAGCCGCACCTGGATCCGCCGCTCGGCCAGATCCTCGATGGTGAAATCGCCCGCCACCTGCGGAAACTCCGCCGCCAGAAACTCCGCCAGTTCCCGGGTGCACATCTTCAGACCCATGCTTTCCTCCCTGCCTCTTCGCGGCTAGACTTCAGCCCAAGAGAAAGGGAGAGACAAGATGCCAATTCTGGAACGCTGCGATACCGGTTCGATTTGCCGGCTCACGCTGAACAACCCCGACAAGCTCAACGCCCTCTCCGATGCCATGCTGGCGGCCCTGCAGGCCGAATTCGACCGCCTGGCCCGGGACGACGCGATCCGCGTGGTGATCCTGGCCGGTGCGGGCAAGGCGTTCTGCGCGGGCCACGACCTGAAGGAGATGCAGCAGGGCCGGCAGGCCGAGGACGGCGGCGCAGGCTATTTCGCCGATCTTTTCGCGCGCTGCGGCCGCGTGATGACCTCGATCCGCAACCTGCCCCAGCCGGTCATCGCGCAGCCCCACGGCATCGCCACCGCGGCCGGCTGTCAACTGGTGGCCTCCTGCGACATGGCCGTGGCCGCCGAGGGGACGCGATTCGGCGTCAACGGCGTGAACATCGGGCTTTTCTGCTCCACCCCGATGGTCGCGCTGTCGCGCAACATCCCGCGCAAGCAGGCCTTCGAGATGCTGACCACCGGCGAATTCATCGAGGCCGACCGCGCGCGCGACCTGGGCCTGATCAACCGCGCGGTGCCCGCCGAGAGCCTGGAGGCGGAAACCAACGAACTGGCCGAGAAGGTGGCCGGCAAGCTGGGCTCGGCCGTGCGCATCGGCAAGACGGCCTTCTACAATCAGCTGGAAATGGGGCTTGATCAGGCCTACGCCTATACCGGCGAGGTCATGGTCGAGAACATGATGCACCGCGACACCAACGAGGGCATCAGCGCCTTCCTGGAAAAGCGGCCCCCGGAATGGCAGCAGTGACCTTTCCAAAACCGGGCGGATCCCCTAAATCGCCGGCATGACAAAGACACTGCATATCGTCGGCGGCGGCATGGCCGGGTCCGAGGCCGCCTGGCAGGCCGCCAACATGGGCATCCCCGTCGTGATCCACGAGATGCGGCCGAAGGTGGGCACCTTCGCCCACCGTACCGGCGACCTGGCCGAGATGGTGTGCTCCAACTCTTTCCGGTCGGACGACGACGAACAGAACGCCGTGGGCCTTCTGCATTGGGAGATGCGGCAGGCCAACGGGCTTGTCATGGCGATGGCCGACCGGCACCGCCTGCCCGCCGGCGGGGCCCTGGCCGTCGACCGCGATCCCTTCGCCCGCGACGTGACCGCGCGGCTGCGCAGCCACCCCAACGTCACTGTCGAGGCGGGCGAGATCGCCGCCTTGCCCGACGACGGTCACTGGATCATCGCGACCGGGCCGCTGACCTCGGATGCGCTCGGCCAGGCCATCGCGCGCGAGACCGGCACCGAGCGGCTGGCCTTCTTCGATGCCATCGCCCCCATCGTCTATGCCGAAACCATCGACATGGACACCGCCTGGCGGCAGTCGCGCTACGACAAGGGCGAGACCGAGGACGAGCGCACCGCCTACCTGAACTGTCCGATGAGCCGCGCGCAGTACGAGGCCTTCATCGACGCGCTGCTGGACGCCCCCAAGACCGAGTTCCACGAAGGCGAGACCGCCGGCTATTTCGACGGCTGCCTGCCGATCGAGGTGATGGCCGAGCGCGGGCGCGAAACCCTGCGCCACGGCCCGATGAAGCCCGTGGGCCTGACCAACCCGCACAAGCCGGAGGAAAAGCCCTGGGCCGTGGTCCAGTTGCGGCGCGACAACGCGCTCGGCACGCTCTACAACATGGTCGGCTTCCAGACAAAGATGAAGTATGGCGCGCAAACCGATGTTTTCCGGATGATTCCCGGCCTTGAGGAGGCCAGTTTCGCACGGCTGGGGGGCATCCACCGCAACACCTTCATCAACGCGCCCACGCTTCTGGACGACCAGATGCGCCTGCGCTCGCGCCCCAATATCCGCTTCGCCGGGCAGATCACCGGGGTCGAGGGCTATGTCGAATCGGCCGCCATGGGCCTGCTGGCGGGCCGGCTGGCCGCGGCCGAGATCGCGGGCCGGCCCCTGCCGGCGGTGCCGCAGGACAGCGCCATGGGCGCCCTCATCCACCACATCACCGGCAGCGCCGAGGCGAAGACCTTCCAGCCGATGAACGTCAACTTCGGCCTCTTCCGCCCGGTCGAGGGGCTCAAGGGCGGGCGCCGCGGGCGCCGCGACCGGTACAAGGCCTACACGGACCGCGCCAAGACCGCCTGGCAGGAGTGGCTGGCCGCGGCCACGCTGGACGCCACGCAGCCGGTGTGATTTGATCGGATCATGCAGGACGATTTCTTCGACAAGGTCTATCACCTCGACACGCCCGAACGGGCCAGGGACCTCTACGACGACTGGGCCGACAGCTACGACGCCGATCTGGACCGCGCAGGGTATGCCACGCCCGCCCGCGTCGCATCGGCCCTTTTCCACGTGCGGCCCGAGTCCGACCTTCCGATCCTGGATTTCGGTTGCGGCACGGGCCTTTCCGGGCAGGCCCTGGCACGCGTCGGGTTCGAGGTGATCGACGGCATGGACCCCAGCCCCGAGATGCTGGCGCAGGCGCGCGACAAGGGTGTCTACCGCAATCTGGTGCAGCTCGATCTGGACGACCCGGCGCCGATCCCGCAGGATGTCTACCGCGCCATCACCGCCGCGGGAGTCATCGGGCCCGGCGCCGCCCCGCTGGCCACCTTCGACATGCTGATGCGCGCCCTGCCGCCCGAGGGCCTGCTGGCGTTCAGCTTCAACGACCACGCCCTCAGCGACCCGCAGTACGAGGGAAAGCTTGCCGAATGGCTGGATTGCGGCGCGGCGCGGCTTCTGGTGCGGGAATACGGGCCGCACCTGCCGGAAAAGAACATCAAGGCCAACGTATACGTCGTTGAAAAGGCGTGATCTTCACGACGCGATTTGCCCCGTCTCCAACCGGTCCGCTGCACCTGGGCCACGCCTATTCGGCGCTCGTGGCGCATGACATGGCCAGGGCAGCCGGCGGCACCTTTCACCTGCGCATCGACGACCTGGATCAAGCCCGCAGCCGCCCGGACTGGGAGGCGCAGATCCGCGACGATCTGCACTGGCTCGGCCTGTCCTGGCCGGAGCCCGTGATGCGCCAGTCCGAGCGCCTGCCGCGCTACCGCGCCGCGCTCGAGGTGCTGTGGCAGCGCGGCCTGCTCTACCCCTGCGGCTGTTCGCGGGCCGATATCCGCGCCGCCGCCGCCGCCCCGCAGGAAGGGGCGCCCCTGCACGGGCCCGACGGGGTGATCTACCCCGGCACCTGCCGCCCGGTCACGCCGCCCACGGGCCCCCTGCCCGACGTGCCCCTGCGGCTGGACATGGCCCGGGCGCTGGCGGCACTGGCGGCGCCGCTGTCCTTTCGCGAAACCGGCGCCGGGCCCGCGGGAGAGACGGGCACGATCGTGCCGCGGGACATGGTGGCCCGCGTGGGCGACGTTGCGCTGGCGCGGCCGGCGCTCGGCGCCTCCTACCACCTGGCCGTGGTCTGCGACGATGCCGATCAGGGGGTCACGCACGTGGTGCGCGGCCAGGATCTGTTCGAGGCCACGCAGATCCATGTCCTGCTGCAACGCCTGCTGGGGATGGAGACACCGGTCTACCATCACCACGGCCTCATCCGCGACGAGACGGGCAAACGCCTGGCCAAACGCGACGACGCCCGCGCGATCGCGACCTACCGGGCCGCCGGGCAAAGCCCTGCCGATCTTCGCGGCCTGGTGGGGCTTTGACACGCGCGCGGGGCCGATCAGCCCTCCACGGGCGCCATGATCTCCACTTCCGCGCCGTCGCGCACGGCGGTGTAGAAACAGCTCCGCCGCCCCGTGTGACAAGCCGGCCCGGTCTGGCGGACCAGCGCCAGCAGGCAGTCCCGGTCGCAGTCCACCCGCAGCTCCGCCAATTCCTGCACGTGGCCCGAGGTCGCGCCCTTCACCCAGAATTCGGCCCGCGAGCGGCTCCAGTACGTCACGCGCCCTGTCCGAAGCGTGCGCGCCACCGCCTCGGCGTTCATCCAGGCCATCATCAGCACCTCGCCGCTGTCGGCGTCCTGCGCGATGCAGGGGATCAGACCGCGGGAATCGTAGGTCAGGCTGGCGGGATCGAAGGACATGGCGGAATTTCCTTTTGCATCTGGCCGGTGCGCCTCTATCTATGGGACAGACGGCAAGAGGGAAAGCCATGAGCGGCGAAACCGACCTGATCAAGCTCTACTCGGCCAGGATCCTCGACCTGGCCTCGGACATCCCCCGGCACAGCCGCCTGGCCGAGCCCGACGCCACGGTCAAGCGCCGCGCGCCCCTGTGCGGTTCCACGGTCACGGTGGACATCAAGGTCACCGATGGCGCGATCGCGGATTACGGGCAGGAGGTGAAGGCCTGCGCCCTGGGCCAGGCCGCGGCGAGCGTGGTGGGCGCGAACATCGTGGGCTGCGACATCGAACAGGTTCGCGCGGCACGCGATGCGCTCAAGGACATGCTGAAGAACGATGGCGCCACGCCGCCGGCGCCCTTCGACGGTCTCGAGGTGCTGCGGCCCGCCCGCGACTACAAGAACCGCCACGCCTCGATCCTGCTTTCGCTGGACGCCACGCTGGAGGCGATGGAAGAGGTCAAGGCCGCGCATTCCTGCGCCTGAGCCATTCCCGGAGTCCCTGATCAAAAAAACCGCCGCGCGCCCAACGGGGCGGCGGCGGCAGTAAGGGCGATCCGGTACCGCGCTGTCGGGGAAGAGGCAGAGACCCCGGGGACAGTGGGACAGGGGCGCGGTGCGCCCGGATCGTCGCAGGCAGAACTTACAGCAAACCGGGCAGATAAAGCCCCGCCACCAGCGTGACCATCAGCGCGGCCCCGCCAAGCAGGTCACCAAGCAGCGTATCCTGGGCGTTTTCGGCGGCGGTTCTGATCTGGCGCAGCATGCGAGGCTCCTTTCCGATCTGAAGTTGCCCCTTTGTTCTCATTTTCTTAACGACCTGTAAAGAACTTTTTGAGAACATCTGCGAACATTCGCGGGCCGTGCGGATCAGCCCCTGAAATGTCGGGCTCTTTCGCCGCCCTTACCCGACCGAGATCAGGCGGATCGCCTGGTCCTGCTCCATGAGCCACAGCAGGATCCGCGCCGCCTGGCCGCGCTCCGAGGTCAGCTCGGGATCCTCGCCCATCAGCTTGCGCGCGTCCGACTGCGCCACGCTCATCAGGGCGGCCTGGTTTTCCATGTCCCCCACCCGGAATCGCGGCAGGCCCGACTGCGCGGTGCCGATCAGGTCGCCGGCCCCGCGCATCTCCAGGTCCACCTCGGCGATGCGGAACCCGTCCTCGGTCTCCCGCAGGGTTTGCAAGCGGCGGCTGCCGGCCTCGCTCAGCGGCGCGCGGTACATCAGCAGACAGGTCGAGGCCGCCGCGCCGCGCCCCACCCGGCCGCGCAACTGATGCAACTGCGCCAGGCCGAAGCTCTCGGCCCGCTCGATCACCATGATCGAGGCGTTGGGCACATCCACCCCCACCTCGATCACGGTGGTCGAGACCAGCACGCTGGTCTCCCCCCGCTGAAAGCGCGCCATCGCGGCATCCTTGTCCTCGGGCGGCATCTGGCCATGCACCAGCCCCACCACGCCCTCGCCCAGGGCCGCGCGCAGCCGCTTGAACCGCTCCACCGCGCTCGACAGGTCGACGCTCTCGCTTTCTTCCACGAGGGGACAGACCCAGTAGGCCTGCCGCCCCTCGGCGACCGCCCGGCGCAGGTGATCCACGACCTCGTCCATGCGCCCCTCGCTGACCAGCGCCGTGGTGATGGGTTTGCGCCCGGGCGGCTTTTCGTCCAGCACGCTGACGTCCATGTCGCCGTATTGCGCCAGCGCCAGGCTGCGCGGGATGGGCGTCGCCGTCATCACCAGCACGTCGGCGCCGTCGCCCTTGCGCCCCAGTTCCAGGCGCTGGCGCACGCCGAAGCGGTGCTGTTCGTCCACGATGGCCAGCCGCAGATCATGGAACACCACGTCCCGCTGGAAGACCGCATGGGTGCCCACCAGGATCTGGATCTCGCCCCCGGCCAGCGCCGCCAGCTTCGCGCGCCGCTCGCCCCCCTTGTCGCGGCCCGTCAGGATGTCCAGGCGGACACCGGCCGCCCGGGCCAGCGGGCGCAGGCCCTCCAGATGCTGGCGGGCCAGGATCTCGGTCGGGGCCATCATCACCCCCTGCCCGCCCGCCTCGACGGCAATCAGCAGCGCCTTGAAAGCCACCAGCGTCTTGCCCGCGCCCACGTCCCCCTGCAAAAGCCGGTTCATCCGCGTCTCGTGGGCCATGTCCTGGGCGATCTGGGCGATGGCGCGGCGCTGCGCGCCGGTCAGCTCATAGGGCAGCGCCTCCAGCACCTTGGCCTGCAACGCGCCCGTGCCCACCGTGGGCCGGCCCTTGGCCCGCCGCAGCGTGGCCCGCGCCAGCGCGAGCGTGAGCTGATGGGCCATGAACTCGTCGTAGGCCAGCCGCTCGCGCGCCGGGTCCGTCGCGGCCAGGTCGCCGGCATCCCGCGGGGCGTGGGCCGCCGCCACGGCGGCCTGCCAGTCGGGCCAGCCCGCCTGGGCCTTCTGTACCGGATCGATCCATTCCGGCAGGTCGGGCGCCCGCGCCACCGCCGCTTGCGCCGCCTTCGCCATCACCCGCTGACTCACCCCGGCGGTGAGGGGATAGACGGGTTCGAACGCGGGGATCTCGTCGGCGTCCTCGGGGGGCAGCATGTGGTCGGGGTGCACCATCTGGGCCAGCCCGTCGAACAGCTCCACCCTGCCCGACACGACGCGGCGCGCCCCCGTCGGCAGGACCCGTTTCAGGTAGTCGCCACGGGCATGGAAAAAGACCAGCTGGAAGGTGGTCGCGGCATCCTCCACCGTCACGCGGTAGGGCCCGCCGGGCCGGGCGGGCGCCTGGTGGCGGCCCACCGTCACCTCCACCGTGACAACGCCGGGCAGGTCGGCCCCCTGCACGGTCCGTCGCCGCCGGCGGTCCACCCCCGAATAGGGCAGCGTGAACAGCAGGTCCCGCGGCTTCCCGATCTCCAGCGATTGCAGGGCCTTGGCCGTCTTGGGCCCCACGCCCTCCAGCGTGTCCAGACCCGCGAAGAGCGGGTAGAGGGCTTCGGGCCGGCCGGTCATGCCCCGCCGATGAGGTCCAGCCAGGCGTCCTCGTCGATCGTTTCCACGCCCAGGTCCGCCGCCTTCCTGGCCTTGGAACCCGCGCCGGGGCCGGCCACGACCAGGTCCGTCTTCGCCGAGACGCTGCCCGAGACGGTGGCGCCCAGGGCCTCGGCCCGGGCCTTCGCCTCGGCGCGGGTCAGCTTCTCAAGGCTGCCGGTGAAGACCACGGTCTTGCCGGCGACGGGGCTGTCCTGCTGCGCCGGCGGCGCCTCGACGGGCTCGACCTCAAGCTGCGCGACCAGGCGTTCGATGCCCGCGCGTTCCTCCGCCTGGGCAAAGGCGGTCACCAGGCTGCGCGCCATGACCGCGCCCACCCCGTCGATCCCGGTCAGCCGGTCCCAGGCCGGGCCGGTACAGCCCGCCGCGTCGTCCATGGCCGCGACGAACTCTTCCCAGGTGCCGTAGACGCGCGCCAGCAGGCGGCTCGCGGTCTCGCCCACGTGCCGGATGCCGAGGGCGAACAGCAGCCGGTCCAGCGCGATCCGCCGCCGCGCCGCGATGGCCGCGAAAAGGTTCTCGGCGCTCTTGGCGCCCCACCCCTTGATCTCGGCCAGCGGAGTCGCGCTGAGCTCCTCCAGCCGCGCGTGAACCGCCGCGCGATCCCAGGCGTCCAGCCCCGCGGCCTCCGCCAGCCGCAGCCGGGCCTCGGGCCGGGCGTCCGCCTCGACCCGCGCGATGCGCTCGGCCGGCGATACCAGCGCCTTGCGATGGCTGGCATCGCGTTCCTGCAGCGTAAAGATGTCCGCCGGTTCGCGCAGCCAGCCCAGCCGGTAGAACTGCGCCACCTGCTTCTCGCCCAGGCCCTCGATGTCGAAGGCCCCGCGCGAGACGAAGTGCTTGAGCTTCTCCACCGCCTGGGCGGGGCAGATCATGCCGCCGATGCAGCGGCGCACGGCATCGCCTTCCTCGCGGATGGCGGCGCTGCCGCATTCGGGGCAGGTCTCGGGGAAGCGGTAGGGGTCGGCATCCTCGGGCCGCCGGGACAGGTCAACGTCGGCGACCTTGGGGATGACGTCCCCGGCGCGGTAGACCTGGACCCAGTCGCCTTCGCGGATATCCTTGCCCCCGCGGATCTCGTTGCCCTGCGCGTCGCGCCCGGCGATGTAGTCCTCGTTATGGAGCGTGGCGTTGGACACCACCACGCCGCCCACCGTCACCGGTGTCAGCCGCGCCACCGGGCTCAGCGCGCCGGTGCGGCCCACCTGGATATCGATGGCCTCCAGCCGGGTCCAGGCCAGTTCGGCGGGGAACTTGTGGGCGATGGCGAAACGCGGTGTGGTGCTGCGGTAGCCCAGCCGTTGCTGAAGCGCCAGGTCATCGACCTTGTAGACGACGCCGTCGATGTCATAACCCAGTTCGGCGCGTGCCTGTTCGATGCGGGCGTACTGCGCCAGCATGTCCGCGGGCCCGTCGCAAAGCGTGGTCAACTCGTTGATCGCAAAGCCCAGGCCCTGCAACCGGTCGAGCGCGCCCATCTGCGTTTCCGCAAGGGGGGCGCTCACCTCGCCCCAGCCATAGGCGAAGAAGCGCAATGGCCGCCGGGCCGTCACGCCGGCGTCCAGCTGGCGCAACGACCCCGCGGCGGCGTTGCGAGGATTGGCGAAGGTCTTCTCGCCCGCCTCCGCCTGGCGGGCGTTCAGCGCCTCGAAATCCGCATGGCGCATGTAGACTTCGCCACGCACCTCCAGGACGGTCGGCGCCCCGGTCAGCCGCTCGGGGATGTCGCCGATCGTGCGGGCATTGGCGGTGACGTTTTCCCCCACCGCGCCGTCGCCGCGGGTGGCAGCCTGGACAAGCCGGCCCGCTTCGTAGCGCAGGCTCAGGCTCAACCCGTCGATCTTGGGCTCGCTGGTGTAGCTCAGCGGCGCCCCGGCCTCCAGCCCCAGGTACCGGCGGATCCGGGTATCGAAATCGCGGATGTCCTCGGCCTCGAAGGCATTGGCCAGGCTCAGCATCCGCTGCGCGTGCGTCACCTTGGCGAAGGTTTCCGCCGGGGCGGCGCCGACGGTTTCGCTGGGGCTGTCGGGGCGCTTGAGGTCGGGAAACCGCTCTTCGATGGCCGCGTTGCGCGCCTTGAGCTTGTCATAGAGCGCATCTGGGATCTCCGGGGCGTCCTCGCCGTGGTATTTCCGGTCGGCCCGGTGCAACTCGTCGGCCAGGCGGCGCAGCTCGGTCTTGGCCTGCGCCTGGGTCAGCTCCGCCACTGGCGTCTGCCGCAGTTCATCGCGGGCGACGGGCCCGCCCGTGTCGTTGTCGCCGCCGTTCCGCGCGCTCATGCCGCCCCCTTCGGTCCTGCCGGGGCCCGCGCCCCCATGCCGAAGTGATAGGCCGCGTGCCCGGCAAGGTCCAGAGCGCGCGGGCCGCCCGGGGCGGGATCAGGCGCCCACGGCCATCCGCTGCCCGTCAAGATCCCGCGGCTCGGGATCGCGCAGGACGTACCCCCGCCCCCAGACCGTTTCGATGTAGCTGTCCCCGCCCGTCGCCTCGCTGAGTTTCTTGCGCAGCTTGCAGATGAAGACGTCGATGATCTTCAGTTCGGGTTCGTCCATGCCGCCGTAGAGATGGTTGAGGAACATCTCCTTGGTCAGCGTGGTGCCCTTGCGCAGGCTCAGCAGTTCCAGCATCTGGTATTCCTTCCCGGTCAGATGCACCGGCTGGCCCTCCACCTCGACCGTCTTGGCGTCGAGGTTGACCGCGATCTTGCCGGTGCGAATGACCGACTGCGAATGCCCCTTCGAGCGGCGGATGATGGCGTGGATGCGCGCGACCAGTTCCTCGCGGTGGAACGGCTTGGTCAGGTAGTCGTCGGCGCCGAAACCGAAGCCCTTGATCTTGCTTTCGGTGTCGTCCTCGCCCGTGAGGATCAGGATCGGCGTCTCGATGCGCGCGATGCGCAGCTGGCGCAGCACATCGTGGCCGTTCATGTCCGGAAGATTCAGGTCCAGAAGGATGAGATCGTAGTCGTAGAGCTTGGCCAGATCGACCCCCTCCTCGCCCAGGTCCGTGGTGTAGACGTTCAGGTTGGCATGGGTCAGCATCAATTCGATGCTCTTGGAGGTCGTGGGATCATCTTCTACCAGAAGAACGCGCATGGGGTTTCTCCGCCGTCTGACATTGGTCTTGCGGCCGACCCTGGCCAAATTTGGTTAACCACACGTTACCAGGTTAGAACAAAATACAAACTCCCGTCAAGGTTGTCTGTAGTCCTTGAGCGCCGTCACCTTCAGCGCCTCCGCGCCATGATCGCTGACAGCGCGCAGCCATTCCTGGAATTCCTCCGTGCTCAGGCCATAGCGGCGTTCGGCCTCGGCCTGCGTGATGAGCCCGTGAACGACCCCGCGCACGACCGCCAGCTTGCGCGAGGCGACCCAGCGGCGTGTATCCGCGGGCGGCAGGTCGGCCCGCGTCATCACCGTTCCGTCGGGCAGTGTCACCGCCCTTGGCCCCTCCGCGCGTTTGAGATACATGGCACACACCCTCTTGTCGCACCGCGGCGGCCAGTGTCCGGATTCCGCGCTTAACGGGTGGTGAAACCCGGGCTTGAGAGTATCTTGGATTTTCCTATATTCCGCAGGACGCGAACGGAGATCCCAAATGGCGCTGGATACCGGCGAAAAGCTCAATTCCCTCGGCTTCGCCAAGCCCGAGGCCGAAACCCGCGTGGTCGTGGCCATGTCGGGCGGGGTGGATTCCTCGGTCGTCGCCGCCAAGCTGGCGGACGAGGGCTACGATGTTGTGGGGGTCACCCTGCAACTCTACGACCACGGCGCCGCGCTGGCCAAGAAGGGCGCCTGCTGCGCCGGGCGTGACATCCACGACGCCCGCCGCGTGGCCGAGGCGCGCGGCTTTCCCCATTACGTCCTCGATTATGAAAACGTCTTTCGCGACGCGGTGATCGACGAGTTCGCGGACAGCTACCTCGCCGGGGCGACGCCGGTGCCCTGTATCCGCTGCAACGAGCGGGTCAAGTTCCGCGACCTGCTGGAGACGGCCAGGGACCTCGATGCCGACTGCATGGCGACCGGCCACTACATCCAGCGCAAGACCGGCGCCGCCGGACCCGAGTTGCACATGGCCGCCGACGCGGCGCGGGATCAGTCGTATTTCCTGTTCTCCACCACGGCCGAGCAGTTGGACTACCTGCGCTTTCCGCTGGGGCACCTGCCCTCCAAGGAGGCCACCCGCGACCTTGCGGCGCGCTACGGGCTGTCGGTGGCCGACAAGCCCGACAGCCAGGACATCTGCTTCGTGCCCAACGGCGACTATGCCAGCGTGATCGAGAAGCTGCGCCCCGGCGCGGCCGAACCCGGTGAGATCGTCCATGCCGACGGCCGCGTTCTGGGCACACACCGCGGCGTCATCCATTACACCGTCGGCCAGCGCCGCGGACTGGGTATCGGCGGGCTGAGCGAGCCGCTCTACGTGGTCAAGCTCGACGTCGAGAACCGTCGCGTCATCGTCGGCCCGAAGGAGATGCTGGCCACCCGGACCGTCCCGGTGCGCGAGATCAACTGGCTGGGCGAACGGCCGCTGCCGGAGCGGGCGGAATGGCACGTCTCGGTCAAGGTGCGCTCCACCCGCCCCCCGCGCGAGGCGGTGATCCGGCCGCTGTCCGACACCGAGGCCGAGGTCGAGCTGCTCACCCCCGAAGAAGGAGTGAGCCCGGGCCAGGCCTGCGTCTTCTACCAGACGGGCGGCACGCGGGTGCTGGGCGGCGGCTGGATCTGGAAGGGCTGAGGGCCGGGCCCGTACGGATCGGCCGTACGGGCCGGACCGCGCCGCCGGACAGACAGGCGCCTCAGGCTCCGACCCGGCCCAGCCCCCGCAGCACGGCGCGCGCGGCGCGCAGGCCGGGCGCCTCGCCATCGCGGCCCAGCCGCTGCATGGTCAGCTCCATGGCAGCGCGCTGCGCCTCGGCTCCGTTCAGAAGCGTCTCAAGGGCCGGCGCGATCTTCTCGGCGCGGCAATCGTGACCCAGCAGTTCCGGCACGGCGCGCGTCTCCGACACCAGGTTCACCAGCGTCAGGGTGTCGATCTTCAGCATCCGCGCGATGATGAAACGCGTCACCGGGCTGGCATCATAGGCTATCAGCATCGGCGTGTCGGCCGCCGCCAGTTCCAGCGACACGGTCCCCGAGGCCGCCAGCGCCCGGTCCGCGGCACCGAAGGCCGCTGCCTTCTCCGCCCGCGCGGCCTCGGCCGGCATGCCCTCGGACGAGATCACCACCGGATCGCCCGGCCAGTCGGCCACCAGCGCCCGGACCTGAGCCGCGCGCGCGGCCGTGGTGGGCACGCAGACCCGCAGATCGGGCCGCGCGGCGCAGACCGTCCCGAGCGCTGCGCCGAACCGCGGCCCCAGGCGGGCGACCTCGCCCTTGCGGGAACCGGGCAGGACCAGCAGGAGCGGCGCCGCGCCGATGCCGTGGCGTGCGCGGAACGCCTGTCTTTCCGCGCCGGTCGCCTGCGGTTCGCTGACGACCGGATGGCCCACGAAATCGCAGGCCATGCCCGCGGCCTCCATGTAGGGGGGCTCGAAGGGCAGCAGCGCCAGAACCTGGTCGATCACGCGCGCCATTTTCCGCGCGCGGTTTTCCCGCCAGGCCCAGACGGACGGCGCCACGTAATGCACCGTCCTGATGTCGCTTTCCGCCTTGACCAGATGCGCAACGCGCAAGCCGAAATCGGGGCTGTCGATGGTGACAAGGACATCCGGCCGCGCCGCAAGCACCGCTTCGGCGGTCTGTTTCAGCCGCCGGCGCAGGTGCGGGTACCGGGGCAGGATTTCCACCAGCCCCATGACGCTCAACTCTTCCATGGGGTAAAGAGAGGACAGCCCCTCGGCCTCCATCAGGGGGCCGCCGACACCCTGAAACTCGACCGAGGACAGAGATTTGAGCCCGGCCATCAATGCGGCGCCCAGACGGTCGCCCGAGGCTTCGCCGGCCACCAGGAAGACCCGCATCACAGGCTCCGCGCGCTCAGGAAAACGCCTGCGTCCAGGGCGGCCTGAAGGGTCTCTTCGCGGTCCAGGATCATCACGCGCCCCGGCTCGATCACCAGCCCCGACAGCCCCGCCCCGGCGACGGCAGCCACCGTTCGCGGCCCGACGGCGGGCATGTCCACGCGCAGGTCCTGCCCCCGTTTGGCGGCCTTGACGTAGACGCCCCTGACGCCGCGGCGCAATTCCGCCGGCGTCTCGGCCACGAAGCGCAGCATCGCATCCGTGCCCTGCACCGTTTCGATGCCCAAGCACTGCCCCCCGGCCACAACCGCGCCCTGCCCCACGTCCAGCGGCGACAGCGCGCCCAGGATATCCCAGGCCCGGGTCGCATCACGCAGGTCCGCGTCAGAAGGCGGCGGGCCGACCTGCAATCCCGCCTCGGCGACCAGGTCGGGCAGCAATTCGTGGGCGCCCACCACGACGAAGCCCTGCTCCTCGAAGATCGCGATCACCGTGCCGAGCAGGCCGTCATCTCCCTCCTGCATGGCCGCCATCAGCCGCGGCGCGACGGCCACCATCGTCGCGTCGAAGGCGGAGGGATCGAAGGCGGGACGCGCAAGCGCCCCGGCCAGCACGATCCGGCCGACGCCCTGCGCCTTGAGCGCGTCGAAGAGCGTTCCCAGCTTCTCCAGCCGATGAAGATCAACATCACCGTTCAAGTCATTGGGAATGCCAGACAATCCGACGCGGACCGCCTCGGGGTAGGCGGCCGCGAGGCGGACCGGCAGGGCGCCGCCGCAGGCCAGGATAGCCAGCCTATCCGGCATGTCCGCTGCCCACTCCGGGGGTGAGGAAAGAACGATCGCTGCCCTTGGTCACGAACTCCACTATCTGGCGGACATAGGCGCTTTCGGTCTCCTCGCCCAAACGGCGGGCCCGATCCTGAAAGGCGCCCTCCCCCTGCGCCAGCATCTGGAATGCCGCGCGGAGCGCAGTGATATCGTCGCGCGCCACGCCGCGCCGCTTGAGCCCCACCAGGTTCAACCCGTGCAACTCGCCCCGCGGCGCCTGCACCAGGCCGTGGGGGATCACATCGTTGGTCACCATGGTCACGGCGCCGATGATCGCGCCCTGCCCGATCCGAACGAACTGATGCACGCCGGAGAGCCCACCGATGATCACATCGTCCCCGATGATGCAGTGGCCGGCCAGCGCGGCGTTGTTGACGACGATGACCCGGTCGCCCACCTGAACGTCATGGGCCAGATGGCACCCGGCCATGAAAAGCCCGTCATCGCCCACCCTTGTCACGCCGCCGCCCCCCTCGGTGCCGCAGTTCATCGTGACATGCTCGCGGATCCGGTTGCGTTCGCCGATCACCAGCCGGGTCTTCTCGCCCTTGTACTTGAGATCCTGCGGGATCTCGCCGATGCAGGCGAAGGGAAAGATCACCGTCCCGGCACCGATCTCGGTGTCACCGGTGACCACGACGTGCGATTTCAATTCCACACCGGCGGCCAAGCAAACCCCGGGGCCCACGTGGCAGAACGGGCCGATCCGGCAGTCAGCCGCGATCTGTGCGCCCTCCTCGACCACTGCACTGGGATGGATCTGCGGCGCGTTCGGCTCGGCCATCGGCGTCACTCCTTGGGGGCGTCCATCATGGCGGTGAATTCGGCCTCGGCCGCCATGTCCCCCGCCACTTCGGCGACACCGCCGAATTTCCAGATCTTGCCCCCCGGCTTGCCGCGGAGGGTGGTCAGTTTCATCTCGAGCACGTCGCCGGGCCCGACCATGCGGCGGAACTTGCATTTGTCGATCGACATGAAATAGACGAGCATCCCCTTGTCCTCGAGGTTCATCGCGGTGCCCACCATCACCGCCGCGGTCTGGGCCATGGCCTCGACGATGGTCACGCCGGGCATGATCGGCTTGCCCGGGAAGTGCCCCTGGAAATGCGGCTCGTTCATGGTGACGTTCTTCAGTCCCCGCGCCGAGCGGAAGCCGTCGATATCGACCACGCGGTCGACGAGAAGGAAAGGGTAGCGGTGCGGAATAAGCCGCTGGATCAGATCGATATCCGCGGTCTTCAGCGGCTCTGTCATCGGGAGTCCTTTCGCTGCGGGGCGCACCGCTTCCCTAGCAAGTCGCCGCGACGCGGGCAAGCCGCCGGTCACTCGACCGGGCCGTTCTCGGCGGGCGCCGCCCCGGACGCGTTGTCGGTGCCATCGCCGATCCGTGCGTCGATACGCGCGATGGCAAGGTCGGTGACATCGACGGCGTCGGCCCGCAAGAGTACGCTGCGCGCCTCGATGATGACCGCGCCGCCGGCGTCGCGCATAAGCTCGACCAGAACGGGTTGCACGCGGCGCAGGAAGGTCACGGGCGCGCGTTCGCGCCGCCGCTCCAGGTCGCGCACCGCGCGGTCGCTGTCCCGGCGGATGCGCTGGACCTTGGTGTCGAAGGCATCGGCGAGCTTGCGGAACTCATCGGGCGTCTTCTCTGCACGAAGGTCGGTCAGGCGCTGCTCCTCGGCCTCCAATTCGGCCTCAAGCTTGCGATTGCGCGCCATGAGCTCTTCGCGATCGGCCTGGATCTCGGCCAGTATGCGTTGTCCGAGTTCCGTTTCCTGGAACAGGCGCTCGGTATCCAGAACCAGGACGTCGCTCTGCACCACGCCCACGTTCTGTGCGGGGGCGGGTTGCGGCCCGGCGCCTGCGAGCACGAGGCACAGCGCAACCAGCGCGAGCGCGATGCGCATCCTAGAAATCCGTGCGGACGGTCAGGTCGAAGTTCTGTTCGATATCGCCCGGCTCACTTTCAAGCGGGGTGGAGAAGTTCATGCGCAGCGGCCCGAACGGCGATTCCCAGAAGATGGACAGCCCGACCACGTGGCGCGCCTGGAAATCGGTCGAGGCCAAGGGACCGGCCGCTCGCGCCGCCGGCGTGGCGTCGATGTCCCAGATCGACCCGATGTCGTAGAAGGCACCGCCGGTGATGCCGTATTCCTCCGGCAGCCCCAGCGGGAACTCGGCCTCGAACTTCGCAGCCGCGTAGAAGTTGCCGCCCAGGTGCTCGTTTCCTTGGGTCGGGCCCATGCCGTTGGGTTCGAACCCGCGGATCACCTGGCGGGTGAAACGGTCGCTCGCCCGGCTGTTCCCGCTGGTGAAATCCAGCGCCCCGCCCTCCAGCGTCGCGCGCAGGGTCACTTCCTCGTTCAGGACCTTCGTCTGCCCCACGATGCGGGCCGAGGTCTTGATGAAGTCCTTGTCGCCCCCGACACCGGCGAATTCCTGGCCGAAGGACAGCAGCACGCCACTGTTGGGGTCCAGACCCGTCCGACGCGTATCATAGCTGTATTGATACCCGAGCGCGCTTGCGTAAAGACCGTCCTGCGCCACCTCCGAGGCGAGCACGCCGGTGGGGAACGCGCCAACGTAGTCGTCCATCTCGTCGTAGCTGGCGCTGTAGTAGAGCTGCAAGCGCCCGTTTTCACTGACCGGGAAGGTCAGGCTCGGCTTCAGAAGGCCGACGGTGGTATCGTAGAGATCGTTGTTCTGCTGGTCCGTTTCCTGGTACGCGCTGGCGAAGCCGAAGGCCACGTCACGCCCCAGGAAAGCCGGTTCGCGAAAATTGATGCTGTAATTGGCGGCATCGGCTGAGGCGGCGATGGACGCGCTCAGCGACTGTCCGCGGCCCAGGAAGTTGCGCTCGGAGAAACCGAGCGAGATGCCCAGACCCGCCGTGCTGGAAAAGCTTGCGCCGAAGGACAGGCTGCCGGTGGGTTTTTCTTCGACGTCGACGTCCACGATCACCTGATCGGGCCGGGACCCTTCCCGGGCGTCCACCTCGGCGCTTTCGAAGAAGCCGAGAGCACGGATGCGTTCGGCGGCCTCGCGAATCTGGCGCGGGTTGAAGGGATCGCCCTCGACAACGTCGAACTGGCGACGGATGACGCGGTCGAGCGTGGTGGTGTTGCCCTCGATATCGATGCGCTCCACGAACACCTTGGGCCCGCGGACCAGCGCGAATTCCACGTCAAGGGTGAGTTCGCGGTCGTTGCGGGTGATCCGCGGCTCGACCCGCAGGAAGTTGATCCCCTTGTCGATCGCCAGACGTTCCATGCGCGCGATGGATTTTTCCACCAGCGTGGGCGAATAGACCACGCCTGGGCGAATCTTGAGCACGTCGTGGAATTCGTCCGGGTCCGCCTCGGGCACATCGCTGACGGTGGTGATCTCGCCGAAGCGGAATTGCTGACCTTCCTGCACGTTGAAGGTGACGAAATAGGCGTCGCGGTTGCGCGCCAGTTCGGCATTCGTGCCCGTCACCCGGAAATCGACGTAGCCGCGCGACTGGTAGAAATCCTTCAGGAGCTGCTTGTCGAACTGGATCCGGTCCTCGACGAAGGTGTCGCGCTCGACCAGCGCCCGCAGCAGGCCCGCCTGCTTGCTTTCGATCACGCGGCGCAGGCGGCGGTCGGAGTAGACGCGATTGCCGACGAATCCAACGCGCTGGATCTCGATGTTGTCGCCCTCGAAGATCTCGAACACCAAGTCGACGCGGTTCTCGCTGCGCTTGATGACCTTGGGCGTCACCCGGGCCGAGACGCGGCCGTTCTGGGCATAGGCCTCTGCCAGGACAGACGCGTCCCGCTCGGCCCGGGTGGGGCTGAACACCTGGCGCGGCTCGCTTTCGATGAAGCCGCGCAGTTCCTCATCCTTCAGCCGCTTGTTCCCTTCGAAGGCGATCTTGTTGATCGTGGGGTATTCCGTGACCTCGATGACCAACCGGCTGCCCTGCGGGTCGATGCGGACCTCCTCGAACAGCCCGCTGCCCAGGATGCGCTGGTAGGCTTCGTTCAGCTCCGCGGCCGAGACAGTCTCCCCGCGCGAGATGTCGGCGTAGCTGAGAATCGTGCCGGGTTCGATGCGCTGGTTGCCCTCGATCGAGACCGAGGTGAACCGGTAGGTCTGCGCCTCCGCCTGGCCGGAACCGAACACCAGGAGAGCGGCGATGACCCCCAGCCCCATGAACCACAGAACCTTCGCGAAAGTCCCTCGTCCTTCCGGACTGGCGGCCCGGTGCTTATCGACACAATCCATCGGTCTTACCCAGTCAGACATCCCTATAGTGATGTCAGTAACCGCTCCGGTGGGGCTTGTCAAAACGGCAAATGGCAAGAGGGGTGGGCAGCGAGGCAACGCCGACACAGGGCGCCGCGACACTCACAGCGAGCCGACGAAGGCCCCTGCGAGCAAGGCACCGATGATCGTGGCGACATACAGCAGCCGGTCCCAGTTCAGATCGACCAGGAGAGTCAGTCCGCGATACCCGCTTACGATTTGTTGCATCGTCAATGCCATCCTTTTCGCCTCGCCGCACCCTAGGGGGCGACTCGGGCCGAGGGCTGGACGGAATTGCGGCAATTGTGTGGAATCGCGGGTATTTACGCGACCTCAGGGGCAGAAGATGTCGTTGAAGATCGCGAAGGCCATCACCGTCAGGACCAGAGCCAGGCCCAGGGTCATGAGAAACCGCAGCACGCCCTCGCTGGGGGGTTTGCCGCGGACGGCCTCGTAGGCGTAGAACACCAGATGCCCCCCGTCGAGAACCGGGATCGGAAACAGGTTGATGAGCCCCACGGCGGTGGATAGCACGGCGATGAACCAGATGAAGCTTTGCGCGCCCTGGCTGGCCATCGCCCCGGAGACCTCGGCGATGCCGATGGGCCCGGACATGTTGCAGCTGCTGATGGCCCCCGTGATCATGTGATACAGGCCGGAAATCGAGCCCTCGATGATCGCCCATGTCTGGGCCACGCCGGCGGCCAGCGCGGCAAGCGGCCCCAACGTCGTCGTCGCCGGTTCGAAGGCCAGCCCGCCTGCGATGCCGATGCGCCAGTTCGTCTCGAATCCGCCGTCGGGCTGGGGTTCGTCCATGCGCTTGGGGGCGAGCGTGACCTCAAGCCTATCGCCGTCGCGCCAGACGGTCAGATCCAAGGGCGTGCCGCCTGATGCCTCGACCACGTCCTTCAGCTGGGAAAAGGCGACGACGCGCTGTTCCTCCACGGCCACGATCACGTCGCCGGGCCGCAGACCGGTGGCATAGGCCGCCGATTGCGGCGCCAGCCGCGAGACCCGCGGCGGCATGGGGTAAGGACCGGTGACCGTGCGTTCGCGGCCGTCCCGGCGCACGCGGTAGTCCAGCGTGGCCTGACGGGGCAGCGATTCGACGAAATCGTCGAATCCCTCGCGATCCTCGAAATCGGGGAGGGGCTGGCCGGCGATCCGCAGCACCTCGTCACCCGGCTCCACGGTGATCCCCTCATAGGGCAGCGGATGGATTTCCCCGATGGTCAGCGGCTCGGCCATCCGGCCCTGCACCATCATGATCGCCCCGAAGACAGCGATCGACAGCACGAAGTTGAAAACCGGACCGGCGGCCACGGTGGCCGTTCGGGCCCAAAGCGGGGCGCCATGCATTGTCTTGCGCCGCATCTCGGGCGACATCTGCTCGATCGTCTCGCTTTCCTTGCCGCTGGCGGGGTCCGCGTCGCCCATGAACTTCACGTAACCGCCGAAGGGCAACGCGGCCACCTGCCAGCGCGTGCCGTGCTTGTCGACCCGCGACCAGATGACCGGGCCGAAGCCGAGGGAGAAGACATCCGCCTTGATGCCCGACCAGCGGCCGACGATGTAATGGCCGTATTCATGGATCGCCACGATGATCGAAAGCGCCACGATGAAGGCAAGGAGGGTCAGGAAAAGGCTGCCGAATTGGGGCAGGAGTGCGAAAATATCCAAGGGGTCGTCCTATTCTGCCTGTTCTTTCGCAATGTCGTCGGCCAGCGCACGCGATACCTGGTCGATCTCGCGCACGCTTTCAAGCGTGACCGCGCCGTCAAGGCGGCCGGGCTGCCGGTCCAGGCGGTCAAGCACGGCCTCCACCATCTCGCTCATGGCCGGAAACCCGACGCGCCCGGCGATGAAGTGATCCAGCGCCCGCTCCTTCGCGGCGTTGAACCCTGCGCCGGCAAGCCCGCCGCGTGCCATCACCGCCCGCGCCAGCCGCAGCGCCGGATAACGTTCTAGATCCGGCGCCCGGAAGGTCAATTGCCCCGCCTGCACCAGATCGAGCGGCGCCACCGGCAGCTCGGCCCGCTCCGGCCAGTTGAGGGCGTAGCCGATGGCGTGGCGCATGTCGGGCGTGCCCACATGGGCCATCATCGCGCCGTCGCAGAAACCGACAAGCGCATGCACGAGGGATTCGGGGTGGATCACGACCTCGATCCGGTCGGGATCGAAGCCGAAGAATTCCCGCGCCTCGATCATCTCCAGCGCCTTGTTGAACATCGAGGCGCTGTCGATGGTGATGCGCTGGCCCATGTCCCAGTTGGGATGCCGCGCGGCCTGCGCGGGGGTGGCGCGGGCCAGGTCGGCAAGCGGCCAGTCGCGGAACGCGCCGCCCGAGGCGGTGATGACCACGCGCCGCACCGCCGCCGGATCCTCTCCGGCGAGGGCCTGGAAAATCGCCGAATGCTCGCTGTCCACCGGCAGGACGCGGGCGCCGGTCCGGCGGGCCGCGGCCATCACCAGCGGGCCGGCGGCAACCAGCGACTCCTTGTTGGCCAGCGCGAGCGTCGCCCCCTGCTCCAGCGCGGCCAGACCGGGGCGCAGCCCGGCGGCGCCGACGATGGCGGACATCACCCAGTCGGCCGGCCGCGCCGCGGCCTCCTCCAGCGCCGTCGCACCGGCGGCGGCCGCAACCCCCGATCCGGCCAGCGCATCACGCAGATCGCCCAGCAAGTCGTCATGGGCTGTCACGGCGATTTCAGCGCCAAGGCTTGTCGCGGCCTGGGCCAGCGCGGCGATGTTGCGCCCGCCGGTCAGGGCCACCACCCGGTAATCGGCCGGCCGGCGAGCGATCAGGTCAAGGGTATTGCGCCCGATCGAGCCGGTGGCGCCCAGAATGGAAACACGTTTCATGTCGCCCCCGGCAGCAAACCCGCGGCCCAAAACAGCGTCGCCAGCACGCCCGCCCCCAGCATGGCGTCGAAGCGGTCGAGGATACCGCCGTGACCGGGAATGATGGCCGAGCTGTCCTTGACCTGCGCGCGGCGTTTCATGGCGCTTTCGCCGATATCGCCCATCTGGCCGGCCAGCGCCACGATCATGGAGAGCGGGATCAGCGCGGCCCCGGACCAGGGGGCGAAAGCCAGCCCCACCAGCGCCGCGCCCAGCCAGCCCGCCACCGTGCCCGACCAGGTCTTCTTGGGGCTGAAGCGGGGCCAGAACTTCGGCCCGCCCAGGAACCGGCCGGCGAAATATCCGGCGATGTCACTGACCACCACCACGAGGACCAACCACAGGACGCAGGCAAGCCCCGCGCCTGTCCGCAGCAGGACGATGGCGAAGCACGCCAGAAGGATCCAAGCCGCGAAGGCCAGGAAGGCCCCCCTGTCCCGCGGCACCTGCCCCGCGGCCACGAGCGCGGCCGCCAGGAGAACCGGCAGCACGAGGCTCCAGGGCACGAGATGCGACAGCGCCAGCGCCACCGCGGCGAGGATCGCGGCCGCCAGCGGCGCGGCGGAGCCGAACATCCGCGCCGCTTCCCAGACCATGATCCCGCCCAGAAGGCTGACGCCGCCGGCAAAGATCCAGCCGCCGGCCCAGACCAGCGCCGCCCCGACCGCCGCCATGGCCAGCCCCGAGCCCAGGCGCGGCGCCAGATCCGACCAGGGGGAGGCCGCGCTCATGCGGTGACCGCTCCGAACCGGCGCTCGCGCGCGCCATAGTTCCTGAGAAGATCCACGAAGATCTCGCGCGTGAAATCGGGCCACAGCGTGTCGATGAACTCGTATTCCGCATAGGCCGACTGCCACAGCAGGAAATTCGATATCCGCGCCTCACCGCTGGTGCGGATCACCAGGTCGGGATCGGGCAGGACATGCGTATCTAGGTAGCGCGGCAGGGTTTCCAGATCCACGTCCTCTGGATCCAGCCGGCCGGCGGCCACGTCCCGCGCCAGCCGCTTGGTCGCCCGTGCGACCTCGTCGCGGCCGCCGTAGTTCAGCGCGATGGTCAGGTTGATGCCGGTGCAGTGGCCGGTCATCTGCTCGGCCTCGTCCATCAGCGCGCGCAGCTTTTCATCCAGCCGCGGGCGGTCCCCGATGAAGCGCACGCGCACGTTTTCCGCGACGAAGGCCTGCATCTCCTTGTAGATGTAGCGCCGGAACAGGCTCATCAGACCGGCCACCTCGGTCTGGGTGCGTTTCCAGTTCTCGGTGGAAAAGGCGAAGATCGTCAGATAGTCCACCCCCATTCCGGGGCAGGCGCTAACAACTTCGCGCACCCTGCGGGCGCCGGCGTGATGGCCGAACAGCCGCGGCCGTCCCCGGGCGCGTGCCCACCGGCCGTTGCCGTCCATGATGATCGCAACATGACGAGGGCCGCCGGTCGTGTCGGTTTTCGCTGCCATCCTCGGCGCCCCCTTCCGGTTCAGACCTGCATGATCTCCGACTGCTTCGTTTCCAGCGCTTGATCCACGGCCTCGATATACTGGTCCGTCAGTTCCTGGACCTCCGACTCCCAGTATTTCTGGTCGTCCTCGGACATGCCGTCGTTCTTGGCCTTCTTGATCCGGTCCATGCCGTCACGGCGGATGTTGCGGATCGCAACGCGGGCGTTCTCGGCATATTGCGACGCCACCTTGGTGAGTTCCTTGCGCCGCTCCTCGTTCAGTTCGGGGATCGGCAGCATGATGATCGTGCCGTTGAGCTGCGGATTGATCCCCAGCCCGGATTCGCGGATGGCCTTCTCGACCTTGCCGACCAGCGACTTGTCCCAGACGTTGACCGTGACCATCCGCGGCTCGGGCACGTTGACCGTGCCCACCTGGTTGATCGGCATGCGCTGGCCATAGGCCTCCACCGTGACCGGTTCGAGCATGCTGGCCGAGGCGCGGCCCGTCCTGAGCGACGCAAATTCGGTGCGCAGCGCCGAAAGCGCCCCCTCCATGCGCCGCTCCAGGTCGCCTGTATCCAGTTCGAAATCGTCCGACATCATTATCTTCCTTCCCGTGGGGCGAATGGCCCCTTCTTTAGCGTCAAGCGTGCACGGTTGTATAGGTGCCGCTGCCATCGAGGATGGCCCGGAAGCCCCCCGGCGCGTCCAGACTGAAGACGATGATGGGCAGGTTGTTGTCCCGGGCCAGCGCGATGGCGCTGGCGTCCATCACCTTCAGGTGCTGCGAAAGGACCTCGTCGTAGGTGACCTTTTCGAAGCGCTTCGCCTCGGGGTACTTGATGGGGTCCTTGTCATAGACGCCGTCCACCTTGGTGCCCTTGAAGATCGCCTCGCAGTTCATCTCGTTGGCGCGCAGGGTGGCCGCCGTATCGGTCGTGAAATAGGGGTTGCCGGTGCCCGCCGCGAAGATGCAGACGCGCTTCTTCTCGAGATGGCGCACCGCGCGGCGGCGGATGTAGGGCTCGGCGATCTCGTCCATGCGGATCGCGGTGATGACCCGGCAGAAGACGCCCAGTTTTTCCAGCGCGCTCTGCATTGCCAGCGCGTTCATGACCGTGGCAAGCATCCCCATGTAGTCGGCCGTGGTCCGCTCCATCCCCTGGGCCGAGCCCTGCAGGCCGCGAAAGATGTTGCCGCCGCCGATCACCATGCAGATCTCGACGCCAAGATCGTGCACCGATTTCACCTCGCGCGCGACCCGCTCGACCGTGGGGGGATGCAGCCCGTAGACCTGATCGCCCATCAACGCCTCGCCCGAGATTTTCAGCAGCACGCGGCTGAAGGTTGTCGCTGGCGGGGAATCGGGGTCGGACATGCGCTCGCTCCGTTGAGGCCTCGGGTGGATCGCGCGCAAAATGTCGGAAAAGGATGCGCGGTTCAATCGAATAAACCCCCTGCCGGCGGAATCGGGGGGAAACCCGCTCGCACCCGGGACGCGCCTGCGCTACACCCCCGGCTGATGGAACCGGTGCCCGATATTCCCCCGCATCGACCGGTGCTGATCGCCGGGCCGACGGCCTCGGGCAAGTCCGCGCTTGCCCTGCGGATCGCGCGGGCCCAGGGCCGCGCGGTCGTCAACGCCGACGCGATCCAGGTCTTTGCCGATTGGCGCATCCTGACCGCGCGGCCCACGCCCGAGGAAGAGGCACAGGCGCCGCATCACCTTTACGGGCATGTCCCGTGGAACGCGGCCTATTCGGTCGGGCACTGGCTGCGGGATCTGACACCGGTCCTGCGCGATGGTGCGCGGCCGGTGATCGTGGGCGGCACGGGGCTCTACTTCGCGGCGCTGACCGAGGGGCTGGCCCCCATTCCCCCCACCCCGGCCGAGATTCGCGCCCGCGCCGACGAACGGCTGCGCACCGAGGGGCGCGCGGCCTTGCTGTCCGAGCTGGACAGCGAGACCCGCGCCCGGATCGACACGCGCAATCCCATGCGGGTGCAGCGGGCCTGGGAAGTGCTGCAGAGCACCGGCCGGGGGCTCGCCCTCTGGCAGGACGACACGCCCCCGCCCCTGCTGCCGCTGTCCGACTGCGCCGCATTCCACGTGACGGCCGAGCGCGATTGGCTGAACGCCCGCATCGAACGCCGGTTCGACGCCATGCTGGAGGCCGGGGCGCTGGACGAGGCGCGCGCCATCCTGCCCCGATGGGATCCCGCCCTGCCCGCGGCCAAGGCGATCGGCGCGCGGGAACTCATCGCCCATCTCAAGGGGAAGAAGACCCTTGCGCAGGCGCGCGCGGCGGCCATCGTCGCCACCCGGCAGTTTGCCAAGCGCCAGCGCACCTGGTTCCGCGCCCGCATGACGGACTGGACGCGAATTCCCGCCGAACGCCTTGAAGAATTTCCAGATCCTTCCTGACTCGGGCCCCAGAATCTGCGACAAGGTCAGGCGACGGGGAACATCCAGGGCAGGAGCGGATCACCAGCATGCCGCAGCACGCACGGATCACGACCATCGCGCAATGGACAGGCGCCGGCGGATGGCGGGCGAACCTGCCCCACAGCTGCCCCGAGCACGCGCTGGTCTGGATCACGCGCGGCCAGGGCCGCTGCATGGTGGAAGGGATCATGCGCGGCATCGGCGTGCACAACGCGCTGGCGATCCCGGCCGACACGCTGTTTTCGCTCGACCTGGGCAAGCAGGGGTTCGGCCTTGTCTGCCTCGTGCCGGCCGGCGGGCCGGTGCTGATGCCCGACACGCCGCAGCACCTGCGCATCCGCGACGTGCAGGCCCAGGCCGAGCTGACCGGCATCCTGGAAGGGATGCAGCGCGAGCAGAACGCCGATCGCGATTTCCTCGACGAGGCGATGAACGCCCAGGCGGCGCTGCTGAGCGTCTGGCTGCGCCGGGCCATGATCGCGCACGGCGCCGAGGCGGAAGACGACAGCGCGGGCAAACGCCTTGTCCGGGCCTACGCCGCCCTGATCGAACGGGATTACACCACAGGGCGGCCGATGCATGATTACGCCCGCCAGCTGGGCGTGACCCCAACGCACCTCAGCCGGTCCTGCCGCGAACACGCCGGCCGGACCGCCGCCGACCTGCTGACCCAGCGGACGCTGCATGCGGTACGCGCCATGCTGGAGGGGACCGACCACCCCCTCAACCGTATCGCGGCCATACTCGGCTTCCGCAGCGCCGCCTATTTCTCGCGCTTCGTGCAGCACCACACGGGGCAGAGCCCCTCGATGCTGCGCAAGGCCGCGGCGACGTCGCCGCAAACGCGGGCCCCGACGGCCCCGCTGGCAGCGCGCGCTTGAATTTCACCGCGACCGCCTGTTCAATGGAACCACGCGGGGCCGCGCCCCGCGCCTTTGCATCGCTTCCAGGCTTGCCGGCATGACGCACCCTTCCGACCGTCCGCTCCACCCCGCCGTTCCCTCGCTGGCGCGGCAGGCGCGCGAGGGGCGGATCGGCCGCCGGGAATTCCTGTCCCGCGCGACGGCGCTCGGGGCCTGTGTAGGGATTGCCTGCACCCTGGCCGGCCTGCCGCATCCGGGCCGCGCCGCCACGCCCGCGATCCGGCGCGGCGGCACGCTGCGCATCCAGCAGAATGTCAAGGCGATGAAGGACCCGCGCAGCTACGACTGGAGCGAGATGGGCAACCAGACCCGCGGCTTCCTGGAATACCTTGTCCAGTACAACGCCGACGGCACCTTCAACGGGATGCTGCTGGAAGACTGGCAGGCCAATGCCGACGCCACCGCCTACACGCTCAAGGTCCGCCGCGGCGTGCGCTGGAACAATGGCGACGCTTTCACCGCCAACGACGTGGCGCGCAACATCATCCGCTGGTGCGACACCGAGGCGCCCGGCAACTCCATGGCCAGCCGGGTCACCGGGCTGATCGACCCGGCCACCGGACAGGCGCGGCCGGACGCGATCACCGTGCAGGACGCGCAGACCGTCACCCTGCGCCTGTCGGCCCCGGACGTGGCGATCATCGCCAACATGTCGGACTATCCCGCCGCCATCGTCCACGAAAGCTTCGATGGTGCGGATCCGTTCCACCACGGGATCGGCACCGGCCCCTTCCGGCCCGTCAGCCTTGTGGTCGGGGAAAGCTGCATCCTGGAGCGCAATCGCGATCACGACTGGTGGGGAACGGCGGTCTTCGGCGGTCCTTACCTCGACCGGATCGAATTTCTCGACTACGGCACGGATCCCTCGACCTGGGCCGCGGCGGCCGAGGACGGGGAGGTGCATCTCCTCTACGAATCGATCGGCGATTTCATCGAGGTGATGGATGCCATCGGCTGGACCAAGACGCGCACCGACTCGGCCGCCACGACGGTGATCCGGGGCAACCAGACCGCCGAGGTCGAAGGTATGCGCCCCTACGCGGCGCGAGACGTGCGCCGGGCCATGGCCCTGGCCGTGGACAACGAGATCTGCCTGGAACTGGGTTACGCCGGGCGCGGCAAGGTCGCCGCCGACCACCACGTCTGCCCGATCCATCCCGCCTATGCCGATATCGGGCCCGCGCGCTACGACCCGCAGGCGGCGCTGGCGCAGATGCAGGCGGCGGGCATGGCCGATTTCGTCCACGAACTCATCACCGTCGATGACGAATGGCAGCGCAACACCGGTGACGCCGTGGCCGCCCAGATGCGCGACGCGGGGTTGAACGTGATCCGCCGGATCCTGCCCGGGGGGCTGTTCTGGCAGAACTGGAAAAGCTATCCCTTCTCGGCGACGCAATGGAATCACCGCCCGCTGGAGGTGCAGGTCCTTTCGCTCGCCTACCGCTCCGGCGCGGCCTGGAACGAGACCGGATTCGCGAACCCCGAGTTCGACGCCCTGCTGACGCAGGCCATGTCCCTGTCCGACGCGGAGGAACGCCGCCCGGTGATGGCCCGGATCGAACGGTTGCTGCGCGAGGAAGGCGTCATCATCCAGCCCTACTGGCGCGCGCTGTTCAACCATCACGACGGGACGCTCGTGAACGCCGAGAAACACCCCGCGCACGAGATCCACCTGCACAGGATCGGCTTCGCCGCCTGACGGCGCCTCAACTGCCCCAGATGATGCGGACGTAGTTCCTGGTCTCGCGGTAGGGCGGCACACCCCCGTACCGGTGCACCGCCTGCGGCCCGGCATTATAGGCCGCCAGCGCCAGCCGCCAGGAGCCGAAAGCGCGGTACTGCCGCGCAAGATACCGAGCCCCGCCGTCGAGATTCTCGTAAGGGTCATGCGGGTTCACGCGCAGCTTGCGCGCCGTTCCCGGCATGAGCTGTGCCAGCCCGATCGCCCCCTTGTGCGAGCGCGCCTTGGGGTTCCAGGCCGATTCCTGCTGCACCAGCCGCAGGAAAAGGTCCTCGGGCACGTCGTGGCGCCGCGCCGCGCTGCGCGCCATGCCCAGGTACCGGCCCTGGTAGCGGCCGTCGTAGCGTTCGGTCGATGCGCCGCCCCATTTCGTGGGCGTGCGCACCTTCTCGGGCTGGAGCCGGACCGAACTGTTGTACTGCTGCTTGGCCCGGGTATCCAGCACGCTCGTCTGGGACTGGAAAAGCGAACTGCGGCTCTTGGTGGACAAGACATCGGCCGGGGCTGCGGCCGGAATCAGCAAGGCGGCCGCGGCGGCCGTCAAAGCGAAGGTGCGCATCATCATCACTGTCCCCCCGGTTCGCGATCCGCGCGCACTATACCGGTTTTGGCGCCGATATCCAGCCTCGGCCCCCGCGGCTGCGCGGGTTTCCGCAGGATTGCCCCGTCACGATTCAAATTTTAACCTTCCCTTTACGCCGCTGCGGTGGTGTAAGCGCCCGAGGACCAAGGACACAACAGGAGGACGCCATGGCCGGCTCAGTCAACAAGGTAATCCTGATCGGCAACCTGGGCCGCGACCCCGAGGTGCGCACCTTCCAGAACGGGGGCAAGGTCTGCAACTTGGCCGTCGCAACCTCGGAGAACTGGAAGGATCGCAACACCGGCGAGCGACGCGAAAAGACCGAATGGCACCGCGTGGCGATCTTCTCCGAACCGTTGGTGCGCGTGGCCGAACAGTACCTGCGCAAGGGCTCCAAGGTCTACCTGGAAGGCCAGTTGGAAACGCGCAAGTGGCAGGACCAGTCGGGCCAGGACCGCTACACCACCGAGGTCGTCCTGCGGCCCTACCGCTCGGAGCTGACCATGCTCGACGGCCGTGGCGAAGGCGGCGGCGGAGGCGGCGGGCCCGATTACGGGGGCGGCTACGGCGGCTACGACAGCGGCCCCGCGCAGGGCGAACCCGCAGGCGGGCCGGGCCGTGACATGGACGACGAGATCCCGTTCTGATCCAAGCCCCCCCCCGCGCCGGCGTCGGCTCAGCGCTCCACGCCGCGCTTGTCCAGAAGATCGAGGAAGGCCGCCTCGTCGAGGATCTCGGCCCCTTCCTCCTGCGCGTCCTCGCGTTTCTGCCCGGCGCCTTCGCCCACGACGACGTAATCCGTCTGCCCTGACACCGAGGAGGCGGCATTCGCGCCCGCCTCCTCGACCAGACGCTCGGCGTCGTCGCGGGTGTAGCTGTTCAGGCTGCCGGTGAAGACGAAGGTCAGCCCCTCCAGCGGCAGATCCTCGGCCCCGGGCATGTCGCGCACCGAGACACCGAGCCGCCGGAGCTTCTCAAGGCTTTCACGGTTCTCGTCCCGGTCGAAGAAGGCCACCACGCTGTCGGCGACGGCGGGGCCGATATCGGGCACCTCCTGCAGGGCGTCCCGGTCGGCGTCGCGCAGCGCCTCCAGACTGCGGACATGCCGGGCCAGCCGCCGCGCCACGTCCGCGCCCACGCCGGGGATGGCGAGCCCGAAGAGGAATCGGTCAAGCCGCGGCGCGCGCGCATCATCGATTTCCTGCACGAGCGCGCGTGCCGAGTGGTCCGCGAATCCCTCCAGTTCCGCCACCTCCTCGGCCGAGAGATCGTAGAGATCGGCCAGATCGGCCACCAGGCCGGCATCGATCAAACGCGCCACCGTGCGTTCACCCAGCCCCTCGATGTCCAGTGCCTCGCGCGCGGCATAGCGCTCTATCCGTCCGCGCAGCTGCGCGGGACAGGACAGCCCGGCGGGACAGATCGTGTGTGCCCCCTCGCGCACCACGGCACTGCCGCAGGCAGGGCAGTGTTCCGGCATCTCGAAGGGGCCGGGCCGGTCGTCACCCTTCTCGACCCGTTCGGCCACTTCGGGAATGACGTCGCCGGCCCGTTTCACGCGCACCCGATCGCCGGGCCGCACGTCCAGTTCCGCCACGAGATCGGCGTTGTGCAGGCTGGCCCGGCTGATCGTCGCCCCGCCGATGTCCACCGGCTCCAGCAGCGCGACGGGCGTCAGGATCCCGGTGGCGCCCACCTGCACCACGATGTCGGCGAGCGTTGTTACCTCTTCGCGCGGGGCGAATTTCCAGGCCATCGCCCACCGTGGGCTGCGCTGGCGGCTGCCCAGGTCCGCCCACCATGCGATATCGTCGAGCTTGATCACGATGCCGTCGATTTCGTGATCCAGATCGTCGCGCCGCGCGGCCATCTCGCCGTGGTAGTCGCAGACATCCTTCAGCCCCGCGCAGCGGCGTGCCCGGGGATCGGTCTTGAGCCCCCAGTCGCGCATCCGCTTGAGCGCCTGCCATTGGGTCTGGGGCCCCGCGCCGGTGATCGAGAGGATTTCATAGAAAACGATGTCCAGCGGATAGTCCGCCACCTTGCGCGAGTCCAGCCGGCGCAGGGCCCCGGCCGCGGCGTTGCGGGGGTTGGCCAGGGTGTCACGCCCGCTTTCGGCGCGCATCTTGTTGAGTTGATGAAAGTCGGACTTGCGCATCAGGACCTCGGCGCGCAGGGCGAGCTTTTCGGGGGGATCCTGCCCGGCAAGGTGCAGCGGCAGGCTGCGGATGGTGCGCATGTTCTCGGTCACGTCCTCGCCGTTTTCGCCGTCGCCGCGCGTGGCCCCGCGCACCAGGCGGCCGTCTTCGAACACCACCTCCACCGAGGCGCCATCGAACTTCGACTCGCAGGTGTAGGTGACGCTCTCCGCACCGGTTTCTTCCCGCAGGAACCGGTCGAAGCTGGCGATCTCGTCGCGCTCGGTGGCGGCGTCGAGGCTGAGCATGGGGCGCAGGTGATCCACGCTTTCCAGTTCGTCCAACGGAGGCGCCCCGACCCGCAGCGTCGGCGAATCCGGCGTGCGCAGGTCCGGATAGGCCTCCTCCAGCTCCTGCAGGCGTGCGAAGAGCTTGTCATAGACACTGTCGGAAATGACCGGATCGGCCTCCACGTAGTATTTCCGGTCGTGGTAGGAGATGCCGTCGCGCAGGGCCGCGGCCTGCTTGCGCGCCTCTTGCTTGCTCAGGTCCTTCACCGGGGCGAAATCGGTGCGGGGGTCCTTGCGGAAATCTTCCATCAGGTAACTCCGGGGCAAGGCCGGCCATGACTTGCGGCCGGCGTGCAGGGCATTGTCGTCGGCGGCAGTCTCCTTCGCCAGGGGGCTGGCCTCCTTCTCCTACGGGTTCATGCAGAACGCGGGCGCCTGTCGGCGGTTCCCGGGCCTTTATCCACGCGGCCCGCGCCCCTACATCCGCGTCAAGGCCGCGCGCCACGCCGCGGCACGGGCCGTGCTTTGCCTCTGGTCTTTCCGGGCCGGTGGCGGTAGGGCGCAGCCAACAAGCTCCGAAGGATACACTCAATGGATTTGCGCAACATCGCGATCATCGCCCACGTCGATCACGGCAAGACAACGCTGGTGGACGAATTGCTCAAGCAGTCCGGTGCTTTCCGCGCCGGTCAGGAAGTGGACGAACGCGCCCTCGATTCCAACGCGCTGGAGCGCGAGCGCGGCATCACCATCCTGGCCAAGGCGACCTCGCTGGAGTGGAAGAACACCCGGATCAACATCGTCGACACCCCCGGCCACGCCGATTTCGGCGGCGAGGTGGAGCGCATCCTGAGCATGGTGGACGGCGTGGTGCTGCTGGTCGACGCCGCCGAAGGCCCCATGCCGCAGACCAAGTTCGTCACCTCGAAGGCGTTGGCGCTCGGCCTGCGGCCCATCGTGGTCCTGAACAAGGTGGACAAACCCGATGCCGAACCGGACCGCGCCCTCGACGAGGTCTTCGACCTCTTCGCCGCGCTCGATGCCGACGAGGATCAACTGGATTTCCCCCATCTCTACGCCTCGGGCCGGTCGGGATGGGCCGACGAGGAACTCGACGGCCCGCGCAAGGACCTTGATGCCCTGTTCCGCCTGATCGTGAACCACGTGCCGGCGCCCCGGCAGGTCCATCACGCCGACGAACCCTTCCGCATGCTGGCGACGACCCTGGGCGCCGATCCCTTCCTGGGCCGCATCCTGACGGGTCGGGTGGAGTCGGGCACGCTGAAGACCGGCGCGACGGTGCAGGCCATCAGCCGCGTCGGCCAGAAGATCGAGCAGTTCCGCGTCTCCAAGATCCTGGCGTTCCGCGGGCTGGGCCAGCAACCCATCGAAGAGGCGCGCGCCGGCGATATCGTCAGCCTGGCGGGCATGGGCAAGGCCACCGTGTCCGACACCTTGGCAGCGCTGGAGGTCGAGGCACCCTTGCCCGCCTCCCCGATCGATCCGCCGACGATCAGCGTGACCTTCGGCATCAACGACAGCCCGCTTGCGGGCCGCGACGGCAAGAAGGTGCAAAGCCGCGTCATCCGCGAAAGGCTGATGAAGGAGGCGGAATCGAACGTGGCCATCCGCGTGACCGACACCCCCGGCGGCGAAGCCTTCGACGTGGCCGGCCGGGGCGAGTTGCAGATGGGCGTGCTGATCGAGAACATGCGCCGCGAGGGGTTTGAACTGTCCATCGCGCGCCCGCAGGTCCTGTTGCGCGAGGACGCGGACGGCCGCACGGTGGAACCGGTCGAGGAAGTGACCATCGACGTCGACGACGAGTATTCCGGCGCCGTCATCGAGAAACTGACCGGCCCACGCAAGGGCGATCTGGTCGAGATGAAGCCCGCCGATTCGGGCAAGACGCGCATCGTGGCGCATGTGCCCTCGCGTGGGCTTATCGGCTATCACGGCGAGTTCCTGACCGATACCCGGGGCACCGGCGTGCTCAACCGCGTCTTCCACGGCTGGACCCCGCACAAGGGGCCGATCCCCGGACGGCGCGCGGGCGTCCTGATCTCGATGGAGGACGGGGAATCGGTGTCCTACGCGCTGTGGAACCTGGAAGAGCGCGGGCGGCTGTTCATCGGCCCGCAAGAACGCGTCTATCAGGGGATGATCATCGGCGAGCACGCGCGGGAAAACGACCTGGAGGTCAATCCGCTGAAGGGCAAGAAGCTGACCAACGTGCGCGCCTCGGGCAGCGACGATGCGGTGCGGCTCACGCCGCCCACGCGGCTGAGCCTCGAAGAGGCGATCGCCTATATCGACGACGACGAACTGGTCGAGGTCACCCCGACCGCCCTGCGCCTGCGCAAGCGGCATCTGGACCCGCACGCGCGCAAGCGCCACGCCAAGGCGGCCTCGTGAGGGGCCGGGGATGACGCGAAAGGCCGGCAAACTGACCCGCGCGGACTGGGCGGCCGATCCTGACCGATGGACGGGACACTTCGAGGGGGCCGACCTGGGCACCGGGATCACGGTGCTGTTCGTCGAGATCGCGGCGCCCGGCGGCGGGCCGAAACTGCACACCCACCCCTATGACGAGGTCTTCATCCTGCGCGAGGGGCGCGGGCGCTACATCGTCGGCGACGAGGTTATCGAGGCCGCGGCGGGCGACGTGGTGCTCGCCCCGGCCGAGGTTCCCCACCGGTTCGAGAACGTCGGCCCGGGGCGCCTGATAGCGACCGACATCCACCTCAGCCCGCGGTGGATCCAGACCGACCTTGAGGGCTAGCGCCTATTCGTTGGTTTCCACGATCAGAAGCTCGCGCTCGGCGGCGCCGCGCGCATGGCTCAGCGCCTCCTGGTAGTCGGGCGAGTGGTAGCACTGTTCCGCCGCCTCGACCGATGGAAAGCGCGCCACCACGTTGCGGGGCCGATCCTTGCCTTCAAGTCGCACGTACCGGCCACCCCGGGCGATGAAATGGCCGCCGTGCTTTTCAATGGCGGGGCCGGCCAGCCTGGCGTATTTGCCGTAGGCGTCCTCGTCGGTGACCGTCACATGGGCGATCCAGAGTGCGGGCATGGCTTATCCTCCTATCACGGCTTCGGCGGCCTTGATCGCGGCCTCGGCGTTGCCGGCGTCCTTGCCGCCGCCCTGCGCCATATCGGGCCGGCCGCCGCCGCCCTTGCCGCCCAGTTCCGGCGTGGCCGCGCGCACCAGATCCACGGCGGACAGCCGGCCGGTCAGGTCCTCGGTGACACCCGCGGCGACGGCCGCCTTGCCGTCCGTCTCCGCGATCAAGAGCACCGCGCCCGAGCCCAGCCGGTCCTTGTGTTCATCGATCAGCGCCGGCAGATCCTTGCCCGACACGCCGCTGAGCGTCTGGGCCAGGAACTTGACGCCACCCACCTCGCGTGGCTCGGGGCCGGCCCCCTGCCCCGCGCCGCCGGCCAGCGCCAGGTCCCGGCGCAGCTGGTTGACCTCGTTGGCAAGCGTCTTGCGTTCCTCGGCAAGGGCACGGACCCTGTCGCCCAGTTCCTCCGGACGGGCGCGCAGCTCGCCGGCCAGGGCCTCCACCCGGTGCGCCTGCGCACTGAGGTGACGGAAGGCCTCGGGCCCGGTAAGCGCCTCGATGCGGCGCACGCCGGCACTGGACGCCTGGTCGCTGACGGTGACGAAGACACCGATGTCGCCCGTGCGCTCCACATGTGTGCCCCCGCACAGCTCGATCGAGTAGGTCCGGCCGTCCAGCCCCTTGCCCGACCCCGTATCGGTGCCCATCGAGACGACGCGAACCTCGTCGCCGTACTTTTCCCCGAAAAGGGCCTGCGCGCCCAGCTCCCGCGCCTCGTCCGGGGTCATGATCCGGGTCTCCACGGCCGCGTTCTGGCGGATGTAGGCGTTGACCTCGTCCTCCACGCGGGTGCGCTCGGCCTCGGTCAGCGGCTTGGCGTGGCTGAAGTCGAATCGCAGGCGGTCGGGCGCGTTGAGCGATCCGCGCTGCGCGACGTGATCGCCCAGGGCCTCGCGCAGCGCCTCATGCAGCAGGTGCGTCGCCGAGTGGTTGCGCCGGATGGCGCGGCGCCGGTCATGATCGACCTCCAGCTGGGCGGCGGTGTCCGGGGCGATCTCGCCTTCGGTAACCTCGGCGAAATGAATGAACACGCCGGCCACCTTCTTGGTGTCGGTGATCCGCGCCGTGCCGTCGTCGGTGATCAGGGTGCCGGTGTCACCCACCTGCCCCCCCGCCTCGGCGTAGAAGGGCGTCTGGTTGAGGACGATCTGGACGCTCTCGCCCTTGGCCGCGCGCTGCACCTCGGCGCCGTCGCGCACCAGCGCCAGGATCTGGCCCTCGGCCGCCTCGGTATCGTAGCCCAGGAAGTCCGTGGTGCCCCGTTCCTCGGCCAGATCGTACCAGATCTCGGCATCGGCGGTCTCGCCCGAGCCCGCCCAGGCGGCGCGCGCCTTTGCCTTCTGTTCGGCCATGGCGGCCTCGAAGCCCTCCATGTCCACGCCCCGCCCTTTCTCGCGCAGGGCATCCTGCGTCAGGTCCAGGGGGAACCCGTAGGTATCGTAGAGCTTGAACGCCGCCTCCCCGGGCAGGGGCTTGTCCTCGGGCAGGTGCGCCAGCTCGTCGTCCAGCAACCGCAGCCCGCGGTCGAGCGTCTGCTTGAAGCGGGTCTCTTCCAGCTTCAACGTCTCCTCGATCAGCGGCTGCGCGCGGCCCAGTTCGGGGAAGGCTTGACCCATCAGCGCCACCAATGCCGGCACCAGCCGGTACATGACCGGATCCTTCGCGCCGAGGAGGTGTGCGTGCCGCATGGCGCGGCGCATGATCCGGCGCAGGACATAGCCCCGCCCCTCGTTCGAGGGCATCACCCCGTCCGCGATCAGGAAAGAGGTCGACCGCAGGTGATCGGCGATGACCCGGTGATGCACGTTGCCCGGACCGTCCGGGTCCTGGCTGGTCGCATTGGCGCTCGCTTCGATCAACTGGCGTAACAGGTCGGTATCGTAGTTGTCGTGCTTGCCCTGCAGCAGCGCGCCGATCCGCTCCAGCCCCATGCCCGTGTCGATGGACTGGTTCGGCAGGTCCCGCTGCGTACCGTCGGCGAAGCGCTCGTACTGCATGAAGACGAGGTTCCAGATCTCGACGAAGCGATCTCCGTCCTCCTCGGGGCTGCCCGGTGGACCGCCCCAGATCTCGGGGCCGTGGTCGTAGAAGATCTCGGTACAGGGGCCGCAGGGGCCGGTCGCGCCCATCGACCAGAAGTTGTCATCGCTGGCGATCCGGATGATCCGCTCCTCCGGCAGGCCGGCGTATCTCTTCCAGATCGCCGCGGCCTCGTCGTCGGTATGGTAGATGGTGACAAGCAGCTTCTCGGGATCCAGCCCGAATTCCTTCGTCAGCAGATCCCAGGCATAGGGAATCGCCGCCTCCTTGAAGTAGTCGCCGAAGCTGAAATTGCCCAGCATCTCGAAGAAGGTGTGATGCCGCGCGGTATAGCCCACGTTGTCCAGGTCGTTGTGCTTGCCCCCGGCGCGCACGCACTTCTGGCTGGTGGCGGCGCGATTGTAATCGCGGTGCTCGACGCCCGTGAAAAGGTTCTTGAATTGAACCATCCCCGCGTTGGTGAACATCAGGGTGGGATCGTTGCGCGGGACAAGCGGCGAGCTGTCCACGATCTCGTGGTCGTGGCGCTCAAAGAAGTCGAGGAAGGTCGAGCGGATCTCGTTCAGCGTGGGCATGGGATTCTCGTCTCAGGGCACGAAGCTTTTGGCCGGGGGCCGAAACCGTGTAGCCGGGCTGTGCGCGCATGTCCACAGGATGAAAGAACCCGGGCGCGGACCCGGGTTCGCAGCAAGGTTTGGCGGGGGCGGCCTCAGGCCTCGACGATATCGTCGCCGCCCTCGGCGCCCGCGTCGAACTCAAGGCCGTGAGCGGCGCGGATCTTGTCCTCGATCTCGGTCGCGATGGCCACGTTCTGCTTGAGGAAGGTCTTGGCGTTCTCCCGGCCCTGGCCGATGCGCTCGTCACCGTAGCTGAACCAGCTGCCGGATTTGTCCACCACGCCGGCCTTGACGCCCAGATCCAGCAGTTCGCCGGTCTTCGAGATGCCCTCGCCGTACATGATGTCGAATTCCACCTGCTTGAAGGGCGGCGCGACCTTGTTCTTGACGACCTTGACGCGGGTGGCGTTGCCCACCACCTCGTCGCGATCCTTGACCGAGCCGATGCGGCGGATGTCCAGGCGCACGGAACTGTAGAATTTCAGGGCATTGCCGCCCGTCGTGGTCTCGGGGCTGCCGAACATCACGCCGATCTTCATGCGGATCTGGTTGATGAAGATGACGGTGCATTTGCTGCGGCTGATGGAGCCGGTGAGCTTGCGCATCGCCTGGCTCATCAGCCGGGCCTGGACGCCCACGTTCTGTTCGCCCATGTCCCCCTCGAGTTCGGACTTGGGCGTCAGGGCCGCGACCGAATCGACCACGACCATGCTGACCGCGCCCGAGCGCACCAGGGTGTCCACGATCTCCAGCGACTGTTCGCCCGTGTCGGGCTGCGAGATCAGCAGCTCGTCCAGATCGACGCCCAGTTTCTGCGCGTAGATGGGATCGAGCGCGTGCTCGGCATCCACGAAGGCGCAGACGCCGCCCTTTTTCTGCTCCTCGGCCACGCAGTGCAGGGTCAACGTGGTCTTGCCCGAGCTTTCGGGGCCGTAGATCTCGACGATGCGGCCCTTTGGAATCCCCCCGATGCCGAGCGCGATATCCAGGCCCAGCGATCCGGTGGAGGTCGATTCAATGTCCTGAACCGGGTTGTCGGCCCCCATCTTCATGATGGAGCCCTTGCCGAACTGCCGCTCGATCTGCGCCAGCGCGCTGTCCAGGGCCTTCTGCTTGTCCGCGTCTTTCTTGCTGTCCATGGAGAGAAGATCTGCCGTTGCCATTTGTGCCGGTCCCTTATTTCACAGGCTGCCGCGGGCGGCAATCGCTGCGTTTGTTCCCTTCTTGTTCTCAGCTATGACGGCTGAACGGGAACATTTCAAGAAAATTCTGCGTAATCCCACTTTTTCGCGGAGGTGTTAAGAAGTAGTTTACGCTCGCGCGGCAGACCGAGGGAGAGGCACAAGGGGCCGACATGCTTGTATTTTCCAAGGCGCGCCTGGTTTTCCTGTCGGTGCCCAAGACCGGCAGCACCGCCTATCAGGCGGCGCTGGCCCCGCATGCGGCGATGGTGGTTCGCGATCCGCCGGAGCTCAAGCATGCGCCTGTCTTCCGCTACAATCGTTTCTTCCGCCCCGCGCTCGAAAAATTCCTGGGCGAAGGCCTGGATGTGCTGGCGGTTATGCGCGAGCCGCTGGACTGGCTGGGCAGCTGGTACCGCTACCGGCGGCGGCCCGAAATGGCCGGGCACGCCAACTCCACGCAGGAGGTCAGTTTCGACGACTTCGTGGCGGCCTACCTTCGCGGGCGGAAACCGCCCTTCGCGAACGTGGGCTCGCAGGCCAAGTTCCTCGAGCCGCAGCGCAATGGCACGCGGGTGACGCATCTTTTCCGGTACGAGGACCAGGCGGGGCTGCACGCCTTCCTCGAGGATCGCTTGCAGCGCCGCATCGAGACGCGAGCGGTGAACGCTTCGCCGGAGATGGCGTTGTCGCTGTCTCCCGGGGTCGAGACCCGGGCCCGGCGCAAGCTGTCGCACGAGTTCCAGCTCTGGGACGGGATCGGCGCCGGGGGCGCCTACCGCCCCCTGCCCGAGGAGACGCGCGAATGACGGCGACGCCGCGCCGGGCAGGGACACGGGCCCCGGCCATCGCCGCGCCGCCGGGTTTCGCCGCGATCGCGGACATCACCCGAGTTGACGCACGACCGTCTCGGTCAGCTCCGACAGGGAAAAGGGCTTGGGCAGGAAGACCGAGTCGGACAGGCGCGCGTGATCGTCCGCGAAGGTCTCCTCGGCATAGCCCGACACGAAGACCACCCGCACCTCCGGGCGGTCCACCAGGGCCTGGCGCACCCAGCTGGGCCCGTCGATGCCCGGCATGACCACGTCGGTCACGAAGACATCCACCGCGAAAGCGGGATCGGAAAGAAGCTCCAGCGCCTCCTCGGCGGTTTCGGCCTCGAATACCGTCAGGCCGCGCATCTGCAACGCTCGGCTGGCAAAGGCCCGGACGGGGGCCTCATCCTCCACCAGAAGGACCACGCCCTCGGCGGACCCCGCGGGTTCGGCCGCGGGGCGGCGGCGATCGGTATCCCCGTCGGCGGGCTCGGTCATGGCCGGCATCAAGAGCGTGAAGGTGCTGCCCGCCCCCGGTGAGCTGTCCGCGAAGATGAAACCGCCACTTTGCTTGATGATACCGTAGGCGGTGGACAGGCCCAGGCCCGTCCCCTCGCCCGCCCGTTTGGTTGTGAAGAAGGGCTCGAAGATCTTCGCCAGAAGATCGGGGGGGATGCCGCTGCCCTCGTCCGTCACCTTCACGGCCACGTAGCGGCCCGGCGCCACCACGGCACGGTCACGGTTAAGAGGCTTGTCCAGCGTCAGGTTCTCGGTCGCGATCTCGATGTCGCCGCCCTCTGGCATCGCGTCCCGGGCATTGACGACCAGATTCATCAGGACCTGTTCGAACTGGCGCTTGTCAGCCCGGATGCGCCAGAGGTCGGGGTCGTGCGCGAGGCTCAGGCAGATCTTTTCGCCGACGAGGCGATTGAGAAGATGGGTCAGATCGGCCACCGAATCGCGCAGATCTATGATCTCGGGCCGCAGCGTCTGCTTGCGCGAATAGGCCAGAAGCTGCCCGACGAGGGCCGCGGCCCGGTTGGCGTTCTGGTTGATCTGGACCAGATCGGCGTAATCCGCGTCCCCCTGGTCATGCTTGGTCAGTAGCAGCTCGCAATGCCCAGATATTGCGGTGAGCAGGTTGTTGAAATCATGTGCAACGCCACCTGAGAGTTGACCGATAGCCTGCATTTTCTGGCTCTGGACGAATTGCGCCTCGAGGGACTTGAACTTGGTTGCGTCGTTGAGCACGGCAATCAGCACGGTCTCGCCGTTCTCGCTGGCGCGGTTGAGCGTGATCTGCACGAAAACTTCGGCATCGTCGCGCCGTACCCGGACAACCTCGGCCTGGATGTTGCCGCGGCCGGCCGCGGCGTCGTCCAGCCAGTCGGCGATCGGACGGCCCAGCCCTTCGACAAGCTCGCCCAACCGGCGCCCGGAACAGCCACTCACCCCGAGCAGATCGCGCGCGGGCTGGTTGGACAGCTCCACGTCGCCGCGGCGCGAGAGCTTGAGCAGCGGCACCGGCAGTTCGTCCACGAAGCTCCATCCATCGGGCTGGCGTTCGGTGGCCGCGACCCCCGGCAGCAGGAACACCTCCCGCCGGCCCGCCGTGCCTTCGAGTTCGACCACGAGGCAGGAGATCAGCCCGTCCGGCGTGCTGACATCGTTGAACTGCCCCGAACGCAGCGGCAGTTCCGGGCAGACCCGGCCGAGCGTGCGCGCGCGTTCCCCCACCAGCGTGCGCGCTGCCTGGTTCATGAAGAGCACAGCGTCGTTTCGGCCCACTGTCAGCATGGGCAATGGCACGCCGTCAGCTTCGCGCTGCGGGCGCTCGGCGGATTTCTCGATCCGCCACAACAGCCGCGAGTCGCCCGCTCGGTGCACCCAGACCCGAAGATGACCGCCGCGCGTCACGACGTCCTCCTGCGCGAATCCCTTGGCCTCCGCGCGCCCTTCGAGGCGATGCAGAAGCGCGCCGGGATTGGCCAGGACACGCTTCAGCGCGCCGGCCAGCGTTCCGTGGGGGCCCTCCTCGAATTCCCGGGACGCGGCGCGGTTGCTTGCCAGAACGCGCCCGTCGTGATCCGTCAGGAAACTCGGCGCGGCGTCCCCGTCCAGGATCTCCGCAAAGGCGCCGATCGCGCGGGTATCGTCGCGCCGCCCTAGGCCCGAGGCAACCGTGATCCAGAGCGCCGTCAACCCCAGGGTGATGGCCACGGCGAAGAGCGCCAGGCGCGCCGGAGGCTGCGGCAAGGCCAGCGCGGCCAAGGCGAACAGCCCGCCTGCGGCCAGCACGAGCGCGACCCGGGGCCGCAGATGCCGGGCGCGCAGGCGCAAAGGCGCCATGGAACTGAACGTGAAGGCCAAGAAAGTCCGTCCCCATTGCCGATTCATCCGCTCCATCCTTGACGGACGGCCGATTAAATTCGACTTAACGACAGCACGGTTTGCCCGTCAAGGTTGTATTTACAAGCCGTCTTTCCGCGAAAGTATTGCCAGAAAGAAGCCGTCGCCCGCGTCGCTCACAGGCCACGTCCGGCTGTCGGCTATGCGCCAGCCGGGCGCGCGGCTGCAAAAGGCGGTGACGCGGTCGATGTTTTCCTCTGCCAGAACCGAACAGGTTGCATAGGCCAGCCGCCCCGCCGGCGCGACCAGCGGCGCCGCTGCGTCAAGGATGGCGTCCTGGCGCCGCATCAACGCTTCGAGGTCCTCGGGCGTCAGCCGCCACTTGGCATCGGGGGTGCGCCGCCAGGTACCGCTGCCGGAACAGGGCACATCGCACAACACGAGATCGAAGGGCGCCTGCGACGGGGACTCGCCGGGCGCCAGCACCCGCACCTCGACCCCCGCACGGGCGGCCCGCGCCGGAAGATCGGCCATGCGCTGCGGTGCCGCGTCATGGGCAAACCACGCCGCGCTGGCGCGCGCGGCCAGGGCCAGCACCTTGCCGCCCCCGCCTGCACAGTAATCCAGTACCCGCCCGCCCTCCGGCACGGGCAGCGCCGCCATGGCCGCCTGGCTGGAGCCATCCTGGAGTTCTACCAGACCCGCCCGATAGGCACGGGAGCCGGCGACCCGCCGCGCGCCCGCCTCCACGCGCAGGGCGGTCGGCGCGATCGCATGGGTCCGGGCGACGACGCCGTCTTCGGCCAGCGCATCCACGGCATCGGCCGGGGTGCACTTGCCGAGGTTGGCACGCAGCATCACCGGCGCCCGCGCGCGCAGGGCCAGCGCCGTCGCCTCGGCCTCCGCGCCGAGGCAGCGGCGAAACACCGGAACCAGCCAGTCGGGCAGATCCCATCGCGCGCCGGTCTGCCGCGGGGGCGTGCCGGCAGCGGCCTCCGCCGGGGTGAGCGCCGCCGGCGCGTAGCCCGAGCCGGTGAAAAGCGCCTCGGGCCGCTCCCCGGCTGCGCGCGTCGCGCCGATCATCAGCCCCCGCCCGGTCCCGGCCCCGCCAAGCGCGGCGTAGGAGCGGCGGCAGCGCAGCGCGTCGAACACGTGATCGCGCACCGCCGCGCGATCCTTCGCGCCCGCATAGCGCGCCCGCCGCGCCCAGCCCGTCAGGGCCTTTTCCGCGGGCGTGCCTGCCAGGATCTCGTCCAGCACATGGATCGCTGCGGCAACCCGGGCGCCCGGCGTCATGGCGCGCTTCGCCCCGGGCCGGCACTTGCTTGGATCATCGCAAGGGTCTCCCTCATTGTCACGCGGACCTTCTAGCGCCCGCCGCCGGCCTGCGAAACCCGACCCCGGACGCCTTGCGCCCGTCCCCGCCGCCGGCGTAGCACTAGGCGGATGAGCGCGACAGTCGCGAGCTTCCTCATCGTCACCCTGGCCGTGATCCTGGCCGGAGCGTCCTCGGTGATCGGCAAGAAGGCCACGACCGAGGACTACCTGCTGGCCAGCCGCACCGTTTCGCCGTGGCTCACGGCCCTGTCCACTGTTGCCACCAACAACAGCGGCTTCATGTTCATCGGCATGATCGCGGCGAGCTATCGCGTCGGGATAGAGACGATCTGGATGATGGTCGGGTGGATCATCGGGGACGCCATCGCATGGTGGCGGCTTTACCCACGGCTGCGCGCGCGCTCGGGTGCCGCGGGCACCATCACCGTCACCGCGATCCTGGCCACGGGCCCCGAGGGGCCGCGGCGGTCACTCGTGGTGGCCGCCAGCGCGCTGACCTTCGTCTTCCTGGGGCTCTATGCCGCTGCCCAACTCAAGGCCGGCAGCACGGCGCTGCACGCGCTATTCGACTGGCACCCCGCCACCGGCGTGTGGATCGGCGCGGCGATCGTGATCCTCTATTCCTTCGCCGGAGGGATCCGTGCCGATATCTGGACGGATGCCGCGCAATCGGCGGTGATGCTGGTCTCGATCACGCTGATCCTGGTCGCCGGCGGCATGGAGGTGGGCGGCCCGGCCGCGCTGGCCGACAGGCTGCGCGCCCTCGACCCCGCCCTGCTGTCGCTCTTTCCCGCCGATCTGGCCTTCGGCCCGCTGCTTTTCGTGCTGGGATTCGTCTTCGCCGGGCTCGGCACGCTGGGCCAGCCGCACCTGATGACCCGGCTGATCGCCATGGACCGCACCAGCGGCATCCGCCAGGCGCGGCTGTTCTATTTTGCCTGGTTCGTGCCGTTCTGGCTGGCCTGCATCGCGGTCGGGCTCTATGCCCGGGCGGTGCTGCCCGACCTGGCCGGGCTGCCCGGCACCGACGCGGTGCCCGACCCGACCGAGCTGGCCCTGCCGCTGGTGACAATGGAGCTGCTGCCGGAGATCTTCGTCGGTGTGGCGCTGGCGGGCCTCTTCGCCGCCACCGTGTCCACCGCAGACAGCCAGATCATCCTGTGTTCCGGCGTCATCACGCAGGACATGATGCCGCGCTGGCGCGAGAACTACCTGGCCTCGAAACTGGCCACCGGCGCGGTCCTTGTCCTTGCACTGCTGGTGGCCCTCGAAGCGCCGGAAACGGTCTTCGACCTGGTGCTCATCGCCTGGTCGGGCCTGGGCGCGACCCTGGGGCCGGTGCTGTTCTTCCGCCTGTTCCGCTGGCCCTTGCCCGCGGGGACGGGGCTCGCGGCGATGGCCGCAGGGCTGACGGCGGTGATCGGCTGGCACCTCTCGGGCCTGGACGACGACGTGTTCAAAGCCCTTCCGGGCATTCTTGCCGCCTTCCTGGCCTATCACCTGGCCCGGCGCCTGCGCGCGTGGCGCGACCCGGCTCAGCCGATGCGGTAGTTCGGCGATTCCCGCGTGATCTGCACGTCGTGGACGTGGCTTTCCTTGAGCCCCGCGCCGGTGATGCGCACGAAGTGGCAATCGCTGCGCATCGCATCGACGGTGGCGCAGCCGGTGTAGCCCATGGCCGCGCGCAGACCGCCCACCAGCTGGTGGATCACGTTGCCCGCCGACCCCTTGTAGGGCACCTGCCCTTCGATCCCCTCGGGCACCAGCTTGTCGCTGGCCGCATCCTTCTGGAAATACCGGTCGGCCGAACCGCGCGCCATCGCGCCAAGGCTGCCCATGCCGCGGTAGCTCTTGAAGCTGCGGCCCTGGTAAAGGATCACCTCGCCGGGGCTTTCATCCGTGCCGGCGAGCATCGAGCCCACCATCGCGCAGGAGGCGCCCGCCGCGATCGCCTTGGCGAAATCGCCCGAGAACTTGATGCCCCCGTCGGCGATCACAGGTACGTCGCCCGCCGCGCCGGCGCACGCCATGATGGCGGTCAGTTGCGGCATGCCGACGCCGGCCACCATGCGCGTGGTGCAGATGCTGCCGGGGCCGATGCCAACCTTGATCGCGTCCGCGCCCGCGTCGATCAGCGCCCGGGTCGCCTCGGCGGTGGCCACGTTCCCGGCAACGACCTGAACCTCGTTCGACAGTTGCTTGGCGCGTTCGACCGCGGCGGCGACGCCCGCGGAATGGCCGTGCGCGGTGTCCACGACGATCATGTCCACGCCGGCATCCACCAGCGCGGCGGAGCGTTCGAAACCCGCGTCGCCCACCGTGGAGGCCGCCGCCACCCGCAGCCGGCCAAGGTCGTCCTTGCAGGCGGTGGGGTTGAGCACCGCCTGCTCGGTATCCTTGAGCGTCAGCAGGCCCGTCAGCTTGCCCTCGGCGTCGGTCACGAGGAGCTTCTCGATCCGCCGCGCCTTCATCAGGCTCTTGGCCTCCTCGCGGTCGGCCGGCTCCTGCAGGATCGCGAGGTTCTCGCTGGTCATCATCACGCGCACCGGCGTCGCGTCATCCTCGGCGAAGCGCATGTCGCGGTTGGTGACGATGCCGACGACGCGGCCGTCGTCATCCACCACCGGAAAACCGGTCACGCTGTAGCGGGCCTGCAGCCCCTTGGCGTCGGCAAGCGTCTGGTCCGGCTTGAGCGTGATGGGATTGTAGACGATCCCGGATTCGAAGCGTTTCACCCGGCGCACCTCGCGCGCCTGTTCCTCCATGTCGAGGTTGCGGTGGATCACCCCCATGCCGCCCATCTGGGCCATGCAGATCGCCATGTTGGCCTCGGTCACCGTGTCCATGGCCGAACTCAGAAGCGGGATGTTCAGCGCGATGGCGCGCGTGACCTGGGTGCGCGTGTCCGCCGTGTTCGGCAACACGTCCGAGGCGGCGGGAACAAGCAGCACGTCGTCGAAGGTTAGCGCCTCGCGAATCTCCATCGGGTCACTCCATGGCCGAGATCGTTTGGCGCTTCCCTATTGCACGGATCCGGCGCAGGGAAAAGCCGATTCCCGCCTTGTCCCCCGCCCCGATTGCGGCCACGCTTGCCGGCACCATCAGGGAAGCACGTCAATGAGCACCCACGGATACGATAGCGGCCGGCTGGATTTGCCCTTCGTCGGCGTTGCGAGCTTCGGCAAGCGGCCCGTGGTCACCGACTGGTCCATGATCCGCGCCGACGCGGCGATCCTCGGCGCGCCGTTCGACGGGGGCACGCAGTTCCGGGCCGGGGCACGCTTCGGCCCGCGCGGGGTGCGCGAGGCCTCGACCCTCTTCAGCTTCGGGCACGACGGCGCCTACGACCACGAGGACGACGTGACCTATCTGACCTCGGACGTCTCCATTGTGGACGCGGGCGATGCCGACATCGTGCATACCGACACCGAGGCCAGCCACGCCAACATCGAGGCGGCGGTGCGCGCACTGCGCGCAACCGGCGCCCTGCCCGTGGTGATCGGCGGCGACCATTCCATCACCATCCCCACGATCCGCGCCTTCGACGACGCCGGCGACATCCACGTGCTGCAGATCGACGCCCATCTTGATTTCGTGGACGAACGCCACGGCGTGCGGCACGGCCACGGCAACCCGATGCGCCGCGCGGCCGAGCGCGACAATGTCACCGGCCTGACGCAGCTGGGGATCCGCAACGTCAGCTCCACCGCGCGGGAAGGGTACGAGGCCGCCCGGGCCATGGGCTCGGACATCCTGTCGGTCCGACAGGTGCGCCGGCTGGGCGCGGACGCCACCGCCGCACGCATCCCGCCGGGCGCGCGCGTCTACATCACCATCGACATCGACGGCTTCTGCCCCTCGATCGCGCCGGGCACCGGCACGCCCAGCCATGGGGGGTTTCTCTATTACGAAGTGCTGGAACTGCTGCAAATCGTCGCGCACGAGCACGAGATCGTCGGGCTGGATCTCGTGGAGGTGGCGCCGGCCTACGACGCGGGCGACATCACCTCGGTCCTGGCGGCGCAGGTGCTGCTGAACACGCTGGGCTTCATCTTCCACGCGCGCCGTCAGGGCGGGTAATACGGCGGCTGCCCGAACCGCAGGCCGGGCACGTCGGCCCTGTCCCCGCCTAGCGGCGCGGCGGGCGGTCGGGATCCGGCACCGGGTCATAGCCGCAGCGCCCCCAGGGGTTGCAGCGGGCGATGCGGCGCAGGGCCAGCCAACCGCCCTTGAGGCCGCCGTGCTTTTCCAGCGCCTCCAGCGCGTACTGGCTGCAGGTCGGCTGATAGCGGCAGTGGTATCCCACCCAGGGTGACAGGATCAGCCGATAGGCCCGGACCGGCAGGGCGAGCATGCGGGCAAGCGGCGTCATGGCTTGGCGTGCAGCTTGTCGAGGGCGCGGATCAGGTCGCTCTTGAGGGCCTGGTAGGGGCGCGACACGGTTTCCCCCGGCCGTCCGATCAGGACGTAGTCCCAGCCGGGATGCCCCCGCTTGGGCAGAACCTCGCGCGCCACCGCCCGCAGCCGCCGTTTGGCGCGGTTGCGGGTAACGGCGTTGCCGAGCTTCTTGGAACAGGTGAAGCCCACGCGGATCGCCGACGTGCCATCATCTCGGCGGCGGGCCTGCACCATCATGGCGACGGTGCCCTGCCGGCGCGCCCGGGCTGCGCGCAGGAAATCGGCCCGCGCCTTCAGCGTTTCCAGGCGCGGCAACGGTTCCTCCGGGGCACATCCCGGCGCATGCGCGGCCTCCGCCGGCACGGTCATCTTCGCGGCGTCGGCGCCCGGTGTCAGGCGCTCAGCGACTTGCGGCCGCGGGCACGGCGGGCGTTCAGGATCTTGCGGCCGGCCTTGGTGGCCATGCGCGCGCGGAAACCGTGGCGCCGCTTGCGGACCAGGTTGGAGGGTTGGTAGGTGCGTTTCATCGCGGCCTCGTCTTCTTTGCGGGCCCGCGCCGGCGTTGGAATCGCGGCAGGCCCCGATGGCTATCCGAAGCCCGCTCTATAGGGATGCGCGCGACCCAAGTCAAACCCGCAGCGGGAATTTTGCAACAAACCGCCGCCCGGCCGGCCCGACCGTGTTACAGGCAGGCGAAAACCGGTGCTTTCCCCCCGCGCGCCCATCACCATCCATCACCCGCCCGTGAAGAGGCTGGCCCCCGCCGCCCCGACGGATCATGTTGGCACAGACGCCAACAGATGGGACATCGCCATGGACAGGATCATCCCAGCCAGGAAGGGAGCGCTCATGCGCCACGTGCCGCTTGCCGTTATCCTCGTCGTCGCCGTGGTCGGCTATTTCGCGCTGCGAGACTACCTCACCTTCGAGACGCTGCGCGAAAACCGGGCGGCGCTGCTGGCTTTCCGCGACGCCAACTTCATGGGTCTGTCGCTTGCCTTCATCGCGGTTTATTACGTGATCGTGGCCTTCTCGCTGCCCGGCGCGGCAGTGGCCTCGGTCACCGGGGGGTTCCTCTTCGGGCTGATGCTGGGGACCGCCTACAACGTGCTGGCCGCCTCGCTTGGCGCCTTCACCATCTTTCTGGCCGCCCGGTGGGGCCTTGGCCGCACGCTTGCCGCCCGCATCGAAACGTCCCGGGGCACGCTCAAGCGGCTGAAGACCGGCCTGCACGAGAACGAGATCAGCGTGCTTTTCCTGATGCGCCTGGTACCTGCCGTGCCCTTCTTCGCGGCCAATCTGGTGCCGGCCTTGGTGGGGGTGCGGTTTGTCAACTTTGCGATCACGACGGTCCTGGGGATCATCCCCGGCGCGCTTGTCTACACCTGGATCGGTGTCGGCCTGGGGGAGGTCTTCGACCGGGGAGAAACGCCGGATCTGTCCCTGTTGTGGGAACCGCAGGTCATCGGACCGATCGTGGGTCTGTGCCTGCTGGCCGCCCTGCCGATGATCCTCAAGGCCATCCGCGGACGAAAGGGTATCTGACATGCGCAAACTTCGGACCGACCTGCTGGTCATCGGCGCCGGCTCGGCAGGGCTGTCCGCCGCCGCCGGGGCCGCCCAAATGGGGGCCGACGTCACCCTTCTGGAAGGCGGGCGCATGGGCGGCGACTGCCTGAACCACGGCTGCGTGCCCTCCAAGGCCCTGATCGCCAGCGGCAAGGCGGCCCACGCCCAGTCCCACGCGGCGGCCTACGGCGTGGCCGACACGGTCCCCCAGGTGGACTATGCCGCGGCCAAGGATCACGTTGCCGGGGTCATCGCGCAGATCGCCCCGCACGACAGCCAGGAACGCTTCGAGGGCCTGGGCGTGCGCGTGATCCGCGAATACGGCGCCTTCGTCTCCCCGACCGAGGTGCAGGCGGGCGAGACCATCATTTCCGCTCGCCGGATCGTCATCGCCACAGGTTCCTCGCCGCTCGTCCCGCCGATCCCGGGGCTTGACACCGTGCCCTACGAGACCAACGAGACCATCTTCGGCCTGCGCGCGCATCCCGGGCACCTGTTGATCGTGGGCGGCGGGCCCATCGGCATGGAGATGGCGCAGGCGCACCGCCGGCTGGGCAGCCGTGTCACCGTGATCGAAGGGGCCACGGCCCTGGGCGGCGACGACCCCGAGACGGCCCGCGTGGTCCTGGACCACCTGCGCGCCGAGGGCGTGGAGATCGCCGAGGGCGCGATGGTCTCCGGCGTCACCGGCACCGGGGGCGCCATCCGGGTCGAGGCCGCCGACGGCCGCCGGTTCGAGGGCACGCACCTGCTGATCGCCGCGGGGCGCAGGGCCAATACCGATCGGCTTAACCTTGACGCCGCGGGCATCGCGACCACCGGTAGCGGGATCAAGGTGGACGCACGGCTGCGCACCACCAACCGCCGCGCCTATGCCATCGGCGACGTGGCGGGGGGGCTGCAATTCACCCATGCGGCCGGCTACCACGCCACAGTGATCCTGCGCGCGGCGCTCTTCGGCCTGCCGGCGAAGGCCAAGACGCGGCACATCCCCTGGGTCACCTACACCGACCCGGAACTGGCCCAGGTGGGCCTGACCGAGGCGCAGGCGCGGGCCAGGCACGGCGCGCGGCTGGAGGTGATCCGGCAGGACTTCGCCGGCAACGACCGCGCCGTGACCGAGCGCCGGACCGAGGGGCTGCTGAAGGTCATGGTCGTGCGGGGCAAGCCGGTCGGCGCCTCGCTTGCCGGGCCGCAGGCCGGCGAGGTGATCCAGCTTTGGGCGCTGGCGCTGGCCAACGGGCTGAGCATGAAGCAGATCGCGGCGATGGTCGCCCCCTACCCGACCCTGGGCGAGATCAACAAGGCGGCCGCGGGGGCCTATTTCTCGCCCCGTCTGTTTGATAGCGCTATGGTGAAGGGCGTGGTCGGCCTCGTGCAGCGCTGGCTGCCGTGATCCGGGGTAGGAAGGAATGCGATTGCTCAAGACACTGTCGGGCCGGTTCCTGATCCTGACCGCCATCTTCGTGATGCTGGCGGAGGTGCTGATCTTCGTGCCCTCGATCGCCCGCTTCCGTGAGGACTTCCTGATGGCCCGGCTGGAGCGCGCCCAGATCGCCTCGCTCGCGCTGCTGGCCGACGACGACATCAGCGCCGATCTGCAGGACGAACTGCTGCAGAACGCCGGCGTCTTCAACGTGGTGCTGCGGCGCGATGCGGCGCGCCAGCTGATCCTGTCGGCGCCCATGCCCCGGCCGGTTGCGACCACCTTCGACCTGCGCAGCGCCACGGCCTTCGACCTGATCCGCGACGCCCTGGCCCGCCTTGTCGATCCCGAGCCGGAGCTCATCCGCGTGATCGGCGAGCCCGCGCGCATGGCCGGGCTGCAGATCGAGGTGACGCTGGACACCGGCGACCTGCGCGCGGCCATGGTGGACTACGGATTGCGCATCCTGCTTTTGTCGCTGGTGATCTCGGTCATCACCGCCGGGTTGTTGTTCCTGGCCGTGCGCCGGGTGCTGGTCAAGCCGATCAAGCGCGTCGTGGGACACATGCAGTCCTATGCCGCCGCCCCCGAGGACGGGCGCCGCGTGATCCGGCCCTCCGCGGGGGTGGTCGAACTGCGCGAGGCCGAGGAGACGCTGCAACTGATGCAGACCCAGCTGACCAGTGCCCTGCGCCAGAAGGAGCACTTGGCGCAACTGGGCGGCGCCGTCGCCAAGATCAGCCACGACCTGCGCAACATCCTGGCCAGCGCGCAGCTTTTCACCGACCGCATCGAGGCCAGCGAGGACCCCGCGGTCAAGCGCATGGCACCGAAACTCATCAATTCGCTCAAGCGCGCCTCGCACCTGTGCGAGGCCACGCTTGCCTTCGGCAGGGCCGAGGAGCCGGGCCCGACGTTGAGCCGTTTCAACCTAGCCGAGATCGTGGATGACGTGATCGCCAGCGAACGGCTCTCGGCGGACGAGGAGGCGGTTCGCTTCAACCAGGATGTGCCCGGCACCCTCATGGTGCGCGCCGACCCCGAGCAACTCTATCGCGTGATCGCCAACCTGACGCGCAACGCCCGTCAGGCGATCGTGAATTCCGGCACGCCCGGCGAGATCACCGTCTCGGCCCATGAAACCGACGACGCCTGGGTGATCCACATCGCCGACACCGGCCCCGGCCTGCCCGCCAAGGCGCGGGAGAACCTCTTCAAGCCCTTCCAGGGCGGGGCGACCAAGGGCGGCGCGGGGCTGGGCCTGTCCATCGCGGCAGAACTGGTGCGCGGCCACGGCGGCACGCTCACCCTTGAACGCACGGACGAGACCGGAACGAGCTTCTGCCTCGAACTGCCCAAGGGCGGCGTGGAAGAGGCAGCGTAATTTTCCCTCCGCCCCCCTTGCATCCCACCGCGCTAGGGGATAAGTCCTCGAATTCACGGACCGATAGCTCAGCTGGATAGAGCGCCTGACTACGAATCAGGAGGTCGGGGGTTCGAATCCTCCTCGGTCCGCCAAGTAAACTGCTAAGGCAGTGTCTTGTTTTCAATTCGACCCGGCGCTGAGACCCCGCACCGAAAACCGCGCGAGCGCCTGCGCCCGGCCCCGCTGTTCGCAGGGTCAACGCTGCAAGCGTCCGTTAATTGCGCCGCTATCGCGCGGTCCTGTTTTTTGAAGCGTGCAAAGATTTTTCATATCCTTTTGCAGTGGGCTGGCCGTCGATCTTCATGTAATCTTCGACCGCAAGCCCGCCACGCGGCGCGTGTGTCCTGCGTCTTGAAGAGCCTCCACCACGCCCTGCCGCCGTTTCCCGCCCGGCAGAATCGACGTCGTTTCTTTGGGGCACGGGGATGACAAGCATATCCGGGTATTCCGCATGGACGCAGTCCAAACCGGCGAAGTTTTCTTAGAAGAGGTTCCAGTGACGCCCGGCAGCGACTATCGAAACAAGACGTTGCGCGAATGCTTCGACTGCCCGGACAGTGAATGAATGCCGCGCCACTTCCCGCGGAATGGGCCCGCCCCTGTCGCTCCGCCGGACGCAGGTCAACGAGCTTAGGATTTCGGCACGACTTCCGCGGAAACGAAGGTCGAGAGTTGCGTCTTTCCCCGCGCCCTGCCGGTTGACCCGCCGGCCTGCGGATCGTCACGCGCGTCATTCCGGTGCATGTGACGCTCTCTCTATCGTCTGCACGCCCTCATGCCCGCGCCCAGGCGTGACCTGCCGGTCGGTCCTCGCCGCGCGTGCCGGGGCGCCCTCGGCGGCGCCGACGCTAGTAGTCGCGCTCGTAGAAGATGCCGATCCCGGTGTCGCCCTGCGAGCTGGCGTGGCCCTTGATCGTGAGATTGCGCGAAAGGTCGAGATTGAGATTGATTTCCTGTTCGCCCTCGCTGGTCGCGGTGACCTCGGAATAGACATTGTCGGAAATGTATTTGCCAAGCCGGAGCTCGGTCGCGCCGTCTTCGGTCGTGCCGACATCCAGATCGCTGAGCCCGGTGTTTCTGCGCAGCCGCCCCAGCATGCCGGCCCCGCCCCTCCCTGAGAGCTCGGCCACGGCCGAGGCCAGTTGGGCCGCCTGGAATGGAGAGATCTCGCTCAAGGAGCGACCAAACAGCAGGCGGGCGGCGACCTCCTCTTCCGGCAGGCCGGGTTGCGAGCGAAACGTGATCTCCGGCTCACTGGACAGGCCCTCGATCACGATCTGGACGGTAATGTCGTCGGCCCGTGTCTCGGCCACGAAGCGCAGAAAGGGATCGAAGGTACCGCGCAGGGTCACCCGCCCCTCGGTCAGGGTCAGCCGCTTGCCAAGGATATCGAGCCGGCCACGGATCAGCTCGAACATCCCGCTCGGGCGCACGTCCGCCGTCGTGCCGGTCAGCCGCAGACGCCCGCCAAGCTCGGCATCCAGCCCGCGCCCCCGAACGAAGATCTGGTTGGGCGCGGACACCGTGAGGTCCAGCGGATAGGCGGGGGCGGATTGCGTGGTCTCGGCCACCAGGTCGGCCCGGCGGCGCGTGGCGGTGACCGCTTGCGGCGGGTTCACGTGGTTGATGTCGGGCAATACGCCGAGCGAGGTCAGGCCCGAGGGCGCCACCCGGACCTCGGTAGCCCCGAGCTCAAGACGGCCGCCGATCGTCGCGCCACCGGCCAGCGGGCCGGTGATCGACAGCCGCCCGTCGGCCCGCGTCGAGAAAACCTCCGGCTCCCTCAGAGCGGCGCGGAACAGACGGATCTCCAGGTCGGCCCCGAACGGCGGCGCAAGCGAGATCGGCCCGGAAAGCGTGACCCGCCCCCCCTGCCGGACGGTGCCCTGCAACTCCGTCCGCGCGGTCCCCTGCCCCAGATCCAGCCGCCCCGAGACATCCACTAGCGCCGTGTAGAGATTCGGAAGCGAAATCCGGGCATTCGGAATCCGCACCGCACCCGAAAGCGCGGACAGGCGCGGGGGGCCCTCCAGCCGCAGGTCGAACTCCCCGGTTCCCGCAACCGATCGCGGCGCGATGAACCGGTTGGCCAGCGACAGCGGGCCACTGCCGCTGATGTCGAGGGCAAGGCGCTGGCCGAAATCGCGGATCTCGCCCGCGACGCGCGCCCGGGTGCCCCCCGGACCGCTGAGGCGCAGCGCGACGCGGAGGCGCCGGCCCGACGGCTCCATCAGGCGCAGGGTCCCCTCGCCCGAAACCGGCCCGCTGAAGTCGGGGGCCAGCAGCCCGAGGTCCGCAAGGCGGGCCGACAGTTCCACAGGTGCCCCCGGGCCGCGCCCCTCGGCGGTGAGCCGTACTTGCGGCGTGTCCAGGTCGAGGCTGCGAATATCCAGCGCCCCGTCACGGCGCGCAACCTCGGCCGCCAGCGAAAGGCGGCCCGCGATCAGCGGATCCAGTGTCGCGAGGCCACTGCGCAGATCACGGCCGGTCGCCGTTGTACTGGCGGTGAGCCGGCCGTCCCGCAACGCGCCCTCGGCCTCCAGCGTCATGGACAGTTGCCCGGCAATCGGCCGGCCGACGAGCCCGGCGAAGGCGGACAGCCGCGGCACCTCGGCGCTGACGCGCCCGTCCACCGGCAGATCACGCGCCGTGGGATCGAGCGACCCATCGGCGCGCAGCTTCGCGCCGGCCACGTCGAGGGCAAGGTCCCGCACGCGGATCGGGCCGTCATCTGTCCAGCTTGCGCCGGTCTCCAGGGTCGCCGGCCCCGCAAGCCGGGGGTCGATGAGGTCGGTTTCGGCGATCTCGGCCCGAAGGTCGAGCGCGCCTTGCTGCGGGCTCAACCGACCCGAGGCCCGCGCGGTGAGAGCGCGGTTTTCCAGCGACAGGCGGTCCAGCTTCGTCGCCTGTGTGTCGCGCCGCACCGACACGGTCAAGTTGGTGGGGCTGCGCAAGAGCGGATCCAGCCGGGGGGTGCCGGTGCGCAGCGCCTCCGTCTGGGCCGAAACCTCCAGGTCGAATTGTCCGCTCAGGAGCGTGGCCTTGCCGTTGATGCTTGCCCGGGCACGGCCCCCGATGTCGCGCCCCGCCAGCGCCGAAAAACGCGCAAGGTCATCGGTCACAACCGCGGCACTGCCCTCGACGGGCAGTCCTTCGGCCAACGCCCCGACGGTTCCATTGGCGGAAACCTGCGTCCGGCCGTCGCGCAGATCGAAACGCCGGATACGCAGAGGCGGCCCCTCTGTCAGGGCGAGGCGGATCTCGCCGGAGGGCGCGGCCCCCACCGCCGCGGCGAATGCGGGATCCGACAGGGCCAGCCCGGAGGCCGCGAAGGTCATGTCGGCGGTCAGACGCTTGGGCGCGTCCTGGCGGATCGTTCCCGAGCCTTTCATCCGCGCGGAGCCGAGGCGGAAGTCGCCCTCCCGCGCCAATCCGTCCAGACGCAACTGCGCGGTCCAGCGTTCGCCCGTCGCCGCGTCGTAACGGGCCGATACCTGCGCACCATCGATCCGCGTCGGGGGGCCGGAGACGGGCAGACGCACCGCGCCCTCGCCCGCAAGCCGCCCGTCAAGCCGGAACCGCCGGGGCCAGCCATCGGGACCAAGGCGCAACCCGCCCTCCAGAGACAGCGCCGCAGCGCTCAGCGTGAAGTCCTCAATGACCAGTGCGCCCTGCGCCTCGCGCCGCCCGGCCAGCGACAGCCGGGCAGCCTGCCCGAAGAACGGCTTAAGGTCGGGCGGGAAAAGCGGCCGGACATCACCGGACAGCCGGGCGTCGAATGCGGTTGCCCCGGCTTCGCCCGGCGCCGCAGCGAACGTGACCGCCCCCGTCACGCGCGGCTGACCGTCGGTGGCCAGACGCACATCGGCCGTGAAATCATCGACCGGCCCCTCGCCCGCCACCTCCAGCGAAAGCTCGGGCCGGCCGGGGAGTCGGAGGATCTCGGCAACCAGTCCGTCCGGACCTTCCCTCAAGGCCAGGTCGATGCCCAGTACGCGGCTTTCGTTGGAATAGGAGGCCTGCAGGGTCAGGCGGCCGGGCGCATCGGTGCGGGTGAGGCGCAGGGCGGCCTCGCCCTCGCCGTCCGCCAGTCGTGCATTGCCCTCCAGCGACAGTGTTGCCGCCTCGCCCAAAACCGGCGCGCCCAGTTCCACCTTTTCCGCGCGCACCGTGCCGATCTTCACCGCGACGGGCAGCTCTGGCAGGCTGAAGGGTTCGGCAACCGAATCCTCGGGCGTCAGCTGCCCCTCGCCCGCCGGCAAGCGCGGCAGCGCGATCCGCGCCGCGGTCAGTTCGGTCACGTCCAGGACACCGGACAGAAGATCGCTGCGCGACCAGACCAGCGAGACGTCTTCCAGCGTCAGCCAGACGCCCCTGTCGTCCGCGATGGTCAGCCGCTCCAGCGTCGCTTCCGACGACAGCGCGCCGGCGAACCCCTGGATTTCCACCTGCCGGCCGGCCTCCGACAGCGTGTCCTCCAGCAACCGCTCCAGGTAGCCGCCATCGTCCTCTGCGTCCTGGGCCGCGGTGGGGGCGGAAAAGGACAGAAGAAACAGGAAAAACGCCAAAAGGTGTCGCATCAGAAAGCCTGTCCGATCCCGATGTAGAGCTCGAAGTCCTCGCCCGGATCACCGTCGAGCGGGGTGGCAATATCCAGGCGGATCGGGCCGACGCCCGTGTCGTAGCGCACGCCGAATCCGGCGCCGCTGTGCCAGGACCCGTTGTCGGTACCCAGGCTATCCTGCCCCACGAAGCCGGTATCGGCGAAGGCAACCAGCCCCAGCCGCTCTCCCACGTCCGCCCGCAACTCGCCCGAAAACGCCATGAAAGAGCGCCCACCCACCCGGCGGCCACCGCCCAGATCCACGGCGAGCGACTGGAACGGCTGGCCGCGCACGGTGCCGGCGCCCCCGGAATAGAACAGCATTTCCGCCGGGATCTCCGCGATCTTCGCCCCGGCGACAGTGCCCAGTTGGGCGCGGCCCGCCAGGACAAGCCCCTCTTCCTTCCCAAAGGCGAGGTAGCCGCGGGCATCGGCATAGGCCCGGGCGCCCGCCGCGCTGCGATCGAGCCCCACGAATGGCGTGGCCTCCAGATCAAGATACCAGCCGTCGGTGGCATCCAGCGTGTCGTCGCGGCTGTCCCAGGTCAGTTCCAGCGGGACGAGGACGTGCTGAAGCGTGCGCGAGCCGAGGTCGTCATCGATCTCCGCGTAGCGGTAGGCGAGGCCGGCTTCGCCCTTCAGCCGCTCCGAGAAGACATGCGTCAGCCCGCCTTCCAGTTGCGCGCTGCGTTCGCGGTAATCGGGCTCATCTTCCTGTTTCAGCCTGGCTTCAAGGTAGAGGCCGGTATCGGGTGTAAAGGTGGCCGGGCGCTCGAAGCGGCTGGACAGCGCGTAGTCAATCCCGCCCGACTCGCCGCCGATCCCGCCGATCCTGCCGTCCACGCGGAAGCGTTCGGCACCCCCGAGCAGGTTGCGGTGCAGCCAGAATCCCGTCAGCGTCACCCCTTCGAGCGATGCCAGTTCCGCGCCGAAGCCGATCCGGCGCGGCTTCGCGTCGGTCACGGCGGCGCGGATATCCAGCCGCCCCGCCGGTCCGGGCGCCTCGGCTTCGCGCAGGGCCACGGAACTGAAGGCGCCGCTGCGCCGCAGGCGTTCGGCCGCGCGCTCAAGGGCCTGCGGCGAGAACGTCTCGCCCCGTGGCAACCCGGCGATGGCGCGGATGCGGTCAGGCCGAACACGGCTGTCGTCGGGCACCTGCAAGCGCCCGAACGACAGCCGCGGCCCGGGGTCGATCGCGATGTCAGCGGCGAGGACGTTGCGGCGGTGGAAGGCGGTGGCGCGCTGCGAGGCGACCCCGGCCTTGGCGTGTCCGTGCCGCCGCCAGCCGCCGATGGCACGGTCGGTGGCAGCCTTGATGACACCGGCGCGGGCCCGGCGCCCGGGCGCGAAGCCCTCTGGCAGGTGCGTGCCCGGCGCCAGCGGGCCGATTTCGGCGCTTGCGAAGGTGAACGGCGGGCCGGGGTCGACCCGGATGACGATGCGCGAGATCTGCTGCGGCGCCTCGAGCGCGGGGATGGCGTTGGCCTCGCGCCCGTCGACCGAGATGGAGACGGTGCCGCCGTAGAAGCCAGCTTCGTAGAGAACGGCCACCATGCGCGCGTAATCGGCCCGGGCAGCCGCCAGCAGGTCCTGCGCGCTCACGGTGCCGCGGGCGCGCGCCTGCACGCTGAGCGAGGCCGCGCGCAGATCAGGGGCGAGTCCCTCAGGCGCGCCGGGCGCGCGCAGGACGACCTCCGCCGCGCGAAGCGTGCCGGCGGTTCCCAGCAGCGCCAGCAGGGCCAGAAGCCCCAGACCATTTCCAACCCGTCCGATTCGCACAGTCGCTCCGTCCTTCGTCCCTCATCTATGTCATTGCAGGCGCGCCATGACCACGGGCGAATGGACCATCGCACGGCCGGCGGAAGAGTTCCGCCGGTCCCGGGTCTGTCCGGTCTTCGGTGAAAAAGAAAAGGCCCCGCAGAACGCGGGGCCGGTGATTGATTCGTGCATGCGAAGTATCAGGAGGCGCGCCGCCGGCGGCGTCCCCCGGGTCGGCCGCCGCGGGCGCCGGCCTCCTCCTCGCCCGGCTTGGGCGGGGCCTTGTTGAACTTGATCCACTGGGCGCCGTGGGGGTCGTTGTTGGTCAGGAAGTTCGCCGCACGGATCGCCTCCATCTCCTTGCCAGGGCGCGGCTTGGTGGACCCGAGGTTGAACAGCCGGCAGAAGGTTTCGTCGTCGATGTCGTCCGGAATCGCGATGCCGGCGGCGGCGACCTCGGCCTTCTTGGCCTCGATTTCCGACTGTCTCACCGGCAGGGCGATCGGATTCATGATGGCGCTGGTCATGCCCGCCCCCATGGCCATCGGCAGGAAGGCGTTGTTGATGCCGTGACGGTTGGGCAGGCCGAAGGAGATGTTCGAGGCCCCGCAGGTGGTGTTCACGCCCAGTTCCTCGCGCAGACGGCGGACGAGCGTGAAGACCTGCTGCCCGGCGGTGGACATCGCCCCGATGGGCATCACCAGCGGATCGACCACGATGTCATGGGCGGGGATGCCGAAATCGGCCGCGCGTTCCACGATCTTCTTCGCCACGGCGAAGCGGACCTCGGGATCTTCGGAAATGCCCGTGTCGTCGTTGGAGATGGCCACTACCGGAACATTGTATTTCTTGACCAGCGGCAGGATCGACTCCAGCCGCTCCTCCTCGCCGGTGACGGAGTTCAGCAGCGGGCGCCCCTCGCAGGCGGCAAGGCCCGCTTCGAGCGCGGCGGGCACCGAGCTATCAATGCACAGCGGCACATCGACCAGCCCCTGGACCAGCTCGATCATCTTGGTCATGAGCGGCGGCTCGGTCTCGTTGGGATTCGGGTTGGAGTTGTAGACCACGCCCGCGTTCACATCGAGCACGTTCGCCCCGGCCGCCACCTGGGCGACGGCGTCGGATTCCACGGTCGAAAAATCACCGGCCTCCAGTTCGGCGGCCAGCTTCTTGCGGCCGGTGGGATTGATGCGTTCCCCGATCACGCAGAACGGTTCATCAAAACCGATGACGGCGGTCTTGGATTTGCTTTCGACGACAGTGCGGGTCATTGATTGTCCTTCAGGCTGCGTTTGCGGGCACGGCCGAGCGGCCGCCGTTTTCGATGGCCCAGGTGGCATTCGTCTTGATACCGCCCAAGGGGAAGAAGTGCACGTTGGTGATGTTGAAATCCGGATGCGCGGCCTTGTGGGCGGCCAGCTCCGTCAGCACCTCGGTCGGCTCGTAGGGCAGCAGAAGTTTGGACACATCCATGGCGCGCTTCTGCAACACTTTCAACGACGGGCCGACCCCGCAGGCGATGGCGAACTTGATCAGCGTCTGCAGCTTTGCCGGCCCGGCGATGCCGATGTGGATGGGCAGCTCGATGCCCGCGGCCTTCAGGCTGTCGGCCCAGGCGATGATCGGCTTGGCATCGAAGGCGAACTGCGTGGCGATGGCCATTTCGGCGTCGGTCCGCTCGGAGAAGGCCTGCTTCCAGCGCAGAGCATCGTCCACATTGCGGGTGGACCCGTCGGGATCGATGTCGCGGTTGCCCTCGGGATGGCCCGCCACGTGCAGGCGCTTGAACCCGGCCTTGTCGAACTCGCCGGTTTCCAGAAGCTGCATGGAACTGTCGAAGGCCCCGTGCGGCCTTTCCACGCCACCGGCCAGCACCAGCGCCTGCTCGACGCCGGCTTCCCCCTGGTAGCGCGCGATCCAGTCAGCAAGCATGGCCCGGTCCTTGATGATCCGGGCGGGGAAATGCGGCATCACCGCGTAGCCCTCGCCCGCGATGCGCGCGGCCGTCGCGACCATGTCCTCGATCGGCGTGCCCTCTATGTGGGCAATGTAGACGCGCGTGCCCGCGGGCAGAAGTTCGCGGAAATCCACTACCTTCTCGGCGGTGCGCGGCATCACCTCGATCGAGTAGTCCTGCAAGAGGGCCTCGACCTGCGGATTCACCGGAGCGGGTGCAGCGGCGGCCTCGGCATCGCGTTTCCTGAAGTTCAAAAGCGCCATCACGGCCTCCCATACGGATCCGGGCGTCATGCCCAACCATCGTTCGCGATCAGGGCCTTCAGCCGGTCCTGATCATATTCGGCATCAAGCCGGGCCGCCTGGGCCTCGGCCACTTCCGCAGCATCGCCCTCGGCCGAAAAGGGCGCCGCCTTGCGCCACTCGGCCAAGTAGGCATCTGTATCCTGCGCCCCCACCTTCATCGCCGCCCGGTCGATCGCCTGCTCGAACCGTTCGGGCAGCGGTCGTTTCGCGCCTCGCCGGCCCTTGCCGACGATGACCTGCGCGGGGATATCGCGCCAGTATACGATCGTGACATCGACCATTGTGTGATTCCTCCTGATTGCCCGCCCTTCTATCTGTTCACGTCCAGTCCACGGGGTCGATTTTCGACAGAACGCGGACGTCATGCGACGGATCGCGCCCGGCAGGCGAAAAACCCGCCACCACCCACCGGCGTTCCAACCGCACGGGTCACGTTCAAGTGCGCACCGCGAAGCTTGCACCGCGGGGGCGGAGGACCTAATTTAAAGACAACTCGAAATGGAGGGCGTGAGTTATGGCGCCCAAGCGTCCCGGTGGTGCGGGCGCGCTCCCCAAAGCGGTTGAGAGCCCCGTGCCGATCTCATCCAGGTCCGGCCCGCTGTATGCGGCCCTGGATCTGGGCACAAACAGTTGCCGCATGCTGATTGCCCGCCCCGAGGGCAGCCAGTTCAAGGTCGTGGACAGCTTTTCCAAGTCCGTCCAGCTTGGTGCGGGACTGGAAAAGCACGGGCGGCTGTCCCGCTCGGCGATCTACCGCACCATCCAGGCCCTGCGCGTCTGCCAGCAGAAGCTGAAGCGGCACGGGGTGAGCCGCAGGCGCCTCGTGGCGACCGAAGCCTGCCGGCGCGCCTCGAACGGGGCCGAGTTCATGGCGCGGGTGCGCCGCGAGACCGGCCTGGAGCTGGAGATCATCGACCCCCAGGAGGAAGCCCAGCTTGCCGTCGTGTCCTGTGCGCCCCTGGTCAGCAAGAGCACCAACCAACTGTTGGTCGTCGATATCGGTGGCGGCTCCACCGAACTCGTCTGGATCGACCTCACCGCTGTGCCGCACGCCGAGCGGGCGCGCTCGATCATGCGGATGCACACGGGCTTTCACTGCCCCGAAAGCGGAAAGCCGGCTGCGCGGGTCGTCGACTGGATCAGCGTGCCGCTGGGCGTGGCGACCCTGCGTGACCAGTTCCGCGACGTCGAGGACGACAGCGCCCACTTTGCGCTGATGAGTTGGTATTTCGAGGAAAATCTCGCGGAGTTCGCGCCCTACAAGGACGAACAATGCCGCGAGGGGTTCCAGATCGTGGGCACCAGCGGCACCGTGACCACGGTGGCGGCCAGCCATCTCGGGCTCAAGCGGTATGACCGCAACAAGGTCGACGGCCTGCGCATGACAAGCGACGAGATCGACCGCGTGATCCGAAGCTACCTCGCCCTGGGCCCGGCGGGGCGGCGGCGCGACCCGCGCATCGGCACCGACCGGCAGGCGCTCATCATGTCCGGTGCGGCCATCCTGCAGGCGCTTTTGCGCTGCTGGCCGACCGATCGGTTGTCGGTCGCCGACCGGGGCCTGCGCGAGGGCATGTTGTACGCCCAGATGTCGGCCGACGGCGTGCTGGAGGACGAGGCGGAGGCATGAGCAGACGTGGCGGAAAGAACACCTCGGGGCGCGGGCAGCGCGACCTGAAGGTCAAGGTCAAGACAGCGCGCGGGCGCAAGCCCAGCTCCACCCGCTGGTTGCAGCGCCAGCTCAACGACCCTTATGTCAAGCGCGCCCGCGCCGAGGGATACCGTGGCCGCGCGGCCTACAAGATCATGGAACTCGACGACAAGTACCGGTTCCTCGTGCCCGGGGCGCGGGTCGTGGACCTGGGTTGCGCGCCCGGTGGGTGGTGCCAGGTCGCGGTACCGCGGGTGAATGCGCTGGCCGACAGGCCGGGCAAGGCGCAGGGCTTCGTCCTGGGCATCGACCTGCAGGAGGTGGAGCCGATACCGGGCGCCGAGATCCACCAGCTCGATTTCATGGACGACGGGGCCGATGACCAAGTCAAGGCCTGGTTGGGCGGCGCGGCCGACGTGGTGATGTCGGACATGGCCGCCGCCAGTTCCGGCCACAAGCAGACCGATCACCTGCGCATCATCGCGCTGTGCGAGGCCGCGGCGGAGTTCGCCTTCGACGTCCTGGACGAGGGCGGAACCTTTGTGTCCAAGGTGCTCGAAGGCGGCGCCGAGGCCGACTTGCAAAAGGAGCTCAAGCGACGGTTCCGCAAGGTCGCCAACGTGAAACCCGGCGCCTCGCGCGCGGACAGCTCCGAAAAATTCGTGATCGCGACGGGATTCCGCGGCTCCGCGGCCGACTGACCGGCCCGCGCGACGCGCCTAGCCGTCCGTCTCTTGCCTGTCCGCGGCGGTTCCCGGTGCGGCATGCGCGGTCAGCACCTCGGCCAGCAAGGGGTTGGGGAAGCGCCGTTGAAGCGTGACCGCGCAGAAGACTTCCGAGATCCCGTCGAACCGGGCCAATTCGACCAGCGTGCCACTGGCCAGTTCGTCCTGAACCACGATGGGGGGAATCACGGCCAGCCCGGCATCCGCGCGCGCAAGGAGCCGCATCATGGCCATATCGTCCGCCTCGGCCGCGATTTTCGGCACGATGCCCAGTTGCTCCAGCAGCGCGTCGAAGGCCGCGCGCAGGGCCGCCTCCGGCGTGGGCAGGATCACCGGCTCGACCGTGAGGTGCTCGGCCAGCGACCGGTCCGCGCGGGCGCGCGCCGGGGTGCCCACCAGGCTGACCGGCTGCTCCGACAGACGTTGCACGAGGTAGGGGCTGGCGGCGTCCCGGGCGGGCACCAGATTGGTCAGCACCACGTCGAGCGACAGCGCCTCGAGGCCGCGCAGCAACTCCGCCTGGGAGCCCGACCGCAGGATCACCTCCACCTCCGGCCGGCCGATCAGCGGCCGAAGAAAGGAGATCTGGAAATTGCGCGACAACGTGGCGAGGGCCCCCACCCGCAGGACGCGCCGCCCGCCCCCCACCTGGCCGAGGGTGGCGGTCAGGTCATCTACCGTGCGGAATATCTCATCGGCGTGGTCAAGGGCGATGCGTCCGGCCTCGGTCAGCACCAGGCCCCGCCCGCGCCGTTCGAAAAGCGCGTGGCCCAGGGTGGCCTCGAAAGCCTTGATCTGCGTGGACAGCGCGGATTGCGACAGGTTCAGCGCGCGGGCCGCGCCTGTCAGCGTTCCGTCGCGAGCCACCGCCCGGAACAGCCGCAAGTGGTGAAGGTTCAGAGTGGCCATGGTTCCATTTTATCGAACTTTAAAGATCAAAATATGTAATTTTCTGGAGTTTTGCCAGCCGCTATCTGCGCAGCAGACGCATTCAGAAGCGGAGTTGCACGATGTCCTCGATTCCTCCTTTGTCCTTCGCCGCGCCACTGCTCCTGGCGGCGGTTGCCGCCCTGGCGCTTGCCTGGCCGGGCCGGCGCCCCGCGCCCCTGCCCCGGCTGTCCGAGGGGGCCGCGCTCGCCGCGCTCGGGGCTGCGATCTTCGGGGCGGTGCAATGGATCGCCGCCGGCCCGGCCGGCGTGACGGTGCTCACCGGACCGGCGGCGCTGTCGCTGCGCCTGGACGCGGTCAGCGCCGCCATGACCGTGCTGGTCGCCTTCATCGGCTGGATCGTGATGCGCTATGCCAGGTCCTACCTGGATGGCGAGGCGCGCGAGGGCGCCTTTCACGGCCTTATGCTGGTCACGCTCGCCGCGGTCCTCGTACTGGTGCAGGCGGCAAGCCTGGGGCTGATGATCCTCTCTTTCATCGCAATCGGCGCCGGCCTTCGGCGGCTTCTGCTGTTCTATGCCGGGCGGCGCGCGGCGCAGCGGGCCGCCACGAAATTCACGATCGTCTGGCATGCCGGTGATGCGGTCCTGATCCTGGCGGCCGGTCTGATCTGGGGCGCGTTCGGCGCCACGGACCTCGCGGCGCTGCCCAGGATCGACTCGATGCCGCCCGCCGGGGATGCCGCGATGGCGCTGCTGGTCCTAGCCGCCGTGCTGAAAACGGCCGCCTTTCCGGTTCACGGCTGGCTGACCGAGGTGATGGAGGCGCCCACCCCGGTCTCGGCCCTGCTGCACGCGGGCATCATCAACGCCGGGGGCGTGCTGCTGATCCGCAACGCCGAGCTTGTACAGGCCAGCCCCGGCGCGATGGCCGCGCTGGTGATGCTGGGCGGCGCCACGGCGCTTTTCGGTGCGATCGTGATGCTGACCCAGAGCGCGGTGAAGACGGCGCTGGCATGGTCCACCGTCGCCCAGATGGGGTTCATGCTGCTGCAATGCGGGCTGGGGCTCTGGACGCTCGCGCTGCTGCACATCATCGCCCATTCCCTTTACAAGGCGCATGCCTTCCTCGCCTCGGGCGGGGCCGTCCGCGCCGTGGCCCAGTTGCACAGGCCGGGTCCGGTGGCCGTGCCGCGCATCGGCGCGGTGGCCAAGTCCTTCGGCCTGGCCCTCGTCCTGTACGCGGGCGTCGCCACGCTGTTCGCGATGGTTCTGGGCCCGAAATTGCCGCAGGCCCTGGCCCTCGGCGCGATCCTGATCCTCGGTGTGGCGTATCTGGTGGCCCAGGGGCTGGCCGATGCGGCGCCCGCGGCCCTGACACGCCGCACGGGGCTGGCCGCCCTCGGCACGGCGCTGGCCTATTTCACATTCCAGCAGGCCGCCGGGGCGGCATGGGGCGCGCACTTGCCGGCCCCGCCGGTCGCCGGCCCCCTGGAATGGGCGCTGATCGTGCTGGGGCTCCTGTCCTTCGCCGGCGTCGCGGTCGCGCAGACCCTTTTCCCGCTTTGGGCGCATCACCCCGCGGCCGCCGGCCTGCGCGTGCATATCGCCAACGGCCTCTACATCAACGCCCTGCTCGACCGTCTGATCGGCGGGTTCCGGGCGGCGAAATCCGACTGATCGAAGGAGACAGCGATGTTGCTTAAGCCCGACCAGATCACTGCCGACCGGCTGTCCGAAATCCACGGTGCCGCCGAGGCCGCCGCGCGTGCCATTCCCCCCGCCTTCCCGCTTGACGCCACGGTCGCGGTGAACCCCTTCCTGGGACAGGCCGGCGAGGACCTGGCCACCGCCGCGGCGCGGCTGGCAAGGGTGGCGGGCACGCCCCTGACCCGGCCACGGGCCGACTACGCCGCGCGGATCGCCGCGGGGCGGATCACCGATGACGATCTCGCCGCCGCCCTGGCCGCGCAGCCCTCGGCGCGAAAGGCCGCCGGTCTGGACAGCCTCAAGGCCCACGCCGACCAGCCGGCCGGCGCGCCGCGCGCGCTGCCCACGGTGGCCGACCTCGCCGCGCGGGCGACCGGGACAGACTGGCCCGCGATCGTCGAAAGGACCATCGGGCTGTGGGCCGGCGGACACTTCGACCGGGGACAGGCGCTCTGGGCGCCCGCACCGGCGCGTGATGCCTACGCGGCCTGGCGCGACTGGGCTACCCATGACCTGACCCCGGAAATCGCCGGGCTGGCCGGGTTCTGCGCCCATGTCGCCACCGCGCCCGACACGCCGGAGCGCGCGATCCTGCGGGCCGCCGATCGGCTGGGCATCAACGGGGCCGCCGCCGAGACCGCCTTTCACCGGCTGTTCATGGATCTGGGCGGCTGGGCGCAGCACGCGCGCTGGTTGCTGTGGCAGGCCGAACAGGCGGGGGAAAGCGACGGCACGCTCGCGGGGCTTCTCGCGATCCGGCTGATTTGGGAAGAGGCGCTCCTGGCACATGTCCCGGAGATCGCGGCGGACTGGGCCGCCACGGTCGCCGCCCACGCCGCGCCCGTCGCGCCCGGCCCCGAGGAGGTCCTCGACGCGGTGCTGCAGGAAGCGGCCGAACGCGCGCACCAGCGGGAGCTGGCCGCGGCACTGCACGCCCCGGCGCCGGCCCCCGACCGGCCGGCGTTGCAGGCCGCCTTCTGCATCGACGTGCGGTCGGAGGTCTTCCGGCGGGCGCTGGAAAGCCTCGATCCGGGGATCGAGACCATCGGCTTCGCCGGCTTCTTCGGGCTGCCGCTTGCCCACCGGGCGCATGGATCCGACGTGGTGGAACCGCATCTGCCCGTGTTGCTGACCCCGGCGCTGCAGTCGACCAGCCATGCCCCGCCGCGGCAGGAAACGGCCCGGCGGATCGCTGCGCGGGCCGCACGCGCCTGGGGCCGGTTCAAGCAGGCGGCGGTCTCCTCCTTCGCCTTCGTCGAGGCGGCGGGGCCGGTCTACGGGCCCGCGCTTGTCCGCGATGCCCTCGGGCTGTGGGGCAAGGCGCCGGCGCCGGATGGGCCCGCCCCGCGGATCGACGCCGGGCTGGCCCCGCAGGCCAAGGCGGAAACCGCGGCCACGGTCCTCAAGGCCATGAGCCTGACGCGCGGCTTCGGGCGCGTGGTCCTGCTGCTGGGGCACGGGGCGCAGGTGACCAACAACCCACACGAGAGCGCCTATCACTGCGGCGCCTGCGGGGGCTACACCGGCGAGGTCTCGGCGCGCGTGCTCGCCGATCTGCTCAACGATCCCGAAACCCGGGCGGAACTGCCCGCCCACGGAATCGAGGTGCCGGCGGACACGCGCTTCGTGGCCGGGCTGCACGACACGACGACCGATCACGTCACGCTCTTCGATGCCGACGGGGACCAGGCCGACGGGCTGGCCCGGGTGCGGGGATGGCTGGTCGAGGCCGGGGCGCTGGCCCGCGCGGAGCGGGCAAGCCACCTGCCCGGCGCCGGTGCCGACGATCTGCCCGCGCGGGCGCGTGACTGGGCCCAGGTGCGCCCCGAGTGGGGCCTTGCGGGCTGTGCGGCCTTCATCGCCGCGCCGCGGGCGGTGACGGCCGGCGCCGACCTGGGCGGGCGGGCCTTCCTGCACAGCTACGACTGGCGCGCCGACGCGGACTTCGCCACGCTGGAGCTGATTCTGACGGCACCGGTGGTGGTGGCCAGTTGGATCAGCCTGCAATACTATGGATCGGCTGTGGCGCCGCGGGTCTTCGGCGGCGGCAACAAGCTGATCCACAACGTGGTGGGCGGCATCGGCGTGGTGCAGGGCAACGGCGGTCGGCTCAGGCCGGGGCTGCCCTGGCAGGCGGTGCACGACGGCGCGGGGCTGGTGCACGCGCCATTGCGCCTCTCGGTGCTGATCGAGGCCCCGCCGGCCGCCATCGCGGCGGTCCTGGAGCGCCACCCGGATGTCCGGGCGCTGTTCGACAATGGCTGGCTGCACCTCTTCGCGCTGGAGGACGGGCATGTCACGGCCCGGTACCGGCCGGGGCTGTCCTGGGCCCGGACCGGGGGCTGACGGCGACGGTCGGGCGGACCGCGCCCGAGCACGGGCCGCCCGGCATACCTGTCCGGACGGGCGTGCCACGCGCGGCGTACCGCTGGAACTTTGCGCCCGGCGGCAGGGCGATGAGACCGGTGTCAGCGCCCCCGGCACGCGGAGCCGGTCACGCCACCGTGCGCTCCGCCGCCCGCGCGTCCTCGTCCTGCGCCGGCTCCGCCTGCATGAGGTCGGACGAGCCGTGCTGCGGCCGGTACCCCGAGGGCGCGGACAGCAGGATCCGGCGCATCGCGCCGAGGTCCTGCGCCTTGCAGGCGGCGAGAAGCTCGTCAAGCAGCGGTGCGAGATCGCGGTCCGGCAGGTCCGCTTCGCGGGCCGACAGGATGCGCGGGTGCGCGGTCGGCTCCGACTCCTCGCCCACGAGCAGTTCCTCGTGCAGTTTCTCGCCCTCGCGCAGGCCGGTGAAGACCACGGCGACATCCCCCTCCACGCTACCGGCCGTGCCGGGATAGAAGGGCACCAGCCCGTGCAGGCGGACCATGCGGTCGGCCAGATCGGCGATGCGCACCGGCTCGCCCATGTCCAGCAGGAAGACCTCCCCGCCGCGGGCCATGGCCCCGGCCTGGATCACCAGTTGTGCGGCCTCCGGCACCGTCATGAAGAAGCGCGTGATCTCGGGGTGCGTCACGGTGACCGGCCCGCCGGCCTCGATCTGGCGCTGGAACCGCGGGATCACCGAGCCGGAGGAGCCCAGGACATTGCCGAACCGCACCATCGAGAAGACGGGGCCACCGGGGCGCCGCGCCTGGGCCTGGCAGATGAGTTCGGCCATGCGCTTGGAGGCGCCCATCACGTTGGTCGGTCGCACGGCCTTGTCCGTGGAGACGAGGATGAAGGCCTCGACCCCGGCGGCGACGGCCTGCTCGGCCATCACGCGCGTGCCGAAGACGTTGTTGCGCAGGCCCTCGACGACGTTGCGCTCGACCAGCGGCACATGCTTGTAGGCCGCGGCGTGGTAGACCGTTTGCACGCCGAACCTGTCCAGCACGGCGCGCATCCGCCCCGGGGTCTGGGCCGAGCCCAGCACGGGCACCACCGGCCCCGCGTCCGGATGGCGCGGGCGCGCGGCGCGCAGTTCCTCGTCGATGGCGTAAAGGGCGTACTCGGAATGATCGACCAGCACCAGGCGCGCCGGCGCCTGGGCCAGGATCTGCCGGCAGAGCTCGCTGCCGATCGATCCCCCGGCGCCGGTCACCAGCACGACCTTGCCGGTGATGTTTTTGGCCATGAGATCGGGGCGCGGCGCGACCGGGTCGCGCCCGAGCAGGTCCTCCGGCGAAACCCGGCGCAGATCGCTGATCTGCGCCTTGCCGCTCACCAGATCGGCCAGCCCCGGCATGCTGCGGATCTCCACCGGGTGGGCCTCCAGCGCCTCGACGATGGCCCGCCGGCGGTCACGCGACACGCTGGGCAGGGCCAGCAGCACGGCCTCCACCCCGTGGGCGGCGATGAGCTCTCCCAGCCGGTCGGGATCCTGCACGCGCAGCCCGCCCACGTCGGTGCCGATGAGCGCCGGGGCGTCGTCGAGAAAGGCCACCACCTCGTAGTCCGGGCCCTGCCGCAGGGCCGTGAGCAATTGCCGCCCCGATTCCCCGGCGCCGTAGATCACCACCGGCTGCTTGAAGCGCGCCTTGCGGTGCAGCACCAGATCACGCATGGCAAACCGGCTGCCGCCCACCAGGACCATCAGCACCAGCCCGTAGATGCCCGGCACCGAGCGCGGCACGGGAAGGTCCAGCAGCGCGGCCGCGGCGGCCAGCGTGACGGCCGAGACCAGAACGCCGGCGAGAATCGTCTTGACCATCCGCGTGGTGATGTAACGGATCACCGCCCGGTAGAGGCCCAGCCGGACGAAGACGGCCAGGGTGACCGGCAGCGTCACGGCGACGCCGATCCAGGCGGCCGGGCGGCCGGCAAAGGTCAGCGCGTCAAGGCGCAGCGCCATGGCAAGGGCGAAGGCCAGGCAGATCAGCACGATATCGACCGCCACCTGAATGCGCCGCTTCCGGCGCCTGTCGAGGGTGAGAAGCCCGTCCAGAAACCTGTCGATCATGCGAATACTCGAATCCAGTTCATTCGGAAAACCCTAGTGGTGCGATACACCGGGAAAGACGGGAACGAAAGCGGCACGCACAACGCAGACGGGTTTTGCGCAGCGCCCGTGCGGCCACGCCACACCGCGACCAGGCCGTCATAGCCGGCCGCGCGCACCCCGGCAGGCGGTATCGGGCACCCCGGCCCCCGGCGACAATCGCCGCCTTGACACCGCGTCCGGCCGTGCCGGCGCCGCGGTCCGCCCGATGACGCCCTGACCGCCGGTTCGCCCGGGCTGCCGCGGCGCACAAACGCGTGCGGCCCATCGCAAAGCCTTTCCGGCCCATGCCCGGCATTTCGGCGGCCGCCCCGCAGGCGGGCCTCGCCGCCCTCTTGCCCGGTGCGGCGGTGGCCCAAGCCTGCCCATCCGCGCCGGAAGAGATGTGCGACCTCGGAACCCTGAGGGCGGACAACAACGGGACCAGTTTTGCCTATGGCGTGAACGCCGATGGCCGAATCGTGGTGGGAAGGGCCGAGACGGACGATAGCAGTTCCCACGCGTTTCGCTGGGACGCCGGCACCGGCACCATGCAGGACCTCGGAACCCTGAGGGCGGATAACAGCGGGGTCAGCGTTGCCCGTGACGTGAACGCCGATGGCAGCATCGTCGTGGGAGAGACCCAAAACGACGCCGGTCAGTTCCGCGCCTTCATCTGGCGCGCGGGCACCATGCTGGACCAAGTCAACACCGGGGTCGCAGCGCAGCAGAGCGCGCAGGCGCTTGCGGCCACGGCGGCGCATTACGGGCAGAATACCGTCTACCAACTGGGCCGCGAGGTGGCGCTGCGTGCGCCCGGCGGCGGGGATGGGGCGCGCGTCTCCACGCGCGGCGAGGCGGCCCCGCAGACACCCGTGGCGGTGCGGGTCGGCGGGCGGCTGGCCCATACCGATGACATCGCCACCAGCGGCGGGGTGCAGGTGACCGCGGCGGTCGGGCTGACGCCGGCCCTGGCCCTCGGCGGTTTTGTCGAGATCATGGACGAGAGCGACAGCCGCTCCGTTGTCTCGCTCGACGGCACGCATGTCGCGGGCGGCGCGTCGCTGCGGTATCGCGCGGCGCCGGACGGCACGGGGCTGACCTGGCGGGTCGCGGCGGTGCGCGGCGGCGGGGATTTCGACGTCACCCGGCGCGACATCCTGCCCGACACCGAGCGTGGCGAGGGCGCGACCAGCCTGACCACCACCGGCGTGAGCGCCGAGATCGGCTATGGTTATGCCGTCCCGCGCGGGGTCGTGACGCCCTTCGCCCGGCTGACTGGATCACGGGTGGAGCGCGACGGCTTTGCCGAGACGGACGCGATCGCCTTTCCGCTGACCTATGACCCCCACGAGGACGAGGCGCTGACCCTGACGCTGGGGGCCGATGCCCGTCTGGACGTCACCGCGCGGGGCACGCTGGAGATTGGCGCGGGGATCAGCCATGATCTGGACCGCGATACCGACCCGGTGACGGGGACCAGCGCGATCCCGGGGTTCACGGATTTCTCGGTGAATGGCCCCGATCTGGAAAACCGCACGCGCGGCCATGTCAGCGCCGGCTACAGCCACGCGCTCGGCGCGGGCCGGGCGGTGAGCGGGCGCGTTTCGGTGTCGCAGTCGCCCTGGACCGATGACCTGGCGGTCGGCGCGCGGGTGGGCTACGAAATGCGGTTCTGACCCGGGCAAAACGTGATGGGCGCGAGGCGGTCAGAGGGCGCGCCTTGCGCAGGTCGCGCGGGCGGAGGTTGCATTCGCCATTGCATCGCGCTTGGCGAAAAGAGCCCCGGAAATCCTTCTTCGGCTGGATGGACGCTGCGTCTCATGGAGGCCAAGGGTTCCTCCGGACGAAGGATTTTATCCCGCTGACGACCATTTTGCGGGCCGCGCAGCGAAGGTCAGCTATCGCAGCTTTCAGGAAAGCATCTAACCGCCGAGGTTTGCAGCCCACGTGTTGTCCCTTCTGCCGCTGCACCATGCGCACCAGCGCGAAGGCCACAAGCGTCACCGCGCCCAACGGGATCACGAGCCCGATCAGGAGCGACGTCGCCGCGAGCGCCGTGCCGGTCGCAACCAGGGCCGCCCCCGCCGCGACGAGGGAAATGAACTCAGTGTCATCCCCGGTCTCGCCCACGTGGACGGCGTGCCATACGGCCGGACCAAATCGCAATTCATCCATCGGCTGTGACATTGCCGGATATGGCGCGCCCCTGCGGCCGGGTTTGCTGCGCTCGCCGTACGAAAGATCGGAATGGCCCTGACCCTGATCCGCCCTCGTGCAAGTTCCCGGACGGTGCCCCCTGCACTGCTATCACTCTCTGGTCGCGTCTCTGCTGCGACGCTGCTCGCGCGCGAAGAACTCCGGCTCGCTCTCTCCCTCCCGAGGCCCGCGCGCGAGCGCGCGGGCAAGCTCAAAGAACCCTTTTCCGGGCAAGCTGCTGCGCCCGCGGCTCACCACGCGCGCAGCGATGAAGGGCCGGCCCGCAGCGGCGTCTTCGCGCATCGTCGTCTCAAGCGCCGCGGTGACCTTTCCGACCGAGCCCGGCATCCACAGTCCGAGTGCGCGCGCCAAGGCGCCGTAGGTGATCGGCGTCTGCTCCGGCGCGAGAGCTTCCAGATGCGCGCGAACGCGCTGCGGCAGGTCCTGCGCCTTGCCGGCGGCCGAGGTGATCTCCCGGGGCGGCGGGATTTCGCGGGCCGCACCGGCGGCATCGATTTCGGCGGCCCAGGCGCGTTGTCCGCTGCGCATGATGACCCGGGTCTTGCCGGCATCCGCCGCCTGTCCGGTTTCGGTCGTGGCGACGACATCGCCGTTGTGCAGACCTTCGCGCAGCGTCTCCGGTGTCAGCCCCAGGCGCGGTGCGAGGTAGTCGGGGTCCACGGTAACATGTCCCTCCTCCAGACCGATCACACCCTCCGGGACGGGCCGATCGAGGGCGGACGGCGCGCCATCACCCGGGCGCGCGTAGTAGGGATTGGTGCCGGCCGCGTGATCGGTGACGTCGACGATCTCGGTGATATCCGGCAACGCCGCGCGCAGCATCCGCTCGACGCCCTGCCGCAGCGTGGCCGCGGAGGCCGCGCAGCCCTGGCAGCCGCCGGACATCCGCAGATGGACCGCGCCATCCTCGACCCGCTCTACCGCAATATGACCGCCGTGCGCCGCGACCGCGGGGTTGACGCGGCCGTCGAGCAGGGCCTCGACCTCCCTCAGGAGCGCGGCGTCAGGATCGGTATCGGGGGTGTCGGGCGTGTTCTCTTCCCCAAGCGGAAGCTCGGTTTCCTCGAGAACATCCCGGATCGCGGCGGCGATGGCCGGCTTCAGCGCTGCCCAATCCGCGTCGCTGGCTTTCTTTATCCAGATGGTCGCGTCACGAACCTCGGCCCGCGTCAGCCCGCCCAAGGCGAACAGCGCCCGCGCCAGCGGTGCCCGATCGGTCGGCTCCAGCCAGCCCGACCGGCCCGCCTGGACGGGCGCGTCGAGGATGAAGGCCATCGCGTTCGGATCGCCGGCCGAGGGCTGGGCGCGGATGCGTCGGCGCGTGGCTGGCTCAGACATCCTCGAGCTCCGTCCCGGCCATCCCGCGCAGTGCCTTGAAGGTATAGATCCCGGTGTCGTGCCCGTCGCTGAAGGCCATGCCGAGCGCGTAGTTTCCAACGCTCCAGACCCGCGTCAGCTCCAGATCGAGCGGGACGCTGTCGGGGTCGAGCAGCCGCGCACCGCTCATCTCCTCGCGGCATTGCGCGCATTGGCAGGCGAGGCGCAGATCGCGGTCGGCAAGGTGCTGCTCGGTGCCGTCTGACCAGCGCAGGATGAGTGCGCCGTCCGCGTGGTCGAGCGCGGCAAGCCGGTCGGCCGGCCCGCCGGAGGCCGCCTGAGCCGGGTCGGGTTTGCCCGACCCGTCCTTGAGCGTCCAGGCGAAGGGCGTCGCGATGCCGCCCGTGTCCCGCCCTTTGCCTCCCAGCGTGGCCGCGATTTGGCGATACGCCACCGCGGCTGGGCTGTCGGATGCCGCGCGCACGAGCGGCTGCCCCTCATCACCACAATCGACGACCGTCGGGTCGAGCGGCACCTTCCCGAGAAAGTCCACGCCCAGGTCCCGCGCGATGGCCTCGCCGCCGCCCTGGTGGAAGATATGGGTGACGGTGCCGCAAGAGGGGCAGGTGAAACCGCTCATGTTCTCGATCACGCCGAGGACGGGGACGCTGACCTGCTCCATCATGCGAAGGCCACGCTGTGCGATCTTCAGGCTCACGTCCTGGGGCGTGCTGACCACCACGGCGCCCGACAGCGGAAATGCCTGCGCCAGGGTCAGCTGGATGTCCCCCGTTCCCGGCGGCAAATCCAGAAGCAGCACGTCCAGCGCGCCCCAGTCCACTTGCCGAACGAACATCTGCAGGTACTTGGTGACCATTGGTCCCCGCAGGATGGCGGGGGCGTCGTCATCGGTCAGCATCGCCATCGAGATGACCTTGACCCCATGCGCCTCGGCCGGGATGACCTTTTGGTCAGGCGACATGGCGGGCTTCTCGGCCGCGATGCCCAGCATGCGGGGGATCGATGGCCCGTAAATATCGGCATCCACCACGCCGACGGACAGTCCGGCATCGGCCATGGCCACCGCGATATTCGCGGTGACCGTGGATTTGCCCACGCCGCCCTTGCCGCTGCTGATGGCGATCATGCGGGGGGCATCGGGGGTATCAGCTTGCGCCATCTCGCTCTCCCTGGCTGCGATTTCCAAAGGTCGGTGTGTAGCTCGCGCAGAGCCTGTCGATCTCGTCGGCGACCAACTCCGACGCCATGCCAGCGCGGTACGCCGCATGTCCTGACGTCCCAAAATGACGGCCGACGCGGCAGGTTCCGAACGCAGAGGCTAGTCCGGACAGCGTGACCGGGACATGCGCGCGTTCGGCGGCACCCGGACCGCCGATCACCCCGACCGGGACGCGCAGGCCTGCAATGCGGTCCGGTCTGTTTGGCTCGAGAATCATGGGTTATTGATAGCGAATCGAAATTATTTTGACAATCGCCGGCCGAGGCATCCCCGGCGGCGAGACGGCATCAAAGCGATCCTCGCGAGGACCGGGACCCGAAACTCGCCACTCACGCATTTCCCCGCCCGCGCCATTGGACCCCAGATTGGGCGGGGCACCGTCTCGACGCCGAATACGCGGGAAACCGCTGTCCATCTCGCCGGGCCGGCTAACCGGCAGGATGCCGCCCCACGACAAGCCATCATTTTCGCCCCGTCCTGCGACGCGCGCGACCGGGTAGCAGCAAAAGCGGCCACGGCGGCCCGAAAACCACCTGACCCGCCCCGGTGAACGCGGACGCCGGACAACAGGCCTCACCCCGTTTGCTGGCTGGCGTATGCCGCGAGCAGCTCCGCTTCGGTGTCACGGGCCGCGACCCGAAGCCGCTTGACAAGGTGGTTCGACAGGCGCGAGCGGTATCGCGACGCGGGTCGGACCAAAGCGATATCGAAATCGACTTCGGGTTCGAAGGGCCGCCACTCCAAGCCCTTGGACACGTTTTCCAGGACGGTCAGAAGATCGACGACGGCGACGCCGGAACCGCTTGTCGCCAGTTCGCAGGCGATCTGCGTGGTGAACGTGTCGATCCTGCGGAGCGGCCGAATCCGCGCGGGTTCCAGCGCGGTCTCCACTGTCAGTCGCCACTGGTCGAAATTGGAAAGGGTTATCAGAGTCTCGCCCGACAGATCCATTGCCAAGACGCAGGAACCATCGCGGGCGCCGGCCGTGCCGGCCGCCCCGGCCCACTGTCCAGGCGGCGATCCCCGGGGCGGGCCAAATGGCGCCCGCGCAGGCTGCCGCATGGCGAGTTGTCACGGCCGACCCGTCCACGACATTGAAAAAGCAGACTCTTTTTCCGGCCGCAGCCATCATGGAAAAACTCTTACCGCAAATCCGTGGCGCGTGCAAAACGCGACTCCAAAATACGCGACACGCGCCAAAATTGTTCTTGCGGCGGCCGCGATTCTTTGGTCACACCTGAGCGCAGGAGGGCGTTGCGATGCAGTCACGGGGACCTGACCATGTCACAACCGGCAGCTGGCACCTGCTCTTGTGCCGGCCCAACCAGAATCACATCGCCTGCCGGCACCTGGCGCGCATGGGCCTGGAGACCTTCATGCCGCAACACATGGTCGAGCGCCGGGTGCGCGGGTGCCTGCGGGCCGAACGGCGGCCGGTCTTTGCCGGTTATGTCTTCGTCAGCCCCGGCCGGGCCCGGCCGGACTGGCGCCGGATCCGGTCGACGCCGGGGGTGTCGCAGCTCGTGGGCTTCGGGCAGGCGGGCCCCGCCCTCGTGCCCAATGAACTCGTGGCCGCGCTCATGCAGCGCTGCGACGCAGCGGGGGTCTTGCAGCCCGATCAGGATTTCGTGGAAGGGGACCGGGTGCGCGTGACGCGCGGGCCCTTTGCCGATTTCGTCTCCACCATCGAAAAGATCGATTCGGAGCGGCGGATCCACCTCCTGCTCGACCTGCTGGGGGGCAAGACGCGGGTATCGCTCGATCCCGACCGCGTTGTACGCCAGGCGTGAGGGTCGCGCGTCGCCGCCCACGCCCGGCACCGGCCCGATCCGCTTCATCTTGCGGTTGTGCCCAGAAGAGATTCGGGCAAGATCGCCGCAGTGCTCCGGCGCGCGGGCGCGCGCCGGGCGGATTGGCGTCCGCGGGGCAGACATTGCGGGGCAGGGTTTGGGTCAGGCAGGCATGATCCCGGTTCGGGTCCAGGCGCTCGGCGCAGCGCCGGGCCGGTACCGGCCCGTTGGCGCTTTTCCGTGCCCCTCGGCCCCTGCCGCCGGTGGTGCGGCGCCGCGCGTGACCAAAACACAACAGGGTCGGTCGAAATCCCCGCGGCGCGCGCCCTCGGCTAGGCGCGCGCCGCGCAATCTCGTTAAACGACGGGCATGAGGGGAACTGGGCGCATACCATGTCGGTCAAGTGTTGCGGGGATCCTCTGCGCCGCCCTCCCCGCCTCGACCGTGGCCCAGTCGGAGATCGAGACGGGCTACAACAGCTACGGCTATCCCGGGCTGATCGAGATGCCGGTGGCCACCAGCCGGCCGGACGGCGAGCTAGCCTTCACCACCAGCAGTTTCGCCGGGCAGACGCGAAACACGTTGACCTTCCAGATCACGCCGCGCCTGTCGGGCAGTTTCCGCTATTCGGTGCTGGACAACGCGACCGGCGGGGGGCAGGCGACGCTCTACGACCGCAGCTTCTCGTTGCATTACCGGCTTGTCGATGAGGCGGGGTCTTGGCCGGCCGTGGCCGTGGGGTTGAACGATTTCCTCGGCACAGGTGTCTATGCCTCGGAGTACCTGGTTGCCACCAAGACGGTGGGGTCCCGCCTGCGCTTCACCGCCGGGCTGGGATGGGGCCGGCTGGCCGGCGTGGGGGGCTTCACCAACCCCTTGGGGATTATCGACGACAGCTTCGAGACCCGGCCGCAACGCGACGTCGGTCAGGGCGGCGATGTGGAAACCGGCCAATGGTTCCAGGGCGATGCGGCGTTGTTCGGCGGGGTTGAATGGCAGGCCACCGACCGCTTGTCGCTTTCTGCCGAATATTCCCCCGATGCCTACCCCCGGGAAACGCCCGCCGCCTTCGAACGCGCGTCGCGGTTGAACTTCGGGGCCACCTACCGGATCGCTCCGGGGATGGCCCTGTCGGCCAACTACCTTTACGGTAGCGAATTCGGCCTGCAGTTCACCGCCGCCCTCAACCCCAAGTCGCCGCCCCATCACGCGGGCCGCGAGCCGGCGCCGCCACCGGTGCTGGCCCGGCCGGCGCCTGCGTCGGCGCCGCTGTCGTGGCCGGCGGCCGTGGAGGAAAAAAACGGCCTGCGCGCGGGCCTGGAGGAGGCCCTTGCCGCGCAGGGGGTGCGCCTGCACGGCTTTACGCTCGCGCAGGACAGCGTGCGGGTGGAGATCGAGAACACCACCTACCCGCAGGAGGCACAGGCCGTGGGGCGCACGGCGCGGGTGCTCACACGCCGGATGCCGGGGCGCGTGGACCAGTTCGTCATCGTCTCGATGGCCGAGGGCGTGCCAGTCACGCAGCTGCGCATCCGCCGCGAGGACATGGAGACCCTCGCGCATGCCTTCGACGGCAGCTGGGAGAGCTTCGCGCGCACGCGCATTACTTCGGCCCCGGGCCCGGCGCAGCCGACGCCCGCGCGCTATCCGCGCTTCGACTGGAAACTCAAGCCCTATCTCAGCCCCAGCCTTTTCGATCCCGACAACCCCGTTCGGGCCGATTTCGGGGCGCAGCTTGACGCCAGTTTCCAACCGTCCCCGGGCCTGGAATTCTCGGGCAGCCTGCGCAAGAAGGTCGTCGGCAACCTCGACGACGCGACGCGGCAGTCCAACTCGGTCCTGCCGCGTGTGCGCAGCGACTTCACGCGCTACGACAAGGAAGGTGACCCGGCGATCACGCATCTGACCGGGGCGTATTACTTCAAGCCCGGCCGCGATCTCTACGGGCGGGTGACGGTGGGCTACCTGGAACAGATGTTCGGGGGCATCTCCTCGGAACTTCTGTGGAAACCGGTGGACAGCCCCTTCGCCCTCGGGGTCGAGGCCAATTACGTCAAGCAGCGCGATTTCGACCAGCTCTTTGGGTTCCGCGGCTACGAGGTGGCCACCGGACACGTCTCGGCCTACTGGGACATGGGCAACGGGTTTCACGCCCAGATCGACGCGGGGCGCTACCTGGCCGGCGACTGGGGCGCGACCTTCTCGCTCGACCGCGAGTTCGCCAACGGCTGGAAGATCGGCGCCTTCGCCACCCTGACCGATGTGCCCTTCTCCACCTTCGGAGAGGGGTCCTTCGACAAGGGGCTGCGCATCACCGTGCCGATTTCCTGGCTGACGGGCGAGCCCACCAAGACCGGCTATGCCACCACGATCCGGCCGCTCACCCGCGACGGCGGCGCCCGGTTGCGCGTCCGCGACCGCCTGTACCAGCGGGTGCGGCCGCTGCAGAAACCGGCCCTGCAAGAGGGCTGGGGAAGGTTCTGGCGATGACCCCTAGCTCGTTCGGCACCGCTCGGCTGGCCGCGGCCGCGGCGATGATGCTTCTGGCGCTTGCCGGCTGCGACCGGGTGAAGGACACACTGGGTGTCTACGACGAAGTCTCGCAAGTCGCCCCCCGGCCCGTCGGGCCCGAGCGGCTGCGCGTGGTCCTGCCCCAACGGGGGGCCCGGGCCACGCTGGCCCCCGTCGCGCGCCGCGAGAACGTGACCGTCTGGCAGACGCTGGACGGGATCACCCTGACCTTCGAGGACGGCGTGCTTACGCAGACGCGCGGGCTGGGCGACGATCTGATGTCGGCCGATGTCTCGCACAGGCTGGCGATGCTCCGCGGCGACACGCCGGACGGGTATTATCCGCATATCCGCGCCTACCTCGACGGCGAGAACCAGACCGTGTTCCGCAGCTTCCAATGCCGGCGCACGGGCAGCGCCCGCCGACCCTCCGGCGCCGAGGCGGGGGCGCGCGTGCTCCGCAGGATCGAGGAAACCTGCATCTCCCCGCGGCGGCGTTTCACCAACATCTATTGGCTGGATTCCTCCGGCACGGTGGTGAAATCGCGCCAATGGGTCAGCCCGGTGATAGAATTCTTGGAAACCGCGCGCGTGGCGCGCTAACGACGTGAAAGCCATTTCTGGAGGGGACGGGATGACGACAAGCAAGGCCACACTTCTGGGCCGGACCGCAATGGGGCTGGCCCTGAGCGCCGCGCTGATGCTGCCATCGGCTTGCGGCGTTCTCTACACCAGCCCGGACGTGAGCCGCGCCGCCGGCGCGAACGTCGATGTGCGCGAGATCAAGCTGACGCCCGAAACCGTCCTCATGGCGAACCGCAGCCCCTACAGCCCGCGCAACCTGCCGCGGGAATTCTACAGCGCGGCCTCGGGCCGCCAGGGGCCCGGGCTGGGCGCCCTGCCCGATGCGCCGCCCGTGCCGGACGAGGCGCCGGCGCGCATGGTCATGCGGCTGCCGCCCGAGACCGAGCCGCAGCCCTACCAGATCGGCGTCGGCGACGTGGTCCTGCTGGCAACCAAGACGACCGGCAGCAGCGTCGAGGAACTCTCCGGCCTGCTGGCAGCACAGACGCAGCGGCAAGGCTATACCGTCTCGGACGACGGCGCCATCTCGATCCCCGATATCGGCCGGGTCGAGATCGCGGGGCTGACCCTGCAGGAGGCCCAGGACCGGATCTTCAAGTTCCTTCTCGATCAGCAGGTGGATCCCGCCTTCTCGCTGGAGGTCACAGAGTTCAATTCGCAACAGGTCACAATCGGTGGCGCCGTACGCACTGCCACGCGCGTGCCCATCACCCTCACCCCGCTGACGCTGGACGAGGCGCTGGCGGCCACCGGCGGCACGATGATCAAGGACGAGCAATACGCCTCGATCCGGATCTACCGCGACGGCACGCTCTACCAGATTCCCTTCGAGGCGTACCTCGACCGCCCGGAGCTTAAGGATCTGCGCCTTCAGGACGGGGACGCGGTCTTCGTGGACACCACCTATGACCTCGACCGCGCCTTCGAGTTCTACCAGAAGGAAATCGATGTGATCCGCCTGCGCAACCAGGCCCGCAAGGACACCATCGAGATGCTGTCGAGCGAGATCGCGCTACGCCGCGGCCTTCTGCAGGAGCGGCGGGAGAACTTCCAGGCCCGGAGCGACCTCGGCGCGGAGGTGCGCGACTATATCTACCTGGCCGGCGAGGTGGATCAGCAAAACCGCGTCGCCCTGCCCTACGAGCAGCAGGCGACGCTGGCCGACGTGCTTTACGGCAACGGGGGCTTCCCGACGGAGACCGGCGATGCCTCGAACATCTACGTCCTGCGGCCGTCCGCCGATCCCGCCGCCTTCGGCGCCGTGACGGCCTGGCATCTCGATGCCGGCAATACCGTCAACATGACGCTCGCGACGAAGATGCAGATGCGGCCCAACGACATCGTCTTCGTCGAGGAGCAGCCGATCACCAAGTGGGGCCGGGCGCTGCGGCAGTTCCTGCCGGCGCTGGTCAACACCGCGACCAGCGCGGCCGTCGATTGACGGCACGGGGCGGCGCTGTGGTGCCGCCCTCGAACATCCGGCGGCACGAACGAAACGGGCGGCCCCGCAATGCGGCGCCGCCCGTTCCCGTTTCTCTGCCCAGCGGACCGTCTGCAGGCCTTACTTAGTCAGCCGCGTTCCCCGTCCCCGTCGTGCCGGTCGTGCCGGAGGAACTGTCACCGCCCAGGGCGACGGCGACAAGCACAAGCCCTGCGGCCGCCGCGGCCCCGGTCGCTCCGAGGCCACCTTCCATGCCGCTCACGCCACTGCCGCATTGCACCTCCAGCGTGTTTCCGCCCTCGATGAACTGCGCCCCGACGATCCCTGCGTCATCGCAGGCATTGACGCGCACCGCCATTTCCATGGCCGTTTCCCCGGGGAGGGGGGCGGCGCCCTGCTGCGCAACCGCGGGAAGCGACGTCGCGATGCCTGCACAGATCGCGAAAGCTGATACTGCAAATCTCTTCATGGTCATGAACCCCTCTGAATCACGGAGGCAGCATACACGCTGTGTTTGAAATTGGAACCGGATTTCAGGAAAAAATGGCGCGGTCCAGCCCTGTTACCCCGCTTCGTAATATCCCTGCCCGTATGCCGCGTAGGCGCCGTATTTGCCCCCGTAGCCATACTTGCGCATGCCCTTGGGGTCGATGCGCGACAGGCTGAGTCCCGTCACCTTCAGGTTGACCGAGTCGAACTCCCGCAGCGCCGCGGCAACCTGTCCGCGATGGGTCTTGTTCCAGGCCACGGAAAAGACGATCGCGTCGGTGTGCTGGCCGATCACGCGGGCATCGGGCACCACCAGCACGGGCGGCGTATCGATGATGACGAAATCATAGGCCTCCCGCGCGCGGTCCAGAAAATCGCGAAAGCGCTCGGACGAGAAGATGTCGGCCGCGTTCACCTGGGATTTCTCCCCCATCAACACATCCGCGCCAAGCCGCTCGTCGAAGAATACGGTCTCGTGCAGTTCCGCCTCCTCCGACAGGGCCGTGAGGACCCCGCCCTTCGGTTCCTTGTCGAAGTATTGCGAGAAGGTGCGCCGCCGAATGTCCCCTTCGATCAGAAGGACCTTCTTGCCCAGCCCGGCCAGGTTCTGCGTCAGTCCGATCGTCTGGGTGGTCTTGCCCTCTCCGGGTATGGATGAGGTGAACATGATCACCTTGGGCGGCGTGTCGATATCCGACAGCAACACGGAGGTGCGCAGGTTCCGGATCGCCTCCGCCGCGGCCGAGGTGGGCTTGTCCTTCAGATATCCGATCAGGTCGGCGCGCGCCTTGATCGGCATTTCGGGGATCTGTCCCAGGACCTGCACATGGGTGTCCGCCTCAAGATCCTCGGGCGTGCGGAAGGTGTTGTGCAGAAACTGCTGGCCCAGCACCACGCCAACACCGGCCATGCCCCCCAGGACCATCGACAGAGCCACGATCAGGGCGGTGCGCGGCGCGACCTGCTCGCCGGGGATGGCATCGGAGAGCACCCGGCTGTCGGCCTGCTGCAGGCCGCGCTGGACGGTCGTCTCCTTCAGGCGTGTCAGGAAGGTCTCGAACAAGGTGCGGGTCGATTCGACTTCGCGCTCCAACTGCTGGATGCGCACCAGGTCGGAGGACTGCTCCTCGATGCGGCTCTGCATCTTGTCGTAGGACTGCTGCAGCGCGCGCGCCTGGCTGCTCAGGCGGTCCTGCTCGACGGTGGCCCGCGACACGAGCGTGTCAAGCCGCTGGTCGAACAGATCCGCCGCCTCCGGGTCCCCCTCGCGAATCGATGCCAACAGGCGTTGCAGCGCCGGATCGTCCGTCGCCTTGACCGCCGCGGCGCGATCCCCTGACTCCTGCAGGTCGCGCAGGGCCGCGAGCTCTGCCTGCGCCGCTTCGGCCCGGGCGCGCATCTCCTCGAGGCGATCCCGCAGATCCTTGGCCTGCAGGTTGAGCCCCTCAAGCGCCTCGGTGCTGATCAGGTCGGTTTCCGATCGCGCGGTCTTGAGCGCGTCCTCCTTCTCGCGCAGTTCCTGTTCGAGCTCCGTGACCCGGCTGGACAGCCACTCCACGGCCTGCTCGGTGGCCTGGAATTTCACCGCGATCTGTTCATCGATGTAGATATCGCTGAGGGTATTGACGATACGGGCCGATTTCTCTGGGTCGCCCGTGGTCGCGGCGATGGTGAAGACGTAGGTATCGCGCTTGACCGAGGCCGACAGCGCATCCCGCAATGTGTCTATGGTCCTGTCACGCGGCGATTTCTCGGCGGTCTCGGTCGGCTCCGCCGCCTCGCCCAGAAGCCCCCCGACAGCCGCTTTCGCCTGCGAGATCAGGGACGGATCGCGCAACTCCTCGTTGAATTCCGGGTCCTCGATCAGGTTCAGTTGATCGACGAGTTCGCCCAGATGGCGTCGCGACAGGATGATTTCCAACTCGGTGTTGAGCGCGGCGTCCTCGGTGGAAACGCCTGACATCACGCTTTCGATGTCGACCACCTGCTTGGTGCGCATTTCCAGTGTCAACTGCGCGTCGGAGCGGTACTGCGGATCGGCCACGCCAAAAGCATAATAGGCCCCCAGCAACGCGCCCGTCATGACCGCCAGCAGGATGATCCACTTGCCGCGCCAGATGGCGCGGAAAAGCTCCATGAGATCGATTTCGTCGTCGTCGGTCGCGGCTTGCGGGCGCTCCGTATACGACGAGTCTTTCGAAATCCGCATCTCTTTCATCAGTTCATCCCGGTCCGGACGCACGGTCAAATACAACTTGCAGCCGAATACCCAATCTCACGGACGGAGCATAGCGGAAATTTCGGAAATCCCAACATGGGTTTTCGCGGTGTGGCCCGCCGGTCCCCGTGGCTGAGGCCTTTGGCACCGGCGGCCCGCGCCGGTGCGACCGGATTGACCGTGGCCACCGGCTTGCCCTGAGAGGATCATTCCGTGCCGGCATGAAAAAAGGTCACTCCGCCGGGTGCGATCGCGGCCCCGCTCAAACGGCCGGTGGCGTAGGCGCCGGTATCCACCGCGATCCGGCCCTCCTGCGCCTGCGGTTGGGGAACCACCGTGTGACCATGCACCACCCATTGACCGTCGGCGCGCGGTTGGTTGCGGAACCGCGGGTGCCCCCACAGGAGGGTCTGCCCCGCCTGGCTGTCCATCGGCGCCGCGGGATCGGCGCCCGCATGCACCGCCCAGACATCTCCGCTGCGCCATGAAAGGGGGCGGCCCCGCAACCACGCGATCGCCGCTTCCCCCATGGCCTCGGCCAGACGGTCGCGCACATCCGCCATGGCCGTGCCGTCACCGTGACCACCGGCCGGCGGGGCCACGCCGAAACTGGCCAGCGTCTGCAGCCCCCCGTTGCGCAGCCAGCGTCGCCCTGACGCCGCCGGATCATCCAGGAAATCCAGCACCATGCGTTCATGATTGCCCATCAGGCAGGTCACGGGCGGTGAATCGCCCTCCGAAACCGACATCAGCAGTTCCAGCACCTCGCGGCTCTGATCCCCGCGGTCGACGTAATCGCCCAGGAACACAACCGACCAGTCGGGATACTCCGCCTCGATCAGACGATCCAGCGCCATCAGAAGATCGGCGCGGCCATGCAGGTCGCCGATCGCGAGAAACGGCGCCTCCGGCTGCGGCGGCGCGAACTCCACCGGCGGCGCCACCGGCGCTGGCTGTTGGCGTGTCCACACCTTTTCAAAGAGACGTTTCATGACTCCCCGAACTCCTTTATCGTCCGCTCTTGCCGGTTGCGCGTCACGTTACCACGGGCCGCGCCGGTGCGGACCGAATGACCCCGCGCAGCCTGGCCCCCGCCCACAGGCCGAGGCCGGCGCCCAGAAGGTCCGCAGCGAGATCCGCCAGTTCGGCATCACGCCCTGCCAGGGGCTGGATCACCTCGATCGCGCCACCCAGGCACAATCCTCCCGCAAGAACAACCCAGGCCGGACAGCGCCAACCCGCCGCGATCAGCATCGCCCAGCCGAAGAACGCCAAGGCATGCCACAGCTTGTCGACATGGGCCATCCGAGTGGGCAAGGACGGCCCGTCCGGGGCCAACGTCAGCCAGAGGATCATCACGGTGACGGCCCAGGCAAGCAGCCGCACGGCGCGGGTGACAAGATCGCGGCGGCGCTGCGACGCTCGCGGGTTTTGGCGGCTGGTTTGCATGGCGCCTCCCTACCCCAGTCCGGGCCGACTTGCCAGATCACCCTGCCCCGACGCCGGCGCGCTGAGCAAGACAACGCCCAGGGCCGACCGCCCGGCGGCGGCGTCACGCAGGCGCCGGACCCGGCTTGCCTCCCGAGGGGTCGCCGGCGAGCGCGGCGAGGTAGGCCCCGTATTCGCTCCTGCCGAATTGGACTGCCCGCGCGCGCAGGGCCGCGGCATCGATCCAGCCGTTGTGGAAGGCGATCTCGTCGGGGCTGCCCATCTGCAGGCCCTGGCGCAGCTGCAGGGTCCGCACGAAATCGGCGGCGTCCAGCAGGCTTTCATGGGTGCCGGTGTCCAGCCAGGCATAGCCGCGGCCCATGGTTTCGACCGCCAGCGCGCCCTCGACCAGGTACATCTCCAGAAGCGACGTGATCTCCAGCTCCCCCCGCGCCGAGGGTGTCACCCGGGCGGCCCTGGCCGGGGCGGTGCCGTCAAGGCAGTAAAGCCCCGTGACCGCGTAGTTCGATGGCGGCCGTGCAGGTTTCTCGATGATCCCGCGGGCCGCGCCGCCCGCGTCGAAATCCACCACGCCGTAACGTTCGGGATCGGCCACGCGGTAGCCGAAGACCGTGCCGCCCTCTGTCTTCGCGCCGGCGCGGCGCAGCAGCTCCGGCAGGCCGTGCCCGTAGAAGATGTTGTCACCCAGCACCATCAGCGAGGGATGGCCGGCAAGGAAATCCTCGGCCAGCAGGTAGGCCTGCGCCAGGCCTTCCGGCCTGGCCTGCTCGATCCAGGTGAAGCTCACCCCCCACTGGCTGCCGTCGCCCATCAGGCGCTGGAACTGGTCGCGATCCTGCGGCGTGGTGATGATGGCGATCTCGCGCAGGCCGGCCAGCATCAGCACCGACAGCGGGTAGTAGATCATCGGCTTGTCGTAGATCGGCAGGATCTGCTTCGAGACCCCCAGGGTGATCGGATAGAGCCGCGTGCCCGACCCGCCGGCGAGGATGATCCCCTTGCGCTGTGTCATCGCTGTCCTTCCAGATCCTTCAAGACATCACCGAGGCCCGCACGCCAATCGGGGCGCGTCAGGCCGACAAGGTCAAGCGTGCTGCAATCGAGCCGCGAATTGAGCGGCCGCCGCGCCGGCGTGGGCCAGGCGCTGGTTGGGATCTCCGTGATCCGGCAGGCCAGCCCCGCCCGGCGCATGATCTCGCGCGCGAAGTCTGCCCGGCTGACCTCGGGGGTGCCGCTGAAATGATAGGTCCCCGACAACGCCGGCGCCGCGCGCAGCGTCTCGGCCAGCTGCAGGCAGGCATCGGCAACGGCGCCCGCCGGAGTCGGCCCGCCCACCTGGTCGGCCACCACGGTCAGCTCCCCCCGCTCGGCCCCCAACCGCAGCATCGTCGTGACGAAGTTCGCCCCGCGGGCGGAGAACACCCAGGAGGTGCGCAGGACGGCATGCAGGCCGCCGGCGGCGCGGATCCCCACCTCGCCGGCCAGTTTCGAACGCCCGTAGGCCCCCAGCGGCGCCGGGGAGTGATCGGGCGCGAAGGGCGCGTCGCCCGCGCCATCGAAGACGTAGTCGGTCGAGATATGGACGAAGGCAATGCCCAGATCGGCGCAGGCGCGCGCCATGGCCGCCGGGGCCGCGCCGTTGATGACGCCGGCAAGGCCCGCCTCGCTCTCCGCGCGGTCCACGGCGGTGTAGGCCGCGGCATTGATGACCGCCGCCGGCCGGGCCTCGCGGATCGCCGCGGCGCAGGCCGGCGGATCGGCCAGATCCGCCGCGTCCCGGCCCAGGAACCGCGCCCCGGGGGCCCGGCGGCGCAGCTCCGTCGCGACCTGGCCGCTGCGCCCGAAGACCAGCAGGCTCATGCCGTCACCCCCAGGCGCCGCCCCACCCCGTCGCGGCCCTGCAGGGCGGACCACCAGGCTTCGTTGGCCAGGTACCAGGCGACGGTGCGTTCAAGCCCCTCCTCCACCGTGACGGAGGGGCGCCAGCCAAGTTCTGCGCGCACCCGGGCGGGGTCGATGGCATAGCGCGCGTCATGGCCGGGCCGGTCGGTGACGAAAGTGATCTGGTCGGCATAGCTGCCGGACACCCTGGGGCGCATCGCATCGAGGATCGCACACAGCGTCTGCACGAGGTCGAGGTTACTGCGCTCGGCCTCGCCGCCGATGTTGTAGCTGCGCCCCGGCACGCCCGCCGCAAGGGCCAGAAGCAGCGCCTCGGCGTGATCCTCGACATAGAGCCAGTCGCGCACGTTCGACCCGTCGCCGTAGATCGGCAGCGGCCGCCCCGCCAGCGCGTTGAGGATGACGACCGGGATCAGCTTCTCGGGAAACTGGTAGGGGCCGTAGTTGTTCGAGCAATTGGTCAGCACCACCGGCAACCCGTAGGTGTGATACCAGGCCCGCGCCAGGTGATCGGAGGCCGCCTTGGAAGCGGAATAGGGGCTGCGCGGGTCATAGGGCGTTGCCTCGGTGAACCGCCCCTCGCGGCCCAGGCTGCCATAGACCTCGTCGGTCGAGATATGCAGAAGGCGGAAATCCCCCGGCCGCCCCCGCCCCGTCCAGTAGGCCCGCGCGGCCTCCAGCAGGTTGTAGGTGCCGGTGACATTCGTCTCCACGAAGGTGCCCGGCCCGTCGATCGAACGGTCCACGTGGCTTTCGGCCGCCAGGTGCATCACCGCGTCCGGGGCATGCGCCGCGAAGACGCGGTCCAGCGCGGCCCGGTCCCGGATATCGGCCTGCTCGAACGCGTAAAGGGGACTGTCCGCCACCTCCGCCAAGTTCTCCAAGCAGGCGGCATAGGTCAGCGCATCGAGGTTGACCACCGAATGCCCGCGCGCCACGGCCAGGCGCACCACCGCCGACCCGATGAAGCCGGCCCCGCCGGTGACAAGCAGTTTCATCTTCTCAGCCCCTCCATTGAAACGGGGAATGAAAACCGGCAAGGCCCGGCGCGGCGGCGTCCTTGTCCGACAGGACGGGCGCCGTTGCGCCCAGGCCCCAGTCGATCCCGATATCGGGGTCGTCGAAGCGCACCGCGCCCTCGCAGTCGGGCGCGTAGTAATCGCTGCACTTGTAAAGGATCTCGGTGTCCGGCGCGCGCGTCACGAAGCCGTGCAGGAACCCCTCGGGGACGAGCAGTTGCCGGCCGTTCTCGGCGCTCAACTCTACCCCGGTCCAGTGCCCGTAGGTCGGGCTGCCGCGGCGGATGTCCACGGCCACGTCGAACAGCCGCCCCCGCCCGCAGCGCACCAGCTTGGCCTGCGCATGCGGCGGCGCCTGGAAATGCAGGCCGCGTACCGTGCCCACCTCCCGCGACAGCGAGTGGTTGTCCTGCACGAAATCGTGGTCCAGCCCGGCCTCGGCCATGCGCCGACGGTTCCAGCTCTCGCTGAAAAACCCCCGGCTGTCCCCGAAACGCACAGGCGTCAGGATCATCACGCCGGGCAAGGACGTCGGCTCGACCTGCATGCAGGCTCCGTCAGTTCGAAGTTGCCGGTATCATCACATGACATACGGCCTGGGAAGATCCCGGCAGATGATGCCGGCAACCTATGCGGGGAGCCGGTGCCGGCACAAGCCACGCTTGCGCGCAATCGGTTCCGGAATCCAAGGACCCCGCCCCGCCGAATCAACCCTCGGCCGGTGGGATACCGTCCCCTCGGCGGGCCGGGGCGGCGGCGCTGTAGTCGATACAGAGCTTGTCGGTCTCGCCCGCGGCGAGATCGGCGGCCATGCAGGCGCAGTACCCGCTCTGCCCGCAGGGGGTAAAATGCGCGCAGTCGCGACAGGTGCCGAAAGTACGCGCGCCACGCCGCTCGGCCAGCGATTCCATTACCCGCGACAGCATCGACAGCATCCTCTCGCGGTCCTGCGGGACGAGGCTGTCCAGCGCCACCATGAGATCCCCCAGCGGATCCCGCGCCAACGCCGCACGTCCCGCCTCGGTCAGGGTGAAGCAGGCGCTGCGACCGTCCACCGGGGATTTGCGCCGCCCGACGAGGCCACGCTGTTCCAGCGCCTTGACGATCTGCGAGGCCGTGCCGCGCGTCGTGGCGTGAAAGCTGGCGAAAGCCGAGGGCGTGCAGGTCGCCCGGTTGGCGCGGGCGAAAAAGCGAAGGCAGGTCCACTGCGCCGCGGTCAGCCCGGATTGCGTATCCTCGCGACAGGCGGTCCGGCCCAAATGTACCAGTATTTCGGCCAGGCGGTCGGTAGCGGCATCGGTCTGAGACATGCGCCTTTAGTAGCGAAGCGAAACCATTTTGACAAGACTTTCACGAAGAAGATAATATCGATTCGAAATCAGAAGGACGCGCCGATGAACAAGCCCGTCAGGAATTGGCACAAGCGCCGCACCCGCCGCGGCCGGCACGAGATGCTGCCCCCGGAAGAAGAGTTGCGCCTTGCTCGCGCTTGGCAGCAGGCCGGAGACAAGACCGCGCGCGACCGGCTGGTCGAAGCCTTCATGCCGCTTGCCGGCGCGATGGCCAAAAGGTTCGGCGCGGGCACGGGGGCCGCAGATCCCGACCTGGCGCAACAGGCACACATCGGGCTTCTCAAGGCGGCAGACCGCTTCGATCCCGATCAGGGGGTGCGCTTTTCCACCTACGCGGTGTGGTGGGTCCGCGCCGAGATCCAGGATTTCAAGCTCGCCAACCTCTCCGTCGTGCGGCGTCCCAACACCGCCAGTTTCCGCAACGCCTTTTTCAATCTGTCCCGCGTCGAGCAGTCCATCGGCACTGACGCGCAGGAGCCGGAAACCACGCGAGACGCGCGCATCGCGGCAGAGTTGGGGGTCGCGCCAAAGAAGCTGACCGATTTGCGGATGCAACTGTCGGGCGGGGACAGCTCTCTCAACGCCCCGGCCCAGGAGGAAGACGGCGCCGACCGGATGGCCCTGCTGCCCGACCACGAGACGGATGTCGAGGCCGAGGTGCGCGGCCACCTTGACCGCGCGAAACTCCGCGAAACCATCGTCGCGGCGATGCAGGCCCTGCCCGATCGCGAACGCGAGATCATCCTGGCCACCCAGCTTGCCGATCCGCCGGCGACGCTGGAAGCGCTGGCACCCCGCTTCGGCATTTCCAAGGAACGCGTGCGTCAGCTGCGCGAGCGCGGGTTCGAAAGGCTCCGCGACACCCTGCGCCGTCTGGATGTCACGCCCGAGGCGATGCTGTGACGCCCCATGACGGCCCACCCCCTGCGCGCGGGCTGGTCGCGGGCGTTGCCTGGCCTTTTCCGGCCGGGTGTGCAGGTTGGCATGACGAAGAACCCCGACACGCTACTTAAGGCTGTCGGGCTGCCCAAATGAATTCCCGTCTTTTCAAAACGGCGATTCCGCGGTAACAAACTCCCGCTTCGGTCCGAACGGTGCGCCGTTCGGTGAAAAGGGAACACGGTGCGGCCCTGCCTGCGGGCGCCAAATCCGTGACTGCCCCCGCAACTGTGAGCGGAGAGCGAAGCCGGACCATTGTCACTGCCGTGCACGGCACGGTGGGAAGACCCGGCCAAGCGACGACCCGCGAGTCAGGAGACCTGCCGGAGTGATCACCCTGTCCGGGCGCGGGGCGCGCCACGGGCAACGGAGCCTTCCGTTCGTGGTGACGTTTCACGCACCGTCAGCGGAAGGACCCTGTCCTTCCCGTCGGCCAACAAGACCGATCCGCCCCCGGGCGGCAGATGAAGGGACAGAAACATGATCCGATCCACACAGGCCATTCTCCTCGCCGGCACCGCGCTGGCCGCCCCGGCGGCCTTGGCGCAGGACACGATCGAACTGGGCACCATTATCGTTTCCGGCGGGCTGACGCCCCTGCCGGCGGAGCGCAGCGGGGCCGCGGTGGAGCAACTCGACGGCGCAGAAGTCGCGACCTCCGACACCACGCTGACCGACGCGCTGGACAGGCTGCCGGGCGTGAACGCCGTGCACAACGGCGGGCTCGGCGCGCAAACCACGCTCCAATTGCGCGGGTTGCCGGCGCGGTACGTCGGCGTGCGCATCAACGGCATCGATGTCGCCGACCCCTCGGGCGTGCAGAACCAGTTCGACTTCGGCGGGTTGACCGGGGCCGGACTGGGCCGCATCGAGGTACTCAAGGGCTCGCAATCGGCGCTTTACGGCTCCGAAGCGGTCGGCGGGCTGGTCGATATCGAAACATGGCGCCCACGCGCGGACGGCTTTTCCGGCAGCGCTCGCGCTGAGGCCGGCCGATACGAGACCTATTCGGGTGCGCTCAACCTCGGATACCGCAGCGAACGCGGCGAGGTCGCCCTGACCTACGGGCGCATTGAATCGGAGGGGTTCTCGGCCCGCGCCGGTGACGGTGAACGCGACGGCTTCGATCAGACGATGCTGACGCTCTACGGCGAGGGAGAGGTCAGCGACACGCTGACGCTTGGCGGCACGCTCATCTATCGCGACCGCGAGGTCGAGATCGACAACCTCGATCGCTTCGGCAACATTCTGCCGGCCGGCACCAACATCACCGAGGAAACCGGCCTGCGCGGTTTCGCGAAACTCGGCACCGGGCCGGTGGAGCACGAGCTATCCTACAGCGTGTTCGACATCGAGCGGCGCGATACTTCGCCTGGCGCCTTCACCACCCGCTTCACCGGGGACCGGCATGAGGTGTCCTACCTCGGCAGCGCGGAACTGGGCGCGCGCGCGACCCTGAACTTCGGTGTCAGCCACACCGAGGAAACCTTCACAGCCGGCGCCACCCGCGGCAGCCAAGACACGACCGCTTTCAATGCCGAATGGCAGATCTCGCCCAGCGACGACCTGGATCTCTCCATCGCGCTGCGCCACGACGAGGACAGCGATTTCGGCGGCAAGCTGACCGGCCGGGTGGCCGGCGTCTGGCGTCCGGCCGAGGACTGGGCGGTCCGCGCCGTGGCGGGCACGGGGTTCCGCGCGCCGTCGTTGTTCGAACGCTTCAGCGCCTTCGGCGACCCGACCCTGCAGCCCGAGGAAAGCGAAAGCTACGAACTGGGCGTCGAGCGGCGCTTCGCCGCGGGCAAGATCGAGGCCACGGTCTTTCACATCGAGATCGACGATCTGATCCAGTTCGACACGACGGCGGTCGCCTGCGGCAGCGGGTCCGGATGCTACGCGCAGGTGCCGGGAACCACGACCTCGGAAGGGCTGGAGCTGTCCGGGGACTACGACATCAACGCCCACCTGCGGATTTTCGGCGCCTATACCTACACCCGGGCGCGCAACGCGGGCCAGCAGCTGGCCCTTACGCCCAAGCATGACACGGTGCTGGGGTTCGAGGCCGATTTCACGCAGAAGTTGCAAGGATCGCTCGACATCCGGCACGTCGCCGGGGTGCGCCCGGGGGACTTCGCGCCGGCGGGCAACAAGGTAGACGACTACACGCTCGTCGGCGCCGGCCTGACCCGCAGCCTGCACGACGATGTTGAGGCCTATGTCCGCGTCGAGAACCTGTTCGACGCCGATTACGAAACCGCCGGCGGGTTCAACACGCCGGGGCGGTCCACCTTCGTGGGGCTGCGTGCCGCGTTTTGAGGGCATAACCCCACGCGCCGCGCGCGTCCTGAGGGCGGGCGCGGCGTTGTTCTGGGCGACCTGCGCCACCGCCACCGGCGCGCTGGCGCAACCCGAGGCCGCCCCTGCCCCCGCGCGCGTGGTCTCGACGAACCTGTGCACCGATCAACTCGCCATGATGCTGGCCGACGAGGAGCAGCTTCTTTCAGTCTCGCAGATCTCCCGCGACCCGCGGGTTTCCGCCATGGTCGCGCAGGCGAAGGACTACAAGGTCAACCACGGCCGGGCCGAGGAAATCTATCTGATGGCGCCCGACCTCGTCCTGGCGGGCCGCCACACCTCGCGTGCGACCACGGCGATGCTCGACCGCCTCGGCATCGAGGTTGCGGTTTTTCCCATCGCCACCTCGCTTGCGGACGTGCGCGCGCTGATCCTGCGCATGGGCGAGGTCCTGCACCGGCAGGAGGCGGCGCGGCGGATGCTGGCAGATTTCGACGCCCGCCTTGCCCGGCTCCGGCAGCAAGCGGGTGCACGCCCTGAGGCGGTAATCTACCACGCCAACGGCTACACCTCGGGCGACCGGACGCTGGCCGGGCAGATCCTGGCGACCGCCGGCTTCGCGAATGCGGCCGCCCGGGCAGGCTACACCGCGGGCACCAAGATGCCGCTGGAAGTGCTGGCCATGACCGCGCCAGATGTGGTCGTCACCTCGCAGCGCTACCCCGGCGGATCACGTGCCGAAGAGATCCTCGGCCACCCGGTCGTGCAGGCATTCCGCCAGGGCCGCGATCGCGCCGCGATGAGTGACGCCGACTGGGTCTGCGGCACCCCCTTCGTGCTGCGCGCGATCGAGGAACTCGCTCAGACCCGCCGCCGTCTGACAGGAGGGACGGAATGAACCGCCTTCTCCTCCTGCTCGGGTCGGGCGTTCTCGTGCTCTTCGCGGTCTCGCTGCTGACGGGCCCGGCGGGCCTGGGCATCATGGAGAGCCTCCGGGCCCTTGTCACCGGCGGCGACGGGCCGCTCGCGCTGGTGATGCGCGAGATCCGCCTGCCGCGGGCGCTGCTCGCGGTGATGATCGGGGCGAGCCTGGGCCTCGCCGGGGCGGCGCTGCAGGGATATCTGCGCAACCCGCTGGCCGAGCCGGGGCTGATCGGCGTGTCCGGCTCGGCCGCTCTGGGCGCGGTGCTGGCGATCCAGACGGGCCTTTCGGCGGCCTTCGCGCTCGGCCTGCCGCTGATGGCCCTGGCCGGCGCGCTGGCGGGCGTGCTGCTGGTCATGCTGCTGGCCGGCCCGGGCGGGACCTCGCTGACCCTGATCCTGGCCGGGATCGCGGTGTCGTCGCTGGCGGCGGCGCTGACCTCGCTGGTGCTCAACCTCTCGCCCAATCCCTTCGCGGCCAGCGAGATCGTCTTCTGGATGATGGGGTCACTGGCGGACCGCTCGATGACCCACGTATGGCTGGCGCTGCCGCTGATGGTCCTGGGCTGGGGGCTCCTGGCGATGCTGGGCCGCGGGTTGGACGCGCTTACCCTGGGCGAGGACGCGGCCGAGGCCATGGGCATCAGCCTCACCCGGCTGCGGATCATGCTGGTGGCAGGCACGGCCAGCGTGGTCGGCGCGGCCACGGCGGTCGCCGGCGCCATCGGCTTCGTCGGGCTGGTGGTGCCGCATATCCTGCGCCCGCTGGTGGGCGCGCGCCCTTCCCGGCTGCTCTGGGCCTCGGCCCTGGGGGGCGCGGCGATGGTGCTTGCGGCGGATATCGCGGTACGGGTGATCCTGCCCGCCCGCGACCTCAAGCTCGGGGTTCTCACCGCGCTCGTGGGCGCGCCGCTTTTCCTGCACCTGATCCTCAAGCTCCGGAGGGAGCGGATATGACCCTACTCACCCTCTCGGACCTGTCGGTCAGCCTGCGCGGGCGCGAGGTGTTCCGCGACGTCTCGTTTTCCATCGGCGAGGGCGAGTTCGTGGGCCTGATCGGGCCGAACGGCGCGGGCAAGACGACGCTGATGCGTGCGGCCCTCGGGCTGCTTGCCTTTCGGGGGCACAGTTCGCTGGCCGCGCTGGCGCAGGCCGAGCGCGCGCGACAGGCCGCCTGGATGCCGCAATCGCGCGAGATCGCCTGGCCGGTCAGCGTGGCGGAGGTGGTGATGCTGGGCCGGATGCCCCATCAGGGGGCACGGCGGCACCCCTCCGCCGCGGACCGGGCGCGCACCGACGAGGCAATCGCCTGGATGGAACTGGACGGCATGCGCCACCGCAGTGCGACGCGCCTGTCTGGCGGCGAACAGGCGCGCGTGCTTATCGCCCGGGCCCTGGCGCAGGATGCGCCGCTGCTCATGGCCGACGAACCCACGGCGGGCCTAGACCCGGCCCACCAGATCGCGACGATGCAGACTTTCGCGCGGCTCGCCGAACAGGGGAAATCCGCGCTGGTGTCTTTGCACGACCTCGGACTGGCGGCCCGCCATTGCACCCGCGTCATCATGCTGGGCGAGGGCCGGCTGGTGGCGGACGGCGCCCCCGGCGCGGTCCTCACGCCCGAACGGCTGGCGCGCGTCTTCAACATCACCGCCTGGTATCGCGACACCGACCAGGGCCCGGTCTATCAGCCGCTTGAGGTGATCCGGTGAGCGATCTGCATCTCGACCGTCCGTGGCTGGAATTCGGGCTTGGCCATGACATGCGCGTGCTCAGCTGGGCCGTCAATCGCCCCGGCCTGGTGACGGCCCGGCGCATCCTCTGGCGCGAGGTGCGCAACGCCGACCTGCCGCGCGAACTGGACGCGACGGCCTGGCTGCGCCGGGACCTGGCGGCGCGCGGGGCGCAGGACGCCGTGGCTTTCCTGACCTCCTGCGATATCGGCCGGTTCACCCGGGCCACCGCCACCCTCGGCGCGACCGAGGCCCGCGCGGTGGCAACCGTCGGCCTGTCGAATGCCGAGCGCGTGGGCCACCGGGTGGACCGCTCCGGGCATGACTGGGGCACGATCAACGTGGCCCTGCGCCTCAACGCCAACCTGACCGAGGCCGCCTTTCTGGAGGTGTCCAGCATCGCCGTCCAGGCCCGGACGGCGGCGGTGATGGACGTGGCGATGCCGCTGCCCCCCGGCCGGGCCACGGGCACGGGCACCGATTGCCTGGCTGTCGCGGCCTTCGACGGGCCGGTGCGCTACGCCGGCCTGCACACCGACATCGGCGAGGCCGCCGGGCGGGCCGTTTACCAGGCCGTGCTCGCGGGCGCACGCGCCTGGATGGCGACAGAGCGGCAGGCGGACGACGCCCCCACCTGAGGCCTCCCGCCGCCCTGTTCTCACAGGCCGGCCCTAGAAGACCCCGGTCCCGACCTCGGCGCAGTGGGGCAGAATGTAGGGCGTCCTGCCCGCCGGCAGGGTATTGATGCGCAAGGCGCATTCATAAACCTGCGACAGCAGGCGCGAGGTCAGAACCTCCTCGGTGCGGCCCTGCGCGACGATCCCGCCCGCCTGCATCAGCGCCACCTTGTCGGCGAACATCGCCGTGAGGTTCAGGTCGTGCATCACCGCCAGAACGCCGCCACCTTGCCGGGCGAACTCATGGGCCAGCCGCATGACCGCCAGCTGGTGGCCGATGTCGAGGCTCGACACCGGCTCGTCCAGGAACAGCCAGTTCGGCCCGTCCTCCGTTTCGGGGGCCCAGACCTGCGCCAGCACGCGGGCCAGCTGCACGCGCTGCTGCTCGCCGCCCGACAGATCCTGGTAGAAGCGGCCGGCCATGTGTCCCAGCCCGACTCGGTGCAGGGCCCGGGCGGGCAGATCCGGCTGATGGGCGAAGCGCCCGGCGCGATGGCCGATGCGGACGACCTCGGCCACCGTGAAGGGAAAGGCCAGGCGCGAGGCCTGGGGCAGAACGCCCCGCCGCGCGGCCAGCGCCGCCGCGTTGCCCGTGTCCACAGCCAGATCGTCAAGAAAGATCGTGCCCTGCGCCGTGATTTCGGCCGTGAGCGCGCGCAGCAGCGTGGTCTTGCCCGACCCGTTTGGCCCCACGATCGCGGTCAGCTGGCCGGCCCGGGCGCGGAAATCCACCCCGTGCAGGATCGGCGTGCGGCCCAGCCGCACCGTGACGTTCTCGGCCCGCAGCATCACAGATCCACCACGCTGCGCTGGCGCAGCAGGATCCACAGGAAGACCGGCGCGCCCAGCACGGCGGTGACGATCCCGATCGGCAACTCCGCCGGGGCGATGACGAGGCGGCTGATGATGTCGGCGCCCAGCAGAAGGCTTGCCCCCAGCAGCGCGCAATTGATCAGCAAAGGCCCGTGATCCGGCCCCGTGGCCAGCCGCAGCAGGTGCGGCACCACGATACCGACGAAGCCGATCCCGCCCGAAACCGCCACCGCGGCACCGGTGGCCGCGGCCACGGTGAGGATCGCCAGGTTCTTCACCCGCTGAACATGCAGGCCAAGGTGCAGGGCCGTCGCCTCGCCAAGCGCAAGGCCGTTCAGGCCGCGCCCCAGAAGGGCCGCGCCGCCGACCGCCAGCACGATGATCGGGGCCGCCGTGACCACCTTGGCCCAGGTCGCGCCCGCCAGCGATCCCAGCCCCCAGAAGGTCAGGTCCCTCAGTTGCTGGTCGTCCGCGGCATAGACCAGCAGCCCCGACACCGCGCCCGACAGCGCGCCAAGGGCGATGCCGGCCAGCAGCATGGTCGCCACCGATGTCCGCCCGCCCCGCGTGGCCACGGCATAAAGCAACATGACCGAGGCCCAGCCGCCCAGAAAGGCGGCAACCGGCACCAGGTACATGCCCAGCAGCCCTTGCAGCGCCGGCGGCAGCAGGCCGCCCAGCACGATCGCGGTGATCGCGCCCAGGCCGGCGCCAGCGCTCACCCCGACGATGCCGGGATCGGCCAGCGGGTTGCGGAACAGCCCCTGCATGACCGCCCCGGACACGGCCAGGGCCGCGCCCACCAGCACGCCCAGCACGACCCTTGGCAGCCGCACCTCCCACAGGATGATGCCGCCGATCCCGCTCGCCTCGTCACCGGCGAGGGCGGAGAGCAGGGACACCCCCGAGGCGCCGGTTTCCAGGCTGATGGCACAGGTCGCCAGCAGCAGCGCCGCCAGCCAGAAATGCGCGCGCCGCGCAAGGCTGCGGCGGTCACGCGGGGCGGTGTCCGTCAAGGGCTCAGCTTGGGTCAGACTCATGGCCCCTCGCCTCCCCGGGTTCGTAAAGCGCTTCGTTCAGGTCCAGCACGGCCTGCGCGGTGCGCGGCCCGAACCCCAGCAGATAAAGCCCCGGCATCCGCACGACACGCTCGGCCCGCGCCGCCGGGGTGGTGCGGATGGCCGGCAGGTCGAACAACTGCGTATCGACCATGCCGTGATCGCCGCCGCGGTCCATCATCAGGATCACATCGGGCGCGGCGCGGGCGACGGCCTCGTCGGTCATCTGCTTGTAGCCGGTGAAGCCCGTCACCGCGTTCACGCCCCCCGCCATCTCGATGATGGCGGCGGCCTGCGTGTCCCGGCCCGAGGCCAGGATGCGCCCGCCCTGCAGACTGAGGATGAAGAGCACGCGCCGCCGTTCGGCGGGCGTGACCTGGGAAACGCGGGCCTTGGCGGCCGCCAGCGCCGCGCGGGTCTGCGCGACGAGGTCCGCCGTCTTGTCCGGCACGCCGAGCGCCTCGCCCACGACTTCGATCTTTTCCAGGATCCCGGCGCCGGTCCGCGCCTCGGGCACGGTGACGAAGGGAACGCCCGAACCCTCGAGGACCGCCAGGGTCTCGGGCGGGCCGGCCCCTTCGGTGGCCAGGATCAGGTCGGGAGAAACGGACAGCACCCCCTCGGGGCTGAGCGCCCGGGCATAGCCCACGTCCGGCAATGCCCCGGCCGCCGGCGGATAGGTCGAGGTGGTGTCGCGCGCGACAAGCCGCGTGCCCTGGTCGAGGGCATAGACGATCTCGGTCACCGACCCCCCGATGGACAGCACCTCGTCTTTCTGCTGCGCGGCGGCCGGGCCCGCGGCGGCGGCCGCCAGCATGGCCAGCCCGGCCAGGGGGCGGCGAAGGATGAAACCGCGCGATCTCATGGCGTCACCTCTTCCGGGGCCGGGTGCGCGGCCGGCAGCTCGGCCGCCAGCGCGGCGAATTCGGCCCGGCAGTCACGCTCCTGGTTGCGCAGCCCGAACACCTGGAAGATCAGCCCGCCCGCGGCGTCGAAGGCCTCCACCGATGTCGTCGGGCCGGCGCGGGTCGGTTTTTCAACCGCCCAGACCTCGGCCACGTGATCGGCCCGCAGATGCAGGTTGAACCCGGGGTCCATCACATTCTGCCACGGCCCCATGGGCTTGAGCGTTTCCACCGGGCCGCTGTGGATCTGGATACAGCCCCGATTGCCGACGAAGATCATCACGCCGATTTCCGCGTGCGCGACGTCCTCCAGCATCCTGTTGACCGCCGCCGGCGCAAGCGCCCGGGCAAACGGCGCCCCGGCCACCCGATAGGCGCCCAGGCGGTTCATCTTGAGCTTCGAGACGACGCTGAGGAACTGATGCGTGTCGGTCATCTTGGCCCATTCGGCACGCAGGGCCGCGGCCTTGTCGGGGCGGGGTTTCGGGGCCTCGGGCGCGGGCCGCGGCGCCACGGACTGGGATTGCCCCTGATCCTCTTGTGACAGATCGGCGCGAAGGCGCTCCCAGGCGCCATGGGCCGCGCCCTGGCGCAGGATGATCTTGTGCACCGCGTCCCCCGCGGCATCGAAAACCTGCAGGCTGCGGCGCGGCGCGGCCTCCCCCGGCATCTCGACCATGAAGGCGTGGCACCAGTGCTTGGGAAAGATGCGCAGGTCGATCGCTTCGGTCAGGATCATCGCCGCCTGCGCGCCCGGGTGGTAATTGCCGTACTGCCCGATCTTTTCGTGCACGCAGGATTCGTTGCGCGTAAGCGCCATTACCTCACCCAACTGTTGCGCCGCGCCCATCACCCTGTCGGGGTGCGGCGCGATCCGGGTCACGCCCAGCCCGCAGGAGGCCGCGACCAGCTGCGCCTCGCTGATGCCCAGGGCATCGGCCTGATCGCGGGCCCGCATCTTGGGGTTTTCCGCCTGAAAGTCTCGGATCGCGTCTGGGGACGTGGAAAGCGCCTCGGCCATGCCTACCTCTCATCTTTTCGAAATGGGCTGGCTGCGCCGCGGGCGCGACGTGGCTTGGAAACCCGATCCATTGCCTGACTCGGGTTGTTGACTCTTTTAGTCGAAATTGAGTAAAGGGCGCAAGAGCGATCCGCGATCGGACCGCTCGTCACTGATGAACACGCCGCGCCAGCCTCCTCCGCAAGCACACCGGCAAACCACAACTGCTTGGGACGGATGTAGGACTATGACAGGAAGCGCGCGCGCGATGTTGATGGCAACCACCTGCCTGTGGCTGGGGACGGGCACGGCGGTGCCGGTCTTGGCACAACAGGTGGCCGAGAACGAAGGGGGGGAGACCGGCACGCCGCCGCCTTCCGCGAATGACGAGGGGTTCCTGGGGACCATCACCCTCGGCGAAAGCAAACGCGAGGTCCAGACACAGACCGCCACCCCCCTGACCGTGATCGATGCCGAGGAAATCCGCGACCGGCAGGCCGGCACCGTGGCCGGCTTGATCGACACGGTGCCCAGCGTGGCCCTGGTCAACGGCGACACCAAGCAGGGATCGGGCATCTCGATTCGCGGGTTCGGTTCCAACGCCACCTTCGGCACCGACCAGAAGGTGCTGATCCAGGTCGACGGCGCCACCCGCGGTTCCGAAGAGCTTTACCGGATCGGCACGCAGCTCTTCACCGATCCCTTCCTCTACGACGAAGTCGAGGTGATCCGCGGCACGGTCGGATCCTTCGAATACGGCTCCGGCGTGGTGGGCGGCGTCGTGCGGCTTGAAACCATCGACCCCGAGGATGTCACCGAGGGCGACACCGGCGTCGCCCTGCGCCAGACGCTGGAATTTCAGACCAATGGCGAGGGCGTGACCAGTTCCACCATCGGGGCCTGGCAGCCGACCGAGGACTTCGGACTCATGTTCAACTACGTCGACCGGAACCTCGGATTCCCGGTAGACGGCAACGGCGACATCATCAACCCCGGCCGGCAGGAGATCGACGACCCCTCCTGGCTTCTCAAGGGCAAGTACCGCTTCGGCGAGGACAAGGCCCATTCGATCGAGGCCAGCTACCAGGAGACGGTCAGCTCACAGTTCGACGTGCCTTACGATTCCTTCGGCAACCTCACCTTCTTCGGCAATGTCGACCGGCGGATCGAAAGCGACACGACGATCCTGAAGTACGGGTTCAACCCCATGAGCGACCTGGTCGACCTGACGCTGCAGTATTCCCGCGTCAACGAAGACGTCACACAGGATCCCGTCTCCTGCCCGTTCAGCCCCGTGGGCAGCATTCCGCCCTGCTCTGCCCTGCTGGATGCCGATACCGCGTACGAGACGACGACCGTCACGCTGAAGAACACCGCCTTCTTCATGACCGGCGCGGCCAGCCATGACCTCACCACCGGCATCGAATACATCAACCGCGACCGCAGTGATGCCTTCGCCGCCCCGGGCGGGCAGGACGATCGGTGGGCCATCTTCGCCGTCGACGAGATCGGCATCGGGGACTCCTGGACGGTAACACCGGCGCTACGCTACGAGACGTCGACCATCGAAGGCACGGCCCCGCCCAACACGGGCCGGTTCAGCCATGACGCGCTGATGGGCGGGCTCTCGGCGCGCTACGCCTTCGCCAACGGCCTCGCGCTGTTCGGCAGCGCCGCCTACACCGAGGTGATGCCGATCATCGACGATCTGGGAAATCCCGCCCGGATCAACATGTCCGAAAAGTCCCGCACCTACGAAGTGGGCCTCGCCTTCGAGCGGCGGGGGCTCATCGCGGACCGGGACGATCTGGCGCTCAAGCTGACCTATTTCGACACGGAACTGTGGGATATCACCTCTTTCGTCGGTGGCGGCCCCATGTCCCTGCCGCTCGACGAGATTCGCACCCACGGGCTGGAACTGGAAGCCTCCTACGCGATGGAGAACGGGTTCTACGTCGATCTCAACGCCACTTACGGCGACGGCGAGGAAGTCGACAGCACCGGGGCGGTCAGCGATTGGCGCAATCAGGCCGCCAATGACCTGCGCCTGACGGTCGGAAAGGTGTTCAACGACATCTACGACGTCAGCTGGGAGGTGGTCGCGGCCGACTCCATCACCCGCAACGGCACGCGCACACCGGGCTACACCGCCCACAACCTGCGCGCCACCGTCGCGCCGGAAACCGGTCTGTGGAAGGACACCGAGTTCCGCGTCGGCGTCGAGAACGTCTTCGACGAACAATACACGCCCAGTCTGGCCACCCGCCCGGCGCCCGGGCGCAACTTCAAGTTCACCGTCGCCAAGACATTCTGAGAAGGAGGTGCAGCGATGTCCCCCACCAAAGCAACCTGCGCGATTGCTGGCGCGGCCGTCATGGCCGCGTTCAGCGCCGCCGCCGCGCCGGCCGCCGCCCAGCAGGACACCCCCGCGCCGGGCATCGACCTAACGCTCAACAGGCTGTCCCCGGCTTCGGCCGGGGGCTGCCGGCTGACCTTCGTCATCCGCAATCATCTGGACGCGCCCATCGACAAGCTCGTCTTCGAAACGGTGCTCTTCGATGATGCCGGCCAGGTGGCCACCCTGACACTGTTCGATTTCGGCAGCCTGCCGGAGAGTCGCCCGCGCGTGCGCCAGTTCGACGTGGCGGACCTGCCCTGCGCGGATATCGGACAGGTCCTCGTCAACGGGATCGGCACCTGCGAGGGCGCCGATCTCGCGCCCGAGCGCTGCCTTGAGGGGCTGCGCCTGTCGAGCGACGCGGACACCGAGGTGCTGGGATGACGGACATCTCCCCCCTCCTGGACCGCCTGGGCAACCTGATCCAGATGGGCGGACCGGTCATCGCGTTGATCGGCGCGGTCTCGGTCGCCACCCTGGCCGTGGTCCTCTACAAGCTGTGGCAATTCCACGCCTCGGGCGTGGGCCGCCACACCGCGCTGCGCACCGCCGTCACCGAATGGGACCGGGGTACACCGACCGCCGCAACGCGCACCCTGGAGCGAAGCCGCAGTTACCTGGCACCGGTGATCGCCCGCGCCTTCGACCAGGCGCACGCGGCGGACGAGGCCGCCGTGCGCCGGCTGGAGGCAGAGGCCGCGGCCCGGTTCTCGCGCCTTGAACGCGGGTTCCGCTTTCTCGACACGGTGGCGCAGGTCGCGCCCCTCCTGGGGCTCTTCGGCACCGTCCTGGGCATGATCGAGGCATTCCAGGCCCTGCAGGCCGCGGGCAGCCAGGTGGATCCCTCGGCGCTGGCCGGCGGTATCTGGGTGGCACTTCTGACCACGGCCGCCGGCCTGGCGGTGGCCATGCCCGCCTCCGTCATCCTTTCCTGGCTCGAAGCGCGCCTCGAAGGCGACCGGGCCCTGGCCGACCATGCCCTGAGCATCGTGCTGAAACCCGATGGCGCCGCGCCGGAGGCGCAGTGGCGCGCAGCGGCAGAGCCCCTGGCCGATGGCGCGTAAGGCGGTCTTCCGGCGTCGCAGGCTGTCGCTCACGTCGCTCATCGACGTGATCTTCCTGCTGCTTCTGTTTTTCATGCTGTCCTCGACCTTCTCCCGCTTCTCCGAAGTGGAGCTTGTCGCGGCCGGCGCCGGCCCGACGGCCGCTGCGCCCGAGACGCGCCCCCTCTTCCTCAAGCTTCGTGCCGACGGTCTGCGCGTGAACGCGCGCGACACCACCCTGCAAGCCCTGCCCGCGGCCCTGGCCGAACTCTCTGGACCCGGCCCCGGGCAAGCACTGGTCAGCACCGCGCGGGATGTGACCGCGCAGCGCCTGACCGATTTGCTGCTGGTGCTGCGAACCGTCGAGGGCCTGAAGATCCAGGTTCTGACACCGACATGAGACCGCGATGAAACCAACGTCCGCCCCACGCCGCCGCGAGCCCACGATCGCGCTCATCAACATCGTCTTCCTGATGCTGATCTTCTTCATGGCCGCGGCCACCCTCGCCCCGCCGCTGTCGCGCGAGGTGACGCTGGTACGCACACAGGAACTGGAGGGCCGCGCGCCGCCCGATGCGCTGGTGGTCCATGCCGATGGCCGGCTGGAATACCGCGGCCAGCCGGTGACGACGCCGGCCGCCCATCTGTCCGCGCTACCCGAGCCCGCTCGCCGCAAGGTCCGCATCGTGCCGGATGCCGAACTCCCCGCGCCCGAGCTGATCCGCCTGGGCGCTGCGCTCCGCGCGGCCGGGGCCGAGCGGGTGACGATGGTCACCGAACGGGGGCTCGAATGATCCGGCACTCGCGCCCGATGATCGCAGTCTGCCTTGTCGCCGCCGTGGCCGCGCATGCCGGCGGGGCCTGGCTGGGCACTGCCGCAGACCGGGCCCGCATCGCGGGCGGCTCCGGCGCGCCTCAGGCCGCCCTGGGCAGCAGCTTCGCCGACATGGTGAAGGGCGCGGCGCAGCCTGTCTCGAACAGCGCGGTCACGCCCAATCGCACGGCGGACCGCACCCACGCGCCCGCGGATCCGCCCCCCGCCGTCCAGCCGCGCCGGCCCGACGCCGTCGCCAAACCGGCCGGCCCGGCGACCGCGTCCCGGCGCGCGGCAACATCGCACGCCGTTGCACCGTCCACTCAGGCGGCCGCGCCGGCGACCCCTTCGGACCCGACCGCGACCACCGCTCCGGTGACGGACCGACCGGCGCCATCCAGCGCCCCGACCACCGCTCCTCCGGCGCAACGCGCCGTGCGGGCCACGCCGGAGGACGTGATCACGCCTGCCCCGAAGGCCCGCGAGGGGCTCCAGGTCTCGCGCCGGCCGCAGGTGCGCCCGGCGCAGGTGGAACAGGCGGCCCGGGACACACGCGCCGCCCGAGCGAGGACCACGCGCCAGACCCGCGAGCCCGAGCCGCAGAAGCAGCAATCACTCGGCAGCTCCGGCAGCAATGCCGAACGCAGCGCGAAACAAGGCAGCGCCGTGGGCGCGGAAACCGCCACCGCCGCCCGGGCCGGCACCCGGACCGACCGGACAACCAGGGCCGACGGCAACGCCGCCGCCAGCAATTACCCCGGCAAGGTGATGGCGCGGCTCTCCCGCGTGCCCCGGCCCCGCCTCGACAGCCGAGGCGCCGCCGTGGTGCGCTTCTCCATCGCCGGCAACGGTGGGTTGGCCGGCGTCGGGCTGGCGCGAAGTTCCGGGTCGACGCGCCTGGACCGTGCCGCAGTTAGGGTGGTGCGCCGCGCCGCCCCCTTCCCACGGCCGCCACGTGGCGCGCAACGCAGCTTCTCGGTCCGCATAAAGGCCAACTGAAAACACCGCGCAGCGGCCTGCCGTTGGAATGAGCATCATGTCATGCGGCGCCACGGCGGCAGCATCTTGACTCCCGCCCAATTATGCCGCCCGCAAATCTGCTACCAGCCGTCGGCGCGTACCGCGCATTCTCGGTCATCGGCAGCGGTTTCACCAAGGCCGCCACGGGAGCGCCGAGGCCGGCGGGGCCCGGTCAGCGGCGACCGCCCGCCCGCGGGCCTGCGTCCGGCGCTTAGCCACGCCGCCGAGTGTATCGAGCTTCCGTTTCCCGTGTGACAGGCTGCTGCGGGCCCTAGGGAGAGACAGCGAAACACCCCGGCCGGGTAGAGCAGCGGCTGCGGCAATCCTTTGGCGTTTTGCCCGAAATGCCGGTCTCCCTGCTCGGGTGCCGGCCGTCTTGGTGGTGAGAGAGGTGTCTGTCACGGCGAAAGCGGTTGCGACAGGGCCTTCCAAGCATGGGCCGGCGGCGCCCGGTGCACCATGGTCACGCTTTGGGGGTCCGGCCGGGACCACGGCAGGTCTCGCCCACCGACACACGGCAGAGGCCCGCGGCCAGCCGGTTCAGAGCGCGGGGAGCGGGCCGGGCCTCTGGCCTGCGCGCTTGATACCGGGTACAGGAACCGGTCGCATATCACACCTGGCTGGGCAGCCAGAGAACGATCCAGGGAAAGCTTACCAGCAGGCCTATGGTGATCGCGTCGGCAATGAAGAAGGGCATGACCCCGCGGAACACGTCCTGCACGCTGAGGTCCTCGCGCACGCCGGCCACGACGAAGCAGTTGAGCCCGATGGGCGGCGTGATCAGGCAGAACTCGGCCATCTTGACCACCAGGATTCCGAACCAGATCGCGCACATCGGCCCCGACATGCCGAAGGTGCTGTCGGCCGCCGAGACGAACTCGCCCCCGTTCAGCGCCATCACCGCCGGGTAAACCACCGGCAGGGTCAAGAGCAGCATGCCGATGGCGTCCATGAACATGCCCAGCACGGCATAGGCCAGCAGGATGCAGACCAGGATCAGCATCGGCGAGAGCGTGAGCGAGGTGATCCAGTCGGAAAAGGCGCTCGGCAAATCGGCAAAACCCAGGAAGCGGACGTAGATCAGCACGCCCCAGATGATCGTGAAGATCATCACGCTCAGCTTCGCGGTCTCCAGCAGGGCATCCTTCAACTCGGCCCAGCGCATCCCGCGATAGACGGCCATCAGAAAGACCACGAAGGCCCCGATCGCCCCGCCCTCCGTCGGCGTGCCCCAGGCATCGCCCCCGAAGGGGTTGTAGACGAAGAAGATGATGACCACCACGACGAAGACGATGGGCAACGCGGGGGGCAGAGATACCAGCCGCTCGCGCCAGGTGAACCCGCCCACCGGCGGGCCGAAGCCGCGGATGGTGAGCGCCATCCCGACGATGAGCGAGCCGTAGACCAGGGCCGAGAAGGCGCCGGGGATGAAGCCCGCCAGCAGCAGCTTGCCCACGTCCTGTTCCACGATGATGGCGTAGATCACCAGGATCGCCGAGGGCGGGATCAGGCTGGCCAGCGTGCCCCCGGCGGCCACCACGCCCGCGGCGAACTTCTTGTTGTAGCCGATCTTCAGCATCTCGGGGATGGCGATGCGCGCGAACACGGCCGAGGTGGCCACCGACGCCCCCGAGACGGCGGCGAAACCGGCGGTGGCGAAGACGGTGGAAACCGCCAGCCCCCCGGGCACCCAGGCGATCCAGCGCTTCGCGGCCTCGAACAGCGCGCGGGTGAGCCCCGCGTAATAGGCCAGGTAGCCGATCAGGATGAAGGTGGGGATAAGGCTGAGCGCCTGGGAACTGACCTTGGAATGCGGCACCTGACCGGCCGTCTTGGTGGCCACCGTCAGCGCCCAGAAGAACTCCTCGCCGGCATAGCCTTTTTTTGACCAGAAGATCCAGACCAGCCCCACAAGCCCGGCAAGACCGGCGGCAAAGGCCACCCGCATGCCCAGGACGACAAGCAGCAGGAGCCCGCCGGTGACGTAAAGTCCGATGTCGATTGGGTCCATGTGCCGCTGTCCTACTCGTCGTCGCGGCCGGAAACGTGCCCGGCCTCTTCCGCGGCCAATGTCGCGGCATCCACCACCAGCGGCACCGCCACCGGCCGATCGGTGCCGGTTACCAGCGCCCGGCCAAAGCCCCAGACCTGCAGCACAAGACGCAGGCAGAGCACGAAGAACGCCACCGGCGCCAACAGCTTCGCCGGCCAGAGCGGAAGCGCGATGTCCATGGAACTGTCGCGGCTCCACATCGGGGCGCCAAAGTCGAAGCTGCGCGCGAAATGCGCCCAGGTGCCCCAGACCAGCAGCGCCATGAGCAAAAGGATGCCCAGCGTGGTGATCAGTTCCACCAGGTAATAGGGCCGGCCCCGCAACGACCCCACCACGATATCCATGCGGATATGCGCGCCGTCGCGCTTGACATAGGCCACGCCCATGAAGGCGATCAGCGGCATGGCCTGCTCGATCCAGTCCACGTAGCCCGGCAGCGGCGCGTTGAAGAAGTTGCGCCCGCCGACCGAGATCACGGCCAGGATCATGAGCGCGAAGACCGCCAGCCCGCTCAGCAGCGCGAGGAAACGCTCGAGCCGGTACAGGCGCCTATCAAGGCGGCTCAGGAGGCTGTTGTCGGTCAGGATCTGGGCCGCGCCTGCCATGATGTGCCCTTCCGCGACTTGTGGTTCCCTCGAACGCCGTCCCGGGCCCGACCCGGGACCTCCTGCCACAGGCGAGAGGCCCCGGATCGGTGTCCGTGGCTGCATTGCGGTTTACATGCCCTTCAGCTCGTCCAGTTTCGACTGCACGAACTCGTAGAGTTCCTTGGCCGGCAGGCCGCGGGCCTCGTTCTCGGCGATCCAGGCCTCGGCAGCGGGCACGGCCACGGCCGCCTCGAAGCTCGTGATCGCCTCGGGCGGATAGGTGATGCGCTCGATGCCGCGTTCGTCCAGGGCCGGGCCCCAGCGCTCCATCGTGTTGTTCATGTAGTTGTCGATGTAGTGGTCCAGCGACGGCGCGACCGAGCTCATCAGCGCCTCGCGATGCGCCTCGGGCAGGCCATTCAGCGCATCGGTGTTCACCACCACCGGGCAGTTGACCGTGCCGGGGTTGAGGTTGGTGGTCCACCACTCGGCGTTCTCGATCGTGCCGAAGGCCATGTGCGCATGCGGGGCAAAGGCCACCGCCTTGACCACGCCGGAATCCATCGCCTGGCGCACCTCGGTGGCCGACATCGAGGTGGGCACCGCGCCGAGCGCCTCCATCGCCGCGCCGATCCCGCCGGTCGCGCGCACCGCCAGGCCGGAGAAATCCTCCAGCGTGCGGGGCGCCTCGCCCATGCCGGCGATGTTGTACTGCGGCAGCGGCGAGGGCATCAGCAGCGTGGCGTTCCAGCGCGCCAGATCCTTCTCGGCCGCCGGGTGATCGTAAAGCGCCATTGACAGCTTGCGCTCCTGCTCCAGCGTCTCCACGCCCAAGAACGGCAGCTCCAGCACTGTGATAGAGGGGTTCTTGTCGCGGTGGTACCCGGCGCAAAACTGCGCCATCTCGAAGGCGCCGATGGAGATGCCGTCAAGGTTCTCGCGGTTCTTGGAAAGCCCGCCGTAGCTGATGTTGAGGGTGAATTCGCCGTCGGTCTTTTGCGAGACAAGCTCGGCCATCTTCTCCACGTGCTCGGTGAAGGCGCGGCGCTTGCCCCAGAGCGAGACGTTCCATTCAGTGGCCAGCGCCCCGGTTGCGAAGCTCGTGACCAAGGCGGCGGCAAGGCCGCGGGCGGCAAAGGTTTTCATCGTGTATCCCTCCCGTTGGAAACATTGTTTTGAACCGCCACCATAACGCGCCCGGAAAATGTGCCAACAGGGAATTTTTGACGGTCTCCGCCCGATCTCGGTCCGACACGCTATCGAAAGGAGGGCGGCGACCCGGAGCATGAAGAGCTCGCCGTGCCCGATGGCAAGAACCGTGCGGGGCGGCATCGTCTGCGCAGGGGCCGGCACCGGTATTATCAGTGAACGTCGCGGATGAATTCAACCAGTTTCGCAAAGGCCGGGCCCGCAGGTATTTCCGGGCTCATGCGCCGCTGGGGCTTGCCGTTGGGACAGCGGCACCTCGACATGAAACGTGGCGCCCACCCCGAGTTCGCTGTCATAACAGATGGCGCCGCCCATGCGCTCGATCAGCATCTTGGCGATATGCATGCCCAGACCGGACCCGCCGGAAGCAACCGACGTGCCGTTATCAACCTGGTTGAAGCGTCCGAAAACCTGGTCTTCGTTCTTTTCCGGAATGCCGATGCCGCTGTCCCGGACCGAGATCCTCAGCCTCGAGTCGATCACCCGGGTCGAGCATTCGACGCGCCCGCCCTCGGGCGAGAATTTGACCGCATTGGAGATCACGTTCCCGACGACCTGTTTCAACCGGTCCGGATCTGCGCGGAGCTGCCGATGCACGTCTTCCGACGTCTTGACCAGGGTGATCTTGGCGCTGGCGGCGTATGCCTCGTATTCCTCTATGACGTCGCGCAGGAACGCGTCCGCGTCCAGATCCTGCAAGTCGAGGTTTATGGTATTCAAGTCGAGTTTCTGAAGATCGAGAACGTCATCGACGAGCTTCATCAGCCTCAGGCTGTTTCTCTGCGCGATGGTCAGCACGTTCCTCACGGGGGCGTCCACCTCGCCCGCGGCCCCGTGAAGCGCCAGTTCCAGCCCGCCTTTCACCGATGTCAGAGGGGTGCGCAATTCGTGGCTGATCATGGCAAGGAACTGGGACTTCGCGTGGCTGGCGGCCTCCGCACGCGTCAGGGCCTCGGCCAACGCCTCGGCGGAGCGCTCCCGTTCCGTGACATCGACCAGCGATACCGACCAGCCCAGAAGGGAACCCTGGGTCTGGATCGGGCTTTCGATCGGAAGAACACGCAGTTCGAAGACGCGTTCCCTGAACCGGATCGGGTCCTTGTTTTCGAACGTCCCGGTCTCCATGAAGGATTTCAGGTTCGGGCCGATCTTCTCCAACCGGTCAAGCGTTTCGCCGTGCTGTGGCATCCCCTTGCCGAACAGGGCCTGGGCGGCGGGGTTCGCGGTGGCAAGCCGCCCGCCGGCATCCATGATGATCACCGGATCCTGCGTGGCGTAAAACAGAAGCGCGCGCCCCTGAGCCGCCGTATCCATCATCGTGTTGTTGAGAAGAAGCCAACTGAATGCGATGAGCACGACGGCGAACATGAAGGGGGTCGGGTCGAACCCGAAAACGGTGACGTCCCAGCCCACATAGGCGATATTGGCGACCAGGGGCGCGGCCGTGATCACGATCAGGACGGCCAGAAAAGGCCGGATGACCGATTTTGCCTTGCCGAGGGCATAAACCAGCACGCCCAGGGCCGTTGTCACGAAGATATAAAGAATTGCAGCGACCGCGAAGAAAAGCGGCCCGTGATCGAAAATCACGAAGGCATGGTCGCCCTGCATCACGAGACGGGTATCGGGGCCGTACAGAAGCTGCGTCCGGCTGTTGGTAAGGGCGATGAGGCTGACAAGACCGGGCAGGCCGACATACAGAAGGGCCCGCAGCGGGTGCGGCCCCGGGCGCGTGTTCATCGTGTAGTCGGAGACGAAGAACGCCCAGGCGATCGGCAGCAGCGTTATCCCCGGCCAAGCCGCCAGGGACCAGGCGATCTTGCACGCTTCACCTTGCGACGCCAGATCGAAGGCGACGGTGAAAAGCCACCACAGCATCGCCGCCAGGGTCAGGACGAAGGCGGTTTTCCCCGCAAAGCGCGTATTGCGGATGACTGCGCCCAACACCAGGGCGCAAACCAACAATAGGGCGGCGGCGGAGGCAGAGCCGAGGGTGATTTCCAGGTTCGTCAGGCAGGTCATGATCTAATCGTCGACCCGGAGCTAGCAGGCGGCCGAGATGAAGGCGAGATCATGTCGGAAGTTATTCGGATCGGCACCGGTCGCTTTCCAATGCGGAAAAGATTTTTGATAGCGTCAGATCGACAGGCCGGACGCTACAGTGTGCGGTTAGTGAAAACAAGGCAGAAGGGGCGCGGCCTGGAAGCTAAGTCCCATTCCTTGCACAAGGTTCCGCGCAAATTGGGCTACTCTCTGCTCCTGTTGAAGGGGTCGGGTTTCGTTTTTTCTCAGCCAACAGACCACGGCTGGAGGTTCGCCGGGAAAGGCGGAATGGGGGCGCTTGCGGTCGTAGAACTAGACCCATTTCCCGAGGCCCGCCTTTGCTTCTGGTCCGGCCTCCCGGGCGTGCAGTTAGACGCACTCGTATTTGAGGGATCGCAACAGCCGTGCTGCAAATATGTTGTCAAGGAAACCCCAGCGCTCAGCGTGGGCCAGGGTATAGCCGCTGTCATGCCCTCGAACTTGGCCTTCCAGTCGTAGAACGTGCCTTCCGACATGCCGTGCTTGCGGCAGAGATCGGCGCACTTCGCGCCGTTCGGCGTGGCCCTCGAACCGGTGGCGGGCTCACGCCTCACCGTGCTCGGCCAGGATACCGATGATCTGTTCGTCCGTGAATCTCGTTCGCTTCATTGTCCGTCCTCACCTTGGGCCGGACTCTTATCATGGTGGAGGAAAAATCCCGTGGCAGGTCACACTCGGCACACCATCGCTACAAAGCCGTTCCAAGCCGACGATTTGGAACAGCTTTGTTTGTCGCAAACGAAAAATGGGCAGCCACCACGTCAAAGATTTGAACGCGAGTCGCTGGCGCCATTTGCGCGACTCCGCTCGGACTCAAAAAAGCGAGACATTTTATTGATTCAGTTTCAGCAAGTTACTGAAAATGCGCCGAAAATTGCGTGGCTAACAAGTCCAGATAAAACGGGGGGAGAGCGCTTATGTGGGGTCGCGAAGGGGGTTTCAGCGTTTTTCCCAGCACCATTCAAGCGCTGTAACCCTATAAGATAAAAAATTTTGGCAGTGGCGCCGTCTGGAGAAAAGGCCCCAGAAACAGCGTGGCGGAGAGAGAGGGATTCGAACCCTCGAGACGGTTTCCCGCCTACACGCTTTCCAGGCGTGCGCCTTCGACCACTCGGCCACCTCTCCGGTCGCGCAGTCTTTAACGCCCCCCGGGGCGCCGGTTCAAGCGGATTCTGCCCGGGGAGCGGGGTCTTTCACGAAACCAGATGCAGGGTCACGCGGCGGTTCTGTCGACCCTTCTTCTCGATCTTGCCGAGACGAAGCGCGCCGATCTCGCCCGTGCGGGTGACATGGGTGCCGCCGCAGGGCTGCACGTCCACCTGGTCCGCGCCCGTCCCGATGCGGATCAGACGAATTCGCCCGCCACCGCGCGGGGGCGCCACCGACAGCGTCTTGACCAGGCCGGGGTTGGCATCGAGATCGGCCTCGGAAATCCAGTCCTCCGTCACCGGCAGGTCACGGGCCGCGAGCGCGTTGAGTTCAGCCTCGATCTGCGCCTTGTCACCGGGGGCCTCAGGCATGTCGAAATCCAGCCGGCTCTTCTCGGCCCCTATGGACCCGCCGGTGACCGGATGCGGGATCACCACCGACAGAAGGTGAAGGGCCGAATGCATCCGCATGTGCCGCAGGCGGCGGTCCCAGTCCAGCTCCTGCGTCACCACGCATCCGACGGGCGGCACCGGCGCATCCGGGCCGGGGATCAGCACGACCTGTCCTCCCTCCCCCTTCTGGGCCGTGGCGACCGCCGTGCCGCCGCCATTCCACGACAGCTGACCGCTGTCGCCGGGCTGGCCTCCCCCGGCCGGGTAGAAGATCGTGCGATCCAGCACGATACCGCCCTCCCCGGTGTGTCCGGTCACCCGGCCCTCGGCCTGGCGCAGGTAGGCATCATCGCGAAACAGCAAGGTGGTCATTGGTCTCCTCCGTCGCTGTCAGGGGCCTCGCCCGGCAGGTCTTCCTTGGCGATCATGGACGCGGCGGGCTCGCTGTCCGTGCCCGCCCCGGCGGCCGCGCCCCGGAGGCCCGAAAGCGCCTCGGGATTGCGCAACCAGATGTCGCGCTGCACGAAGGGGATCTCGATGCCCGCTTCGGCGAAGCGGCGCGCAATCTCGTGGTTCATGTCCGAATGCACGTTGAGAACCCAGTTCACGTCCCGCAGGATCGCCCGGATTTCGAATTGCAGCGAGTCGGGCCCGAAGGCCATGAAAACGACGTAGGGCGCCGGATTGGCCAGGACCAGAGGGTGGTCCTCGGCGACCTCCTGCAGGATCTTCTCGACCTTGCGGGTATCGGTGCCATAGGCCACCCCGACGCCGACGATCACCCGGCCCACGGTGTTGCCGCGGGTGTAGTTCGTGACCGTGCCGCTGACGAAATCGGCATTGGGCACGATCACGTCGGTGCGATCGAAGGTCTCGATCCGGGTGGAGCGCACAGAGATGTCCTTGACGTAGCCGTGCTTGCCGCCGACCTCGATCCAGTCACCTTCGGAGATCGGCCGCTCGATCAGCAGGATGATGCCCGAGACGAAGTTGGACACGATGTTCTGAAGGCCGAAGCCGATGCCGACCGACAGCGCACCGGCGACGATCGCCAGCGAACTCAGGTCGATCCCGGCGCTGGTGATGGCGATGATCGCGGCCAGGAAGACGCCGACGTAGCCCGTGCCGGAAACGATGGCCGTCCGTCCGCCCGGATCGATCTTCGTCTTGGGCAGAACCGTGTTGCGCAAGGCCCCCTGCACCATCCGGGTGATCACGAAGCCCATGGCGAAGACCAGCGCGAAGGTGAGGAAGACCGCCGGCGAGATCCGCGTCTCACCCAGTTGCACGCCTTCGGTGAAAGTCGTCCAGAGCTCGGTCAGGTCCGCCACGCGCGCGCCCCAGATCAGCGCGAAGATCGGCCCTGACAGGATCACCAGGATCGCACCGATCAGCACCGGCACCAGCGACTCCGCCGCCCCCTCCCGGTTGCCCGTCAGCAGCACGTAGAGCTCGGTCACCACCCGCTGGAGGACAAGCAGCGCCGCCAGCAATTCCAGTGACAGAAGCGACGGCAGAAGCAGACGTTCCGCCGCGCTGAAATAGCCCGCCGCCGCCAGCAGCGGGGCCACGACCGCCAGGACCGTCAAGGCCCGTGCCAGCAGCCGCGCGCCCCGGTCGCGGTAGGTGTCATCATGGTCCGGCGCATCCGCGGCGTGGCTGTGGATGATCAGCAGACGCGAGAGGCGCCACAGCAACAGCCCGGCGACAACCATCACCGGAAAGACCACCACGTTGGAGGCCGCCGCCGACCAGCCCGCGAAGGCACCCACCCGGTCCAACAGGTAAAAGGCCGCGATCACGAGCCCCAGGGCGCCGCCGTAGATCCGGCCTGCCGCCCTGTCCGCGGGCTCCAACCTCAGGGGCGCCGTGCGCAACTCGTGTTGCGGGAAGATCCGCAGGGCCAGCCAGCGCGCCAGAAGAAAGATGAAGATGGCCGGGCGCAGGGTGGTCAGCAGTTGCTCGCCCCTGACGCCCAGAAGCTCCGTGGCGAACAGGCTCTGGATCACCAGAAGCGCGCCGGCCAACGGCAGCACCAGTTCGCCCAGGGACACCAGGAACGCCAGCAGCCAGCGCCCCGGGCCGGGCGGCCCCTGCAGAACGCGTGCCATCAAACGCCGGCTCCATCGCCGCCCCCGCGCCAGCAACAATATCCCCCCCAGCAGCAGCACGATGATCGCCGGCAGGTCTTCCTGACTTTCGCTGCGTTGAACGGGATTGTCCCAAGCCGCCAGGACCTCTTGGCGGATCTGCGCGGCCGTGTCGTAAAGTGCGGCCAGGCCCGCCCCCCAATGGACCGGGTTCAGCGGCGAGGGCCCGAGCTCCAGCAGTTCCTGGGTCTGGCGGTCCCGGATGATCCGGTCGATACCCTTTATCAGGCCGTCGGCCCTGCTGTGCGCCGCCTCGGCCCGCTTGACCGGCGCGCGCAGATCGGCCAGCCGCGCGTTCAGTTGCTCGCGCTGCCGGGCGATTTCCGGCGATTCGCCGGTTTCCGGCGCGGGACCGAGCGCATCGAGTTGGTTCTGAACCGTCTCGATGGCGTTCTGGTTGATGTCCTGCGCGTCGAGAAACCGTTGGCGCCAGGTTGTCAGTTCCTCGCGCAGGGCTTCCAAGGCCGGGGTCGAGGCGCGCCCAGCCTCGATCGCGTCCTCCGCGCGCTCGGCGATCTTCTCCCAGGCGGCGTAGTCGATCTCGCCAACTGTCTGTTGTGCCGCCGCCGGGGCCACGGACCACGGCGCACCCGGCACCGCCAGACCCGCCAGCAGGGCCAGGACAAGGCACAGCGTGCGCAGCATCCCAATCACTCCACGAAGACGCCCGGGATCGAACGCGGCACCTGCTCCAGCCACCGGGGCGTGGGCAGGCCCTTCTCTCGCAGGAACTCGGGATTGAACAGCTTGGACTGATAGCGCGTGCCATAGTCGCACAGCACCGTCACGATGGTGTGCCCCGGCCCCATCTCGCGCGCCATGCGCACCGCGCCGGCCACGTTGATTCCCGATGAGGCGCCCAGGCACAGCCCCTCGTGTTCGAGCATGTCAAAGACATGTGGCAGCGCTTCCTCGTCGGGAACCTGATAGGCGAAATCGGGCCGGAACCCTTCCAGGTTCTTGGTGATCCGGGCCTGGCCGATGCCCTCCGCGATGGAGGAGCCCTCGGCCTCAAGTTCCCCGCGGGTATAGTAGGCATAGAGCTTGGCGCCCATGGGATCGGCGATACCCATCTTCACGCCCCTGGGCTGCAGCGCCTGCGCCACGCCCGCAAGGGTGCCCCCCGACCCCACCGCGCAGATGAAACCGTCCAGCTTGCCCTCGGTCTGCTCCCACAGTTCGGGGCCGGTGGTTTCCACATGCGCCTGGCGGTTGGCCACGTTGTCGAACTGGTTGGCCCAGATCGCGCCATGCGGCTCGGTCTTCGCCAGTTCCTGCGCCAGCCGGTCGGAATAGCGGACGAAATTGTTGGGATTGGAATAGGGCGCGGCGGGCACCTGCACCAGGTCGGCCCCGGCCAGGCGCAGCATGTCCTTCTTTTCTTGGCTCTGGGTCTCGGGGATGACGATCACCGTCTTGAACCCCATCGAGGCCCCCACCAACCCCAGCCCGATCCCGGTGTTGCCGGCGGTCCCCTCCACGATGGTCCCGCCCGGCTCCAACTCGCCGCGCGCCACGGCGTCGCGGATGATGTAAAGCGCCGCCCGGTCCTTCACCGATTGCCCGGGATTGAGGAACTCGCACTTGCCCAGGATCTCGCAGCCCGTTTCCGCGCTGGCACGGCGCAACCGGATCAGGGGGGTATTGCCGACGGCCTCGGCCAGGTCCTTCGCCATGCGCATCGCGGTGTCTCCTATCGCCGAACGTGCCTTTCGAACGGGTGTAGAACCTGCGGCGGGCGAACTCAAGGCGCAGCGCGCAGCCGCGCGCGCTCGCGCTCGAGCCACAGCAGGCACAGGATCAGCGGACCGTTGTCCGCCTCGCCGGTCCGCAAAAGCTCCATCGCCCGGTCGAAACTCACCACGTGGCGGCGGATATCCTCGTTCTCGGCTTCCGCGCCACCCAGGTCACGGCCCGCATCGGGCAGGTCGCAGAACCCGATGTAGCACTGGAAATACTCGGTCGAACACCCCGGAGAGCAATAGTGGCCCGCCACGTGTTCCAGCCCCCGCAACGCCAGATCCGCCTCCTCGCGGCATTCGCGGTACGCGGCGGTCTCGGGCGACTCGCCGGCATCCACCCGACCGGCCACCGGTTCCAGCATCCATGGCAGCGGATCGCCGCGCCCGTAGGGCCCCATGCGAAACTGTTCGACCATCAGCACCCGATCGCGCACGGGATCATAGGGCAGCACGATCGCCGCGTCCGTCGCCACGAAGACCTCGCGCGTGACCTCGGGGCTCAGCCCCCCGCCGAAGACCGGGTGGCGCAGGCGATATTCGCGGGTCAGGAAGAACCCGGCATGGGCGTTGCGCCGGGACAGGCAGTCCACCGCGTCGGCCCGCATCCCGCTGCGCAGGTCGGCCGGCACGGGGCTGCGCGCGGCCGCGCGCGCCTCCGCCCGGGACAGCAGCATCGGCATCCGCACGGCCAGGTCCGCACCAGAAAAGCGGCCGTAGTGCTCCATCGCCTCGCGCAGTGCGTCCACGGCCAATCCGCCCCATCGCGCCTGCCAATCCGCGCGGGCCCACTCCGCCGTGTCGCCGTCCGGGGCACTCTCGGCCCGAAAGGTGCGCACCTGCCCTGCCCCCAGCGGCACAAAAGCCTCCGACAGGCCCATCCCGGCCGCGACGTAGCGCATGCGCGGCAGGACCCCCTCCGGAAGCCGCGGCAGAACCACACCGTCCACCGTTTCGTCCGGTGCGGGCACGAGCACGGGAAAACAGCTGTCCGTCCGGCTCAGCAAGAGATGGTCGCGCAAACGGGCCGCGTGCCGGTCCAGGGTCTCGGGTGCCTGCCCCAGCACCAGTTCCAGCACGGGATCATAGGCCAGCGGGCCGCAAAGGAACACCGCCTCACTCACCTCGGTGCCCCCGCTGGGTCACCCATTCCGCGATGATGCCGGTCAGTACGCCCCCGGTCAGCAACACCCCGACGAGCGGCCCATCCAGCAGATACCGCCCGTAGTCCAGTGCGATCTCGAACATGCCCACGATCGCCTCCACGGGGCCGTCGTAGCGGCGCCTGAGCGCCATGACCAGCATCTCGTTCAAGCTCTGGAAGAACAGCGCCCAGAAGATCAGCGCGCCAAGCCCGGTCAAACCCGCGCTGAAACCGTGCGCATAGCCGCGCCCCAGCCGCCGGCCGGTCACGACCCAGCCGCAGACCAGGCCAAGTGCCAGGTTCACCTCGTTGAACCACCCGAAATCTGTCTCGGGCGGCAACAGCGGCCGCATCATTTCCGAGCCGATCCAGCCCACGCCAGCCAGGCAAAGGGCGGCGACCAGCCGCCCGGCCGTTGGCATGGTATCGGTTGGGCGCATTCAGGCAGGTCTTGCGATGGTGATCTGTGTCACGTCGCAGTTTTCCCCATGAAAGGTGCTGGCACAAGAGGTAAGGTAGAAGTTCCACATCCGCCGGAACCGGTCGTCGAATCCCAGGCGGGCAATCCTGTCCCAGTTTTCGTTGAATGCCGCATGCCAGAGCCGCAGGGTGCGGCTGTAGCTTTCGCCGAACTCGACCGAACCGCGGACCGCCAGCCCCGCCCGGGCGGCCTGTTGCCGCAGCCCTGCCGGGCTGGGCAGCATTCCCCCGGGAAAGATGTATTTCTGGATGAAATCCACTTCGGCACGGTAGCTTTCCCACCGACGCTCGGCGATGGTAATGACCTGCAGCACAGCGCGGGCGCCCGGACGCAGGCGCGCACGCAGGGCGGCGAAGAAGAGCGGCCAATAGCGTTCGCCCACGGCCTCAAACATCTCGATGCTGGCGACCCCGTCAAAGGTGCCGGTGACATCGCGATAATCCTGAAGCCGGACATCGACCAGATCCGCCAGGCCGGCCCGCGCGATCCGCGCCCGGGCATAGTCGTACTGCGCGCGGCTGATGGTCAGGGCCGTCACCCGCAGGCCGCGTTCCTTCGCCGCGTATTCCGCGAAGCCGCCCCAGCCGCAGCCGATCTCGAGCACGTGGTCACCGGGCATCACGCCCATCCGGTCCACCATGCTGGCATACTTGGCCGCCTGCGCCTCTTCCAGCGTCTCGGTCCCCGTGCGGAACAGCGCGCTGGAATAGGTCATCGTCTCGTCCAGCCAGAGGGCGTAGAAGTCGTTGCCCAGATCGTAGTGTCGGCTGATGTTGCGCCGCGCCTGACCGCGGCTGTTGCGCCTCAGGCGGTGGCGCAGGCGCTCGTAGGCGCGCACCAGCCCCATGCCCGGAAAGCCGTCGTAGATGGCATCGTTGCCCTTGTGCAGGAAATCCATCAACGCCTGAAGATCGGGTGTGCTCCACCAGCCGTCCATGTAGGCTTCGGCGAAGCCCAGATCGCCCTCGCGCACCAGGCGGGCGAAACAGTCGGGATTGTGGATTTGCAGGGTGGCCGCGGGACCTGGCGCGCTACCTTCGGCGCGGAAGACGCGGCCATCGGGCAGAACGCAGTCCAGGCGCCCGCAGCGAACCTTGCGTGCAAGTTGGAACACCTGCGCGAAGTAGCGCGGCAACCCGCGTTGCGCGGTGGTATCGGTCAGGGGCGCGGCCGCCCCGGTCTCCGGGCTGTCGGGGCCGGCGGGCACCGCTCGGCCGGCAAGGGTCATGTCGTTCATCAGAAATTCCGGTTCTCGTAGGCTTCCAGGGCACGGGCACGGCCCTCCTTCACGCCCACCACCGGGACGGGGTAGGCGTCTGTCGGGCTCAGGCCCCATCGGCGCGGCACCGCTTCGAAGTAGGCCAACGCCGTCTCGGACGGGGCGCGTTGGCCCTCCGCGATCCAGCGGCGCACATACGCGCCGTCGGGGTCGAACTTCTTGAGCTGTGTCTCGGGGTTGAAAACCCTGAAATAGGGCGTCGCGTCCGGCCCCGAGCCGGCCGACCACTGCCAGCCGAGGGCGTTGCTGGCCGGATCCCAGTCCGTCAGGTGACTGTCGAACCACTGCTGGCCGATGCGCCAATGCGTCAGCAGGTGCTTGGTCAGATACGAGGCCACCACCATCCGTGCGCGGTTGTGAATGTAGCCCGTCACGTACATCTCGCGCATGGCCGCGTCGACGAAGGGAATACCGGTGCGCCCCTCTTTCCAGGCGCGTACGCGCGGCGCCGCGCCGTCCGTGTTCCAGGGAAAACCGTCCCATTCCGGGCGCCAGTTGGCCTCTGCCAGGCGCGGAGTATGGTAGATCAGATGATAGGCGAACTCGCGCCAGACCAGTTCCTGCAGCCAGGGCCCGGCCCCTGCAGCGCCGTGCTGGTGCGCGCGCAATCCCGCGTGCCAGCACCGCCGGACCGAGATCTCGCCCAGGGCCAGGTTCTGCGACAGGCGCGATGTCCCGTCCTCGGCGGGCAACTCGCGCATTTCCCTGTAGTCGTCGATGACCTGCCCGGTGAACCAGCCCAGTCGGCCCTGCGCCGCCTCCTCGCCGACGCGCTGCCAGGGGCGGACGATGCTGGCGCCGCGGTCCATCGTGCGGCCCATCTGCCATTCCTCCAGCCGGTCGCCGGACGGCCAGGTGCCCGGCGCGGGAATATTGCCCGGCGCGGGCGCAGGCTCTTCCACGGCGCGGTCGCGCACCGCGCGCCAGAACGGCGTGTAGACCTTGTAATATCCGCCGTCCTTGGTCTGGACCGTCCAGGGCTCGAACAGCAGGTGGGCCGCGAAGCTTTTCGCCTCCAGCCCGTCGTCCCGCAGGGCCTCTTTCACCGCGCGATCGCGCGCGATAGCCTGCGGATCGTAAAGGCGGGACCAATAGACGGCCCCCGCCCCGGTCTCGGCAGCCATGTCCCGCAGCACCTCCAGCGCCGGCCCCCGCCGCAGGATCAGGCGGCTCCCGTGCTCCGCCAGGCTTTTCTCCAGGTCGGCCAGCGACAGCCCCAGCCGCCACTTCGCCGCCGCGCCCAGGCCGGCAACCGCATCGTCGTGAATGAACACCGGGATCACCGCCCCACCGCGCGCGCAGGCGGCGCGCAGCGCGGGATGGTCGCTCAGCCGCAGATCGCGGCGCAGCCAAAGCAGTGTCGGGGACCGGTCGCTCATGCCCTGCCTTTCCGTTTTCCGGTCTTACGCGGCGGGGCCGCACGCGGATCACAGAATGTCGTCAAGCGCAGCAAGCAGCCGATCGACCTCGGCCTGCGTGGTGTAGTGGACGAAACTCAGCCGAAGCACCCCCCGCTCGGGATCCAGCCCCATCGACTTGAGCGGGCGCACCGCATAGAAATCCCCGCCGCCGGCCATGATGCCGTGCTCAGCCAGGGCGGCCGCCGCCTCCACGCCCGGGCGATCCAGCGCCACGGCCACGGTCGGTGCGCGCTCCGCCGCCTCGGCCGGGCCGATCAGCCGAACATCGTCGCGCGCCTCAAGCGCATCCAGCACCGGCTGGAGCAAGGCGGTTTCATGGGCGCGGAACAGGTCGTGCACGCCCTGGGCGCGCGCGGCCGGGTCGCCGGCGATCCCGTGATGATCGGCTAGCGCGTCGAAATAGTCGGCCATGCCGGCACAGGCGGCCACCTGCGCATGGTCCGGCCCGGCCGGCGTGAACCGCTTGTAAAGCGCATCGTCGTTGAAAAAATGCGCCTGGTTGGGCAGCAACCGGCCCAGATCGCGGCGGATCACCATGATCCCCTGGTGCGGCCCGTAGGTCTTGTACGCTGAAAAAAGGTAGATATCCGGCCCCAGCGTGCCCACGGCCGGCAGGCCGTGCGGCGCGTAGCTTACCCCGTCGACGCAGACAAAGGCCCCCGCGGCGTGGGCCACCGCCGTGATCTCCACCACCGGGTTCACCGCACCCACCACGTTGGAGCAATGCGGGAAACACACCAGCCGCACCTTCTCGTCCAGAAGGGGCTCAAGGTCCGCAAGGTCCAGCATCCCGGTCCACGCGTCGATCCGCCATTCGCGCACTTCGATCCCGTCCTGCGCCAGCCGGCGCCAGGGGCCCGAGTTCGCCTCGTGATCCTGGTCGGTCACCACGATCGCCTCGCCGGGCTTCATCCATTGGCGGAACGCCTGGGCCAGCACGTAGGTGTTGGCGGTGGTCGACGGCCCGAAACTGACCTCGTCGACCTCGACGCCCAGCATGGCCGCCAGCCGCGTACGCGCCTCGTCCATTTCCTGTCCGGCAGCCCGGCTCGCCGGATAGGGACCGTAGGGCTGCACCTTCCGCGTGCGGTAGAACCGGGTCAACCTTTCTATCACGGGCACACAGGTGAACGCGCCCCCGGCATTCTCGAAAAATGCCTGCCCCTGCAGGGACGGCTCGGCAAAGGCGGGAAACTGCCCGCGTACGAAGTCGATATCCAGTTTCATGGCGCAACAAAACAGTGCCACGCGCCCGGGGTCAAGCATGTGCTGCGGCCCCGCGAAAACCAAAGGCCCCGGCAGTGCCGGGGCCTTGCACAAGCCTGTCTAACGCAGGCCTCAGGCGACGCGCTGCTTCTCCGACATCAGCCCGCGCAGGATGCCGTAGCACAGGATCAACAGGATGATCGTGAACGGCAGACCGGTTGAGATCACCATCGCCTGCAAGGCGCCCAGGCCGCCGCCGACGAGCAGGGCGATCGCCACGAGCCCCTCGAAGGTGCACCAGAAGAAGCGCTGCGAGACCGGCGCATCGACCTTGCCGCCCGCGGTGATCGTGTCGATCACGAGGCTGCCCGAGTCCGAGCTGGTGACGAAGAACACGATCACCAGGATCACGCCGATGGTCGAGGTGATCGCGGCCAGCGGCAGGCTCTCCAGCATCGCGAAGAGCGAAAGCTCGGGGCTGTAGTTGTCGATCACGTTGGCCTTGACCGCGCTGGTCTCGGGGTTGGCGACGATGTCGTTGATCGCCGAGCCGCCGAAGACCGCCATCCAGAAGATGCAGACCACCGAGGGGATGATCAGCACGCAGGTGATGAACTCGCGCACGGTGCGGCCGCGGCTGACACGGGCGATGAACATGCCGACGAAGGGGGACCAGCTGATCCACCAGGCCCAATAGAAGGCCGTCCAGCCCTGCATGTAGCCCGTGTCCTCACGCCCGTGCGGGTTCGACAGCGGGATCACCTCCTGAGCGTAGGCGCCCAGGGTCGCGACGAAGTCGCTCAGGATGCCCACGGCCCCGGCGGTGAACAGCACGAACAGCAGCAGGATCAGCGCCACGACCATGTTGATCTCGGACAGCACCTTGACGCCGCCATCCAGGCCGCGCAGCACCGAAACCAGCGCCACTGCCGTGATCGCGAGGATCAGGATCACCTGCACGGTGACGTTGTTCGGCAGCCCGTAGACGTAGCTCATCCCGGCATTGGCCTGCTGCGCGCCGAAGCCCAGCGAGGTGGCCAGCCCGAACAGCGTGGCGAAAACCGCGATGGTGTCGATGATGTGGCCCCACCAGCCCCAGACGCGTTCGCCCAGCAGCGGATAGAAGGCCGAGCGGATCGACAGCGGCAGGCCCTTGTTGTAGGAAAACAGCGCCAGCGCCAGCGCCACGACCGCATAGATCGCCCAGGGATGCAGCGCCCAGTGGAACGAGGTTGCCGCCAGCGCCATGCGCCGCGCCTCGTCGACATTGGCAGCGACCAGCGAGCCGTCCTCGGCGAAGGGACGCACGGTGCCGAGCGGTTCGTCCCCCCACGGTGTGCCGAAGTAGTAGGCCGGCTCCAGCACGCCGAAGAACATCAGGCCGATGCCCATGCCGGCGGCGAACAGCATGGCGAACCAGCCCGGGTAACCGTAGTCAGGCGTCGCATCCGTACCGCCCAGCCGAACCGAACCCCAGGGGCTGACGATGAGCAGCAGGCAGAAGATGACGAAGATGTTCGCGCCCCACAAGAAGAACCAATCGAATTGGCTGGTCAGGTAAGCGCGCATGCCAAGGTCGCAGAACGCCCCAGGCTCGCAGCCTTCGGTCGCGGCCGGATCAACGCCGTTGAAGATCGCGTTCGCCGTGCCCGGCGCGAAGAGCGCGAATGCCACGAAAGCGATCACCAACAATCCGGAAATCACGAAGACCGGATTATGGATGTCGATTCCGAACGGACCAAGCTTGGTCTGAATGTTGTCCTGACCGATCCTGTAATCGGTGTCTATGATATCCGCCTCGCCTTCAGGCGTGGGGATACCCTGGATATCTGTTTCATCGGCCATGACGGCCCCCTCTGTTCTCTTGCATTTCGGTTCTTTTCCGGCGCCGTCGACAGACACCGCCCACGCCCCTGCCGCGGACAGCCATGTCCGGATAGACGGGCGCCGCCCGTTGCTCCCTGGTATGCGACGGCGCCGCGGATGAGCCACCGCCCTTGTCGTGTGGTTACGAGAAGGCCCCAGGCCCTGTCCGCTCTCTGAACAAAACCGTAACAACCTGCCTAGGGATAAGGCAAGCTATTGCGTCTCTTTTTGCCCCGAATACGACTCGCAAGGAGCGCACCGCCGGCCGCTGGCCGGCACGCCACGGTACACCGTCGCCGTGCGCACAACCCTCCAGCACGGCCGTACGGCCGGTACGGTTTGTCCGCACCCCCTTTGCAAACGCGGCGCGCTTGCCTATATTCACGGTGTCCCTTCGGGGACTATGGACATAAACGCGCTCGTAATAAGCGGATCGGACCCGGGGGCGGTACCCGGCGGCTCCACCAGAAATCCCGTCGTTGGGGGATAACGCGGGGCCGAAACAGGATCGACGAACGTGTAAAGGAGTGGCTTTGTCCCGGTGAGGTACCACCGTTATCGGTCCGATAAAGCATAATTGCCAACGACAATCGTGCTCCGGTCGCCGTTGCCGCGTAAGCGGTAACAAGACCGAAACCTTGAAGCCCAGTCCTCTAGCAAGGGCTGGCGGGGTTCGCAGGCACCTGGCAACAGAAGCCTGCACTTTCCTCCCCCAACCTTTTGTCCTGTAACGGTTTAATGACGCCCGCGCTTTTGGCTTGCGTGCCACCTGAAGCGCGCTAAGACCGGCACATGCAGCCCACGCTCCTCCAACTCTTCCTCGTCTTCGGCAGGATTGGCGTCCTGTCCTTCGGGGGGCCGGCAGCCCAGATCTCGCTGATGCACACCGAGCTGGTGGACCGGCGCTCCTGGCTGGAGGAAAACCAGTTCCTGGGCGCGCTGTCCTTCTGCATGCTGCTGCCTGGCCCCGAGGCCATGCAACTGGCCACCTATGCCGGCTGGCGCCTGCGCGGCGTACCCGGGGGCCTGATCGGTGGCCTGCTTTTCGTGCTGCCCGGGGCGGCGCTGATTCTGGCCTTGGCGATTGGCTACGCGACCTACGGGCAGGTGCCCGTGATCCAGGCCCTTTTCACCGGCATCAAGGCCGCCGTGGTGGTGATCGTGCTGCAGGCGCTGCTGTCGTTGTCGCGCCGGGCGCTGGCCGGCCGGGACAGCTGGGTGCTGGCGCTGGCGGGATTCGTCGCGATGTTCTTCCTGTCCGTGCCCTTTCCGCTGATCATCATCGCGGCCGCCCTCTGGGGATTCGCGCGTCGCGGGGCGACGGCGGACGCGCCACTCGTCACCGGCCCCGGCGGCCGTACCACCCAGACGATCAAAACGGTGCTCGTCTGGGGGGGGCTTTGGGCCCTGCCGATCCTGGCGGCCTGGCTGTCCGGGGCCGGCTTCCTGACCGAGATCGGGCTTTTCTTTTCCAAGCTGGCCGTCGTCACCTTCGGCGGCGCCTATGCGGTCCTGGCCTACATGACCCAGGCGGTGGTAGAAACGCACGGCTGGCTCACCACCGCGCAGATGATCGACGCGCTCGGCCTGGCCGAGACCACGCCCGGCCCGCTGATCCTTGTCACACAGTTCGTGGGACTGCTTGCAGGTTTCCAGGAGGGCGGAACCGGCCCGGCCCTGCTGGCCGGGGCGCTCACGCTCTGGGTCACGTTCACGCCTTGTTTCCTGTGGATTTTCGCCGGCGCGCCCTACGTCGAGCGGATCCTGGCGCGGCCGCGGCTCAAGGGTGCGCTCAACGCCATATCGGCCGCCGTGGTCGGGGTGATCCTCAACCTTTCCGTCTGGTTCGCCCTGCACGTCCTTTTCGCCGAGGTGCAGACCACTGCCCTTGGCGCCCGGCCCGTCCTGGCAAGTTTCCAGCCGCTGCCGGCCGGGCTGATCCTGGCCGCCGCGGTGCTGCTATTGGGGCTGCGCGTTCCCATGGTCGCGACGCTGGGGGCGATGGCCGCCCTTGCCGGTATGGCCCACGTTATGATTTGACGACGCTCCGGCAGGGCTTTCGTTTTCCCGCGAATCCCCTATGCTGAAACGAACGATCAAGGGGTACAGATGTCTCGCACGATTGATTACGGGAACCTCATGCATCGCGCGATGCGTGGCCTGATCCAGGAGGTGCTGACCGACGTCCGCGACAATGGCCTGCCCGGCGCGCACCACTTTTTCATTACCTTCGACACCACCCACCCGGATGTGCGCATCGCCGACTGGCTGCGCGAGCGCTACCCTTCGGAAATGACCGTCGTGATGCAACACTGGTTCGACGACCTCGAAGTCACCTATGACGGTTTCTCGATCACGCTGAACTTCGGGGACACGCCGGAAAATCTGTACGTGCCCTTCGACGCGATCCAGACCTTCGTTGATCCCTCGGTCGAATTCGGCCTGCGCTTCGAAAGCCAGGAAGACAGCGACGAAGAACCAGCGGAAGACGAGGAAACGGCCGAAGACAACGAGGAGGCGGAACGAACCGATGCCGAAATCGTTAGCCTCGACAGCTTCCGGAAATAGGTGCGGAGCCGTGAATTTTTTGTGAAGAATGAAGCCCGGAGGTTGTTCCCGACATCCCTGCGGGTATCGGTAACGAAGCGTAAGTTCTCAGGAGATGCACACGATGGCCAAGGATCTTGGTGTTTTTTTCGGCGAAATGCTGCGCCATCCGAAAGAAGTCGTTGCGATCGCTCCTTCTTCGGGTGCCGTTGCACGCAAGATGAGCGAAGGGCTCGAAGGGGTCACCGGCCCGGTGGTCGAGATCGGCCCGGGCACGGGCAGCTTCACCAGGGCCATCCTGAACCGCGGCATCGCGCCCGAGCAGCTGACCCTTCTGGAAACCAATGAACGCTTCTGCGACATGCTGCACGAGAAGTTTCCCGGCGTGCGCGTGCTCAACCGTCCCGCGCAGGACATCGAGAATATCGGACTGATCGATATCGGCGCGGTGATCTCCGGCGTGCCTGTTTTGGCACGGCCGCAGATACAGCGCGACGTGGTCGGCCGGGCCTTCGGGGTGATGGCGCCGCAGGGCTTCTTCACCCAGATCACCTACAGCCCCGGCGCGCCCATCTCGCCGGAAATGCAGCGTGAACTGGGCGTATCCGCCGAGAAGCGCGGCACGATCTGGGCCAACCTGCCGCCGGCCCGCGTGTTTGTATTCCGTCGTATGCAGCATTGAACTTTGCGGCGCATTCGGTAAGGAGAGTGGCAAACCTTTTCAGGAGAGCCACACCATGACCGACACCCGCACCGAAACCGACAGCTTCGGCCCCCTCGAGGTTCCCGCCGACAAGTACTGGGGCGCCCAGACCCAACGTTCGATCGTGAATTTCCCCATCGGCTGGGAAAAGCAGCCGGTCGCGATCGTGCGGGCACTCGGCGTCATCAAGAAGGCCTGCGCGCAGGCCAATGTCGAGCTGGGCAACCTCGACCCCGAGCTGGGGGAGGCCATCGTCCAGGCCGCCGGCGAGGTAGTGGAGGGCCGGCTGGACGACAACTTCCCCCTCGTGGTCTGGCAGACGGGATCGGGCACCCAGTCCAACATGAACGCCAACGAGGTGATCGCCAACCGCGCCATCGAGATCCTCGGTGGCCAAATGGGCACCAAGGACCCCGTCCACCCCAACGACCATTGCAACATGGGCCAGTCCTCGAACGACACTTTTCCCACGGCCATGCACATCGCCACGGCCATGACCGCGCGCGACGTGCTGCTGCCCGGACTGGAGAAGCTGCACGCGGCGTTAGAGAAAAAAGTCAAGGATTTCGAGGGTATAATCAAGATCGGCCGCACCCATACCCAGGACGCCACGCCGCTGACCCTGAGCCAGGAATTCTCGGGCTACTCCCACCAGGTGGCCATGGGCATCGAGCGGGTGAAGGGCGCGCTGTGCCGGATCCACGAACTGGCGCAGGGGGGCACGGCCGTCGGCACGGGCCTGAACACCAAGAAGGGCTGGGACGTGATGGTGGCCCGCAACATGGCCGAGATCACGGGCCTGCCCTTCGTCACCGCGCCCAACAAGTTCGAGGCGCTCGCGGCGCATGACGCGATGGTGGAGATGTCCGGCGCGCTCAAGACCGTGGCCGGCAGCCTGTTCAAGATTGCCAATGATATCAGGCTCTTGGGCAGCGGTCCGCGGTGCGGGTTGGGGGAATTGATCCTGCCGGAGAACGAGCCGGGCAGTTCGATCATGCCCGGCAAGGTGAACCCCACCCAGTGCGAGGCGCTGACCCAGGTCTGCGCGCATGTGATGGGCAATGACGCCGCCGTGGGGTTCGCCGGCAGCCAAGGGCATTTCGAGCTCAACGTCTACAAGCCAATGATGGCCTATAACGTGTTGCAATCCATGCAACTTCTCGGGGACGCCTCGGTTGCTTTCAGCGACAACCTGGTCGACGGGCTGACGGCCAACGCGGCGCGGATCGAGAAGTTGATGCGCGAATCCCTGATGCTGGTCACAGCGCTTGCGCCCGAGATCGGCTACGATAATGCGACGACAGTGGCCAAGACGGCGCACAAGAACGGCACGACACTTAAAGAAGAGGCCGTAAACCTCGGATTCGTTGATGAAAAAACCTTCGATCGCGTGGTTCGGCCCGAGCAGATGATCGGCCCCAAGGAATGAGCAAGCCGGTCAACCTGAACCGGGTCCGCAAGGACAAGGCGCGGGCCGAGAAACGGGCCCGCGCCGATGCGAACGCGGCGAAGTTCGGCCGGACGAAGGCCCAGAAGGACCTGGAAAAATATATTGAAATCAAGGCCTTGAAAAATATCGATCAGCACCGGCGCGAGGAATGAGCGCCCGGCCGGTCAAACGCTCCCTCACCCTGCGCGGGCACCGCACCAGCGTGTCGCTGGAGGACGAATTCTGGCACGCGCTGCGCGATATCGCCGCCGAAAAGGGCAAGCCTGTCAATGCCTTGGCCGCCGAAATTGACGAGGCGCGCGGCATCGAGGCGGGCCTTGCCAGCGCGATCCGCGTCTACGTGCTCAGGCACTATCGCACGCCGCGCTGACCGCGGAGGGCAGAGCCGTCGTCAGGCCGGACCGGACGGGCCGTACGGCCCCGCCGTACAGGACGGCCCCGTGCCGGCGCCCCGCGCGGGGTATGGCCCGAAACGGGCCGGCGCGGGCCCGCCTCCGTACCAACCGTACGGCCCTGCCGTACCGATCACGCCCGCGGCGTGACCCGCAGCCAGATCCCGTCGCGCCCGCGCACTGTCAGATGCGCCACGGGCATCGCCGGGCGCCCGGTCACGGGCTCGAACCGGTAGGCGCGCACCAGCATCGATAGCAGGAGCGCCCCCTCCAGCATCGCGAAGCCCGCCCCGGGGCAGACGCGCGGCCCGGCCGAGAAGGGAGTGTAGGCATGGCGCAGGCAGGCGCGGCCGTTCTCGGTGCGAAAGCGGCCGGGGTCGAACTCGTCGGGGCACTCCCAAAGGCGTTCATGGCGATGCAGGTGCCACGGGCTGAGCACGATCTGGCTGCCCCGCGGCACGATGCGGTCGCGGAAGCGTTCGGGGCGGGCGGCCTGCCGGACCATCATCGGCACCGGGGGGTAGAGGCGCAGCGCCTCGCGAAAAACATCGCGCGTGACCGTCAGCCGGCCGACGGTTGCGAAATCGATGTCGCCGGCCCCGATCTCGGTCTGCGCCTCTTCGGCGACCCTGTCCTGCCAATCGGGAAAGAGCGCCAGCAGATGAAGCGCCCAGGCCAGCGCCGAGGCGCTGGTTTCGTGCCCGGCAAGAAAGAAGATCGCGACCTGGTCCACCATTTCGTCGGTTCCGAAGCGTTCACCGGTCCGGGGGTCGGCGGTGGTCATGATCTTGGTGGCCAGGTCGTCGGGGGCGGTGCCGGCCCGGATGCGGGCCATCCGCTCGGCCGTCAGCCCGGTGATGAGGCTGCGGATCGTGCGCGCGGTCGCGCGGGTACGCCGGCGGTGAAAGCGCGGAAACCAGCGCGGCAACGGCAAGAGCGCGCCGAGGTTCACCACCGGCGCCGTGCGCTGATGCGCGCGAAAGGAACCGAAAACCCGCGCGGCCACCCTGTGTTCGATGGGGATCGAAAAGAGCGTGCGAAAGATCACGTCGGCGGCGGCATGGCTGGTCTGCGCCTCGATCTCGACGGGCTGGCCATCGGCCAGCGGCGCCAGACGCTCCACCGCCGCATGGCCGGCCGCGCTCATGGCCGGGAAGGTGTCGCGCAGGCGGCCGCCCTCGAAGGCGGGGTCGATGATCCGGCGCTGGCGTTTCCAGGTCTCGCCGTTGGTGACGAAGACGGAATTGCCCAGAAGCGGCGTCAGCCCCTCGCGGATGCGCTCGGACTTGGGGAAATCGTCGGGGCGCTCTTTCAGCACGAGGTCCACCAGATCCGGCTGGTTGCACAGGAAGGAGCGGAAGAAGGGCGTCCGGAACTCGGCCATCCAGGCGCGGTAGAGGCGCGCGGGCTGGGCCGACAGGATGTCCTGCCGGAAAAGGCGCAGGTACCGCCAGAGCGAGACGCGGCCCTGCCGCGCGGGGGGTTTCGGCGGCCGGGTCATGCCGCGATGTCCGTGTATTTCGAGACCGGCGCCTCGATCCGGCTGGGAGAGGGGGCACGGCCCGCGAAATGCGCGGCCAGCGTCCGGGGCCCGGCGGTGAGGCGGAAATAGTCGTAGTCGCCCGGCCGGTCGAAGGCACAGAGATACTGGAAGTGCAGCCGGAAGAAGCGCCAGCGCAGCGCCCGCCACCGCCCGGGGCTGAGGGTGCGGGTGAAGGCCGCCGAGATGACCAGCGGCCAGCGCTTGCCCGGTGGCGCCACGCCGGAGACGGCGACGGGATCGCACAGCGCGAAGGCGCAGCCGTCGCCCGGGGCCGTCACGTCCACCCAGGTCAGCTCCTTCCGGGTGGCGAGACAGGCCAGATCGGCGCGCAGCCGCTGCGCACGTGGCAGGAAGGACACCATCGGCACCACCTGCCCGAGGCTGAGAAAGGACAGCGCGGGCCCCGAGGCGGGCACGCGCCCCTGCCGGACGAGATCGGCGAGGATGGAGACGCCCAGGTGCGCGCCGGAGGAATGGCCGACGATCAGCACCTCGTCGCAGTCCTGCGAAAGCGCCGCGGCCACGGCATTGGCGAACTGCGCCAGGCGCGATTCCAGCTCGGGCGGGTTGGCGCCGCGGGACCGGGCGGAATAGGCGTAGTCATGCATCAGGTAATGGGCAAAGAACCGGTTGTCGTGGCGCCGGAACCAGTGCAGCACCAGCGGCACCATCACCAGGCCCAGGGGCCAGAGCCAGGGATGCACGAGCGCCAGGAGCCGCCCCAGCCCCCAGGCCGCCAGAAGCGCCAGGGCCAGTTGGAGCAGCAGGAAGCCCACCGGGTAGAGCGCCGCGATCACCGGCCCCTTGCGCAGGCGCATCAGCCGCAGGAGCGCGCCGCTGCGGATATAGATCCAGGCGGTGCGGAGGAGTTCCAGATAGGTCGCGGTCAGGCCCTGCGCCATGCTGCCGCGCACGATGTCGGACCAGACGAGAACCTCGAAATCGGTCGCGACCCCGGCGCCGTCGATGCGCGCGTCCACGTGCCAGCCGTAGCGCCCCTGCCCGCCCGGCGCGGGCGAGAGCGCGAGGTCATACCCGCAGATGGCCGCCTGCGCCGCGCCCTCCTTGCGGTAGAGTTCGCGGTAGCGCCGGGGGTGGATGGGATCGTACCCCGGGATGTAGAACACGCGCCGGCGGCGCACGGTTTTCGGGTCCTGACTGCTCATGCCTCACCTCGCCCGGGCGCAGCCTATCGCGGCATTCGGGCCAGAGTAAGACTATCCCAAGGCGGCGAGGCTGGGGAAGGTTTCCAGCAGCCAGTAGGAGAAATCCGAGAAGCCGCCGGTGAGCATCAGCAGGCCGATGGTCCACAGAAGCAGGCCCATCACGCGCTCGATCTGCTGCATGTGCCGTTTCATCCAGTCCATCAGGCCGGTGAGGCGGGGCAGGAAGGCCGCCACCAGCAGGAAGGGCACGCCCAGCCCGATGGCATAGACCGCCAGCAGGATCGTCCCGCGGGTGACATTGGCCTCCGACGCGGCAAGCGACAGGATCGCGCCCAGTTGCGGGCCGATGCAGGGCGTCCAGCCGAAGGCGAAGGCCAGCCCCAGCACATAGGCCCCGAAGGAGGATCCGCCGCGGTCGCCGGCGTCCATGCGCGCCTCGCGGTCGAGGAAGGGGATGCGGAAGACACCCACGAAATGCGCGCCGAAGACCATCACGAGGATCCCGGCCACGGCATTGAAATAGCCCTGGTACTGCAGGAAGACCGAGCCGATGGCCGAGGCGGTGAAGCCCAGGAACAAAAAGACGGTGCTGAGCCCCAGCACGAAAAAGAGCGCGGGGATCACGGCGCGGGCGCGCGCGGTGTCGCGCCCGCTGAGATCGGTCAGGGTGACGCCGCTCATGTAGGCCAGATACGGCGGCACGATGGGCAGCACGCAGGGGCTGAGGAAGGAGATGACGCCGGCCACGAGCGCCACGATCATGGCCGGCAGAAGCGCTGCGTCGATGATTTCGATTCCGAACATGGTGCTCACATAGCTCTTTCAACGGTGCGCGTCACCGCGCGCGATGTCACAACCCCGTGGACAGCCTGAAACACTGTGGTATGTCGCGGCGCATGGAGATCGCCGAGACCCTGGATGCCACCGGGCTGTTGTGCCCCCTGCCCGTCCTGAAGCTGCGCAAGCGGCTGAAACCGCTGGCGCCGGGGCAGTGCATCCGGCTTCTGGCGGACGACCCCGCGGCGGTGGTGGACGTGCCGCATTTCTGCAGCGAATCGGGCCATGAACTCCTGTCCGTGAGCGAGGACGGCGCCGCGCAGGTCTACCTGGTGCGCAAGGCGGGGGCCTAGCCCCCGGCGCGGCCGCGCGGCGCCCACCCCGGGCTCAGCGCCCGAGGTTCCACCATCCCCGTTTCTTCGGCTTGCTCTTTTCCTTGGCCGCCGGCTCGTCCTCGCTGGCCTTGCCCGTCCATGCCGGGGCGGCGGTGGCTTCGGCCATCGCGGGTTCCTGCGGCGCCGGTTCGGGCGCGGCCTGGGGGGCCGGCTCCGCCGCCGCCGGCGGCTGCTCGGACGCCACCGTGTCGGGCGCGGGCTCCGCGGCCTCGGGTGCCGGGGCTTCGTCGGCGGGGGGCTCGGCCTCCGCGCCGGACGGTTCGGCCGGTTCGGCCCCGGCCTCCACGGCGGGCGCTTCGGGCTGCGCCGCCGGTTGCTCGGCGGGCGTGGCCGGGGCCTCGGCGGCCGCATCCGGGGTGGCGGGCGGTTCGTCCTGGGCGGTCTCGGCCGGCTCGGCCGCGGGCGCCTTGGGCTTCTTCCGGGAACGGCTGACGCTCCGCGACCGGGACTTGGGCTTGGCAGGCTTGGCCGCGTCCGCCTCGGCCTGGGCGGTCTCCGCCGCGCCGGGGGTTTCGGCCTCGGCAGCCTCGGGCGCCGGTGCCTCGCCTTGCGCGGGTTCGGGGGTCGCCTCGGCCGTTTCGGCCTTGGCCGGCTCACCATCGCCCTGGGCCGTTTCGGCCTGGGCCGCCTCGCCCTGCGCGGCGCCGTTCTTGCCGGACTTGGACCGGCGGCGGCGGCGGCGGCGCTTCTTCTTGGGTTTGCCCTCGCCCTCGCCGGCCTCGGGCTTGGCCGCGTCCTGATCGGCGGCGGGCGCCTCGGCCGGGGCCGGTTCCTCGTCGAGGTCGGCATCGATCGGCGGGCTGTCCACCGAGACCACGGGCGCGGCCGCCTCGGGCACCTGCCGGGTGGCTGTCTTGAACTTCTCGATCGCGAAATCGGGGCTGACCAGCATCGGATCGCCCTCGATGCGCACGGAGAGGCCGTAGCGGGCCTCGATCTGGGCGACATGCTCGCGCTTCTGGTTCATGAGGAAATTGGCGATGCCCACGGGGCATTTCACCAGCACCTCGCGCGAGCGGCCGCGCACGCCCTCTTCCTCGATCTGGCGCAGGATGGACAATGCCAGGTTGTCGTCCGAGCGGATCAAGCCGGTGCCGTGACAGGCCGGGCACGGCTGGGTCGTGGCCTCGATCATGCCGGGGCGCAGGCGCTGGCGGCTCATTTCCATGAGGCCGAAGCCCGAGATGCGGCCCACCTGGATGCGGGCGCGGTCGGACTTGAGCCGTTCCTTCATCCGCTTCTCGACGGCGGCGTTGTTCTTGCGCTCGTCCATGTCGATGAAATCGATCACGATCAGCCCGGCCAGGTCGCGCAGGCGCAGCTGACGCGCGATCTCGTCGGCGGCTTCGAGGTTGGTCTTGAGCGCGGTCTCCTCGATCGAGCCTTCCTTGGTCGCCTTGCCCGAGTTGACGTCGATGGCCACCAGCGCCTCGGTCACGCCGATCACGATGTAGCCGCCCGAGCGCAGTTGCACGGTCGGGTTGAACATCGAGCTGAGGTAGGATTCGACCTGGTAGCGCGCGAAGAGCGGCAGCGGATCGCGGTAGTGCTTCACGTTCTTGGCGTGGCTGGGCAGGATCATCTTCATGAAGTCCTTGGCGATCCGGTAGCCCTTTTCGCCTTCGACCAGCACTTCGTCGATCTCGCGGTTGTAGAGGTCGCGGATCGAGCGCTTGATGAGGTCGCCCTCCTCGTAGATCTTCGCCGGGGCGATCGACTTCAGCGTCAGTTCGCGGATCTGTTCCCACATGCGCTGAAGGTATTCGTAGTCGCGCTTGATCTCGGCCTTGGTGCGCTTGGCTCCGGCGGTGCGGATGATGAGCCCCGCGCCGGCGGGCACGTCGATCTCGGCCGCGGTCGCCTTGAGCTTCTTGCGGTCGGCGGCGTTGGTGATCTTGCGCGAGATGCCGCCGCCACGGGCGGTGTTGGGCATCAGCACGCAGTAACGGCCGGCAAGGCTGAGGTAGGTGGTCAGCGCGGCGCCCTTGTTGCCGCGCTCTTCCTTGACGACCTGCACCAGCAGGATCTGGCGGACCTTGATGACCTCCTGGATCTTGTAACGGCGCGGGCGCGGCTTGCGCGGCGGGCGCAGTTCCTCGGCGTCGTCATCCTCGGCCACGGATTCGATGGAATCGTCCTTCACGGAGGCATCTGAGCGGCGGCCCTGGCCGTTGCCGTTGCCGTTGCCATCGGCGTCCTGATCGTCGCCCGGCCGGGCCTCGCCGGTTTCGGTATCGGCCTCGGCGGTGTCCCCGGCGCCGTTGTCGGGTTCTTCCACGGGGGTTTCGGGCACCCGCTCCATCGGCGAGGTCGCCTCGTCGGACTCGGCGGTCGTCACCGGTTCGGCGCCGTCCTCATCGAGGTCGATCGTTTCCATCCCCGAGATCGCGCCGCCCTCTTCGGGCGCACTCGCGACGGCATCGCCGGACGCGGCCTTGGCGGCCTTGCCGCGGCGGCGCGCGGGTTTCTTGCGCGGCTTGTCCTCGGGGTCGTCGTCGGCCTCCAGCGACTCGGCGTAGGCGCGCTCTTCCTCCAGCAGCTTCTCGCGGTCGGCCACCGGGATCTGGTAGTAGTCCGGGTGGATTTCCGAGAACGCAAGGAACCCGTGGCGATTGCCGCCGTAATCGACGAAAGCCGCCTGCAAGGAGGGTTCGACGCGCGTGACCTTGGCTAGATAGATGTTGCCGGCGAGCTGCCGCTTGTTTTCGGATTCAAAGTCGAACTCCTCAACCTTGTTTCCGTCAACCACCACGACGCGGGTCTCTTCCGCGTGGGTGGCGTCGATGAGCATTTTCTTGGCCATGTTATCCGTTCGCAGCGGGCCGCGCGCGCCTGCCCCGGCGGGGCGGCGCGGTGCGGCCGGCGTGTGTTGGGGGCGAGTGAAGGCGCGGCGACGGGGCCGCCGCATGCGGCCTCGCATCTGGAATGTATATGTCGCGCACGCTTCATCGCGGTTCTTCTTCTCCGGCACCGCGCGGGTGCCACTTGGGGACCTGTCATTCCCGCGCGCGGCGCGGGTCAGGCATCTGGAGGTCCCGGGGGGGCCGGGACCCGTTCGGTCTGTTCAGAGACGTCGGAAGTGATTCCTACAAATGTCCGAAACAGCGAAACCCTTTGCCGGCCGCGTCGGGCGCGCCGGCTGTATCGATTACACTAAAGGGTGGCACCGGCAAATTACAATGGGAAAATGTCCCGGCGCCGCCGCTACAGGTAATCCGAGCGTTGCAGCCCGTATTTCGCCATCTTCTCGTTGAGGGTCCGCCGCGGCAGGCAGAGTTCCTCCATCACGTTGGAAATGGAGCCCTTGTGGCGCCGCATGGTGTTGTCGATCAGCATGCGCTCGAAGGCCTCGACGTATTCCTTGAGGGGCTTGCCCTCGGTGGTCATGACCGGCTGCATTTCCTGGTGGTCGGACATCAGCAGCGAGGCGATGGTGCCGCTGTCGCGGCGCGACTGCAGCACCGCGCGCTCGGCCACGTTGAAAAGCTGGCGCACGTTGCCCGGCCACGGCGCCTGCAGAAGCTGCGCCGCCTCCTGGGCCGAGACCTGCGGCGCCTCGCAGCCGTAGTCGTCGGCGAACTGCTCGGCGAAGCGGGTGAACAGGGTCAGCACGTCCTCGCCGCGCTGGCGCAGGGGCGGCACCGTGATCCGCAGGCTGCCCAGGCGGTAGAACAGGTCGGCGCGCATGGCGTCCTCGAGCGTGCGGTCCTGCTCCTGCATGTTGCTGATGGCCACGATGCGGGTTTCGGGGGGCGTGCCTTCCTCGTTGATGAAGGTCAGAAGGCGGGCCTGCACCGGCTCGCTCAGGGCCTCGATGTCCTCCAGCACCAGGGTGCCGCCGCGGGCCTCTTCGACGGCGGGCAGGCGGCTGTCCTCGGGCTGCATGGGCCCGAACAGGCGCTTGGCGAGCGCCTCTTCCTCGAAGGCGGCGCAGGAGACGAGGACGAACTTCTTGCCCGCCCGCGCCCCCACCGCGTGCAGGGCATGGGCCACCAGGGTCTTGCCGGTGCCGGTCTCGCCCTCGATCAGGACGTGCCCGTCGGCCTGGCCCACGTCGAGGATGTCCTCCTTCAGGCGGACCATCACCGGGCTGGCGCCGATGAGCTTGTTCATCAACTGGCCGCCGTCGCTGAGTTCGCGGCGCAGCGCGCGGTTGTCCAGCGTCATCCGGCGGGCGTTGGTCGCCTTCTTGGCCAGTTCGTTCATGCGCTCGGGATTGAAGGGCTTTTCCAGGAAGTCGTAGGCGCCCATGCGCATCGCCTCGACGGCCATGGGCACGTCGCCGTGGCCGGTGATCATGATGACCGGCAGGCTGGAATCGGTGCCCATCAGCTTCTTGAGGAACTGCATGCCGCTCATGCCCGGCATCTTGATGTCGGTCACGACGATCCCCGGATAGTCGGGCCCCAGGACCTTGAGCGCGTCCTCGGCGCTGGCAAAGGCCTCGGTGTCGTAGCCCGACAGCGCCAGCCACTGGCTGATGGACTGGCGCATGTCCTTTTCGTCATCGATGATCGCGATCTTCATGGCACTGGGCATATTCGGTTACTCCGCTGCGCGCGTCTCCTCTGGCAAGATAGGCAATTGAACTTCGAATACAGCCCCCCCGCCCGCGGCATTGCGGGCGGTCAGCCGCCCGCCCAGGTCGCTCACGATGCCCGAGGAAATGGCAAGACCCAGCCCGACGCCGTCGCCGGGCTGCTTGGTGGTGTAGAAGGGTTCGAACAGGCTGTCGATGTCCTCGATCCCGTGGCCGTTGTCGCGCACGGTCAGCACCGCCGTCTCGCCCGCGGCCAGAAGGATGTCGATACTGGCGTCCTCGGTGGTCTCGGTGGCGTCCATCGCGTTGCGCAGCAGGTTGATCATCACCTGCTCGATGCGCACCCGGTCGCCCATGACCAGGACGGGGCTGTCGGGCATCGTGCGGGTGATGTTGACCTGCCGCTGGCGCAGCTGCGGCTCCATCATCGCCAGCGCCGAGTTCAGCGCGTCGCCCAGGTTCACCGGCTCGAAGGTCTCGCCGCTCTGACGCGCGTAGGACTTGAGCTGACGGGTGATGGTGCCCATCCGCTCGATCAGGTCGTCGATGCGCTGGAAGGAGGACAGCGCCTCCTCGGGGCGGTTGCGCGACAACAGCAGCCGCGCGCCGGCCAGGTAGGTCTTCATGGCCGCCAGGGGCTGGTTCAACTCGTGGCTGACGGCCGCCGACATCTCGCCCAGGGCGGCGAGCTTGGAGCTTTGCGCCAGGGTCTGTTCGGCCACCGCGAGGTTTTCCTGAACGCGCTCGCGCTCGGCGATTTCGCGCTGAAGCCGGGCGTTGAGTGCGCGAAGTTCCGCCGACTCGCGCTGGAACAGGGCCATGCGCGTGGCCGTCTTGCGGTTGAGGAACCAGAAGGCGAGCGCCAGCAGAATCGCGAAGCCCATGATTTCGAGCGCCAGCACGCCGTTCACCTTGTCGCGGACACTGGCGTAGGTGGTGAAACTGGCGATCTTCCAGCCGCGGAAACCCACCCTGTCCTGCACGCGCATCACCGCCTCGCCCTGCAGGTAGGCGTCGGCGGGCAGCGTGGTCCAGTCGGCGGTGGCCTGGATGGCGCGCTGGATGGCGCTGTCCACCGGCTCGCGCCGCAGGGCCCTGGCCTCGGTCAACCCGCGCCAGCGCGGTTCGGTCGCCAGGATGATGCGCCCCTCGCTGTCGGTGACCAACACGGCATCGGTGATCCCCGCCCAGGCGCGTTCGTACTTGCCCAGATCGACCTCGACCACGATCACGCCGACGACCTGGTTCTGGCTTTCGATGCGGCGCGCGTAGTAGAAGCTGTACTGCCCCGTCTCCTGTTCCAAGACCTTGAAAACCGTGTCTTTCGAGCGCAGGGCATCCACGTAGTAAGGGGCCTGCCGGTGGGTTTCGCCGAGCGAGCTGCGCTCGGTCGCGGCCACCGTGCGCCCGTCGCGGTCCAGCAGGCTGAGCGAGGCCGCGCCGATCTCGTCCAGAAACGAGATCAGCCGCTGGGTGGACTGCCTGTAGTCGCCCGAATTGAGGGCGCTGATCAGCGTGGGATCGCGCGCCAGGAGCTGCGGGACGATCGCGTTCTGGCGCAATTCGCTGAGCAGGTTGCCGCTGTAGAGCACCAGGCGCAGTTCCGCCTGGTTGCGCGTTGTCTGGGTGAAGCGATCCGTCAGCAGCCGGTTGGTGACATAGACGGTTCCCACCGACAGGGCCACGATCAGCAACAGGGCCAGGCGCACGCGCCAGCTGGTGGTGCGCATCCGTTGTATGGGGGCCGTGGCCGACAGCTTGGTCATCGTCGAAAGTTACGCCGCGCTGCGCGGTGTCTCAAGGGTGTCAGGCCGTCTCGAACCGGCCGACGAGGCCGTCGAAGAGCGCCGCGCCCTGGGTGCCGCCGTGCGCGGCCTCGGCCATGCGTTCGGGATGCGGCATCATGCCCAGCACCCGGCGGTTGTGCGACAGAAGGCCCGCGATGTCGCCGACCGAGCCGTTGGGATTGTCGCAATAGGTGAAGGCCACGCGATCCTCGCCGCGCAGGCGGGCCAGGGTGTCGTCGTCGGCGAAATAGTTGCCGTCGTGATGGGCGATGGGGATGGTGATGACCTCGCCCGCCGAATAGCCGGCGGTGAAGGCGCTGTCGGCGGTTTCGACCCTGAGCTCCACGGTCTTGCAGATGTACTTGAGGTTGGCGTTGCGCAAGAGCGCCCCGGGCAGCAGCCCCGTCTCGGTCAACACCTGGAAGCCGTTGCAGACGCCCAGAACGTAGCCGCCCCGCTCGGCATGGGCGACGACGGCGCGGCAGATGGGCGAATTGGCCGCGATGGCGCCGCAGCGCAGGTAATCGCCGAAGGAGAAGCCGCCGGGCACGGCAATGACATCGACGCCCCCGGGCAGCGCGGTATCCTTGTGCCAGACCATCGAGACCCGCGCGCCGGCGTTGCGGAAGGCCACCGCCAGGTCGCGGTCACAGTTGGAGCCGGGAAAGACGATGACGGCGGCGTGCATCAGGCGATCTCCACGCTGTAGGTTTCGATCACCGTGTTGGCCAGGAGCTTCTCGCACATCTCGGTGACCCGGGCGCGGGCCGCCTCGGCGTCGCTCTCGGCGAGGTCGATCTCGATCACCTTGCCCTGGCGCACGCCTTCGACGCCGTCGAAGCCCAGCTGCCCCAGGGCGTGGCGCACCGCCTCGCCCTGGGGGTCGAGGACGCCGTTTTTCAGCATGACGTGAACACGAGCCTTCATTGGCAGAACTTCCCGTATTTGCAAGCGCTTGCGCGCCGTTCCTTGGCCGGCTCAGTTGATGAGGGTCGGCCGGTTGATCGGGGTGGCCCCCTTGGGCATGACGCCCAGGCGGTTGGCCACCTCGGAGTAGGCATCGGTCAGCGAGCCCAGGTCGCGGCGGAACACGTCCTTGTCGAGCTTGCGGCCGCTTTCGATGTCCCACAGCCGGCAGCTGTCGGGGCTGATCTCGTCGGCGACGATGAGGCGCTGGAAATCGCCCTCGTAGACGCGGCCCACCTCGATCTTGAAGTCCACCAGGCGGATGCCCACCCCGAACATCACCCCCGACATAAAGTCGTTCACGCGCAGCGCAAGGCTGAGGATGTCGTCCATGTCCTGCTGGGTGGCCCACCCGAAGGCGGCGATATGTTCCTCGGTCACCAGCGGGTCGCCCAGGGCATCGTCCTTGAGGCAGTATTCCACGATCGGGCGGGGCAGCTGCGTGCCCTCGTCGATCCCCAGGCGCTGCGCCATGGAGCCCGCGGCGTAGTTGCGCACGATGACCTCCAGCGGGACGATCTCGCAGGCCCGGACCAGCTGTTCGCGCATGTTCAGCCGGCGCAGGAAGTGGTTGGGAATGCCGACATTCGTCAGGCCGGTCATGAAGAACTCCGACAGCAGGTTGTTCAGCACGCCCTTGCCCTCGGCCACGTCTTTCTTCTCGGCATTGAAGGCGGTGGCGTCGTCCTTGAAATACTGCACCACGGTGCCCGGTTCGGGCCCTTCGTAGAGCGTTTTCGCCTTGCCTTCGTAAATCTTCTTGCGCCGCGCCATGGACACTCCGTTGATCGGCCGGGGCCAATCCCCCGTGGACCGTTGCGCCCTCATAGTGCATGGGCCGAGTTGCCGCAAGTTCCGGTTGGCCCTTGCCCTCGCGGCTGCGGGGTTGCATACCTTGGCCGACGACAACGCCTGCTGAGGGGAGTGGCCGATGACCACCTTCGACGATCGCGAAACCGCCTTCGAGAACAAGTTCGCCCACGACGAGGAAATGAAGTTCCGCGCCCAGGCCCGGTGCAACAAGCTGCTGGGACTGTGGGCCGCCGAACTGCTGGGCAAGACCGGCGAGGAGGCCGAGAGCTATGCCAAGCAGGTCGTGCTGGCCGATTTCGAGGAGGCCGGCCACGAAGACGTGGTCCGCAAGGTGGCCGGCGACCTGGGCGACATGGTCGATGCCGACACCATCCGCGGCAAGATGGACGAGCTTCTGAAGGTCGCCAAGCAGCAGATGGTGAACGAGACCTGAGCGCCGGGCGCGCCGTTTCGCCCGCGCCGCCCGGTTCCGGCGACGGAGCCGGAATTGCATTCACGTGCGCCGCACATAGGTAGTGCGGTGACATCGCTGCGACCTGGGGGAGACCCGCATGACGAACGCGCTTTCCGATCTTCTGGCGAAACGTGACTGGCTTTTGGCGGACGGCGCCACCGGCACCAACCTGTTCAACATGGGCCTGGAATCCGGCGAGGCGCCGGAGATCTGGAACGAGGCGCATCCCGACCGGGTGGCGCGGCTTTACCGGATGGCGGTGGACGCGGGCAGCGACCTGTTCCTGACCAACTCCTTCGGGGGCAATGCCGCCCGGTTGAAGCTGCACGGCGCCGAGAAGCGCGCGCGGCAGCTGTCGCGCATCGCCGCCGAGATCGGCCGCGAGGTGGCCGACCAGCAGGCGCGCCCGGTTGTCGTGGCCGGATCCGTGGGCCCAACCGGCGAGATCATGGCGCCGATGGGCGCGCTGACCCACGACCTGGCGGTCGAGATCTTCCACGAACAGGCCGACGGGCTGAAGGAGGGCGGCGCCGACGTGCTTTGGCTGGAGACGATCTCGGCCCCCGAGGAATACGCGGCCGCCGCCGAAGCCTTCGCGCTGGCCGGGATGCCCTGGTGCGGGACCATGAGTTTCGACACGGCGGGGCGCACGATGATGGGCCTGACCTCGGCGGACATGGTGACCATGGTCGAGAAGCTGGACAATCCGCCGCTGGCCTTCGGCGCCAACTGCGGCGTGGGCGCGTCCGATTTGCTGCGCACGGTGCTGGGATTCGCGGCGCAGGGCGCCGACCGCCCGATCATCGCCAAGGGCAACGCCGGCATTCCGAAATACGTGGACGGCCATATCCACTACGACGGGACGCCCGAGCTGATGGCGGACTACGCGGTGCTGGCGCGGGACGCCGGCGCCACGATCATCGGCGGCTGCTGCGGCACGATGCCGGAGCACCTGGAAAGGATGCACGAGGCGCTGTCGACGCGTCCCCGCGGCGAGCGCCCGACGCTGGAGCAGATCGCGGAGAAACTGGGGCCCTTCTCGTCTACCGCGGACGGCACGGACGACGCGGCCGAACCGGCGCCGCGCCGCCGCTCGCGCCGCCGCCGGGCCTGAGCCCCCGTCAGAACAGCGAGAGCTGGTCGCCCGGTGCCGGCGGCGGGCGGAAGAGATCGGTGCGCAGGGCGGGTTGTGCCCGGTCCAGGCCCTGCCGGCGCGCGGCCAGTTCGAACCGGCGCGCGACGACCTGGGCGTAGGGCCCCTGCCCGCGCATCCGCCGCCCCCAGTCGGCCGAGTAGTCGCGGCCCCCGTGCATCTCGCGCAGGCGGGCCATGACGCGGCCCGCGCGGGCGGGGTAGTGCTCGGCCAGCCATTCCCGGAACAGCGCCGAGACCTCGCGCGGCAGGCGCAGCATGATCCAGCTTGCCGCGCGGGCGCCGGCGGCGGCGCCCTCTGCCAGGATCGTCTCGATCTCGGGGTCCGTCAGGGCCGGGATCACCGGCGAGACCATGATCCGCACCGGCACCCCGGCCGCGCTGAGCGCGCGGATGGTGGCCAGCCGGCGCGCCGGCGCGGGGGCCCGCGGCTCCAGCCGGCGGGCCAGGTCGGCCTTCAGCGTGGTGACGGAGATGCCGACGCGCACCAGCCCGCGGGCGGCCATCGCCGCCAGGATGTCGATGTCGCGCTCGACCAGGCTGCCCTTGGTGACCACGGCCACGGGGTGGCCGAAGTCGTGCAGGACCTGCAGGCAGGCGCGGGTGACGCGGTGGCGCGTCTCGATCGGCTGGTAGGGATCGGTATTTGTGCCGATGGCGATCGGGCGCACCCGGTAGCGCGGGTTGCGCAGTTCCCGGGCCAGGACCTCGGGCGCGGCGGGACGGGCGATGAGCCGGGTTTCGAAATCCAGGCCCGCAGAGAGCCCCAGCCAGGCGTGAGACGGCCGCGCGAAGCAGTAGATGCAGCCGTGCTCGCACCCGCGGTAGGGGTTGACCGAACGGTCGAAGGGCAGATCCGGCGAGCGGTTGTAGGTGATGACGCTGCGCGGCACCTCGGTCTGCGTGCGGGTGCGCGCGACGGTGGCCTGACCGGTCGCGTCGGCCCAACCGTCGCTTTCGTAGCGGCGCTGCAGGGCCTCGTACCGGCCGGCGCGGTTGCTGCGGGCCCCGCGGCCCGCCGGGCGCAGGGCCGGATCGATGCTGGCATCGCCTGTCATGTCCCGAGAATGGAACAAACCACGAACTTTTGCAATAAGCCCTTGCGCGGCGCGGCAGGTTCCCGCCCTGTCGCCCGACCTTGTGCGCGATAGGTCGGAACGAGGGTGGGCAATGTCGCAATTCGGAAAGTTCGTTTGCGACAAATTGACGATAGCTGCCGGGAAGAAACCGCGCCCGCGGCGCCGAAACCAGAGGTGGACCGGCATGTCCGACGAAGAAGAAGACGACATCATCCTGTCGGAACTGGACGACGAGGAACTCGTTCAGCAGATGTTCGACGACCTGTACGACGGTCTGAAGGAAGAGATCGAGGAGGGCGTCAATATCCTGCTGGAGCGGGGCTGGGCCCCTTACAGGATCCTGACCGAGGCGCTTGTCGGCGGCATGACCATTGTCGGCAAGGACTTCCGCGACGGGATCCTTTTCGTGCCCGAGGTTCTTCTGGCCGCCAACGCGATGAAGGCGGGGATGAACATCCTCAAGCCGCTGCTGGCCGAAACCGGCGCGCCGCGCGTGGGCAAGATGGTGATCGGCACCGTGAAGGGCGACATCCACGACATCGGCAAGAACCTGGTCTCGATGATGATGGAGGGTGCGGGCTTCGAGGTCGTGGACATCGGCATCAACAACCCCGTCGAGAACTACCTGGAAGCGCTGGAGACGGAAAAGCCCGACATCCTGGGCATGTCGGCGCTGCTGACCACCACGATGCCCTACATGAAGGTCGTGATCGACACGATGGTGGAACAGGGCCTGCGCGATGACTACATCGTTCTGGTGGGCGGCGCGCCGCTGAACGAGGAGTTCGGCAAGGCCATCGGCGCCGATGCCTATTGCCGGGACGCCGCGGTGGCGGTGGAGACGGCCAAGGAACTGGTGGGGCGCAAGCACAACCAGGGCGTCGCGGGCTGAGGCGGCGCTGACGGATTTGGTTGGCGGCCCGCTTCGGCGGGCCGCTCGCGTTCAAGGAGGTCGGGATGAGCACGGCGCCAAGCGACGACACGCTGACCGAGGCCGGCTTTGCCGAGGGCACCGGCACGGGCCGCATCCTCCTGATCGCCTGCGGGGCGCTGGCGCGCGAGATCCTGGATCTGCGCCGCGCCAATGGCTGGGACCACATGGATCTCACCTGCCTGCCCGCCAAGCTGCACCTGCACCCCGAGCAGATCCCCGAGGCCGTCGAGGCCGCCGTGACGGAGAATCGCGATGCCTATGAGCGGATCTTCGTGGTCTATGCCGACTGCGGCACCGGCGGCCTGTTGCAGAAGAAATGCGCGGACCTGGGTGTCGAGATGGTCGAGGGCCCCCACTGCTACGCCTTCTTCGAGGGCGTGGCGGCCTTCGCCGCCCATGACGACGAGATCGGGGCCTTCTACCTGACCGATTTCCTGGTGCGGCAGTTCGATGCCTTCGTGTGGAAGCCCATGGGGCTGGACCGCCACCCCGAGTTGCGCGACATGCTCTTCGGCAATTACACCAAGCTCGTCTACCAGGCGCAGACCGAGGATCCCGCCCTGGTGGAAAAGGCCCGCGACTGCGCCGCGCGGTTGGGATTGCCCTTCGAGTATCGCTATACCGGTTACGGCGATCTGGAAACGGCGCTGGCCCGGCAGGCGTGAGGCGCCCCCTGCCCCGCCCCTTGGCCCGTGCCGTTACGCGGCCTCGGCCGAGACCTGGCGGATGCGCTCGATCATGGCCCGAAGTCCGTTGGAGCGCTGCGAGGAGAGGTGATCGTGCAACTGCAGACGGGCCAGTTCACCCTCGGCGTCGATGCGCGGCACCTGGTCCACCGGCACGCCGTTGTAGAGCGCGCGCAGGACCGCGATCAGCCCGCGCACGATCATCGCGTCGCTGTCGCCGTCGAAGGCGAACCGCCCCTCGTCGATCTTGGGATGCAGCCAGACCTGGCTGGCACAGCCCTCGACCTTGGTGGCGGGCACCTTGAGGGCGTCGTCCAGCGGCTCCATCGCGCGGCCGCGGTCGATGACGTAGCGGTAGCGGTCTTCCCAGTCGTCCAGGAACTCGAAATCGGCGACGATATCTTCGAAGGCTTGGCTGGCCATGACACGCTCCTTTCGTGCTGGGCCAAGATCTAGGCAGACCCGGCCGCGAGGTCCACCCCTACCTTGCGTCTTTTCAAGTCCGGCGGGATCGGTTAACCGGGGGAAAACAGGGAAGGCGGTCGAAATGCGGATCCTATTGTCAGTGCTGGTGATCTCTTCGGTGACGCTTGCGGGGTGCAGCGGCTGGCGCGACTCGGCCGTCAATCCGCGAAACTGGTTCGGCGCGGCCGAGTCCCGCCCCACCGAGCAGGCCGCGGCCGAGGCGGAGGCCAACCCCCTCATCCCCGAGCGCACCGGCATCCTCCAGCGCAAGCCCGAGGAGGAAACCTACGCCGGGACGCTGGTGGACCAGATCACCAAGATGTCGGTGGAACCCTCCGGCGGGGGGGCGATCGTCAAGGTGACGGGCCGGACCCTGCGCCAGGGCGCGTTCGACGTGCGCCTGGTTCCGACGACGGAGGACGCCGCCCCGGTGGACGGTCAGCTGACCCTTCTGCTGAAGGCGGTCCAGCCCGCCGACACGCCGCAGGGGCCGCCGCGCACACGGCAGGTGCATGCCGGGCGCTTCGTGTCGAACCCCGACCTGCGCGATATCCGGACGATCCGGGTGGTCAGCGCCCGCAACGTGCTGACCAGCCGCCGCTAGACCCCGTCAAAGCTCGATGACGCGTATGGCGCTGCCATCCGTGGCCAGCGCGATCTCGCCGCGGCACAGGCGCAGCGCGTCGCGGCCGAAGACCTCGTGCCGCCATCCCCTGAGCGCGGGCACGTCGCGCTGGCCGGCCGAGATGGCATCCAGGTCGGCGGCGCTGGCAAGCAGCTTGGCGGCGACCCCGTAGCCTTCCGTCTTGGCCTTCAGGAGCACGCGCAGGAGATCGGCCAGGGCCGGGTTGACCTGGAGCTTCTCGCGGCTGCGGTCGGGCTTGGGCTGCTGGTCGGGCGGGCAGTTCACCCCCGCCTCCACCGCGCGCAGGATGCCTTCGGCGATCTCGCCGCGGCGGGCCTCGCGCAGCAGGAGCCGGCTGCGGCCCAGGTCCTGCTGCGAGGCGGGCTTGGTCGAGGCCAGCTCGACGAGGGCGTCGTCCTTGAACACGCGGTTGCGCGGGATGTTGCGCGACTGCGCGTAACCTTCGCGGAAGCGGGCCAGTTCCCGCACGACCGCCAGGAACGGGCCGGAGGCGTTGCGCGTCTTGACGCGGCGCCAGGCCTCTTCGGGGCGGATGACGTAGGTGTCGGGGTCGGTCAGCGCCTCCAGTTCCTCGGCCACCCAGGCGTCGCGGCCCGTCTCTTCGAGCTTGGCGGCCAGGTATTCGTAGATCTTGCGCAGATGCGTGACGTCGGCCAGGGCGTATTTCTTCTGCGCCTCGCTCAGCGGGCGGCGCGACCAGTCGGTGAAGCGCGAGGTCTTGTCCAGTTTCTGCTTGGCGATGCGCCGCACGAGGGTCTCGTAGCCCACCTGTTCGCCAAAGCCGCAGACCATGGCCGCGACCTGGGTGTCGAAGAGCGGCTCGGGGATGACGCCGGCATCGACATAGAAGATCTCCAAGTCCTGCCGGGCGGCGTGGAACACCTTGACCACAGAGGTATCGCGGAAGAGCGCGTAGAGCGGTTCCAGCGACAGCTCCCCCGCGATCGGATCCACCAGCACGGCCTCGCCGCCGGCGGACTCGGGCAGGGCCATCTGGATCAGGCAGAGCTTGGAGTAATAGGTGCGCTCGCGCAGGAACTCGGTGTCCACGGTCACGTAGTCGCAGGCGCTTGCGCGCTGGCAGAACTCGGAAAGGGCGTCGGTGGTGGTCAGCGTTTTCATCGGGGTCTTTCTGGTCTTTCCTTTTGCCGGCGTGATCGCGTTTCCCGGCCTATAGGCGAGGGGCGGCGGAATTGGAATGGTCCCCTGCGCTCATGGCAGGTGGACGGGGCGGCGGTCACCCGCCGCGACGCGCCGCAGAACCATCGGGTAGAGCACGTGTTCCTGCGCCTGCACCCGGGCGGCCAGCCGCTCGGGCGTGTCACCCGGCCTCACCGGCACGCGCGCCTGGCCCAGGATCGGGCCCTGGTCCAGTTCCGGCGTCACCTCGTGGACGGTGCAGCCGGCCTCGGCCTCGCCCTCGGCCAGCGCGCGGGCATGGGTGTCGAGCCCGCGGTATTTGGGCAGAAGCGAAGGATGGATGTTCAGCATCCGCCCCCGCCAGCGGCTCACGAAATCCCCCGTCAGCACCCGCATGAACCCAGCCAGGCACAGGATGTCGGGCGCGTAGTCATCGAGCCGGGCCTGCAAGGCGGCCTCGAAGGCCGCCCGGTCGCCGCGGAAAGGGCGATGATCGACCACTTCCGTGGGCACGCCGCGCGCCGCCGCCTTGTCCAGGCCGGCGGCATCGGGGCGGTTGGCGACCACCACGACGGGCCGCGCGGGGTGGTCGCCGGCCATGCTGTCCACCAGGGCGACCATGTTCGAGCCGCTTCCCGAGATCAGGATCGCCACCCGCGCGGTCACGCAAGCCGCCCCGTATAGGCCACCCCCTGCCCCTCGGTCACGCGGCCGATCTCCAGCACGGTTTCGCCGGCCTGCGCCAGCAGGTCGCGCAGCGCCGCGGCGCGATCGGGATCGACGGCAAGGGCCATGCCCACGCCGCAGTTGAAGGTCTTGAGCATCTCGGCGGTGTCCAGCCCCCCCTCGGCCGCCAGCCAGCCGAAGACCGGCGGCAGCGCCCAGGCGTCGAGATCCACCGCGGCGCCCAGGCCCTCGGGCAGGATGCGCGGCAGGTTCTCTGTCAGCCCGCCGCCGGTGATATGGGCCAGGGCATGCACGCCGCCCGCGCGGATCGCGGCGAGGCCCGGCTTGACGTAGACCCGCGTGGGCCGCAGGAGCGCGGCGCCCAGCGTGCCCTCGGCCCAGGGGCAGCCGTCATCGAGCCCCAGCGCCGAGCCCTGGACCAGACGGCGCACCAGGCTGTAGCCGTTGGAATGCAGCCCGTCGCTGGCCAGCCCCAGCAGCACGTCGCCCGCCGCCACGTCGCGCGGCAGGGCCGCGTCGCGCGCCATCGCGCCCACGCAGAACCCCGCCAGATCGAAATCGGCCCCGCCGTACATGCCCGGCATCTCGGCCGTCTCGCCGCCTGTGAGCGCGCAGCCGGCCCGGGCGCAGCCCTCGGCGATCCCCTCGACGACGCGGGCGGCGCGGCCGGTATCCAGCTTGCCGGTGGCGAAATAGTCGAGGAAGAACAGCGGCTCGGCCCCCTGACAGACGAGGTCGTTGGCGCACATGGCCACCAGGTCGATGCCCACCGTCTCCAGGTGGTCGGTGTCGATGGCGATGCGCAGCTTGGTGCCCACCCCGTCCGTGGCCGCCACCAGGACGGGGTCCTCGTACCCCGCCGCGCGGGGATCGAAGAGCGCGCCGAAGCCGCCCAGCCCGCTCATCACCCCCGGCCGCGCCGTGCGCTTGGCCGCGGGCTTGATCCGTTCCACCAGCGCGTTCCCGGCATCGATATCGACGCCGGCGTCGGCGTAGGTCAACCCGTTCCTGCCGTTGCTCATCGTCCCCTGTCCCCTCGCGGTCTGGTTCCGCGTTAGACCATCGCGGGGCCCTTCGCAATCGCAAAGCCTTGACGCCCCAGCCCCCCGCGCTTACCCCTTCTGCCCAGGCCGGGCCTGTAGCTCAATTGGTTAGAGCAGAGCGCTCATAACGCTTTGGTTGGGGGTTCGAGTCCCTCCGGGCCTACCATTCTCCTTTTACGATCTTGTTTTTATTGGATTTTATCAGGATTTTGGACCACGATTTCTCAGCCGTGGTCCATATTGTCGAAGTCAAGACTGTCGAGACGCGCGATTCCGGAAGCCGCAAGACGCCCCCGCTCTGCGCTTCGAGTGTAGATCTCGGAGGTCTTGGCTTCGGTATGCGCCATCACGGACATCACTTCATACTGACTTGCGCCGGCGGCAACGAGCAAAGCGGCGGCTCCTTTTCTGACGCCGTGCTGCGTGCGACCGGACGGGAGACCTGCGGCGGCTGTCCATTTCTGGATACGGTTTCGGAGGGCTTCGGAGGATCGAAACGGTGCGCCGGATTCAGTCCGAATGAACGGCCCGCCCCTGGCTGCCGGGTGGCGTTCCAGCTCTTCTTGAAGCCAGCCAAGAAGCGGCACAGACACCGGCGCTGAGCCGCGCTTCGACGGCTGATATGACAAGACCCCGTCATGAACGTGCGGCCAGCCGAGCCCTGGGACATCTCCAATCCTGGGTAATGTGTTGAGAGATAAGAGGATCCAGAGACGGGCCGTCGATCCTTGTCGATGATGGTCTATGAAATTCTGGAAGTCTTCAACACTCCACGCGACGGCGCCCTGGCCCGTTCGGTGTTCGCGTCGGACGGCCCGGATGGCATCCGCGCTCTTCACCAGTTCGCGCTCGACGCCGAAAGCATAGGCTGCGCGCAAGGCTTTGATGAGGTTGTGCCCTGCCCCGGAAGTGAATGAATCGCGCATGTGCAGGAAGGCCGCCGTCGGCATGTCGGCGTCCAAGCCGCCCATGCGGTCGCCGTCAGGATCTTTAACTTCAAGACCCCGCGTGAGTAGAGACCGGTGCCCTTTCAATGTGAGCGGTGATGCCTGACCGCGCTCCACTTTTGCTTCGATATGGTCGAGGTAGCGCTCAATCAGAGCGTCGAGTGTACCGGTCTTGACGCGCGCAGGCTTCACAGTCTCAACCGTCTGCCCTGCCCGCGCCGCATAGTAGTGCTCATGGAACTGCGGTTCGCCTGGTCCGCACGGGATCCGGATCTTTCGGTTCGGCTGGCCTTCGACCCGAACTCGCCAGCGGATTGTGCCGGCCGCGGTCTTGTCTTTCAGCAACCCAGGAAAGTGATGTCTCATCGCTTGGCCCCCCACTTCTTCGGACCTTTGCTGCCCGATTGCGGTACGTCTTGTGACGTAGCTGCCACCGCAATGTCGATAATGAATGAGCCGTCGGGATTCAGGTTGATCCGCGAAGGCGTCAGACCCTGCTCTTTGAGGGCGGCTATCGCATTGGAAAGGCTGGACTTTGATAGTTTGGGAGCGGGCATGTGTGGACCTCGAATTTGATGAGGTCAGGAGGTCGGTCGATGTGTTTTCGTGCGGAAATCAGATCTGCGTAGCGTCTTCCCGATCGCGCGCGGCCTGGGAACGGGCGACGCGGAGCTCTTGCGCGTAGGAGCCTTCGCCGTAGGTCTCGAGGATCCAGTCATACGAGAACTGATGGATCTGGAACTGCCCGGCGCCCATCTCGGACAGGATCACCGCGCCGTTCCAGTTGCCCGGCCGTAGCCTGCTCGGCGGCTGGAAGGTCCCGATGTTCACCGCTTGGATGAACCCGCACCGAGCGGTGCGCTGGAGGTCGAGGCCGAAGTCGTGGGTGTGCGAGTAGACGAAGGACGTGTGCGTCTTGTTCAGGACCGATCGGAGGGTCGTCGCTTTCCCCATCGAACCGGACGGGTAGAAGTGGCCGTAGAGCGTGCCGAAAATCTCGGGATACTCGAGATCGAGGATCTGCCGCTTGTAGCTCCAAACGTTCCAGCCCATCTCGCGCAGCGGGTCGTAGAGGAACCTTGACCCGACGAGACCTTCGAGCTTCGGATCCTGCTCGACAAGATCATCCTCGGACTCGTCATGGTTGCCTCCGGCGAGGAGCCAGTCCGGCATCCATGCCCTCTCCAGATGGCCCTGGCGGCGATGCTTGTTCAGTTGCTGACGCCATGGAGACATGATCGCCTTGGCCGCCTCAAGGCCGGCGTTCCTATCCTTCAGGATCCGCTTTCGCTCCTGGCGTTTCGGAGAGTTCCACGATCTTGCGCCCGGGTAGTCTGTGAGATCTCCGGTGCAGACCACCGCGCCGACTCTGAAGTCGAGGCCCATCCGGCCGAGAGCCTGGAAGCGGTCCCATTCATCGTGCGGCTCATCAGGCCGCGCGTGCGGGCATCCGAAGAAAAGAGCTGTGTTCCCTGACAGAAGACGAGAGCGGTCCTGTTTCATTCCGGTTCGCAGTTCCCTTGCTCTCCCGCGAGGACGGCGCAGGACATGATGGAGTTCAGGCGGGACACTTGAGACGTCGCGAAATCCGCGGCGACGAGGTGGAAGGCGGCGATCCACACGGCCGTCGCGAGGCCGGCGAGTATGCCGGCCAGGCGGTCAGGCATTGTCCCGGCTCCGAAGGCTGGCAGCGATCTGGCCGGGCCAGCGGAGAGGAGAGTCCAGGAACAAGGCGACAGCGAAGGCCAGGATGAGCCAGGGCGGGCTATTCTTGACCGTCAGGTTTTCGATCTTCTCGGTGCCGCTCACGGTGCTCTGGTCATTCGATTGGCGGCTTCTCTGCTCCAGGCTTTCCAGTGCCGTGTCGCGCACGACGGGTGCGAAGCGCTGTTCTGTCGAAGCTGCTTCACCGACAAGAGATCGGGCGTTGGTGCGCCCGGCCTGGACGTCCAGGGAAGGCCCGCCCTCGCCGCCAAGCGCGGCACCGGCCGCCGTTCGGAGCGCGGCGCCGGTCAGGTCGGAGCATCCGGCGAGTGCCAGGATGGAGAGGATGAGGAGGATCCGGATCATGGCTGGCCTCCTCGATCTCGGAGGAGGGCTTCAACCACACGGCGGACGATGCCGGGCGCGTCAGAGACCAGCGTGTCCATCCCCTTGATGATGAAAAGGACGAGGCCCCGGCTGGCGACGCCAGCAAGTGCCATGAGGATTTGAGGCGGCCATTCGGGGAAGAGGTGCGGCGACGCCATGCCCGCAAGCGTTGCGAAGAAGACGGCTGCAACGAGCGTGAACCACCACGCGAACCGCTCGTGCTCAGGGTGCTGTTTCCGACGAACATGCGCGACGAGCGCTCCGCCACCAACGGCCAGGAGAACGCCCCCCACCATCTCCAGGCCAGAAATGCTGAGCCCGAGTCCCGCCGCGATCAGCCCCAGGTAGTCCCGAGACGCGTCGTTCAGCATGTTCCCAGCAGTCCGCTGCGCCACTTCCCTCGGCCCGCTCATGCCGCCGCCCTTTCGGGAAGCCAGTCGGCAGACCGGACCTGGAAGCCGGGGCACGCCTTCGGCGCATAATCGTTGTGCCCGGTCACCCACCGCAGATCCGTCAGCTCGGCGAGCTCGCGGAGGTATTGCGTCAGGGCCTGGCGCTGTTCGGGCGTGTAGTAGTCGTCGAAGGTCGCGCCGCGTTTCATCACGTTGGGAACGGTGCGCGCCGGGATCAGGCAGATGCCGATCGTGCCTCTGTTCCGCTCCCGGACGTGGGCGCCGACCTCATAGAGAGAACGCAGGCGCCTTCCGTTGTCGTGAATAACGCGACCTTCGGGAGTGAGGATCCGATGATACCCGATCTTCCGCCAGCCGTTCTCGCGCACATGCCACTGCCAGAAGGAGTCCAGGATCTCTTCATCGGACCTGCCATCGGCCCAACCGCCAGGCGTCGCGGACGTGTGCAGAACTGCTTCCCTGACAGGGTATTTTGCGCGGCCTTGCAGGATCATTGGAGGCTCCACTTCCTTTGATTTGGAAATGGAGCCCCCGCTCTATTCTCGCGCGCTACGTCGCTTCCTGAAGATCCAAAATGCCCTCGCCGAGCGGGAAACCAACGCGCCAGGAACCGTGGCCTTCGTCATACCAGAGCAGATCGCGGCCGGTGCCGGACGTGGATAGGACGCGACCTATGTCGAGCGGAAGGATTCCGCGGTCTCCGGCGCCATTCCCCGCGGTCGCGGACTGTGGCAGCGCCGGCAGGTCTGTGAAGGTCGAAAAGTCGCGCGTCTGGTAGACTCCGGGTCCGTCCTTCGTGCCCATCCATTGTGTCCTGAACCGGTCTCTTGCCAGGCTCGCCCCCGCATCCCCCGCGTGCAGCTCGGAGACCGCGCCGGTCGTCAGATCCAAGCGATGAACCTTTCCGTCTGTCGTCGTTGCGAGAAAGTCGCCGCGCGAGCGGTATACGCCGTTCACATCGGGGAGCGTCGCGGTTCGCCAGGTTGAGCCGCTGTCCATTGAAGACGCGATTTGCCCAGCATTTCCTGCAATCAGTAGACCTTCACCGCTTGCCGCGGCATAAAACGCGCGGAAAGGAGTGGGTCCGAGGTACGTGTAGCCGCCGTCGCGCACGTCGAAAGCGCCCTCGGTCGTGAACGCAACATGCCGGGCGAATATCCGGTCTTGCGCGACAGTGGAGACGTTGTTCGTCTCGAAGCCGCTCGCGGAAACTTTGACGTTGTCGAAATACACACTTGGGCCTGTGCCAATCAGCCGAACGTCCAGGCCGCCCTCCACCTTCCCGAGCTCGACGCGCAGCGTCTGCCACTGGCCGTCTGTGTCGGTTGTCGTGTCGGAGCGCACGGGGATGGATGGCGCTTCTTGCGCCTCCACTGCGTCAGCGATCTCAACGGTCGGCAAAATGCCAATGCGCGAGTTGTTCAGGTTGAAAGTGACCTGGACGCGTCCGGCGCGGAAGATGATGGCGGCGTCTTGGTCATCAACCCCGGCGGTGATGGTAAGGGTAGACGCTTCAGTCACCGAGATATCTTGCCCGTCAGGGATGACAACGCTTTCCACAACCGCCGCCCAAACTTGGACGCTCTCTACCGGGTCAAAGTCCGTCAGAGGCAGGGCCCACGGGCCTTCATAAAGCGATCCGTCGGAAGCGTATTTGATGGCGATGGTCTTCGTGTTTCCCGCTCCGTCTCCGGTAAAACCGTCCATGCCTCCGCTCTCAATTTCGAGGTTGAGAGCGTATCCTTCCGGGCTCGTTGCGAAACCCTGGATGATCGTTCCAGAGTAGGAAAGCCCGGTGTTCAGCGAGGCGACCCGCTTTTGCGTCGCAACCTCGAGCGTGGCCGAGGAAGCGCCAAGCACAGGGTCGCCCACGAAGGCGCGCACGGTGACCTCCACGCCGGCATTGGCCTCGGGCGGGACAGTCAGCACCTGCCCGATCTCGAAATCCGGCGACGCGGCCATGGGGTCCGCTCCGACGTTGAAGGAGCCCTCCTCTTGCGGCGGGAAAGCGCCATCGCGCAGGACGGGCGCGGTCCCGGCATGGAGCGTCCAGGGCGCGAGCGCGCCCGTTTCAAAGCCGCCGTTCGGGACCGGAATCTCAAGCGAATAGTCCACGGTCAAAGGCACGTTCAGCCACCCGTTTCCCAGGGCGTTCGATGCGGCGTAGCGCAGTTCGCCGGAAATAGTGGCGATCGCAACGGATCCAGGAAGCGCCGAAAACGCGTAGGGCGCGGAAGGCGCAGTCCATCGCGTCCAGGTTGCGCCGCCGTCCAGCGAGCGCGAAATGGCTGCGCCATGGAGGGCATAGACGACCGCCTCCGAGGTCGTGGGCGGGATCGCTTCGGGCGTCAGCGTATCGCCGGTCTCTGGGTCTGTGTAGTCGTTGTCGGGCGTCTGGTCCGAGTCCAGGCCATCCTCGCCGCCGTCGTCGTCTTCGGGCGGCTCGGGGACCGTGGTGTCGGGTGGCTGCGTGGAGGGGTCAGCGGCCGCGACCGCGGTGTGCGTGACCGTGGCCCACCACTCGCCCGTGCGTTCGTTGTAGCGCAGCATGAACCGGTCGGCGGTGCCCGCCGGGCGCGGGTTCGCAGGCGGTCCCGGCAGTTCGTTCAGCGTCGCGGGATCGCCGGTCAATTCGTAGCCGGCGCGCCCCCAAAGGACGCCCGAGGGCCATGTGATATTGACCGCAGCTGCGCTGTAGATGACGACCTCCACATCGGCCTCACGTTGACGGGCAACGCCCAGAGGATGGATCTGATCGCCCGGCACAGCCGGGGTTTTCTCCAGCGAAATCGTCAAATCGCCGGACGCGCGCAGCATCCAGCGAGACGCGAGGGCTGGGTCGATCGCGCCATCGTTTTCCTTATAGCGCAGCGTGTTGAGGTCTGTGGTCGTTTCGAGGAGGTGTTCGATCCGGTGTTCGCGGTTCTCGACATGAGCAGGAAGCGAGCGGAACGCATGGCCGCCGCGCACTTCCAGGACGCCGGCTTTCTCCGGGTCGCCCGTAGGCGAGGCGTCGAACCCCCAGTTTTCGCGGGGTGCGTCGGCGAAAAGTTTGCGTTGGAAGGTCATACCAGGGTCACCTGTTGTGGGATCGCCAGGGTGCCCGTCACCGGAACCTCGACGCTCTGTTCAAAGTCCGCCGCTGGGGCGGGGCCGGGTTCGACGCGCAGCACCGTTTCCGGAACCGGGTCGCCTGCCGCATACGCCGGCTCTTGAACGGAAAATGGGGCCTCGAGGGACACATCGACGCGCGAGCGGGCCGTAGGGACCGCGCCCGTGGGTTCGCCAAGCGTGGGTTCGCCAGTCCCGCCGGTGCCCGCCGCGCACGCCACGGTCAGCGTGGCCGAACGACGCCCGTTGGCCCACGTCAACGCGTAGTCCACGACGCGGCCGGTCACGGAGCCACCCACAAGCGATGGGTCGGATACGGTCGCAACCGTGTCATGCGTCAGCGCGTCAGGGTCCGGCATGCCGGTCTCGCACGAAACCAGGACGGACCGGGCCGCAAAACGAAGCCGAGCCTTCAGCCGCTCCGCCGCGTGGGCAAGCGCCGCCTGGCCGCGTTCGGTTTTGAAAAATGATCCGACGCGGCGGGACGAGATGTAGGACGTCTCCCCGATGGCCTGCCAGTCGCTTGCGTTGAGGCGATCGCCAGAAAAGTGATCCCGGCGCGCTTGTAGGATCCGCCCGCCGTCTACTACCTGGTCGCCTTCCTGGTAGTTCGTCTCTGGCTGCCATGGCGAGGCGGACGAGGTCGCCGTGATGTCGTTCAATTTCACTTCTTCGGACTCGGTTTCGTCCGACCGGATGACCGGCTGTACGCCGGCTTCAAGCGTGACCGTGGCGGTCTCCGTGCGGCGAACCTCGAACTGATGTTCGAGAACCAGGCGAGGCTCAAAAACACGTTTCTGCGCCGGCGCCGGGTCGTTGCCCGCGGCTTCCCATTCGGGGTCGAAGGCGAGAACGCCCAGGTCATAGGAAGACGTGAGGTCTTCTCGGTCGCGCTCGCGTTCGACGAGTTCGGACTCGAGGACACGGTAGCCGCCACCGAGAGACTGCCCCGCGCGGGGCCAGCCGGAGACCAGGCCCTTGTGCGTCAGCGTCTCGAAGCGCCCAATGCGCCCGCCCACGTCGTGGACCTGCGTGTTGAGTTGGCGCCACTCGGCCGTCAGCGTCATGGAAGCGCTCGCCGGGGCCGTGTCGTCGGACTGGACGTCAAGCGAGCCGCGCAGAGGAACAACGTCCAGCGTGGGCGCGGTGCCGATGGGGTCCACAGTCGAGACGGTCAGAGCCTTCCGATCCCAGGCGGGCAGTAGGCCATGCCCGGCGAGGACGTCCGAAAGGTCGTCCTGAGGCGTCGCGAAAAGTGCATCCCATCCCGGCGCGGTTTTCAGGCTTTCAGCCAGGGCCGCTTTCTGCGTCTCGGCGTCAGCGGGGCGGGCCACGGCGTCAAGGTAGTAAGCCGCGCCGACCGTGCCGCGCGGCGCGGGGGACAGTTCGCCATGGAAGAGATGCTTGCCGTCTTCGGAGATGTGCAGCCAGCGGTTTGCGAGCGCGGTTTTCGGGTTCTGCACGCGCATTTCCGCGATCGCATATTCGGACTCCCGCTGCGCGATGGTCAGTTCGAGCACATTGCCCAGGTCCTGCCGGCTGTGCGTTTCCGCGTCGAAGGGCTCGGGGGCATCGGAGACGGCGAAATAAAGGGTCATGATGCGGCTCCTTTCCTGGGAGATGGGGCCCGGCATGGCGGGTCGCTCTACGGAGCGGCCCCGAGGGACCGCCCCGTTTTTTGAAGTCAAGCCTGCGGCGAGATCAGGGCCCCCGCGAGAACGAAGTGGTTCATCGAGGCGCCGGCCTCGACCGCTACGACATGGTATTTCTCTCGGACGGAGAACAGGCGAGACGCCGCGGTGTGAGCATAGTTCGAAGACACCTCGCGGCCTGAGATGTCTTGATCGAGACCATACCAGACCAGGCCTGAGCCATTTGACGGGACCGTCGTCGCGTGACCGAGGACAAGCGCGCCGGCGGGGACGTCGAGGCTTGTCGAGAGCGTGTCCACCGAGCCGTCGGAAGTCGAGAAGAAGCTGGCCGATCCCGCTCCGGAAACGGACCAGGCGACGATGCCGCAGCGGTCAGCCTGAGAAGAAACGTTGACGACGACAGTCGCGATCGGGCCGGCCACGCCGTTTGCGCGGTAGATTCCCGTCTCTTGCTGCCCTCCAGTCGCCGCCTCTCGGCGACCGACGAGAGACGCCGCGGCGCCATTCACGGTCACGGAAGTAAGCTCCGGATCTCCTGATCCGCGCATCGTCACGGCGACGAACACCGTGCCGTCATCGACCGGGACGTCATTGAAGACATAGCTCGAGGACGATGCCGAGCTCTCGGCACTCGTAACCCGCGTCACGCCGAGAACCTCGGGCTCCGGCGCCTGCCATGTATCTGCCACGGACAGCGCCGCGTAGTGGCGTGCGCCCAGCTCGACGAGCCCGGCAGTCGTGAAGTGCGTGTTGTCGTAGGTGTCGAGGACGTTCGGCGTCCGGCTCGAGGCAATGGCGACCCGGTCGTGCAACTGGGGGATAGCCAGGGCTGCATCCCGGATCGCGATCCGGTCGGCATTCGTGCCCACGAAATCGTCTGCCATCTCGCCGAAGACAAAGGGCAGGTCCGGGGCATTCCAGGCGGACCTCAGGCCATCGATGAACGCCGCCACCGCCCCGTTGAACGCCGAGACAGACATCGCATTCACGGCGTCGCTCTCGAAGCCTTGGACGAGGACGCAGCGCAGGACCGCCTCGGGGTTGTTCGACAGAACGGTATTCGTCAGCGTCCGCAGGTTCTCGTAAAGAACGTCGCCAGGGTTCCAGTTCCCGTTCGCGAAGCCCGTGCCGCCATCGGCGCCAGGCACGAAGATGAGGTTGTCGTTCGGGCGCGCAGCGAGGAAGGCGATCGCGAAATGCTTCGCGAGCGTGAAAGGGCCGGAGTCACCGGCAACCGAGGGAATGCTGCCCGACGGGGCGATCAGGCTTCCGTCCTGGGCTGCGAACTGCACGTTCGCGGGCCACGCATCCGCGCTATCTGCGGCGCGCCCGAGCATGTTCGACTGCGTCGCGAGCGGAATGACCCAGGTCGTGCCGCTCAACGGCTCCTCGATCGGATCGGTGTCCACCGCGACGTCGCCGTCGATGGTCAGTACGCCGTCCGAGGACGCGGTGAAGGGGATGGTAAAGGAAAGGCCGCCTGTGGCGTTGGGGTCGATGGAAACGCCGTCGAGCGTAACCGTCACGTTGACGGGGGTTCCTGATGTGCTGGACACTGTGAAGACTCCTCCTGGATAGGTGTTTCCGGTGATTTGCAGTTCTGGGTTTAGGGGGATGGGGTCGATTTGCGCCGCCGCCGGCTTCTCAAGCAGCGTCAGCCGCCACCCCGACGACATGCCCTGCCACTCGGTTTCTTCCAGCGAGTTGAAGTCCACCGCGACGGTCAGGACCGGCCGGTATTCGACGTAGCCGCCCACAACCTGGACGGATCCCGAAACGGCCGTCCTGGACGGCGTGGAGCCCGGTTCGCGAAGCGTCGTAGGCAGCGCGACGGTGAGTTCCTGTCCGCGCCACAGACCGGCCACGGCGGGTAGTTGCACGTTCTGGCGGCAGGACAGAGAGACGCGGTATTTGCGGAACGCGGGGTCCGTCAGGTCCACGAGATTGCCGTTCACGTCTTCGACGAGTTCGCCCGCGTTCGTCTGTTCGACGGCGACGCTCAGGTAGGTCGCCGAGTTCGTCGGAAACTCGATCGAGGTCCCATCCGGCTTCGTCAGCGACAGGTATGTCTCAGGAACGGTCATTGCGCACTCCTTGTGAAACGGGGTGACCTGACAGACTGCGTGCGCTGTTGCCGGCGAGCGTCCTGCGCCAGGGCCTCAGCCGTCGAGCGGTCGGTAAAGACGGTTCGGTCGCCGCTGTCCGTGCGGATCGTCAGCGTGCCAAGATCCTCGCCGCCGGCGGGTTGCGCAGGACCAGTGTTGCGCATTTCCGCCGGTATCTGCCCCACGGCGGGCGGCATGGTTTCGTCGTAACCGAAGAGACCGCCGAGCGACGAGTTGCGGAAAGCCTCTGCGAAACCGCTGTCGCTTTCGCGGAGAAAAGACGAAGTCTGGGCGATCGCCTCCTCAATTCGCCCCATGGCGGTCACGGCCATGTCGGCTACTTGGTCGAACGCGTCGCCCACGCCGGCATTCATAATCTCGGCCCCAAGCGACTGAAACGCCGCGCCGAGTTCGTTTGTGTTTTGGCGGGCCTCTTGGAAAGAGGCGATTTCCTCTTCGGTGAAACCCAGGCCCAGCTCGCGGAACCGAGCTATGAGACTCTCCAGTTCTTCTCCGCCGTTCTCGAGAAGCGGCAGAAGCGCGGTCATGTCGGACGCGATGCCCTCGAGGTAGAACGTGCTCCCCTCTTCAAGCGTGCGGCCGGACTTTTCCAGCGCCTCGACGAACGCGAGCAGCCGGTCGAGCGCATCCATGTCTTCGAAGGCCGCGGCGTCCAGGCCGATCTGCGGCGCGACGTTCTCGAAAAAGTCTTTCAGCGGCCCTGCACCTGTTTCGAAGAAGTCCGCGAACTTGTCGTTTACATCTTTCAGCTTGTCGCCGAGATCCTCGATGGTGACGCCATATGCTTGAGCCGCGAAGCCGGCTTCCTGGATTCGGTCGAGGTCAAGCCCCGAAACGTCCGCGGCTCGCTGCACTTCGAAGGCTTCGCGCGCGGTCAGCGTCAGGCCGCCGGTCAAGGCCGCGCCGCCGATCGCGCCCAATCGGCCCGCAGCGCCTCCAACACTGCGCAGGCGGCCGCCGAAAGCGGTCAGTCGCTCCTGGGCGCGTCGCAGGGGACGCGTGAAGGCGTTGTCCACCTGGGTTTCCGTCAGTCGGGCCCAGCGCTTCGTTTTCTGTGCGAGCCGCTCCTGGGCTCGCTCCACGTCGCCGGCGGTGGCGGTCCCCGCGCGGTGAGCCTCTTCGACGGTGCGAACGGCCTCTTCCAAGCGTTCGATCGACCGCCTGGCCTGGGACTCCGATGTTATGCCGAGGCGGCGCATGGCGCTGTCGGCCTCCTGGGTGGACTCCGCCACACCCTCGCCCACGTCGGAAATGCTGTCCCGCGCCTCGCGCGCCTCGCGTCCGGCTTTCTCGAGGTTCGACTCGAGGCCTGAAATTCGCTTCACCGCGTCACGCGTGTCAGCGTCGAAGAGAAGACGAAGTATCTTACTTCCGCGTTCAGCCACTGCCCAAGGCCTTTCTCACTTGTGCGTCGCCGTCTTTGTCAGCGTGTGCGGCCGCGCGGGCGACGCTGTAGTCTTGGAGCAGCCGGCGCCTGTAGCGCCGGTCCGCGAGACCCAGCTCGGCGAGGAACTGGGCGGGGGTCATGTCGAGGGGGTCGGCGTCGGCGCCGTGTTCGCGGAGGAAGTCGAAGGCGTCGAGCCAGGCTTGCTCCCATTCTTGCCGCCCGATCCGACCGCCGCCTCCATGCGGTCGAACCGGGCCAGCGCGTTTCCCAACTGCTCCTTAGGCAAGGTCAGGTCGATGAACGTCCCGACGATTTCCAGTTCGTCGCCGGCGGTCAGGGTGGCGCGCGCCGCGGTTCCGGGATCCGATCGCGTCGCCACGTCCAAAACGTCATCGACGAAGCCCGCTCCGAGACGCACAACGGCGTCGCGGAGTGCGCCGGGCTCGTCGGAGCGCATGGCCTCTTGCAGGCTTGCGGCGGATGCCCGGTGACGCGCCAAGATGGCGAGAAGGTCGCGGATCCGAGCGGGATGGACTTCCACGCGCCCGCCGGCGAGTTCGACGGTTCGAGACTGGGGAAGAAGGTCGAGAAGGCTCATGTGGGGGTCTCCTTTGGTAGGGAAATGGGGCCTTCAGCACGGCACCGCGCAAAGCAAAGGCCCCGCCGGTGGCGGGGCCTGAACAGGAGCGGGGGGAGGTTATCCGGGGAGGTGCGTGACGCGGCCGAAGGGGCTATTGGGCTGCGTTGCGTCGTAGCGCGCCGTGCCCTCGAATTCGATAGTGGCGAAGTTGTTGCCCTGGTCGATGAGGGACATGGATCCGGTCGGGTTGAGGCGAACCAGGACGTTTTCCACCATGATCTTCGGGCCGTCGTTCGTGGGCAACGCCGTGAGGTAGACCTCTTCGCCCTGCAAACGGGACAGGAGGTCGATCGTCGAAACGTTGTCCGCGTCGGTCATCGCCGGAAGGTCGTAGGTCCCGGAGGCCGAGGCCATGTCGCGGAGCCAGAGAAGATATCCTGCAGCGGCGTTGTGCGTGTAGTCCACGCCTTCGACGAGCGCGGCAGCCGCGTCGTCTGTCAGCGCGATGTTCGTCGCGTTGCGTCCGTTCAGGGCCGTGATCTGGCCGGCCACGATGTCGCTTTCGGACAGGGCTTCGCCGGTCGCCGCGCTCTGCGTGTAGGCCACGGCGTCGCCGAGCATGTAAAACGCGAGGTTTCGCGCGGTGATCTCGTCGGCCGTGATCGAGACCGTGGCGCCGCGTTGGATGCCGCGTTCTGCGACCAGGACGGAAGCGCCGTCGTTGTTGTTCTCGAGACGCCGGACTTCGTTCGTCGGCGTGAACGTGAAGGTCTGCGTCAAACCCACCGACGCAGGGCGCACTTCGGAAGGCTTGCGAGCATAGAGTTGCGACGTGAGGATCGTCGTGTTGTTGCCGTTGGGCAGGAAAGACATGGCTTGGTGCTCCTGTTGCTATGGAGGAAATGGGGCCTTTCGGGCGGCCCCGCTTACCGTCGGAAGGTCAAGTTGAGGTCGATGAAAAAACCCGAGATCTGGGGATTTGAGGAAGGCGAAACCATGTTCCGCTCGATCTCGGGGAGCGTGCCCTGGGCAAGCATGCCGAGGATGGGAGACGCGAAGAACGCAGCCCGAAACTCGCTCCACAGGCGCACGCACTCCGCGCGGGCCGTGGCCGGATCCGAAGACACAAAATAGAGTTCGACCTGGGGCGCCATGGTCCACTGCGAGCCGCAGTTTTCCACGCGCTCGTTGCCGACCGGGGCCAGTTCCTCCACACCCGTCCGGACGACGAAGAGGGGGCAGTCGCCCGCGTCCACAGAGGCGCGGCGGTCCAATTCAGTGGGGACGCCAAGGCCCTGGCAGATGGCGACCAAGGCTTGGAGGATCTCTTCGGCGCGGTCCATTTTTCGGCTCCTTACAGGTCGATTTCGATGTCGCGCATGGCGTCGAAATACTCGTCGATGAGGGGGTCGGCTTGTTTGAAGAAGCGGCGGCCGGGCGCCACGCGGTCCACGCGGACCTGGCGCTTGTAGACGCCAAGAAGACGGGGCCGGCCGTCGCGCCCCTGTGCGAAAAGGTAGTCGCCACGGCGAAAAGGGCGCTCGCCGGGGCCGGGCTCTTCGCCGGCGCGGATGAAGAGTTCGCGGGCCTGGTCGGGCCGGATGATGGCGCCGAACTCCTGGCTGTATGCCATCGGCGCGAGGTCCAGGAGAACCAGTTCGCCATCGCGCCCCACGACATGCCGAACGCCGGCTTTCCGGCGGCGGGACGCGTTGCCCAGGCGGCGCTTGCGCTTGGAGACGAACTTTCTGCCGATCGCGCGGCCCACGCGCTTTTGCTCCCTGCGGATTTGCGCTTCCAGGCGCCGCGAGAGCCCGCCCAGGGACCAGTCGATGTCGCGGCTCACTGGACCACAACGCGGCGTGTGCGCCGTCCCGTTCTTTCGTTTCGCAAGACGTGGCGGGCCTGGCCGCGCACGGTCAGCGTGTCGCCTTCGGCGATCGCCTCGCCCTCCGTTTCGTCCACCAAGATGACCGTCCGAACGGTCTGGACCGGCACGCCGTAGCCGTCGGTCTCGAAGACCTCCGCTTGCGCGTTGACGTGGGCCCGGATCTGCGCGCCGCTGTGCTCGACGTTCTCCGTGCGCATCACGCGTCCAGGAGAGGCGAAGTCCCAACGCGAAACGCCGTCGCCGGCGATGCGCATGAGGTTCAGGCGCACCAGGCCGTCCAGGTCGGGCGTCGTGTCGAAGACTTCGTATGTGGTGCCCGCTTGCTCCAACACCCCGCCCGGCTCGACGCCAGCCGACGCCGCGACGAAAGCAACCGCGTCGTGGGTGCCCACTTCGGAGCCGAGGCCAGGGATGGAAGACGTTTCGTCCGCGTCCTGGACCTTCGCGCGCACGGAAACGGGCGAACCACCGGGGGCGGTGTATGTCGCCGGTCGGCCGAGCGCCCGGATCAAGGACTTGGACATGTCGAAGCGCATGCGGGTCTCCAAAGAGAAAGCCCCGCCCCGTAGGGGGCGGGGCCTTTGTCAGGTCAGGCGATCAGGCCTTACACCGTGGTGTTGTCGGCGTAGCAGCGCTGGACCGCTTCGGGCCGCAGGTTGACAGGAACCACGCGGGACGCGATCTCCCACTCGGCGCCTTCGCCGAACAGTTGGAAGGGGTCGTCCTCGTTGCGCGGAACGACGTAGCGGGGCTGGCCCAGTTCGTTGACGAACGGCAGCTTGTCGCCGGACGCGTAGAACAGGTCGAGCATCCCGGAGACGCCGGTCGGAACGATGACCACCTCGCCAGCCGCCAGGCCGGGCCCGCGGTATTCCACGTGCTCGATGCCGGCGAAGCGAACGCCGCCGAACGAAGACGAGGACAGGAAGGAGCCGTCGTCCATACGGCGGAACGCGTCGCGCAGCTCGGGATGCGCCTGGAAGTCGCCCCACGCATCGGGCGCGTAGAAGGCGATGTAGCCGGTGGGAACGATGCCGCCGAGGTTGTTGCGGATGTTGGTCAGCGCAGTGTGGAACCGCGCGCGCAGAGCGCCCTCTTCGGGGGAGGCCTCACGCAGAAGCAGGTCCACGTAAGCGGGCTGCGAGACCGAGAACAGGGTCGGATAGTTGATCGCGATGGTGCTCTGGTCGGTGGGGTCGATGGTCGTGCCGAGGATCGTGGTCATGCACAGATACTCGATGGTGTGATCGACGTTCGCGAACTTTTCCGCGAGGCCCTTGTCCACGAGGCTGTTGAAGGACTCGAGGGCGACCTCTTGGCCGGCCTGGAGGCCCGTCTGGCGCACGTTGGCGATCTGGGTGGGGGTGATGACGAGACGGTCACCGACCTTGATCGCGTTGACCGGCGTGGTCTGGCGCGAACGGGTCGAGGCCTGTGCGCCCGCCGTGGTGCCCTTGGCAACGCTGGGGAGCAGCGTGGTGCCAAACTGTTCGCGATCGACCTGGGCGGTCTCGCCGATGATCGGCTCTTCGCGGAACAGGCGCCGGGCCTGGGTTTCGATGAAAGGGATGCGCTCGGCGTCGTTGGCGCGGGTCGTGAGACGGCTCGCCGTGAAGTCCGAGGTGTTGAACATGAGAGACATTCGTCAAACCTTTTTGCTGTTCAGGTGGGCGAAGACGCTTTGGCGCGACTTGTGCAGCGACGCAGCGTCAGGATCCGCCGGCGAGCCGGCCGGGGGAGCGGTGGGGTCGATGCCCGTGGCATCGGCCTTTTTCGCGCGGGCCGCGTAAACGGCACGGCGAACGTCTGCGACGGACGCGCGCGCGGAGATGAACTCCTCGGCGCGGTCGCTTGCTTCGAGCGCTTCGCAAGCGGCGCGAACGGCGGCCTCTTGCTCGGCGGTGAACTCTTCCTCTTCGGGGGCGTCTTCGACGGAGGTCGTTTCGCCCGCGTCGGCTTCGGCGTCTTCGGCGTCTTCGGCTTCGGCTTCCGCCTCTGCCGCTTCGGCAACCTTGGCAGCCAGTTCCTCGGGCGCGTTCAGCGCGGCGAGGTCCTCGGGCGTCGCGCAAGCGGTGATCCCGAGCGGCTCGATCAGGCCGTCAGCGAACCCCATGGCAACGGCGTCCAGGCCGGTCATCCAGTAATCCTTGCCGTCGATCAGCGCGGCGATCTCGTCTTCGTCCTTGCCGGACTTTTCCGACAGCCGCTTGACCATCGTCGCGTTCGTCTGTTCGACGCTTTCGGCATAGGAGCGGATCTTGGCAGCGGATCCGTAAACGCCGCCGGACGCCTGGTGGATCATCATCGAAGCGTCTTCGGCGATCAGGTGCTCGTCTCCGAGGACGGCGAGGTAAGCGGCGGCCGATGCGGACAGGCTCACAGTGCGGAACCGGACGCGGAGTCCGAGGCTTTGCAGGCCGGTGGCGATCGCCACGGCGTCGTTGAAGATCCCGCCTGGCGAGTTGAGGTCCACCTCGACGGTCTCGATGCCCTCGACGTCAGCCAGGCGTTCCTGGACCTCGTTCAAGAACGATGAGGCCGTGGCGCCATAAAAGGTGCCGTCAGCCTCTTCCATCCGCATGCCGATCGGGCCGTCGAGCGCGACGCGCACGACGGTCGGGTCCTGCGACTCGAGGAAGGCGAAGGCAAAGGTGCCCGAGATGCCTTGGGTTTTGAGTTCGTCTTTCAAAGCGAAATCTCCTTGCTGCATAGGAAGTGGGGCCTTCGATCCGGGGTCGCTCAATTTTCTTCACGTCGCCCGGCGGCCGCCTTCATGACCGCTTCGATGGGCAGCCCGTCGAAGCGTTCCAGGTCCTCGCGCATCTCGCGGGCCACCTCGTCGGGGTCGCGGCCGAGTTCGCGGATCGCGCCGGAGATGGACTGCACGCCGGTGGCGATTGCCTGGCGCATCGCGCCGATCTCTTGCGCCGGGTTCGGGTGCGGGATCGGCGTCCAGGCCCATTCCGGCTCTGCATGGTCTTCCCACGTCTCGCCGGCCGGGGGCGTCCAAAGCCCCGCGTTGAAGGCCTCCTGGACGAAGCGGTAGGCGATCGGGCCGCAGAAAGAGTCTTCCAACATGGCCCGGCGCGCTGCCAACACAGGCTCGTAGACCGTCTTGTTGTAGTAGCGCAGGACCCGCTCGGGGGTTTGCGAGAAATCCCCGGTGACCAACTCATACGGCGCGTGCGCCGCGGCGCAGGCTTCCATCAGGGTTTGCCGGACGAAGACTTGGAAATCCCCGCCGACTTCGTGCGCCCGCGGCGTTTCGATCTGCCATCCAGGCGGCACCGTAACGGCAGCCCCGGCGTCGATCCGGCCGGGAATGAATTCATCCTCGACCTCTTCGACCTCCCCAGACGCGTCGGTGATGACGTCCGCACCCGAGGTCGTGGTCTGGGGCGCTTTGTAGAACGTGGTCATTTTCGCGGCGAATTGTTTCTTGACGAGCTCCGCGTCCATATACTGGTCCAGTTCGTGAAGACGGGTCAGTGAGCGAACCAGCCAGGGTTCGCCGCGCAGTTGGCCGGGCTCACGCTCTTGGTAGACGTGCAGGACGGCCTCGGCAGGCACGATGACAAAATCGTCGCGGGTCAAACCGGTGGGGTCGCCGTCGCGCGGGTGGCGCTTCAAAATCACATAGGCGTCGCGCTGGCCCGGCCCCCTGAAGACGATCCCGTGGCGATACTCCGCGCCCGGCTCGAGGTTCAGGTCCAAGACATGCGGCTTCGCCAACGGGACGCGCGCGGAGGGGATCAGCTGGACTTGGAATGGGACGGCGGCCATGCCGCGTTCCACATCGTCCAGGGACCGCTCGCGCGTCCAGGCAAAAACCTCGCCCGCGCCGGCCGTTTCGCGCATCGCCAGGCTTACCATGGACCCCCAGGACAACCGTCCGTTGGCGTCGCATCGCTTCTCGAAGCGTTTCCACAGGCGGCGCAGTTCGGGGTCGCGAAATTTCGGCTGCGGGCCACGCAGGCCGGCAGTCGTCCGCGTAACCACATCGAGGATCCTGGCCGCGATCGGGTTATTGCGGATTTCGTAGCCGACGCGCTTTTGGATGAGGTCCAGGCTGCGACCGAGTTCGTAGTTCGCCGTGTAGCCCGTCGCTCCGACGAACGTTTCCGACCGACGACCTCCACCGGCGGCCTCATACATGGCCCGGACGCCCTGAACCTGGGAGCCCAGATTCAGCGTCCGCCCGCCTTGCTTGCGCAGGACTTGCTGGCGCGTGGCCTGCGCCTTCACGCGCACGCGCGGCTTGCCATCGGAGGACGGTGCGGGTTGCTTGCGGTCGGTCATCACAGCCACCCTTTCGAGCCGGTGGGATAGGACACCCACGACTTCCGCCGCGTGATCCCGGCCGCGACGTCTTCGCGGCGCTGGATCTCGGCCTCGAGCCGCTGGATCGCTCGCTCGATTTTCTCGGGCGTGGAGAAGGTGATCGACTCGCCGTTCTGCGAGACGGACGCGACGCCGGAGTGCTGTTGCTCGACAAGCGAGGCCAGCATGGCCTCGAGGTCGGCGTCGGATAGGCTACGAAAGCGGATGAGCATGCGCGGATCCCTTGGGTTCTTCCAAGGGAAGTGGGGCCTTTGTTCGCCGGCCGCTTACGCCACCACGCCCCAACGTCGCTTGCGCTTTGGGGGCTTGGGCTTGCCTGGATCCGCCGCGCCTTCCTGGGCATGGCGCTTGCGCTGCGCGGCCAGGCGGGCCGCTTCGTCGGGAGGCTTGCCTGTCCAGGCGGCGAATCTGTTGCCTCCGGGAAGCGACCGCAGCCCTTGCAGCGCGGCGTAGGCATATACCAGGCAGTCCCAAGGCTCCTGGCCGCGCGGTGAAGACCACTTGTGGTGCGCCTTTCCCGGCTCGAACACCTTCTTTTCCTTGGTCAGTTTGCCGAAGAAGTCGGCGTCCATGGGCACCGCGCCGGCAAGTTGGTTCAGCGGGAACCGTATGGCGGTGGGCGCGTCGCCGTCGCCGTGGAGACGCCGGAAAAGCGTGTCCTTCGCGGCATCGACGCCCACGATGTAGAACTTCCCCTTGTCCGAAACCGAGACCTCCTTCGGCCAGACCGGAAGCCGTTCGCCGCTTGCTTGCGCCCGCCCCTTGATCGCCCACCACCGGCGGCCCCGGTTCGCTTCTGCGAAGTCGTAGACCTCTTGCGTCCAGTGCCCGCCGGAGTCGATGGCGGCCGCCTGGATAAAGAACGACTGCCCGTTCGCCCCTTTGAACGGACGGCGCAGGAACTCTTCCAGGAGGGCCTTTTCGTGCACGCCGTCGAACGGGCGGTCGGGCTTGAGGACCCAGTAGCCGATGACATGCGCGCGTTCGTTGTAGCCCCAGCCCACAACCTTCACCGCGAACCAGCCGCCCTCGCCGGACTGCACGTCCACGCCAGCGGTCAGGAAGTTGACGTCGGGCGGCACCTCGGTTTCGTAGTGCTCTTGCAGTTCCTGCAACTCATGCAGGCTCTTCACGCCCTTCTTGGCCTCGAAGTCCTCGAAGGCCTGGCCCAGGACCGTGTTGTAGAACGACTTCATCGGGCCGGGATTCTCGCGCACCTGGTCCCGCGCCTCGAACCACTTGCGGCAGATCGTGTCCCAGTTCGCGCCGGGCATTGGCGAGATCAACGCATTGAACGCGAACGAGGCATGCCCAGGCTCACCTTCCGCCGTCGGGACGAAAGAACCCTCGGGCATCAGGTCGCGGTCGAATTCCCGCTCCGTCAGTTCCGCGCCAGACGGGAAACGGTAGCGCACGCTCGACGCATCGCGCCCGTCCCATTTTAGGCCGTGGGGCGTTGATCGGTCGCCGAACACCGGCTCGTGCAGTTCGCCCGTCTCGGGGTCTGGAACGAACCATCGCCGCTGGTCGCCGCGAAGAAACCAGGACGTGATGCGGCACCGCCCGGCGACGCTGGGCGTTCCGCCGATGATGTTCTTGCGCATCGGAAAGGAAGCGGTCCTTTCCATGGCCGCGTTGATCTTGTCTTCCTTGATCGCCCCGCTTGGGTTGTAGGCGTCGCTTGAAATCTCGTCGATGATCGCGACCCGGCCGCGGTGCGACTGCACGTTCTTGACGTTGAACGCGGACAGGAACGTGACCCGCGATCCCTTGTCCGTGCGCCGGATGTTCCACTCGCCGTCGCGGCGCAGGATGGCGTCCAGCGCGGCCGTGTTCTTGACGATCGGCATGAAATGGTCGTCGTGGAACCGGCGCACGTCCGCGTCCGTAGGCATGTAGAACAAGATCGCGCTTGGGTCGTGTTCCAGGAAATACGCGATGGCGAGCTCCAGCAGCGCCGTGTAGCCGACCTGGGTCGGCTTGACGACGGACACAGTGTGGATCCGGGGATCGGAGATCGCCTCCATGATGCCGGGTTGATAAAGCAGCGGCCGGAACGGCCCCGGCCGCGCGGTCGTTTCCGGCGATAGGACGACGTTCTGGCGCGCCCACGTCTCGAAGTCCAGGCGTGGCGAAGGGCCGAACGTTGCGTCGCGAACCAGTTCCAGCGCCTCTTGGAACGCAGCCAGACTTTCGGCGTAGTTGTCTCCGACGACGGCGGTGCTCATTTTCCGGCCGCCTTCTTGACGACCTTCTCTTCGTCCAGCGGCGACAGCGCCGCGTCGATCGCGTGGCGGAGCCGCTCGGCGACTTCCACCTCATCTTCGAGCAAGGCGAGGTCAGGGGCCTCTGCGCCCGGGATGGCGAGCAACCTGGACCTCGCGATGGAGAACATGCCGCCCACTGCGTCGAGGATCGCGTCGCGCGGGACGACCGCTTTCAGTTCTCGGGCCAGGTCGTTTTCACGGATCAGGGCATCGGCCACGCGCTTGCGACGGACGGCCTCCTTTTCGGTCATGCCGTCGCCGCCGTCCTCACCGCCGCCAAACTCGCGCCGGGCCTTCTCGATCGCGTCGCGCTTCTCGGCCTCAACTTTCAGTTTGAAAATTTCCGGCACGCTCACGCCGTCGGAATAGTCCACGCCCCACGCGTTCAGCCACTCCGTTAGCGTCTGGCGACGGACGCCGACCCAGCGCGCGGCTTCCGACACTGAGACGGACTTTGGATCCTGACGGCTGGACATGCGAAACCCCTTTCTCTCCCAGTAGAAATGGGGCCTCTGGCCCGATGTCGTTGTGCGCCCAATTTTTTAGCACTACGGACACGAAAACGCTGCGCTCGCCCGTCCCCCCGCATTACCCATGACCCCCGGCTGGGGCCCCCAATAACGCAATCGCCTCGAGCTTCTCATGCGCACTCAAGCGCCGTGCGGCACCTGCGAGTGTGCAGATCATCGGGGCGCCGCGGTGCCATTGCACCTCGTAGTTGAACAGGTAGAGGAGGAGATACGCTTTCTCGACGACCGGGCCAGTGAAGGTCACGTGACCGGCATAGTCGACCATGAGGTTGGCGATGACCCGGTTCTCGATGAAGCCCTGCTGCCCCACCGCGATCAGCATCACCGGCGCGCAATCCGGGAAAGCGCTATCGAGATTTCCCGCAATGAGGCTGAGGTCGTGCTCCACCCGCTCCTGTATGTCTGTCATCTGACGTTGCTCCCTTTCCTGTTCAGGAGTGGGAGATTGGCCAGGCTTGGCGAGGCGAAGCATCCCGGGACAGAGGGACAGACCGGGACAGACGATTTGAGGTCCTCTGTCCCAGCATAAATCCCGGTATTTCCTACTCTTTTTTCCTTCTGGGACAGAGGGACAGAGAAAATAGAATACTCTTACGCGGGGAACACACTTAGTTGCGCATGTATGAATCTAACTATGTATGTGTGTGTATGGTGGTGAGCGTGAATCCTCTGTCCCGTCTGTCCCAGAGGCGATTTTTCTTTTCATAGCAAGTATTTAAGCCGGGACACGGGCTCTGTCCCACGGGCCTTTTGTCTGTCCATCTGTCCCGGCACTTACCTGAAATACAGTGAAACATCTCGTGATTGGACAAGTTTCACGAACCGGCAAGCGGGGACCATATCCCTTGGGCGATGCTGATTCGCGCCTTCCACTCTGTCTCAAAGTCCCCCCGGGTAGCTCCCGGGGGGCGACAGAAGGGGGAGGAGATAGAGACAGACAGGCAAGGTGGATGCAGTCATGAAGAAGAGATTCCCGGCGCTCAGCCGCCGACCCTCGGCTCTACCGAAAAACGCCATCGCGGGCATCCGCAAGAAAGGCGCAGGAGTGACCGGCGAAGCCGTCAAGCGCGTCATCGAAGGCGGTGACGGCGATGATGACGGCGGAGACGAAGACCCAGACATAAGAGCTGCGCGCGATTTGCTGGCGTCGCTTAGTTCCTTTGAACCTGAGCATGTGTGGTGGGTTCTTGAGAACCGTGATCTGGAAGAAGCTCAAGCGGCCGAGCTGGGTGATGCCGAAGAACAGGGTGACGAACTCGCAGAGGCAATGAAGATGCTGCGCAAGCGGTATGTCTATGCCGCTCGTCGCGATGAAGTATGGGACCGCCACGCCCGAGACTGGATCTCGACGCGTGCGCTCTCTTTCGCTCAGTCGCACGCGATGCCAATCGATGAGAACGGTCATCCGTTCGATGCGATGAAGCTTCTTGCGCGTGATCGTCAAGCCCAGCGCGTTCACAATGAGCGGTATATGCCGGGTGTTCATGAAGAGATCGCCCGCGACGCCGGCGTTGACTGGCTCAACACGTGGACGCCGTCCGACGTCGAGCCGAAGCCAGGCGATGCCAAACCGATGCTCGATCATATCCTTTACCTGTGCGACGGTCGCCGCGATCTTGCCGGTCATCTCACCGACTGGCTCGCATACGGGTATCAGAACCCGGGCAAGAAGATCGACTACGCCCCTCTAATCATTTCCGAGAGCCATGGCGTCGGCAAAGACACCCTCCGACTTGCCATGAAGCGTCTTTACGGCCCCGAAAATGTCGCGACCGTCGATGACGGTGCAGTTGCCCGCGGCAGAAATGAGTTCATGAAGAGGGCTCAACTTGTGTGCGTCCCGGAGATCATGACTGGGGATCGGAAGGATGTCGCGAACAAAATGAAGCCCCTGATAACGCAAGAGGTCGTGGAGATCGACGAGAAGAATGTGAAAACATACTTCATTCCCAATACCGCGAACATGCTGTTTTTCAGCAATCACGAAAATGCCGCATATATTGAAGACCAGGACCGCAGGTATTTCGTCATCATCTGCCGTTCGAAGCCTCGTTCGGCCGAGGAATACGATGAACTATACGACTACATCAACAGCGACAGGATCTCGGGTTTCGCTCACTTTCTGGCGACGCGCGACCTGTCGCACTTCAATCCGCACGGTCGGGCGCCCGACACGCCGGACAAGAGGGTCGTCCAGGAAGCAACCCGCGGCGGATGGGAGGCCTGGCTGGACGACGCTCTGGAGAGCGAGGCGGCACCCTTCGACAAGCATGTCATAAACACCCGCGACGCGCTCGAGAGGATTAACGAGCTCCGTGGCCCCCGCATGACCGTCCAGCAGATCTCGGGATTTCTCAAGAAGCGTCTCGGCGAAGAGTGCGACCTCGACCGCGTTCGCATGCCTAACGGCAAGCGCGTCCGCTGCTATGCTGTTCGCGAAGTCGAGTTCTTCGCGAACAATCACGAGGCAGCCGCGCAAGCGTATAGCTCGCCGACGAACTTCGACATTATGCGCGCGAAGGTTCGCATCGCGGCCGAGTGACCCCGTCCCGGCGGGTAATCCGGGTGCATCCTTTGAACTGCCCCGGCCCAGCGCCGGGGCCTTTTTTTCTTCATATTCAAGCGGTAGACCGCCTCCAAACTGATTCACAGGAGGCAGCATGACAACGACACCCGCCGAAGCATGGGCTTTCGAGTTCGCCGCGAACGGGCTCCGAGACCGCATGGCATTCCAGGGCGAAGATCTCTTCTCAGTCGCATACAACGTATTCGATGAAAACCTCGAAGAGCGCGACGCCGATGGAACGCGGCTGTATCTGACTCGTCCGGATCGCCGCGATCCGGCGGTTTTCGTTGAAAAGACCCCTGAGGGATACGACTTCGTCTTCGAATGGGAGGGCGAGGAGAAATATCGCGAGGAGCTCGGTAGCGAGTTCTATGACGAGTTGAATCGCTACTTCAAATAGCGACCCAGCCGCCCGGGAACGATCTCCCGGGCATGGCACACACACGCAAGCGCATCAAATACCGCTGGAAAAGCCCTGACGGGTATATCCACCTCTCGACAGATGTGGGCGAGATAATCGGTGAGCACCGCCATGTCTGGGAATGTGCGCACGGCCCGATTCCGGACGGGTACCAGATCCATCACCGCGACGGCGACCGCACGAATAACAAGCTGGCCAATCTCCAGGCATTGCTCCCCGGCGACCACAAACGCGCCCACTGCGGGCATTGGACCGACCCGGACGGACGGTGGTGGAAGCGCTGCACGACGTGCCACCGCCCAACGCTTGAGACCGAATTCCCGACGAAGCGATACCGCGCCGACGGAATCCGGCTTACCCGCGGCAACTGCAAGACCTGCGAGAGAGACAGACAGAGAGCGAAGTCGGGCTGGAAAGGCGGGACGCATCCCAAGTTCGGCCGGCATTACGGCCCGTCGGCCGCTGGGACTACCTCCAGAGCACACACGCTCGGGAGATGACCATGACCACGCTGAACCCCATCACAAGAACCTGGCCTGACCACTTCCAGTCATTCCTCGAGTGCGCAGGGCCTGACGGCCTCCGCCGCGCCGGTTTCTCGAACCACGAGCAGTTGCGCATGAGCCAGATGACGACCGAGGAGCAGATGCGGTTCGTCGGTCCGGAGCGGATAGCGGATGTCGCAGAGGCCGCCATGGGGCACGAGCTGTCCGAAGGGCTCCGTTGGAAGCTCCGCCAGTCGTTCGGCCTCTACCTTGCGCAGGCCGCTTTCGACGACCTCACCGCGCCGCCCGATCCGGATGCGCCGGTGGATGGGGTTTGGCCGTAAAAATCGTAAGCCATTGAACATCCACAAAACTTTTTTGCGTGTTTTGTTTTGAGGGCGCGAGATCGGATCTATTTACTGGGTGTCGGGATGAGAACAAACCGGCAACACACAAACCCAGGGAGATGATCCAATGTCCAGGAAAACACCATCCGACTTCAACAGCACGCGCGAATATTGCGACTATGTTGCCAATGCAGTCGCTTCGTATGTCAGCGGCATGTCCCGCGAAGAGCGCTCTCGCTTCTTCAACAAAAGCGGTGGATGCTGGATGAAAAAAGAAATCAGAGTCGGTGAAGACGGTCGCGTGGATTTTTTCAAGCTTAACTTCGTCCCCAAGGCAAAGGCCCTCGCTGCATCGCGGGATTTCGTTTCTTGCTTTTCCAGCGACCTGGAAACCTTGACAGATGCGAATGCTCTTGCGGAAGAGCTTTTTGGTATTCTTGAGAACGCAGAAGAGCTTTCTCGTCTTGACGCAAAAGAAGCCGCAATGGCGGATGAAGTCGAGGAAGAACTCCGTCGGGAGGGGGTGATCTAATGACCCCCACCCTCGAAAAGCGCATCGAAACCAGCGCCCGGGCGTTTGTCCGGGCGTTGGCTCGACGCCCGCTCGCGGAGGTCTGGCCGCACGTCGGTTGGCCCGGTGACTTCGTCGAATGCACGCTCATCGCCCGCCGGGTCGGCTCGTCCTGGACGCTTCGCTGGCATCTCGGCGACCGGTGTGAGCCGGACGCCGTGGCGCACTCATATGTGACGCGCGAAGACTTGCTTAACGATCCCGAGAAGACAGCACATGAGCTGGAGGTGTGCGCTAAGCGGGCGCTCACACGCCAGCTGGCAGCCAGCCCCGATGCCTCAACCACTCCTTCGGACGCTTGATCCACTCGGGGCTGTGAGCCTCGGCGAACAGGGCTCGCTCCTCTGGTGTCGGCGGAGCCCAAACATGCGGCGGCAGAACACGCTTCACGCCCTCGACGAACTCCTGACCTGACCTCGGGAAGAGAATCGGCGCCCCCGCCAAGTGCCACGTCCGTGCCATGTTGACCTGGCTCTCGCGCTTCGTGCCGCGCTTCGCCTTCGTCTCGACACCGACGAGGTGACCGCGAAGGATGAAGGTGTAGTCGGGCCAGCCCTCCTCCAGGAACGTCATCCAAGGCGCCGACGGTTTCGGCCTGCCGCCGCCGGCCATGGTCCTGAACAGGACCCCGACCGGGTGCCATTGTTGCGCTGCCAGTTTGACCTCGCGCTCGACCTGCTTCTCCGGCGCGCCCATCAGATCGGCCACCCATCCGCGCCCATGGTAGGCTTGCGACGCCCCCTGCCCTGCTGCTGCCGGATCTGGTGGCGCTTGTATGCCCAGGCGGTCTTGTAGCCCCGCTTCCTTGCCAGGGTCAGCCAGTCGTCCAGGGTGACGCACTGGGCTTCTTCAGACTTGCGCTGCCGCGCCTCGGCTTCCTTTGCCGCCCTCTGCGCCGCCTCGATCTCGGCAGCCTCGATCTCGTCCAGGCGGATCTTCTCGGCCTTCGAGATCCTCTGATCCCGGCCATTGTCGTGTCCGCAAGTCGGGCAGACCGGTGCCGCACCCTCCCAGATGCTTGCACAGGACGAACACTGTCGGAGGTTCAGGATCTCGCCGTCCGCTGTCTGTTTCTCTGGGTCGTCTTCCGCCCGCTCGCGCCAGTCGCGCGCCATCGTCAGGGTGCCCAAGCCCGGGCGCATCGTGTTGCCCGCGTGGTCGATAACCAAGCCTGGTCCGCCATGTGCCTTCACCCTGGCGACCCGGCCCATCTGCTGAACCCAGAGCTGTGGACTCTTCGTCGGGCGCAGTGAGATAATGGCGTGGAGATCCGGCAGGTCGAAACCGGCGGACACCTTATCCACCGTGATCAATAGGCCGCCATCCCGGATCCAGGCGATCTTGCGATCTGTCTCATCCTGTCTGTCTTTCCCGGTCAGCACCTCGCACGCGATCCCAGCCGCGCGGAACTCATCCGCCACCGCCTGGGCGTGTTTCACATGGATGGCGAACAGGAGCGTCGGCCGCCCAGCGCACCACCTGCGGTAGCTCGCGATGGCGTCGCCGCAGATGTCCCGCGCATTCATCGCGTCGAGAAGCTGCGTCGGGTCATACTCACCCTTCCGGATCCGAACCGCGTTCAGCTCCGGGCGAGACGGACAGACATACCGAAGAGGCGCGAGAAAGCCGCGCTCGGTCAGCCATGCGGGCGTGCGACCTGGGACGTGCTCGGGCAGCACATCGAACAGATCGGGTGTCGGCGTGCCAGTGAAACCGACAACCACCGCGTCCGGGAATTCGCCCAGGACGCGACGGTATTGAGCTGCCGCGCCTCCCATGTGGGCTTCGTCGATCAGGAGCAGGGCGGGCACCGGGATGCGATCGAGGCGCCGGACAATGCCCTGGACCGTCGATGTCGTGATAAGGTCCTTCCCGCGGGCCCGCTTCCTCAGCTGATCGACCACGGCGCGCCGGTTCGACAGGACCAGGACGGGCTCGCCCCGGTCGGCATACTCGTGCGCGAGGGCCTCGATGACGAGCGATTTCCCGTAGCCGACAGAGCCCTCAAATAGTAGGCGACGCGCACCGGCTTCGATGCGCGCCGTAAGGTTTGTGTAATCTTCTTGTTGATATCCACGGAACTTCATGCCCCGGGAAATGGCGCCCCGTCAGCGTGTCCGCTGGCGGCCTCCGCGACGACCGAGCATGTCTCGAAGGTCCTGAACCCGATCCGCCGCCGTCTTGAATATGTCGAGGTCTCGCATGCCCACTTTTTCGGCGAGAGCGCTGACCGCATCGAATGCCGAGAGTATCTTGCGCGCGATCTCGTTCTGCTCTTTGTGTCGCCGTCCGAGATCTTCATCCCGCGCGTCCTGCGCAGACTCTCGCTCCGCGATTTCAGCCTCCCGCTTCGCCACGGCAGCCTTGCGCGCCTTCCATTCCTCGCGCAGGCGCTTGCCCTGCTCGACGCGGTAACGGCGGGCCTCTTCCTGTTTGCGCCGGATCTCCTCAGCCGCCTTCTTCCTGACGCGCTCCGCGTGGGCCGCAGCGGCTTCCGCCGCCTCGCGTTCTGCCCGCGCCTTTTCAGCCGTTTGCCGCTCTGCTTTCTGGCGCTCAATGCTCTGTTCAAGTGCCCAGTCACGCACATTCGTGACCTTCGGCTTTGGCGGGATCGGCCGGCCTTCTCGCTTCGCTTTCCGGCGCTCCTCAGCGTGTCGCTTTCCACGGACCAGGCCGAGGTGTGCGAAGTCTTTCGCGACCAGATCCTGCGCCCGCTCCGGGTTCCGGCTGAGCTTTATGTCGGTAGGTTGGAGTAGCCTCTGACGCCCACGGTTCTTCGATACGCTCTCCTTCCAGCGCCGCGCATAGATATGCAGATGGGGGCCGCGCTCATCGACCTCCCACACCGCGAAAAGGATGTCTTCTTTCTTGAAGTGCTTCCACATCGAAGCGATCGCCGCGGCTTTGAACTTCGCGACCTTCTCGGGGTCCCGAAAACCGAGCCCGGAGAAGTTGTCATCCTCGAACCAGGTGGCGTCCGCAGTCTTCACGTAGCCGCGTAGAACACCTTTCGTCTGGCTCTGCTTCCAAGGGTTCTCGACCGGGCTGTCCAGTGCCTTCCTGGCCTCGCCAGGGCGGCCTTTCTCGCGCTTTGCGCGGGCCAGCTCCAACCGGTTTTCCTGCGCCGCCAGGCTCACCTCTTCGGCGAAGTTCTCAAGAGCCTCAATCGACCCGGCCACGATCTCGTTGTCGCCCAGGAGGTCCTCGTTGCACCACTTCTTACCCCGTCGATGTTCGGGCTTGTGATGACGTGCCAGGCGTCGCGCATCACGCGGCCAGAACGAGCGTTCCTGATAGACTACTGGGTATTCGGTCCGTTCCATGTCGGGGATGTCGTGCCTGACGGCGACATCCGCTCACTGAACAACTTGACAATCCGCAGGCGGACCGGCCTTCGGCCTTCGTCAAGTTGTTCGTTCGCCAGGGCGCTGCCCTGGACCCGCCGGGGAGCCTTCGAGCTGCCCCTGGACCCCATGACCAGGAACCCCGCGCCGCTCTGTTTCCTGGACCTCCTCTGGCCGGGGGTGCGTCGTTCCGCACTCCACCCCCGGACCCCCTGACTGCTCCCGGAGAGGGGCGTCACCTGCCCCTCTCCGAACCTCTCCCTGCGCGCCTGCGGCGGGCCGTTTCCGCGCTCAGTCTAACGTTCCAACATGTCGGGAACCACGAACCATGGAGACGAAATGCCAGACCGCCTCAGCACCTACACGCACCCCGAAATGGGCCTAATACTGATCGACTTTCACGCGCCGTCCGGCCGAAACATCGCATCATTCACGACCGAAATCCTGACCGGTCATGTTGCTGTTTATCACCGCGACAAGATCTGGAGATCAGCGGTCGAGGGCGACTGGGAAATCAACATTATCGCGCGCCAGCTGAGCGAACTGATCCAGCGCTGCGATGCACCGGCGTGGCTGCGTGTGATCGCAGATGACGAGCTGCGGAAAAGTCTTCCCGAAGCCTTTCGCAACGGAGAGCGTTGAAGCCCGAAGCCAGCAGAAAGAGTCAAGCATAGTCAACGTCTTGTGAGAAAGTTGCGCCCCATCGTTTCCGCGAAAATTCGGTCAGAAACACCTGTCAAAAACCGGCGCCGAGGCGATCACACACACCACAGGAGAGACGCATGTTTGACTACAATTTCGCACCTTTCGATGGCGGCTGCCGCTTTAACATCCTCGCCGATGACGGAGACCGTTACGACGTCGTCGTTTTGCCTGAGCACTGCGTCGTAGCCAGACCCGGCGAGCCGGCAGAGGTTTTGCAGCTCCGCGCTGCAGCGCAGGCGGAGCCGATCCGGGTGCGATTGATCACTGCTATTCGCGCAATGCCGCCGGAGTTCATCTGCGCGGATTGCCTTCTCGAAGCCATCCAGTGGGCCGTCGATCAGCTCGATTGATCAACGATCCAGAAAGTTTGCCCGGCCGTTTTGGCCGGGCAGATCCGGGGCGTAATTGCCTTGTACCCGACACACACCGACACGGAGAAAGACATTGAAACACTCCCCCACTAACACCGAAACCTCCGGCGCGGCCCTGGCTGCAGCTGAACCGGAAGCGCCGGCACAGATGCCAGCGACGATCGACCCAATGGTCTCGATGATTGAGCGCGTTGCCCTCGATCCCGAAGCCGACATCGGCAAGCTCGAGAAAATGCTCGACATGAAAGAGCGTCTCGATGATCGCGCCCGGGAAGACCAAGCCCGGGAGTCCGAACGCGAGTTCTACCGCGCCCTCGCCGCCGCCCAGTCCGAAGTTCCGCTCGTCGTCCGGACGCGTCGCAATACGCATTCGGGCTACACGTATGCGGACCTCGCCGACATCGAGACGCAGGCCATGCCGATCATCAGGCAACACGGCTTTGCCGTCGCCGCGTGGTCCGGTGCCGGTGCCCCCGAGGGCCATCAGCGTGTGCACCTTCGCGTGTCGCACATCTCTGGCCACTCTCACGAGATCCAGGACGATTTCCCCCTCGACGGCGCAGGCTTGAAAGGCGGTCAGAACAAGACCGCGATTCAAAGCAAAGGCTCGACCACAAGCTACGGCCGTCGCTACCTCCTGTGCGGCTATTTCGGCATCGCGACCGCTGACGATGACGGATCTCGGCGCGAGGCGTCGGTTCCGGACACGATCAGTGCCAAAGATGCCGACGCGCTCCGCGATCTCATCGCCCGGACAGGCACCGACGAGGCCAGGTTCCTCAAGGCCGCGAAGGCGGAGACGATCGAGGACATCGCCGCCTCGGATGTCGCGCGGCTGAAGTCGCTTCTCGAGCGCAAGCTGAAGGAGGGCGCGAACAATGGCTGATCGTGATATTTTCAACGAACTGGAACAAGGTTCCGAGGAATGGCTCGCCGCAAGGGCGGGCCTCATCACCGCATCGAACGCCGGGCTCCTCCTGGTCAATGGAAAGAGGCCAGACGGCCTTGGGGCCGGTGCCCTGACCTATGGTTACGAGATCGCCGGCGAGATCCTGACGGGCCGTCCCGCCCCTTCGTTTTCGAACGAGCATACCGAGCGCGGACACGCACGGGAGGATGATCTCCGGAATGAGTATGAGCTGCTGACCGGGAACGAGGTCGAGCAAGTTGGCTTCGTTCGCCGTGGTCGTGCTGGATACAGTCCGGACGGCCTTGTCGATGGCGGGCGGCGCGTCATCGAGATAAAGGACCGCCTTCCCAAGATCGCCCTCCAAGTAATGACCGGAGGCGAGCTTTCGAAGGACGAGACCGCTCAGGCCCAGTTCGGCATGTGGGTCATGGGTTCGGAGGCCTGCGACTTCATCGTGGGCTCAGAAGGGTTGCCCACGATGATCCGGACGCTTGAACCGGATCTGAAGATGCACGCGCTCTTCGAGGAGCGCGTCGCGGCCCTGGTAGAGTTCATCGACGGCATTGTTGCCAGTGTGAAGGAGGCCGCCTGATGTCGTTCCGTCCCCTCAAACTCCGCTTCGTCGAACCCGGCCACATCGTCGAGCATCGCCCCAGCGGGACGGTGCATCGCGTCGAGCACGGTCGGCCATACATCGACCGGCTCGCCGGCGTCATGCTCGTCGCCAGGCCTCCGACCCGGGAGGTTCTGCCATGCAACGCGTGAGAACCCTCACCGACGCCCAGGCCCGCGACCTCGCCGCCGCTGACCTCGCCGCAGATGAGGCTCACGAGCGGTGGAACGACGCACTGGCCGCCGCCGAGCAAGCCGAGTTCGAACTCGTCGCCGCGCTCGCGGCATATCAGCTGAAGCGCATCCAATACGGTGTCAGGGACTGAAACAAAGCGTGAACGCCCGGCGTTTTGAATGCGCCGCGCCGGGCGTAATTCCTTCTCAGCGGCGGACGAAACACACGCACCAGAGCTGGGACCGCCGCCCTGGCAACAACAGGAGACAGACAATGACCTTTGTTATTGCAAGTTCGAATGAACCCCGTCCGGCTGAAGGCGGTGCGCCATCCGGCACTTCCTTCAAGCAGCTGACTGTCAACGACAGCGGCTTTCAGCTTGTGTGGGAGCACACGAACGACGTTCGCACGCTGGACGGCCGCTGGCTCTCAAGCGAAGGAAGTGCGCACTTCTCGACAGCGGAAGAGGTCGCGGAAGTCTTCGGCGAAGAGCACCGTTTTACGGTCGCCGCTCGCGAATGGAGCGGGGCTGACCTGGAAGATCTGCTCGCGCGTCAAGAACGCGCGGAGCAGCGTCAAAGAGACGCTCTCGCAGAGGCTCGTCGGGTTTTTGCGCAAGCCTAACCACCACGCCGGGCCTCCGGGCCCGGCGCTGAAACAAACCGTGAACGCCGGCGCTTGTGTCGTCTTTCACGGGGCGTAATTCCTCTTCAGCAGCGATGAACACGCAACCGCTAAAGGAGAAAGACATGAAGACGATTGAAGAGATCGAGGGCGAGCGCATCGCTCAAATGAACGAGCGCATTCGCAGGATCGAGAAAGCCGAACAGCAATTTCGCGAGGAGCACGGCCGTGAGCCGACAATCGAAGAATTCTTCGAGCTGAACATCTGAAAAATTCCGGCGCGTCGTTTTGAGTGCGCCGCGCCGGTGTCTATTTACTTCGTATCAGCAACACACGCACAGGCGCCGCTGACGCCAGAACTGGAGAAAGACCATGAACAAGCACATCGAACTCACGAAGCTCGACCGCGGCGCAGCCCTCAAGTTTCCATACCAGATGAAAGATCAGTTCCGGAAGGCCTTTCCTTCTGCGAAGTGGAACGCGGCTGAAAAGCAGTGGGAAGTCGGCCCGCGCTCTATCAAGCGACTGCAGCAATGGATCGACGAAGTCAATTCTTCGGGGGTCGTCGACGAGATCGCGGAGCGCGAAGAGCGCGAGATGAACGAACGCGAGCTTGAAGAGCTGCGCCGGACGATTGACGATATCAATTACGACATCGAAAAGCAGAAAGATGAACTCTTCCGACTCGAAGACACGCGCGCGGCGATCGCGAAAGCGAAAGCTGAACTCGAAGAAAAGCGCGATGATCTCGCGGATATCCGCAAGCAGCGCGACGCCGCCGCCGCGTCTGTCGAGGCCGCGCGTCGCGAAGTTCATGAGATCGTCGCGGATGTCGTCGATATCGAAGAGATCGAATCGGCGCGTCGCGAGATGCGCAAGACAATGAAGGTCGCGAAATCGTGGGCTTCGGCGCAATACAGTGACGCTGCGTCGAGTCTCCGCGACATTCGCGATCGTCTCGAAGAAGCCGGGATCAAATGCGAAGCGATCAACGCTGCGCTGCGAGCGAACAAGAACCGCGCTGATCGCGACTTCAATCTGCTTTTCGGAGAGCTTGACTTCGAAGCCGCCTGATCACCACGCCGAGCCCTGGCGGGCCCGGCACAAACGAAAGGAGAAAGAACCATGCTGACAGACACAGAGAAAGCCAGACTCCAGCGCGGCATGCTGCCGCCTGAGCAGAACGACGGCACCGGCGAGCCGGTGGTGACAGTCTCGCGGCGGGCTCTCGTTGAACACCGTCGGGCGCTCGAAGAGCTGCTTCGCGTCGCGGATCTCGCGGTCGAAGACGACGTGCATCCGCCCCGCTCTGGCGTGCCGACCGTGCCGCCAGAGGTCGCCGCGGCAGCGGTTCGCGCGGCGCGCAGCTCGCTTGAGGGGCTGCAGGACAGCGCATGCGAGTGACTCTGCACCGGGCGCCGACCCCGCCCGGGCTGCTCCCCCGGGCTCCTCATGGAGAGCCTCGGCGAGCAGCCATCAATGAAAGGAAGATGACATGAATAGCTTTACCGCCACCGGCCGCATCGGCCGAGACGCAGAGCTCCGGGACGCGAACGGCACGCCTGTGTTGAATTTCCCTGTCGCCACCGACACCGGGTTCGGCGACCGCAAGCGCACGATGTGGCTCAACGCCGCGCTATGGGGTAAGCGCGCCCAGGCGATGGCCGAGATGCTGTCGAAGGGCCAGTTCGTCGCGATCACCGGCGAGCTCTCACAGCGCGAATACGAGAAAGACGGGCAGACCCGCACGTCGCTCGAGCTGCGCGTCAATGAAATCGACCTCGGGCCTCGGCAGTCGAGCGAGGGCTCCGGCGGGACTACATCTAAAGAGAAGGACGAAATCCCGTTCTGACCATGGATCCCAGCCGCAGCGCATTGCGGCCAGGATAGCGCCTGTGTGGGGCCCCGCCCTGGGCCTTCAAGTCGAGGTGAGGCGCGCCGCTTTCTCCGGCGGTTCAGTAGCCGGGTTGTGCCGAAATATCGCGACCCTGACATGGGCAGAGCCCCGGCGGAGACGCCGGGGCTTTTCTTTACGCAATAGAAACGTTGCCTGACCCAAGATGTTGGGCTAATGATTAGGAAATCACCTATTGTGAGTTACGCCATGACGTTGCCGGAGGCCAACAAAGACCTGCGCGATTTCCTGAACGGCGACAAGTTCGGGACCGTTATGGCGGACCCGCCATGGCGATTCACGAACCGCACGGGCAAGATTGCGCCCGAGCACAAGCGTCTGGCGCGATATCCCACCATGACGCTTGATGAGATCTGCGAGCTACCTGTTGCCGAACATCTCTCCGACGCAGCACACTGTTACCTCTGGGTTCCGAATGCGCTCCTGCCCGAGGGTTTGCGCGTGCTTCAAGCGTGGGGTTTCGACTACAAGTCGCACATCGTCTGGGAAAAAATCCGCAAGGATGGAGGCCCCGACGGGCGCGGCGTGGGCTTCTACTTCCGGAATGTGACCGAGCTGCTCCTGTTCGGGACGCGGGGCAAAGGCGCAAGAACGCTCCCGCCGGGACGACGTCAGGTGAATGTGATCCAGGCACCTGAGCCGGACGGCGATCTTCTCAAGACGCGGAAGCGCGAGCACAGCCGCAAGCCGGATGAGCAATACGACATCATCGAGTCTTGTTCCTGGGGTCCGTTCCTCGAACTGTTCGGCCGCGGCGTGCGCGAGGGCTGGACGGTGTGGGGTAACCAGGCTGACGCGGATTACAAGCCGTCCTGGAAGACATACCCATACAATTCTGGCGTCACCGCCGCCGAGTGATCACTCGACAACGATAGATGCCGGCAGCCCGATCAGGAGCATCGGGCACGGGTTTCCTACCCCTCGGTCTATACGCTCTTCCAGCTTCGCCCAGTGCGTCGTTGCGGTGCCGAACTTGTCCGCAGTGAAGTGCTTCGCGAATGCCTCGGCATATGGCACCTGTCTGTCAGTCATCTTCTTGACCGCCTCGCGCTGCCTGGCTGTCCGATCTTTCATGTCGAAATGGTGCCGCAGGTCAGACTCATCGACCACTCCATACTTCTCAAGGCATCGCTGGATGATGTCCCGCATGCTGTCTTGCATCGACCGGCCGCGGGTGATCATCACACCCATTGAGATTGCAGTCTGTGCGTGCAGTCGCTGGAAGTTCTCCAAATCGCGGTCGAAGAACGGATCCTTGTTGTTCCACTCGATCTCCAGGGCGATCGTGCCCGGATCGGCTCGGCGGACATGGTCGATCTCGTGGCTCATCGAGAGCTGCTCCGCGCCGTCCAGGTAGGTGCGGAATTCGAAATTGTGCTTAGGCCAACCCTTTTCATAGAGCTCGCGCCTCAACCATTGCGTTGATTTCGCTTCGCCGCCACCGGACCCGATCAAGTCCTCGGCAGGGATCTTCATGCGCAGTAGGGCGGATGTCAGTTCTTCAGCCTGGTCTTCAAAATCGACCGAGAAGATCGCGCCCGCGTGGTTGCGTATGACCACGTCAAACCCGTTTTCTACAAGCTCCTGGAACAAGGTCAGGCCTCCGATTCCCCTTTTTCATCGGCAGGTTATCAGGCCTGGCGAAATTTTTCTCCTTCTCGTTTTTGATCCGCGCGGCACGCGACTAATTGCTTGTCATCGGCACACGCAACCGCCGCCGCCGACGGCAACCAGGAGATCGACACATGACAAAAGACCGTATCGAAGAGCAGATTGCGACACTCGAAGCGAGCGCGAAGTTCTTGCGGAGTCTCGCTCTCGAATATCCGAACAGGTTGAGCGATGAAGAGGCTGCTCACATACCGGTCGCCACGACCGCGATCGACAGCCAGATCGTGCTGCTGCAGCGCCGCCTCGTCGAAATCGAAGGCTGACACACACCTCTCCGCCGCCCGGCCCCGGCGGGTGCGCCGGCGAGGCCGGAAGGATGAGCTGACGACCTGATGAGATCTTCGACGGCGTCGATGACGACGCTTTCGTTCGTCCTGGAGTTCGTACGGCCGTCGTCGTGATCCTCGGGCAGTGACAACCCCAGGGTCTCGAGCCGTGTTGCAATTCCCTGGAGAGCGGAATAAGCTGAGGCTTCCGTGGCCATCCGATGTTCCCCTTGTGTTCTGCCGGGGAACTGGTTCCGATGGAAAGTCGTCGGAAACGCGCGAGGTGAGAATGTCAGGTGGAACGAGGGCGCTTCGGCTGACCTGCTTCAGGTCGCGGGACGATCTTGCCGAGCTCGCCGAGGATGAACGGGTGCGCAGGGTATTTTCCGTTGAGCAGCACCCGGACCTCAGCAGCTTCACGCTGCCGCGGCCGCGGGCCGCGATGCTGGACCTGGAAGAAGTCGCTTCGATTGCGGAAATGATAATCGGCGGGTCGCGTATCCCGCGAAACCTCGTGGTCGTTCAGCCGAAGGCCGCTTTGGACGAGATCGCCATTCTGGCCATGGCGGATGACGTCAAGGCATCCGACCTGCAGGAAGATGAGCCGGTGCCGTTGAGGGATGTCCTGGCTTCCTACTTGGCTCAGGCCTGAGCCGGGGCTGACCTCAGCGCGTCCGGCACGTCGGGCCGCTTTCGCCGGAGCGGCGCGCGGCAATGCAAACCTGATTTTATGTGGTCCATCTCCATCCTATCCCATTGATTTCCGTGGGCCGCCCTGGCGGCCTGCGTGGTCCATCCAATCACTGATTTTATTGAATATTTTTGCTTCTATGGTATTGCCTCCGGGCCTACCATCCGCATCTTCCCGCCTTTCCTCACCATGGCGTCACCCGCGCGGGCGACCCCGTATGCGGGGGATCCGCCAAGGGCCGGGGGCGGTCGGGCGGAAAGCACGCAAGCCGTTAACCGGCGTTAATGAAACGCCGGGGCTTTCGGCGGCACACTCCGGTACAACGCAACCGAAGGAGCCTTTCATGACGCAGGAGACGCGAATCGCGCTGGTGACGGGCGGAATACAGGGCCTGGGCGCGGCCAGTTGCCATGCCCTGCGCGATGCCGGCTTCACCGTGGTGGCCACGCATCTGGGCGGCGGCGAGACCGCGCGCGCCTTCGCCGACGACACCGGCCTGCCCGTCTATGAATGGGATGTGGCGGATTTCGACGCCTGCCGCGACGGCGTGGCTCGGGTGGCCGACGAGGTCGGCCCGGTCGACGTGCTGGTCAACAACGCCGGCGTGAATCGTGACAGCATCTTCCACAAGATGACGCGCGAAGAGTGGGACCATGTCATCACCGTCGACCTGGGATCGATGTTCAACATGTGCCAGCAGGTGATCGGCGGCATGCGGGCCCGCGACTACGGGCGGATCATCAACGTCTCGTCGGTCAATGCCGCCAAGGGGCAGGCCGGGCAGACCAACTATTGCGCGGCCAAGGCCGGGATCGAGGGGTTCACCCGGGCCCTGGCGCGGGAGACGGCCGGCAAGGACATCACGGTCAACGCGGTCGCGCCCGGCTATGCCGACACCGCCATGGTGGACAAGGTGCCCGACGAGATCATGGAGGACATCCTGGCCGACGTGCCAAAGGGGCGGCTGGCCGAGCCCGACGAGGTCGCGCGCGCGGTCGCCTATCTGGCCGCAGAGGACGCGGCCTTCGTCACCGGCGCCACCCTGAACATCAGCGGCGGCCTGCGCATGGGGTAAGCCCCGCGCGACCGGGAAAGGAAGAGCAATGACGCAAGACAGCGCAAGCAAGACGGCGCAGACCGCGGCCAAGGGCAAGCAGGCCGAGACCGCGGCGCAGGCCACCGAACGGCCCGCGCGGCGCACAAAGGCCGAAACCGCGCAGCCCGCGCAACCGGCCGGCGACACCGAGCGGACCCCGGACAAGGCGCAGGAAGCCGAGCGGGAGGAGAAGGAGGGCCTGACGGCCGATCCGCCGGAATTCTGCCGCGAGCAGCAGATCACCGGCCCCGAAGCCCGATACGGGCCCGCGGCCCTGGATCATGCGGCCAAATCGACGCTCTCGCGTATGACGCTGGGGATCACGCCCTTCGGCCTGGCATCACGGTTCTTCACCTGGGGGCTGCATGCCGCCGGATCGCCCGGCAAGCAGGCGCAACTGGCCGACCATGCGATGCGCTCCTGGGCGCGGTTCTGCACATTCGCCGCGCATGCCGCGCATAACGAGGAGGCCACCCCCTGCATTGAGCCGATGGAGCATGACCACCGCTTCGACGATGCGGCCTGGAACCGCTGGCCCCACAACCTGATCCAGCAGAGTTTCCTGCTGACGCAGGACTGGTGGTACCAAGCCACCAACGACGTGGACGGCCTGACCCGGCATTCCGAGCAGGTCGTCTCTTTCGTGACGCGGCAGATGCTCGACATGGTCTCGCCGACCAATTTCCCCTGGACCAACCCCCGGGTTGCGCAGAAGACACTGGAGGACGGGGGGCAGAACCTGCTGAAAGGCTTCGAGAATCTTGTCGAGGACTGGGACCGCCAGGTGACGGGCCGCCTGCCCGTTGGTGCGGAGGACTTCATGCCGGGCCGCGACGTGGCCACCACCGAGGGCCGGGTGGTGCACCGCACGCACCTGATGGAGCTCATCCAGTACGGCCCGCAGACCGACGAGGTGGCGGCCGAGCCGCTTCTGGTCGTGCCGGCCTGGATCATGAAATACTACATCCTCGATCTCAGCCCGCACAATTCGCTGATCCGGCACCTGGTCGAGCAGGGCTATACCGTCTTCGCCATGTCCTGGCGCAACCCCACGTCCGAGGATCGCGACCTGGGCATGGAGGAGTACGGCGCGGCCATCGACGCGGCCCTGGAGGCCGTGCAGGCCATCGTGCCCGGGCGCAAGGTGCATGGCGTGGGCTATTGCCTGGGCGGGACGATCCTGACGGCCAAGGCCGCGCAATGGGCCCGCGACGGCGACACGCCGCTGGCCAGCCTCACGCTGTTCGCCACGCAGACCGATTTCAGCGAACCCGGCGAGCTGGCCCTGTTCATCAGCGAAAGCGAGGTCTCCTACCTGGAACACATGATGTGGGACCAGGGGTACCTCGACAGCCACCAGATGGCCGGCGCCTTCCAGTTGCTGCGCTCCAACGACCTGATCTGGTCGCGCTATATCCAGGAATACCTGATGGGCCGGCGCGAGGAGATGTTCGACCTGCTGGCCTGGAACGCGGATTCCACCCGGATGCCCTATCGCATGCACAGCGAGTACCTGCGCCGGCTGTTCCTGGAAAACCAGCTGTCCGACGGCAAGTTCGAACTGGGCGGCGGGCCGGTGGCGGTCAGCGACATCGACGTGCCGATCTTCTGCGTCTCGACCACCAAGGACCATATCGCGCCCTGGCGTTCGGTCTACAAGATCCACCTGCTGGCGGACACGGATGTCACCTTCGTGCTGACGAACGGCGGCCACAACGCCGGCATCGTCAGCGAGCCCGGCCACGAGGGTCGCGCGTATCAGATCCGCCACGCCAGGGAGGAGGAGCGCTACCTCCCGCCCGATACATGGCGCGAAGGGGCCGCGCGGCACGAGGGATCGTGGTGGCCCGCGCTGACGGCCTGGCTGGGCGAGCGGTCCTCCGGATGGGGCGATCCGCCCGCTATGGGCGCCGAGGGCTACCCCCCACGGGAGGAAGCACCGGGCACTTACGTGTTCCAACGCTGAGGGCAGGACCGTGACCCAGATCCGCAACGTGCCCCTCGACGCCCTCGAAGTCGGCCAGAGTGCGCGGCTGACGCGCGAGATCCGCACCGCCGACATCCGGGCGGCGGCGGCGCTGGCGGGCAATTTCAACCCGCATCACGTGGACCGCGACCTGGCGGCGGACCCCGCCTTCCAGGCCCTGCTGGGGCGCACGGGGCTGGGGGTCAGCCTGATCCTCACCCTTGTGGCGACGGAACTGCCGGGGCCGGGGACGGTGGTGCGGCACCTGTCACTGGACTGCGAGGCGCCGATTGCCCCGGGCGACGAGATCACGGCCCGGGTCGAGGTGGCCGACATCGGCGCGGACGGCGCGGCGCGGCTGACGGCGCGGTGCACCCATGCCGACGGCACGGTCGCCGTTTCGGGCCATCTGGACGTCACCGTGCCCGAGGCGCGCGTCGACCGTCCCTTCGGCCGGCCGCCCGATTTCCACCTGGCCGCCGGCGCCCGGGCCGACCGCTTCGAACAGCTTGAACGCCAGGCCCGCGATGCCGGCCCGCTGCGCATGGCCGTGGTGCATCCGGTGGACGGGCCCTCGCTCGAAGGGGCGCTGGAAAGCGCCGGGGCGGGACTGATCGAGGCCGTCCTGGTGGGCCCGCGCAAGGTGCTGGAGGCCGCGGCCGCGGATATCGACCGCGATCTCGCGGATGTCGAGATCGTGGAGGCTGGCAGCGCCGAGGAGGCCGCCGCCTGCGCCGTCCAGCTTGCCGCAGAGGGCGAGGTCGAAGGTCTGATGAAGGGCGCGCTGCACACCGACACGCTGATGCACGCGGTGGTCTGCGAAAAGGGACTGCGCGGATCGCGCCGCATCAGCCATGTCTTCGCCGTCGATGTGCCAAGCTACGACCGGCTGCTTTTCGTCTCTGACGCGGCGGTCAACGTCAGCCCGGACCTGTCCGACCTGCGCGACATCGTCCAGAACACCATCCACCTTGCCCGGGCACTGACAATCGCCCGGCCGCGCATCGCGATCCTGTCGGCCGTCGAGACGGTGTCGGAGGACATCCAGTCCACCATCCGGGCCGCGGCCCTGTGCAAGATGGCCGACCGCGGCGAGATCACGGGCGGCGAACTGGACGGCCCCCTGGCGATGGACAACGCCGTTTCCGAACAGGCGGCCGAGATCAAGGGGCTGACCTCGCCGGTGGCGGGACGGGCGGATGCGCTGATCGTGCCGGACCTGATCTCGGGCAACATCCTGGTCAAGGACCTCGATTACCTGGCCGGGGCCGAGGCCGCGGGCGTGGTGATGGGGGCGCGGGTGCCCGTGGCCCTGACCAGCCGGGCCGACAGCGCGCGGGAACGGCGCGCCTCGGCGGCGCTGGCCTGCCTGGTGGCGCGGGCCTGAGCCCCCGGCGCGGCGGGGCGGGGCGAAATAGCGCACCCGGCGGGGAAACCTTTGCGGCCCGCGCGGGTTCGACATGCAGGATGTTTCATCGGAGGCTCTTGCATGAACAAGCCGTTGCTGGACGATCGGGCCGCGCCCGACCGCTCCCGAACCCGCCATGCCTGCCTTGAAAGCAATGATTTCCTGCGCCGGTGCCGGCAGCGCGCCCGAGTCGTCGCGCCCGGCACCGAGCTTGTGGACGAGGGCCAGGACGCGCCGGGCGCCCTGTGGCTGCTGAGCGGGCAGGTCGGGCTGCACAAGACGCTGGCCGAGGGGCGCGCAGTGCTTTTCGACCTTCTGTTGCCCATCGATGTCTTCCGGCCCGCCGCGGCCGACATGGCATCGTCCTGTTTCCGGGTCACGGCGCAGGAGACGAGCGTGGTGGCCTTTTTCACGCATGCCGAACACGACCAGCTTCCCAGCCGGTGCCGGGGGCTGGGCCCCATCGTCGATCTGCTGGAGGCCGCGCGCCGGTCGCGGCAGGCCGAGCGCATGTTGCGCATCGTGCAGGGCCGGGGCGAGGCGAAGGTCGCCTTCCTGCTTCTGGAACTGGCGCTGCGCGCGGACCGGCGGGCGGTACTGGCGCACCAACCCTGCCGCGTGGACCTGTCACAGCGCGCCATCGGCGAGATGACGGGATTGTCGAACGTCCACGTCTGCCGGGTGATGCGCGCGTTGTCCGGGCGCGGGATCCTGCGGCCCGGCGACAGCGGGACCGAACTGCGCGACATCCCGGCCCTGGCCGAGCTGGCGCAGACCGAGCCCGCCGCCCTGGCCGCGGCCATCCTGATCTGACACCCCGATCGCGACAGGGCGATGTCGCGAACAGGCGATTGGCCGGGCGTGGCGGCCCGTAGGCTCGGGGCCGATCAGTGACCGGAGACCCGATGAAAGCCGCCCTCATTAGCCAATTCGACGGCCCCGTCGAAATAGCCGACGTGCCCGACCCCGCCTGCCCGCGCGACGGCGCCATCGTGGCGGTGCGTGCCTGCGGCGTCTGCCGGTCGGATCACCATGCCTGGAAGGGCGCCGACCCCGACGTGGCGCTGCCGCACGTCATGGGCCACGAATTCGCCGGCGAGGTGCTGGAGGCGGGGCCCGAATGCCACGGGTTCCGGCCCGGCGACCGGGTGACCGCGCCCTTCATCCTGGGCTGCGGCACCTGCCCGGATTGCCGCGGCGGCGAGCCCACCGTCTGCGCCTACCAGCAGGTGATCGGCTTCACCGCCTGGGGCGCCTTCGCCGAGCGGGTCGCCGTGGCGCGTGCGGATTTCAACCTGGTGCGCCTGCCCGAGACGGTGGACTACGCCGCGGCCGCGGGCATGGGATGCCGGGTGACGACGGCCTTCCGCGGCATCGTGGATCGCGCCGGGCTGCGGCCGGGGGAATGGCTGGCCGTGCATGGCTGCGGGGGCGTGGGACTGTCGGCCATCATGATCGGCGCGGCCCTGGGCGCACGGGTGCTGGCGGTGGACGTGGCGCCGGCCGCGCTGAGCATGGCCGGGGAGCTGGGTGCCAATGCCACCCTGGACGCCCGCACGGTTGCCGACGTGGGCGCCGCGGTGCGCGAGATGACGGGCGGCGGGGCGCAGATATCGGTGGACGCCCTGGGCGTGACCGAGACCTTCGAGAACTCGCTGCGCAGCCTCGCGCCGTTGGGCCGGCACGTGCAGATCGGCATGCCCGTGGGCCGGCACGCCGCGCCGCCCCTGCCCTTGCTGGAACTGGTCTATGCCCGTCAGCTGACCCTGCACGGAACGCGCGGGATCGGCGCGCACCGCTTCGCGGCGCTTTTCGACATGATTGCCGCGGGCCGGATGGATCCCGGCCGGCTGGTGACGCGGAGGATCCCGCTGAGCGGCGTCGAGGACGCGCTGCGCGCCATGGACGGCCATGCCGGCGCCGGGGTGACTGTGATCGACAAGCTACAGGCGTGAACGATGACACATTCGCGTCACAATTCGTCCTTCCCGGCGCCGGATTTCCGTGCGGTACTGATCGAACAGCCAAAAGCGCCGGTCGGGCGCTGCCCGGCCGGGTCGCCATAAAAAGGAGCAGACCCAATGGCCAATGCAGCGCCGAAGCCCCCGGATGGCAAGCCGGGCAAACCGCAGCCCCCCGCCCAGCCGCAGACATCGCGCACGATCTCGAAAAAGGTCTTCACCGACTTCGCCAGCATCTAGGCGCCAGCCCGAACGGTCGAGGCGCGGCCCGCGCCCTTTCGCGGTGCATTCTGGCCGCTGGCGCCGCTTCGGCGGGAAACGAAAAGGGCCGCGCGCACCGGGCACGACCCTTTCCGGGATCTTTCGGACCTCGCCGTCAGGCGCGATCAGCCGACGATTTCGAGCTCGGAAAAGAAGAACGCGATCTCGTTCTTCGCGGTTTCCGGCGCATCGGAGCCGTGAACCGAGTTCTCGCCGACGGACTGGGCGAATTCCGCGCGGATGGTGCCCTCGGCCGCCTCGGCGGGGTTGGTGGCGCCCATCACGTCCCGGTTCCTGGCGATGGCGTCCTCGCCTTCGAGCACCTGCACGACGACCGGCGCACTGGCCATGAAGCCGCACAGTTCGTCGTAGAAGGGGCGCTCCTTGTGGACGGCGTAGAAGACGCCGGCCTGCTCCTTGGTCAGTTTCATGCGCTTCTGCGCGACGATGCGCAGGCCCGCCTCCTCGAACTTGGCGTTGATCTTGCCGGTCAGGTTGCGGGTGGTGGCATCGGGTTTGATGATGCTCAGCGTGCGTTCGACAGCCATTGTCAGCCTCATTTTGCGATGATTTCGGCCCAGGCCCCTGCCTGCGCCTCGGGATCGCGGCTGCGATAGCATGGGGGGCCGGGGTTGAAAAGCCGCGATTGACCCCGACAGACGCATGCGTCACACCCGGCGCATGCTGCGGCTTGACGACATTTCCTTCGCAATCGGCGGGCGCCGGCTGATCGACCATGCCTCGGTCACAATTCCGCAGGGCCACAAGGTGGGCCTGGTTGGGCGCAACGGCACCGGCAAGACCACCCTTTTCCGGCTGATCCGGGGGGAACTGGCGCTGGAGACGGGGCAGATCACCCTGCCGCCGCGCGCCCGGATCGGCGGCGTCGACCAGGAGGTGCCCGGCAGCCAGGAAAGCCTGCTGGACACCGTGTTGAAGGCCGACCGGGAACGTGCTGACTTGCTGGCCGAATCCGAGACTGCCACCGACGCGGCCCGGATCGCCGAGATCCAGACGCGGCTGGCCGACATCGACGCCTGGAGCGCCGAGGCGCGGGCGGCCGCCATCCTCAAGGGACTGGGTTTCACCGATGCCGAGCAGCGCATGCCCTGCGCGGCCTTCTCGGGCGGCTGGCGCATGCGCGTGGCCCTGGCCGCGGTGCTGTTTTCCCAGCCCGACCTGCTGCTGCTGGACGAGCCGACCAACTACCTCGACCTGGAAGGCGCATTGTGGCTGGAGTCCTACCTGGCCCGCTATCCGCACACCGTGCTGGTCATCAGCCACGACCGCGAGCTTCTGAACCGCGCCGTCGGCCACATCCTGCATCTGGAGGACCGCAAGCTCACGCTCTACCAGGGCGGCTACGACACCTTTGCCCGGACGCGCGCCGCGAAGGTGGCAGCGGCGCAGGCCGAGGCCAAGAAGCAGGAGGCCCGCCGCGCGCACCTGCAATCCTACGTCGACCGGTTCCGTTACAAGGCCGACAAGGCCAAGCAGGCGCAGGCCCGGCTCAAGGCCCTGGCCCGGATGCAGCCCATAACGCCACCGCAGGAGGCGGCGCTGCGCGCCTTTTCCTTCCCCGAGCCCGAAGAGCTTTCGCCGCCGATCCTGCGGCTTGAGGAGGCGGCGGCCGGTTACGACGCCCCCCCGGTGCTGAGCCGGCTGGACCTGCGCATCGACCAGGACGACCGGATCGCGCTTCTGGGACGCAATGGCGAGGGAAAATCAACGCTTGCCAAGCTCTTGTCGGGTCGTCTTGACCCTATGGCGGGGCGCCTTCACCACGCGGCGCGGCTGCGGGTGGGCTATTTCGCCCAGCACCAGGTCGACGAGCTGCGCGTGGCGGACACGCCGCTCGACCATCTGCGGCGGCTGCGCCCGGACACCCCGCCGCCCAAGCTGCGGGCGCGGCTGGGCGGATTCGGGATCGGCGCGGACCAGGCCGACACCCCCGTGGGCAGCCTGTCCGGCGGGCAGAAGGCGCGGCTGTCGCTGATGCTGGCGACGCTGGATGCGCCGCATCTTCTGATCCTCGACGAACCGACCAACCACCTGGACATCGAATCCCGCGAGGCGCTGGTCGAGGCGCTCACCGCCTATTCCGGCGCGGTCATCCTGGTCAGCCACGACATGCACCTGCTGCGCCTGGTGGCCGACCGGCTGTGGCTGGTCAAGGACGGGCGCGTGCGGCCCTACGAGGGCGACCTGGAAAGCTATCGCCAGATGCTGCTGGCCGGTGACGCGCCGGCGCGGCCAGGCAAGCCCGCGCCCAAGCCCCGCCGGCCCGGCCGCGAGCAGATCCTGGCCCTGCGCCAGGAGGTGAAGAAATGCGAAGAACGTGTTGAAAAACTGAATGAAATGCGCGACCGGATCGCGGCCAAGCTGGCCGACCCGGCCCTCTACGACGATGCCCGCCACGAGGAAGCCGCCGAGTGGCAGAAGAAATACGCCGAGGTGATGGCGGGGCTGGACCGGGCCGAGGGCCTGTGGATGGCGGCGCTGGAGCGGCTGGAGGCCGCGGACGGCCAGGCGGGATGACCCGCCCGGCACGGCCCCGCCTGCCCGTCTTGCACCCCGCGCCTCCGCGGCTTAGCCTGCCCGCAGCCGCATCGCCGAGGTCCGATGGACACAGCCTTTCTAATCACCGCCTTCGTCACCCTGTTCGTCATCATCGACCCGATCGGGATGACGCCGGTCTTCGTGGCCCTGACCCAGGGCATGGCCTCCCGCCGGCGGCGGGTGATCGCCGCGCGCGCCTGCGTGGCGGCCGCGCTCATCCTCGTCGTCTTCGCCGCCTTCGGGGAGGCGGTGCTGGACTTCGTGGGGATCTCGATGCCCGCCTTCCGCATCGCCGGGGGAATCCTGCTGTTCCTCACGGCGCTGGACATGCTGTTCGAGCGGCGCGCGCAGCGCCGCGCGGGCCAGGCCGACCGCGCCGAGGAGGAGGACGAGGGCGACGACCCCTCGATCTTTCCGCTGGCCATCCCGCTGATCGCGGGGCCCGGCGCGATCGCCTCGGTCATCCTGCTGACGGGCCAGCGCCCCGGGCTGGAGGGGCTGGCCTGGGTCGTGGGCGTCATGCTGGTCATGATCGCGCTGGTCTTCGTGATGTTCCTTACCGCCGGCCTGCTGGAGCGCGCCCTGGGGCGGACCGGGATCATCGTGGTCACGCGGCTTCTGGGCATGCTGCTGGCGGCGCTGGCGGTGCAGTTCGTGCTGGACGGGCTGCGCGGGTTCGGCCTGGCGGCGTGATCTTCCAAAGCGGAGCCCGCCCGCCTATATCCCGCGCATGAGCGATTTCGACTATGCCCGCCTTCTCTACCTCGTCCTTCTGGGCGGGGCGATCGTCCTGATCTACTTCGCCCACCAGCGCCAGTCCTGGGGGCGGATCACGCAGCAGGCGATGGTCTGGGCGCTGATCTTCGTGGGCGTCATCGCCGCGGTGGGGCTCTGGGGGGACGTCCGCACCACCGTGACACCCGGCCAGACGGTCCTTTCCCGCGCGGGCGAGGTGGAGCTGCCCCGGGCCCCCGACGGGCATTACTACCTCACCGCAGAGGTGAACGGCGCGCCCGTGCGATTCGTGGTCGATACCGGGGCGACGCAGATCGTGCTCAGCAAGCGCGATGCCGAGGCCGCGGGAATCGACACCGGCGAGCTGATCTACATGGGCCGGGCCTATACCGCCAACGGCATGGTGCGCACCGCGCCGGTGCGGCTGGACAGCATCGCGCTTGGCCCGATCCGGGACCACGACGTGCGCGCCGTGATCAACGAGGGCGACCTGGACCAGTCGCTGCTGGGGATGGATTATCTGCAGCGCTTTTCCAGCGTCGAGATCTCGGGCGGGCGGCTGATCCTGACGCGCTGACATCATCACATTCCGAAAAACAAATATTTTTTGACCTAGGTCAAAGTGTGCCCCGCGGCTGCGGGTTAGCCATGGCGTAAAGCTGCGTCGCAGATTCAGGTTTACGGACTACGCAAGCACGGACCAACCCAAGGAGTATCCCATGCGCAAAACCCTTACCGCCGCCGCCCTGGCCCTCGCCGCCTTCGTCGCGCCCGCCCAGGCCGAGGAGGCGCCCGACCTGGTCACCATCCTCACCAGCGAGGAACCCCAGACCCAGTTGATGAGCATGGTGCTGACCATGCAGTCGATGAAGCAGGGCGCGAACACCCACATCCTGCTGTGCGGCCCCGGGGGCGACCTGGCGCTGAAAGAGGCGCCCGAATCGGCCACCGCCCCGCAGAAGCCCAAGGGAATGAGCCCGCAGAAATTGATGCAGATGATCATCGACCAGGGTGGCACCGTCGAGGTCTGCGCGATCTACCTGCCGAACAAGGACGTCGGCGCCGATGCGCTGATCGACGGCGTCAGCGCCGCCAAGCCCCAGCCGATGGCCAAGCGCCTTCTGGGCGAAAACACCCGGATCATGTCCTTCTGAGGACCCCCTACCTCCCGAGCTCTTCTCTTCCCGAGCTCCGACTGGGTCGCCGTGCCAGAGGGCCGGCGGCCCTTTTTTGCGCCGCATCCCCGGCCGCCCCGCCCGCCTGTCGTCCTGCCCCAAACGTTCCGGGAACGGGGCGGCCGGCGCGGCGGGTCAGCGCTCGGCCATCATCTGCCACTTGCCGGAGCTTTCCGACCAGTACTGCGCCGTGCAGCCCGCGCTGGTCAGGCGGCGCCATTGCGCGCGCGCCGTCTGCACGGCGGCCTCGTCGCCGCCGTCGAACAGCACGCAGACCCGCGCCATCCGCGCCACCTCGGCGGGGTCCACGGCGGCGCCGTCGACACTCATGAGGCACTGCGGGGCGTTGGGCAGCGCCGTGTCGGTGGTCAGCAGCACGGGCTGGTCTTCGGCGTGCGGCTGCTCGGCCAGGCCGTGGGGCAGGAAGCTGTCCTCGGCCCCCAGCCAGAGCTTTTCGTCCAGCCAGGCCATGCGGGCGCGGTCCACCCCGCGCACCGCCACGCGCCAGTCCGCCGCGCGGGCCTTCTCCAGCAGCAGGGGCAGCGTCGCCTCCAGCGGGCGGCGCGTGAGGTGATAGAAAAGCGCCGCGCCCATCAGCCCTCGAAACGCTCGGCAACCAGCCGGTCCAGCGCCATGACGCCCCAGCCCGAGGCGCCCTTGGGCGCGTAGGGCGTGTCGGAGTTCACCCGGGCCACCCCGGCGATGTCCAGGTGGATCCAGGGCGTGTCCGCGGCCACGAAGCGCTGCAGGAACTGCGCGGCCGTGATCGAGCCGGCGGGCCGGCCGCCCACGTTCTTCATGTCGGCGATGTCACTTTTCAGCATCTCGTCGTATTTTTCCCCCAGGGGCAGGCGCCAGGCGCCTTCGCCCGCGCTCTCGGCGGCCTTGAGGAAGGCATTGCAAAGCGGATCGTCGTTGGAAAACACGCCGGCCTTCTCGTGGCCCAGCCCGATGATGATCGCCCCGGTCAGGGTGGCAAGATCGATCACCGCGGCGGGCTTGTAGTGCTGCTGCGCATACCACATGACATCGGCCAGCACGAGCCGGCCCTCGGCGTCGGTGTTGATGATCTCGACCGTCTCCCCCTTCATCGAGGTCACCACGTCGCCGGGCCGCGTGGCGCGTTCGGAGGGCATGTTCTCCACCAGGCCGAGAAGGCCCACGACGTTCGCCTTGGCCTTGCGGCGGGCCAGCGTGCGCATGACGCCGGCGACGACCCCGGCCCCGCCCATGTCCATGGTCATGTCCTCCATGCCCTGGGCGGGCTTGAGGCTGATCCCGCCGGTATCGAAGACCACGCCCTTGCCCACCAGCGCCAGCGGTGCGGCCTCAGTCGCGCCACCCTGCCATTCCATCACGGCCACCTTGGAGGGCGTGGCGCTGCCGTGGCCGACCGAGAGCAGCAGGTGCATGCCCAGCTTCTCCAGGTCGGCCTCCTCCAGAACGGTGATCTTGAGCCCGAGGCTCTCCATCTCCTGCACGCGGTTGGCGAATTCGGTGGTGGTCAGGTGATTGGCCGGCTCGTTGACCAGGTCGCGGGTGAAAAAGACGCCCTCGGCCACCGCCCGCAGCGGGGCGAAGGCATGCTCGGCCTCTTCGGGCTTGCCGGCCATGACCGTCACGGCGCCCGGGGGCTCGGCCTCTTTCGTCTTGCGCGCGGTGAAGGCATAGGCCCGCAGAGTGATGCCCAGCGCCAGTTCCGCCGGCCGCCGCAGGCCGCCGGCCAGCACCAGCAGCGCGGCGGTCTCCTTCAGCTTGCCCAGGGCCACGCCCGCCTTGCGGGCGGTGTCGCGGTCTGCCCCCCGCGCCAGGCAGAGCACGTCCACCGCCTGCGCCGCCATGCCCGTGGGCCAGGCCTGGCTCCGCACCTCGCCCGGCGTCACCTTTTGCCAGGCGTCGCTTTCGACCAACCGCTTGAGCGCGCCGCGCGTCAGCCGGTTCACCCGGCGCGCGCCGCTGTCAAGCTTGCCGTCGGGGGTGACGGTGACGGCCACGCGGCCCTCGAAATCGGCGATGCGGTCGATGTCGGTATCCTGGAAGGTCACGGAAACGGGGTCGGTCATCGGGGTCTCCCTTGATTGGTCGGGCGAGTCCTAGCGCGCGGCCGCCGGGAAGGCCAGATTGCAGTTTTCCCCCGGGGGCAATTCCGATAGGTTGACCCCCAGGACTGCTGCCTCGGGGGGACAAGGTGACCAGATTCGACAGATACATGCTGTCGCAATTCATGGTGCTGTTCGGCTTTTTCGCGCTGGTGCTGGTCGCGATCTTCTGGATCAACAAGGCCGTGCGGATGTTCGATCGGCTGGTCGGCGACGGGCAGCCGGCCTGGGTGTTCCTGGAGTTCACCGCGCTGACCCTGCCGCAGGTGGTCGCGGTGGTGCTGCCGATCGCGGCTTTCGCCAGCGTGGTCTACGTGACCAACCGGCTGAGCACGGAAAGCGAGCTGACGGTGATGCAGGCCACCGGCTATTCGCCCTGGCGGCTGATGCGGCCGGTGCTGATCCACGGCGCGATCATCGCCGTGATGATGTCGCTTCTGGCGCATGTGCTGATCCCCACCAGCCTGACGCAGCTCAAGCTGCGCCGTGCCGAGGTCAGCCAGAACGTGACCGCCAAGCTGCTGACCGAGGGCGAGTTCCTGCACCCCGCGCCCGGCATCACCTTCTACATCCGCGAGATCACGCCGGAGGGCGAGCTGCGCGATGTCTTCCTGTCCGACCGGCGCAGCCCAGACGCGCCGGTGACCTACACCTCGACCCGCGCCTACCTGGTGCAGGAGGGCGGCGGCACCAAGCTGGTGATGGTGGAGGGGCTGGCACAGAACGTGCGGCGTGACGGCAACCGGCTGTTCACCACCCAGTTCGACGACTTCTCCTACGACATCTCCAGCCTGATTTCGCGCGAGGCGATCAACCTTGACCATGTGCGTTATGCCGCCACGGCCGACCTGATCCTGCGGCCCGAGATGGTCTCTGCGCGCACCGGGGCCGACCGGGCCGAGGTAATTTACGAATTGCACGGGCGCTTCAACCAGGCGCTGATGTGCGTGATCGCCGCAACGATCGGTTTCGCGACACTGCTGCTGGGCAGTTACAGCCGGTTCGGCGTCTGGTGGCAGATCGTGACGGCCTTCCTGCTGATGGTCGGGGTGAAGCTGATCGAGGGGGGCGTCTCGGGCACGGTGCTGAGCAGCGCGGCCATGTGGCCCGTGATGTATCTGCCCGCGGCCACCGGGGCGGTGACCACGGTAGTGCTGCTCTACCTGGCGTCGCACCCGGGCCTGCACCGGCGGCTACTGCCGCGACGCCGGGCCGGACAGGCGGGGGCGCCATGACCCTGCACCTGTATTTCGCGCGCAAGTTCCTTTGGACCTTCCTGAGCATCTTCGGCGTCTTCGTGGTGCTGCTGGCGCTGATCGACCTGGTGGACGAGTTGCAGGACTTCCCCGACCTGCCCTTCGCCGAGGTCGCCGAGATCGTGGCGCTGAACCTGCCGCATGCCAACTACGAGATCCTGCCGCTGGTCATGATCCTGGCGACGGTCGCGCTGTTCCTGCGGCTGGCGCGGTCTTCGGAACTTGTGGTGGTGCGCGCCGCAGGGCGTTCCGCGCTGCGGGGTCTGATCGCGCCGGTGACGGTGGCGCTGATGGTGGGGATCGTGGCGGTGACCATGCTCAACCCCATCGTCGCGGCGGCCTCCAAGCGCTACAACGATCTGGTCAACCGCCATGCCGGCGGGGGATCGAGCGTGCTGGCCATCGCCTCGGAGGGGCTCTGGCTGCGGCAGGGCGGGCCGCGCGGGCAGACCGTGATCCACGCCGCCCGGGCCAGTTCGGACCTGAGCGTGCTGTTCGACACGACCTTCATCGCCTTCTCGCCGCAGGGCAGGCCGTTGCGCCGGATCGCCGCCGAGACCGCCACGCTGCGCGCAGGCGAATGGCAACTGCGCGGGGCCAAGCTGTGGCCCCTGGCGGGCAGCCCCAACCCCGAGGCCTCGGCCCGACGGGTCGCGGAGATGACCGTGCCGTCGGCCCTGACCCGCGACCGGATCATCGACAGCTTCGGGAAACCGCAGTATATCTCGATCTGGGATCTGCCCGCCTTCATCAACCAGTTGGAGGCCGCGGGGTTCTCGGCGCGGCGCTACGCGGTGTGGTATCAGATGGAACTCGCCCGCCCGCTGTTCCTGATGGCGCTGGTGATGGCCGCCGCCGCCTTCACCATGCGGCACTGGCGGCTGAGCAACACCGGGGTTTCGGTTCTGCTGGCGATCATGCTGGGATTCGGGCTTCACTACATTCGCAATTTCGCGCAGATCCTCGGAGAGAACGGCCAGATCCCGGTGCTGCTGGCGGCCTGGGCGCCGCCGGTGGCATCCTTCCTGCTGGCGTTGGGACTGCTGTTGAACATGGAGGACGGATGAAACGGGCGGCGGCGATCCTGATCTGGCTCGTGGCCATGGCGACCGGCGCCGCCGCGCAGGATGCGGCGCCCGACGCCGCGATGCTGGTCGCCGACCGGGTCTACATGGCGGGCGACGATGAGCTCATCGCCGAAGGCAACGTCGAGGCCCTGTACCAGGGCCGGCGGCTTCAGGCGGAGCGGATCGTCTACGACCGGCAGGCCGACCGGCTGCGCATCACCGGGCCCATCACGCTGCACGAGGGCGGGAACACAGTGGTGCTCGCCTCCTCGGCGGAGCTTGACCGGGACCTGGAGAACGGCCTGATCCGCGGGGCGCGGATCGTGATGGCCGGCCAGCTCCAACTCGCCGCGCAGGAAATGGCGCGGGTGAACGGGCGCTATTCGCAGCTTTACAAGGCGGCCGTCACCTCTTGCCGGGTCTGCGAAACGGACCGGCCGCCGCTGTGGCAGATCCGCGCACGGCGGGTGATCCACGACCGCGACGCGCAGCAGCTCTATTTCCACGATGCCCAGTTCCGCGTGCTGGGCACGCCGGTGGCCTATCTGCCGCGCCTGCGCCTGCCCGACCCGACATTGGACCGTGCGACGGGTTTCCTGATCCCGTCTCTGCACAACTCGACGCTGCTGGGGTTCGGGATGAAGGTGCCCTACTTCATCCGGATGGGCGATCACCGCGATCTCACGCTGACGCCCTTCATCACCGGCGAAACGCGAACGCTCGAGTTCCGGTACCGGCAGGCCTTCCGACGAGGCGAGATCACCTTCGACGGCGCGGTCTCGGACGACGACATCGGCCTGCGCGACACGCGCGGCTACCTTTTCGGCCGGGGACGGTTCGACCTGCCGCGGGATTTCGAACTGCGCTTCGACATCGAGGTGGTGAGCGACGATACCTATCTGCTGGACTACGATTATTCGGACAAGGACCGGCTGGACAGCGAGATCTCGGTCGAGCGGGTGCGGCGCGACGAATACATCCGCGGGGCGCTGACGCATTTCCATTCGCTGCGCCCGGGCGAGAGCAACCGCACGCTGCCCACCATCGTCGGCAACGCGGAATACGAACGGCGCCTGCATCCCGGCTGGCTGGGGGGCGAACTGCGATTGGCCACGGCGGCGCACAGCCATTACCGCACCTCGGGCCTGCGCACCGACGGCCCGGATTTCGATCCCTGGGCCGACGGCCGCGACGTGACCCGGTTGACGGCCAGCGCCGACTGGCTTCAGGACTGGACGCTGGCCTGGGGCCTGCGCGCCCAGGTCCGGGCGGGGATGGCCGTTGACCGTTTCGACATCCGGGATTCCGGCGGGCTCAGCCGCACGCAGGCCACCGAAGTGACCCCGCGCACCGCGCTGCGGCTGCGCTGGCCGCTCTTGAAAACAGGACGCGGCGGGGCCACGCACCTGCTGGAACCCATGGTGCAACTGGCCTGGTCCGGCGGGGAAACGCCCGCGGTGCCCAACGACGAAAGCACCCGCGTGGAATTCGACGAGGGCAACCTTATGGCGCTGTCGCGCTTCCCCGCCTCCGACCGGCGCGAGCGCGGCCTGACAGCAGCCTATGGCATAAACTGGACCCGCTTCGATCCCGACGGCTGGCAAAGCGCACTGACCCTCGGCCAGGTCGTGCGCGAGGAGCCGCTGGTGGAACCCGGCGGGACCGGCCCCAGCTTCACCAACAGTTCCGGCCTGCAGGACCGCCAGTCCGACCTGCTGGTGGCCGGCCAGTTCGCCTCGGCCGGGGGGCTGAGCGTCACGGCGCGGGGCCTGTTCGACGACGGCTTCACCACCACCAAGGCCGCCGCCCGCGCGGAATGGGACACCGACCGCGCCGATATCGGCGCCACCTACATCTGGCTGCGCTCGGACCAGGCAGAGAACCGCAACGGCAATGTCTCGGAATGGGCGGTGGACGGCAGCTACCGCCTGTCGCGGCACTGGACGGGCAGCGCAGAATGGCGTTATGACGTCGCAAGCGACCGCAGCGTCCGGGCCGGCGTGGGGGTAACCTACACCAACGAATGCGTCGAAGTGGATCTTTCGGCCTCGCGCCGCTTCACCTCTTCGACTATTCTCGAACCGTCCACGGACGTCAGCCTGACGATCGGGCTGCGCGGGTTCGCGACCCGGACACGCGACGACAGCTACGTTCGCACATGCAACTAACGGCAGAGAGATCCCGAATGCGCAGACAACTCGCCGCCCTTGCCCTGCCCCTTCTGATGGCCGCCGCCGTGCTGAGCCCGGCCGCCCCGGCCAAGGCGCAGAACCTGTTCGAGCCGGTGATCCGGGTCAACGACAAGGCCATCACCCGCTACGAGATCGAGCAGCGCGCCCGCATGCTGACGCTGTTCCGCGCGCCGGGCGACCCGCGCGAACTGGCGCGCGAGCAACTCGTCGAGGAGCGGCTGAAGATGGACGCGGCCGAAGCCAACGGGCTGACGCTTGACGATGCGGCCATCGAGGACGGCATGGAACAGTTCGCGGGCCGCGTGGACATGAATGCCGAGGAGTTCATCCGCAACCTGGAAGGGGCCGGCGTGGCCAGGCAGTCCTTCCGCGAATTCGTCCGCGCCGGGGTCACCTGGCGGGAACTCGTGCGCGCGCGCTTCGCCCCGCGGGTTTCGGTGAGCGAGGACGATCTGGAGCGCGCCCGCGCCGCGCTGACCGGCGAGTCGGGGGTGCAGGTGCTTCTGTCCGAGATCGTCCTGCCCGCCCCGCCCCAGGACCGTCAGGCCGCGCAGCGCCGCGCCGCGCGCCTGTCAGAGATCGAGACGCGTTCGGGATTCGCCTCGGCCGCACGGCAGTATTCGGCCGCGCGGACCGCGCGCCAGGGCGGGCGCCTGCCCTGGACACCGGTCAGCGATCTGCCGGCGGGCCTGCGCTCGGTTGTGTTGAGCCTGGCGCCCGGCGAAGTGTCGGATCCGCTGCCCTCGGACGGCGCGATCGCGCTGTTCCAGCTGCGCGACATCAAGGAAGAGGCCGCGCCGTCCCCCGATTATGCCGCCATCGAATATGCCAAGTACTACATCGACGGCGGGCTGAGCGACCGCGCCCGGGCCCGGGCCGCCGAGGTGGCCGCCAAGACCGATACCTGCGACGACCTTTACGGGATCGCCAAGGATCAGCCGCCCGAGGTGCTGGAACGCGTGAGCCGCGCGCCCGAGGAAATCCCGCAGGAAGTGGCCTACGAACTGTCCAGGCTCGACCCCGGCGAAGTCTCGGCCACGCTCACGCGCAACGGCGGCGAGACGCTGATGCTGCTCATGCTTTGCGGGCGCACGCCCGAGTTCGAGGGCGACGGCCCCTCGACCGAGGAATTGACCAACTTCATCCGCAACCAGCGCCTGGAGTCATTCGCCCAGGGGTACCTGGAACAGCTACGGGCCGAGGCGCGGATCATCGAGACGGGATGACCGCCCCCGTTGCCCTGACCTGCGGCGAGCCGGCCGGCATCGGGCCCGAGGTCGCGGCGGGCGCCTGGCGCGCGCTGGGGTCGGAGGTGCCCTTCTTCTTCATCGGGGATCCGGGGCACCTGCCCACGGACACCCCCGTGGCCGAGATCGCCGCGCCGGCGGAGGCCGCGGCGGCCGCGGAGCGCGGCGTGCCGGTTCTGCCGCTGGCCTTCCCCGGCACGCGGACGCCGGGCGCGCCCGACCCCGCGCAGGCGCAGGGGGTGATCGAGGCCATCGCCCGCGGCGTGGACCTGGTGCAATCCGGCGCCGCCGCGGCCCTGTGCACCGCCCCCATCCACAAGAAGGCGCTGGCCGATGGTGCGGGATTCGCCTATCCGGGGCACACCGAGTACCTGGCCGCGCTGGCGGGCGTGGAGCGCGTGGCGATGATGCTGGCCGGCCCGCACCTGCGCGTCGTGCCGGCCACGATCCACATCCCGCTCTCGGCCGTGCCGCGCGCATTGAGCCGGGATCACCTGCGCGAGACGCTGCGGATCACCCATGCCGCGCTGGTGCGCGACTTCGCGCTGGCGGCGCCGCGCATCGCGGTGGCGGGCCTGAACCCCCACGCCGGGGAAGGCGGGCGCATGGGCCGCGAAGAGATCGAGGTGATCGCCCCCGTCCTGGAGGAATTGCGCGCCGACGGCATGACGCTGAGCGGGCCGCATTCCGCCGACACGATGTTCCACGATGCCGCCCGCGCGCGGTATGATGCAGCGGTGGCCATGTACCACGACCAGGCCCTGATCCCCGTAAAGACGCTGGATTTCGACCGCGGCGTGAACGTGACCCTGGGCCTGCCCTTCGTGCGCACCTCGCCCGATCACGGCACGGCGCTGGATATCGCGGGGCGGGGAATGGCGCGGCCCGACTCGCTGATCGAGGCGCTGCGGCTGGCCGCCCGCATGGCCACGGCCCGCAGGCAATGAGCGCCATCGACGGGCTGCCGCCGCTGGGCCGGGTGATTGCCGCGCACGGGCTGACGGCGCGCAAATCGCTGGGCCAGAACTTCCTTCTGGATCTGAACCTGACGGCCAAGATCGCGCGGCAGGCCGGTGACCTTGCACGGGCGGACGTGCTGGAGGTGGGCCCCGGCCCCGGCGGCCTGACCCGCGGCTTGCTGGCCGAAGGGGCGCGGCACGTGCTGGCGGTGGAGAAGGACGCGCGCTGCCTGCCGGCGCTGGCCGAGATCGCGGCGGCCTACCCCGGCCGGCTGGAAATCCTGCACGCCGATGCGCTGGAGGTGGACCCCGCCGCGCATCTGACCCCGCCCATCCGGGTGGTGGCCAACCTGCCCTACAACGTGGGCACCGAACTGCTGGTGCGGTGGCTGACCCCGCGCGACTGGCCGCCCTTCTGGGAAAGCCTGACGCTGATGTTCCAGCGGGAGGTGGCCGAACGGATCGTGGCGCAGCCGGGCAGCAAGGCCTACGGCCGGCTGGCGGTGCTGGCGCAATGGCGGGCGGAGGCCCGGATCGCGATGCACCTGCCGCCGGGAGCCTTTACGCCCCCGCCCAAGGTGTCCAGCGCGGTGGTGCACCTGACCGCCCTGCCCGCGCCGCGCTATCCGGCCGATCCCAAGGTGCTGGAACGTGTCGTGGCCGCGGCCTTCAACCAGCGCCGCAAGATGCTGCGCGCGGCGCTGAAGGGCCTGGCCCCCGATATCGAGGCCCGGCTTGCCGCCGCCGGCATCGCCCCCACGGACCGGGCCGAACAGGTGAGCCTGGCGCAGTTCTGCGCGCTGGCGCGGGAACTGGCATAGCCGGCCCCGCCGCCCGGCAGAGCGGGGCCGCGTTCACGCGTCGTCGTGCGGCGTCCCGGCGGGGTCCTCGGGGGCCGGCGCGGCGCGGGTTTCCACCTCGTCGGCCAGCGACTCGGCCCGGGCGGCGATCTCGGCAAGGGTCTCGGTCACCTGTTCGGGCACCACCGGCACCTCGACCTTTTCCGGTTCGGGGCGCGGCGCGTTGCGGTACTGCGCCAGTTCGGCCTCCTTCTCGGCCATGCGGTCCTCGAACTCGCGGAGCCTGTCCTGCACGCCGGCCGTCTTGTCGGCCAGCATCAGGCCCGCCATCAGCAGCATGCGCGGCTCGGGAATGCGGCCAATCTGCGCCGTCAGCACCGATGCCTCCTCGTCCAGCATCCGGGCCGCGGCATGCAGGTAATGTTCCTCGCCTTCCTGGCAGGCCACGTCGAAGGTGCGGCCGCCGATCTCGATGGTCACCTCGGGCATCAGGCGTCCTCCGATTGGGTGGTGTCGTCGCTCTGCGGGGCCGGCGTGTCCGCGGCCACCTCGGACAGCGCCGAGTCCAGCTCGCTCAGGATCGTTTCCGCCTCGGCGCGCTCGGCCGCCTGGGCGGTGCGCAGCGCCTCCAGCTCGGCCTGCAGCGAGGCGTTGATCTGATCGGCATCGGCCACGCCGCTTTCCAGGGCGGCGCGCAGGGCCGCGTTGTTCTCGCGCAGCTTGTCGTTGGCCGCGCGCGTGGCGCGCAACTCCCCGTCCAGGCGCTTGACCTGCTCGGCCTTTTCGGCCTGCGCGGCCTCAAGCTTGGTCACGAGGGCCTCGCGCTTCTCGCGCAATTTCTTGTTGCGTTCCTGGAGCTGGGCATTTGCCAGGCGCTCTTCTTCCAGCTGGGTCTTGAGCGCCGCGAGTTCCTCGGCCTGCGCCTGTGCGCCGAGCCCGTCCAGGCCCGTCCCGATGCGATCCAGCGCGGCGGTGATGCGGCGCTGCAATTCGTCAATATCGCTCATCTGCTCAACCTTCGTCCTTGTCGTCGCCCCTGCGTCGTGCGCGCCCCGCGAATCGCCCCGGGCCGCCGATTTGGCCCAAGTCTAGCGAAAGGTTCGCGAAAATGCGCCCCCATCCGCCCGCGGCCGCGAGGCGTGCTTGATCTTTGGCCGCGGCCTGATATGCACCGCGGAGACGCCGCCACTGCAAAGGACGACCACCCGTGGATATCGACGCCCTGCGCTCCGCCCATCCCGATCACTGGTCCAAGGCCTGCGCCATCCGCGCGCTGGCAATGGACGCGGTCCATGCCGCCAACTCGGGCCATTCCGGCATGCCCATGGGCATGGCCGACGTGGCCACGGTGCTCTACGAAAGGCACCTGAAATTCGACGCCGCCGCCCCTGACTGGCCCGACCGGGACCGTTTCATCCTGTCCAACGGGCACGGGTCGATGCTGCTTTACGCCCTGCTGTATCTGACCGGCGATCCCGAGATCAGCATGGAGGAGATCCGCAACTTCCGTCAATGGGGCGCCAAGACGGCCGGCCACCCCGAGAACTTCCTGGCCCGCGGCATCGAGACGACGACCGGCCCGCTGGGTCAGGGGCTGGCAAACTCGGTGGGCTTCGCCATGGCCGAGGAAAACCTGCGCGCCCGCTTCGGCCGCAAGCTGGTGGATCATCACACCTATGTCTTCGCCGGCGACGGCTGCCTGATGGAAGGTGTCAGCCAGGAGGCGATCACCCTGGCCGGGCGGCAGCGACTGGGCAAGCTGGTGGTCTTTTTCGACAACAACCGCATCACCATCGACGGCACCCTGGACCTGGCCGACCGCACCGACCAGAGCCAGCGCTTCCGCGCCGCCGGCTGGCACGTGCAGGAGATCGACGGCCACGATCCCGCGGCCATCGACAGCGCCATCACCGCCGCGAAGAAGGCCCGGCGCCCCTCGCTGATCGCCTGCCGCACCCATATCGGGCTGGGCCATCCCGCGCAGGACACCGCCAAGGCCCACGGCGCGCTGACCGATGCCGACCAGATCGCCGAGACCAAGCGCGCCTACGGCTGGGAGGGCGACCCCTTCGAGGTGCCCGGCCAGATCAAGACCGCGTGGGAGGAAATCGGCCGCCGCGGCGCCACCGCGCGCGCGGAGTGGGAGACGCGGCTGGCCGAGGCCAGCGAACGCCGCCAGGCGGAATTCGAGCGCGTGATGGCGCGCGGCACGCCCCGGCGCCTTTCGGCGCGCATCAAGGCGCTGAAGAAACAGATGGCCGAGGACCAGCCCAAGGTGGCCACGCGCAAGTCCAGCGAGATGGTGCTGGAACTGGTCAACCCCATCATGCCCGAGACCATGGGCGGCTCGGCCGACCTGTCGGGATCCAACAACACGCGGACGGGCGACCTGGACGTCTTCGACGAAGGCAATCGCAAGGGCCGCTACATCCACTACGGCATCCGCGAGCACGGCATGGCCGCGGCCATGAACGGCATGGCCCTGCACGGCGGGGTCCGGCCCTACGGCGGGACCTTCATGTGTTTCACCGACTACGCGCGCCCCGCGATGCGCCTGTCGGCGCTGATGCGCCAGCCCGTGGTCTACGTGATGACCCACGACAGCATCGGGCTGGGCGAGGACGGCCCCACGCACCAGCCGATCGAGCATCTGGCGATCAGCCGGGCAACGCCCAACACCATGGTCTTCCGGCCCTGCGACACGGTCGAGACCGCCGAGGCCTGGCATCTCGCGCTTGAGGCGACCGGCACGCCGTCTGTCCTGTCGCTCACGCGGCAGGGGGTGCCCACGCTGCGCACCGAGTACAAGAGCAAGAACCTGACCGCCCAGGGCGCCTATGTGCTGGCCGAGGCGACCGGCAAGCGGCAGGCGCTTCTGCTGGCCACCGGATCGGAGGTCGCCGTGGCCATGGCGGCGCGCGACATCCTGCAGGCCGAGGGGATCGGCACGCGCGTCGTCTCGATGCCGTGCTGGGAACTCTTCGAGGACCAGGACGAGGCCTACCGCAAGCGGGTCCTGCCGGCGGGGCCGGTGCGCGTGGGCGTCGAGGCCGCCGCGCGCCTGGGCTGGGACCGCTGGCTGTGCGGAGAACGCGGGCGGGAGTCCAAGGCCGCTTTCGTGGGCATGGAGGGTTTCGGCGCTTCGGCCCCGGCCGCCACGCTTTTCCAGAAGTTCGGGATCACCGGCGAGGCCGTCGCGGAGAAGGTCAAGGCGCTGCTCTGATCCCGCGGCACGGGCCGCCCCCCACCCGGCGGACTCGACTTGGCCGCCGGGCATACCTATCTCGGTGCCGGATGCGGCGCGGCCCGGCCCGCGCCGGTGAAGGAGACCGTGCATGAGTGAGGATCCCTACAAGATCCTGGGCGTGGACAAGTCCGCGAGCCAGGACGAGATAAAGAAAGCCTACCGCAAGCTCGCCAAGCAGCTGCACCCCGACCTGCACCCCGGCGACAAGGCCAAGCAGGAGCAGTTCAAGAAGGTGGGTGCGGCCTATGACATCCTCGGCGACGCCGAGAAGCGGCGCCGCTTCGATGCGGGCGAGATCGACGCCTCGGGCCAGGAGCGGCCCGAGCGGCAGTATTACCACGAATACGCGGGCGCAGACCCGCAGGGGCGCTACCAGTCCGCCGGCGGCTTCGGCGATTTCGAGGACGTCTCGGACATTTTCGCGGACCTCTTCGGCGGCCGCGCCCGCGGCGGCCGGGGCGGATACGGCGGTTTCGGGGACTTCGGCGCCGGCCCCCGCGGCGCGGGCGGCGCGCAGTTCAGCGCCCGGGGCGCCGATCTGCGCTATCACCTGGACGTCGATTTCCTGGATGCCGCACGGGGCGCGAAACGCGAAGTGCCCCTGCCCGACGGCCAGACCATCGAGTTGACCATCCCCGCCGGCGTGCGCGACGGCCAGACCCTGCGGCTCAAGGGCAAGGGGCAGCCGGGGATGGGCGGCGGGCCGCCCGGCGACGCGCTGGTCGAGATCGGCATCCGCCCCCACCGGCTGTTCACCCGCGATGGCAACGACATCGAAATCGAATTGCCCATCACCTTCGACGAGGCGGTGCTGGGCGCCAGGGTCGAGGTCCCCACGATCAGCGGGCGGGTGACGATGACGGTGCCCAGGGGCGCCTCCTCGGGCCGGCGGCTGCGGCTCAAGGGCAAGGGAATCAAGCCGGCCAGGGGCGCCGCGGGCGACCAGCATGTGCGCTTGAAGATCGTGCTGCCCGAGACCCTGGACGCGGAGATGGAGGAGATCGCCGAGCGCTGGCGCGCGCATGTCCGCCACGACCCGCGCGCCGACCTGGGAGGATGACATGAAGTTGACCGAAGTCGAAGTCGTCGAGACCGTCCGCCGGGTGCATCTGGACGAGCTGCGCACCTGGGTGGCCGAGGGGTGGGTTCGGCCGGCGCAGGGCGCGCAGGGCCCGCTCTTCGACGAGCTGGATCTGGCCCGCGTGCGGCTGGTCTGCGATCTGCGCGAGGAGGTCTCGCTGCCCGCCGAGTCATTGCCAGTGGTGCTGTCGCTGCTTGACCAGGTGCACGGCCTGCGCCGGCAGCTGCGCGGTCTGGCGGGCGCAGTGGAGCGCCAGCCCGAGGAGGTGCGCCGCGCGGTGCTGGCGGCCTGGCGCGAGATCGAGGGGAACGAGGGGTAAAGGCCGCCACGGCCGGCCCCGTGGCGCCGCCGCCCAGCCCCGCGCAGCCGCAAAAGCGTGTCGGGCGTGGCCGGGAAAACCCGCCCCGGGCGCGACCCGGGGCCTCGCCCGGGCCGGTCCCCAAGGCCCCGGCTCGGTGGCCGGGGCGGGCGTGGCTCCGATCACAGGCAGCGCGAATTGACCCTGCGGCCCTTTGCGCGGCGAAAGCCGGGGCCGGCCCGATGCGGGCGAGCCGGGGGCTCAGGGCGCGCCCTTGTCGCCCGAAACCGCCGCGATCAGCGGCCCGACGGCGCGCGTGACCACGGGGATCAGCAGCAGGCCCACGACCAATCCGAAGATCCCGTCCAGCGCCGCCGTCACCGCCCATTTCACCGCATCGGCCGCGCGCGGCAGGGCCTGTGCCGCGCCCTCGGCCAGCAGGTGAATGGTGTGGCCGGGCTCGGGGATGTGGTATTCGTGGAAGCCGTGCAGAAGGATCGAGCCGCCCACCCACAGCATTGCCGCCGTGCCGACGATGGACAGGAGTTTCAGCAGCACCGGCATGAACTTCACAAGTCCCCGTCCGAAGCCCTGCCCCGCCCCGCTGCGCGCATTCTGCGCCATGTAGAGCCCGACGTCATCCATCTTGACGATCAGGGCCACCGAACCGTAGACCGCCGCCGTCACCATCAGCCCCACCGCCGCCAGCGTGGCCCCCTGCATCCAGGCGTTCGGCGCCTCGATCGCGGACAGCGCGATGGTCATGATCTCGGCCGACAGGATGAAATCGGTCTTGATGGCGCCGCGCACCTTCTGCTCTTCCAGGTGGCCGGGATCCTTGACCGACATGTCCTCTTCCACGTGCCTGTCGGCATGGGGCAACAGCGCGTGAAAGATCTTCTCCGCCCCTTCGAAGCACAGGTAACACCCGCCCAGCATCAGCAGCGGCGTGATCATCCACGGCGCGAAATTGGCCAGCAGCATCGCCAGCGGCAGCAGGATCACGATCTTGTTGAAGATCGACCCGCGCGTGATCCGCCAGATGATCGGCAGTTCGCGCGCCGGGGCGAAGCCCTGCATGTAGCGCGGGGTCACCGCCGCGTCGTCGATGATCACGCCGGCGGTCTTGCTGCCCGCCTTGCCCGCCGCCGCCGCGATGTCGTCGACGCTTGTCGCGGCCACCTTGGCGAGGGCCGCCACGTCGTCGAGCAAAGCCAGCAATCCGCTCATCCGCCATCCTTTCGCGCCCGGCCTCCGGAACCGATGGGCGGAGTATTCGCCCGCCCCGCCCCGCGGATCAAGAGAGGAAATCGCCGACGCTAACGGCCCGGGGCCGCGCGCCGCCAGGGCCGTTAGCGCCACCAGGCGGTTTTGCGATAACGGTTATCGCTAACACCCTGATCGCCGGCGATTTTCACCTTTCGGCAGAGGGCGGGTGGGGCTATATCGCGGCCAACATCCAATCAGCCAGGAGATGCCGTCCATGACCATCACCGTCGGGATCAACGGGTTCGGCCGGATCGGCCGCTGCACCCTCGCGCATATCGCCGAGAGCACTCGCAATGATATCAAGGTCGTCAAGGTGAATGCCACGGGGCCGCTGGAGACCAGCGCGCACCTGATGAAATACGACAGCGTGCACGGCCGCTTCCCCGGCGAGATCACGCTGGGCGAGAACACCATGGATCTGGGCCGCGGGCCGATGGAGATGTCCTCGACCTACGACATGACCGAGCTGGACTGGGACGGCGTGGACGTGGTCCTGGAATGCACGGGCAAGTTCAACGACGGGCTGCTGGCGCGCACGCACCTGGAGCGCGGCGCGGGCAAGGTGCTGCTGTCGGCACCGGGCAAGAACGTGGACCGCACGGTCGTCTACGGCGTGAACCACGATGATCTGCGCCCCGAGGAGCGGATGATCTCGAACGGGTCCTGCACCACGAACTGCCTGGCCCCTCTGGCCAAGGTCCTGCACGAGGGGATCGGGATCGACAGCGGCATGATGACCACGATCCACGCCTACACCGGCGACCAGCCCACGCTGGACCGCCGGCACAGCGACCTCTATCGCGCGCGCGCCGCGGCGATGTCGATGATCCCCACGTCCACCGGTGCCGCCAAGGCCCTCGGCGAGGTGCTGCCGGACCTGTCCGGGCGGCTGGACGGCGCCGCCATGCGCGTGCCCACCCCCAACGTCTCGGCGGTGGACCTGACCTTCGTTGCGGAGAAGGACGTGACCAAGGACGATGTCAACGAGGTGGTGGCGCAAGCCGCCGCCGGCCCCATGAAGGGGGTCCTCGCCTATGACCCGGAACCGAAGGTCAGCGTCGATTTCAACCACACCGAGGAAAGCGCGATCTTCGCCCCGGACCTGACCAAGGTGACGGGCAAGCGCCTGGTCCGCGTGCTGGCCTGGTACGACAACGAATGGGGCTTCTCCTGCCGGATGGCCGACGTGGCGGTGCAGATGGGCCGCCTGAACTGAGCCCGCCCCCTTGCCACGGATCCGGCCCCGGCGCCCCTGGCGCCGGTATTTTTGGCTGATCCAGCCGCGGGAACCCGCCCGATCAAAAAAACCGCGCGCAAGAGGGGGAACAAAGGGGGCGGCCTGTTGCGTGGACGCAACGTCAACCTTTTCGATTCATGGCGTCGCCGCGCAGGCCTTTGCTGCGTCGTCGACCTGTGCCAAAGCTTTTGCAAGTAACATGTTAAGAGGATGTAAACCATGTACAGGATTTTCGTCGCAGCGACCCTTACCGCGTCCGCGGCTGTCGCCGGCTCCAGCGCCCTGGCCGGTGACCCCACGCCGCCGCCGGCGGATCCCGTTGTAATCGAACCGGGTTTCACCTGGGCTGGCCCCTATGCCGGTGTGCAGCTTGGCTACCTGAACGGCCACATCGATTGGAGCGAAGGTACGCAGGGCGGCGACGTTGCGGCGCCCGAGGGCCGGCGCGCATCGCCCGACGCGGACGGCTTCGTCGGGGGGATCTATGGCGGGTACAATTTCGCCACGTCGGGGAACCTCGTCTTCGGTTTCGAGGGCGAGTATAACTGGTCTCACGCCGACGGCAGCGATCAGATTCCAGTTATTGAGGGGCCCGGCGACACTCTGGAAAGCGACATCGAAAGCACCGCGGCGCTTCGCGGGCGGATCGGTCATGCCATGGACCGGACCCTGATCTACGGGGCCGCCGGGATCGCCTGGGCCGACCTGGAGTTGTCTTGGCCCGGCACCACGGCGTCAGAGACAATGACCGGCTGGACCATCGGCGGGGGCGTGGAGCACGCCTTTACCGATCAGTGGCTGGGCCGGATCGATTACCGGTACTCGTCCTTTGACGACGAGAACAATTTCGCCGGAACCGGTGCGAACGTCGAGATGGAGACGCACGAACTGCGCGTGGGCGTCGCCTACAAGTTCTGATCGGCGCGGTGATCGCCGATCCTTCTGTCGGCCCCGGCGCCCTTGGCGCCGGGGTTTTTCGTGCCGCGCCGGCGCCACTTGCCGCGTGACAAGCCGTGAGGGCTCTGGCATCAAGGCCCGTGTTCACAGCACGGGATGGCCGGCATGACCAATCAGATCGCCCTCGTCCTCGGCGCGCTGATCCTGATCGGGCTGGGCGTGGATTATGCCTACCACGCCTGGGCAAACACGATCTTCCTGGCCCGGAAGCTGACACTGCTTATCGAATGGCTGGCCTTCTGGCGCTGAGGCGTCAGGTGAACTTGGCCAGCAGCGCCTCGCGCACGTCGGGCGAGACGAACTTGCGCACGTCGCCGCCCAGGCGGGCGATTTCCTTGACCAGCTTGCTGGCGATGGCCTGGTGATCGGCGTCGGCCATGAGAAAGACCGTCTCGACGCTGTTGTCGAGAGCGCGGTTCATGCCCACCATCTGGAACTCGTATTCGAAATCGGCCACGGCGCGCAGGCCGCGGATGATCAGCGTTGCCCCGACCTCGTGCGCGCAATCGATGAGCAGGTTGTCGAAGGGATGCGCGACGATCTCGATCCCGGTCTCGGCGCTGAGTTTGGCGCATTCCGCCTCGATCATCGGCACGCGCTCCTCCAAGGTGAAGAGCGGCCCCTTGTCACGATTGATCGCGACCCCGATGACCAGCCTGTCCACAAGCGTGGCGGCGCGGCGGATGATGTCGGCATGGCCGAGCGTGATCGGATCGAAGGTGCCGGGATAGAGGCCGATGCGCATGGGACTGCTCCGTTGCTGGCTGCGCGCGCCACGCAACAATACTGCGCCGCAGAATGCAAGGGGGTAGAACTGCGTATCCCCCGAGCTGGCGCCGAACGGGCGGCGTCAGTATCCCATGATCATGCCTTCCAGCGCGTCCTTTTCCATCGCCAGTTCCTCGAGCCGCGCCTTGACCACGTCGCCGATGGTGACGATCCCCGCCAGCTTGCCGTCCTCGATCACCGGCATGTGGCGGAAGCGCCCCTCGGTCATGCGGGCGAGGACGGCGTCGGACTTGTCCTGCCGGCTGCAGCAGACGGGATTGCGGGTCATCATTGCCTCCACCGTCTCTTCCAGGGTCTTGGCCCCCCTCAGCGCCAGCGAGCGCACGATGTCGCGCTCCGAGATGATGCCATCCACGGTATCGCCGTCGCTGGAGACGATGAGGCCACCGATGCGGCGCTCGGCCAGGGTCTGGGCGGCGTCAGATACGCGCGTGTCCGGCGTGACGGTGACGACGCCGCCGTCGCCCTTGGACTTCAGGATCTGCTGCACCAGCATGACTGCACCCTCCCAACGATCATGTTGTGGAAATCAGGCTTTCCGATATCCCCCGGTCTGTCAAGTCAGCGCCTCCAGCCGCGCGACCTCGCGCGCGACGCCGTCGACGAGCGCGGCAGCGAACCGGTTGAGACGCTCCAGCCGCCGATCGTCGGCGTGGCGCACCAGATAGAAGCTGCGTGTCAGGCTCAGCGCCTCGGGCAGCACCTTGACCACCCCGTGCATCCAGGGGATCGCGAAGTCGTGCACCACGCCGATGCCGCCGGCCTGGCGAACCCAGTTGATCTGGACGGCAACCGAGTTCGAGGCGAGGGTGACGCGCTCGATCCCCGCCTCTTCGAGGTAGTCCAGCTCCTTGTCGAAGATCATGTCGGGGATGTAGCCCACCATGCGGTGTTGCCTGAGATCGGCCAGCCGCGTGATGGGGCCGTGGCGGCGCAGGTACCGCTCCGACGCCGCGAGATGGAGCCGATAATCGGTGATCTTCTGCACGCTCAACCGGCCGGCCGTCGGCGGGCTGACCGCGATCACCATGTCGGCCTCGCGCCGGGTGAGGTTGAACAGCCGCGGCAGCGCCACGATCTGCACGTCGAGATCGGGGTTGTCGGCGGCGATCCGGGCGCAGACCTGAGGCAGCACGAAATTCGCCGCCCCGTCCGGCGCGCCGATCCGGATCTGCCCCGTCAGCCCGCCGGCGCGCCCCAGCAATTCCTCGGCGGCGCCCTCTACCGCCTGTTCCACCGCGACGGCGTGGCCCATCAGCCGCTGGCCCGCATCGGTCAGCGCGTAACCCGAGGGTGACTTGGCAAAAAGCGGCGCGCCAAGGGCGGCCTCGAGCCGGGCGATGCGTCGCCCCACGGTGGCGGGATCCACCCTGAGCACGCGGCCGGCGCCGGACAGGCTTTCGGCCCGCGCAACGGCGAGGAAGATCTTGAGGTCGTCCCACTGCGCATCCATGCCCGCCCCTTTGCAGAATTGCAGATCTTTTTTGGAACAATGCCTCTTTGTCATTGAAATATGCAAGGTTAAGATCGGCGCGACATTTTCGGGAGGATCGTGATGAAAGAACTGACCCACTACATCAACGGCGCCCACGTCAAAGGGACGTCGGGCCGTTTCTCGGACGTCTTCAATCCCGCCACCGGCGAGGTGCAGGCAAAGTGCCCGCTGGCCACCGCGGCGGAACTGGCCCAGGCCGTCGAGGTTGCCGAGGCCGCGCAGCCCGCCTGGGCGGCCGTCAACCCGCAGCGCCGCGCGCGGGTGATGATGAAGTTCGTCGATCTGCTCAACCGCGACATGGACAAGCTGGCCGAGGCGCTGAGTGCCGAGCACGGCAAGACGTTTCCCGATGCAAAGGGCGACGTGCAGCGCGGGCTGGAGGTCGTGGAATACTGCATCGGGGCGCCGGAACTGCTGAAGGGCGAGTTCACCGACGGCGCCGGCCCCGGCATCGACATCTACTCGATGAAGCAGCCGCTTGGCGTGACCGCCGGGATCACGCCCTTCAACTTCCCGGCCATGATCCCGATGTGGATGTTCGCACCGGCCATCGTCTGCGGCAACGCCTTCATCCTCAAGCCGTCGGAACGCGATCCCAGCGTGCCGCTGATGCTGGCCGAACTCATGGAAGAGGCCGGCCTGCCCCAGGGGATCCTGCAGGTGGTTCAAGGCGACAAGGAAGCGGTGGACGCCATCCTGGACCACGACGTGATCCAGTCGGTGGGCTTTGTCGGCTCAACCCCGATCGCCGAATACATCTACGGCCGCGGCTGTTCCAACGGCAAGCGGGTCCAGGCTTTCGGCGGGGCCAAGAACCACATGATCGTCATGCCTGACGCCGACATGGACCAGGCCGCCGACGCGCTGGTGGGCGCGGGCTACGGCGCGGCGGGCGAGCGCTGCATGGCGATCTCGGTGGCCGTGCCGGTCGGCGACGAAACCGCCGATCGCCTGATCGAGAAGCTGGTGCCGCGGATCGAGAAACTGAAGGTCGGCCCCTATACCGCGGGCGACGACGTGGATTACGGGCCCCTGGTGACCGCCGAGGCCCGCGAACGCGTGCTGGGGCTGGTGAACGCGGGCGTCGAGGCAGGCGCGGAACTGGTGGTGGACGGCCGCGACTTCACGCTGCAGGGCTACGAGAACGGGTTCTTCGTCGGCCCCCATCTCTTCGACAAGGTGACGCCGGACATGGAGATCTACAAGCAGGAGATCTTCGGCCCCGTCCTGTCCACTGTGCGCGCGGGTTCCTACGAGGAGGCGGTGCAACTGGCCATGGACCATGAATACGGCAACGGCACCGCGATCTTCACCCGCGACGGCGACGCCGCGCGCGACTTCACTCACCGCATCAACATCGGCATGGTGGGCGTGAACGTCCCAATCCCGGTCCCGCTGGCCTATCACACCTTCGGCGGCTGGAAGAAGTCGATGTTCGGCGACCTCAACCAGCACGGTCCGGACGCCTTCAAGTTCTACACGCGGACCAAGACCGTCACCTCGCGCTGGCCCAGCGGCCTGAAGGAGGGCGGCGAATTCCACTTCAAGGCCATGGACTGAGCCCTGCCCGGATCCTGGCCTGACCGGGCCGCGGCGGCGCCGCGGCCCTTTCCCGCCGGAGGCAGCCATGTGGCCCGATACCAGACTCTGCCGGATGCTGGACATCAGCCACCCCGTGATCCAGGCGCCCATGGCCGGGACGACAACGCCCGCGCTGGCGGCGACGGTTTCGGAGGCGGGCGGCCTGGGATCGCACGGGTGCGCCACACTCGGCCCCGGAACGCTGCGGGATGACATCAAACAGCTGGCGCGGCGGACGGCCCGGCCGGTCAACCTGAATTTCTTCTGCCACGATGAAAGGGCGATCGACCCCGCGCATCACAGGAGGCTTCTGGATGCTCTGGCACCGCATTACGCGGCCGCGGGCATTGCCCCGCCGACGGGCATGCCGGAACCGCCCTTCCCCGCCTTCGGGCCCGCGCAACTGGAGGTCCTGCTGGCACAGCCGCCGGCGGTGGCGAGCTTCCACTTCGGCCTGCCCGAGGCGGCGGCGCTGGCGGCGCTCAAGGCGGCCGGGTGCCGCATCCTCGCCTCGGCGACCACGGTCGCCGAGGCGCGCTGGCTGGCCGACCGGGGCGCCGATGCCATCATCGCCCAAGGGTGGGAATCGGGCGGCCACCGGGGCGTTTTCCTTGACGTGGCGCAGGACGCCCGGATCGGCCTGTTCGCCCTTCTGCCGCAGATCGTCGATGCCGTCGAACAGCCTGTGATCGCCGCCGGCGGCATCGCCGACGGGCGCGGGATCGCGGCGGCCTTCGCCCTGGGCGCGGCGGGGGTACAGATCGGCACCGCCTTCATCACCGCCGACGAGGCAGGGCCGAAGCCCCTTCACGCCGAGGCGGTCCGCCACGGAGCGGACGCCAGTACCCGCATCAGCCGCGCGGTTTCGGGCCGGCCGGCGCGGGCGCATCGCACCGCCTGGCTGGATGACATGACGCAGGTCGAGCCGGCGCCCTTTCCGTTGATGTATCACTACGTCGCGCCCCTGCTGGCCGCGGATCCCGAAACCTATCGCTTCGCGCTTTACGGCCAGGCCGCCGCGCTTGCCCCCGGCGGCACCGCGGCAGAGCGTCTGGCGCGGCTCGTCTCGGATGCCGAGCGCGTCTTCTCCGGGCAGTCCCATGCCCCCGGCTGACCGCCACCTCGCCCCCTTGCGAAGCCGCCGGGGCGGATCAAACCAGAAGGGCGGCCTCGGGCGCGCGCGCACCACCAGGGCCAAGGTTGGCCCCGGCACAGCCTGTCCGATGCCGATGCCGGAAACCGGCTGCCACCCGAAGGTCGCGATACCGCGATCGGCCGGGCCCGGCACGCCGCCATCGGCCTGGAGGGTTCCGGTTCGCGGCGGCCCGAAGTCGTTGAGAACCAGTGTGTTCGACCCGGCGCCACCAAAACGCGCGCGTGGGGCGTGACGCTGATGTCGGACGACGCCATGTTTCCCCGCATTTCCCTGCTGACGGCGTTAACAATGACCGGCGATTGTTTCCCAAAACTGGACAAAGAGTGCTGCGTTGACGGAAGCATGATGGCGCATTCGGGTCACCCGGCGGCTTGCCCCCTGCCGGGCGGACGTGCTCAAGTGGGATTTGACATGCCGTTGCGCCAAGGGGGATCGGGATCATGGCGCTGACACCGCCGCCCTTCACCATCGGCGTCGAGGAGGAATACCTTCTCGTCGACCGGGACAGCCTGGACCTCGCCGATGCGCCGGAGGGATTGATGGAGGCCTGCCGACTGGCCCTGGAGGACCAGGTCAGCCCGGAGTTCCTGAACTGCCAGATCGAGATCGGCACGCGCCCCTGCCAGACCGTTGCCGAGGTGCGCGAGGACCTGCGCCGCCTGCGCGCCACGGTGGCCGACTGCGCGGCGGGCTACAACCTTGCCCCGATCGCGGCGTCCTGCCACCCCTTTTCGGACTGGCGGCGGCAGACCCATACCGACAAGGAACGCTACAACATCCTCAGCGACGATCTGGCCGGCGTTGTCCGGCGCATGCTGATCTGCGGGATGCACGTGCATGTGGGCATCGACCAGCCCGACCGGCGTATCGACGTGATCAACCAGATGGCCTATTTCCTGCCGCATCTTCTGGCGCTGTCGTGTTCCTCGCCCTTCTGGCAGGGACAGGACACCGGGCTGTCGTGCTACCGGCTGACGGTGTTCGACAACCTGCCGCGCACCGGCCTGCCCCCGCGCATGGAAAGCTTTGGCGAGTTCGAGCGCTCGGTCCAGATCCTGGTGGATCTCGGCGTGATCGAGGACAGTTCCAAGATCTGGTGGGATCTGCGCCCCTCGCACCAGTTCCCGACCATCGAGAGCCGGATCTGCGACGTCCAGCCGCGGATGGAGCACGCGCTGACGCTGGCCGCGCTCAAGCAGGCCATCGCGCGTTACCTGTGGCGGTTGGCCGTGCGAAACCAGCGCTGGCGCATCTACGACAGGTTCCTGGTGTCCGAGAACCGCTGGCGCGCGCAGCGCTACGGGGTGCGCGAGGGGCTGATCGACTTCGGCCTTGGCGAGATCGTGCCCTTCGGCGACCTTCTGGAAGAGCTGATCGCGCTGCTGGAGGAAGACGCGCGCTTCTTTCAGTCGCTGGCGGACCTCGAAGGCGCGCGCGAGATGTGGCGCTCGGGCACCAGCGCGGGCCGGCAGCGGCGGGCCTATATCGAGGCGCTGGAGGCGGGCGACGATCACGAGAATGCCCTGCGCGCCGTCGTGCGGCACCTGATCGAGGAGTTCCATGCCGATCTGTGAAACCCGGCCCCGCCGCCGCCAGCCTTGCGCCCGGGACCGCGGACCTGTTAATTCAACAAGCGTTCAATTCGGAGGAGACCCGCGATGGATTTCGCCCTCACTGAGGAACAGACCGCCATTTTCGACATGGCCCATGCCTTCGGGCAGGACAACATCGCCCCGCATGCCCAGGCATGGGAAGCCGAGGGCACGATTCCCAAGGAGCTGTGGCCGCAGATCGCCGAACTGGGATTCGGCGGGCTCTACGTGTCAGAGGACTCTGGAGGATCGGGGCTGTCGCGGCTGGATGCCACGCTGGTCTTCGAGGCGTTGTCGATGGCCTGCCCTTCGGTCGCGGCCTTCCTGTCGATCCACAACATGTGCGCCAAGATGATCGACACCTTCGCCGAAGCGGAGATGAAGGCGCGGGTGATGCCCGGCGTGGTGAGCATGCAGACGGTTCTGTCCTACTGCCTGACCGAGCCGGGCTCGGGCTCGGACGCGGCCGCGCTGAAGACCCGGGCGGAAAAGGGGGAAGACGGCTACACCCTCAACGGCACCAAGGCCTTCATCTCGGGCGGCGGTTATTCGGATGCCTATGTGGTCATGGCCCGCACCGGCGAGGCGGGACCGCGCGGGATCTCGACCGTTTATGTCGAGGACGGAACGCCGGGATTGTCCTTCGGCGGGTTGGAGCAGAAGATGGGCTGGCAATCGCAGCCCACCCGGCAGGTGCAGTTCGACGACTGCAAGGTCCCGGCCGCGAACCTGATCGGCGAGGAGGGCAAGGGATTTTCCTACGCGATGGCCGGGCTGGACGGCGGGCGGCTGAACATCGCGGCCTGCTCCCTGGGCGCGGCGCAGCAGGCGCTGGACATGACGCTGGAGTACATGTCCGCGCGCAAGGCCTTCGGCACCCCGATCGACCAGTTCCAGGCGCTGCAGTTCCGCCTGGCTGAGATGGAGATCGAGTTGCAGGCCGCGCGCACCTTCCTGCGGCAGGCCGCCTGGAAACTGGACCAGGACGCGCCGGACGCCACCAAGTTCTGCGCCATGGCCAAGAAGTTCGTGACCGAGGCGGGCAGCCGCATCGTCAACGACTGCCTGCAATTGCACGGCGGTTACGGATACCTGGCCGACTACGGCATCGAGAAGCTTGTGCGCGACCTGCGCGTGCACGAGATCCTGGAGGGAACCAACGAAATCATGCGCCTGATCGTGGCGCGGCAACTGCTGGCGGAAAAATGAGCGACATCGACATCCGCAAAGAGGGGCGTGCGGGACGCATCACGCTGACCCGCGCCAAGGCGCTGAACGCCATGTCCTACAAGATGTGCCTCGCCATCGAGGACGCGCTGGATGCCTGGCACGACGACCCCGAGGTCGCGCTGGTGGTGATCGATGCCGAGGGCGACAAGGCCTTCTGCGCCGGCGGCGACATCGCCGAGCTTTACGAGACGGGCACCAAGGGCAACTACGAATACGGCCGCCGGTTCTGGCGGGACGAATACCGCCTGGACGCCAAGATCGCCGAGTACCCGAAGCCCTACGTCAGTTTCCTTCAGGGGTTCACCATGGGCGGCGGGGTCGGCATCGGCTGCCACGGGTCGCACAGGGTGGTCTGCGAATCGAGCCAGATCGCCATGCCGGAATGCTCCATCGGGCTGGTGCCGGATGTGGGCGGTTCCTTCCTGCTGGCCGGGGCGCCGGGGCGGATGGGCGAATACCTCGGGACGACGGGCACGCGCATGGGGCCGGCCGACGCCATCCAGGCCGGCTTTGCCGACACGTTCATCCCGCGCGACGCCTGGCCGGACCTCATCGCCGAGCTGGCCGAGACGGGCGACCCCGCGGGCCTGGCGTCGGCCGCCGAGATCCCGCCGGAGGGGCATCTGGACGAGATCCATGCCCGGATCAACGCCCATTTCGGGGGAGAGACGCTGGGGGACATCGTCGCCTCGCTACGGGCCGAGGACAGCGACTTCGCGGACGAGACGCTGAAGAAACTGGGCCGCAACTCGCCGCTGTCGATGGCCTGCACCGTGGAACTGGTGCACCGGGTCCGCGACGCGGGGGCCGGTATCCGGCACGCGCTGGAACTGGAATACCGTTTCACCCACCGTGCCTTGGACAAGGGCGACTTCCTGGAAGGCATCCGTGCCCAGATCATCGACAAGGACCGCACGCCGAAATGGCAGCACGGGCTGGACAACCCGCCCGTTTCACAGACCGAGGACATGCTGGCGCCCCTTGGTGCGCGGGCCCTCACGTTCGAAAAGGAGGAGGACTAGGCCATGAAGATCGGATTCATCGGGCTGGGCAACATGGGCGCGCCGATGGCCGCCAACCTGGCCAAGGCCGGCCACGCGGTGACGGGCTACGACGCCGCCAGGGTCACCGTGGATGGCGTCGAGCAGGCCGCGACCGCCGAGGAGGCCGCCCGCGGCAAGGAGGTGGTCATCACCATGCTGCCCAACGGGGACATCCTGCGCAGCGTGGCCGCCGAGATCGTCCCCGCGATGGAGCGCGGGGCCGTCCTGCTGGACTGTTCCACCGTTGACGTGGACAGCGCCCGTGCCGTGGCAGCGGATGCGCAGGCCCGGGGCCTCTCGGCGCTGGACGCCCCGGTCTCCGGCGGCGTGGGCGGCGCCCGCGACGGCACGCTGACCTTCATGGTCGGCGGTGACGAGGTGGGCTTCCAGAAGGCGAAGCCGCTCTTCGACATCATGGGCAAGAAGGCCGTGCACTGCGGCCCCGCCGGTAACGGCCAGGCGGCCAAGATCTGCAACAACATGATCCTCGGCGCCACGATGATCGTGACCTGCGAAGCCTTCGCCCTGGCCGACAAGCTGGGCCTGGACCGCCAGGCGATGTTCGATGTCGTCTCGACCTCGTCGGGCTCGTCGTGGTCGATGAACACCTATTGCCCGGCGCCGGGCGTGGGCCCCACCTCTCCGGCCGACAACGACTACCAGCCCGGCTTCGCCGCCGACCTGATGCTCAAGGACCTGCGCCTTGCGCAGGAGGCCGCGGCCTCGGCCGATGCGGATACCCCGCTGGGGCGCGCCGCACGGGATCTCTACGCCCGCTTCGTCGAAAGCGAGGAGGGCCAGGGCAAGGATTTCTCGGCCATGCTGCCACGGTTCGAGGCCCGCGGGCACAGCAGCGACTGAGCGCGGCGACCGGTGCAGGGCCGCGCCGCGTCCCCGCTTGCCGCACCCGCGCGCATCCGGCCCGGTCGTCCGCAGACGACCGGAAACCGGCCGCTGTGCGGCGGCGGCCGCCGGACCGGGGGGCCGTGCAAATCGATCACCTTGCCGGCGGGCACCCGGTTTCTCGAAGGGCCTCCCACGATCGTGCTCCCCGCCCCGGCCCCCGAGCCGGGGCCTCGACCGCGCCCGGCAGGGGGCAGCGGATCCGGGACGCGGAAACCATGAACCTCAAAGGCCGAAGGGAACCAGATCGTCCTCCCCCTCGGCGGGATGGGCGTGGCGGGCGTGCACGGCCTCGGTCTCGGCCACCCAGACCCAAGCATCGAACTGCCGCGCCATACGCGCCTCGAAATAGTGCGCGGCGCGCTCGCTGCCGGGGCGGTAGATCACCCCGATGGCCCGTTGCGGCAGCGGATCGTTCAGCGCTGTGCGGGCCTCAAGGCCCAACCGCGAGATGTCCAGCAGGAAGCGCGGCAGACCGCTGGCATCGGCGGCCGCCTCGATGCTGCCCTGTATGGGCGGGTTGACCTGCTTGACCTCCATCTCGCCGTGCCAGTCATCGGCGGCCGCCACGGTGCCGGTGCCCGTGGCGAAACCGATCAGCGCGGCCGCCTCGCCGTAGCGTTCGCGCACGAGTTGGCCGATATTGAGTTCGCCCCGGCGCCAGCCCATTTCGGTTTCGCGCGCGTCACCCACGTGGGAATTGTGCGCCCAGACCACCGCCTTGGCCTGCGGGCCACGGTGCTCCAGCACCCGGTCGAGCGTATCGGCCATGTGCCGATCGCGCAGGTTCCACGAGGAGGCGGTGGCGTAATACATCGACCGGTAATAGCGTTCGGCATCCACGACGACATGGGCGTTCTGCTCGGCATCGAACAGGCCGTGCCCGTCCTGTACCCGGCGCTGCAGGAGGTTGGTCAGCACCTGCGCCACCCGCTCCTGGCAGCTGTCGTACTCCGCGCCGAGCTGCTTGCGCAGGTACATGCCCGGATCCCCGCAGTAGGGCTTGAGACAGCCGTACAGCGCGCGGGCCTCCTCGGCGATATCGGGATGTTCGCCCCGGAGATACTCCACGACCGCGTCGATCGAGGCGCAGAGCGAATAGACATCCAGCCCGTAGAAGCCCGCCCGCGCCGGGCCGAGGCGCTCGGCGTTCAGGTCGCGCAGGTTGCGCAGCATGTCCCAGGTTTCCAGATTGCGCCACATCCAGCGGGGGAAGCGGGTAAAGGGCCGCTCGGGCGTGACATGCTCGACCCCGCGGCGGATGATCGCGTCATAGGCGGCGGCGTCGGGCCAGTCCGCCTCGGCGGCGACGACGGTGAACCCGTGGTCGCGCACCAGTCGTTCGGTGATCGCCGCCCGCATCCGGTAGAATTCTGACGTGCCGTGGGTAGACTCGCCCAGGCAGATCACCCGGCGGTCGGCAAAGCGGGCAGCAAGGTCCGCAACGCCCCGGCCATCCTCGAACGGCTCTGCCGCGGACTGCAGGGCTTCGCTTGCTTTCATGGCCATGTGCTGAACCTCTCTGCGCGGCGCGGGGGCCGCCTCAGTACTTGGCGGGCGGATCGCTGGCGGGGAAGGATTCGTCGCTGGCCTCGTCGGCCTCGTCCCAGGTGCGCGGCGGGTCGCGCATCGCGTCGTGGCCGCTGGGGCGGACCACATCATCGGCGTCCACGGGCACGGCGCGCCCGGCCTTGTCGGACAGGGCCGGGGCACTGCGCCGACGCCGCCGCCAGCGGTCGAGCGCCACGCCCAGAATCGCACCGCCCAGAAGCGGCGCCCCGATCCTGCGTAGAAGTTTGCCCAATATCGTCAGCCTCCCGGATTGCATTGCCTTGGGGATGCAACGCCGCCGGCGGGCCGAAGGTTTCACGCGGGGCGCCGATCGGGCGGCGCGCCGTCACCGGGTGCCCGGCCCCGGTCCTATTCCGCCGCCACCTTCCGGGCCGACAGCATCTCCTTGAGGTAGCGGCCGGTATGGCTGCGCGCGACCTGTGCGACCTCCTCGGGCGTGCCGACGGCCACGATCTCGCCCCCGCCATCGCCGCCCTCGGGGCCGATGTCGATGATGTGGTCGGCCGTCTTGACGACGTCGAGGTTGTGCTCGATCACCACCACGGTATTGCCCGCCTCGACCAGTTCGTGCAGCACCTCCAGCAGCTTCTTGACGTCCTCGAAATGCAGGCCCGTGGTGGGCTCGTCGAGGATGTAGAGCGTGCGCCCGGTCGAGCGCTTGGCAAGTTCCTTCGACAGCTTGACGCGCTGCGCTTCGCCGCCCGAGAGGGTGGTGGCCTGCTGGCCCACCTTGATGTAGTCCAGCCCGACCCGGTGCAGCGCGTCCATCTTCTCGCGGATGGCCGGGACCGCCTTGAAGAACTCGCGCGCCTCCTCGACGGTCATTTCCAGCACGTCGGCGATGGACTTGCCCTTCCAGGTCACTTCCAGCGTCTCGCGGTTGTAGCGCGCGCCGTTGCAGGTTTCGCAGGTCACGTAGACATCCGGCAGGAAGTGCATCTCAATCTTGATGACGCCGTCGCCCTGGCAGGCCTCGCAACGCCCGCCCTTCACGTTGAAGGAGAAGCGCCCGGGCTTGTAGCCGCGCGCCTTGGCCTCGGGCAGGCCGGCGAACCAGTCGCGAATGGGGGTGAAGGCGCCGGTATAGGTCGCCGGGTTGGACCGGGGCGTGCGCCCGATGGGCCGTTGGTCGATGTCGATGACCTTGTCCAGATGTTCCAGCCCCTTGATCGTCTCGCAGGGCGCGGGGGTCACGCGGGCCCCGTTCAGCCGCGCCGCGGCGGTCTTGAACAGTGTCTCGATGGTCAGGGTGGACTTGCCGCCGCCGGAAACGCCGGTCACGCAGACGAACTTGCCCAAGGGGTAGTCGGCATCGACACCCTTGAGGTTGTTGCCCGTGGCCCCCACCACCGTGACGGACTTGCCGTTACCGGCGCGGCGCGCCCGGGGCACGGCGATCTGGCGGGTGCCGGCCAGGTACTGCCCGGTGACCGAGGCCGGGTCGGCCGCGATCTGTTCCGGGGTGCCGCGGCTGACGACATGGCCGCCGTGCACCCCCGCGCCGGGGCCGATATCCAGCACGTAGTCGGCGCTGCGGATCGCCTCTTCGTCGTGCTCGACGACAATCACGGTGTTGCCCTGGTCGCGCAGGTTGCGCAGCGTGGCCAGAAGCCGCCCGTTGTCCCGCTGGTGCAGCCCGATCGAGGGCTCGTCGAGCACGTAGAGCACGCCGGTCAGCCCCGAGCCAATCTGGCTGGCCAGCCGGATGCGCTGGGACTCACCGCCCGACAGCGTCCCCGCGTTGCGGCTGAGCGTGAGGTATTCCAGCCCGACGTTGTTGAGAAAGCCCAGCCGCTCGCGGATCTCCTTGAGGATGGCGCGGGCGATCTCGTTCTTCTGGCTGCTGAGGTGCGCGGGCACCGTCTCGCACCAGTGGTAGGCTTCCTTGATCGACTTCTCGACCACTTCGCCAATGTGCAGCCCGGCCACCTTGACCGCCAGCGCCTCGTCCCGCAGGCGATAGCCGCCGCAGGCGCCGCAGGGGCGGTTGTTCTGGTAGCGTTCGAATTCCTCGCGGATCCAGGCCGAATCCGTCTCGCGGTAGCGCCGTTCCATGTTGGGGATCACGCCCTCGAAGCTGCGGGTCACGTTGTAGACGCGCCCGCCTTCGTCGTAGCGGAAGCGGATCTCCTCGTCCCCGGAGCCGTAGAGAAAGACCTGCCGGACATGCGCGGGCAGGTCCTTCCACCGCGCGTTTGGATCGACGCCGTAATGCTTCGCAATGGCCTGCACCGTCTGGGTGAAATAGGGCGACTTGCCCTTGCGCCACGGGGCGATGGCGCCATCCAGGATCTTCAGGTTGGAATCGGGCACGACCAGGCGTTCGTCGAAGAACAACTCGGCCCCCAGCCCGCCGCATTCCGGGCAGGCGCCGAAGGGCGCGTTGAAGGAAAACAGCCGCGGCTCGATCTCGGGGATGGTGAAGCCCGAGACCGGGCAGGCGAAATTTTCCGAGAAGGTGTGCCGCTCCGGCTCGCCCTCGCGCGGGGCGGTTTCCAGAACGGCGATGCCGTCGGCAAGGTCCAGCGCCGTGCGGAAACTATCGGCCAGCCGCGTCTCGATCCCGTCCTTCACCACGATGCGATCGACCACCACGTCGATATCGTGGCGGTATTTCTTGTCCAGCTCGGGCGGCGCGTCGAGGTCGTGGAAGGTGCCGTCCACCTTCACGCGCTGAAAGCCCTGCTTGCGCAGTTCCAGGAATTCCTTGCGGTACTCGCCCTTGCGGTCGCGCACGATGGGGGCCAGCAGGTAAGCGCGCGTGCCCTCCTCCATCGTCATCACGCGGTCGACCATGTCCTGCACCTGCTGCGCCTCGATCGGCTTGCCCGTGGCCGGGCTGTAGGGCGTGCCGGCGCGGGCGAAGAGCAGGCGCAGGTAGTCGTATATCTCGGTCACCGTGCCGACGGTCGAGCGCGGGTTTTTCGAGGTCGTCTTCTGCTCGATCGAGATGGCCGGCGAGAGCCCGCTGATGTGATCGATGTCCGGTTTCTCCATCATGTCCAGGAACTGCCGCGCATAGGCCGACAGCGATTCGACATAACGGCGCTGCCCCTCGGCGTAGATGGTGTCGAAGGCCAGGCTGGACTTGCCCGACCCCGACAGGCCGGTGATGACGATCAGTTCGTTGCGCGGGATGTCCACGTCGATCGACTGCAGGTTATGTTCCCGCGCGCCGCGCACCTCGATTGTCTTGAGCTCGCTCATCTGCACCCCCGGATCCGGTTGTTTACAGATAGTCGAGACGCCGGTTTCTTCCAAGGCCGATTTGTGAACATTGCACGAACACGCACGATCCCCCGCGGCCATTTGCCGAACCGCCCGGCGATCACGTCCGCAACAGCAGGGCCGTTCAGGGCGCGTGCGGACTTGCGCCGGGTGTCTCAGCGGCGCGCCAGGGCCCAGGCACAGATCGGGAAGTCGGGGTCGTTGGTCAGGTCGTCGCGGTCCGGGTCGTATTCGGGCGGCCAACCGGCTTCGAGGTTGCGCAGCGCCGCCGCGCGGTTGCCCCACTGGCGTGCCTTGATCCGGCCCGCGTCGAACCCGGCCTCGACCAGCAGGTTGGTCAGGCCGCGCGCCGACCAGCGCGAACAGTCCACCGGGGCGCCGTGATAGGGAATGAAGAAGGGCACGGCGAGCCAGAAATAGCCGCCGGGGCGCAGCATCTCGTAGACGTGGCGGGCCGCCGCATGCGGGCGGTCCAGATGTTCCCAGACCTGGTTGGCCAGCACGATATCGAAGCGGCGCACCGATCCCTCGGCATCCAGGTAGGGTCCCGCGCAGATGTCGTGGACGGGATAGCGGAACCGCGTGTAGGCGCGAAAGGTGAAGCGGCGCCCGAACTTGCCCGAGATCTCGGCGGCCTCCATCGCGGCCAGGTCGAGGTTCCCGAGCCATCGGCGCGTGCTGCGCTGCATGACGATCCGGTTGAGACTGGGCATCGCCCTCCCCGATCCTGGCCCTGCGCCGAGTCAGATGTGGATCACCCGGCCGTAGGCGTCGAGCACGGATTCATGCATCATCTCCGACAGGGTCGGATGCGGGAAGACGGCCTGCATCAGGTCCTCTTCGGTGGTTTCGAGCTGCCGGCCGACGACGTAGCCCTGGATCAGTTCGGTCACCTCGGCCCCGATCATGTGCGCCCCCAGAAGCTCCCCGGTCTTGGCGTCGAAAACGGTCTTCACCATGCCCTCGGGTTCCCCCAGCGCAAGGGCCTTGCCGTTGCCTATGAAGGGGAAGCGCCCGACGTTGACCTCGTGGCCGGCCTCCTTGGCCTGCGCCTCGGTCAGGCCGACGCTGGCGATCTGCGGATGGCAGTAGGTGCAGCCGGCGATGCTTTCGGGGGCGACCGCATGGGGCGTGCCACCCGCGATCATCTCGGCCACCATCACGCCCTCGTGGCTGGCCTTGTGCGCCAGCCAGGGCGCCCCGGCCAGATCGCCGATGGCGTAGATCCCCTCGACCCCGGTGCGGCAGTGGGCGTCGGTGACGACATGGGTCTTCTCGACCTTGACGCCGAGCTCCTCCAGGCCGAGGCCCTCGGTGTTGCCGACGATGCCCACGGCCGAGATCACCGCGTCGAACTCCTTCTTGTCCACCTTGCCGCCGGCTTCGATATGCGCGGTCACCTTGCCCTTGCCCCGGTCGAGCTGCTTGACCATGGCCTTTTCCATGATCGTCATGCCCTGCTTCTCGAAGGCTTTCCTGGCCATTCCGCTGATCTCGGCATCCTCGACGGGCAGGATGCGGTCCATCACCTCGACCACGGTGGTCTCGGCGCCCAGGGTGTTGTAGAAATTGGCGAACTCGATCCCGATGGCGCCCGAGCCGATAACCAGCAGCTTTCCGGGCATGCGCGGCGGCATCAGGGCGTGCTTGTAGGTCCAGACCAGATCCCCGTCTGCCTCAAGCCCGGGCAGTTCCCGGGCCCGCGCGCCCGTGGCCAGCACGATATGCTTGGCCTCCAGGTCTTCGGTGCCGTTCTCGGTCTTGACGCTGACCTTCCCTTTTCCCTTGAGACTGGCCTCGCCCATCACGGCCGTCACCTTGTTCTTCTTCAGCAGGTGGCCGACCCCGGAATTGAGCTGCTTGGCGATGTCGCGCGATCGCTTGACCACGGCCTCCAGATCGAAATCAAGGCCATCCGCCTTGAGCCCGAAATCCTTGGCCCTGTGCATCAGGTGAAAGACCTCGGAACTGCGCAGCATGGCCTTCGTCGGGATGCAGCCCCAGTTCAGGCAGATCCCGCCCATGTGTTCTCGCTCGACCACGGCGACCTTCAGGCCCAGCTGCGCCCCACGGATGGCCGAGACGTAGCCCCCCGGGCCGGCCCCGATCACGATCATGTCATACGACTTCGACGCCATGCGCCCCCTCCGCCTTCAAAATTTAGTTTGACATTAAACTAAATTCTGCGGCGCGACAACGCACCAAATGCCCCGGCCGGACGGCAGAGGCATTCGGCCGCGCCATTCACCGGTCAGGCGGCGGCTTCCGCGGCTTGAAGGGCCCGCAGCGTGGCGCCGTACCCGCCCCGCTCGGCAAAGGCCTTCTCGGGTTCGGTGGTGCTGCGGCCGAGGGCCTCGTTGCGGTAGGGAAAACGGCCGAACATGCGGATCACTTCCCGATGCGCGCGGGCGTGCAGCAGGTTGTCGGAGGCGCCTTCCGACAGCCGTTCGCAGATGAGCCGCACGCAGTGATCCTGATCGCAGAGGTTCTCGGAATGCATGAGCGGCAGGTAGAAGAACTGGCGCCCGGGTTCGTCGATCCGCAGGTCCCACTTGCGTTCGATCGCGAATTTCGCGGCCGCCAGGGCCGGCTTGTCGGTGGCAAAGGCCCGGGCCTCGCCGCGGAACATGTTGCGCGGAAACTGGTCCGTGAGGATGATGTAAGCTAGGGTGCCGCTCGGGTAGGTCAGCCACAGCCCCCAGGCCCCGGCGCGGGCCTCTTGCCAGGCGGGTTCGAACCGCCGGCGGATCTCTGCATCCAGTTCACTGCTGGGATTGTACCAGTCGCTTTCGCCGAGCTCGTCCAACCAGAAGCTCAGCACCTCCTCCGGGGCTACCATCGGATCCTCCTGTTCCGCATCCGTCACAAAAACGTTAACGTTATAATGGCCTCAGTTGACAATAAAAATTTGCTACAATGGCAACAGTTCGTGACTGTGGATAACTGTTACCGCAATCAGTCCTCGGGGTCCTCCTGGGCCGTTTCGATGGCGTATTCCTGGGCAACCTCCACCGCCACCGGCGAGGCCGACGGCGCCACCGCCGCGTAGCTCTCGGTCTCATCGACCGCGGGCGCGGGGCGCTGCGTCATCCGGTAGGCCGCATAGGCAGCCATCGCCAGCAGAAGCACCGCGACGAACAGGAAGAACCCGCGCGGTCCGACCACCCCCATGATCCAGCCCGTGATCAGCGGCCCGGCCACCGCGCCCAACCCGTTGATGAACACCAGCCCGCCCGAGGCCGCCGCCATGTCGTCGGGGTCAAGGTAGTCGTTGGTATAGGCGATGATCAGCGAATAGAGGGGGTTGGACATTCCCCCGATGGTGACCGCCGCCACCAGCAGCATCGTGTAGGAGCCGCCGAGGGCCAGGCCGACGAGCGCGCCGAGCCCGCCCAGCACGGCGACGATCAGGATCAGCAGGCGCCGGTCCATCCGATCCGACAGCCAACCCACGGGAAACTGCAACACCAGCGCACTGACGAAGAAGGCCGACATGAAGATCGAGACCTGCGCGACACTCAATCCCGCCGCCGCGGCAAAGACCGGCGCCATGCCGAACTGGGCCGAGAAGACGCCGCCCAGCAGGAACATGCCCACGAAACCCAACGGTGAACTACGGTAGAGCTCACCCAGCGACATCGGCTTGGCCGTGTCGAAGGCCGGCGTGGGACTGATCGACAACAGGATCGGCGCGAAGGACAGCGAGATCAGTACAGAGGGAATGATGAACAGGATGAATCCGGCCGGATCGCCGAGCAGCAGAAGCCCCTGCGCGGCCACGATCCCCAGAACCTGCACCATCATGTACAGCGACAGTGCCTTGCCGCGCGTCTCGTTCGTCGCGGCGTTGTTCAGCCAGCTTTCGGCAGTAACATAGACCCCCGAGAAGCAAAACCCGATCAAAATCCGCATCACGCCCCAGGCCCAGACGTCGGTCAGGGCCGGGTAGAGGACCATCACCGCCGAGATCAGCGAGGCGAGCGCGGCAAAGACCCGGACGTGCCCGACCCGCCGGATCATGTCGGTGGCCATGCGCGAGCCGAACAGGAAGCCCAGGAAGTAGCCGGCCATGACCAGCGACATCTCGAAGGTCGAGAAGCCCTCGATCTCGCCGCGCAGGCCCAGAAGCGTGCCCTGCATGCCGTTGCCGACCTGCAACAGCATCATGCCGAGCAGAAGCGCCCAAGCGCCTCCCAGAACCTGGATCATCTGCCATCTCCCGTCGCGCGGCGTGGTTCAAGGGACAAATGCCACGGGCCGTTGTCCGGCCCGCCCCGAGTCGCATCGCGCGTTCATGGAACGCGAGTGCCAGCCCGCGCTCAGGGGATCAACAGCGATGCGTCCCCGTAGGAGAAAAAACGATACTCCTGCGCCACCGCGTGGGCATAGATGGCCCGGATGCGGGCCTGCCCCATGAAGGCGGCCACCAGCATCATCAGGGTCGACCGCGGCAGGTGGAAATTCGTCATCAGCGCATCGGCCACGTGGAACGTGAACCCGGGATAGATGAAAATGTCGGTCTCGCCGCGCCAGGGCGCGATTCCGCCGGTGTCGCGGGCCGCCGTTTCGATCAGGCGCAGGGCGGTCGTGCCCACCGGTATGATCCGCCCGCCCGCCGCCCTGGTGGCGGCCATCTCGGCGGCGGCCGCTTCGCTGACCTGGCCCCATTCGGCGTGCATTCGATGCTTGGTCACATCCTCCACCTTCACCGGCAGGAAGGTGCCCGCGCCGACGTGCAGCGTGACATGCGTGATCTCCACGCCGCGGTCCCGCAGCCCGGCCAGCAGCGCATCGTCGAAATGCAGCGAGGCCGTGGGCGCGGCCACCGCGCCGGGCGCGCGGGCGAAAACGGTCTGGTAGTCCTCGCGGTCCTGCGCATCGGCCGCGCGCCGGGCGGCGATGTAGGGTGGCAGCGGCATGGCGCCCGCCGCCTCCAGCGCGGCCTGGAAGGCGTCGCCCTCAAGGTTGAAGCGCAGCAGGCCCTGGCCCTCGGCCTTCTCCGCCAGCACCGCCGAGAGGCCGGCGGGGAACTGCACCGTCTCGCCTGTCCGCAGCTTCTTGAGCGGCTTGATCAGCGCGCGCCAGGCACCGCAGGGGGCCGGCTGCAGCAGCGTCACCTCGATTCGGGCTTCGGTCTCGCCGGCGGCCCCCGCGCGTCGGCGCGTTCCGGTCAGCCGGGCGGGGATGACACGCGTGTCGTTGAGGACAAGCCGGTCGCCCGGCCGCAGCCACTGGCCCAGATCGCGGACCACCCCATCGATGATCCGGTCGCCCTCGGCCACCAGCAGGCGCGCCGATGTGCGCGGCCGCGCGGGACGGGTGGCGATCAGATGCTCGGGCAGGTCGAAATCGAACTCGTCCAGTTTCATGGCAATCTCCGGGCGCGTTCGCCCACGCTGTCCTCTTGCTCGGTCCGGGGCGGCGGCCCCTGCGTGGTGGCGCCGCCCACCTGTGGTGGCGGCCGGCGGAATATTTCGCGGAAAATCCCCGGCGTAAATGCGGAAAACGGATTGACCGAAACGCGAGGGTTCTTGGCGGGCCCGGTCAGCTGGTAATTGAAACCGATCAACCCCTCCCCGCGCCTGTTCATCACGCCGCCGATCATGTTCACCATGTAAAGTGGGGAAATGACCCCCCGCATGTCCATTCGGCCGGTGTTCATGTGATAATAGCCGTCCATCGAGAGTCCCATCGAGGCCCCCACCGCGCTGCCCGAGAGCAGGGTCAACCGTTCCGGCGAAAGCTGGAAGCGCGCATCGACCTGCCCGAAGTGGATCCCCTCGCCGGCGGCGAGCTGCTCCAGAAGGCCGACGATGCTGAGGGCGTTCAACAGAGCCGCCAGGGCCGGCGCATCGGTCAGGCGCACGCTCCGGGCGTCCAGCCGCCCGTTGTAGGTACCGGGCGCCTCGGCGGGCGTCAGGACAAGATCCATCTCCCCCCCGCGCGCCTGCTTGAGCAGACCCGCCGCCCCCATGACGCCGCCGGCGTCGTCCGAGGTGATACGGAAGGCGCTGCGCCCGTCCTGCGGGACCACCCGGCCGCTGATCGCCGCGCCGCCGTTCACCTTCCCGGCAAAGGTGCCCTGCGCGCCGCCGGCCATCTCGAGGTCGGCGCGCACGTCCGTCAGCGCGATGCCGTCCGAGACCTGCAGGCTCTCAAGCCTGAGCGAGACCGGCCCGCGGTCCCCCGCGCCGCCGCCGGTGCCATCCCGGCCGCCACCGGCCAGCGAGGTCTGCCTGAGATCGACACGCCCCCCGCGCACCTCCACGGCCGGGGGAACGCCCGCACCGCGGCCGACCAGCGTCACCGGCGCGCGCAGCCACTCCCCGATGGCCACCGTGCTGAATACCGCTCGGTCCAGTTGCCCACTCGCAGTCAGGTCGATCCGGCCATCGGCACTGAGGCCGCCGGCGTCGATGCGCAGGCTGCCGATCTGAGGCGGCTGGCCGAGCCGGCCCGAAACCTCCAGTTCCCCGGTCGCGGCCTCCGGCAAGCGCCAGTCGAGCTGCCGCAGGCTCAGGCCCACCCCGTCCAGCGTCGAACTCAGGCGGAAGACCCCCGGCTCGCCCTTCACCATGTCGATGGCCACGTTGGCCCGGCCGGCGCCCGATATGCTGCCCGGCGGCAGGCCGATGCGGAACTCGTCCGCGAAACGTTCGGACAGCTCTATCCAGCCCTCCACGCGGCTGCGCCCCTTGTCCTGCTTGCGCAGGGGGGTGGTCCACGTGCCCCCGATGGGCACGCGCCCGATCCTGCCGGTTCCGTTGATCGACAACTCGGTATTGTCAGCCTGGACATCCAGGCTGGAAGCGGCCAGGACACGGCCCTTCACCACGGTCTCGCTGCGCACGTCGCTGAGCGCGCCGGCCACGTCGAAAGCCACTTCGTCGGGCTGCAGGTCCTGCTTGAGCAGGAAGTCCAGGCGCCCGCTCAGCCGGGCCCGCCCGTCCGCCAGCGTGACCGGCCGGTCCGCCTTCTGCAGAAACCGGAACGGTTCCTCGTCGAGCAGGGACAGCGCCGCGGTGATGGTGCTGGCGCTGGCAAGGTCCACGCGGGCCGGGCCGCGCTTGATCCGCACGTTGGGCACCGAGAAACTGGTGCCGGCGATATCGACACGTCCTCCTTCTGCCGCCACCACGTGACCCGAGTCGGCCGTTATCACGAACCGCTCGTCGTAAAGCGAGGCATGCCCCGACGCCGCCTTGATCGGCGGCACGTCCTTGATGAACCGCGTTGCCAGATCCTCGAAATCGAAGCCCAGGAACAGGTCCGGGCGGCTGCGCGGCTGTGACCGTATGGCGATCTGGATATTGCGCAGCACGGCCCGGTGCACGTTCTCGTCGATCCATTCGCGCGTTTTGGGCTTGAGACTGACGGGCCAGAGCTCCAGCAGACGCTCGGGCGCGATACCGTCCATCCGCCCGTCAAGCGCCACGCGCCACCCCTCGGGTCGCGCGCGGGCCTCCCCCTTGAGAACGAGATGCCGCCCCCGGTCGGCGAAGCTCATCTCGCCCAGGCTCAGGACAAAGGGATCGAGCTGCAGCCGCATGTCCATGGTGGCCGCCGCGATGGTGATTGGCTCGGGATAGAGGTTGGCCGGGTTCGCGGTGATCTCGGAGACGCGGAACTGCCCCAGCAGTTCCTCGGGCCAGCCACCCTCCGCCATTCCGCCCAGATGGGCCTGCCCCTCGGCCCGGGCCGTGATCCACTTGCTGTCGAGACGGATCTCGTCGAATCGGATCATCTGGGTGCCCGGCGCGTAGGTGAAATAGGTACGCGCCGAGGTGAAGGCCACCGGCGCCGTCGCCTGGGTGGGCCGCAACGCCCCCGCGCCAATCTGCAAGGTCGCGTTGAGCGGGCCCAGTGCGCCGGAGGCGTCCACCGAGGCGCGCAGCGCCCCCGATATCGGCGCCTGCAGCGCCTCCAGCCAACTGAGCCCCGGGGATTGCGTGGCGATGTCGCGGGCCGGCATGTCCTCGAAGCTGACGCCGAAGTCGGCGGCCGCCTGCCCGATCCGGCCGGTATAGGTCATCTCAAGCGTGGTGGCGTAGTCGCGCGCCCCCAGAAGCGCGAAATCACCCCGGATGCGCAGGTCATCGCCGTCGCGGGTCATTTCCAGCCGTCCGCCATCCACCGTCCAGGCCCGGCCGGCGCGGGCATCCTCGTAACGCAGCGTCAGGTTGCTGGCCTCGACGCGCCGCAGGTCGGCGAAATGCGGCCGCTGCAGGAACTCTTCCAGCCGGTCCGCCAGCGCGACGAAGGTCTCGGCTTCTTCCACGGGGGGCGCGGTGCCGCCCACCGACAGCCGCACCCCGCCCGACGCGCTGCGGCGCAGGGTGACGCGCGCACCTGACAGATGGATTGAGGCGGGCTGCAGGTTCCCCCGCAGCAACGGCCCCAGGGCCACGGCGCTGCGCACGTTCGACAGGTTGGCCAGCCGCAGGCCGGCGGCATCCCGCAGCGTCACGTCCTGCAGCGACAGACGCGGGACCCAATCGTGCGATACCACCAGCGACACCTCGCCGAAGGCCACGGAGAAGCCGTGAATGTCGCGGTTGATCCGCTCGGTCACCTTGGCGCGCAGCCAGTCGGGCGCGGTAAAGCGCGTTCCCGTTGCCGAGATCAGCACCGCCCCGCCTGTGAAGGACACCAGTGCGAGAACGAACAGCATCCAGCGGCCGGCGCCCCAGCGGCGCCTGCTCTTCGGTTTCGTCTGCGCGTTGTCGTCCATCTGCTCCGGTCGAGCGCCAGCCGCATGCGCCTCGTTTGCCTCACGGCTTTATTCTCGCCAATTCCGGCCTAATATGACACCGGCTTTTCAATATACAAGGAGCGTCCATGCCCGAGTCTGGCGAAACCGCCCCCGATTTCACCCTGCCCCGCGACGGCGGGGCCGAGGTCACGCTGTCCACGCTGCGCCCGGCCCCCGTCGTGCTGTATTTCTATCCCCGCGACGACACCTCCGGCTGCACCAAGGAGGCGCTGGCCTTTACCGACCTGGCCGAGGACTTCGCCGCGGCGGGCGCCCATGTCTTCGGCATTTCCAAGGACACGGTGGCCAAGCACGAGAAATTCCGCGACAAGCACGGCCTGGGCGTGCCGCTTCTGTCCGATGCCGAGGGTGACGTCTGTGAACGCTACGGCGTCTGGGTGGAGAAAAAGATGTATGGCAAGACTTTCCACGGGATCGAGCGGAGCACCTTCCTCATCGATGGCGCGGGACGCGTCGCGCGGGTCTGGCGCAAGGTGAAAGTGCCCGGCCACGCCGAGGAGGTTCTGGCGGCGGTGAAATCGCTGTGACCGAGAAGACGCTCGCGGAAATGGCCGTCGAGGTGCTGACAACCGCCGACGGCAAGGAGAAAACGGCGCTGAGCCGCGCGCATGCCGCAGCCTGGCAGGCGGCGCGCGCAGCCGGCACGCCCCTGCCCGTCGGCGCGGCCGAACCGCCGCTTCGCCCGGCGCGGCCCGAGCGTCCGGAGCTTCTGGATCCTCGCCAGGTGCCCCGCCGCCGTCCCGGCAGCCCGCAGGGCCGCATCGCCATCCTGCACGCCGTGGCACATATCGAACTCAACGCCGTGGACCTGCACTGGGACATCCTCGCCCGCTTCGCGCATGAGCCCATGCCGCCGGGGTTCTACGACGACTGGGTGAAGGCCGCCGACGAGGAATCGAAACACTTCACGCTCGTCTCCGATTGTCTGGAAGCGCAGGGCAGCCACTACGGGGCCCTTCCCGCCCATGCCGGCATGTGGCGCGCCGCCGAGGACACGGCCGAGGATATCCTGGGCCGGCTTGCGGTGGTGCCCATGGTGCTTGAGGCCCGGGGGCTGGACGTCACGCCGGGAATGATCGAGATCTTCGAGACCGCCGGCGATGCCCGGTCGGTCGAGGCGCTCAGGGTGATCTACGCCGAGGAGGTGGGCCACGTCGCCTATGGATCGAAATGGTTCCATTTCCTTTGCGGCCGTCATGATCGCGACCCCAAGGAAGTCTTTCACGACCTGGTGCGGCGCTATTTCCACGGGGCACTCAAGCCGCCCTTCAACGAAGAGAAGCGCGCCGAGGCCGGTCTGCCGCCCGACTTCTACTGGCCCCTTGCCGATCAGCCGAAAACCGGCTGATCGGTCGCCAAAATCGGCAATTTCTTGCCAACTTCGCGGAAAATCGGCCGAAACCGGACGATGCAGGGGCAAACCCCTTGCCCGAAACTTAAGCAGTCGCTAAGCCGAGGCCGGGCGCTGGTAACGGAATTTAACCAGTTGTAACAAGCAGGAGAGCGCCTGGACAGGGACGGGACAAGGGACGGCTTCTCGTGCGGACACGACTCGCGATCAGGCTCCACGCAATACTCGAGCGATACTTTCCCGAACGCCGCGTCTTTCTGCGCTCAGACACCGATACCCGCTTCATCCGCCTGCGCCCGGGCGCGCAGCTCACGGCCTTCCTCGGCGCGTCGGGGATCGTGGCCTGGACGATCATCGCCACTGCCATCCTGCTGATGGACAGTATCGGGGCGAGCAATTTCCGCGATCAGGCCCGCCGGGATCAGCGCACCTATGAAATGCGCCTCAACGAGATGTCGCAGGAACGCGACCAACGCGCGGCCGAGGCCGCCGCGGCCCACGCCCGCTTCGACGCGGCGTTGCAGCGGATCTCGCAGATGCAGTCCGAGCTTCTGGCCTCCGAGACGCGCCGGCGCGAGCTGGAAACGGGCATCGAGGTGATCCAGACCACCCTGCGGCGCACGATGGACGAACGCGAGGCGGCGCAGAAACGCGCCGAGAAGCTCGAACTGGCGCTAAAGGAAAACGGGGCGGGCCCCGGCGGGGACGGCACGCAGGACGAGACGCCGGCGGGCGAGCTTGATTTCCTCACCGTCGCGCTGGCCGAGACGGCGGAGGAACGCGACCGCATCCGCCGCAACGCCCAGGCCGCCCTGCAGGAAGCCGACGACATGGCGCACCGCCTGCGCCTGCTGCAGGACCAGAACGACCAGATCTTCCGCCAGCTCGAAGAGGCGATGACGATCTCGGTCGAACCGTTGGACAAGATGTTCCGCTCCGCCGGGATGGATCCCGAATACCTGCTGGATTCGGTGCAGCGGGGTTACTCGGGCCAGGGCGGGCCGCTCACGCCGCTGTCCTTCTCGACGCGCGGCGAGATGCCCTCGCCGGACGCGATGCGCGCCAACCGCATCCTCGACCAGATGGACCGGTTGAACATGTACCGCATCGCCGCCCAGAAGGCGCCCTTCGCGATTCCGGTCAAGCAGGCCTATCGGTTCACCTCGGGTTTCGGGATGCGCTGGGGCCGAATGCACAACGGCAGCGACTTCGCCGCGCCCCACGGCACGCCGATCCATGCCACCGCCGACGGCGTGGTCACCCACGCCGGCTGGCTGTCCGGCTACGGCCGGGTGGTCAAGATCAAGCACGAGTTCGGAATCGAGACCCGCTACGCCCACATGTCGAAAATCCGCGTGAAGAAGGGTCAAAGGGTCTCGCGTGGACAGCGGATCGGTGATATGGGCAATACTGGACGTTCAACGGGCACGCATCTACACTACGAGGTCCGTGTCGACGGCAAGCCCGTCAACCCCATGATCTACATCAAGGCTGCAAGAGATGTTTTCTAAGAGCAAAATCAACGAACCCGCGCCCCGGACCGGCGAGGCTCCCAAGCCTACCGCACCCGAGCAAAAGCCCGAGGCGGCCAAGCCCGAGGCATCGGGCCAGGAGTTCAAGGCCGCCGCGCCCAAGGCCAAGCCGCCGGCCTCCGTCCTGTCGTCGGACCTGCACGTGACCGGGAACATCAAGACCACCGGCGACGTCCAGGTCGAGGGCACGGTCGAGGGCGACATCCGCGCCCACCTGCTGACCGTCGGCGAGGGGGCCACCGTCAAGGGCGAAACGATCGCGGATGACGTGGTCGTCAACGGCCGCATCGTCGGGCGCGTGCGCGGCCTGAAGGTGCGTCTGACCTCCACCGCGCGGGTCGAGGGGGACATCATCCACAAGACGATCGCGATCGAAAGCGGCGCTCATTTCGAGGGGTCGGTGCAGCGTCAGGACGACCCGCTGAACGCCAACAAGAGCGGCGGGCAGAAACAGCAGCAACAGGTCGCCCAAGGCCAACAGCAGCGCCAACCCCAGCAACAGGGTCAGGGCCAACAGGGTCAGGGCCAAGGGCAGCAAGGCCAGCAGACGGCCGGCGCCAAGGCCTGACGCAATCCGCCTGTAACATCCCGACAGGCGCCCTGCCTCCGGCATAGGCGCCTTTTTTCACAAATCTCGCCGTTGCGTACGGCGAGGGACGATATGCGAGAACGTGCCCGCGTTCATTCGCAATCACGCCCTCCGCTCCGACGCCAGCTGTCCGAGAAACCCGTGGCTGCCTCGCCCAGGATCCGGTCACCGACATGGCGTCAGAGGCTTGTCCCGCTCCAGGCCAAGCGAAAGGCGCACCACCGCCTACGCCTCCAGCTCGGCGTCCCAATACAGGAAATCCAACCAGCTTTCGTGCAGGTGGTTGGGCGGGAACTTGCGGCCGAGATTGCGCAGTTGCTCGGCCCCCGGCGCGCGCGGGGGCGCGCGAAGGTTCATCCCGGCCTCGCGCAGGCTCTTGGCGCCCTTGCGCAGGTTGCATTTGGCGCAGGCCGCGACGACGTTTTCCCAGGACGTGATGCCGCCACGGGCCCGCGGGACCACGTGATCGAAGGTCAGATCGTCCTTCGCGCCGCAGTACTGGCAACAGAATTCATCCCTGAGAAAAAGATTGAAGCGCGTGAAGGCCACGCGCTTCTGGGGTTTGACGTAATCCTTGAGAACGATCACGGACGGTATGCGTATCTCGGTGCTGGGGCTTCGGACGGTGTCGTCGTATTCGGCGACGATATCGACCCGGTCGAGGTAGACCGCCTTCACCGCGTCCTGCCAAGGCCAGAGCGACAGGGGATAATAGGACAGCGGCCGGTAGTCGGCATTGAGAACCAGCGCGGGATGTTGCTTCAGCGCCGCCGGTTCCCTGACAAATTCGGTTCTGAACTCACCGTCCATGATGCATCCGCCCCCGCCCGGACCTTATCGTTCCCTCGGCTGTGGGGCGGGACAACCCGCCCCTTCCGCTGTTTCACTATATATCGTGTTCTGCACCTGGCAAGCCCTGTATATAGCAGCAGATATAGCGTAGCTCGTACCGCGATTCCGTAACGCTTCCGTGACAGTTATCCACAGCCGCCCGCTGACATCGCCGGCGGCCGTGGCGTAGACTGCGGGCATGAGCGACGATTCCCTGCCCCCCGCCCCCAGAATCGGCGCGGTTCTGGAGGCCGCCCTCTACGTCGACGACCTCGAGGCCGCGGCGGCCTTTTACGGCGGTCTCCTGGCGCTGGAGGAAGTCCTGCGCGTTGAAGGCCGGCACATCTTCTACCGGGTCGGGGCGACCATCCTGCTGATCTTCGATCCCGAGGCCACGGCCGAGGGATCGGCAAACCCCCGGCTGCCGGTTCCCCCGCACGGGGCCCACGGGCCGGGGCACCTGTGCTTTGGCGCCAGCCGCGCCGAGATCGACGCCTGGTGCACGCGGCTGGAGGCCGCCGGCCATGCCATCGAGGAGGATTTCGAATGGCCCAACGGCGCGCGGTCGATCTACTTCCGCGATCCGGCCGGCAACTCGCTGGAGATGGCCGAGCCCGCGCTCTGGGGCGGGGCCTGAACGGCGGCCCCAAACGGGGGGCGTCCGCGCGCCGGCCTAGAGCCCCAGCTTGTCGCGCATGAAGGCCAGCGCCACCTGAAGCCCATCCGGCGCGATGCCGTGGCCGGTGCCTTTCATGACATGGGCGTAAACTTCCTTGAAACCGGCATCCTGGAGCGCCTCGGCCGCCTCGGGCAGGGATTGCGGCGGCACAAGGTCGTCCTGGTCGCCGTGCACCAACAGGACAGGCGGGCGGCTCACGGCCGCGTCCTTGAGCAACTCGGGGCTGAGCAACTTGCCCGAGAAGGCCACGATCCCGGCCACCTCGTCCTCGCGCCTTGGCGCGACATGCAGGGCCATCATCGACCCCTGCGAAAACCCGAAAAGGACCACCTGCTCGGGCAGCACGTCCTCGTCCACCATCAGCGCGTCCAGGAAAGCGTTCACATCCGCCGCGGAGGCGGTGAAGGCGCGTTCGGCGGCCTCCTCCGAGGAGCCGTCGATCCAGGGAATCGGCGCCCATTGGTAGCCCGCGGAAAGGCCCGGAATGCTCTCCGGCGCATCGGGGGCCACGAAAAGCGTATCGGGCAGATGCTCGCCCAGCACGTCGGCCAGCCCCAGCAGGTCCGCCCCGTTCGCCCCGTAGCCGTGAAGAAAAACCACCACCGAACGGGTGATGCCGGAGTGTGGGCCCTTGCGGCCAGCCTGCAATACGCGGGTCATCGGATTCCTTCCCTGTCCTTGGCGATGCGGTAGTACGCCCAGAGCTGCCGCGCGGCAACCGATCTCCAGGGGCTCCAGGCCTCGGCCATCTGTCGCAGCTGGCGCTCGCGCGGGCGCTCGGGCAGGTCGTACAGCATCCGTGCCCCCTCTTGCAGGGCCAGGTCCCCCGGCGCGAACACGTCCGCGCGGCCGAGGCTGAACATGGCGTAGATCTCGGCCGTCCAGATCCCGATGCCCGGCACCTGCGTCAGCGTGGCGATCACGTCTTCGGTGGGCGCGGTGCGCAGCGCGCGGTAATCGATCCGCGCCTCGGCCAGGGCGCGGGCATAACGGATCTTCTGCCGGCTGAGCCCGGCGGCGCGCAATTCCGTGTCGCTGGCCCGGGCGATCTTGCGCGGTCCCGTCAGGCGCGCCGCCTTGAGCCGGGTCCAGATCGTGTCGGCGGCGGCAACGCTCAACTGCTGGCTGACGATGGCGTTCAGAAGCTGGGCGAAGCCATCCGGCCGCCGACGCAGGGGCAAGGGGCCGGTCAGCGCCTGTGCCCGCGCCATGCGCGGACAGATCCGGGCGAGATGCGCCGCGCCTTCCGCCACGTCCTGGGGGCTCTCGATCGTCCGGTCGGTCACAACGCGTCCACCCAGGCCAGGGCCTCGGGCACGGTCGAGACGCGCGTCACGCGATCCGGCTGCGGGGGGCGCGCGATCATCGCAACCGGCAGGCCCAGGATCCGCGCCGCGTCCAGCTTGGCGCGCGACGCATCCCCGCCCGCGTTCTTGACGACCAGCCAATCAACGCCAAGACCGGTGAAAAGCGCGACCTCGTCCTCGACCGAAAACGGAGGACTGCCTACCAGAAACCCGCCGTTGGGAAAGGGAAAGGTCTCCTCCGGCGGATCGATCTGGCGACAGATCAGGCGCCGGTCCGAGAGATTGGCGAACCGCTCCAGCGTTTGACGACCGGTGGCCAGAAAGACCTTCGCCCCGGGCGGGATATGACCCGCCGCCTCCTCCTCCGCGGTGATCTGGACCCACTGGTCGCCCTCGCGCGGTTTCCAAGGCGGGCGCAGAACCTGCGCATAGGAAAGACCGCGTCGCGCGCAGATGCGGGCCGTCCGGGCCGAGATCCGGCAGGCAAAGGGATGGGTGGCATCCAGAACCGCAGTGATCCCGTGCGCCTTGAGGTAGGCGGCAAACCCCGCATCCCCGCCGAACCCGCCGGTCCGCGTGGGCAGGCCGGAAATCGGCGGTTCGCGCGTCGTGCCCGCGAAGGAGGCAACGGCGCGCGCCTCGCGCCGGGCCAGGCCCTCGGCGATCTGCTGTGCCTCGGCAGTGCCGGCGAGCAAGAGGAGCGTCATGAAAGGGCCCTCCCCGGCATGTGGCCCGCACGACCCGCCCCCTCGGGACCGGCCGGCGGCCGCGTAGGCACCGCCCGCCAAGCAGCAGGCGCAGGGGCGCCCGGGGCCCGGCGCGCGGGCGGGGATGTTTCGTTCGCGCGGATCATTCTGACAAGCAACTATAGGTGCCGTTGCGGGCAAGGCCAATCGGCAAATGCCCCGATGCGCGAGTCAAATTATGGATCGCGCCACGGCTGCGCGGGATCGGCGCGGTCGCCCGCGCCTTCCGCAAGCGCAAGGGCGGGACGCGGGTTGCGGCCACCTTGCGGCCCCGGCCGGTTCGGTCTAGCACTGCGCCCATGACCGACACCGCCATCGCCACGAATGACTCCCAGGCCAAGCGCAATGTCGCGGTGCTTGTGCTGGCGCAGGCCCTGCTCGGGGCACAAATGCCCATGATTTTCGTCGTGGCGGGGCTGGCGGGGCAATCGCTCGCCGCCAATCCCTGTTTCGCCACGGTGCCCATTTCGCTGATCGTTCTGGGCTCGATGCTGGCGGCCACGCCCGTTTCTGCGCTGATGCAGCGCCTGGGGCGGCGCGCGGGCTTCTTCCTGGGGGCGGCCGGCGGCGCGGCGGGCGGCGCGGTGGGGGCCTACGGGCTCTACCTCGGCTCCTTCCCGCTGTTCCTGTTCGGCAGCCTGCTGACCGGCATCTACATGTCGGCACACAACTTCTATCGCTTCGCCGCCGCCGACACCGCCAGCGATGCCTTCCGGCCCAAGGCGATCTCCTACGTGATGGCCGGCGGGTTGGCCGCGGCGGTGATCGGGCCGCAACTGGTCAAGGCGACCAGCCAGGCCATGGTCATCCCCTTCCTGGGCACCTACCTGGCCGTCATCGCGATCAACGTGCTGGGATCGTTCCTGTTTCTGTTCCTCGACATCCCCAGGCCGCCGGTCCCGTCGCAGGATGCGCCGCGCGGCCGCAGCCGGTGGGAACTGATCACCACGCCGCGCATCGCCGTGGCGGTCATCTGCGCGATGGTCTCCTACGCGCTCATGAACCTTGTCATGACCTCCACCCCGCTGGCCGTGGTGGGCTGCGGCTTCGACGAGGGCGCGGCGGCCGATGTCGTCACCGCGCATGTGCTGGCCATGTACATCCCCTCGTTCTTCACCGGTCACCTGATCGCCCGCTTCGGGGTCGAGAAGGTCGTGGGCACGGGCCTGGCCATCCTGGCCGGCGCGGGCGCCGTGGCCCTGCAGGGGGTGGAGCTTGAGCACTTTTTCATCGCGCTGGTCCTGCTGGGGGTCGGCTGGAACTTCGGCTTCATCGGGGCCACCACCATGCTGGCCGGGGCGCACGAACCGCACGAGCGCGGGCGCATGCAGGGCCTCAACGATGTGCTGGTCTTTGGTGGCGTCACCGTGGCCTCGCTGGCCTCCGGGGGGCTGATGAACTGCGCCGGCGGCACCGCGCAGGAAGGCTGGACTTTTGTCAACTTCGCGATGGCCCCTTTCCTTGCGCTGGCCGGCGGGGCGCTCATCTGGCTGGCCCTGCGCCCGCGCGAGGACTGACCCCGCCCAGGGGCCCGGCCCGGCCGCTACCAGCGGCCGGTCGCGGCGCTGGCCATCAATCCCAGCCTCCGGCGCACCGGGGACGGCTCCAGCAGGCCCGAGGCCACCCGCCCGGGCGACCGTGCGGCCCGTTTCAGGACGGGACCGGCCAACCAGAGCGGAAGGAAGGCCGGCCGCGCCTCAGCCGGTACCCGCCCCCTTGCGGCGCGGGCCCGGGCCAGATGCTCCAGGCCCTCCCGGCCAAGGGCGCGCACCGCCTCGGGCGTGCCCTCCACCAGTGGAACCCGGCCCGCGCGCTCCAGCGCCGGGACGGCCCGCAGCCAATTCGCCAGCCCAAGGGCCATGCCCGCGTCATGGATCACCTCCTCCGGTGCCCCGCCCAAGGCCCCGGCCCCCACGCCCAACAGGTTGGCCGAGGTGCGCCGGATGTAACCGCGGAAATGCGCCATGTCCTCGAAGGGGTCGCGGTAGATGTCCCAGCGGCGCGCCGCGACCAGATCGTCCAGCAGGCGCGCGCCCGCCGCGTCCACGACGCTCGCCAGCGGGGTCGCGACCTCGTGCCGGCGCACCAGCCCGCCGGCGGCGACCTCCTCCAGCGCGTCGCGCCACCATTGCAGGCGCATCTCGGCGATCATGGGCTCGGAGGTGACCCAGGGCGCGCGGGTGACCTCGACGTTGAAGGCGTAAACCGGGAAAAGGCGCAACCGCGCCGGCAACGGCGCTGCCATGGCGGCGGCGAACCGGTCGGGATCGGCCCGTTCCACCAGTTGCGCGCAGGCGATGAGATCCTCGTCAAGCTCCATGCCGGTCAGATAGGTCCGTCGGCCGGCCCGGACAGGGGGCGGCGCGCGCCGGTCATGCCCCGCCGCCGTCGCGCAGGAGCTTCCATGTGATGGCATCGAGCAGCGCCTCGAAGGAGGCATCCACGATGTTGGGGCTCACCCCCACGGTGGACCAGCGCCGGCCCTGCCCGTCCTCGCTGTCGATGATGACGCGGGTGACCGCCTCGGTGCCGCCTTGCGTGATGCGCACCTTGAAATCCACCAGGCGCATGTCGTCGATCGCCTGCTGGTAGCGGCCCAGGTCCTTGGCCAGCGCCTTGGCCAGGGCGTTGACCGGGCCGCGGTCGCTGCCCACCGCGTCCATCGATTCGCTGACCGACAGCTTCTTCTCGCCGTCGACCTTGACCACGACGACGGCCTCCGACAGCGAGACCATCCGGTCGTACTTGTTCTTGCGCCGCTCGACCGTGACCTTGTATCGCTTGACCTCGAAGAAATCGGGCAGCTGCCCCAGCTCGCGCCGCGCCAGCACCTCGAAGCTCGCCTGCGCGCTGTCATAGGTGTATCCCTGCGCCTCGCGCGCCTTGATCTCGTCCAGGATGCGCGCGAGGGCCGGATCCTCCGGGGCCACCTCGATCCCGGCCTCGGTCAGCCGGCGGCGCAGGTTGGACTGCCCGGCCTGGTTGGACATCGGCACCACCCGCAGGTTGCCCACCAGACCGGGGTCGATGTGTTCGTAGGTGGCCGGGTTCTTGAGGATGGCCGAGGCATGCAGCCCGGCCTTGTGCGCGAAGGCCGCGGCGCCCACGTAGGGCGCCTGCTTCTGCGGCACGCGGTTGAGGATGTCGTCCAGTTGCCGGCTGATCTGGGTCAGGTTCTTCAGCGCCGCCCGGCTGACGCCGGTTTCGTAGCGGCTGGCATAGGGCTCCTTCAGCATCAGGGTGGGGATCAGGGTGGTCAGGTCGGCATTGCCGCAGCGCTCGCCCAGCCCGTTCAGCGTGCCCTGGATCTGCCGCGCACCGGCGTCCACGGCGGCCAGGCTGCCGGCCACCGCGTTGGCGGTGTCGTCGTGGGTATGGATGCCCAGCCGCTCGCCGGGCAGGCCGGCCGCGACCACCTCGGCGGTGATCCGGCCCACCTCGACCGGCAGGGTGCCGCCGTTGGTGTCGCACAGCACGATCCAGCGCGCGCCGTTCTCCAGCGCCGCGCGCAGGCAGGTCAGGGCGTAGTCGGGATTCGCCTTGTAGCCGTCGAAGAAATGCTCGGCATCGAACAGCGCCTCGCGCCCCTGCGCCGTGACATACCCGACCGAGCGGGCGATGTTCTCGACGTTTTCCTCCAGCGTGATGCCCAGGGCCGCCTCGACGTGGAAATCGTGCGTCTTGCCCACCAGGCAGACCGACTGCGTGCCGGCGTTCATTACTGCCGCCAGCACGTCGTCGTTCTCGGGGCTGCGGCCCGCGCGCTTGGTCATGCCGAAGGCCGTGAGCCGCGCCCGGGTGGCCGGGCCGGCCTCGAAAAAGGCGCTGTCGGTGGGGTTGGCGCCGGGCCAGCCCCCCTCGATGTAGTCCACGCCGAGCCGGTCGAGCGCCGCGGCGATCTGTTTCTTTTCCGGGGTCGAGAAACTGACACCCTGCGTCTGCTGCCCGTCGCGCAGCGTGGTGTCGTAGAGGTAGAGGCGTTCCCTAGCCATTGCACGCCTCCGCAGCCGCGGCCCCTGCGCCGGGGCCTCTCGGGCAGAAACAGAGGTCCCGGATCAAGTCCGGGACGGCGCTTTTCTCGGCCCCGCCCGGGACGCTTGCGGCCCGGGCAGCGCCCCTCTCGCCGCGCGCGGGACGGGTGCTGCCCTCTGTCAGTGCCATTCTCATTGCCACAAGTCCTCTTCCCGCAATGCCTCCAGCTTGGCCGGGTCAAAGCCCGCACCGGGGATCAGTTCCACCCCCTCCTTGCTCATGCGCACTTCGACCCCGGCCTCGACCAGGGCGGCCTTGAGACGGTCGACCTCGGAAAAATCTTTGTTTTGCATGGCGGTCTGACGGGCCTTGAAAAGCCGGGTTTCAAGCCCCGAGAGGTCGGCCTCGGGCAAAGCAGCCCATTCGCCCAAGTCGGGTTCAAGCAAGCCGAGCAAATTCGCTGAACCCACAAAGCGCGATGCATCTTCAAACCATGTCATGGCTACTGCATTCGCTTCGGGCACTGTCCATTTCGACCCTGCTTTTTGGAAAAGTGCCTGACCAACGTGCGCCAGGAAATTCAAGGCGCCCGCTGTATTCAAATCATCCGCAAGAAAGTCCGTCACCTCTTCAAAGGGCTTAGCCGGTTCAACGCCTTCGAAAAGCCCACGCCAACGTCGCAACGTCTTTTCCGCCTCTTTCGCCTTCTCCGCCGTCCAGTCCATCGGCTTGCGGTAATGAGTCGACAGGAACACGAAGCGGATCACCTCGCCGGGGTACCTGACCCCTTCCGGATTGTTGCCGGTCAGCAGGTCATGCACCGTGAAGAAATTGCCGAGGGACTTGGACATCTTCCTGCCCTCGACCTGCAACATCTCGTTATGCAGCCAGTAGCGCGCGAATTCGCCTTCGGGACGGGCGCAGCAGCTCTGGGCGATCTCGTTCTCGTGGTGGGGGAACATCAGGTCGTTGCCCCCGCCGTGGATGTCGAAGGTATGCGGATGCGCCCGGGCCGCGGGCGACAGCTGCGCCTTGACATCCTCCCACAGCAGCTTGTCCGACATGGCCGAGCACTCGATGTGCCAGCCCGGCCGGCCCCGGCCCCAGGGGCTGTCCCAGCCCGGCAGGTTCGCGCTCGACGGCTTCCACAGCACGAAATCCATCGGGTTGCGCTTGTAGGGGGCGACCTCCACCCGCGCGCCGGCGATCATGTCGTCCACCGACCGCCCCGACAGTCTGCCGTAATCCGCGTAGCTTCCGACGTCGAACAGGACATGGCCCTCGGCCTCGTAGGCACAGCCCTTCTCGATCAGCCGTCCGATCATCGCGATCATCTCGTCGATGTGCTGGGTGGCGCGCGGCATCTGGTCGGGCTCCAGCGCGCCGAGTTCGCCCATGTCGTCGAGGAACCACCGCGTCGTCGTCTCGGTGAGACGGGCGATCTCGCCCATCACGTCGCCGTCCGCGCCGACGTTCTCAACGGCCCGGGCGTTGATCTTGTCGTCCACGTCGGTGAAATTGCGCACATAGGTCACATGCTCGGGCCCGTAGACATGGCGCAGCAGGCGGTACGCGACGTCGAATACCACCACGGGCCGCGCGTTGCCCAGGTGTGCGCGGTCGTAGACGGTGGGCCCGCAGACATACATGCGCACGTTGCCGGGGTCGAGCGGCGCGAAGTCTTCCTTCGTCCGCGTCTTCGTGTTGTAAAGCCTGATCGTCGTCATGGGCTCCTCGCGCGCGCGTTTCGCGGCGGGCTTAGCAACTTCGGATCAGGAGTGAAACAGAAGACCGGCCCGCCTGAGATCTCTCAGCCGATAATGCAGCAGGGGGTGCAAATCCGGGCCACCATGGCATATGCCTACCCGCCTCGCGCGCGCTTGGCAAGACGCCACGACCTGCTTGACACGCCCGCGGCGCCCGGGCCATCTGCCCGCCAACACGCAATCCTCAATCGAACAGGTGGCAGATGAAGCTGGCGAAGCGCATCACGGGACTGACGGGCGGCGGATCGGACGGGTGGGACGTGTTCTACCGCGCCCGGGCGATGAAGGCGGGCGGCACCGAGGTGACCGAGCTGACCATCGGCGAACATGACGTGCGCACCGATCCCGTGATCCTCGACGCCATGCACCGCGCGGCGATGGAAGGGTACACGGGCTATTCGATGTTCAACGGTCATTTCTCGCTGCGCAGCCGCGTGGCCGAACGGGTGAGCGCCCGCACCGGCGTGCCGACGGGGCCGGACAACGTGCTGGTCGTCCCCGGCGGGCAGGCGGGGCTCTTTGCCACGCATCATGCCGCCTGCGACGAAGGCGACCGCGCGCTCTACATCGATCCCTATTACGCCACCTACCCCGGCACGATCCGCGCCGTCGGCGCCGAGCCCGTGGCCATCCGCGCCCGGCCCGAGCGCAACTTCCAGCCCGACCCGGCCGAGATCGCGGCGCAGGCCGATGGCGCCGCCAGCCTGCTGGTCAACACGCCGAACAATCCCACCGGCGTCGTCTATACCCGCGACACGCTGGAGGGCATCGCGCAGGTCGCGCGCGACAACGATCTCTGGCTTATCTCCGACGAGGTCTACGACACCCAGGTCTGGCAAGGGGCCCACGTCAGCCCGCGCGCCCTGCCCGACATGGCCGACCGCACGCTGGTGGTGGGTTCGATGTCGAAAAGCCATGCCATGACCGGCAGCCGCATCGGCTGGGTCGTCGGCCCGGAGGAGGCGATCGCCCACATGGGCAACCTGGCCACCCATACCACCTATGGCGTGGCGGCCTTCATCCAGGAGGCCGCCTGCTATGCCCTGGACCTCGGCGCCGACTTCGAGGAAAAGATCGCCGCCCCCTTCCGGCGCCGGCGCGATCTGGCATTGAACCTGCTTGAGGGACAGAGCGCCGTGCGCGCCATCCCGGCCGACGGGGCCATGTACGTGATGCTGGATATCCGCGCCACGGGCCTCAGCGGGGAGCACTTCGCCAACATGCTCCTTGATACCCACCACGTGGCCGTCATGCCCGGCGAAAGCTTCGGCCAGGCCGCGGCGGGCCACCTGCGCGTCGCCCTCACCGTGGAGGACGACGCGCTGGCGGCGGCACTGGAAAAACTGGTGGCCCTGGCCCGAGAGGCCGCCGGGTAACACCACATCCCTTCCCTGGCGTCCCCAAGGGGACGCCAGAGGCGGACGACGAGAGATCGTGCGTGCGCGCCCCGGGCGCACACCGACGCGGACGTTTCAGCCGCCCGCGGCGGCGGCGCGCCTGGTCATGACGCCGGCAAGATGCGCGCGGTAATCGCCCGAACCGTGCAGGTCCGAGATCATCCCCTCGCCCGACAACCGCAGCCCCTCCAGCGCGCCGGCCGAGAAGTCCGCGGTGAGCGCGTCCTCGGCCACGGACCAGCGGAAGACGCCCTCCTCGGAGGCACCGGTGATGGCCACGCGCACGCCGTCATCGAACCGCGCCACGAAGGCCCCAACCAGCGCGAAGCGGGAGGCGGGCTGCTCGAACTTGGCGTAGGCCGCCGCTTGCGGCACGGGGAAGCGGACCTCGATGATGATCTCGCCCTCCTCCAGGGCGGTGGTGAACATGCCCTGGAAGTAGTCGTCCGCGGCGATCTCGCGGTCGTTGGTCACGATCGTCGCGCCCGACGCCAGCGCCGCGGCCGGATAGCAGGCCGAGGGGTCGTTGTTGGCCAGGCTGCCGCCGATGGTGCCGCGGTTGCGCACCGCCGGGTCGCCCACGTTGGCGGCCAGATCGGCCAGTGCCGGGTAGCGGCCCGCCGCCTCGCGGGCCACCTGCGCATGGGTGGTGGCCCCGCCGATGCACAGCCGGCCCTGATCATCCTCGCAGATGCCCTGCATCTCCTTGATGGCGGTGAGGCTCACCAGCGTGGCGGGCATGGCCAGCCGCTGCTTGAGGGTGGGGATCAGGGTCTGCCCCCCGCCAAGGGCCTGCGCCTCTTCCGATTGCAGGGCCTTCACCGCGGCGTCGATCGTCGTGGGGCGCTCGAAGTCGAATGCATACATGGCGTCGGTCTCCTTAACCTTGCATGGCCTGCCACACCCGCGCGGGCGTGAGGGGCATGTCGATATGGGTGACATCGTGGCCGCCGCGCTGCAGCGCGTCCACCACGGCATTGACCACCGTGGGCGGGCTGCCGATGGCACCGGCCTCGCCACAGCCCTTCACGCCCAGGGGATTGTGGGTGCAGGGCGTCTGGCAGGAGTGATCGACGGCGAAGAACGGCATGTCGTCGGCCCGCGGCATGGCGTAGTCCATGTAGCTGGCCGAAAGAAGCTGGCCCGACTCGTCGTAGACGGTGTTTTCCAGAAGCGCCTGGCCGATTCCCTGCGCCAGCCCGCCGTGCACCTGGCCCGAGACGATCATCGGGTTGATGACGTTGCCGAAATCGTCCGTGGCGGCGAAGCGGTCGATCGTGACCTTGCCGGTTTCGGGATCCACCTCCACCTCGCAGGCATAGGCCCCGGCAGGGTAGGTGAAATTGGCCGGGTCGTAGAACGCGGTTTCCTCTAGACCGGGCTCGATCTCGTCCAGGGGATAGTTGTGCGGCACGTAGGCCGCCAGCGTCACATCCCCCCAGGCGACCGATTTGTCGGTGCCGGCCACGCTGAACTGGCCGTCCTTGAGCTCGATATCGTCCTCGCTGGCCTCCATCAGGTGGGCGGCGATCTTCTTGGCCTTGGCGATGACCTTCTCCGCGGCCCGGACCATGGCGCTGCCACCCACGGCGATAGAGCGCGAGCCGTAGGTGCCCATGCCCATCGGCGTGTTGGCGGTGTCGCCGTGCTCGATCTCGACCATGTCGGCATCGATGCCGATCATGTCCGCCACCACCTGCGCGAAAGAGGTCTCGTGCCCCTGCCCGTGGCTGTGGCTGCCGGTCATCACGGTGATCCCGCCGGTGGCGTTCACCCGGACGGTGGCCGATTCGTACAGGCCGGCGCGTGCGCCGAGCTGGCCGACGAGGTTCGAGGGCGCGATGCCGCAGGCCTCGATGTAGCAGTTCACGCCGCGCCCGCGCAGCAGTCCTTTTGCCTCGCTCTCGGCACGGCGTGCCGCAAAGCCGTCGAAATCCGCGATCTCTTCCAGCTTGTCCATGGTGGCGTTGTAATCGCCTGTGTCATAGGCCACCGCCACGGGCGTCTCGTAGGGAAATTCGGTGACGAAGTTCTGCCGGCGCAGCGCGATGGGGTCGACGCCCAGTTCCCGAGCGGCCTTGTCGATCACGCGTTCCAATTGATAGGTCGCCTCGGGCCGGCCCGCGCCGCGGTAGGCGTCCACCGGCACCGTGTTCGTGAACACGGCCTTCACGTTCACGTAGATGAGCGGCGTGCGGTAATTGCCCGCCATCAGCGTGCCGTGCAGCCAGGTGGGCACCGAGGGCGCGAAGGTCGACAGATAGGCGCCCATGTTGGCATGGGTTTCGGTGCGGATGGCGGTGAAGTTGTTGTCGGCGTCGAGCGCCAGTTCGATCGTGGTGACATGGTCGCGGCCCTGCGCGTCGGACAAGAAGGCCTCGGCCCGCGTGGCGGTCCACTTCACGGGCCGGTTGAGCGCCTTGGCCGCAAAGGTACAGAAGGCTTCCTCGGCGTAGTGGAAGATCTTGGAGCCGAAGCCGCCGCCCACATCGGGCGAGACGACCCGCAGCTTGTGTTCGGGGATCCCAAGCACGAATGCGCCCATCAGGAGGCGGATGACGTGCGGGTTCTGCGAGGTGGTGTAGAGCGTCGACTCGCCCGTGGCGCGGCTGTAGTCGCCCACGGCCACCCGCGGCTCCATGGCGTTGGCCACCAGCCGGTTATTGACCAGCTCCAGCCGCGTGACATGCGCGGCCGTCTCGATGGCCTCGGCCACCGCATCGCGGTTTTCCTCCACGAACCCCCAGTCGTAGCACAGGTTGCTGTCCAGATCGTCGTGGACCTTGGGCGCGCCCTCTTCCAGCGCCGCCTTCATGTCCACGACCGCCGGCAGATCCTCGATCTCGGGCACGATGGCCTCGGCGGCGTCGCGGGCCTGCTCGCGCGTCTCGGCGACCACGGCGGCGATCGGGTCGCCCACATGGCGCACCTTGTCCTGCGCCAGCACGGGGTGGGCGGGCTCCTGCATGGGCTGGCCGTGCCGGTCGGTGACCTGCCAGCCGCAGGGCAGCCCCCCCACCTGGGCGAAATCGGCGCCGGTGAAGACGCGCAGAACGCCGGGCATCGCCTCGGCCGCCGAAGTGTCGACGGAGGTCAGCCGCCCGTGCGCCACGTCCGATCGCAGGAAGTGCACATAGGCCTGGCCGTTGAGATTGATGTCGTCGGTGTAATTCCCGGTTCCGGTGAGGAACCGGACATCCTCGCGCCGCTTACTGCTGGCGCCGATGCCGCTGTCCTTGGGCATTGCGAACTCCTCCCTGTCGAATGGTCCGGCGGACCGCGCCGCGTGCCTTATTCGGCTGCGATCTTGCTGACGTCCTGGCCGCTGGCGGCCATGATCGCCTTGACGATGTTGTGATACCCGGTGCAGCGGCAGATGTTGCCCTCCAGGTAGTCGCGGATCTCGGCCTCGCTGGGTGTGGGATTCCGGTCAAGCAGGGCAACCCCGGTCATCACCATGCCCGGCGTGCAGAAGCCGCACTGAAGCCCGTGGTGATCCTGGAACGCCTGCTGAAGGGGATGCAGGGTGCCGTCGGCCTCGGCCAGTCCTTCGATGGTGGTCACCTCGGCGCCCTCGGCCTCGGCGGCGAACATCGTGCAGGCTTTCACGTCCTGGCCGTCCACATGCACCACGCAGGCGCCGCACTGGCTGGTATCGCAGCCCACGTGCGTGCCGGTCAGGCCCAGGTTCTCGCGCAGGAATTCGACAAGCAGCGTGCGGCCCTCGACCTCGCCCGACGCAGGCTTGCCATTCACGGTCATGCTGACCTGTGGCATCGGCTCCTCCCAAGTTGGCTATGTCATTCGCTGACGGAAGTTAAGCACGCCGCCGGGCCCTTGAGAACCCGGTTTTTCATCAACTCTCGGTGCGGCGGGCGGCGCGTGGCTGCGGGCGCGTGGGGATCTCCTTGAGCAGCCCGCCCACGCCCATGCCCGCGATATCCGCCGATGTGACGGGCAGGCCGCAGGCCACGCGCGCCAGCACCCAGTCCACCCCGTGCAGCACGGGCGAACGCGCACTGCCCGGCAGGCCGATCACCGGGCGGCCGTGAAGGTCGCCCAAAAACAAGAGGTTGCCCGGATCGACGGGCATGCCGAAGCGTTCCAGGTGCCCGCCGGCGCGCTGCAGCGCCGCGGGCGCGGTGTCCCGCGGATCGGAGGTGGCCGAGCCGGTCAGGATCAACACCACATCGCCGGGCGCGGCGGCGATGGCGCGGGCCAGGGCCGGTTCCTCGTGCGGGCAGCGGATGGTTTCGGCCAGCGTCATCTCCAGCGCGGTCAAACGATCCGCGATGGCCTGCGTGCCCTTCTCGCCGGGGCCGCCGGGGATATCGGTGACGATCAGGCTGGCGCTGCCCAGAACCGGGGTGGCAAGCCCGGCCGCCCCCTGCCCGGCCGCGGCGGCGCGGTCCAGCTTTGCCGCCCGAACGCCGTAGGCGATGATCTTGACCGTCGCGATCATGCCCCCCGTGGCCATTTGCCGGCCATCGGGGACCGTCGCAACGGTGATCATCGGGTCAACCGCGTTGGCGGCGTGGATGCGCGCCGCGTCCAGCCGCACCACCCCGGGGCGCTCGGCAACAAGGTTCACGCGCCCGGTGAAGGGCTCGGTCAGCCGGACGTGTGCCGCCTCCCCGGCCAGAGACTGCGCGAGCCGTGCGGCGGCATCGTCCTCGTGCAGGTCGCCGGGCTCCAGCCGGGCCACCGTCACCTCGTCTATGCCGGCGGCGCGCAACTGCGCCAGGTGATCCGGCCCCAGCCGCAGCCCCTTGCGCAGCTTGCCCTCGGCCAGCCTGAGCGAATGCGCCAGCAGGGCGCCCTCGGCCGCATCCACCGGGACGGGGCCGAATTTCATGCCCCCTGCCTCAGCACGCGGGTCATCTCGGCCAGGATCGCAACGGCGATCTCGGCGGGGCCGGCCGCGCCGATGTCCAGGCCCACGGGGCCGTGGATGCGGTCGATCTGCGCCTCGGACCAGCCCCGTTCCTGCATGCGCGCCACGCGCTTGGCATGGGTGCGGGTGGACCCCAGCGCGCCGATGTAGAAGACATTCGACCCGAGCGCCAGTTCCAGCGCCGGATCGTCGAGCTTGGGGTCATGGGTAAGCAGCACCAGCGCGGTGCGCATGTCCAGCCCGTAGCGCGCGATCGCCTCGTCGGGCCAGTCGTGCAGGATCGTCTCGCCCGGGAAGCGATCGGCCGAGCCGAAGGTCTCGCGAGGGTCGACGAGCACCGGATCGTAGCCGGCGATGCGCGCCATGGGCAGCAGCGCCTGCGCGATATGCACCGCGCCCACAACGATCAGCCGCAGCGGCGGGTTGTGGATGTTCACGAAGGTCTCGCCGTCCGCCTCGAAACCCGAGCGGTCCATGCGGAAGCGTTCGGCATGGCCCATGCGCTCGACCCGCCGCGCGACCTTCATGCCCGTGACATAGGCCACCGGCTCGCGCGATGCGCGGGCCGCGACCAGGTCGGCCAACACCTGCTCGGGCAGGACGCTGCCCACCGGCTCCACCAGCACTTTGATCGTCCCGCCGCAGGCAAGCCCCACGGCGAAGGCATCCGCGTCGGAGACGCCGAATTCCAGCATCTGGGGGGCGCCCTCCTCGATGGTGTCCAGGGCCTCGGCCACGACCGCACCCTCGACGCAGCCGCCCGAGACCGAGCCGGCGATCTCCGCCTCCCCGGAGATGGCCAGTTGACTGCCCACCCGGCGCGGGGCGCTGCCCCAGGTCTGCACCACGGTGGCCAGCGCGGCCCCCTTGCCCTCGCGGTGCCAGGCGAGCGCGGTTTCGGGTATGTCGTCGAAACGGTCCATCCTCTGCCTCCCTCCGCGCACTATGGAATGGGTGGCAAAGCGGCACAAACGGAAAACTTTCGCGCGCTGGACCTGCCCCCGCGCGTTTTCGCGCACGGCTGGGAGGCCACCGCGACGAAGAACCGGGCGTCGCCGCGCCTGACTCTACGGGACGGCCCGGCCACCGGGACAGGCGCGCCGGTCAGCCTGCGCCGCCTTCCAGCAGCGGCGTGATGTTGCGCACCGCCGCCCGGCGGTTGGCGCGGATATCGCCGGCGCGCTCGACCTTGAGGTCGGATTCGCCATAGCCCTGAACGATCATGTTGGCCGGCGGCACGTCGAAGTATTCGCTCAGCGCCAGCGCCACCGATTCGGCGCGCCGGTCCGAAAGGGCAAGGTTATAGGCCGCGGGACCGACGGTGTCGGTGTGGCCTTCCACCAGGAATACGCTGCCCGGGTTCCGCTGGATCGTGTCGCGCATCGCCCGGCCCAGGGCGGCCAGATCCTCGGCTTCGCGCGGGCGAATCACCGCCGAGTTGGTGCGGAAGTTCACCGCGTCCAGCGTGATGACGGGCACCTGCTTGCGCACCGCGTCGATGTAACGGATCTGGTTGAGCGAAAAGTCCCGCTGCGGGGCGCCTTCCCGCGCCGCCAGCAGGGCCTGGCGCAGCGCCTCTTCCGCGTCGGCGGCCGTGTAATCGTATTCGCGCGGCTCCGGTTCCGGCAGGGCGTCCACATCGACCTCGGCATGCGCACGCGTATCGTCGAACAGCACCACGCGACGGTCGTCTTCCAGGATGCGCACGCGGCGCAGGACCCGCCCCGTACGGGAGCGGATGGTGACCGTCTTGGTCCCGTCCTGCGCGGTCACCACCGTACGGGTGGAGCCGTCGGCATAGGTTTCGGTCTCGACCTCGGCACCGGGACGGCGCAGCAGCGTGTCGTCATCCTTGATGACGCGGTAACGGCCGCCCTCCTCGACGACGACGCGTTCGCCGGTGTTGGCCACCACGCGGCCGCCGTCCAGAAGCTCGCCGATCGCATAGGCGCCGAGCCCGGCCGCGGCGGCCGTGCCCAGGGCCTTGAGCAACGCGTTGTCGTCGTCGTCCTCGGCGCGCGCCCGGGGACGACCCTCCTGCTTCTGGCGCTGGATGTCGCTCGCGGGTTTCTTGAAGGCTTCGGCAGAGGACCGGGCCTCTTCTTCGGTGATGACCCGGCGCCGCTGGTCGACTACCTCGCCGCCCTGCACGGCCTCAAGATTGCCGGGATCCTGACGTGCCCGTTCGGCTTGTTCCCGGGCTTGCTGGCGTGCCCTCTCGGCGCGCTCCCGGGCCTGCTCCCGCGCCTTCTCGGCGCGTTCTTGAGCCCGCTCTCGCGCCTCTTCAGCCCGCTCCTGCGCCCGCTGGTCCTCTTCCGAGGCGGGTTGCTGCGCCTGCTCGCGGGCCTGTTCGGCACGTTCCTGCGCCTGCTCGCGGGCCTGTTCCGCCCGCTCCTGCGCCTTTTCGCGGGCTTCTTCCAGCTTTTCCGCCCGCTCCTGCGCGCGCTCCCGGGCCTGTTCCGCCCGCTCCTGCGCCCGCTGGTCCCCTTCCGAGGCCGGCTGCTGGCGCTGTTCGGCGCGCTCTTGCGCTTGCTGGCGCGCCTTCTCGGCACGTTCCTGGGCCTGCTGGCGCGCCTTTTCGGCGCGTTCCTGGGCCTGCTCCCGTGCCTGGTCGGCCTGTCGCTGCAATTCTTCCAACCGCTCTTGGGCCTGTTGCGAAGCGCCTTGGTCCTGCGGGGCGGTGGTGGCGTTGCGGTTCCCGGCGCCAAGACGGCTGTTGGCGCCACCCAGCTCCATCAGTTGGGATTGTGACCGCACGACCTGCCCGGTCGCACCATGAAGGCAGGGAAAGGCCGCGGCCTGGTTGCAAAGCGGCACGTTCGCCTGATCATCGCCCTGTGCCGGCAGCGGCGCCGGGGCCGCCAGTCCCAGGACCAGGGCCACGGCGGTCGTCGTGTGAAAGATGGCTTTCGTCATTGTCCGGGCCTCCTCTTCGTCGAGGGGCAAACGCCGGCCTTCGCCGCATGTTCCGGTATGGTCAGGGATCGGCGCGCAGGGCCGCCATCATCTGCGCCTTCTCGCCGGTGTCGTCGGGGCGGGCGATGGCGGCGGCCAGATCCTCCAGCGTGGCGATGGAATGCCCGGCGCGAAAGACATCCACATGCGGCAGCATCGCCCGGATCCCTGTCGCCCGCGGTGCAAAACCCTGCCAGCGCAAGAGCGGGTTGATCCAGACGAGGCGGCGCGCCGACAGGCGCAGCCTTTCCATCTCGCGCGCCAGATCCTTCGGGGTCCCGCGGTCCAGCCCGTCGGTGATCAGCAGGACGACCGCCCCCGGCCCCATCACCCGCCGCGACCAGTCGCGATTGAAGGCATGCAGGCAATCGCCGATGCGGGTGCCGCCTTCCCAGTCCTGGGCCTCGGCGCCGGCGGCGGCCAGCGCCTGGTCGACATCGCGCCCGCGCAGATGCCGGGTGATGTTGGTCAATCTTGTGCCGAAGGTGAATGCATGGACCCTGGACCACCCGGCCCCCTTGTGATTGGCCACGGCATGGACAAAGTGCAAAACCATGCGGCTGTATTGGCTCATGGAACCGGAAATGTCGCAAAGCACGACCAGATTGGGCCAGCGCTGGCGCGGTGATTGCAGGTGCAGGCGGCGCATCTCGCCGCCCCGCCGCATGGCGGCGCGCAGGGTGCGGCGCGTGTCGATCCGGCCCCGGGGGGCGGGCTTGCCGCGGCGCGAGGCCAGGGGTTTCACCGGCAGGCTGAGCCGGGCCAGCATGCGCTTGGCCGCCGCGATCTCGGCGCTGCTCATCTGTTCGAAATCCAGTGTCTTGAGCCGCTCCTGCCCGGACATCGTGGCCGAGGCGTCGATCTCGATCTCGGTCTCGCCGGGGTCCGCACCGTCCCGCTCGGGCATTTCGGGTTCGGCGCCGTGAACCAGCGCCTCGCCGGCGCGCTTTTCGGCCGCCTGCGCGGCGCGCTCGTCCTGCACCCCGCGCAGGGCCGGCAGCATCATGGCCATCATGTGCTCCATGTAGCGCGGATCCCGCCAGAACAGCCGGAAGACCTGGGCAAAGACGGCGCGATGTTCGGGCCGGGTGATCAGGCAGGCGCGCAGGGTATAGAAGAAATCGGCCCGGCAGGTGAAACCGGCCGCCTCCACCGCGCGCACGGCATCGATGATCCGGCCGGTGCCCACGGGCACCCCGGCGGCGCGCAGGGCCCGGGCGAAATGGGTGATGTTGTGGGTAAGCCGGGGATGCGCGGGCAGGTCGGGCGGCGCGGCGTCAGGCATGGCATCCAAGCAGGCGCCGCACCTGCCCCCGTGGCGTGCTGCGCTTTGCAGGACCGATCATGCCGGCTCCGGCCCCGCGCTGGTCTCGTCTAGCAGGCGCTTGACCTCCGAGCGTTCCAGCCGCTGGATGTCGTCCTGGTATTTCAGCAGCGCGCCCAGGGTATCCGAGATCACCTCGGGGCTGAGCGCGACAACGTCGAGCGCCAGCAGACACTTGGCCCAATCGATCGTCTCGGCCACGCCGGGCTTCTTGAACAGATCCTCGGTGCGCAGGCGCTGCACGAAGGCCACGACCTCGCGGCTCAGCCTTTCGGCCGCTTCGGGCGCGCGGGCCTGCAGGATCGCGATCTCGCGCTCGAAATCGGGGTAGTCCACCCAGTGGTAAAGGCAGCGGCGCTTGAGCGCGTCGTGCACCTCGCGCGTGCGGTTGGAGGTGACGATGACGACGGGCGGCGCGGGCGCGCGGATCGTGCCCAGTTCGGGGATGGTGACCTGAAAGTCCGACAGCGCCTCCAGCAGGAAGGCCTCGAATGGCTCGTCGGTGCGGTCGAGTTCGTCGATCAGCAGCACCGGCGGGCCCTCGGGCTGCGGGCGCATCGCCTGCAGCAGCGGGCGCTCGATCAGGTAGTCCTCGGTGAACAACTCGTCCTTGAGGTGATCGCGATCGACCCCGCCCGCGGCCTCGGCGGCGCGGATCGCGATCATCTGTTCGGCAAAGTTCCATTCGTAGACCGCCGAGGCGGCATCCAGCCCCTCATAGCACTGCAACCGGATCAGCCGGCGGTCCAGCGCGGCCGCGAGCGCCTTGGCGATCTCCGTCTTGCCCACCCCGGCCTCGCCTTCCAGGAAAAGCGGCTTGCCCAGCGTGAGCGCCAGGTAGGCCACGGTGCCCAGGCTGCGGCCGCAGACATAGTCCTGCCGCCCCAGAAGGCTCTGCACCTCGTCGATGGACGCCGGTTCGGTCATCGCGCCTCGCCTCTTGCTGTCTGGATCAAGTGCATGCGCCTATCCGCCGCGTCAAGGCCCGCACGGCCGCGCGCCCCTCCGAACGGTCCAGAAACCTCTTGGATTTTCCAAACTTTTGCCCAGATTGCCGCGTACCTCCTTTTTTCCAAACAGGCCGCGGGAAACCGGCCGGCACGCTTTGAGGAACGGGTGGCATGCAGGACAGTCCCAAGCTATTCGACGCGTCCCTTTCGGGACTAGACTGGTCGGAGTGGGTGGACCGGCTCGACAGCCTGATCGGCGACGCGGGTTACGTCGAGCGCCTTGGCGCGGCACATACCGCCGCCTTCTACGAGGACAAGCCCGTGCTGCTGGTCACCTTCGAATCGTTCCAACAGGTCAACCAGCTGTCGGGCAACGGCCAGCCCGTGGGCTGGAGCATGGCCAAGGCGCTGGGCTGGTCGCACCTGGCTCTGGTAAGCGATGGCGACACCTGGTTCCGTGACCCGCGGGTCTACGGATTCTTCGACCGGCTGATCGACGACGGCTTCTTCGAAGATTTCGACCAGGTCGTCTTCTACGGCGCGGGCGCGGGCGGCTACGCCGCGGCGGCCTTCTCGGTCGCGGCCCCGGCGGCACAGGTGGTGGCGGTCCGGCCGCAGGCCACACTGGACCCGCGCGTGGCGGAATGGGACGACCGGTTCCTGCACATGCGGCGCACCGCCTTCGACGACCGTTACGGCTACGCGCCGGACATGCTGGACGCGGCCGCGCGCGCCTTCATCCTCTACGACCCGGAGGTGGAGCTCGACGCGATGCACGCGGCGCTCTTCACCCGCGACAACGTCACGAAATTCCGCATGCGTCACTTCGGCCCGCGGATGGAGCAGGGACTGTGGCGCACGAACATGCTGCAGCGCATCCTGGCCCAGGCCAGCGCCGGGAAGCTGACCCGGCTGAGCCTGGCGCGCCTCTTCCGCGCGCGGCGCGACGACGTGCCGTACCTCAAGCAGGTCCTGGCCCGGCTGGAGCGCGACGAACGTACGTATTTCGTGGCCCTTCTCGCACAGTACGTGATGCGCCAACGTCCCGGCCCGCGTTTCCGCCGGGCGATGCGCGCGGCCTTCGAGGCAGGCGCGGAACAGGGCCTGAAGATGCCCGAGCGGGAATTCGACTGAAGGCCGGTCTGCGCGCTGGCGCCATTGTGCGGGATTGTGTAAAGCGCCGGCCATGACTCGTACCCTGACGCTCACACGCCCCGACGACTGGCACCTGCACCTGCGCGACGGCGCGGTTCTGCGCGCAGTGCTGCCCGAAACGGCCCGCGATTTCGGCCGCGCGATCATCATGCCCAACTTGTTGCCCCCCGTCGTCACCGGCGCCGATGCGGCAGCCTACCGCGCGCGGATCATGGCGGCGCTTCCCGCCGACAGCACCTTCGAACCGCTCATGACCCTCTACCTGACCGAGGAGACCGACCCCGACGACGTCGTCGCAGCTCATGCAAGCGGGCTGGTGACGGCGGTGAAGCTGTACCCCGCGGGGGCCACGACCAATTCCGCCTCGGGCGTGCGCGACGTGAACCGTGTGCGCGGCGTGCTGGAGGCCATGGCCGAGGCCGGCGTGCCACTGTGCGTGCACGGCGAGGTCACGGACCCGGATGTCGACATCTTCGACCGCGAGGCGGTTTTCATCGACCGGGTCCTTGATCCGCTGCGCCGCGCGGTGCCCGGCCTGCGCGTCGTGCTGGAGCATGTCACGACGGCCGACGGGGTGGATTACGTCATGTCGGCACAGGCGGGGCTGGCGGGCACGATCACCGCGCATCACCTTGTGATCAACCGCAATCACCTGCTGGTCGGCGGCATCCGGCCGCATTACTATTGCTTGCCCGTCGCCAAGCGCGAGTCACATCGACAGGCCCTGCGGCGAGCGGCCACCTCGGGCGATGCGCGCTTCTTCCTTGGCACCGACAGCGCGCCGCACACCGACGGCAACAAGGAAACCGCCTGCGGCTGTGCCGGCTGTTTCACCGCGCCCAATGCGCTGTCCATCCTCGCCCATGTCTTCGAAGAGGAAGGGGCGCTGGACCGGCTGGAGGGCTTCACCTCGCGGCACGGCCCGGCGTTCTACGGCCTGCCCGAGAACAGCGACACGATCACCCTCACGCGTCACGAGACGGCCCTGCCCGCCGCGGACAAGATCGCCACCGGGGATGGTCCGGTCACGGTCTTCGACCCCGGCTTCGCCCTGCACTGGGCCGTGGCGCGATGACCCGCGCGGCCACCGGACAGACGAAGGAGCCAAGATGATTCCCGCCGCCCATACCGATCCCGCCGAGATCGCCCGCCTCACCGCCCGCATGCTGCTGGAGGTGCAGGCAGTCCACTTCAGCCCCGACGCGCCTTTCACCCTGGCCTCGGGGAAGCCCAGCCCGACCTACATCGATTGCCGCCGGCTCATCAGCTACCCGCGCATCCGCGCCACGCTGATGGACTTCCTGACGGTCACGGTGATGCGCCAGGCGGGCTTCGAGGCCTTCGACGGCGTCGCCGGGGGCGAAACCGCGGGCATCCCCTTCGCCGCGCTTGTGGCCGAGCGGATGGGGCTGCCCATGACCTACGTGCGCAAGAAACCCAAGGGCTACGGGCGGAACGCGCGCATCGAAGGCGTCATGGGCGACGGCGACCGGGTGCTTCTGGTCGAGGATCTGACAACGGATGGCGGCTCCAAGCTCGGCTTCGTGGACGCGATCCGCGAAACCGGCGCACATTGCGCGCATACCGCCGTCATCTTCTATTACGGCATCTTTCCCGAGACCGAGACCACCCTGGGCGCGCACGGCATCACCCTGCATCACCTGTGCACCTGGTGGGACGTGCTGGCCGAGGCGCGGGCCCAGGGAGCCTTCGACCGGGCGACGCTGGACGCGGTCGAGACCTTCCTGCGCGACCCCCGCGGCTGGCAGGACGCCCGCGGCTGAGTCGCCGCCCCGTTCGGCCCGCCGCCGGCCGTGAAATTTTTCGCGGCTGCGGCGCAGGGGCCACGCCCGGGCCGCGCTGACCCCAGATGTTGACGCAGCCGCCCGAATAAGGGCAATATATCGCGAGATCCGCGATACACAGCTTATCCACAGAGATATACAGTTTGCCTGTCGCGGCACGACGTCTCTAAGACGAAACCCCATCAGAGCGGGGGATACCGATGAACGAGGTCGCGAGCTTCAACGCCACCGGCGCCGAGGTGGACAACGCCGACAGCATGCCGCATTCGATCGAGGCCGAGCAGCAGCTCCTGGGCGCGATCCTGACCAACAACGACATCTACGACCGGGTGGCCAACCTGATCGGGGCGCATCATTTCTACGACCCCGTCCATGCCCGCATCTTCGAGACGGCCGCCGCGCGCATTGCCAAGGGCAATCTGGCCTCGCCGGTCACGCTCAAGGCCTTCCTGGAGGACGACGAGGGCCTGAAGGAACTGGGCGGCCCGGCCTACCTGGCGCGCTTGGCCGGTGCGGCGATCAGTGCCTTCGCCGCGCGTGACTATGCGCAGATGATCTATGATCTCGCCGTGCGGCGCGAGCTGATCGGGCTGGGCCACGACATCGCCGGCAAGGCCGCCAAGATGGACCTCGACAGCGAACCGCGCGACCAGATCGTCGAGGCCGAGCAGAAGCTCTACAAGCTGTCCGAACAGGGCCAGAGCGAAAGCGGCTTCCAGTCGTTCCTGCGGGCCGTCACCGACGCGGTGAACGTGGCCAATGCCGCCTACCAGCGCGACGGCGGGCTCGCCGGGGTATCGACGGGCCTTGTGGACATGGACCGCAAGCTGGGCGGGCTGCACAAGTCCGACCTTCTGATCCTTGCCGGCCGGCCCTCGATGGGCAAGACATCGCTGGCCACCAACATCGCCTTCAACATCGCCAAGGCCTACCGCCGCGGCACCCTGCCCGACGGCAGCGAAGGCGCGGTCGAGGGGGGCGTCGTCGGCTTCTACAGCCTGGAGATGAGCGCCGAACAGTTGGCGGCGCGCGTTCTGTCGGAGGCCTCCGAGGTGCCCTCGGAACAGATCCGCAAAGGCGACATGACCGAGGGCGAATTCCGCCGCTTCGTGGAGGCGGCCAAGACACTGGAATCCTGCCCGCTTTACATCGACGACACCCCCGCCCTGCCGATCAGCCAGTTGGCGGCGCGGGCCCGGCGGCTCAAACGCACGCACGGGCTGGACGTGCTGTTCGTGGACTACCTGCAACTTGTCCGCCCGGCCTCCGCCCGCACCGAGGGGCGGGTCAACGAGGTGAGCGAGATCACCCAGGGACTGAAGGCCATCGCCAAGGAACTGGACATCCCCGTCGTCGCGCTGTCGCAGCTGTCGCGCCAGGTCGAGGCGCGCGACGACAAGCGGCCGCAGCTTTCGGACCTGCGCGAATCGGGCTCGATCGAGCAGGACGCCGATGTGGTGATGTTCGTCTTCCGCGAAGAGTACTACGCCGAGCGCGAGAAACCCTCCGACGACAAGCTCGAGGAAATGGCCGCCTGGCAGGAACGGATGGAACGCCTGCACGGCAAGGCCGAGGTCGTGATCGGCAAGCAGCGCCACGGCCCCATCGGCACGGTCGAACTGAGCTTCGAGGGAAAGTTCACCCGCTTCGGCAACCTTATCAAACCCTGGCAGCAGGGCAGCGACGACGGAGGGTTCTAGCGCTCTCTCGGCAGCGCGTGGCGGGGACCTGCCGCCCGGGTGCATGGCGTTCGACGCCCAGCCTGTCCGCCGCGCCCCTGTCTGTGTTGTTGCTCACCGCGGCCCACGCCGGGCTCATCATCTGGTGGCCCCGGGCCAGCGCGCCCCGCTTGACCGGCTAGACGTCACCAGGGGCGGCCGTTTCGGCGGCACGGCGCAGCACACGGTTCACTTCCCGCGCGGTGAAGGGCTTGCTGACATGCGCGCCCGCGTATCCCAGGCGGCGGACCTCCCCCTCGGGCAGGCCCGAAATGACCACGTAAGGAATGCGCCGCCGCGCCAGTCGGTCGGCGACAGGGCGCGAGGACCGCACCCCCAGCTTGCAATCCAGCAGAACACAATCGATATCGCCGCCCAGCCGGTCGATGAGTTTCATCGCCCCCTCGCGATGGGGGGCCACGCCGGCGATCTTGTGGCCCAGCTCCTCCAGCATGATTTCCAGGTCCATGCTCTGCAGGGTCTCGTCTTCGATCACCAGCACCTTCAGGCCGGCCCCGGCCTCGGATCTCGGTTCCGTCATGACGTCCTCCCAGGCTGCCGTCCCGGACAAATCCTAGCACGGAAGGGTTGCAGGGCGGCATTAAAAGAATCGTCATATTTCGGGGGCTTGAAAATCTTCTGCAGGCGCTGACCGCCGCAGCCTCCCCGGGTCCCGGCGACGGCGCCATTTTCGCTTGACCCGCGCGGCCAGACTGTCAAAACCCCGGCCATGGCAACCGGCACACTGACCATAGACCTCGACGCGATCCGCGGCAACTGGCGGGCGCTGGCCGGGATGGCCCGCGCCGAAACCGCCGCCGTGGTCAAGGCCGACGCCTACGGGCTCGGCCTGGGCCAAGTGGCACCCGCCCTGGCCGCCGAAGGGGCGCGCAGCTTTTTCGTCGCCGTGGCCGAAGAGGGCGCCGAGCTGCGCCAGATCCTCGGCCCCGGCCCGGCGATCCACGTCTTCTCGGGGCACATGGCCGGCGATACCCGGCTCATCGCCGAGAACGGCCTGGTGCCCATGATCAACTCCATCGACCAGATGATCCGGCACGTGGAGGCGCTGCCCGGACATCCCTTCGGCCTCCAGCTCGATTCGGGGATGAATCGCCTGGGGATGGAGCCGGGCGAATGGTCGGCCGTACGCGAGATCGCGCTCACCCAGGCGCCGGTGCTGGCCATGAGCCACCTGGCCTGCGCCGACGAGCCCGACCATGACATGAACGCCCGCCAGCTGGCGGCCTTCGCCGAGATGACCGCCGGGCTGGAGATCCCGCGCTGCCTGGCCAATACCGGCGGCGTCCTGCTGGGGCCCGACTACCACTTCGAGATGACCCGCCCCGGCATCGGCCTTTATGGCGGCCTGCCCTACGTGGACGCCCGACCGGTCGTGGCCCTGGACCTGCCGGTGATCCAGTGCCGCAACCTGGCCGCGGGCGAGACGGTGGGCTACGGCTGCGACTTCACCGCCGACCGGCCCATGCGCCTGGCCACCGTGAGCGCGGGCTACGCCGACGGCGTGATCCGCGCGATGGGGCCGCGCACCGATCTCTTCGCCGGCGAGACCCGCTGCCCCATGCGCGGGCGCATCTCGATGGACCTGATCGTCGCCGACATCTCCGCGCTGGAAGAGGACCCTGACTCGCTGGAGCTTCTGGGCCGGCATCAGTCGATCGACACGCTGGCCGACAACGCCGGCACCATCGGCTACGAGATCCTGACCGCGCTCGGCGACCGGTACGTGCGGCGATACCGGGGCGGATGAGACTGCTCTTGCACCCGCTCGCCCTGCTCGGGCGCAACGTGCTGGCCGCGCTGGCCGTCGTGGGCCGCATCGCGCTTTTCGCGCTGGAAACCGTCAGCCACCTGTTCCGCCCGCCCTTCTACGCGCGTGAATTCGGCCACGCGGTCATGCAGATCGGCTGGCTCTCGCTGCCCGTCGTCGGGATGACGGCGCTGTTCACGGGCGGCGCGCTGGCGCTGCAGATCTACGCCGGCGGGTCGCGCTTCAATGCTGAAACGGTGGTGCCCTCCATCGTGGCCATCGGGCTGACGCGCGAGCTTGGCCCGGTGCTGGGCGGGCTGATGGTGGCGGCGCGGGTGGCCTCCTCGATCGCCGCCGAGGTGGGCACCATGAAAGTGACCGAGCAGATCGACGCGCTGGTGACGCTTTCGACCAACCCGATGAAGTACCTCACCCTGCCGCGGGTGCTGGCGGCCACGCTCTCGGTGCCGGTGCTCGTGGGCGTGGGCGACGTGATCGGCATCATGGGGGGCTTTCTGGTGGGCGTGGGCCGGCTGGATTTCGGCGCGGGGACCTACCTGCACAACACGCTCGACTTCCTTGAGGCCTGGGACGTGATCTCGGGCCTGGTCAAGGGCGCGGCCTTCGGGTTCATCGTGGCGCTGATGGGTTGCTATTTCGGGATGCATTCAGGCCGCGGGGCACAGGGCGTGGGCCGGGCCACGAAGGCGGCGGTGGTGGCCAGCAGCGTACTGATCTTGGCCGCCAACTATCTTCTCACCGAACTGTTCTTCTCCGCATGATCGAGCTTTCGGACGTTCACAAGGCCTTCGGTTCGAACCGCGTCCTGCGGGGGGTGAACCTGAGGGTCGAGACGGGCACCTCGATGGTCATCATCGGCGGCTCGGGCACGGGCAAGTCGGTCGCGATCAAATGCATCCTCGGGCTGGTCCAGCCCGATTCCGGCACCATCACGCTGGACGGCCGGGATGTGACCAAAGGCGACAGGGACGCCTTCCTGGCGCGCTTCGGCATGCTGTTCCAGGGCGGCGCCCTGTTCGATTCGCTGCCCGTGTGGCAGAACGTGGCCTTCCGCCTGCTGCGCGGCTCACTCAAGCGGCCCAAGGACGAAGCGCGCGAGATTGCGATCGAGAAGCTGCGCCGCGTCGGCCTGACGGCAGAGGCCGCCGACAAGTTCCCCGCTGAACTGTCCGGCGGCATGCAGAAACGCGTGGGCCTCGCCCGGGCGATCGCGGCGGACCCCGAGATCATCTTCTTCGATGAACCCACCACCGGGCTGGACCCGATCATGTCGGGCGTCATCAATGACCTCATCCGCGAAATCGTGGAGGAAATGGGCGCGACGGCCATCACCATCACCCACGACATGACCAGCGTGCGCGCCATCGCCGACCAGATCGCGATGCTGCACGACGGGGCCATCAAGTGGACAGGCCCGGTGGACCGGATGGACGACTCGGGCGATCCGTACCTCGACCAGTTCATCAACGGCCGTGCCGAGGGGCCGATCGCGGCGGTGCGCTAGGCCGAAGGGGTCCCGGACCGGGCGCGAATTGCTATAACGAACCGGCCCGTGATGACCGCTGCCATGCTCAGGATCGCCAACCTCGCCCTGCTCGTCCTTTTCCCGGTCGCCTGGTTCGCGCCGCTCATGCGCGCGGGCATCGATCTGCCCCTGTTCGGTCTGTCGGAAATCAGCGTGGTCTCCGGGCTGCAAAGCCTTTGGGGCACCGATGTGGTCCTGGCTCTTCTCGTCAGCTTCTTCGCCCTCTTCGCGCCCTATCTCAAGACCCTCGGGCTGGCCCTGGTGCACTTCGGCCTTCTTGATGCCCGCGCCCTGCCCGCGCTTCACCTTCTGGGCAAGCTGGCCATGGCGGATGTCTTCCTGATCGCGCTCTACATCACGATCACGAAGGGCGTGGGTCTCGCCCGGGTCGAGACGGCCTGGGGGCTCTACCTTTTCACCGGCTGCGTGCTGGCCGCGCTCGCCATCGGGTATCTCACGGAAATATCACGTAAAGATCGCCCGCCGCCCGACGCCGGGGAATGAGCCTGACCGCCATCGCGACCCGCGCCAGCCCCGGCGGGAACCTTTACGCCCGGTCAGGTGTTTTTCGCGGTATACTGATTCCGTGAGCCGGGGGGCGAATCATGGGAGAGACTCTGAAATCCATCGCATGGGTGGGCCATGCCGTCCTGCAACGGCTGGCGCTGGCCGCCCTTGTTCTGACGGCCCTGGGTCTTGCCGCGGCGACGGCGCTGGCCGCGCTCGGCCACTGGCCGTGGCTGGAGCTTCAGGCCGGCTACGGCGGCCGGACGATCGAGGCGGGCTGGATCGTCCAGACGGGGGTGACCGGCTTCGCAGCGCTGCTCTGCGTCTACCTGCCGGCGAACTGGCGCATCATGCAGCTGGAGACCTCGCACCGCAGATTCACCATCGGGATGCAGGACGTGGCCCGCGCCTATGCGCTCGCCCATGCCGGGGACCGCGCGGGGCTGTTCCAGCTTTCGTCGGAATTCGACTCCGTGCGCGAACGGCTGGCCTTCCTTCGCGCGCACCCCGATCTGGAGGGGCTGGAACCCGACCTGCTGGAAGTGGCCGCCCAGATGTCGCACATCAGCCGCGAACTGGCCGAGACCTATTCCGACGAAAAGGTCGCCCGCGCCCGCGCCTTCCTGACCGAACGGCAGCAGGAGGTGGACACCTTCAACGCCCGCCTGGAGCAGGCCAAGCGGATCAGCCGGGAACTCAAGCACTGGACGCAGCAGGTGGAACTGGAAGAGGCCGTTGCGGCCAGCCAGTTGCAGCGTCTGAGCGAGGAACTGCACGAGGTGCTGCCCGAACTGGGACGCGAACAGGTGATCCAGTCCGACGGAACGGTGGTGGACATCCCGCCACGGGCCGCGGAATAGGGGTTTGACCGCCCTGCTCCCTTGGGGCAAGAGGCCCCCATGGCCAAGACCCGCACCTATTCCTGCGCCGCCTGCGGCGCGACCCATGCCAAGTGGTCGGGCCGCTGCGACGCCTGCGGCGCCTGGAACACGATCCACGAAGAGGCCCCGCTGTCGCAGGGCCCCGGGCGGCAGGCGCTTGGCGCGGCCCGCGGCACGGCCCTGCCGCTGACGGATCTCAAGACGCACGAGATGCCGCCGCCGCGCACCGCCTGCGGCGTGGCCGAGTTCGACCGCGTCCTGGGCGGCGGGCTGGTGCCGGCCTCGGCCGTGCTGGTCGGGGGCGATCCGGGCATCGGCAAGTCCACCCTCCTGCTGCAGGCCGCGGCCCATTTCGCCCAGGCCGGGCTCAGGGTCCTCTATGTCTCCGGAGAGGAGGCCAGCGCCCAGGTGCGCATGCGCGCGCAGCGGCTGGGGCTCGAACAGGCGCCGGTGCAACTGGCCGCCGCCACGGCGCTGCGCGATATCCTCACCACGCTGGAGGCCGAGCGCCCCGACCTCGTCGTGATCGATTCGATCCAGACCGTCTGGGCCGACACGGTGGACAGCGCGCCGGGCAGCGTGGCCCAGGTGCGCGCGGCCGCGCACGAGTTGACCAGCTTCGCGAAACGGCGCGGTGCGAGCGTGATCATGGTGGGCCACGTCACCAAGGAGGGCCAGATCGCCGGGCCGCGGGTGGTCGAGCACATGGTCGATACCGTGCTCTACTTCGAGGGCGAGCGCGGCCACCAGTTCCGCATCCTGCGCAGCGTCAAGAACCGCTTCGGCCCCGCCGACGAGATCGGCGTATTCGAGATGACCGGCGGCGGCCTGGCGGAAGTGACCAACCCCTCCGAGCTGTTCCTGTCGGGGCGCGGCGATCCCGCCCCCGGCTCGGTCGTCTACGCCGGGATCGAGGGCACGCGCCCCGTTCTGGTGGAACTGCAGGCGCTGGTGGCCCCCACGCCGCTGGCCCAGCCCCGCCGCGCCGTGGTGGGCTGGGACGGCGCGCGGCTGGCCATGATCCTGGCCGTGCTCGAGGCGCGCTGCGGCATCCCCTTCGCGGGGCTCGACGTCTACCTCAATGTCGCGGGCGGCATGAAGATATCCGAGCCGGCCGCCGACCTCGCCGCGGCCGCCGCCCTGCTGAGTGCGCGGGAGGATTCGGCCCTGCCGCCCGAGACGGTGGTTTTCGGCGAAATCAGCCTTTCGGGGGCGCTGCGTCCCGCCGCCCAGACAGAAAACAGGTTGAAAGAGGCCGGAAAACTTGGTTTCACCACGGCAATCGTGCCGTCGGGGGGCAAACCCGGCGGCAACGGCGGGCTGACGCTCAACCGTTTGGGCGACCTGACCGCCTTCGTGGGCGAGGTATTCGGGGCCGGATAGGCGCCGCGGGACGGGACAGAGCATATGGAAGGTTTCACCATCATCGACGGCGTCGTGGCGCTGGTGATCGTGGTCTCGGCGCTCCTGGCCTATTCGCGCGGCTTCGTGCGCGAGGCCCTGGCCATCGCCGGCTGGGTGGCGGCGGGTGTGCTGGCCTTCATCTTCGCCCCGCAGGTGGAACCGCTGGTCAAGGAAGTGCCCGTGCTGGGCGACTTCATCGCCGACTCCTGCGAACTGTCGATGATCACCGCCTTCGCGGCCGTCTTCGCCGCCGCGCTGATCCTGGCCTCGCTGATCACGCCGCTGTTTTCCTCTCTGGTGCAGCGTTCGGCCATCGGCGGGGTCGACCAGGGGCTGGGCTTCGTGTTCGGGGTGCTGCGCGGCATCCTTCTGGTGGCCATCGCCTATTTCGTCTACGAGACCATCGTGACATCGCAGGACATCGCGGTGATCGACGACTCGCGCTCGGCCCGGGTCTTCTCGCGGATGACCGAAAGCATCCAGGACGGCGATCCCGAACGCGCCCTGGGCTGGATCACCCAGCAGTATGAACAGCTCGTCGGCGCCTGCGACGCGGGCCAGGAGATCTGAGGCACGCCCCCCGGGGCGCGTGCGTCGCGAAAAGGGTTCATGTGATAGTTTCGTGACATCTCTGGCCTGAGCACCTATCTAGGGACGAGACAGCGATAACGGGATTCGGAGCCTCCCCTTGTCCAAGCAGATGCCCCCTGCCCATCCCTTCGATTTCGACGCGGCCTGTCCGGACGCCTCCGACGACAAGCTGCGCGAGGAATGCGGCGTCTTCGGCGTGATCGGCATGTCCGAGGCCGCGAACTTCGTGGCGCTCGGCCTGCACGCCCTGCAGCACCGCGGCCAGGAGGCCGGCGGGATCGTCAGCCACGACCCCGAGCAGGGCTTCAACAGCGCCCGGCGCTTCGGCTATGTCCGTGACAACTTCACCCGGCAGAGCCTGATGGAGACACTGCCGGGGCCGCTGGCCATCGGCCACGTGCGATATTCCACCGCCGGCTCCAAGGGCGCGGTGATCCGCGACGTTCAGCCTTTCTTCGGCGAGTTCTCGATGGGCGGGGCGGCGATCGCGCACAACGGCAACATCACCAACGCCGACGCGCTGCGGCGGGAACTGATCGACCGTGGCTCGATCTTCCAGTCGAACTCCGACAGCGAATGCATCATCCATCTGATGGCCCGGTCGCTGCAGCGCAACATCCCCGAACGGATGGAAGACGCCCTGCGCCGGGTCGAGGGCGCGTTCTCGGTCGTGGCCATGACCCGGACCAAGCTCATCGGCGTGCGCGATCCGCTCGGGGTCCGGCCGTTGGTGCTGGGACAATTGGGCGAGGGCTGGGTTCTCAGCTCCGAGACCTGCGCACTGGACATCATCGGGGCAAGCTTCGTGCGCGAGGTGGCCCCGGGCGAGATGGTGGTCATTACCGCCGAGGGCGTGGAAAGCCATTACCCCTTCCGCCCCCGCAAGTCGCGGTTCTGCATCTTCGAGCATGTCTATTTCTCGCGCCCCGATTCGATCATCGGTGGCCGCTCCGTCTACGAGACGCGCCGCCAGATCGGCGTGGAGCTGGCCAAGGAGGCGCATGTCGAGGCCGACCTTGTCTGCCCGGTTCCCGATTCCGGCACGCCGGCGGCCATCGGCTATTCGCAGCAGTCGGGCATTCCCTATGCCATGGGGATCGTGCGCAACCAGTACATGGGCCGCACCTTCATCGAGCCGACCGAGCAGATCCGCAACATGGGCGTGCGGCTCAAGCTCAACGTCAACCGCGCGCTGATCGAGGGCAAGCGCGTGATTCTCGTGGACGACAGCGTGGTACGCGGCACGACCAGCCGCAAGATCAAGGAAATGATCCTGGACGCCGGCGCGAAAGAGGTGCATTTCCGCATCGCCTCGCCGCCGACATCCTGGCCCTGCTTCTACGGCGTGGACACCCCCAACCGCGAGAAGCTGTTGGCCGCCAGCATGTCGGAGGAGGAGATGCGCGCGCATCTGGCCGTGGATTCGCTGCGCTTCATTTCGCTCGACGGGCTTTATCGCGCCGTGGGCGAAACCCGGGGCCGCAACGAGGACTGCCCGCAGTATTGCGACGCCTGCTTCTCGGGCGATTACCCGGTCGCGCCCTCAGACATGATCGAGAAGGGCTTCGAGCTGAAGGCGGCCGAGTAGCGCCGCGGCGCGCTCCCGCCCTGCCCGGCCATGCCGCGGTGCGGCGGAACTCCGCTCACGCCCGCAACAGTGGCTTTCCCGCCTTTCCCCTGCCTGCTAAGCGCCGCCTTCGCGCAGCAAGGACCGCCCCGAAAGGGCGGCGCAAGAAGGTATGCAGGCATGGCAGACGTAACCCCCACCAGCAACACAACCCGCAAGGCGGCCACCCGCCAAGGCGCCCTGCCGACGCACGGGCTGATCCTTCTCGGCACCTTTACCGGCGCAGACCGCCCCAGGGCCCTGATCCGCCACGGCGGCCGGGTGGAACGGGTCCAGCTGGGCGACAGCGTCGGCTGGCGTCGGGTCGTGGCGATCGAGGATGGCACGCTCGTGCTGATGCGCAACGGCGAGACGCTGCGCCTGAAGGTTCCCGGCTGAACCTTGACGCGAAAGCACGGCCGGCCCATCACAGGGTCATGACGCGCCCCAGCCTGTCCTTTCGCCCGCACCATTTCCTCTGCGCGCTCGGCTTCGCCGGCAAGGGCTATTCCGATGTCTTCACGGCCAACATGGCCCGGATCGTGGACAGGACCCTGCGCGCGCCCGGCGGCGCGGAGACGGTGATCGCGGTGACGGCCCGGGCCGACGACATCTGCGCCCCCTGCCCCAAGCGGCGCGGACAAGGCTGCGCGAGCCAGGCCAGGATCGACGGGCTGGACGCCCGGCATGCCGATGCGCTTGGTCTGCGTCCGGGCGACCGGCTGACATGGGGCGCGGCGCGGGCCCGGATGCGCGCCCATGTGCCGCCCGGGGCTCTCGCGCGGCTCTGCGCGGGCTGCCAGTGGCTGGAACTGGGACTTTGCGAAGCCGCGCTCGCCCGCCTGCACGCCGAGGCCGAAGAGCCACCGGACCCCGCTGCCTAGGGCGCCCTGGGCCACCTCAAACGAAAAACGCCGCCCCCGGGGGGACGGCGTCGTTTGTCCGTGCTGACGGGCCGGTCAGCCCTTGCGCGACGACAGGGCCAGCCAACCGCCCCAGACCGTCATGGCGGCGATCACCGCCTTCATGGCATCGCCCAGCAGGAAGGGCGCCATCCAGCTGCCCCAGAGTTCCGGCAGGGTCTTGCCCATCACCGCCGCGGGCCAGGCCAGCCCCGGCAGATAGAGCAGCGCCGAGATCACCACGCTGCACAGCGCCGTCGTCACCACACCGCGCGCCAGGCCCTTTTCCACGGCCAGCCCGGCCAGCCAGGCCATGCCCACGAAACCGAAGAGGAAGCCGGCGGTGGGGCCGGTCAGGGCCGCGCCGTTCATGCCGTGGGCAAAGACCGGCAGCCCCATGGCGCCCTCGGCCAGGTAGGCCAGCAGCGTCACGGCCCCCAGCCGCGACCCGAAGGTCAGCCCCACGATCAGCACCGCCAGCGTCTGCAGGGTCATGGGCACCGGGTAGAACGGCACCGAGACCTGCGCGGCCGCGGCGATGAACAGCGACCCGCCCAGCACCAGGGCGGCCCGCTGCAGCAGGGTGTCGTGGCCGATGGCGGCCTTGGTGAGTACGGTATCTCGCATGGGTCGCGTCCTCTCGTTCCCGAATGATCCTTGTGGCTGTCGCCTTTTTTCGCCGCAGGACTGCGAAAGTCAAGCGATCGCTCTTGATTCGGTGCCGGCATAATGGGAAGGCACCGCCATGAATGACACGAGCCCCTCGAAAATCGCGCTGGTGACCGGCGCCTCGCGCGGCTTGGGCGCCGCACTCGCCCTCGAACTGGCCGCCACGCATCACGTCGTCGCCGTGGCCCGCACGACCGGCGGGCTGGAAGAGCTCGACGACCGCATCAAGGCGGCGGGCGGCACAGCCACGCTGGCGCCCATGGACATCACCAAGGCCGACGCGATGGCGCAGCTTTGCCGCTCGATCTACGACCGCTGGGGGCGGGTCGATCTCTGGGCGCACACGGCCGTGCACGCCGCGCCGCTCACCCCCGCCGGGCACCTGGACGAGCGGACCTGGCTGACCTCGGTGGAGGTCAACGTCAGCGCCACGGGCCGGCTCATCCCCTTCGTGACCCCGCTTCTGGGTGACAGCGGCACGGCTCTCTTCTTCGAGGACGACCACGCGGGCGAGAAGTTCTTCGGCGCCTACGGCGCGACCAAGGCCGCACAGACGGCCCTGGCGCAGAGCTGGCAGGCCGAGACGGTGAAGACGGGGCCGCGTGTCCACGTGCTGACGCCGAACCCGATGCCGACGGCGGTGCGCGCCCGCTTCTTCCCGGGCGAGGACCGCAGCACGCTCACCCCCCCGGACGCGGAGGCGCGCCGCCTGCTGGCACAGATCGACTGACGCGCGGGCGCTTGCCGTGCGCCGGGCGCGGCGATAGACACGATCCTGGACAGGCAAAGGGGCGGATACCTTGCGCATTCTCATCACCAACGACGACGGCATCAACGCCCCCGGGCTGGAGGTGCTGCACGAGATCGCCACGGCCCTCGCCGGCGCGGACGGCGAGGTCTGGACGGTCGCGCCGGCCTTCGAGCAATCGGGCGTGGCCCACTGCATCTCCTTCACCCGCCCGATGATGATCTCCCGGATGGGCGAGCGGCGCTACGCCGCCGAGGGCAGCCCGGCCGACTGCGTGCTCGCCGCCCTGCACGACGTGATGAAGGACGCCCGCCCCGACCTGGTACTGTCGGGGGTGAACCGGGGCAACAACGCGGCCGAGAACGCGCTGTATTCCGGCACCCTGGGCGGCGCGATGGAGGCCGCGCTGCAAGGGGTGCCGGCGATCGCGCTCAGCCAGTACTACGGCCCCGACAACCGCGACCTCGAAGACACCTTCGAACCCGCCCGCCAGCACGGGCTGGACACGCTGCGGCGGCTGCTGGACCGGGGCGTCTGGACGGCGGACGATTACGGCATCTTCTATAACGTCAATTTCCCGCCCGTGCCCGGCGCGATGGTCAAGGGCCTGCGCGTGGCGCCCCAGGGCTTCCGCCGCGACATGGGCTTCGGCGTGCAGCCGCATGTCGCGCCCTCGGGGCGGCGCTTCCTCTGGGTCACGGGCGCCCCGCAGCAGCAGCCCACCGGCGAGGGCACCGACGCCGACTGGAACCACCAGGGCTACATCTCGGTCACGCCGATGCGCGCGGACCTCACCGCCCATGACGCGCTGGAGGCGCTGAAGGCCATCGAATGACCGAGGACGCCCGCGATACCGCGGAACGCAAGATGCAGTTCCTCTTCGCGCTGCGGTCCAAGGGCGTGACGGATACCCGCGTGCTGACGGCCATGGAAAAGATCGACCGCGGGCCCTTCATCCGGGGCTATTTCGCCGAACGCGCCTACGAGGACATGCCCCTGCCGATCGCCTGCGGGCAGACGATAAGCCAGCCCTCCGTCGTGGGCCTGATGACCCAGGCGCTCAGGGTCGCGCCGCGCGACAAGGTGCTGGAGGTGGGCACCGGCTCGGGCTACCAGGCCGCGATCCTCAGCCAGCTGGCCCGGCGCGTCTATACCGTTGACCGCCACCGCCGCCTTGTGCGCGAGGCCGGCGAGATCTTCCGGCGGCTGGACCTGACCAACATCACCGCCGTCACCGCCGATGGCAGTTTCGGCCTGCCCGATCAGGCCCCCTTCGACCGCATCATCGTCACCGCCGCCGCCGAGGATCCGCCCGGCCCGCTCTTGGCGCAACTGAAAATCGGCGGTATCATGGTGCTTCCGGTGGGTCAGTCCGACACCGTCCAGAGCCTCATCCGCGTCACCCGGCGCGAGGAGAGCTTCGACTACGACGAACTGCGCCCGGTGCGCTTCGTGCCGCTGGTCGAGGGGCTGGGACGCGACGGCTGAGGTCGCCCACGGCCGCAACGAGAGGACCAAGGCCCCGGTCACAAGGGGTTTCAGACGAGGACCCGATCGAGATGAAAATACCTTTCCGCCCCGCTCCGCTGCTTACCGGCACGGCGATGCTGGCGCTCGCCGCCTGCTCTGAGGGCCTGGACGTGGACCTGCGCGGCGGCTTCGGCAACGCGCTGGACACCGCCCCGGCCGCACGCAAGGCCACTGCCGACCGCCCCGAACCGGACGCGCGCGGCGTCATTTCCTACCCGGGCTACCAGGTGGCCGTGGCCCGCCCCGGCGACACGGTGGCCCGCGTGGCGGGCCGCGTGGGCCTGGATGCCGGGGAACTGGCACGCTACAACGGCATGCAGCCCGATGACCGCCTGCGCGAGGGCGAGATCCTCGCCCTGCCCGAGCGCGTTTCGGAACCCGAGGGCGGGCCGATCCGTCCCGCCGACGAGGTGGATATCACCACCCTCGCCGATTCCGCCATCTCCGAGGCGGACACCGGCGAAACCCGGGCCGCCACGACCGACGAGGCCCGGTCCGGCATCGAGCCGATCCGCCACAAGGTCGAGCGCGGCGAGACCGCCTACTCCATCGCGCGGCTCTACGATGTCTCGCTGCGCAGCCTTGCGGAATGGAACGGCCTGGGCCCCGATTTCGCCGTGCAGGAGGGCCAGTACCTTTTGATACCCGTCGTCCTTCCCGATGAAGAGGATGATCCCGGCGCCCCGCTGGACGCCACCGCGAGCGCGGCGGACACGGCCGACACCGCAAGCGCGGCGACCACCGCCCCCGGCCAGGGGTCGCCCACGCCCACGCCGCCCAGCGCGGCCAAACCGCTGCCCGAAAAGGACACCGCCCCGGCGTCCGAGCCGGTGGAAACCAGCGCCGCGCCCGACCTCGGAGCGGAACAGACGCAGGCCTCGGCCCCGGACGCGCGCATGGCCTATCCTGTGCGCGGCGACATCGTGCGCGACTACGCCAAGGGCAAGAATGACGGCATCGATATCGCCGCCGCCCCGGGTACGGCGGTCAAGGCCGCCGCCGATGGCGTGGTCGCCGCCATCACCGAGGACACCAACGGCGTGCCGATCATCGTGCTCAAGCACCCCGACAACCTGCTGACGGTCTATTCCAACGTGGCCGGCGTCGCGGTCGAGAAAGGCGACCGCGTCGGCCGGGGCGACAAGCTGGCCGAGATCCGCAGCGAAGGGACCGCCGCGGTCCACTTCGAGGTGCGCGAAGGCTTCGACAGCGTCGATCCCACACCCTATCTCGACGGCTGAGGCCCACACGGGCGATCACGTTCCCGTGCCGGGGCGGCATTGCCTCTGGGCCGCCCTGGGGCGGGGTGCTAACCCTCCGCGGAAACTCGTTTTTCCGCAGGAGGGATCATGCTGGCCACCGCCATCGTCACCGTCTTCGGCCTGATCGTGCTGGCCAGCATTGCCGTCGCGCCGCGCCGTGCCACCGCCGCCGTCTTCTTCGGGGGGCGCACGGCGGCCGGCCAGCCGCCCGGCCTATGGACGCTGGTGCTCAGCCAGGTGACGACCTGGATCTTCGCCCGCTCGCTGATGAATGCGGCGATCCTGGGCTACTTCTACGGCATCTGGGGCGTGCTGGCCTATACCGCCTACTACGGCTCCTTCCTGACCGGCGGGATGATCGTCAGCCGGCTGCGCGCCGACGGCGCCGGATCGGTCCAGGGCTGGCTGGGACGCCGCTTCGGTGCCGGCGGCACCGCCTGCTACAACCTCGTGGTGGCCCTGCGGCTGCTGTCGGAGGTCTTCGCGAACCTCCTCGTCGTCGGCCTCATCTTCGCGGCCGCGCTGCCCGAAACGGGCCATGCGCGCGAGGCCGCGATCATTGCGGTCGCGGGGCTGGGGCTGGCCTACAGCGGCTGGGGCGGGCTCGGCGCCGCGCTGCGCACCGACGTTCTGCAAATGCTTGTCTTCCTCGTGATCTTCGCCGGGGCCTTCGCGGCGCTGGTCACCGCCCCGGGCTTCGAGGCGGGCGCGGTCCTGACCGCGGAGGGCGCCGCCGGCGCCCGGCCCGGGCAGGTGTTGTTGGTGGTGGCGCTGTTGCAGGTCTTCTCCTACCCGGCGCATGACCCGGTGATGATGGACCGCGGCTTTCTGGCCGACCGGGCCACCACGCGCGCCGCCTTCGGACACGCCTTCTGGATCTCGGCGCTGTGCATCTTCGGCTTCGGCCTCTTCGGCGTGCAGGCGGGGCTGGAGGGCGCGGCCTACGAGGGCGAGCTTCTGGGCACATGGGCGGGCATGTTTCCGCCCTGGCTTTTCGCCGCGCTGCTGATCTCGCTGCTGGTCAGCGCACTCAGCACGCTCGATTCGGCCCTCGCCAGCGCCGCGCGCCTGGTGGTCGAGGAACTGCGGCTCGCGCCCCGCACCCTTCCGGGCGGGCGGGCCGCCATGGCCGTCTTCGCGGTCGCGGGCACCCTGCTGACCCTCTGGGGCAACCAGACGCTGTTCGACGCCGTGGCGGTCAGCGGCACGGCCAGCATGTTCCTGGCCCCTGTTCTGGGCGTGGGCCTGCTGTTGAACCGTGCCATCGCGGCCTGGGCCTATGCGGCGGCCTTCGCCGCGGCGCTGGCCGGGGCGGCCCTCTACTTCGCCCGCGGCAGCGCGCTCGCGGGGGCGCTCCTGCCGGCGGGGCACAAGTACGACCAGCTTCTCGTGATCTGCTTGACCGTGCTGGCCCTCGGGTTTGCCGCGGTGTTGGCAGGCAGCCGCCGGCGCGGCTGAGGCCGGCGGCATCTTGCACCCGGCCTCCAGCATTGCTATCTGCCGGGTTCAGGCAAAGCCGATCAAATTGATCGGAAACTCGAGAGGCCAAGGTGCAGTCAGCCCTCCCGCGACTTGAGACCCGCAACCTCCTGCGCCGCTACGAGGGGCGCACGGTGGTCGACGACGTTTCCCTGCGGGTGGAACCCGGGCAGGTCACCTGCCTGCTTGGCCCCTCGGGCTGCGGCAAGTCCACGACCCTGCGCCTGATCGCCGGGGTCGAGATGCAGGATGCCGGCGAGATCTACGTGGACGGCAACCTGGTCTGCGACACGCGGTTCCGCGTCCCGCCCGAGCGGCGCCACATCGGCCTGATGTTCCAGGATTTTGCCCTGTTCCCCCACCTCACCGTGGGCGAGAATGTCGCCTTCGGCCTGACCGGGGACCGCGCCGCCGCCAGCCGGCGGGTGAAGGAACTGCTGGCCCGCGTGGGCATGAGCCGCTACCTGGACGCCTATCCCCACCAGCTTTCGGGCGGCGAGCAGCAGCGCGTCGCGCTGGCCCGCGCGCTGGCACCACGCCCGCGCATCATGCTGATGGATGAACCCTTCTCCGGCCTCGACAATCGGCTGCGCGACGGCATCCGCGACGAGACGCTGGACATCCTGCGCGAGCAGGATACCGCGGTGCTGCTGGTCACCCACGAGCCCGAGGAAGCGATGCGCATGGCCGACGAGATCGCGCTGATGCGCGACGGCCGGATCGTGCAGCAGGGCGCGCCCTACAATATCTACAACGCGCCGGTGGATCGCGATGCCGTCGCCTTCTTCAGCGACATCAACGTGATCCGCGGCACCGTTCAGGGGGCTCTGACCGAAACCCCCTTCGGCCAATTTCTCGCTCCCGGCGTGCCCGACGGCCAGGAGGTGGAGATCGTGATCCGCCCCCAGCACATCAAGATCGACTTCGACCGCGGCGGGCGCGGCCCCAATCCCACGCCGGAAATCGGCACCCCGGCCCGCGGTGTCGTGCGCCGGGCCCGGTTCATCGGGTCGGAAAGCCTGGTGGAGTTCCGCATGGATCACGACGGGTCGATCCTCAAGGCGACTGTGCCCAACGTGTTCCTGCCGAAACCCGGCAAGCCCCTGTGGCTGATGATCCGCCGTGACAAGTGTTTCGTCTTTCCCGTTCGCGGATGACTCCGGGCCGTATGCCGCATTGGCCGGGCGAATTCCGCTGATTTCCGCAGGCCGGCCGGGATTGATGCTTTCAACCGCCGGCCTGAACGCTTAGATACGGTTGACGAAATCTGCGGGCGCGCGCAAAACGGTGCCCGAGACTGGGAGAGAGAGCATGCTGAACAATATCGGGCTTCCGGGCCTTCTTCTCATCGCCGTGGTGGTGCTGGTGCTTTTCGGGCGGGGCAAGATCTCCTCGCTCATGGGCGAAGTCGGCAAGGGCATCACCTCGTTCAAGAAAGGTGTCTCCGAGGGGAACAAGGAACTTGAGGAGTCCAGCGAGGAAGCGGCCGACACCGCCCGCGACGTGACCCCCGAAGAAGAAAAAGACAAAGACAAGGTCTGATCGGCCCATGCTGGACCTTGGCTGGACCGAGCTTCTGCTCATCGGCATCGTGGCGCTCATCGTCGTGGGCCCCAAGGACCTGCCGGGCATGTTCCGCACGGTGGGCAACTTCGTGGGCAAGGCGAAGCGCATGGCGCGCGACTTCAGCCAGGCGATGAACGACGCCGCAGACGAGGCCGGTGTGAGCGACGTGTCGGACAGCCTGCGCAAGGCCTCCAACCCCGTGGGCAGCGCGATGGATGAGGCCAAGAAGGCCTCCAAGAACTTCACCCAGCAGACCATGGAAAGCGGCAAGCCCCGCATGTCCGAGGAACGCCGCGAAAAGGCCGACCGCATCCGCGAGAAATCCGCCGAACTGGCGCGGGAACGTCAGGCCAGCGAAGCAGCCGAGGACGAAGCGGGGGAGACCGACCAGGCCGGCACGGACACGCCCGCAGCCGACGCGGATGCAGACTCCGGCACCGCAGCCTCCAAGTCCGCGAAATCCGGCGCCGCGAAATCCGCCAAGGCGAAATCCACGACCGCCAAGTCCGGCTCCGGAAAGGGCCGCGGGGGCACGTCCGGCTCCGGAAAGGGCGGCGGCGCAGAGTCCGGCAAGGCAAGCGGCGCGGGCAAGAAGACGACCGCGAAGGCCACGGGCGGCGGCAAGGCGAAGGGCGGAAAATCCGGCTCGGGCAAGACGTCGTCCGCCGCTGAGGACAAGGCATGAGCCAACAAGACGAGATCGAGGAAAGCTCGGCCCCCCTGATCGAGCACCTGGCCGAGTTGCGGACCCGGCTGATCCATTCGGTGGTGGCTTTCGTCATCGGCATGGTGATCTGCTTTACCGTGGCCACGCCGATCTTCAACTTCCTGACCGGCCCGCTCTGCCGCGAACTGGCGCAGCGCGGACAGGACTGCGACCTGATCTTCATCAAGCCGCAGGAAGGCTTCTTCGTGGCCATCAAGGTCTCGTTGCTGGGGGGCTTCATCCTGGCCTTCCCCTATATCGCCAACCAGATGTGGCGCTTCGTGGCGCCGGGTCTCTACCGCTCGGAAAAGGGCGCTTTCCTGCCGTTTCTGGTGGCCTCGCCCTTCATGTTCCTGCTCGGCGCGGCCTTCGCCTTCTACGTGGTCACGCCGCTGGCTTACGACTTCTTTCTCGGCTTCCAGCAGTTCGGCCAGGGCGGCGAGGCGATGCCCGATGCCGAGGTGGCGCAGGGCCTGTCGGTCGTCTTCCAGGGCTCGGCCCAGGAATATCTCAACCTCACCATCAAGTTCATCGTGGCCTTCGGCCTGTGCTTCCAGTTGCCGGTCCTGCTGACCCTGATGGGCAAGGCCGGGCTGGTCAGCGCCGAGGGCCTGGGCCAGGTGCGCAAGTACGCGATGGTGGGCATCCTGGTGCTGGCCGCGCTGGTCACGCCGCCGGATGTCATCACCCAGGTGATCCTCTTCGTCGTGGTCTACGGCCTTTACGAGATCTCGATCTGGCTGGTCCGCCGCGTCGAGAAGGAGCGCGAGGAACGGCTGCGCGCCGAGGGCCTGTGGTTCGAGGATGACGAGGAGGAATTCGACGATCCGTTGATGGACGAATTCGACGAGGACGAGGAGGACCGCGAAGACGGCGGCGAGGACCGGAGCCGGTGAGCGAACCGCTTCTCGAACGCATCGCCGCCGCGCTGGAGCGGATGAGCCCCGCCCCACTGCGCGCGCCGGATTTCGGCGCCGCGCCGGCCTTCGTCTGGCACGTCGATCCCGACCGGCTGGAGCCGGTGCCCCAGGTGAACCGGGTGGAAATGTCGCTGCTGGTGGGCATCGACCGCGCACGCGACACGCTTCTGGAGAACACCCGCCATTTCGCCCGCGGTCTGCCGGCGAACAACGCCCTGCTCTGGGGCGCGCGTGGCATGGGAAAATCCAGCCTGGTCAAGGCGGTGCATGCCGCGGTGCGGGCCGAGGGGTTTGATCTCAAGATCGTGGAACTCAGCCGCGAGGACCTGCCCAGCATCACCCGCCTGCTCGCCTTGCTGCGCGCCAGCGAGCACCGCTTCGTGCTGTTCTGCGACGATCTGTCGTTCTCGCACGACGACCAGCATTACAAGTCGCTGAAGGCGGTGCTGGACGGCGGGATCGAGGGCCGGCCCGAGAACGTGCTTTTCTACGCTACCTCGAACCGGCGCCACCTGATGCCCCGCGACATGATCGAGAACGAGCGCGGCACGGCCATCAACCCCTCCGAGGCGACCGAGGAAAAGGTGTCGCTGTCGGATCGTTTCGGCCTGTGGCTGGGCTTCCACCCCTGCGACCAGGATGCCTATCTGGCCATGATCCGGGGCTACTGCGATGCCTACGGGGTCGACATCGACGACGAAACCCTGCGCGCCGAGGCCATCGAATGGCAGGCCACACGCGGCGCCCGGTCGGGCCGCGTGGCCTGGCAGTTCTTCACCGACCTGGCGGGCCGGCGCGGCGTGCAGGTCTGACGCCGCCCGCCCCGGCGCGGCCTAGAGCGTGGAATTGACGGCCCCGCCGTCCAGCAGGATGTTCTGGCCCACGATATAGCCCGCGTGCTCGCTGCACAGGAAGGCGCAGGTGGCGCCGAACTCTTCCTTGGTGCCGTAACGGCCCGCGGGAATCGTGCCCTCGCGGTTCTCGCGCGCCTGGTCCACCGCGATCCCCTCGCGCTCGGCCGCGCCCTTGTCCAGGGCAGCCGCGCGATCGGTATCATGTATGCCGGGCAGCAGGTTGTTGATGTTCACGCCCTTGCCGGCCACCTGCCGCGCGGTCCCGGCGACATAGCCCGTCAGCCCCGCGCGGGCCGAATTGCTCAACCCCAGGACGGGGATGGGCGACTTCACGCTTTGCGAGGTTATGTTGACCACCCGGCCCCAGCCGCGCTCCATCATGCCCGGCAGCAGCGCCTTCATCAGCGCGATCGGTGCCAGCATGTTGGCATCCAGCGCCGCGATGAAATCTTCCCGGTCCCAGTCCGTCCACATTCCCGGCGGCGGCCCGCCCGCATTGGTGACAAGGATGTCCACCGCGCCCGCAGCCTCCAGCACGCGGGCCTGGCCCGCCTCGGTGGTGATGTCGCAGGCCACCGTCTTTACATCCACGCCGAAATCGTCGCGGATGCGCTGCGCCTCGGCCTCCAGGGTTTCGGCCCCGCGCGCGTTCATCACCAGATCGACGCCGGCCTCGGCCAGCGCCCGCGCGCATCCCAGGCCAAGCCCCTTCGACGAGGCGCAGACCAACCCGCGTTTTCCCTTTATTCCCAGGTCCATGACAGATCTCCCTCCTGTTTCGTCCAGCCATAGCACCGCCGCACGGCGGGATTCCAGCAAAAGACCCGGGCATTGACCAGATCGTGCCACAATCCTAGGCTACGCTGGCCTTCGCAGGTAGACCGCCAGGCAGGCATCCCGGATTCCCAAATGACCCAGACCGCCCAGAAACCCGCGCAGTCCATCCCCGTCCACAGGGCGGCGGATTTCACTGTCGTGAACGGGGCCAACCTGGGCGATCCGGTTTCCTTCGCCGCCGAACTGGAACTCGACGACACCTACGAACTGCACAAGGACGCCGGCCAGCAGCGCCTGTCAATCATCGCCGCCGAGGACGGCAGCTTCACCATCGCGCCCGATACCGCGCTCGGCACCCCCGGCGCCACGCTGCATCTGGATTGCTGCCTGACCATGATGTCGGGCAATGCCGAGACGACCGAGGTTCTGGTACTGGTCGAGGTGGACGCCCGCGGCCACGCCGCCGCCATCTACGCCCTGCCGCTGGCACCGCTCACGCCGCGCATGGGTTACACCCTTGTGGGCATCGACCGCGACAACGCCCGGCGTAAGTTCGCGCAGGTGGGCTGCGTCTCCTTCTCGCGGGGCACGCATATCACCCTGGCCTCCGGGGCGCAGCGCCCCATCGAGGATCTGACGGTGGGCGATGCGGTGCTCACCCGCGACGACGGCCCCCGGCAGGTGCGCTGGATCGGCCAGTCCACCGTGCGCGCCGTGGGCGAATTCGCCCCCATCCGGATCATGGCCGGTGCGCTCAACAATGCCAACGACCTGGTCGTCAGCCCCGATCACAGGCTTTTCATCTACCAGCGCTCCGACCGGCTCGGGGCGGGCCGCCACCAGGTGCTGGTGCGCGCGCGCCACCTGGTCAACGGTGAAACGGTGGTGCGGCAGGACGGCGGCTTCATCGACTATTTCCAGCTGCTTTTCGACGAGCACCAGATCATCTACGCCGAAGGGATCGCCGCCGAGACCCTGCTGCTGGATCCGCGTACGCGTCCGGCCCTGCCCGGCGACCTTGGGGAACGGATCGCGCCGACGGCACCGGGCCATCGCCCGCGCCCGCATCTGCAATTCGAGGTGGGCGAATCGCTGCTCGACCATCCCGACCCGGCCAGCCTGCTAAAGAACGCCTCGACGCGATAGGCAGGCCCGCGTGCCATGTTGCACCGCCCCGCCCGGGCCTCTATATGCCGGCCATGTTCGACGCCCCGCACAACCGCCCCGACCTGCCGCCCGAGATCGCGCGGCGGCGCACCTTTGCCATCATCTCGCACCCGGACGCGGGCAAGACCACGCTGACCGAGAAGTTCCTGCTCTACGGGGGCGCGATCCAGATGGCCGGCCAGGTGCGCGCCAAGGGCGAGGCGCGGCGCACGCGCTCGGACTTCATGCAGATGGAGAAGGACCGCGGCATTTCCGTCTCGGCCTCGGCCATGTCCTTCGACTTCGAGGATTACCGGTTCAACCTGGTGGATACGCCGGGGCACAGCGACTTCTCCGAGGACACCTACCGCACCCTGACGGCGGTGGATGCCGCCATCATGGTGATCGATGGCGCCAAGGGCGTGGAAAGCCAGACGCAGAAACTGTTCGAGGTCTGCCGCCTGCGTGATCTGCCCATCCTGACCTTCTGCAACAAGATGGACCGCGAGGCGCGCGACACCTTCGAGATCGTCGACGAGATCCAGGAAAACCTTGCCATCGACGTCACGCCGGCCTCCTGGCCGATCGGCATGGGCCGTGATTTCCTGGGCTGCTACGACATGCTGAACGACCGGCTGGAACTGATGGACCGCGCCGATCGCAACCGCGTGGCCGAATCCATCAAGATCGACGGCCTCGACGACCCCAGGATGGCCGAGTACGTTCCCCAGGCGCAGCTCGACCAGCTGCGCGAGGAGGTCGAGATGGCGCGCGAACTCCTGCCCACGCTTGATCCCCAGTCGGTGCGCGAGGGGCACATGACCCCCATCTGGTTCGGCTCGGCCATCAATTCCTTCGGGGTCAAGGAACTGATGGCCGGCATCGGCCGCTACGGCCCCGAGCCGCAGCCCCAGTCCGCCACCCCCCGCCAGATCGCACCGGAGGAGAAGAAGGTCACGGGATTCGTCTTCAAGGTTCAGGCCAACATGGATCCCAAGCACCGCGACCGCGTCGCCTTCGTCCGCATGGCGTCGGGCCATTTCAAGCGCGGCATGAAGCTGACCCACGTGCGCAGCAAGAAGGCGATGACCGTTTCGGCGCCGGTGCTGTTCCTGGCCTCCGACAGGGAACTGGCCGAAGAGGCCTGGGCCGGCGACATCATCGGCATCCCCAACCACGGCCAGCTGCGCATCGGCGATACGCTGACCGAGGGCGAGGCGCTGCGCGTCAGCGGTATCCCCTCCTTCGCGCCCGAGCTGCTGCAATCGGCCCGCGCGGGCGACCCGATGAAGGCCAAGCACCTTGAAAAGGCCCTGATGCAGTTCGCCGAGGAAGGCGCCGCCAAGGTCTTCAAGCCCAGCGTCGGCTCGGGCTTCATCGTGGGCGTGGTGGGGGCGCTGCAGTTCGATGTCCTCGGCACCCGCATCGAACAGGAATACGGCCTGCCGGTGCGGTTCGAACCCAGCCAGTTCACCTCGGCCCGCTGGGTCAGCGGCGAGAAGGCGGCGGTCGAAAAGTTCGCCAACGCGAACAAGAGCCACATCGCCCATGATCACGACGGCGACATCGTCTACCTCACCCGCCTTCAATGGGACATCGACCGCATCGAACGCGACTACCCGGAGGTGACGCTTTCGGCCACCAAGGAGATGATGGTGTGATCCGCCCCGGCACGATCTTCGGGCCTGGCCGCCATGACCGGACGTAACGCCCCCGACTGCCCCCCAAATCACGGCCCCGATGAAGTCGTCACCATCGTGGACCTTCTCGACGAACTGGCACAGGGGCGCGCGGCCGTCACCTTCGGCGAGATCGTGGAGACCCTGGGCGCGCGCGGGTTCGGGCCGCTGCTGCTGGCGCTCGCGGTGCTGCTGGTGCTGCCCATCGGCATGATCCCCGGGGTCGGCGGGGCGGTCGGGCTGGTCATGGCGGTGATCGGCGTGCAGATCCTGCGCGGCGGGCGCGGGCTCTGGCTGCCCGCGGCCGTCCGCGACCGTTCTTTGCCGTCCGAACGCCTGCACAGCGCCTGCCTGTTCCTGCGACCGCGGATGCAATGGCTGCGCCGCCACCTGCGCCCGCGCGCCCTCGCGCTGGCCGAGGGGGCGGTTTCGCTGCGGCTGATCGCCGTCCTGCTGGTCTGCGCCGGCCTGGTGATGGCTGTGATGGGCGCCATCCCGATCCTGCCCCCGCTCATGGGCATCCCCGTGCTGTTCTTCGCCCTCGGCCTCACGACCCGGGATGGCGCGGCGGTGGCGCTCGGCTATCTGCTGCTGGTGCCGCCCGTGGTGGTGATGGCCTCGGCCTGATCCCCGCGCCGCGAAGACCCCCTCGCCCCGTCCCTTTGCCCTTGCGTGCCCCCGGCCGGGGCCGCATGGTCCCCCCATGCGCCGCCCACCCACCTGGGGCCTTGTCGCCACGATCAAGGCCCCCGCGACCGAGATCCTGAACTTCGCCGCCCACCATATCGAGCTGGGGGCCCACCGGCTGCACATCTACCTGGACGAGGACAACCCCGCCGCCCGCGCCGCGCTCAAGGCCCATCCCAAGTGCCGCGTCACCGTCACCGACGCCGCCTACTGGAAGCGCCGCCGGGGGCATCGCGGCCGCCCCGGCGCGCACCAGCCCCGCCAGAGCTTCAACGCCACGCACTGCCTGAACAAGCGCCCGCAGGTGGATTGGCTGACCCACATCGACGTGGACGAGTTCCTCTGGCCGGAGCGCCCCCTGCCCCAGCAACTGGCCGCCCTGCCGCCGGAAACCTTCAGCGCCCGCGTCCGCCCGATCGAGGCGCTCGCGCCCGACCCGGCCGACCCGCCCTCACCCGGCACGACCTGGTTCAAGGCCTGCGCGCGCCTGCTGGGCACCCGGCGCGACCAGACCGACCAGATCTACCCCGAGTTCGGCCCCCACCTCGACGGCGGCTTCGTCAGCCACGTGGCCGGCAAGGTCTTCGTGCGCACGGATGTGGAGGGGGCCAGCCTGCGCATCCACAATGCCTTGCGCGACGGCACAAAGGACCCCGCGCCGATGGAACTGCACGAAACCGCCCTGTGCCACTTCCATGCGCCCGACTGGCCCCGCTGGCTGTCGGCCTACCGGTTCCGGCTGGCCCGCGGCTCCTACCGCGAAGGGCTCAAGCCCGCGCCGCTGTCCGGGCCCGAGGGGCTGAACATGAACGCCCTCTTCACCCGGCTGGAAGCCCAGGGCGGCGAGGCGGCGCTTGCGCGCTTCTTCGCCGAGGTCTGCACCGCCACCCCGGCCCTGCGCAGCGCCCTGTCCGCGCACGGCCTTCTGCGCGGCCTCGCCCTCGATCTCGACGCCAAGCGCGCCCGGCATTTCCCCGATTTCGCCTGAGTCACCCCGGCGGGCTGCATTGACCGGCGCGTCATTCTCGGTTAGACGACGACCAGACGGGTCAGAAATGTGACGAACCACGGGGCCATCCGGGCCCGACCCTCTCTCAGGACGTGCGGGCCGGGAAGTGTCCGCAAACCACGGACATACATGACCAAATTTTCCGATCTGAACCTGAATCCCAAGGTCCTCAAGGCCGTTGAAGAGGCCGGGTACGAAACCCCCACGCCGATCCAGGCCGGCGCCGTTCCTGCCGCGCTGGAGGGCCGCGATGTCCTCGGCATCGCCCAGACCGGCACCGGCAAGACCGCGGGCTTCACCCTGCCCATGCTGTCGCTGCTGGCCCGCGGGCGCGCGCGCGCGCGGATGCCGCGCAGCCTGGTGCTCTGCCCGACGCGGGAACTCGCCGCCCAGGTGGCCGAGAATTTCGATACCTATTCCAAGCACCTGAAGCTGACCAAGGCGCTGCTGATCGGCGGCGTCAGCTTCAAGGAGCAGGACAAGATCATCGACAAGGGCGTCGATGTGCTGATCGCCACGCCCGGCCGGCTGCTCGACCACTTCGAGCGCGGCAAGTTGCTGCTCACCGGCGTGCAGATCATGGTCGTGGACGAGGCCGACCGCATGCTCGACATGGGCTTCATCCCCGATATCGAGCGGATCTTCTCGCTCACGCCCTTCACCCGGCAGACCCTGTTCTTCTCGGCCACCATGCCGCCCGAGATCGAGCGGCTGACCAACACCTTCCTGCAAGCGCCCGAACGGATCGAGGTGGCCCGCCAGGCCACCGCGTCGGAGACGATCGAGCAGGGGGTGGTGATGTTCAAACCCTCCCGCCGCGACCGCGCCGACAGCGAGAAACGCAAGCTGCTGCGCGCCCTGATCGACGCCGAGGGCGAGGCGCTCACCAACGCCATCATATTCTGCAACCGCAAGGTCGATGTCGATGTCGTGGCCAAGAGCCTCAAGAAGTACGGCTACGACGCCGCCGCCATTCACGGCGACCTGGACCAGAGCCAGCGCACCAGGACGCTGGACGGCTTCCGCGCCGGCGATCTGAAGATCCTTGTGGCCTCCGACGTGGCCGCGCGGGGGCTGGACGTGCCCTCCGTCAGCCACGTTTTCAACTTCGACGTTCCCGGCCACGCCGAGGATTACGTTCACCGCATCGGCCGGACGGGCCGCGCCGGCCGCGCGGGCAAGGCGATCACCCTCTGCAGCAGCCGCGACGAGAAACAGCTCGCCGATATCGAGGCCCTTCTCCAGAAGGAAATCCCGCGCCTCGACTCGCCGCTCAAGGGCGCGGAACCCAAGCCCAAGGACACGGCCGCCGCGGAAAAGGGCGAGGGCGAGACCAAGCCCCGCGCGCCCCGCAAGCGGCCCAGCCGCGCGAAGACCAAGCCCAAGACCGGCGCGACGCAGGCACCCGAAGCCGACACCGCGCAAGCGCCCGAGCCGGCCCAAGCGCCTGCCGAAAAGGCCGAGGCCGGCGACGGCGCGACGTCCCGGACGGACACCGGCACGGAGAAGGCCAAGGGCGGCACGCGCTCCCGCCGCGGCGGCAAGAAGGGCAAGCCCGCATCGGACAACAACGTGGTGGGCATGGGCGATCACCTGCCCAATTTCCTTGCCAAGAGCCTGGACGAACGCCGCGCCACCGGCTGAGCGCCGGGCGGGTGGGTCCCGCATTCTTCATGAGATCCGCGGCCGGACGGGCGGCGCCCGCGCGGTGCCGCGCGCGCGATGCCATCCACTGCGGCGGCGATCCGTACGGCCGGCCCGTACGGATCGTGCCGGTCACTCGGTCAGGCGGCTGATGATGACCGTGACCTCGGGCTTCTTGCCGATCTCGGACATCCCCGTTTGCCGCGCCACCTTGCGCAGCCCCTCTTCCAGCTTGTGATCGTCGCCCAGGGTCTTGCGCCCCGCCCGGCCCATGTATTGCGACAGGTCCTCCTCCAGAACGTCCACGAGCGGTGCCCGGCTCGCGCCCGTCTCCGGCAGGCCCATCACTTCGCACCACGGATCGCCAAGGGGTTCGTTCTCCTCGTCCAGGATGACGTTGACCAGCACATGCCCGTTCAGCGCCATGCGGATCCGGTCGCGCACGATGCCGTCCAGTGCGCCGATCTGCACGCTGCCGTCCAGGTAGGTGCGGCCGGTGTCGACATATTCCACCACCTGCGGCGGCTCGGCGGCCAGGTCCACCATCGTTCCGTTGGGCGCAAGAACGCCGCGTATGCCGCGGGATTCGCACAGGTTCACGTGTTCGCGCAGATGCCTGTGCTCACCGTGCATCGGGACCACCGTCTGCGGCTTGAGGATGTTCTGGAAGGCTTCCAGGTCGGGCCGGTTGGCGTGCCCCGAGACGTGGTAAAGACCGTCGCTGTCATCCACGACGTCCACCCCCAGTTCGCTGAACTGGTTCATCACGCGGATGACGCCCCGCTCGTTGCCCGGGATCGTCTTGGAGGAAAACAGGAACATATCCCCCGCCTTCATCGTGATGCCCTGGTACTTGCCCTGGGCAAGCTGCGCGCTGGCGGCGCGCCGCTCGCCCTGGCTGCCGGTGACGATCAGCATCAGGTTCTCGCGGGGGATGTTCCTGGTGTCCTCCGGCGTGACCATCTTGGGAAAATCGCGCAGCACACCGGTCTCCACCGCCGCCTCGATCATCCGGCGCATCGCCCGCCCCAGCAGGCAGACCGAGCGCCCCGCGCGCTGCCCCGCTTCGGCCAGCGTCTTCACCCGGGCGATGTTGCTGGCAAAGGTCGTGGCCACGAACATGCCGTTGCAGCCGGTCACGAGACGGCCGATATCGTCCGACAGGCTGCTTTCCGACCGGCCGGGATGGGTATTGAAGACATTCGTGGAATCGCACACCAGCGCGCGCACACCCGGCTGTCCCACCTCGGCCCAGAGCGCCTCATCGAAGGCTTCGCCCACCACCGGGTGATGGTCGATCTTGTAGTCGGCCGAATGCACCACCCGGCCCGCCGGGGTATCCAGCACCAGCCCCGAGCTTTCGGGAATCGAGTGCGAAATCGGCACGAAGGCAACCGAGAACGGCCCGGCATGGGTGGTTTCGGGCCAGGCAGAGACGGTGCGCACCGCCTTTTCGGGGTGGCCGTGCTCGGCCATCTTGCCGCGGGCGATATTGGCGGTGAAGGCCCGCGCGTAAATGGGCGCGCCCAGCCGTTCGTAGTAGTGCCCCACCGCGCCCACGTGATCCTCGTGCGCGTGGGTGATGAAGACCGCCTCCAGCCGGTCGCGGTTGTCCACGAGCCACTGGATGTCCGGAAAGATCAGGTCAACGCCCGGCGTGGTGTCCATGTCGGGGAAGGTCACGCCGAGATCGACCAGGATCAGCCGTTCCTTGCCGGGTTTGCCATAGCCGTAGACATAGGCGTTCATGCCCACTTCGCCTGCGCCGCCCAGGGGCAGGTAGATCAGTCTGTCACTGCTCATCGCGTGTCAGCCTTTCTTGTTATGCGCGTGTATCACGGTCAGCCCGTGCATTGTCAGGTCGTCCTCGATATGGTCGAACAGCAGGTCCCCCTGCGCAAACAGGGGCGCAAGCCCGCCGGTTCCGATGATCCGCATGGGGCGTTCGTACTCGGCCCGGATCCGCTCGCTGATCCCGTTCACAAGGCCGACGTAGCCCCAGAACACGCCCGAGGTCATGCAGTCCACCGTGTTGGTGCCGATCACCTTCTGCGGCTTGGTCACGTCGACATGCGGCAGGGCCGCGGCCTCGGCGTGCAGGGCCTCCAGCGAGAGGTTCACGCCCGGCGCGATCACGCCGCCCACGTAGGCGCCATCATGCGCCACCACGTCGAAGGTGGTGGCAGTGCCGAAATCCACGACGATCAGGTCCCCGCCATGCCGGTCGTAGGCGCCAGCGGCATTGACCAGGCGGTCGGGGCCCACGGTCGTGCCCTCGTCCACCCGCGGCGGCGTGGGCAGCGCGCATTCGGGCTTGCCCACCACCAGCGGCCGGCAACCGAAGAACCGGTCGGCGAAGACGCGCAGGTTGAAGACCACCCTGGGCACTGTGGAAGAAATGATGACATCGGTGATGTCCAGGGTCAGCCCGTAATGCTTCACCAGCGTGGAAAACCACGTGAAATAGGCGTCCGCCGTGCGCGCGTGATGGGTGGAGGTGCGCAGCGTGCACAGAAAGCGTTCGCCATCCCAGATCGCGAAGACGGTATTGGTGTTGCCGCAGTCGATCGCCAAGAGCATGGAACGCCCGCCCTGTCAGAAGAAGACTTCCGCGGCCGGAACGGCAACGCGGGATTTGGCCGTGGATAGAACAAGATTGCCGTTCTCGTCCACCGTGTGAAAGGTGCCGGTGATCTCTTCGCGCGTGGTGCGGGCGGTGACCACCTGTCCCAGCCGGGCCGCCCGGTCCAGCCAGGCGGCGCGAATGGGTGCAAACCCGTAGGTCGCGAACTGCGCCTCGTGGCGCGCGTAGGCCGGGGCAAGGCGATCAAGCAGCTCCTCGGGCGTGACCCGGATGCCCGTCTCCGACAGCAGCGAGACGGGCCGCAACGCGCCCGGCTCCAGCGCCTCGGCCGGCGGGGCCGACACCAGGTTCACCCCGACCCCGATGGCGAAGTGGCTGACGCCCCCGCCCTGCCCGGCGCTTTCCAGCAGGATCCCCGCCAGCTTGCCCCCGTTCAGCAGAACGTCATTGGGCCATTTCAGCGCGAACCCCTGCGCCCGGCCCGTCACCTCGACAAGGGCATCCTGCAGGGCCAGTGCCGCCACGAAGGAACGCAGCGCGACCCGCTCGGTCGTCTCGGTCGGGCGCATGACCAGCGTGGCGGCGAAATTGCCCTCCGGCGTGGCCCAGGCACGCCCCCGGCGGCCGCGCGCGGCGGTCTGGCGCAGCCCCAGGATCCAGGTGGGGCCGGTCAGGCCGGGGGCTGCGCGCGCGGCCTCGGCATTGGTGCTGTCCACCTCCGCCAGCACGCGCCGGTCGTAGCCCGCGGGCCAGTCACTGGACAAGGGTCGCCGCCGCCGCCTGCGCCATGCCCTCGACGCCGAACATGTTGATGATGCCCACGAGCATGATCGCGGCCGAGGCCATCAGCAGGCTCCAGATCACCGGCGAGCGCCCGGTCTCGAGCGGCTCGCGCTCCTGACCGAAATACATGTAGTAGACGATGCGCAGGTAATAGAAAGCGCCGATGACCGAGGCGATCACGCCGGCCACGGCCAGCCAGACCAGCCCGCCCTCATAGGCCGCCCGCAGCACGTAGAGCTTGCCGAAGAAGCCCAGCAGGGGCGGCACGCCGGCAAGGCTGAACAGCAGCACCAGCATGGCAAGCGCCCGGGCCGGGTAGGCCCGCGAATAGAGGTTCAGGCTGGCGATCTCCGTCACCGGCTGGCCGTCGCGCTCCATCGACAGGATGAAGGCGAAGGTGCCCACGTTCATCGTCACGTAGATGGCCATGTAGATCAGCATGGCCTGGACGCCGAAGGCCGTGCCGGCCGCCAGCCCCATCAGCGCGTAGCCCATGTGCGCGATGGAAGAATAGGCCATCAGCCGCTTGATGTCGGTCTGGCCGATCGCGGCGATCCCGCCCAGGAACATCGACAAGAGCGACAGCACCGCGATGACCTGGCTCCAGTCCCCCACCACATTGCCGAAGGCATCGTGCACCACGCGCGCCAGCAACGCCATCGCCGCCACCTTGGGCGCGGTGGCAAAGAAGGCGGTCACGGGGGTCGGCGCGCCTTCGTAGACATCGGGCGTCCACATGTGGAAGGGCACGGCCGAGACCTTGAAGGCCAGCCCCGACATCACGAAGACCAGACCGAAGAGCAGTCCCACAGGCGCCTGGCCCTCGGCGGCGGTGATGATGTCCGCGAACAGGGTCGAGCCGGCATAGCCGTAGGTCAGCGAGGCCCCGTAGAGCAGCAGGCCCGAGCTGAGCGCACCCAGCACGAAATACTTCAGCCCCGCCTCGGTCGAGCGCGCGCTGTCGCGCCGCAGCGAGGCGACGACATAGAGCGCCAGCGACTGCAGTTCGAGCCCCATGTAGAGCGCCATCAAATCGCCGGCGCTGACCATCATCATCATGCCCACGGCCGCCAGGGCGATCAGAAGCGGATACTCGAACTTCAGGATGTTGCGGCGCGCCATGTACTCCTGCCCCATGACCAGCACCGCGGCGGCGCTGAGCAGGATCGTGATCTTGGCGAAACGGGCGAAGGCATCGTCGTGGAACATGCCGCCAAAGGCGACGCGCGCGCCGTCGCCGCCGATGCCGATCCAGATCGACAGGGCCAGGAACAGCCCCGCGGTCAGCCAGACCAGCATGCCCGCCATCCGGTCCTTGCCGGTGTAGGCCGTCAGCACCAGCGCCGCCATGGCATAGACCGCGATGACGATCTCGGGCACGATAACACTCAGATCAGCCTGCATGGTCAGGGCCTCCGTTAATGCGACGTCGCTGCCACCTGGTTGGCGGCATGCGCCTCGGCCAGGGCAGTTTCATAATTCGAAATCAGATTGCCGACGGACGGGCCGATGATGTCCGTCACCAGGCTTGGATAGACGCCCAGCAACAGGGTCATGGCCACCAGCGGCGCAAAGATCGCCTTTTCCCGGCGCGTCATGTCGCTGATCGACTTCAGGCTTTCCTTGATCAGCCCGCCGAAGACGACCCGCCGGTACAGCCACAGGGCGTAACACGCCGAGAAGATCACGCCGGTGGCGGCCACCGCGGCGATCCAGGTATTCACCTGGAAGACACCGACAAGCGTCAGGAACTCGCCGATGAACCCGGACGTCCCGGGCAGCCCGACGTTGGCCATGGTGAACAGCATGAAGACCAGCGCATAGGCCGGCATCCGGTTCACCAGCCCGCCGTAGGCGTCGATCTCGCGCGTGTGCATCCGGTCGTAGATCACGCCCACGCAAAGAAAGAGCGCACCCGAGATGAACCCGTGGCTGATCATCTGGAAGATCGCGCCGTCCACCCCCTGCTGGTTCGCCGCGAAGATGCCCATGGTGACAAAGCCCATGTGCGCCACCGACGAATAGGCGATGAGCTTCTTCATGTCCTCCTGCGCCAGCGCGACCAACGAGGTGTAGACGATGGCGATGGCCGACATCCAGAAGACCAGCGGGGTCAGAACCTCCGCGCCGACGGGGAACATCGGCAGGCTGAACCGCAGGAAGCCGTACCCGCCCATCTTCAGCAGGATCGCGGCCAACACCACCGACCCGGCGGTGGGGGCCTGCACGTGGGCGTCCGGCAGCCAGGTATGCACCGGCCACATGGGCATCTTCACCGCGAAACTGGCGAAGAACGCCAGGAACATCAGGGTCTGCATGCCCCCCACGATGTGGATGCCCAACAGGTTGAAGCTTTCCGATCCGAACTGGTGATTGAGCAGCGTGGGAATGTCGGTGGTGCCCGCCTCGGCGTACATCGCCACCATCGCCACCAGCATCAGCACCGACCCCAGGAAGGTGTAGAGGAAGAACTTGAAGGCGGCGTAGATCCGCTGCTTTCCGCCCCAGATGCCGATGATGAGGAACATCGGGATCAGGCCGGCCTCGAAGAACAGGTAGAAAAGCACCATGTCCAGCGCCACGAAAACGCCCAGCATCAGCGTCTCGAGGATCAGGAAGGCGATCATGTATTCCTTGACCCGCGTGGTCACGTTCCACGACGCCGCGATCGTGAGCGGCATGATGAAGGTGGTCAGCATCACGAAAAGCACGCTGATGCCGTCCACGCCCAGCTTGTACTTCAGGCCGAGGAGCCAGTCGCGCTCCTCCACGAACTGGAAGCCGGTGTCGGCGGGGTCGAAACCGGCCAGCACGAACAGCGAGATGACGAAGGTCAGCGTCGTGGCGATCAGGGCAACCCACTTGGCGTTGCGCTGTGCCGCCGCGTCCTCGCCCCGCAGGAAGATCGCCAGGATCGCGGCCGCGATGGCGGGGATGAAGGTGATGATGGAAAGCAGGTTGTCCATTATTCAGCCCCTCCGGTCAGAGCCATCCAGGTCACCAGGACCGCGATCCCGATCACCATCGCGAAGGCGTAGGTGAAGATGTAGCCCGACTGCGCCCGCCCCGCGAGACGGGTGAAGAAGGGCACGATCCCCATGGCCACGCCGTTGATCGTGCCATCGATCACCGTGCCGTCGCCGCGTTTCCACAGGGCGCCGGCCAGCCATTTCACGGGCCGCACGAAGATGAAGTCGTAGATCTCGTCGAAATACCACTTGTTCAACAGGAACAGGTAGAGGGGGCGCTGCGTCTCGGCCACGCGCCGCGGCATCGAGGGATCCCAGATGTAGAACCACAGCGCCGTGACCAGCCCGATCAGCATCGCCACGAAGGGGCTGATCTTGACCCACTTGGGCACCGCGTGCGCCTCGGTCAGCACGTCGTTGCCCGGCGCGGCATGGATGGCGCCCTCGCCGGGCGCTCCGGCGAAGACGTAGTGGTGCTTGCCGTCCTTGGCCGCCGCCTCGGTGGCCCCGGCCTCGTCGCCGTGGTCCGCGGCTGCGCCCTGCGCGCCGGCCTCGGCATAGGGCACGCCGAAGAACTTGGCGACGGTGTCGGTATGGCCGAAGAAGCTGTTGTACCACACCATGCCCGAGAACACCGCGCCAAGCGCCAGCACCCCCAGCGGCACCAGCATGACCGGCGGGCTTTCATGGGCATGTTCGTGCGTGTGGCGGTCGCCGCGCGGCTCGCCGAAGAACGTCAGGAACATCAGACGCCAGCTGTAGAAACTGGTGAAAAGGGCGGCGACGACCAGCGCCCAGAAGGCGAAGCCGCCGGCCGTGCCCGCGTAGGCGCTTTCGATGATGGCGTCCTTTGACAGGAAGCCGGCAAAGCCGATGGTCGTCAGCGGGATGCCCACGCCGGTGATCGCCAGTGTCCCGATGAGCATGGCCCAGAAGGTATAGGGGAACTTCTTGCGCAGCCCCCCGTAGTTGCGCATGTCCTGTTCGTGGTGCATCCCGTGGATCACGCTGCCGGCGCCCAGGAACAGCATCGCCTTGAAGAAGGCGTGGGTGAACAGGTGGAACATGGCCACCGAGTAGACGCCCACGCCCGCGGCGACGAACATGTAGCCCAGCTGCGAACAGGTGGAATAGGCGATCACGCGCTTGATGTCGTTCTGAACAAGCCCCACGGTCGCCGCGAAGAAGGCAGTGGCCGCGCCGATCACGGTCACGATCTCAAGCGCACCGGGCGCGTATTCCATCAGCGGCGACATCCGGCACACCAGGAAGACGCCCGCGGTCACCATCGTGGCGGCATGGATCAGCGCCGAGACGGGGGTGGGCCCCTCCATCGCGTCGGGCAGCCAGGTGTGCAGGAACAGCTGCGCGGACTTGCCCATGGCCCCCACGAACAGCAGGAAAGCGACCAGGTTGGCGGCGTTCCAATCCGTCCAGAGGAAGGTGAGCTGCGTCTCGGCCAGCTCCGGCGCGGCCGCGAATATCTCGTCGAACCGGATGGAGTCGGTCAAGAAGAACAGCGCGGCGATTCCCAGGGCGAAGCCGAAGTCGCCCACCCGGTTGACGATGAAGGCCTTCATGGCCGCCGCGTTGGCCGAGGGCTTGCGGTAGTAGAACCCGATCAGCAGGTAGGAGGCCAGCCCCACGCCTTCCCAGCCGAAGAACATCTGCGCCAGGTTGTCGGCCGTCACCAGCATCAGCATGGCGAAGGTGAAGAACGACAGGTAGGCGAAGAACCGCGGCCGATAACTCTCTTTTTCGTCGTCGAAATTCTCGTCGTGGGCCATGTAGCCCATCGAATACAGGTGCACCAGCGCCGACACGGTCGTCACCACGATCAGCATGATCGCGGTCAGCCGGTCCAGGCGGATGGCCCAGGCGGTATCCAGCGTGCCGGACTGGATCCAGTCCAGCACGTGCACGTAGCGGGTTTCGCCGTCGTGGCCCAGGAAAACGATCCAGCTGAGAATGCAGACCAGCAACAGAAGGCCGGTGGTCAGCCACTGCGCGCCCTTGTCGCCGATGAGGCGCCAGCCGAAGCCCGCGATGATGGCGCCGACGAGCGGCGCGAAGAGGATGATCGTTTCCATCGCGTCAGCCTTTCATCACGTTGATGTCTTCCACGGCGATGGTGCCGCGGTTGCGGAAGAAGCACACGAGGATTGCCAGCCCGATCGCCGCCTCCGCCGCCGCAACGGTCAGCACGAAGAGGGTGAAGACCTGCCCGACAAGATCGCCCAGGTGCGCCGAGAAGGCCACGAGGTTGATGTTGACCGACAGCAGCATCAGTTCGATCGACATCAGCAGGATGATGACATTCTTGCGATTGAGGAAAAGGCCGAAGATGCCGATGACGAAAAGCGCCGCGGCCACCGTCAGGTAATGTTCCAGTCCAATCATTTTCGTCCCTCGGTTTCTCGGTCCGTCTTCTCTTGTCGCTGTCCCGGGCTTGACCCGGGACCTCTTGGTCGCGACCGCGACGCCGGGGCCGCGGGGCCCCGGCGCGGGGCGGGTCCTACAACCCCTGTCCCGGTTTCACGTCCCGCAGCTCCATCGCCTTGTCGGGATCGCGGTACATCTGGGCCAGGATGTCTTGGCGCTTGACGTCCTGGCGGTGGCGCAAGGTCAGGATGATCGCGCCCACCATCGCCACCAGAAGGATGAGCCCGGCAAGCTGGAAGATCAGGAAGTAGCGATCGTACAGCAGCATGCCCAGCGCGGCGGTGTTCTCCATGTCCGGCGGGGTCACCGCGGCACGCGCGGCCTCGGCCTGCGGGGCGGTGTCCCAGTTGGCGAAGGCCAGCGCGAACTGCATCAGCAGGATCACCCCGATCAGCAGCGCCAGCGGCATGTATTTCGCCATTTCCGCCTTGAGCGCGGCGAAATCCACGTCCAGCATCATCACCACGAACAGGAACAGCACGGCCACCGCGCCCACGTAGACGATAAGCAGGAGCATCGCCAGGAACTCCGCCCCCAGAAGCACGAAGAACCCGGCTGAACTGATGAAGGCCAGGATCAGCCAGAGAACCGAGTGCACCGGGTTGCGGCTGATGACGGTGAACAGTCCCCCGGCCAGGGCCGAGACGGCGAACAGGTAGAAGGCCAGCGTGGCGATGGTCATGTCTCTTTTCCCTCTTCCTCGGCCTCGTCCAGCACCTCGCGCGCGAACTCCATCGCGCGGGTCATCGAGGGGATGCCGGCGAACATCGCCATCTGCGCGATGGTTTCGGCGATCTCGTCCTTGGTCGCCCCCGCCTCCAGCGCGTGCCGCACCGTCATGCGGATCTGGGTGTCGCTCTGCGCGCCCAGCATGGTCAGACCGGCAAGCGTCAGCAACAGCCGGGTCTTGGCATCCAGACCCTCGGTGTTCAACCCCCGTCCGAAGCTCATCTCCATGAACTCCTTGGGCATGGTCGGCCAGAGCTTTTCGGCCCCCTTGGGCGAGAAGGTCTCGAGCGCGGGGTTCATCGCCCGCGCCATCTCCTGCGCCTGCGCCATCATGAGTTCGAACGGGTTCTTGGCATCACTCATCTGTACGGCGCGTCCAGTTCGAGGTTGCGGGCGATTTCCGCCTCCCAGCGTTCGCCGTTGTCCAGAAGCTTCTGCTTGTCGTAGAAAAGCTCCTCGCGGGTTTCGGTGGCGAACTCGAAGTTGGGCCCCTCCACGATGGCATCCACCGGGCAGGCTTCCTGGCAGAAGCCGCAGTAGATGCACTTGGTCATGTCGATGTCGTAGCGCGTGGTCCGGCGCGAGCCGTCGTCGCGCGGTTCGGCGTCGATGGTGATCGCCTGCGCGGGGCAGATCGCCTCGCAAAGCTTGCAGGCGATGCAGCGTTCCTCGCCGTTGGGATAACGGCGCAGCGCGTGCTCGCCGCGGAACCGGGGCGACAACGGGCCCTTCTCGTGCGGATAGTTCACCGTGGCCTTGGGACCGAAGAAATAGGACAGCCCCAGCTTGAAGCCCTTGATGAAGTCCGAAAGCAGGAAATAGCCCGCGGCGCGTCCATAGTCGATATTGGCCATTGGTCAGCCTCCCACGGCCCAGCGGGCCCAGGCCCCGCCGAGCACTTCGAATTTCGCCAGGAACGACACGATCACCACCCAGGCCAGGCTGAGCGGCAGGAACACCTTCCAGCCGATGCGCATCAGCTGGTCGTAGCGGTAGCGCGGCGTCACCGCCTTCACCAGCGCGAAGATGAAGAAGAAGAACAGCATCTTGGCCAGCATCCAGCCCACGCCGTCGGGCAGGCCGGGGATGGGGCTCAGCCAGCCGCCGAAGAACAGCAGCGAGGTCAGCGCGCACATCAGCAGGATGGCGATGTATTCGCCGGCCATGAACAGCAGAAATGGCGTGGAGGAGTATTCCACCTGGTAGCCGGCCACCAGTTCCGATTCCGCCTCCGGCAGGTCAAAGGGCGGGCGGTTCGTCTCGGCCAGCGCCGAGATGAAGAACAGGAACACCATCGGCAGGTGCGGCAGCCAGTACCAGTTGAACAGCCCGTAATCGCCGTCCTGCGCGGCCACGATCGCGCCGAAGTTCATCGAGCCGGTGGAGATGATCACGCCGACGATGATCAGCCCGATCGACACCTCGTAAGAGATCATCTGCGCGGCCGACCGCAGGCTACCGAGGAAGGGATACTTCGAGTTCGAGGCCCAGCCGCCCATGATCACGCCATAGACCTCGAGGCTGGAAACCGCGAAGACGAAGAGGATCGCCACGTTGATGTCGGAAACCACCCATCCGTCGTTGAACGGGATCACGGCCCAGGCGAGAACCGCCAGGACGAAACTGGTCAGCGGCGCAAGGATGAACACCGGCTTGTCCGCGCCGGCGGGCACCACGACTTCCTTGAGCACGTATTTCAGCGCGTCGGCCACCGCCTGCAGCAGGCCGAAGACCCCCACCACGTTCGGGCCCCGCCGCATCTGCACCGCCGCCCAGACCTTCCGGTCGGCATAGACCAGGAAGAGCAGCGCGATCATGACGAAGCTCACCACCGCCAGGCACTGCGCAACGATCAGCACGGCAATGCCAAGAGGGGTCGTAAAGAAGTCAGCCATCAGGTCCTCACACCATCGGTATTCCGTTTTCCGCGCAGTCGGCGGCGACGTCCTCGGCGTCGATCGTCTTCAGCCCGGCGGGCAGACCGGGCGAGATCGTATAAACCGCATCACCGCGCCAGATGCCACCCTCTTCGTCCACATTTGTGCGCACGTGGCGCGCATACCCGTAGCCGCGGATCAGCGTGTACTGCGCCGCGGCGCAGTCCGCGTAGCGGCTGACATCCGCCGCGGTCCGGGCGCCCCGCATCGTCACGTGGAAATTCACCAGGTCCCCGTCCAGCAGCCGGGTCTTCACCCCGCGGTAATCGGGGGAGAAACGGCTGACGGGGTCCTCCGGTGCCGACTCGCAGCCAGGCAAGGCGCCCGCGGCCACCAGCGCCAGGGGGGATATGATCGCCAGGCGGCGCATCACTCCGCCGCCACGGGCTGCGCGCGACGCGCCTTGGCGTTGGCCGACAGCTCCGCCATCAGTTCGCTCGACCGGGCAATCGGGTTGGTCAGGTAGAAATCCCCGATCGCCGCGCCCAGGCTGCCGCGGCCCAGTTCGCCGACCGGCACCGCCTGCCAGGCGTTCTCGGGCACCTCGTCGATGCGCTGCAGGTGCGGCACCTCGGCCACCAGTGCCTGGCGCAGTTGCGGCAGGCTGTCGTAGGGCAGCGTCTCGCCCAGTTCACCCGACAGCGCCCGCAGGATCGCCCAGTTCTCCTTGGCGTCGCCGGGCGGGAATCCCGCGCGCAGGGCCAGTTGCGGCCGGCCCTCGGTATTGACGAAAAGCCCCTGCTCCTCGGTGTAGGCCGCGGCGGGGAAGATCACGTCGGCCCGGTGCGCGCCCCGGTCGCCGTGGCTGCCCTGATAGATGACGAAGGGGCCGCCGTCGTCGTTTCGGGCGATCTCGACCTCGTCGGCGCCCAGGTTGTAGATCACGTCGGCCCCGTCAAGCGCGGCCTCGATCCCGCCCTCGGTGGTGGCGCCCACGTCCATCGCACCGACGCGGGCCGCGGCGGTGTGCAGCACCAGCAGCTTGGCGCCCAGCTTCTCGGTCAGCGCCATGGCATGACCCAGCGCGGCCGCGCCCTGTTCCCCCTGCAGCGCGCCCTGCCCGACGATCACGATCGCGTCTTCCTGCGGCTGCGCCTCCTTGACCAGGCGCACCAGATACCGGTTGCCCGCCCCCAGTTGCGTGGCGTCATAGGTCAGATCGGCGGGCTGGCCCACATGCGTGACCTCGGCACCGGCCAGCCAGGCCTTGCGGATGCGCGCGTTCAGAACCGGCGCCTCCTGGCTGGGGTCGGTGCCGATGAGGTAGACGGCCCCGGCGTTGTCGATGTCCTCGATCCGGGCGGTGCCGACATAGCCCGCCCGGTTTCCGGCGGGCAGCTTGGCGCCGTCGGTGCGGCACTCGGTGCGGCCGCCCAGCCGGTCGACAAGCTGGCGCAGCGCGTAGGCGCCCTCGACCGGGGCGAGGTCCCCCACCAGGCCGGCCACGGTCTTGCCCTTCATGGCCTCGGCCGCCGCCGCCAGCGCCTCGGGCCAGCTTGCCGGACGCAGCCGCCCGTTCTCCCGCAGATAGGGGCGATCCAGCCGCTGCCGGCGCAGCCCGTCCCAGACGAAGCGCGTCTTGTCGGAAATCCATTCCTCGTTCACGCCGTCGTGGTTGCGCGGCAGGATGCGCATGACCTCGCGCCCCTTGGTATCGACCCGGATGCTGGAGCAGAGCGCGTCCATCACGTCGATCGTCTCGGTCTTGGACAGTTCCCACGGCCGGGCCGTGAAGGCGTAGGGCTTGGAGACCAGCGCGCCCACGGGACACAGGTCGATGATGTTGCCCTGCAGGTTCGAATCGATGGTCTCGCCAAGGTAGGTGGTGATCTCGGCGTCCTCGCCGCGCCCCGTCTGGCCCATCACCTTGGATCCTGCCACCTCGGTGGTGAAGCGCACGCAGCGCGTGCAGGAGATGCAGCGCGTCATGTGCGTCTCCACGAGCGGGCCGAGATCGAGGTCATCGACCGCGCGCTTGGGTTCGCGGTAGCGCGAGAAATCCACGCCGTAGGCCATCGCCTGATCCTGCAGGTCGCACTCGCCGCCCTGGTCGCAGATCGGGCAGTCCAGCGGATGGTTGATCAGCAGGAACTCCATCACCCCTTCGCGGGCCTTCTTGACCATCGGGCTGTTGGTGCGCACCTGCGGCGGCTGCCCCTCGGGCCCGGGGCGCAGATCCTTGACCTGCATCGCGCAGGACGCCGCGGGCTTCGGCGGGCCGCCGACAACCTCGACCAGACACATCCGGCAGTTGCCGGCGATCGACAGGCGCTCGTGATAGCAAAAGCGCGGGATCTCGACGCCCGCCTGCTCGCAGGCCTGGATCAGCGTCATCGCCGGTTCCACCTCGATTTCGCGATCGTCGATGATGATTTTGCGAAGGTCAGCCATGCGTTCTCACTTTGCTCTCAGGAAGGCTCCGATCGGGCTGTCACTGGCGATTTCCGCCCGGCCCAGATCGCAGTACGTTTCGGGGTTGTCAAAGTCCACGCCGCGGGCCGCCATGTAGGCTTCGCCCTTCCGGCGCAGCTTGTCCTCCTCGGCGTCGTTGTCGATGTAGGCATCGATCTCGGCCTGGCTGTAGCCGCGCTCGCGCGCCATCCGCTCCAGCCGGTTGAGGTAGAAGAGGCCTTTCAGGACGCGGCCGTTGATGCTGTCGCATTTCTTGCGGATCTCGTCGGCGATCCCGACGGTCAGAAGGCCCGCGTTGATGTCCGCCTCGTTGGCCAGACCGGGCTTGGTGCGCGCCTCGGCCGCGCCGGCGCCGGCGGCGACCACGAGGCTCAGGACGAGGGGCGCGGTCGAGATCATGCGCATGGTGTTTCTCCTTTCATGGCCATACCGGGCCGCGGACGTGCCGCCGCCCCATCTGCCGGGCAGATGGGGCCCGGGGCGGGCGCTATGCAATAACACGCCGCCGTCCGTGCCGGTATCGCGCAGGATCTCACCATATGATGCAGCGCCCCCGCAGGATCAGGTCACCGTTCTCGATCCGCAACTGACCGGCGGGCGCATCGGGCCCCTGCGACCATTCGATGTCGGAGGTGCCGTAGTCGTCGATGCAATACCGGGTGCCCTCGTAGCGGCCCGCCTCGCGCGCCCCGTCCAGGCCCTGCCCCGCCCCGCGCACCGTGACAACGAACGCCTTCCGGTCCGCGCCGACGTGACCCACCTTGGCCGGGTAGTAGTTGCCGTTGAAATAGACCCGCTCGGACCGCTTGGCGCAGGCGCCCAGGGCGATCGCCGAGACCAGCAGAAGAATGATCGGTCGCATGGGCCTACTCCGCCGCAACGGCGCTGACGCGCCCGGTTTTCTGGGCCTTGATCCGGTCCTCGATCTCGTCGCGGAAGTTCCGGATAAGCCCCTGAATGGGCCAGGCCGCCGCATCGCCCAGCGCGCAGATCGTGTGCCCCTCGACCTGCTTGGAGACGTCAAAGAGCATATCGATCTCCTCGACCTCGGCCTCGCCGCGCACCAGCCTGTCCATGACCCGCATCATCCAGCCGGTCCCTTCGCGGCAGGGGGTGCACTGGCCGCAGCTTTCGTGCTTGTAGAATTTCGACAGCCGCCAGATCGCCTTGATGATGTCGGTGGACTGATCCATCACGATCACCGCCGCGGTTCCCAGGCCCGAGCGATGCTCGGCCAGCCAGTCGAAATCCATGATCGCGCCGTCGCGCATGGTCTCGCCGCGCAGGCAGGGCACCGAGGATCCGCCGGGGATCACCGCCTTGAGGTTGTCCCAGCCGCCACGGATGCCCCCGCAGTGCCGGTCGATCAGTTCCTCGAAGGGGATCGACATCTCCTCCTCGACGACGCAGGGATTGTTGACGTGGCCGGAGACGGCGAAGACCTTGGTCCCGGTGTTCTTGGGCCGCCCGAACGAGGCGAACCATTCCGCCCCGCGGCGCAGGATCGTCGGCACCACGGCGATGGATTCGACGTTGTTGACCGTGGTCGGGCAGCCGTAGACGCCGGCCATCGCCGGGAAGGGCGGTTTCATCCGGGGCATGCCCTTCTTGCCCTCCAGGCTTTCCAGCAGCGCCGTCTCCTCGCCGCAGATGTAGGCGCCCGCGCCGTGATGCAGGTAGAGGTCGAAATCCCAGCCCGACCCGCAGGCGTCGCGCCCGATCAAGCCGGCCATGTAGGCCTCGTCGATGGCTTGTTGCAGGGCCTCGCGCTCGCGGATGTATTCGCCGCGGATGTAGATGTAGCAGGCATGGGCGTTCATCGCGAAGCTGGCGATCAGGCAGCCCTCGATCAGCGTGTGCGGATCGTGGCGCATGATCTCGCGGTCCTTGCAGGTGCCCGGCTCGGATTCGTCGGCGTTGACCACCAGATAGGCCGGACGCCCGTCGCTTTCCTTGGGCATGAAGGACCACTTCAGCCCCGTCGGGAACCCTGCGCCGCCGCGGCCGCGCAGCCCGCTGGCCTTCATCTGCTCGACGATCCAGTCACGGCCGTTCTGCAGGATCTTCCTGGTCTCGTGCCAATGCCCGCGGGCCTGCGCGCCCTTGAGAGAGCGGTCGTGCATCCCGTAGAGATTGGTGAAGATACGGTCTTCGTCTTTCAGCATCCGCTACTACCCCTGATTGTCCCGGCGCGCACGCCAGATTTGATAGGTGACGACGAGCGCCCAGACCAGCGCGGCAATGGCCGCCAGGTCGAACAGGAAGACGAACCGCACGGGCCAGCCCATCTGTCCGCCCAGCCATTGCGCCCCCATCCACAGCAGCATCGTCGCCGCGATCACCAGCGCCACCATCCGCCCCTTGCGGGCCTGGCGCGCCTCGAAATCCTGCGGCCGCTGCACCATGGTGCTCGTCACTCCGTCAGTCATTGTCGCCCGCGCCTGCCCGGCGGGAGAATTCCGTTTCGCCGCCCTCGGCCAGGACACGGGCCTGTTCGACCCAGTCATCCCGGCTGACGCGACCCTTGAAGCCTTTCAGGTTGCCGTCCATCCAGGCCACCTCGGCCGGACCCCAGGCCGCGATCTGGTCGAAATGGTAGATCCCGTGGTCGTTCAGCGTCTGCTCAAGCTTGGGTCCGATACCCTTGATCTGTTTCAGATCGTCGGCCTGGCCACCCCGCGGCGCCGCCAGCCCCGCGGGCTGCGACCCCGTGTCCGAATCCCGCGCGCCGTCATCACGCTCGGGCGGGGTGTCCGCGGCCGCGTCCTCGGCCGGCGTGGCGCGGGTCACGGCCTCGACCGCCTCGCGCGAGCGCTCCGCCGCCTCGGCGGCCACTGCCCGGGCCTGCCCGGCTGCCGCGGCACCGGCCTCTTGCAGCGCCTCGCGCGGAGCGGCCTCCTCGGTGCGGCTCTGCCCGACCCCGCCGGGGCCGCAGGCCAGCCGCGTCAGCGCGATCCCCACCAGCACGGCCAGCGCCAGCCCGATCATCACCGCCGCCAGAAGCCCCAGGGGCGCCGCCGCCAGCCACAGCGCCAACAGCCCCACGGCACCGGCAAGGCACCAGCAGGCGATCTGGCAGAGGCTCCATTGTGCGGGTGCGGCCATCGCAGTGCTCCCCCGTGCTCCCTAAGGCGTCCCTAGTCGTCGTCTCCCTTTTTCGCCCGCGCGGAAAACTCCGTGTCCTCGCCGGCGGCCAGTTTCCTGGCCTGTTCGACCCAGCCATCGCGGCTGACCCGGCCCTTGAAGCCGACCAGGTTCTCGTCCATCCACTGGACCTCGTCCGGCGACCAGTCGGCGATCTGGTCGAAATGGAAGACGCCCAGATCGTTCAACTTCTTCTCCAGCTTGGGGCCGACGCCCTTGATGTGCTTGAGGTCGTCCGGCCCGTCCCCGCGCGCCTCGGACAGAAGCGCGGGCTTGACGCCCTCGCCCTGCTCGTGGTCGGGCTCCTGCGGTTCCTGCATCGGGGCGGGCTCGGCCTTGGGTTCGGGCTTGCCCTTCTCGAAGGCCTGCGCCTCCTGCTTGGCGATGCCGGTCTCGTCGATCTCGGCGCCCTTGCCGGGCTGGGGGTAACGCGTCTTCTCGCCCACCTCGACCGGCGTCTCGTTGAGGTCCACGGCTGGATCGGCCGGCTGGTGGCGCGCCCCGCGTTCATGCCAGGGCGCCAGGACCGGCACCTCGCTTCCGTCGATGCGCTTGATGGTGTCGTCCATCTGCTCGGCCAGCGCGACCGAGGCGTTGTGCGCGGTCCGTCCGCTTTCGAATTCCTTGAGCGAGGTCAGCCCGCCCTCGGGTTCGCTGGCATAGCGCCCGTTCTGCGGCCCCGGCGTGGGTACGCGCCCCGCGGCCAGTTCATCGATGATCCAGGCCATCTGCTCGGCCGTCAGGTCCTCGTAGTAGTCCTTGCCGATCTGCGCCATCGGCGCGTTCGCGCAGGCGCCCAGGCATTCCACCTCTTCCCAGCTGAACTTGCCGTCGGCGCTCAAGGCGTGCGGCTGGCCGGCGATCTTCTCGCGGCAGACGGCAACCAGATCCTCGGCGCCGCAGATCATGCAGGACGTGGTCCCGCAGACCTGGATGTGCGCCACGCTGCCCACCGGCTGCAGCTGGAACATGAAGTAGAAGGTGGCCACCTCCAGCGCGCGGATGAAATCCATGTCCAGCATCTGCGCGACATGCTCGATCGCCGGCCGGCTCAGCCAGCCCTCCTGCTCCTGCGCCCGCCACAGCAGGGGAATGATCGCGCTGGCCTGGCGGCCTTCGGGATACTTGGTGATCTGCGCCTCGGCCCACGCCTGGTTCTCGGACGTGAAGGCGAAGCTCTCGGGCTGCTCGTGGTGAAGACGGCGTAGCATTCTCAGGCACAGGCTCCTGTCGTCAGTTTCACTCCGCCCTCCGGCAGGCGCACGGCCTTCTCGGTGGACAGGTAATAGGATGTGATGTCTTTCACCTGCTGGCGCGTCAGGCCCGCCTGCAATTCCACCGGCAGGTAGTCGGACTCGCCCACCAGCGTGCAGTCGACCGAGGCGACGGCGGCCTCGTAGGCGGCCAGGTCCTTCTGCGCCACGCCCTCGGGCGGCGCGGCGCAGGCCCCGGCCAGGGCCAGGGCCCCGATCAGCATCGGAAAACGCAGGGCGGCCACCTGTCGCGCGCCGTCTGCGAACCGCGCAGCCCGCGGCCGGACGGGGATGTCACGATGCGCGCTCATCCCGTCGCTCCCGACGGCGCGGCGGCCTGCGGCCGGATCACGGCGGAGGGCGCGGGAGGCGATCACCGGTCGATCTCCCCGAAAACGACGTCGAGCGTGCCGATGATCGCCGCCACGTCGGCCAGCTGGTGGCCCCCGGCGACGTGATCCATCGCCTGAAGGTGCAGGAATCCCGGCGCGCGCAGCTTGGCGCGGTAGGGCTTGTTGGTCCCGTCCGAGACCAGATACACCCCGAACTCGCCCTTCGGCGCCTCCACGGCGGCGTAGACCTCGCCCTCGGGCACGCGGAAGCCCTCGGTGTAGAGCTTGAAGTGGTGGATCAGCGCCTCCATCGAGGTCTTCATCTCCCCGCGGGTGGGCGGGGTGACCTTGCCGCGGGCCAGGATGTCGCCCTGCCCCTCGGGCGCGCGCAGCTTCTCGATCGCCTGCAGGATGATCGCGGTGGATTGGCGCATCTCCTCCATCCGCACCAGGTAGCGGTCGTAGCAGTCGCCGTTCTTGCCCACCGGGATCCTGAAGTCGAACTCGTCGTAGCACTCGTAGGGCTGGGCGCGCCGCAGGTCCCAGGCCAGGCCGGAGCCGCGCACCATCACGCCGGAAAAGCCCCAGTCGAGCACATCCTGCTCGTTGACCACGCCGATGTCGCAGTTGCGCTGCTTGAAGATGCGGTTCTCGGTGATCAGCCCGTCGATATCGTCGATGACCTTGGGGAATTCCTTGGCCCAGGTCTCGATGTCGTCCAGCAGCTCGGGCGGCAGGTCCTGATGCACGCCCCCGGGCCGGAAGTAGGCCGCGTGCAGGCGCGCGCCGCAGGCCCGCTCGTAGAAGACCATGAGCTTCTCGCGCTCCTCGAAGCCCCAGAGCGGCGGGGTCAGCGCGCCCACGTCCATGGCCTGCGTGGTCACGTTCAGCAGGTGGTTCAGCACCCGCCCGATCTCGGAAAAGAGCACGCGGATCAGCGAGGCCCGCCGCGGCACCTCGATCCCGGTCAGCTTCTCGATGGCCAGGCACCAGGCGTGTTCCTGGTTCATGGGCGCAACGTAGTCCAGCCGGTCGAAATACGGCAGGTTCTGCAGGTAGGTGCGGCTTTCCATCAGCTTCTCGGTGCCGCGGTGCAGCAGGCCGATGTGGGGGTCGCACCGCTCCACGATCTCGCCGTCAAGCTCCAGCACCAGCCGCAGAACGCCGTGCGCCGCCGGGTGCTGGGGACCGAAGTTCAGGTTGAAGTTGCGAATCTTCTGTTCGCCGGTCTGGATGTCCTGAAAACCCTTGGAGCCGTCCATCATGCTTGGCCTCCTTCACGCTTGGCCCCGAAGGCCATGATATATAGCAGCACGAGCGCGCAGATCGGGAAGATGGCGGTGATCGCCCATGCCTTCGCGATGCCGTAATCGGGCAGCAGCTTCCAGAAGGGAACCACGAAGGCCACCGACAGAAGAACCAGCCAGATCATCCCGCTCCCTTTCGCCGCGCGTCGCTCATTCGGCCTCCTGCTTCTCGTCGCCGGGCAGGATGTAGTCCGCTCCCTCCCACGGCGACATGAAGTCGAACTGCCGGTATTCCTGCACCAGGTTGACCGGCTCGTAGACCACGCGCTTCTGCACTTCGTCGTAGCGCACCTCGGTGTAGCCGGTGGTCGGGAAATCCTTGCGCAGGGGATAGCCGCTGAACCCGTAGTCGGTCAGGATCCGCCGCAGGTCGGGATGGCCCGTGAACAGGATCCCGAACATGTCGAAGACTTCCCGCTCGAACCAGTTGGCGCAGGGGTGCACCCCGGTGATCGAGGGCACCATGTCCTCCTCGCGCACGGCCACCCGCAGGCGGATGCGCTGGTTCTGGTACATCGACAGGAAATGATAGACCAGGTCAAAGCGCTTGGGCCGCTCGGGATGATCCACGCCGGTGATGTCGATCAGCGTGGAGAACTTGCAGGTCTGATCGGTCTTGAGGAACTCCACCAGGCCCGCGATATTGGCCAGCGCCACGTCGACGGTCAGCTCGCCGCGCGCGATGTGCCAGTCCAGCACGCAATCGGGGCGCTTCGCCTCGATATGCCCGCCCAGTTCCTTCAGCGCGTTGCTCATCGGCTTTCGTCCTTTCCCGCGCGCCCGGCGCGCGATGGTCCTTGGCGCGCGCCTCAGCGCACGATGGTTCCTGTGCGGCGGATCTTGCGCTGCAGCTGGAGGATGCCGTAAAGCAGCGCCTCCGCGCTCGGGGGGCAGCCCGGCACGTAGACATCCACCGGGATGATCCGGTCGCAGCCGCGCACCACCGAATAGCTGTAGTGGTAGTATCCGCCCCCGTTGGCGCAGGAGCCCATCGAGATCACGTAGCGCGGCTCGGGCATCTGGTCATAGACCTTGCGCAGCGCCGGCGCCATCTTGTTGGTCAGCGTGCCGGCCACGATCATCAGGTCCGACTGGCGCGGGCTGGCGCGCGGCGCGGTGCCGAACCGCTCCATGTCGTAGCGCGGCATCGAGGTATGCATCATCTCCACCGCGCAGCAGGCCAGCCCGAAGGTCATCCAGTGCAGGCTGCCGGTGCGCGCCCAGTTGATGATGTCCTCCGTCGAGGTGACGAGGAAACCCTTGTCCTGCAGCTCGCGGTTCAGGTCCTGGGTGGCGACCTCGCGGTCCTCGCCGGCCGCATAGGCCTCCGCGGGCGCCAGGCTCGACGGTCCGCTCTTGACCCGCGGCGACTGGCTGCCCTGGCCCTGCGTCTCGGTCACCAGGGCGCGGTCGTCGTCGTTCACTCCCATTCCATTGCCCCCTTCTTCCATTCATAGGCAAACCCGGCGGTCAGCACGGCCAGGAAGACCATCATGGACCAGAAGGCCGCCATGCTGATGTCCTGAAAGGCCACCGCCCAGGGAAACAGCATCGCGATCTCCAGATCGAAGATGATGAACAGGATCGAGACCAGGTAGAACCGGACATCGAATTTCATGCGGGCGTCATCGAAGGCGTTGAAGCCGCATTCGTAGGCGCTCAGCTTCTCGCTGTCGGGATGGCGCACGGCCAGGATGATCGCCGCGAGGATCAGCACGAGGCCCAGAACGATGGCGATGCCCAGAAGCACGAGGATCGGGAGGTATTCCCTCAGCATCTCTTCCACAGGGTGGCTCCTTTCATGCGCCGCGCAGGGGCGCATTCAGATGGCTGCAGTATCTGATCAGGGTTTAACCCTGCCCCATGACGGGGTCAACCAAGGCCGCGCACAATCGGGGCCGAAGAAGCCGCCAATCCGCCGCCTGTGAAAGGACCTATGACTCAGGCCCGCGCTGGCAAGGTGTCAGGACGCCCAGCCGGGGCTGCGCTTGTCGAAAAAGGCGGCAATCCCCTCGGGCGCCTCCTCGCCCTCCCAGCAGGCGGCCAGTTCCGCCACCGTGTGGGCGATCACCTCTTCGTCGATGCGCGGGCCCAGATCGCGCAGAAGCGCCTTGGCGCGGGCCACGGCGCCGGGCGCGCAGGACAGGTAGGGCGTGACCTCCGCCTCGACCGCCGCGTCCAGGTCGGCCGCCGGCACCGCGCGGGCCAGCAGGTCCAGCCGCACCGCCTCGGCGGCATCGAACCGGCGGCCCGACATGAAGACGCGCCGCGCCTTGGCCTCGCCCATGCGCGCACAGACGTAGGGCCCGATCGTCGCCGGGATGAGCCCCAGCCGCGTCTCGGTCAGCCCCATCAGCACGTGATCGGCCCCCACCGCCACGTCGCAGACGCTGGCCATGCCGACGCCGCCGCCGAAGGCATTGCCCTGGATCCGGCCGATCAGCGGCTTGGGCAGCGTGTTGAGCGCCTGAAGCATGTGCGCCAGCCGGGCCGCCTCGCGGTTGCGATCCGCCGGCGCCGCCTCGAACTGCTGGCGCATCCAGCCCAGGTCGCCCCCCGCGCAGAAGGACTTGCCCGCCGCCGCCAGCACCACGGCGCGCACCCGCGCGTCACCGCCCAGCTCCGCGGCCGCCTGTGTCAGTTCCCCGATCATCTGCCCCGACAGCGCGTTGTGCTTCTCCGCCCGCTCCAGCCGCAGCGTCGCCACCCCGCGTCCGTCGTGCTCGATGCTGATCGTCTCGTACATGCCTTCCCCCTTGTCCTTCCCCGAGAATCCGCGGCGAAAGTTTCCGCCTCAGGCCGCCCGCAGCGCCCGGGCAAGCCCCGCGGCCTGGGCGATCTGCGCCCCGTCGAGCCCCGTCTCGAAGCCGATCTCGCTCAGCCGGGCGTGCACCTTCTCGGTGGCGACGTTGCCCTTCGCCCCCGGCGCGTAGGGGCAGCCGCCCAGCCCGCCCACGGCGGCGTCGAAGACCCGCAGGCCGCGGCCCAGCGAGGCCTCGATGTTCTCCAGCGCCCGGCCGGCGGTGTCATGATAATGCCCGGCCAGCCGCGCCGCCGGCACCGCGTCCAGCACCGCGTCCAGCATGGCCTCGATGCCCTCGGGCGTGGCCTGGCCGGTGGTGTCGCCCAGCGAGATCTCGTAGCAGCCCATGCGCAGAAGCTCCCCTGCGACCCGGGCCACCTGCTCCGGCGCCACCGGCCCGTCGTAGGGGCAGTCGGTCACGCAGGAGACATAGCCGCGCACCGGCAGGCCGGCCTCCCCCGCCGCCTCTGCCACCGGCGCGAAACGGGCGAGGCTTTCGGCGATGGTGGCATTGATATTGGCGCGCGAAAACCCTTCCGAGGCAGAGCCGAAGATCGCCACCTCGTCCGCGCCGGCCGCGATCGCGCGCTCAAGTCCTTTCAGGTTCGGCGTCAGCGCCGCATAGCGCACGCCCTCCGCGCGCCGGATCCCGGCCAGCACCTCGGCGGAGTCGGCCATCTGCGGCACCCATTTGGGGCTGACGAAGCTCGCCACCTCGATCCGCCTGAAACCGGCCGCGCTCAGGCAGTCGATGAGGGCAATCTTGTCGGCCGTCTCGATGGGCCGCGTTTCGTTCTGCAACCCGTCGCGCGGGCCGACCTCGAATATTTCCACGCTTTCAGCCATGACCCCCTCTCTTTCCCGGGTACCCCGGGGCTTTGCCCGTCGGGCGCGGACAACCGCTTTTCGGGCGCGCCGCTGCCGCGAAGATCCCGGCGCGCTCACCCATCCCATGCCTCGTAGAAGTCGCGCTCGTAAAGGCGTGCCGCCCCCGCCTCCGGCAGCGCCGCGCGGAAACCGGGCCGCTCGGTGATGCGCGCGTACCATTGCGCCGTCTCCGGAAACCCGTCCAGCCGGGCGAAGTGGCGGGCCATGTAGACGGCCTGCCCCACCGCGATGTCGCAGGCCGAGAAGCCCGAGGTCAGCAGGTAGTCGCGGTTCTCCACCGGGGTCGAGAGCCGCGCCTCGATCGCCGCGTAGCATTTCTGCAGGCGCGCCGCCTCCAGCTTCATCACGACGGGGCTGCGCAGCGCGTCCTCGTAGAGCACGATGTGCTGCTGGGTCAGCGCCGCCACGTGCTGGCTGATCGTCTCTGCGAAATGCAGCCAGACCAGCCAGGCCATCCGGTCCATCTCGCCGGGCAGGCGGCCCAGCCCGGCCTCGGGGAAGCGCTCGCAGAGGTACTCCATCATCGCGCCCGATTCGAACATCCGCTCGCCCTCGATCTCCAGCGCCGGCACCCGGCCGGCCGGCGACAGCGACAGGAACTCCGGCGCGCGCAGCGTCTTGTCGAAGGCGTGTTCGACCACCTGGAACGCGACCCCCAGTTCATTGAGCAGCCAGAGCACCCGCATCGACCGCGTTTGCGGCGCGTGATGGAGCGTGATCATGCCGCCGCCTCCCCGTCCTCGGCCAGCCGGATCAGCGCCGCGCCGGCGGCGACCTGATCGCCCTGCGCGGCCAGCACCTCGGCCACGACGCCGTCGCGGGCGGCCAGCAGGGCGTGCTCCATCTTCATCGCCTCCAGCACCGCCAGCCGGTCGCCCGCGCGCACCTCGGCGCCCGGCTCGGTCAGAACCGCCTTCACGAGCCCCGGCATCGGCGCCTCGATCACGCCGGCATCGCCCGCGGCCAGCGGATCGCGCTTGAGCAGGTCCACGATCTCGAAGCCCAGACCGTACTGCGCGAAAACCGTCACCAGGTCCCCCGTGACCGCCACCGGCGGCGCGGCCTCCCCGCCGATCTGCCAGCGTCCGCCGATCCGGCGCGCCGCCACGGTCTGGCCGTCGACCTCCACGTCATGGGCATCGGGGCCCAGCGACTGCACGCGCACCTCGATCTCCGCGCCCTCGCGGCGCAGGAGCACCGTCCGCGTGAGCGGTGCCCAGAGGGTGAAACCTGCCACCTCCTCGGCCGGCGCCAGCAGATCCAGCGCCGCCAAGCCCGCCAGCGCGGTCTCGGCGGGGCCCGGCGCGGGCGCGACCACCAGGTCGTCCAGGTCCCGGGCGATGAGCCCGGTGTCCACGTCGCCCGCGGCAAAGCCCGCATGCCCGGCCAGGGCGCCCAGGAAGGCCAGGTTGGTCACCGTCCCGGCCACCTCGCATTGCCGCAGCGCCGTGGCCAGCCGCCTGAGCGCGCCGGACCGGCTGGCCCCGTGGGTGATGAGCTTGGCGATCATCGGATCGTAATGCGGGCTGATCTCGTCGCCGGCGCGCACCCCGCTGTCGGCGCGCACGCCCGCGGGAAAGCGCAGATGGCTCAACCGCCCCGTCGCCGGCAGGAAGCCCTTGGGCACGTCCTCGGCGTAAAGCCGCGCCTCGAAGGCGTGGCCGGTGATCGCCAGGTCTTCCTGCGCGGCCGGCAGGCCCTCGCCGCTGGCCACGCGCAACTGCCATTCCACCAGATCCACCCCGGTGATCGCCTCGGTCACCGGGTGCTCCACCTGCAGGCGGGTGTTCATCTCCATGAACCAGAAGCCGTCGGGCCGCAGCCCCTGGGCGCCGTCCACGATGAATTCCACCGTCCCCGCGCCCTTGTAGCCGATGGCGCGGGCCGCGCGCACCGCCGCCTGCCCCATGGCGCTGCGCATCTCCTCGGTCATGCCCGGCGCCGGGGCCTCCTCGATCACTTTCTGGTGCCGCCGCTGGAGCGAGCAGTCACGCTCGAACAGATGCACCGCCTGCGTCCCGTCGCCGAAGACCTGCACCTCGATATGGCGCGGCTTCTGAATGAACTTCTCGATCAGCACCGCCGCGTTGCCGAAGGCGGTCGCGGCCTCGCCCCGGGCACTGTCGAGCGCCGCCATGAAATCCTCGGGCCGCTCCACCAGGCGCATGCCCTTGCCGCCACCGCCCGCGACGGCCTTGATCAGCACCGGGTAGCCGATGGCATCGGCCGCCCCGGACAGATGCTCGGGATCCTGGGTCTCGCCGTGGTAGCCTGGCACCACCGGCACGCCCGCCTCCTCCATCAGCGCCTTGGCCGCGTCCTTGAGCCCCATGGCCCGTATGGCCTCGGCCGAGGGCCCGATGAAGGTCAGCCCCGCCGCCTCCACGGCCTCGACGAAATCGGGGTTCTCGCTCAGGAACCCGTAGCCGGGGTGGATGGCCTGCGCGCCGGTCTCCCGCGCGGCGTCTATGATCGCCCCGCCGCTGAGGTAACTGTCGGCCGGGGCCGGCCCGCCGATGCGCACCGCCCGGTCGGCCAGGGCCACATGGCGCGCGTCGCGGTCGGCATCGGAATAGACCGCAACGCTGCGCACGCCCAGGGCGCGGGCACTCTCGATGACGCGGCAGGCGATCTCGCCGCGGTTCGCAATCAGGATCGTGTCGAACATCTCAGCCTCTCCCGCGGGCTAGGGCCGGCATGGCCCCCCGCGTCATCTTGCCAGAAAATCGCCCGCGGGCCAGGACAGCGGGGTGGCCCGGCCCGGGTGCGGGGTGGGCGGGCGGGCGCGCCCGGGCCGGGCCGCCCCCGGCCATGTCACATCCGGAACACGCCAAAACGGGTCTCCTCGATCGGCGCGTTGAGCGCGGCGCGCAGGCTGAGCGCCAGAACGTCGCGCGACTTGCGCGGGTCCACCACCCCGTCGTCCCACAGCCGGGCCGAGGCATAAAGAGGGTGCGACTGGCGCTCGAACATCTCGATGGTGGGGCGCTTGAATTCCTCCTCCGCCTCCGCCGACCAGCTCTGGCCCTTGCGCTCCATCGCGTCGCGCTTGACCGTGGCCAGCACGCCCGCGGCCTGCTCGCCGCCCATCACGCTGATCCGGCTGTTGGGCCAGGACCACATGAACCGCGGCTGATACGCCCGTCCCGCCATGCCGTAGTTGCCCGCCCCGAAGGAGCCGCCGATGACCATGGTCACCTTCGGAACGCGCGTCGTGGCTACCGCCGTGACCATCTTGGCCCCATGGCGCGCGATGCCCTCGTTCTCGTACTTGCGGCCCACCATGAAGCCGGTGATGTTCTGCAGAAAGACCAGCGGGATCCTGCGCTGCGAGCACAGCTCGACGAAATGCGCCCCCTTCTGCGCCGCCTCGGAAAACAGCACGCCGTTGTTGGCCACGATGCCCACGGGGCAGCCCTTGAGATGCGCGAAGCCGCAGACCAGGGTCTCGCCGAAGCGCTGCTTGAACTCGTCGAAGCGCGATCCGTCCACCAGCCGCGCGATCACCTCGCGCACGTCGTAGGGCGTGCGCAGGTCCGCCGGCACGACGCCCAGGATCTCCTCGGGATCGTGGGCGGGCGGCTCGGGCGTGGCCCAGTCCACGCGCGCGGGCTGCGCGCGGTTCAGGCCGGCCACCGCCCGCCGGGCCAGCGCCAGGGCATGCGCGTCGTCCTCGGCCAGGTAGTCCGCCACGCCCGACAGCCGCGTGTGCACGTCGCCGCCGCCCAGCTCCTCGGCGGTGACCTCCTCGCCCGTGGCGGCCTTCACCAGCGGCGGACCCGCCAGGAAAATCGTGCCCTGCTCCTTCACGATGATGGTGACATCCGACATCGCGGGCACATAGGCGCCGCCGGCGGTGCAGGATCCCATGACGACCGCGATCTGCGGGATCCCCTTGGCCGACATGTTGGCCTGGTTGTAGAAGATGCGCCCGAAATGGTCGCGGTCGGGGAACACCTCGTCCTGGTTGGGCAGGTTCGCCCCGCCCGAGTCGACCAGGTAGATACAGGGCAGATGGCATTCCTCCGCGATCTCCTGGGCGCGCAGGTGCTTCTTCACCGTCATGGGGTAGTAGGTGCCGCCCTTCACGGTGGCGTCGTTGCACACCACCATGCAATCCTGCCCCTGCACCCGGCCCACGCCCGCGATGACCCCGGCGCAGGGCGCCGCGCCGTCGTACAGGCCGTGGGCCGCCGTCACGCCGACCTCCAGGAAGGGCGAGCCCGGGTCGAGCAGATTCGCCACCCGCTCGCGCGGGAGCATCTTGCCCCGCGACAGGTGCCGCTCGCGCGCCGCCGCGCCACCGCCGGCCACCGCCGTCTCGGCGGCCTCCTCGATCGTGCGCAGCGCCTCAAGATGCGCCGCGACGTTGGCCTGAAAGGCCTCGGACGAAGGGATCGCCTTGGATTCCAGCTTCATGTCGCCTCCTGTCAGCCGCCCGGTCCGGGACGCGCCCCGGCGGCAGGTGTTGCATTTGCGCCGCATCGCGGCACCGCGTGCGAGAATTGACCCATGTCAAAGAGACTCCGGGCGCCCGGCGCGAGTGTCTCCCCCGTTGTACTAGGGATGGAAAGACAATGACAAAACTCGCTGCACTCACCCTCGCGACGGCCCTCGCCGGGGTCGCCGCGCCCGCCTTCGCCCAGTCGCAGGGCGACATGCTCCTGGGTCTCGGGGCACATTCGGTGATGCCCACGGATGACTACAGCCAAACGGCTGCGCCCGGCACGGGCCAACTCCGGGTGGATGACAATATCCGCCCCACCGTGACCTTCGAATACTTCGTGGCCGACAACATCGGGCTGGAAGTGCTGGCCGCATGGCCGTTCGAACACGACATCGAGCTTCGCGGCGCCGGCGACGTCGCCAAGACCAAGCATCTGCCGCCCACGGTCTCGCTGCAGTACCACTTCACGCCGGGGCCAAAATCGATGGTCAAGCCCTTCGTCGGCGTGGGTGTGAACTACACCACCTTCTTCGACGACAAGGGCACCGGCCCCCTTGCCGGCACGCCGGTCAGCCTGGATGATTCCTGGGGCCTGGCCGCCCACGCCGGCATCGACGTGGCCATCTCCGAGAACGGCTGGCTGCGCGCCGACGTCCGCTGGATGGACATCGACACCGACGCGACGGTCGGCGGCACCCCCATCGGCGAAGTCGAAATCGACCCCTGGGTGGTCGGCGTGGCCTACGTCCACAAGTTCTGATCGCCCTTGCCTCGGGCCGGCCGCCGCGCCGGCCCGACGGCTTTCGGCAGGCCCGGTCATCGGCTGTCCTCCGTTTCGGCCCGCGCGCGCAGGTCCTTGCGGATCACCTTGCCGGTGACGGTCGTCGGCAGATTCTCGGTGAAGGTGATCTCCCTTGGAAAACAATGGGCTGCGAGGTGCTGCTTGACGAATTCCTGCAGTTCTCCCGCCAGCGCCTCGGAGGGCGATACCCCGTCCTTCACCACCACGTAGGCCTTTACGATCTGGGTGCGCAGGGCATCGGGCTTGCCCACAACGCCCACCGTCGCCACCGCCGGATGCTTGAGAAGGCAGTCCTCGATCTCCGCCGGCCCGATCCGGTAGCCGGCCGAGGTGATGACGTCATCCTCGCGGCCCAGGAAACGCAGGTAGCCCTCTTCCCACAGCCCGCGGTCCCCGGTCATCATCCAGTCACCTCGGAACTTGGCCGCCGTCTCCGCGGGCTTGTTCCAGTACCCCAGCATCATCGACGCCGCGCCGCGCCGGATCGCCACGTCCCCCTCGCCCGCGGCCGGATTGCCCGCCTCGTCCAGCACCGCGATGTCAAAGCCCGGCACCGGCTTGCCGATGCAGCCCGGGCGCGGAGGGAACAGGGCGGCGCAGGAACTTGCGACCATGTTGCATTCGGTCTGGCCGTAGAATTCGTTGATCGTCACGCCCAAGGCGTGCCGACCCCAGGCCAGCATCTCGGCGCCCAGCGGTTCCCCGCCGCTGGCCACGCTACGCAACCCCGCAAGGCGCAGGTCCGCCGCCTTCAGCATGCGCAGCGCCGTGGGCGGAAAAAATATATTCCTGACAGAACCTTCGCGCACGATCCTCGCGCATTCCTCGGGGGTGAATTTCGCCAGCCGCGCCGCCACCACCGGCACGCCGATGGCCAGACCCGGCATCGCGACGTCGAAAAGCCCGCCGATCCAGGCCCAGTCCGCCGGCGTCCACAGGCAATCGTCCGGCTGGCCCAGGAAATCGTGGCTCATTTCCACGCCGGGCAGATGGCCGGTTAGCATGCGATGGCCGTGCAGCGCACCCTTGGGGCTGCCCGTGGTGCCCGAGGTGTAGATCAGCACGGCCGGATCCTCCGGCCCCGTCTCGGCGGTGGCGAAAGGCTGCGCCGGAAGGGCCTGCTCCTCGGGGACAAGCGGGCGCGCGCCTTCCAGCGCGGTGATCATCTGGGCGCTCTCGGCGTCGCTGACCACCCAGGCGGCGCCGGCGTCGCCCACCCGCGCGGCCAGGGCGTCGTGCTTGAAAAGCTTGAACAAGGGGATTGAAATCGCACCGATTTTCCAGATCGCGATATGGGCCGCCGCGCACCAGGCATCTTGGCCGCGCAACACGCCCACGCGGTCGCCCCGGCCGACCCCCCGGCCGGCCAGATCATGCGCCAGCCCGTCGGCCATGGCGCGCAGCGCGGCATATGTGACCGCGCGCCGCGCCCCCGACACTTCGATCAGGGCCACGCGGTCCGGCGCCGCCTCGGCCCAGGAATCGCAGACCTGCGCGGCCATGTTCAACCGGTCCGGAAGGGCCCAGCGGAAGGTCTCGCGCAGACTTTCATAGGATCCGGGGGACAGAAGCGGCGCGGGGGTCATGACGCCCCTCCCGGCCGGTCCACGTCGGCCACGCGGCCGTAGCGGTCAACGAAATACTCGTGCCGCGCACCGGCCGGCCCGCAGGAGATGACAAGCCATAACTCCCGGGATCGCGCGGGCCGTGCCTGGCAGGCGGTGCGGCGCACGCCGCCGCCCACCTCGGAGACGTAAAGCCCCGCGACCCGGTCGATGACCTCGGTCTCGGTGGTGGTGATCGCGCGCCCGCCCAGCAGCAGGCCCACCCCGGCGACTGCGGCCAGCAGGCCCGCAAGCGGCGCGAAGAGGGCCAGGCGCGGCATCACCCCATCGCCCCCATCAGTTCGCGGCCCACCAGCATCCGGCGGATCTCGGAGGTGCCCGCGCCGATTTCCATCAGCTTGGCGTCGCGGAAGATGCGCGCCACCGGCGCGTCGTTCAGGAACCCCGCCCCGCCCATGGCCTGCACCGCCTGGTGGGCCTGCTTCATCGCCTCCTCGGAGGCATAAAGCACGCAGGCCGCGGCGTCCTGCCGGGTGACCTCGCCCCGGTCGCAGGCCTTGGCGACCTCGTAGACATAGGCCCGGGCCGAATTCATCGCCGTGTACATGTCGGCGATCTTGCCCTGCATCAGCTGGAAATTCCCGATGGGCTGGCCGAACTGCTTGCGCTCGGCCATGTAGGGCATGATCTCGTCCAGGCAGGCGGCCATGATCCCCGTGCCGATCCCGGCGAGCACCACGCGCTCGTAGTCCAGCCCCGACATCAGCACGCGCACGCCCTGGCCCTCTTCGCCCAGGACGTTCTCGAACGGCACCTCGACATCGTCGAAGATCAGTTCCGCGGTGTTCGAGCCGCGCATCCCCAGCTTGTCGAAATGCGGACTGGTGGAAAAGCCCTTCATCTCCTTTTCCACGAGGAAGGCGGTGATGCCCTTTGCCCCGGCGTCCGGGTCGGTCTTGGCATAGACCACCAGCGTGTCCGCATCCGGCCCGTTGGTGATCCAGTACTTGTTGCCATTGAGCACGTAGCGGTCATTGCGCTTCTCGGCGCGCAGCTTCATGCCCACCACGTCGCTGCCCGCGCCGGCCTCGGACATCGCCAGCGCGCCCACGTTCTCGCCCGAGATCAGCCCGGGCAGATAGCGCGCCTTCTGCGCGTCGGTGCCGTTGAGCTTGATCTGGTTGACACAGAGGTTGGAGTGCGCCCCGTAACTCAGTGAAACGCTGGCCGAGGCGCGCGCGATCTCCTCCACCGCGACCACGTGGGCAAGGTAGCCCATGCCGGCGCCACCCTGCTCCTCCGGCACGGTGATCCCCAGCAGGCCCAGTTCGCCCATCTCGGTCCACAGATCGTGCGGAAAGACGTTTTGCGCGTCGATGTCGGCCGCCATCGGCTTCACGCGCTCCTGCGCCCAGCGATGGACCATCTCGCGCAGGGCGTTCACGTCCTCGCCCAGATCGAACTGCATGACCGCGTTGAACATCGCGCCTCTCTCCCGTCACAGACGTTTATTGAACAGTTGTTCATTTATAGCGGCAACGCACATCCCCGGTCAATCCCGCAGGTGACATCCGTGAGGGCAACGGCCCCGGCGCCCCAGCGTTCCGGCCCGCGCCGGGATCGGGATCAGCCGTTCTGGTACACCGCGCCCACCTCGGCGCGGATGATGCGCGCGATCTGCGCGCAGTCCGCCAGGCTGAAGGTCAGCGGCAAACGCATGTCCAGGATACCGCGCAGGATGCGGTCGGTTTCGGGCATCGGATCCGAGGCGGCATAGCGCCAGCTGTCGTAGCGGCTGGTGAATCCCACCGGCTCGGGCCCGCCGAACCACTTCAGCTCGACCCCCCGCGCCTTGCAGCGCGCCACCACCTCCTCGATGGCCGCATCGGCCCAGTCCAGCAACAGGACCTGGATCGACGACCCGACGAAGGATTCCTTCGCCGCGCGCTCGATCACGGTCAGGCCGGGCGTGCCGCGCAGGCCCTCCTCGACCGTGCGGTAGCGCGCGGTCCAGGCCGCGCATTGTTCGGGCAGCCGCCGCAGTTGCGGGCGCAGGATCGCCGCGCGCAGGTTGTCCATCCGGCCCGAAATGTTGGGCGTGTCATACTTCACGCGCGCGAAAACCTCTTCCGGCGGCGCCGCGCGGTGGCGGTCGTACAGCATGTAGGAACCCGACAGGATCACCGCCCGGGCCATCACCTCGTCGTCGTCGGTGACCAGCAGGCCCCCTTCCCCCGCGTTCATGTGCTTGTACGTCTGGGTGGAATAACACCCCACCCGCCCGTGCCGCCCCGAGGGCACCCCGCGCCAGGCCGCGCCCATGGTATGGGCGCAATCCTCCACCACCGTGACGCCGGCGGCCTCGCAGATGGCCATCAGCCGGTCCATGTCGGCGATATGCCCGCGCATGTGGCTCAGCAGCAGCACATCGGCCATGCCGGCCTTGGCCTCCAGATCCGCCAGGTCGATGGTCAGCCGCTCGGTCACGCCGACGAAGACGGGCCTCGCCCCGACGGCGGCGATGGCGCCCGGCACGGGGGCCAGCGTGAAGGCGTTGCTGAGCACGCGATCGCCCGGCCCGACCCCCAGCGCGCGCAGCGCCGTGGACAGGGCATAACCGCCGGAAGCCACCGCCAGCGCGTAGCGCGCCCCGGTGAAGGCGGCGAATTCCTCCTCCAGCAGGGCGACCTCGCCCGCCTCGCCGGGGGCAAGGTTGTAGCGGTGCAGCCGCCCGTGCCGCATCACCTCCAGCGCCGCCGCGATCCCTTCCTCGGGGATGGGCTCCTGCTGGGTGAAACTGCCCTTGAAAACGTCGCTCATACCGCAGTCTGTAGCCCCCTGCCCGCGCGCGTCAATGCCGAGCCCCGTCACGCCAGCAACCGGCGGGCGACCCCGGGCAGTTCGTCGAAATGCCCGATGGTGGCCTCGGGCGCCAGGGCGTGAACCGAATCGGCCCCCGGCCCGAAGGTCACCAGGACCGACGGAACCCCGGCCGCGCGCGAGGTTTCGCGGTCTGTCTCGGTATCGCCCACCAGCAGGCAGCGCCCGGGATCTCCCCCGGCGCGGCGCACGCACTCGCGCAGGGTTTCGGGATCGGGCTTGCGCACCGGCAGCGTATCGGCGCCCACCACCGCGCCGAAGTCCGCCAGGACCCCCAGCCGCGTCATCAAAAGCCGCGCCAGCGCCTCGGGCTTGTTCGTGCAGACGGCCACGCGAAACCCCGCATTGCGCAGGGCCGCGACGGCGGCCATCGCGCCGGGGTAAAGCACCGTGTGACGGTCGATCGCATCGCCGTAGGCAGCCAGCAGGGTGGGGTACTGCCGCTCCACCTCGGCCTCGTCCGCCGCGCGCCCCAGGCGGTCGAGCCCCAGCCGCAGCATCGCCCGCCCCCCGAGGAAGGCCGTGGCGGCATCCGCCCGCGGGTCCAGCATGTCGCCCGCCCCCATGGCGCGGAAACAGGCGTTCGCCGCCGCGATCAGATCGCCGCTGGTATCCGCCAGCGTCCCGTCAAGGTCGAAGACCACCGTGCCCATTCCCGCATCTCCTGCCACCTGCGCGCCTTTCCGCGCATCCCTGTCATATAGCGCAATCTTGTTTGATCCAATGCGGACTTGCGGCGAGACAGACAACCTATAGAAAAGGCGCCGAAACACCGTCACCCGAGGGACAATGAGCACGGCACTGATACTGCTGGCCGCCGGCCAGGGCACCCGCATGAAATCGGACCGGCCCAAGGTCCTGCACGCCGTCGCCGGAGCGCCGCTGCTCGCCCATGCGTTGCAGGCCGGCCGGGCGCTCAGCCCGGAGCGCACGGTCGTCGTCACCGGCCACGGCGGCGAATCCGTCGCCGCCGCCGCCCACGCGGCCGCGCCCGGCGTCCGAATTGCCGTGCAGGAGGAGCGCAAGGGCACCGCCCACGCGGTGGCGCAGGCCGCCCCCCTGCTTGCGGGATACGAGGGCGATGCCATCGTCCTTTACGGCGACACGCCCTTCATCCGGCCCGAGACGCTGAAGGCGATGCGCGCCGCGCGGGCCACGCACGACATCGTGGTCCTCGGCTTCGAAGCCGCCGATCCGGGCCGCTACGGCCGGCTGGTCATGGCCGGCGACAGCCTGGAACGGATCGTGGAATTCAAGGACGCCGACGCCGAAACCCGCGCGCTGACCTTCTGCAACAGCGGGGTCGTGGCCGCGCCGGCGCCCTTGTTGTTCGAACTGATCGACCAGGTCGGCAACGACAACGCCAGCGGCGAATACTACCTCACCGACATCGTGGGCCTCGCCCGTGGCCGGGGGCTCAGCGCGACGGCGGTCGCCTGCGACGAGGCCGAAACCCTCGGCGTCAACTCGCGAGCCGATCTCGCGGCGGCCGAGGCCGCCTTCCAGGCCCGTGCCCGCGGCGCGGCGATGGCCGCGGGCGTGACGCTGGTCGCGCCCGAGACGGTGCATTTCGCCTTCGACACCGAGGTTGCGCGCGACACGGTGATCGACCCCAATGTCGTCTTCGGCCCCGGCGTGCGGATCGCGCAGGGCGCGCGGATCCGCGCGTTCTCGCATCTCGAAGGCTGCCAGGTGGGCCCGGGCGCCGTGATCGGCCCCTATGCCCGGCTGCGCCCCGGGACCGAGCTTGCCGCCGACACCCACGTCGGCAACTTCGTCGAGATCAAGAAATCCCGGGTCGAGGCGGGCGCCAAGATCAACCATCTCAGCTACCTGGGCGACGCCTCCGTCGGCGCACGCAGCAACATCGGCGCGGGCACGATCACCTGCAATTACGACGGCGTGTCCAAGCACCGCACCGAGGTGGGGGCGGATGTCTTCATCGGCTCCAGCACGATGCTGGTGGCGCCGGTGACCCTGGGCGATGCGGCGATGACGGGCTCGGGGTCGGTCATCACGCAGGACGTGGAGCCGGGCGCGCTGGCCATCGCGCGTGCGCGTCAGGTGAACAAGCCGGGCATGGCCCGGAAATTGTTCGATTTGTTGAAGTCCAGGAAAAAGAATAGCCACGGGAAGGCGGAATAATGTGCGGAATTATCGGTGTGCTCGGGCGGCACGAGGTCGCGCCGACTCTGGTCGAGGCGCTCAAGCGGCTGGAATACCGCGGCTACGACAGCGCCGGGATCGCCACGCTCAAGGATGGCAGGCTGGATCGCCGGCGCGCCGTCGGCAAGCTGGTCAACCTGTCCGACCTGCTGGTGCACGAACCGCTGGCCGGAAAGGCGGGGATCGGGCACACCCGGTGGGCCACGCACGGTGCGCCGAACCTGGCCAACACCCATCCCCATTGCGCCGGGCCCGTTGCCGTCGTCCACAACGGCATCATCGAGAACTACCGGGAATTGCGCAGCGAACTGGCCGGATCGGGCATCGCCCATGAAACGGACACCGATACCGAAACGGTGGCGCTGCTGACCCGCAGCTTCCTGGACCAGGGTGCCACGCCGGTGGAGGCCGCCAAGAAGACAATCGCGCGGCTCGAAGGCGCCTATGCGCTGCTCTTCCTCTTCGACGGGGAACCGGACCTCCTGATCGCCGCGCGCAAGGGCAGCCCCCTGGCCATCGGCCACGGTGACGGCGAGATGTTCGTGGGCTCCGATGCCATCGCGCTCGCACCGCTCACCGACAGCATCACCTACCTCGAGGAAGGCGACATCGCCATCGTCACCCGCGACAGCCTCACCATCACCGACGTCAACGGCGCGCTTGCCAACCGCGAGATCAAGACGATCCGCGTGAGCGCCGGGGCCGTGGACAAGGGCGGCTACAAGCATTTCATGGCCAAGGAAATCGCGCAGCAACCCACCGTCATCGGCGAGGCGCTGTCCCATTACCTTTCCGATTCCGGGCACGAGATCATCCTGCCCGAGGGCGACGTGGATTTCACCGGGGTCGACCGCCTGGTCCTGGTCGCCTGCGGCACGGCCTACTACGCCTGCCTCACCGCCAAGTACTGGTTCGAGCAACTGGCCGGCCTGCCCGTGGACGTCGATATCGCCTCTGAATTCCGCTACCGCCAGCCGCCCATCCCGGACCGCAGCCTGGCAGTTTTCGTCAGCCAATCGGGCGAGACGGCCGATACCCTCGCGGCGCTGCGGTATTGCGCGGGGCGCGCCCGCAGCATCCTGTCGGTGGTCAATGTCCCCGAAAGCTCCATCGCCCGCGAAAGCGACCTCGCCCTGCCGATCCACGCCGGGGCCGAGATCGGGGTGGCCTCGACGAAGGCATTCACCTGCCAGCTCACCGTGCTGCTGCTGCTCGCGCTCAAGGCCGGGCGGGCCCGCGGCCACCTCGGGGCCGAGGACCTTGCCGATCGGCTTTCGGCACTGCGCGGCCTGCCCGCCCTGCTCAATCGCGCGCTGGAATGCGACCAAGAGGTGCACGCGGCGGCGGCGCGTCTGGCCGACTGCGACCACGCCCTGTTCCTCGGCCGCGGGCTGATGTATCCCCTGGCGCTGGAAGGCGCCCTGAAACTGAAAGAAATCAGCTATATACATGCCGAAGCTTATGCATCGGGCGAACTCAAGCACGGCCCCATCGCCCTGATCGACAACCGCATGCCGGTGATCGTCATGGCCCCGCGCGACGGGATCTTCGACAAGACCGTCTCGAACATGCAGGAGGTCATGGCCCGCGGCGGCAAGGTGATGCTGGTCACCGATCCCGCCGGCGCCGAGGGGCTGGACGACGGCATCTGGATCCGGGTCATCCTGCCCCGGGTCGACGCCGTTCTCGCCCCCATCCTTTACGCGGTACCCGCGCAGCTTCTGGCCTATCACACCGCCGTGGCCAAGGGCACGGACGTGGATCAGCCCCGCAACCTGGCCAAGTCCGTCACCGTGGAATGACGCCGGGGGGCGCCGTCACAGGCGGCTCACCTGCACCTCGGGCAGCGCCGTCAGGTCGGCGCCCAGGGCCTGCATCGCCTCCAGTGACAGCCGGCTGCCCGCGCCCGGCGCGGCATCAAGCGGGATCAACTCAACCTCGACCTCGGTCCCCTGCGCGGGATAGCGCACCCGCCCCCGGGCCGGCGCATCCACCAGGGGCGTCTTGAGCCACAGCCCGGGCTCCCCCGCCGCGCCCAGCGAGGCCACCGTCGTGCCCAGATCCGCGGGGCCCGCGTCCGCCGCCGGGGCGGGGTCCCCCGCGGGCTCCGACGTGTCCGGTGCCGCGGCCTCCTGCGGCGCGGCCGGCGCCGGGTCCGGCGCGGGTTCCGGGATCAAGGGCCCTTGCACCTGGCCGCAACCGGCCAGCAGCACCGCGAGCAAGGCGAACGCTGGTTTCATGCCGCGATGGTAGCCGGCCCAGGGCCCCCCATCAATCGCGAAGATCGCCCTTGTCCCGCCGCCGCCCAGCGCCTAGTTTGCCCCCATGACGGCGCCTCTCATCGATCCCTTCCAGCGCGCGATCACCTATCTGCGCGTTTCTGTCACCGACCGCTGCGATTTCCGCTGCGTCTACTGCATGTCCGAAAACATGACCTTCCTGCCCAAGAAGGAACTGCTCACGCTGGAAGAGCTTGACCGCATGTGCTCGACCTTCGTGCGCATGGGGGTGGAAAAGCTGCGCATCACCGGCGGCGAGCCTCTGGTGCGCCGCGATATCATGACGTTCTTCAACGCGATGACGCGGCACCTGGAATCGGGCGATCTGCGCGAATTGACGCTGACCACCAACGGCAGCCAGCTGGAACGCTTCGCGCAGCCGCTCCATGACGCGGGCGTGCGGCGCGTGAACATCTCGCTCGACACGCTGGACGAGAAGAAATTCGCCGATGTCACCCGCTGGGGCCGCCTGCCGCAGGTGCTCAGGGGCATCGACGCCGCGCAGAAGGCCGGCATCCGGGTCAAGATCAACACGGTGGCGCTCAAGGGCTTCAACGAGGACGAGTTGTTCCCGCTGGTCGAATGGTGCGCCGATCGGGACATGGACCTCACCTTCATCGAGGTGATGCCGATGGGCGACATCGGCAACGAGGACCGGCTGGACCAGTACTGGAAACTCACCGACCTGCGCGCGCAACTGGCCGAACGCTACACGCTCACCGACCTGGCCGAGCGCACGGGCGGGCCGGCGCGCTACGTCCGGGCCGAGGAGACGGGCCAGAAGATCGGCTTCATCACGCCGCTCAGCCACAATTTCTGCGAAAGCTGCAACCGCGTGCGCCTGACCTGCACCGGGGAGCTTTACATGTGCCTGGGCCAGGAGGACATGGCCGACCTGCGCGCGCCCCTGCGCAACAACCCCGGCACCGACGCGCCCCTGGAAGAGGCCATTCGCGCCGCCATCGCGCACAAGCCCAAGGGCCACGATTTCGATTACTCCCGCCAGACGGTCGACGGCCGGATGTCCCGGCACATGAGCCACACCGGCGGCTGATGGGCGCGGCCCGGGCGCCCCTGCCCGTCCGCCTTTACGGCGCGGCGGCCGATCTGATCGCGCCGCTGGCCTACCGTCGCGTTGCCCGCAAACTGGCCGCCCAGGGCACCGATCCCGGCCGCCTGCGCGAACGCCGCGGCCTGCCCACGGCGGCCCGCCCCGCCGGAGAACTCGTCTGGTTCCACGCCGCCTCCGTCGGGGAAAGCCTGTCGGTCCTGCGGTTGATCGCGCGGCTGGGCCGCGACCGGCCCGAGCGCGCCTTCCTGCTCACCTCGGGCACGGCCACCTCGGCCCGGATCCTGGCCCGGCGCCTGCCGGCGCGCACCGTCCACCAGTTCGCCCCGCTGGACACGCGCCCCGCCATCCGCCGCTTCCTTGCCCACTGGCGCCCCGACGCCGCCGTCTTCGTGGAAAGCGAGCTCTGGCCGCAGATGCTGCGCATGACGCGGGCCGCGGGCGTGCCGCTGGCCCTGGTGAACGCACGCATCTCCGACACCTCGGCGCGCAACTGGAAACGCCTGCCGGCCACCGCCCGGCACCTGATGGGCTATTTCCGGCTGATCCACTGTCAGGACGCGCGCACCGCGGCGCACCTGCACGATCTGGGCCTCGACGGTGCGGCGCAGGGCGTGAACCTCAAGGCGCTGGCCGGCCCCCTGCCGGTGGATTGTGACGCGCGGGACCGCCTGCGCACCCGGTTGGGCCAGCGCCCCGTCTGGGTGGCCGCCTCCACCCACCCCGGGGAGGAGGGGATCATGCTGGCGGCCCACCGGGCCCTGCTGGAGGACCACCCCGACGCGCTGCTGATCCTTGTGCCACGCCACCCCGAACGCGCCGGCGACATCGCCGGCGACATCGCCCGGGCCGGGCTGACGCAGGCACGCCGCAGCACCGGCGCGCCCCCCGAGACGGCCACGCAGGTCTACCTGGCCGACACCCTGGGCGAGACGGGCCTTTGGTACGATCTGGCGCCGCTGACCTGCCTTTGCGGCTCGTTCTCGGACGTGGGCGGGCACAATCCCTATGAACCGGCGCACGCGGGCTGCGCCATCCTGCACGGGCCCCGCTACGCCAACTTCGCCCAAACCTATGCCGAGATGGACGCCGCCGGCGCCGCACGGCAGGTGACCGGCGCAGAGGACCTGGCGCAGGCGCTGCGCCACCTGTTCGACACCCCGGACGACCGCGCGGCCCTGGCCGAAGGCGCGCGCGCCTTCGCCAGCGCGCAGGAAGACGCGCTGGACGAAATGACCGCCACCCTTTCCAAGGCGCTCGGCCTGCGCTAGGCCCATGCTCCAGCGCCGCCAGCAGGGGGATGGGCCGTGCCCGAACTGATCGTCACGAATTTCAACCGCAATTTCACCGGGGTCTCGGCGACCGCGGCGGGCGTTCTGCGCCAGCAGGTGCCGCGCTATGACCTGCGGCTGGCGGGCCATCCCCTGCCCGGCTGCCCCGCCCCCGTCACCCGGGCCGCGGCGCTGCGGCTGTCGCGCCGGCCGGCGCCGGGGCGGCCCTTCGTCATCTGGCACGTGCGCCGCAACACCGAAATGCGCACCGCGCTCTGGGCGCGCGACGTCCTGCGCCGGCCCGTGCGCATCGTCTTCACCTCCGCGGCGCAGCGGCGCCATTCCGCCCTGCCCCGCTGGCTCATCGCGCGCATGGACGCCGTGATCGCCACCACCGAGGCGGCGGCGGGGTTCGTGCCCAATGTGCAGGCCGTCGTCCCGCACGGCGTGGACGCCGAATTGATCACGCCGGCCGCCGACCGCGCGGCCGCCTGGGCGGCCACGGGGCACCCCGGCCAGCGCGGGATCGCCACCATCGGCCGCATCCGCCCCGAGAAGGGCACCGACCGCTTCGTCGCCGCGATGCTGCGGCTGCTGCCCGACCACCCCGGCGTGACGGCCCTGGTCATCGGCCGAGCCGCCAAGGGCGACCGCCCGTTCCTTGCGGATCTGCGGGCGCGGATCGACGCTGCCGGCCTGTCGCAGCGGATCCTCTTCCCCGGCGAGGTCGCGCCCGACGCCCTGCCGGGGCTGTTGCAGGGGCTGTCGGCCGTGGTGCAACTGCCCCGCTACGAAGGTTACGGCATGGCGCCGCTGGAAGGCATGGCCGCCGGCGTCCCCTTCGTGGCCACCGAGGCCGGCTCCTACCGCAGTTTCGCGCAGGGGGGCCGCTGCGGCACCATCGTGCCCGGCGACGACGCCGCGGCCGCCGCCGGCGCCGTGGATGCCCTGTTGTCGGACCCCGCCGCGCACGCCCGGATGGCCACCGCCGCGCGCCGGGCGGCCGAGACCCGGTTCAGCGTGGCGGCCGAGGCCGAGGGCATCGCCGCGGTCTACGAGGCGCTCTGGGCCCACGGCTGACCCGGCCCCGGGCCCGGCTACACCCACTTGGCCAGCGGCGGCAGGCTCATCAGCACCGCGTCCGGGTCGTGGCCCGTGGCCAGGCCGAACTTGGTGCCCCGGTCATAGACCAGGTTGTACTCGGCATAGAGCCCCCGGTGGATCAGCTGCACGTCGCGCTCGGCCTCGCTCCAGGGCTGGCGGCGCCGCGCCTCCACCAGCGGCAGGAAAGCCGGCAGGAAGGCACGCCCGATATCGCGGGTCAGCGTGAAATCCGCCTCCCAGTCGCCCGAGTTCTGATCATCCATGAAGACCCCGCCCACGCCACGCGCGCGCCCCCGGTGGGGAATGTAGAAATACTCGTCCGCCCAGGCCTTGAGCCGGGGGTAGACATCCGGCCCGTGGCGGTCCAGGTACGCCTTCTGCGTGGCATGGAAATGGGCGGTGTCATCGTCGTACTCGATGCAGGGGTTGAGGTCGGAGCCGCCCCCGAACCACCACGCGCCCGGCGTCCAGAACATCCGCGTGTTCATGTGCACCGCCGGGACATGCGGGTTCTGCATATGCGCCACAAGGCTGATGCCGCTGGCCCAGAAGGTGGGGTCATCCGCGATCCCGGGCACCCCGCGCGCCGCCATCGCCTCCTGCGCCTTCGGCCCCAGCGTGCCATAGACCTCCGAGACGTTCACGCCCACCTTCTCGAAGACGCGCCCGCCGCGCATCACGCTCATCAGACCGCCGCCCGCGTCGCTGCCGTCCTCGGCGGTGCGTGTCGTTTCGCGCACCTCGAACCGCCCCGGCGCCGCATCGCTCAAGGGGCCCGCGTCATGCGCCGTCTCCAGCCCCTCGAAGGCCGCCACGATCTCGTCGCGCAATTGCCGGAACCAGTCGGCCGCGCGGCGCTTCTCGTCGGTCATCCCTTCCGTCATTCCCGTCTCCCCCGCCTCAGTGCGCCGGCGCCGCCACCGGGTCCAGCAGGGTGCGTCCGCCGTCCACGGTCATGATCTGCCCGGTCATGAACGCCGCGCTGTCACAGGCCAGATACTGCACCGCCTCTGCCAGTTCCGAGGGCGAGGCGATGCGCCCAAGCGGCGTGTGATCCTCGATATCCGCGCGGTAGCCCCGGTTCTCGCGCAGCATGTCCTTGAGCGAGGCGCTCATCACCGAGCCGAAGGCCACAGCGTTCACCCGGATGCGGTGCGGCGCCAGTGCCACCGCCAGGCTGCGCGTCATCTGGTCCAGCGCGGCCGAGGACACCGAGTAGGCCAAAAGGTCGGGATGCGTGCGCCGCGCCGCGATCGAGGACAGATTGACGATGGTGCCCGCGGTGGCGCCCTCGCGCCCCTCGGACTGCTTGATCATGCGCTTGGCCACCATCTGGCTCAACCGCAGCGCCGTCATCAGGTTCTGCTGCAGCAGAACCTCCACCGCGTCGTCCTCGGGGTTCAGCGGATCCGAGGGCATGACCTGCCGGGACGCGTTCACGAGGATATCCACCTGGTCGAAGGCGTCGATGGTCGCCGACAGCAGGTTGGCCAGCGTCAGCCGCTCGCGCAGGTCGCCGGCGAAATAGCGGATGTTCTCGGCCTCCTGCTTCTTGCCCAGTTCCTTGGTCAGCCGCGCCTCGTCCATGTCGGCGAACATCACGTTGGCGCCCTTGTCGGCGAAGTGGCGGCCGATCGCCAGCCCGATACCGTTGGCCCCGCCGGTGACGATCGCCGTCTTGCCGGAGATGGAAAATGACATGGAAGGATCCTTCCCTTGCTGATTCCGCGCGCAGCCTAGGCCAGATCAGCGCCGGTGACGAGACGGCCGGCGCCCCTGCAGGATCTTGAAGCGCGCGTTCCCGCCCACCTCGGCGGCCTGGGCGAAGTGCTGTGACAGGGCGGCCTCGTAGGGCAGATGCCGGTTGGCCACAAGCCAGAGCGCGCCATGCGGCGCCAGCATTGCCGCCGCGGCCGCGATGAAGGCGCGGCCCAGGTCGGGGTCGGCCCCGCGGCGCCCGGCGTGGAACGGCGGGTTGGTGACAACGGTGTCCACCGCCTCGTCCGGGCGCCAGTGCCGGGCATCCTCCCAGTGCAGGCGCACCCGCGGGTCGGGCAGGTTCACGCGCGCGCAGTCCAGCGCCGTGTGATCGGCCTCGACCAGATGCAGCCGCGCCACCTCCGCACGCTCCAGGACGCGCGCGCTCAGATAGCCCCAACCACCGCCCAGGTCGGCCACCCGCGCGCCCAGCTTCGCGGGCAACGCCTCGGCCAGCAGCGCCGAGCCCGGGTCGATCCCGTCGGCCGAGAAGACCCCCGGCGCCGTGACGAACCCGCCCGCGATCTCGCGCGGGGCGGGCGCCTGCCAGTCGTCGAAGACGGGCGCCGCCTGGAACCAGAACAGCTTGCCATGCGCCTTGGATACCGGCCCGTGAACCGCCACCCGCGCACGGCAGGCGCGCAGCAGCGCCTCGACGCCGTCCTCCTTGGCGCCGTCCACCACCACCGGCCCGTCGGTCACCTGCACCGCCTGCGCCACCAGGGCCTGCGCCCGGGCCCGCGCGCGCGGCAGGCGCACCACCGCGGCGGCATAGCGCCCCTCCGGCACCACGGCGCAGTCATATCCCAGGCCGGCGAAATGATCGAAATCGGGCCGAAAGCCGGTCACGACATGCACCAGCCCCTCGGGCAGCGCCGACAGGTCGTCGCCCGCCCGCGGGGCGAAGACGGCGACCCGGCCCGCCTCGGGCAGGTGCAGCCCGCCCGCGTCCAGGGCGAGCCTCAGGCGCGGCGCGAAGCCCACGCTATTCCTTTTCCATGGTGCACTGCAGCGGATGCTGATGCTGACGGGCGAAGTCCATGACCTGGGCCACCTTGGTCTCGGCGATCTCGTGGCTGAAGACGCCCACGACCGCCACGCCTTTCTTGTGCACGGTCAGCATGATCTCGAAGGCCTGCGCGTGGCTCATGCCGAAGAACCGTTCCAGCACCGCCACCACGAATTCCATAGGGGTGTAATCGTCATTCAGAAGCAGCACCTTGTACAGCGGTGGCCGCTTGGTCCTGGTGCGCGTCTCCAGAACGGTCGAGGTGCCATCGTCCCCGTCCTTGTCGCCCGGTCCGGCCACCCATACGCTGTGATCGATCATGACTCTGGCACTGTCCGTTTCTGACGTGGAGGCTGTTGATCTCCAATATAACTTACGCGGCACATGTGAAAAGGGGCGAAGGCACGATCACGACACCGGCGCGCGCGGGGGCCCCGCCGGCCCCGCGTCGGGCCGGTGCAAGCGGTCGAAAACCCGCTAACGCGCCGCGACGCGCGCCGCCCCGAGGACGGGGCCGTGGTCGCGACGCTGGATCAGCACCACCGCCGGGCGCGGCCCGGTGATCGGCACCGATACCTCCAGCGGCGCGGCGCCGTCCCAGTCGGCCACGACATCCAGGTCGGTCACGATGTTGGCGTAACTCAGCGTGCGCCCGGCATTCTCGCCCCGCCGGATATCGACCGTGGCATTGGCCCGGTACCGCACGACCTGGACGCTGGCCGGCCCGGTCGACCCGTCTGCCGGCCGCGCGCGGATCCGCAGCGTCCCGTTCCCCCGCATGGCCTCGACCGCCACCGGCGCGGCCTTTGCGGCATGCCGGGCGATAAGATCCTCGACATCCGCAACATGCCTGCCGACGACGTGATCGGTGCCGTCCACGATCATCTGCGGGGTATAGACCATCCTGCGCCCCTGGGCGGCGGCATAGGCTTTCTGCCGAGCGGTGAAGGCGGGCTGGGCAAAGCTGTCCTTCCACCCGATGTAATCCCAGTAGTCCACGTGCAGCGCCAGCGCGATCACCCCGTCGCGCTCGGCCAGTTCCCGCAGGAAAGCATCCGCCGGCGGACAGGAGGAACACCCCTGCGAGGTGAACAGCTCCACCACCACCGGGGCGGGCTCCTCGGCCGCCGCGGGCAGGGTCAGGCAGAACAGGGCGGCGATGACAAGGCGAAGGCGACGCATCTTTCGGTCCATCCGGGCTCGACGGGATCCTGACACGATGTAAGCGCTTCGCGCAGGGATGGCCAATCAAGGATTTGCGAGAATTCGGCCCGCCGTGACCGCGACATTTTGTGTGCGACAGTATACAAAAGACCTTTTGCCCCCTTGATCGGTTCCGGCAAATGGGTCAGAAGCGGGCCAGCGACATCCTGCTGTCACAGCGAAAGGAAGGCCAATGCCCATCACCGTCGGACATGATAGCGCCCAGACGCGCCGCGAGCTCAGCGTCAACGGCAAGACCTACGCCTATTACTCCATCGCCGCCGCCGAAAAGGCGGGGCTGGGCGATTTCTCCCGCCTGCCCGCCGCGCTGCGCGTGGTGCTGGAGAACATGCTGCGTTTCGAGGATGGCAAGACCGTCGACACCGACGACATCAAGGCATTCTCCGAATGGGCCGCCAAGGGCGGCAAGAACCCGCGCGAGATCGCCTATCGCCCCGCGCGCGTGCTGATGCAGGACTTCACCGGCGTGCCGGCGGTGGTGGACCTCGCCGCGATGCGCGACGGCATCCGCGAACTCGGCGGCAAGGCCAGCCAGATCAACCCGCTCAACCCCGTCGACCTGGTCATCGACCACTCGGTGATGATCGACGAGTTCGGCAACCCCCGCGCCTTCCAGATGAACGTGGACCGCGAGTACGAACGCAACATGGAACGCTACCAGTTCCTCAAGTGGGGCCAGTCCGCGTTCGAGAACTTCCGCGTCGTGCCCCCGGGCACCGGCATCTGCCACCAGGTCAACCTGGAATACCTGGCCAAGACGGTCTGGACCGACACCGACCAGAACGGCCAGGACGTGGCCTACCCCGACACGCTGGTGGGCACCGACAGCCACACCACCATGATCAACGGCCTGGCCGTGCTGGGCTGGGGCGTGGGCGGCATCGAGGCCGAGGCCGCCATGCTGGGCCAGCCCATCTCGATGCTGATTCCGGAAGTCGTGGGCTTCGAACTGACCGGCAAGATGGTCGAGGGCACCACCGGCACCGACCTGGTGCTCAAGGTCGTCGAGATGCTCCGCCAGAAGGGCGTGGTGGGCAAGTTCGTGGAATTCTACGGCGACGGGCTGGACAACCTGCCGCTGGCCGACCGGGCGACCATCGCCAACATGGCGCCCGAGTACGGCGCCACCTGCGGCTTCTTCCCCATCGACGGCGAGACCCTGCGCTACCTCGAACAGACCGGCCGCGACAAGGATGGCATCGCGCTGGTCGAACAATACGCCAAGGAAAACGGCTTCTGGCGGGATGAAAGCTACGCGCCGGTCTACACCGACACGCTGAAGCTGGACATGGGCGACATCGTGCCGGCCATCTCCGGGCCCAAGCGCCCGCAGGACTACGTGGCCCTGGACCAGGCAGCACCGAAGTTCTTCGACGTGGTCGCCGACTATCGCGGCGAGGACGAGGGCGTGGCCGCCAACGACATGGCCGCCGAGGGCCCCGCGCCCGACGCCCTCTTGGACCCGCGCAAGACCGGCAAGGTCGCGGGCGAGGACTACGAGCTGCGCGACGGCTCGGTCGTGATCGCCTCGATCACCTCCTGCACCAACACCTCCAACCCCTACGTGATGATCGGGGCCGGCCTGGTGGCGCGCAAGGCCCGCGAACTGGGCCTCGACCGCAAGCCCTGGGTCAAGACGTCGCTCGCCCCGGGCAGCCAGGTCGTCTCCGCGTACCTGGAGGCCGCGGGCCTTCAGGACGATCTCGACGCGATCGGGTTCAACCTGGTCGGCTATGGCTGCACCACCTGCATCGGCAACTCCGGTCCCCTGCAGGAGGAGATCTCCAAGTCGATCCACGACAACGATCTGGTGGCCACCTCGGTGCTCTCGGGCAACCGCAACTTCGAGGGCCGGATCAGCCCGGACGTGCGCGCCAACTACCTGGCCAGCCCGCCGCTGGTCGTGGTCTATGCCCTGGCCGGCGACATGAACGTGGACCTCACCCGCGATCCCATCGGCCAGGACAAGAACGGCAACGACGTCTACATGAAGGACATCTGGCCCAGCCAGGCCGAGATCGCCGAGCTGGTCGAGAAGACCGTGACCCGCGAGGCCTTCCAGGAGAAATACGCCGACGTCTTCGAGGGCGACGAGAAGTGGCGCGGCATCGAGACGACCGGCGGCCAGACCTACGACTGGCCGGCCGAATCGACCTACGTGCAGAACCCGCCCTACTTCCGCGGCATGTCGAAAGAGGCCGGCAGCATCTCCGACATCCGCGGCGCGCGGATGCTGGCCCTGCTGGGCGACATGGTCACCACCGACCACATCTCGCCCGCGGGCTCCTTCAAGCCCGACACGCCAGCCGGCAAGTATCTCACCGAACGCGGCGTGCAGCCGCGCGAGTTCAACTCCTACGGCTCGCGGCGCGGCAACCACGAGGTGATGATGCGCGGCACCTTCGCCAACATCCGCATCCGCAACGAGATGCTGGACGGGGTCGAGGGCGGCTACACCAAGGGGCCGGACGGCGAGACCACCTCGATCTACGACGCCGCGATGGCCTGGCAGGACAAGGGCGTGCCGCTCGTCGTGGTGGCCGGCGAGCAGTACGGCGCCGGCTCCTCGCGGGACTGGGCGGCCAAGGGGACCAACCTCCTGGGCGTCAAGGCCGTGATTGCCGAGAACTTCGAGCGCATTCACCGCTCCAACCTCGTCGGGATGGGCGTGATCCCCTTCGAGTTCACCGGCGGCGACACCCGCACCACGCTGGAACTGACCGGCGACGAGAGCTTCGACATTACCGGCCTGTCCGAGGACTTCGCCCCGCAGGCCGAGGTGCCCTGCACCATCACCTACGCCGATGGCGCGACCAGGCAGATCACGCTGAAGTCGCGGATCGATACCGCGGTCGAAAAGGAATACGTCGAGAACGGCGGCGTCCTGCACTACGTGCTGCGCGACCTCGCGCAGTCGGCCTGACGCCTCCGGGGAAGAGGATCACGGGGCGGTCCCGCCGGGCCGCCCTTTTTCGTGCTCGGGTTGCCAAGGCGTCCGCTTGCCTTTGGGCGTGTTGCCGGTAATCCCAAAACGGTTCGACGGCGGGCGGGCGAGTCCGACCCGACGCACCGCGCCCTACCCCGGACGCGCCCTGCCCGCCGGTTCACGAGCTGCCCATCGTGTCAGCATCCGGGCTGCGGCATGGACGGTTTTCCGTGCAGGAGGCATCGCGGCCGCGCCGCCCGGCGCCGCCGCCCTTTTTCTCGGCGGGAATTGCGCCATCTTCTGTCGAAAGCGAACGAGGCAGACAGAGCAATGCGTGGCGCACTCATCATATTCCAGGCAGCGATACTGACGTTTCTGGCGGTCTACGGCGCACAGGGCGACAGCGCCCCCGCTACGGCCTGCTCCCCCGCCCCGGCCGCCTGCCCGCGCTGAACGGGCCGGGCGCGGCCGGTACGGCGGGACCGTACGGCTCGTACAAACCGTACGGGATCAGCGCGCCGCGTCGATCGCCGGGCGAATGGTGTTTTCCAGAATGCTGTCGGTGATCGGCCCGGCGAACCGGGTGACGATCTGGCCCTCGCCATCGATCACATAGGTTTCCGGCACGCCGTAAACGCCCCAGTCAAGCGCCATGCGCCCCTTCTCGTCCGCGCCGATGGCGGCATAGGGATCCCCCAGTTCCTGCAGGAATTTCAGGGCGTTACCGGGCTTGTCCTTGTAGTTGACACCGTAGATCGTGACGCCTTCGTCGGCCAGCTTCTCCAGGTTGGGATGTTCCACCCGGCAGGGCGCGCACCATGACGCCCAGTAATTGACCAGCGTCACGTCCCCGTCCCGCAAGTCACTGTCGGAAAAGCTTTTCTTGTCACCCAGGGGTGTTACCTTCACGGCCGGCGCGGGCTTGCCCTTGAGCGCCGTTGGCAGCTCGTCGGGGTTCTCGCGCTGCATCCCGAAGTAGAACAGGGCCGCCAGCGCCGCGAAAACCAGCGGCGGCGCAAGCATCAGGGGGGACATCTTAGCCATGTCTTTTCGCTTTCGATTCAACGTCTTTCAGCTGTCTCTTCACGCGGCGTGCGCGCCAGACGCTCACCGCCACCAGCAGCACCAGCAGCCCGATCGAGACGGCATAGGACGACAGGACCGCGCCCGCGTATTTTCCAAGCTCCGGCATCATCCCATCCTCTCCCGCGCCAGAAGGGCCCGCATCCGCCGCGCGCGGATCTCCGTCCGCGTTCTGAGCAGGACCAAGGCTATGAAAAGCAACACGAATCCCGCGATGCACACCAGCAACGGATGGTAGAACACATCGGCCACATTCTCCTCCTTGTCCAGGCTCAACGAGGCCCCCTGGTGCAGGCCCTGGTTCCAGAAATTCACGGCGTAGCGGCTGAGCAGCGCGAAGACCGAGCCGACAAGACACAGGATACTGGTCAGGTCGGCGGCGGTATCATCGTTCTCGATCGCCTCCCACAACGCCATGTAACCGACGTAGAACAGGAAAAGAATGAGGAACGAGGTCAGCCGCGGGTCCCAGGCCCACCAGGTGCCCCACATCGGCTGCCCCCAGATGGCCCCGGTAATCAACGCGATCACCGTCATCACCGCCCCGATCGGTGCGGCCGCCCGGGCCGCCAGGGCGCTGACATGGTGCCGCCGCACGATCCAGATCAGCGAGGTGACCAGCATCATCAACCATATGTTGATGGCCATGAGCGCGCTAGGGACATGAAGATAAATGATTTTTACGGTCGATCCCTGGCGGTAGTCCTCGGGCGTGAAAAAGAATCCCCAGACCAGGCCGACGACCAGGGCGACCACCGCCAGCCCCGAGACCCAGGGCAGGACGCGGTCGGTCGTCTGGATGAATTTCTTGGGATTGGCGTATTCCCACAGCGCGTTCAGATTCATGGCTTGTCCGTTGGCTTAGCGCAGGTTGACCCTCAATACCGCAGCCGAGGCGAAAGGCAAAAGCGCGATCGTGCCGCAGGTGATGCCCGCCAGCAGCAAAAGCGGCGTCCCGGTCGACAGCCCCTCGGCCCCGCGGCGCGCCATCTCGGCTCCGAAGATCAATGTGGGCACGTAGAGCGGCAGAACAAGAAGGCTCAGAAGAAGCCCGCCGCGTTTCAGCCCCACGGTCAGTGCCGCCCCGAAGGTGCCGATCACGCTCAGCGCCGGGGTTCCCAGAAGAAGCGACAGGACCAGCGGCTTGTAGCCCTCGACCGGAAGGTTCAGCAACAGCCCGAACAGCGGGCTGGCAAGCACCAGGGGCAGCCCCGTGCTCAGCCAGTGGGCCAGCGCCTTGATGCTGACGACGGCCTCCATCGGCAGCGGCGCGGTGACAAGCAGGTCCAGACTGCCGTCTTCCCAGTCCAGCGCGAAGATCCGGTCGAGCGACAGCAGGCAGGCCAGCAGCGCGCCGATCCAGAGGACGCCCGGCGCAATCACCTGCAGCAGGTCCTGCGCGGGGCCCACGCCGAAGGGCACCAGAACCACCACGATCAGGAAGAAGGCCAGGCCCAGGCCGAACCCGCCCCCGGCCCGCACCGCGAGCCTGAGATCCCGCAGCAGGAGCGCGCTCACAGGAAGGCCTCGTCGAAGTCGTCACGCTCGGCGGCCTGCGCCCGGTAACCGGTGACATCCAGGACCTCCGCCTCTGCCAGCCCAAGATCGATATGCGTCGCGATGAGCGCCGCGCCGCCGCCGGACAGGTGCGCCCGCACCGCGCGCGCGAACATCGCCACCGCATCCCGATCGAGCGAGACCGTGGGCTCGTCCAGCACCCAGATGGGCCGGCCCGTGACCAGAAGCCGCGCGAGCCCCAGCCGCCGCTTCTGCCCCGCTGACAAGGCGCCTGCCGGCCGGTCCGTGAGCGGGACCAGGTCGAAGGCCTCCAGCGCCGGGGAAATCTCGGTTTTTCCAAAGACCTGCGCCCAGAAGCGCAGGTTTTCGGCAACGCTGAGCTGCGCCTTGATCCCGTCGGCGTGGCCGGCGTAGACAAGGGCGTCCTCGTCCGCCTCCACCCGCCCGGCGAAGGGCGGCTGCAGGCGCGCGACGGTCCGCAGGAGCGTGGTCTTGCCAATCCCGTTGGGGCCCCGCAGGACAAGGCAATGGCCCGGCCGAAGGTCGAAGGAAATGCCCTCCAGCACCTTGATGCCCCCCCGGGTGATGGTCAGATCGCAGACGCGCAGGCTCATGCGGCTCCCCTAGCGCAAACCGCAGCCAAGCAAAAGCGCCACCTTCAGGATCGTCACACCGGCAACAGCGCCGCGGCGACGCGCCGCCCCTCCGAAAGCAGCACGTTGTAGGTCCGGCAGGCCGCCGCGGAGTGCATGACCTCGACCCCCAGGCCCGCCCCCTCAAGCTGCGCGCGCAGGTCCGCGGGGATATGCGCCGTCTCGGCGCCCGTGCCGATGAACAGCACGTCCACCTCGCCCGCCAGGGCCAGCAGGGTGTCGGCATCCGCGTAGCCGCCCCAGCCGCGCACGCCGGTGCCGGTGACGCAAATCGCGCCTTCCACCACTTCGCCGCCCACACGGAAGAAATTGGGCCCGTAGCCATCAATCGGCGTGGCCGCCGCGAAGGTGACTTCGTTCATCTGCATGTCAGCCTCCTGTGTCCCATGCCGGCAAACCGCTGACGACGGCCAACCCGATCACCCCGTAGGCCGCCCACCGGTACAGCCGCTCATGCCGCGGGTCAAACAGCGCTTGTCCGACCAGCGTGGTGCAGAAATAGGGCACCGACAGCACCGCCGCCAGCCCCACCGTCGGCCAGGACATCGCGCCCCGCCAAAGCAGGTTGGCCACGATCACCACGTCCAGGATCGCAAGGAAAAGGATGGTGTTGGCCCGCACCGACTGCGCCGCTACCCGCCCGGCAAGGTAGAACAGTATGACCATCGGTCCGGTCAGACCGGTCAGCCCGCCGACCGCGCCGGCGACACCGCCGATCCCGGCCATCCCTGGCAGCCCCACCCGGCCGCTGTAGCGCCAGCCGGCGATCAGCGCCATCAGCGTGACGCCGGCGATGCCGGCGACGATCCAGCGCACGGTTACGGGATCCATCCGCCCAAGCAGCCAGAGCCCCAGCGGAACAGTCAGAAGCGCCGCCAGCGACAGCAGGCCGACCTCCCGTCGGTCCGCCTGTCCCCAGGCCCGGGGCAGAAGCGCCGCCATGCTGGCCACGCCGGTCAGGGTGATGACCGCGACAACCACCGCCGGCGGCAGGAACATGCCCGCCACCGGCACGAAGATCAGCGCGGTGCCGAAGCCGGTAAAGCCGCGTACGAGCCCGGCGACCGAGATCGTCAGGACAAGCCACAGCAGGCCGGGCGTCTGCCAGAGCGCGGACAGCGCGTCAGGCATCCACCTGCGCGAACTGGTTGCCCTGATTGGCGTCGGGCTTGGACCAGTCCCGCTTGACACCCAGCCACAGCAGGATCGTGCTGGCCACGAAGACCGAGGAATAGGTTCCCACGATCACGCCCCAGATCATCGCGAAGACGAAGCCGCGGATCACGTCGCCGCCCAGCACGAACAACGCACCGAGTGCCAGCAGCGTCGTCACGGAGGTCATGACCGTCCGGCTGAGGGTTTCGTTGATTGACAGGTTCAGGACCTCGGCCAGCGGCTTCTTCTTGTATTTTCGCAGGTTTTCCCGCACCCGGTCGAATACGACGACCGTGTCGTTCAGCGAATAGCCCACGATCGTCAGCAGCGCGGCGATGATCGCCAGATCGAACTGTATCTGCAACTCCGAGAAGATCCCGATGGTGATGACGACATCGTGCACCAGCGCCGCAACGGCACCAAGCGCGAACTGCCACTCGAAACGCAACCAGATGTAGACAAGCACCGCCGCGATGGCCAGCGCCACGGCGATCACCGCGGTCTGGATCAACTCTCCCGACACCTTCGGCCCCACGCTCTCGACAGAGGTGAAGGTAAGATCGGGCGCTACGCCCTGCAGCGCCGTGCGCACCTGTTCGATCACGTCGGCGGTGACGCTTTCCTGTCCCTCCTGGGCCTGGATGCGGATCATCGCGACGTTCTGCTCCGGCCCGAAGGTGGGGTCGAAGACCTCGGTGATCGTCACGTCGCCCAGTTCCAGCGGCTGAATCGCGTCGCGGTAGGATCCAATGTCGATCGGCTGCGCCGATTCGGTGCGGATCGTGGTCCCGCCGCGGAAATCGATGCCGTAATTCAGTCCCTGCAAGATGAACGAGCCCGCGGCCACCACGATCAGAAGCGCCGAAATCCCCAGCGACACCTTCCAGCGGCGGAAGAAATCCCAGCTGGTCTGCCGCGGAATCAGGCGCAGCGCCCGGCCCTGCAGGACCGTCCTGGGCCGCTTGCGCTCGAACCACATGATCAGGATCAGCCGCGTGACGAAGATCGCGGTGAAGACCGAGGTGACGATCCCCAGCCCCAGCGTGACGGCGAAACCGCGCACAGGCCCCGACCCCATGACGTAAAGGATCACCGCCGTGATGAAGGTGGTGATATTGGCGTCGGTGATGGCGCTGAGCGCCTTCTCGTAGCCCAGTTCGATGGCCCGCGCCGGTCCCTTGGCGGTGCGCGCCTCCTCGCGGATCCGCTCGAAGACCAGGACGTTGGCATCGACCGCCATGCCGATGGTCAGCACGATACCGGCGATGCCGGGCAGCGTCAGCGTCGCGCCGATCAGGCTCAGCAGGCCGAAGATCAGTCCCACGTTCAGGATGAGCGCCACGTTGGCGAACAGGCCGAAGGTGCCGTAGCTGGCGAACATGTAGGCCAGGACCAGCACGAAGGCGACGATACAGGCGATCTTGCCCGCCTCTATGCTGTCGGCGCCCAGTTCGGGGCCGATCGTGCGCTCCTCGAGGAATTCAAGCCCCGCCGGCAGCGCCCCGGCGCGCAGCAAGACCGCCAGGTTGGTGCTTTCCTCCACGGTGAAGTTGCCGGTGATGATGCCCGAACCGCCGGGAATGTGGCTCTGGATGACGGGGGCCGAGATGACCTCGTTGTCCAGCACGATGGCGAAGGGGTTGCCGATGTTCTCGGCGGTGTAGTCGCCGAACTGCCGCGCGCCGGTCGGGTTGAACCGGAAGGAGACGGCCGGCCGCCCGTTCTGGTCGAAATCGGGCTGGGCATCGACCAGTTGATCGCCGGTCACCACCGGCGCGCGTTCGAGGATGTAGTAGAGGTCCTCATCCTCCATGGCCGACAGGATCTCGTTTCCCGGACCGGGCCGCTCGTCGGGATTGGAGGTGCGCCCCACGACCGGCTGGAAGGTCAGCTGGGCAGTGGTGCCGATGATTTCCTTGAGTTCGGCGGCGCTGCCCACGCCGGGCACCTGGATCAGGATGCGCTCGGCACCCTGGCGCTGGATGGTGGGTTCGCGCGTGCCCATCTCGTCGATCCGGCGGCGGATGATCTCGAGCGCCTGGCGCACGGTGCGCTCATCCATGGCGCGCTTTTCCGCCTCGCTCAGCTCCACCACGATCTCGCCGCCGTCCACCGAGACGGTGATATCGCTCGCCCCGGTACCGGTGAGGCTGGTCACCGGACGCGCAAGCCCGCGCACCAGGCTCGCGGCATAGTCCGCTTCTCCGGGCTTCTCGACCAGCCGGATGCGCAGTTCCGCCGCCTCGGTGTTCTGCAGCCGGATCGGCCCGATGCGGTCACGCTCCTCGCGCAGCATGTCGCGGATCTCGGGCCACATGCCCTCGATGCGTGAGTCGTAGACATCCGCGACCTGCACCTCGGCCAGAAGATGCGCCCCGCCGCGCAGGTCGAGACCGAGGTTCACCAGCCCCGAGGGCAGCCACTCGGGCCACATCGCCGCCTCGGCCTGCAGCGCCTCGCCCTGCCGGCCCTGTTCCATGGCACGGACGGCGTCGTTGTGGGTCTCCACCCGCCCGTAGAAGGCATTCGGCAGGGCGAGCAAGAGGCCAAGGGCGACAAGGCCCCAGATGAGCACGCGTTTCCAGGTCTCGATTTGCAGCATTGTCCCGCCTTTTCCGAGGGTTGCAGGGCGCGGGCGCGCGGATCAGCTCTCCGCCGGTTCGGTCTTGTTGAGCACCTGCGCGACCGTGGACTTCACCACGCGGACCTTCACGCCCTGCGCCAGTTCGACCTCGATCTCGTCGTCGTCCTTGACCTTGGTCACCTTGCCGATCAGCCCGCCCTGGGTGACCACCTGATCGCCACGGCGCAGCCCCTCGACCATCGCCTTGTGTTCCTTGAGCTTTTTCTGCTGGGGCCGGATCAGCAGGAAATACATGATCGCGAAGATCAGGATAAGCGGAATGAACTGGCCGATGGCTTCCATTGGGGTGGGATCCTCTGTGTCATGGGCGCGGGCGTCCCCGCGAATTGGCCGCGAACCTATGGCGGGCGGGACCCTTTTGCAAGGCGGGAAAGGCGCCGCCCGACGCAAGGTCGGCACGGCCCGTACGGCCCCGCCGTACCGCCCCGATGGCTGGTGCTCTGCCGAGCGTGACGGTCATTGCGCTCTTCCTCCTTGCGGTCGTGACCGCCTTCGCGATGCTGGGCGGCGCGGTGTTCGGGTCTGCGCTGGACTGGCCGCGCGCCACCCTCGGCACCGGCGCAGTCACCGAGGCCCTGATCGGCGCGCCCTTCGTCATCTGGCGCGCGGTCATGGCGCAGAAAGAGGCCGATATCGCCGGACAGGGCCACATCACCGACAGGTTCCACAAAGCGGTCGAGGGACCAGGGGCCGAAAAGAAGGCGAACCGGATCGGGCGGCCTGTCTTGCTACAGGAGACGGACCCGAAGCCTTTGGAAGTGGACCTCCGGTTCAATGAGGAGAAGCGCACTGTCATCGAGTGGCAGGCGGATCCGGGGGGGTATGCGCCGCCGGAGGAGACGGGCGGCCGAGAGGCCCCGGGTCAGGCCCGGGGCATGGGCCACTTGCCCTCCCCCCGTCCCGGCCCCCGCGCCGGGACCTCTGCCCGGGCAAAGAGGCCCCGGATCAAGTCCGGGGCGGGCCCCTGGATCAAATCCGCGGCGGGCAGGCAAGGCCGGGTGCCCCCGCCCTACACCTTTGAAAAAATCTCGGGCATAAGGCGGCAAACGAGTCGATCACAGCCCGGGGGACATCCCATGCACGACATCCGCGCGATCCGCGAGAACCCGCAAAGCTTCGACGCCGCGATGGCCCGGCGGGGGGTGGCGGACGCCTCGTCCGAGATCCTCAGGCTCGACGAGGCGCGCCGCGCCCGGATCCATGCCGCCGAGACGGCCCAGGCCGCGCAGAACAAGGCCAGCAAGGAGGTGGGCAAGGCCAAGGCCCGCGGCGACGAGGCCGAGTTCGAGCGGCTGCGTGCGCTGGTGGCCGAGAAGAAGGCCGAGGTCGCCGCCAAGCAGGCCGAGGCCAAGGAGCTGGACCAGCAGCTGACCGACCTGCTGATGCGCCTGCCGAACCTGCCGCTGGACGATGTCCCCGAAGGCGCTGACGAGGACGACAACGTCGAGATCCGCCGCTGGGGCGCGCCGCGCGACTTCGATTTCACCCCCAAGGAGCATTTCGAGATCGCGGGCGTGAAACCGGGCATGGACTTCGAGGCGGCGGCGAAGCTTTCGGGATCGCGTTTCGTCGTCATGTCGGGGGCCGTGGCCCGGATCCACCGGGCGCTGGCCCAGTGGATGCTCGACTTGCATGTCGAGGAGAACGGCCTGACCGAGACCTGGACCCCGGTGCTGGTACGCGACGAGATGATGGAGGGTACCGGGCAGTTGCCGAAGTTCGGCGAGGACAGCTACCGCACCACCAACGGCTGGTGGCTGGTGCCCACGGCCGAGGTCACGCTGACCAACCTCGTCAACGGCGAGGTGGTCGAGGCTGACAGCCTGCCCCGCCGCCACGTGGCGCATACGCAGTGCTTCCGCTCGGAGGCGGGCAGCGCGGGCAAGGACACCGCCGGCATGCTGCGCCAGCACCAGTTCGAGAAGGTCGAGATGGTCTCGATCACGCATCCCGACCAGAGCCTGGCGGAGCACGAGCGGATGACCGCATGCGCCCAGGACGTCCTGGAACGGCTGGGCCTGCCGTACCGCACCGTGGTCCTGTGCACGGGCGACATGGGATTCGGCGCGCGCAAGACCCACGACATCGAGGTCTGGCTGCCGGGCCAGGGCAGATACCGCGAGATCAGCTCGGTCTCGGTCTGCGGGGATTTCCAGGCGCGACGGATGAACGCGCGGTTCAAGCCGGCCGAGGGCGGCAAGCCGCAGTTCCTGCACACGCTGAACGGGTCGGGCCTGGCGGTGGGGCGCGCGTTGATCGCGGTCTTGGAAAATGGCCAGCAGGCGGACGGATCGGTGGATCTGCCGGCGGCGCTGCGGCCCTACCTGCGCGGCAAGACGCGGCTGTCGGCGGACGGCGTGCTTGTGTGACGCTTGGCGCGGGTGTCAGCGCGGCGCTCGATCCGGCCAACACGTTCACGCCGGGCTGAAGCCCGGCCTACCGCTTGCCATGCTCGTTGCCCAGCGGCGGCCTGCGGCGGCCGGAACGCCGCCGCCTCGGTCACTCGGCCGGCACCGCCGTGCCCGCCCGTGTGCTGGGAAAGGGCACGAGTTTTTGCTGGTCCTCGTCCCAGAGCTTGAGGCGGAAGCTTGCCAGCGCTTGCGGCCACTTGATCACGTCGTGCATCTGCAAGGCCTCGGGCAGGTCCTTCTGGCAGCGGCGCAGGTTGTAGGAGGGGATGCCGGGGTTGAAATGGTGCAGGTCGTGGTAGGCGATGTTGCCGGTGCCCAGGTCCCACAGCCAGCCCAGATCAAGCGAACTGGACCCCACCAGGGTCGCCTTGCGAAAATCGAGGTCCGGCTTGCGGTCCCAGTACGTATCCTCGAAATTGTGCTGCAGGTAGACGAGGAACACCCCGATCACCCCGGCCAGCACCGCGCTCGCCCCCAGAACGGCCAGGCCGGCCCAGCCGAGGGTCAGGTACACCACCGCGATGTAGGCCGCGAGCATCATATTGTGCGCGACCACGCCCCAGACCCCGACCTTGCGCGTGTTGCGCGGCCAGCGGTAAGCGATGAAGTAGGTGAAGATGCCCCCCAGCGACAGCATCACCGCCGGGTTGCGGTAGAGGCGGTACCAAAGCCGGGTCCAGAACGGCGCCGCGTTCCATTCTCGCAGGGTCATCGTGTAGACCTCGGTCGTCTCGCGGTGTTCGAGGTTGCCGAGGTAGGCGTGGTGGAGGTTATGGTTGTACTGCATCACCCTGAACGGCGTGAGCGAGAAGATCGACAGGATGTAGCCCGCGATATCGTTCAGCCGCTTGGTGGCGAAAAGCGAATAGTGGCCGCAGTCGTGCTGCAGAACGTAAAGACGCACGGAGGCGAAGGCGAGCACCACGACCAGCGGCCCCACGATCCACCACGTGCCGGCGTTGAGGGCCCCGCCGATCAGCGCGGCGCCATAGACCGCGAGGGTGCCCAGGAAGCTGGCCGCGCCCCGCAGGTCACTTTTCCCGGTGTACTGCTTGGTGAAGTCTCTGATATCCATGAGTTCAGCGTCCCGCCTTGGTTGCCGATGAGACGTAACCGCGAAATTCCTGCAGGCAACAGTGTAAATTGTGAAACTTTCCTCACGCAAGGCAAGAGCGCAGATCGACCACCGCGGCAGGCGGCATTGAAGCGCCGATGAAAGGACCCATGTCCTCCCCATGGAACGAATGAAGGCGATCCTCACCCTCACCGCGGCGCTGGCCTTTGCCGCCTCGCCGCTGATGACAACCGGATTCGCCGGCTTCACGCCGGGCCAGTTCCCCGTGCCGCAGGTCGATCCGCCGGCCCAGCCGGCCGGTTATGCCTTTTCCATCTGGGGGCTGATCTATGTCTGGCTGATCGCCGGCACCGGTTTCGGGCTGCTCAAGCGGGACACCCACCCGGGCTGGGACGCGTCCCGCTGGCCGCTGTTTGCAAGCCTGGTGCTCGGGGCCGCCTGGATCCCGGTGGCGCAGCTGACGCCCGTTTGGGCCACGGTTATGATCTGGCTGATGCTGGCCGGTGCGGTCTGGGCGCTCTTGCGTGCGGGCCCGCAGGACAGGTGGTGGCTGCGCACACCGATCGCGCTTTACGCGGGGTGGCTGACGGCGGCCTCCTGCGTCGCGCTGGCGCTGGTTGTCGCGGGCTACGGGATCGTGTCGGCACAGGCCGCGGCGCTGATCCTGATCGCGGTCGCCCTTGTCATCGCGCTGGCCGTGCAGTGGCACCGGCGTGACACGCCGGAATATGCCCTCGCCGTCATCTGGGCGCTCGTGGGCATCGTCGTGGCCAATGCCGCCCCGGCCAACTGGCCCGTCGTGATCCTGTGCACCCTGGGGATTGTCGCGCTCGGCGCCCTGGCCTGGCGCGGCGCGGTGGCCGCGCGCTAACCCCGGCCGTCCGAGGGCCTGCTCTTGAGGTGCTTGCGCAAGCGTGAGGGCGTGGCCTTCTTCTTGCCCTTGTAGGGGTTCTTGGCGGCCTGCGACCGCATGGTCAGCCGAATCGGTGTTCCGGGCATGTCGAAATCCTCGCGCAGGCCGTTGACCAGGTAGCGGGTGTAGCTTTCCGGCATCTTGTCGGGATGCGAGCACATGACCACGAAGCCCGGCGGCCGGGTCTTGACCTGCGTCATGTACCGCAGCTTGATGCGGCGCCCGCCCGGCGCGGGTGGCGGATGGGCCGCGACCATCTCGGAGAGCCAACGGTTGAGCTGCGCGGTGGGGACGCGCCGGTTCCAGACCTCGCTGGCCTTCTCGACGGCGTCCCGCAGGCGGTCGAGCCCGCGGCCTGTCTTGGCCGAGACGGTGACCAGCGGCGCGCCGCGCAGTTGCGGCAACAGGCGCTCGAACTCGGCGCGCAGATAGCGCAGCTTGTCCTGCTTGTCGGTTTCGACGTCCCACTTGTTCACGGCGACAACCACGGCCCGGCCCTCGCGCTCGGCCAGGTCGGCGATGCGCAGGTCCTGTTGCTCGAAAGGAATGGCCGCATCCAGAAGAACCACCACCACCTCGGCGAAACGCACGGCCCGCAGCGCATCGGCGACCGAGAGCTTTTCCACCTTGTCCTGCACGCGGGATTTCTTGCGCATCCCGGCGGTGTCGAAGATGCGCACCGGCAGCCCGGACCAGTCCAGCCGGACCGAGATCGCGTCGCGGGTAATCCCCGCCTCGGGCCCGGTCAGCAGGCGATCCTCGCCCAGAATGGTGTTCACCAGGGTGGACTTGCCCGCATTGGGCCGGCCGACCACCGCCACCTGAAGGGGCTTGTCGGGCGTGGGCACCCGGGCCGGCGCATCCGCCGCGTCCGCGTCCACGGCGACATCGGTTTCCGGTGCCTCCTGTTCGGCACGGTCGGCAAAGACCTCGGCCAGCGGGGCGAGCGCCGAATAGAGCTCATTCAACCCCTCGCCGTGCTCGGCCGACAGGCGGATCGGTTCGCCAAGGCCGAGGCCGTAGGCCTCGTAGACGCCGGCATCGGCCGACGCGCCCTCGGCCTTGTTGGCCGCCAGAAGGACGTGATCGGCCCGGCGGCGCAGGATGTCGGCAAAGACCTCGTCCGTCGGGGTCACGCCCGCGCGCGCATCCACGAGGAACAGGCAGACATCGGCCATGTCCACGGCCCGTTCGGTCAATTGCCGCATCCGGCCCTGCAGGGACTCGTCGCTGACCTGTTCCAGGCCCGCGGTATCGATGACGGTGAAACTCAGGTCCCCCAACCGCGCGGCGCCCTCGCGCAGGTCGCGGGTGACGCCGGGCTGATCATCCACCAGTGCCAGGCGCCGTCCCACCAGACGGTTGAAAAGCGTGGACTTGCCCACGTTGGGCCGGCCCACGATGGCGAGGCTGAATGTCATGTCACTGGCTCCGGGTCGGTGAGAGCGGCCCTGTTACACCATCCCGGCCTCAACGGAAAGCGTGCAATTGCCCGTCGCTTGTGACCACGTAAAGCGTCTGCCCGGCCACCACCGGGTTCGTGGTGGCCCCGCCGCGCATCGCAACCGCGCCGCGCGGCGCCCCGGTTTCGGGATCGAAGAAGCGCAACTGCCCGTCGGAGGACGCGACGATCAGCTGCCCGCCCGCGATCACCGGCCCGTGGTGGGCGAAGATCTCAGTCTGGCGCTTGGGCTTGTCCTTGGTGAAAACCGGCATCTGCCGCGCCCAGAGTTCCGCCCCCGTCTCGGCCGAGAGGCGCAGGAGCTCGTTGCGATCACTTACCAGAAAGATCGAGTCTCCCGCTGGCCAGACCCGGTTCAGCGGCCCTTCCTTGGCCGTCCAGAGACGCTCGCCGTCTGCCAGACCGAGGGCCACCATGCGCCCCGCGTGGGTGCCCACGAAGACACGGTCGCCCTGCACCACCGGATCGCCGGTGACATCGGCCACCTTGGCGTGGGAGATGCCCAGCCGTTCACCGGCGATGTAGGCATCCCACAGGCGCAGGCCGCCCTTGCGGAAGGCGCCCTGGACCTCGCCGGTGCCGAAGGCGAAGATAACGTACTTGTCCGTGACAGCCGGCGCCGGCCCGCCCAGCACGTTGTTCACGTTGGGCGTGGCCGAGAGGCGCCATTCGATGCGGCCGGTCTGAGTATCAAGCGCCCATGCGACCTCGTCGCCGGCGACCAGGTAGACCAGCCCGCCCTTGACCACGGGGCTGCCCGAGCCGGTGGCGCCCAGGTCCTGCTGCCAAAGGATCTCGCCGGTCGTCGCGTCGAGGCCCGTCACCAGCCCGAAAGCCGACGAGACGAAGAGCGTTCCGTCACCATAGGCGAGCCCGCCCCCGCTGGCATCGGAGGCCCTTTCCCCCGGCGGAACCAGATCCGCCGTCCAGAGCAGTTCGCCATCGGTGGAGACACCGCTGACCCGCGCCTGCGCGTCCAGGGTGAAGATGCGACCCTCCGCAACGACCGGATCGGCGGTGATGCGCACGCGCTTGCCGTCACCGGCGCCGATGTTGACGGACCAGGCATGGGCGACATTTCCCCCGAGCGCGGGATGGGCCACACGCGTCGCGGGGGTGCCAAGCCGCTGCGGCCAGTCCGTGTTCGCGCGGGCAGCCGGCAGCGCAAGAGGCGGGGGCGTTTCGGGGGGCGGGGGCGTGTCGGCCTCCGTCCGGGCCTGCGCGGTGGAAAGGACGTCCCGAATGCCCTCGCGCTCGCCCTGGAGGATGTTTTCCTCCTTTTCACAGGACGCCAGGAGGACAGCGGCCGCTAGGCCCATGAGTAGTCCGGTCGGTTTCAACGCATTCGCCCCCAGTTGTCCCATGTTGACCTCCGGCGCGGCGTGGCCGGCGCCGGCTCTTCGTTATCCGTTGCCTGACCCGGTGCCTGCGTTCTCGGGCACCTCGCCACCCAAGGCTACAATCAACTGCGTCGCCCGCCGACGCAAGCCCGCCGTTGCCTCGGCGTCGGCGGCGATCTGCTGCAGCCGCTCCAGCGCGCCCTGCCGGTCGCCGCTTTCGAGCGCGAGAAGCGCCAATTGTTCTTCGGCCAGAAGCCTGACCAGCCCCCCCGCCAGCGTCAGGCCGTCAAGGTGTTGGCGCTTCGTCTCGGGGGACAGGTCGCTGTCCGGCATCGCGACGGCCTTGAGCACGGCGATCTGCCGGTAGACGGGCAGGACGCCCTCACGATCGGCCATGTCCAGCAGCGCCCGCGCCGCCGCGGCGTGATCGGCATCGGGCTGTTCGGCGGCCGTCAGCAGCCGCAGCACGATCTGGCGCCCCGGTTCCTGCACGGCCATGGATTCAAGCGCGGCGGCGCGCTCGGCCTGGCCGTCGCGCTCCAGTGCCCCCAGCACCGAGTCGCCGAAGGCCCGGGCCGCCTGCCGCTCCTGCGCCTTGCGCCATTCGTTCCACGCGGCTCCGCCCACCAGAAGGAGAACCGCAAGCACGGCGATCCATCCATAGCGGCGCATCAGTGCGAACAGGCGATCGCGCCGCACCTCTTCGGTGACTTCATCGATGAAACTGTCGCTCTGGCTCACGTGCGCGGCCCCTTCTGCGAATTTGGCCTCTCTTAGCGCGTCACCGGGGCCCTGCCAAGGGGCGCGGCGCAACACTACCCGGAATGGCCGGCGCCACCCCCGGGGCTGCCGCCTGCGCGACCCACCGTCGCGGGACGGCGAGGCATGCAGGATTGCCGGTGCAAACCTCGCCTGGTCCGGGTAAGCATGCATCTGCAAGCACAGGGTGTTGCACACAGGGCGCATCTTGCGGGTCGCGTGCGAATTGTTTAATCTAAACTGGTCGGTTTAGCGTATCTGCGCAGTGAACACGTCAAATTTTCGAATACCCTCGACCGGCCAACGCAGGGTAACAGGTAAACGCATGCGACTTCTTCCGATCCTGGGGGCCATTCTCGTGACGGCCCTGATCTATGCTTTCGTGTTCGAGCGTGACCGGATGCGCGCCATGCTGCCCTCGGGGGTCGCGCAACCTGATGCGCCCGCACAGGCCGACGACGCCGCGGGCGCCGGGGCGGACGCTCCGCCCACGCCCGGAGAGATCGGCGTGGTCGCGGTGAAGTCGCGCGCCCGCGCGATTGACAGCGCCGTGCGCGTGCGCGGACGCTCCGAGGCCGATCGCCAAGTTGACGTGCGTGCCGAAACGTCGGGCCGCGTCATCTCGGACCCGCTGCGCAAGGGCGCCTTCGTCGAGGAGGGCGAGGTTCTGTGCAAACTTGACCCCGGCACGCGGCAATCGGCCCTGAAAGAGGCCCGGGCACGGCTGGCCGAGGCCCTCGCACGCGTTCCCGAGGCGGAGGCCAAGAAACCCGAGGCCGAAGCCCGCGTCCAAGAGGCGCGCGCGCGGCTGACCGAGGCCGAGGCCAGGCTCAACGAAGCCAGTATCAATGCCAACGCCGCCTCGAAGTTGAGCGAGCAGGGCTTCGCCGCGCAGACGCGTGTGGCCGGCACACAGGCGGCGGTGCGCGGTGCCGAAGCCGCCATCGAAAGCGCCAAGGCGCAGCTGAAATCCGCGCGATCGGGTCTTGAGACCGTCAAGGCCACGATCGAATCGGCCCGCGCGGGCGTGGAAAGCGCGCGAGCCGCCGTGGAATCAGCCGAGGAAGAAGTGGAACGACTGACCATCGCCGCCCCCTTCGCTGGCCTGCTTGAGAGCGATACCGCCGAACTGGGCAGCCTGCTGCAGCCCGGCGCGCTGTGCGCCACGGTGATCCAGCTGGATCCCATCATGATGGTCGGCTTCGTCCCCGAAACCGAGGTGGACAGGGTCGAGCTGGGTGCGGCGGCCAAGGCCGAGCTTGCCACGGGGGGCACGGTCGAGGGCGAGGTCGTCTTCATTTCCCGCGCGGCCGACCCGACGACGCGCACCTTCCGCGTGGAGATCGAGGTGCCAAACCCGGAGTTGCGTCTGCGCGACGGGCAGACCGCCGAAATCACCATCGATGCCGCGGGCACGCAGGCCCATCTGCTGCCGCAGTCGGCGCTCACGCTCAATGACGCCGGCACACTGGGCGTGCGGCTGGTCACGCCCGACAGCCGGGCATCCTTTGCCCCCGTCCAGCTGCTGCGCGACACGCCCAACGGGGCCTGGCTCGCCGGCCTGCCCGAGCAGGCGCGTGTCATCGTGATCGGCCAGGAGTACGTCACCGATGGCGTCCGCGTCGCCCCCAGTTACAGGGAGATCGGCCAATGACCGGCATCGTGGACTGGGCCGCGGCGCGCGCGCGGATGGTTCTGGCCTTCATCCTGGCCTCCATCCTTGCCGGCGCACTAGCCTATGTCGGCCTGCCCAAGGAAGGCGAGCCGGACATCGAGATCCCCGCGCTGTTCGTGTCGGTCCAGTTTCCCGGGATCTCGGCCGAGGACAGCGAGAAGCTGTTGGTCAAGCCGATGGAGACCGAGCTGTCCGACCTGGACGGCCTGAAGGAGATGACGGGCACCGCCGCCGAAAACTACGCCGGGGTGGCGCTGGAATTCGAGTTCGGCTGGGACAAGACGCAGATCCTGGCCGACGTGCGCGACGCGATGGACGCCGCGGAATCCAAGTTCCCGGAGGGGGCGGAGAAGTACAAGATCAACGAGATCAACTTCTCGGAATTCCCGATCATCATCGTGAACCTCACCGGCCAGGTGCCCGAGCGCACGATGGCGCGGCTGGCCAACGACCTGCAGGACCGGCTGGAGGGCCTGGAGCCGGTGCTGGAGGCAGGGATCGCCGGCAACCGCGACGAGATGGTCGAGGTGCTGATCGACCCGCTGCGGCTGGAGGCCTACAATGTCACCGCTGGCGAGCTGATCAACGTGGTGCAGAACAACAACCAGCTGATCGCCGCTGGCGAGGTCGAGACGGAAGGCGGCGCGTTCTCGGTCAAGATCCCGTCGAGCTTCGACGAGGCGCGCGACATCTACGACCTGCCGGTGAAGACGAACGGTGACCGGGTTGTCACCCTGGGCGACCTGGCACGCATCAACCTGACGTTCGAGGACCGCAAGGGCACCGCGCGGTTCAACGCCGAGAAGACGGTCGCGCTGCAGGTGGTCAAGCGCAAGGGCTTCAACATCATCGATACCGCCGACCTGGTGCGCGACACCGTAGCCAAGGCCGAGGCCGACTGGCCCGACAAGCTGCGCGCGGCGGTGGCCGTGGGCACGTCGAACGACCAGTCGCGGACGGTGGAATCCATGGTCAAGCAGCTGGAGGGGTCGGTGCTGACGGCGATCGCGCTGGTGATGATCGTCTCTCTTGCCGCGCTCGGCATCCGTCCGGCGCTGCTGGTGGGGTTCGCCATCCCCACCTCCTTCCTGCTGTGTTTCGCCTTTCTGGCGCTGATGGGCGTGGCGGTGTCCAACATCGTGATGTTCGGACTCATCCTGGCGGTCGGCATGCTGGTGGACGGCGCCATCGTCGTGGTCGAATACGCCGACAAGCGGATCTCCGAAGGCTCGGGGCCCATGCATGCCTACGTGGAGGCGGCCAAGCGGATGTTCTGGCCAGTGGCCACATCCACGGCGACCACGCTCTGCGCCTTCCTTCCGATGCTCTTCTGGCCGGGCGTGCCGGGCCAGTTCATGGGCATGCTGCCGGTGACGCTGATCTTCGTGCTCTCGGCCTCGCTGCTGGTGGCGCTGGTCTACCTGCCGGTTCTGGGCGGGGTCACCGGCCGCCTGGAACGCTGGTTCGAGACCCGAATCACGCAGATCGCCGGCGGTTTCTGGCTGTGGCACCTGGCGCTCTTTCCGCTGGCCGCGGGGGGCGTGGCCTTGGCGGGCTGGGCCGTTCCCCAGCTGCTGGACGCGGTGACCGGGCAATTCGCCATCATGGACACCGACCGCATCCTGGAGTCCGTCGCGCCGGTGCTCGGCACGGTCTTCGCCCTGCTTCTGGGCGCGGTCATGGCGGCGGCGGGCGGCGTGGCGGGGGTGGTGGCGATCCTGCTGGGGATCATGGCCATCGTCCGCCGTGCACGGAACGGGCTGGGCTGGCTGGGGCGGAGCGTGCTGCCGCGCCGCCGCGCCCGTGTGCGGGCGGGCCATCGGCGCACCGCGTTCGGCCACGTGATCCGCCTCATCGTGGGCAACCCGGTCATGCCGCTGGTGACCTTCGCGGCGATCTTCGTGCTCGTCGGGTCTGTGCTGACCTACTACATGAACCACAACAACGGCGTGGAATTCTTCGTCGACTCCGAGCCCGAACAGGGCATCGTCTACGTCCGGGGGCGCGGCAACCTGTCCATCGCTCAAAAGGACGCGCTGGTGGCCGAGGCGGAACGGATCGTACTGGCGCACCCCGGCGTCGAGACGGCCTTCGCCTTCGCCGGCGACGGTGGGCTCAATAACAACACCGGCGGGGCGCAGCCGCCGCTGGACACCATCGGGCAGGTCCAGTTCGAGACGATCCCCTGGGAGTCGCGCCCGACCACCACCGAAAGCTGGGCCTTCGGCCTGATCGAGCGCGAAGTGAAGGCCCCGGCCTTCGACGGGAACGTGATCATCGACGAATTGACCGAGCGGCTGGCCCGGATCCCCGGAATCAAGACCGAGATCCTGGAACAGTCGCGCGGGCCCGCCTCGGCCAAGCCGGTGCACCTGCGGCTCAAGAGCGACGACTGGCAGGCCCTGAAAGAGGCAACGCGCCGCGCGCGCGAGAAATTCGACCAGACCCGCGGCCTGAAACTGGTGGAGGACACCCTGCCCCTGCCCGGCATCGACTGGAAGATCGATGTGGACGTGGAAAAGGCCGGCCGCTTCGGCGCCGACGTGGCCACCGTGGGCGCGATGGTCCAGCTTGTCACGCGCGGCTTGTTGCTGGACACGATGCGCGTGCCCTCCAGCGACGAGGAGATCGACATCCGCGTGCGCCTGCCCGAGGAGGATCGCGTGCTGTCCACGCTGGATACCCTGAAGGTGCGCACCGAGGACGGGCTGGTGCCGCTGTCGAATTTCATCACGCGCGAACCGGTGGAGAAACTGGCCCAGATCGACCGGGTGGACCAGACGCGCTATTTCGACGTCAAGGCCGGCGTGGTGGAGGGGCTGACCAAGACGGTCACCGGCGCGGACGGCGCCACCGCCGAGGTTCCGATCACCGCGAACGAGCGCATTGCCGAACTGACGGACTGGCTGGAAAGCGGCGCCCTGCCCGCGGGGGTGGACCACGAATGGACCGGCGACCAGGAGGACCAGGCCGAAAGCCAGGCCTTCCTGCAGAAAGCCTTTGCCGGGGCGCTGGGGCTGATGTTCATCATCCTGCTGGCGCAGTTCAACAGCGTCTACAACGCGGTGCTGGTGCTGCTGGCGGTGGTGCTGTCCACCACCGGCGTCCTGGTCGGCATGCTGGTGATGAACCAGCCCTTCTCGATCATCATGACCGGCACCGGCATCGTCGCGCTGGCCGGGATCGTGGTGAACAACAATATCGTGCTGATCGACACTTTCCAGGAATACAGCCGCTACATGCCGCGGCTGGAGGCCATCACGCGCACGGCCGAGGCCCGGATCCGCCCCGTTCTTCTGACGACGGTGACCACCATGGCGGGCCTGACCCCGATGATGTTCGGGCTGAGCCTGGATTTCGTCAACGGCGGCTATTCCTTCAACAGCCCCACCGCGCTGTGGTGGAAACAGCTGGCCACGGCGGTCGTCTTCGGGCTGGGGATCGCGACCGTGCTGACCCTGGTGTTCACGCCCTCGATGCTCGCTCTGCGGGTCTGGGCCACCACCTACGTGCTCTGGATCGCGCGCGGGCTGGCGCTTTTCTCGATGGGGGCCAGCAGCCGGGCCGCGCGGGACTGGGCCCTGAACCGCGCCGCGCGCCGGATGCGCGCGCCCGAGATCGTCTGGGGCGATGAGCGCGTGCCCGGCTCGGCCTACGCCGAACCCCATCCCGCGCCGCCCGAGCTGGCCGCTGTCAGCAGCGCCCTCGACCAGCCCAGGGACGGGACGGACGAGAACGGCAAGCCCCTGCGCGCCGCAGAGTAACGGCTAGTCGTCGCCCGCACCGCGGGCGCGCGCCTCGGGATCCAGGGCCGCCCACCACGCCGCATAGCCCGAATTCCCGGGGTCGCGGCCGCCTTCGTCCGGGGCGCCGTCCTCCCACCAGACAGGGCCGCGTTCGCCCAGCCGACGCTTGGCCGCGTCCACCGCGGCGCGGGCCGCGCGCGCCTCGGCCTCTGTTGTGGCCTGGCCCACCCGGCGGCGGGCCTGCATCAGCGCCTTGATGGCCGCGCGCCGCTCGGGCTCGGGCAGGCGGGGATCGGTCTTGCGCCAGAGCCGGCCGCGCGCCACGAAATAGCGGCCGTCCGGGGTTTCCGGATAGTCCTTGCGCACCATGCGATCAGGCCGCTGCGCGTTCGGCCGCCTGCCGCCGCCACAGCCCGGCGTAGCGCCCGCCGCGCGCCAGCAGCTCGTCATGGGTGCCGGCCTCGACGATGCGCCCGTCCTCAAGCACGACAATGCGGTCGGCGTCGGCGACGGTGGACAGGCGGTGCGCGATGGTGATCACGGTCCGGCCTTGTGCCGCGCGCCTGAGCGCCCCCTGGATGTCCTGTTCGGTCTGGGTGTCCAGCGCGCTGGTCGCCTCGTCCAGCAGCAGGATCGGCGGATCCTTCAGAAGCGTGCGCGCGATGCCCACGCGCTGTTTTTCCCCGCCCGAAAGCTTCAGGCCACGTTCGCCCACCTGGGTATCGTAGCCTTCGGGCAGGTCCAGGATGAAGTCGTGGATCTGCGCGGCCTTCGCGGCGGCCTCGACCTCGGCCTGCGTGGCCTCGGCGCGGCCGTAGGCGATGTTGTAGCGGATCGTGTCGTTGAAAAGCACCGTGTCCTGCGGCACGACACCGATCGCTGCATGCAGGCTGTCCTGGGTGACGTCGCGCACGTCCTGCCCGTCGATCCGGATGGCGCCCTCGGCCACGTCATAGAAGCGGAACAAAAGCCGCCCGATGGTGGATTTTCCCGACCCCGAGGGCCCCACCACCGCGACGGTGTGGCCCGCCGGAACGGCCAGCGAGATACCCTTGAGGATCGGCCGGGCCGGGTCATACCCGAAAACGACCTCGTCGAACCGGATCTCGCCGCCCGAGACCCGGAGCTCCTTGGCGTCCGGCCGGTCCGTGACGTCGGGCTCCTGTTCGAGCAGCCCGAACATCTCGCCCATGTCCACGAGGCTCTGCCGGATCTCGCGATAGACGGTGCCCAGGAAATTGAGCGGCATGGTGATCTGCACCATGTAGGAATTGACCATGACGAAATCGCCGACGGTCAAGCGGCCCTCCTGGACGCCGATGGCGGCCATGACCATGACGATGACCAGCCCCCCGGTGATCAGGAAGGACTGCCCGACGTTGAGAAAGGCCAGCGAATATGTGGTCTGCAGCGCAGCGTGCTCGTAGCCCTTCATGGCCGCATCGTAGCGCGCCGCCTCGCGCTCCTCGGCGCCGAAGTACTTGACCGTTTCAAAATTGAGCAGGCTGTCGATCGCCTTCTGGTTGGCGTCGGTGTCCTGATCGTTCATCCGCTTGCGCTGCTTCACGCGCCACTCGGTCACCTTGAAGGTGAAAACCACATAGGCCGCGATCACGCCGACCACCACGGCGAGATACCAGAAGTCGAACAAGGTCCAGAGGATGATGCCGATCAACAGCAGCTCCAGGATCAGCGGCCCGATCGAGAACAGCAGGAAGCGCAGCAGGAACTCCACCCCCTTGACCCCGCGCTCGATGATCCGGCTGAGCCCGCCGGTCTTGCGCGAGATGTGGTAGCGCAGGGACATGCGGTGAATGTGGCGGAAGGTCTGCAGCGCGATACGGCGCAGGGCGCGCTGCGCCACGCGGGCGAAGACGGCATCGCGCAATTGCTGAAATCCCACGTTCATCAGCCGCGCCATGCCGTAGGCGACCGTCAGCCCGATCGCCCCGACGGCCAGCATCCAGGCCGCCGCCTCGCCCTCGCCCGTCAAGGAATCGACCGCCGCCTTGTAAAGATAGGGGGTGCCCACGGCCACCAGCTTGGCCGCCAGAAGGGCAAGCAGGGCCAGCACGACCCGCCGCTTGGCCCAGGGCTCCCCCTTGGGCCAGAGGTAGGGCGCGACACGGGAAATGGTCTGCCAGCCACGCGCGGGCGGCTCGGTCGTGGTCAGGGTATGGCGGCGCATGGGCCTCGGGCCTTTCGCTTGCTTGGCCGCTAGAAATAGGCCGGCGGGCCGGGGAAGGCCAGCCCCGCCTCAGTTGGGAACGCTGAAGACCTGCCCGGGATAGATCAGATCCGGGTCACGGATGCGGTCGCGATTGGCCTCGAATATGCGCACGTAGAGGATGCCCTCGCCATAGTTACGCCGCGAGATGCCCCAGAGCGTGTTTCCCGGCTGGACGACAACCGCCCGGATCGGCGCCGCGCCGCCGTCCTTGTCGGCCAGAAGGTTCGGTGCCTCTTTCTTGAAGGGGGTCTCCAGCCGCGAGGTGACATTGCCGCCGGCATCGAGTTCGTCGATTCGCAGAGTGTAGACCCCGGTATCGACCGCCGGCAATTCCGACCGCCAGGTGCCGCTTTTGCGGATCCGCGAGGTCGTGACGGGCTTGTTGTCCAGATAGACGCGCACGAACCCGTCGCCAGAGGCCCGGCCGGCCAGTTCCACATCCCCCTGCTGGGAATATGTGATCGCATCGAGCGCCACCGCCGACATCGCCTCGGGCGGCGCGTTATCCGTCTGCGGGGGCTGAAGAACCCGCACCCCGCTTTCGTCGGACAGCAGCACAGCCTGCCCCCCACGCGGGGCGGGCGCCGTGGCGGCGGCCGTTTGCGGCAGAGTCTCCGCCTCCGCCCCGGGGGCCGCAGGCGCGGGCTGCGGTTCGGAGGGGGCGCCGGTCATGGCCCGTGGCGCGGGTTGCGCGGTGGTCCTCCCCGCCTTTGCGTTCGCGGCAGCCGCCTGCGGATCTCCGGCCTTCCCGTCCGCCGGCGGTGCCGGAGCGGTCTCGCCGCTTTCGGCCCGCGCCACGGTGGCCGCCTCGCCTGCGTCGTCCTTGCCCGGCGTGGGCTCGGGAAGGGCCGGCCGGGCGGCGTGCTCGGACTCTGGTCTTGGCTGCGCGCGCGTCTCTGCCGGAACCCCGGGCGCGGATTTCGGGACGGGGGCGCCCGCCAACACGTCCGGGGCGCCGTTCGGCCCCGGCAGGGTCTGCTCCTCCGCGTCGCGCCGCGCCGGGGGTGTCTTCGCAGCCTCGGTCACCTCACCGGTTTCGGCGCGCGCGGCCGTCGCCGCCTCGTCGGGCGCGTCCTCGGCCGGCGGGGTCTCCGGGCGCGTGTGCGCGGCGGCCTGATCGGTATCGGATTGCCCGGCCCCGTCCGCGGTGGTTTCCGGCTCCGAACGGGATGGATCGGTGGTGGCTGCGGTCTCGCGGCTGTCCCCCTGCCGGGTGGCGGAGTCCGCGGGGTCCTCCGCCCCGGACGGGCCGATCTTGTTCCCGGCGGTCTCCCCCGGCTCCGGCGCCTTGGCCAGGGGACGCGCACGCGGAGTGATGATGATTTCTTCGCGGGACAGCACTTCGGTGCCCGTCTCCGGTGACCGCATGCGCAGCGTCAGGACCCTGGGCCGATCACTGGCAGGCACCTCCAGGAACTCGACGAATTCACCACGCGGCCCGGCCTGTAGCGTGGCCAGTGTCGCGCCGTCCAGCAGGACCGCGGTATCCCACCCCGGGGCGCTGCGCCCGGCCACCAGCATCTGCCCGTCGGGTTCCAGGCGGAAAGTGCTGAACGAGGGCGCCGCGGGCAGCGCGGGGGTATCCTGCGATGGCGGCCGCGTCTCTTCGGGCTGCGCGCGGGCCGTTTCCACCTCCTCCCGCTGATCCAGGGATGTTTCCGCTTTGTTTTGGCGCTTGTCGCGGTGCGCCCCGTCGGCCTGACCCGCCTCTTCAACCGCGGGCGGCGCCTGACCCGCGTCGGGCTGCGGCGGCGGCAGGATTCCGGCGAGATGCAGGCCTGCACCAACAAACGCGGCAACGCCGACGGCCGCCGCGGCCCCAAGGGCCGGCCCCCCAGCCAGACCTGCGAATTTGCTCATCTAGTTCTTCCACCCCAATCGGATTTGGCAGCATGCTTGCCGGAGCATATCTAGGCCGCTAATAGGGGTCAAAACAACCCTTCGCAACAATTGGTGAGACCATGCCCGCGCGCTCGATCTGTGTCTTTTGCGGCTCACGGTCCGGGGGGCGGCCGGCGTTCCGGACCGAGGCGACCGCGCTGGGGCGCATGTTGGCCGAGGAAGGCTGGCGCCTGGTCTACGGGGCCGGCGACATCGGCCTCATGGGCGCGGTGGCCCGTTCCGCCCAGGCCGCCGGCGGTGAAACCTTCGGTGTGATCCCCGCCCACCTGATGCAGGCCGAGGCCGGCAAGATCGACCTGACACGCTTCGTGGTGACCGAGAACATGCACGAACGCAAGAAGGTCATGTTCATGAATTCCAACGCCATCGTGGTATTGCCGGGTGGCGCCGGCTCCCTGGACGAATTCTTCGAGGTCCTCACATGGCGGCAGTTGGGCCTGCATCAAAAGCCCATCTTCCTGTTGAACACCGATGGCTACTGGGCGCCGCTGATCCAGATCATCGATCACGTGATCGCCGAGGGCTTTGCCGATGCGTCGCTGCGGCAATTCGTGACGGTGGTCGCGGATGTTCAGGAACTTTCCAGCGCCTTGCGCGCCGCCCTGTCCTGACGCCAGGCAGCGGTGGTGTAGATCGCCAGAGCGGTCCAGATCATCGCGAAGGCCAGGGCGTGCCAGGGGCTGAAGGCTTCGCGGAAAATCAGTGTCGCCACAAGGAACTGCAGCGTGGGATTGAGGTACTGCACCAACCCCACGGTGGCCAGCGCGACACGCCTGGTCGCGTAGCTGAACAGGATGAGCGGCGTTGCCGTCAAGGGCCCCGAGAACGCCAGCAGGAGGCTGTCGGTCCAGCCGGTCGCGAAGGCGCCGCCGCCGCCGTCATGCACCACCGCCAGCACCGTGATCGCGATCGGTGAAAGCAGCAGGACCTCGGCCGTCACCGACACGACGGGCCCGGTGACAAGGCGTTTCTTAGCCAACCCGTAGAGGCCGAAAGAGGTGGCCAGGATCAGCGCGATCCAGGGCGCCACCCCCAGCCCCGCCGTCAGCGTGGCCACCGCCGCAGCGGCAAGCGCCACAGCCGCGCCCTGCGCCCGGCCCAGCCGTTCGCGAAAGGCAACTGCGCCCAGAAGCACGGCGACCAGCGGGAAGGTGTAGTATCCCAGCGACGCCTCGGTCGCCTTGCCGATCTGGATCGCGGTGATGAAGACGAACCAGTTGGTCGAGATCATGAGCGCGGCAAAGCCGATCGCGAGCGCCGAGCGCCGGGTGCCGACCGCCTGCCTGAGCGCCAGAAGCCGGCCCTGCCCGGCCAGAACGAGGGCGAAGAAGGCAAAGGACCACAGGGTGCGGTGCGCAAGGATCTCGATGGGCGGGATATGGTCCAGCAGCTTGTAGTAGATGGGCGAGAGCCCCCAGATGGTGCAGGCCCCCACCATCGCGCCCACGCCCTTTGCCGCCTCCGTCATCGCCGTCTCTCCCTTTCGCGGGACAGTGCTGGCGCAGGCGGGCGGGAATGGCAAGGCTCGGGCACGAAAAACCCCGCGGGCCAGGGACCCGCGGGGCGCAAGCCCTTGCGCTGCCGCACACCTTACATGCGCGACGCGACGTTTTCCCAGTTGACCAGGTTGTCGAGGAAATTCTTCAGATAAGCGGGACGCTTGTTGCGGAAGTCGATGTAGTAGGAATGCTCCCATACATCACAGCCCAGAAGCGCGGTCTGGTTGAAACACAGCGGGTTCACGCCGTTCTCGGTCGAGGTGACCTTGAGGCTGCCGTCGGTGTCCTTCACGAGCCAGGCCCAGCCCGAGCCGAACTGCCCCGCGCCGGCGGCCGCGAACTTCTCCTTGAAGCCGTCGATCGAGCCGAAGGCCTCCGTCAGGGCCTTTTCCAGCTCACCGGGCATGCCGGTGCCACCGGGCGCCATCATTTCCCAGAACTGCGTGTGGTTCCAGTGCTGGCTGGCATTGTTGAAGATGCCGTTCTGCGCCACGGCACCGGGCTGGTAATTGCCCTTGATGATCTCTTCGACGGACTTGCCTTCCCACTCTGTGCCGGCGACGGCCTTGTTGCCGTTGTCCACATAGGCCTTGTGGTGGATGTCGTGGTGGTATTCCAAGGTTTCGCGCGACATGCCGTGATCGGCCAGGGCGTCGTGCGAATAGGGAAGATCGGGAAGTTCAAAGCTCATGGGTCTGCCCCCTGTTCACGGTGGTAATCACTATGGCTATAGATGGTAGCCGCGGGCGGACAACGTCAAGTCTGAAGTGAAGTTCCCCGGCCGCCGGCATCAGACGTGATAGCGCACTTCGCTGTCCGTCGCTGCCGCGTCGCAGAGCAACTTGTAGACGTAGTGCGCCACCGACCGGAAGCAGACGATGACCATGCTGTCCGCGTCCGGCATGTGAAAGGCGGCCGGCACCTGGGCCAGGCGGGTGCGCCGGAACATCCCCGGCCCGAAGGCTGCGGGTGCCATGTCCACCGGGCAGAGCTTGGCGACGACCTCGCGCACCTGCGGTCCCCCGCTCAAACGGAAGAGCGCGCGCGCGTCAGAGACATTGACGGCCAGGACGTGCCGCCCTTCCAGGGCGGCCTGGATCTGTGCCAGCCTTTCCTCGGCCTCCGCGTAGGGGACCATGACAAGCAGTTCGTCGGGCGCCATCCAGGCCAGGGCATTGCCGCCGTCCCGGGCCGTGCGGATCCCGGTCCGGTCAGGCATGTCCACGCCGGTCGCCGCCGTGGCGGCGGCTTGCAACTCCTCGGCGGCCAGATCCCCGCGCAGGGTGATCATGCCCTGCAGCCCCATTTCCTCGACCTTGACGAAGCCCGCTTCGCTGGCCCCGTCAAGCGCGCTGCGCGCATCAGGCATTCAGTTTCTCCCCTTCCTTGTCGTAGAAGACCGGTTCGACGATCTTCGCCTCGACGATCGTGCCGTCCACCTTCGGGAACTCCAGGACCTCGCCCATGCGGTCCGGGCCGTGCTTGACCAGCCCCATCGCGATGCCGCGGCCAAGCGTGGGCGAATGGTAGGTCGAGGTCACGCGGCCCTGCACGTTGCGCTGGCCGTTGGCGTTGGTGCCGGGCGCCGTGGCATAGGCGCCGTCGGGCAGAACGGAGCCGTCCAGCGTTTCCAACCCGACCAATTGCCAGCGGTCCGGATCGGTCATGTGCGACCGCGCCTGCGCGCGTTTGCCGATGTAGTCGTCCTTCTTCTTGGAAATCGCCCAGTGCAGGCCGAGGTCCTGCGGGATCACGGTGCCGTCGGTTTCGTCCCCGATCATGATGAAGCCCTTTTCGGCGCGCATGACGTGCATGGCCTCGGTGCCGTAGGGCATGACGCCGTGTTCGGCGCCGGCCTCCATCAGCTTGTCCCAAAGGGTGCGGCCATGCCCCGCCGGCACGGCGAGTTCGAACGACAGCTCTCCCGCGAAGGAGATCCGGAAAACCCGCGCCGGGATGCCGGCCACGGTGATCGGCTTCCAGCCCATGAAGCCGAGCGCCTCGGCGCTGACATCGTCATCGGTGAGCTTTTCCAGGACCTTACGCGAATTGGGGCCGGCCACGCCGATCTGGGCGTACTGCTCGGTCACGTTGGCGGTGTAGACCTGCCAGTCCCACCACTCGGTCTGGAGCCATTCCTCCATGTGGCCATGGACGTTCTCGGCCCCGCCGGTGGTGGTGTGGCAAAGGAAGGTGTCCTCGTCCAGCCGCGCGACCACACCATCGTCCATCAGGAAGCCGTTCTCGCTGCACATCAAACCGTAACGGCAGCGCCCCGGTTTCAGGGTGCTCATCATGTTGGTATAGAGCATGTCCATGAACCGGCCCGCATCGGGGCCCTTGACGACGATCTTGCCCAGTGTCGAGGCGTCCAGCAGGCCGAGGCTTTCGCGCGTCTGCGTGATCTCGCGGTTGAGCGCGTCCTGCACGCCCTCCCCGTCCCGCAGGTAGCAATAAGGCCGCCGCCATTGTCCGACCGGCTCCCAGTAGGCGCCGTTCTCGGCGTGCCAATCGTGCATCGGTGTGCGGCGCACGGGCTGGAACGTCTCGCCACGCGCCTGACCCGCGATCGCGGCCATCGAGATCGGCGTGTAGGGCGGGCGGAAGGTCGTGGTTCCGGTCTGCGGGATCGGCTGGCCGAGCGCATCCGACAGGATCGCAAGACCGTTGATATTGCTCAGCTTGCCCTGATCCGTCGCCATGCCCAGCGTCGTGTAGCGCTTGGCGTGCTCGACGGATTCATAGCCCTCGCGGGCGGCGAGCTGGATGTCGCTGACCTTCACGTCATTCTGGTAATCCAGCCAGGCCTTCATGCGCAGCTTGACGCCCGCCCCCTGGGGCATCAGCCAGACAGGTTCGAGTGGCATTTCCTCGGGCGCCTCGGCCTGCGGGGCCGTCGCGTCCGCGGCGGTGAAACCCGCCTCCCTTGCCGCGTCCCGGCCGGCACGATGGGCATCCGCCAGCCCGCCGGCAAGGTCCAGGTGGCCGTTTGCCGCGCCCGCGGCGAGCACGAAGACATCGCCATCTGCCCCCGTGGGGCCCTTGTCGCGGTCGGGGCGGAAAAGGGCCTGATCGGCGTCCCAGTTCAGCTTGCCACCGCAGTGCGAGAACAGGTGGACCACCGGCGACCAGCCGCCCGACATGGCCACCGCGTCGCATTTTATCTCTTCCAGCACGGCGCCCTCGCCGGCCTGGTTGCAGATGGCCACGGCCTCCACCCGGCGGGTGCCCTTGACCTTGGCCACGCCCTTGCCGGTCTCCACGCGGATGCCCAGGTCGCGGGCACGCTCGGCCAGCGGCCCGCCGCCACCCTTGCGCGCATCAAGGATCGCCGGCACCTCCAGCCCGAGTTCCTTTAGCGTGATCGCCGTGCGATAGGCATCGTCGTTGTTGGTCACCACCACGGTCCGGTCGCCCACCGAGACGGCGTAGTTCACCGCGTAGTCGCGCACCGCCGAGGCCAGCATCACGCCCGGCACGTCGTTGCCGGCAAAACTCAGCGGCCGCTCCAGCGCCCCGGTGGCGGTGATGACGCGGGTCGCGCGGATCCGCCAGAGCCGGTGCCGCGGCCCAGCCTGCCCCGCGCGGGGCTCGGCCACCTGTTCATAGCCCAGCACGTACCCGTGATCGTAGACGCCGGCGCCCATCAGGCGGCTGCGCAGGGTGACATTGTCCATCCCTGTCAGTTCTTCCAGGGCATCGGTGACGAACTGCTCGGCCGGCTTGCCCTCGATGGTGCCGCCATCGACGGGCGCGCGGCCGCCCCAGTGCGGCGTCTGTTCCATCACCAGCACGCGCGCGCCGGCCCGGCCCGCGGCCAGCGCGGCCTGCAACCCGGCCACGCCGCCGCCGATCACCAGGACATCGGCGAAGGCGTAGAAATGCTCGTAGCTGTCGGGGTCCGCGCCCTTGGGCGGCTTGCCCAGCCCCGCCGACTGGCGGATGAAGGGCTCGTAAATGTGTTTCCAGAAGGGGCGCGGCTCCATGAAGGTCTTGTAGTAGAAACCCGCCGGCAGAAAGCGCGCCAACTGCGCGTTGATTGCGCCCACGTCGAACTCCAGGCTCGGCCAGTGGTTCTGGCTGATGCAGGTCAGGCCCTCGTGAAGCTCGGTGGTGGTGGTGCGCTGGTTGGGCTCGAAGCGGTCGCCCTCGCCCATGCCGACCAGCGCATTGGGTTCCTCCGCGCCGCTGGCCACAATACCGCGCGGACGGTGATACTTGAAAGACCGCCCGACCATCAACTGGTCGTTGGCCAGCAGCGCCGAGGCCAGCGTGTCACCCGCGTGGCCAGTCAGGCGCTTGCCGTTGAAGGTGAAGTTGACGGGCCGGCCCCGCGTGAGCAGGCGGCCGCCCTGCGCCAGACGTGTGCTCATTCGACCTCTCTCCAGCTCCAGCCCGGCCGCTTGGCCGAGATCTTGTCCTTGATGTCCTTGGGCGGCTCGGTGGTCTGCGCACTGTAGGTGCCGAAGACCTCCAGCGTCGCCGTGCAGCGCGCGGCGTGAAACCACTTGCCGCAGCCGTTGGCATGGCGCCAGCGTTCGAAATGCACGCCGCGGGGGTTTTCCTTGGCAAACAGGTAGGCGTGGAATTCCTCGTCCGAGGATCCCGGGCCATGCCGTTTCAGGTGCGCCTCGCCACCGGGGGCGAACTCGCTTTCCTCGCCGGTGACGCCGCAATTGGGGCATGTCAGCATGAGCATCTTCGCGTCCTCCTCAGTGCGCCACGCCGGCGGCCACGCTTTCGTCGATGAAGCGGCCTTCCTTGAAACGGTCGAGGCTGAACTCGTCGCAAAGCGGCGACTGCCCCTTGGCCATCAGTTCGGCGAAGCCCCAGCCCGAGCCCGGCGTCGCCTTGAAGCCGCCGGTGCCCCAGCCGCAGTTGATGAAACAGTTCCCCAGCGGCGTCTTGCTGAGGATGGGCGAGCGGTCGCCGGTCATGTCCACGATGCCACCCCATTGGCGCAGCATCTTGAGCCGGTTGATGACGGGGAAGGTTTCGCACAGCGCGCGCACCGTCTCTTCGATGTGGTGGAAGCTGCCGCGCTGCGTGTAGTTGTTGAACCCGTCCGCGCCGCCGCCGATCACCATCTCGCCCTTGTCCGACTGGCTCATGTAGCCGTGCACGGTGTTGGCCATCACGACGACATCCATGCAGGGCTTGATGGGCTCGCTGACCAGGGCCTGGAGCGCCACGCTCTCGATCGGCAGGCGGAAGCCCGCCATCTCGGCCAATTGCCCGGAATGGCCGGCCACCACGATGCCCAGCTTGTCGCAGGCGATGTCGCCGCGGTTGGTGGTGACGCCGGAGACCTTGCCGCCCTCCTGCCGGATGCCCGTGACCTCGCATTTCTGGATCACGTCCATGCCCATGGCCGAACAGGCCCGGGCGAGCCCCCAAGCGACAGCGTCGTGCCGCGCGGTCCCGGCCCGGGGCTGCCACAGCGCGCCCAGCACGGGGTAGCGCGGCCCCTCGATGTTCATGATGGGGCACAGTTCCTTGACGCGCTCGGGCGAGATGAACTCGGTATCCACGCCTTGCAGGGCGTTGGCATGGGCCGTGCGCGTGTAGCCGCGGACCTCGTGCTGGGTCTGGGCCAGCATCATAACGCCGCGGGGGCTGAACATGATGTTGTAGTTCAGATCCTGGCTGAGCGTCTCGTAGAGGCTGCGCGACTTCTCGTACATCGCGGCCGAGGGATCCTGCAGGTAATTCGACCGGATGATCGTGGTGTTGCGGCCGGTGTTGCCGCCGCCCAGCCAGCCCTTTTCCAGGATGGCGACGTTGGTGATGCCGTGGTTCTTTCCGAGGTAATAGGCGGTGGCCAGGCCGTGCCCCCCTGCCCCGATGATGATGGCATCGTATTTCTTTTTCGGCTCTGGCGATGCCCAGGCGCGCTCCCACCCCATGTGGTAACGGAAGGCTTCGCGGGCGACGGCAAAGGCGGAATAGCGTTTCATGCGCAGACCCAAGGGTTGGACGGATTCGCAGCGATCCTGCGTGCAAGCGTAATGCGACAAAGCCGCGGCCCGGACCGTAGTGCACGCGGCAAATCACACGCGATAAGCGACATGGCGGCCCTCGCGCCCATGCGCCGCAGGCCGGCGGCGGCATTGCCTCTTTTTTCCCGGGCCGCGGAGGGATACATCCAGTACCGAATTGGGAGAGGCCATGGTTTTCTGGATCGTCATCGGAGCGCTGGCGCTGATCGTCGGTGGCATATTGGGCATCACGCTGGTGCGGGGACGCGTGGGCGACAAACCGCCGGCCGCCTACGACCTGCAGGTCTATCGCGACCAGTTGAAAGAGGTGGACCGCGACGAGGCCCGCGGCGTGCTCGACGCCGCCGAGGCCGAGCGTTTGCGCGCCGAGGTATCACGCCGGGTTCTGGCGGCTGACGCGCAGTTGCGCGCGGGCGGCGATTCGGGCGGCCAGCCCCGCCGCCTTGGCGCGGTCATCGCGGTCGTGCTGGCGCTTGGCCTTGCCGGCGGATCCGTCGCCCTGTACGCCGAGTTGGGCGCGCCCGGCTACGGCGATGTGCCGCTGCAGGCGCGGCTGGCCGCCTCGGAAGAGGCGCGCGCGAACCGCCTGGACCAGGCGGCGGCGGAAGAGCGCATTCCTGCACGCGGGACAGCCCCCGGCGCCAGCGCGGAATTCATCGAGCTGATGAAGAAACTCCGCAAGACGGTGGAGGAGCGCCCCGAGGATCTGCGCGGCCTGCAGCTCCTGGCGCGCAACGAGGCCGCGCTCGGCAACTTGCCGGCAGCCCGCAAGGCCCAGGAACGGATCATCGCGGTCAAGGGCCCCGAGGCCAGCGCCCGCGACTATTCGCGCCTTGCCGAACTGATGATCGGCGCCGCGGGGGGCTATGTCTCGAAGGATGCCGAGGCGGCGCTGCGCGAGGCGCTGGAGCGCGAGCCGAGCCTGCCGACGGCCCGCTATTACCTCGGTCTCTACATGCTGCAGGTTGACCGGCCCGACGCCGCCTTCAGGATCTGGGAACGCCTGCTGCGCAACAGCGCGCCGGACGCTCCCTGGGTCGAGCCGATCCGGGCCCAGATCGAGGAGGTCGCCTGGCGCGCCGGCGTCGACTACGAACTGCCCCCTGCGCCAGAGGCCCCCGGGCCCTCGCAGGAGGACATGGAGGCCGCCGGCGAGATGTCGGCGGAGGATCGCCAGGCCATGATCCGCGGCATGGTCGAGGGGCTCTCGGACCGGCTGGCCAACGAGGGCGGCACCGCCGACGAATGGGCGCGGCTCGTCAATGCCTTGGGTGTACTGGGCGAAACCGGGCGCGCCCGCGCGATCTGGCGCGAGGCGCAAGACGTCTTCGCCGAACGGCCGGAGGATCTGGCGACGGTGCGCGCCGCCGCGCAGCGCGCGGGCGTCGCGGAATGATCTGCGAGGACATCGCCGAGTTCGCCACGGCCCTGCCGCGGGGCCGGCCCGTCATGGGGCTTGATCTGGGAACCAAGACCATCGGCGTGGCGCTGTCGGACCGGCTGCGCACGGTGGCCAGCCCGGTCGAGACGATACGGCGCAAGAAATTCGGCATCGACGCCGCGCGCCTGCTGGAGATCGCCGCCACCCGCGAGGCCGGCGGCATCATCCTCGGCCTGCCGCGCAACATGGATGGCTCGGAAGGGCCGCGCTGCCAGTCGACGCGGGCCTTCGCCCGGAACCTGCAATCCCTCACCGACCTGCCCATGGGGTTCTGGGACGAACGGCTTTCCACCGTGGCGGCCGAAAGGGCCCTTCTGGAGGCGGATGCGACACGCAAACGTCGCGCCGAGGTTATCGACAGCGTCGCGGCCTCCTATATCCTTCAGGGACTGTTGGACCGGCTGAGGCACATGGGGGACACGCCGTGAACGACGACCAGGTCTGGAAACGCGACGAGATCGAATCACCCTGCGTGCGCGTCTGCGTGGTCCACCCCGAGGCGCGGATCTGCACCGGCTGCTACCGCACCACCGACGAGATCGCGGGCTGGTCACGCATGACGCCGGACGAGCGGCGCGCGGTCATGGCGGCCCTGCCCGGGCGCGCGCCCCTTCTGCGCAAACGCCGCGGCGGCCGCGCGGCGCGCAAGGACCGCAGCACCGGGTGAGGGCCTTCGCCCTCGTCTTCGCAAACCACCGGCGCAGCGGCCGGCTGCCGCTCACGGCATGTCAAGCCAGGCCCGTGATCCGGTCGGCAGTTCCGGGCGGAAATAGGCGATCATGCGCCCCGCGTCCGGGGCGCGGGCCCCTTCGGCCCAGGGGGCGATCCCGTGCAGCGCCATGCGGTGAACCAGATAGGCCTCGCCCGGGCGCGCGGGCACCGGCACGCGGGGGCAGGTCTCGAAGACCTCTCGACGCGCGGCGTGGTAATAGGGCGTCACGTCCCGGTCGGCCCAGTCCGCCTCGGGCACGGCGCCAAGCGCCTGCTCGAAGGCACGGCGCATCACGTGATGGCTGCCCTCCCAGACCACCAGGGGGCTCGCCCCCGAATCGCAGGCGGTCAGCGGCAGCCCGAGGATGAAGGCATGCCGCTCGCACAGCATGCGCCGCCGCTCTGACCCCACGGGCAGCAGGCCGTCCACATGTGCCGCATCGCGTCTGAGCCGGTAGCGGAACGCCGCCTCCCCCTCGCCGCGGCGGGGCCGGGGGTAACCCGGATACACGACCGACACCTGCCCCCGGTGCAACGGCAGATCACCGTAAAGGGCCCCGGCCGCCGCCACCGCCCCGCCGGGCAACGGCCCGGTGCCCGGCAAGGCGCCACTGGCGTCGTTGGGCAGCGTGTCCACCCCGACGAACCACGTGTCTTCGCACGCCATCCAGCGCTGCCGCTCGGCGGGGTCCGCGATGCGTTCATCGGCCGCCCTGCGCGCCGCCGATGCCCAATCCGCCACGGCCCGTTCCGCGGGAAACCGGACCCATCCCTTTTCCAGAAGCGTTTCTACCATCCCAGCGATTTCCTCAGCATGTTGAGGGCCACCAGCGTCAGGAACACCGCGAAAACGCGTCTGAGCGGCTTGGGATCCATCGCATGGGCCAGTCTGACCCCCATGGGCGCGGTGACAAGCGTCATGGCGATGACGACCGCGAAGGCCACCAGGTTCACCGCGCCAACGGTCAGCGGCGGGCGGTTGGCCGCCGAGACCTCGAAGAACAGGAACCCCGCGACCGAGGGCACCGCGATGGTCAGGCCAAAGCCCGCGGCGGTGGCCACGGCACGATGGATCGGCACGCCGTAAAGGCTCATCAGCGGCACGCCGAAGCTGCCGCCTCCGATCCCCATCAGCACCGACAGGAATCCCACCACCGGTGAGGCGACGGCGCGCGGCAAACCCGCCGGCATCGCGGTCCCGAGGCGCCAGTGCGCCCGGCCCAGCCCCAGGTAGGCGCCGATCACGATCCCCAGAATGCCGAAGATGCCCTGCAGCGTGGTCGAGCGCAGGCTGGCCGCCACGGCAACGCCCGCCAGAGCGCCCAAGGCGATGCCCGGCCCCCAGGTCTTGAGAATATGCCAGTCCACCGCGCCTTTCTTGTGGTGGCTCAGAACCGACCGGATCGAGGTGACAACGATCGTGGCCAACGACGTCGCCAGGCAAATCTGCATCAGTTGCGGGCCGCCATAGCCCAGGGTCTGGAAGGTGTAGAAGAAGGACGGCACCAGAACGATCCCGCCACCCACGCCCAGAAGCCCGGCCAGGACGCCGGCGAAGGCGCCGATGACCAGCAGAAGGGCCAGCATCTGAACAAGAAGAAGCGTATCGGGCATGTCGGCCTCCGGCGTTCCACCGGCCGAGGCTTACACGTGCTGGCCGGGAAGGAAAAGCCGCCGGAAGGAATGCAACCGGACCGGCCAGCTTTTCAGTGCTGAAAGCCAAGGCCGCCGGTCAGTGCGCCGGGTGCGGCTGGGTATTCGGCGCGAGTTGGGAAAGCGCGGCCTCCACCAGTTCCGGCCCCGCGCCCGGCCGCGTGGCGCCCTCCGACAGCATCCGCCGCCAGGCCCGCGCGCCGGGCCGGCCAGCGAAAAGGCCCAGCATGTGCCGCGTCACCTGGTTGAGTTTGCCGCCATTGGCCAGGTGATTCTCGATATAAGGCAGCATGTTTCGGGCGGCCTGCTCGGGCGTGGCGTCGGGGCCCGGCGCGCCGAAGATCCGCCGATCCGCCGCGGCGAGGATCTCCGCGGGCCGGTGGTAGGCCGCCCGCCCCACCATGACGCCGTCAAGACCGCCGGCCAGGAAAGCCTCGGCCGCGTCAAGCGATCCGATACCGCCATTGACCGAGATGTGAAGCCCGGGAAACCTGTCCTTCATGCGCGCCACCAGATCATAGTACAGCGGCGGAACCTCGCGGTTTTCCTTGGGTGAGAGCCCCTGCAGCCAGGCCTTCCGCGCGTGAATGGTCACCCGCGATACCCCGGCCCGGGCGACATGGCCGAGAAATTCGGGCAGAACCGCCTCCGGGTTCTGCTCGTCCACTCCGATGCGGCATTTCACCGTCACCTCCGGGCCGTCATCGCCCAGGGCCTCGATCATCGCGGCGCAACAGGCCGCCACGAGGCCCGGCCGCTCCATCAGGACCGCCCCGAATGTGCCTGACTGCACCCGGTCGGACGGGCAGCCGACGTTGAGATTAATTTCGTCGTAGCCGGCCTCGGCACCCAACCGGGCGGCCCGGGCCAGTTCGTCGGGCTCCGCGCCGCCCAGTTGCAGCGCCACCGGGTGTTCCTCGGGCGCATGCTCAAGCAGATGCAGCGCGCCGCCGCGCACCAGCGCCGGCGCCGTCACCATCTCGGTGTAAAGCAGCGTCGAGCGCGACAGCTGCCGGTGCAGGTACCGACAGTGCCGGTCCGTCCAATCCATCATGGGGGCGACGGACAGGCGGGTGGCGACGTCGCGTATCGGGTTGTATGACGTGTCCAACTTCCTTCCCAAGGTCCATGTCGCAGCATTCACAGCCGTCTGCCGGCGGGCCTCGCGTTATCCTTGGCGCACAGGCTCCTCCGGGCGCGGGTCATCCCGATATAGTCAAAAGGCGTTGCCGGAACCACCCTTCGCAGGGTGCAGGTGCCACGGGGCGGGCGGCAGGGCGCTTATCGCATCAGGACGACCGGAACCTTGCAGGAGCGCACCATTTCGGTGGTCGTCGAACCGATGATGAGACTGCGGATCCGGCTGTGGCCGTAGGCGCCCATGACGACCATTCCGAATTCCTCCTCCTCGACCAGCTTGCCCAGTTCGACATCCGGCTGGCCCGGGACGATCCGGGTGACCGCCTCGATCCCCGCCGCTTTCAGCACCGCCCGTGCGTTCTCCAGCCCTTTCCGGGCCTCGGCGGTTTCGGAACCGATCGTGACAACGTGGACCGCCAGCCCGGCGAAAAGGGGGCTGCGCGCGATGTGATCGACCGCCTTCATCGCGGAACTGCCGCCGTCATAGGCCACCAGAACCTTCTCGATGGGCTTGAACGCCCGCGAGGCGACGAAGACGGGACGGTGCGCCGCGCGCACGATGCGTTCAAGGTTCGATCCCAGATGACCGGAGGCGAAATCGGCCGCCTCGCCACGTTTACCTATCACGATGACCCGCGCCTGCTCCTCGACCTCGGCGATGCTTTCCACGATATCGCCGTGCCGCAGGCGCGTGGTGATCTCGTTCACGCCGGCCTTGTCGACGATCGCGCGGGCATCCTCAAGGATCGCGCGGCCGCGCGCGCTGACAAGCTTGGCCCGCTGCGCATCGACTTCCGCCAGTTCCTCCAGCAGTGCCGAGCGCGCCCCCAGGCGGATCGAGCCGGAGAGGTCCTGCTTTTCCGGCGCCTCGCGGCGCCCCAGGACGTGGATCAGTTCCACCGTCGCGCCGGTGCGGCCGGAAATCCAGGCCGCGTGGTCGCAGACGCTTTCGGAGTAGATCGAGCCGTCCACCAGCGCGATGATTTTCTCTGTCATGGCCGTTCCTTCCTCAATGCGCCATAAGCTTGTCCATCGCGCCCGGCTTGTCGTGAATCGCAAGCCGGTCGACAAGGGTTTCGGTGGCCTCGTTCATGCCCACGACCTCGACCTCGGCCCCGTCGCGGCGGAACTTCAGGATCGCCATGTCAAGCGCCTGGACCGAACTGATATCCCAGATATGCGCGCGACTCACGTCGATCACGACGCGCTCAGGCGCCTCCTTGAAATCGAAGGCATTCATGAAGTCCTCGACCGAGCCGTAGAACAGCTGCCCCTCGACGTGGTAGGTGCGCACGCGGCCGTCGGGGCTGATCTCGGTGGTCACGCGGAACAGCTGCGCGATCTTGCCGGCGAAGAAGATCCCCGACAGCAGCACGCCGACCAGAACCCCGATGGCCAGGTTGTGAGTGTAGACCACGGTGACGACGGTCGCGATCATCACGATCGAGGACGATCGCGGATGCACGCGGAGGTTCTGGATCGACGACCACGAGAAGGTCCCGATCGAAACCATGATCATGATCGCAACCAGCGCGGCCATCGGAATGCGGCTGACGATGTCGCCCAGGCCCACGACCATCCCCAGCAGGAAAACCCCGGCCGCGAAACTGGACAAGCGGCCCCGGCCACCCGATTTCACGTTGATGATCGACTGCCCGATCATCGCGCAGCCCGCCATGCCGCCGATGAAGCCGGTGGCGGTGTTGGCCAGCCCCTGACCGATGCATTCCTGGTTGCGATCCGATTTCGTGTCCGTCAGGTCGTCCACGATGTTCTGGGTCATCAGGCTTTCCAGCAGGCCCACCACCGCCACGGCCACCGAATAGGGCAGGATGATCGTCAGCGTCTCCAGCGTCAGCGGGATCTGAGGGATCAGGAAGACCGGTAGCGTGTCGGGCAACGCCCCCATGTCGCCCACGGTGCGCACGTCCCAGCCGAGGGCGATGGTGAGGACCGTGAGCAAGATGATGGTGACAAGCGGCGAGGGCACCGCCTTTGTCAGCTTCGGGAAAAGGTAGATGATGGCCAGCCCTCCCGCCACGAGGGCATAGGTCAGCCAGCCGACCTTGCGGGGGTCGAGTTCGGGCAGCTGCGCCATGAAGATCAGGATGGCGAGCGCGTTGACGAAGCCTGTCATCACCGATTTCGAGACGTAGCGCATGACGAAACCGAGCTTGAAGGCCCCGGCCCCGATCTGGATCAGCCCCGCCAGCACGGTCGCGGCAAGAAGGTATTGCAGCCCGTGGTCGCGCACCAGCGTGACCATCAAAACGGCGGTGGCGGCCGTCGCGGCCGAGATCATGCCCGGCCGCCCGCCCGTGATCGCGGTGATGACGGCGATGGAGAAGCTGGCGTAGAGCCCCACCTTGGGATCCACGCCGGCGATGATGGAAAAGGCGATCGCCTCGGGAATGAGAGCGAGCGCCACGACGAGGCCGGCCATGAGGTCGCCCCGGATGTTGGCCAGCCACTGGCCGCGGTAAGCGTCGAGTGAGATCATGGAAATGGGTGTCCGTTCCGGCCTGACCGCTGTGGCGAGGCCAGCATGTAACTGTTGCGTTCGATGTCGTTGTCCGGCGGATTGGCGGCCGGAAAAGCCACCCGGGAATCGGCCCGGGGTCCAGGTTCTCTGCGGTGCCGCATAACCGCATTCCGGCCGCATGCCAAGAGGGCGGCCGCAATCGCCGGCCCTGGGTCCGCTTGCGCGCCTGGCCCGCCGGGCTGTTGCCAAGCACGGCGGCTGTCTGCGGGCAGCATCGGCCTTTGCCTGGCCGGAAAGAGTGTTACCTTCTGCAGCACGGGCCATTTCCACGGCCTGCCAGACAACCGTTTGACGGGGCGCACCCCATGGATCTGACACGACGCGCAGCCATCGCCGGCGGCCTTGCCTTCTCGGCGCTGCCGAGCGCGGGGCGGGCCGACGACAGCACTCTGCGGCGCGTGCCCTCGACCGGCGCGATGATGCCCGCTGTCGGGCTGGGAAGCTGGATCACCTTCAACGTCGGCACTGACCCCGTTCTGCTGGACTCCTGTGCCGAGGTGATCGCGGCCTTCGTCGAGGAGGGCGGCGGCATGATCGATTCCTCGCCGATGTACGGCTCTTCCCAGAACACGATCGGGTACGGGTTGGACAAGCTGAACCGCCCGGGGGACGTTTTCGCCACCGACAAGGTCTGGACCGATTCGGTCGCCAACGGGCCCGACCAGATCGCCGAGAGTCGGGCGGAATGGGGCGTGGACAGCTTCGACCTGCTGCAGGTACACAACCTGGTGTCCTGGCGCGGACATCTGGAAACGCTGTTCGCCATGAAGGATGACGGCCGGCTTGCCCATGTCGGGATCACCACGTCACACGGGCGCCGGCATGCGCTGACCGAGCGGATCATGCGCGAGCACCCCATCGATTTCGTCCAGCTTACCTACAACCTGGCCGACCGCGCGGCCGAGGCGCGCCTGCTGCCTTTTGCACGGGAAAAGGGCATCGCCGTTATCGCCAACCGCCCCTACCGCCGCGGAGCGCTGCCGCGCCGCCTGCGGGGCGCACCCCTGCCCGGTCTGGCCGCCGAGATCGGGGCGCGGAGCTGGCCGCAACTGCTGCTGAAGTTCATCCTGTCGCATCCAGCACGCCCCATCGCCATCCCGGCGACCACCCGTGTCGGCCATGTACGCGAGAACAAGTCGGCCGCCCGCGGCCCCCTGCCCGACGCCGCCATGCGCCGCGAGATCATCGCCCATTTCGAAAACCTGTGATGGAAACCTGGCTCACATACGAGCCGGCCGATTTCCTGCTGTTTTCCGAACGGGTCTACTGGCGTCTTTTCGCTCTGGAAAACGCCGCGCGCTGGCCCCTGCCGGTGCTGGCGCCGCTTGCGCTTCTGGCGGCGCTGCTCTGGCATCTGCGCCGCCCGGCATGGGGCCTGCGCGCACTGGCGGGCGTCGTGGCGCTGGTGTTGCTGTCGGTCGGCTGGCACTTCGTCTGGCAGCGCTACACGCCGGTCAACTGGGCCGCGGCCTATGCCGCACCGCTCTACGCGGTTCAGGCGGGTTTGATAGCCTGGTCGGCCCTCACCGCCCCGCGCGCAGGCCGGCCCGGATCGTGGCGCGCGGTGACGGGGCGGGGGCTGATCGCTGCCGCCCTCATCTATCCGCTGCTTGCGCCGGTCGCCGTCCGCGACATCGCCGGCGCCGAGGTCTTCGGGGTGGCGCCGGATCCCACCCTCGCGGCCGCGCTCGGCGTCGCGCTTTTGGTGCCGGGGGCATGGCGCGGCTGGATACTGCTGGGCATTCCGGCGGTGCTGTTGATCGCCAGCGGCCTGACGCGCGCCCTGCTGGCCGGAGCGGCCGCACTCCCGCCCCTCCTGCTGGTCGCGGCCGCCGTGGCCGCCAATGCGCTCGCGCCCCGGCACAGCTAACGCCGGGATCGCTCAGGCGTTCGCGGCCGCCTCCGGCCCCTCGCCGCCCAAGGCGACCCAGGCGTCCCATTGCGACAGGAAGATCCGCCCGGAGATATGGTCGAGGAAATGCGAGCGCTCCAGCCGATCCATCACCGGTCCCTTCACCTCGCTCAGGTGCAGGCTGATCCCCTGCTCGGACAGCCGGGTATTGATCGCTTCCAGGCTTTCCAGCGCGGAGAGGTCGACCTCGTTCACGGCCGAGCACATCAGGACGACATGGCGCAAGCGATCGTCGCTGGCCACGCGGTTGAGAAGCATGTCTTCCAGGAAGCGAGCATTGGCGAACCACAGGCTTTCGTCGATGCGAAGGGTGACGAGGTGGGGGTGCGTCTCGACCCGGTGGCGCCGGATGTTGCGGAAATGCTGCGTGCCCGGCACAAGCCCCACCTCGGCCACATGGGGGCGCGAACTGCGCCAAAGATGCAGCGCGATCGACAGGATGACCCCGGCGGAGACCCCCGCCTCGACCCCGAAACCCAGCGTCAGCAGGATCGTGGCCGAAACGGCCGCGAAATCGGCCCGGGAATAGGTCCAGGCGGTCCGCAGCACGTGCAGGTCCACCAGGCTGAGCACCGCAACGATGATGGTCGCCGCCAGCGTGGCCTTGGGCAGGAAGAAGATCAGCGGCGTCAGCGCCAGGGCGGCGATGGCCAGCCCGATCGCCGTGAACCCGCCGGCTGCGGGCGTTTCGGCCCCGGCATCGAAGTTCACCACCGAGCGCGAGAAGCCGCCCGTCACCGGGTAGCCGCCGGTGAAGGCGGCGCCGATGTTCGCCGCACCCAGGCCGATCAGTTCCTGGTCGGGATCGATGCGCTGGCGCCGCTTGGCCGCCAGCGTCTGCGCGACGGAAACCGATTCGACGAACCCGATGATCGAGATCAGCAGCGCCGGCAGGGCCAGGGTGCCGATCAGATCGAGCGACAGGTCCGGCATCGTGAGCGGCGGAAGGCTCTGGGGCACGGCGCCCACGACCGCGACCCCGGCCGCATCCAGCCCCAGCAGGGCAACGAGCGTCGTTGTCACCACCACGGCCAGGACCGGGCCGGCCTTCGTCGCCACGTCGGCCGTGCCCTTCGACAGGCCCAGCCGGATCAGAAGCGGCTTCATCCCCTTGCGCACCCAGAACAGGAACGCGGTGGCGGCCAGGCCGATCGCCAGCGTTGGCCAATTGATCGAATCCAGATGGTGCCAGAGCGAGTCCACCATCTCCGGCAGGGTGTGCCCGCTGGCCGGCACGCCGAGGATATGCTTGAGCTGGCTGGTGGCGATCAGCACGCCGCTGGCCGTGATGAAGCCCGAGATCACCGGGTGGCTGAGGAAATTGGCGATGAAGCCCATCCGCAACAGGCCCAGCCCCGCCAGCATTGCCCCCGACAGCAGCGCCAGCGTCAAGGCCGCGGCGGCGTAGCCCATCGTCCCCGCCTCGGCCACCTGCCCCACGGCGGCCGCCGTCATCAGCGACACCACCGCCACCGGCCCCACGGCAAGCGCCCGGCTGGTGCCGAAAACGGTGTAGAGCAGGATCGGAACGATCGAGGCGTAAAGCCCCGCCTCGGGCGGCAGGCCGGCCAGCAGGGCATAGGCCAGCGACTGCGGGATCAGCATGATCGTGACGATCACCGCCGCGATGAGATCGGCGGTCAGGGTCGCGCGGTCATAGCGACGGCCCCAGTCGAGGATGGGCAGATAACGGTGCATCCGGGCGGGCATCCCTTGTGATGTCTTTCAAAGTATCGGCAGGGGCGCCGCGGCCCCTGCCCGTGTCGTCAAGGACGGGGCACTCGGCCTACCTGGCGGCGGCGCTGAGCCTTTCGGGCTTGGCCATCCACTCGCGCCCGCGCAGCATGGCCTTCCAGTAGATGGGAGGCAACATCCGCTCCTTCAGCCACCAGGCCGCCCGCGACGGTTTCGTCCCGTCGATGAAAGCCTTCGGGAAACTGGGCAACATGGTCCCGCCATATCCGAACTCGGCCAGCACGATCTTGCCGCGCTCAACCGTCAGCGGGCAGGAGCCGTAACCGTTGTACTGTGCCGAAGGCGCGCGGCCCTCGATGTCGGCAACCAGGTTCTCGGCCACCACCGGCGCCTGAACCCGCGCGGCCGCGGCGGTCTTGGCGTTGGGGGCGTTCATCACGTCGCCCAGGCTCCAGATATTGTCGAAGCTCTTGTGACGCAGCGTCGCCTGGTCCACGTCGACCCAGCCGGCGGCGTCGGCCAGCGGCGAAACGCGCACGAAATCCGGCGCCGTCTGGGGCGGGCAGACGTGGATCATGTCGAAGTCCATCTCGACCCGCCGGGGGGCGGAATCGGGGGCCTTGACCTCGAAGACGGCCGTCTTGGCCGGCCCGTCCACGGCCACGAGATTGTGGAAGAAGTTCAGCGTGGCATCGTATTTCTCCACGTATCTCTCCAGGGCGGGCACATAGTCCTTGACCCCGAAAAGCACGCCTCCGGCATTGCAGAACTGGATGTCGATATCCTTCAGCACGCCGCGCCGATGCCAGGCGTCGCCCGACAGATACATCGCCTTCTGCGGCGCCCCGGCGCATTTGATGGGCATCGGCGGCTGGGTGAAGAGCGCGCGGCCTTCGGTCATGGTGCGCACCAGCTCCCAGGTGTAGGGTGCCAGATCGTACCGGTAGTTCGAGGTCACCCCGTTGCGGCCCAGGGTCTCCTCCAGCCCCTCGATGCCGCCCCAGTCCAGCTTGAGGCCCGGACAGACGACCAGCCGTTCGTATTTGACCACGCGGCAGCCATCCAGGATCACCGCGTTGTCCTGCGGCTCGAAGGCCGCGACCGCCGCCTTGATCCAATGCACGCCGCGCGGGATCAGGCTGCCCATCGTCTTGGCCGTCTCCTGGGGTTCGAAGATGCCGCCGCCCACCATTGTCCAGCCGGGCTGGTAGTAATGGATATCGGCCGGGTCGATGATGGCGATCTCAAGATCACGCTTCCGGGCCTGGATGCTGGAGGCGACGGCGATGCCGGCGGCACCCGCGCCCACGATCACGACATCATACCCGGCATCCCCGGTATCCGTCGGCGTACGACCAGCATTCGCGATGCGGCGGGCGACGCCGTTCATGTCGTATCCTGCGGCCTGCGTGGCGGCCAGAATGTCGGGTACGCTCCGGGTGCCGGCCTGGCTGAGCGACCACAGGGTGGCCGACCGCGTGCCGCTGCGGCAGTAGGCCAACACCGGACCGGGCAGTTCCTGCAGCGCCTGGCCGAAGCCATCCGCATCCGCATCGCGCACCAAGCCCGACGTCACGGGCAGATAGCGTGCCTCCATTCCTTGCGCGTGGGCCGCTGCCTCGATCTCCTCGAAGCCGGGCTGGTCCGCACCCTCGCCATCGGGGCGGTTGCAGATGATGGCGCGGTACCCCTGCTGTTTCAACTCCGGCAGGTCCGAAGCGCGGATCTGCGGGCTCACAGCCAGGGTGTTGGTGATCTTTCTGGGCTCCATCGCGCGTTTCTCCTCCTGTTCATGGGTCTTTTCACGGGGCTCCCCTGCCGTGGAACGGGCGGCCCGCGCGGGGCCGCCCCGGTGCTTACAGGGTGTTCACCGGCACCTTGAGAAAGCGCTTGCCACTTTCGTCGGCCGGCGGCAGTTCGCCGGCGCGCATGTTCACCTGCAGCGAGGGAATGATCAGCTTGGGCATGGCCAGTTGCGCATCCCGCTCGGTGCGGAACTTGACGAATTCCTCCTTGGTCTTGCCGCCGCCGACGTGGATGTTGTTCGTCTTTTCCTCGGCCACGGTGGTTTCCCACTGGATGTCGCGGCCGCCCGGGCCGTAATCATGGCACATGAACAGGCGCATCTCGTCGGGGAGGCTGAGAACCTTCTGGATGCTGTCGTAAAGCGTGCCGGCATCGCCGCCCGGGAAATCGGCGCGAGCCGAGCCGCCGTCGGGCATGAACAGCGTGTCGCCCACGAAGGCCGCGTCGCCCATCACATGCGTCATGCAGGCGGGCGTGTGCCCCGGCGTGTGCATCACGAAGCACTGCATTTCACCGACCATGTAGGTGTCGCCTTCGTCGAACAGCTTGTCGAACTGGGAGCCGTCGCGCTGGAACTCCGTCCCCTCGTTGAAGACCTTGCCGAAAGTGTCCTGCACGATGGTGATGTTGCGGCCGATACCCAGCTTGCCGCCCAGCTTCTGCTGGATGTAGGGCGCGGCTGACAGGTGGTCGGCATGCACATGCGTCTCGATCAGCCACTCGACAGACAGCCCGCTGCTCTGGACGTAGTCGATGATCTCGTCGGCATGGTCGTAGGTGATCCGCCCCGCCGCGTAATCGATGTCCATCACGGAATCGACCACGGCACAGGCGGTCGAGGCAGGGTCCTTCACGACGTAGGAGATCGTGTTGGTGGCCGGATCGAAAAAGGCCTTCACGTCGGGTTTGACGTCCATGTTGACGGGATAGTCGCTCATTGCGGTTTCCTCCAGTTTGTCTTGATGTGTCAGCTGTTTACGCGCTGACCCGTGGCCAGCGGCAGGCGTTGCATGACCCGGGCGACAGCAATGCCGACCAGCATCGCACCGGTGAAGGCGAAGACCTCCCACCGGCCGGTCCCGAGCGCGGGCAGCGCCCCGCCGGGACAGAAGCCCGAAATGCCCCAGCCCACGCCGAAGACCGCCGACCCGCCGATCAGCCGAACATCCAGGTCGGCCCGCGTGGGCAGATGATAGCGCACGTCGAAGACGGGGGCCTTGCGGCCCAGCACGAGGCGGTAGCCCACGAAGGTCGTCACCAGCGCCCCGCCCATCACGAAGATGAGCGAGGGATCCCAGCTCCCCGCGAAATCGAAGAAGTTCAGGACCTTCGCCGGATTGGCCATGCCCGAGATCGAAATGCCGACCCCGAAGACCAGGCCGATCAGATACGTCACGATCAATCGCATGGTTCAGCCTCCCATCACGTGCCGGCGGAGATAGACCGTCGCGGCGGTGGCGATCATGAAGGTCACGGTGGCCAGGATCGAGCGCTTTGACAGGCGCGCCATACCGCAGACCCCGTGCCCCGAGGTGCAGCCCGATCCGTAGCTGACGCCGATGCCCACGATGATCCCGCCGACCACGAAGACCGGCGTGGCCGCGGGCACCTCGATCTCGGGCATCCGTCCGGTGGCCGCGAAGACGACCAGCGGCCCGGTCACCATCCCGGCCAGGAGCGCAGCGCGCCAGCCTCGGTCGCCAGGGCCACCTGGCCAGATGACGCCGGACAGGATTCCTGTCGCCCCCATGATACGCCCCAGGGTCAGCATAAGAAAAACCGCGGCCGTCCCGATCAGGACGCCCCCGGCCAGCGATTGCCAAGGTGTGAAAACTGTTTCCATATCGGTCAGCCGCGGCAGGTCCGGATGCCGATGATGGAATAAAGCGGGCAGTTACCTGCCAGCGAGGTCACGATGAACACCGCGGCCACCGCAACCATCACCCATTTCAGCCAGCCCTCGCCGCCGACTTCCGTCGCGAAGGCGAGAATCAACAGGACCGCCGCCACGGCCAGGCGCAGCCCCCGATCGATCTTTCCCATGTTCGTCGTCATCTTCCGGTCTCCTCTCGAAGGAATCAGGGATGATGACGGTATACAATGTTCAAGCGACGGTTCTCGGTGACTTCGTCACTTTTCCCCTGCCGAGCGCGCCAATCGCTCCAACCCCTCGCGCGCGCGCAGGCGGATCTCGCCGCGAGACTGCTCGATCCAGCCGCGGCGCTGGAATTCCGACAGCGTGCGGGAGACAACCTCGCGCGCCGTGCCGAGTTCGTTTCCCAGAAACTGGTGCGTCGCGCGCACGACCCCCTTTTCCTCCAGCTCCAGCAGACGCGCGGCCAGGCGGACGTCCATCCGGCGGAACACGATGTCGTCGATGAGGGTGAACAGATCTGTGATGCGCCGCGAATAGGCCTTGAAGATGAACTCGCGGAAAATCGCGGAACGCGCGGCGAGGTCGTCGAAGGTCGCGCGCGGGATCGCCACGGCGCGTACATCCGTCTCGGCGATGCCATCGGCGGAATACTCCTCGAAGGCGAGCATGCAGGCGGTGGTCAACACGCAGCTTTCCCCGGCGTGCACGCGGTAAAGGAACACCTCGCGCCCCGTTTCCGACCGCTGCTGCACGCGCACCGTGCCTTCCAGCAACAGCAGAAGGTTGTCTGCCGACTGGCCGGGCGCGAAGATCTGCGTGCCCGCCGGCACGCTGACAACCTCGCTGCCTGCCACCAGCTCGGCGCGCAGGTCTTCGGGAAGGCCCTTGAGCCCGGGAAACATGTCGATCCAGTTGGTCTGCTCGGCGGTCATCTGTAGGTGCATCCCTTCCTTGCGCCGTCGGACAATCTTCGGGCGGCGCGGCGTCAGCCCCCAGCGGCCGGCCCTGTTGGGAGGAAATAAACCGTCGGCTCGCCCGCGTCGAAGGCGTCGTAACCGCCGCGGTGCACGATCTGGCGCGGGATGCGGACAGACGCGCGGGCAGCGGTGTCGGGGTTCCAGGGCCGGTCGGTCGTCACGCAAGCACCCTCAAGCCCGCCGTAATCCGGTTGCGGCGGTACTTCGCGCAGGAAATTCAACCCGGTCACGACCCGGCGGCCGTCCACGACGACCGATCCGGCGCCCAGGACACGCCGCTCGACATGCTTGGTCAGGATCGACTGCTGGCGGCTTTGCGCCCAGACCCCGCAGACTTGTGTGCGGCCTGCGGCCTCGCGCAGGTCCACGGCCACCGTCAGCCCGCCGCCCGAGGTATAGCGGCCACCCGACAGGGACGGTTCCGATGACAGGCGCGCGACCCCGGACGCCGTGGCAACCGTGCAGGCCGCCGTGATGGCTGCGCCGAGGATGGCGAACATGCGGTAGCGTCTCATGGAACAGCCCCGAGTCACATGGTTTCGGTCGCGGCGCGGGCCCGCGCCCTACGGTTAAGATAGCCCGCCGAGCGGCGGCGGCAAAGGGGGGCCGGGCCCCGCGCCGCCCCGCCGTCAGGCCGAATCGGCCACCGCCGCGGTTTCCTCCAGCATCTCGGGATACCACTTTTCCAGCGTCGGAAGGAATTCGGCCCGGATGCGCGCGACCTGCGCGGGCGTGAGATCCTCGCGCCACGCGCCGGCCTGCCCCTTGGCGAAGAAGCTTTCCATTCCCCGCGGCTTCTCAAGGAAGCCGTGCTCGCGCTCCTGCTTCTTCATCGCCTCGAAACTCGTGGCCTTCACGGCCCGGGCCAGCTTCCGAGAATCCACCGGCACCTTGAGAAAACTTTGAAGCAATTTGCGAAACTCGGGCGCGGGTCGGGCCAGCATGTCCTCGTAACGCAAAACCGTGATTGGAAGGCCTGGCGCGCTCGTCCAAGATGTGACGTGATTGTCCCATCGCCCGATCGCATCATAAATGCCCGAAGGCGTTCCCATGATCGTTTCGGTATTCGCCATACGATCAATCGCAGTGGAGACATCGGCGGATTGATGCCGCGCGAACGACGGGGCAAGATCGAAGGGGTTTCTAATGATATAAATGGCCGCGGCGGTCACTTCGGGCGGGATCAGGTCCTGCCCAAGATACTTCGAGGCCTGGCAATGGGTCTTAACGAAGTGATGATCCGGCTTCGAGCTCGCGATGAGGCGCAAGGCCTTTGGGCGCACCTGGATCCATTCGGCGGGATTGTCGGCACGGTACTGCCCACCAACAGCCGCATCGAAGAAATCCTGCCGCACGTCGCCGGTGGTGAATTGCCTCAGGTTATTGATGTCAGGCGCCTGGCCAGCTGGCATGAAATAATGCGCCAGGAAACTACGAAGCCACGTGTTGCCCGATTTCGGATAGGAAGCAAGCCAGATAATACGCTGCAGATCAATCATTCCAAATACCCAAAACGCTTCATTGTGCGTTCGTGATCGCGCATAATCTTGTCAGCGATATCATCGGGCAGTTCTCCTCGCCAATATCCGCTTTTTCCCTTTCCAAAGAATCGATCGCTTTTTTGCGACCGCTCTACGAAACCACTTTGCTGTTCCTGCTTGGAAACCTCGTCGAAGCTGGAGAACCTGATCGCCCGATCCAGGCGATCAGTCTCGACCGGCACGCCAAGATGCTCCAAAAGCTTAGAAAAGGCTGTTTGCGGGTCGTTTAGCATGTCCTCATATCGCAGCACACAGATCGGATAGCTCGCGGGTTTCGTCCATTGATCGACATGTTCGGACCATGTGCCGAGGAATTGCGTCACGGTCGATTTATCGGCATCGTTGCTGTTGTCGCTTCGGCCGATCGCCTCTGCCGCTTTCTCGATGGTCTCACCATAGTGGCGCGCGTAGGAAATGACCATGTCCAGCGGATTTCGTACTATGTAGATGGCCGAACGCGTGAACTGATCGGGGATGAGTTCAATCCCGAAGGCTTTCGAGCGAATGTTATGTGTCTTGACCAGGTTCACGTCGGCGTTGTTAGCAACAATTCCGCGTAACACCTTATTGCGCAAGGATAGCGTTAATGAGATGTCGCTGGGATTGATCTTTCGTCCGGCAACCATTTCGTAGGTGGACACGATTGAGTCGCCCATTCCGAAACGGTGGACCTGGTTGATGGGAACGGGCGATTGCGCGTTCGTCAGATAGTTGGCAAGAAAGATCCGGGTCCAGGTATTGCCCGACTTCGGATAAGAGGCCAGCCAGACAATACTCTTCTTCATTTCGCGCCCATGCTGCCGGAAAACCTTGTCGGCGGAAAATAGAAACGGCGGGGGGATTTGTCATCCCCCCGCCGCAAAAATCTTGCCGAGCTCAGAAGCTCAGGTTGATCGCGGTACCGATCAGCGTACCGTCGAACTCGTCACCGGCAGTCGCCTGACCATCGGCCACGACGTTCGCAGCGTAGATATCCCAGTCAACGCCCGGCCCAAGATCGCGGCTGGCGCCGATACGGTAGGCCTGGTATTCGTCGTCGACACCTCCGCCATTGTCGAATTCACCCTGGAAGGTGAGAGCTTCGAAGGACCACGGACCAGCCGCGTCATAGGTGGCACCCAGGCTCCAGCCCGACTCGTCAAAGGCACCGCCGGCGCCGCCGTTATCGTTCTCGGCATAGTGGCCACCCACGGTGATAGCGCCGAAGCCGACCTGCGCACCGATACCCCAGGTGTCCGGGTCGGAACGACCAGGAGCCGTGGCATCCGCCGTGCCGTAACGGGCACTAAGGCTCACGTCGGTCTTGCCGAAGCTTTGGCTGTAGTTCACGCCGATGTCGAAAACGTCCGAAAGGGCAACGGCGTTCTTGTCTGATGCACCCGCGGAATTCGCGTTGTTAGCAACCGTACGCGCGTAGGACACACCGACAACCAGGCCATTGAAGCTGGGCGTGTAGTAGCTGATGCGCCCCGGGTCATTATTGCCGTCCAAAGGAAGGTAGCCCACCTCTGTATAGGCCGACAAGCCGGCGCCCAGGAACGAGTTGCCGATGGTGCCGCCGCTGGCTGCAAACGGCACGAAGGCCGAGATTGACGGCGAATTGATCGCCATCGACGTCACGCCGGGCGCGGCGACCATGGACTTGTAGCCGGCCGAATTTTCGGCGCCGATATCCAGCTTGCCGAAGGTATCGGAGCTGATGGTCACGTAGGTCTCGTCAACCGACACGGCCTGCTGAGCTTCGTACTGGACATTCACGCCGAAGGTCAGGCCGTTGTCCAGCGTCACCGAAGGCGAGAAGATGATCTCGCCGGTCTGGTGATGCGCGACGCCATCGAGATCAGTGCCAGCAGCATTACCGAGCGTGCCACCGTTGTCGACGATTGCGACGTGCTGGCTCATGAAGCCGCCCCAGTCCAGGCTCCATTCCTGGGCTGCTGCGGGCGCAGCGGCAACGCCGAGGGCGATTGCGCTGGTGCAGAGAAGTTGCTTTTTCAAGGTGTCCCTCCATAAAGCAGGAAGTTTCGTGTTCCGCCGCACCAGAACTGGACACGGCTTGGGATTGGAATGCGGCAATTGCCCCCTGAGTGTCAACGCAGCGCCCGACGCCCCGTCGGTTGTTGCCCGGGATGTGACGTTTAAATCACACACCCCCCTGCGGCCCCCTGCCGAATCCCGTAAATGGGCGCGATCGGGGCGGTTTTCCGCCTGTCGCGCGGCGGCTTGGGGCCGCCGTTGGGCGCATGGCGCGGCCCCGCACCGGCCCCGGTGCAGAATCGATTCCCCCTCAGGCGGGGTCGCCCATCGCCTCGATGTCGCCGGCCAGGGACAGGGCCGTGCGCAGGCCCGCCGCCGTCGTCACCACCATCGCCGGCAGCACCAGCCATTCCAGCGTCCAGGCCACGCCCGAGCGTTCCTGCTCGTGATCCAGGGCCAGGTGCATGCCGGGCAGCTGGACGGCATTGTAGCGGGCCAGGGCCACAAGCACCTCGGCGCGCACCGGGTTCGCCTTGTGCCCCATGGCCGAGGAGCCGCCCCCGCCCGCGACGCGGGCCGCGTCGATCCCCTGCTGGGTCATCAGCGCCAGGTCATGCCCCATCTTGCCCAGGCTGCCGGACACCAGCGACAGCCAGTTCGCGAAGTCCGCCAGCGCGTCGCGCCGCGTGTGCCAGGCCTGGCCCGGGTCGCTCAGCCCCAGCTCCGCGGCCATCCCGGCGGCGATGGCGTCGCCGGCTCGGTCGAAACTGCCGCGGGTGCCGACGGGCCCGCCCAGTTGCAGCACGAAAAGCCGCCTGCCCACCTCGTCCAGGCGCGCGCGGTGATCGGCCAGCGGCCGGCGCCATTGCGCCAGACGGTCCCCGGCCGTCACGGGCAGGGCCGCCTGCATCCTGGTGCGCCCCATCAACGTATTGGCGCCGAAGCGGCCCTCGAGGTCGACCAGCGCGGCCTCCAGCGCGTCAAGACGGTCGCGCAGGGTCTCGCAGACCGCGCGCAGCGCCAACAGCAGGGCGTTGTCGGTGACATCCTGCGATGTCAGCCCCCGGTGCACGGCCCGGTGCAACCGTTCGGGCACCTGTTCACGGATCTGCCGCACCAGATCCGGCACGGGCACGCCGTCGCGCGCCGCCGCCCGGGCCAGGCGCGCGGCATCGATGCGCGCCGCGCTTATGGCGGCGGCGGCCTCTTCGGCCTCGGCCCGCGGGACTTGCCCCACCGCGCCCAGCGCGCGGCTGTAGGCGGCCTCGACCCGCAGCATGTCGGCGCGCTGCGCGTCCTCGCCCATCCGGCTGGCCGTCTCGTCGTCGCCGGCCAGTGCCGACAGCCAGCCGCCCGGAAGGGTCACGGCGCGCCCCGCAGGCCAAGGATCGCCCGCGCCTCGGCGCAGGTGGCCACCGGGCGGGCGTGCTTCTCGCAAAGGGCGGCGGCGCGCTGAACCAGCGCGGCGTTGGACGGCGCCAGTGTCCGGCGGTCCAGTCGCACATTGTCCTCCAGCCCCGTCCGGGTATGCCCGCCCGCGGCGATGGCCCATTCGTTGACAACGATCTGGTTGGGCCCGATGCCGGCCGCGCACCAGTTGGCCGCCGGCGCCCGCTCGCGCATGATCTTGACGTAGAAGTCGAAGACCTCCCGATCGGCCGGCATGGCGTTCCGAACGCCCATGACGAACTGGACATAAAGCCTGCCGTGAAGCCGCCCCTCGCCGTGCAGGCGGATGGCCTGAAGGATGTGGGACAGATCGAAGGCCTCGATTTCGGGAGTGATCTCGTGCGCCTGCATCTCGCCGGCCAGCCAGTCCACCAGATCGGGCGGATTCTCGTAGACGCGTGTGGGGAAGTTGTTCGACCCCACCGAGAGCGATGCCATGTCGGGCCGCAGGGGCAGCATCCCGCCGCGCGCGCGCCCGGCGCCGGAGCGTCCGCCAGTGGAGAACTGGATGATCATTCCCGGGCAGTGGCGTGCGATCCCGTCCTGCAGCCGGGCAAATCGTTCCGGGTCCGAGGTGGGCAGGCCGTCGTCGGTGCGCACGTGGCAATGGGCGATGGAGGCGCCGGCCTCCCACGCGGCATGGGTCGATTCCACCTGCTCGGCCACGCTGATGGGGACGGCGGGGTTGTTGGCCTTGGTGGGCACCGACCCGGTGATCGCGACACAGATGATGCAGGGATTGGCCATCTTGATCCTTCTTCGCGGGCCGCCGCATCGGCCCGTGCCCAGAAATACAGCAAGCACGCCGGCCTGCAACAGGGCCGATCAGGCCCTCTTCGCGACGCGCGACGGCATCCGTTCGGCGAAACGGCCGCCCTCGGCCCGGCGGCGCGCGCCCGCCTCTTCCGCCCGATCCCCGGAATCGAGGGCCTCAAGCCGCAGCCCCGCGTGCGCATAATGCGGCTTTGCCGCAGCGCGCAGCCCCCGCAGGCGCGCGGCCATCGCCCGCTTCTTGTGAACCTGGTGCGGCTGGAAATGGTCGTAGTCGCGCGGCCCGTGTTCGCGCCCCCCAACCAGATCGCCGGCCGCGACCGCCGCGTCGAACAGCGCCCCGCCCCGCGCCGTGCGCACGATCACCCCGTTGAACCCCGCATCCTCGCCCACCGGCGCCCCGTCGGGCCAGATGTCGGCCGCCGCGATGTCGGCGGCTTCGCCGATGGCATCCGGGCAGAGCTTGCAGCGCGTCTGGATATGCCAGCCCGCCGCGTCGCCCCACATCTGGTTGTAGGTCTTCTCGAAGGCGCGGCCGTCCTGCGTTTCCACGCGCGTGCGGCCCGGGTTGCCGTAGCCGCGATACCGGAAAAGCGACAGTTCGTCCTCCTCGATGCCGAATTCCTCCAAGACCTGCCAGGATTTGCCCAGGTCCGAGGCGCCGCCGCAGACCATCACCAGCAGGGCGACCAGCCAGCGATCCAGCCGCGGGTCGGCCTTGGCCCGGGCGCGCACAGCCCCCGCGTCGCAGGGCTTGGCGATGATGGCGAAGGGCCGCGCGCGGGCCAGGGCCGCCTCCAGCCCCGCCAGCGTGTCCGACGGGCCGTAACGTGACCCGGCCCGCGCCACGACCTGTTCGGCCGTGTCGCTCATGACCCAGCGTGACCGCATCGGGCGGTCGGGATCGGCGGCGCAGTGCAGGATGAAATCCGCCTTCCCCGTCGTCAGCAAATGCACCCCGAGCGCGGTGAGCACGCCGCCGGTCGCTGCGCGGAACCGGATGTCGGCATCGCCCGCCCATGCTTCGCCCATGTGCCGCCAGGCGCCCCAGACGGGATCGACCCGCGCGCCCTGTTCCGCCTCCGCTTCGGCCACGGTACCGGGACAGGCCTCCAGGATCGCGGCGTCCACCGCCGGGTCCGCAGTGCCGCAAGGCGCGGGCCGCAGGCGGCCTTGCGGCGTCACGACCATGCGCCATTGATCCGGCCCCAGCGCTTCGCACAGGCCGCAACCGATACACAGGCCGTTTTCCACCACCTCGCGGATCGACTGCGGGCGCCGCGCGCCCCGTGCGCGCGGCGCCGTCATGCCAGGACCCTGCGCAACGAGCGCTCGATCTCGCCGCCGCAATAGACATCGCCGAAGCGCGCATCGGTATCGGCGCGCATGTCCACGATGGCCGGCAGGGCCGCGACCCGGTGGCTGAGCGCGGCGACCCGCGGGGCGGCCCGTTGCAGGCAGTCCTCGATCCGGGGCAGCTTGTCGGCCATGGTGAACCACAGGATCGTTGTCACCAGATCGGCCAGGCCCGGGCCTTCGGTGCCGAGGATATGCCCGCTTTCCCGCCCCAGGCCGTGACGCAGGCCCGTCTCCTCGAAGATCCCCATCCAGCGCGGCAGGCGCCCGGCGAAAAAGGCGTCCCAATCGGACTGCGTCCACATCTGCTCGCCCCCGTGGCGGGTGACTTCCTCCAGCACGTCGTGGGCATCGCCCACGATCTTGTGGGTCAGGGCCGCGCGCCGGGGATCTTCCGGGATCAGGTCGAATGCCGCGCCGAGATGGGCAAGGATCGCAGGCAGTTGCGCCAGGTACAGATCCGCCGCCCGGTCATGCAGAAGGGGCGGCGCCATGAAGGGCGCAGGCTGCGCCGCGACATCTGCCTCCATCCTCTCGGCGACCGCATCGGCTCCGGGCTCGTCCCAGTCCTTTCCGGCATGGGCCAGGACGGCCCGGACGAATTGCCCCCGGAAGGGGATGGGCCAATAGAAGAGCGTGTAATCCGCCATCGTCACCTCACCGAATGCTGATCGCCACGTTCTTCGTTTGCACGTAGTTCAGAAGCGCCTCGCGCCCCTTTTCGCGCCCGTAGCCGGATCGGCCGTAACCGCCGAAGGGCGTTTCCACCCCGCCGGCGAACCATTCGTTGACGAAAACCTGGCCCGCGCGCATCGCCCGCGCGGCGCGCGTGGCCCGGTCCAGGTCGCGGGTGAAGACGCCACCCACCAGCCCGTAGGGCGTGCCGTTGGCGATGGCGAGGGCCTCCTCCTCGTCCGCGAAGGGCATGACGGACAGGACGGGGCCGAAGACCTCTTCCTGCGCGATTTCCATTTCAGGCGTCACGCCGGTCATCACGGTGGGCTCCAGAAAGGCACCGGGGATGTTCATCTTGCGTCCTCCGGCGGCCACCTGGGCACCCGCCTCCTCGGCCCGCGTGACCATCGCGGCGGCGCGGTCGCGCTGGCCCTCGGACACCAGCGCCCCCATCCCGGAGCCGGCCGCGTCCCGTTCGATCCCCGGGCCGACCGAGAGTCCCCGGGCGACCTTGACCGCGCGCTCCACCAGTTCGGCATGGCGGCTTTCATGCACCAGCACCCGGCTCATGGCCGAACAGACCTGCCCCGCGTTGAAATAGATGCCGCGGCGGATGTCGCCCTCGAAGGCGTCGAGATCGGCATCCGCGTGGACGATGGCCGCCGACTTGCCGCCGAGTTCCAGAACACAGGGCACCACGTTGCGCGCCGCCGCCGTGGCGATCGCCACACCGGTGGGCACCGACCCGGTAAAGACGATCTGGTTCACCTGCGGATGGGCCGCCAGGGCCGCGCCCGCCTCCTCGCCCCAGCCACACAGGACGTTCACCGCCCCCGCGGGCAGCCCCGCGGCCGCCGCCGCATGGCCGAAGCACGCGCTGGCAAGCGGGGCCAGTTCGGGCGTCTTGACCACGCAGGCATTGCCGGTGGTCAGCGCCGCCGATATCGAGCGCGCAGCGATCTCGACGGGAAAGTTCCAGGGCACGATCTGCGCCGATACGCCGTAAGGCTCCAGCGCGGTGAAGTCGAAATACCCCTGCCCCAAGGGCACCTGCCGCCCCTCGAGCGTGGCCGCCTGGTTGCCATAGTATTCGAAATACTGCGCCGCGCCCGCGACCTCGCCGCGGGCTTCCCACAACGTCTTGCCCTGCTCGCGACACAGCGTCAGGGCGATCGCCTCGGCATTGTCCAGCAGGTAGCGCCCCATGGCCTGCACCAGCCGTCCCCGCTCGATCGGGCGCATGTCGGACAGGGCGCCGGACAAATGGACCCGCCGCGCCGCCGCCACGGCGGCGTCGACATCCGCCGCGTTGGCCATCGCCTGCCGGGCCAGCACCTCGCCCGTTCCCGGATCGATCACATCGGTCCATCCGGCCGCGCCCGCGCCCCACGCGCCGTCGATGTAGTTCTGCCCGTCTTTCATGTCTCCCCCTGAATGGATCTTGGCGTCGTCCTCGTCCGAATATGTTCCGCCGCACCCCGTTTGACCAGCGTGACACGGCACCGAGAGCGGCGCCGCGGCGGGCACGGTCAGGCCCGGCCCCGCCAAGTCTCGATCCGGTCGACCCAGTGACGGTACCACAGGTCCGCCGCGCGCAGGAAATGCGGCGTCGGAACCGGATGCAGCGGGTGGCGGCGCAGCCGCGTGTCCGCATAGGCCGTCGCACCGCGCGGATCGCCCAGGGCCCGATAGGCCGCCTTGGCGCCCAGGTAGGGCGCCATGACCGTGCCGGACCCGGAAAAGCCCATGGCGTGATGCAGGCCGCGGTCCTCGCCCACGTTGGGCATGTGATCGAAGGTGTAGCCCACGTTGCCCATCCAGACATGGGACAGCTTGACCCCGCGCAGCTCAGCCCAGATCCCGGCCATCGTGGCGTGCAGCCGTTCCGCCGCGCGCTCCAGCGGCACGGGCCGCATCGCCGCGCGCCCGCCGAAAAGCACGCGCCGGCCATCGGGCGACAGGCGGAAATAGCTGTGCCGCGCGCGCGTTTCGACCATGGTGCGCCTGCCGGGCGCCAGATGCGCCAGATCCCCGGCCGGCAGTTGCTCGGTCGCGATGATGAAACTGGGCAGCGCAAAGACCCGAAGCGCGTGCCAGCGAAAGGGCGGTCCGGTATACCCGTTTGTTGCCAGGATCACCTTGTCGGCCCGCACCTGCCCCTGCCCCGTGCGCGCCGTGAACCCCAGCGGCGCGCGGCCCAGCGCGGTGACGGGGCAGGCCCCGGCGACCGCGATCCCGCGCCGTTGCGCGGCCCGCATCAAGCCCCTGTGGAACTTGGCCGGGTCGATGGCGGCATGTTCGGGAAACAGCAGGCCGCCGAAATACTGGTCGGTCGCGATCTCGGATCCCAGGCCCGAGCGGTCCAGCAGGCGCACCTGCACATCGCTCTTGGCCGCGACATCCCGGGCCATCTGCCGCTGCGCCTCGAAATCCTTCCGCGTCCAGGCAAGCTGGATGCGCCCGGTCTGCTGCAGGTCGCAGTCGATCCCCTCGCTCCGGATGAAGCCGCGCAGCCACTCCAGCGCCGGACGCGCCTCGGCGAAAAGCGCATCCGCCGTCTCGGCCCCGTAAAGCCCGGCCAGGCGGGACCAGCTCAGCCTCGGGTGGGCACCGACCATACCCCCGTTGCGGCTGGAGGCCCCCGCGCCGGGCAGGCCCGCGTCGGCCACGGCGACGGTGGCGCCGCAGTCATGCGCGGCGATGGCCGCCGACAGGCCGGCGTAGCCCGCCCCGATGACCAGCACGTCGCAGTGCGCGGGCAGCCCGGCCTCGGCCGGCTGCGGCGGTGCCGCCTCCCACCAGAAGGGATGCCCGATGTCCGCGTCGTCCGTCCAGCCGGTCATTGCCTGCTCCCGCGCTTGACACGACAAGACCGGTTTTCCGCCGGCGGCGCAAGTCGCCCGTGACCCGGCGAACCCGCCGAACGCGTGGATGCACCTGGGCGTCTCCACGCCGATCACAAAGAAATCGCGGCCCGGCGCCGCAACTTTGTCCCGCCCCGCACGTTGGCCGCGCAGAGGGCGGGTATCGCCGCCCGACGCCAAGAAATGACGCAAACAGGAAAGGAGCACCCATGAAACGGCTACTGACGACGACGGCACTGATCGCCTTCGCGGCGGCGCCGGTGTTCGCCGACAGCCACGGCGAGGGCTCGGACAACACCGAGATGCAGACCCAGCAGACCCAGCAGGCGACCGACGGTCAGGCGAAGACAGGCGACGCCGCCATGAAAGAGCCCAGGATGCAAGCGGGCGAGATGACGGTGCGCGCCTCCGACCTTCTGGGCGAGCCGGTTTTCATCCGCCCCAAGGGCGCCGCGGATGAAGAAATCCCCGACAGCCTGGCCGGACCGGGCAGGAACTGGGAAAACGCCGGGGAGGTGGATGACGTGATCCTGTCCCGGGAGGGCCGGATCACCTCGGTCACGCTCGATGTCGGCGGCTTGCTCGGCATGGGCGAAAAGAACGTGAAGACCGGCCTGGACGAGTTGAAATTCGTGGCCGAATCCGACGCGGAAGGGGATTTCTTCCTCGTCTTCACGGGCGATCGCAGCGCGCTGGAAGAGCGCGAGAGCTACGACCGCGCCGCGGCAGAGGAAGAGGGCGAACTCTCCTTCGTCCGCGAATGGGCCGCGAAGCAGGACGAACAGGGCTACACCGCCGCCGAGGCAGACTTGGCCGAAACCGAGGACGGCGACGAGCGGATGGCCGAAGGGTCCGGGCAGACGGCGGCCGAGCAGCAAGAGGCCGCCGATACCCAGCCGGAAGAAGGCCTGGACCGGGCCGAGGCCGGCCGCCTGAGCCCCGGCGAACGCGAGGCCCTGACCGCCGAAGAGCTTGAGGGCATGATCGTCCAGGGCCAGGACGGCCAGGACATCGGCGACATCGAGACGCTCCTCCTGGACGACGCGGGCAAGATCGAAAAGGTCGTGATCGACGTCGGCGGGTTTCTCGGCATCGGCGAGAAACCGGTGGCGGTGAAATTCGACGACTTGCAGATCAGCCGCGACGATGCCGGCGATCTGACTGTTTCCTCGACGCACAGCTATGACGAATTCGAAAAGATGGAGGAATGGCAGGGCTGACCCCCTGATCACTCGCGGAAAGGGGGCCTTGCTGCCCCTTTTCCGGCGGTGGTGCCCCCAGAGAGACTCGAACTCCCGACCTACTGATTACAAATCAGTTGCTCTACCAGCTGAGCTATAGGGGCCACGTCATTTCGATACGCGCGATGGCGCGCGCGCGCAAGCCGGAATTGCGCACCCCAGGCGGGTCGGCGAAACCGGTTTAACTGCCGGCAAAAGCCTTTATATTGGCGCTGCTGTTCCAACAGGGCCGGGAATTAAATGCAGGTCGTTCTTCACGCTGGCGCGCATATGACTGACGAAAACAGGCTGGTGAAATGCCTGGCTGCCAATCGCGACCGGCTGGAGCAGATCGGCACCAACGTCCCCGATCCCGCCAGCTATCACAAGCTGATCCGCGACACGCTTCACGCGGCGCGCAAGGGTGGCGTCGCCCCCGACGCGCGCGAGGTGCTGCTGGACGCCATCGTCGAGGACGGCTCCGCCGACAGGCTGGTGCTGTCCAACGAGGGATTCTTCGGCACGCCCAAGATGGCCGCCTCGGGCGGTGTCCTCTATTCGGCGGCCGAGGAGCGGCTGGGCACCCTGCACCAGATCTTCCGCCACGACGACGTGGAGCTTTTCATGGCGATCCGGAACCCGGCAACCTTCCTGCCGGCGGTCTTCCAGAAGACCAGGGTCGACACCATGGCCGATTTCCTCGACGGCACCGACCCCACCGAGGTGCGGTGGTCGAACCTCGTCACGCGCATGAAATCCGCCTTCCCCGACATGCCGATCACCCTGTGGTGCAACGAGGACACGCCCCTGATCTGGGCCGAGATCCTGCGCGAGATGGGCGGGCTGGATCCCGCCGCCCCGATCGAGCAGGAGTTCGCGCTTCTGTCCGAGATCATGACCGAAGCCGGGATGAAACGGTTCATGAACTACATGGACGCCCACCCGGGCATGACCGAGACGCAGAAGCGCCGGGTGATCGCCGCCTTCCTCGACAAGTTCGCGGATGAAAGCGCGATCGAAGAGGAACTGGACGTTCCGGGCTGGAGCGATGACCTGATCGCGCGGCTTTCGGAGATCTACGACGAGGACGTGGATGCCCTGCAGCGCTGGCCCGGCCTCACCATGATCGGACCCTAGAGCGCGCCTACATCCCGAGCGCCTGCTTGTACATCTCCAGAACAGCTTCCTCTTCGGCGATGTCGTCCTTGTCGCGCTTGCGCAGCGCGATCACCTTGCGCATCACCTTGGTGTCATAGCCGCGCGCCTTGGCCTCGGCCATGACCTCTTTCTGCTGGTCGGCGAGGTCCTTCTTTTCGGCCTCCAGCCGTTCGAAGCGTTCCACGAACTGGCGCAGTTCGTCGGCCGTCACGCGGTAGTTGGCCTCGGGAGTGGAGTCGTCCATCGTGTCCTCTTTGCGCGGTGGAGCCCTTGTCCTATCCCCCCGCGGCGGCACCCGCAAGCGGGATCTGGCCGCGCCAGCGCTTGCGCGCCGCCCGGGTTTCGTCTAGGCGCTGCACAGGCGAACGGCCCAAGGAGACCCGTCATGGAGGTACTGATCTGGCTGGGTGCAGGGATCTCGCTGCTCGGGCTGGCCGGGCTGGTCTGGTGCATCCTGCGCGTCTGGAAAGCCCGGCGCAGCGGTCTTGAGGATGCCGCGCTGCGCGAACAGGTCCGCCGCGTGCTGCCGATCAACACCGGGGCGCTGATGCTGTCCGTCCTGGGCCTGATGCTGGTCGTCGTTGGGATCATGCTGGGCTGACGCTCACGGCGCCCGCCCGAAAAATCCCATGCCGTTCTTGAACATGTCCGCGATGGCCGGATGCGGCGCCCAAAGCGCGGCGTCCAGCGCGGCGAAGCGTTTCATCGTGGTCATCAGGGTCAGTGTTCCCGCCAGATCGGCCTGGAACAACGGCCCGCCCCGCGCCCGGTCGAAGCCGTAGCCGCGCACCATCAGCACGTCCACGTCCGAGGCGCGCTGGACCACGCCATCGGCAATCAGCCGGGCGGCGGCATTGACCAGCGCCGCATGCAGCGCTTCCCCCGGCTCCTGATCGTCCGCCGGCGCGGATGGAAGCCCCCTGTCGGCGCGCCAGTTGTCCAGCCAGGCGGGCAGCTCCGGGTCCGGTCGGGCCGCGCCGCCATCGTGGATGTAGAACCCGCGCCCCGCGGCGCGGCCGCCGTGACCGGCGGCCGACCGTGCCGCCAGCAGATCCTGCCCCGGCCCGCCGGCGGCCGCCCCACCCGCCAGACGGGCCAGGCGGTGGCGGGCGGCCTCCAGCCCCTCGGCATCCATCATCGCGAATGGGCCGGCGCGGAATCCCATATGACGCGCGGCGGCGTCCACCTCGGCCGGGGTGTGGCCCGCTTCCACCAGCCGCAGCGCCGCCCCCGACAGGGCCGCGGCAAGGTTCGCCCCCGCAAGCCCCGGCACCGCCGCCGCCCGCACCACCGTCCAGCCAAGACCGGCACAGGCCCTGGACAGGCTCACCACGCTTTCGGCCGCAGCCCCGGCGGGCACGCCGATCTCGGCCAGCCGGCGGCCCTCCTGCACCGGGTAAAGGCGCAGCGACAGCGCGCGCGCCCCGGCGCCCACGGCGTCGGCCCGCGCGCGAAGCGCGAGCATCGGATCCAGCACCGCCCAGGCAACGGGCCGTCCTCCCATCATGACCGCCACGGTGCCGTCGTCGAGAACGAGGTCCGCGCCCGCCACGGCCTCTCCGGGCGCGGCCCGGTCAAGGCGGCTGAGGCGCGCCTTGGCCTCGGCCTCCGTTATCTCCTGCCGGGCAATGGCCGCCTCGAACTCCGCAGCCACCCGCTCGGCCGCCTGGGCGGCATCGTCCTGTCCGCCGCCTGCAAGAGTCACGGTATGACCGGCCGCCAGCCAGGCGGTCGCCATCTCGGCCAGAAAACGGGGCCGCCCCAGAAGGGCCACGCGGCCGATCTCGCGCGCGGTGGCCTGCCTCTGCTCGGGCATCACCGCCGCGCGGCGTTCGGCCAGAACGGCATGGCGCAGGGCCCGCGCGCGGGGTGAGCCCACCCGGTCGGCAAAGAGCGCGGCTTCCAGCTCGACCCCGCGCGTGAAGGGCAGAAGCAGCGCCGCCTCGATGCACTTGACGATATCCGCCTCGGCCCTGTCCCGGCCTTCCAGCCGGGCCGCGACGGCCGCCACCGCCTTCTGATAGCCGGCCGGATCCGACAGACCGCGCGTGCGGTCGCGGCTCCTTCGCCAGCCGCCGCTGCGGGCCAGATCGCGGGCGAGGGCCTCGGCCCGTTCCTGCGGCGCCTGCGCCACCACCTCGTCCAACAGGCGCTCCGCCCGGGGATCGGAGGCCGCGACGGTCCGCCCCGACAGCAGAAGTTCCAGCGCCACCTGCGCGCCCGCCAGGCGGGGCAGCCGCTGTGTCGTGCCCCCGCAGGGCAACAGGCCCAGCGTCACTTCGGGCAGCCCGATCTGCGCATCCTGCGCCGCGACCCGCGCATGGGCCGCCAGCGCCAGTTCGGCCGCCGCACCCAGAACCTGCCCGTGAAGCGCGGCCACGACGGGCTTGGGCATCTCCTCGATCGATTGGGCCAGATCACCGATTCCGGGCGGGCCTGGCCCGTCGTCGTATTCGGCCAGGTCAAGGCCGGTGGAAAACCCCGCGCCGGCACCGCGGATCACCACCGCCTCCGTCGCCGGATCCGCGGCCGCGCGCTCAAGCGCCCGGGCCAACGCCGCCCGCAGCGACGGGGCGAGAATGTTCGCCACCGGCCGATCCAGGGTCAGGACGGCGACGCGGTCTCGCCGGTCGACATGTACCTCCGAAGTCACACCAAATATGCCTCGTGCCGCGCAGGCAAGCTGCGCCTTTCACGAGCCATTAGTACGAAGAATGCCGCTTGGCGCAAGCGCAGGACGCGCGCCCGTCAGATCGGCATGTTGTCGAACTGGGCCTCGATGGCGGCATTGCGCAGCTCCTCGTTCAGGTCGCGCGCCTCGGGCGGCACGTCCTCGCCGCGTTCGTCCATCTCCTCGATCACCCGTTCGAGCTGCGGCTGATACCGCAGGCGATCCTTGTCGCCCGCCTCGCCGATATCCTGCTGCAGGCGGTCCAGTTCGGCTCTGAGGTCTTGCATTCGGTCCTCCCATCGGTTGTCCGGGCCATTCTACCCCCGATCAAGTGGCGGCGATAGCCGAAGCCGGCGCCGGTGCGCGCCGACGCCTGATTTCCGCCTACCCGGCCGCCGCGCAGGTCCGGCAAAGGGGCGTGTCCGGCAGGGTGTCCAGCCGCTCGGGCGATATTTCCTCACCGCAGCGGGCGCAGATCCCGTAGGTGCCCTCTCGGATTCGTTGCAGCGCGGCGCGGATACGCGCGATCTCGGCCTGTCCGCTCTGTCCCAGTTGCTCCAGCACCTCTTCGTCCTCGCGCTCCACGGCGGCCTCTTCCCAGTCCTTGGAATGGGGCTCGTCAAGCTCGGCCTCGATATGGTGCAGGCGGCTGTCCAATTCGGCCAGCCGGGACAAGAGCCTCTTGCGGTAAGTGTCAGTCGATTCCATCGCCTCCTCCGTTCCGGATCACTCTGTCACGCCACCTCGCCAGCCACATTGACGCAGGTCAAGCCGGCGGCCCGCCGGCGTGCGGCGGCCGCAGGGCGCCCCATCCCGGATTTCAGTCGGCCTCCTGCGCATCGCCGTCAACGGGAAAGGCTGGGCCAGGGTCTTTCGCGGGTGGCTCCGGCCCGTCGGCCGCCGACTTATGAGCGGCGCCGTGTCCCTCGTCCTCGGTCCGCGCCCGGGGAAACAGCCGCACGGCACGCTTGCCGTTCAGCTTCCCCATCTGGGCTCGGGCCACCACGTGGCCCCGGCTGGCCAGAAGGTGCGTGGAGTCCAGGCTGTCGCGCGGTATCGTCAGGCGCTGACCGGGGGCAAGGCGCGTCGCCTCGCGCAGGGGCAGGGTCAGGCGCGCGATCTCGGCGGTCAGGGTCACGGGCGCGGCCAGCGCGGCCTCCTCGATTTCGGGAGCCTCCGGCGGGGCGGACTGCGCCACCCCGCCGCCCGGCTCCGGCGCGCAAAGCCGCGGCAGGAGCAGCGTCAGGCCACCCGACTTGGCGCCGCCGCCCATCTCGACGGTAATGTGGAAAACGTCGTAGTCCGGCGCCTGCAGCGCAAGCGCCAGGGCCGCGCTGTCCTCCACCATGTCACCGAAGCGAAAGCCCGGCGCGAGCGCCCCGCCTTCTCCAGACTCCAATTCCGCATCGACACCGGAGAGAACGGCATCGATGAAGGGCGCGGCCATCGCAGCGTCCGTGGGCGTCATGCGCCGGGCGGTGGGCGGGGACGCGCGCAGCCCGCCGGTGGTCTGCACCTCGACAAGGCCGGCCATCACCTGCGGGTCGAGGTTCAACGCGCCGCGCCGTCCCCCGGGGCCGTCAAGCAGCACCAACAGGCCGTCCTGCGGCAGGAGACCTGCAAGCTCGGCCTGCGGGTAAGCGTGCTGTTCCACGGTGGCGACGGTCAGGGACAGGTCGAACAGCCCGTCGGCAGCCCGGGCCAGCGCCAGGCGCAGCGCTTTCGCCGGGGTCATCGCACGCGCGTCGACCCCGTTGCGCCTCGCTTGCACCTTGCGATAAATGACCGATCCGCGGCCCCGCACGCCCATGATCCCCGCCGTCTGCCAATGGCCCTTGTCGGGGGAGCGTAACCGCGACAGGGTTACCAGAGTGTTGCCGGCCGCGGACACGCGCCTATTGCGCGGCCATCCGGGCGCGCAGCGGCAGGGTCACACGGAAGGCGGCCCCATCCTGGCCCGGCAAGTAGGTGATGTCGCCGCCCAGACGGCCCATCACCTCGCGGCAGATGGCAAGGCCCAGCCCGGCACCGCCGGCCTTGGTCTGCCCGATACGCGAGAACTTCTCGAAGATCAGGGCCTGTTCGCCGGCGGGGATGCCGCTGCCATTGTCCACGAAATCCAGCATCAACCCTGCATCGGCTTCGGCCACCCGGATGGTCAGCCGCGGCTCTTCAGCGTCGCAATACTTGCGGGCATTCGAGATAAGGTTGATGAAGACCTGCGCCAGCCTGTCCAGGTCGGTCGTCAGCTCCACCTGCTCCGCGGCCCGGTCGCGCACCACCTCGAACTCCGTGTTCCCGACCCCGGCCGCGGAAACTGCACGGTCCAGCAGGTCGGCCAGGTTGCCGGTCTGAATGTTCAGCGTCACCTGGCCGTTTTCCAGGACGCTGAGATCCAGCAGATCGTCCAGCAGCCGGGTCAGGCGGATGGCCTCGTCGTGGATGACAGAGGCGTACTTGCTCTGCTCCGCCTCCGACAGGCCATCGGTGTCGCGCAGGATCTCGGAAAACGCCCGGATCGAGGTCATGGGCGTGCGCAACTCGTGGCTGATCTGGCTGAGGAAGGCGTCCTTCTGCACCGAAAGCTGCGTGAGCTTCTCGTTGGCCTCGCGCAACTGCCGGGCAGTCCGGGCCTGTTCCTCGGTCTTGGCTTCCAGCCGGCTGGAGTATTCCATGATCTGCGCCGTCTCGTCGGCCACCGCCATCAGGTCCTCGACGGACACGCTGGCCCCCCCGACGATCTGCGAGATCATCGCATGGGCCGTGGCCGCCCCGACCGAGCCGGACAGCTCGCGTTCAAGCTCCTGCAGGAAATCCGGCGTGGGTTCGGGCAGGTAGCCATCGATCCCCTGGCGCCGGGCCGTCCGCGCGAAAAGCGCCTGCGCCTCCGCCGCGCCGAGGATGCGCTGCGCCATGATCAGCAGGTCCTCGCTCTGCACCAGGCTCGCAGACCAGCTGCCGGCGGTGCGGGAGTGCTGGAAAACATTGACGAACTGCGCCCCCTGAAGCCGCTCCACCGGTTCGGGGAAGCTGAGGATGGAGACCGTGAGGAAGGCCAGCGTATTCAGCGACATGCTCCACATCACCGCATGCACCACCGGATCCAGCCCCGCCACGCCGAAAAGTGCCTGCGGCCTGAGCCAGGAAAGGCCGAAGAGCCCGTGGTCGATGACCGCCTGCGGCAGCAGGAGCGAGGGCCCGAAGCTGGGCAGGAACAGGCAGTAAAGCCACACCAGGAACCCCAGGGCCAGGCCCGACACGGCCCCCAGCCTGTTCGCGCCGCGCCAGAACAGACCGCCCAGAAGGGCCGGCAGGAACTGCGCAACCCCGGCGAAGGAGATCAGGCCGATGGCCGCCAGCGCCGTTCCCCCGCCGGATAGGCGGAAATAGAGATATCCCAGCAGCACGATTCCGGCGATCGACAGCCGCCGGGTCAGCAACGCCACGTGCCGCACATCGCCGGACACCATCGCGCTGCCCCCCGTCAGCCAAAGCCATATGGGCATGACGATATGGTTGGACACCATCGTCGACAGCGCGATGGCCGCCACGATCACCATCGAGGTGGCCGAGGAAAAGCCGCCCAGGAAGGACAGGATCGCCAGCGCGCCCTGCCCGTCCTGCAGCGGCAGGGTGAGCACGAAATAGTCCGGATTGGCCCCCTCCGGCATGATGTCCAGCCCCACGGCGGCGATGGGCACCACGAAGAGGCTCATGAGCATCAGGTAGCCGGGAAAGGCCCAGGCGGCGGTGCGCAGGTGGCCCTCGTCCTCGTTTTCGACCACCATCACCTGGAACATCCGGGGCAGGCACAGGAAGGCCGCGGCCGACAGCATGGTCAAGCCGATCCATCGGCTGCCCGGCACTTCCCACATGGCGATGGCCGAGGCGTCGATCCGGTCGAGGGTCTCGGGCACGCCCCCGGCCAGCCCCCAGACCACGAAGACGCCCACGGCCAGCAGCGCGCACAGCTTGACCACCGCCTCGACCGCGATCGCCATGACCACGCCGTGATGCCGCTCGTTCGCATCCAGGTTCCGGGTGCCGAACAGGATGGTGAACAGCGCCAGCCCCAACGCCACCCAGAATGCCGTGGCCTGCTGGTTCGGCAGCACCGTCGCCGCCGGGTCGGCCCGCGCAAAGGTCGCGAAGGACAGGGTGACGGACTGCAGCTGCAACGCGATGTAGGGGGTCGTGCCGATCACCGCCAGCACGGTCACGCAGACCGCCAGGAGATTGGATTTGCCGAACCGCGAGGAGATCAGATCGGCGATCGACGTGATGCGCTGGCTGCGCCCGACGCGCACCATCTTGCGCAGGGTCCACCACCAGCCGATCATCACCAGGGTGGGGCCCAGGTAGATGGTGACGAATTCCAGCCCCGAGCGCGCGGCGAAGCCGACCGCGCCGTAGAACGTCCAGGCCGTGCAGTAGATCGATAGCGACAGCGTGTAGACCACCGGCGAACGCAGCCACGCCATGCGCCCGTGCCGGGCGGCCCGGTCGGCGCCGAAGGCGACCGCGAACAGCAGCGCGACATACAGCAGGCAGACCAGGATCAGGACGTTCAGCATCGGTCCCTAGCGCGCGTCGGGGGGCGCGGCGCCACTTCTTTCGGGCTGCAGCCGGCGCGAGATCAGCCAAGCCAGTATACCCAGCGCCGCCCAGACCAGAAAAACGTAGAGCATCACCTCGGAGGTGCGCGCGGCGGCGCCGTCCCCCTCCCGCCACAGCAGCGGCAGGCTGAACAGGGCGAAGCCCAGGAACGGCAGCAGACGCGCGGCATCGGCCATGCGCCGCCGTCGGTAGGTGCGGCGCTCGTAGAACAGCGGCTTGCGCGCGACCGTCATGTCGCCACCAAGTCGCGGACGGCATCAAGGACATCGGCGTTCGAGAACGGCTTGGTCATGTAGCGGCTGGCCCCCGCGCGTTCGGCCATCTCGCGGTCCTTCGTCTGCCCGCGGGCCGTGAGCATCAGGACAGGCGTTGTTGCCAGCCCCGCGTCGTCGCGGATCTCGCTGAGGATGTCGAAGCCGCTGCGGCCGGGCAGCATGACATCCAGGATGATCAGGTCGGGCGCGCGTTCACGAGCCGCCTCGACCGCGTCGTGCCCGTTGGAATGGGTCACCACCTGCCACCCATCCCGGTTTAGGATGAAGCTGATGGCCTCGATGATGTTCGGCTCGTCCTCGATAAGGAGCACTTTCTTGCTCATTCAATCGGCCTCCCCCCCGATCAAATCGCAGCACGCCTGCCGCGAAACTATCGTCAATGTCGTCACCGGTGTCAAAAACCCTTTAGAAAGATTGACGGCTCGCGCCGGGCGGTACAGCCGGGCAACGGGCAGACCCGGCAGTTCGTGCCCACGTCGCGCACGGGCGCCGTGCCGTCGCCGCCGCTGTCGGGCACGACCAGCATATGCGCCCGCACCATTGGCGGTGCGTCGAAGGCCGCGGGGCCCTGTTCCTGTGTCGCCGCGAAGGCCAGGACGCGCGCGTCACCGCGACCCGCCTGGCGCAGAACCGCCTTCAAGGGCGTTCGCGGCTGCCCAAGGACCTGGTACAGCGGCCAGAGCGTACAGGCGCCGGCGGTGCGCGGAATCGCGAACCCCGCGATGGGCTTGCGGAAGATCAACGTGCCGGAGGCATCGCAGATCACCAGCCCCACGGGGCCGACCGCCTCTTCCGGAAGCGCCGCAAGGCGGCGGAAAACGGCGTTGAGCGGCGCATCGAAATGCGCGGCCAGGGCATCCGGGGCGAGGCCCAGGCGCGCCACCGCGTCGAGCATCTCGCGCAGGGGCATCCGGGCGGCATCCTCGGCATATTGCAACAGGACCGTGCGCGCCAGCACGCGGGCGGCCTCGGATTCCAGCCGCTCGTTCCCGTCCAGGGCTTTCGCGATCGTCGTCCGGTCCGACGCCTCCTCAAGCGATGGAAAGTGAAAACCGTTGTCAGACAGGAAGGCGTGCAACTCGTCCTGCGGCGACTTGATGTCAGCCTCTGTGTCGGGCGCGTCCTCCAGGTAATGCACCAGCGCCTCGGCACCCTCGGCCAGCCGGCGGCTGTCCTCGCTGATGTTGCGGTGAAACCGCCGCTGCCAGTCCGGTTCCAGGTTCTGATCATCCTCCAGAATGGAGGCGGTCGCGCGGATGGCGGTCACGGTCGAGATCACCTCGTGCAGCGAATCGGCCAGATGCGGGTCGTGCTCCAACCGGTCCGTGAGCGTCTTCACCGTCCGCTCCAGCCCTTCCTTGTCGCGGTGCAACTCGACCAGCAGGCGGGCCCAGCCCGGGAAACGCCCCGCGAACTCCTCGATTCGGTCGACTTCAGCCGCGGCCTGCGCCCCGTCGCCGGCCGCTTCGCGCAGGCCCGCGATCAGCGTGGCCTCGGCGCCTTCCGACAGCAGGCTGGGTTCCACCTGCAGGGTTTCGGCCAGCTTCAGCAGGGTCTTGCCGCCGATTCTGCGCCTGTTGTGCTCGATCAGGTTGAGGTAGGAGGGCGAGATTCCGACCCGGCGCGCCAGTTCGGACTGGCGCAGGCCGGCCAGAACCCGGCGTTCGCGGATGCGCGTACCGATCATCGATGTTTCCGCCATCGGGAAATTTCCTTGAGATTCACGGGGCTTCCCGCCGCCGATAAAAACATTTTTACAAGTTCCGCGCCAGTTCTGTTGAATTATTTACAAAAAAGTCGTTTCCGAAAAAGCAGTTGTTGCCTAATTTTCTTTCCGATTGCGATAATTCGAGATGCACAATTGTGCCATCTTGGGGGACGCAGAGGAGGCGCCCCCCGTGATTATCTCAATGGGAGGATATCCATGTCCAAATCGCATCTGACGCGCCGCGGTCTGCTGAAGACCAGTGCCATCGCGGGGGCCGGCGTCGCAATGCCGACGATCTTCACGGCCTCGTCCGCTTCGGCCTTCACCAACGAGCCGACCGGCGGCACGGTGACCTTGGGCTTCAACGTGCCGCAGACGGGCCCCTACGCCGATGAGGGCGCCGACGAACTGCGCGCCTACGAACTGGCCGTCGAGCACCTCAACGGCGGCGGCGACGGCGGCATGATGAACACCTTCTCGTCCGACGCGCTGCAGGGCAACGGCATCCTGGGCAAGAAGGTCGAATACGTCACCGGCGACACCCAGACCAAGTCGGACGCCGCGCGCGCCTCGGCCAAGTCGATGATCGAGAAGGACGGCGCCATCATGATCACCGGCGGCTCGTCCTCGGGCGTGGCCGTGGCCGTGCAGGCGCTGTGCCAGGAGGCCGGCGTGATCTTCATGTCAGGTCTCACGCACTCCAACGACACCACCGGCAAGGACAAGCGCGCCAACGGCTTCCGCCATTTCTTCAACTCCTACATGTCTGGTGCCGCGCTGGCACCGGTGCTGGAGGCGAACTACGGCTCCGACCGCAAGGCCTATCACCTGACGGCCGACTACAACTGGGGCTACACCACCGAGGAAGCCATCGTGTCCTCGACCGAGGCGATGGGCTGGGAGACGGTCAACACCGTCAAGACCCCGCTGACGCAGACCGACTTCAGCTCCTACATCGCGCCGGTCCTGCAGTCGGGCGCCGACGTTCTGGTGCTGAACCACTACGGCGGCAATATGGTCAACTCTCTGACCAACGCGGTCCAGTTCGGCCTGCGCGACAAGATGGTCAACGGCAAGCAGTTCGAGATCGTCGTGCCGCTCTACTCGCGCCTGATGGCCCGCGGCGCCGGCGAGAACGTCAAGGGCATCTTCGGCTCCACCAACTGGCACTGGTCGCTGCAGGACGAGGGCTCCAAGGCCTTCGTGAAGTCCTTCGGCGAAAAGTACGGCTTCCCGCCGAGCCAGGCGGCGCACACCTGCTACGTGCAGACGCTGCTCTACGCCGACGCCGTGGAACGCGCCGGCAGCTTCCAGCCCTGCGCGGTGGTCGAGGCGCTCGAGGACTTCGAGTTCGACGGCCTTGGCAACGGGCCCACGCTGTATCGTGCCGAGGATCACCAGTGCTTCAAGGACGTGCTGGTGGTGAAGGGCAAGGAAAACCCGCAGAGCGAATTCGACCTGCTTGAGATCGTCGAGAAGACGCCGGTCGATCAGGTGACGTATGCACCGGATCACCCGCAGTTCGCGGGCGGTTCGCTCGGCACCTGCAACAACGGCGGCTGATCCCAGGCCCCCACACCGGCCGCGCGCACGCCGCGCGGCCGGCTCTTCCCCCTCCTCCCCCGGAGCCATCGCCGGATCCTTCAACCCACGGGTGGGAACAATGGACGCTATCATTCTTCAAATTCTCAATGGGCTCGACAAGGGCTCGGCCTATGCGCTCATCGCGCTCGGCCTGACCCTGATCTTCGGCACGCTGGGCGTGGTCAACTTCGCGCACGGGGCGCTGTTCATGATCGGCGCCTTCTGCGCCGTGACCCTGTCGAAACTGCTGAACGCCTCCTACACCACGATCGACGAATCCAGGACCGACTTCCTCGGCAACCCGCTGAAGGTCGAGCAACCCTACGTAATCGACTGGTTCGGCCCGGAGGTGGGCGCCGCGATCATCGACTGGTCGGTTCCGCTGGCGATCCTTTTCGCGATCCCGGTGATGATCCTGATCGGCGTCATCATGGAGCGGGGACTGATCAAGCACTTCTACAACCGCCCCCACGCGGACCAGATCCTGGTGACCTTCGGCCTGGCCATCGTGCTGCAGGAGATCATCAAGTTCTACTTCGGCGCCAATCCGATCCCCACCCCTGCGCCCGATGCCTTCACCGGCAGCTTCGATTTCGGACAGGTCATCGGCTTCGACGCCAACCAGATCATCTATCCCTACTGGCGGCTGGTCTACTTCGCCTTCGCCGCGGTCATCATCGGCGCCGTCTTCGCCTTCCTGCAATTCACCACCTTCGGTATGGTGGTTCGCGCCGGCATGGCCGACCGAGAGACGGTGCAGCTGCTGGGCATCAACATCGACCGCCGCTTCACCATCATGTTCGGCCTGGCCGCCGCCGTCGCGGGGCTGGCCGGCGTGATGTACGTGCCGATCAACCCGCCGAACTACCACATGGGCATGGACTTCCTCGTGCTCAGCTTCGTGGTGGTCGTCGTGGGCGGCATGGGCTCCCTGCCCGGCGCGGTGGCCGCGGGGTTCCTTCTGGGCATCCTGGAGTCCTTCGCCTCCATGGGCGCCGTCATCGACCTTCTTCCCGGCATCAACCAGATCATCATCTACCTGGTGGCCATCATCATTCTGCTGACACGTCCGCGGGGCCTTATGGGCCGCAAGGGCGTCATGGAGGAATAAGCCATGCTCGGACTGAACAGCAAAGATTTCAGGCTCCTTCTTCTCGTGGCAGCGCTTGCCCTGCTGGCCCCCTTCATCCTCAACCCCTTCCCCGCCGACAGCGCCATGGCGCAGTTCAACGCGGGCTATCCGGACCTGATGCAGCGCTTCGTGATCTTCGGGGTCTTCGCGATCGGGTTCAACATCCTGTTCGGCCTCACCGGCTACCTGTCCTTCGGGCACGCCGCCTTCCTGGGCGTGGGCTCCTATTCGGCCGTCTGGATGTTCAAGCTGCTGTCGATGAACGTCATCCCGGCGATCCTGCTGGCCGTGATCACCGCAGGGCTCTTCGCGCTGCTGATCGGCTACATCTCGCTGCGGCGGTCGGGCATCTACTTCGCGATCCTGACACTGGCCTTCGCGCAGATGAGCTATGCGCTGGCCTACTCGGTGCTCACGCCCGTCACGGGCGGTGAAACCGGCCTGCAACTGGCGCTGGACGACCCCCGCGTGCTGGGCGCCGCGCAATCAGCGCAGGGCAACATCCCGGTCCCCGGCCTCTTCGGACTGGAGATGCGCGACGCAGCGCAGCTCAACCTTGGCGACTGGGTCTTCACCTTCTCGGCCGGCTACTACTTCAGCGCCGTGGTCATGCTGATCGCGTTCTACCTGTCCATCCGGATCTTCCGCTCGCCCTTCGGCATGATGCTGCGCGCGGTCAAGTCGAACCAGCAGCGGCTGAACTACACCGGCCTGAACGCGCGGCCCTACACCCTCGCGGCCTTCGTGATCTCGGGCATGTACGCCGGCCTGGCCGGCGGCCTGATGGCAGCGATGGACCCGCTGGCAGGGGCCGAACGGATGTTCTGGACGGCCTCGGGCGAGGTCGTGCTCATGGCCATCCTCGGCGGTGTCGGCACCCTCATCGGGCCGGTTCTGGGCGCGGGCCTGATCAAGTACATGGAGAACATCATCTCCAAGATCAACGCGGACATCCTGCACAGCTGGTTCGCCTTCCTGCCCGACGGGCTTGAGGACTTCATCGTCTCCATCATGTATCCCTTCATCGGCAAGGGCTGGCACCTCACGCTCGGCATCATCTTCATGGCCGTCGTGATCTTCCTGCCCGGCGGCCTGGTCGAGGGCGGTCAGCGCATCGCGCGGCTCTTCCGCCGCCGCAAGTCCGGCGAAGCGGCAAAGGACGACGACGCCAAGCAATCCACCGTCGCGGAATAAGGAGACGACCCGATGGGCATCCTTGAAGTCAAGAACGTCAACAAGCGCTTCGGCGGCCTGCAAGCCTTGGGCGACGTCAACCTGAGCGTGGAGGAAAACAAGGTCCACGCCATCATCGGCCCCAACGGGGCGGGCAAGTCCACCCTGCTCAACTGCCTAGTGGGCAAGCTCATCCCCGATACCGGCTCGGTCATGTTCGACGGCCAGTCTGTGCTGGGGCGCAAACCCTACGAGATCAACCAGATGGGCATCTCCCGCGTGTTCCAGACCCCGGAAATCTTCGGCGATCTGACAGTGCTGGAGAACATGATGATCCCGATCTTCGCCAAGCGCGACGGCGCCTTCCGCATGCACGCCATCGAAAGCGCCGAGCAGGAGAAGTCGATCATCGATCAGGCAATGGCCATGCTGGAGGATCTCAACATGGCCGACAAGCGGGACTTCCACACCGCCTCGATGAGCCGCGGCGACAAGCGGCGGCTGGAGATCGGGATGTGCCTGGCACAGAAGCCGCGCCTGCTGCTTCTGGACGAACCGACCGCCGGCATGGCCCGGGCGGACACCAACGCCACGATCGACCTGCTCAAGGAGATCCGCGACACCCGCGACATCACCATCGCCATCATCGAGCACGACATGCACGTGGTGTTCAGCCTGGCCGAACGCATCACCGTGCTGGCCCAGGGCACGCCGCTGGTGGAGGACACGCCGGACAAGATCAAGGGCCACCCCAAGGTGCGCGAAGCGTACCTGGGTGAGGCCACCTGAGAGAAGGAGAGAACCGATGAACGTCAAACCCGACTTCTCGAAGGGGCACAGCCACGCCGAGACGGCACCGGCCTTCCTGTCGGTCTGGGAGATGCAATCCTACTACGGCGAAAGCTACATCGTGCAGGGCATTTCCTTCAACGTGCACGAGGGCGAGATCCTCGCGCTGCTTGGCCGCAACGGTGCCGGCAAGACCACGACCCTGCGCTCGATCGCGCGCATGGACAGCCCGCAGGTGACGCACGGCGAGATCTGGCTGGACCACCAGCCGCTGCACAAGATGAGCAGCCACCAGGCGGCGCAGTCCGGGATCGGCCTGGTGCCCGAGGACCGCTGCATCATCCCAGGTCTGACGGTCGAGGAGAACATCAAGCTGGCCCAGATCGCCCCGCCGGTCGGCTGGTCGCTGGATCGTCTCTACGAACTGTTCCCGCGCCTGGGCGAACGCCGCCACCAGGAAGGCGTGACCCTGTCGGGCGGCGAACAGCAGATGCTGTCGATCGCGCGCGCCCTGTCGCGCGACATCAAGATGCTGCTGCTGGACGAACCCTACGAGGGCCTGGCCCCCGTGATCGTCGACGAGATCGAGCGCACCCTGCGCCACATCAAGGAACAGGGCATGACCACGATCATCGTCGAACAGAACGCGGTGCGCGCCCTTGAATTGGCGGATCGTTCTGTCATCCTCGACACGGGCGGGATCGTCTTCGACGGGTCCGCCGGCGAGGTGCTGGAGAACGAGGAACTGCGCTCCGAGTACCTGGCCATCTGACCTGGCCGCTTCCTGCCCGCCGCCTCGCCGCTCTCCCGGCCGGCGCGGCGGGCAGTCAGAATTCAGACCGAACGCGAGAAACAAAGGTCCGACATGTCCGATACCACCTATTCGCCTTCCCCCGAGTTCGCCGCAAAGGCCCACGTTGACGCCGAGACGTACCGGAAGATGTACGATGCCTCGGTCACGGATCCCGAGGCGTTCTGGGCCGAGCACGGCAAGCGCATCGACTGGATCAAGCCGTTCTCCAGGGTCAAGGACGTGAATTTCGACTACGGCAACGTGTCGATCAAGTGGTTCGAGGACGGCACGCTGAACGTCGCCGCCAACTGCATCGACCGCCACCTGGAAGACCGCGGCGACAAGACCGCCATCATCTGGGAACCGGACGAACCCACCGACGAGGCCCAGCATATCACCTTCCGGGAGCTGCACGGCCATGTCTGCCGGATGGCGAACGTGCTCAAGAACCTCGGCATCGGAAAGGGCGACCGCGTCATCATCTACCTGCCGATGATCCCCGAGGCCGCCTATGCCATGCTGGCCTGCGCGCGCATCGGTGCGATCCATTCGGTCGTCTTCGCGGGGTTCTCGCCGGATGCCCTCGGCGCGCGCGTGAACGGCTGCGACGCCAAGCTGGTCATCACCGCCGACAGCGCCCCGCGCGGCGGCCGCAAGACCAAGCTGAAGGACAACGTCAACCAGGCCCTGCTGCACGACATCCAGGACGTGAAATGCCTCGTCGTGCGCCGCACCGGCGACCAGGTCGCGTGGCGCCAGGATCTCGATTTCTGGCTGCACGAGGAGGTCGAGAAGGTCTCGGACGACTGCCCGGCCGAAGAGATCGGCGCGGAGGACCCGTTGTTCATCCTCTACACTTCCGGCTCCACCGGCCAGCCCAAGGGTGTCGTGCACACCTCCGGCGGCTATCTGGTCTATACCGCGATGACGCACCAGTACACCTTCGACTACCACGAAGGCGATGTCTTCTGGTGCACCGCCGACGTCGGCTGGGTGACCGGCCACAGCTACATCGTGTACGGGCCGCTGGCCAACGGCGCGACGACGCTGATGTTCGAGGGCGTGCCCACCTACCCCGACGCGGGCCGGTTCTGGCAGGTGTGCGAAAAACACAAGGTCAACCAGTTCTACACCGCGCCCACCGCGATCCGCGCGCTCATGGGCCAGGGTGACGAATACGTCACCCAGTACGACCTGAGCGATCTGAAGGTGCTCGGCACCGTGGGCGAGCCCATCAACCCCGAAGCCTGGAACTGGTACAATGACGTGGTGGGCAAGGGAAACTGCCCCATCGTGGACACATGGTGGCAGACCGAGACGGGCGGCCACCTGATCACGCCGCTGCCCGGCGCCACGCCGACCAAGCCCGGCTCGGCCACTAAGCCCTTCTTCGGCGTCCAGCCCGCCGTGCTGGAGGTCGAGAGCGGCAAGGAAGTCGAGACCACCACGGCCGAGGGCGTGCTGGTGCTCAAGGACAGCTGGCCGGGCCAGATGCGCACCGTCTGGGGCGATCATGAGCGGTTCGAGAACACCTATTTCCAGCAGTACAAGGGCTACTACTTCTCCGGAGACGGGTGCCGGCGCGATGCCGACGGCTACTACTGGATCACCGGCCGGGTGGACGACGTGATCAACGTCTCGGGCCACCGCATGGGCACCGCCGAAGTTGAAAGCGCCCTGGTCGCGCATTCCAAGGTCGCCGAGGCGGCCGTGGTCGGCTACCCCCACGACATCAAGGGCCAGGGCATCTACGCCTATGTCACCCTGATGACCGGCGAGGAGCCCTCCGACGAGCTGCGCAAGGAGCTCGAAACCTGGGTGCGCCAAGAGATCGGCCCGATCGCCAAGCCCGACCTGATCCAGTGGGCGCCGGGCCTGCCCAAGACCCGCTCGGGCAAGATCATGCGCCGCATCCTGCGCAAGATCGCCGAGAACGACTACGGCAGCCTGGGCGATACCTCCACACTGGCCGACCCCGGCGTGGTGGACGAGCTGATCGAGAACCGCATGAACCGCGGCTGACACGCGCGCTGCCCCCTCTCGCAGCTTTTCAAGGCCGGCCCGCGGGCCGGCCTTTGCCATTGTGCCCCGGCGAAAGGCTGTAGGCAGCGCCCAGCGAGGCGGCTATACTCCCTCCGGCGGCCCCGTGACGGTGCGCCGCCACCGCTGAACAAGGGAGAGATGACATGAAACGAACGCTTCTGGCCTGCGCCTGTGCCGCAACGCTGGTCCTGCCCGGCTGCATGAACATGGCCCCGCGCACCCAGGCAGAAACAACCGGTGCCGTCGTGGGCGGGGGCCTCGGGCTCATCACCGCCGCCGCCCTGGATGCCGATCCGGGCTGGGTCGTGGTCTCGACGCTGGCCGGCGCCGCCGCCGGGACGCTGGTGGCCCGCAACAACGAGACCGGCACCTGCGCCTATTCCCGCGGCGACGGCACCTACTACCGCGCGCCCTGCCCCTGACACCGGTGCCGCCCCCGGCCCGAGGCGGGCAATTGCTTCGCCTCGGCCGTTACCGGGTGCGCGATGCGCCGGTACCGGCCTGCCACAGCACCTGACGCGGGCGGCTCATCCCCGCCCACGGTAAGGCGGAACCCCCTGGTCGGGAATCCAGACCCCGCCGGGAACGGGGCCCGTCTGGTAGAAAACGTCGATGGGGATACCACCCCGCGGATACCAGTATCCGCCGATGCGCAACCACTGGGGCGCAAGGAAATCCACCAGCCGCCGCGCGATCGAGACGGTGCAGTCCTCGTGGAACGCGCCGTGGTTCCGGAACGCCCCGAGATAGAGCTTGAGCGACTTCGACTCCACCAGCCAGGCGTCGGGAACGTAGTCGATCACCAGATGCGCGAAATCCGGCTGCCCCGTCATCGGACAGAGCGAGGTGAATTCCGGCACCGTGAAGCGCACGTTGTAGGCCACGTCGCCCTGCGGGTTCGGGACCCGTTCAAGTTCCGCGGCCTCGGGACTTGCCGGCATGTCTGTCTTGCCGCCAAGCTGCGTCAGGCCGCTGTAGATCGTCTCGTCGCTCATCGTCTTTCTCCTCAAACCCCGCGCTTGTTGCCCCACAGCGTGACGTGCAGTTGCGGCAGGACCCGCGCATCGAACCAGCGGTCCTGCATCACCCGCTCCACAAGCCACCGCATCCGCGCGTCGATGCCCGCCTGGTCGACCACCGCGGCGTCGTCCCCGGGCGGCGGCGGCGTGTGGTTGCCGGGCTGCAGATAGACCGGCAGATCCGGGTATCGCGCGGCCACGTCCCGCGCCCATTGGTAATCCGCGTCGTCGAAAACCACGATCTTCAGCACAGTCCGCGCCGCTGCCCCGGCCCGCATACAGTCGCCGAAGACGCTCCAGTCCACGGTCATGCCGCTCGACGGCGGCTTGGGGCTGAGTACCAGCATGTCCAGTTGCGAAAACCATGCCCGCGCGACCGACCCTTGCGTTTCCATCGCGAATCCGTAGCCTGCCGCGCGGCCCAGGCCGATGAGATCCTCAAGCGGCTGGATCGCCGGGTTGCCGCCCGACAGCGTCACCGTCAGCGGCCGCCCGGCCGAAAGTCGCCGGACCTCGGCCATGACCGCCTGCGCGCTCATCGGCGCCCAGGTCTGGCGGTAGGCGCTGTCGACCGCGTGCAGGCTGTCGCACCAGGAACAGCGGTAGTCACACCCGCCGGTGCGCACGAAGACCGTGGGCAGGCCGATCAGCGCGCCCTCCCCCTGGATCGTCGGCCCGAAGATCTCGGAGACGCGGATGCGGCCGTCCTGGCTCACGGGCGGTATTCCGCCCAGGTCTTGGGCGTCTCGCTCACCCGCACGGCCGAGACCTCGGGCCAGCGCGCGCGGCACCAGTCGTAGAAATGCCGGGCCATGCGTTCGGCCGTCACGCCGTCGTCGCCCAGCACGTCGTTGAGGTGCCGATGGTCCAACTCGTCGTCGATGTAGCGTTTCAGCGGCGCCAAATCGAGGTAATCGCGGACGAAACCGTTGGCGTCCAGCTCCGCGGCGCGCAGTTCGATCACCACGATGTAGTTGTGCCCGTGCAACCGCGCGCACTGGTGCTCGGGCGGCAGCCCCTTCAACTGGTGCGAGGCCGAGAAATGGAATTCCTTGGTGATTGTGTACATCAGGCCTCCTTCACGGCGCTGCGCCAGAAATCGGGGTCGTCATACTCGGTCGGGTCCGCGATCCCGGCCAGGTGGAAGGCTTCGCGCCGCTCGACGCAGGTGCCGCAGCGCCCGCAGTGCCGCACGCCCCCCTTGTAGCACGACCAGGTCTCGGCAAAGGGCGTGCCGTATTTCGCCCCGTCGGCAACGATCCCGGCCTTGGAAATGTGCACATAGGGCGTCAGCAACCGCACCTCGGCCAGGCCCTCCAGCGCGCGGTCCTGCATGGCCTGGAAGGCATCGATGAAGCCCGGCCGGCAATCGGGATAGATGAAATGGTCGCCCCCGTGCACGGCCGCCGCCACGGCCTGCGCGCCCTCCGCGGCGGCCACGCCGAAGGCCACGGCCAGCATGATCGCGTTCCGGTTGGGCACCACCGTCACCTTCATTGTCTCCTCGGCGTAGTGGCCATCGGGCACCGCGACCGAGTCGGTCAACGCCGAACCCGACAGCGCCGCGCCGACACTGCGCAGATCGATCACGCGATGCGGCACGGACAGGCGCGCCGCGCAGCGCGCGGCGTAATCCAGTTCCTTGGCGTGGCGCTGCCCGTAGTCGAAGGAGACGAGGCCGCGAAGACGTTCCTCGGCGGCGATCCGATGCGCGAGCGAAACCGAATCGAGCCCGCCCGAGCAGATGACGATGGTATCCATGCTGTAACCCTTGTTTTGGTGACGCGGGTAGGCTGCGACCGCATGCGGCGCATCTAAGGCCTATCGCGGCGATTGGCAAGGCAGGCGCGACACCCCCTCGCCGGCCGGGGCCGCAGCCGTAAGGTTATTGCGCGGTCCAGCCACCGTCCACGGGGATCGCCGCGCCGGTCATGTTGTGCGCGAGCGGATCGCACAGCCACAGCGCCAGCGCCCCGATCTCGGCGGGGTCCGAGGTGCGCAGGGAGGGCTGCTTCTCGGCCAGCAGATCGGCGATCCCGGCCGCGCGGTCCCCGCCGTGGGCCGCGGCGCGGTCCTCGATCTGGGGCGCGATGATCGCGGTCTCGGTCCAGCCCGGACACAGGCAATTGACCGTCACGCCGCCCGTCTCTTTCGACCCCTTGGCGGCATACTCCAGCGCGGCCACCCGGCTGAGCCCCACCAGCCCGTGCTTGGCCGCCACGTAGGGCGATTTCTCGCGGCTGGCGACAAGCCCGTGCACGCTGGCGATGTTGATGACGCGGCCATAGCCGCGCTCGGCCATCACCGGCAGCGCCGCCTGCATCGTCAGGAAGGCCGCCGACAGGTTGACCTGCAGGATCTGCTGCCAGCTTTCCCAGGGCATCTGCGCCAGCGGCGCGGTCTGCTGGATGCCGGCGTTGTTCACCAGGATGTCGGCCCCGCCCCAGTCCGCGACGGCCTGCATCAGGTGCGTGACCTGGCCGGGATCGCGCAGGTCGCCGTGGAAGAACTCCGCCTGGGGCGCGCCCTTGTCCTTCAGCCCGTCGCAGACCTCGCGGATCTGCTCGTCGCCGCCTAGGCCGTGAACGGCGATTCGGGCCCCGGCCCGGGCCAGCGCCTCGGCCACGGCCAGCCCGATCCCCTGGACCGAGCCGGTGACAAGCGCCGTCTTTCCCGTCAGATCAGCCATTCTCCATCTCCTCCAGCATCCTGCGCAACTCGGTCTTCACGACCTTGCCGTAATTGTTCTTCGGCAACTCCGACAGCGCGTGATAGATCCGCGGTCGCTTGAACCGGGCGATCCGGTCCAGACAATGCGCCTCCAGCGCGGCTGCGTCCACCTCGCGGTCATCGGCGCCCACGATGAAGGCGACGACGGCCTCGCCCCACTCGGGATCGGGCCGACCGACCACCGCCGCCTCGGCAACGGCCGGGTGGCTCACCAGGGCCTCCTCGACCTCGCGGGGGTAGATGTTCGTGCCGCCCGAGATGATCACGTCCTTCGAGCGGTCCTGCAAGGTGACGAACCCCTCGGCATCCATCCAGCCGACGTCGCCTGTCATCAACCAGCCGTCCTTGAACGTCTTCTCGGTGGCCTCGGGGCTGCGCCAGTACCCCGGCATCACCGGGTCGCCGCGCACCATGATCTCGCCCACCTCGCCGGCGGGCAGGGGCCGGCCCGCCGCGTCGCCGATCCGCACCTCCACCAGGCTCTGCGCGCGCCCCACCGACGCCAACCGCTCCCGCCAGCGCAGATGGCTGCGGTCGGCCACCGCCGCGCGCGACAGCGCCGTGATGCACATCGGGCATTCCCCCTGTCCGAAGATCTGGATGAAAACCGGGCCGAAGTGATCGACCGCCGCTTCGATATCGGCCCGGTACATCGGCCCCCCACCGTAGACGACGCTGCGCAGCCCGGTGCCCGCGGCACCCGCGGTCCGGGCATGCGCGGTCAGCCGCTTGACCATGGTCGGCGCGGCGAAAAGATGCACGCGCCCGTGGTGCGCCGCCAGGTCCAGGATCTCGGCGGGATCGAACCCGCCCGAGTCGGGGCACAGGTGGCGCGCGCCGGCGCGCACGTGCATCAGGCTGTAGAGCCCCGCGCCATGACTCATGGGGGCGGCGTACAGGGTGGCGTCCTCGCGGTGGACCGCGTCCACGTCCGACAGGTAGCTCAGCGCCATCCCCTGCAGCATCCGGTGGGTGATCTGCACGCCCTTGGGGCGGCCGGTGGTCCCGGAGGTATAAAACAGCCAGGCCAGGTCCCCCGGGGCACGGGCCGCAACCCCGGCGGCGCCCTCATGCGTCATCGCCGCGGCGTAATCTTCGCCCGAGACATCGACCAGCCTTCCCGGCGCCCCCGCCCCGGCCAGGGCCGGGGCCAGGTCGGGTGTGACCAGCGTCATCGCGGCTTCGGCGTCCTCGATGATCCAGGCGGCCTCGCGCCCGTGCAGCTTGGCATTGATGGGCACCACCGCGGCCCCGGCGTGCCAGCAGCCGAACAGCGCCACGAGGTACTCGGGGCAGTTTTTCATGAAGATCGCCACCCGCGCGCCGGGCGTCACGCCCTGCCCCGCCAGCCAGCCGGCCAGCCGGGCCGCCCGCGCGTGGAACGCGCCGTAATCGGCCACCAGCCTGCGGCCCTGGTAGATGGCCGGCCGCTTCGGGCCCGTCAACGCGGCCCGTTCCAGCCAAAGCGCGATGTTCATGGCACCTCCTCCCGCCGTGCCGCCCGAGAAAACCATCGCCGCGCGTGCCGATCAATGCGTAGAAGCACGCAAACCGCTTCCCTTGCAGGCCCCGGCACGGCATAAGACGGCCCATGCCGATCAGGGATCTCGCCTTCGATCATGCGCCGGTTGGACTGGCCGTGCTGGAAAACCGGATCATCCGGCTGTGCAACCTCCAGTTCGCCGAGATCTTCGGCGGCGCCCCGGCGGATTATGCCGATGTGCCGCTTGCACGCTACTACCCCTCGATCGAGGATTACCGCCGCATCGGCGCGCGCGGGCTGTCGGCGATGCGCGAAACCGGGCGCTACGACGACGAGCGCGTGATGAAGCGCGGCGACGGGCGGCTGTTCTGGTGCCGCGTGCGGGGGCGCTCGCTCACCCCCGAGGATCCGTTCAAGCGTGGCATCTGGTCCTTCGCCGACCTGTCGGACGAGCGCCCGCTGGTCCAGCTCACCCAGCGCGAGCGCGAGGTCGCGATCCTGACCTGCCGCGGCATGACCTCCAAGGAAATCGGCCTGGAACTGGGGCTGTCCTACCGCACCGTCGAGGTCTACCGCGCGCGCCTGCTGGAAAAGTTCCAGGCCCGCAAACTGGCCGAGCTGGTCGCCAAGCTGTCCGGCATGCCGCTCTAGCCGGCCCGCCCGGAAAGTCAATTGCCCGCTTTTCTCGGGCCGGACCATCGCATATAAGCGGCGGAAATCGATGCGGGAGCGCTGTCCCGCCAGCGGTCGAGGAGCCCGATGCCCAACAAATCCCATGACGACGACGTGGCCTTCATCAAAGCACTGGCCGAGCTGCTGAACGACAACGACCTGACGGAACTCCAGGTCAAGCGCGACTACGGCGAGGACGACAGCCTGAACGTCCGCGTGAGCCGCCGGCAGGAGGCGGCGCCGCAGGTAACAGCGCCGATCCCCTCCGCCGCCGCGCCGCCGCCCACGCCACCCGCCCCCGCGCCCACCGGGGCCGAACCGGCCTCGGCCGAAGCGCCCGAGACGGTCGAGGACCCGGCAAGCCACCCCGGCGCCGTCACCTCCCCCATGGTGGGCACGGTCTACATGCAGGCCGAACCGGGCGCGCCCGCCTTCGTCAACCCCGGCGACCAGGTGTCGGAGGGCGACACCCTCCTCATCATCGAGGCCATGAAGACGATGAACCACATTCCCGCCCCGCGCGCCGGCACGGTCAAGCGCATCCTGGTCGAGGACGGGGCCGCGGTGGAATACGGCGCACCATTGATGATCATCGAATAAGGGCCACGCAATGTTCGACAAGATCCTGGTGGCCAACAGGGGCGAGATCGCGCTCCGTGTCGTGCGCGCCGCGCGCGAGATGGGCATTCGCAGCGTCGCGGTCCACTCCACCGCCGATGCCGACGCCATGCACGTGCGCATGGCCGACGAATCCGTCTGCATCGGCCCCCCGGCCAGTTCCGAGAGCTATCTCTCGATCCCGTCGATCATCGCCGCCTGCGAGGTCACCGGCGCGCAGGCCATCCATCCCGGCTACGGTTTCCTGTCGGAGAACGCCAATTTCGTCCAGATCGTCGAGGACCACGACCTGACCTTCATCGGCCCGCGGGCGGAACACATCCGCATCATGGGCGACAAGATCACCGCGAAGGAGACGATGAAGCGCCTCGGCGTGCCTTGCGTGCCCGGCTCCGAGGGCGGGGTCGCCAGCCTGGAGGAGGCTCGCAGCCTGGCCGACGACATCGGCTATCCCGTCATCGTCAAGGCCACCGCCGGCGGCGGCGGCCGCGGCATGAAGGTGGCCGCCACCCCCGACGAGATGGAGCGCGCCTTCATCACGGCCCGTTCCGAGGGCAAGGCCGCCTTCGGCAACGCCGAGGTCTACATCGAGAAATATCTTCAAAAACCGCGCCACATCGAGATCCAGGTCTTCGGCGATGGCAAGGGCGGCGCCGTGCACCTGGGCGAGCGGGACTGTTCCCTCCAGCGGCGCCACCAGAAGGTCTTCGAGGAAGCCCCCGGCCCTTCCATCAGCGAAGAGGAACGCGCGCGCATCGGCTCGATCTGCGCCCGGGCCGTGGCCGATCTGGGCTACGCGGGCGCGGGCACCATCGAGTTCCTCTACGAGGGCGGCGAGTTCTATTTCATCGAGATGAACACCCGCCTGCAGGTGGAGCACCCCGTCACCGAGGCGATCTTCGGCGTCGATCTCGTGCAGGAGCAGATCCGCGTGGCCGAGGGCCATCCCATCTCCTTCTCGCAGGATGATCTCAAGATCGACGGCCACGCCATCGAGGTGCGGATCAATGCCGAACGGCTGCCCGATTTTGCCCCGCGTCCTGGCCGCATCACCCAGTTCCACGCGCCCGGCGGACTGGGCGTTCGGATGGATTCCGCGCTTTATGACGGGTATTCGATCCCGCCCTACTACGATTCGCTCATCGGCAAGCTGATCGTGCACGGCCAGGACCGGCACGGCGCCCTGACCCGCCTCAGCCGCGCCCTTGGCGAACTGATCGTGGACGGGGTGGAAACCACGGTGCCGCTGTTCCACGCGCTGCTTCAGGAAGAGGACATCCGCCGCGGCGACTACAACATCCACTGGCTGGAGACGTGGCTGGAAAACAACCTGCAGGGCTGAGCCATGCCGGCAGCCGATGTCTGATCCCGCGCTCAGCCTGACCCCGGAGTTGCTGCTCCGGGCCTACCGGATCGGCGTCTTCCCGATGTCCGAGCACCGGGACGATCCCGAGGTCTTCTGGGTCGATCCGCGCCGCCGCGGAATCCTGCCGCTCGACGGCTTCCACGTTTCCCGCTCGCTGGCCCGCCGCATGCGGCGCGGCGACTACATGCCGACGCTGAACACCGCCTTCGCGCGGGTCGTGGACGGCTGCGCCGACCGCGCCGAGACCTGGATCAACGCCGCGATCCGGCGCCTTTACCTGCAACTGCACGACAGGGGCCATGCCCATTCCCTCGAGATCTGGCAGGAGGGCACGCTGGCCGGCGGCGTCTATGGCGTGGCCATCGGCGGCGCCTTCTTCGGTGAAAGCATGTTCTCGCGCCGCACCGATGCCTCCAAGCTGGCGCTGGCGCATCTGGTGGATCACCTGCGCCGCTGCGGCTTCGTGCTGTTCGACACGCAGTTCCTCACGCCGCACCTGGCTTCGCTCGGCGCGGTCGAGATCAGCCGCGCCGCCTATCACGCCCGCCTCGCGCAGGCCCTGCAGGTGCCCGCGTCAATCTCCGCCGTGCCGCTTTGCCGGGATGCTCACTCTGTCTTGCAGCGCAACACCCACAGGTCGTAACGCGGGTGCTCCAGCGCGTTGAGCGCCGGGGAGGAGGCGATCATCCAGCCCGAGAACAGGGGCTGGGCCTGCTCGGGATCGCGGATCGTGACAAAGGCGAAGGCATCCGCCGCCGGATCGTCCTCCGGGTAACGGCACTCGCCCAACTCGACCGTTAGCGGCCCCAGTTGCGCCTGCCCCCCGTTGGCAAGCTCGATATCCTCGGCCCCGCCGGCGATCTTGTCCAGCCCGCGCAGAACGGCGCCCGTACCGATCTCCACCGGTTCCTGCGCCCCCGCGCCGACGGCCGGCAACACCAGCAGCGCCGCGACCCCCAGCAGCCTCATCCGCCGTCCCCTGATGCGCCGTTGTCTGACGCGCTGTCCTCGCCGGCGACGAACTTGGTCAGCAGCCCGATCAGGCTGACCGAGGCTTGGGTAAACTCGATCTCGTCCCCCGGTTCGAAATAGAAGGGGGAGCCGCCGGGCAGAACCTCGATGAAATTGCCGCCCAGCAATCCTTCCGAGGACACCGCCACCGCGCTGTCCTCGGGCACCGCGATGCCCTCGCGCACGGTAAAGGTGGTTTCGGCCCGGTAGGTCTCGGGGTCCAGCCCGATCGAGACGACGCGGCCCACTTTCACGCCCGCCATGCGCACGTCCGTGCCCACCTCCACGCCATCGGCCGCCCGGAAACTGGCGTTGAGGCGGTATTCCGACTGCCCGCCCGACAGTCCTGTCACCTGCCCGGCGTAGACCAGGAAACCGGCCGCAACGGCCAGCACCAGCCCGCCCACGATCACTTCGGTGGTATTCTCAGACATGCAGGTGCCCTATTCCGGGGTCCAGGCTTCGTAGTCCTTTCGCTCCACCGGCTCGGCCCGGCGGATCGAGCCCGCCGGCGCATAGGCCAGCGCGGTACCCGTCAGGTTCTCCTCGTGGGGCTTTTCCCACGCCTTGTGCGGCAGCGGCTTGTCCGACGGCGGCTCCTTGAAGGTGTAATGCAGCCAGCCGTGCCAGTCGGGGCTCACGCGGCTGGCCTCGGCCTCGCCGTTGAAGATGACCCACCGCTTGGTGTCGTCGCCGTTGCGGTAGAAAACGTTGCCCTGATCGTCCTCGCCCACCCGGACGCCCTTGCGCCACGTGTAGAACAGGGTGTTGAGCGTGGCGCCGTTCCACCAGGTCACGGCCCGCAGGAGCGTGTTGAGAATGCCCATCAAATCCTCCGACAATGGCTGTCCCCGATATGGCGCAAATGCGCGCCGAGGTCCAGTGCGGCCGTCCCGCTGCGGCGAAAACGAAAGGCCCGCCATGCGGCGGGCCCTGCAAACGGTACCGTGGCGGGCCCGTCAGCCCGCGCTGGTCCCTTCCTTCTTCTGGTCGGCATAGATCATCAGCGGCGCGGCATCCGAGGTCACGGCCTCTTCGTTGACGACCACCTCCTCGACGCCCTCCATGCCCGGCAGTTCGAACATCGTGTCCAGCAGGATGTCCTCCAGGATCGAACGCAGGCCGCGCGCGCCGGTCTTGCGGGCGATGGCCTTGCGCGCGATTGCGCGCATCGCGTCCTCGGTAAAGGTCAGCTGCGCCTCTTCCAGTTCGAAAAGCCGCTGATACTGCTTGACCAGCGCGTTCTTCGGCTCGGTCAGGATCTGGATCAGCGCGTCCTCGTCCAGGTCCTCCAGCGTGGCCACCACCGGCAGACGGCCCACGAATTCGGGGATCAGGCCGAATTTCAGCAGATCCTCGGGTTCGAGATCGGTGAAGATCTCGCCGATGCCGCGGTCGGCGACATCACGCACGTCCGCGCCGAAGCCCATTGCGCTGCCCTTGCCGCGCTGCGCGATGATCTTGTCAAGCCCGGCGAAGGCGCCGCCGCAGATGAACAGGATATTCGTGGTGTCCACCTGCAGGAATTCCTGCTGCGGATGCTTGCGCCCGCCCTGCGGCGGCACGGCGGCCACGGTGCCCTCCATCAACTTCAGAAGCGCCTGCTGCACGCCCTCGCCGGACACGTCCCGCGTGATCGAGGGATTCTCGGACTTGCGCGTGATCTTGTCCACTTCGTCGATGTAGACGATACCACGCTGCGCGCGTTCCACGTTGTATTCCGATGCCTGCAGGAGCTTGAGGATGATGTTCTCGACATCCTCGCCGACATACCCCGCCTCGGTCAGCGTGGTGGCATCCGCCATCGTGAACGGCACGTCGAGGATGCGCGCCAGCGTCTGCGCCAACAGGGTCTTGCCGCAGCCCGTGGGGCCGATCAGCAGGATGTTGGATTTCTGCAGCTCGATGTCGCCCTTGCCGGCATGGTTGAGCCGCTTGTAATGGTTGTGCACCGCAACCGAGAGCACCCGCTTCGCCATCGCCTGGCCGATCACGTAGTCATCCAGCACGTCGCAGATTTCCTGCGGACTGGGCACGCCGCCCTCGCTGGATTTCAGGCCGGCGCTCTTGGTCTCTTCGCGGATGATGTCCATGCACAATTCGACGCATTCATCACAGATGAACACGGTCGGACCGGCGATCAGCTTGCGCACCTCGTGCTGGCTCTTGCCGCAGAAGCTGCAGTAAAGCGTGTTCTTGCTGTCGCCGCCTGAACTATTCGACATTGCGTACCTTTCGCGCCATGCGCCGCAGTTTTGTTCGGGCCGTCCCCGGCCTGTCCTTTCGTTTCCGTCCGGCCAGCTTAGGACAGGCGCTGGACCACCACAATCTCAAATTCTCCGGCCCCCGCGGGGGGGCGGGCCGGCCGGTCAGTTCTTGTCGTCGTCTTCCGATTTCACGCGATTCTGCACGATCTCGTCAATCAGGCCCCACTCCTTGGCGTCGTCGGGCGACATGAAGTTGTCGCGCTCCAGCGCGTCCTCCACCTTCTTCAGCTCCTGGCCGGTGTGATGGACGTAGATCTGGTTCAGCCGCTTCTTCAGCTTCAGGGTTTCCTCGGCGTGGATCATGATGTCGGTGGCCTGGCCCTGGTAGCCGCCGGAGGGCTGGTGCATCATGATTCGGCTGTTGGGCAACGAGAACCGCATGCCCGCTTCGCCGGCGGTCAGCAGCAGCGACCCCATCGAGGCCGCCTGCCCGATCACCAGCGTGCTCACCGCGGGCTTGATGTACTGCATCGTGTCGTAGATCGACAGCCCCGAGGTCACGACCCCGCCGGGGCTGTTGATGTACATCGAGATTTCCTTCTTGGGGTTCTCCGCTTCCAGGTGCAGAAGCTGGGCCACCACCAGGCTCGACATGCCGTCGTGGACCGGGCCGTTCACGAAAACGATGCGTTCCTTCAGCAGGCGCGAGAAGATGTCGTAGGCGCGTTCGCCCCGGCTGGTCTGCTCGACCACCATGGGCACGAGCGTGTTCATGTAAGTCTCAAAAGGGTCCGTCATGTCCGCCTGCCTGTCATTGCGTTTGTCGATGCCTAGCTGCCGCCGGCTAACGGAGTCTTAGTGTTGCGCCCAGATGGCTGCAAGGGGCGGTCGCCACGATTTGGCCTTGGCCGACCGCGCCTCCCGGCTATCTCTCCGTCAATGAATGTACCGGCAAATCGTTCCCCCTGCTCCCCCTCCCGCGCCGCAGGGCTGGCCCGCCTGGACGCCTTCGTGCCCCGGGCCGGGCGTGACTACGCGCGCCTGCGCAACGTCGATCACGGGCCCGGCGCCAATCCCCATGTTTCGGGCCTGTCGCCCTACCTCCGGCACCGGCTCGTCACCGAGGAAGAGGTGCTGCGCAGCGTGCTGGCCCGGCACAGCGCCACGGCGGCCGAGAAGTTCGTGCAAGAGGTGTTCTGGCGCGGCTACTGGAAGGGCTGGCTGGAAATGCGGCCCGCCGTCTGGGATCTCTACCGGCAGGGTCTCGATGCCGCGCTCGCGCGCACGAAAACCGAAGACGGGCTGCGCCGGCGCTGGTCGGACGCCTGCGCGGGCCGCACCGGGATCGAGGTCTTCGACCACTGGGCGCGCGAACTGACCGCGACGGGCTATCTGCACAACCACGCGCGCATGTGGTTCGCCTCGATCTGGATCTTCACGCTCGACCTGCCCTGGGAACTGGGCGCCGACTTCTTCCTGCGTCACCTGCTGGACGGCGATCCCGCCTCCAACACGCTCGGATGGCGATGGGTCGCCGGGCTCCAGACACCCGGCAAGACCTACCTCGCCCGCCCCGACAATATTGCCAAGTTCACCGGGGGCCGCTTCAGGCCCCGCGGCCTTGCCACGGACGCGCCCCCGTGCGCGGGCGCGCCGCCGCCCGCGCCGGGCCCCGCGCCCGCGCCGGCGGCCTGGGCGCCGGGGCCGCGCGACG
>NHTQ01000010.1 GCA_002166865.1 Rhodobacteraceae bacterium WFHF2C18
ATCCGCGACATTTCCCTGTCGGATTACGGCCGTCGGGAGATTGCGATTGCGGAGACGGAGATGCCGGGGCTTATGGCCCTTCGGGAAGAGTATGGCGATGCGCAGCCGTTGAAGGGGGCGCGGATTGCCGGCTCCTTGCACATGACGATCCAGACCGCCGTGTTGATCGAGACGCTTGTTGCGCTCGGGGCGGAGGTCCGGTGGGCGTCGTGCAACATCTTCTCCACGCAGGACCATGCCGCGGCGGCGATCGCGGCCGGCGGCACGCCCGTCTTTGCCGTCAAGGGCGAGACGCTTGAGGAATACTGGGACTACTGCGACCGGATCTTCCAGTTTGCCGAGGGGGCGAACATGATCCTCGACGACGGCGGCGACGCCACGCTCTACATCCTGATGGGCGCGCGCGTCGAGGAGGGCGAGGACGCGCTCATCGCCGCGCCGACCTCGGAAGAGGAGGAGGCGCTGTTCGCGCAGATCCGCAAGCGGATGGCCGAGAGCCCGGGCTGGTTCGTCAAGCAGCGCCACGCGATCAAGGGCGTGAGCGAGGAGACGACGACCGGCGTGCACCGGCTCTACAAGATGATGGAGAAGGGGCATCTGCCGTTCCCGGCGATCAACGTCAACGACAGCGTGACCAAGTCGAAGTTCGACAACAAGTACGGCTGCAAGGAGAGCCTGGTGGACGGCATCCGCCGCGCGACGGACACGATGATGGCCGGCAAGACGGCGGTGGTCTGCGGCTACGGCGACGTCGGCAAGGGCTCGGCGGCGTCGCTGGCGGGCGCGGGCGCGCGGGTGAAGGTGACCGAGGTCGACCCGATCTGCGCGCTTCAGGCGGCGATGGACGGCTTCGAGGTGACGCTGCTGGAGGACGAGGTCGCCAGCGCGGACATCTTCATCACCACCACCGGCAACAAGGACGTGATCCGCATCGAGCACATGCGCGCGATGAAGGACATGGCGATCGTGGGCAACATCGGCCACTTCGACAACGAGATCCAGGTGGCGAACCTCAAGAACCACAAGTGGACCAACATCAAGGACCAGGTGGACATGATCGAGATGCCCTCGGGCAACCGGATCATCCTGCTGTCGGAGGGGCGTCTTCTGAACCTGGGCAACGCGACGGGCCACCCCAGCTTCGTGATGAGCGCCTCCTTCACCAACCAGGTGCTGGCGCAGATCGAGCTGTGGGCCAAGGGCGAGAGCTACGGCAACGAGGTCTA
>NHTQ01000011.1 GCA_002166865.1 Rhodobacteraceae bacterium WFHF2C18
CCTCGTCGTCGGTCAGGATCATGCCGCCGCGGGGGCCGCGCAGCGTCTTGTGCGTGGTCGTGGTGGCCACATGCGCGTGCGGGAACGGCGAGGGATGCTCGCCCGCCGCCACCAGCCCGGCGAAATGCGCCATGTCCACGTGCAGCCAGGCGCCCACGCTGTCGGCGATCTCGCGGAAGCGGGCGAAGTCGATCTGCCGCGGAACCGCGCTGCCGCCGGCGATGATGAGCTTCGGCCGGTGCTCGGCCGCCAGCGCCGCCACCTGGTCGTAGTCGATGCGGTTGTCGTCGCGCCGCACGCCGTACTGCACCGCCTTGAACCACTTGCCCGAGATGTTGGGCGCCGCGCCGTGCGTCAGGTGCCCGCCCGCGTCCAGGCTCATCCCCAGGATCGTGTCGCCCGGCTGCAGCAGCGCGAGGTTGACCGCCTGGTTGGCCTGGCTGCCCGAGTTGGGCTGCACGTTGGCAAAGCCGCAGCCGAAAAGCTCGCAGGCCCGCGCGATGGCCAGGGTCTCGGCCACGTCCACGTGCTGGCAGCCCCCGTAGTAGCGCCGCCCCGGGTAGCCCTCGGCGTATTTGTTCGTCAGGACGCTGCCCTGCGCCTCAAGCACCGCCGCAGAGACGATGTTCTCGCTCGCGATCAG
>NHTQ01000012.1 GCA_002166865.1 Rhodobacteraceae bacterium WFHF2C18
ATCTCGGGGCTGTTGCCCTCCATCGCCGCCAGCGCGCTGCCGGCCACGATCGGAACCTCGTCGCCGGGGAAGTCGTACTCGCTCAGAAGCTCGCGCACCTCCATCTCGACAAGCTCCAGAAGCTCCTCGTCGTCGACCTGGTCCACCTTGTTCAGGAAAACCACGATCGCCGGAACCCCGACCTGGCGGGCCAGCAGAAGGTGCTCGCGCGTCTGCGGCATCGGGCCGTCGGCCGCGTTCACCACCAGGATCGCGCCGTCCATCTGCGCCGCGCCCGTGATCATGTTCTTCACGTAGTCCGCGTGGCCCGGGCAGTCCACGTGCGCGTAGTGCCGGTTGTCCGTCTCGTACTCCACGTGCGCCGTCGAGATCGTGATCCCCCGCGCCTTCTCCTCCGGCGCGCCGTCGATCTTGTCGTAGGCCTGGAAATCGCCGAAATACTTCGTGATCGCGGCCGTCAAGGTCGTCTTGCCGTGGTCAACGTGACCAACAGTGCCGATGTTTACGTGCGGTTTCGAACGGTCAAACTTTTCCTTTGCCAT
>NHTQ01000002.1 GCA_002166865.1 Rhodobacteraceae bacterium WFHF2C18
CGCGGCCCGGGCCGCGGCCGCCGCGCCCGAACCTCCTGCAGCGGCCCGGTCCGTGGCGGCGCCCGATGCCCGGCCCGCGCCGGCCGAACCCGAGGCGGGGCCGGCGCGCGGCGGGCTGCTGGCGCGGATGCCGGGGCTGGTGCGCCGGCCCGACCTGCCCGAGCCGGAACTGGTGGAGCCCGAGGGGCCGGACGAGCCCGCCGAGGCCCCGGGCGAGGACCGCGTGCGCGCCAAGATCGCCGACGTGATCAAGGCCCGCGTGCGGCGCGATCCGCAGATCCAGTCCGAGACCCTTGCGCCGCTGACCAAGGGCCGCGGGCGCGGGCCCGATCCGCTGGTGCTGAATACCGCGCGGACAGAGGATCTGCCGCCGGAACCGCCCCTGACGGCCGAGCGCCAATCCCTGCCGGAGGAACCGCCGCTGACCGCCGCGCCGGCGGAGCCGCAGCCCCGGGCGGAGGCGGATCCGACGCCCCGGCCCCAGCCGCAGGCGGCCAAGCCGCGCATCCCGGTGGCCGAGCCGAAGAAGGTGGTTCAGCACGCGCCGAAGCGTCCGGCGCAACCCTCGCAGCAGGCCATGCAGGAGGCGCAGCCGGCGCTGCAGTTCGACCAGCCCCCCGAGGAGGAGTTCGAACTGCCCGCCCTGGGCCTGCTGACCAACCCCGAGCATATCCAGCGCCACCACCTCAGCGACGAGGCCCTGGAAGAGAACGCCCGGATGCTGGAGACGGTGCTGGACGACTACGGCGTGAAGGGCGAGATCGTCAGCGTCCGCCCCGGCCCGGTCGTGACCATGTACGAACTCGAACCCGCCCCGGGGCTGAAGGCCAGCCGGGTCATCGGGCTGGCCGACGATATCGCGCGGTCGATGAGCGCGCTGTCGGCGCGCGTCTCCACCGTGCCGGGGCGCAGCGTGATCGGGATCGAACTGCCCAATGACCGGCGCGAGATGGTCAGTTTCCGCGAGATCCTGTCCAGCCGCGATTACGGCGACGGCAACCAGAAGCTGCCGCTGGCGCTGGGCAAGGACATCGGCGGCGATCCGATCGTCACCAGCCTGGCCAAGATGCCGCATCTGCTGATCGCGGGGACGACCGGCTCGGGCAAGTCGGTGGCGATCAACACCATGATCCTGTCGCTGCTCTACAAGCTGACGCCGGACGAGTGCCGGCTGATCATGATCGACCCGAAGATGCTTGAACTTTCCGTCTATGACGGCATCCCGCACCTGCTGAGCCCGGTGGTGACGGACCCCAAGAAGGCCGTGGTCGCGCTCAAGTGGGTCGTGGCCGAGATGGAGGAGCGCTACCGCAAGATGTCGAAGATGGGGGTGCGCAACATCGACGGCTACAACGGCCGGGTGGAGGAGGCGCTCGCGAAGGGCGAGACCTTCTCGCGCACCGTCCAGACGGGCTTCGACGACGAGACCGGCGAGCCCGTCTTCGAGACCGAGGAGATCGTGCCCGAGAAGATGCCCTACATCGTCGTCATCGTGGACGAGATGGCCGACCTGATGATGGTGGCCGGCAAGGAGATCGAGGCCTGCATCCAGCGCCTGGCGCAGATGGCGCGGGCCAGCGGCATCCACCTGATCATGGCCACGCAGCGGCCCTCGGTCGACGTCATCACCGGCACGATCAAGGCCAACTTCCCCACGCGCATCAGCTTCCAGGTGACGTCGAAGGTGGACAGCCGCACAATCCTGGGCGAAATGGGGGCCGAGCAGTTGCTGGGCATGGGCGACATGCTCTACATGGCCGGGGGCGGCCGGATAAAGCGGTGCCACGGGCCCTTCGTGTCCGACGAGGAGGTGGAAGAAGTGGTCAACCACCTCAAGCAGTTCGGCCCGCCCGATTACGTCAACGGCGTGCAGGAGGGCCCCGAGGAGGACAAGTCGGGCGAGATCGACCAGGTTCTGGGCCTGTCCACCGGCGGCAATACCGACGGCGATGACGCGCTCTATGATCAGGCCGTGGCCATCGCGGTGAAGGATCGCAAGTGCTCGACCTCCTATATCCAGCGCAAGCTGGCCATCGGTTACAACAAGGCCGCCCGGCTGGTGGAGCAGATGGAGGAGCAGGGTGTCGTCAGCCCCGCCAACCACGTCGGCAAGCGCGAGATCCTGGTACCGGAGCAATAGCTTGGCGCCATTCCGCCCGTGCATCGCCCCCGCGGCGAAGGCGGGGGGTGCAAAGGGCGCCGGGCGCGCATAGATAGGGTTGCATGAAACTGGCGCGCATTCTTCTGGCCCCCGCGCTCTGCGCGGTGATGGCGGCCCCGGCGGCGGCGGAAAAGCTCTCGCTCGGGGCGATCTCCGGCTACCTCAACGGCCTTGCGACGGCCGAGGGGGAGTTCACGCAGGTCAATGCTGACGGTTCGATCAGCACCGGGCAGCTTTACATCAAGCGCCCCGGCCGGATGCGGTTCGAATATGACCCGCCCGAGGAGACCCTGGTGGTGGCCGATGGGGACACGGTGGGCGTTGTGGACCCCAAGTCCAACACCGGGCCCGAAGCCTATCCGCTGCACCGGACGCCGCTGAAGATCATCCTGGCGCGTCACGTGGACCTGACGCGCGAGCGGATGGTCACGGGCCATGCCAGCGACGGCAAGACCACCACGGTGCGCGCGCAGGATCCCGAGCATCCCGAATACGGGCATATCGAACTGGTCTTCACCGGCGATCCGGTGGAACTGCGCCAGTGGGTGATCGATGATGGCCAGGGCAGCCGCACCACGGTGATCCTGGGCGACCTGCAGACCGGCGTGCGGCTGTCCAACGACCGCTTCGAGATCCCCGGCGTCGGGCCGGTGGGCCAGCCGACCCGATAGATCCTGCCGCGGGACAACCGGCCCCGCCCGAACGGGGGAGACGAGCGTCGCCCGCCCCGGCCCCCGAGGGTTGCCCGCCCCGGCCCCCGAGCGTCGCACGCCCCGGCCCCCGAGCCGGGGCCTCCATGCGCCCGGAGCCGCCGCGCGCCGGGGGGCTCAGAACAGGCCGGCGCGCCCGCGGCCGCAGCGCTGAAGCTGCGCCTGGTACATGAGGGAGCGTTCCTCCACCTTGTCGGCCACGCGCAGCAGCCAGGGCTTGGCGTTGTAGCTGCCCCGGCGATAGCCGGTGCGCCCCTCGTGATAGGCGAGGTACTGGTTGCGTGCGTCGTCCAGCGGGATGCCAAGGTTCTCGCGTGACTTGGCCATGTACCAGCCCATGAAATCGGTGGCGTCGTAGATGTCGTTGCGGCGGGCGCTGAAGCGGTTGGTCTCTTCGCGGTATTCGTCCCAGGTGCCGTCGAGCGCCTGCGAGTAGCCGTAGGCCGAACTCTGCCGGCCCATCGGGATCACCCCCAGGACGTAACGGAAGGGGGTGCGGGCCTCGCCGTCGAAGCGGCTTTCCTGGTGGATGGTGGCCATCTGCACGTGCACGGGCACGCCCCAGCGGCTGGCGGTGGCGCGGAAGGCGCGCATGTACTGCGGCTGCTCGTCGAGGATGGCGCAGGCATTGTCCAGGTCGCGCGGGATCGGGCCGCTGACGCGGCCGCCGCAGGATCCCACCAGCACCAGGATCGCCAGCGCGCGAAGAAGTCTGCTCATCTGCCTCTCGCTCGTTCGTTTTGCCGTCGATTCTAGCGGAAAGCGGCGGCGGTGGGAATCATGAATTGGCCGCCCTCACAGCAGCAGGGCCAGCAGCACCGGCAGCGCGCCCACGGCCATCAGGGTGGAGACCACCACCAGGCCGGCGACCGCCTGGGCATCGGCGCCGTATTTCTCGGCCAGCAGGTAGGAAGTCACGGCCACCGGCGTGGCGAGCTGAAGGGTCAGCACCGCCAACGCCGTGTCGTCCAGCCCAATCCACCGGCCCACGCCCCAGCCCACGGCGGCGCAGACCACAACCTTGACCGCCGAAAGGGCCGCGGCCCGGCCCACCCCGCGCGGCGACAGCCGGGCCACCGCCACGCCCAGGGTGATGAGCATAAGCGGGATCGCCATCTGCCCCACGAGGTCCAGCGCGTTCGTCAGGAAGACCGGGGTCTGCCAGCCCTGCCAGAGGAAAAGCCCGCCCAGAAGCGTGGCGCCCACTAGCGGCTCGCGCAGGATCTTGAAGGGCGAGCCGCCGCCGGCGACCACCCAGAGCCCGAAGGTGAAGGACCAGACCGCCATGATCGCGAAGACGACCACGGCATAGCCCAGCCCCGTCTGCCCGAAGGCGAAGAGCGCCAGCGGCAGGCCGAGGTTGCCCGTGTTGCCGAAGATCAGCGGGGCGAGGTAGGTGCGCACCTGGAGCCCGGCCAGCCGCACCAGCGCGGCCATCACGGCCGTGATCGCCGCGTAGGCCGCCAGCGTCGCCGCCGAGAGCCGGGTCAGCGCGGCGGGGTCGATCTCGGTCTTCATCAGTGCGGTGAAGACCAGGCAGGGCACCGCCAGGGTCATCGCCAGTTGCGTGACGAACTGCATCCGGTATTCGACCCCCAGCCGCACCCAGGCGAAGCCGACACCGGCCAGCAGGAAGACCGGCGCGACGATTTCGAGCACTGTCAAGGCGAGGTTCACAGACTGTTTCCCCCGGATTTGTGGCGGAAAGTTGGACAAACGGGCCTTGAATTCCTTAAGGTGTGCCGATAGGGGCTGCAACGTGATGCTGAAGACGCGGGCAAAATATCATCTGGGCCAGGTCGTACGGCACAAGAAACATCCGTTCCGGGGGGTGGTCTTCGACGTTGATCCCGAGTTCTCGAACACCGAGGAATGGTATCAGTCGATCCCCGAGGAGGCGCGGCCGGACCGCGAACAGCCGTTCTATCACCTGCTGGCGGAGAACGACCAGAGCTACTACATCGCCTATGTCAGCGAGCAGAACCTGGTTGCCGATTACTCGGGCGAACCGGTGGATCATCCCGATATTCCCGACCTCTTCGGTCCCTTCGAGGACGGGCATTACCCGCTGCATTTCCAGTTGAACTGACCGGGGCGCGCGCCGCCGCGCCCCCGGCAATTGCCGCCTGCGTGCTAGTATCCCAGGGCGCAGCCGTCCTTGCGCCCGTCGCTGGCGCCTTCCAGAACGCCGTTGTCGCGGATCGCGATGGCCTGGGCGCCGCCGATCGCCTCGTCCGGGGTGACGATCCTGTGCCCCTTGTCGGCCAGCGCGCGGCGCACGCTGTCGGCGTAGCCGCGTTCCACCCGCAGCTCCGCCCCATCGGCGAAGCAGCGCGGCGCGTCGATGGCCGCCTGCGGATCCATGCCGAAATCGGTCAGGTTCGACACGAACCGCGCGTGCCCGCAGGGCTGGTAGGCGCCGCCCATGACGCCGAAGGGCATGGCCACGCGCCCTTCCGCGCGCAGCATGGCCGGGATGATCGTGTGCATCGGCCGTTTGCCGCCGGCCATCTCGTTGGGGTGTCCGGGCTCCAGCGTGAAGCCGGCGCCGCGGTTCTGGAACAGGATGCCGAATTTCTCGCTGGCGATGCCGGATCCGAAGCCGTGGAAGATCGAGTAGATCAGCGAGACCGCCATGCGGTCGCGGTCCACGACGGTGATGTAGACGGTATCGCGGTGCACCGCCTCGGTCAGCGGCGCGGGGGCGGCCATGGCGTGGTCCGGGTCGATCAGCGCGGCGAGGCGCGCGGCCGTCTCGGGGGCCAGCATGTGCTCCAGCCGCGTGGTGTGATCGGGATCGGCAAGCAGGCGGTTGCGCGCGTCATAGGCCAGCTTGGTCGCCTCGGCCTCGATGTGGGCGCGGGCGGCGCCGAAGGGATCCATCGCCGCGAGGTCGAAATGCTTGAGGATGTTGAGCAGCAGGATCGCCGTGGCGCCCTGGCCGTTGGGGGGATGCTCCACCAGCTCCGTGCCGGCGTAGTCCCCGCTGATCGGCGTGGCCGGATCGCAGGCGGCGGCGGCGAAATCGGCCGCCGTGTGCCCCCCGCCCATTTCCGCGAGCGCGGCCACCATGTCCTCGGCCACCTCGCCGGTGTAGAAGGCATCCCGCCCGTCCCGGGCGATCCGGCGCAGCACCTCGGCCTGTCCGGGCGCGCGGAAGACCTCGCCGGTGGTGAGCGGCCGGCCGCCGTCACTGTAGTGCGTGCGGCCGTGCCCCTGTAGGGCCTGGCCGGCGCGCGGCCAGTCGAAGGCCACCCGCGGCGCCACCGGCACGCCCTCTTCGGCGTAGTGGATGGCCGGCGCGAGGAGCGCATCCAGCCCCAGGCGCCCCTGCGTTTCGGAGAGGTGACAGAAGGCCGCGACCGCGCCGGGGATGGTCACGGCCTCGGGGCCGTGGGGCGGCACGGCTTGCAGGCCCCTGGCGCGCAGCGCCGCGGCGTCGGCCGCCGCCGGGGCGCGGCCCGATCCGTTCAAGGCCGAAACCGGGGACCCGGGGCGGGAGTGGAGCACGAAGCAATCCCCGCCGATGCCGGTCATGTGCGGTTCGCAAAGGCCCAGCAGCATGCCCCCCGCGATGGCGGCGTCCATGGCATTGCCGCCGCGGCGGAGGATGTCCACCGCGGCCTGCGCGGCCAGCGGGTGCGAGGTGGCGCAAAGCCCGTTGGTGGCGAGAACCGGCGAGCGGCCGGGAAGATGGAAGTCGCGCATTGAGTCCCTCACGTCGTGCCTATGAGAGGCGCAGCCTAGCGCCGGGCGCGGGGAATGCCAAATGCTTCGGGGGAAAGAAGACCTCGGCGCCGCGCACTGGGTGGGGGCTGTTGACAACGCGACGCCGAGGGAAGCCTATTGCAGCTACAGGCCTAGGTATGCCCCCCCAATCGGGCGCTTTTTCGAAGGGATCGTGGCAAGTTTTGGGCGATGCGCTCAGCCACCGGCGGGCGGCCAGCAGAAGGTCAGCATCAGCCGGTTCACCCCGCCGGCGCGCCGGTAATCCACGCCATTGGCCAGGTCGCGAATCAGGAACCAGCCGAAGCCGCCTTCGGGCAGGGTGTCGCGCGCGGGATCCGTTGGCGGGCGCTCGCCGCTGGGGGCGACGCGGCCGGGCAGGGGCGCGCCGTGATCTTGCAGGCGCACCTTGAGCCGGCCGGGGCGGAGCACCGCCAGCAGATGCACCGGCCCCGGGGCTTGGCCCGCATAGGCATGTTCGGTGATATTGTTCAGCGCCTCGGCCACCCCGAGTTCGACGCTGTGTAGCGGGGCGCCGTCGGCCCGTGCCGCCAGCCAGCGGCGCAGATCGGCCAGCATGGCGCGCACCGCCAGGTCGGTGGCCGGCGATACCATGCTGAGCCTGGCAGGGGGCGGTCCGGGGGAGGACACGGCGTGCGCCCGGTCAATCGGCGGGGCCGGCGGGCTCGACCCGGTCGTGAATGACAAAGACGCTGTCCATCCGTGTCAGGCGGAACACCTTGTCGACCTCGGGTCGGAGCGCGGCGAGATCCAGCCGGCGGTCCGGGCCGATCTGTTTCATTGCCGCGACGATCGCGCCCAGGCCGCTGGAATCGACGAAGTCCACCTGGCCGAGATCCAGGATCACATGGTCGGGCCCCTCGGCCGTGACCCGGCGCATGGCATCCTTGAACTGGATCGCGGCGGCAGCATCGATTCGGGGCGCGTTGACGGTGACGATAAGGTGGTCGTTCTGCGCAGTGCTGGAGAGATCCATGAAAACCTGCCCGTGATAGGTAGTAATACCAGAAAGGCTAGACCGCATTCCTTAGCATTCGGTATGCACGGGACCGAGGACAAGGAGGACGAGCGATGAAAGAGGTGGTGATTGCCGGGGCCGCGCGCACGCCCATGGGCGGGTTCCAGGGCGATTTCGACGGGGTGCAGGCCCCCGTGCTGGGTGGCGCGGCGATCCGGGCCGCGCTGGAGGCCGCGGGCTGCGAGACGGTTCAGGAGGTCGTGATGGGCTGCGTCCTGCCGGCGGGGCAGGGGCAGGCGCCGGCGCGGCAGGCCGGGTTCGCGGCCGGGCTGGGCGAAGACGTGCCCGCGACCACGCTGAACAAGATGTGCGGCTCGGGCATGAAGGCCGCGATGACCGGCTTCGACCAGGTCGCGCTGGGCCAGGTCGAGACCGTGGTGACGGGCGGCATGGAGAGCATGTCCTGCGCGCCCTACCTGCTGCCGAAAATGCGTGGCGGCGCGCGCCTGGGCCATGCGCAGGTTGTCGACCACATGTTCCTGGACGGGCTGGAGGACGCCTATGACAAGGGCCGGTTGATGGGCACCTTCGCAGAGGACTGCGCGGAGACCTACCAGTTCACGCGCGAGGCGCAGGACGAATATGCCATCCAGTCGCTCGAATCGGCGCTGGCCGCGCAGAAATCCGGCGACTTCGAGGGCGAGATCGCGCCGGTCACCCTGTCGTCGCGGCGCGGTGACGTGACGGTGGCGGCCGACGAACAGCCGGGCAAGGCGCGCCCCGACAAGATCCCCTCGCTCAAGCCCGCCTTCCGCGCCGACGGCACGGTGACGCCGGCGAACGCCTCGTCGATCTCGGACGGGGCGGCGGCGCTGGTTCTGGCCTCGCGCGAGGCGGCCGAGGCGCAGGGGTTGGGTATCCGCGCCCGTATCCTCGGCCACGCCAGCCACGCGCAGGCGCCGGGCTGGTTCACCACGGCGCCGGTGCCGGCGGCGCAGAAGCTGTTGAAAAAGCTGGGCTGGTCCGTGGAGGACGTGGACCTGTGGGAGGTCAACGAGGCCTTCGCGGTGGTGCCCATGGCCTTCATGCGCGAGATGGGGTTGCCGCGCGAGAAGGTGAACGTCAACGGCGGGGCCTGCGCGCTGGGCCATCCCATCGGGGCCTCCGGCGCGCGGATCATGGTCACCCTGCTCAACGCCTTGGAGAAGCGGGAGCTGCGCCGCGGGGTCGCCGCCATCTGCATCGGCGGGGGCGAGGGCACGGCCATCGCCATCGAACGTGTCTGATTCGGACGGGGGCGGCGCGCCTAAGCCCCCCGGCCCGCCCGGGGACAGCGCCGTGACGATCGACTACGCGGCCACGGCCCGGACCATCGCCGCCCTGACCGAGGGCGAGAGCGACACCATCGCGCTGATGGCCACGGTGGTCTGCGAACTCCACCATGCCGACGCGCGCTTCGACTGGACCGGTTTCTACCGCGTGGTGGCGCCCGAGCTTCTGAAGATCGGGCCGTACCAGGGCGGGCACGGCTGCCTGGTGATTCCCTTCGCGCGCGGGGTCTGCGGGGCGGCGGCGCGCTGGCGCGAGGTGCAGCGGGTGGACGACGTGGAGACCGTCGCGGACCATATCGCCTGTTCGGCCAGCACCCGCTCGGAACTGGTGGTGCCGGTGGTGAACGCGCGCGGCGCGTTGCTGGGCGTTCTGGATATCGACAGCGACCGCCCGGCGGCCTTTACCGATCGCGATGCCGAGGCGCTGAAGGCCATCCTGGCCGAGGTCTTCGCCCCCTGCGCCCCGGCCTGAGCCGCCGTCGCCGCGCCGCGGCGTGAGGAATCCCTTGATCCCGCGCCAGAATGGGCCACCGTGAGGGGGGTGCGGCCGGGCCGCGCCCGTAACGCGCGGGGAAGACGGATGCAGACGGGATCATGCCTGTGCGGCGCGGTGGCCTTCGCCTTCGACGGCCCGGCCTGCGCGCCCATCGCCTGCCATTGCGAACAGTGCCGGCGCCAGTCCGGCCATGCCTTCGCCGCGACCGGGGTGGCCGAGACGGAGCTGACCTGGCGCCGGCAGGCGGGGCTGGCCTGGTATCGCGCCTCGGACATCGCCAGCCGCGGCTTCTGCCGGATCTGCGGATCGACCCTGTTCTGGAAGCCTGACTCCGGCGGAACGATCATGGTGGCCATGGGATCGCTCGATGCGCCCACGGGCCTGCGGCTGGACCGGCATGTCTGGGTGAGTTGCAAGGGCGACTATTACGACATCGCCGACGGCCTGCCGCAGCAGGACCGCTAGCGGCGTGCGACCGGAAGGGAGGAGCCGATGATTCCCGAAACGATGTGCGGTGTCCATCTGACCGGGCACGGCGGCCCGGAGATGCTGGAGTGGCGCGCGGACATCCCCGTGCCGCGCCCCGGCCCCGGCGAGGTGCTGGTGCAGGTGCTGGCGGCGGGCGTCAACAACACCGATATCAACACGCGCACGGGCTGGTACGCGGTGGAGGTGACCGGCGCCACCGGCGAGGCCGAGACCGAGGTCGAAGCGGGCGGCTGGGGCGGGGCGCTGGCGTTCCCGCGCATCCAGGGCGGGGACCTTTGCGGCCGGGTGGTCGAGACCGGGCCGGGGGTGGACGGGCTTGCCCCGGGCCGGCGTGTGACCTGCCCCATCAACCAGCCCCGCCCGACCGAGGACAACCCCGTGGGCTTCGTCGCGCTCGGGTCGGAATACGACGGGGCCTTCGCCGAATACTGCCTGCTGGCGGAAAGCGACCTTCACGATGTCACCGCCTCGCCGCTTTCGGACGTGGAGATCGCGGCGATGCCCTGTGCCTTCGGCACCGCCGCCAACCTGCTGCACCGCGCCGGGGCCGGGGCGGGCAGGGTGGTGCTGGTCACCGGCGCCTCGGGCGGGGTGGGGATGGCGGCCGTTCAGCTGGCCGCGCGCAAGGGCGCGCGGGTCGCCGGCATCGCCGCCCCGGACAAGGCCGAGGCGGTGCGGGCGGCCGGCGCGGACGAGGTCATCGCCCGTGGTGCGGCGCTGCCCGAGGGGCGCTACGACTGCGTGATCGATCTGGTGGCCGGCGAGGTCTGGCCCGATTTGATAGAGGCGCTGAGGCCGGGCGGGCACTACGCCGTCGCCGGCGCCATCGCCGGACCCGTCGTCGAGGCCGATCTGCGCCGCATCTACCTGCGCGACATCACCCTCCACGGCTGCACCTATCAGCCGGCGGAGGTCTTTGCCGAGCTGGTGGCGACGATCAACGCGGGCGCGATCCGCCCGCGCGTCTCGCGCAGTTACCCGCTGGAACGGATCGCCGAGGCGCAGGCGGATTTCATGGCCAAGAAATACCCCGGCAAGCTGGTGCTGATCCCGCCCGGCCCCCACCGGGAGGGCGCGCAGGAATGACGCTCAATGCCCATGCCCGCGACCTGATCGCCCCCTTCCCGCCGGGCTTTGTCGCCACGGTGACGCCCGAGGCCCGCCCGGCGGTCAGTGCCAAGGGCACCTTCCTGGTGCTGGACGCGGAGACCATCGCCTTCGGCGAAATCCGCTCGCCGGGCAGACGGGCCATTCCGGTCACCGCGCCGAGGCCAAGGTCAACGTCATCGACCAGTGGACGCGCAAGGGGCTGCGCGTGCGCGGGCCGGCGCGGGTGGTGGAACCGGACGCGGAGTTCGACCGTTGTGCCGGGCGCTGGCGCCGCGCCGGAGGCCAGGCCGGTGCCGACCCCGTCCCATGACAACGGGGTGAGCGAGGCCAAGAGGATCGTCCCCCACAAACGCAAGTTCGCGGAGATTTCCACATGACCGAGATAACGCTTCTGGACGGCTCGATCGGGCAGGAACTGGTCAAGCGGTCCGGCGACAAGGCGACGCCGCTATGGTCCACGCAGGTGATGATCGAGCACCCCGAGCTGGTGCGCGCCGTCCACGACGCCTATTTCGCCGCCGGCGCCACCGTGGCGACCACCAATACCTACGCGGTGCTGCGCGACCGGCTGAAGCGGGTCGGGCTGGAGGACAAGATGGGGGCGCTGACCGACGTGGCCGTGCAGGCGGCCCGCGATGCGCGCGACGCCAACGGCGCCGGCCGCGTCGCCGGGGCGCTGGGCCCGCTCATCGCCTCTTACCGGCCGGACGTCTGCCCCGCCCCGGGCGAGGCGGCGGAGATGTATGCGGAGCCGGTGCGCCTGATGCAGGACAACGTCGATCTGTTCCTGATCGAGACCATGTCGTCGGTCGAGCAGGCCGAGGGCGCGTTGCAGGCGGCGACGGGGCACGGCGTGCCGGTCTGGCTGGCGGTGACGGTGGATGACGACAGCGGATCGCGCCTGCGTTCGGGCGAGGCCGTGGCCGAACTGGCGCCGGTGGTGATGCGGCATGCGCCGGAGGCGGTGCTGGTCAACTGTTCCCGGCCCGAGGCGATCTCGGACGCGCTGGCGGACGTCAAGGGCTTCGGCCTGCCCTTCGGGGCCTATGCCAACGGATTCACCCGGATCACCGACGGCTTCCTGACCGAGGCGCCCACGGTGGACGCGCTGCAGGCGCGCACGGATCTGACGCCCGCAGCCTACGCCGATTTCGCCATGGGCTGGGTGGACCAGGGCGCCACCATCGTCGGTGGCTGTTGCGAGGTGGGCCCCGATCATATCGCGGAACTGGCCAGCCGGCTGGTCGCCGCCGGCCACCGGATCGTCTGAGCGCGGGCGGGCCCCGACGCGGTGCGCGGCCCAAGGGCCGCGCGCATGATCTCTCGTCCTCGACCTGCGGTCTCGTCCTCGGCGGGCGCCGGCGGGCAATTCGGGGCAGGATGACGGCCCGGGGCGTGGCCTTCGGGGCGGGATTGCGCTATCGGGCGGGCATGTCAGACTATGCCCCGCCCGACACGCCGCTTGCGGTGCTTCACGCCGATCACGAAGTGCTGGCCGTGGACAAGCCCGCGGGCCTCTTGTCCGTGCCGGGCAAGGGGCCGGAACTGGCCGACTGTCTGCTGGCGCGGGTACAGGCGGCCTTTCCCACCGCCCTTCTGGTGCATCGGCTGGATCGTGATACGTCGGGCGTGATGGTCTTTGCCCTGAGCCCGCACGCGCAGCGCCACCTGGGGCTTCAGTTCGAGAAGCGGCAGGTCAGGAAGACCTACGTGGCCCGGGTGCAGGGGCACCTGGAGCCGAAGGCCGGCAGCGTGGACCTGCCCCTGATCGTGGACTGGCCCAACCGGCCGCGGCAGAAGGTCTGCCACGAAACGGGGAAGGCGGCGGTGACCGACTGGCGCGTGCAGCGCCGCGGCGCCGGGGAAAGCCGGGTGAAGCTGATGCCGCGCACCGGGCGCAGCCATCAGCTGCGCGTGCACATGCGGGCCCTGGGCCATCCGATCCTGGGCGATCCGCTTTACGCGGAGGGCGCGGCGGCGGAGGCCCCCCGGATGATGCTGCATGCCGAGGAGTTGCGCCTGCGCCATCCCGATGGCGGGGCGGGCATCCGGTTTCGCGCCACAGCGCCGTTCTGACGCCTCAGCGCTTGAAGACCCGGTCGGTGAGGTTGCAGCGCCCCGCCACGATGGGGGCAAGCGTTTCGGCGAGGGCCGGATCGGCCTGCTGCAGGCGGTCGAGTTCGTCCAGGCGGTTGGCCGCCACCAGGTCCAGCGCATCGAGCCGCACGCTGCCATCGGCGTGACGCGGCAGGGCGGGAACGGGCTGTATGAGGTCGGGGCCCGGGGCCGGCGCATGGGCGCGCACCGTCTCGGCCGGCAGGTCGGTTTCGACGAAGGCATAGAGGCCCACGCCCTTGGCGGGGCGGGCGTAGGTGCACAGCGCCACGTCGGCGATCCCCGGCGCGGCCAGCAGGGCGCGGCGCAGGGCCGGGCCCTCGCGGGCGATGCGGTCCTCGGTGCCCTCGCTGTCGGACCAGTTCATGAGCCGGCGGGTGACGAAGTTGTAGGCCCGTTTGCCCGTGGCCATCCAGACCCGGGCGGGCCAGGCCTTGTGCGCCAGCATCCGCCGCTCGGCCGGGGTGAGAAGGTGCGCGGCATAGGCGCGCTTCTGCTTGAGCAGGTGGCGCAGATCCTCGCGCGCCATGAGCCGAAAGAGCCGCCCCCGCCGGCGGTGGACCGAGGCCAGCTGGAAATCGATCACCGCCGCGCGGCCCTCGGGCGTGACCAGCCAGTTCTGCGGCTTGGCGATGTCGTTGTGTGTGACACCGGCGCGGCGCATTTCGCGCAACAAACGCTTGGCATCGCGATACCATTCGGGATCGGTGGGTTTTGCCAGTTGCAGCGGAGTGCCTTTGGTCCAACTCCGCAGGAGGCCGGTTTTGTCGACGCGTAACAGAAGGGGGCAGCCTTCTATGCCTTGCACGGCGCGTAACGCGCGGATCTCCTTCCGGGCGAGGGCCCACGCGATAGGCTTGGCGTAAACCGGCACGGTGTCGAGTTTGCGCAGGACCACCGGGAAATCGGGGTGTCCGTCAAGCGTGCCGGAAATGGTTTCGGAGAAGATATCGCGCTTGTGCACGGTTTGCGGAAGGAAACGAGCCTTGGCGATATCCGGGGTGACCGTCATGGCGCTGTCTTAGTGGTTTTCAGGCACGGGGGAAAGCGGCGTTAGAGCCGCTGCCAAGACGGCGGGCAGATATCATCATGCTCTAAAGAATTTTGGTTAAACCATTTCTTTGGCGTTATTACTAATTTATTAGGATTCTGATTTAACCACGCGCCCCACCATGAAAAAGTAGAGTTCGCAATGACATTATGAGAGCACAATGACATCAGATGTAAGTCCAAGTGACCTTTGTCTGCACCGTTGATATCAACATATACTGTATCACATTCAATATTAAGATTATCCCTTGCCCAAGAAATATCGTTGGAAAATACGAAACAAGTTATGGGTTTTGAGGTGCGTTGGCATATTTCATAGATTGCCTCTTTATAATATTCCATATCCAATAAGTTAAAAATTCCAAAAGAGAGGTAATCACCGCGGCGAATATGTAGGGACACCGCGTTGTCATTCTCCTTGATTGTATCAGCCATTTTCTTATTGACGTTATCGAGGGGTGTTGTGAGCATCAATTCTTTTTCAAGTTCACTCTTAACTTTTTCTGCATATTTGTAGCTATGCCAGTAGCCTTGAATGTAAGTTCCTTCAGGGCAATTGAATAGATTGGCGTCATACTTACGCCCGCTTTCTCGAAAAAGAGGTATGCCAAATCCCAAATGACGCCATGCCCAATACTTTATTGGATTGGAGTTTTTCGACGGCGGAAGATGCTTAGGAGGAGACAAATACGCATGCGAAAAATGTTCCAGCCCATTTTCCTCAACATAACGAGTGTCCAATGCGAGCAGTTCGTTGTTAGCTTTCGCTAATGCTCTACCAGCCGCATATTGAAAGAGCTGGTTGCCTAGACCGCCCATTAGTCGAGACACGATCATATCTTTTTCTTTCTTATGCTTAAATTGTGCGCCAAGCTATCTTACTCACGATTCGATAAAATCCTGACCTTTCGACGATAAATAGTTCGTTTTATTTCACGCCTTATTTTTTGAATAAGGTTTTCGGGGGAGTGCTGTATTGTCGTTCCTCCCACTTTGTGATCACAATGGTAAACTCCGGAAGGATAAATGACACAGGGTTGTAAGCCTGTGTACCAATAACTCTGTACGAATGTATCGACTGGGCGATCAATTACTACAGAGCGTTCAAGCAACTGCTTTGCAGCTTTAGAGCTTACCATTTGAGCAGTCGCACCTAATCCGGGCTCCCGAGATTTCACAAGATTTGCCGTCGATAGATGATCAAGAACTTGGTATTTTGCTTTCGGAGGGTGTGATTTGAATTTAATAAATCCAAGGGATTCTATGTGAATTGAAGCTAGTTGGACAGCTGAAGAGAATTCGCTTTCAATTATTTTAATATCGTCTTCCAAGATCAGCGCCGCATCTAGTTCTTTGTTCAAGATGTCAGCCCAGATTTGCCGATGACTCAAGAAGCAACCGATTTCGCCTGCGTTCAGAGGAAAGGGATATTCCGGCTGAAATAGCCGTGGGCATATTACAGCGGAGCGCTCGTCTTGGGACATCGCTGTCCCGTCCACTGCGGGCCAGATTTCTCCCTCCAGCCCGCAGGTTTCAAGTAGCCTGTCCGCATTGGCGCGGCGGGCCGTGGCCCGCTCCAAGTGCAGAACGTAGGCGCGGATCCGCATCGGACCGTCAGGCGCCTGGCGTCCAGCCCGAGACGGCCTTGACCTCGAGGAAGTCCTCGATGCCCCACTTGCCGCCCTCGCGGCCGTTGCCCGACTGCTTCATGCCGCCGAAGGGCGCGCCGAGGCCGCGGGGCTGGCCGTTCATCTCGACCATGCCCGAGCGCAGGGCCAGGGCAACCCGGTTGGCGCGGGCGCCGTCCTGCGTCTGGACGTAGTTGGTCAGCCCGTAGGGGGTATCGTTGGCGATCGCGATGCCCTCTTCCTCGGAGTCGAAGGGGATGATCGACAGGACCGGGCCGAAGATCTCTTCGCGCGCGATCGTCATGTCGTTGGAGACATCCGCGAAGACGGTGGGACGCACGAAGTAGCCCCGGTTGAGCCCCTCGGGCCGGCCGGTGCCGCCGGCGACCAGCTTGGCGCCCTCGTCGATGCCGGTCTGGATGAGGTCCTGGATCTTGTCGAACTGCACCTCGTTGACCACGGGGCCCATGTGCGGCCCCTCTTCGTGGGCAGAGGCGACGCGTGTATTCTCCGCCGCCTCGGCGGCGGTTTCCACGGCCTTGTCGTAGACCTCGCGCTGGACCAGCATCCGGGTGGGCGCGTTGCAGGATTGCCCGGAGTTGTTCATGCAGTGCGCCACGCCCCGGCGCACGGCCTCGTCGTCGGCATCGGCGAAGATCAGGTTGGCCCCCTTGCCGCCCAGTTCCAGGCTGACACGCTTCAGCGACTCGGCGGCGGTCTTGGAGATCAGCTTGCCCGCGCGGCTGGAGCCGGTGAAAGAGATCATGTCGATATCCGGGTGCTCGGACATCTGCGAGCCGACCCCGGCGCCATCGCCGTTCACCAGGTTGAACACCCCCGGCGGCACGCCGGCCGCGTCCAGCATCTCGGCGAAGAGCATGGCGTTGAGCGGGCTTTCCTCCGACGGCTTGAGCACCATCGTGCAGCCGGCGACGATCCCGGCGATGACCTTGAGCGTGATCTGGTTCATCGGCCAGTTCCAGGGCGTGATCATGCCCACCACGCCGATGGGTTCGTGCACGATCCGGTCGTTGGGCGCGTGATCGCCCAGGGGCTGGATGAACTCGAACTCGCGGCCGACCTTCATGAAGGCCTTCATGTGGCCGATGCCGGCGCCGACCTGCTGCTTGCGGGCAAGGTCGATGGGCGCGCCCATCTCCAGGCTGATCGCCCGGGCCATGTCCTCGCCGCGGGATTTGTAGATCTCGTAGAGCTTCTCGATCAGTGCCAGGCGCTCCTCCTTCGAGGTGCGCATCCAGTCGGGGAAGGCGGCACGCGCGGCCGCCACGGCGGCGTCGGTGTCGGCCGGTCCGCCGAGGCTGATGACCGCGCAGGGCTCCTCGGTGGAGGGGTCGATCACGTTGTGATCGCGGCCGTCCTTGGGTTGCACCCATTCGCCGCCTATGTAGAAGTTGCGTTTCTCGATCATGGTTGACCTCCGTAGATTCGGCGGCACAGTGGCACCGCAATCGCCGACCCGCAAGATCGGACGTCAAGAGAACTGCCGGAATTTGATCAAATTCCGAAACGCGTCAAACTGCAACCGGAAAGGATACACGCATGGGACTGCGCATCAACGACACGATCCCGAACCTCACCGTGGAGACCGACCAGGGCACCTTCGATCTGCATGACTGGATCGGTGACAGCTGGGCGATCCTGTTTTCGCATCCCAAGGATTTCACCCCCGTCTGCACCACCGAGTTCGGCGCCGTCGCGCGCCTGGCCGACGAATGGGAAAAGCGCGGCACGAAGGTGATCGGCGTCAGCGTGGACAGCGTTGACGATCACAAGCAGTGGAAGAAGGACATCGAGCATGTCTGCGGCGCGCCGGCGGGCTTTCCCATCATCGCCGACGAGGGGCTGGAGGTGTCCAAGGCCTTCGACATGCTGCCGGCCGACGCCTACCTGCCCGACGGCCGCACCCCGGCCGACAGTGCCACGGTGCGCGCCGTCTTCATCATCGGCCCGGACAAGCAGCTGAAACTGTCGATGACCTACCCGATGAACGTGGGGCGCAATTTCGCCGAAGTGCTGCGCGCGCTCGACGGCCTGCAGACCGCCTCCAAGGGCGTGGCCACTCCGGCCGACTGGACCGTGGGCCAGGATGTCATCATCCCCCCGACGGTCAGCGATGCCGAGGCCAAGGAGAAGTTCGGCGAATACGAGGTCGTTCTGCCCTACCTGCGCAAGACGAAGGCGCCGGTCTGAGGCCGGCGGCCGCCGAAATCCAGAGGCCCCGCGCGCCGCGCGGGGCCTTTTTCGTTGCGCGGACGACGTGCCTCAGCGCTCCGGACCCTGCACATGGACAGGCCTCGCGAACTGGCGTATCCCCGCCTTGACGGAAAGGATGACGGCATGACCAGTCGCAGTCGAAAAGCGTTCGAGATCAACGGAACATGCGTGGCCCCGGGCACGCGGCAGACGGTCGATGTGCCCGTCAGCATGTTGTCGGATCACACCCCGGTGCACCTGTCGGTGAATGTTGTGCACGGGCGCAAGCGCGGGCCGGTGCTGTTCGTTTCGGCGGCGATCCACGGCGACGAGGTGATCGGGGTCGAGATCGTCCGCCGGCTTCTCAAGGCGGAGGCGCTGAAGACGATGCGCGGCACGCTGCTGGCCGTGCCGATCGTGAACAGTTTCGGCTTTCTCACCCATTCGCGCTACCTGCCCGACCGGCGGGATCTCAACCGCTGCTTTCCGGGCCTGTCGCAGGGCTCGATGGCCTCGCGGCTGGCGCATATCTTCATGACCGAGGTCGTGCAGCGTGCGGATGTGGGCATCGACCTGCACTCTGCGGCGATCCACCGCACCAACCTGCCCCAGATCCGCCTGTCGCCCGACAACGCGCGTCTGAACGACCTGGGCCGGGCCTTCGGGGCGCCGGTGATGATGACGTCGAAACTGCGCGAGGGGTCGCTGCGCATGGCGGCCGAGGAGGCCGGCGTTGACGTGCTGCTGTACGAGGGCGGCGAGGGCATGCGTTTTGACGAACTGGCCGCGCGGGCGGGGGTGACCGGGATCCTGCGGGTCATGCATCATCTGGGCATGATCGCGAAGAAGCACCTGCCACGGCACCGGGCGCAATCGGTGGAGTGCAGCGGATCGAGCTGGTACCGTGCGCCGGTGGGCGGGCTGTTCCGGGGGTTCCTGGCCATCGGCGACGTGGTGTCGCCCGGCACGGTGCTGGGCGCGGTCTCGGACCCCTTCGGCGAGATCGAGACCGAAGTCGTCGCCGATCACACCGGTATCCTGATCGGGCGCACGAACATGCCGGTGGTCTACGAGGGCGATGCGCTGTTCCATGTGGCCGAGACCTCCCGCCCCGATGCGGCGGCCGAGCGGGTGAGTGCCCAGATGGAGGCCGAGCCGCTGTTCGACGAGGACGAGATCATCTGAGCCCGCCCCGGGGCTCAGCCCTTGTCGAACCGGCCGCGGTTCGCCGGGGCCCAGAAGATCGACAGCGCGATCACGCTGAAGACGAATTCATAGACCTCCCATTTCCGGGGCAGGTCGATCACCGCGATCAGAAGGCTGGCGCCGAAGGCGATGCCGGCGTGGCGCAGGCCCGGCAGCGGCACCGCCAGCGTGTCGGTCAGCCGCGCCAGGACCGGCACCCGCGGGTAGAGCAGCGGCAGCACCACCAGATAGAGCAGCAGGACGACCGTCAGGACCGATCCGAACAGCGTCTTGGCCAGCTGCTGTTCGCCGACCACCAGGTTGTGCAGGTTCGTTTCGCGCTGATAGTTGTGTTCGCGGAAGAACTCGGTCGTTTCCCAGCCGAACACGCGCTGGCCCCAGGAAATCTCCTCGCCCGCGGCGAAGAAGAACAGCAGCGCGTAGAACGCCACCAGCGCCGTCGCCCCGAAGGCCCGGCGCCCGGCAAGGCGGGCGGCCTGCCAGACCAGCACGCCCGAGGCGCCCAGCAGGAAGAGCGCCGTGCTCCATTCCACGGGTCCGTCCTCGGCGGCGAAGCCTTCCGCGAAGGGCTGCGCGAAGCCGGTCAGATAATACAGCACCGAAAAGAAGAGGCTGGCGTAGGCCAGTCCGAAAAGGAGTTGATCGACGGGGCTGAGGCGGGGCATGGGCGCGTCCTGTCACTGGGATTTCAGGATGTGGCGGTACCCTAGGCGCCGACGGGAGGCAAGCCCGCAGGGACGGCGGCAGCGACAGGTCGCGGGCCGGTCTGCCCCGGAAACGACAAACCCCCGAAGCGTGTCGCCCGGGGGTCGTCCGATTTCAGTGTTCCAAGCTGCGGCGCAGACTCAGAGAAGGCCTTCGCGCTGCGCTTTCTTGCGCGCGAGCTTGCGGGCCCGGCGGATCGCCTCGGCCTTTTCGCGCGCCTTCTTTTCGGACGGTTTCTCGAAATGCTGCTTGAGCTTCATTTCGCGGAAAACGCCCTCGCGCTGCAGCTTCTTCTTCAGGGCACGAAGCGCCTGATCGACATTGTTGTCGCGAACACTAACCTGCATATGGTGTCACCACCTTCCTAAGTTAAAGTTGCATGTCTGTGCAGGAACCGGTGATATAGCAAGGCGTTCGCCCGTTGTCCAGACCGGCGGACCGGAAAGGAGAGCCGCAATGACCGAGACCGACGTCAAGGACGCCCTTCTGCAAGCGGCCAAGGCCCATGTGCCCTTCGACGGCTGGAGCGAGGCGGCCTTCCGGGCCGCGATGCAGGATGCCGGGATCGACCCGGGCCTTGCCAAGGCCGCCTGCCCCCGGGGGGCGGTGGATCTGGCGCTGGCCTACCACGAGGAGGGCGACCATGCCATGCTGGCGCGCATCGAGACCGAGCACATGGAAGACATGCGGATGCGCGACAAGATCGCGGCCGCCATCCGCTACCGGCTGGAAGCCGTCGATGACAAGGAGCTCGTGCGCCGCGGCGTGACCCTGTTTTCGCTGCCGCAGCATGCCGCCGACGGGGCGCGCGCGGTCTGGACGACCTGTGACCGGATCTGGACGGCCCTGGGCGACACGGCCGACGATTACAACTGGTACACCAAGCGCGCCACGCTGGCCGGGGTCTACAGCGCCACGGTGCTTTACTGGCTGGGCGATGACAGCCCGGGCTACCGGGCGACCTGGGACTTCCTGGACCGGCGCATCGACGAGGTGATGCGATTCGAGAAACTCAAGGCCCGGGCGCAGGACGCGCCGGTGATCGGCACCCTGATGGCCGGGCCGCTGAAGGTGCTGCGCCAGGTCCGCCCGCCCACCGGGCGCCGCCAGCAGACGGGCATGCCGGGGCGCTGGCAGGACGGTCGATAGGAGCAACGCGATGGCCGAGACGATGAACGCCGTGGAGATCACCGAGCCCGGCGGCCCCGAGGTTCTGGCGCCGACCACCCGCCCCCGGCCCGAGCCCCGCGCCGGCGAGGTCGTGATCCGGCTGGCCTATGCCGGGGTCAACCGTCCCGACGCGCTTCAGCGGGCCGGGGCCTATGATCCGCCCCCCACTGCCAGCGACCTGCCGGGCCTGGAGGGCGCGGGCGAGGTCGTGGCGCTTGGCGAGGGCGTCACCGGGGTCAGGCGCGGCGATCCGGTCTGCGCGCTGCTGCCCGGGGGGGGTTACGCCGAATACGTGGCCACCCCGGCCGCGCATTGCCTGCCCGTGCCGCAAGGGATGGCGCTGCGCGAGGCGGCCTGCCTGCCCGAGACCTTCTTCACCGTCTGGTCGAACGTTTTCATGCGCGGCGGGCTGGTGGCGGGCGAGCGGTTCCTGGTGCACGGGGGATCCTCGGGCATCGGGACCACGGCGATCCAACTGGCCCGGGCCTTCGGCGCGCGGGTCTTCACCACCGCCGGGTCCGAGGAGAAATGCGCGACATGCGCCGATCTGGGCGCGGAACGCGCGATCAACTACAGGACCGAGGATTTCGTCTCGGTGCTGCGGGCCGAGGGCGGGGCCCACCTGATCCTGGACATGGTGGGCGGCGACTACATCCCGCGCAACGTCAAGTCGCTGACCGAGGAAGGCCGGCTGGTGATGATTGCCTTCCTGCAGGGGCCCAAGGCGGAACTGAACTTCGCGCAGGTGATGGTGCGGCGGCTGACGCTCACCGGCGCGACCCTGCGGCCGCAGAGCGATCTGGCCAAGGCGCGCATCGCCGAGGCTCTGCACGAACATGTCTGGCCGCTGCTGGACGCGGGCCGCGTGGGGCCGGTCATGGATTCCGAGTTCGATCTGGCCGAGGCCGCGCAGGCTCATGCACGCATGGAAAGCAGCGCGCATATCGGCAAGATCGTGTTGAAGGTGGCCTAGGGCCGTGGGGGCGGCTCAACTGGCGATCCTGGGGCTTGTCCTGCTCAGCCTCGGGCTGAGCGGGTACGCGTTGTGGCGCGACGAGCCGCCGGCGTGGCGCTTCGCGGTGCCCGAGGCCGTCGCGGCGCGGGGCGCGCCGCGGCTGGAGAAGGTTTTCGACTACCGTCCAACGACAGGGCAGGCGCATTCCCCGGCGATCCTGATGCACGAGGCGGGATTCTCGCTGGCCTGGTTCGAGGGATCGCAGGAGGCGCAGGCGGACGTGGACATCCACGCCGCCCGTTTCACGCGCGGTGGCGGGGGCTGGCGCCATGACCAGCCCGCGCCGCTGGTCACCCGCGGGAACCTGGGCGCGGCGATGGTGCCGCGGCAGCTGGTCGTGACCCTGGGCAACACGGTGGAAAACGAAGCCGCGCAGGCGGGGCTGTTCGCGACCGTGGTCTCGCTGGGGGGCTGGGCCATGGCCTCGGTCGCCGATGTGCGGCTGGACGGAGGCGGGCCCGTCCGGGCGCGGAAGCTGAACCTGTCGCCCTTCCTCAACCGGTCGCATCTGGTGAAGTCCCCGATGGTGGACTACGCCGACGGCAGCCGGGCGCTGCCCGCCTATTTCGAGATGGGCGCGATGCATGGCGTGCTGGTGCGATTCGGGCCCCGGGGCCGGGTGCGCGATGCGCGGCGGATGCTGGGGCAGGCGGCGCTCAAACCCATCCAGCCGATGGTGGTGCCGCTGGACGCGCAGCGCGCGGTCGCCTTCCTGCGCGATTTCGGGGATAGCGGAAAGCTTCTGGTCAGCCGCACCGCCGACGGCGGGCAGAGCTGGTCGCGGGCCGTGGCCACGGATGTCGCGCATCCCTCCGCCCCGGTGGCGGCCCTGCCGCTGGGAGAGGGGCGCATCCTGATGGCGATGAACCGGCTGCCCGGCAGCGGCGAGGGCCTGCACCTGGCGGTTTCGGCGGATGAGGGCGAAAGCTGGCGCCGCCTTGTCACGCTGGAAGACGATGGCGGCGCGGCGCGTTACCCGATGCTGCGGCGACTGCCACGGGGCGAGATCCTGCTGAGCTATTCCACGGACAACAAGCGCGGCATCCGCGCCTGGGTGTTCAACGATGCCTGGGTGGCGGCGCAATGACGGGGGTGCTGGCCTGGGGCTCGGTCGCGATCGTGCTGGCCTGGACGGTCTTTGCCCTGGCCGGGCTGGGCCTGCCGGCGCCGACGGCCGCGGCCCTGGGCGCGGTGGCGGGGTTCGCGGCCGTGGTGCTGGCCCGCGATACCCTGGTGCTGCGCGGGGTGGTGGCGGTGCTGGCGCCCCTTGGCGTGATGCTGCCGGCCCTGGCCCTGCGCCATGCTGGGGCCCGGCTGGGCGTGCCGGTGCAGCCCTTCGCGACGGCGGAACTGGCGGTTTTCCTGGTGGCCCATGTCGGATTCCTTGCCGCCGCCTTCGGGGTGCTGCCGATCAACCTATACCGGCTGGGCTATGCGCCCGGCGCGGTCGCGGTGATGGTGCTGGCGATCTGCGCCTACGGGGCCTGGCGGGGCAACCTTTTCCTGCCGTTCGTGGCGGTGGCCGGGCAGGCGGCCTGGGTCGCCGGGTGGGGCAGCAGCAACTGGTTCGATCATGTCCTGCACGCGCTGCTGGTGCCCGTCGTGGTGGTCGTCTTGCTTGGGCGGCTGGTCTGGTAGGGGCCTATCGCACCGGGGCGAGAAGCGCGTCCTGCAACGCGCAGTCCCGCGCGACGTCGGGCCCGCAGGGGCGGGGCGCCAGGTCTTTCGTCAGGCACAGCCGCGCCTCCTGTATGCGGCCCCGCCGGCAGGTGGTGGTCAGCATCGCGGCCTGCCAGCCGGGGTTGGCGCGCAGGAAGGCGGCCTCGACCACCGCGGCGGGCAGGGTCACGGGGCTGTCGAGCTTGCGCAGGACGGCCGGCCGGACCACGGCCGCGTAGGCGCGGCGCGAGAGGTCGAAATAGGCCCGCGCCGAAAGACCCGAGCAGGTGCCGTGCTTTCGCCACTGATGCCGGGCCAGCGTGGTGCTGCCCATGATGTCGGCCATGCCCCGGACCATCGCGCGGGACGGGGCCCGGTGCGGGGTGTCGCAGTAGGCCGGCCAGCCGCGCCTGTGCTGCGGCCAGAGGCCGTGCAGCACCCAGCCGTGTCCGGCGCCGGGCGCGCACTGCGCGGCGCCCCGCGACCGCCCTTCGAGCGCGCACCATGTCGGGGACCAGCTGAGGCTGAGCACGTAATAGGCGAAATCGCCCGCGCGGTCCGCCGCGGCCGGCCGCGGCGCGAACAGCATCAGGCCAAGGGCGAGGATCAGCGGTAGCGCGCGCATTCTTGGGGCTTTCATTTTCCGGACGTGGCCACTATATACGCCGCGAGTTCCCCGACAATGGACCCCGTTTCGGACCTCGACCGGAACAGCCGATTCAGGCGACGGGAAAGATATGCGTTAAGGAGACCGGGACAAATGGCAAAACCGATCATGGCCAAGGCCACCGCCGTCTGGCTGGTGGACAACACCACGATCAGCTTCAAGCAGATCGCCGATTTCTGCGGGCTGCACGAGCTGGAAGTGCAGGGCATCGCCGACGGCGACGTGGCCGCGGGCGTGAAGGGGTTCGACCCCGTGGCCAACAACCAGCTTACGCAGGAGGAGATCGACAGGGCCGAGGCCGATCCGCTGCACAAGCTCAAGCTCAAGCACAACCCCGCCGCCGTCGGCGAGGAGAAGCGGCGCGGTCCGCGCTACACGCCGCTGAGCAAGCGGCAGGACCGCCCCAATGCGATCCTGTGGCTGGTGAAGTTCCACCCCGAACTGGCCGATTCCCAGATCGCCAAGCTGGTGGGCACGACCAAGCCGACGATCCAGTCGGTGCGCAACCGCACGCACTGGAACATCTCGAACATGCAGCCGGTCGATCCGGTGGCGCTGGGCCTGTGCAAGCAGACCGAACTGGATGCCGCCGTGCAGAAGGCCGCGGCCAAGCGGGCCCAGGAAGGCGAGGCCATGGGCGACGACGAGCGCCGCAAGCTGCTGGACACCGAGCAGAGCCTGGAGGCCGAGGCCGAGCCGAAGATCCCCAGCGCCATCGAGGGGCTGGAAACCTTCAGCCTGGGCGGCGAGGAACCGGAAACGTCCCGGCCCGATCCCGAGGAGGTCGACGCCGACAGCTTCTTCAACCTGCCGGACGACAGCGACGAGGACGACGAAGAAGACGAGACCTCGCGCGGCTGACACCCCGGGCCCGCGCGGCGTTTGCCTCGCGGCGGCTTCGCTTGGCCCCGCCTGCCCCGCCGTGGAACCGCCGGCCGCGCTGCTGCGTTACCAAAGGGTGCACAGGCAACATGCGGGGGGCGTCTTGCAGCAACAGACACGCCTGGCGCTGACGGGTTTTCTGTCCACGAGCGTCACCTACGGGCCGGCCCGCATGGGGTTCGGCCTGTTCCTGCCGCAGTTCCGCGAAAGCTTTGCGCTGTCGTCCGAGACCGCCGGGCTGATCGCCAGCGGCGCGTTCTTCGCCTTCGTTCTGACGGTCGTCCTTGCGGGGGCGATGACCGCGCGAACCGGCCCGCGCGCGCCGGTGGTTCTGGCGGCCATGCTGGCCGTGGCCGGCATGGCGCTGGTGGCGGGAGCGCAGAGCACGGGCATGCTGGCCGCCGGTGTCGTTCTGGCCGGATCCAGTGCCGGGCTTTCCTGGTCGCCCTTCAACAACGCCAGCAACCGGCTGGTGCCCGCGCCCGCGCGGCCCGGCGTTCTGTCGACGGTCAGCACCGGTACCACCGTGGGCGTGGCGCTGGCAGGCGCGCTTGCCCTGGCGGCGGCCTTTACCGGGGTGGGCTGGCGGGCGGTCTGGGCGCTTTTCGCCGGGGTCGGCGTGGCGGCCGGCCTTGTGGCGGCATCGGCCCTGCGCCCCCTGGCGGGCGGGGACGGTTTCGGTGCACAGGGCCGCGACATCCGTGCGCTGCTCAGCCGGGACATGCTGCCGCTATGCCTTGCGGCGGGGGCCTTCGGCATGACGGCGGCGATCTATATCTCCTTCGCCGCCGACTGGGTGGTGCGGTCGGGCAAGATGGCCGTGCTGCCGCCCGATGCGGTGGGCCCGGTCCTGTTCATGGCCTATGGTCTTTTCGGCCTGACGGGGCTGTTCACCGGGGCGTTGGAGCGGCGTCTGGGCCTTGTGCTGCTGCTGCGGGTGATCTTTCTGTGCGCTGCCGTTTCGTTGGCGCTTGTGGCGCTCGTGCCCGGGATCCTGGCGGCGGTCATCGTCTCGGCGGGGTTGCAGGGTATCTGCGTCATGACGATCAGCGCGGTGCTGTCGTTCTGGAGCGCGCGGCTGTTCCCCGCGATGCCGGCCTGGAGCTTCACCGCGGCCCTGCTGGCCGTGGCCACGGGATCGGTCGTGGGGCCGGCCGCCGCCGGCATCGTGATGACGCGGGTCGGCACGCCCGAAAGCTTTCTGGCGGCTGCCGCTCTGGCCCTGATCTCGGCCGCAGTGCTGCGGTCGCGCCGGATCCGCACGGCACCGGCGGACCCGGCGTGATGCAGCGCCGCGGGCCTGCGCCCTGTCCGCCCGACCTGCGGGCTCAGAGCTGCTTGCGCGCCGACAGGGCAGCGCTGATCGTGCCGTCGTCGAGGTAGTCGAGCTCGCCGCCGATCGGCACGCCCTGGGCCAGCGAGGTCAGCGCGACGCGCCCCTCGAGCTGGTCGGCGATGTAATGGGCGGTGGTCTGGCCGTCGACGGTGGCGTTGAGCGCGAGGATGACCTCGGACACCTCTTCGGCTGCGACACGGTCCACAAGCTGGGGGATGCGCAGATCCTCAGGTCCGACCTGGTCGAGCGCCGAAAGCGTGCCGCCGAGCACGTGATACCGCCCCTTGAAGGCCGCGCCACGTTCCATCGCCCAGAGGTCGGCCACGTCCTCGACCACGCAGATCTGGCCGTTCGCCCGGCGCGCGTCGGCGCAGATCGCGCAGATCTCGTCGGTTCCGATGTTGCCGCAATTGAGGCATTCGCGCGCCGTCTGGGCCACGCGGCGCATCTGCTCGGCCAGCGGCGCGAGCTGCATGTCACGCTTGGAGATGAGGTGCAGCACCGCCCGCCGGGCGGACCGCGGCCCCAGCCCGGGGATTCGGGCCATCATCTCGATCAGCGCGTCGATGTCGCGGGTGGCGGACATTGCGAACTCCGGGCAGAGCGGCACCGCGCGGCGCGACCCGCGCGCCGCCGCAGTCGGCCGGGGCGCGCAAGGGGGCAGTGCGGGATCAGAATGGCAGCTTCATGTCCTTGGGCAGGCCCATTTCCTCGCTGATCTTGCCCATTTCCTCCTGTGCGCGGTCCTGGGCCTTGGCCTGGGCGTCCTTGACGGCGGCCAGGATCAGATCCTCGGCCACTTCCTTGTCCTCGGAGTTGAAGATCGATGGGTCGATGTCGAGCGATTTCAACTCGCCCTTGGCGGTGCAGGTGGCCTTGACCATGCCGGCGCCGGCCTCGCCCTCGACGACGATGTTGTGCATCTCTTCCTGCAGATCGGCCATGCGCTGCTGCATGTCCTGGGCTTTCTTCATCATTCCGGCCATGTCGCCCAGCTGGCCCAGTCCCTTGAACATTCTCTCACTCCTTGCTCGGCGCGGGCGGCGGGCCCGCGCGCGTGGTCTGGCGTCGCGTTGCTGTTAATCATATCGGGCCGCGGAAGGCGACAGGCAAGCGGTGGCGCGCCTCAATCCTCCTCGAAGGGGTCCCATTCGTCCTCCACCTCGGGCAGCGCCGCGTTCTCGGCGGCGGCGGCCTGGTCGTCCGGGGTCCTGATGTCTTGGATCCGTGCCTGCGGAAAGGCCTCGAAGACCGCCCGGACAAGCGGATGCCCGCGGGCCTCGGCCTCCAGCGCGGTGCGTTCCGCGTCGCGGCGCTCGGCGATCGTCTCGCCGCCGCCCTCGTTGACCAGGGTGACGGCCCAGCGGGCGCCGGTCCAGCGTTGCAGCGCGGCGCCAAGCCGTTGCGCAAGGTCCTGCGGGGCGTCGGCGGTTGGTTCGACCTCGATCCGGCCCGGACGGTAGGCGGCGAGCCGCAGGCAGGTCTCCACCTCGATCAGCAGCTTGGCGTCGCGGTTGGCGCGGATCAGTTCGACCACGTGGTCGAAGGTGGGATAGGCCGCCAGCGCCGCCTCGGCCTGCGGGGCGCGGGCCGTGCTCTGGCCCTGGGGGCCGCTTGGACCCGCAGGCGCGGGCGTGCCGGCCTGCGGGGCGACCCCGGCCGCGCCCGCCTGGCCGGCCGGGGCGGCGGCCTGCCCGCCCCCGTTGCCGGGACCGGGCGGCGGGGACGAGGGCGCATCGCGCAGCTTGCGCACCAGGTCCTCGGGGCTGGGCAGATCGGCCACATGGGTCAGGCGGATGATCGCCATCTCGGCCGCCATCATGGCGTTCGGGGCCTCGGCCACCTCTTCCAGTGCCTTGAGCAGCATCTGCCACATCCGCGTGAGCACCCGCATCGGAAGCGCCTCGGCCATGGCCTGGCCCCGGGCGCGTTCGTCGGGGCCGATGGTGGGATCCTCGGCGGCCTCGGGCGTGATCTTGACCACCGATATCCAGTGCGTGACCTCGGCCAGATCGCGCAGGACCGCCATCGGATCCGCCCCCTCGGCATATTGCGCGGAGAGTTCGTGCAGGGCCCCGGCGGCGTCGCCCTTCATGATCATGTCGAAAAGGTCCAGCACCCGCCCCCGGTCCGCCAGACCGAGCATGGCGCGGACCTGCTCGGCCCCCGTCTCGCCGGCGCCGTGGGCGATCGCCTGGTCCAGCAGCGAGGTGGCGTCGCGGGCCGATCCCTCGGCCGCGCGGGTGATGAGGGCCAGCGCGTCGTCGCTGATCCGCGCGCCCTCGGTTTCGGCGATGCGGCGCAGCAGGCCGATCATCTCCTCCGGTTCGATCCGGCGCAGGTCGAACCGTTGGCACCGCGACAGCACGGTGACGGGGACCTTGCGGATCTCGGTGGTGGCGAAGATGAACTTCACATGCGGCGGGGGCTCTTCCAGCGTCTTCAACAGCGCGTTGAAGGCGTGGGTCGAGAGCATGTGGATCTCGTCGATGATGTAGATCTTGTAGCGCGCGCTGGAGGGCGCGTAGGACACCGAATCGATCACCGCGTCGCGGATGTTGTCCACGCCCGTGTTGGAGGCGGCGTCCATCTCCATCACGTCGACGTGGCGGCTTTCCATGATGGCGCGGCAGTGTTCGCAGACCCCGCAGGGATCCGTGGTGGGCCCGCCCTGGCCGTCGGGGCCGATGCAGTTCATGCCCTTGGCGATGATCCGCGCCGTCGTCGTCTTGCCGGTGCCGCGGATGCCCGTCATGATGAAGGCCTGCGCGATGCGGTCCGCGGCGAAGGCGTTCTTGAGCGTGCGCACCATCGCGTCCTGCCCCACCAGATCGGCGAAGGTTTCCGGCCGGTACTTGCGCGCGAGAACCTGGTAGGCGGTTTGAGGATCGGACATGGGGTGCTTTTGTTCGGATTCGGCTGCCGGCAGAGCCTAGGGCCAAGGCCGCGCGGCGTCCACCGCTTCTAGAGCCGCCAGAGGATGACCCCGACGGCGAGGGTGCCCAGGGTGAGCGCGCCGGCGAGCAGGTGGAAATTGCGCGTCGGCGTGACCTCGGCATCGCCCGACGACAGGCGTTTGTGCGTCTTGTGTGCCTTGAAGGCGGCGAGCCAGTAGATCAGCAGCGAGATCGCAAGGAAGGTGCTGGCGACCACCTTGGCCGCCCACTTAGGTTCGACCGCGCCGAAGACGGCGCGCAGCGCCAGCGCCACGCCAACGGCGCCCATGCCGGCCCCCACCCAGCTGGCGAAGGTCCGCTCGTTGGCCAGGATCGTGCGGTCCTCGGCCCAGTCGGTGCGTTCTTCGGCGAGTTCCTCGCGCGGGTCTGACATGGCCTGAGTATAGGGCGGCAAGTGCGGCTTTGCAGCCCCATCCGAAAACAGATTGCGGCAAAAAAGGGTTGCGCCGTTTGAGCCTTCCCACGGGGCGGCTATAGTCGGGCGGTGCGAACCGGGGGGAGCCGCATGCAGGACAGCGATGCCAGAAGACGCGCCGGGGGGCGTGACGGAAAGGGAACGCCGTGTCGGGCTTCGTGATCCATGCGCTGCCGGTGGCCGGCGGGATCCTGGCGCTTGCCCCGCTGCCGGGGCGCGGCGGGCACTATGCCGAGGACATGGCCCATTTGCACGACTGGCAGCCGGCCCTCGTGGTAACCCTTGCCACCGAGTCCGAACTGCGCGGCCACGGCGCCGAGGCGCTGGGTGCGGACGTGCAGGACATGGGCACGCGCTGGATCCATGTGCCGGTGGCGGACATGGACGTTCCGGATGCCGCTGCCGGGGAGGCCTGGCACCGGGCAAGCAACGCGGCGCTGGCTGCCCTGCAAGGGGGTGGCCGGGTTCTGGTGCATTGCCTCGGCGGGCGCGGCCGGGCCGGCATGGCCGCGCTGCGGCTGATGATCGAGGCGGGCGAGGCCCCCGAGGCCGCCCTGACCCGGCTGCGCGCGATCCATCCCGGCGCGGTGGAAACGCAGGCACAGCTTGCTTGGGCGAAAGAGGCTTGAGGCGTGCCGGGCCGTCCGGATGAACAGCTCCCGCAACAGGGCCGCGGGATCGGGTGAGAGGTTGGAAAACGACCCAAGCGGGGCTCGTTACGGCTGCTCCCTTCCGGGCCTGACCGGGTTGGCGAGGCGCTTGCCCGCACCAACCTCTCAGTCGCCCAGATAGGCCGTCGCGCGCGGATTCGCAAGGGCCGGTGCTTACAGGGGCATCCGGAAGCGGGCGAACCCCGCCGCGCTGTCGCCGAGATCCTGCAGGCGCAGGCGCGCGATTTCCTCGGGATAGGCGCGCAGGCCCGGGCCCGTTTCAAAGGTGACATGCGTGCCCGGCATCGGCACGAATTGCCATCCCGGTCGTGCCGCGGCAGCGATCGGGCCCGTTGTGCGGATGTGGGCCGCCAGGACATCGCGCACCGCGCGCTGGTCGTCGCAAACGACCGCCGCGGCCGGAATGGGGGCGTAGGGCCCCCCGCCGAAGGCGCGGTAGCTGTTGGTCGCCACCACGAAACGGGCCCCGGCCTCCACCGGCGTGCCGTCGTGACGCAGATCGCGGATGCGCCACGCCCCCGGGTCGATCAACTCGCCTGCAGGCGTGTAGCGTGCCGGGCGACCGAGGTCGATCCGGTAGCTGAGCCCGTCGATCACGTCGAAGGCATGGCCCGGAACCCGCGGGTCGAGGAGCGGCTGGTCCTTGGCACCCGGGGTGATCCGGTTGAAACAGATCGCCGCGCGCTCCAGCCATTCGCGCAGGTCCGCGCCCGAGATCACCACCCCGCAGAGCGTGTTGGGGAAAGGATAGAGGTCGCTGACATGGCGCAGGCGCAGCGGCCCGGGCGGAATGTCGGTGAAGAACTGCGGGCCGCCGCGCCCGCCCGTGCGAAAGGGGGCCGTGGTCGCCAAGAGCGGCAGGTGGTCAAGCCCGGCCTCGGCCAGACAGGGGGCGAGCGCGGCGCGCTTGGCCTCGGTCACCAGTTGCAGGGCCGGGTCGTTCCGGACCATCGCGAGGTAGCTGTGCAGCGGGCCGGTGGAGTGCCCCAGCGGCTGTTCGATCAGCCGCAGCGTTTTCGCGTGCGCCGGAGCAACGGCGGCGCATATGCCGGGGTCGGGCGGGACGGGCGGCGCGGTGGTGGACGCAACGGGCCGCGCCTCGGCTCGGTGGCCCACGGTGTGCCAGCGCCCGCCGCGCCGTTCCAGGGTTAGGTCCAGCACCCCAAGGTGCGACCCGCGAAACCCGGCCATGACCGCCGGCGTACCGGCAAGCGTTCCGGCGCGCGCATCCACGCCGTCGGGCGCTGCGGGACAGGCGCCCGGGAACACCTGGTGGCTGTGGCCGGCAAGAACGGCATCTATTCCGGCCACGCCGGCCAGAGGCAGCGCTGCGTTCTCCATTTCGGGATAAGCGGGGCCGTCCTCGATCCCGGTGTGGGCCAGCGCCACGATCAGGTCGGCGCCACGGTCGCGCAGGCGGGGCACGAGGGCCCGGGCGGTTTCGACCATGTCGCGGCTGTCCAGACGGTCGCGCAGATGCGCGCGGTCCCAGGTGGTGATCTGGGGCGGCACGAGGCCGATCACCGCGATCCGCAGGCGGTGGGCGCCTCCGGCGGTGTCGTGCACCTGCCGCTCCAGCAACAGGTAGGGCGCGAACAGGGGGGCGGCTCCGTCCCCGCCGGTCAGGGCGACGGCGTTGGCGCAGGTGACGGGGAAAGCGGCCTCCCGCAGCGCCCGTTCCAGCCAATCCAGACCAAAGTTGAAATCGTGGTTGCCAAGGGCCACGGCATCATACCCCAGCGTGTTCATGGCGCCGATGACGGGATGCCGCCCTGTCCCGCGCTGCACGGTGATATCGGTGAGCGGCGTGCCTTGCAGGAAGTCGCCCGCATCGAACAGCAGGCTATTGGGCACCTCGGCCCGGGCCCGGCGGATCAAGGTCGCCGTCCGCGCTAGGCCGAAGGGGGCGTCCGCCTGCCCCGCGTGGTAGTCGAAAGGCAGAAGGTTGCCGTGCACGTCGGTGGTTTCCAGCAGACGCAGGCAAAGCCGGGTTCCAACGGCCGGCGTGGCGGGCCGCTCCGGCTCGGCGAGGGCGTGCAAACCGGCCGGATCGGGGCTGGGCAAGTCTGTCGGCACGTCGAGACCGTTTCAATTCGCAGGCGGGCAGGTTAAGCACCGAACAGCAACTGGGTAACGCTACAATCCTGACATGCCATTTCGCGTCGAGCAATCCTCCATGGGTAGAAAAATGATGTATTCCGGATATTTGGTTGGCAAGCCGAGGCACCAATATGACGTGGAGGCGGCCGCGGACCGATCTTTTCCGCAAGGAGGGCCGGCATGAAGCGCGCCGAAACGGTCACGTTCGGGGGCTCGGCGCTTGACCGGGCGGCCGAGCTCCGCGGTGCCACGGCGGACCTTGACGCTGCGGCGGCCGGGGCCGAGGCGGTGCTGCTGTGGCGCGGCAAACCATTGACGGCCGGCGCGGCACGGGACCGCCTGCTGCGCCTGCCGATGGATCATCCCGTGCTGCGCGCCGAGGACGGGCCGCCGATCCTGCTGGGGCGCGAGGGAAACAGGCTCGTTTTCGCGCGGGACATATCCGCCTGGCGGGTCGCGGGCGAGGAGACGGCCCGACCGGAGCGATTCGCGGACCCGTCGGAGCAAAGCCACCCCGACCTGCCCGACGACAGCGCCTTCGTCGAGTTGCGCGGGGTCATGGCGCGGCTCGGCCCGCGCGACGCGGAACTGGCCGCCACCGCCAAGGCGCTCCTTGGCTGGCACGACAGCCACCGGTTCTGCGCGCGCTGCGGGGCCGAAAGCCGCATGGTCATGGCCGGCTGGCAGCGGCTGTGCGACACCTGCGGCGGCCGGCACTTCCCACGCACCGATCCGGTGGTGATAATGCTTGTCACCTGCGGCAACTCGGTGCTGATGGGCCGGTCCCACGGCTGGCCCGAGGGATTCTATTCGCTGCTCGCGGGCTTCGTCGAACCCGGCGAGACGCTGGAGGCCGCGGTGCGCCGCGAGGTATTCGAGGAAACGGGCGTCCGCGTCGGCGCGGTGGGCTACCTGGCGAGCCAGCCCTGGGCCTTCCCCGCCTCCTTGATGGTGGGCTGCCACGGCACCGCGCTCAGCACCGATATCGCGGTCGATCCCGTCGAACTCGACGACGCGATGTGGCTGAGCCGCGAAGAGGTGCTGGCGGTGCACGCGGGAACCCATCCGCGCATCCAGCCGGCGCGGGAGGGCGCCATCGCGCATTTTCTGTTGCGCAACTGGCTTGCGGACACGCTGGATTGAATGAAGAATGGCAGTGGGGCAGTAAGGGACAGGTTGACCGATGCAGTTCCGCGCGAAGCAGGACATCGAGGCACCGATCGATTTCGTGTTCGGGCAGGTGTCGGATTTCCACGCCTTCGAACGCTCGGCCATGCGCCGCGGGGCCGAGGTGCAGCGCGTCGACAGCCTGAGCAAGCCCGGCGTGGGCATGGCCTGGGACGCGGCCTTCGACCTGCGGGGCAAGCGGCGCGAGATCAAGATGCAGCTGGCATCCTTCGATCCGCCCAACGGGCTGAGCCTGACCTCGCGCGCCGCCTCGATGGGCGGGGATTTCGTGGTCGAACTGGTCGCCCTGTCCCGCGGACGCACGCGGATGGACGTGTCCCTGACGCTGGAGCCGCGCAACCTGTCGGCCCGGCTGCTGGTGCAATCGTTGAAGCTGGCCCGGAGCAATCTCAAGCGCCGGTTCGAGGCGCGTCTGGCCAATTTCGCCCGCGATGTCGAGGAACGCTACAAGCGCCGCGCCCGGGCATAGGCCGAGCCCGGCGCCGCCGGCAGGGGGCGCGGCCCGGGCCTGTTTCGGCGCGGGAGCTGTCACAAAACCATCGCGTTTCTGCGGTAGCGCGGCGGGAAAATCCAGGGGGATCATCATGACGTTGTCAGCCTTCACCGCGCCGGGGCGGTTCTACCGCGGGAACCTGCATACCCATTCTACCCTGTCCGACGGGGCGCTGGCCCCGGGCGAGGTCGTGCGCCGCTACCGTGACGAAGGCTACGACTTCATGGCGCTGACCGATCATTTCATCGGCCTGTTCGGCTATCCCATCGCCGACACCAAGGATTTGCGCGCGCCGGGCTTCACCACCCTGCTGGGCGCCGAGCTGCATTCCGGCGCCATGCAGAACGGCGAATTGTGGCACCTGCTGGCCGTGGGCCTGCCCGAAGATTTCGCCGCCCCCAATGCCCCGCACTTCACCCCCGTGCCGGACCAGGAAAGCGGCCCGGAGATCGCGGCGCGCGCGCGGGCGGCCGGGGCCTTCGTCGCGGTCGCCCATCCGCAGTGGTCGGGATTGACGCTGGAGGACGCTCGTTCGATCGAGGCGGCGCATGCGGTGGAAATCTACAACCACGGCTGCGCCATCGGCTGCGACCGGGCGGACGGGTTCCATACCGCCGATCTGCTGTTGTCGGAGGGGCGGGACCTGACGCTCGTGGCCACCGACGACGCGCATTTCGGCGAACCCGATCATTTCGGCGGCTGGGTGATGGTCAAGGCCGAGGAGAACGAGCCCGAGGCGCTGCTGGCAGCGTTGAAGCAGGGCGCCTTCTACGCCTCGCAGGGGCCGGAGCTGCGCGGGCTCGCCATCGAGGACAAGAGCCTCGTCGTGGAAAGCTCCCCGGCGGTCACGGTGATCGTGCAGGGCCACGGCAGCGCGGCGGTCGCCAAGCACGGCCAGTCCATGACGCGGACGCGGATCGGGCTGGCGCGCTTCGCCGACAGCCCCTGGATCCGGGTGACGGTGGTGGACCGGGCGGGGCGCAAGGCCTGGTCCAACCCCATCCACCTGCGCTGACGCCGGCGGCCATCCATGAAAAAGGGCGCCCCGGAGGATCCGGGGCGCCCGCGGCATGCATCGGGATGGCCGGCGATGTCAGGCGATGTCGAAGCCGTCCTTGCGATCGTTGACATCGCGGGCGGCAATCTCGAAGCCGTCCTTGCGATCGTTGAGGTCGCGGGCTGCGATGTCGAAGCCGTCCTTGCGGTCGTTGACATCGCGGGCGGCGATGTCGAAGCCGTCCTTGCGGTCGTTGAGGTCGCGGGCGGCAATCTCGAAGCCGTCCTTGCGGTCGTTGACATCGCGGGCGGCGATGTCGAAGCCGTCCTTGCGGTCGTTGAGGTCGCGGGCGGCGATCTCGAAGCCGTCCTTGCGGTCGTTGAGGTCGCGGGCTGCGATCTCGAAGCCGTCCTTGCGGTCGTTGACATCGCGGGCGGCGATGTCGAAGCCGTCCTTGCGGTCGTTGAGGTCGCGGGCGGCGATGTCGAAGCCGTCCTTGCGGTCGTTGACATCGCGGGCGGCGATCTCGAAACCGTCCTTGCGGTCGTTGACATCGCGGGCGGCGATCTCGAAGCCGTCCTTGCGGTCATTGAGGTCGCGGGCTGCGATGTCGAAGCCGTCCTTGCGGTCGTTCAGGTCGCGGGCGGCGATCTCGAAGCCGTCCTTGCGGTCGTTGAGATCGCGGGCTGCGATGTCGAAGCCGTCCTTGCGGTCGTTGACATCGCGGGCGGCGATCTCGAAACCATCCTTGCGGTCGTTGAGGTCGCGGGCGGCGACGTCGGTTGCCGGGGTCAGGGCCACGGCGGCGGGGATGGCTGTCGCGGCGAGAAGGGAGAAGAGGGTCAGGGTACGCATTTTGAAGTTCCTTTCGATGTCGATCTCGTTTCGTCCGTTCTGGCGGGTGTTTCGTGCCCGCCGGCTGTGCTTCAAAATTGGGCCCGAAATCCGCTTCGGGAAAGCTGCGGTCCGCCGCTCGTGAACGGGCGGTCACGGGGGCGCTCGGCCTCGTGATCACGCCGTCATCCCTTGCTCACCCCACTGAGAGGCGCGGCGGATGGAGCGGTGCAAAAACCTGAATTTTCAAGGGGATGACGTGTTACACGTCCAGCGCGCGCAGCGCCGGGCCCGACGGCGCCCGACCAGGGCCGCGGGAGGGGATTTGAAACAGTTGAACGCGCGTGACCGGGCCGTGCGGTTCAGTGCCGGCGCGGATCGGCCGGGTAGACGCCCAGCATGGTGATCTCGGAGGTGAAATAATCCAGTTCCTCCAGCGCCCGGCGCACGGCCGGATCGTCGGGATGGCCCTCTATGTCGGCGTAGAATTGCGTGGCGTGGAACGTGCCGCCCAGCATGTAGCTTTCCAGCTTGGTCATGTTCACGCCGTTGGTGGCGAAGCCCCCCATCGCCTTGTAGAGTGCCGCGGGGATGTTGCGCACCTCGAAGACGAAGGTGGTCATCATCCCGTCCTCGCCCCGTCGGGTCCAGTCGGGTTCGCGCGCCATCACGAGGAAGCGGGTGGTGTTGTTGCCCTCGTCCTCGATGTGGTGTGCCAGCACATCCAGCCCGTAGATCTCGCCGGCCAGTTCGCTGGCCAGGGCGGCGAGGTGGGGATCGCCCGTCTCGGCCACGTGCTTGGCCGAGCCGGCCGTGTCGGCGCCGGTGACCCGGTGAATGCCGTGCCGCGCGAGGAAATCGCGGCACTGGCCGAGGAGCATGGTGTGACTCATGGCGCGATCGATGCCGTCAAGCCCCGCCCCGGGCAGCGCCAGCAGGTTGATGTGCACCCGCACGAAGGCCTCTGACACGATGTAAAGCCCGGATTCGGGCAGCAGGTGATGGATGTCCGCGACCCGCCCGAAGGTGGAATTTTCCACCGGCAGCATGGCCAGATCCGCGGTGCCGTCGCGCACCGCCTCGATCGCGTCCTCGAAGGTGCGGCAGGGAAGGGCTTCCATCTCGGGATAGGTTTCGCGGCAGGCTTGATGCGAATAGGCGCCCGGCTCGCCCTGGAAGGCAATGCGTTTCGTCATCCTCGATGTCCTGTCGAAAAGGGCCCGATCGGGCGTTTGGTCGCGCAAACTACACCTTGCGCCAAGATAGGGGAAGCGGATAGATACCGCGCGACGGATATCAAATGGAACGGGGCCTATGTTCGATACAATGACATTGACCAAGGTCGTTGGCGGCTTCTGCGGTGCGCTTCTGATCTTCCTTCTCGGCCAGTGGGCGGCCGAGGTGCTGTACTCCACGGCCGGCGGCCACGGCGAGCATCATGAGCAGGCCTATGTGATCGATACCGGCGACGACGAAGGCGAAGCCGAGGCCGAGGAAGAGCAGGGCCCGACCTTCGCCGAGCTTTTCGTCCAGGCCGACGCCGGCAAGGGCGAGCGGGTCTTCAACAAGTGCAAGGCCTGCCACAACGTTGAAGACGGCGCCAACGCCACCGGCCCCCACCTGTACGGTGTCGTGGGCCGCGAAGTGGCCTCGGTCGATGGCTTCGGCTATTCCGGCAGCCTCAAGCCCGTGGCCGATGCCTGGACGCCGCGCGAACTCAGCGCCTTCCTCGCAGACCCCTCGGGCTATGCGCCCGGGACGACCATGGGCTTTGCCGGCCTGGGTGACATCGAGGACCGGGCGAACGTGATCGCCTATCTCGACCAGACCGACGGCGACACCTACGAGATCGAGATGCCCGAGGAAGAAGCCGCTGCCGAAGAGGCGGCCACCGAGGAGGCAGCGACTGAAGAGGCGGCGGCCGAGGAGGCTGCAACCGACGAAGCGGCCACCGAGGAGGCCGCGGCCGAGGAAGGTTCCGCCGAGGGCGCCGCCGCCGAGGAGGCTGCGACTGAACAGGCCGCTGCCGAGGAAGGCACGACCGAGGAACAGGCCGTTGCCGAGGATACCGCGGCGGCCGAGGGCACCTCGGAGATTGCGCAGATGGTAGCCGCCGCCGATCCGGGCGAGGGCGAGCAGGTCTACCGCCGCTGCAGCGCCTGCCACCGGCTGGAGGAGGGCGCCAATGCCGTCGGGCCGCACCTCTACGACACGGTGGGCCGCGAGATCGCCGGCGTCGAGGGCTTCCGCTACTCAAAGGCGCTGGAGGAACTGGAGGGCACCTGGACGGTCGAGGAGCTCGACGCCTGGCTGGAGAACCCGCGCGAATACGCGCCGGACAATCGCATGAGCTTTGCCGGGCTGCGCAAGGCCGAGGACCGGGCCGCCGTCATCGCCTACCTCAAGACCATCGGCGACTGAGCCGCGCCGTCCCCGTCACCAGGGGCCGCCGCCCGCCCGGGCCGGCGGCCCTTTTCGTTGCCGGCACCTTTCCGCGGTTGCGCGACTTTCGCCGCTTGAATGTTCGCCCGCCGGTCATTTAGCTTGCCCTCGACGCCAACCGCTCCCAAATCCACGGGCGGTAAAAGGAGACACGCATGACCGGACAACGCAGCCGCGCGGCCACCCGGACGCGGGCAGAGGGGGGATTGCCCGGCCTGGTCGCGGCCCTGATGGGGCTGACGATCGCCGCGGTTCTGGCCCTGCCCGCCGCCGCCCAGCAGGACGGCGAAACCATCATCCGCAGCCATGGTTATTCCTTCTACGGCGACCTGAGTTACCCGCCGGATTACGAGCATTTCGATTACGTCAATCCGGATGCGCCGAAGGGCGGCGAGATCTCGCTTTATGCGCCCGGCACCTTCGATTCGATGAACCCCTATTCGCGCAAGGGGCGGGCGGGCGCCCTGTCCTGGATGGTCTACGAAAGCCTGCTTGGTGAAACGCTGACCTCTGGGGCGCCACTGCCGGCCGACACCTACGGCGAGATGTACGGGCTGCTGGCCGAAAGCCTGGAATACGACGCGGGCAAGACCTGGGTGATCTTCCACATGCGGCCCGAGGCGCGCTTCGCCGACGGGCACCCCGTCACGGCCGAGGACGTCGTCTTTTCCCACAACCTGTTCCTCGAACAGGGGTTGCCCTCTTATGCGCAGGCGGTCAGCCGGCGGGTGACCGGGGCCGAGGCGCTGGACGAGCACCGGGTGAAGTTCACCTTCAAGAAAGGCATCTCGCGCCGCTCGCTGATCGACCAGGTGGGCAGCACCCCGGTCTTTCCCAAGCATTGGTTCGAAGCCAACGACGCCCGCCTGGACGAACCGCGGCTGGAGGCCGCGCCGGGCTCGGGCCCCTACCAGCTGCACGACTACGAGGTGAACCGCCGCATCGTCTACAAGCGCAACCCCGATTACTGGGGCGCGGACCTGCCGATCAACCGTGGCCGGCACAACTTCGACAGCATCCGGATCGAGTATTTCGCGGACGACAGCGCCGCGTTTGAGGCCTTCAAGGCCGGCGAATACACCTTCCGGTCCGAGACGAATTCCAAGAAATGGGCCACCGCCTACGACTTCCCGGCGGTGGACGAGGGCTCGGTGAAGCTGGAGGAGCTTCCCGACGGCACACCGCCCACGCCCTCCGGCATCGTGTTCAACCTCGGCCGGGAGAAGCTGCAGGACAAGCGGGTGCGCCGGGCCATCGCGCTGGCCTACAATTTCGAATGGACCAACGAGTCGCTTCAATACGGCCTGTTCGAGCAGCGGCACTCCTTCGTGCAGGACACGCCGCTACAGGCCGAGGGCAAGCCCGAGGGCGCGGAATTGGCGCTTCTGGAATCCCTGGGCGACGTGGTGCCCGAGGCGATGCTGACCGAACCGGCGGTGCGCGCGCACGAGTCCTCCCCCCGCCGCCTGAATGATCGGCGCAACCTGCGCCGCGCCATGCGGCTGCTGGACGCGGCGGGCTGGCGCGTGGATGACAAGGGCCTGCGGCGCAACGCGGACGGCGAGACGCTGACCATCGATTTTCCCATCCCGTCCTCCTCCTCGGCCACGCTGGGGGCCGTGGTGGAAAGCTTCGTGAGCAACCTGAAACTGATGGGGATCGATGCGAACTACGAGTCGATCGATCCCTCGCAATTCACCATGCGCAACCGCGAGCGCGATTACGATCTCGTCTTCGACAGCTACGCCGCCTTCCTGGAGGCGGGCACGGGGCTGATGCAGCGCTACGGCTCAAGCGAGGCCGAGTTCAGCCTTTTCAACCCCGCCGGCCTGGCCAGCCCGATGGTCGATGCCATCATCAACAAGGCCCTGGATGCCCAGACCCGCCAGGAGGAGCGCGTGGCGCTGACCGCGCTGGACCGGGCCCTAAGGTTCGAGCGTTTCATGGTGCCGGTGTGGTACAACGACGACAACTGGGTCGCCTACTGGGACATCTACGACCACCCAGAGACGCTGCCCCCCTACGCGCTGGGCGCGCTGGATTTCTGGTGGTACGACGCGGAGGCGGCCGAAACCCTGAAAGAGGCGGGCGCCCTGTGATCCGGGGTCTGGCGGCAGGGACGGCCCGCGCCCCGCGCGCGGCGGAGGGCGTCTGAATGGGCGCCTACATCCTTCGCCGTGTCCTGCTGATCGTGCCCACGCTGTTCGGGATCATGGTGATCAACTTCGTACTCGTGCAGTTCGTGCCCGGCGGCCCGGTCGAGCAGGTGATCGCCAACATGCAGGGGCAGGGCGACGTCTTCGAAGGCTTCGCCGGTTCGGGCAGCGATGCCGGCGAGGACAGCACCCGCGCCGGCGGCGAGGACTACGTGGGCGCCCGCGGCCTGCCGCCGGAACTGATCGAGGATCTGGAACGGCAATTCGGCCTCGACAAGCCGCCGCTTGAGCGGTTCGTGAACATGATGTGGAACTACATGCGCTTCGACTTCGGCGAGAGCTATTTCCGCAAGATCGAGGTGACCGACCTGGTGCTGGAAAAGATGCCCGTCTCGATCAGCCTCGGGCTGTGGTCCACGCTCATCGCCTACCTGGTCTCGATCCCGCTGGGAATCCGCAAGGCGGTGAGTGACGGTTCGCGCTTCGACACCTGGACCAGCGGCGCGATCATCGTGGCCTATGCGATCCCGTCGTTCCTGTTCGCGATCATGCTCCTGGTGCTGCTGGCCGGGGGGAGCTACCTGCAGCTTTTCCCGCTGCGCGGGCTCACATCGGACAACTGGGAACAACTCAGCCTGCTGGGCAAGGTGGCGGACTATTTCTGGCATATCGCGCTGCCGGTGGCGGCCTCGACCATCGCCGCCTTCGCCACGTTGACACTGCTGACCAAGAACAGCTTCCTCGATGAGATCAAGAAGGCCTATGTCATGACCGCCCGGGCCAAGGGGCTGGGCGAACGCCGGGTGCTTTACGGCCATGTCTTCCGCAACGCCATGCTGATCGTGATCGCCGGCTTCCCGGCGGTCTTCATCGGCATATTTTTCGGCGGCTCGGTTCTGATCGAGACGATCTTCTCGCTCGACGGTCTGGGGCGGCTGGGCTTCGAGGCCGCGGTGGGGCGCGACTACCCCGTGATGTTCGGCACGCTCTTCCTGTTCGGGCTGATCGGCCTGCTGGTCAACATCATCAGCGACCTGATGTACGTGCTTGTCGATCCGCGCATCGATTTCGAGAAGCGGGAGGGCTGAGTGATGATCCGGCTCTCGCCCCTCAACCGGCGCCGGTGGCGCAACTTCCGCAGGAACAAGCGCGCCTACTGGTCGCTGGTGATCTTCACCATCCTCTTCGTGGTTTCGCTGGCGGCCGAGTTCGTGGCGAACGATCGTCCCATCCTGGTGCAGTATCGCGGCGAGTTCTACACGCCCATCTTCAACTTCTATCCCGAAACGGCCTTCGGCGGCGATTTCCAGACCGAGGCGATCTACCGCGATCCGGAGGTCGAGTGCCTGATCGTCTCGGGCGGGCTGGATGCCTGTTTCGACGATCCAGAGGGCATCATCGCGGACGCGCAGGACGGGCTGGTCAACGGCGAGGAGGTCCAGACCGGCTGGACCCTCTGGCCGCCCATCCCCTACAGCTACGACACCACGGTGGACCGGCCCGGCGCCGCGCCGCTGCCGCCCAACGAACAGAACTGGCTGGGCACGGACGACACCAAGCGCGACGTGCTGGCGCGGGTGATCTACGGCTTCCGCCTTTCGGTGCTTTTCACCCTGATCGTTACGACGCTTTCGTCGGTCATCGGGATCTTCGCCGGCGCGATCCAGGGCTATTTCGGGGGCTGGCTGGACCTCATCTTCCAGCGGATCATCGAGATCTGGGCGGCGACGCCGCAGATCTACGTCATCATCATCCTCTTCGCGATCCTGCCGCGAAGTTTCTGGTTGCTGGTGGTGATCACGGTGCTCTTCGGCTGGATGGCGCTGGTGGGGGTGGTCCGGGCCGAGTTCCTGCGCGCGCGCAACCTGGAATACGTGCGCGCGGCCAAGGCCCTGGGCGTGTCCAACCTGACCATCATGTTCCGCCACATGCTTCCCAACGCCATGGTCGCCACGCTGACCATGCTGCCCTTCATCGTCACCGGCACAATCTCGCTGCTGGCGGGGCTGGATTTCCTGGGCTTCGGCCTGCCGTCCTCGGCGCCCAGCCTTGGCGAGTTGACCTTGCAGGCCAAGCAGAACCTGCAGGCGCCGTGGCTGGCCTTCACCGCCTTCTTCGCCTTCGCCATCATGCTGTCGCTGCTCGTCTTCATCTTTGAGGGCGTGCGTGACGCCTTCGATCCGCGGAAAACGTTCCAATGAGCCTGCTGGAGGTCACGGACCTGAAGGTGAGTTTCCGGCAGGACGGGGTGACGACCCCGGCCGTGAAGGGGGTTTCCTTCTCGGTGAACCGGGGCGAGACGGTCGCGCTGGTGGGCGAATCCGGGTCGGGCAAGTCGGTGACGGCACTGTCCACCGTGTCGCTGCTCGGGCCCTCGGCGGAGGTGTCGGGCAGCGCGGTCTTCGACGGGCAGGAACTCATCGCGGCGGACCGGCGCACCCTGCGGCGGGTGCGGGGCAACGACATCAGCTTCATCTTCCAGGAGCCGATGACCTCGCTCAATCCCTTGCACACCCTGGAAAAGCAGATCCGCGAAAGCCTTGAGATTCACCAGGGCCTGACCGGCGACGAGGCGCAGCAACGCATCGTGGACCTGCTGGACCGGGTCGGCATCCGCAATCCCGCGCAGCGGCTGAAGGATTATCCCCACCAGCTCTCGGGCGGGCAACGACAGCGCGTGATGATCGCCATGGCGCTGGCGAACAGGCCCGGCATCCTGATCGCCGACGAACCCACCACCGCGCTCGACGTGACGATCCAGGCGCAGATCCTGGAGCTTCTCGCCGAACTCAAGCGCGAGGAGGGCATGGGCTTGCTGTTCATCACCCACGACCTGTCGATCGTGCGCCGGATCGCCGATCGGGTCTGCGTGATGAAGGACGGCGAGATCGTGGAGGCCGGTGCCACTGCCGAGATCTTCGCGAACCCGCAGCATCCCTACACGCAGAAACTTCTCGGCGCGCAGCCGTCCGGCGCCCCCGAGCCCGTGCCCGCCGAGGCGCGCGAACTGGTCCGGACGGACAACCTGCGCATCTGGTTCCCGGTGCAGCGGGGCTTCCTGCGCCGGACAGTGGATCACGTGAAGGCGGTGAACGATGCCAATATCACGGTGCGCGCGGGCGAAACGCTGGGATTGGTGGGCGAATCCGGGTCGGGCAAGACGACCTTGGCCCTGGCGATCATGCGCCTGATCGGATCGGAGGGGAGGATCATCTTCGACGGCGAGGACGTGAACGGCTGGTCCACGCGCCGGCTGCGCAAGCGCAGGCGCGACATGCAGATCGTGTTTCAGGATCCCTTCGGAAGCCTCAGCCCAAGGATGAGTTGCATGCAGATCATCGCCGAGGGGCTTGGCGTGCACGGCAACACTTCGGGCCGGTCCGCGCGCGATCTCGTGGCCGAGGTGATGGAGGAAGTGGACCTCGACCCCGCCACGATGGACCGGTATCCGCACGAGTTCTCGGGCGGTCAGCGACAGCGCATCGCCATCGCCCGCGCCATGATCCTGCGGCCCAAGATGGTGGTCCTGGACGAGCCGACCTCGGCCCTGGACATGACCGTGCAGGTGCAGATCGTGGACCTTCTGCGCCGGTTGCAGGTGAAATACGGGCTTGCCTACCTTTTCATCAGTCACGACCTGGCGGTGGTCCGCGCCATGAGCCACCGGGTCGTGGTGATGAAGGACGGCGACATCGTGGAATACGGCACGGCCCAGGACCTGTTCGAGGCGCCGAAAACGGACTACGCCAGGACCCTGCTGCACGCGGCGCTGGATCCCGTGATCTGAGCCGCACGCGTCACAGCCCCGGAAATTCCACGACGATCGCGGCATGATCGCTTGCGTGCGGGCGGTGGCGGCCGACGTCGGGCAGATGCGCGCCGGTGTGCCGGTGGGCCTCCAGCCCCAGCCCCTCGCGGATCACCTCGGGTACGGCATCGGCGAAGGCGCGCGCCAGCGCGGGACTGGCCAGGAGCTTGTCCGGCCGGCCGTAGAGCCCCGACCAGGCATCGAAGTACGACCACCGCTCGCCCCGCGGCCGCCGGTCCATGAGGCTGACCGAGAAGGGCGGGCGCAGGGGGGCCGTGGCCGGCTCGCGGCCGGGTTGGACGGGATCGTTGAGATCGCCGGCGATCAGCCACATCGCGGCCCCCGGTTCGTCGAACCGCGCCTCGACCAGTTTGCGCACCGCCTGCGCCTCAAGGTGGCGCACCGGCCAGGCGGCTGCCGGATCCGGGTAGGGGGCCTTGAAATGGCAGGCGAAAACCGTGAGCCCGGCCAGGTCCACCCGCAGGCAGTCGCGGCGGAATATGGGCGTCTCGGCGCGTTCGCCCGGCGGGACGTCAAGGCCAAGGTCCGCGGGCTGCAGGTGGGCGTGGCTGACGATCTCGGCGGGGGTGGCGCGCGCCAGGATCGCCAGTTCCTGCCCGCGGCCGTCGTTGCCGGGCAGGCAGACGCGGCAGGGATAGGGCGCAACCCCCGCCGGCACCAGGAAGTTGTCGTGAAAATGATCCAGCGTGGCCTGATCGAAGACTTCCTGAAGAACCACGACATCCGCCCCGAGATCGCGGATCACCTGTGCCGTCAGCCGCCGGTCGGCCCGGTCGGTGGCGGCATCGGGCGCCTCGTCCGTGTCGCCGTCGCGCGCCCCGTTCAGGTGCCCGGCGCGCAGCCGCATGTTCTGAAGGTTGAAGGTGGCGATACGCACGCCGGCCGGCCGTCAGATGGCCGAACTGTGGCCGGCGGTGCTGAGCTCGTAGGCATCCAGGTGGCGCGCGACCATCCGGGTCAGCGGGCGGGCCTCCGGCGGGATGGCCAGGCCCGCGGCCGTGACATCCAGCAGGCCGGGGAAGGCGGCCGCCACGTCCTCGAACAGGCGCGTCAGCGCCGGACCCGCGATCCCGAACCGGTCGCGGATCTCGGCGGCGTCGATCCGGAAATCGCACATCAGCGCCTCGATCATCCGCCCGCGCATCAGGTCGTCGCCGGCGAAGACATGGCCGCGCGCGGTCGAAAACCGGCCCTCGCGGATGGCGGCGGTATGCGCGCCCGTGGCTGGCGCGTTCTGCGCGTACCCCTGCGGGAAGCGCGAGATCGACGAGGCGCCGAGCCCGATCAGTGCTTCGGCGGTGTCATCGGTGTAGCCCTGGAAATTGCGCCGCAGCTGGCCGGTCTTCTGCGCGATGGTCAGCCCGTCGTCGGCGGTGGCGAAATGGTCAATCCCGATCTCGGCGTAGTTGTCCCACAGGAACAGCCGCCGGGCGGTCTCGAACAGGTCCAGCCGCTCCTGCGGGGTCGGTAGCGCGTCGGAGGGAATCATCTGCTGGCGTTTCGCCATCCAAGGCACATGCGCATAGCCGTAAAGCGCGACCCGGTCCGGCTCGAGCGAGAGCAGCTTCTGCACGCTTTCGGTGATCCGGGCCTGGGTCTGGTAGGGCAGGCCGTAAAGGATATCGGCGTTCAGGCTGGTCACGCCGCGCGCGCGGATTTCCTCGGCCGCCCAGCGGGTGATGTCATAACCCTGCAGCCGGCCGATGCTCTGCTGGATCTGCTCGTCGAAATCCTGCACGCCGATCGAGGCGCGGTTCATGCCGGCCTCGGCCAGGGCGTCCAGCCGGGCGCCGTCGATCTCGTTGGGGTCGATCTCGACCGAGAATTCGGTGTTTTCGGCGAAGGGCGCGACATCCCGGATGGCCTGCGCCAACTCGTGCATCATCGGGGGCTGCAGCAGGGTGGGGGTGCCCCCGCCCCAGTGCAGGCGCGACAGAGTGACGCCCTCGGGCAGGTGCCCCCCCAGCATCTCCAGTTCCGCCTTGAGCGTCTCCATGTAGGCCTGCACGGGCTTGTCGCTCTTGGTGCCCTGGGTGCGGCAGGCGCAGAACCAGCAAAGCCGCCGGCAGAAGGGCACATGGACGTACAGCGAGATCTGTGCGCCCTTCGGAACGGCCTCGATCCAGCGCGTGAAATCGGCCGGGCCCACGTCGCGGCCGAAGTGCGGGGCAGTCGGGTAGCTGGTGTACCGCGGGACTTTCGCGTCAAAGAGACCCAGCTTGCCCAATTGTTCTTTCGTCACCATGTCAGCCGCGTTAGATTATCGGCGGACCGGAAGCCTTGACCCAGATCAAAACGCTCGAAAAAGTATCACCCATGCTGGAAAACGAAACCGCCGCCATCCCCAAGGACTGCGCGGAATGCCCAATCAGGCATCGTGCCGTCTGCGCCCGGTGCGAGGCCGACGAGCTGGAGCAGCTTGACGACATCAAGTATTACCGCAGCTTCGAGGCCGGACAGACGGTGATCTGGGCCGGGGACAAGATGGATTTCGTCGGCTCTGTCGTCTCGGGGATCGCGACGCTCACCCAGACGATGGAAGACGGCCGAACACAGATGGTGGGGCTGCTCTTGCCCAGCGATTTCGTCGGGCGCCCGGGGCGCGAGACGGCGGCCTACGATGTGGTGGCAACCTCTGACCTGGTCATGTGCTGCTTTCGCAAGAAACCCTTCGAGGAACTGATGGCTGTGACCCCGCACATCGGCCAGCGCCTGCTGGAGATGACGCTGGACGAACTGGACGCCGCGCGCGAGTGGATGCTGGTGCTGGGCCGCAAGACCGCGCGCGAGAAGATCGCGTCGCTCCTTTCGATCATTGCCCGCCGCGACGCAACGCTCAAGCTGGCCGGAGCCGGCGGCCCGATGGTCTTCGACCTGCCGCTGACGCGCGAGGCGATGGCCGATTACCTGGGCCTCACGCTCGAGACGGTGAGCCGCCAGATCTCGGCGCTCAAGCGCGACGGGGTCATCGCGCTCGAAGGCAAGCGCCATGTCACCATCCCCGATTTCGACCGCCTCCTGGACGAGGCGGGCGACGACAGCGATGGCGGCATGCTGGCCTGATGGCATGTTCGCCCGGCCGCGAGGGCCGGGCGTCACCGTCTGGCGTCAGTGCGCCATGAAGACCGGCAGCTTGGCCTGTTCCAGCATGTTGCGGGTGGCGCCGCCGAAGATCGCCTCGCGGAAGCGCGAGTGCCCGTAGCCCCCCATCACCAGCATATCGGCATCCATGTCGTCCGCATGGCGGTTGAGCACGTCCGAAACCCGCGGCAGCGTCTTCGACAGCACGTCGATCTCGACCTTCACGCCGTGGCGCGACAGATACTGCGACAATTGCCCGCCCGGGTCCGACCGGTTCGGCCCGTGCTGGGGCGGATCGATGACCACCACGTGCACCACCTCGGCCTGCTTCAGCAGGGGCATGGCGGCGCGCACCGCGTTCAGTGCCTCGATGCTCTCGTTCCAACCGATCATCACCCGCTTCGGTTCGGGGTCGGGGTCGCGCCCCTCGGGCAGCACCAGCGTCGGGGTATGGCCTTCGAAGAGCGCCGATTCCGTCACCGGCTCCAGCTCGGCCCCGCGCCCCTCGCCGTAAGGTTGGGGCAGGATGACGAGATCGGAGAAACGCACCCGCGCGGCCACGTGCCGGCCCAGGTCGGCCAGCTGGGCCACGCCGGTTTCTGTCGCCCAGCGAATGTCGCTGGCCTCCAGGGCCTTGCGCACCCGTTTCTGGATGTTTTCCGACTCGGCATTGGCGCGGGTGATGGTCTCCTGCAGGACGACCGCGCTGGCACCGGCGTAGTAGTAGCCGGTCTGGCTGCGGTCCACGCCCATGCACAACACGTCCAGATGTGCATCGTAGCTTCGCGCCATGGCCATGGCATGTGCCATGACGCCATCGACCAGATCCTCGTCCGTGACGATGGAGAACAGGCAGTTGTATGTCATTTCGAATTCCTTGTTTCGCGGTTCGTCCTGAATCACGTTAGGCATGAGGCAGCTTGCCGCGCCTTGATACGCATCAACCGCCGCGCCCGATGGCTTTGATGCAGATCAAGGCGATGGTTGCCTGATCCCCTCATTAACGCCACAGTCTAAACGCGCCTGCGCGGGGCTGTCGAATCGCGCGGACAAAGACGAAGGGACGCAAAATGGCAAACTACCTCAAGCTGATCGTGCTCGGCGTGATCACGCTGTTGGCATTGATCGCGGCCAATTACGCCCGCGATCTGGCCTATCTGGTGAACGCGCTGACCGTGGCCGCGGCGGCAGGCATCGCATTCCTCTGGGTGCTGCGGCATACCGACGAACCGGTGATGCCGGCCCCCGAGACGCAATACATGGATGGTGTCGTGCGCGCGGGGGTGATCGCCACCGCCCTTTGGGGCGTCGTGGGCTTTCTGGCCGGCACATTCATCGCCTTCCAGCTGGCCTTCCCCGAACTGAACTTCGAATGGGCCCAGGGGTACATGAACTTCGGCCGGCTGCGCCCGCTGCACACAAGCGCGGTGATCTTCGCCTTCGGAGGCAACGCCCTGATCGCCACGTCATTTTACGTGGTCCAGCGCACCTCCGCCGCGCGGCTTTGGGGGGGGAACCTCGGGTGGTTCGTGTTCTGGGGCTATCAGCTCGTGATCGTCCTGGCCGCGACGGGTTACCTGCTGGGTGCGACCCAATCGCGCGAATACGCCGAACCGGAATGGTACGTTGACTGGTGGCTGACCATCGTCTGGGTGGCTTACCTCGCCGTCTTCCTCGGCACGATCGTCAAGCGCAAGGAACGCCACATCTACGTGGCCAACTGGTTCTACCTGTCGTTCATCATCACCGTGGCGATGCTGCACATCGTCAACAATCTCAGCATCCCGGTCTCGATCTTCGGCTCCAAATCCGTCGCGCTTTTCGCGGGTGTGCAGGACGCCATGACGCAGTGGTGGTACGGCCACAACGCCGTCGGCTTCTTCCTGACGGCCGGGTTCCTGGGGATGATGTACTACTTCGTCCCCAAGCAGGCCGAGCGCCCGGTCTATTCCTACAAGCTGTCGATCATCCACTTCTGGGCGCTGATCTTCATCTACATCTGGGCCGGTCCGCACCACCTGCACTACACCGCGCTGCCCGACTGGGCCTCGACGCTGGGCATGGTGTTCTCGGTCGTGCTCTGGATGCCGTCCTGGGGTGGCATGATCAACGGGCTGATGACGCTGTCGGGCGCTTGGGACAAGCTGCGCACCGACCCGGTGATCCGGATGATGGTGATCTCGGTGGGCTTCTACGGCATGTCGACCTTCGAGGGGCCGATGATGTCGATCCGGGCCGTGAACTCGCTGTCGCACTACACCGACTGGACGATCGGCCACGTGCACTCCGGCGCCCTGGGCTGGAACGGCATGATCACCTTCGGCGCGCTGTACTTCCTGGTGCCGCGCCTGTGGAACCGCGAGCGACTGTACAGCATCCGCATGGTCAGCTGGCACTTCTGGCTCGCCACCATCGGCATCGTGCTCTACGCCGCCGCAATGTGGGTGACTGGTATCATGGAGGGCCTGATGTGGCGCGAGGTTGACGCCAACGGCTTCCTGGTGAACTCCTTCGCCGACACCGTGGCCGCCAAGTTCCCGATGTACGTGGTGCGTGGTCTGGGCGGCGTGCTCTACCTCGCCGGTGCGATCATCATGTGCTACAACCTATACATGACCGTGCGGCGCAACCCGGCTGTCGAAAGCAGCCACTCCGCGGTCCCGGCCGAATAAGGAGGCCATCATCATGAGTTCCGACAAGAAACCCCCGATGCCTGAATCGGCAAGCGGCGCGGGCGAACGTCCGAAGAAGCGCAGCCTTCTCGACCGGCACGTGATCCTCGAGAAGAACATCACGCTTCTGTCGATCTTCGCCTTCCTGGTTGTGACCGTGGGCGGTATCGTCCAGATCGCGCCGCTGTTCTGGCTGGAGAACACCATCGAGGATGTGGAGGGCATGCGCCCCTACACCCCGCTGGAGCTGACCGGGCGCGACATCTACATCCGCGAGGGCTGCTACGTCTGCCACAGCCAGATGGTACGGCCCATGCGCGACGAGGTGGAGCGTTACGGCCATTACAGCCTCGCCGCGGAAAGCCAGTACGACCACCCGTTCCAGTGGGGCTCCAAGCGGACCGGGCCGGACCTGGCCCGGGTCGGCGGCCGCTACTCGGATGAGTGGCACGTCGACCATCTGCGCGACCCGCAGGCGGTGGTGCCGGAATCGGTGATGCCCAAGTACGGCTACCTGGAGGACCGGATGATCGAGCCCGAGTACATCGAGGACCGGCTCTGGGCCGACCGCATGGTGGGTGTGCCCTACACCGACGAGATGATCGAGAACGCCGCGGCCGACTTCGAGGCGCAGATCGATCCCTTCGGTGACGTGGACGGTTTGTTCGAGCGGTATGGCGAAAACGTCAACGTGCGCAACTTCGACGGCCAGGCCGGCATTTCCGAGGCTGACGCGCTGATTGCCTATCTGCAGATGTTGGGCACGCTGGTCGACTTCTCGACCTTCACGCCCGTGGCAAGCCGGTAAACGGGGACGAGATGGAAACCTATTCCGCTCTTCGTCAATTCGCCGATAGCTGGGCCCTTCTGGCGCTGTTCATCTTCTTCATAGGGGTGGTGGTCTGGGTGTTCCGGCCCGGCGCCAGCAAGACCTACAAGGATCCGGCGAACATTCCGTTCCGGCACGAGGACAAGCCCGCGCCCGAAAAGGGCGACAAGACGGACGAGGAGCCCTCCGACAAGGATGGGTAAGACGCCAAGGAGGCGTGTGAGACAATGGCAAAGCAACCCAAAGACAAGAATCAGGAACCCGAAACCACCGGGCACGAGTGGGACGGAATCCAAGAATACAACAACCCTCTGCCCCGGTGGTGGGTCTGGATCTTCTACGCGACGATCATCTGGGGGATCTGGTACACGATCGCCTATCCGGCCTGGCCGATGATCCAGGACGCCACCTCGGGCTACAAGGGCTGGTCGACCCGCGCCAACGTGGAGCAGGCCATCCAGGAACACGAGGCGGCCAACGCCGAGATCAACGAGAAGCTGACCTCGGTCGAACTGGCCTCGATCTCGGAAGACCCCGAGTTGATGGCCTATTCCCGCTCCGCCGGCGAAGCGGTGTTCGAGACCTGGTGCGCGCAGTGCCACGGCTCGGGCGCGGCGGGCGCCAAGGGCTACCCCAACCTGCTGGACAACGCCTGGCTCTGGGGTGGCTCGATGGAGGCGATCCACACCACGGTCAAGCACGGTATCCGCAACGAGGAAGACCCCGATGCGCGCTATTCGCAGATGCCCGCTTTCGGTGACATCCTCGACGAGCAGCAGATCGACCAGGTCGTGAACTACGTGATGTCGATGTCGGGCGAGCCGCGCGACGCCGAGGCCGCCGCGGCCGGCGAGGAGGTCTTTGTCAACAACTGCGCGGCCTGTCACATGGAGGACGGTACCGGCGACCAGTTCCAGGGCGCGCCGAACCTGACCGACGCCATCTGGCTTTACGGCGGGGATTACGAAACGCTCACGGAAACCGTCACCAACTCGCGCTTCGGCGTGATGCCGCCCTGGGACGAGCGCCTGTCCGACGCCGAGATCCGGGCTGTGTCGGCCTACGTGCACCAGTTGGGTGGCGGCCAGTAAACCCCCGACAAGAAATACCCGCGGGCGGTATCGCCCGCGGGTCCGGCACCGGCCCTTCCGTCCTGTTCGCGCGTTTCCTGGAAAGGCCGGTGCCATCTTCCCCGCATGTGCGGAAACCCGTGCCGTCAGTCGCGCCGCCGCGCTGTCGTATGCGCCTCCAGTTCGGCGTGCCGGCGCTCGTCGAAGCGGCGGCCAGACTGCCACTGGGCCTGTGCGTGCCAACGGGCGGTCCGGTCCGTCCGGGCGGCTGTCATGAAAGATTTTGCGAAGATATTGAACATGGCGTTTCCTTTCCCGAAGGTGTTTCCGCCATTGAATGTGCCGGTGAAAGGGCTGATATTCCACTCAGGAAAAATGCCCGATTGTAAGCTGTGATTACATGACGAACTGGCAGTCCCTGCCCTCGCTGACCGCTCTGCGCGCGTTCGCGGCACTGGCCGAAACGGGATCGGCCAGTGCCGCGGGGGCGCAACTCAACGTCAGCCACGCCGCCGTCAGCCAGCAGGTCCGCGCGCTGGAGGACCGTATCGGCGTTGCGCTTGTCGATCGCTCGGGCCGCCGGCTGGCGCTGACCGCCGAAGGCAGCGAACTGGCCGAGGCCCTGAAAGTGGGTTTCGGAACCATCGCGCGCACTGTCGATGCGCTGACGGGCGCGGATGCCGATCGCCCCGTGCAGGTTTCCTGCACCCCCACCTTTGCCGCGCAATGGCTGATGCCGCGGCTCAGCGCCTTTCGCGCGGCGCATCCCTCGATCGACCTGATGCTCTCGCCCACGCCCGATCTGGTCACCCTCGAACCCGGCGGCATCGACATCGCGGTGCGGTTCGGGCGCGGCAACTGGCCGGGCCTCGACGCCACGCTTTTGTTCGAGGCCACGCTGGTTGCGGTCACCGCCCCGGGGCTGGTGGCCGGGCGGCACATCCGCGACCCGGCCGACCTGACCGATCTGCCCTGGGTGCAGGAATACGGCACCACCGAGGCGAGCGACTGGCTGCGCCGCCGCGGCGTTACCAAGGACCGCGCCGGCGGGTTGACGCAGATGCCGGGCAACCTGCTCCTGCAGGCCCTGCGCGAGGGCTACGGCGTGGCGGTGACGGTCAAGGAATGGATCCGCGAGGACCTGGCGGCGGGGCATCTGGTAAAGCTTTTCGAGGACGCCGACGATACGGGCTACTACATCGTCACCCGGCCCGGCGCCCTGCGCCCCAAGACGCGGGCCTTCGCCACCTGGCTGCGTCAACAAGTCCGCGCGGACAGGGGCAAAACGTCCGCCCTGACCGAAGAAGCGCCTGGACGGGCTGCGGAAAAAAGATGAATATGAGATAATCATTTTGACACAGGTCAAAGCCCAGTCCGCAGGCCCGTGAGACAAGTCCAATCAACGCGAATCCCCATAGGACCGAGTACGCGCCTTGAGCACCACCGACCCCGATACCGCGCCCTCCCTCTACGCCGCGCGGGAGCCCGTCTTTCCCAAGAAGGTGACGGGCCACTTCCGCAATCTCAAGTGGGTGATCATGATCGTCACCCTCGGCATCTACTATGTCACGCCGTGGATTCGCTGGGACCGTGGACCGAACCTGCCCGATCAGGCGGTGTTGGTGGACTTGGCGAACCGCCGGTTCTTCTTCTTCTGGATCGAGATCTGGCCGCACGAATTCTACTTTATCGCGGGCCTGCTGGTGATGGCGGGGCTGGGGCTGTTCCTGTTCACCTCGGCCCTGGGGCGGGTCTGGTGCGGATACGCCTGCCCGCAGACCGTCTGGACCGATCTCTTCATCCTCGTGGAGCGCTGGATCGAGGGCGACCGCAACGCGCGCTTGCGCCTGCACCGGCAGAAAAAGCTGGATTTCCGCAAGGCGCGCCTGCGGTCCACGAAATGGCTTGTCTGGCTGCTGATCGCCGTCGCCACCGGCGGGGCCTGGGTCTTCTACTTCACCGACGCGCCCACGCTCCTGGTGGATCTCTTCACGCTCGACGCGCATCCCGTCGCCTATACCACCATCGCGATCCTGACCGGCACCACCTTCTTCTTCGGCGGCTTCGCCCGGGAACAGATCTGCATCTACGCCTGCCCCTGGCCGCGCATCCAGGCCGCCATGATGGACGAGGACACGCTGACCGTGGGCTACCGCGAGTGGCGGGGCGAACCGCGCAAGCATTCCGAGGAAGTCAAGAACGGCGCCGAGCAGGGCGACTGCATCGACTGCATGGCCTGCGTCAACGTCTGCCCGATGGGCATCGACATCCGCGACGGACAGCAGCTTGAGTGCATCACCTGCGCGCTGTGCATCGACGCCTGCGACGACGTGATGGCCAAGATCGGCAAGCCGCGCGGCCTGATCGACTACATGGCGCTCACCGACGAAGAGCGCGAACGCTCCGGCAAGCCGCCCAAGCCGATCATCAAGCACATCCTGCGGCCGCGCACGGTGCTCTATACCTCGCTCTGGGCGCTCGTGGGGGCGGGGCTGATCTTCGCGCTCTTCATCCGTCCCGAGATCGACATGACCGTCGCCGCCGTGCGCAATCCCACCTACATCACCCTGGCCGACGGCACGATCCGCAATACCTACGAAGTGCGCCTGCGCAACAAGCACGGCGAGGCGCGGCCTTTCCGGCTGACCGTCAAGGGCCACCCCGCGGTCCGGGTCACGCTGGAGGGCACGCCCTATCAGACCGTCGAGGTGCCCGCCGACACCATGCTGAACCAGCGAGTCTATCTGCAGGCGCCCCCGGGGTCGGCACCGGCGAAGGACGAACGCACCGACGTGCGCCTCTGGGTCGAGGACATCTCCACCGGCGACCGCGCCTACGAGGACACCTTCTTCAACGGAAAGGCCAACTGATGGGCGAAAGACAGATCACCGGAAAGCACGTCTTGATCGGTTTCGTGGCGGCGTTCACCGTCATCATCGGGGTCAATCTGGTGCTCGCCTACTCGGCCGTGAACACTTTCCCGGGTCTGGAGGTCGAGAACTCCTACGTCGCCAGCCAGACATTCGACGACCGCCGCGCGGCGCAGGAAAGCCTGGGCTGGACGGTGCGGGCCGCCCATGCCGGCGGGATTCTGACCCTGTCGATCACCGACCCCCACGGCGCGCCGGTGAAGCCCCAAAGCCTGGACGCCACGGTGGGCCGCGCGACCCATGTCTTCGAGGATGTGCGCCCGGATTTCCGGTTCAACGGCAAGGCCTTCGTGGCGCCGGTGGAACTGGGCGACGGGAACTGGAATATCCGCATGGAGGCAACCGCGGCGGACGGGACGGAATTCGAGCAACGCGTGGTCCTGCACAAGGAGTGACCGCACGATGACCGCCACCATGCGCCCTTCGCCCTCGGGCTGTCCCGCCTGTGCTGCCGCCCCCGCGGCCGAGCAGCTGGCCGAGCGCGCCCCGGCGCCGCAGGCGCAGATCGCCCTGTCCCTGCCCACCATCCATTGCTCGGCCTGCATCACCAAGATCGAGAAGGCGCTGAACGCCCACCCGGGCGTGAAATCGGCGCGGGTGAACCTCACGCTCAAGCGCGCCAGCATCGAGGCCGCGCCCGAGGTGACCGCCCCCGAGCTGAAGGCGCTGGTGGAATCGCTGGGCTACGAGGCGCATGAACTCGATCCCGGCACGCTCAGCGCCACCGCCACCGACCGGGCGGGCCGCGAGCTGCTGATGCGTCTGGCCGTGGCCGGCTTCGCGATGATGAACGTGATGCTGCTGTCGATCTCGGTCTGGTCGGGCGCCGAGGGGCCGACGCGCGACCTTTTCCACTGGATTTCCGCGGCCATCGCCCTTCCGGCCATCGCCTTCTCGGGGCAGCCCTTCTTTCGCAATGCCGCCGCGGCCCTGAAGAACCGCCAGCTCAACATGGACGTGCCGATCACCCTGGCGATCGTGCTGGCGGTGGTCACGTCGCTGTGGGAAACCTCGCTGTCGGGCAAGCACGCCTATTTCGACGCGGCGATCGCGCTCACCTTCTTCCTGCTGGCCGGGCGCTACCTCGATCACCGCACCCGGGCCATCGCCCGGTCCGCCGCCGAGGAACTGACCGCGCTGGAGGTGCCGCGCGCCTGGCGCGTGACCGACGCGGGCGAGGAGCAGGTCAGCGTCTCGGATCTGGCGGCGGGGGAGCTGATCCGCGTCCGCCCCGGCGGGCGGATGCCCGTGGACGGCGAGATCGTCGAGGGCACATCGGAAATCGACCGCTCCCTGCTCACGGGCGAGACGGTGCCGGTCTTCGCGGGGCAGGGGCAGGCCGTGAGCGCGGGCGAGGTCAACCTGACCGGCCCGCTGACGGTGCGCGCCACTGCCGTGGGGGCCGATACCTCGCTGCACCGCATGGCCGATCTGGTCGCCGTCGCCGAGTCGGGGCGCTCGCGCTATACCTCGCTGGCCGACAAGGCCGCCAAGCTCTATGCGCCGGGGGTGCACCTTCTGTCGGCCGTCGCCTTCGCCGGCTGGTACCTCTACACCTGGGATCTGCGCACGGCGCTCAACATCGCCGCCGCCGTTCTCATCATCACTTGCCCCTGTGCGCTGGGCCTGGCCGTGCCGGCGGTGACCACCGCGGCCTCGGGCCGGCTTTTCCGCCGCGGCATGCTGATCAAGCATGAAACCGCGCTGGAGCGGCTGGCGCAGGTGGACACTGTGGTGTTCGACAAGACCGGGACCCTGACCGCGGGCACGCCGGAACTCACCAATCTCGACGATCTGCCGCGCGGCGATGCCGAGGTCGCGCTGGCCCTGGCCGAAGGGTCGTCGCACCCGCTGGCGCAGGCCGTGGCCCGCGCCGCCCGCGACGCGGGGATCGCGCCCGCCCCCGTGCGCGCGGTGACCGAGGTGCCGGGGTATGGCACCAAGGGAACCCTCGACGGCCGCGAGGTGCGCCTTGGCCGGGCAAGCTGGGTGGGGGCCGACGGCACCGCGCAGACCGCCACCTGGCTGGCGTGCGGCGACAGGCCGCCACGCGCCCTCACCTTCACTGACCGCCTGCGCGACGGCGCCGAAGAGGCCGTGCAGGCGCTTCAGGATGCGGGCAAGTCCGTCTATCTGATGTCCGGTGACAGCACCCCCGCGGTCGAGGCACTGGCCCGCCGTCTGGGCATCGCCCACTGGATGGCCGAGGCGCTGCCGGCGGACAAGGCCGCGCGGGTGCAGGCCATGGCCGAGGACGGGCGCCGGGTGTTGATGGTGGGCGACGGGCTCAACGACACGGCCGCGCTGGCCGCCGCGCATGTCTCGATCTCGCCGGCCTCGGCGCTGGACGCCGCCCGCGTGGCCAGCGACATCGTGCTTCTGGGCGGGGACCTGTCGCCGATTGCGGCGGCGTGTCGCACGGCCCGGGCCGCGACCCGGCGGATCCGCGAAAACTTCCGCATTGCCACCGTTTACAATATCGTCGCGGTGCCGCTGGCCGTGGCCGGCCTTGCCACGCCGCTGATCGCGGCCTTGGCGATGTCGGCCAGTTCGATTACGGTATCCCTGAACGCGCTGAGACTGAGGTGACGCGATGAATGTTCTCGCCTTCCTGATCCCGGTCTCCCTGATCCTGGGCGGGGTCGGTCTGTTGTTCTTCGTCTATACGGTGAAGACCAACCAGTACGACGACCCCGAGGGCGATGCGCGCCGCATTCTCAGCGACGAATACGACGACCACCCCAAGCAGTGAGCATGCCGCCGGGCACGCGGGTCCGCGTGCCGTGGCGGATGTGTCCGGGTGGTCCCGGCCGGTGCAGGCACCCTCAGGCGCCGCTGCCCGGTTCGATCATGAAGCAGGTGACCTGCTTGGCCTGCAGGCGCCGGCAGGCGCGGTCGGCCGTCTCCCGCGTCAGCCCCATGAAGTTGGCGTCATAGCCGCCGGGGCGTTCCACCACCTTGCGCAGGCTGCCGTCCAGCGTGCTGATCTCGTTGAGCGCGGTGCGCAGCAGCACCTTGCGCGCCGCGTAGCGGTTGGGATAGCGGCCCACGTTGATGCCCCAGTTGCGCCCGCCCGAAGTGGAGACGCGCGTGACGACCTCCTGCACCGGGTCACCCGCGGGCTCGTTGCGGGCCAGGGCAAGGTCCTTGGGCCGGACAACGGGGGTGATCGCGGGGGCCGTTTCCGCCACCGGCGCTGCGGCGGGTTTCGACCCGGCGGCCGTGTCCGCCCCGGCTGCCTGTGCCGCTGCCACGGCCTTGTCGATGTCGGCCTTCGCCGCGACCGTGATCTTTTCGGGGGCGGGCTCGGGCAGGGGGCGCGGCTGGGGCCGCAGGCTGCGCTTGACCGCCGCCGCCTCGGCCAGCCGGACCCGCCGGCCAAACCCGCCGGGCACGCCCTCTCCGACCTTGCCCAGGTAGGGGGGACGCTCGGGTTGCTGCACGCTGGCGTGGCGCGGGGACCGGCGGAACCCCAGGTCCAGCAATTCGGCCACCTTCTTGTTGCGCGACGCGGTCGACCGGCCGCCGAAGACCGTGGCAATGATGCGCTTGCCCCCGCGTTCGGCGCTGGCGGTCAGGTTGAACCCCGCCGCGCGGGTATAGCCCGTCTTGATCCCGTCCGCACCGCGGTAGCTGCGCAGCAGCTTGCGGTTGGTGTGATAGACCTTGCGCACGCCCGCATGGGCCGTGATGCGCGAGAAGAGGTTGTAGTACGCCGGGTAGTCGTAGAACAGGTGCCGGCCCAGGATCGTCATGTCGCGCGCGGTGGACAGGTGCCCCGATTCCGTCAGCCCGTGGGCGTTCTTGAAGGTGGTCCGCGTCATGCCCATGGCCTTGGCCGTGCGGTTCATCCGCCGGGCGAAGCGCGCCTCGGAACCCTCGATCGCCTCGGCCAGGGCGGTCGCCGCGTCATTGGCCGATTTCACGGCCGCCGCCCGGATCAGGTAGCGCAGCCGGATCTTCTGGCCGGCGCGCAGGCCCAGCTTGCTGGGCGGCTCGCTGGCCGCGAAACGCGAGACGGTGACGGTCGTGTCCAGATCGATCTCGCCGTTCTCCACCGCCTCGAAGACGACGTAAAGCGTCATCATCTTGGTCAGGGAGGCCGGGTGCAGCCGGGTGTCGGCATTGCGCGAATGCAGGACCTCGCCAGAGCGTGCATCCATCACCAGCGCCGCATAGGGCGCTGCGGCCGCACTGAGCGGGACAACCACCAGCATCCAGATGGCCGCCAGAGTCACCAGTCCCCAACGGAAGGGCTGCCTGTTTCGCACCTTCATGAGCCTGCTCTTCATTCTGCCTCGGGCCGCCGGTTTTGTCCCGACGGTTCATTTATGCTTGTACGCTAGCATAGGGGTCGGCCCGAAGAAAGCCTTCGTTCCCGGGGGTTTTGACATCTGCCGCTCCAGATGTGGTGGGCCGCACGCGGTCGGCCGCAAAACCGGCGATTGTGGCCGAAATTGGGCAAGGGGAGCGACGAAAAGACCCGGGCCGCCACGGCCCGGGTCGTCATCCTTTCGGGGCTGCGCAGGCCCGATTACCAGGCGCCCGGGCTGTAAAGCGCGCGATCCGAGATCAGCCGCGTCCAGGCGTCCTCGGGCCGTTCGGTGATCACCGGATCCGAGCCGCCGGCCAGCAGCGTCTCGACCGTGCGTTCATAGTCCGCCGGGTCGAGCGAGCCGTCGGAACCTTCGGTCAGCTTGGCGATCTCGCTCATCATCCGCTTCTGGTGCTTCTCGGTCTGGGCCCCGGTGGCGTCGTTTTCCAGCACGATCATCGCCGCGGCGTCGGGGTTGTCCTCGGCCCATTTCCAGCCCTTCATGGAGGCGCGCACGAAGCGCACCAGCTTGTCCACCTCGGCCGGGTCTTCCAGCTTCTCCTCGAGGACGTAGAGGCCATCCTCCAGCGTCGCCACGCCCTGGTCCTCGTACTTGAAGGTGATCAGCTCCTCGGGCTTGATGCCGGCGTCGATCACCTGCCAGTACTCGTTGTAGGTCATGGTCGAGATGCAGGCGGCCTGCCCCTGCAGAAGCGGATCGACGTTGAAGCCCTGCTTGAGCACCTCGACGCCGTCCTCGCCGCCCTCGGTGGGAATGCCCAGCTGGCTCATCCAGCTCAGGAACGGAAATTCGTTGCCGAAGAACCAGACCCCCAGGGTCCGCCCCCGCAGGTCCTGCGGATCCTCGATCCCCGTGCTCTTCAGGCAGGTCAGCATCATGCCCGAACTCTTGAAGGGCTGGGCGATATTGACCAGCGGCAGGCCCTTTTCGCGGGCCGCCAGCGCCGCGGGCATCCATTCCACGGTCACGTCCGCGCCGCCGCCGGCGATCACCTGCGTCGGTGCGATGTCCGGGCCGCCCGGCTTGATCGTGACGTCGAGGTTCTCTTCGTCGTAGAACCCCTTGTCCTTGGCCACATAATATCCGGCGAACTGCGCCTGGGTGACCCATTTCAGTTGCAGTGTCAGTTCGTCGGCGGCCTGCGCCATGCCGGCCCAAAGGCCGACCGCCGCAAGCCCCAGTGTTTTCGTGAGTGTCTTCATCATCGTCTCCCTGGTTGAGGTTTTGGTTGCATCACGGCGTTATCCTTCGCCGTTTCATGATGCGCCACCGGCCAGAGGCCGGCGGCGCGGATCTCATGCTCGCCCGCGCTGCGAAGGGTGCCAGAAGGTCACCGTCTTCTCCAACAGGGCGATCCCGCCGTAGAAGCCCGAGCCGGCGATCGCCGCCACGACGATTTCGGCCCAGACCAGGTCCAGCGCCAGTTGCCCGACGGAGGTCGAGATGCGAAACCCCATCCCCTTGATCGGCGAGCCGAAGAATTCCGCCACGATGGCCCCGATCAGCGCCAGGGTCGAGGTGATCTTGAGCCCGTTGAAGATGAAGGGCATCGCCGCCGGAAGCCGCAGTTTCAGCAGCGTCTCCCAGTAACCGGCGGCATAGGTCCGCATCAGGTCGCGCTGCATGGCGCCGGTGTCTTTCAGGCCCTGGACCGTGTTCACCAGCATCGGGAAGAACACCATCACCACCACGACCGCGGCCTTCGATTCCCAGTCGAAGCCGAACCACATGACAAGGATGGGCGCGGTGCCGACGATCGGCAGTGCGGCGACGAAATTCCCCACCGGCAGAAGCCCCCGCTGGAGGAAGGGAAACCGGTCCACCGCGATGGCGGTCAGCACCGCCACCCCGCAGCCCAGGACGTAGCCCGTCAGCGCCCCCTTCACCACCGTCTGCACGAAGTCCTCCCACAGGATGTCGGCCTGGGCGGCGAATGTCTGTGCGATCTGGCTGGGCGGCGGCAGCAGCACCGCCGAGATTTCCAGCCCGTGCACGACGCATTCCCAGATCACGATCACGGTGACGCCGAAGATGACCGGCACCGCCAGCCGGGTGAAGCGGGTTCTGGGCCGGTGCGCCAGCGCCGAATTTGTCCACCAGCCCACGGCCCAGGCCAGGAAGGCGGCGATCAGCCAGGTCCCCTGCATCATGCCATTCCCATGCGTTTGAGCGTGATCCGCTGCACCAGCCCGATGAGTCCCACCAGGACCGCCGCCAGGATGGCCGCCATGATGAGCGCGCTCCAGATCTGGATGGTCTGCCCGTAGTAACTGCCGGCCAGAAGCCGCGCGCCCAGCCCGGCCACGGCACCCGTCGGCAACTCGCCCACGATCGCGCCCACGAGGCTTGCCGCCACGCCCACCTTCAGCGAGGCGAAAAGATAGGGCATCGACGAGGGCAGGCGCAGCTTCCAGAAGGTCTGCACCGAGGTGGCGTTCCAGGTGCGCATCTGGTCAAGCTGCATCGGGCCGGGGCTGCGCAGGCCCTTCACCATGCCCACCACCACCGGGAAGAACGACAGATACATCGAAATCATCGCCTTGGGCAGAAGGCCCGAGATGCCGACGGCGTTGAGCACCACGATGATCATCGGCGCGATGGCCAGGATCGGGATGGTCTGGCTGGCGATCACCCAGGGCATCACGCTCATGTCCATCGTCCGGTTGTAGACGATGCCCACTGCCAGCGCGATGCCCAGCGCCGTGCCCAGCACGAAGCCCAGGGCGGTGGAGCTGAAGGTGATCCAGCTGTGATAGATCAGCGAGCGCTTCGAGGTGACGCTCTTTTCGGCCGTGGTGTTCCAGATCTCCACCGCCACCTGGTGCGGCGCGGGCAGCTTTGGTTTCTGCTGCGACCAGGTGTCGGCGACGAGCTGGGTGAAGGTCAGATCGCGGCCCAGCCGCTCGGCCATGTTGTAGGCCCAGGTGGCGTTCAGCGCCATGGCGGCGGCGTACCAGATGACGAAGATGGCGGCCACGACCGTCAGGACCGGCAGGACGGACCGCAGGCCCTGACCGCCGTGCCGCGCGACCCGCGCCATCGGCGTCAGTCCCACGGGCGAGCGATGGATGGTGCTGGCCATCTCACACCTCGTCCGTCATGCCGGCCCGCAGGCCCTCGCGCACCCGGTGGGCCACGTCGATGAAATCCTGCGTGTCGCGGATCTCCAGCGGGCGTTCGGCGGGCAGGGGGCTTTCGATAACGTCCGAAATCCGCCCCGGCCGCGGGCTCATCACCACGATCCTGGTCGAAAGGTAGACCGCCTCGGGGATCGAGTGGGTGACGAAGCAGATGGTCTTGTTCGTGCGCGCCCAGAGATCCAGGAGTTGTTCGTTGAGGTGATCCCGCACGATCTCGTCCAGCGCGCCGAACGGCTCGTCCATCAGCAGGATATCGGCGTCGAAGGCCAGCGCGCGCGCGATCGAGGCGCGCTGCTGCATCCCGCCCGAGAGCTGCCAGGGAAACTTCTTCTCGAAGCCGGCCAGGTCCACCAGCTCCAGCACCGATTTCACCCGGCGGTCCTGTTCGTCCTTGGCGTAGCCCATGATTTCCAGCGGCAGGCGCACGTTCCCGGCGATGGTGCGCCACGGATAAAGCCCCGCCGCCTGGAAGACGTAGCCATAGGCCCGTGCGCGGCGGGCCGCCTCGGGGGTCACGCCGTTGACGCTGATATCGCCCGCCGTGGGGTGCTCCAGGTCGGCCATGACCCTCAGGAAGGTGGTCTTGCCGCAGCCCGAGGGGCCGATGAAACTGACGAAATCCCCCTTGTCCACGTCAAGGTTGATGTCCTTGAGCGCATGTACCGGCCCGTCGGCCGTCTGAAAGGTCAGCGACAAATCCTTGGCGCTGATGACTGTCTCGTTGGTCACTCACTGTCCCCCGCTTGCGCGCGCTTTCATTGCGCTTGGCTGGCGTCTTCTTGTCAAGCCGCCGCCCGGCACCCGGGGCCGGCCGGCGGCGTGTTTTTCAGATCCCTGCCGGAATGTTGGTCGGATCGCGCTGCACCTGCTTGGGCGCGGTCAGTTCCTTCCACTTCGACAGGGCCTTGTGCGCCGAGGGGAAGGCGGGCCGCGGAACGAAACGCCCGCGCCCGGGCTGGGGCTGGCTGTTCTGCCCCCAGGCCCAGATCACCTCGCCGCGGGAAATGGTGTAGCGCGGCTGTGCGGTTACCTCGAAGCCCTCGAAGACGTTGTAGTCGAGGATGGAGTGGTGGTTCGAGGCGCTGATCGTCTTGGAGATCGCGGGGTCCCAGACGGTGATGTCGGCATCCGCGCCCTCCACCAGCGCGCCTTTCTTGGGGTAGATGTTGAGGATCTTGGCCACGTTGGTCGAGGTGACGGCGACGAACTCGTTCAGCGTCAGCCGCCCGGTCTCCACCCCGTGGGTCCAGAGAACCGCCAGCCGCTCCTCCAGCCCGTTGGAGCCGTTGGGGATCTTGGTGAAATCGCCCACGCCCATGCGCTTCTGCTCGGTGGAAAACGCGGCATGGTCGGTGGCCACCACCTGCAGCGAACCCGCCTGCAGGCCGGCCCAGAGCCCGTCCTGATGGTCCTTGCTGCGGAAGGGCGGCGACATCACCCGGCGTGCGGCATGGTCCCAGTCCTTGTTGAAGTATTCGGACTCGTCCAGCGTGAGGAATTGCGCCAGCGGCTCACCGTAGACCCGCATGCCCTTCTGCCGGGCGCGCCGGATCGCCTCGTGCGCCTGCTCGCAGCTGACATGCACGATATAGAGCGGCACGCCGGCGGCATCGGCGATCATGATGGCGCGGTTGGCCGCCTCGCCCTCCACCTCCGGCGGGCGCGAATAGGCATGTCCCTCGGGGCCGGTGATGCCCTCCTCCAGCATCTGCTGCTGCAGGTCGGCCACGACGTCGCCGTTCTCGGCATGGACCATCGGCAGCGCACCCAGTTCCTTGCAGCGCTTGAACGAGGCGAACATCTCGTCGTCCTCGATCATCAGCGCGCCCTTGTAGGCCATGAAGTGCTTGAAGGAGTTCACGCCCATCTCCACGGCGTCCTTCATCTCGTTGAAGACGGTCTCGTTCCAGCCCGTCACCGCCATGTGATAACCGATGTCGGTGCAGATCTGCGGCGCCGATTTCTCGTGCCAGTTGTTGATCGCGTTCTTCAGGCTCAGGTCGGCACCCGGCAGGCAGAAATCCACCAGCATGGTGGTCCCCCCGCAGGCCGCGGCCCAGGTGCCGGTCTCGAAGGTCTCCGCGGCGGTGGTCCCCATGAAGGGCATCTCCATGTGCGTGTGCGGGTCGATGCCCCCGGGGATGACATAGGCGCCCTCGGCGTCGATGGTCTCGTCGCCCTTCAGATCCTCGCCGATCTTCTTGATCTTCTCGTCCTCGATCTGGATGTCGGCCTTCCATGTGCGGTCGGCCGTCACCAGCGTGCCGTTCTTGATGACTTTGGTGGTCATTGTGGGGGTCCTCCTGTCGTCACTGATCCCGGTCCTGCGCCGGGACCTGTCGTTTTCTTGCGGGGCCCCGGGTCAAGCCCGGGGCGGGGAGGGCGCGGACCGGCACGCCGGCGCCGCTCCGGACCGGGCCCGGTGCATGGGTGGCGCCCGCCCGCGACACTCCACGATCTCCGTCGTCTCCATCACCGCATGCATCGGCATATCGGCTGCGCACGTCCCGTCCCGGCCTTGAGCCGGGACTTCTATGCGCGTGGCGTCCTGCCATAGGATAACCCCGAGGCCCCGGGTCAGGCCCGGGGCGGGTGTCCTGTTCAGTCGGGTATATGCGCCGTGATGTCGTGCCACCCGGGATTGGCTTCGGTGACGAGGGCGAGTTTCCAGTCCCGCCGCCAGCGTTTGATCGAACGTTCCCGGCGCAGCGAGGTTTCGAAATCCTCGTGCCGTTCGAACCAGACCAGCCGCTTGATGTTGTATTTCGATGTGTGTTCGGAAAGTCCGGCGCGGTGTGCTTCGACCCGCGCGCGCAGATCGCGCGTGCGGCCCGCGTAAAGCGCACCGCCCGGACGCGAAGCCATGATGTAGACGAAATGCGCCATGCCCCAGCCGTGCCAGGAAAGGGTTGCCAATCGGTAAATCCCGCCCCGGGCTTGACCCGGGGCCTCTGCGCCCGACCCTCGGGAGGCCCCGGGTCAAGCCCGGGGCGGGAAGGGCGCGGGCCGGCACGCCGGCGCTGCTTCGGACCGGGCCCGGGTGCATGGGGGGCGCCTGCTCGCGTCACTCCACGATCTCCGCGGTCTCGACCACCGCGTGCATCAGGACGTCCGCGCCCGCCGTGGCCCATTCCTTCGAAATCTCCTCGGCCTCGTTGTGGCTCAGCCCGTCCACGCAGGGGCACATCACCATCGCCGTCGGCGCCACCCGGTTGATCCAGCAGGCGTCGTGCCCCGCGCCCGAGATCAAGTCGCGGTGCGAATAGCCCAGCCGTTCCGCCGCCCGGCGCACGGCCCCCACGCAGTCCGGGTCGAACTTCACCGGGTCGAAGCCGCCCACCTTCTCGAAGGCGATCTCCAGGCCCATGTCGTCGGCGATCTTGCAGCCCTCGGCGCGCAGGCGGTTTTCCATGTCCTGGATCACCTCTAGCTCGGGCGAGCGGAAATCCACGGTGAAGACCGCCTTGCCGGGGATCACGTTGCGCGAGTTGGGGTAGATGTCGATGTGACCGGCCGCGCCCACGGCGTGCGGCTTGTGGGACCAGGCGATCTGATCGACCTTTTCCAGCACCCGCGCCATGCCCAGCCCCGCGTTGCGGCGCATGGGCATCGGGGTGGACCCGGTGTGGCTTTCCTTGCCGGTGATCGTTACCTGCGTCCAGCTCAGCCCCTGCCCGTGGGTGACAACGCCCACGTCCTTGCCCTCGGCCTCCAGGATGGGGCCCTGCTCGATATGCAGCTCGAAGAAGGCGTGCATCTCGCGTGTGCCGACCTCTTCCTCGCCCTTCCAGCCGATGCGCTCCAGTTCGTCGCCGAACCTCTTGCCCTCCGCGTCTTCGCGGTCGTAGGCCCAGTCCTGCGTGTGCATGCCGGCGAAAACGCCCGAGGACAGCATGGGCGGGGCGAAGCGCGTGCCCTCCTCGTTGGTCCAGTTGGTCACGACGATGGGATGCTTGGTCTTGATGTCCAGGTCGTTCAGCGTGCGCACGATCTCCAGACCGGCCAGCACGCCCAGCACCCCGTCGTAGCGCCCGCCGGTGGGTTGGGTGTCCAGGTGGCTGCCAACGTAGACGGGCAGGGCCTGCGGGTCGGTCCCCTCGCGCCGGGCGAACATGTTGCCCATCTGGTCCAGGCCCATCGAAAGGCCCGCGGCCTCGCACCAGTCCTGGAACAGCGCCCGGCCCTCGGCATCGGCGTCGGTGAGGGTCTGCCGGTTGTTGCCCCCGGCCACACCCGGGCCGATCTCGGCCATCTCGTGGATGCTGGTCCACAACCGCTCGCCGTCGATCTTCAGATTCTCGCCTGGCGCCGCCATCGCCGTCTCCCCTGTCGTTCCTTTTAGCACAAGGGCGCACGCCGCGCACTGGCAGGAGGCGCAGCCCCGGCCCTTGCCGCTTTTTTACCATTTGGTAAAGTTACGATTGCGGACGGGATGGGCCCTGTCAAGATTCGTCTGGACCGGCCCCGGGGCCACTGGCCGTCGCGCCGAAAGGGATGCTACCTCTTGCATCACGTGACATGAAAGGACAGGCATGCCGGACAGCGCCGCCCCCAAGACCAGCCGCATCCAGCAGCGCAACCGCAAGCGCATCCTCGATGCCGCGCTCGACGTCTTTTCCCAGCACGGATACCGCGGGGCGACGCTGGACCAGATCGCCCGGCAGGCCGGGCTGAGCAAGCCGAACATCCTTTACTATTTCAACGGCAAGGAAGACATCCACGTCACGCTTCTCAACCAGCTGATGGATGCTTGGCTGGCCCCCCTGCGGGACATCGACCCCGCCGGCGACCCGCTGGCCGAGATCCTGCGCTACGTGCATCGCAAGCTGGACATGAGCCGCGAATACCCCCGCGAAAGCCGCCTGTTCGCCAACGAGATCCTGCAGGGCGCGCCGCGCATGGCGCCCCACCTGGAAAGCGACCTGCGCCCGCTCGTCGATACCACCGCCGCGGTGATCGACCGCTGGATCGCGGCCGGCAAGCTGGCGCCGGTCGATCCGCGGCACCTGATCTTCTCGATCTGGGCGACGACCCAGCATTACGCCGACTTCGACGCCCAGGTGCGCGTGCTGATGGACGATGCGCCGGTGCACGCCGACGCGGCGGCCTTCCTGGAGACGGTCTACCGCCGTCTCCTGACCCCGCGACCGCCCGCCCCCGGCGCCTGACGGGGGGCGGGCCGGCGGGCCCGATCGGGAAAGGACGCGGAACCCGGCCGGGCCTGCGCGGTTGTCACGGAAACACGGAGGACTGGCATGACCGGCACGCCGAAACCGCTTCTCGGAATCAACCACGTGGCGCTGGAGGTGGAGGACATCGACGGCGCGCTCGCCTTCTACGGACGCTACTTCGATTTCTCGCTGCGCGGCCGGACGGAGGGCGCCGCCTTCATCGACATGGGCGACCAGTTCCTGGCGCTGGTGCAGCGCGAGGGCCGCGCCGCCGATGCCGCCCGCCACGTCGGGCTGGTGGTTACCGACCGCGCCGGCCTGCGCCGCCGCATGCTGGGCGACGGCGTTACCTTCGTCTCGGACGAGCGTTTCGATTTCCTGGACCCCTGGGGCAACCGGATCGAGCTGGTGGCCTATCCCGACATCCAGTTCCTCAAGACGCCGGAGGTGATGCAGCACCTGGGCTGCGGGGACCTGCGCAAGACCGACGACGCCCTGGAACAACTGCGCGAGAAGGGGATCACCCCGCCCGAAGCGGGCTGACGCGCCCGCCGCCCGTTTGCCGGGTGCGAAAGAAACCGCCTGCCGCTTGCACGCGGCAGGCGGGTCCGCCTCCTATTCGGCCGCGCATTTGGCCGGATTGTTGGGGTGCGTCGTCCAGTTGGCGTAATCGTCCTGCACGACGGCGCCGGTGCGGGGGTCCACCTGGCCCGCGGCGAGCCGCTCCATCGTGATGCAGCCCTCCACCGGGCAGACGTTGACGCACAGGTTGCAGGCCACGCATTCGGCGTCGATCACCTCGAAGGTGCGGTCCTCGGACATCGAGATCGCCTGGTGGCTGGTGTCCTCGCAGGCGGCATAGCAGCGCCCGCACTTGATGCAGAGGTCCTGGTCGATCCGCGCCTTGGTGACGTAGTTGAGGTTGAGGTCCTTCCAGTCCACCACCTGCGGCACCGCCCGGCCCACAAGCTCGTCGACCGAGGTAAAGCCCTTCTCGTCCATGTACTGCGACAGGCCCGAGATCATTTCCTGCACGACCTTGAAGCCATAGGTCATGGCCGCGGTGCAGACCTGCACGTTGCCCGCGCCGAGCGCCAGGAACTCCGCCGCGTCCCTCCAGGTGGTCACGCCGCCGATGCCGCTGATCGGCAGGCCCCGCAGGTCGGGTGTCCGGGCGATCTCGGCCACCATGTTGAGCGCGATGGGCTTCACCGCCGGCCCGCAGTAGCCGCCGTGCGCCCCTTGCCCGTCGATGGTGGGTTCGGGCGCGAACAGATCCAGGTCCACCCCGGTGATCGAGTTGATCGTGTTGATCAGGCTCACGGCATCGGCGCCGCCGTCCTTGGCCGCCTGCGCGGGCTTGCGGATATCGGTGATGTTGGGCGTCAGCTTGACGATCACGGGCAGGCTGGAGTGCGTCTTGCACCACTCGGTGACCTGCTGCACGTAGTCCGGCACCTGGCCCACGGCGCTGCCCATGCCGCGCTCGCTCATCCCGTGCGGGCAGCCGAAATTCAGTTCGACGCCGTCGGCGCCGGTCTCCTCGACCCGGCGCAGGACCGCCTTCCAGCTGTCCTCGTTTACCGGCACCATGAGGCTGACCACGATGGCGTGATCGGGGTAGTCGCGCTTGACCCGGGCGATCTCTTCCAGGTTGGTCTCCAGCGGCCTGTCGGTGATGAGCTCGATGTTGTTGAGCCCCAGAAGCTGGCGGTCCGCACCCCAGACCGCGCCGTAGCGCGGGCCGTTCACGTTCACGATCGGCGGGTCCTCGCCCAGGGTCTTCCAGACGACCCCGCCCCAGCCCGCCTCGAAGGCGCGGCGCACGTTGTATTCCTTGTCCGTCGGCGGCGCCGAGGCCAGCCAGAACGGGTTGGGGGATTTGATGCCGATGAAATCTGTTTCGAGATTGGCCATGTCGCTTGTCTCCCTGTCGTCGCCGCCGGCTGGCCGCGGTTTAGCCCACCAGGCTCTTGTGGATGTCCTCGGCCGCGTCGCGACCCTCGGCCACCGCCGTCACGGTCAGGTCGTCGCCGCCGGCAGCGCAGTCTCCGCCGGCCCAGACGCCTTCGACGCTGGTGCGCCCCGCGGCGGTGACCCTGATCTTGCGGCCGTCCAGATCGGGCAGGCCGTCCCCTTGCAGTTTCTGGCCGATGGCGCGGAACACCTGATCGGCGGGGATGCGCACCCGCTGGCCGGTGGGCGCGAGATCGTCGTCGGTGTATTCGAACTCGACCTCGCGGACCGCGCCGTTGCCATGCACGGCAACCGGCGAGGCGTTGGTGACGATGGTCACGCCCTTGGACGCCGCAAGGTCTTGTTCATAGACGCTGGCATTCATCCGCTCGCGGCCCCGGCGGTAGACCAGCGTCACGTTCAGCGCCCCCAGAAGCTTGGCCTGCACAGCGGCGTCGATGGCTGTCATGCCGCCCCCGATGACCACCACGTCGCGCCCCACCGGCAGTTGCGACAGGTCGTCGGCCTGGCGCAGCTCGGCGATGAAGTCCACCGCGTCGCGCAGGCCCGCGCGGTCCTCGCCGTCAAGCCCCAGGGCATTCACCCCGCCCAGGCCGATGCCCAGGAAGACGGCGTCGTGATCGGCCTTCAGCGCGCCGAGGCTCAGATCCCGGCCCAGCCGCTTGCCCGTCTCCACCGTGATCCCGCCGATCTTCAGCAGCCAGTCGACCTCGTCCTGGGCGAAGTCCTCCACCGTCTTGTAGGCGGCGATACCGTATTCGTTCAGCCCGCCGGGCTTGTCGTGGCCGTCGAAAATCGTGACGTCGTGGCCGCGCATCGCCAGCCGGTGCGCGCAGGCCAGCCCGGCCGGCCCCGCGCCCACGACCGCCACGCGCTTGCCCGTCGGCGCGGCGCGGGTGAAGGGATGCACGCCGCGGTCCATCAGCGTGTCGGTGGCGTAGCGCTGCAGCCGGCCGATCTCCACCGGTTTGCCCTCGGCCAGCTCGCGCACGCAGGCTTCTTCGCAAAGCGTCTCGGTCGGGCAGACCCGGGCGCACATGCCGCCAAGGATGTTCTGGTCGAGGATCGTCTCGGCCGCCGCCTCGGGCGTGCCGGTGGCGATCTGCCGGATGAAAAGCGGGATGTCGATTTCTGTGGGGCAGGCCGTGATGCAGGGGGCATCGTGGCAGAAATAGCACCGATCGGCCGCCACCACCGCCTCGTGCCGGTCGAGCGGCGGATGCAGGTCCGCGAAGTTCTCGGCGTAATCCCGGGGTTCGAGCCGGCCGGCGGTGATACCGGGGGTCAGGGCCGTGTCTTTCAAGGTACCCTCCACTGGTTGGACGTCGTCTTGTCGTTTCGGGCAGTATTCCACGAATCCATTTTTTATCAAATGGTAAAATTTCCAGCGATTCGGGGGAGTTCTCCGCAATGCCTTGAAAACACGGGCCCGCGGCCGGTCCGGAAGGGACCGGGCGGGGGCGATTCGTCCTGGAAAGGGGCGCGCGTTACCGGGTCTGCTCGTGCGCGAAGCGCTGGCGCGCGATGGCCTCGTTGCGGGCGGCCTTCTGCTGGTCGGCCAGGGCCGCCTCGACATAGCCCAGGTGGGCGGCCACGGCCTCTCGCGCCCCCTCGGGATCGCGCGCCTGCAGGGCGGCATTGATCGCGCGGTGCTGGTCCAGAAGGACGCTGCGCCGGGTATGCTGCTTGAACACCATCTGGCGGTTGTAGAACACGCCCTCGCGCAGAAGCTGGAACATCGAGCGCATCATGTGCAGCATCACCACGTTGTGGCTGGCCTCGACGATCGCCATGTGAAACTCGGCGTCCAGACGGGCCTCTTCCTCCGGCCGGCGCTTGCCATGGGCGGCCTCCATCTTGTTCAGGACGGTCTGGATCACCTGCAGATCGGTGTCCGAGGCGAGCCGCGCCGCGCGTTCGGCGGCCAGTGCCTCCAGGTCGCGGCGGAAGGCGACGTAGTCGAAAACGGCCTCGTCATGATCGGCGAACAGACGGACAAGGGCCGGCGAGAAAGCGTTGCCCAGCACGTCGGCCACATAGATGCCGGCCCCGGCGCGCGAGGTCAGCAGGCCCTTGTCCTGCAATTCGGCCACCGCCTCGCGCAGCGAGGGGCGCGAAACGCCCAGTCGGTCGGCCAGCTCCCGTTCCGACGGCAGGCGCTCCCCGGGGCGCAGGATGCCGCGCAGGATCAGTTTCTCGATCTGGCGGGTGACGGCGGCCGAGAGCTTCTCGGGGGTGACTTTCTCGAACGGCATGGCGGGCGCCTCGTGACGGGTCGCGGCATCATAGGCGCCGGGTCGGCGCCGGGCAAGCACGCCCTTGGCCGCAGCGGCAGGGATGCGCCCATTTCAACCGGGTTGGCCCCACCGACCCTGCCGGGCGGGCCGTCACCGGAACAGCGTCAGCACATAGGGCGCCAGGAGCGCCGTCAGCAGGGCGTTGAGCCCCATGCCGACCCCCGCGAAGGCGCCCGCGGTCCTGTTCACCTGGAAGGCCCGGGCCGTCCCGATGCCATGCGCCGCCACGCCCACGGCGAACCCCCGCGCGCGCCAGTCCCGGATCCCCAGCGCGTTCATCAGCGGCGTGACCAGCACCGCGCCGATGATCCCTGTCAGGATCACCAGCGCCGCCGTCAGGGTGGTCAGCCCGCCCAGGGCCTCGGAGATGCCGATGGCCACGGGCGCGGTGGTGGACTTGGGCGCCAGCGAGGCCAGCGTCGCCCCGCGCACCCCCAGGGCCCGCGCGATCCACAGGGCCGAGATGACGGCGACGGCCGATCCCACCACCAGCGCCCCCAGCATCGGCACCAGCGTGCGCCGCAGGTGGTGCAGGTTCTCGTAGAGCGGCCCGGCCAGGGCCACCGTCGCCGGGCCGAGCATGAAGTGCACGAACTGCGCGCCCTCGAAATAGGTGGCATAGGGCGTTCCGGTGCTCCAGAGCGCCAGCCCCAGGATGATCATCGCCACCAGAACGGGGTTGACCAGCGGGTTGCGGTCGACTGCGCGAAAGGCCGCGTCGCCCGCAAGATAGGCCACCAGCGTCGCGGTCAGCCACAGTAGCGGCCCCTCGCGCAGGTAGGACCATATATCGGGCAGGTCGGTCATTCCTTCGTCCCCGCCAGGCGCGCCAGCGCGACGAAGGTCAGCGCCCCCGCCGCCAGGGCCAGGGCGGTGCTCGCCACCAGCGCGGCCAGCAGCGCCGCGCCGTCGCGGCCCAGCACCTCGGCATGGCTGATCACGCCCACGCCGGCCGGCACGAACAGAAGCGAAAGATGCGCCAGCAGTCCCTGCGCCGTGGGCATGACCCGCCGCGCAAGCCCGGGGCGCAGCAGGAAGGCGGCCAGAAGCGCCGCGAGGCCGATCACCGGCCCCGGCACCGGCAGCGCGAAGGCCCGCGCGGCAATCTCGCCGGCGAGCTGGAAAAGAAGGATCAAGGTGATGTTCAGGATCATGGGCGCCCCCTTCCGTCGTCCGCGACGAGGATAGGGGTTGGCGCGCGAATGGAAAGGGCCGCGCCCGTCGCGGCGCGGCCCGGTCCGCCGGATGGGCCGGTTATTCGGCGGCCACCGCCGCATCGGCGCTGCGCCGGCCGAAGTGGCGGCGGTTGAGGTGCAGCACCAGCCAGATCATCGCCCCCTGCGCGGCCAGCGCCACCGCCGTGAGGACCCAGTAGGCCGTGCCGAACTTGTCGATCACGCCGGCCATGACCAGCCCCTTGTTGACGAAGAAGTGCGTCATCACCGCGAAGGCCACGCCGGGGCAGATCAGCGCGTAGGACCCGGCCGAGGCGCGCTCGCCCCGGATGAATTCGGCGAAGTAGCCCTGCCGGCGCAGCACCAGCGCGCCCAGAAGCAGGAAAAGCACCTCGACCGCCATCAGGCGCGACAGGAACACCAGCGTGCCGCCGGCGCTGCCCTCGGCGTCGAAGGCGACGTGCAGCCCGTGGCTCTGCCGCATGAAAAGAATCCCCAGCACCGTGACGATCGGCACGATGACCATCAGGGTCGGGCCCGCCTCCTTGGCGGTGCCGTGGTGCAGCATGGAGTTGAAGGCCGTGATCGCGGCCACCAGCGCATAGAGGATCGCGGCAATGCCGAAGAAGGTGGACAGCACAAGGCTCGCCCCGACGGTCACGGTCGCCGTGCTCATGGCCGAGGGCGCGGCCAGCCCCACGCCCACCATCGACAGCGCGAAGGCCGGCAGAAGCTGCGCGAAAGAGTTGTGCGCTGTCACGTCGAACACGCCGCCCTGCGTCAGCACCCGGCCGAGGAAGTCACCGATCAGGCGCAGCGCCCAGATGCCGATCCCCAGGAAGGCCAGCAGCGCCAGGGGAAACAGGTATTCCACAACGTTCCACAGGCCGGGCACGAAGACCAGCCCGACGATGAAGCCCACGTTGATCGTCATGGCCGAGGCCAGCGGCGCGGCCAGCAGCGTCGTCTCGCCGTTGGACTGGCGCAGCTCCCGGTAGGCATCGGTCCTGGCGAAGGCGCTGAGCGCGCGGAAGTTCCAGATCAGCGACTTGACGTTCAGAAAGGCCATGGCGGCAATGCCGATCAGCGCGACGACGATGGCCGCCTGCATCGGCGCGCCGCCCGCCGCGAAGGCCGCGGCGATATCGCCGAAGATCGGCACGGGCTGGCCCGGGTGGGGCACCCAGAACAGGAGGTACATGAAGAAGGTGACCGCCAGCCCCCCGGCCCCGAGCGAGGCCAGGAAGTACAGGGGCGAATAGCGGTCCGCGGGACGTTGGACGGGTTCGGACATGTCGGCCTCCAATATCGTATTCCGAATTTGGAATATATATAGCATTCCGGAACTGGAATATGAAGGGGCGGTTTGTCGCTGCCTGCGGAAAGTTCTTGTTAACCATTTCGCACGCAAGATCGCCCCATGCGCCCCGTGATGATCGGCCTTTTTCTGACCCTGCTGGCGGCTTGCAATACGCCCGGCCCGGCCTTTCGCGGCATCGTGCCCGTCCAGGTCACCGTGGGCGAAAGCCGCTTTGCCGTGCGCACCCGCGGCACGCGCGCACAGGCGCTTCGGCTCACCACGGAATGGGCGCCACGGTTGGTGGCCGTGGCGCCGCACGCCGTGGCCGCGATCGAGGCGGTCAGCGGCTGCACCGTGGCGCGGCTGGACGGGGACGCGGCGCTGGTCACCGCGCGGCTCGATTGCGGTGCCGGCCCGCCGCCGATGCCGCCGCCCCGCGCGCTGGACTGCGAACTCTACAAGCTGGGGGCGGGCTACGGCGAAATGCTCTGCCGCCCGCTGCGATAGGCGCGCGTCACGGGCCCGCCCTTGCACCCGGCCGATTCGACAGGGTCGAAACGACACGCGCGCCCGCACGATCCGTTTCCGACCCGCCGGGTGGGCTGTCGATCCCCTAGTGCGCAATATTTTGTGGATAAATCGTCGAGACAGGCCATATCGTGGGGCTTGCCGTTGACATGTGCCCTCCCGCGTCGTCACATTCGGGATCAACCGGAATCACCACCGCGGATGCCCCGTGCAGTTCACAAGGCTCAGACTGACCGGCTTCAAAAGCTTCGTGGACCCCACCGATCTTCACATCTCGGAGGGGCTGACGGGCGTTGTCGGCCCCAACGGCTGCGGCAAGTCCAACCTGCTCGAGGCGCTGCGCTGGGTCATGGGCGAGAACCGTCCCACCGCCATGCGCGGCGGCGGCATGGAGGACGTGATCTTCGCCGGGGCCGCGTCGCGGCCCGCCCGCAATTTCGCCGAGGTCTCGGTGCATATCGACAACGCCGAGCGCGTGGCGCCGGCGGGCTTCAACGACGCGGACCATATCGAGATCGTCCGCCGCATCACCCGCGACGTCGGCAGTGCCTACAAGGTCAACGGAAAGGACGTGCGCGCGCGCGACGTGCAGATGCTGTTCGCCGATGCCTCCACCGGCGCGCATTCGCCCGCGCTGGTCCGGCAGGGCCAGATCGCCGAACTCATCAACGCCAAGCCCAAGGCGCGCCGCCGCATCCTGGAGGAGGCCGCCGGCATCTCGGGGCTCTACCAGCGCCGCCACGAGGCGGAGTTGAAGCTGCGCGGCACCGAGCAGAACCTCGCCCGCGTCGATGACGTGATCGAGCAACTGGCGGGCCAGCTCGCGCAGTTGGCCAGGCAGGCCAAGCAGGCCGCGCGCTACCGCGCCATCGGCGAGGAGTTGCGCCGTGCCGAGGGGCTGCTGCTCTACCGCCGCTGGCAGGAGGCCGACACCGCCTGCGCGCGGGCCGAGGACGGGCTGCGCGCCTGCACGACCGAGGCCGCCCGCGCCGACACCGCCGCGCGCGCCGCCGCCCAGGCCCGCGCCGAGGCGGAGGACGCCCTGCCGCCCCTGCGCGAGGAAGAGGCCATCGCCGCCGCCGTTCTCCAGCGTCTGCAGGTCAGCCGCGACAGCCTGACCGAGCAGGAGGAGAACGCCCGCGCCCGGATCGAGACGCTGCAGGCCCGGATCGACCAGCTGGGTCACGACATCGAGCGCGAATCGGGTCTCAACCGCGATGCCGAGGAGTCCATCGCCCGCCTGCAGGAGGAGGCGCAGGAGTTGGAGGCCGCCGCCGAAGGCCACGACGCCCGGCTTGAGGCCGCCGCCGAAGAGGCGCGCGCGGCCGCCCAGGTCCTCCAGGACCGCGAGGCCGCCCTGGCGGAACTGACCGAGGACATGGCGCGCCTGTCCGCCCGGCACCAGTCGGCGCAGCGCTTCCGCGATGACAGCCGCAAGACCCTGGAGAAAAGCGAGGACGCGGCGGCGCGCGCCCGCACGGCCGCCCAGGAGGCCCAGGCGGCGCTGACCAGGGCCAGCGACGACCATGCCGCCGCCGAGCGCGACGAGGCCGCCGCGACCGAGGCCGCCCGCGCCGCCGACGCCGCCCTGACCGAGGCCGATGCGCAACGCGCCGAGACACAGGCGCGCGAGGCCGACGCCCGCGCCGAACGCTCCGCCGCCGAGGGCGAGGTCAACGCGCTCTCGGCCGAGGTCACCGCGCTGGCCAAGCTGGTGGAGCGCGACACCGCCGAGGGCGGCCAGATCCTTGACCGGCTGCAGGTCGCGCCGGGCTTCGAGAAGGCGCTCGGCGCCGCGCTGGCCGATGACCTGCGCGCGCCCGAGGTGGCGGCCGACGGCCCCACGGGCTGGTGCGTCCTGCCGGGCTATCCCGAGCTTCAGCCGCTGCCCGAGGGCGTCACGGCGCTCTCGGCCCATGTCACGGTGCCCGAGGTGCTGGCGCGGCGCATGTCCCAGATCGGTCTGGTATCCGCGGACGACGGCCCGGGGCTGCAACCGCTGCTGAAACCGGGGCAGCGCCTGGTCTCGCGCGAGGGCGATCTCTGGCGCTGGGACGGATACCGCGCCTGGGCCGAGGACGCGCCCTCGGCCGCTGCGCTACGGCTGGAACAGCTCAACCGGCTGGAGGAACTCAAGCAGGAACTGGAACGCGCCACCGCCCGGGCCGAGGGCGCCCGGCGCGCGCACGACAGCCTGCGCGAGACCCTCGCCGAACGGACAGAGGCGGACAAGCGCGCCCGCGAGGCGCGCCGCGCCGCCGATACCCGCGCGACCGAGGCGGCCCGCGCCCTCAGCCGTGCCGCGGCCGACCGTGACCTCGCCCAGTCCAAGCGGGAGTCGCAGGAACTCGCCGTCGCCCGCCACGAGGAAGAGGCCCGGGCCGCCCGGGCCCAGCTGGCCGAGGCTGAACAGGCGCTGGCCGAACTCGGCGATCTGGAGGCCGCCCGCGCCCGGCTCGAAGAGGTCAAGACCGCCGTCGAGGCCGCGCGCATGACCATGATGACCAAGCGCACCGCCCACGACGAACTGCGCCGCGCCGGCGAGGCCCGCGCCGCCCGGGCCGAGACCGTCGCGCGCGAGATCGCGGGCTGGCGCACCCGTCTGGCCAATGCCGAGACCCGCGGCCGCGAACTGGCCGAACGCAAGGCCGGCTTCGAGGCGGAGCTGGCCGAGGCCCGGGACGTGCCCGGCGAACTGGCGGCCAGGCGCAGCGATCTGGCCGGCCAGATCGAGGCCGCCGAATCGCGCAAGGCCGCCGCCGCCGATGCCCTGTCGGCCGCGGAAGCCACCCGCCGCGAGGCCGTGACGGCCGAGCGCGAGGCGGAACGTGCCGCCTCAGAGGCGCGCGAGGCCCGCGCCGCCGCCGAAGCCCGCGCCGAGGCCGCCCGCGAGGGCCGCGACGCCGCCGCCGCCCGCATCCACGAGGAACAGGACAGCACCCCGCAGGCGCTGCTGGCCCGGCTGGAGGCCGACCCCGAGTCGCTGCCCGAGGCGGAACGGATCGAGGCCGACGTCACCCGCCTGCGCCGCAGCCGGGACGCGCTCGGTGCCGTCAACCTGCGCGCCGAGGAGGACGCCCGCGAGGTCGAGGCGGAACACCAGAGCCTGCTGGCCGAGAAGCAGGATCTCGAAGAGGCCATCCGCACCCTGCGCAACGGCATCGCGAGCCTCAACCGCGAGGGCCGCGAGCGCCTGCTGACCGCCTTCGAACAGGTCAACGCCAATTTTTCCACTCTCTTCCGCCACCTCTTCGGCGGGGGGGAGGCCAATCTCGTCATGGTGGAAAGCGATGACCCGCTGGAGGCCGGTCTGGAGATCATGTGCCAGCCCCCGGGCAAGAAACTGGCCACGCTGAGCCTGCTGTCGGGGGGCGAGCAGACGCTGACGGCGCTGGCGCTGATCTTCGCGGTGTTCCTCGCCAATCCCGCGCCCATCTGCGTGCTGGACGAGGTGGACGCGCCGCTGGACGACGCCAACGTCACCCGTTTCTGCGACCTGCTGGACGAGATGTGCCGCCGCACCGAGACGCGCTTTCTCATCATCACCCACAACGCGGTGACGATGAGCCGGATGGACCGCCTCTTCGGCGTCACGATGGGCGAACAGGGCGTCAGCCAGCTGGTCAGCGTGGACCTCAAGAAGGCCGAAGCGATGGTCGCGTGACCCCGCGCGCCGGCGCTCAGCGCAGCGCCCGGCCCTTGAGGATCGCGGCGTGCCCGAAACGGCGGCGGATGGCATCGGTCGCGCGTTCGGCGCGGCCGCGCTGCTCGGCCTGTGGGTCCAGCAGATCGCCCGAGCGGTCGGCGGCCTCGGCGGTGGCCAACTCCGACAGGCCCACCCCGATCAGGCGGAAGGGCGCCTGTCCCGCGGCCTGGCCCATCAGCCCGGCGGCCGTGCGGTAGATGCGATCGGCGGTCTGCGTGGGCTCGCGCAACGCCAGGCGGCGGGTGACGAGCCGGTGATCGGCGCGCTTGAGCTTCAATACCACGACCCGGCCCGCCAGCCCCTTGGCCTTGGCCCTGTCCGCGACCTTTTCCGACAGCCGCCAAAGGTGGCCGTCCAGCGCCTCCGGGTCACCCGTGTCCTCGGCGAAGGTCGTTTCGTTCGAGATCGACTTGACCGGGGCGTTGGCCGACACCCGGCGCGCATCGCGGCCGCGCGCCAGTTGCCACAGCCGCTCGCCCATGGCGCCGAAACGCGCGTGCAGGTCGCGGCTGTCCCACCGGCGCAGGTCGGCGAAGGTCCGGATGCCGGCGGCCTCCAGCGCGGCCCGGGTGGTCGCGCCGACGCCCCAGATCATGCCCACGGGCTTGTCCGCAAGGAAATCCTCGGTCTCGGCCGCGCCGATCACCGAGAACCCGTGCGGCTTGTCCAGGTCCGAGGCGATCTTGGCCAGGAACTTGTTGTGGCTGAGCCCGATGGAGCCGGTCAGCCCCAGCTCGTCCCGCATCCGCCTGACCAGCCGCGCCAGCATCACCGCCGGCGGCGCCCCGTGCAGCCGCGCCGTGCCCGTAAGATCCAGGAACGCCTCGTCCAGCGACAGCGGCTCCACCGCCGGGGTCAGTTCCTCCATCATGGCACGGATCCGGCGCGAGGTTTCGGCATAGACCTCCATCCGCGGCTTCATCACCACCGCCTCGGGGCAGAGCTTCAGCGCCTGGAACATCGGCATGGCCGAGCGCACGCCCCGGATCCGGGCGACGTAGCAGGCGGTGGAGACGACGCCGCGCCGCCCGCCGCCGATGATCAGCGGCTTGTCGGCAAGCGCGGGATTGTCCCGTTTCTCGACGCTGGCATAGAAAGCGTCGCAGTCCATGTGCGCGATGGACAGATCGAACAGGTCGGGGTGCGCCACCACGCGCGGGCTGCGGCAGGCCGGACAGCGCGGGCCGGTCTCGAAAGGGGTCAGGCAGTCGCGGCAGAGGGTGGGCATGAAGCGGACCAGGAAAGCAGCGCGGGCGGCCGCGGGCCCGGGGCCCGCCTTGCCGGTCAGGCCGGAGTCTAGCGCATGCCGCGGCCGCGCAACAGGAAAAACCGGCCGATGGTTCCGGTCCGCCGGGCCGGCCCGCGGTGGCCCTTTGCCGCAACGGCCCGCGTTCCGTGCCGGCGGGGGCGGCCGGCTTGACAATGCCGGGGCGCCGGGCGACAGAGCCGGCCATGATCTGGACGGTGCTACAGGTGGCCCTTGGCGGCGGAATCGGGGCCGTGGCGCGCCACCTGACCTCGGTGGGCGCGATGCGCCTGGTCGGTCCGGGCTTCCCCTGGGCCACCCTTGCGGTGAACGTGCTGGGCTCGTTCCTGATGGGGCTTTTGGTGGTGGTCCTGGCCCATCAAACCGGCGGCACCCGGGCCGCGCCCTTCCTCGTGACGGGGGTGCTGGGCGGCTTCACCACCTTCTCGGCCTTCTCGCTGGATGCGCTGACGCTTTGGGAACGCGGGCAGGGCGGGCTGGCGCTGGGCTACGTCGCGGCCTCGGTGCTGCTCTCGCTCGCGGCGATCGCCGCGGCGATGCTCGTGACCAGGGCCGTCTACCAATGAGCGGCGTGCAGACCCTCACGGTGGATGCCCAGGGCGCCGACCAGCGCCTCGACCGCTGGCTGCGGCGGCAGTTCCCGCACCTCGCGCAGGGCCGGATCGAGAAGATGTGCCGCAAGGGCGAACTGCGCGTGGACGGCGGCCGGGTCAAGGCCAGCACCCGGCTGGCGGCGGGCCAAAAGGTGCGCGTGCCCCCGCTGCCCGCGCCCGGGACGGCGCCCGCGCACCCGACCACGCCCCCGGTGTCCGAAGCCGACGCCAGGATGATCCGCGCCACGGTCATCTACCGCGACGATCACATTCTGGCGCTGAACAAGCCCCCGGGCCTGCCCGTGCAGGGCGGCAGCAAGCAGAACCGGCACGTGGACGGCCTGGCCGAGGCGCTGCGCTTCGGCCTCGCGGAAAAGCCCCGCCTGGTTCACCGGCTGGACAAGGACACCTCGGGCGTGCTGCTCATGGCGCGCACCGGCGCGGTGGCCAAGTCCCTGGCCGCCGCCTTCCGCGCCCGCGCGACGCGCAAGATCTACTGGGCCGCCGTCGCCGGCGTGCCCAGCCCCCGCATGGGCACCATCCGCTTCGGGCTGGTCAAGGCGCCGGGGCACGGCCCCCGCGGCGAGGGCGAGAAGATGCTCTGCCTCCATCCCGAGGCGGTCGCCGACACGCCCGAGGCGAAACACGCCACCACCGACTACGCGGTGATCGAGGCCGCCGGCACGCGCTGCGCCTGGATGGCGCTGGTGCCGGTGACGGGCCGGACCCACCAGCTGCGCGCCCACATGGCCGAGATCGGCCACCCCATCGTGGGCGACGGCAAGTATGGCGGATCGGGGCAGGAGAACTGGGGCGAGGGCTGGGGCGCGCAACTGGGCGGAGAGATCAGCCGCAAGCTGCACCTGCACGCCCGCTCGCTGACCATCCGCCACCCCGTCACCGGCGCCGATCTGCACCTGACCGCGCCGTTGCCCGGGCACATGGTCCGCACCTGGGAGATGTTCCAGTGGCAGCCGGCGGAGGCCCCCCTCGACCCCTTCGCGGAGGCGCCATGAGCCCGCCCCTGCGCCTCATCGTCTTCGACGTGGACGGCACGCTGGTGGACAGCCAGGGCGACATCGTGGCGGCCATGGCCCATGCCTTCGACCGGGCCGACCACCCGCTGCCCGACCGCGCGGCGATCCTGTCCGTCGTGGGCCTGTCGCTCGACGTGGCCGTGGCGCGCCTCGCCCCCGGCCTGCCTGCCGCGCGGCACGCGCAGATGGTGGACTGGTACAAGGACGCCTACGTGAATCTGCGCGCGCGCAACGGCATCGCGGAATCCTCGCCGCTCTATCCCTACGCGCTGGACACGCTCGCGGCGCTGCACGCGGTGCCCGAGAACCTGCTGGGCGTGGCCACGGGCAAGTCGCGGCGCGGCCTCGACAAGCTGCTGGACGGCCACGGGCTCAGGCCCTTCTTCGTCACCGCGCAGGTGGCCGACCACCACCCCTCCAAGCCGCATCCCGCGATGCTGCACGCGGCCTTGTCCGCGACCGGCGTCGCGGCCCGCGATGCCGTCATGGTGGGCGACACCGTCTATGACATGGAAATGGCCCGGGCGGCCGGGGTGCCCTTCGTCGGCGTGAGCTGGGGCTACCACGCGCCCGCGGCCCTTTCCGGCGCCGCGGCCGTGCTGGAGGATTTCCGCGCGCTGCCCGCCACCGTCGAAAGGATCCGGGAGACGACCCAATGACCGAATGGAAGGCCAAGCGTTTCTGGAAGACCGCCACCGTGGCGGCAGCCCCGGGCGGATACACCGTGCAGCTGGACGGGCGGCCCGTGAAGACCCCGGCAAAGGCCCCCCTGGAAGTTCCGACCGAGGCCCTGGCGGCAGCGATCGCCGCCGAATGGGATGCCCAGGAGGGCGAGGTCGATCCCGGCGCCATGCCGGCCACCCGCTCGGCCAATGCCGCGATCGACAAGGTCCGGCCCCAGCATGCCGCGGTGGCCGAGATGATCGCGGCCTACGGCGACACCGACCTGCTGTGTTACCGCGCCGACGCGCCCGAAGGGCTGGTGCAGCGCCAGGCCGAGGCCTGGGACCCCCTGCTCGCCTGGGCCGAACGGGATCTTGGCGCGCGGCTGCGCCCCGTCACCGGGGTCATGCACGCGCCGCAGGATGCCGCCGCGCTGGCCGCCCTGACCGCGCAGGTCCGCGCGATGGACGCCTTCGCGCTGACGGCGTTCCACGACCTCGTCAGCCTGACTGGTTCGCTGATCCTGGGCTTCGCCGCGGTCCATGACCAGCACCCGCCCGAAACCCTGTGGGCGCTCTCGCGCCTTGATGAAACCTGGCAGGAGGAATTCTGGGGCGTCGACGAGGAGGCCCGCCAGACGGCGCTGCGGAAACAATCTGACTTTCTGCATGCCAAGCGGTTTCACGATATTTCCCGGCCCGCGCGCTAGGTGATTTCTCGGGCGGCACGGGCGGTTCCAGCACCTGCCGAAGCATTGTTTTTCGTGATCCGGGCCTTGACGTGTCATGATGAATCTAGCCAAACTCGCCAACACTGATGGGGCATCCCGCTCCCGTTTGCAGTATCGCTCGGTCCGAAAGGACCGCGAAAAACCGCCCGGAAAAGGCGGACAATCAGGAAGAGGTAACCATGAAAAAATCCGTAATTTTTGGCGCGCTGACCGTGGCCGGCCTGAGCGCCGGCGCTGCTGCGGCGGCCACCCTCGATGACGTCAAGGCCCGCGGCAAGCTGAACTGCGGCGTGACCACCGGCCTGGTGGGCTTCGCCGCACCGGACGCCAGCGGCGAGTGGCAGGGCTTCGACGTTGCGGTGTGCCGCGCCGTGGCCGCCGCCGTCCTGGGCGACAAGACCGCCGTTGAATTCGTCCCCACGACGGGCAAGACGCGCTTCACCGCGCTGGCCTCGGGCGAGGTGGACATGCTGGCGCGCAACACCACCTGGACGCTGACGCGCGACGTGGACCTCAAGAACGAGTTCGTGGGCATCAACTACTACGACGGTCAGGGCTTCATGATCCGCAAGGACCTGGGCGTGACCTCGGCCAAGGATCTCAACGGCGCCACCGTCTGCATCCAGACCGGCACCACCACCGAACTGAACCTGGCCGATTTCTTCCGTGCCAACGACATGGAATACGAGCCGGTGCCGATCGAAACGAACGCCGAGGCGCAGCAGCAGTACCTCGCCGGCGCCTGCGACGTCTACACCACCGATTCCTCGGGCCTGGCCGCCACGCGCGCGACCTTCGAGAACCCCAAGGATCACATCATCCTGCCCGAGATCATCTCGAAGGAACCGCTCGGCCCGCTGGTGCGCCACGGTGACCAGCAGTGGGGCGACATCGTCCGCTGGACGCTCAATGCCCTGATCGCGGCCGAGGAATACGGCCTGACCTCCGCCAACGTCGAGGAACTGGCCGAAAACGGCACCGACAAGCCGAACGTCAACCGGATCCTCGGTGTCGAGGGCAACCTGGGCGAGATGCTTGGGCTGGAGTCCGACTGGGCGGTGCGCGCCATCGCGGCCGGCGGCAACTACGGCGAGCTCTTCGCCAAGCACATCGGCGAGGATACGCCCGTCGGCCTGGCCCGCGGCCTGAACGCGCAGTGGAAAGACGGCGGCCTGATGTACGCTCCGCCCTTCCGCTGATCGGAACCTGACGAGGGGCGCGGGCATCCCGCGCCCCTCGCGTATCCGGCACACTGGGGATCGGCCATCGGCACGCGCTGCCGCAGAAAAACCACACCTGGCCGACAGACGGGGACCATCCCAACATGACAACGAACACCGACCCGCCCAAGGAGTCGTTCCGGCTGTCGATGCTGATCTACGACACCCGGTATCGCTCGACGACGATCCAGGTGGTGGCGCTCATCGGCTTCATGCTGCTGGCGGCCTGGCTGATCAACAACACGATCCAGAACCTCGCCGCCCTGGGCAAGCCGATCGAGTTCGGCTTCTTCCTGGAGCCTTCCAGCTACGACATCAACCAGCACATCCTGGAATACGACAGCCGCGACACGCATCTGCGCGCCTCCTTCATCGGTCTTTTGAACACGCTCATCGTGGCCATCCTGGGCTGTGCCACGGCGACGGTCGTGGGCGTGCTGATCGGCGTGCTGCGCCTGTCCAAGAACTGGCTGGTGGCCAAGATCATGGCCGTCTACGTCGAGATGTTCCGCAACGTGCCGGTCCTGCTGTGGATCGTGCTGGCCATGGCGATCCTGATCGAAAGCCTGCCGCGCCCCTCCGCCTTCCGCGGCGACGATCCCGACGCCACGCTCAAGCTGTTCGATACGGTCGCGCTGACCAACCGCGGCGTCTATATCCCCGAACCGCTCCTGACCAATTCGCTGGGGAGCGTCCACCTCTTCGGACAATCCTCCCTGCGGATGGACGTCTCGCTGGATTTCCTTGCCTTCATCCTGGTGCTTGTCCTGTCGATCTTCGCCGCGCGCAAGGTCTCGGCCCGGGCCGACGCCATCCAGAACGCCACCGGCGAACGGCCCACGACCTGGTACATCAACCTCGGCATCGTGCTGCTGCCCCTGGTGATCCTGCTCTGGGCGCTCGGCTTTCACCTGGGCACGCCGGAACTCAAGGGCTTCAACTTCGCCGGCGGCATCCACATGCGCAACTCGCTCATCGCCCTGTGGCTGGCGCTGTCGCTCTACACCGCCGCCTTCGTGGCCGAGATCGTGCGCGCCGGCATCCTGGCCATCTCCCACGGCCAGACCGAGGCCGCGGCTGCCCTGGGCCTGCGGCCCAACCGGATCATGCAGCTGGTGGTGCTGCCGCAGGCCCTGCGGGTGATCGTGCCCCCGCTGATCTCGCAGTACCTGAACCTGACCAAGAACTCCTCGCTCGCCATCGCGGTGGGATACATGGACATCACCGGCACCCTGGGCGGGATCACCATGAACCAGACCGGGCGCGAACTGGAATGCGTGCTGCTTCTGATGCTGGTCTACCTCAGCATCTCGCTCGTGATCTCCTCGATCATGAACTGGTACAACAACCGCGTGAAACTGGTGGAGCGGTAACATGAGCGATACCCATGCCGAATCCGTCCGCTACGTCCGTGACACCATGCTGCCCGAGCAGCCGCCGCCGGCCACCGAGGTGGGGGTCCTCGGCTGGATGCGCGAAAGCCTGTTCTCGACCTGGTTGAACGCGATCCTGACCGTCCTGTCGGTGCTGTTCATCTACTACGTCCTGTCCGGAATTCTACCCTGGGTGTTCCAATCGGTCTGGTATGCCGGATCACTGGACGAGTGCCGCCAGATCATGAAGGAAACCTGGGGCGAGACGCACGGACACGCCTGCTGGGCGGTCATCCGCGACCGCTGGCTGCAGCTTCTCTACGGCTTCTACCCGCCCTATCCCGCCTATCCCGACGCCAACGTCGGCGCCCCGCCCGCGGGCTGGTGGCTGCCCGCCTACTTCCGCCCCAACCTGGCCTTCGTGCTGCTGATCGTGGCGCTGGCGCCGGTGCTCTTCGACACCGTGTCGCGCAAGCTGCTGGTGGTGACGGCGGCCTATCCCTTCCTGATGCCCTGGCTGATGTGGGGCGGATCGCTTTGGGTGCCCGTCGGCGTGGCCCTGGGGTTCGTCATCCTCTTCGCCGTGGTCAAATACGGCAGCGTGCGGCTGGGCTCGCTGGCGGCGATCATCACCGGCGTGGCGGCCATGCTGGTCTGGTGGGGTGTTCTTCTGGGCCCCTTCGCCGGGGTGATGGACCAGATCCTGCCGATCGCCCTTCCCACCGTCGAAAGCCGCGAGTTCGGCGGCTTCATGCTGGCGCTGCTGATCGGCATCGTCGCCATCGGCCTGTCGCTGCCCATCGGCATCGTCCTGGCGCTCGGCCGCCGGTCGGACCTTCTAATCATCAAGTCGCTCTGCGTGGGCTTCATCGAACTCATCCGCGGGGTGCCGCTGATCACGCTGCTCTTCGTCGCCTCTGTCCTGCTCAACTACTTCATGCCGCCGGGGACGGATTTCGACATCATCATGCGGGTGATGATCATGGTCACGGTCTTCGCCTCCGCCTACATGGCCGAGGTCATCCGCGGCGGCCTCGCCGCCCTGCCCAAGGGCCAGTACGAGGGCGCCGACAGCCTCGGCCTGGATTACTGGCAGGCGCAGCGGCTGGTCATCATGCCCCAGGCGCTGAAGATCTCCATTCCCGGGATCGTCTCCACCTTCATCGGCGTCTTCAAGGACACCACCCTGGTCTCGATCATCGGGCTGCTGGACCCCATCGGCCTCAGCCAGGGCATCCGCGCCAACCAGGAATGGAACGGCATCTACTGGGAACTCTTCGCCTTCATCGCGCTGCTGTTCTTCATCTTCTGCTTCGGCATGTCGCGCTACTCCATGTATCTCGAACGCAAGCTGCAGCGCGAGAACCGCTAGGAAAGGACCACGCCAATGGTTGAACTGGAACTGGACCGCGACGTCGACCGCTCCAAGATGCATGTGGGCGAACAGGTCGCGATCGAAATCGCGGGCATGAACAAGTGGTTCGGCGCCTTCCACGTGCTGCGCGATATCAACCTCACCGTCCACGAGGGCGAGCGCATCGTGATTGCCGGCCCCTCCGGCTCTGGCAAGTCCACGCTGATCCGTTGCGTTAACGCGCTGGAGGAACACCAGCAGGGCAAGATCATCGTGGACGGCACGGAACTCAGCAACGACCTCAAGAACATCGACAAGATCCGCTCCGAGGTCGGGATGGTGTTTCAGCACTTCAACCTGTTCCCGCACCTCACGATCCTGGAAAACTGCACCCTCGCGCCCATCTGGGTGCGCAAGGTCCCGCGCCGGGAGGCGGTGGAGACCGCGATGCACTTCCTGGAGAAGGTCAAGATCCCCGAGCAGGCCGACAAGTACCCCGGCCAGCTGTCCGGCGGCCAGCAGCAGCGCGTGGCCATCGCCCGGTCGCTGTGCATGAAGCCGCGGATCATGCTGTTCGACGAGCCCACCTCGGCGCTGGATCCCGAGATGATCAAGGAGGTGCTCGACACCATGATCGAACTGGCCGAGGAAGGCATGACCATGATCTGCGTCACGCACGAGATGGGTTTTGCCCGGCAGGTCGCGAACCGCGTGATCTTCATGGACCAGGGCCAGATCGTGGAGCAGAACGCGCCCGAGGAATTCTTCAACAATCCGCAAAGCGAACGGACGAAGCTGTTCCTGAGCCAGGTCCTGGGGCACTAGTGGCCGGGGTGGTCCGCCGAGCACCGGGTGTGTAACCGCATCCGGCGCGCGGGGCGCGCCGGTGGTACGATACAGCCGTACGGTTCGTACGGGCCGTACGGGTCCGGCTAGTCGGTCAATTCGCGCGGCACGATGAAGTCCACCGGCGTGCCCGTGCCTGGCTGCACCTCGCCCCAATCCGCCACCGGGAAATCCACGACCAGGGTCGCACAGGTCGGATAGCCGCCAAATTTGGGATGATCGGGTGCTTGCACCACAAGATCATGGGCGAAATCCGCGATGGTCGGGTTGTGCCCGATCATCAGCACCGTCGCGCCCGTGGCGCCGCGCAGCACCTCCAGCATGTCTTGGGGGTCCGCTTCGTACAGCTTGTCCAGATAGGCGGGCTTGCCCTCTATTCCCAGACCCTCGAACGTTTCCCGCGTGCGCTTGGCTGATGAGCTAAGTATTTGGTCCGGAACGTAATTTTCCTCTTGCATCCAGTGCCCGATCGCGGCTGCGGCCCGGTTGCCGCGCTTGTTCAGGGGGCGCGCATGGTCCTTCTTGCCCGGCTCTGCCCAGCTTGATTTCGCATGCCGCATCAGGATCAATCGCGTCATCGGAAGGCCCTCATGTGAAAGGCGGACTGTTCTTCCACCCTGCCATACGACCGGCTTGCCGGACAAGCCCGCCGGACCGCGCAACCCCTTGCCATGCAGTCGTTTTCCCGCCGGTCCAGATCGGCCTTGCAGGTCGCCACGTCATAGCCGCCCGGGCCGAAGGCATCCACCGGGCAGGCCCGCAGGCACGGCCGGGTTTCGCAGGTTTCACAAGGGCTTGGCGGTGCTTCGGGCAGCCCGATCCGGTGTTCGAACCCAAGCGCCCCGCGGTAGGACACCATCAACCCCGCCGCGTCATGCACCAGCAATCCCACCGGCGAGACATGCGCCCGCCCGCTGGCCAGGGCCCATTGCACGAAGGGCTGGTGAGGAGGCCCGCCGAAGGGAAAAAATGCCTGTGCTTTCAGGTGCTTGGCAAGGTCCCCGATCACCCTGGCCGACCACCGGTCCAACGGGTCCGGCTGCCCGTCCCGGAACTCGGGCTGGGCCGTGACATGCGGCCAGAACCCCGGCTCGCGCGGGCCCAGCAGGATCACCGTCTTCATGCCCGCGGGCAGCGCCTCCGTCACCCCACCGAAGACAGACAGGTGTCGCCTTTCCGCTTGTTCCTCAATATCTTGCAGGCCGAACGCCATCTCAGCGCGGCCGGATCAGCGATCCCGCCCCGTGCTCGGTGTAAAGTTCCAGCAACACCGCGTTGGGCGCGCGCCCGTCCAGGATGACGACCGCCCGGACACCGCCCTCGATCGCCGCGAGCGCCGTTTCGGTCTTGGGGATCATCCCGCCCGCGATGGTGCCGTCGCGCGTCATTTCACGGATCTGGTCGGCGGTCAGTTCCGTGACCACCTCGCCGCCGGCGTCGCGCACACCGTCGGTGTCGGTCAGCAGAAGCAGCCGGTCGGCCTTCAACGCAGCGGCCACGGCGCCCGCGGCGGTATCTCCGTTGATGTTGAAGGTCTCGCCCACGCGTCCGGCCCCGAGCGGCGCGATCACGGGGATCGTACCGTCGCGGAACAGGGTGTGCAGGATCGAGGGGTCGATTTCCGAGGGCGTCCCGACCAGCCCGAGCGCGGGATCGGCCGGATCGCAGGTGATCAGCCCCGCGTCCTTGCCCGACAGCCCTACGGCCTTTCCACCCTGGGCATTGATCGCCTGCACGATGCGTTTGTTGACGCGGCCGGACAGAACCATTTCTACGACATCCATCGTCGCCTGGTCCGTGACCCGCTTGCCACCGACGAAGTCGGAACGGATCTCGAGACGTTCGAGCATCTCGTTGATCATGGGTCCGCCCCCGTGCACGATGACCGGGTTCACGCCCACATGCCGCATCAGAACGACGTCGCGGGCGAAGGTCTCCATCGCCTCGTCGCTGCCCATGGCGTGCCCGCCCAGCTTTATTACCACGATGGCGCCGTCATAGCGTTGAAGGTAGGGCAGGGCCTCGGACAGGGTCCGGGCGGTGGCGATCCAGTCACGGTTCATCTGGCGGGTCTTCATTCGGGTGGTCCTAGGATTTCCTGCCCTGTTAAAGGCTGGCGTGCCGCGTGCCAAGTCCCGCGTTGTCATGCCTGCGCAGGGTGATACTGTCGCCGCGAAACCGCCCTGCAGGAGGGAGCGATGAGTGAAGAGACGCCCAAGACACTGCTTCTGACCGGGGCGAGCCGCGGGATCGGCCACGCGACGGTGCGCCGCTTCAACGCGGAGGGCTGGCGCGTCATCACCTGTTCGCGCCACGCCTTCCCAGAGGAATGCCCCTGGGGTGGTGGACGGGAGAATCACGTCCAGATCGACCTGGCCGATCCCAATGATACCATCGCCAAGATCGAAGTGATCCGCGCGCGTCTGGATGGGCAATTGCACGCGCTGGTCAACAACGCCGGCATCTCGCCCAAGGGCGAGGAGGGCGAGCGGCTGAACACCATCGACACCGACCTCAAGACCTGGGGGCACGTCTTTCACGTGAATTTCTTCGCTTCGGTGGTGCTGGCGCGGGGCCTGAAAGACGAGCTGGCGGCGGCACGGGGCGCGGTCGTCAACGTGACCTCGATCGCCGGGGCGCGGGTGCATCCCTTCGCCGGGGCGGCCTATGCGACCTCGAAGGCCGCTCTGGCGGCGTTGACCCGCGAGATGGCGCATGATTTCGGGCCTTTCGGCGTGCGCGTGAACGCGATCGCCCCGGGCGAGGTGGAAACCGCGATCCTGTCACCGGGAACCGAGGAAATCGTGTCGGGCATTCCCCTGCGCCGACTGGGCCAGCCCGAGGAGGTGGCCCAAACGATCTACTTCCTGTGCTCCGATCAATCCTCCTACATCTCCGGCACCGAGATCGAGGTGAACGGCGGGCAGCACGTGTAACCCGATCACGCGAGTGCGGCGATGGTGGCGCGCAGGGTTGCCAGCCCCTCGCCCTTTTCGGCCGAGGTGAGGATGAGTTCCGGAAAGGCCGCGGGATGGGCCGCCAGCTTCTGGCGCACCTGTGCCAGGACCGCCTCGCGGTCCTTTGCCTTGACCTTGTCGGCCTTGGTCAGCACGCACTGGAAGGTGACAGCGGCACTGTCGAGCAGGCTCATGATCTCCTCGTCGACGGGTTTGATCCCGTGGCGCGCGTCGATCAGGACGAAGGCCCGGCGCAGGGTCGGCCGGCCCGCCAGATAGGCACGCAGCAGATCCTGCCAGGTCCGCACCACTTCGAGCGGGGCATTGGCATAGCCATAGCCCGGCAGATCGACCAGATAGTGACTTTGGCCAAGCACGAAATAGTTGATCTGCTGGGTCCGCCCGGGCGTGTTCGAGGCACGGGCAATCCCCTTTCGCCCTGTCAAGGCGTTGATGAGTGTCGACTTCCCCACGTTCGAGCGCCCCGCGAAACAGACCTCGGCGCGGTCGGCCGGGGGCAGGCCGGACATGGCCACCACGCCGCGCAGGAATTCCACCGGCCCGGCGAACAGCTTGCGCCCGCGCTCGCGGCTTTCTTCATCCGGGGCCTGGGCCAGGGGAAAGGTCAGGGTCATGGCACGATCTCCACGGCATCGCCGAGCGCCACGCGCCCCCCGCCGACAACCTCTGCGTAGATTCCGAAATCCTGATGCCCCCATTCGTCGGTCAGAAGCCCCAGGGTATCGGTGTCCCGCCGGCCGGTTCGGGGGGATGCCGCGGTGTGTTGGCAGCGCAGGATCCGCTCCCGCACGGCCAGCCGGGCCGCGCCGATGCGCAGGGTCCGGCCGATCCAGTCGAATTCCTCCCAGGCGGGCGGCCCGTCGATCCAGATGTTGCCACGCCAGCGTTCGGGTTCCAGTGCCCGGCCCAAACGCCCCTGCACCGCCCGGTGCGAGGCCACGTTCATGATCGAGACGGAGGGAAAATCGGTATCGGTGAAGCCGCGCTGCGCGCCGCGTATCACGCGGGCAGGCCGCGCGCGGTTTTCCGGCACGAGTGCCGTGGTCCAGGCGACGAGTTTCTCGCCTTCGCTATCGGGGTCGAACGACAGGTCGGGCAGGTCGGGGTGCGACAGGTGGACCAGCCCTGTCGCCTCGTCCAGCCGGGCCTCTATCCCGGCCAGCCGCGGGGCCTTGGTGCCGATGGAGAAATGGCCGCAACGCACCCATTCGGACCCGTCCGCGTCGGACCGGTCGTGCGCCACCGCCCATGTCCTGTCCCAGGGAAAGGTCTGGCCCGTGGTCAGCGTCACGTGCTCCAGCCTCTCGCGCCCGTGGCTTTTGACGGGGTAGCGCCAGAGCTGCGAGACCGTGCCCGTCACTTCTTTTCGTCGCCGTCGGCGCCGCGCCGGAAACTGGACTTGATGTTCCCCAGAACGTCCGGTTTGTACCCTTGGCTGCGCATGATGATATACTGCTGTGCGAAGGTGATCGTGTTGTTGGCGATCCAGTACAGCACCAGCCCGCTTGCGAAACTGCCCAGCATGAACATGAAGACCCAGGGCATCCAGGCGAAGATCATCTGCTGGGTCGGGTCCGTCGGCGCGGGGTTGAGCTTCTGCTGGAGCCACATGGAAACGCCCAGCAGGATCGGCAGGATGCCGATGAAGATCAGGGCGAGGATCGAGCCGGGCTCGGGCGCGGCCCAGGGCAGCAGGCCGAAGAGGTTGAAGATCGACGAGGGATCGGGCGCCGAAAGGTCGCGGATCCAGCCCACCCAGGGGGCGTGGCGCAACTCCAGCGTGACGAAGATCACCTTGTAGAGCGAGAAGAAGATCGGGATCTGCAGCAGGATCGGCAGACAACCCGAGGCAGGGTTCACCTTTTCCTTCTTGTAAAGCTCCATCATGTCTTTCTGGAGCTTTTGCTTGTCGTCGCCAGCCGCCTCCTTGATCTTTTCCATCTGCGGCTGCAGTTCCTTCATCTTCGCCATCGAGACGTAGGATTTGAAGGCCAACGGCAGCAGGAGCGCCTTGATCAGGAAGGTCAGCGCGATGATAGCCCACCCCATCGAGCCGCCGATCCCTGCCTCGTGCAGGGTCACGTTCAGCCAGTGCAGCACTGCGAAAATGGGCTTGGTGAGGAAGAAGAACCAGCCCCAGTCGATGGAGTCAAGGAAACGGGCGACCCCGTGCTGGTTTTCGTAGTTGCGGATCGTGTCCCATTCCTTCGCGCCGGCGAAAAGACGGGTCTTTGCCGCGACCGTCTTGCCCGGTTCGACGGTGAGGGTGGGTTGCACCGCCTCGGTCTGGTAGATGTCGCGCTTGGGATCGTACTTGGTGACCGCCTTGAAGGGGGTCCCGGCCTCGGGCACCAGGGTGGTCATCCAGTAGTGATCGGTGAAGCCGATCCAGCCGTTCTCCTGAACCTGGATCACTTCGGCCGGCGCGCCCTCGCGCGGGTTGAACTCGTAGTCCGCCACGTCGTCGTAATCGATCTCCGACAACTCGCCGTCGGCCATCGCGATCAGGCCCTCGTGGAGGATGAAGAAGTTCTTCATCTCTTCCGGAACGCCGTGGCGGGCCACGATCCCGTAGGGCGCCAGAGAGGGCGTGCCGCCGCCTGTGTTTTCCACCGATTGCCGCACCGAGAACATGAATTTCTCGTCCACGCTGATTTCGCGACGGAAAACAAGGCCCTGGCCGTTGTCCCACCGCAGCGTTACCGGGCTGTCGGGGGTCAGCGTCTCGCCCTGCTCGATCTGCCAGACGGTGTTCGCATCGGGCACCTGCTCGGCGGTCAGGCCCGCGCCGGGCGCCCAGCCGAAAAGGCCGTAATAGGCCGTCTGGCTGCCCACGGGCGCCAGCAGCTGCACGGTGTCGGAGCCTGGCTCGAGCGTTTCGCGGTAGTTGCGCAACGACAACTGGTCGAGCCGGCCGCCCTTGAGCGAGATCGAGCCGTCAAGGCTGGGGGTTTCGACGGGCAGGCGCGGGGCATCATCCGTGACCGCGTCGGCCGTCTGCTGGCCGGTGGCATCGGTGCCGGGGGCGGCTGTCGGCCCCGTGGCGGTACCGTCATCCGCGCCTTGCCCGGTCGTGTCCTGCGCCGTTGCCTCGGGCGCGTTGGGATCAACGGGATCCGGTTCCGGCGGGGGAAAGACGACGAACCACACCAGGATGACGATGAAGCTCAGGGCCGTCGCGAGAATGAGGTTTCGGTTCTGATCGTCCATCGCCGGAGGTCACCCGTCTGTTGAATGTCACCGGGGGTTCAACAGAGTGCGGCGCAAAAGGTCAAGAAGATTCCGGGCGAATCCGCGCCGGGCCGCCGGCAGCTCGGTCAGCCGGATCGGGGCGGAAAATGGAGGGCTGTTCAAGGCGCGCTTGATAAAGGAAGGGCGCGATTCGTAAGCGGACGATCGGCCGCCGGAGATGTTGTGGGAGGATCCCGCGCCGGGGTCGGCCGGATGTCAAAAGATGCGTTTACCGCAAGTCCGGCGGTCCGTCCGGATTCTGTTCTAAGTCCAGCGGCCCCGTGGACAGGCCGGAAAAGTCGAAAAGCCCGGTGTCTAGAAGGTGCGACGGCCGGGCGTTCATCAGCGCCCGGAACATCACCTGTCGGCGGCCGGGGCTGTTCTTTTCCCAGCCGTCGAGGATCGCCTTGACCTGCTGACGTTGCAGCCCGTCCTGACTGCCGCAGAGGTCGCAGGGAATGATCGGGTAGTCCATGGTACGGGCAAAGCGGTCGCAGTCCGCCTCGGCGACGAAGGCGAGCGGCCGATAGACGAAAAGGTCGCCATCCTCGTTCACCAGCTTGGGCGGCATCGTGGCCAGGCGGCCGCCGTGGAACAGGTTCATGAAGAAGGTTTCAAGAATGTCGTCGCGGTGGTGGCCCAGAACCACGGCCGAGCAGCCCTCTTCCCGCGCGATCCGGTACAGGATCCCCCGGCGCAGCCGCGAACACAGGGCACAATAGGTGCGCCCCTGCGGCACCTTGTCGGTGACGACCGAATAGGTGTCCTGGTATTCGATGCGATGCGGAACCCCGCGTTTGCTCAGGAACTCGGGCAGCACCGTGGCCGGGAAACCGGGCTGTCCCTGGTCCAGGTTGCAGGCCAGAAGCTCCACCGGCAGAAGCCCGCGCCACTGCAGCTCGTGCAGGACCGCCAGAAGGGTATAGCTATCCTTGCCCCCCGACAGGCAGACCAGCCAGCGCGCGCCGCGCTCGGCCATGCCGTAGGTCTCGATCGCCTCGCGCGCCTGGCGCACGATCCGCTTGCGCAGCTTGCGGAACTCGGTGGTTCGCGGTGCGCCGGCAAACAGCGGGTGGATATCTTCGGGCTCGTCGAACATGGGGCGGCCTTAGCCGAATCGCATCCGCCCGGCAAGCGTCACCGGGGCCCTTGCGGGGACGGGCGGCGCGCGGCCTCAGCCCGCGTCCGGCCCCGTGATCAGGCCTTCGACAATCGCCTTGGCGCTGTCGGAGTTCCAGTGGGCGTCACCCTGCAGCCGCGCGATTTCGCGCCCTTGGGGGTCGAGGATCACGGTAATGGGCAGTCCGAAGACGCCCATTTCGCGCGCGATCTGTTGCTTGGGGTCACGGTGCAGCGGCAGGTTGTCGACGCCGATCTCGCGAAAGAACTTCTTCATTGCCGGCGGCGGATTGCGCCCGGTCGCGATGGTCACGACCTCGAACTCCTCCCCGCCCAGTTCCGTCTGGAGTTCCGACAACATTGGCATTTCCTCGCGGCAGGGGGCGCACCAGGTCGCCCAGAAGTTCACGAGCACGTGCTTGCCGGCGAAGTCGGACAGGGTGCCGGTGCTGCCGTCTTCCTTTACGAAGACGGCATCGGATACGGATTTCGGCTCGGCGTGGAAGTTCAGTTTCTTCATGTCGCCGTCGCGAAGCGCCTCCAGCGCGGCGGTATCGACGGAGCCGGCGTTTGCACCGAGGATGAGCGACATATAAAGGACGAAAGCAGACAGGAACCTCATTATTCCTCCGAAGGGCTCAGACATGACTGACACGACCTCGAACCAGATGTGGGGCGGCCGTTTCGCCGCCGGCCCGGACGCGATCATGGAGGCAATTAACGCCTCGATCGGGTTCGACAAGCGACTGGCGGCCCAGGACATCGCGGGGTCGCGCGCCCATGCCGCCATGCTGGCCGCCACGGGCATCATCAGTGATAGGGACGCCGAGGCGATGAGGGAAGGGCTTCTCACGGTCTTGTCAGAGATTGAAGAGGGGCGTTTCACGTTCTCCCCGGCGCTCGAGGATATCCACATGAACGTGGAGGCCCGGCTCAAGGATCTGGTCGGCGAAGCGGCGGGCCGGTTGCACACCGCGCGGTCGCGCAATGACCAGGTGGCGACGGATTTCCGCCTATGGGTGCGCGACCAGCTGGACGCGGTCGAGGCCGGGCTCGAAACGCTGGTGCGCGCCTGCCTGGTCCAGGCCGAGGCCGGGGCGGACTGGGTGATGCCGGGCTTCACCCACCTGCAGGTGGCCCAGCCGGTCACCTGGGGACATCACATGATGGCCTACGTCGAGATGTTCGGGCGTGATCTGGGCCGCGTGCGCGACGCGCGCGTGCGAATGAACGAATGCCCCCTGGGCGCGGCGGCGCTGGCCGGCACCTCTTTCCCGATCGATCGCGAGATGACGGCGCGCGAACTGGGCTTCGACCGGCCCTGCGCCAATTCGCTGGATGCCGTCAGCGACCGGGATTTCGCGCTGGAATTCCTCGGCCTGGCTTCCATCTGCGCCATGCATCTCAGCCGCTTGGCCGAGGAGCTGGTGATCTGGTCCTCGGCGCAGTTCCGCTTCGTCGCGCTCTCGGACCGGTTCTCGACGGGCTCCTCGATCATGCCGCAAAAGCGCAACCCGGACGCGGCGGAACTGATCCGCGCCAAGATCGGGCGCATCTTCGGGGCCAATGTCGCCCTGATGACGGTGATGAAGGGGCTGCCGCTGGCCTATTCCAAGGACATGCAAGAGGACAAGGAACAGGTGTTCGACGCCGCCGACAACCTGCTTCTGGCCCTGGCGGCGATGGAGGGGATGGTGCGTGACATGGAAGCCAACCGCGAAGCTCTGGCCGCGGCCGCGGGGCATGGCTTTTCCACCGCCACCGATCTGGCGGACTGGCTGGTGCGGGCGCTGGACATGCCGTTCCGCGAGGCGCACCATGTCACCGGCAGCCTGGTCGCGCTGGCCGAGCGCAAGGGCTGTGACCTGCCGGACCTGACCCTGGCAGAGATGCAGGCCGTTCACGCCGATATCCGCGCCGACGTATTCGATGTGCTGGGTGTGGAGAACTCGGTGGCCTCGCGCCGCAGCTACGGCGGCACCGCCCCGGACCAGGTGCGGTCCCAAATCGCACGATGGAAGGAGAAACTGTCATGAAACCCTTGGTTTGGATGCTGTCGTTGGGGGTTCTGGCCGCCTGCGGCGCGGATGGCGAACCGGTCAAGCCCTCGATGAACACGACTGTCGGCGTGGGCGGCAGCGGCGCCTACGGCGCGACCACCGTGGCGGCAACCAGCGGCAACACCAGCGTCTCGGTCGGGCTGGGACTGTAAGGCGGGGGCGGGTGATGGTCTTTCTGCCGCAAGTCGCGTCAAACGCTTGAATTGCATCGCCTGCGCGCTCTGATATGAGCCGCACCAGGAACTGGAGAGCGCGACTTGGACCATTTTCTTTACCGCGACGGGGAACTTTATGCCGAGGAGGTGCCCGTGGCCGATATCGCGGCCGCGGTCGGCACCCCCTTCTACCTGTATTCCACGGCCACACTGACCCGGCACTTCCGGCTGTTCGACGAGGCCTTGGCAGGCACCAATCACCTGGTTTGTTACGCGGTCAAGGCCGCCAGCAACCAGGCCATCCTGAAGACGCTGGCGCAACTCGGTGCCGGGATGGACGTGGTCTCGGGCGGGGAATACGCACGTGCCAAAGCCGCCGGCGTGCCCGGAGAGCGGATCGTTTTTTCCGGCGTGGGCAAGACCCGTGCGGAGATGCGCATGGCGCTGGAAGGTGGTATTCGCCAGTTCAACGTGGAAAGCGAGCCGGAGATGGCGGCGCTGAGCGATGTCGCGAGCGAGATGGGGCGCGTGGCGCCGATTAGCGTGCGGGTCAATCCCGACGTGGACGCGATGACCCACGCCAAGATCGCAACCGGCAAGGCCGAGAACAAGTTCGGCATCCCGATCTCACGCGCGCGACAGGTCTATGCGCAGGCCGCGGCGTTGCCGGGGCTCGACGTTGTGGGCATCGATGTCCACATCGGCAGCCAGTTGACCGATTTGGAGCCTTTCCGCCTGGCTTATGACAAGGTCGCCGAACTGACCGAGGCGCTGCGCGCGGACGGCCATGACATCCGGCGCCTGGACCTTGGTGGCGGCCTGGGCATCCCCTACACCCGGTCGAACGAGGCGCCGCCCCTGCCCACGGAGTACGGCGCGCTCATCAAGGAGACGGTGGGGCATCTGGGCTGCGAGATCGAGATCGAGCCGGGCCGCCTGGTGGCAGGCAACGCCGGCATCCTGGTGTCCAGTGTGATCTATGTGAAGTCGGGCGAAGGGCGCGATTTCCTGATTCTAGACGCGGCGATGAACGACCTGATCCGGCCGGCGATGTACGAGGCCCATCACGATATCGTGCCCGTGACCGAGCCCGCCGCGGCGGCCGAGCGGGTGCCCTACGATGTCGTGGGGCCGGTCTGCGAGACCGGCGATACCTTCGCCAAGAGCCGCCAGTTGCCCCGGCTGGCGGCCGGTGATCTGGTGGCGTTCCGCAGCGCGGGCGCCTACGGCGCGGTGATGGCGAGCGAATACAACACACGCCCCCTGACGCCGGAAGTTCTGGTCGATGAGCATCAATTTGCCGTCATCCGGGCCCGCCCGGCCTTTGACGAGATCATAAATCGCGATACCATTCCTCCGTGGCTGTGACGTGCCCCGCGTGTCCAGCCGGCAAACGGATCGGAGCATGGCGCGCCAAAACACCCTCCTGTCGACGGTTCTGAACCGGCTGCGCCGGCCCCTCGCCCTGACTTGGGCGGGGCTTCTCTTGGAACGGCTGGTGCGCGCCTTCTGGCCCCTTTGGACGCTGATTGCCGTGTGCGCGGCGGCTCTGGTCCTTGGCCTTCAGGACCTCGTGATGCTGGAGGTGATCTGGGCCATCGGCGCGGCCGCCCTTTTGGCCGCAGGGATCTTCGCAGTGCGCGGGATCTGGCGTTTTCGATGGCCACGTCGGTCCGAGGCTCTGGCCCGCCTTGATTCGGCGCTGCCCGGACGGCCCCTGCAAAGTCTGGCCGATGAACAAGCGATCGGCGGGGGTGATGCCGGCTCGGAAGCGCTCTGGCGGGCGCACTTGGCGCGCATGGCTGACAGTGCCGGCAACGCGCGCGCGGTCGAACCTGATCTGAAACTGTCGACGCGCGATCCCCTTGGCCTGCGCTACCTGGCTCTCACAGCCTTGGTTGTGGCCTTGCTTTTTGGCTCCGTCTGGCGTGCGGGATCGGTTGCCGGGATGGCACCCGGCGGGCCCGATCTGGCCACCGGACCGGCCTGGGAGGGCTGGATCGAACCGCCGGCTTACACCGGGCGGCCGAGCCTGTACCTCAACGACCAGACGGGGCGGATCGCGGTGCCCGAGGGTAGCCATGTGACGATGCGGCTTTATGGCGAAGTCGGCGCGCTGCGCATCGAGGAAACCGTGTCAGACAGTGAACCGGCTCCGGCCGACCCTGGTACGCCGGAACGGGACTTCACGGTGGTCCGTGACGGGCGGCTCAGCGTGACCGGCCCGGGCGGGCAAAGTTGGCAGATCGTGGCCGAGGCGGACACCGCGCCCGAGGTGACAATCCTCGAGGACGGAACCAAGACAACCTTCGACGGCCGCATGAGCCAGCCTTTCAAGGCACGGGACGATTACGGTGTCGTGGACGGAACAGCCACCTTCCGGCTGGACCTCGACCGGGTGGAGCGCCGCCACGGGTTGACCACCCCGCCAGATCCGCGTGAGCCCATCGAGCTGGAACTGCCGATGCCGATCACCGGCGACCGGGCGGATTTCACCGAAACGCTGGTCGAGAACCTGTCCCAGCACCCATGGGCGCACCTGCCCGTTACCTTGCAGCTAGAGGCGCGGGACAGGGCCGGGCAGGTTGGGCGCAGTGCAATGAAGGAGATGACACTGCCGGCCCGGCGCTTCTTCGATCCGATGGCCGCGACGGTGATCGAGCAGCGGCGGGATCTGCTATGGGCCAAGGCCAACGCGCGGCGTGTGACACAGGTACTCCGCGCGGTCTCACACCAGCCGTCGCCTGACCTTTTCCGCTCTGAAACCGCCTACCTGCGTCTTCGGGTCATTCTGCGCCGGCTGGAAACCCTTGTCGCGCATGACAGCCTGACCGACGAGTCGCAGGGCGAGATTGCGCAGGCGCTATGGGATCTGGCGATCAAGCTGGAGGAGGGCGATATCGGCGACGCGCTGGAGCGTATGCGCGCGGCCCGCGAACGCCTGAGCGAGGCGATGAAGAACGGGGCCAGCCAGGAAGAGATCGCCCGGCTGATGCAGGAACTGCGCCGCGCCACCGAGGATTACCTGCGGCAGAAATCACGGCAGGCGCAGCGCGAGGGCCAGCAGGACGGCGATCAGCAGATGGCCGAGAACATGCGCCGCATGACCCAGCAGGACCTGCAGGACATGATGGACCGCATCCAGGAGTTGATGGAGCAGGGCCGCATGGCCGAGGCGCAGCAGGCGCTGGAGGAGTTTCAGCGCATGATGGAGAACATGCGCGTCACCCAAGGCCAGGGACAGCAGGGCCAGTCGCCCGGCCAGCAGGCGATGGAGGGATTGGCCGATACTCTGCGTCAGCAGCAGGGCCTGTCGGATCAGGCGTTCCGCGACCTTCAGGAGCAATTCAATCCCAACGCCGAGGCGGGGCAATCGCAAGGCAACGAGGGTCGCAGTGGCGGCCAGGGACGTGGGCAAAGCCACGAGGGCCAGCAAGGCCGGGGTGAGGGCAGCGGCAGCCAGCCGGGACAACCGGGCGCGCCCGGCCAGCCCGGCGACCGCCAGGCCGAGGGCACAGGCGAGGGATCACTCGCCGATCGCCAGGAAGCGCTGCGCCGCGAGTTGGAGCGACAGCGCCGCAACCTGCCGGGTGGCGGCAGCGCGGCGGGCGAGCAGGCGCGCGAGTCGCTGGACCGCGCCGGCCGCGCCATGGAAGGCGCCGAGGAGGCCCTGCGCGGCGATGACCTGGCCGGGGCGATCGACCGGCAATCCGAGGCGATGGAGGCGCTGCGCGAAGGCATGCGCAACCTTGGCGAGGCGATGGCCGAGAACAACCGCCGCACCCAGGGCGGCCAGGGCCAGGCGCGGGGCCAAGCTGGCGCGCAGCAGTCCGACCCGCTGGGGCGGTCCCCGGGGCAGGGCGGCCGCGTGGGCACGCAGGACAGCCTTCTTCAGGGTGAAGACGTCTATCGCCGCGCGCGCGAGTTGCTGGACGAGATCCGCCGCCGCGCCGGCGAGGGCGAGCGCCCCGACGTCGAGCTTGATTACCTCGAACGCCTGCTGGACCGCTTCTGAGCGAGGGGTGGGCAGTCAGTTGTCGGGCTGTGGCGCGTTACCCGCCCGATGTCTGATCCATCAGCCATGCGACCGCTTCGGCCGCCCGGTCGTCCAGCCAGATCCGGCCCGCGTTGACGGCATCAACGTAATCCGACAACGGCCCGGCGAGCGCGGGCACGGCCTCGGCGATCAGCGGGGCAAAGAGGTAGGCCACCGCTGCGACCAGAACCACCACTACCGCCAGGATGAAGCCGCCGCGAAAGCCGCTTGAGCGGTCTTCCTCGATGTCGAACCGATCGGCCTCGGCGGCGGCCTGCGGTGTCTCGATCCGGCCGTCCCCCGCGTTTAGCGACGAGTTGATCTCGTCGATGTTGGGGAGGAGGTTGCTGCGCGAGGTCGGGTCTATGTCGTCGTCCCGCGCTTCGGGCGCCGCAGATTGCGCTGTGTCTGCGGACTCTGTTGGCGGCATGTCGTTCTCATCCCCGCGCAAGCGCGACACGCGGCGCCTGGCCTGTTGCGCGCGGTCTTCCTCTTCAGACGCGGCGCCGCTGCCGAGGCCTAGGTCCGGTTGCGTCTCGACCCCGCCGCGGCGTTCGGCGTCGCGGGCCTGGCGTTCGTGCTCGGCCTCTTCGCGCAGCACATCCGCGATGGCAGGGTCGAGTTCGCGGCGATGCCGCGTCTCCTCCGCCTGCGTGGGGGTGTCGGCGGTCCCGTTGTCCTGGCGTGATTTATCGGCCGGCGCCTCGGTTTCCGGCACCTCCCAATCGGGGGGCGAGGCGGGCGCATCGTCGGCGTTTTCCTCGGTCGGGGGATGGTCGGGATGGTGCTGGAACCAAGTGTCGCCGCAGTTCGAGCACTGGACGTCACGCCCCGTCTCGGGGATCACCTCGTCGGGGACCTCATATTGCGCGCCGCAATTCGGACATGTCAGCCGCATCTTGCCACCTGTCACCTGCCGCCGTTTTTCGGCCTGTCTCATTGCGTTACAGCATAGGCAGGATCGCGCCGTCGTGAAAGAGCAAAGGATTCGGCGCCCGTTTTGATTGCACATGTGTGGCCCCTGGGGCATTTAGGATCCGATCGGGACAAGGGGGCAGCGTTGATCGAACTGGACGATGTGGCCTACAGCTACGGCGGCGGCGAGTTGTTGAGCGAGATAAAGCTCGACCTGCAGCCGGGCTCGTTCCATTTCCTCACTGGTCCTTCGGGCGCCGGCAAGACGACCTTGCTGAAACTGTGTTACGGGGCGCTGGTTCCGACATCGGGGCATGCCCGGCTTTTCGGCAAGGAGCTGCGCGGCATGGTACGCGACGACATCGCGGTCGCCCGCCGGCGCATCGGCGTGGTGCATCAGGATTGCCAGTTTCTCGACCATCTCACCGTGACAGAGAACATCGCCCTGCCGCTGACGGTGTCGGGCCGTGATCTGCTGGCCGAGTCGGCGAACCTGAAGGAACTTACCCAGTGGGTCGGCCTGAGCAACCGGGCTGATGCAAAGCCCCCCGAGCTTTCGGGCGGGGAGCGGCAGCGCGCGGCGCTTGCGCGGGCGGTCATCATGTCGCCGGACGTGATCCTGGCCGACGAGCCCACGGGCAATGTGGACTGGGAGATGTCGCAGCGCTTGATGCGACTGCTGATCGAACTCAACCGAATGGGCAAGACGGTCATGATTGCCACCCACGACCTGGCCCTCATCCGGGCGGCCAAATCACATGTGCAAGCGCGGGTGTTGCGCATCTCAAACCGGAGACTGCAACTGGCAGGGGCGGACCTTTGAGGCCGGATCTGAGCCGCATCGCCGACGTCCTCGCGGGGGACGCCCAGGCGGACAGGGTGGTGCCGCCGACCGGTTTCACCGCCTGGCTGACGCTGTTCAGCGCCGCGGCCATGGCTTTTCTGGCGGTCTTCGCGCTGGCGCTGTCGCTGGCCACCGGCCGGCTGGCGGATCGTTGGGCCGGCGAACTGGCGCACAGCGCGACCGTACGGATTTCGGCGCCAGCCGGGCAACTCGCCGCCCAGACAGAGGCCGCGCTGAAGGTTCTGCGGACAACGGAAGGCGTGAAAAGCGCCCGGGCGCTGACCGATGCCGAGCAGCGCGCGCTGCTGGAGCCCTGGTTCGGGCCGGACCTGCCGGTGGAGACCCTGCCGATCCCGCGACTTGTCGAAGTGGTCGAGACAGACGAGGGTTTCGATGCCGAGGGCCTGCGCCTGCGGCTGGCCGCCGAGGCCCCGGGCGCCGTTCTGGACGATCATACGCGTTGGCGCAGGCCGCTGGCGCGCGCCGCGGCGCGTCTGCGGTTCCTGGGCTGGCTGTCGCTGGGGCTGATCGGTGGTGCAATGGCGGCCATGATCACCCTGGCCGCCAACGCGGCCTTGGCGGCCAACAGCCAGGTCATCGGAGTGCTGCGGCTGGTGGGAGCGCGCGATGATTACATCGCGCGGGCCTTCGTGCGTCGGTTCACGCTGCGCGCTCTGGGCGGGGCGGCTGTCGGGGCGGGCCTCGGCGCTCTGGCCGTTCTGATGCTGCCCGAGGCGCAGCGCGCCGGCACCTTCCTCACCGGGCTGGGTTTTCGGGGGTGGCACTGGCTGTGGGTTCTGGCCGTTCCGGTACTGGCTGGGCTGGTTGCCTACGCCGCCACCCGCATGGCCGCCTTCAAACGCCTGAGAGAGATGCCATGAAGCAGTCCCTGCAATGGGCCCGCTCGCTGGTCTTCGTCGTGCAGATCTATGGCATGATGGGGATCATGGGGGTCGTTTTCCTTCCCTGGGCCGTGGTGAGCCGCCGGGGCGCGCTGGTTGCCTGTCACACCTGGTGCCGGTGGGTCCGGTGGTCCGCCCGCTGGATGGTCGGCATCCGGACCGAGGTTCGGGGGACGCCGCCGGTGGACGAGGTGCTGATCGCGGCCAAGCATCAGTCTTTCCTCGACATCATCCTGATCTTCGGCGCGGTACCGGCCGGCAAGTTCATCATGAAGCGCGAACTGATGTGGGCGCCGGTGATCGGGCAATACGCGCTCAAGATCGGCTGCGTGCCGGTGGACCGGGGCAAACGCAGCGCGGCGATCAAGAAGATGGTGACGGACGTAGCCAACGGCAGGCAGCAGCCCGGGCAGCTTATCATTTACCCCCAGGGCACGCGGATTTCGCCAGGGGTGCGCGCGCCTTACAAGGTGGGCTCGGGCGTCCTTTACCGGGACTCGGGTCAGGATTGCGTGCCGGTGGCCACGAACGTCGGGGTTTTCTGGCCGCGCAAGGGTATCTATCGCCGGCCCGGCCTCGCGGTCGTGGAATTCCTGCCCCGTATTCCGGCGGGCCAGAGCAAGGAAACCTTCATGGCCCAGCTGGAGGAGGAGGTTGAGGCGGCCTCGGATCGCCTGATGCACGAAGCCCAGGAGCACAAGGCGAAATAAGGCGGCGCCGCAAGGGCGCCGCCGCCGTGGTCACGAGTGGATCGGCCCGTCACCACAGGCGAGCGCGGCCTCGCGCACGGCCTCGGAATAGGTGGGGTGGGCGTGGCAGGTCAGCGCGATGTCTTCTGCCGCGGCGCCGAATTCCATCCCCACGCAGATCTCGTGGATCAGATCGCCGGCCATCGGCCCGATGATATGGGCGCCGAGGATCCGGTCGGTTTCCTTGTCGGCCAGGATCTTGACGAAGCCGTCGGCGGCGAAGTTGGCCTTGGCCCTGCCGTTGCCCATGAAGGAGAACTTGCCCACCTTGTAGGCGCGGCCGGCCTCCTTGAGGTCCTCCTCCGTCTGGCCGACGGCGGCGACTTCGGGGTGGGTGTAGATGACGCTGGGGATGACGTTGTAATTCACGTGCCCCGCCTTGCCGGCGATCACCTCGGCCGCGGCCATGCCCTCGTCCTCGGCCTTGTGGGCGAGCATCGGCCCCTCGATCGCGTCGCCGATGGCGTAGATACCGTCGACGCTGGTTTTCCAGTGCGCGTCAGTCTTGACCTGGCCACCCTTGGTGGTCTCGATCCCCAAGTCGGACAGGCCCAGTCCATCGGTGAAGGGCTTGCGCCCCGTGGCCACCAGCACCACGTCGGCGTCAAGCTGGTGTTCGCTGTCGTCCTTGCGCAGGGCGTAGTTGACCTTGGCCTTGGTCTTGAGCGTCTCCACCGACTGCACGGCGGCGCCCATGACAAAGTCGAGGCCCTGTTTCTTCAGCAGCTTCTGGAAGGTCTTCTGCACCTCGCCGTCCATGGTGGGTGTGACGTTGTCCAGATATTCGACGACCGTCACCTCGCTGCCCAGCCGGGAATAGACACTGCCCAGTTCCAGACCGATCACGCCGGCGCCGATCACCACCATCTTCTTGGGAACTTTCGACAGTTCCAGCGCACCGGTGGAGGAAACCACGGTCTTTTCGTCGATCTCCACGTTGGGGATGCTGGCCGGCTCCGATCCGGTGGCGATGATGATGTTCTTGGTCTCGTGCGTCTCGTCGCCGACCTTGACCCTGCCCTTCTCGGGGACCGAACCCCAGCCCTTCAGCCAGTCGATCTTGTTCTTCTTGAACAGGAACTCGATGCCCTTGGTGTTCTGGCCGATGGTCTCTTCCTTGTAGGACATCATCTGTTTCCAGTCGACAGACGGCGCCTTTCCCTTCAGCCCCATCTTGGCGAAGTTCTCCTCGGCCTCATGGAGCATGTGGGTGGCATGCAAGAGCGCCTTGGACGGGATGCAGCCGACGTTCAGGCAGGTGCCGCCCAAGGTCTCGCGGCCTTCCACGCAGGCGGTCTTCAGCCCCAACTGGGCGCAGCGGATGGCGGCCACGTAGCCGCCGGGGCCCGAGCCGATGACGATCACGTCGTAACTTGCCATGTTTGTCTCCTTGCTCTTTGCCGGCGTCGGTCTGATGTCAGTATAACGCCGGGGAATCGTCTGTGCGACGGCCGGTTTGGCCGGAATGGATAAGCCGCGCCGTCATCAGAAAAGCGCCACCAGCAGCATCAGGACGGTCGCCAGGAAGCCAAGCGCCCAGATCAGTGACCGCCACGGCACCCAGCCGTAGTAATAGGCGGGCACGTAGAGGATGCGCGCGCCCAGATAGGTGAAGGCCAGCGCGGCGGTGAAGGGCGTGGATTTCCCCGACAGCGTGACCACCACGCAGGCTATGATGAAAAGGATGAGGCCCTCGAAGTGGTTGTTGAGCGCACGGTAGAGCCGGGCGGTGCCGCGGCTGACCTGCTCCATCAGCGGCTTGTCCAGCCGGTCGGCGTCGCGCGGGGACAGGGTTTTGCGCGGTCCGAGCTCCATGTTCGCGGGGATTGCCATGAGGGCGTACTGTACGACCTGCAACAGGGCGGCGAGGGTGAGGGCCGTGAGTTCGGGGGTCATGGGCGATACCCGTCCCGGGCTTGACCCGGGACCTCATGGTTCGGCCTGAGGCCCCGGCTCGGGGGCCGGGGCGCGGTGCGTTCGGCGTTGGTGTGCGATGAAAGGATTTGGATGCTCATGCAATGTCCCCGCGGCGGGTTCGAATGATCCTGTCGGAAGGGGTAGGCCGGCACCCGCCCGCCGCGGGCGGATGCCTTGAACCAGGGTGGGCCCCTCCGTTCCTTCACAGATCCATCAACAGCCGCCGCGGATCCTCGAGCGCGTCCTTCACGCGCACCAGGAAGGTCACTGCGCCCTTGCCGTCAACGATGCGGTGGTCGTAGCTCAGCGCCAGGTACATCATCGGGCGCGCCTTGATCTCGCCGTTCACGACCATCGGGCGCTGCTGGATCTTGTGCATGCCGAGGATGCCCGATTGCGGCGGGTTGAGGATCGGCGAGGACATCAGCGATCCGTAGACCCCGCCGTTGGAGATGGTGAAGGTGCCGCCCTGCATCTCCTGCATCGACAGCTTGCCGTCGCGGGCGCGCGTGCCCTTCTCGCCGATCTCCTTCTCGATCTCGGCGAAGGACTTGGAGTCGGCATCGCGGATCACCGGGACGACCAGGCCCTGCGGCGTGCCCGTTGCGATGCCCATGTGCACGAAGTTCTTGTAGACGATCTCGTTTCCGTCGATCTCGGCGTTGACCTCGGGCACCTCCTTCAGCGCGTGGCAGCAGGCCTTGGTGAAGAAGGACATGAAGCCGAGCTTGACCTCGTGCTTCTTCTCGAACTCGTCCTTGTACTGCTTGCGAAGGTCCATCACCGCTGTCATGTCCACCTCGTTGTAGGTGGTCAGGATCGCGGCGGTGTTCTGGGCATCCTTCAGACGGCGCGCGATCGTCTGGCGCAGTCGCGTCATCTTGACCCGTTCCTCGCGCTGGGCATCCTCGGCGCTGACCGGGGCGCGCGAAGGCTGCTTGGCTTCCGGCGCGGGGGCCTCGGGGCCCCCGGCGGATTTGGCGGCCTGCGTGGCCTTGGCCACATCCTCTTTCATGATCCGGCCGTCGCGGCCCGACCCCTCGACCTCGTCACGGGAAAGGCCCTTTTCCTCCATCGCCTTTTGGGCCGAGGGAGCATCCTCGACGTCGCGCTCCGCCTTCTCGCCGGCTTTACCGGCCTTGGCTTGCGCCGTGTCGGCCTCTTCGGAGCCGGGACGCACGCCGGGTTGGATCGTGCCGTCGGCCGAGCCGGACAGTACGGCGATGCGCGCGTCGGCTTCCACGGTTTCGCCTTCCCCGGCCAGGATCTCGCAGAGTGTGCCGGCGGCGGGCGAGGGGACCTCGACCGAAACCTTGTCGGTTTCCAGCTCGCACAGCATCTCGTCCTGGCTGACGCTGTCGCCCACCTTCTTGAACCAGGTGGAAACGGTTGCTTCGGTCACGGATTCGCCCAGGGTGGGGACGCGCACGTCGATGTTGCCCGTGCCGTCGCCGCCGCTGCCACCGCTGCCGCCCGCGGCCGGGCCGCCCTTCTCGTCACCGCTCGCGGTGTCGGTGTCCGCGGCCGTCTCGCCACCTTTGTCGGCCGGTTTTTCCCCGCTTTCGTCGATCGTGGCCAGAAGCGCGTCAACGCCCACTGTCTCGCCTTCGTCGGCGACGATCTCGCCCATGGTGCCGGCGGCGGGGCTGGGCACCTCCACGGTAACCTTGTCGGTTTCCAGCTCACACAGCATCTCGTCGGCGGAGACGGAGTCGCCGGGTTTCTTGAACCATGTGGCGACGGTGGCTTCCGTCACCGATTCGCCGAGCGTGGGCACGCGAACTTCTGTCGTCATTGAATCAGCTTCCCTTGATATCCAGCGCGGCCTCGACCAGCGCCTTTTGTTGCTCCTTGTGGGCGGCCGCCAGACCGGTGGCCGGCGAGGCCGCCGCGGGGCGGCCGGCGTAGATGGGCCGCGCGTTGCGCGCGTTGATCCGTCCCAGCACCCATTCGATGTTCGGCTCGATGAAGCCCCAGGCGCCCTGGTTCTTCGGCTCTTCCTGGCACCAGACCATTTCGGCCTGTTTGAAGCGCTCCAGCTCCTTGACCATCGAGATGGCCGGGAACGGATAGTATTGCTCGATCCGCATCAGGTAGACGTCGTCGATGCCCTCCGCGTCGCGGCGCTCCAGCAGGTCGTAGTAGACCTTGCCCGAACACATCACCACGCGGCGGATCTTGTCGTCCGCCACCAGCTCCGTATCCGAGTTGCCGTATTGCGCGTCATCCCACAGGACCCGGTGGAAACTCGATCCGGTGGTGAACTCCTCCGCCCGGCTGACCGCCAGCTTGTGCCGCAGGAGCGATTTCGGCGTCATCAGGATCAGCGGTTTCCGGAACGTGCGGTGCAACTGCCGGCGCAGGATGTGGAAATAGTTCGCCGGGGTCGTGCAGTTCGCCACGATCCAGTTGTCCTGCCCGCACATGGTCAGGAAACGCTCCAGCCGGGCCGAGCTGTGCTCGGGGCCCTGTCCCTCGTAGCCGTGGGGTAGCAGGCAGACGAGGCCCGACATGCGCAGCCACTTTGATTCGCCGGAACTGATGAACTGATCAAACATGATCTGCCCACCGTTCGCGAAATCTCCGAACTGCGCCTCCCAGAGGGTGAGTGCATTGGGTTCCGCAAGACTGTAGCCGTATTCGAAACCCAGCACCGCGTATTCCGACAGCATCGAGTCGATGACCTCGTACTGCGCCTGGCCCTTGCGGATCTGGTTGAGTGGGTAGTAGCGCTCTTCCGTCTCTTGGTTGACCAGGGCCGAATGCCGCTGCGAGAAAGTGCCGCGCGTGCTGTCCTGCCCGGACAGGCGCACGGGGTAGCCCTCGGTCAGCAAGGAGCCGAAGGCCAACGCCTCGGCGGTGGCCCAGTCGAAGCCCTCGCCGGTCTCGAACATCTTGGCGCGGGTCTCCAGCAGGCGGCCCACAGTCTTGTGCACCGGAAAGCCCTCGGGCGCAGTGCTGATGGCCCGACCGATTTCCTCCATCGTGTCGGGTCTGATGGCCGTCTCGCCACGCTGATAGTCCTCGTCCTTCGTATCGAGATGGGACCAGCGGCCGTCCAGCCAGTCGGCCTTGTTCGGCTTGTAGTCCTTGCCGGCCTCGAATTCGTCGGCAAGGTAGGACTGGAACGAGGCCTTCATGTCCTCGATCTCGCCCTCGGGGATCAGCCCGTCCTTGACCAGCCGCTCGGTATAAAGGCTGAGCGTCGTCTTGTGCTGCTTGATCTTCTTGTACATCAGCGGGTTCGTGAACATGGGCTCGTCGCCCTCGTTGTGGCCGAACCGGCGATAGCAGATCATGTCGATGACCACGTCCTTGTGGAACTTCTGGCGGAATTCCGTGGCCACCTTGGCAGCATGCACAACTGCCTCGGGGTCGTCGCCATTGACGTGGAAGATGGGGGCCTCGACCATCAGCGCGATATCGGTGGGATAGGGCGATGAGCGCGAGAAATGCGGCGCCGTGGTAAAGCCGATCTGGTTATTCACAACGATGTGGATGGTCCCGCCGGTGCGGTGCCCCTTGAGCCCTGACAGCCCGAAGCACTCGGCCACCACGCCCTGGCCGGCGAAGGCGGCGTCCCCGTGCAGCAGCACTGACATCACCTTGGTGCGGTCGTTGTCGCGCAGCTGATCCTGCTTGGCGCGCGCCTTGCCGATCACAACAGGATTGACCGCTTCCAGATGGCTGGGGTTCGCGGTGAGGGACAGGTGCACTTCGTTGCCGTCGAAGGTCCGGTCCGAGGAAGCGCCTAGGTGATACTTCACATCGCCCGAACCATCCACGTCTTCGGGCTTGAAGCTGCCGCCCTGGAACTCGTTGAAAATCGCGCGGTAGGGTTTGCCCATCACGTTGGCTAGAACGCTCAGACGGCCCCGGTGCGGCATGCCGATGACGATTTCCTTGAGCCCGAGGTTGCCACCGCGCTTGATGATCTGCTCCATTGCCGGGATAAGGCTTTCGCCGCCGTCAAGTCCGAAGCGCTTGGTCCCCATGTACTTGACATGCAGGTATTTCTCGAAGCCTTCGGCCTCCACCAGCTTGTTGAGGATGGCCTTGCGGCCCTCGCGGGTGAACTTGATCTCCTTGTCGTAGCCCTCGATCCGCTCCTTGAGCCACGAGGATTGCTCGGGATCCGAAATATGCATGAATTGCAGCGCGAAGGTGCCGCAGTAGGTGCGCTTGACCAGCCGCAGGATCTCTCGAATGGTTGCGAACTGCAGTCCCAGCACATTGTCGAGGAAGATGGGCCGGTCCATGTCGGCCTCGGTGAAGCCGTAGGACTTGGGATCGAGTTCGGGCCGGTAGCCGTGATCGCGCAATCCCAGCGGGTCGAGTTCGGCGATAAGGTGCCCGCGGATGCGGTAGGCGCGGATCAGCATCAGCGCGCGCACCGAGTCCAGCACGGCGCGCTTGACGGCGTCGTCCGAGACGGACACGCCGTGTTCGGCCGCCTTTTCGCGGATCTTTTCGCCGGCTCCGCGCATTTCGGCCGCTTCGGGGTACTGGCCTGTCAGCGCGGAGAAGAGGTCATCGTCGGGCGTGGGCGGCCAGTCGCGCCGCTCCCACGAAGGGCCGGTGGCCTCTTTCTTCACTGAAATCTCATCGTCGCCCAGTTCCTCGAAAAAGGCTTTCCATGCCTCGTCGACCGCTTCGGGGTCGTTTGCGTAACGGGCGTAGAGCTGTTCGAGATACTCGGCGTTCGCCCCTTGCATGAAGGACGAGGCGCGGAACTGGTCGTTGGGGCTTTGCTCGGTCATGGTCTTTCTCCGGGTGAGCGGGGCGCAGGGGGATCACTCCTGCGGCGGGGGACCGTATGCGTTGGTCTCGGGCTGCGACGGCCGCGTCAGCCAGTAGATGAAGATGATGACAACCACCAGCTGCACGATACCCAGCACCGCCACAAGGCCCATGCCCCCGGCGCCGGGCATGTGGCCCGGGCCGCCGCCGGGGCCCATGGGGGTCATGGCCGGGGTCAGCGCCGCGCTGAGAAGGCTGAGCGCGACCGGGATGAGGATGTACCACCCCGGTCGGCCCGTGTCCTGCAGGCGCCGGAAACCGGCGGCTGTCACCGGCACGATGAGCGCCAGCACGTAAAGGGCGTAAAGCAGGCCCACGCCAAGGAGCGACACGAGGATCGCACCCACCACGTAGGCGAGGATGAACCACCAGTATTCCGATCGCGACGCCCGCCCCGAGAAGGTTGCATACTTCTCGGTCAGGCAGGTCTTGACCGCTTTCTGAAAATCCATGGTTCGTCCTCCCCTTATGGCATGGCCGTCACTTGCCGATGGCTTCCAGAACCGCCTCGCCCAGCCCCGCGGGGCTGTCGGACACAACGATGCCGGCCGATTTCATCGCCTCGATCTTGTCATCCGCACCGCCCTTGCCGCCGGCGACGATGGCCCCCGCGTGGCCCATGCGGCGGCCCGGTGGTGCCGTGCGTCCGGCGATGAAGCCGGCGACCGGCTTCTTGCGGCCGCGCTTGGCCTCGTCCTTGAGGAACTGTGCCGCGTCCTCCTCGGCCGAGCCGCCGATCTCGCCGATCATGATGATGCTCTCGGTCTCGTCGTCGGCCAGGAAACGTTCGAGCACGTCGATGTGCTCCATCCCCTTGATGGGGTCGCCGCCGATGCCGACGCAGGTGGACTGGCCGAGGCCGACATCGGTCGTCTGTTTCACGGCCTCGTAGGTCAGCGTGCCCGAACGCGAGACCACGCCGCAGGTGCCACGCTTGTGGATGTGGCCGGGCATGATGCCGATCTTGCAGGCGTCAGGCGTGATGATACCGGGGCAGTTGGGCCCGATCAGGACCGACCCGGTGCTTTCCAGGGCGCGCTTGACCCGCATCATGTCGAGAACCGGGATGCCTTCGGTGATGCAGACGATCAGTTCCATCTGGGCGTCGATCGCCTCGAGGATGGAATCGGCGGCGAAGGGCGGGGGCACGTAGATGACCGATGCGTTGGCACCGGTTTCGGCCTTGGCGTCGTGCACCGAATCGAAGACCGGCAGGTCGAGATGCGTCTGCCCGCCCTTGCCGGGGGTGACGCCGCCGACCATCTTGGTGCCGTAGGCGACGGCCTGTTCGGTGTGGAAGGTCCCCTGCGAGCCGGTGAGGCCCTGGCAGATGACCTTGGTGTTTTCGTCTACGAGGACTGCCATTTCATGTGGCTCCTTGTCTTTGTCGTAGGGTGGGGGAAAGCCCACCATGATCCGGGAAGGTGGCGTGCCACCCCCTTACGTTTCGGGTTCAGCCCTTGACCGCCTTCACGATCTTCTGCGCGCCGTCCTTGAGGTCGTCGGCCGCGATCACGTCCACGTCGGAGGTGTTGAGGATTTCCTTGCCCTTTTCCACGTTCGTGCCCTCCAGGCGCACGACCAGCGGAACCTGAAGGCCGACCTCCTTGACTGCGGCGACAACGCCCTCGGCGATGACGTCGCAGCGCATGATGCCGCCGAAGATGTTAACCAGGATGCCCTTCACGCTGTCATCGGACGTGATGATCTTGAAGGCCTCGGTAACCTTTTCCTTCGTTGCCCCGCCGCCCACGTCAAGGAAGTTGGCAGGCTCTGCCCCGTAGAGCTTGATGATGTCCATCGTCGCCATGGCCAGGCCGGCACCGTTGACCATGCAGCCGATCTCGCCGTCCAGCGCGATGTAGTTCAGATCGTACTTGGAGGCCTCCAGTTCCTTGGGGTCCTCCTCGGTGGTGTCGCGCAGATCCGCGATGTCGGAATGGCGGTAGATCGCGTTGGAGTCGAAGCTCATCTTGGCGTCCAGGCACTTCAGTTCGCCCTTGTCCGTCAAGATCAGCGGGTTGATCTCCAGCATCTCGCAGTCCTTTTCAAGGAACAGCTTGTAGAGCGTGCCCATCAGCTTGACGCACTGCTTGATCTGCTGACCCTCCAGCCCGAGCATGAAGGCGATCCGGCGGCCGTGGAACGGCTGGTAGCCGGTGGCCGGATCGACGCTGAAACTCAGGATGCGCTCGGGCGTGCTTTCGGCGACTTCCTCGATATCCATGCCGCCTTCGGTGGAGCAGACGAAGCTCACGCGCGAGGTCACGCGGTCCACCAGAAGGGCCAAATAGAACTCCTTCTCGATGCCCGAGCCTTCCTCGATGTAGATGCGGTTGACCTGCTTGCCCTCAGGTCCGGTCTGCTTGGTCACCAGCGTCTGGCCCAGCATGCGCTTGGCCTCGTCGGCGGCTTCCTCCACGGATTTTGTCAAACGCACGCCGCCGCCCTCGCCGGCGCGGGTTTCCCTGAAGCTGCCCTTGCCGCGGCCGCCGGCATGGATTTGCGCCTTGACGACCCAGAGGGGACCGTCCAGCTCGCCGGCGGCCGTCTTGGCCTCTTCCGCGCGCAGGACGACACGGCCGTCCGACACCGGGGCACCGTAGGAGCGAAGCAGCGACTTCGCCTGATACTCATGGATATTCATGAAACTGTCCCATTTTGCTACGATCGGAACAGGTATAGGCATAAGCGCGACGCCGCGTTAAACCGTTTTTTCAGGAAACACGGCTTTTCCCGGGAAAATCGCCGGTTTGTGATCACAGCCTGAAATCGTGTGATCACATTTGCCAAATTCGCGCAAAAACAGGGGAATTAGAAAAAAAGAATCAGGGCCGGGTTCGCCCCGGCCCTGGCAGCCCCATCAATGCGGGCGGTCAGGCCAGCGAGTTGTCGATGTTCTTGCAGGCTTCGACCAGACCCTTCACGGCATCGACCGAGTGATTGAACATCTCCTGTTCCTTCTTGTCGAGGTCGATGTCGACGATGCGCTCGATCCCGCCCGCGCCGATCACGGTGGGCACGCCCACGTAGAACCCGTCGAGCCCGTAGGGGCCATCGACATGGGCCGCGCAGGGCAGCAGGCGCTTCTGGTCCTTCAGGTAGGCCTGCGCCATCTCGATCGCGCTGGTGGCCGGCGCGTAGAAGGCCGAGCCGTCCTTGAGCAGGCCGACGATCTCGGCGCCGCCGTCACGGGTGCGCTGCACGATCGCGTCAAGCTTGTCTTGCGTCGTCCAGCCCATCTTCACCAGATCGGGAAGCGGGATACCGGCGACCGTGGAGTAGCGGGTCAGCGGCACCATCGTGTCGCCATGCCCGCCAAGGACGAAGGCCGTGACATCCCGCATGGAGACGTTGAACTCCAGGCTCAGAAAATGGCGGAAGCGGGCCGAGTCCAGCACTCCGGCCATCCCGCAGACCTTTTCCTTGGGCAGGCCCGAGAACTTCTGCAGCGCCCAGACCATCGCGTCGAGCGGGTTGGTGATGCAGATCACGAAAGCGTCCGGAGCATTGTCGCGGATGCCCTCGCCCACGGCCTTCATGACCTTGAGGTTGATACCCAGCAGGTCGTCGCGGCTCATCCCCGGCTTGCGCGGAACGCCGGCGGTCACGATGCAGACATCGGCGCCGGCGATATCGGCATAATCCTGGGTGCCCTTGAGCTTCGCGTCGATGCCTTCGACGGGTCCAGATTCGGCGATGTCGAGCGCCTTGCCTTCCGGCGTGCCCTCCTGGATGTCGAAGAGGATCACGTCGCCCATTTCCTTCAGCGCCGCGAGATGGGCAAGCGTTCCGCCGATCTGTCCTGCGCCGATGAGGGCAATCTTCGGTCTGGCCATTGGTTCTGTCTCCGGTCGGTTGAGAATTTCGCGTGTGCGTAGTCCCAAACGCGGCATCGCGCAAGAGTGCTGCGCTGCGGCATTGGCCGTGCGCCCCTTGTTGTCGCGTCGCCGCGGGCGCTAACGTCACCACGAAACAGGTGGTTAGAGGTTTTGGTATGGCCGGGTGGGAATGGAGCGTTTTTCTGGTCGCCGTGCCGGCGGTCGTCTTCGCGGGGATCTCCAAGGGCGGCTTCGGCTCGGGCGCGGCCTTTGCCAGCGCGGCGATTCTGGCGCTGGTGATGCCCCCGGGAGAGGCCCTGGGGATCATGTTGCCGCTTCTGATGCTGATCGACGCCACGACGCTGCGGCCCTACTGGCGGCGCTGGAGCTGGCCGGACGCGCGCCTGCTGGTCTTGGGTGGGTTGCCCGGCGTGCTGCTTGGCGCGGCGCTTTATCGTGTGGCCGAACCGGATCATTTCCGGCTGTTGATCGGCGCGGTCGCCCTGGCCTTCGTGCTGTGGCAAGTTCTGACCCGGACGGGCCTGTTGCGCCCGCCCGCGCGTCCCATGCCCGCTTGGGGTGGGGCGGTCGCGGGGGTTGTCGCGGGCTTCACCAGCTTCGTCAGCCATGCGGGCGGACCGGCGGCGGCCGTCTACCTTCTGTCGCGGCGGCTGGACAAGACGCAGTTCCAGGCCAGCACCGTTTTGGTTTTCTGGGCGCTCAACATCGTGAAGTTCCTGCCCTATGCCGCCTTGGGGATCTTTAGCTGGCACACCCTGCGCCTTGACCTTGTTCTGGCGCCCTTTGCGGTGCTGGGGGCCTGGCTGGGGGTCAAGGCGCACAGGCTGGTGCCCCAGCGGCTGTTTTTCGCCATCACCTACGTTCTGCTGACAGTGACAGGAGCCAGGCTGATCTGGGACGGGCTGACCTGACCGGCCGCCGTTCGGCCGTTTCTGCGACGCGGCGAGAAATTGCTTGAACGTTTCGGGTCAAAAGTGGCATCCCCGGCGCAAGATTCTTGCGGAAACCCTTGACGAGGACAGGCACATGGACAGCACGGCGCGCCCCTACCGTTCGGTTCTTTACATCCCCGGCTCGAAGGAGCGCGCGCTGGACAAGGCCCGGAGCTTGCCTGCGGATGCGATCATCTTCGACCTGGAGGATGCCGTGGCGCCCGACGCCAAGCAGGAGGCCCGCGCCACTCTGGCCGCCGCACTCGGCCAGGGCGGCTACGGCAACCGCACCAGGATCGTGCGCATCAACGCGCTCATCACGGAATGGGGGCTGGCGGATGCCGAGGCGCTGCGCGATGCCGGGGCGGACGCGATCCTGCTGCCCAAGGTCAACGCCCCATCCGACGTGGATGCTCTGGCCGATATCGTCGGCCCAGAGATGCCGATCTGGGTCATGATGGAAACGCCGCTGGCCATCTTCAATGCTCGCGAGATCGCGGCGCATGCCCAGGTGGCCGGCATGGTCGCGGGCACCAACGACCTGGCGAAGGATCTCAACTGCCGCTCCCGACCCGACCGGCTGCCGCTGATGCAGGCGCTGCAAACCATCGTTCTGGCCGCGCGCGCGGTCCGGATCGTGGCGGTCGACGGGGTGTACAATGCCTTCCGCGACGACGAGGGCTTGAAGGCCGAGTGCGACCAGGGGCGTGACCTGGGCTTCGACGGCAAGACGTTGATCCACCCGGCGCAGATCGAGGTGACGAACGCCGCCTTTGCACCTGCGCAGGAAGAGATTGATCTGGCCGAACGCCAGATCGCGGCCTATGAAGAGTGCCAGGCCAAGGGCGAGGGCGTGGCCGTCGTGGACGGGCAGATCGTGGAAAACCTCCACGTGGCCACCGCGCGGCGCACCCTGGCCAAGGCGCGGGCGATCGCGGAGATGGAAAAGGGATAGGGCGGCATGGCGTATCTGGTTCTCGGCCTGGTCCTCTGGGTCGGCGCGCATTTCTTCAAACGGGTGGCGCCGCAGGCCCGCGCCGCCATGGGAGACGCCGGCAAGGGCGTCATTGCCCTGGTGATTCTGGCCGGTCTGGTAGTGATGGTCATCGGCTATCAGCGGGCCGAGGGCGCGTTTTTCTGGGGCCGCCACCCGGCCACCGTGGGCATCAACAATCTTTTGATGATCCTGTCGGTCTATCTGTTCGCGGCGTCGGGCATGAAGACCCGGCTGGCGCGCAAGATGCGGCACCCGATGCTGGCCGGCGTCAAGGCCTGGGCGGTGGCGCACCTTCTGGTGAACGGGGATGTGGCCTCTTTCGTGCTGTTCGGCGGCTTGCTGGCCTGGGCCGTGGCCGAGGTGATCGTCATCAACCGGGCCGAGCCCGACTGGACGCCGCCGGCACCGGCCCCCATGCAAAAGGAAATCGCCGCCGTGGTCGGGACGGTCGTCGTCTACGGGGCGATCGCCTGGGTGCACAACTGGCTTGGCTACCCCGTGTTCGGGTGAGGAGAGGCCATGAAGCTCTATCGGTTCCTCAGCGGTGATGACACGTCAGCCTTCTGTCACAAGGTGACCAAGGCGCTGAACGAAGGCTGGGAACTCCACGGCGGGCCGACCTACGCGTTCGACGCGGCCAATGGCGTCATGCGCTGCGGCCAGGCCGTGGTGAAGGATGTCGCCGGGACCTACGACCCGGACATGAAACTGGGAGATCAGTGACGATGGCCAAGACCAACGCCGGACGCTTCTTCGAGGACTACGCGATCGGCGACGTGATCCACCACGCCGTTCCCCGAACGGTGTCGGGGGGTGAGCGCGCGCTCTACCACGCGCTCTATCCGGCGCGGCACGCGCTTTGCTCGTCGGACGAATTCGCGCGCGGTTGCGGGCTTCCGGCGGCACCGGTCGACGACATGGCCGCGTTCCACGTGGTGTTCGGCAAGACGGTGCCGGACATCTCGCTGAACGCGGTGGCAAACCTGGGGTATGCCGAGGGCCGCTGGCTGCAACCTGTCTGGCCGGGCGACACCCTGTGCGCGACCTCCGAGGTGATCGGGCTGAAACAGAATTCCAACGGCAAGACGGGCGTTGTCTGGGTCCGTTCGCGCGGCCACAATCAGCGCGGCGAAGTCGTACTGGATTATGTCCGCTGGGTCATGGTGCGCAAGCGCGACCCCGAGGCCCCGGCTCCCGAAACGGTGATCCCCGACCTCGCGCCGGCACTGGAGCCGAGCGATCTTACCGTCCCGCCGCGGCTGGATTTCCGGGATTATGATTTCACGCTGGCAGGGGAGCCGCACCGCTGGGGGGACTACACCGTCGGAGAGGTGATCGACCACGTCGACGGCGTCACCGTGGAAGAGGCCGAACACATGATGGCCACGCGCCTGTGGCAGAACACGGCCAAGGTCCATTTCGACGCAACCCTGCGCGAGGACGGCCGGCGTCTGATCTATGGCGGCCATGTCATCAGCATGGCCCGCGCGCTCAGCTTCAACGGGTTGGCCAACGCGCAGATGATCGTCGGGCTCAATGGCGGGGCGCATGCGAACCCCTGCGTGGCCGGTGACACGATCCGCGCCTGGTCCGAAGTGCTGGACAAGGCCGAAACCCCTGCCCCGGGGGTGGGCGCCCTGCGCCTGCGGCTGGTGGCCACGAAGGGCGGCACACCGGGGACACTGAAGGACGAGGGCGGCAAGTACCTGCCCGAAATCCTGCTTGACCTCGACTACTGGGCGCTGCTGCCGATGTAGGTCAGGCCCCTTCAAGGGGTCGGGAGCCGCTTTGCTTGATCCAATTCACCGCTGGCGGGTCTGTTGTGATCACTAGAAAGGCCGGCCATGCCAATGCGACGCACGCGCAGCTGTAAGCGGTGGTCGCGCCGTTGGGCCGGTGTAGTGACAAAGCTTGTAGAGTCTGACGCTTGGAAATGTGATCACACCAATTTCAATGTGATCACAACATCAGGTTTTTCGGCCAGAATCTTTCGGAAACCGTGGATTCTGACCTTTGCAGACGTGACAGCCGCGCTAAAAGATTCCATGAACGGAGGCACCCTGCCAGGGGGCAAGCGCCCCACGCGATAAACGAAGGGACCGAAAACCGATGGCTGACGCGAAACAAGGCGACCGCCCGCTTTCTCCGCATCTGACAATCTACCGCCCGCAAATGACGTCCGTCTCGTCGATCCTGACGAGGATCTCGGGAAATGCGTTGATCGTGGCGGCCCTCATCCTGGTTTGGTGGCTGCTGGCCGCGGCAGCCGGGCCCGAGTATTTCGCCGCCGCTGACGCCTTCGTCAGTTTCTGGATCGGCGAAATCATCTTCATCCTGTCCCTCTGGGCGATCTGGTACCATTTCCTGGCCGGCCTGCGGCACGTGATCTGGGATGCCGGCGCGTGGCTGGAGGTGTCCACCGCCGAGAAGCTGGGCTGGATCTGTGTCATCGGCTCGGTCGTCCTGACCGTTCTGACCATCCTTGTTATCTGACGGAGCGGCGACATGCATTTCATCACTCCACGCAAAAGGGCCAAGGGCAAGGGTGCCGCGCACGCCGGCACCGGGCACCACTGGTACATGACCGTTAGCGGCGTTGGCCTCGCCCTGATCGTGCCCGCCTTCATCTATGTCGTGGGCAGCACACTGGGCCGCCCGCGCGAAGAGGTCCTGGCGACATTTTCGGACCCGATAATCGCGATCCTCACCGGGCTCGTGCTGTTCGTCGGGCTGAATCACTTCCGCCTCGGCGCGCACACGCTGTTCGAGGACTACGCCCGGGGCGTTACGCGCAAGGCACTGATCATCGCGGTCGACGTCCTGTCCTACGGACTGACGGCGACCGGCCTGTTCGCTCTGGCGAAAATCGCGTTGTAAGGATCTCACCCCATGGCTGAATATGAATACGAGACACACGACTACGACGTGGTGGTGGTCGGAGCCGGCGGCGCCGGGCTGCGCGCCACATTGGGCATGGCCGAGCAGGGGCTGCGCACCGCCTGTGTCACCAAGGTGTTCCCGACCCGCTCGCACACCGTGGCGGCACAGGGCGGTATCGCGGCCTCGCTGTCGAACATGGGGCCGGATCACTGGCAGTGGCACATGTACGATACCGTCAAGGGCTCCGACTGGCTGGGCGATACTGATGCGATGGAGTACCTGGCGCGCGAGGCACCCAAGGCCGTCTATGAGCTGGAACACTACGGCGTCCCCTTTTCGCGCACCGAGGAAGGCAAGATCTATCAGCGGCCCTTCGGCGGCCACACCACCGAGTTTGGCGAGGGCCCGGCGGTGCAGCGTACCTGCGCCGCGGCCGACCGTACCGGCCACGCCATCCTTCACACCCTTTACGGCCAGTCCCTTAAGCAGAAGGCGGAGTTCTACGTCGAATACTTCGCCATCGATCTCATCATGTCCGACGACGGCGCCTGTACGGGCGTCGTCTGCTGGCGTCTCGATGACGGCACGATCCATGTTTTCAATGCCAAGATGGTCGTGCTGGCCACCGGTGGTTATGGTCGGGCCTATTTCTCGGCCACTTCGGCGCATACCTGTACTGGTGACGGCGGCGGCATGGTCGCGCGCGCAGGCCTGCCGCTACAGGACATGGAATTCGTGCAATTCCACCCCACCGGTATCTACGGCTCGGGCTGCCTGATCACGGAAGGCGCGCGCGGTGAGGGCGGCTATCTGACCAATTCCGAAGGCGAACGCTTCATGGAGCGCTATGCACCGCAGTACAAGGATCTCGCGCCGCGCGACTACGTCAGCCGGTCGATGACGATGGAGATCCGCGAGGGCCGCGGCGTTGGTGAAAAGGGCGATCACATCCACCTCAACCTGAGCCACCTGCCCAAGGAAGCGCTTGCCGAACGCCTGCCCGGCATTTCCGAATCGGCGCGGATCTTCGCGGGTGTCGACGTCACCAAGGATCCGATCCCGGTCATCCCGACGGTTCACTACAACATGGGCGGTATCCCCACGAACTACTGGGGCGAGGTGCTCAACCCCACGGCGGACGATCCCAACCGGATCGTTCCCGGCCTCATGGCCGTGGGCGAAGCGGGCTGTGCCAGCGTCCACGGGGCGAATCGCCTGGGGTCGAACTCGCTTATCGACCTCGTGGTGTTCGGCAGGGCCGCGGCCATACGCGCCGGCGAAGTGGTGGATGCCGAATCCCCCGTGCCCGAGACGAACGCCGCGCAGGTGGACAAGGCGCTCGACCGGTTCGACAGCCTGCGTCACGCCGACGGCGGCACGCCCACGGCGCAGCTTCGCCAGGAGATGCAGAAGACGATGCAGGACGACGCGGCCGTCTTCCGGACGTCCAAGACACTGAAGGACGGCCTGGCGAAGATGGACGCGATCGCCGGCAAGCTGGACGATCTGAAGGTGACGGACCGGTCGCTCATCTGGAACTCTGACCTGATGGAAACATTGGAACTCACCAACCTGATGCCGAACGCGCTGGCCACCATCGCCAGTGCAGACGCACGCCATGAAAGCCGCGGCGCGCACGCCCACGAGGACCATCCCGAGCGCGACGACAAAACGTGGCGGGTGCACACGATCGCACGCATGGACGGCACAAACGTCGACCTAAGCTACCGCCCGATCATCGAGGCGGCGCTGACCGCGCCGGACGAGGGCGGCATCGACCCCAAGAAAATCGCCCCGAAAGAGCGGACGTTCTAAGGAGACTCCCATGGTCCAATTCCGACTGCCAAAGAACTCGCGCATCACCACGGGCAAGACGTGGCCGAAACCCGAGGGCGCGTCGAACGTGCGGAAGTTCCAGGTTTACCGCTGGAACCCCGACGACGGCGAAAACCCCCGTGTCGATACCTATTTCGTCGACATGGACACCTGCGGGCCGATGGTTCTTGACGCGCTTATCAAGATCAAGAACGAGATCGACCCCACGCTGACCTTCCGCCGTTCCTGCCGCGAAGGTATCTGCGGGTCCTGCGCGATGAACATCGACGGGATCAACACGCTCGCGTGCACCTACGGCATGGACGAGATCAAGGGCGACGTGAAGATCTACCCGCTGCCGCACATGCCCGTGGTCAAGGACCTGATCCCCGATCTCACGCACTTCTATGCGCAACACGCCACGGTGAAGCCTTGGCTGGAAACCGAGACGAACGCGCCCCAGAAAGAGTGGAAGCAATCCATCGAGGACCGCGAGAAACTCGACGGGCTGTATGAGTGCATCATGTGTGCCTGTTGTTCGACCTCCTGTCCCAGCTATTGGTGGAACTCGGACCGCTACCTGGGGCCGGCGGCGCTTCTGCACGCCTACCGCTGGATCATCGATTCCCGGGACGAGGCCACGGGCGAGCGGTTGGACGATCTTGAAGATCCGTTCAAGCTCTACCGCTGTCACACCATCATGAACTGCGCCAAGACCTGTCCGAAGGATCTCAACCCCGCTCGGGCGATTGCAAACATCAAGAAGATGATGGTGGACCGGACCGTCTGACCGCGTGCTGACAGATCCGGTGCGTTTTTGGTCTCTGCCGGTCGTGCCATAAAGCGTGACCGGCAGGATTGTGGTCTTCTGCATCGGCAAGCGGTTGAAGAAACGGGGCGGGCAGGCGTGGCAGTCCCCTACGGTGATGCCGTTTTCCGGCCGGGGCATCGTTTTCTGGTTTTCCCGAGTGTGGCGCCGCTGGGCCGGTCCCGGGGCCCGCCGTCAGGTTCATCCGGAGATTTTCCCTAGGATTGGCGGGGCAGCCTTTTCTGCACCAACAGTTAGTTACGCAACGTCACATCTGCAGTCGTCGCATACCGATCCTGCAACTTTTGAGGTGCCATGCTGCAGAGCAGCACCCTATATGCTGCGGTGCAAAACAAGATGCAGGAGAAATCCCATGGCAGCCGAAGCCCGCGAGCCCCACGAGCAGACCCAAGCCCCCGAAACGGCGCACAACATGGCCGAGTGGTACGAAGTTTATTACACGCCCCTGCGCGCGGCCAACACGCCCGCCGAGCCGACCCTGAGCGCGTTGGAGCAGATGTACGCCTACTACGACGCCTAAGCCGACCGGCAGAGGCGGGCAAAGGCCCCCGGTGACGCGCCGGGGGCTTTTCGTTCGGGTTGCGGCAAGGCGGGCTTTCTGAAAGCCTGCATCGACCCTAGATCGCACGAGGTCTGCCATGCCCCTTCTGCCCAGCCTGCCCGATCCGGCGCACCTCAGCGACCTTTTTGCCCGCTATCCCGATAACCTGCGCCCGCTGATGGAATTCCACGACGGCCTGCTGCGCGGCGAGGGTGCGCTGAGCGTGGGACAGCGCGAACTGATCGCCGCCTATGTCTCGGCGCTGAACGCCTGTCGCTTTTGCGCCGGGTCGCACAAGGCCTATGCCGAGGTCTTCGGTTTCGATCCGGACCTTATCGACGCGCTGGTTGCCGATCCCGAAACCGCGCGGGTAGACGACCGGCTGCGGCCCCTTCTGGCTTATGTGGCCAAGCTGAACGCCCTGCCGGCACGCCTGACGGATGCCGACGCTGCCGCTGTCTACGCGGCCGGGTGGAGCGAAGAGGCCCTTTACGAAGCGGTTCAGGTCTGCGCGCTTTTCAACATGATGAACCGGATCGTGGAAGGCACCGGCATCAATTTCGACTACGCGCAGGATCCCGAGGCTCATCCGGCCCGTGCCAGCACACCCGAGGCGCAGGAGATGTCCTATACCGCCTTCGCCGATCGTATCGAGGCTGCGCGCAGATCAGGCGGTTGACGCCGCCGGGTGCCGCGGGGTCGGCGAAACGGGGGGGGGCAGGAAAGAGAGGGGGAATCATGATCGTTGTTGCGGGGCTTGTCCTTGCCTTTGTCCTGATCTTGATTTTCGCCAATCGCGACACCCGTCATTGCCGCTGGCGCGAGGATCGACGGCAAGGCGGCCCCGAGGGCGCCCGGCTCTACCGCTGCATGGCTTGCGGGGCCGTGGCGCAAACCGAAACCGGCCAGCCCCCGAGGACCTGTTATCGCCGCCGTGGTCCACCCTCGGCATGATGCGTCCATCTGTCCGCGGGCCGACGGGCGCGGAAATTGCTTGCCGAAGGGTAAACCTGTAGCCTTCCCTCGGTTCAGCGAGGAGGAAAAAATGCCAGTTTTCAGGGAATGCTCGATCACCAGGCTGGTTTCGGCCGGTATCCTTTCGTCAGCCCTGGTCCTGACGGCGGCCTGCGGTCCGAAGGGTTTGGGCCAGGACGGGGCGTCTGACCAGAGCGGGTTCTACTGTGACCGCAACCCGGCCGTCTGTGCGGTGGCCGGTGTCGTCATCGTGGCCGGCATCGCATTGGCCTCGGACGATGGCAGCCCGCCCCCGGCCCTCCCGTCCGACACGCGGCTGAAGACCGATGTCCGCCGGGCAGGGGAACTGGACAACGGCCTGACGGTTTACGCCTTCCGGTTCAAGGGCGATGACCGCTACTTCGCCGGGCTCATGGCGGATGAACTGCTTGAGGATCAGCGCTTCGCCCATGCCGTGCGGCGCGGCGATGACGGCTACCTCCGCGTCGATTACGCGAAGCTGGGTGTCAATCTCGACAAGCCCGGGCTCATGGCCGAGGCCGGTCGCGCCGCGCTCGGGGAAGTGCAGTCCGAGGGTCGGTGACGCAGTCCCCGGGGCTTGATACGGGACGGGAATTGGGGTCGAGTGCCAGTATGAGCCACACGTTCCCCGTTCCCCCCGACGCCGAGGATCGCCGCGCCGTCGCACCGGTGATCTGCTACCCCACCGAAACGCTGCCGCCGCCGCCGATGGCGCTTTTCGCCACCGCGCGGAAGACGGCCCGCAAAACCGGAGAGATCCTTGTTCCCCCGCGTGAGGCGCGCTGTTTTCGCGTGCCGGCGGGCCAGTTCTTCCGCATTTGCAGCGTGGACGGTCCGCAAGTGGGGGATCTGAATCTCTGGAACGCGCACGACCTGTCCGAGCGGTTCTACTCGGGCAAGACCCGCGCACTTCACGGGACCCACCTGACGCGGGGCGACCGGATGTGGTCCAGCTTTCCGGCCATGCGGCCGATGGCGACGATCACCGAGGATACGCTGGAATGGTACGGGATCGATCCCTACGGGGGGGCGGTGCACGACGTGATCGGCACCCGGTGCGATCCCTATACCGGCAACCTGCTGTCGGGCACGCAGTATCACCATTGCTGCCATTCCAACCTGACACGCGCGCTGGCCGACGAGCTGGGGCTGCCTGAACAAGAGGCCGAGCCGCACGTCCATGACGTGCTCAACGTGTTCATGTGCACCGGGTTCACCCGGGACACGGGTCAGTATTTCATGAAGGCCAGCCCCGTGCGCCCAGGCGATCATATCGAGTTCTTTGCCGAGATTGACCTGCTGGGCGCGCTCAGCGCCTGCCCGGGTGGCGATTGCGGCGCCGAGCATTCCAGCGACACCGCGGTGTGCCATCCGCTGAAGGTTGAGATCTATCGCCCGGACGAGGGGACGCTGACAGGCTGGTCGCCGCCGCCGGTGAACGGCTACGATCGCAGCCACGGGCGCTGAGGCGTCGCGGGCGCTCAAGCGTCGAAGGCGGCGGTCAACGCGATCTCGACCATGTCGGAAAAGCTCCTTTCGCGCGCCGCACTGTCAAGGTGCGCGCCCGTGATCAGGTGGTCGCTAACCGTCAGGACGGCCAGGGCCCGCGCCCCGTACCGCGCCGCCACGGTGTAGAGTTCAGCCGCTTCCATTTCCACGGCAAGTGTGCCGTGGCGAATCAACTGCTCGGTCAGGTCGGCGCGTTCATCGTAGAAAGTGTCGGACGAATAGATGCCGCCCACGTGATGCGGTGCCCCCCTGTTGTGCGCCGCGGTTGCCGCCGCTTGCAGCAGCCACCAATCGGCACAGGGGGCGAAGGACAGCTCGCGAAACAGGGTTGTCGAGGGCGTGCTGGTGCTGCTGGCTGTCATGGCCAGCACGATATCGTGCAGGCGCACCCGTTCCTGCATCGCCCCGCAGGAGCCGATGCGGATCAGCGTGCGGGCCCCGTAGTCGCGGATCAACTCGTTGGCGTAGATGCTCAGGCTTGGCATGCCCATGCCGCTGCCCTGGATGGTGACGCGGTGACCGCGCCAATACCCGGTATAGCCCAGCATCCCCCGCGTTTCATTGACCAGTTCGGGCGCGTCGAGAAAGGTGTGGGCCGCCCATTTCGCCCTGTACGGGTCGCCTGGCATCAGGACGGTTTCCGCGATCTGGCCGGCTTCGGCGCCGATATGTATCGTCATCTGCGCCTCTCAGCCGCGGTCGTACTTTATGAAAGGCGTCAGCCGGCCCACACGGTCGTACAGCTGGCGGGCGTTATGGTTGAACTCCTGCGTCAGCCAGTAGACCGAGGGGCAGCCCGCCGTGTCGGCGGCGGCATAGACCGCCTCGATCAGCCGCCGGCCAAGGCCCGCGCCGCGCATATCCGGATCCACATAAAGATCCTGCAGGTAACAGGTCTTCTCAAGCCGCCAGTTGTGGGGGTGGAAAATGTAGTGCGCCAAACCGACCGGTCCTTGGGGCCCGACGGCCAGAAGGGCGTTCTGATCCGGACGGTCGGGATCGCAGTTGCGCTGGAACGTCGCGGAATAGACGGCCTCGGACACCGTTGTCTCGTAGAAATCCAGATAGGCGGTCCACAGTCGCCGCCACTGGGGTTCGTCGTCCTGCTGAAGCGCGCGTATTGTGACATCCATCGGGGCCTCCATCCTTGCCTCATGGCAGTGTGGGGCGGTTTGATCTTCCCCACCAGCGATTTGTTCCGCCGTCCATCGGCATTTTCCCGCTGACAGGTTTGCGCCCGCTCCTTTGCGAGTGCATGTGCGATGCAGCGGCCGGCGTTCGCCGGTTGCGACCCCAATGAACGGAGATCGGATTGACCTTCAAAACCACGCTCGCAAGCACGCTCACCGCCGCCGCGCTGGCCTTGGCTGCGCCCCTTGCCGCGCAAGAAAATGCCCCCGCTCAGATGTCCGCCGAGGACGTCACCGAGGCCCAGGTGGACGCTTTCGTCCAGGCGGTCCTCGCCATCGAGGAAGTCCGTGGAGAATATGTTCCCAAGATCAAGGCCGAGTCCTCCGAAGAGGCCCAGCAAGAGCTGGCACAAGAGGCCAACGACGCAGCCATTCAGGCGGTCAAGGATGTCGAGAACATCACGCCGGACGAATACGTGGCCATCGGCAAGGTCGCCCGTGCGGACGAAGCGCTGAACAAGCGCATCATGGCGCGCCTGCAGGAAACGCAGCAGGAGTGAAGCCAGCCGGGCGGGGAGGGGCCCGCCCGTCTATTCCGCGGCGACTGCCTTGGGATCGGCGAGCGTCACGATGTCCATCATGATCGTGTTCAGTTCGAAATCCTTGGGCGTGTAAACCTGCGCGACGCCCATGTCGCGCAGGCGCTCGGCATCTTCCTCGGGGATGATCCCGCCCACGATCACCGGCACGTCGCCAAGGCCCTCGGCCTTCATGCGTGCCATCAGGTCCTCGACCAGCGGCATGTGGCTGCCCGAGAGGATCGACAGCCCCACGACGTGCGGGCGGTCCTCCTTCGCGGCCGTCACGATCTCTTCCGGCGTGAGGCGAATGCCCTCGTAGCCGATGTCCATCCCGCAGTCGCGGGCGCGGAAGGCGATCTGCTCGGCCCCGTTGGAATGCCCGTCCAGGCCCGGTTTGCCCACAAGGAGTTTCAGCCGCCGCCCCAGCCGGTCCGACACGGCGGTTACCGCATCGCGGATCTCGTCAAGGCCCTCGGTCTTGTTGGAGGGGCTGGCGGAAACGCCCGTGGGGCCCCGGTATTCGCCGTGCACCGCGCGCATCTGTTCGGCCCATTCGCCCGTGGTCACGCCGGCCTTGGCCGCGGCGATGGAGGGGGGCATCACGTTGCGTCCCTCTGCGGCGGCGGCGCGCAGGTCGGCCAGGGCCTTATCGACCGCGGCGTCGTCGCGTGCGGCGCGCCAAGCGTTCAGGCGATCGATCTGGTCGGCCTCGACCTCCGGGTCGACCGTCAGGATCCCGCCGTCCTCGCTCATCAGCGGTGAGGGCTCGGCCTCGACGTATTTGTTGACGCCCACGACCGTTGTCTCGCCACGCTCGATCCGGCCCAGCCGTTCGGCATTGCTGTCCACCAGCCGGGCCTTCATGTACTCGATCGCCTCGATGGCGCCGCCCATGCTGTCAAGGTTTGCCAGTTCGTGGCGCGCGCCCTCTTTCAGGTCCTCGACCTTGGCATCCACCGCGGGGTTGCCGTCGAACAGATCGTCGAATTCTAGCAGATCGGTTTCATAGGCCAGGATCTGCTGCATCCGCATCGACCATTGCTGGTCCCAGGGGCGTGGCAGGCCCAGGGCCTCGTTCCACGCTGGCAACTGCACGGCCCGCGCGCGAGCCTTTTTCGACAGCGTCACCGCCAGCATTTCCAGCAGGATGCGGTAGACGTTGTTTTCGGGCTGCTGTTCGGTCAACCCGAGGCTGTTGACCTGCACGCCGTAGCGGAAGCGGCGGTATTTCGGGTCTTCGACGCCGTAACGTTCGCGGCAGATCTCGTCCCACAGGTCGACGAAGGCGCGCATCTTGCACATCTCGGTGACGAAGCGGATGCCCGCGTTCACGAAAAAGCTGATGCGCCCCACCAGCCGCGGGAAATCCTCGGCCGGCACGCGGGTCTGCAACTCGTCCAGCACCGCCGTCGCCGTGCCCAGGGCATAGGCCAGCTCCTGCTCCGGCGTCGCGCCCGCCTCCTGCAGGTGGTAGGAACAGACGTTCATGGGGTTCCACTTGGGAACATGGGTGTAGCAGTATTCCGCCACGTCCCCGATCAACCGCAGCGAGGGCTTGGGCGGGCAGATGTAGGTGCCCCGGCTGAGGTACTCCTTGATCAGGTCGTTCTGCACCGTGCCTTGCAGTTGCGAGGTGTCGGCGCCCTGTTCCTCGGCCACCGCGATGTAGAGCGACAGCAGCCACGGCGCGGTGGCGTTGATCGTCATCGAGGTGTTCATCTGGTCCAGCGGGATCCGGTCGAACAGCGTGCGCATGTCGCCCAGGTGGCAGATGGGCACGCCGACCTTGCCCACCTCGCCCTTGGCGAGGACGTGGTCGCTGTCATAGCCCGTCTGGGTGGGCAGGTCGAAAGCAACGGAAAGGCCGGTCTGACCCTTGGCGAGGTTTGCGCGGTACAAGGCGTTCGAAGCCTGCGCCGTTGAATGGCCGGCATAGGTGCGGATCAGCCAGGGGCGGTCGCGGGTCGTCTCAGACATGGGGGCGCTCCGGATCGATAATTCCTTACGCCTGGTCTTAAGAGAAATATTCTTGCGTGTCCAGTATTGCGCTGCGTTGCAGCGAACACGGCGCCCGAAACGCTGTCAGGATAAGCGGGATTGAGGCCGCCGGCACCGGCGGCCCCGGCCGAAGACGGCCATTATGGAGCGCTGTCATCCTCCTCGTGCCCGACGGAGGAGACCTGCCGCGCGACGTAAAGCTGATCGCCCATCAACTCCATCAGGTCGAACTGCTCCTCGACGAAATCTATATGCTCTTCCTCGTCCTTGAGGATGCGCATGAACAATTCGAAGGTGCCGAGGTCGCCGGCCTCCCGACATTCCTGTGCGGCCTTGTCGTAATACTTCCGCGCTTCCAGCTCCATCTTCTGCTGGGTTTCGAATATGTGGCGCACGCTTTTGGGTGGCTCGATCGGGTCGATCGTCTGGGTATCTGCCTTGCCCTCGAGAAACAGGATGCGGGTCAGGAAGGCGCTGGCGTGTTCGCGTTCCTCGGCCGTCTCTTCGCGCATGCGCGCCGCGAGCCGGTCGATCCCCCAGTCGTCGAGTTGACGTTCCTGGTAGAGATAGGTGTTGATCGTCGTCAGCTCCATCGTGAGGGCGCGCTGCAAGTGTGTCAGGGAGACGTCGGGACCTTTCATCGGGTGTCCTCCATCGTTTGCGGGTTTCGAACCAAAGTCTGTGCCGGCAGAACGCGCGCGGCCCCAAGGTGTTCCCTTGTGGAGAAACCGGCCCCGCCGAGTGCCTATCCCCTGTCATGGCGGAAAAAATGCTGTATTCCGGGGGCATGTTCCGAACGGTCGAACTGCCGCTTTGGCTTCTCATCCTGATTCTCGCCTTTGCCGCGGTCACCTTCGCGTCGCATTTCCTGTTTCCCTCGGTGCGCTGGTTCTTTCGCCGGCGGATGGAGCGTGCGGTCGCACGTTTGAACGAACGGCTTGAACGGCCCATCCAGCCCTTCAAGCTGGCCCGCCGTTTCGACATGATCCAGCGGCTGATCTACGATCCGGAGGTCAGCAAGGCGATTGCCGACCACGCCAGGGCAGAGGGCGTGCCCGAGAACGTGGCCTTCGAAAAGGCCAAGCGCTACGCACGTGAAATCGTGCCCAGCTTCAGCGCGAGCGCCTATTTCGGTATCGCGACGCGCCTGGCGAAGTGGCTCAGCCGTTCTCTTTACCGGGTGCGCCTGGTGCGTTTCGACGAGGCGGCGCTCAGCGCGGTGGACCGCGAGGCGACGGTCATCTTCGTGATGAACCATCGCAGCAACATGGACTACGTGCTCATCACATGGCTGGCGGCCGAGAGGTCGGCCCTGGCATATGCCGTGGGGGAATGGGCGCGGGTCTGGCCGCTCAGCCGGCTGGTCCGGGCCATGGGGGCCTATTTCATCCGCCGCCGGTCGCGCAACGATCTCTACCGCCGCGTGCTGGCACGCTACGTCCGGATGGCAACCGACGCCGGCGTGACCCAGGCCGTGTTCCCCGAAGGCGGACTCAGCCTTGACGGTGGCTTGGCCCCGCCCAGGCTGGGCCTGCTGAAATACATCGTCGAGGACCGGCCGGCCGGCGGTCCCGATGTCGTTTTCATTCCTGTGGCGCTCAACTACGACAGGGTTTTCGAGGACAGGATCCTGGTCGCCGCCGCCCGGTCCGGCCGGCGCCGCTTCCCGGCGCGCATCAGCGTCGTCGCGCGGTTCGTCCTCCGGCAGATCTGGCTTAGGATCACGGGGCGCTACCACCGGCACGGTTATGCCGCGGCGAGCTTCGGGGCGCCTCTGTCCCTTGATGCCTTCGACGCAGACCACCCGGGGGCAGGAGTCGAAGACCTGGGCGCGGAACTGATGCGCCGTCTGGGCCGGGAGGTGCCGGTGCTGCCCGTGCCACTGGTCGCGGATGTTCTGCTGAGGGCTGAGGGGCCGCTCAGCCGGGACGACATCGCTCGGCGGTTGCGGGACCTGGTGGCGAAGATGCCGCAGGCGCATGTGCACCTGCCGGGCGGGGATATGGCCTATGCCGTGCGTTTTGCTTTGCAGATCCTGAGCGCGCGGCGCATCGTGCGTGAGACAGAAGCGGGATTCGTTTTGTTGGACGCCGAACGGGATCTCGCCGCCTATTATGCAAGGTCCATCGCGCATCTTTGCGGCGACCGCAAAGAGTGATATGGGTTTTTCTGCACTTGCGTGGTTATAAAATTACAAATCCTCACTCGCCGGCATTGCATTGTTGCGCGACCGGGGCTATCCCGGTGAGCGGCGGCCGTGATTCTGCGTTGCGGCAAAGGATTCAAGTAGGAGGCTGACCATGGCTCTGGACACCGAAAGCGGCATCGCGCCCTATGACGCGCCGGAAAAGGACCTGTACGAGATGGGCGAAATGCCGCCCCTCGGTTACGTGCCCCCGAAGATGCACGCCTGGGTGCTGCGACAGGAACGGCACGGCAATCCCGATCAGGCGCTTCAGAAAGAGGTCGTGGACACCCCCGAGATCGACAGCCACGAGGTGCTCGTGCTGGTGATGGCTGCGGGCGTGAACTACAACGGGGTCTGGGCCTGCCTCGGCCAGCCTGCCTCGGTCTTTCGCCAGCACAAGGCGCCCTATGCGATCATCGGCTCGGATGCGGCCGGGATCGTCTGGCAGGTGGGGGACAAGGTCACCCGCTGGAAGGTGGGCGACGAAGTTGTCGTGCATTGCAACCAGGACGACGGCGACGACGAGGAGTGCAACGGCGGCGACCCGATGCTTTCGCCCAGCCAGCGCATCTGGGGCTACGAAAGCCCCGACGGTTCCTTCGCGCAGTTCACCCGCGTGCAGGCACAGCAGCTCATGCCGCGGCCCAAGCACCTGACCTGGGAGGAGTCGGGCTGCTACACGCTGACGCTGGCAACCGCCTACCGTATGCTGTTCGGCCACGAGCCCCACGACCTCAAGCCCGGGCAGAACGTGCTGGTCTGGGGGGCCTCGGGCGGGCTCGGCTCCTTCGCGATCCAGCTTATCAACACTGCCGGCGCGAACGCCATCGGCGTGATCTCGGAGGAGGACAAGCGCGAGTTCGTCATGAGCCTGGGCGCCAAGGGCGTCATCAACCGCAAGGACTTCGACTGCTGGGGCCGGCTGCCGGAGGTGAACACCGAGGACTACAAGGAATGGTTCGCCGAGGTCCGCCGCTTCGGCAAGGCGATCTGGGAGGTGACCGGCAAGGGGGTGAACGTGGACATGGTCTTCGAACACCCGGGCGAGGCGACCTTCCCCGTCTCCACCTTCGTGGTGAAGCGCGGGGGCATGGTCGTGATCTGCGCCGGCACCACGGGCTACAACTGCACCTTCGACGTGCGCCACATGTGGAGCCACCAGAAGCGGCTTCAGGGCAGCCACTTCGCCCACCTCAAGCAGGCGAGCGCCGCCAACAAGCTGATGCTGGAGCGCCGGCTGGATCCCTGCATGTCCGAGGTGTTCCCCTGGGACGAGTTGCCGGCCGCGCACATGAAGATGCTGCGCAACGAGCACAAGCCGGGCAACATGGCCGTGCTGGTGCAGTCGCCCAAAACAGGCTTGCGCACGGTCGAGGACGTGCTGGACGCCGGCCGTTGAAGCGGGCCGGGTTACCCGCCGCGGTCTGACACCAACAGATGAATCGGAACGGGCGGCTCTTGCCGCCCGTCTTTCGCTGGCGCCCTGCAAAGGGGAATTGTAGGGTCCCGCCATGGTCGAGACCGCCCTTGCATATTCCCAGGATCAGGCCGACGCGCATGCCCGCATCGCCGGTGCCTTGCAGGCCTCCGGGATCGATCTGGCCGCCGGGCAGCTGACGGCACCGCGCGCCGGCCGGGATGGGGTGATGGCCGTTGTCGGCAAGGCAGGGTCGGGCAAGACGCTGCTGTTGGCCGCGCTTGTGCGCGAGATGGAAGCGGCAGGGGTGGAATTGGTTTCGGGCGATTACGAGGGCCGCCGGCGCAAGGATAGGCGGACCCTCGCCGTGCTTGCCCCCACAAACAAGGCGGCAAGCGTCCTGCGCGCGCGCGGCGTGCCCGCCACCACGATCCACCGCATCCTCTACACGCCTGTATATGACCCGGAGTACGAAAAGATCGCCGAGTGGCTGGCCGGCAACGGTGACCGCCCCGAGATCGCGGACCTCAGCGAGGAGGCGCTCGACCGGGCTTGGGCATTCTACCAGACCAACAAATCGGTGCCCGGCGCCCTTGCCGCCGCCGGCCTGAGGGGCTCGGATTTCATCACCGGCTGGAAGCGGCGCGAAGAGCCGCTGGACGTGGGCTTCGTGGACGAGTCCTCGATGCTGGACGACCGCCAGTTCGAGGACCTCAAGGAGATCTTTCCCAACCTTCTGCTGTTCGGCGACCCGGCGCAGCTGGCGCCGGTGAACCAGTCGGGCAAGATGGTCTTCGACGACCTGGGCGCGCCCGCGAAGCTGGAATTGCACCGCGTGCACCGGCAGGACGCTGACAACCCCATTCTGGATCTGGCCCACGCGCTGTCCGATCCGGACCTGGAGTTCCACGACTTTGAAGCGATGATCGAGCAGACCGCCCGCCGGGACGATCGTGTCCGGTGGACCGGCCGGGTGGAGGTCGACCTGATGGCGCGCTCGCCGGTGCTGGTTTGGCGCAACGCCACGCGCATCCGCCTGATAAACGCTTTCCGCGCGGTGCACGACGCCCCGGAAACGGCCCTTCTGACCGGGGAGCCGCTGATCTGCGACGGGATCGAATTGCCACTCAAGCACCGCAAGAAGCGGTTGGATCTGGAGGCGCGGGGCCTCATCAAGGGGGCGCAGGTGATCTACCTGGGGCCGGGCAAGAAACCTGGGTTTTCCCGGCTGCATGTCATCGGCGCCGAAGACCCCCGCGTGAGCGCCGCCAGCATCGTCAAGATCGAGAAACCGGACGAGGCGGAGCCCTTCATTCCCTTCGCGGCAGGGATGGGGGCCACGTTTCTGCATGGGGCGGCGGTGACGATCCACAAGGCGCAGGGTTCCCAGTGGCGCGACGTGCAGGTCTTCGCGCCGGATATCTACGCGGCCGCCCGGATGGGCCGCAGTGAGGCGGGGCAGCCGCTATGGAAGCGGTTGGCCTATGTCGCCATCACCCGGGCCGAGGAGCGACTGCACTGGGTGGTACGCAACCGGCTGTCCAAGCCGACGGGCCCGCTGCGCGTCGACGATCTGCCCGCCAAGCCCGTGCCCTTGGAGCTGGAGGCGGAGGCATGAAAAGCGTTCTCGTCACCGGCGCCAGCCGCGGCATCGGCGCCGAGTGTGCCCGGGCCTTCCTGGCGGCGGGCTGGCGGGTCGGGCTTCTGGCCCGTGGGGCCGACGGGTTGCGCGACGCCGCGGGCGGGCACGGCAATGCCGTTGTCCTGCCCTGCGACGTCACCGACCCGACCGCAGTCGAGGCCGCGTTCGACCGTTTCGTGCAAGAGGCGGGCCGGCTTGACGTTCTGTTCAACAATGCCGGTAGCTTCGGGCGCGCCGCCCTGATCGACGAGGTCGCCATTGACGACTGGCGCGCCCTGGTGGACGTGAACCTCAACGGCATGTTCTTTTGCGCCCGCGCCGCTTTTGCCCGGATGCGTCGGCAGGCCCCGCAGGGCGGGCGGATCATCAACAACGGCTCGATCAGCGCGCATGCGCCCCGGCCGGAATCGGTGGGTTATACGACGACCAAGCATGCCATCACCGGTCTGACCAAGCAGGTAAGCCTTGATGGTCGGCCCTACGACATCGCTTGCGGCCAGATCGACATCGGCAATGCGCGTACGGACCTGCTGGAGGCCGTGATCGCCTCCAATCCCGGCGCGGCGCCCCCCACCATGGATGTGGCCCAGGTGGGTGCGGCCGTGGTGCACATGGCCGAGCTGCCGCCCGAGGCCAATATCCAGTTCATGACCCTGATGGCGACCAAGATGCCCTATATCGGGCGCGGCTAGCTCTGGCGGAAGGCCCGGAACGCGGCCGAGGCGCCCCAGCCCGCCGCGATGGCTATGGCCAGGGACATCAATCCGTAGAGCAGGGGCTGTTGCCGGGAGAGGTCGAAAAGCCACCGCTCAAGCCCCACCTTGTCCACGTCGATCGAGGTCTGGAACTGCGATACCACGCGGCCTTCGCGGGTCAGGAAGATACGGGTAAGGTAGTCGCCCTCGGTCAGGTTCGCGGGCATGTCGATCGAGGTGCGGAACAGCGTCTGTTCGTCCAGCGCAACGGCCCCTTCCAGCAACTGGTAGGCCCCCTCATCGCGCCGGATACGGATCAGGGCCTCGGTGAATTTCTGCGCGTTGCGCACGGTCATCGGCGCCCCGACCGAGCGGATCGCGCGCGGGATCGAGATCTTGTGGCGCAGGTCCTCCACCTCGGTCAGCACCTTGTCCAGCGGCCCCGAGGTTGCCACCGCATAGAACGTCGGCGCGGCGTCCACGTGCACGGCATCCGTGTTGGCCCATATGCCCAGCACCCGCTCCTTGCGCCGGACGGTGACCGGTCGCGAGGGCCCGGCGATGGTGACGATCACCTCGAGCGGGGTTTCGGGTATGGATGTCTCGCGCTTGACGGCGCCGAAGACCAGCACTTCGGAGCCTTCGAACGTCGCGGTGATCTTCACGCGGTCGGCGCTGAGGCCCAGAACCACCTGCTCGGCCGCGAGGGGCAGCGCCAACAGGCAGAGCAGGATTGCGCCGGCCAGCCGCATCAATGCCCTCCGCCGTCGCCGAGGGAATACAACTCGGACGGTTGCAGCAGAAGGTCGAGTGCAAGCTTCCCACAGACCACGAGCACCATGATCGCCAGCAGGATCCGCAACTGCTCGGCCTTCATGCGGGTGCCGATCTGGGTCCCCACCTGCGCCCCCACCACGCCGCCGATCAGCAGCAGGACCGCAAGGGCCACGTCCACGGTATAGTTCGTGGTGGCGTGCAGCAGCGTCGTGAAGGCGGTGACGAAGATGATCTGGAAAAGCGATGTCCCGACGACAACCTTGGTCGGCATGCCCAGCAGGTAGATCATCGCCGGCACCATGATGAAACCGCCGCCGACCCCCATGATGGCCGCCAGGACCCCCACGGATACGCCGACCAGGACGGGGGGGATGACGCTGATATACAGCCCCGAGGTGCGGAAACGCATCTTGAAAGGCAGGCCGTGGATCCAGCTGTGTTTCTTGCGCTTGGGCACCGGCTTGCCCGACCGCGTGCTGCGGATGGCGCGCAGGCTTTCCAGGAACATCATGCCCCCGATGACGCCGAGGAAGACGACGTAGCACAGCCGGACAAGCAGATCGACCTGGCCCTGCGATTTCAGGTAGTTGAACAACAGCACCCCGAGGGCGGCCCCGATCAACCCCCCGACAAGCAGCACCGTGCCCATCCTGAGATCGACGGTCTTTCGTCGCAGATGTGCCAGAACGCCCGAGAACGACGAGGCGACGATCTGGTTGGCCTCTGTCGCCACGGCCACGGCCGGCGGAATGCCGATGAAAAACAACAGCGGCGTCATCAGGAAGCCCCCGCCGACACCGAACATGCCCGACAAGATGCCGACCAAGCCCCCCAGCCCCAGCAGCAGGAAGGCGTTGACCGAGACCTCGGCGATGGGGAGGTAGATCTGCATGGGTTTTCCTAGCCCCATGTCGCCGCGTTATGCAAGCGTGCAGGCTGCCTGCGCGTCAGGTCAGCCGAGCGCCTTGCGCAGTAACAGGGCATCGATCCGGATTCCCTGTGCCGTGCGGTAGTATCCGGGGCGGCGGCCCGCCTCGGCGTAGCCGGCCTCGCGGTAGAGGCCAAGGGCGGCTTGATTGTCCGCGGCCACCTCCAGCAGGCAGGCGGCGGCGCCGCGGTGCTGCGCGACCTTTTCGAAGGCGGCGAGGCACTGCCGCGCAAGGCCCTTCCTGCGATGCGCCGGATCGGTGGCCAGCGTCAGCAATTCCGCTTCGTCGGCGACGCTGCGGCCCAGGGCGAAGCAGCGTGCATCGCCCACCTGGAAGACATGCGGACTGTCGCACAGAGCGGCGAATTCGCATACCGACCAGGCGCGCGCCTGATCCGTGAAGGCGCCGGCATGCAGGCGTGCCATTTCGTCAGCGGTCATCGGCAAGGATCGGCGGCGGGGCCTCCCGCGTTGGCGCCGCGTCGGCGGGTTTGACGTAAAGAGGGGCCGGCGCCGGGGCATCCGCCGCGCCAGCCGCGGCGCAGATCCCGATCGCTGCGGCCAGCCGGGCCGGTTCGGGCGGCAGCCGCAGGGGCAGGCCGATGGTATCGACCTCGGGTCGTGTCGCAAGGCGGGGGTGGGCGCCGGGCGGCAGGATATAGAACTGATCGCGCGGGGCTGGCACCGCGGGCAGGTGCGGGGCGGGCTCGGACATCGAGATCGCCTGGAAGGTCGAGACCCCGATAGCAGGAACTCCCAAGGACAATGCGAGCCCCCTGGCCGCGGCCACGGAAATGCGGATGCCGGTGAAATTTCCCGGCCCGATCCCGACGCCGAGCCGCGAAAGATCCTGCCAGCCAAGGCCGTTGGAGGCCAGCACCTCTTCCAGGAGTGGAAACAGCCGCTCGGCCTGGCCGCGGCCCATATCCTCGGCTCGTGCCTCCAGCACCGCGTCGCCACGCAGCAAAGCGGCCGCGCAATGCGCGGCCGATGTATCGAATGCAAGGATCACGGGGTCAGACCCCAATGGGGCGCACCTCGGTCACCTCGGGGATATAGTGGCGCAGCAGGTTCTCGATCCCCATCTTCAGGGTAATGGTGGACGAGGGGCACCCGGCGCAGGCCCCCTGCATGTGCAGGTAGACAACCCCGCGCTCGAATCCGTGGAACGTGATGTCGCCGCCATCCTGGGCAACCGCCGGACGCACGCGGGTATCCAGCAATTCCTTGATCTGGCCGACGATCTCGGAATCCTCGCCCTGATGCTCGGCATGGCCCGAGGGCGCTTCGGCCTCGCCCGTCATCACCGGCTGGCCGGTCTGGAAATGCTCCATGATCGCGCCCAGGATCGCGGGCTTGATATGGTCCCATTCGGCCTCGTCGCTTTTCGTGACGGTGATGAAATCGTTGCCGAAAAAGACTCCGGTCACGCCCCCGACGTCGAAGATCCTCTTGGCCAAGGGGGATTTCTCGGCCCCCTCGGGCGTTGGGAAGTCCGCGGTCCCGCTTTCCAGAACGGTCTGCCCGGGAAGGAATTTCAACGTGGCCGGGTTCGGGGTCGATTCTGTCTGGATGAACATGACTGCACCTTTCTGTTGGAGGCTATATGCGCGTTGAGATGCGAAGCGTCAAGATTTTTTGGAATCATTCTAAACTACCGAGCCCCTCCTGGCCCGAGCGCAGCCTGGGAATTTGACCGCTCCGACCCTGCGCGCCGGCGATATTGGCCGCGGCGGCTCAGGTGATTTCCTCAAGGCGCTCCTTGGACAGGTCGCCGGGAACGATCGTGATGGGAATGGGCAGGGTCCCGGCAGTTCGGGTCAACTGGTTCACGAGCGGCCCGGGCCCCTTCTTGCCGGTGCCGGCGCCCAGCACGAGCACGCCGATCTCCGGGTCATCGTGGACCTGACCGATGATCTCGTTGACCGGTTCGCCCTCGCGGATCACCAGTTCCGGATCCACGCCCTGTTTGTCGCGCATCCACTTGGCGAAGACCTCGAAATGGGCATGGATGCGTTCCCGGGCCTCTTCGCGCATGATGTCGCCCACGCCGATCCAGTGATTGAACTCCTCCGGCGGAATCACGGCCAGGATTTCCACCCCCGCCTCGGTCCGGGCCGCGCGCATGGCGGCGAAACGCATGGCGTTGAGGCATTCGCGGCTGTCGTCGAGGACAACAAGGAACTTGCGCATGTCGGATCTCCTCAGAGGCGCATATTGGCCCTAATCCGGGGCCGGAGCAATAGAGGCCGTGCGGCGGCTTCGGCTCTCAGTCGAAGGTGCCCGCGACGCGCCCCAGCAGCATGAAAGCGCGGGCCGTGCGCGTGTCTGCCAGCTGCGCGATTTCCTCGTCGCTCGCGGTTTCGGCGAACTGGGTGAACATCCGGTCGAAAAGCCGCAGGAAATGGTGCGCCGCATCACGAAAGATCGGATCCTGCCGCATGCGCGTGGCCGTCAGCGCCAGGGAGGAGCGATCCCGCACGCCGCCGAGCGCGGCGACCGCGCGACCCCGTGCGCCCTCGGCAAAGCTGCGCCAGACCTCGGGCCTGGCGCGGTCGGGGCGAAGATCCTCCATATAGATGCCGTCATGCGACAACAAGGTCAGCACATCCTGGGCGGCCTGAATCAACTGCGCCGTCGTGCGGTCTTTCAGCGCCTTTCGCAGGGCGGCAAAGCCGTCCCTGTCTTCGGGTGTTTCGGGGAAATTCAGGGCGCGGATCAGATCCTCGCGGTCAAGGGGCGGCTGCATTTCCTCGGCCGATGTCCCGAGGGGCAGGTCCACCTGATCGCTGTTCTGGTCTGTCGGGCGGTCGGCCGCAGGGGGCGGCGTTCGGGGCGGGCTGGGCTGCCGGGTGGATGTAAAGATCGCCAGTGCGGTCTCGGTCTTGCGTTGTGCCGCCGCGATTTCGTCGAGCTTTTTGGTGACGGTTGGTTCGGTGACCGCGTCGCGGCTCTGGTTCTCGCGGATGTAGGTGTGGCGCAGTGCGTCGATGGCGGCTTGCAGGCGCTGGCTTTCCGCGCGCATCACCTGCGAGGCGCGCGCCGCCGTCGCCGCGACCCAGATCATGGCCACCGGCATGAACACCGCCAGCGCGATCATCGCGAACCGCAGCGCACCGGTTTCACCCGCATCCGTGGGCCGCGCGATCACGAGTATGAAGACACCCGCCCCGGCAAGCCAGAGAACCGACAGAACGAGGGCGGTCACCTCGATGCCCGTGATCCGCGGTTTCCGGCCCTTCTCGTAGAAGCCGAAAGGTGTCGGCGGCGGATCCTGCTGTTCGGACATCGATTCTGCCAGTCAGACGTATTCGACCTTCAGGACTTCGTAGGAGCGATCCCCGCCGGGGGTGCGGACCTCGACGCTGTCGCCCTCGTCCTTTCCGATCAGGGCGCGGGCGATCGGGGACTTGATGTTGAGAAGGCCCTGTTCGATATCGGCCTCGTATTCGCCGACGATCTGGTAGGTTTTTTCGTCGTCGGTATCCTCGTCCACCAGCGTCACGGTCGCGCCGAACTTGATCGGACCCGATAGCTTGGCAGGGTCGTAGACTTCGGCAAGGCTCAACACGCCCTCAAGTTCCTTTATGCGCCCCTCGATGAAGGACTGCTTTTCCTTGGCCGAGTGATACTCGGCGTTTTCCGACAGATCGCCGTGCTCGCGCGCTTCCGAAATGGCGCGAATAATGGCGGGGCGGTCTTCGGACTTGAGTTGCTTAAGCTCCGCCTCCAGCGCGGCGTGGCCCTTGCGGGTCATTGGGATCTTGTCCATCTCTGTCGTCCACTATCTTTAAGACGGGCGCGCATCGGACGGTCCCGTCTGGTCTGTTCGGAGTGTCGCGGCAGAGTGCCCCGATCAGGCACGGCTTTGCAATAGACGATGGGGGGCGGCGGCGCAATGCTGTCGCGGACCGTGAAATATTGCCGTTTTGAGATAGGTATCCGGTCGCGTTCCAATTGACCTTGCGCATGTGGCCGCGCTAACCACGGGCGCAGCCCGAGACAGTCCAGCCGCGCCGCCAGAAAGGAAGAGAAACCATGTCCGAAGTGACACGCGAAGCCATGGAATATGACGTCGTGATCGTGGGTGCCGGCCCGGCGGGGTTAAGCGCGGCGATCCGGCTAAAGCAACTGGATCCCGAGCGCGAGGTCGTGGTGCTGGAAAAGGGCAGCGAGGTGGGCGCGCATATCCTTTCCGGCGCGGTTCTCGACCCCTGCGGCCTGGACGCGCTCATCCCCGACTGGAAGGAGAAGGGCGCGCCGCTTAACGTGCCCGTCCGGAAAGATAACTTCTACCTCATGGGCGAGGCCGGCAAGCTGCGCGTTCCCAACTGGCCGATGCCGCCGCTGATGAACAATCACGGCAATTACATCGTCTCCATGGGCAACGTCTGTCGCTGGATGGCCGAGCAGGCCGAGGACCTGGGCGTCGAAGTCTTCCCCGGCATGGCCTGTTCGGAACTCGTCTATGGCGAGGACGGCGAGGTCAAGGGCGTCGTCGCAGGGGAGTTCGGCCGAAACCCCGACGGCACGCCCGGCCCCTCCTATGAACCCGGGATGGAACTGCACGGGAAGTACGTCTTCCTGGGGGAAGGGATCCGCGGCAGCCTGACCAAGGAGGTCATGGCCCGCTACGACCTGTCCGAGGGCAAGGAGCCGCAGAAGTTCGGCCTGGGCATGAAAGAAATCTGGGAGGTCGACCCCGACAAGCACAACGAGGGTGAGGTCACCCACACGATGGGCTGGCCGCTGGGGTCGAACGCGGGTGGCGGTTCGTTCATCTACCACCTTGAGAACAACCAGGTTTACGTGGGATTCGTGGTGCACCTGAACTACACAAATCCTTACGTCTATCCCTACATGGAATTCCAGCGGTTCAAGCACCACCCGATGGTGGCCGAGCTTCTGGAGGGCGGCAAGCGCATCGCTTACGGCGCGCGTGCGATTTCCGAGGGCGGTTACCAGTCGATGCCAAAGATGGTCGCCCCCGGGGTGGCCATCTTGGGCTGCGGGGTCGGCATGGTGAACGTGCCGCGCATCAAGGGCAACCACAACGCCATGCTGTCGGGCAAGGCCGCGGCCGAGGCCGCCCATGCAGCGATCGAGGCCGGGCGCGGCAGCGACGAGTTGGCCGACTACGAGACCGAGGTCCGCGAGGGCGCGATCGGCAAGGATCTGAAGAAGGTGCGCAATGTCAAGCCGCTGTGGTCGAAGTACGGGCTGGGCGCGTCGCTCGCGCTCGGCGGGCTCGACATGTGGACGAATACGCTGGGGTTTTCCCTGCTGGGCACGCTGAAGCACGGCAAGACCGATGCCGATGCCACCGAACCGGCGGAAAAGCACGTCAAGATCGATTATCCCAGGCCAGACGGGAAGCTGAGCTTCGACCGGCTGACGAACGTCAGCTACTCGATGACGAACCACGAGGAGAGCCAGCCCTGCCATCTGCAGCTCAAGGATGACAGCGTTCCGATCAGCGTGAACTTGCCTGCCTACGACGAGCCGGCGCAACGGTATTGCCCGGCCGGCGTCTACGAGGTCGTGCGCGAGGAAGGGCAGGAGCCGAAGTTCGTGATCAACTTCCAGAACTGCGTGCACTGCAAAACCTGCGACATCAAGGACCCCAGCCAGAACATCAACTGGGTGACGCCGCAGGGTGGGGACGGGCCGAACTATCCCAACATGTGACGGCCTTGCGAAATCCTGCGTGCGGCGCCCTGAATCAGGGCGCCGCATTGCTTCGCGGAGGACGCCATACTACGTTACACTGGTGTTTCCCTGACAAAGGCAATCCCGTGTGACCGCCAAAACTTTTTTTCCCCTCGCTTTCGCCGCCCTCGTGACCGCGCTGCCGGCGCCCGCGGCCACCGATGAATCGGTCGGGTCGTATCTTGCCGCGCGCCAGGCGCGCTACAATCACGATTTCGCTGCCGCGGCCGAGTACTTCACCAATGCGCTCGCCGCCGATCCCTCGAACCCCGTTATCCTGGAAAGCACCGCGCTGGCTTACCTGGCGCTCGGCGATATCGCCCGGGCGCTGCCGGTGGCGCGCAAGATCGAGGCGGCCGATCTGCGCAGCCAGGTCGCGCACATGGCGACGATCGCAGACGAAGCGCAGCGCGGTGCCTGGGACGAGCTGCTTGAACGCCTCTCGGACGACCGCGGGGTCGGCGCGTTGGCGGACGGGTTGCTGACGGCTTGGGCGCACTTGGGGCAGGGCGACATGGACAAGGCGCTTGCCGCTTTTGACGAGGTGGCCGGGCAGCGCGGGCTGCACGGCTTCGCCATCTATCACAAGGCCCTGGCCCTGGCCTCGGTTGGCGATTTCGAGACGGCCGAAAAGATCTTCTCGGGCGAAGCTGACGGGCCGATGCAGCGTACCCGGCGCGGGACGATGGCCTGGGCCGAGGTCCTGAGCCAGCTGGGCCGGAACGACGAGGCGATCGCGTTGATGGACGAGGCCTTCGGCGCGGACCTCGACCCCGAGCTGGAAGAGTTGCGCGACCGTCTGGAAACGGATGAGCCGATCCCCTTCACCCGCATTTCCGGGGCCGCGGACGGCATCGCCGAGGTCTTCTTTTCGCTCGGTCGTGCCTTGGTTTCCGACACGGGCGAGGAATATTCCCTGCTCTACGCCCGGGTGGCGGAGCATCTTAAGCCCGCGCATGTCGATGCCACGATCTTCGCGGCGGAAATGCTGGAGGCGCTGGATCGATACGAACTGGCGACCGAGGCTTATCGCCGTGTCCCGCGCGACCATCCCTCTTTCGCCGCCGCGGAACTGGGCCGGGCCGAGACGCTGCGCCGCGCCGGCAAGACCGACGCCGCCGTCGAAGTGCTGGAGCAACTGGCCCAAAGCCATCCGCACCTGCCGATGGTGCATGTCTCGGCTGGGGACCTGTTCCGGCAACTCGAACGGTTCGGCGAGGCCGTGGAGGCCTACGACGAAGCCGTGGCGCTTTACCAGGAACGCGATGCCGACCAGTGGTTCGTGCATTACGCGCGCGGCATCAGCCACGAACGCCTGGGGCAGTGGCCGCGGGCCGAGGCGGATTTCCGAAGGGCCTTGGAACTCAATCCCGGCCAGCCTCAGGTTCTGAACTACCTCGGCTACTCTTTAGTGGAGAAGCGTGAAAAGCTGGACGAGGCGCTGGACATGATCGAACGGGCCGTGGCCGCCCGGCCCGACAGCGGATATATCGTCGACAGCTTGGGCTGGGTGCTTTACCGTCTTGGCCGCTACGAGGAGGCCGTCGGCCACATGGAACGCGCCGCGGAACTTCTGCCGGTGGATCCGGTCATCAATGACCATCTGGGCGACGTGCTCTGGGCCGTGGGCCGTTATACCGAGGCCGAGTTCCAGTGGAAGCGGGCGCTGTCCTTCGTGGACAAGGAAAACCCGTCGCCCGATATCGACCCCGACCGCATCCGCCGCAAGATCGAGGTTGGGCTCGACCAGGTGCTGGCCGAGGAGGGGGCTGACCCCCTCGAGGTAGCCGGTGATGGCGATTGAGGTTTTCGCACCGGCCAAGATCAACCTGACGTTGCACGTCACGGGGCGGCGCGAAGACGGGTACCACCAACTGGACTCTCTGGTGGTCTTTGCCGGCATCGGCGACCGGATCGCGGTCGCGCCGGCCGAAAGCGCCAATCTGTCGGTCACCGGGCCGATGGCGGATGGCGTGCCGCTTGACGACAACAACATCGTGCTGCGCGCCGCGCGGCAGATGGGAATCGCGGCGGATATCCAGCTTGAGAAATTTCTGCCGGCGGCGGCCGGCGTTGGCGGCGGATCAAGCGACGCGGCCGCCACGCTCAGGGGCTTGGCGCAGGTCAGCGGGCGCGCGGTCCCGTCTGATGCGATCTGCCTTGGCGCCGATGTCCCGGTGTGCCTGGCGAACCGCGCGAGCCGGATGCGCGGTATCGGCGAATGGGTCGAGCCAGTTGACGGTTTTCCGGCCCTTGACGTGGTGCTGGTGAACCCCGGGGCGCCGGTTCCCACGCCGATGGTCTTCGATCACATGAGCGCGCCGAACAACCCGCCAATGCCGGACAGCGTGCCGGCCTTCCCTGATCTGGGCGGGTGCGTTGAGTGGCTGCGCGCAATGCGCAACGATCTGGAGGCCCCGGCGATCGCGGTCGAGCCGGCCATCGCGGATGTTTGCGAGACGCTGGACAAGACGCCGGGTTGCATGCTGACGCGTCTTTCGGGCTCGGGCGCGACGTGTTTCGGGATCTATGCCGACGCGGAAACGGCCGCTGCTGCGGCCGGGCGGCTGCATGAGGCGCATCCCGGCTGGTGGGTCGTGGCTACGCGGTTGAACGCCTCTAGCTGATGCGGGCCACGACGTAGTCGGCGAGCTCCTCAAGCATGCCCCGCACCGGGTGCGCCGGCAACTGCGCCAGAGCGGCGCGCGCCGTGCCCGCCCATGCCAGGGCATCCGCGCGGGCGTGCTCCAGTGCCGCATGTTTTTCCAGCAGGGCGCGGGCCTGCGCAAGATCGTCCTCACGCTGATCCCCCTTCTCGATCACCCGCGACCAGAAGGCGCGCTCGTCGCCATCGGCGCGGGCCACCGCCTTTATGGCCGGCAGGGTCAGCTTCCGCTCGCGGAAGTCGTCGCCCACGTTCTTGCCCGTCGCCGTGCTATCTCCCTGGTAGTCCAGAAGATCGTCAGCCATCTGGAACGCGATACCCAGGGCGTCGCCATAGGTGCGCAGCGCATCCACCTGTGCCTCCGGCGCCCCGGCCAGAACGCCGCCGACTTCGGTCGCCGCCGAAAAAAGCGCCGCCGTCTTGCCGCGGATCACCTGAAGGTAGGTGGCCTCGTCGGTCCGCAGGTCCCGTGACGCGCTGAGTTGCAGGACCTCACCTTCGGCGATGGTGGCCGAGGCGTTGGCCAAGATATCAAGCACCCGCAGCGACCCGGTTTCCACCATCAGCTGGAAGGAGCGCGAGAATAGATAGTCGCCCACCAGAACGCTCGACTTGTTGTCCCACAGCAGGTTGGCCGAGGGCCGGCCCCGCCGCTGCGCGCTTTCATCGACGACATCGTCATGCAGCAGCGTGGCGGTATGGATGAATTCCACGGTCGCAGCCAGGTGGACGTCGAAGGGCCCGGCATAGCCGCACAGATCCGCGGCGGCCAGCGTCAGCATCGGGCGCAGCCGTTTGCCGCCCGCCTCGACCAGATGCGCCGTCACCTCGGGAATCCGCGGTGCGTGCCGCGATGCCATCCGGTCGCGGATCAGCGTGTTCACCTCTGCCATCCTGGGGGCGAGGTGCATGGCCAGTTGCTCATGCGGCTTGGTTACGGCGTGGTCCACTCCGATCACACTCCCGTCACGCGGCTCGACAATCGGCGCGTGCTGTCTTTAAGTCATCCCCATGAAACAGCTGCTTCGGACCAACGACCCCACGGCCATCGCCTTTGCCCAGGCCCTGCTTCAGGGCGAGGGTATAGACTGCTTTGAAATGGACGTAAACATGAGCATACTGGAAGGCTCCATCGGTATTTTCCCGCGACGTCTGATGGTCGCGGAAAGTGATTACTGGCCGGCCCGCCGCGTGCTCGAGGACAATGGGTTCGATGTGGATGGCTGACCCTTGGCCGGCCGAGGACCTGACCACCGACGCCTTTTTGGGCGGGCGCCTGCGCCTGCGTCAGCCGCGCCATGAATACCGGGCCGGGGTCGATCCGGTTCTTCTGGCCGCCGCGATCCCCGCGCGGGCCGGTGACAGTGTGCTCGATCTGGGCTGCGGGGCAGGCGCGGCCGCGCTATGCCTTGCGACCCGTGTGCCGGGCGTGAAGGTAACGGGGCTGGAGGTGCAGCCGCCCTATGCGGCCCTGGCCGTGGAAAACGCGCGCCTGAATGACTTGGCGCTGGAAGTTGTCACCGGGGACCTGTCGGACATGCCTGCGACCCTGCGCAGTCGGCAGTTTGCCCACGTCATGGCCAATCCGCCCTATTTCGACCGGACCGAAAGCCTGGCCGCCCGCGATGCCGGCCGCGAGACCGCCATGGGCGAGCGGATGCCTTTGGCGACCTGGGTCACGGCGGCGGCCAAGCGCGCCGCGCCAAAGGGAACTGTGACCTTCATCCAGCGGGCTGAGCGCCTGCCCGCACTTCTGGAGGCGGCCTCCGGCCGCTTGGGGAGTCTGGAGGTTCTGCCGCTGATTCCCCGGCGCGGCCGGTTGGCGCGCCTTGTCGTCGTTCGCGGCCGCAAGGGCGGGCGCGGCGCGTTCCGTCTGCACGATGGCTGGCTGTTGCACGAGGGCCGTGTTCACCCCGGGGACCACGAGCATTATACCCAGGCCAGCCGCGCCGTCCTGCGCGAGGGCGCTCCGCTGACCTTCGGGGGGTGAACTGCGACAATTCTATCCGCTATTTCCCGCTGACGCTGCGCCTGCGGCGTGACAGATTCGTGAAACTGTGGTGCACTATTCGCACTTGTTCAGAGAGAGGAGAATTGCCGATGAGCTTGAGTTCGCATGTCGAGGAATTGAAGAAAAAGCACCAAGCCCTCTCGAAACAGGTCGAAGAAGCGCAACGGGCCCCTGGCTCCAGCGATCTTGAAATCGCGGAGTTGAAGAAACAGAAACTGCGGCTCAAGGAAGAAATCGAACGGCTGGGCGAAAGGGCCTGAGCAGCCGGTCGCAATGAGGGCATGGGGCGTCCCGAGGGCCGTCCCATGCCAATGTCAAATCAGTTTCAGGCGAAGTACTGGCCGCCATTGGCCGAAATGGTCGAGCCATTGATGAAGCCGGCGTCGTCCGAGGCCAGGAAGGTCACGCAGCGCGCGATTTCCTCCGGTTCGCCCAGACGGCCCACCGGGATCTGGCCGATGATCGCTTCGCGGACCTTTTCCGGCACGGCCATCACCATTTCGGTCGCGATGTAGCCGGGACAGACGGCATTGGCAGTGATGCCCTTGGCGGCGCCTTCCTGGGCGAGCGATTTGATGATGCCCAGGTCACCGGCCTTGGTGGCGGCATAGTTGGTCTGTGCGAACTGGCCCTTCTGCCCGTTGATCGAGCTTATGACGATCACGCGGCCAAAGCCGCGCTCGCGCATGCCCGGCCAGATCGGGTGGATCGTGTTGAAAACGCCGGTAAGGTTGGTGTCCACCACCTCTTTCCACTGCTCCGGCGTCATCTTGTGGAAGGGCGCGTCGCGCGTGATGCCGGCATTGGCCACGACCACGTCGATCGGCCCGACCTCCTCCTCGACCTTTGCGATGCCGGCCTTGGATTCCTCGTAGTCGGCCACGTTCCACTTGTAGGTCTTGATGCCCGTCTCCTCGGTGAAGGCGGCGGCCTTCTCGTCGTTGCCCGCATAGGTCGCGGCGACGGTATACCCCTCGTCCTTGAGCGCCTTGGAAATCGCCGCGCCGATCCCGCGCGAGCCGCCGGTGACGAGTGCTGTTCGTGCCATGGTATCCTCCAAATCTGGCTGAATTGTTCGGTAACTCTGTTATCGCGTCACGACTGCGCGCGCAACATTGTTGCGGCCTAGGTCTTCGCGATGCCGGCAGTCACGGCGCGGAAAGGATTTCAAAAAAGGGCGCCACGACCGGCGCCCTTGAATGGCAGGCGCGCAAAGTCCTTACGGGCGTTCCACGCACATGGCCACGCCCATGCCGCCGCCGATGCAGAGGGTCGCGATACCCTTCTTGGCGTTACGGCGCTTCATCTCGAACAGCAGGGTATTGAGTACGCGGGCGCCACTCGCACCGATGGGGTGGCCGATGGCGATCGCACCGCCGTTGACGTTCACCTTCTCGGGATCCCAGCCCATGTCCTTGTTCACCGCGCAGGCCTGGGCGGCGAAGGCCTCGTTCGCCTCGACCAGGTCCAGATCGTCGACGCTCCAGCCTGCCTTGTCCAGCGCCTTGCGGCTGGCGTGGACGGGGCCCATGCCCATGACCGACGGGTCGAGCCCGGCGGTGGCGTAGCTCACGATGCGCGCGAGGGGCTCGATGCCGCGCCTTTCGGCCTCGTCGGCGGTCATCAGCAGGGCGCCGGCGGCCCCGTCGTTGATGCCGCTGGCGTTGGCCGCGGTCACCGAGCCGTCCTTGGCGAACGCCGGCCGCATCTTCTGCATGCCCTCCAGCGTTGCGCCGTGGCGGATGTATTCATCCTTGTCGACGGTGATGTCGCCCTTGCGGGTTTTCACCGTGAAGGGGATGACCTCGTCGTCGAACTTGCCCGCCTGCTGGGCCGTCTCGGCCTTGTTCTGGCTGGCCAGAGCGAATTCGTCCTGCGCCTCGCGGCTGATCTGCCACTTCTCGGCGACATTTTCGGCGGTGTTGCCCATGTGGTAGCCGTTGAAGGCGTCCCACAGACCGTCGCGGATCATCGTGTCGATGTACTTCATGTCGCCCATCTTGTGGCCCTGCCGCAGGTTGGCGGCGTGGGGGGCCATCGACATGTTTTCCTGCCCGCCGGCGGCGATGATCTGCGCATCGCCCAGCTGGATGTGCTGGGCGCCGAGCGCCACCGAGCGCAGGCCCGAGCCGCAGACCTGGTTGATGCCCCAGGCGGCGGATTCGATCGGCAGGCCGGCGTTGACATGGGCCTGGCGCGCGGGATTCTGGCCCTGTGCGGCGGTCAGAACCTGGCCGAGGATCGTTTCCGAGACTTCGGCCTTGTCGATGCCGGCCCGTTCGACCAGCGCCTCCAGGACGGCGGTGCCCAGATCATGCGCAGGCGTGTTGGCGAACGACCCGCCAAAGGAGCCGACGGCGGTCCGCGCGGCCGATGCGATTACTACGTTGGTCATGTGATTCCTCCACCGAAAACCAGTCATGGCTGAGGAGTAACTGGAAATCGCATCATGCGGGTCCAGAATCCCCCGCCTTTCCGCCGCGTCATACCGCAAATGCCGCAGTGCGGCAACAGTTGCCGCAATGGTCAGGCGGTTTGCCGCGATTGCCGGTCGGCCGCCCACGGGGGATGAACGGTGGGGGCGTCGAAATAGTAGCCTTGGAGGCAATCCACCCCGGTTGCGGCCAGGTATGCGGCATCGCTGGCGCGTTCGACGCGTTCGGCGACGGTAATCATCTCGAACTGCTGGCCGATGGCGATGAGAGCCCCCGTGAGAACCTGGTTGTCCGGGTCGTGTGCGATGCCGCGGATGAATTGCCCGTCGATCTTGAGGATATCGAAATAGAAATCCTTGAGATACCGAAAGGACGTGAAGCCGGCACCGAAATCGTCCAGCGCGAAGCTGATTCCCTTTGCCTGGAGGTCGTTCATGAAGCTGACGACCAGTTCCGGGACCAGCATGGCCGATCTTTCGGTGATTTCAAGGATCAGCCGCTCGGCCACCGTGGGGTCCTGCGCCAGCCCGCGCTTGAGTACGCGGCTCCATCGCGGATACCCGATGGACCGGGCCGACATGTTCACCGAGAGCCGAAGGTCGGGGTGGCGTGCAAGCGCCCGCAGTCCCCTCTCCAGGGCGAGGCAATCGATGATGCGCCCGGTCTCGCAGGTCTCGATCACCTCGATGAACTCGCGGGCGGGGATAATTCGGCCGGTTTCGTCGAGCACCCGGATCAATCCCTCGTAAAAGGCTGGACGGTCCGGCCGGCCGGCCGGCACGACGGACTGGAAGGCCAGCATGACCTGTTTGTGCCGCACGGCCTGGTTCACCATCTCGAAGACAGACTGATCACGGGCGGAAACCGCGTAGTCCAGCGGGCTTTGATGGCCGGGCTCGATATCGGCCCATTTGCGGTTATCCTTGCGACCCATGTGCACCTCCGCGATCTTGGGCGAAGACTGCGGAAAAGCCCGCTAAGGCGGGGTTAAACAGAGCATTCGAATTATTCTCGGCGCGGGAAAGACGCGCGGCGCTGCAGGATCGCGATCATGATCGCGCATGCCGTGGCCTGGCCGCCGGGCGGGTCAGTGGTAACTTGGTGGACTGTCCGCGACTCGCGGCTGTCGTGCGGATGGCGCCGCGTAAGCGTCATCCGCTTTGCGAAGGGTTTCGGAATCCGGCACGGACTCCTATATACGGGCGCATCTGCCACCCAAGAGCGCGCACGAGACCCATGACCGACACTGCCCCCGTCACCCAGGACGTGATGACCATCCCCCGCAAGGCGCCGGAGGGGCCGATCAACCTGGTCGGTCTGACGCGCGACCGCCTGCGCGAGGTTCTGATCGCGCACGGCACGCCCGAACGGCAGGCCAGGATGCGCGTCAACCAGATCTGGCAGTGGATCTACGGTTGGGGCGTGCGCGACTTCGAGGCGATGACGAACCTCTCCAAGGCCTACCGCAAGCAACTGGCCGATCATTTCGTCATCGAGATCCCCGAGATGGTCAGCCGGCAGGTCAGCGCCGACGGGACGCGCAAGTACCTTGCGCGTATCGCGGGCGGCCACGAGGTCGAAGTGGTCTATATCCCCGAGGCCGACAGGGGCACGCTGTGCATCTCGTCACAGGTCGGGTGCACATTGACCTGTTCGTTCTGCCACACCGGCACGCAGAAGCTGGTGCGCAACCTCACCGCAGGGGAAATCGTGGGCCAGGTCATGATGGCCCGTGACGACCTGGACGAGTGGCCCCGCCGCGGCGAGGGGGCGGGCGAGCGGCCCAGGCTTCTGTCCAACATCGTCCTGATGGGCATGGGCGAGCCGCTCTACAATTTCGACAACGTCCGCGACGCCATGAAGATCGCCATGGACGGCGAGGGGATTTCGCTTTCGCGCCGCCGGATCACGCTCTCGACATCCGGGGTGGTGCCCGAGATCGCCAAGACCGCGGAAGAGATCGGCTGCATGCTGGCCGTCAGCTTCCACGCCACCACGGACGAGGTGCGCGACAAACTGGTGCCGATCAACAGGAAATGGAACATCGCCACGCTTCTGGAGGCGCTGCGGGAGTACCCGCGCCTGTCGAATTCCGAGCGGATCACATTCGAGTACGTGATGCTGAAGGATGTGAACGACAGCGATGCGGATGCCCGCCGGCTGGTCAAGCTGATCGAGGGTATCCCGGCCAAGATCAACCTGATCCCCTTCAACGAATGGCCCGGCGCCCCGCACCAGCGCAGCGATTGGGACCGGATCGAGGCCTTTGCCGACATCGTGCACAAAGCAGGTTATGCCAGCCCGATCCGCACGCCCCGCGGCGAGGATATCATGGCCGCCTGCGGGCAATTGAAGTCGGCAACCGAACGGCAGAAAAAGTCGCGGCGCGAGATCGCGGCCGAAACGCGGACCTGAACGCGGCCGCTGCTGCCCGCACTTTTCCCGATGCGTGACACATTGCCGGACGATTGTCGCCATGCGGGAGCGATATCCGTTAACCTGCCAATGATTGTATAGGGGCAGGAAACGATGGAACCCAACACGCAACAGGCCCGCAGGGAAATCCGTGATCTGGTTATGCGTGAGCGGCGCATGGCCGTCTCCGAACGCGAATGGATGCACCGCCTGCGCGGGCACGGATTTGCCATCCGCGACACGGAGGAGGGGCGCGTCGTCACCTCGCTGCTGCGCGGCGCGGCCATTTGCGACCTGCCGGCGTGACCGGCCAGCCGCGGCCGCCTGAAGGCGGGCCCGCGCCCTAGTTCGGCTCAAGCTCCGCCGCCGGGGTGTCGCGGATCTGCGCCCATTTCTCGTCGGCCCGCGCAATGTGGTCCGGCACGTCAGTCAGCCAGCGCGCCTGCGCGGGTTCGGACGTGTTGAGGTAGAGCCGCTCGTCGACGACGCGGAACAAGGCCGGGTCGGTGTCGAGCTTGATGCCCATGACCGTGCCCATGGCGCAGAACCCGCCGTAGGCCGGGGCGAACTTGTCCGGGTTGGCACGGAACATCTCGCGGTGCTGTGCGGACGCGAAATGATAGGTCACCCCGTCGTGCCGCGCCGCGATGTCCGGCGTGCCCTTCACGGCCGCGCCTTGCGTGAAATAGGCCACCGGGTCGTGACCCTTGAGCATGACCCCGTCGGGCCCGGCGTTCATGGCGGCCCCGCCCGCGGAGCCGGCCAGCAGCGCCGTGGGCACAGCTGTGGCCGTCATCGCGGACAAGCCCACGGCCAGAATGTTGCGTCTGGTTATGGTCATCGGAATTCCTCCTTTTCGGCGTGGAGCGCGGTAGTGCACGCCTCGCACGGGCAGGCTAGGCGCCCGCGTCGCGACGGGGAATTCAATTCACCTCGCTTGCCATCACATGCGCGCAAGGCGCGCGTGAGCGGGCATCAGCCGTCCGGCGCGTACCAAGTGTCGATGATCTCCATCGCCTGCTGGGCGGTTTCGACGAACTCGAAAAGCTCCAGGTCGTCGGGCGAGATCGTTCCGGCCTCTGCAAGGGCCTCCCAGTTGATGATGCGCTGCCAGAATGCCTCGCCGAAAAGCAGGAAGGGCACGCGGGCCATGCGATCGGTCTGGATCAGGGTGAGGGCCTCGAACATCTCGTCCAGGGTGCCGAAGCCGCCTGGGAAGCAGCAGATAGCCTTGGCCCGCATCAGGAAGTGCATCTTGCGGATGCCGAAATAGTGGAAGTTGAAGCACATGCCCGGCGTGACGTATTCGTTGGGCGCCTGTTCATGCGGCAGCACGATGTTGAACCCGATCGAGGCGCCCCCGGCGTCGTGGGCCCCGCGGTTGCCCGCCTCCATCACGCCGGGGCCGCCCCCGGTGGCGACCACGAATTCCTTGCCGTAACTGGCCATGGATTTCATCGTGACCAGCCGGGCGAATTCCCGGGCCTCGTCGTAGAAATGGGTGAGCTCGGCCAGGGTGGGCGTGCGCGCCGTGTCCTTCAGTTCGGGTTCGGGGATGCGGGCACCGCCGAACAGCACCACGGTGCTTTCAACTCCGCGTTCGTTCAGGATCATTTCGGGCTTGAGAAGCTCCAGCTGCAGACGCACGGGGCGGAGCTCGTCGCGGCACAGGAAGTCCTCGTCGTTGAAGGCCAGTCGATAGGCCGGCGCGCGCGTCTGGGGCGTGTCGGGAACCTGCTCGGCCGTGGTGCGGTCGCTGTGCGCGTCTCGGAACTGGCTGTGGCGATCGTCTTTCATTGGTCACGCTCCTTCGTGCGGGCCGAGTCCTAGGCGTATCGCGTTGCGACATCCTTGACCAGACACAGCCGGTGACGGCGGTGGCACGCGCATGGTCGCATTGCACCGCGCGGTGCGCCCGCGTATAGGCGATGACCAGACCACGACAGCCGAGAAGGAGAGATGCCCGATGTCGAACGCTGCACTGGAGACGGCCATCGAGGCCGCCTGGGAAACCCGCGACCAGATCACCCCCAAGACGGGCGGTGAAACCCGTGAGGCGATCGAGGATACGCTCGAGGCGCTCGATTCCGGGCAGCTGCGGGTCGCCGAACGCGGCGCGGACGGCACGTGGCACGTGAACCAGTGGGCCAAGAAAGCGGTGCTGCTGGGGTTCCGGATCAAGGATATGGAGCTTCAGCCCGGTGGCCCGCAGGGTGGCGGCTGGTGGGACAAGGTGGACAGCAAGTTCGCCGGCTGGGGGGATGGCCAGTGGCAAGCGGCGGGGTTCCGCGCGGTGCCCAACTGCGTGGTGCGCAAATCGGCCTACATCGCGCCGGGCGTGGTGCTGATGCCCTCCTTCGTGAACCTGGGCGCCTACGTCGACGAGGGCACCATGGTGGACACCTGGGCGACCGTCGGCTCCTGCGCGCAGATCGGCAAGAACGTACACCTCTCGGGCGGCGTGGGCATCGGCGGCGTGCTGGAGCCGATGCAGGCGGGCCCGACCATCATCGAGGACAACTGCTTCATCGGCGCGCGGTCCGAGGTTGTGGAAGGCTGCATCGTCCGCGAGGGCGCGGTTCTGGGCATGGGGGTCTATATCGGGAAATCCACCAAGATCGTGGACAGAGAGACGGGCGAGGTCTTCATGGGCGAGGTGCCGCCCTATTCCGTGGTCGTCTCGGGCTCCATGCCCACCAAGAACAACCTCAACCTCTACTGCGCGGTGATCGTCAAACGTGTTGACGAGCAGACGCGCGGCAAGGTTGGCATCAACGAGTTGTTGCGCGACTGACAGGTCGTCACGAGGGCTGCGCCAGCCCGGTCCTCGGGCAAGCACGTTGGCTTTCAGCCGGACGCGGCGGCCTCGGCGCCGTGTCGGCAACGGCCTGCATCGCGGCCGTGTCTGTCGCGTGGCGCAGGGCACGGGCTTCGAAACCACGCAGGCTGCGCCTTGCGGCCGGCCCGAAATCTGCAATGCCCCAAGGGCGGAAGAGGTCGGGAAACAGGCGGCGCAGTTCGGCCACGGCCTCGGCGTCGAAACTGTCCAGCGTTTCGGTACCGGGGTGGTAACTCTCGCTCGGCAGCCCGTTCGCCACGACGATCTCGTGCTGATCGAACAGCAGATGCACATAGCTCACCGGCGCACCGTCTTCTCGCCGCCGGATCGTGGTGCCGTTTTCAAGATCCTTCGCCTTGACCAGGATCTCCGCCGCGCCGAACAGCATTTCCGAAGCCGCCGAGCGGAGCAGCACGCGATGGTTTGGCGATAGTTCCTGGGCTTCATGGGAACCGAGCGCGCCGGCGGAAATGGCGACCGGTGCGTCGCGCCCCTGTGCCGTGCGGTCGGCGGCACCGGTCCAGCGCAGGGGCTGCGGCCCGCGGTCCAGCGTCGTCACCAGGTCGCCGGCCCGCAACCGTTCCACCGGGACGTCGCCACCCGGCGTTGCGATCCGCGTGCCGGCCACGAAACAGGGTGGTGCCGTGGTGACCGTAACGAAGGCGGTATCGGTGTTCCCCGCACCGTCCTCGACCTGGTAGGAGAAGGTTTTCGTTTCCTGGTCGCCGTCCGGACTGGCGATGACCATGCCGGTTTCGGTGAGTTCGATGGTTTCGCCCGTCGGCAGGGTCACGCTGTCACCGACCTTCACCGCCTGTCCATTGATCTTGGTGATCGTCAGGGTGCCGCCGGCAGTGCTGCTGTCGTTGGCCAACAGGTCGACGGTTTCCGGTGCGGTGCCCCCGAGTTGGATTTCGTCGTCCCCCGCGACGAGGGCTGTCTGGATCGAGTCGCCGGCGATCAGCAAGTTGCTGTCGAACGCGGAGTCGCCGGCATCGGCGATGCCGATCTTGAGGGTGTTCACCTCGCCCGCTTTGACCGGCGCCTTCAGCGTCAACGTGACGGTCAGCCCGTCCATTTCGCTGTTGTAGGTCCCGCCCGAGGCCGGATTGTCGAGGTAGAGGTTTTCGTTGCTCTGGTCGTTGATGTTGTTGATCGTGATGTCGCCCGATCCCACCGTCAGCTGCGCCGCGGCACCGTTGACGAAGACGCCGACCGCGTCGTTGAAGCCCGAGTCGACGTATTCCAGATATTCCTCCGACGAGAATGTCACCTGCATGGTCAGGGTATCGCCCTGCGGGACGAAGGCGGCCTCGAAAACGGCAGCGTCGAAGGTCGTCTGGCCCGAAACCTCGTCGAGATCGGAGTCGCCCTGGGTCGCGTGCATCGTTGTTGTAAATGACGAGGTATTCACATCACCCGCGGCGTTGGTGACGTCCTCGGCACGGCCGGTGGACAGGATGACACCGGAGTCGGACGGGGTGAGGTCCGGCGCAACGGCATCGCCGTCCGAGTAGATCCCGGAGGCCGAGGTTGCGCCGGTATAGCTTGCGGACTGCAACTTGATCCCGGTTCCGAACATCGCATTGGCCATGTCGAGGGCCGAAGCGGAGCTGTCTATCGGCAGTTGGGAGGCGGTTGACATGCGAAACTCCGATTTGCTGGCGGCTCACGGTCGCGCGTAACCATTGCGGAATGCTTTTCGTTCCCGGGCCGGGGGAGGCGGCAACGCGATAAATTTCCGGGTGAATTTTGAAAAATCCGGAACGTGCCGGGCTTGACTTGGCGATTGACCGCGTCTGCGCCACGCTCTACCCCGCTGTCATGGCAAAGCGTGACACTTCCTCCCGCCAGAACGTCTATACCCTGCTCGTTCAGACGGGCCGCAAGGCCGGTGACGGTCTGCCCGAGGCGGCGACGGGCGCGGCGCTGATAGTCTACGCGTCGGGCGTGGACGAGGAGGAAGCCGTGCGGGAAACCGTGGCCATCCTCAAGCAGGCGGACATGGCGCCTCTTGATGTCACCGGCTACGGTACGCTGAAGGAGCGAGAGGCGGAAGGCCACGACATCACCGAGGAGGAGCGCGCCCTCATGCGCCGTGCCCTTGATGAGAACGCGGTGATCGTGGCACAGGTGACCCCCTTTTTCGACGGTTGAGCCGCCGGTTCACGCGGCGTGGCACATGGCCAGCGTCACCGCCTCGTAGGGTCTCAGGACAGGATAGGCGGTCGTGGCGTGTTCAGGCAGGCGATTGCGATCGCAGGAGGACAGAACGCTCTGCGCGAGGTCCTCCGGCCGGCGCCGGAGCCGTCCGATATAAAGGCTTTCGACGGGACAGCCCGCGGCCATCACGGCCGCATGTTCGGGCAGCAGCACGTCGCGGTAGGTCACCAGGTCAGGTCCCTGAGCCTGAACCGCGGCGATCCCGTTTGCCAGGTGGCCGGCCGGAACAAGAACCGCCTCGCGCCCGAACAGGTATTCCACATCCGTTCCCGTCACCACGACGCGTTGCTGCGGGGAGATCACGATATCGCGCTCCAGCCCGAAATAGGGCGCGCGCAGACGAACGGGCCGGAAACTGCCGCAAGCGGGCACCGTGCGTTCAGCGGTGCGCAGCACCGGGACCCATTCCCCACGGTCGGTCAGAACGGTGTCCCCCCGCCGCAGCCGGGCGGCCGGCTTGGGCCCCTCGGTGGTGGTGACAGGGATGGGATCGGTGAGGCCGGGCAGCGGGCCGACCGGTTCGACCTCGGTGGAGACGGCGAAGAAGGTCACGTCGCCCGCGGTCTCGCGCTGGCGCGTGTCGGTCAGCGCGCCGTGCAGCGTGGCCAGGGGCAGGGGGTGCGGGTCCGCCACCGGCACGCGTGTCGTCTGTCCCTTGCCCGGACGCTCGACGGCGAGACATCCCCAGCGGCGCGGCGCGTCCCACGCATAGCTGAGGCGGACGACCTCTGTTCTGCCGTCCAGGGTAAGGGGCGCGGCGGCATGGGTCAGGGCGTCGCCCTGGCCTTCGATCACCGCGAAGCCCCCGCCGGGCAGCGACCGGAGCGCGAAACTGTCGTGCCAAGGGGCGCTGCCCCCGAAGGCCAGCAGTGTCTGGGGCCGCGCCTCGGGTGACAGCCGGGTTTCCAGCAGGATCGTTCCCCGCGCCAGAAGAGGGCCGGGGCACAGGCTCTGGCCGCTGCCGGCGAAGCCCTTTTCCGCGAAGCGCCCGTCGGCGGGCCCGGCGATGCCGATCCAGCCCATGATCAGGCGGCCCCGGCGCCGGCGGCCAGCAGCCGCGCCTCGTAGCTTTTCAAAGTAGGCCGCGCGGCAGCGCTGTACCCCTGTCCGGTACTCGGGTCCAACTCGGGGAAGAGCGTGCAAATCTCGGCGACGATGGGCCCTTCGAGGCTGCGGGCGGTCTGCGGACCAGGCAGGAAGCTTTCGGTTTCCAGCCCCTCGGAGAAGACGACCTGATGCCGGTCGAAGAGGAGGTGCACGTATTCCACCTGGCCGCCCTCGACCCGCCTGACGCTGTGATCATTCACCAGATCGCGGGCAGCCACCAGAACCTCGCGCTCGCCGAACAACAGCTCGGCCAGCCCGTCGCGGACCAGAACCCTGTGAAGTGGTGACACCAGAAGCGTGCCGTGGTCGCCGAAGGCGCCCGCCTGAATCCGGATGGGCGCGAAGGCGCCGCGCGCGGCGACCCGGCGGCGCCCGATCCAGCGCAGGGGGCGGGCGCCCTCGTCCTTCGTGACCACCAGGTCGCCAGGGGCCAGTCGTTCCACGGGCACATCCCCCGAAGGCGTGCGGATCGCTGTGCCGGCGACGAAGCAAGGCACCGAGTCGACCGTGACGATACCGGTGTCGGCTTGTCCGGTGCTGCTGGCGACACCGTAGGTGAAGTTGATTTCCTCGGTGTCGCCGTCGCCGGCCAAGGTGAAGGTGCCGTCTGCGTTGAGAGTGACCTGCTGGCCGGTGGTCAGCGTCACCGTGGCGCCGGCCGAAACCTCCTGGCCGTTCACGTGGGTGATGGTCAGGCTTCCGCCGGTGTCATTAGTGTCATTGGCCAGGACATCGATGGTCTTCGTGCCGTCGGGGTGAAGATTGGTGGTGTCGTCCTGGGCGACCAGGCCGGTCTGCACGCTGCCGCCGGCGATCAGAAGGTTGGAATCGTAGGAACTGTCGGCCACATCCGCGACACCGACCCGCATCGAGTTCAGCTCTCCTGCGTTCACCGGCATGGTGAGCGTCATGGTGACGGTGAACCCGTCCATTTCGGTATTGTACTGGTCGTCGGTATTGTCGATGAAAAGGTTCGCGTTGTTCCCGCTGTTCAGATTCCCCGGATCGGCGTCACCGTCGCCCACGGTCAGTTCTACCTGCTCGCCGTTCACCCAGACGCCGACGAAATCCTGGAATTCCGCATCCTGGAATTCGGGATATTCCTCCGACGCGAAGACGAACTGCATCGTCATGGTGTCACCGTCGGGGATGAACTCGACATCTAGGAAGGAGGCATCGTAGGTATTGGCGCCGGCGGCGGCGTTGAACAGCGGGTCACTGTCGGGCCCGGAGGTATTGGTGGAGGTTCCGCCGCTCTGGTTCGGATCGTCGTTTGACCACCAGGCCCAGGGAGGCGATGGGGCGTTCGTGATGTCTTCCGCACGGCCCGTGGACAGGATCACGCCATTGTCCGACGGTGTGACCCCGGGGGCCACGGCGTTGCCGTCACTGTAGATTCCGGACGCTGCGTTGTCGCCGGTATAGGAGGCCGAGACGACGGTGACGCTGTCGTCGAAGATCGTGTCGGCCATCTGGGTGGCCGTCGCACCCGTATTGACGGGTAGTTCCTCGGCGGTCGCCATGTCGTGTCCCACTCCACCGTGGAGACAGCGCGATACACAGCGCGCGACGGCGAGAACCGCCGGTTACGGTCCGGACCTGTGACTGTCCGCTCGATGCGGGCCTTTATGGCCTCTGTGTTTGTCGCCCTGCCTCGGGGTTTTCGTTCTGTTATCCCAATCGGATACCAGATTTCGCGCAGGGTGTATAGATCTTCCGCGCCGCCCCGAGAGGCCGCGATTGCGCCGACCGGAAAACCGCGCTAGTCGAAACCGAAGCCATAGCCGTCTGCGAGGCCCCATGACCCAGACCCCCGTCGATCCCGTGGCGCTGACCGCCGATCTCGTGCGCTGCCCCTCGGTCACGCCCGAAGAGGGCGGCGCGCACGACCTGCTGGAAGGTCTGCTGGGCGAGGCGGGTTTCGAATGCCATCGCGTGAACCGTGGCGCGGTGTCCAACCTGCACGCCCGCTGGGGCGCGAAGGGAGCGGCGCGCACCTTCGGTTTCAACGGGCATACGGATGTCGTGCCCGTCGGTGACGCCGCCGCCTGGAGCGTCCCGCCCTTCTCCGCGCAGATCAGGGACGGTTATCTCTGGGGGCGCGGTGCCACCGACATGAAGTCGGGCGTGGCCGCCTTCGTCGCGGCGGCGATTGATTTCGTCGCGCACAGTCCGCCGCCGGAGGGCGCGGTCGTCCTTGCCATCACCGGGGACGAAGAGGGCGATGCCGTGGACGGCACCGCCGCCTTGCTGGACTGGATGGCGGAGGCGGGCGAGGCGATGGACGCCTGCCTGGTCGGGGAACCCACCTGCCCCGACAGGTTGGGCGAGATGATAAAGATCGGGCGGCGCGGGTCGCTGACCGCCTGGATCACTATCACCGGAGAACAGGGGCATTCGGCCTATCCTCACCGGGCGCGGAACCCCCTGCCGGCAATGGCCCGGCTGATCGACCGGTTGTCGGCCACCGTCCTCGACGAGGGGACGGAGCATTTCGACCCCTCGACCCTGGCGCCCGTCACGATCGACACGGGCAACCCGGCCAACAACGTCATCCCCGCCGAATGCCGCGCCTGCGTCAATATCCGCTTCAATAACCTGCACAGCGGCGAAAGCCTGAACACTTGGCTGCGCAAGGAAGCGGAAACCGTGGCCGGGGAGTTCGGCGTCGCCGCAGAGCTGGAAGTCAAGGTCTCCGGCGAGAGTTTCCTGACGCCGCCCGGCCCGCTGTCCCGTCTGGTCTCGCACGCGGTGGAGGCCGAGACGGGCCTGAGCCCGGTGCTGTCCACCACCGGCGGCACTTCGGACGCGCGATTCGTCAAGGATCACTGCCCCGTGGTGGAATTCGGCCTTGTGGGCAAGACCATGCATCAGGTGGACGAACGTGTGGCGGTGGACCAGATCGGCCGGCTCAAGGCGATCTACGCGCGCATCCTGCAGGACTATTTCGCATGAGCGTGACCATCGGCCCCACCGAGGATGTCGCCACCTGTCAGCGCCTGCGCCACCGAGTCTTCGTCGAGGAACAGGGCGTCGCCCAGGGCGAGGAACGCGATGGCCGCGACGCGGAGGGCCATCACATCCTGGCGCTGCAAGACGGCCAGCCGGTCGGCTGCGCGCGGATCCTCGTCACCGGGGAAACGGGCAAGATCGGTCGCGTCTGTGTCCTTGCTGAGATGCGCGGGCAGGGGCTGGGCGCCGCCGTCATCCGCGCCTGCCTGGATCACTTGCGCGGGCTGCCCGGCGTGACACGCGCCGTTCTGGGCTCGCAGACCCACGCCATCGGATTCTACGAGAAACTGGGGTTCCGACCTTTCGGGCCCGAGTACCTCGACGCGGGGATCCCGCATCGCGACATGGAGCGCGCGCTGTGACACGCCGCCGCCTGGTGGTCATGGTCAAGGAGCCGCGCCCCGGCCGCGTCAAGACACGGCTGGGCCATGACATCGGCCAGGTTCCGGCTGCATGGTGGTTTCGTCACCAGGTCGGGCGGCTCTTGGCACGGCTCGAGGACCCGCGCTGGCAACTGGTGCTGGCAGTGAGCCCGGATCACGCCGGTCTGCAGAGCCGGGTCTGGCCCACGCACCTGCCGCGCATCCCGCAGGGACCGGGCGACCTGGGTGCCCGCATGGGGCGCATCCTGCGCGGCATGCCCGCCGGCCCAGTGTGCATCGTGGGCGGCGATATCCCGGGGCTCCGGAACGTGCATGTTGCCCGGGCCTTTGCCGCCCTTGGCCCCAACGAGGCGGTGTTCGGTCCGGCCGAGGACGGGGGGTTCTGGCTGGTCGGCCTGAAGCGTGTCCGCGCGGTGCCGGCGGACCTGTTCGCCGGCGTGCGCTGGTCCACCCCGCACGCGCTGGCCGACAGCCGCGCCAGCCTGAAGGGGCTGCGCACCGGGTTCGTGGACCGATTGCGCGACGTGGACAGCGCCGTCGATCTGGCCGCGCTGCGCCGCGGCTGAGCGGCGGAACGCCGTGGCCTGCCGCGCGTTTTCGCGGATGACGCTATCTGCCAACCATGCTAGGCCCGCAACATGAGCAAGCTGCCCTCCAAGGACGAGATCCTGCAGTGGATTTCCGACAACCCGACCCTGACCTCGAAACGCGACATCGCCAAGGCCTTCGGGATCAAGGGCGCGGACCGGATCGACCTCAAGCGCCTGCTCAAGGAGCTTGAGGAAGAGGGCCACCTTGAGAAGCGCAAGAAGACCTACCGCGATCCCGATCGCCTGCCGCCGGTGACCGTGCTGCAGATGACCGGCCTGACCGACGATGGTGAACTGACGGCCAAGCCCTTGGAATGGCACGGCGAAGGCCCCGAGCCCGTGGTGCTGCTGATCCCGCGGGCCTCGGATCCGGCGCTTGGCGCGGGCGACCGCGTTCTCGCCCGCCTGCAGGAAGTCAAGGGCGAGGACCACCATTACGAGGCCCGTCTGATCCGGCGCATCGGGACGAATCCGCGGAAAGTCCTCGGAGTCTTCCGCAAGCGGGCCGAGGGCGGCCGCGTGGTGCCGATCGACAAGGGCGACGGGAAGGAATGGCACGTGCCCTCCGATGCCACCGGCGGCGCGCAGGACGGCGAACTGGTGGAAGCCGAGCAAAGCGGGCCGAAGGGCCGCATGGGCCTGCCGCGGGCGCGAGTGGTCGAGCGGCTCGGAGATCCCTCCGAGCCCAAGGCGGTCTCGCTCATCGCCATTCACCAGCACGGCATCCCGCACGAGTTTCCCGACGAGGTGATCGCCGAGGCAGACAAGATGAAGCCCGGCGGCCTCAAGGGGCGGGAGGATCTGCGCGATCTACCGCTTGTCACCATCGACCCGCCCGATGCGCGCGATCACGACGACGCCGTCTGGGCCCACCCCGACGACGACCCCAAGAATGCGGGCGGGCATGTCATCTGGGTGGCCATCGCGGATGTCGCCCATTACGTCACGCCCGGTTCGGCGCTGGACGCAGAGGCGCGCAAGCGTGGCAATTCGAGTTATTTCCCCGACCGCGTGGTGCCGATGCTGCCCGACCGTCTGTCGGGCGACCTGTGCTCGCTGCACGCTGGCGTGCCGCGAGCCTGTATCGCGGTGCGGATGCAGATCGACGCGCAAGGCGAGAAGGTGGGCCACCGGTTCGTGCGCGGGCTGATGCGCTCGGCCGCCTCGCTGACCTACCGGCAGGTGCAACAGGCCGCCGACGGCGATCCCGACCAGGCGGCCAAGCCGCTCATGGAGGAGGTTATCCAGCCGCTCTACGCGGCCTACGCCGCGCTGGAGGCCGCCCGCCGTCGGCGTCAGCCGCTGGACCTGGACCTGCCCGAGCGCAAGGTGGAACTCAGCGACGCCGGCAAGGTCGTGGCGATCAACTTCGCCGATCGCCTGGACGCGCACCGCCTGATCGAGGAATTCATGGTTCTGGCCAACGTGGCCGCGGCCGAAAGCCTGGTCGAGCGCCGCTCCCCGCTGCTTTTCCGCGTCCACGAGGAGCCCGCGCCGGAAAAGATCGAGAGCCTGCGCGAGGTGGCCGATGCCGCCGGGCTGAACCTTGCCAAGGGGCAGGCGCTGAAGACCGAGCATCTCAACAGACTTCTCGCCGCGGCCGAGGGGACGGATCATGCCGAGGTCATCAACATGTCGACCCTGCGGGCCATGACGCAGGCCTATTACGCCCCCAGCAACTACGGCCACTTCGGCCTGGCGCTGCAGGCCTATGCGCATTTCACCTCGCCCATCCGCCGTTATGCCGACCTTGTCGTGCACCGCGCGCTCATCTCGGCGCATGGATGGGGCGATGACGGCCTCAGCCATCGAGAGGTGGAGGAGCTGGAGGCCACGGCGGCGCATATCTCCGAAACGGAACGCCGTTCGATGACGGCCGAGCGCGATACCGAGGACCGCTACCTCGCCGCCTATCTGTCCGAGAGGGTGGGCGAAGAGTTCACCGGCCGCGTCAGCGGGGTGGCGCGCTTCGGCGCCTTCGTGCGGCTGGACGAGACGGGGGCCGACGGGCTCATCCCGGTGCGCAGCCTCGGGCGGGAGTTCTTCCATTTCGACCGGGAGTCGGCCACGCTCGTGGGCGCGGACACGGGATTGACCATCGAGGTGGGCCAGCGTGTCACCGTGCGCCTGTCCGAGGCGGCACCGGTGACCGGCGGGCTGGCGCTGGAACTGGTCAGCATCGAGGGCGAGGATCTGCCCAGGGGTCCGGCCCGCGGGCGTGGCAAGCCCGCCCGGCACAAGCCCTCGGGCCGCGGCCAGGCGCCCAAGCGCAAGCAGGCCAAGGCCAAGCACAAGGCCGACAAGGACAAGCGGAAGGTGCGGCGCAGCCGGCGCTGACCGAGGCGGCATCGGCAAGTCCTCGCGACGGTGATTATCCCCGCTTCCGATTCGGCAGGGTTCGGGCTACCCTGTCGTGCAAAGCGATAAAAAAGGGCAGTTCGCAATGCGTATCGGTGGATTGATGATCGCCGCGGCCGGCATCCTGGCCGGCGCCGTCGCCATGGCCGCGCCAGTGGAAACTTCGCTGCGCCCCGAGGCGCGGCCCGGCTCGGGGGTTTCAAGGGCGGCCACGGTGGTGATCGACGTGCCGGTGCGCAGCCTGCGGCCTGTGGCGCGCCCCGCGGATCTGGCGCCGGAGCGGGCGGTTGCGCGCGTCTCCACCGCGAACCGGGCGTTTCAACGCTGGATCAATGACTTCCGCCGCCGGGCGCTGGGGCAGGGGATCGACGCGCGGGTCTTTGACCGGGCCTTTCGCGGAATCCGCTACAACACCAGCGTGATCCAGAGGGACCGCAACCAGACCGAGTTCACCAAGCAGATCTGGGATTACCTGGACAGCGCGGCCAGCCCTACGAGGGTGCGCGACGGCAAGCGCGTGCTGCGCCGCTATGAGCGGGTGCTGGACCGGATCGAGCGCACCTACGACGTGGACAAGGAGATCGTGGCAGCCATCTGGGGCCTGGAAAGCCGATACGGCGAGCGCCGCGGCGAACTGCCGGTGATCGAGTCGATGGCCACGCTGGCCTTCGACGGTCGGCGGGGAAGTTTCTTTGAAAAACAGCTTGTTGCGGCGCTTAAGATCCTGCAATCGGGCGATGTGGCCCCACGCGACATGAAGGGATCCTGGGCCGGGGCCATGGGCCATACACAGTTCATTCCCACCTCTTACCTGGCCTATGCAGTTGATTTTACCGGCGATGGCAAGCGCGACATCTGGTCGGAGGATCCGCGCGATGCGCTGGCCTCGACGGCGGCCTATCTGCGGCGGTTCGGCTGGACGAAGGGGCAGCCCTGGGGCGTGGAGGTGACATTGCCGCGGGGCTTCAACCCGGCGCAGGCCTCGCGCAACAACAAGAAGATGCCATCGCAATGGGCGGCACAAGGTGTTGTGGGTGTCGATGGCAAGCCGGTGCCGAACCACGGGCGCGCCGCGATCCTGCTGCCGGCCGGCCCGCGCGGGGCGGCCTTCATGATATTCGACAATTTCTCGGTGCTGGAACGCTACAACAACGCCGATGCCTACGTGATCGGGGTGGGCCATCTGGCTGACCGGATCGGGGGCGGGCCACCCATCCAGGCCGAGTGGCCGCGAGGCTACAAGCCATTGACTTTCAACCAAAGAAAGGAAATGCAGCGGCGCCTGCGGCGCAAGGGCTTCGCGCTGGAGAAGATCGACGGGATCATCGGGCCGAACACCGTGGCGGCGATCCGGGGCTTTCAGCGCAGCATCGGCGCAGAGGCCAACGGCCATCCCAGCCAGACGGTGCTGCGCCAGCTCAGGCAGCACTGATCGGGCGCGCCCCGACCCGTACGGACCGTCCGGCCCGTACGGCCGTGACGGACGGGGCGCACCACGCGCGGGGCTGGCTCACGCCCAGGGGTTCCGCGCGGCCCGGTCGGCCGAAAGCGAATCCTGCCGGCGTTCCACCAGCTCCTCGATGGCGTCGGCCACGTGAACCTGTTGAATGTGGGTATCGCCGCGCGCCACGCGCAGCCGGTGCGCGGCCAGCAACACCTCGGCATGCGTGCAGCCCGCGGGCGGATCGAAGCGGTAGGATGCCAGTTCGATGAGCAGGCCGAGGGGATCGCGGAAATAGATCGAGTCCATGAAGCCGCGATCCTTCGGCCCGGAATGGGGGATCCCCCGCGCCTCGAGCCGTTGGGGCACCTGCGCGAAGGTCGCGCGGCTGACGGCGAAGGCGATGTGATGCACCGCGCCCGCCCCCGCGGGCGTGGGGCCGCGGTCGGGCCTGCGGGATTCGTTGGTGAAGACGGTCATCAGCCGGCCGTCGCCGGGATCGAAATAGAGGTGGCCCTCGTCGGGGTCGTCGAGGTTGGGCTGGTCGAAGATGAAGGGCATGCCCAGCACCCCTTCCCAGAAGTCGATCGAGGTCTGCCGGTCGGCCCCCATGAGCGTGATGTGATGGACCCCCTGCACCTGGATCTTGCGAAGTCCTGTCTCGGTCATGCGGTCCTCCTGCGCTTGTCCGGCCCAAGATGGCCCGGGCGGGCGGCCTGTCCAAGCCGGATTCCACCGAACACAGGAGGTGTGCGGTGACGCAGGACCACGTATCGCGCCCGCCCGGCGGCCGAAGTTGGGGGGACGGTCCACCTTTGGAGGTGGTGAAGGGAGATCAGCGATGCCCCCGGCGACCCTGCGGAAGCAGAACAGATGACGCAGATTTTCGTGATCAGCGGGCCGCGGTGGACACGGCATGCCCCGATATGTCCGCAACCTGCGCTTCGGGGATGTCGAAGGAGAAGCGGCTGCCCCTGCCCGGCGTGCTTTCGGCCCTGAGGGTGCCGCCGTGCAGATCGACGATCTGGCGCGCGATGGCCAGGCCCAGCCCCACGCCGTCGTGGCTGCGGGTGATCGAGCCGTCGGCCTGTTCGAAGCAGTCGAAGATCCGGTCGAGCGTACCGGCCTCGATCCCGCAGCCGGTATCGGTGACGCTGAAGCGGGTATGACCGTCCTCTGCCCGCACGGTGAGCGTCACGCTGCCCGAGTCGGTGAACTTGATGGCGTTTTCCGTCAGGTTGTAGAGCACCTGCATCAGCCGGCTGCGGTCGGCCCGCAGGAGGGGCGCGTCGCAGGCGCAGGACAGGGTGAGGCCCTTCGCCTCGGCCTGGGGGCGCAGATCCTCGACCACGGCGCGGGCCACCTCGGCGGCGGAGACGGGCTCGGGATCGAGGCGTAGCTGGCCGCGCTCGGCCTTGGTCCAGTCCAGCAGGTCTCCGACAAGGCGCAACATGTGGTCGGCCGAGGCCAGGACCTTGCCGCCCTGGTTGGCGACGGTTGCGCGGTATTCCGCTGCGGCGGCCTGGACCTCGTGGAGATCGACGGGATCACTGGCGAGGGCCGCCTCCAGCCGCTGCGCCTGGGGCAGTCGGTTCTCGTTGGCCATGAAGGCGGCCATGCCGGAGATCACGGTCAGCGGCGTGCGCAATTCGTGGCTGATGTTGTTCAGGAATTGCGTTTTCTGCCGGTTGGCGGCCTCGGCGGCTTCCTGCGCCTCGATCTGGGGCGTGATGTCGGTGCGCACGCCCACGGTGTAGCCGTGCGGGGTCTTGGCCTCCGTCACTTTCAGCCAGCGACCATCGGCCTGTTGTTGCAGGAGCGCGCGCGTGGGATTGCGATGGTGGCGCATGCGTTCTTCCAGCCATTCCTCCTCGCGCCCTTGGGCATCGGGGAACTGGCCGCGATCAAGCGCCTGGCGCAGCAGGTCGCGGAAACGGATACCGGGCCGGATCAGATCCGAGGACCTGTCGTGGTAGTCCGCGTAGCGGCGGTTGAAGGTCACGATGCGGTCGTTCTGGTCGAAGGCGACGAAGCCTTCGTGCAGGCACTCGATCGACTCGCCCAGAAGGGCATGGGCGCGTTCGCTTTTCATCGAGACGTGGCGCAGCGCCAGGAGGGTGGCCAGCAGGAAGCCGGTGGCGAGCAGCGTGAAGAGGATGAGGCGGGGGCTTTGCGGCGAATAGCCCGGCCAGCCGCCGGCGGGGCGCGCCGCGATTTCCCATCTGCTGCTGAGGAAGCGGGCGGGTTCCACCACCGCGCCGCCGTCGAAATCCGCCGGTGCGCCATGGAGGACCCGCCGGGGATGGCCGGCGGGATAGACTTCGCGCAGCCCGAAGGCGTGGCCGGGGGAGTCGGTGAAATTGAACAGCCCCTTCCGCGTGATCCCGATGGAGATGACGCCCCAGAAGCGGTCCGCGCCGGTGCCCTCCTGCGGTATGAAGACGGGATAGCGCAGGATGTAGCCGGTTCCGCCCTGCACCAAGGATACCGGCCCGTCCAGCACCGGGGCACGGTCGCGAAAGGCGCGGGCAACGGTGGGCAGTTGCGCGGGCACCTGCCAGTATTTCAGGCCGATGGCGTTCTCGTTGCCCTCAAGGGGAAAGATGCGGGTGATCTCGAGCCCCGGGGCGAGCGCGACGCCGATGATCTCGGGGTTGTGGTCCAGCAGGCGGCGGGCGACCTGAGCGATCTTTTCCTCCGGGGGCGTCGCCGAAACCGCGATGTAGCTTTCGATCCGGTTGGCGACGAGATCGAGTTCGAAAAGGCGGGTCTTGATGTGGTCGATGGCCTCGTGCACGTCCTCGGTCAGCTCGGCGCGCAGGCTGTCCAGGTGGTCCTGCCGGTCGCGCTCGATGATGGCATAGCCGATCGCGAGGCTGAGCCCCACCGCCGAGGCGATGAGCAGAAGGTAAGCCCGCGAGACGAGCAGCTTGTGGGACTTGCCGAGCACGTCGTTTCTTGCCTGTCGTTTGTTCTGCTGGTCTTTTGTTCTTGGCCGATTCCCGACCGCTTGGTCGAATTTGGACCCTTCCGCCGGGATCCGAAAGGGGGCGGGCGGAAGTTTCCAAAGAGGTGTGGAGGAAATTTGACGGGGTCGGCATAATGTTGCCGGTTACGTCGCGTTGCCCGGCGGGCGGCCCTGCGGGGGGGTCAGGATGTCGCGCAGCAGCGCCAGGGGATGGGCGCGCAGCGACAGGCGCAGGGCGGCGTAATCCTCGACCATTTCCTCGGCCAGGGACATCCGCGGCAGGTGCGCCGCCGGTTCCGCGATCGCCTCGCCGTCCATGTCCTGCGCGAAAAGCGGCAGCGGCGCATCGCCCGACAGCGCCCGGGCCTGCCAGAGCGCCGCGCGCCGGGTGAGGCCGAGCGCGGCGAAGGCATCGGCCTCGGCCAGGCGGATGATCCCGGCCGGCGCGATCCCGGCGCGGCGCCAGACATCGGCCACCTCGGTATAGCCGTTGCCGCGGGCGGCCGCGATCCAGGCGGCGTCGTCCTCGGGCATGCCCTTGATCTGGCGGAACCCCAGCCGCAGGGCGAGGCCGCCGCGCCCGTCGGGTTCCATCACGTTGTCCCAGTAGCTTGCCTGGATGCAGACGGGGCGCACCTCGACCCCGTGTTCGCGCGCGTCGCGCACGATCTGGGCGGGCGCGTAGAAGCCCATGGGCTGGCTGTTCAGGAGCGCGCAGGCGAACAGGCCGGGATGGTGGCGCTTGATCCAGGCCGAGGCATAGACCAGCAGGGCGAAGCTGGCGGCGTGGCTTTCGGGAAAGCCGTAGCTGCCGAACCCCTCGATCTGGGAAAAGCAGCGCGCGGCGAAGTCCGCATCGTAGCCGTTGGCGCGCATGCCCCGCAGGAAACGGTCGCGGAACTCGGAGACGTTGCCGTTCTTCTTGAAGGTGGCCAGTGACCGGCGCAGGCGGTCGGCCTCCTCGGGCGTGAAGCCGGCGCCGGTGATGGCGATCTGCATGGCCTGTTCCTGGAACAGCGGCACGCCCAGGGTCTTGCCCAGAACCGCGCCCAGCTCGTCGGAGGGAAACTCCACCGCTTCCTCGCCGTTGCGGCGGCGGATATAGGGATGGACCATGTCGCCCTGGATCGGGCCGGGGCGGATGATCGCCACCTGGATGACCAGATCGTAGAAACAGCGCGGCTTCATCCGCGGCAGGAAATTCATCTGCGCCCGGGATTCCACCTGGAAGATGCCGACGGAATCGGCGCGGCAGAGCATGTCGTAGACGGCCCCGTCCTCGGGCGGCAGGGTGGCGAGCGTGTAGTCCTGCCCCGCGTGCTGGCGCATCAGCTCGAAGGCCTTGCGGATACAGGTGAGCATGCCGAGGCTGAGGACATCGACCTTGAGGATGCCCAGGGCCTCGATGTCGTCCTTGTCCCAGCAGATGACGGTGCGGTCCTCCATCGCGGCGTTCTCGACGGGCACCAGTTCGTCAAGCCGCCCCTCGGTCATGATGAAGCCGCCCACGTGCTGCGACAGGTGGCGCGGGAAGCCCTCGATCTCGGCGACCAGCTGCAGGGTCAGTTGCAGGCGCCGGTCGTCGGGGTCCAGCCCGACCTCGGCCAGGCGCTGGCGCGCCAGTTCGCCGGCGGCGAAGACCCCCCAGAGCTGCGAGGACAGCGCCGCGATGGTGTCCTCGGAAAGTCCCATGGCCTTGCCCACCTCGCGGATGGCGCGCTTGCCGCGGTAGTGGATGACCGTGGCGCAGAGCCCGGCGCGGTGGCGCCCGTAACGGTCGTAGATGTGCTGGATCACCTCTTCGCGGCGTTCGTGTTCGAAATCCACGTCGATATCGGGCGGCTCGTTGCGGGCCTCCGACACGAAGCGTTCGAAAACCATCGTGCCGATCTCGGGGGAGACGCTGGTGACCCCCAGGCAGTAGCAGGTCACCGAATTGGCCGCCGATCCGCGCCCCTGGCAGAGGATGCCGCGGGACCGGGCGAAGGCCACCACGTCGTGGACGGTCAGGAAATAGGGCTCGTAGCCCAGTTTCGCGATGAGGGTCAGCTCGTGCTCCAGCAGGGTGCGCACCTTTTCCGGCGCGCCCTGCGGATAGCGCCGGGTCAGCCCTTCCTGCGCCAGCCGGCGCAGGCGGGCGGCGGGCGTTTCTCCCCCGGCGATCTCGCTGGGGTATTCGTAGGCCAGTTCGTCGAGCGAGAAGGCGAGGGCCCCGGCCAGCTCCCCGGCGCGGTGCACGGCCCCTTCGTGCCCACGGAACAGGCGCAGCATCTCGGCCTCGGTGCGCAGGCGGCATTCGGCATTGGCCAGCGCCGCGCGGCCCAGGGTGTCCACCTGCGCCCCGGTGCGGATGGCGGTCAGCACGTCGGCCAGCCGGCGGCGGCGGCCGTGGTGCATGAGCGGGCAGGCCGAGGCGACGGTGGGCAGGTCCATTTCGCGGGCCAGCTCCGCCAGCCTGTCGAAACGGGCGGGATCCTGGCCGTCGTAACGCGGGCGCATCAGCAGGTGCATGTCCGCCCGCAGGCTGTCGGCCAGGGGGCGGGCGTGGGCCTGCCAGTCCTGCGCCGCGCCCTCGGGCGGGTGCAGCAGCAGCGCCATGTGGCCGGCATGCGCCAGCAGGTCGGCGCAGGTCAGGTGGCAGGCGCCCTTCTCGGATCGGCGCCGGCCGGTGGTCAGCAGGCGGCAGAGCCGGGCCCAGCCCGCCCGGTCGCGCGGCAGGGCGGTGAGCGTCAGCCCCTCGGCCAGTTCCAGCCGCGCGGCGGGGATGAGCCGCGGCGTATTGGACCAGGCCGGCCGGTGGCCGGCGGGGGCGGGCGGGCCGACCGGACCCTCGCGCGCTTCCAGCGCGCGGCGCTCGGCCACCTGGCGGGCGATCTCGCGCGCCTGGATATGGGCGCGGACGATGCCGGCCACCGAATTGGCGTCCGCCACGGCGAGCGCCGGCAGCCCGAGCGCGGCGGCGCGGCGGATGTATTCCTCGGGGTGCGAGGCGCCGGTCAGGAAGGTGAAGTTGGAGGTGGCGGAGAGTTCGGCGAACATGGCGAGTCGGCATTATATTCACGTTTTGTTCTTTTTCGAGTCGCGATCCGCCGCACCCTTGCCCGACCCGGCGTCAGGCCGGTCCCGTCAGCGCATTTCCGACGTGCAAGGCCCGCCGCGCAGGCATTGCAGGGCCTGGTCCAGTTCGTCCTGCGAGGGCTCGGAAAAGGTCATGCCGCCGCAGGGATCGATCCGGAGGCGATATCCCTCTGCCGTCTGCCGCAGGAAGGCCAGATGCGCGGTTCCCGATTTCGGGCTGGGGCACCACACCGCGAAACATTCGACGACGAGGGTGACCGCCCGGTCGAAGGGCACGACGAACCCCGCGCGCGACAGCGCCTGCCCGTCGAAATGCGCAGGGATGCGGACCTTCCTGTCCGCCTGATCCTCCACGTCGGCCCGGGGCAGGGCGGATTCGTCGAATGTCAGCCGCCCGTGGGCCAACGCGTAGGCTTCCTCGGCTTCATCTGCCCGCTGGTAAAGGTAGGGCACATCCCGCGGCAGACAGGTCAGCGCGAGGGCCGGGCCGGCCAGCAGACAGGCGAGCAGAAGGATGGCGAGACGTGTCATTGCTGTCTTCCTGGATGCGGGGCGCGCGGGGCGTGGATTGCCGTCCGCGCCTCCGAGCCTGCCAGCGCGGCGGCGCCGGGGCAAGGCCGCGCTCAGGCGGCCTTGAGCATCGCGTCCACCTCGGCGGGCAGCTGGTCGGAGACATGCGACAACTCACCGGCGTCGCAGTGCGCCTTGAGCAGGGCGAAGACCGCGTTGACCGCCGCCTCCGGCGTGACGGCCGACTGATCCCGCGTCAGATGGGTGGCGACCGCTTGCAGGAACTGGTCGCGGCTGCGTTCCTTGTGGGGGCAGTCCGAGGGGCGCCAGTCCTCGAAATAGATGCCGCGCACCAGCAGCGGCAGTTGCTGGGACAGGTGCACCGCCTCGTCCGGCACCATCCGGTCGCGCAGCGCGTGCAGGCCCGCGCGCAGCACGTGGTAGGCTTCCTGCTTGGACGCGCCCGTCGCCTCGCTCACCTCGTTGAGCCAGGCGTTCGTCTCGTCCACGGTCTTGTCGAAAATGGGCAATCCTGCGTCGGGCATGTCGTGTCCTCCTCTTGCGTGTTCAGAGGGCACAACGCTGTCTGGGCCCGGGCGTTCCTCGGGGTCAGATCCGGTCGCCGAATTCCGCCAGCACCCGTTCGTAGACCGGGCGCTTGAAAGGCACGATGAAGGCGGGCAGATCGCTCGGATCCAGCCAGCGCCACTGCGAGAACTCGGGGTGGTCGGTGTCGATCTGGATATCCGAATCGCTGCCGTGAAAGCGCAGGAGGAACCATTTCTGCTCCTGTCCGCGAAAGCGGCCCTTCCAGATGCGCGGCACGATGTCGTGGGGCAGGTCGTAGCGCAGCCACCCTTCGGTTTCGGCCTCGACGCTGACCAGTTCGGGGGGTACGCCGATCTCTTCGCGCAATTCCCGCAGGGCGGCCTCGCGCGGGGTCTCGCCACGGTCGATGCCGCCCTGGGGCATCTGCCAGGCCGGCGCCGCGGTGTCGATGCGCTGACCGGCGAAGACCTTGCCCGCGCGGTTGGCCATCATCACGCCCACGCAGGGCCGGTAGGGAAGCGTCTCGATCTCGTCGGGGGTCATCGGGGGCCTTTTTTGAACTGCGCGGCCACTGTCGGGGTGTGCGTGCGCAAGGTCAAGCGCGTCTCACCCTCCGGCGTCCAGCCACTCGCGGAACCGGCGGGCGCGCAGGGATCGGGTGTGGCTGTACCATTCGCTGTCGGCCACCAGCTTGCGCGGCCCGTGCTGCGGCGCATTGGGCAGGTGATCGCGCATCGGGATCCCGGTCTCGGGGGAGAGCCCGATCCGCTCCAGCGCGCTGTCCCGCGCCGGGCCGTAGGGGATGCGTTCGGCCAGCCGCGCCATGGGCGCCGGTCGGGTCGCGTAGCGCAGGAAGCGCCGGGCCGCCGCCGGCTGATCCGAGGCGGCCGGGATCGCCCAGACCTCGTAGCCGATCAGGCGCCCGTCCCAGACCACGCTCAGCGGCGCGCCGTCGCGCGCGGCCGCGAAAAAGCGCCCGTTGTAGCCACTGGCCATGACGGCCTCGCCCGCGGCCAGCAGGCGGGCGGGCGCGCCGGCCTCCTCCCACCAGACGATGTGGCCGCGCAGGTCCTCCAGGCGGCGCAGGGCCAGCCGAAGGCCGCGATCGGTGCTCAGCAGGTCGTAGACCTGCGCCGGCGGCACGCCCTCGGCCAGCATGGCCCATTCCAGGATCACGTCCGGGGTTTTCTGGATGGCCCGCTTGCCCGGAAAGCGCGCGGTGTCGAAGAAGTGCTCGATCCGCGTCGGCTTGACCCCCGGAAAGGCGCGGTCGTCATAGGCCATCACGGTGGCAAAGACGTTCTGGGGAACCGAGCAGGGCCGCAGCCGCGCGGGCGCGAAATCGCGGCGCGCGGCGCGCAGATCGCCCAGGATCGCCGCGTGGTCCAGCCGGCGCAGCAGCCCCGCCTCGCAGCCGGTGATCGCCGCGGGTTCCAGCATGTCGATGACGTCCCAGCCTTCTTCGGCGGCGCGGGTGCGCAGGCTGTCCGGGTCGCCGGCGTACTGGACGACCTTCACGGGGATGCCCGTGGCCCTGGTGAAGGGATCGAAGACGGCGGCGCGCTGCGCCTGCGCATAGGCGCCGCCCCAGGTGACGACGGTCAGCGGCCGGGGATCGGCCCCGGCGGCCGCGGCCAGGGTGCAGAGCAGGCCGAGCAGGATCGGCAGCGCGCTTCGGGGGCGCCACCGGCGGGCGGGGTGTGGCGGATCACAGAACGGCATTTTCCTCGCGCCTCAGGGCGGTGGAGACGTCCAGGTAGGCCGCGATGACCGCCGATTCGGACACGACGCCGATCAGCCGGCCATCGCCGCGATGCACGACGGGCACGGCCTCGCCCAGAAAGCCGCGCAGGGCCTGCAGCGCCTCCATCACCGTGGTGTCCTCGTGGAACTGCAGGGCGGGCGCGTGCAGCGCCTCGTCCCATCCCGTGGCGGCGGCATCGGCGCGCAGCACGCCGCGGAAACGTCCCTCGGCGTCGGTGACATAGCCTTCGGTCCAGTCGCTGGCGGCCAGGCGCCGGCGCAGGGCGGCGGGCGTCACCGCGTCGATCCGTGCCACGGGGGCGTCGGCCATGACGTAGTCGCGCACCCTCAGCGCGGTCAGCCGCGCGCGGTCGCGTCCCGCCGACAGGTCCGCGCCGCGCCGGGCGAGCTGCACGTCGAAGAGCGACCGGCCGAAGACCCGGTGCGCGAGGATGTTGGAAAAGACCACCGCGACCATGGCCGCGATGGTGATGTCGTAGTTGCGCGTCAGCTCGAAGACGATGAGGATCGTCGCCAGCGGCGCGCCGATCACCGGGCTGGTCAGCGCCATCATGCCGCAGATCGCGTAGACGGCGACGCCCGATGTGGCCAGCCCCGTCGAATCGAGCATCGTCCAGAAGAACGCGCCCGACAGAATGCCGATCAGCAGCGCGGGGCTGAACACGCCGCCGGCGAACCCGAAACCGATGCAGAGCGCCGTCAGCGCCAGCTTGGCCGCCACCAGTACGGCCAGTTCCCCCGCGCCGAAAGCGCCCTCGATGGTGGCGAAGCGCAGGACCTCCTTGCCGATTCCCAGCACGTCGGGCAGCCACAGCGCCGTCAGCCCGACGGCCAGGCCCGCGGCGGCCGGGCGCAGAAGCGCGGGGATGCCGCTGCGCGGCGCCTGCGCCGCGACCCACAGCAGGAGCCGCATGAAGGCGATGGCCAGCGCCGCCGCCAGCAGCCCCAGCACCGCAAAGAGCGCGAATTCGTAGCCGTGCTGGACGCCCTCGAACTTCACCAGGAACAGTGCGGGGCGCTGGAAGATGACATTGGCGAAGACATAGCCGATGGCCGCGGCTACCGTGGTCGGGGCGAAGGACTGGGTGGACCAGTGCCGCAGCACCACCTCGTGCGCGAAGACCAGCCCCGCGATGGGGGCGTTGAAGGCGGTGGAGATCGCCGCGGCCACGCCGCAGGCCACCGCGATCGACGGCAGGTTGGGCACCCGCAGCCGCAGCCGGCGCACCAGCCCGCCCAGCATCGCGCCCAGATAGACCATCGGCCCGTACTGGCCGACCGAGGCGCCGAACCCCAGCGAGATCATCGCCGCCAGCGTCGAGGCCATGCCGCCCTGCAACGAGGGCAGGGGGCGTTCGAACTGCACCGCGCGGATCACGTCGGGCGGGCCCAGGGGCCGGCCCTCGGGGGCGGCGAGGCGCAGGAGCGCGGCCACCAGCAGCCCGCCCGCCGCTGGCACCGCGACCGTGGCCAGTTGCACCAGGTGATCGCGGCCCTCGATCTGGACCCGTGTCCGCGGCGAGATCAGCAGCGCGTCGTTGAGCCAGAGCACCGCGTCCGTCAGGCCGATCGCCGCCAGCGACGCCAGCGCCCCCACCCCGAGCGCCACCAGCGTGAGCACGGCGGCGCGGTAGGCCGGTCCGGCGGGGCGCGGGTCGCTTGGGGCGTGGGCGAGGGCACTCATGCGCGGCAGGATTTCCCAGATGCCGCGCCCATGCAATGAAAAGCCTGCGTCAGCTCGCGTCGAAGCCGAGGGTGGCGAAGCCGCGACCGGGGCTTTCGACCCAGGACAGGAAACACGCCACCAGCCGCGCCGCCGGCGATGTGGCGTCGTCGTCCGCGCGGGTGACGGCCCACCAGTCCAGTGAAATGCCCCGGTCGCCGATGGGCCGCGCCACCAGCGCGCCGGCGGCCAGTTCCGGCTGGATGGCCCATCGGCTGAAAAAGCTGACCCCGAAACCCGCGCGCAGCAGATCGACCACCGCCTCGGGCGTGGGCATGACCGACAGGTTGCGGAAGGGCGCGGTGGTGGGGCCGAGCAGCGCCTCCCATTCGAAGCCGGGCTCGTCCGCGAAGGGATAGAGATAGAGCCGCGCGTCACTCAGCATTTCGGAGGTGACATGGTCGGCGCCGGCCAGCGGATGGTCGGGGGCCATGACCGCGACCAGCGGATCGGGGCCCAGCCGGCGCCACTTGAACCGGCGCGAGGGGCGGGGCCGGGTATAGACGGTGGAGACGTCCACCGCCCCCTCCAGCAAGGAGGCGAGCGGGCGCTGGGTGGCGCCGCCGTAAAGGTCGATGTCGAGGTCCGGCGCCACGGTGCGGGCGTGATCCAGGAAGGGCGGCAGCCAGTGGTAGCGGTTGTAGGTGGCCTGCCCGAGGCGCACCACGGTGCGTCCCCGGCCGGCGTCGATGTCCTGCTCGATCCGGGCCAGTTCGGACAGAAAGCGCGTGCCGAAACTGGCCAGGCGCTCGCCCTCGTCGGTCAGGCGCACGCCGTTCGCCCGGCGCACCACCAGCGCCGCGCCGGCGCGGCGCTCGGCCTCGCGCAGGCGGTGGGACGCGGCGGACTGTGTCAGCCCCAGCCGCCGCGCGGCCGCGCCCACCGTGCCGGTTTCGGCCAGGGTGGCCAGCAGCGCGAGGTGATTGGTGGTCAGGCGGGGCAGCATGGGCCCATGAAATCATTTCATGCTGCACGTGAAAACTCGGAATTACCGCGCACGGCCGATTTGGCATAGGTCCGGGGTATGAGACTACAGCCCTCCAGACACCTTGCCGTCACGGCCGATCCGCGCGTCGCCACGCTGATACTGGTGCTGGCCTCTGTCTGCTTCGGGCTGGTGCCGGGGTTTGCGCGCGAGTTGCAGGCGCAGGGCCTGCCGGATGCCGCGATCGCCTTCTACCGCTATGCCTTCACCGCCTTCGTCGCGCTGCCGTTCCTGCCCCGGAGCCGGGCCAAGCGCGGGCAGGCGCTGCTGCTGATCGGCAGCGGCGCACTGATGGGGCTGGGCTGGACCGGCTACCTGCAACTGGTGGGCAGCAACTCGATCGCGGCGGCGGGGGTGATCTACATGTCCTATCCCGCCTTCGCGGTGCTCTTCGCCTGGGCGCTTCTGGGCGTGCGGCCGGGGCTGCGGGCCTGGGCGGCCTGCGCCGCCGTCCTGGCCGCGGCGGCGCTGATGATGGGCGGAGAAAGCGGGCCGCTCGATCCCCTGTCGCTGCTCTGGGCATTGCCGGCGCCCTGCTTCTTCGGGCTGATGATCGTGGCGATCAGTGCCATGGTGCCGCGGCTGACCACGATGGAGCGGCTGGGCTGTACCGTGCTGGGCGCGGTGGTGGGCCTGCTGCCCGCCGTGGCCGCGACCGACCCGGCCGCGCTGCTTCCGGCGGACGAATCGGTCTGGCTGTCGCTTCTGGGGCTCGGCCTGATGACGGCGACGGTGCCGCAGCTTCTGTACATTCTCACCGCGCCGACCGTCGGGCCGGCGCGCGCCTCGGCGGCCGGGGCGGTGGAACTGCCGACGATGATCGTGGTGGGATGGCTGGGCTTCTCCGAAGCCTTCGGCCTGCGCGAGGGTGCCGCGGCGATCCTGGTGCTCTCCGCGATCGCCGTATCGCCGTCGGTCAACACGGCGACGGCGCGCGGGCAGCGGGGCGTGTCGCGCCTGTCCTGACCGCACCCCGGACACGGTCTGCCCGCGAAAAAAGAGGCATGCGCGGGTTGCGCATGCCTCGGGGGTTGGTTTCGTGCTGCGTGCCGTGGCCTACTTCGCCTGCTCCAGCGCCGAAAGCCCGCGCAAGACGTCGATGGCATAGGCGAGCTGGTAGTCCTCCTCGCGCAGCTTCGCCGCTTTCTCGGCCTTCTCGCGATCCTCCTTGATCTGGCGGACCTCGTCCTCGGACAGGCTGTCGTTGTCCAGGCTGCCGCGCAGATCCGCCTCGAAGCGGCCGCGGAGCGAGGAGGGCGTATCATCCTCTTCCTCGTCCTCGGCTTCGGGCCGCGTGGCCGGTTGCGGCACGACGATGTCGGGCGAGATGCCGAGCGCCTGGATCGAGCGGCCCGAGGGGGTGTAGTACCGCGCCGTGGTCAGGCGCATCGCCCCGTCGCCCCTGAGCGGCATGACCGTCTGGACCGAGCCCTTGCCGAAGCTCTTGGTGCCCACGACGATGGCGCGGCGGTGATCCTGGAGCGCGCCGGCGACGATCTCGGACGCGCTGGCCGAGCCACCGTTGATGAGCACCACCATCGGCTTGCCGTTGGTCAGATCGCCGGCGGTGGCGTTGAAGCGTTCCCCGTCCTGCAGGTTGCGGCCCCGGGTCGAGACGATCTCGCCCTTCTCGAGGAAGGCATCGGCGACCTTGATCGCCTGGGTGAGAAGCCCGCCGGGGTTGTTGCGCAGGTCCACCACGATGCCGGGGACGTTTTCCCAGCCGCCGGCCTCCTCGACCTGTTCGGCCAGCCCGTTTTCGAGGTTCTTGAAGGTCTGGTCGTTGAAGGTGGTCACGCGCAGGACCACGGCTTCCTGTTCGGTGCGGGCGCGCACGGCGGTCAGCTTGATCGTGTCCCGGATGATCGAGACGTCGAAGGGTTCGTCGCGGCCTTCGCGCACGACGGTGATGACGATCTCGCTGCCCACCGGGCCGCGCATCATCTCCACCGCCTCGTCCAGCGTCAGGCCCAGCACGCTCTCGCCGTCCACGTGGGTGATGAAATCCCCCGCCTCGACGCCGGCGTTGTCGGCCGGGGTGCCGTCGATCGGCGAGACGACCTTGACGAAGCCGTCCTCCTGCGTGACCTCGATGCCCAGCCCGCCGAACTCGCCGCGGGTCTGCACCCGCATGTCCTTGGCATCCTGGGGGCTGAGGTAGCTGGAGTGCGGATCGAGCGAGGTGAGCATGCCGTTGATCGCGGCCTCGATCAGCTCGCCCTCGTCGACCTCCTCGACGTAGTTGGAGCGGATGCGCTCGAAGATGTCCCCGAACAGGTCGAGCTGTTCGTAGACGTCGGTGTTCTTCGCCGCTTCCTGCGCCAGCAACGGCGCGGCCACCTGCGTGGTCACGACGATCCCGGCCAGCGTGCCGGCGGCGGCGGCCATCAGGAATTTCTTCATGGGTCAGTCTTCCTCGTCTGTCTTGAACCACTGGTCCGGGTCGACCGGCGTGTTGTTTTCCCGCACCTCTATATAGAGCGTTTCGCTGCGTTCCGCACCCTCCGCGCCCGTTCGCGTCGGCAGGACCTCGCCCTCGCCCGCGGCCGTGCCGCCCATCAGGCCCACCGGGCTGCCGCCCGGCAGGACCTCGCCCGCCTTCCCGTAGACCACATCGAGGCCGGCGAGGACCAGAAGAATCCCGGCCTGCGGTTCAAGGATGGCGACCTTGCCGTAGTCCAGAAGCGGCCCGCGATAGCGCAGGGTGGCCGCGGTGGGGGTCGTGACCAGCGCCCGGGGGCGGGTGGCCACCAGCAGACCGGGGCGGGTGATTCCGGCGGCGTCCGCCTCGCCCGCGCGGCGCAGGATGCGGCCCTGGACGGGCAGGGGCAGATCCCCCTTGCGGTCGGTGATGTCGGGCAGGCTGCCGGGTGCCTCGTCCTCGGCGATCTTGCTCAGCCCGCTGGCGAAGCCGGTCAGCGTCTCGGCCGAGGCGACCAGCAGGGCGGTCTTGACCGGGTCCTCGGTAAAGCGGCGGGGCAGGTCCGTGCGGTCCGCGATGGCCTGGCTGAGAGCCGTGCGCGCCTTTTGCAGTCCGACCAGCCCTTCCTCCAGTTGGCCGGCGGCGCTTTCCTGCAGGGCACGCAGCACGCCGACCTCTTCGAGCTTGCGGCGCAGGCCCGCTGCGCGGTCGTTGAGCGCCGGGGCAACGTCGGCCAGGATCATGCCCGAGCGCGCCGTGCCCTTGGGCCCGGCCGGATGCAGCAAGAGCACGGGGGCGGGGCTTTCGCCCATGCTCATCAGCACACCGAGCAGGCGCGCGACCTCGTCCTCGCGGGCGTTCAGCTCGCGGGTCAGCGCCTGTTCGCGGATGGCGGCCCGGCGCAGGCCCTCGCGCATGGCGCGCAGCCCGTCCTCGTAGGCGCGAATGGTCTCCGTCAGCGCCTTGACGCGGTTGCGCGCGCCGCGGGCCGCGTCGAGCTTTCGGGCCGCCCGCTCCAGCCGCTCGGCGGCGGCCTGGGCCGCGGCGCCGGGATCGGGGGGCTGGGCCGCGGCCGGAGCGGCGAGCGCCAGCGCCAGGAGCAGGGCGCGCAGCATCATTCGATCAGGCTCTCGCCGGTCATCTCGGCCGGTTGCGGCAGGTTCATCAGGGCCAGAAGGGTGGGCGCCAGATCGGCCAGGCGGCCGTCGCGCAGGCGGGCGCCCGGGGGCCCGCCCACCAGGATCACGGGCACGGGGTTCAGCGTATGCGCGGTGTGCGGCCCGCCCGTTTCCGGGTCGACCATCGTCTCGCAGTTGCCGTGGTCGGCGGTGACGATCATGGCGCCGCCGGCATCGCCAAGCGCGTCGAGCGCCCGGCCGAGGCCCGTGTCGACCGCCTCGCAGGCGGCGATCGCGGCCTTCAGATCGCCGGTGTGGCCCACCATGTCGGGGTTGGCGTAATTGACCACGATCAGGTCGTAGTCGTCCCGGATCGCCGCGGTCAGGTGCTCCGTCACCTCCCCGGCGGACATCTCGGGCTGCTGGTCGTAGGTCGCCACCTTGGGGCTGGGCGCCATGTAGCGGTCCTCGCCGCGCTCGGGCGCCTCCTTGCCGCCGGCGAGGAAGAAGGTGACATGCGGGTACTTCTCGGTCTCGGCGATGTGGTACTGGCGGCCGCCCTGCCCGGCCACCCATTCCGACAGGGTGTTCACGATCGTGCGCGCCGGAAAGACCACGTCCATCCAGGCGTTGTGGGCCTCGGAATATTCCACCATGCCCAGAAGCGCGGCCCAGTCGGGGCGCGGGCCGGTCTCGAAGGCGTCGAAGCCGGGCTCGCCCACGGCGCGCAGGATCTCGCGGGCGCGGTCGGCGCGGAAGTTGAGGCAGAAGAACCCGTCGCCGTCCCGCGCGCCGGCATAGTCGCCGATCGCCGTGGGCGCGACGAACTCATCGGATTCGGAACGGGCATAGGCGTTGGTCACCGCCGTGCGGGCGTCCGCGGCGTGCAGCCCCCGGCCCTTGATCATGGCCTCGTAGGCCTCCTGCACGCGGTCCCAGCGGTTGTCGCGGTCCATGGCGTAGTAGCGGCCGGTGACGGTGGCGATCCGGGCGGTCCGCGGCAGGCCCTCTTCCAGCCTCTGGAAATAGGTCCGGGCCGATCGGGGCAGCACGTCGCGCCCGTCGGTCACGGCATGCAGGGCCACCGGAACGCCGGCGTCCGCGATCACCTGCGCGGCGGCGAGGACATGATCGATATGCCCGTGCACGCCGCCGTCCGAGACCACGCCCATCAGATGCGCGGTGCCGCCCGTGCCCCGCAGCCGCTGGATGAAGCGCTGCAGCGCGTCGTTCTCGAAGAAGGTGCCCTCCTCGATGGCCAGGTCGATCTGGCCCAGGTCCATCGCCACCACGCGGCCCGCCCCGATGTTGGTGTGGCCAACCTCGGAATTTCCCATCTGGCCGGTGGGAAGCCCCACGTCCCGCCCGTGGGTGACGAGGGTGGCATGCGGGCAGGTGGCCATCAGGCGGTCGAAGGTCGGGGTCCTGGCGAGATGGGGCGCGTTGGCCGCGGTGTCCTCCGACAGGCCCCAACCGTCGAGAATGCACAGGACAACGGGTTTGGGGGTGCTGCTCATGGTGCCTCCTGTAGCGTCGCGGCCCTTCTAGCGGTTCGCCGCGCCGGGGTGAAGCGCAAGAAGCGCCCCGTCAGCTGCGGTGATAGGGGGTTCCGGCCAGGATGGTGACGGCGCGGTAGATCTGTTCGGCCAGCATGACCCGCGCCAGCAGGTGCGGCCAGACCATCGGCCCGAAGGAAAGGGACAGATCGGCCCGCTCTCGCAGGGGCGGTGCCAGGCCGTCGGCCCCGCCGAGGACGAACGCCAGGTCGCTGCGGCCCTCGTCGCGCCAGCGCGCGATCCGGTCCGCGAACCGGGGGGATGTCAGGGTCTTGCCGCGCTCGTCCAGCGCGACCAGCGCCGCGCCCCGGGGAATGGCCCGTTCCAGCAGACCGGCCTCGGCCGCCATGCCGCCGCCCTTGCGGTCCTCGACCTCGTGCAATTGCGCGGGGCCCAGGCCAAGGGCCCGGCCAGTCCGGCCGGCCCGGTCCAGGTAGTCGTCGGTCAGGTCACGCTCCGGGCCGGCACGGGCCCGGCCAACGGCGCAGACGTGAAGACGCATTCAGGTCGAGGCGGCGGCAGCGTCCCGGGTGGGCAGCCACATCTTTTCGAGCTGATAGAACTCGCGCACCTCGGGGCGGAAGACGTGCACGATGACGTCGCCGGTGTCGATCAGGACCCAGTCCGCCGTCTCCTTGCCCTCGACCCGCGCCAGCACGCCTAGGTCATGCTTGAGCCGGTCGGCCAGCTTTTCCGAGATCGCCGAGACCTGGCGCGAGGACCGGCCCGAGCAGATCACCATGTAATCGCCCATGGCGGATTTTCCGCGCAGATCGATCTGCACGACATCTTCGGCCTTGTCTTCGGAAAGTGAGGAGAGCACGAGTTGAAGCTGGTCTTCGCTCGTAATGCTGTTCACGGGCGCCGCCATCGACGCCCCCTGGTTGGCGGCTCTTGCCGCGTCAGCCGTAAAAGACAGGACATTGTCCTCCTTCGTTGCACACCGGCCTGTGCCCCGGTGCCGGGCATGTCTCCAAGGTAGCAAGCGCCCGGTGACATTTCAATGAAGCAGCGGCGGCGGATCATTCCGCCGAGGTGTCCGGCGCCGCGCCGTTTTCGCGGGTGATCAGGGTGGAGCCTTCCAGCACGGTGACTTCGCGCTGCGGGAAGGGGATGGCGATATCGTTTTCCTTGAACGCGTCCCAGAGGGCCAGGAAGACGTTGCCGCGGATGTTCGTCAGCCCGCCGGTCGGATCGGTGATCCAGAACCGCAGGATGTAGTTCACCGACGAATCGCCGAAGCCCACGATGTGGCAGACCGGCGGGCGCGGCTGGCTGAGCACCCGGTCCACGCCGGCGGCCGCTTCGCGGGCCACCCTGCGCACCTTGTGGGGGTCGTTGCCGTAGGCGGTGCCGAAATAGATATCCAGCCGCACGTAGTCGTTGGAATGCGACCAGTTCACCACCTGGCCGGTGATCAGGTCCTCGTTGGGGATCAGGAACTCCTTGCCGTCGCGGGTGGTGATCGAGACGTAGCGCGCCCCCAGCCGCTGGATCCATCCGAAGGTTTCGCCGATCGAGATCACGTCGCCCGGCTTGACCGACTTGTCCATCAGGATGATGAGCCCCGAGACCAGGTTCGAGACGACCTTTTGCAGGCCGAAGCCCAGGCCGACGCCGATCGCGCCCGACAGCACGGCCAGCCCGGTCAGGTCCACGCCCACGATCCGCAGGCCCACCAGGAAGGCGGCGGCGTAGAACACCACCTGCAGGACCTTGACCACCAGTTCCTGCATGGAGGGCGAGATGTCCTTGTTGCGGCGCACCTGCCGGGCCGAGGCCCGCGACAGGAAGCGCGCCAGGAACAGCAGCACCGCGACGACCACGAGCCCCTGCAGGATCAGCCAGAGCGACAGGCGCGTCTCGCCCAGTTCGATCGCTGCGCGTTCCAGCAGGTCGCGGGTCGCCTCGGTGAGGCCGAGGATGCTGAGCGCGACCCAGATGTAGACGGCGTATCGCACCACCGCGCGGACCAGCCCGTTGAGGATCAGCCGGGTGCTGAGCGCGATCACCAGCCAGGCCAGGGACAGCTTGCCGATGATGTCCAGCACGTAGGTCCGGCTGGGCCAGGTGACATCGCGCATCACCCAGATCACCAGCCAGATGAGCGCCACGAAGATGATCAGCCGAAGCCGCCGGTGGATCAGCACCAGGATGCGGATGCGCCACTTGGGCCAGCCCGCGCGGCTGCGCATCCAGGCATGCATGCGCGGCCGCGCGACACGCGCGATGCCCCAGGCCAGCAGGAAGAGCCCCGCGGCGATGGCCAGCTGATACCCCACCCAGGGCCGCAGCAGGACGCCCAGGAAGCCCTCCAGGTCGCCCAGGATCCCGCGCAGGAATTCCTCGGTCTTTTGAGGGACTTCGAAAATCTCCTGGTCCATGGGGCCAGCCTTGCACGCGGGGGGCGGGGCGGCAAGCCCGCTCTGGACAGGCGGGGCGTTTCGGGTTTGTCTTCGCTCAGGACCCGGAGGAGTACGATGACCACAGCCCTCATCACCCACGACGACTGCCTGAACCACGTCACGCCCCCCGGTCACCCCGAGCGGGTGGCGCGGCTGGAGCATGTGCGCGACGCGCTGCAATCCCGGGCGCTGACACGGGTCGCGGCGCCCCTGGCAACCGACGCGGACCTGCGCCTGGCCCATCCGCCACGCCATATCGACGCCGTGCGCGGCGCGGCGCCCGCGGAAGGGGCGGTGCAGCTGGATCCCGACACCTGGATGTCGCCGGGCTCGCTGGATGCCGCGCTGCGCGCGGCGGGGGGCGCGATCCGGGCGGTGGACATGGTGCTGGAAGGCGAGGCCGCCAATGCCTTCGTCGCGTGCCGGCCCCCGGGCCATCATGCCGAGGCCGCCCGGGCCATGGGGTTCTGCCTGTTCGGGACCGTGGCGATCGCCGCGCGGCATGCGCTGGAACGGCACGGGCTGGCGCGGGTGGCGGTCGTCGATTTCGACGTCCACCACGGCAACGGCACGCAGGATCTTCTGTGGAACGAGGCGCGCGCCTTCTTCGCCTCGTCGCACCAGATGCCGCTTTTCCCCGGCACGGGCGCCCCGGACGAGACCGGCGCGCACGGCAACGTGCTGAACGTGCCGCTGCGCGACGGGGACGGCAGCGGGCCGTTCCGGGCCGCCTGGGAGGAGCGGATCCTCCCCGCGGTCGCGGCCTTCGACCCGGAACTGATCCTGGTTTCGGCGGGGTTCGACGCGCATCGCGCCGACCCGCTGGCCGGGCTGATGCTGGAGGAGGACGATTTCACCTGGGTCACCGGGGCGCTGTGCGACCTTGCGGCGCGCCATTGCGGCGGGCGGCTCGTCTCCTCGCTGGAGGGCGGCTACGACCTGGAGGCCCTGGCGGCCAGCGCCGCGGCGCATGTGGATGCGCTGATCGCCGGCGGGGGCGGGTAACGGGCGGACGCGGGGGAATCGCCTTTCATTTCATGCTGCGCTGCGGTATGACCCCGCGAACGCAGTGAGAAACGGAGTCTTCCGAGATGGGCTACAAGGTCGCCGTCGTGGGCGCCACCGGCAACGTCGGGCGCGAGATGCTCAACATCCTGGCCGAGCGCGAGTTCCCCGTGGACGAGATCGCGGCACTGGCCAGCCGCCGCAGCCTCGGCACCGAGGTCAGCTTCGGCGACGAGACGCTGAAGACCAAGGACCTCGACGCCTTCGATTTCACCGGCTGGGACATCGCCCTGTTCGCCATCGGCTCGGACGCGACCAAGAAATACGCCCCCAAGGCGGCCGAGGCGGGCTGCGTGGTGATCGACAACTCCTCGCTCTACCGCTACGATCCCGACGTGCCGCTGGTGGTGCCGGAAGTGAACGCCGCGGCGGTCGAGGGCTACGCCAAGAAGAACATCATCGCCAACCCCAACTGCTCGACCGCGCAGATGGTGGTGGCGCTCAAGCCCCTGCACGACCGCGCCACGATCAAGCGCGTGGTGGTCAGCACCTACCAGTCGGTGTCGGGGTCCGGCAAAGAGGCCATCGACGAACTGTGGGACCAGACCAAGGCCGTCTACAACCCCACCGACGAGGTGCCGCCCAAGGTCTATCCCAAGCAGATCGCCTTCAACGTCATTCCGCATATCGACGTCTTCCTCGAGGACGGCTCGACCAAGGAGGAATGGAAGATGGTGGCCGAGACGAAGAAGATCGTCGATCCGGCCATCAAGGTCACGGCCACCTGCGTGCGCGTGCCGGTCTTTGTCGGCCATGCCGAGGCGATCAACATCGAGTTCGAGGATCACCTCGACGAGGAGGAGGCGCGCGAGATCCTGCGCGAGGCGCCGGGCCTGATGGTCGTCGACAAGCGCGAGGACGGCGGCTACGTCACGCCGGTTGAATGCGTGGGCGATTTCGCCACCTTCATCAGCCGCATCCGGCAGGATTCCACCATCGACAACGGCCTGAACCTCTGGTGCGTCTCGGACAACCTGCGCAAGGGCGCGGCGCTGAACGCGGTGCAGATCGCCGAGGCGTTTGGCCAGCGGGTGCTCAAGAAGGGGTGAGCGCCGGGCCGGTGCCCCGGGCAGCAGCGCCGCCGGGGGACGCGCCGGCGGCATCTATCCTGTCTGTTCCCACGGATGCGCGCCCGGCCGGTGCGCTGACCGGCAGGGCGTGAATCCGCAGATTCCCGGGGGCCCCCTTGTCAGCCGCCGGCCGGCGGCGGATAGTCGTCGCGACCGTCGCCCAAGGAGTTTGCCATGCGTATCCTGCCCGTCGTCCTCGCCCTGCTTCCGGCCGCGCTCTGGGCCGAGGAGATCCCGCTCGATTCCGCGGTCAGCGCCGTCACCCTCTATCCGGACGGGGCGACCGTCACGCGAAAGGTGCCCTTCTCGGCGCCGGCGGGCCAGCATGAGTTGATCCTGGCCGATCTTCCGCGGGACACGCCGCTTGCCTCGGTCCGCGTGGCGGTGGAAGGCGCGCGCATGGGCCGGGTCACGGCGCGCGACGACTACGTGCCGCCCCGCGACGAGAAGACGGATGACGCCGTCGCCGCGGCCCGTGCGCTGGTTGAGGATCTGGAGCGTGAACTGCGCGACGCGCGGGCCGAGGTGGCGGCGATCCGGCTGGAGGCCGACGCGGCCGAGACGCGCGCGGATTTCCTGGCCAGCCTTGGCGCGGGCGAAGCCGTGGCCGGCATGGACCCCTCCGGCCTGCGCGATCTTTCCGCCATGATCGGCGAGGAAACCCTTGCAGCGAAACGTGCCGCGCTTGACGCAGGCCGCCGGGCCGAAGAGGCCGACCGCGATCTTGAGGACCTGCGCGCGGAACTCGAAAAGGCCCGGCAGGCGCTGCGCGCCCTGGTGCCCGAGGACAAGGAACGCGCCATGCTGGCCGTTGCCGTGACGGCCGGGGAGGCATCCGAGGGCACGGTGACGGTGACCTACAACATTCGCCAGGCGGGCTGGCAGCCGGTCTACGACCTGCGGCTTGACCGCGAGGCCGGGGTCGTTTCGCTGGAGCGCGGCGCCTTCGTGCGTCAGGCCACGGGGGAGAACTGGCGCGACGTCGCGTTGACCCTCTCCACCGTGCGGCCCAGCGAACGCACCCATCCCAGCGAGGTTCCGCCGCTTCTGCGCCGGATCGAGGAGCCGCCCGAGCCCCGCCGCGGGGACGCGGGCGCGGCCGTCCTTGGCCTGCGCGCCGCGCCCGAGCCGATGATGGTGGAACAGGCCGAGGCCAGCTTCGACGGGCTTTCGGTGACCTACGCCTATCCCAGCCCCGTCTCGGTGGCGTCGGGGGCCGACCGGGTCCGCCTGGCGCTTGGCCGCCTGGACATGGCGGCCACGTTGCGGGCGCGCGCGGTGCCGCTTTACGACGCGCACGCCTATCTGATGGCCGAGGTCACCAACGACAGCGGCGAACTGATCCTGCCGGCGCGCGAGGCCAGCTTCTACCTGGACGGCCGGTTCATCGGCAAGCGCCCGCTGGAGATCATCCCCGCCGGCGCCGAGGCGGCGCTGTCCTTCGGCCCGATCGAGGGGGTGCGGCTGCGGCGGACGGTTCTGGACCGCGCGGAAGGCGAACGCGGCATCGTCACCACCGCCAACGAGGTGACAGAGCGCGTGCGGATCGAGGTGGAGAACCTCACCGGCGAGACCTGGCCGGTGCGGCTGATCGATCGCGTGCCCTATTCCGAACAGGAGGCGCTTGAGATCGCGTGGTCCGCGCAGCCGCGGCCCGACACAGTGGACGTGGCCGACAAGCGGGGCGTGCTTGCCTGGGCCTTCGACCTGTCTTCCGGGGTCACCCGCGAGATCATCCTGGATTACGCGCTGGAATGGCCCCGCGACAAGGTCCTGCGCTGACGCCGGCGCGGCCCGGGGTGCGCGGGGCGCCGGATCAGAACCGCTCGGCGCGCAGCACCTCGCAGTCGGTCACGCAGACGACCCCGATGTGGCGCTCCACCACGGTGAAGGCCGCCTCGAGCAGCGCGTCCAGCCGTTCGGGCCGGATGATGCAGACGACCAGGGCCATGCCCTCGGCGCGGCTGATCTGGCCAGATCGGCTCCATTCGCCCGACCGCCCCGCGCCGCCGAAGACGGGCAGGACGGTATAGCCCTTCACGCCCGCCTCCTGCAGGGCGTCGGTCAGCCGCTCCTGCATGACCTTCTCGATCGCGATTTCCACGCGCTTTGCCTTGTGGGTCTGCATGTCAGCCTCCTGTCAGGGCCTGGGCCGCTGCCAGATATATCGGAATGCCCAGGGTCAGGTTGAAGGGGAAGGTCACGCCGAGCGACAGCGTGAGGTAGATGGAGGGGTTGGCCTCGGGCAGGGCGACCCGCATGGCCGCCGGGACAGCGATGTAGCTGGCCGAGGCCGACAGCGTCATCAGCAGCACCGTCCCGCCCGTGGACAGGCCCAGGGCCAGCGCCGCCAGAAGCCCCGCGGCACCGCCGATCAGCGGCATCGCGATCCCGAAGACGAGGCTACCGGTCCCGAGCGCGTCGCGCCCCTTCTTCATGCCGCGGCCGGCGACCAGCCCCATGTCCAGCAGGAACAGGCACAGCACGCCCTTGAACGGGGCCACGATGAAACTGTCGATCTGCGCCAGCCCCTCGGGGCCCGTGATCCAGCCGATCGCGAAGGCGCCCAGCAACAGCACGATCGAGCCGTTCAGCATGATCTCGCGGTAGAGGCCGGGATCCATGCGCCCGCCGCCCTCGCCGCGCGAGACCAGCCAGAGCGCCGCGAGGATCGCCGGCGCCTCCATCGCGGCGGCCACGGCCACCATGTAGCCTTCGGAGCCGATGCCGCGGCTTTCCAGGATCGAGGACGCCGCCACGAAGGTGACGATCGAGATCGAGCCGTAGTGCCCGGCCACCGCCGCGGCGTTCAGGCTGTCCATGCGCGAGATCGCGCGCAACAGCGCGAAGGCGATCAGCGGCAGAAGCGCCGAAAGCACCACGCCGGCGACCAGAGACAGCCCGAGGGTCAGGTCGACGCCGTGGTCGGCCACGCTGACCCCGCCTTTGAAGCCGATGGCGAAAAGCAGGTAGATCGACAGCGCCTTGGCCGCGGCTTCGGGAATCGAGAGATCGGATTTTGCCAATGCGGCGCCCAGCCCCAGGGCGAAAGACAGGACGATCGGTGAAAGCAGGTTGTCTGCGGCAAGCGAAAGAATCTCGGTCATCTCGGCGGCTGTCCCCGTTTGGCCTGAAATTCCCCGAGCGTTTACGTCGGACACCGGCCCAAGGGAAGGGGCTTCGGCCAGAAATCTGCCGCCTCCTGGTGACGCCCCAGCCCGGTGCCGCCCGGCGGCCGCGGGTTTGGCCCGGGCATCCCGCGCATTCGTTCGAAATTCGAATGAGAATCCGGGTCGCAGGAAACCGCACGGGAACCCCGCCCGTGCAGGGTGGTGCCCGGTGTGCGGGGCGGCCGAGAGGGGTGAGAGATGTGGAACGCGTGACAATGCTGAAACAGGACGAGGCGGTGCGGCTGGACGCCGCCCGCCTGGCGGAGCTTTACGAGCAGCTTGGCGAGTCCGGGGCCGAGAACGTCGTCTGCCGGGCGCTGGAGGAACTGGCGCTGCGCCTGACGCAGGCCGAACGCAGCTATGCCGGCGCCGAGTGGCGGGAACTGCGCCGGGGCGTGCGCAGCCTGATCGCCATTGCCGATCAGATGGGCTTGCGGATGCTGACGCGGGTGGCCGCGGACGTGGTCGCCTGCCTCGATTCCGGGGACCGCGTGGGGCTGGCGGCGACGCTGTCGCGGCTGATGCGCGTGGGGGAACGCTCCCTCACCGAGGTATGGGAGGGGTGCGAGCCCCCCATTTGACGGCTTGCAGGCACGGTACGGGCGGCTAGTCTGGGATAACGCGACCAGAGGAAAGGGCAAGCGCCATGGATCTTACCTTCGCCGCACCGGACGCCGAGGCCATTCCCCTGCACATCGTCGAGCAGGAGGCCCTTACCGACTGGGCCACCAGCCAGCCGGACCCGGTGCGCCTCTGGGTGGAGCGGACGGGCTTTTCGGCCAAGCTGGGCAGCACCCTGGCCGTGCCCGACCGGGACGGCGGGCTGGCCCTGGCGGTGGCCGGCTACGGCACGGCCGCGGCCCGGGCGCGCGGGCGGTTTCACCTGGCCGCCGCCGCGGCGGCCCTGCCCGAGGCGACCTACCGTTTCGAGGGGCTGGACCCCGCCCGCGCGCAGGAGGAATCGCTGGGCTGGCTGCTGGCGGGCTATGCCTTCGAGCGGTATCGCGCGCAAAGCCCGGCGAAGGCGCGGCTGGTCGCGCCCGAGGGCGTGGACGCCGCCCGGCTGGAGGCGATCGCGGCGGGCGAGGCTCTGACCCGGGATCTGATCAATACCCCGGCCTCCGACATGGGGCCGGACGAACTGGAATCCGCCTGCGCGGACCTTGCCGCGCGGTTCGGGGCGGACATGACCTCGGTGCGCGGCGGGGACCTGCTGACCGGGAATTTCCCGATGGTCTATGCCGTCGGCCGGGCCGCGGTGGCCGAGCCCCGGCTGATCGACATGACCTGGGGCGCGCGCGGCCCGCTGCTGACCCTCGTGGGCAAGGGCGTGTGTTTCGATACCGGCGGGCTGAATCTCAAGCCCGCGGGCAACATGGGCCTGATGAAGAAGGACATGGGCGGCGCCGCCACCGTCCTCGGGCTGGCGCGGATGATCATGGCGCTTGACCTGCCGGTGCGGCTGCGCGTTCTGGTCCCGGCGGTCGAGAATGCGGTGAGCGGTGCCGCGGTGCGCCCTGGTGACATCCTGACCGCCCGCAACGGCAGGACGGTCGAGGTCAACAACACCGACGCCGAGGGGCGGCTGGTGCTGGCCGACGCGCTGACCTACGGGGCCGAGGCGGACCCGGACCTGATGATCTCGATGGCGACGCTGACCGGCGCGGCGCGGGTGGCCCTGGGGCCCGATATCGCGCCCTATTTCACCGACGACGGGGAACTGGCGCAGGCCATCGACATGGGCGGCACGGCCGCCGCCGATCCGGTGTGGCGCCTGCCCCTGCATGCGCCCTACGAGGCGATGATCGAGCCCGCGATCGCCGATCTGGACAACGCGCCGGGGGGCGGTTTCGCCGGGGCGATCACGGCGGCGCTGTTCCTGCGTCGCTTCGCGGGGCAGACGCGCTATGCCCATTTCGACATCTACGGCTGGCAGCCCGAGGCGCGGCCGGCCCGCCCCAAGGGTGGCGTGGGGATGGGCGGACGCGCCTTGCTGGAGGCCCTGCCGCAGGCTCTGAACCTCTGATGGACCGGCGCGATACGCCAGCAAATGGCCGTGTCGCCCATGCCGGGCTCCGGGGCCGCGTCGCGGCGGGCCATTATACCGAAGGGATCCGCCGCCGGGTTTGCCGGGCGGTGGCGCCGCTCCTCGACCGGGCCGAGCCGGAGGGCCGGCGGCGCGACCGCGAACTGGTGCTGCACGAACCCTTCCGCGTACTTGAGGAGGGCGCGGGCTGGGCTTTCGGCTTTGCCGAGCGGGACGGTTATGTCGGCTACATGCAGGCCGATGCCCTTGGCCCGGATCCGGGGCCCATGACCCACGTGGTCGCCGCGCGGCAGAGCTACCTTGCCGGTGCGGCCGCGCTCAAGAACAGCGCCGAGATCGAGCCGGTCTCCTTCGGCACGCAGCTGTGCGTCCGGGCGTTGCATGAAGACGGCCGGTGGGCCGAGGTGACGCGCCTGGCGCCCGGCCGGGCAGCGGCGCAGGCCGGCGGGGCCGTCTTCGTCCCCTTCGCCCACCTGCGCGCGATCGAGCGGTACGAGACCGACCCGGTCGCGGTGGCGGAGCGTTTCCTCGGCACGCCCTACCACTGGGGGGGCAACTCGGGCTTCGGGCTGGACTGTTCGGGGCTTGTGCAGGCCGCCTGCCTGGCCTGCGGGATCGCCTGCCCCGGCGACAGCGACCAGCAGGAGGCCCGTCTGGGCACGCCGCTGCCCGCGGAGGCACCGCTGCGCCGCGGGGACCTGCTGTTCTGGAAGGGGCACGTGGCCTGGGTGGCCGCGCCGGAAATGCTGCTGCACGCCAACGCGCGGGATATGGCGGTGGCGTTCGAGCCCCTGGCCGCGGCCACCGACAGGATCGCGGCGCAGGGGGACGGGCCCGTGACCGCGCGCAAACGATTGGGAGAGCCGAAATGAGCGATGACTACTTCAAACCCGTGTCCGGCTTCGAATTGCCGCGCTTCGCCGGGGTCCCGACATTCATGCGCCTGCCGCACGTGCCGCCCGGGCACGACCGGTTTGCCGAGGTGCAGATCGGGCTGATCGGCGTGCCCTGGGACTCGGGCACGACCAACCGGCCCGGCCCCCGGCACGCGCCACGGCAGTTGCGCGACGCCTCGACCATGATCCGCGCGCAGCACCCGGTCAGCGGGCTGCGCCCCTTCGAGGCCGTCAACTGCGCCGACCTGGGTGACGTGGGGCCCAACCCCGCGGATATCCCCGATTCGATGGAGCGGATCACCGCCTTCTACACCCGGGGGGCAGGCGCGGGGATCCGGCCGCTGACGGCGGGCGGCGATCACCTGACGTCGCTGCCGGTGCTGCGTGCGCTGGCCTCGGAGCGTCCCCTGGGCATGGTGCATTTCGACAGCCATACCGACCTGTTCCATTCCTACTTCGGCGGCACGATGTATACACACGGCACGCCCTTCCGGCGCGCCGTGGAGGAGGGGTTGCTGGATCCCGCGCGCGTGGTCCAGATCGGCCTGCGCGGCACCATGTACGATACCGAGGACCGCGATTTCGCCCGTGCGAACGGCATCCGCCTGATCACCATCGAGGAGGTCTTCGACCGCGGCATCCCGGACGTGATGACCGAGGCGCGCGAGATCGCCGGGTCCGGGCCCACCTACGTCAGCTTTGATATCGATTTCGTCGATCCAACCTTTGCGCCGGGCACCGGCACGCCCGAGGTAGGCGGGCCGAACAGCTACCAGGCCCTGCAGGTCTGTCGCGAACTGGCCGGCCTGGACATCGTCGGCGCCGACATGGTGGAGGTCTCGCCGCCCTTCGACGCCTCCGGCGGCACCGCCTTCCTTGGCGTGTCGATCATGTTCGAACTGCTTTGCGTGATGGCGGCGGGGCGAACGTGACCCGCGGTCGCAGAACCGTCACTGGCGCGCGCCGGTGGACGTGCTAAATGAACGTCGAATGAACGGGCAGTGAAAGGACCTGCGATGATGGACGCCCGCGAAAGCGTTTCCGATCTTCGGACGCTTCTGGAGGATGACGAGATGGAGATGAGCGTGGTCATCTCCGACCCGAGCCTGCCGGACAACCCGATGATCTACGTCAGCGAGAAGTTCGCCGAGCAGACGGGATACGGGGTGGACGAGGTTCTGGGCCGGAACTGCCGGTTCCTGCAGGGGCCCGATACCAGCCCCCACACGATCGAGGCGATTCGCCAGGCGCTGCGGGCGCAGACCCGGCTGACCATCGACATCCTCAACTACCGGCGCGATGGCACCCCGTTTCTCAACCGCCTGCGCATCCGGCCGATCTTCGATGACCGGGGGGAGCTGATGTTCTACGCCGGGGCGCAGAACCCGGTCTGACGGCTATCCGCCGGCCAGCCGCACCAGCACCCAGCCAGCCCCGGCGATATGCGCCAGCGTCAGCGCGACCGAGGCCCCGTGAAGCCACCGGAACGCCCGGGTGCGGCCGTTGTCAGTGGCAGTGTTGATGGCGGGCATCAGAACTTGCCGCGCAAGAAGGGTGGTCAGGGCGATGGCCGCCAGGGTGGCCGCCACCAGAGGATCCCCCATCGCCAGAAGCGCCGCGGACAGCGCCGAGGTGATCAGGACGAAAAGGTAGAAATGCGGAAATGCCCGGCGGATCAGGGGCCCCGCCGTCTCGGCCGGCAGGGCCGAAAAGACGAAAGCGGCGAAGCCGAAGGCGTAGAGCGTCATGCCCCCGAACAGCAGCGCGGTCAGCAAGAGTGCGGCGATGTGCATGGCCCGTTCCGTCCTGTAGCGCGTTGTCAGGGAACTTAGGGCCGGCAGGGCCGCCGGCCAGTGGCCGCGTCATTCCACCGCGCGGATCAGCTTGCGCTCCAGCACGCGCAGCACGGATTTCAAATCGTGCCCGCGTTTGAGCACCCGCCCGTCCATGCCGATCACCGCGTACTGGCCTTGGCGGTTGCGCAGCTTGGGCCGCTTCTCGATCCGGTAGAGGGGCTGTTCCGCCGTGCGTCGAAAGACCGAAAAGATCGCCACGTCCCGAAGCGAGGAAATGCCGTAGTCGCGCCACTCCCCGGCGGCGACCATCCGCCCGTAGAGCGACAGGATGACGCTCAGCTCGCTTCGGTGAAAGGCCACCTTCTCGTCGCCGGGCTGCGCGGGAAACGGGGTGGGGGATTGGAAATTCATGGTGCCAGACTTGCGCTCCGCGCCGCGCAAATCAAGAGATTTCGTCGCGCGCCGCCCCCGCCGGTCACATCCGTCGGTCGCATCAGGCGAAACTGCCCTGGCAGAACCAGCCCGAACCGGTCGCCCCCCCGTGGGCATAGAACAGCCACAGCCGCGCCCCCCGGCGGGTCGTCACCTGCCAGTAGTCGCGCACGCCCGAGCGCCAGTCGGGATCGTCCAGCCACCATTCCGGCGCGATGCGTTCGGGGCCGGCCGCCCGTGCGGTTTCGTGGTCGCGGCCCCGCCAGCGGAAGCGCGCGGGCGGGGCGGGGCGGTCGGGGGCGGTGACGATCTCGGGCCGCCACAGCAGCAGCGGCCGCTCGGCGGGCGGGGCGGGCCAGTCGCCGGCTGCCGGCTCGGACCAGGCGGCGGCCAGCACCTGCGCGGCCTTTTCGGGGATGTGGCTGTCGCCGGGATGGCGGCGGGTGATCGCCTCCAGCCCGATGCGCGCGCCGATCCGTCCCATCAGGTCGGCCAGGGCCGTCTCGCCGTCCTGCCGGGCCCGCGCCGCCTGCGTGGCCTCGGCATGGCCCGACACGGTGCGTGGGTACAGCGGCTCCACCCGCGTGGCGGCCAGGCGCAGCGCCTCGATCCCGAAGCCGGCGTCGATCGTGTCCAGTTTCAGGTCCAGCAGGGGGCGGATGCGCGCGGGGCTGTCCGCCGGCCGGGCCAGGCCGGCCTCGACCGTCTGCACCGTCTCGTCGACGCGCAGTGCGTCCAGCCGGACCGCGCGCGCGCCCCTGCCCGCCGCGCGCAGGCCCGCGCAAAGCCGCGGCAGAAGCCGGTCCAGCCCGGCCAGGATGTCGGCGCGCAGGCCGATGGGGTCGGGCAGGGTCAGCCGCACGGCATGGCGCGGCGGCGGCGCGGCCGGCGAGACGGGTTCGGGCGCCGCGCCGAGCGCCTGGTCCAGCCGGCGCACCAGCTCCTGGCCGAAGCGCCGGGCCAGCGGCGCGCGCGGCTGCCCCGTCAGGTCGCCGATTCGCCGCAGCCCCAGGCGGGAGAGCTGCGCCACCGTCTCGGCCTCCAGCCGCAGCGCGGCCACCGGCAGATCGGCCAGCGCCCCGTGACTCTGGCCCGGAGGGGCGATGGCGGGGGCGTCGTCCCTTGCCCCGGTCGGCATGGCGGGGCGCGGCCGGCGCTTGGCGGCCCGCGACCGGGTGGCGCGGGCCTCCTGGTCGATGGCGTCCCCGCTGTGGTGGGACGGCGCCGCGTGCCCGGCGTAGCGCGCCAGCGCCCAGGCCGCGCCCACCGTGTCGGCCAGCCCGCAGCGCGCGGTCAGCCCCAGATCGGCGGCCTCTTGGCCAAGCCGTTCCGCAAGGGTCTGTTCGCCGCCGAAAAGATGCGCGCAGCCGGTGATGTCCAGTGTCAGCCCGTCGGGCGGCGCCACGGCCACCCAAGGGGAGAAACGGCCCGCCCACCGGGCCAGCGCCTGCAGGAATGCCGCCTCGGCCGGGGCGTTCTGCGGTCGGGTGAGCAGGCCCGCGCAGATCGCGTGGGCATCCCGCAGCGGCTGCCCCGGATGCAGCCCCGCCGCCGCCGCCCGCTCCGAGACGGAGGCCAGCACCTGCATCTGCCCTGCTTCGGCCACCACGGCGAAGGGCGTCTCGGCCATCCCGCCCATGCGGCGCAGCAGGCGCTCGGCGCCGAGGTGAGGATACCAGACGGACAGGATGCGGCGGGCGGGCATGGCAGCAGGGTGTTCATGTTTCGTTCATGGCGGACCCTAGGGCGGCGCCGGCGGAGAGTCGAGTCCGCCCCGGGGTGCGCGTGATCCGTCGCCCTTGGGCGCGCAGGCGTCGCAGATTTGTTGAAACCGCCCCTGCTTTCGCTCACAGTCGGTTTCAAACCCAACGGGAGGACAGACCATGCGCACCAAAGCCGCCGTCGCGCTCGAGGCGGGCAAGCCGCTAGAAATCATGGAGGTGAACCTGGACGGCCCCAGGGAGGGCGAGGTCCTGGTCGAGGTCAAGGCCACGGGCCTGTGCCACACGGATGATTTCACCCTCTCCGGCGCCGATCCCGAGGGCCAGTTTCCCGCCATCCTGGGCCACGAGGGCGCCGGCGTGGTCGTCGAGGTCGGCCCCGGCGTCAAGTCGCTCAAGCCCGGCGACCACGTGATCCCGCTCTACACGCCCGAATGCCGCGAGTGCGAGTACTGCCTCAACCCCAAGACCAATCTGTGCCAGGCGATCCGCTCGACCCAGGGCCAGGGCGTGATGCCCGACGGCACCTCGCGGTTCTCCTTCACCGACGGCACGCCGATCCTGCACTACATGGGCTGTTCGACGTTTGCCAACCATACCGTCCTGCCCGAGATCGCCCTGGCCAAGATCCGCAAGGATGCGCCCTTCGACAAGGTCTGCTACATCGGCTGCGGCGTAACCACCGGCATCGGCGCGGTGATCAACACGGCACAGGTCGAGATCGGCGCCACCGCCATCGTCTTCGGCCTGGGCGGCATCGGGCTGAACGTCATCCAGGGGCTCCGGCTGGCCGGCGCCGACCGGATCGTGGGCGTGGACCTCAACCCCGACAAGGCCGAGATGGCGTGGAAATTCGGCATGACCGATTTCGTCAACCCCAACGAGGTCGATGGCCCGCTGGCCCCCTACCTCGTGGAGCTGACCGGCGGCGGGGGCGATTACACCTTCGACGCCACTGGCAACGTCCAGGTCATGCGCGACGCGCTTGAAGCCGCGCACAAGGGCTGGGGCGAGAGCGTCATCATCGGCGTGGCCCCGGCGGGTGCCGAGATTTCCACCCGCCCCGTCCAGCTGGTCACTGGGCGCACCTGGAAGGGCACGGCCTTTGGCGGGGCCCGCGGCCGGACCGACGTGCCCCAGATCGTGGAGTGGTACATGGACGGCAAGATCGACATCGATCCCATGATCACCCACACGCTCAAGCTCGAGGAGATCAACAAGGGCTTCGACATGATGCACGCGGGGGAAAGCATCCGCAGCGTCGTGGTCTACTGATACCTGCCGCGCCGTTCGGACGGCCACGCGCCCCGGCCCGCCGCCGGGGCGTTCCTTTTCCCGCCGCGGCCCGTGCCCGCGTCCCAAGCGCGTCTGTCGTGGCGACACTCTCGACACGGAGGGGGCGAGGGGCTAATGAGTTTCGAACCGACTGCAACCACTGGATGGCCCGCGCGTGACGATCTTTCGGAAACTCGTTTCTCTCGTGCCCTTGCTCGCGCTCGTGGTGGCCTGTTCGGCCCCCGCGCCGGAACGGGATCCCGGCGAGGTCTCGCGCCTGGCCGCGAGCCTGCGGGCGCTGTCCCCCGCCGTGAGCCCCGAGGAAGCGGCCCGCGCGGCGGACATCGCCATCAACTATCCCATGCAGTTGCGCCGCGACTACGGGGTGACCGATCCGCCGATCATCCACAACATCAAGGTCAACGCCGGGACGCGGCCCCGCGGCCTGTGCTGGCACTGGGCCGACGACATGGAAGCGCGCCTTGCGCAGGAAGATTTCCGAACGCTGGAACTGCACCGCGCCATTGCCAATGCCGACAGCGCATTCATCCTCAGCCACAGTACCGTGATCATGAGCGCCCGCGGCGACGACATGGACGAGGGCATCATCCTTGATCCCTGGCGTTACGCCGGCACGCTCTACTGGTCCTCCGTGCCGGACGATACCGATTACGCCTGGGTTGCCCGGCACAAGGTCTTCGGCCTGGACCCGGACCAGCCCATCAAGATGCGGGGCCGCGCCGCGCGTGCCCCGGTGACGGCCGATCCCGCCTGATGGAGCGGGCGGGCGCACAGTGCCCTGTGCGCTGGCCCACCTTGCAACCGTCTGGCCAGCGGTTACGTCTGGACGAACTGCGGATCGAAGGGAGCTTTCCATGAGCGACGACAGCTACACCCCGCCCGAGGTCTGGACCTGGGAGGACGCCAACGGCGGCAAGTTCTCCGCCACCAACCGTCCCGTGGCCGGGCCCACCCATGACAAGGACCTGCCCGTCGGGGAACATCCCTACCAGCTCTACTCGCTGGCCACGCCCAACGGGGTGAAGGTCACCGTCATGTTCGAGGAACTGCTGGCGGCCGGCCATGACGCGGACTACGACGCCTGGCTCATCCGCATCGGCGAGGGGGACCAGTTCTCCAGCGGCTTTACCGAGATCAACCCGAACTCGAAGATCCCCGCCCTCGTGGACCATACCGGCGACGCCCCGCTGCGGGTCTTCGAATCGGGATCGATCCTGCTCCACCTGGCCGAAACCTTCGGCGCCTTCCTGCCCAAGGACACGCCCGGCCGGGTCGAGACGCTGAACTGGCTTTTCTGGCAGATGGGCTCGGCGCCCTACCTGGGCGGGGGGTTCGGCCATTTCTACGCCTACGCGCCGGAAAAATGGCGCTACCCGATCGACCGCTACACCATGGAGGTCAAGCGCCAGCTCGACGTGCTGGATCGCGAACTGGCCGGCCGGCCCTTCATCGCCGGGCAGGACTACACCATCGCCGACATGGCGATCTGGCCCTGGTACGGCCAGCTCGTGCTGGGGCGGCTCTACGACGCGGCCAGGTTCCTCGATGCCGAAAGCTACCGCAACGTCCTCGCCTGGGCCGAAAGGATCGACGCACGCCCGGCGGTGCAGCGCGGGCGCATGGTCAATCGCACCTTCGGCGACGCGGCGATGCAGCTGCACGAACGCCATTCGGCCACGGATTTCCAGACGCGGACCCAGGACAAGATCGCCGCCCAGCCGTGAGCCCGCCACGGCAAGAAGCGGCTTTCGTCCCGGCGCCGCATCGGGCATGAAGGGCCAAAAGGAACGCCCCATGCCCGACCGCACCCCGCTTCTTGCCGTGCTCATAGATGCGGACAACACCTCGCCCAAGTGGGCCAAGCCCGTCTTCGACGAGATCGCCGCCATGGGCGAGGCCAGCGTGCGCCGCGTCTACGGCGATTTCTCCTCCCAGCAGATGTCGGGCTGGAACCGCGTGCAGGCCGAGTTCGGGCTCGTGCCGCATCACCAGCCAGCCAATACCGTGGGCAAGAACGCCAGCGACATCGCACTGGTGATCGACGCGATGGATCTGATGCACTCGGGCCGCTTCGACGGCTTCGTCCTCGTCAGTTCCGACAGCGATTTCACCCGCTTGGCCAGCCGTCTGCGCGAACAGGGGCTGGAGGTCTACGGCATCGGTGCGCGCAAGACGCCCGAGGCCTTCCGCAAGGCCTGCAAGCGTTTCATCTTCCTGGAGAACCTGGGCGACGAAGAGGCCGCCGAGCCCAGCCGCAAGGGCGGCAAGGACCTCAACGAGGCGCGCGACCTGCTGTTCAAGGCCATGGACAGCATCGACCAGGAAAGCGAGTGGTACGCGCTCGGCCGCCTGGGCCAGCAGATCACCGCCGCCCATCCCGATTTCGACACCCGCAGCTACGGCCACAAGAAGCTCAGCGACCTGGTGCGCGCCATCAAGGTGCTGGAAACCCGGCGCGAGGGCGACCAGATGATGGTCCGTCGGGTGGACTGACGGCGCCCCGTGGCCGCCAATCCCCCGTCTCGCGCAGGAACCGCACCGCCCGCTCCCGCGGGCCGGGCTTCTTCTTGGGGGCAAATACTCCGGGGTGAATTGCCCCGGCTCCTTGCCGGGGCAAGAGGGGCAGCGCCCCTCGGCCGCGCCGCCCGGGGGCGGGCGGATCAGTTCATCAGCCCCGCGTGGCGCAGGCCCTCGTCGACCAGGTGCTTTGTCGGGTCGCTCAGCCCCGTGAGAGGAGAGCGCACCTCCTCGCTGCACAGGCCCAGGCGGGACATGGCGTATTTCGCCCCGACGAGACCGGGCTCGGTGAAAATCGCGGTATGCAGCGGCATCAGCCTGTCGTGCAATTCCAGCGCGCGGGCGTAGTCCCCTTCCAGCGTGGCCTCCTGCACCTGCGCGACCAGGGCGGGTGCCACGTTCGCGGTGACCGAGATCACCCCCTGGCCGCCCTGCGCGTTGAAGCCCGGCGCGGTGGGATCCTCGCCCGAGATCTGGACGAAGTCCTTGCCGCAGGTCATCCGCTGCAGGCTGACGCGCGCCAGATCGCCGGTGGCATCCTTCACCCCGACGATCCGCGGCAGCCTGGCCAGTTCGCCCATGGTGTCAGGCGTCATGTCCACGACCGACCGGCCAGGGATGTTGTAGATGATGATCGGCAGGTCGCAGCAATCGTGCAGCGCGGTGAAATGGGCGATCAGCCCGCGTTGGGTAGGCTTGTTGTAATACGGCGTCACGACAAGCGCCGCGTCGGCGCCCACGCGGGCGGCATGCTGCATGAAGCGGATCGACTCCAGCGTGTTGTTGGATCCTGCCCCCGCGATCACCGGGATGCGCCCGTCCACGGCGCGCACCACTTCCTCGACCACCGTCTCGTGCTCGGTGTGCGACAGGGTCGGGCTTTCGCCGGTTGTGCCGACGGGAACGAGCCCGTGACTGCCCTCGCCGATATGCCATTCCACGAGTTTCCTGAGCGTCTCCAGGTCCAGTTCGCCGTTCCTGAACGGCGTGACCAGGGCCGGAAATGATCCTGTGAACATGACACGCTCCTCTCTTCTCGCGGCGGGCCTACGCCGGGACTGCGCGCGAGCCTAGCGGGAAGCCGCCACCCTGCCAAGCTGGGGCATGGACGCTCCCGCGCCGCGCGCGTAGGCTGGCGCCGTCTATCCTTTGCCGCGGCGGAAAATGCAAGAGATGTTGCGCGTCCTTCTTGTCGTTCTGGCGCTGCTGTGTCCCGCCGCCGCGGCGCCGGCGGCGGACGATCCGCCCCGGCTCGCCCCGCGGCCCCTGGCCAGTGCCCTGCACGCGATGCAGGCCGGCCGCTGGGAGGTCGCCGCGCGGCTGGCCGCCCGCGATGGCCCCGCGGCCGCGGCCCTGGTGGAGTGGCACCGGCTGCGGGCCGGGCGCGGCGCGCCGGCGGACGTCATGGCCTTTCTCGGCCGGCACGGGGACTGGCCCGGCCTGTCCTACCTGCGCAAGCGCAGCGAGGCCGCGATGGCGCAGGCCGGGCGCGAGAGGATCCTGCGGTTCTACGCGGACTACCTTCCCCAGACCGGCACGGGCGCGCTCAGCCAGGCGCGGGCGCTCTTGGCCGACGGCCGGCAGGGCGAGGCCGAGGCGGCGCTGGTCCTGGCCTGGCGCACGCTGGACCTGAGCAAGCCCGAGCACGACGCCTTCCTCCAGGAGCACGGTGATCTTCTGGCCCCGCACCACCGGGCCCGGCTGGAGATGGCCCTGTGGCGCGGTCTGCGCGACGTGGAGTACATGCTGCCCCTGGTGGATGACGCGGCCCGGCGGCGGGCCGAGGCGCACAGCCGCATCGAGAACGCCCGCGATAAGGTGGCCCCGATCCTCGAAGAACTGTCCGCGGCCGACCGGCAGGCACCCCTGGTGGCCCATGCCACCTTCAACGCGCACCTGCGGGCCAACCGCACGCAAGAGGCCATCGACGTCATCCTGCGCCAGAGCCGGATCGAGGGCGGCCTGGGCGTGCCCGCCCGCTGGGCCGGGTGGCGCCGCGCCCTGGCGCGCGCGCGGATGCGTGACGGCGACCCGGAAACCGCCTATGCCCTCGCCGCGGTGCACCAGCTTGTCGCGGGCGCGGCCTATGCGGATCTGGAATGGCTGTCGGGGTATCTGGCGCTGACCCATCTTGACGCGCCACAACAGGCGCTCGATCATTTCCAGCGTTTCAGCGCCGCGGTGGACACGCCGATCTCGAAGGGGCGGGCCGGCTACTGGATCGGCCGCACGCAAGAGGCGCTTGGCGACGGGCCGGCGGCGCAGATCGCCTATGGCCGCGCGGCGCACTACCAGACAGGATTCTACGGGCTGCTGGCGGCTGAGGCTGCGGGCGTGCCGCCCGATCCGGACCTTGCCGGCGACGAGCGCTTTCCCGACTGGCGCGGCGCCGCCTTCACCGAAAGCGCCGTGCACAAGGCCGCCGTGCTGGCCCTGGCCGCCGGGCGGCGGTCGCTGGCCGAGCGGTTCTTCCTGCACCTGTCGCAGTCCCAGGACCGGGAAGGCCTGGGGCAAATGGGCCAGATGCTGGGCGATCTGGGCCAGCCGCACCTGCAGGTCATGCTCGGCAAGGCGGCGGCTCGGCGCGGGATCGTGCTGCACGGGCCCTATTTCGCGCTGCATCCGATGACCGGGATGGACCTGCCCGTGCCGATGGAACTGGCGCTTTCCATCGCCCGGCGGGAAAGCGAATTCGATGCCCGCGTCACCAGCGGCGCCGGCGCGCAGGGGCTGATGCAGCTCATGCCCGGGACGGCGGCAGATGTGGCCCGCGCGCTTGATCTGGAGATCACCCAGGAAGCGGTGCGCGGCGACTGGCGGGTCAACGCGCGGCTCGGCGCGGGCTATCTGGCCCAACTTGCAGACCGCTTCGATGGCAACGTCGTGTTGATGGCGGTCGGCTACAACGCCGGGCCGGGACGCCTGCGCGGCTGGATCGACCGCTTCGGCGATCCGCGCGGGGGCGACCGGGACGTGGTGGACTGGATCGAGCACATCCCCTTCCGCGAAACGCGCAATTACGTCATGCGCGTGGCCGAAAGCCTGCCGGTCTACCGCGCCCGGCTGGGCCGCGATCCTCACCCCGTTCCCTTCTCCGAGGAACTGATCGGCGCCACCCTGCGGCCGGGCGGGGCGCGCCCGTGAGCGCGACCCCCAGTATCAGCCCGCCTGGCGTTGCCGCCACAGGGTGAAAAGCCCCGCCCCCACGATCAACGCCACGCCGAGCGCGACGTTGAGCTGGATCCGCTCGTCGAAGACCAGCAGGCCGATGGTGCTGGCGAAGACCAGTTGCAGGTAGGCGAAGGGCTGCACCGAACTGGCCTCGGCCACCTCGTAGCACTTGATGAGCGTGAAATGACCCAGCGCCCCGGTCACGCACAACGCCGCCATCCAGCCCCAGTCAGGGGCCGTCATCGGTTCCCAGAACCAGGCGCCCACCACCGTCATGGCGACGGCACCCACCGTGCCGGTCCAGAAGAAACTGGTCGCCGCATCGTCCAGCCGCGCCACGTAGCGCGTCAGGAGGCCGTAAAGCGCGAACATCAGCGCCGCCATCAGCGGCACCACCGCCGCAGGGTCGAACACGCCGAAACCGGGCTCCAGGATCACGATGACGCCCACGAACCCCACCGCGATGGCCGTCCAGCGCCGCCAGCCCACGAATTCGCCAAGCACCGGGCCCGAAAGCGCCGCGATCAGCAGGGGATAGCAGGCGAAGACCGCGTGCGCCTCGACCAGTCCCAGCAGGGTGAACCCCAGGATCATCACGCAGATCTCGGCCACCAGCAGCACCGCGCGGAACCCCTGCACCCAGGGCTGACGCGTCCGCGCGGCCTGCCGCAGGCCGCCGGCCCGGCGGGTCGCCACGGTGATGACGAAGGCGGCGAAGAACCAGTAACGGATCATCACGACCATCAGAACGTTGTATTCGCCCGCCAGATGGCGCGAGATGCCGTCCTGCACGGCAAAGACGAAGGTCGTCACGACCATCATCAGGATACCGAGGCGGGTGTTCTGCTCGGTCATACGCCCACCTTCACGGCGCGCGTCATGTGCCGTTTGCGGCCGAAGCCGGGCGCACGCATCACCTCGAACCCCGCCGCGGCCAGGCCCCGGCGCACGAACCCTGCCGCCGTGTAGGTGGCCGCCGTCCCGCCCGGCGCGGTATGCGCGCCGACCTGGGCCAGCAGCCCGGGCTCCCACAACGCGGGGTTCTTGGCGGGCGCGAACCCGTCGAGGTACCAGGCGTCGGCCTGCCCCGGCCAATCTGGCAGGGTGCTGCGCGCATCGCCCACGACCAGCCGGAAATGCAGGTCGTCCAGCAGGACGTCATGCGCCCCCGCGCCCCAGCACGGGGCCAGCTCCCCGGCGATTGCGGCCAGCTCCGGAAAGGCCGCCTGGGCGCGCACCATGTCCGCCGCCGCCAGCGGGAAGGCCTCGAAACTGGTGTAGTGCAGCACGCCGCGCATCCCGCACCGGCGCCAGGCGTCCAGCGTGGCCAACAGGTTCAGCCCGCTGCCGAAGCCGAGTTCGGCCACGTGAAAGCCCTCCGCGAATCGCGCGGGCAGGTCATTGCCGGCCAGAAAGACATGCCGCGTCTCGGCCAAGCCGTTTTCGAGGCTGTAATAGGGATCGTCGAACCGGGTCGAGACGGGCACGCCGCCCGCCCGCCATTCAAGATCCGCCCGCTGGTCCTGCATCGCGCTTTCCTGATAGGAGATTGCCTGAGTGCAAGCGACCATGACGGGGAGGCGGGGAATTGGCAATGGCCCAGGTGACGGTGATGGGGGCAGGTATCTTCGGGCTGTCGGTGGCCTGGCACTGCCTGTCGCGCGGGGCGCGCGTGCGGGTGATCGATCCGGGCGGCCCCGGTGCCGGCGCATCCGGCGGGGTGGTGGGCGCGCTGGCGCCGCACGTGCCGGAAAACTGGAACGAGAAGAAGGCGTTCCAGTTCGACAGCCTCGTGATGGCGCAGGCGTTCTGGGCCGATGTCGCCGCGACCTCGGGCATCGCGACGGGCTACGCCCGCCACGGGCGCTTGCAACCGGTGGCCGACGCCGACGCGCTTGCGCTGGCGCGCCGGCGGGCGGAGAACGCGGCGACCCTCTGGCAGGGCAAGGCGGTGTGGGAGCTGGTGCGCGCCGAGGACGTCGAATGGGCCCCCGTTTCGCCCACGGGCTGGCTTGTGCACGACACGCTCAGCGCGCGGCTGCACCCGCGCCGCGCCTGCACCGCATTGGCCGCCGCGATCCGGGCCAAGGGCGGCGAGATCCTGACCGACGGCACGCCCCGGGGCATCACGATCTGGGCCACCGGGGTCGCGGGGCTTGAAGAGCTCAACGCACAACACACCCGCAGCGTGGGCATCGGCGTGAAGGGGCAGGGGGCGCTTGTGCATTTCCACGCCCCCGGGCTGCCGCAGCTTTTCACGGACGGCATCCACATCGTTCCGCACATGGACGACACCATCGCCGTGGGATCGACCACGGAACGGGAGTACGACGATCCCCGCGCCACGGACGAAAGGCTCGACGCGGTGATCGAGCGCGCCATGCAGGCGGTGCCCGTCCTGCACGGGGCGCGGGTGGTCGAACGCTGGGCCGGGCTGCGCCCGCGCGCCCGCTCCCGAGCGCCGATGCTGGGGCCGCACCCGCTGCGACCGGGGGAGTACATCGCCAACGGTGGTTTCAAGATCGGGTTCGGCATGGCCCCCAAGGTGGGGCAAGTGATGGCGGATCTGGTCCTTGAGGGCGTGGACGCGATCCCGGCCGGTTTCCGGCCCGAAGCCTCGCTCTGAGCCGGCGGCGAGGCGCCGGCCCGCACCGCCGGTCTGTGCAATCCGTAAGGTCCGACGGTCATGCGGCCGTGGCCGACATGCACTGGCGCCCGTCCGGGCCGCGCACCCAGGCGGTGCCGTCATCGCGCCAGCACAGGTCGGCCGTCTCGAAATGCATCAGGGGCGCCGTGGCCCGGAAGGCGAAGCGCCGCAGCCCGCCCAAGTGCCGCGTGGCCTGCAGCATCAGCAGCTGCGCCAGAAGCGGCCCGTGAACGACAAGCCCGGCGTAGCCCTCGATTTCCCTGGCGTAGTCGATGTCATAGTGGATGCGGTGGCCGTTGAACGTCAGCGCCGAATAGCGAAAGAGCAGCGTGGTGTCGAAGCGGCGGCGCGCGACCGCGTCCTCATCGGTGGGGGCTTGGGGCGCGCGCGGCACCGGCGCCTTGGGGTCTGCCGCCTCGCGGTAGACGAGATCCTGCCATTCGGTCACGCAGAGCCGGTTCTGCTGGTGGACTTCGTGGCGCAGTGTGACAAAGGCCAGCCGCCCGCTGCGCCCCTCCTTGCGGTCCGTTTTTTCCAGGAACGTCAGTTTTTTGGCGCTCGTGCCGGCCCGCAGCGGCGCGTCGAAGGCCAACCGGCCCCCCGCCCACATCCGGCGTGGCAGGCCCGTGTCCGGGATGACGCCGCCCACTTTCGGGTGCCCGTCGCGGCCCAGCTCCGCAGGCGGGTGCGGGTCCCAGAAATGCACCTGATGGAAAAACGGCGGCAGCGGATCGCCGGACGCGATCGTCTCCGGGTCTCCCAGTGTCGCCTGCAAGGCGCGGGCACGGGCGGGATCCATGCTGTCTGTCAGGGTTTGCCCGGGCTGCTCCATGAGGCCAGGCTAGGACCTTGCACTAAGGGCGACAATCCCGAAAGGACTGCCCGGCGCGGGGTCGTGGGGGCTGCCTCCTGGCGAGAGCCCCTTGTCGAAGCCCCGACGGGAAACCGGGCGGTGGCGCCCGTGATGCAGACGGGCCCCGCTTGCCGTCTTGCAGCCCGCCGCCATGCGGTCGGTTTCTGACCGCCTCCTTGCCGCGGCTGTTCATATCCTGTTCCGAGACCCTAGATGTGACCCCAGAACAGAACGAAGGCCCTGTCTGCCGTGCATCCCACCACGCACTGGAGCTATCAGCCCGACGGCCGGCTGCGCTGCGATATCTGCCCGCGCCACTGCGCACTCAAGGACGGCCAGCGTGGCCTGTGCTTCGTGCGCCTGCGCGCGGGCGGGCAGATCGTCCTGGACACCTACGGCCGCTCAACGGCGTTCTGCATCGACCCGATAGAGAAGAAGCCGCGCAACCACTTCCGGCCCGGCACGCCGGTGCTGAGCTTCGGAACCGCCAGGTGCAATCCGGCCTGCAAGTTCCGTCAGAACCACGAAATCTCGAAAAGCCGCAAGATCGACAGCCTCGCGGATGCCGCCGCGCCGGAAACCATCGCCCGCGTCGCGCGCGCGAAAACGGCTGCGCATCGGTCGCCTTCACCTACAATGACCCGGTCATCCTCCACGAATACGCGATCGATACCGCCGCCGCCTGCCGACAGGCGGGGATCGCCAGCGTTGCGGTGACCGCCGGCTACATCTGCGACGCCCCGCGGCGGGAATTCTTCGACGCGATGGATGCCGCCAACATCGATCTCAAGAGCTTCACCGCGCGGTTCTACCGCAAACTGACCGGGTCCGACATCGGGCCCGTTCTGGACACGATCCGCTACGCAGTGCGTGAAACCGACTGCTGGGTGGAACTGACAACCCTGCTCATCCCCGGCGAGAACGACCAGCCGGCCAAGATCGCGGCGCTCGGCCGCCGGGTGCTCAAAGAATGCGGGCCGGCGGTGCCCCTGCATTTCACGGTCTTCCATCCCGATCACCGGATGCCGGACAACAGGCGCACGCCGCTGGCGACCCTGCTCAGGGCGCGCGGGATCGCGAAATCGGTTGGCCTGCAGCACGTCTACATCGGCAATGCCCACGATGACGCCGCGCAGTCAAGCTACTGCCACGGCTGCGGATCCCGCGTGATCGGCCGGGACTGGCACGAACTGTCCCGTTGGCGGCTGGACGACGCGGGCGGCTGTCTGTCCTGCGGCACCCCCTTTCCCGGCGTGATCGAAGGGCCACCCGGAAGCTGGGGGCGGCGCCGGCAGCCGGTGCGCATGCGCGCACCTGGTGGCTAGGCGACGAGCGCCCTCAGCGCCTCCATCCGTTTGGCGAGCACGTTCCGGTAACGCTCGTTCGTCAGCGCGCCCGCCTCGTCGAATTCGTCGCCGGCCCCGGCCACGCAGAGCAGCGGCCCCGGCAGAACCATGGGCTGAAGCGGGACCAGACAGCTCAGCAGCATGAACTGGCCCGTTTCGCCCCCCGTGCGGCCGGCGTTGGCGGACATGACCACCGTCGGCTTGTCCTTGAAGACCGGTCCCTTGACCCGGCTGACCCAGTCCAGAGCGTTCTTCATGACACCCGATATCCCCTTGTTGTACTCCGGCGACGAGATCACGACGGCGTCGGCGGTGCGGATCTGCTCGGCCAGCACGGAAACCTCGCCGGGGACGCCTTCGGCCTCTTCCTGGTCGGCGTCATAGAGGGGAAAGCGCAGATCGGCCTCGATCACGCGCGCGGGGCCGAAGGCCGCGGCGGCCTCTTTCAACAGCATGCGGTTGTAGGAGTTCCTGCGCAGGGATCCCGAGATTGTCAGAAGCGTTGGATCGGACATGGGCGTGCCTTTCTTTCCTGATGGATCAGTGATCGCGCGGGAAAGTGGCACAAATGCCGCCGAAGGCAAGGATGCGGCGGCGCACAGGCGATGTGCAAGGGGGCGTCACCAATCGGTGGGGCCCCTGTCGGCGAAAGTGCGGACTAGGAAATCGATGAAGGCGCGCACCTTGGGCTGGGTGAAGCGGCCCGGCGGATAGACCGCATAGATGCCCTGCACCTCGACGGGAAGGTCGGGAATCACGTCCTCGACCAGCCCCTCCTTCATCGCGCTGGCGTAGAGGAAACTGGGCAGATAGGCGATGCCGAGCCCGGAGATCGCGGCGTTCAGCAGCGACTGGCCGTCGTTGACCGACAGCCCGCCGGCGGTGCGCACCTGGCGTTTCTCGCCCGACGGGGCCGTCAGCTTCCACACGCCGCCGCCCGACTGGTTGGAGTAGTGAAGCAGCTTGTGTTCGTTCAGATCGTCGATCTTTTCGGGGCGGCCGTGCCTTTCGAGATAGTCCGGGCTCGCGATCATCCGCTTGTTGGTTTCGGTCAGCTTGCGTGCGCGCAGCGTGCTGTCCTCCAGTTCGCCGATGCGGATCGCCATGTCGAAGCCTTCCGAGATCAGTTCGACGTAGCGGTTGTTCAGCATCATGTTGACGCTGATGTCGGGAAACTCCTCCAGGAACTCGCCCAGCACCGGGCTGAGGTGGTTGACCCCGAAATCCGTGGCCACCGAGATCCGCAGCAGGCCCGAAGGGGCGGATTGCATGGAACTGACCAGCGCGTCGGCCTCGCCGGCGTCGTTGAGCACGCGCAGCGCCCGGTCGTAGTAGGCAAGCCCGATCTCGGTGGGGCTGACGCGCCGGGTTGTGCGGTTGAGCAGGCGCGCCCCGAGCCGCGCCTCCAGCGACGAGACATGCTTGGACACGGCGGACTTGGAAATACCCATCTTGCGGGCCGCGTCGGTGAACCCGCCCTGGTCCACGACGGTGGCGAAAGCCTCCATTTCGGTCAGGCGATCCATGCTCGAACCTCTGCGTCTTGATCGGTTTCCCTTTTCACGGGAAATTCGGGCACAACTGGGGCACGCCCCCGACAATATCTGGGTTTTGTATTGGATCGTTTTTGGCGCGGAAACGACGCCGGACCGCCCGCAGGCGCTTGATTATCAATGCCGTTGGGCCGCGCCGTCCCCGCGCCTAGAGCATCGCGGCCAGGCGCGTGCCCTGGTCGATGGCGCGCTTGGCGTCCAGTTCGGCGGCCACGTCCGCGCCGCCGATCACGTGCGGCGTGATTCCGCGGGCCTCCAGCGCGTCGGCCAGCGACCGCTCGGATAGCTGGCCGGCGCAAAGAACGATGGTGTCGGCGGCGATAACCTCGGGGTTTTCGCCGGTCTCGCCGTGGCTGATGTGCAGCCCGGTGTCATCGATGCGCTCGTAGGTGACGCCGCTGCGCATCTCGACCTGCTTCATGCGCAGCGCGGCGCGGTGAATCCAGCCCGTTGTCTTGCCGAGCCGCTTGCCGGGGCGTTCCGCTTTGCGCTGCAACAGCGTGACGCGGTGCGCGGGGGCCTCGGGCCGCGGACCCTCTGGCGCCAGGCCGCCGGGCGTCTCTTCCGGATCGCCCACGCCCCATTCCTCTTTCCACTCGTCCAGATCCTCGGTAGGGCTCGGGCGGTCCTGTACCAGGAACTCCGCAACGTCGAAGCCGATTCCGCCGGCCCCCACGATGGCCACCTGTTCGCCGACCGGCGCCTTGCCCGTCAGGACATCGATGTAACTCAGCACGTTGGGGGCATGCTGGCCTGGGATGCCGGGATCGCGCGGCACGACACCGGTGGCCACGATCACCTCGTCAAAACCGGCCACGTCCTCCGCCCCGACCTCCCGGCCCAGTTTCAGGCGCACGCCGTGTTCCGCCAGCATGGTCTCGTACCAGGCGACGAGGCCGTGGAACTCCTCCTTGCCGGGGATCTCGCGGGCCATGTTGAGCTGCCCGCCGATGCGCGTCGCGCGGTCGAAAAGGGTCACGTTGTGCCCCCGTTCGGCGGCCGTGATCGCGGCGGCGAGGCCCGCCGGCCCGGCGCCGACGATACCCACAGATTTCGGCCGCTCCGTGGGGGTGATGGCCAGCTCCGTCTCGTAGCAGGCGCGGGGATTGACGAGGCAGGTGCTGACCTTGCCGCTGAAGGTATGGTCCAGGCAGGCCTGGTTGCAGGCGATGCAGGGCGCGATGGTCGCGGCCCGGCCATCGGCGGCCTTCTTCACGAAATCGGCGTCGGCCAGGAACGGCCGCGCCATCGAGACCATGTCGGCGCAGCCATCGGCCAGCACGCGCTCGGCCACGTCGGGCGTGTTGATCCGGTTGGAGGTGATGACCGGGATACCGACCTTGCCCATCAGCTTCTTCGTGACCCAGGTGAAGGCGGCCCGCGGGACCGAGGTGGCGATGGTGGGCACGCGGGCCTCGTGCCAGCCGATCCCCGTGTTGATGATGTCGGCGCCCGCGTCCTCGACGGCGCGGGCCAGTTGCACCACCTCGTCGAAGGTGGAGCCCTCGGGCACCAGGTCGATCATCGACAACCGGTAGATGAGGATGAAATCGGGCCCCACGGCCGCGCGCGCGCGGCGCACGATTTCCAGCGGCAGGCGCATGCGGTTCTCGTACGGCCCGCCCCAGCGGTCCGTGCGCTTGTTGGTGTGGCGCACCAGGAACTGGTTGATGAAATATCCCTCCGAGCCCATGATCTCGACCCCGTCGTAGCCGGCTTCGCGCGCGCGGGCGGCGGCGGTGACGATGTCGGCGATCTGTTTCTCGATGCCGGGTTCGTCCAGCTCCCTTGGGGTGAAGGGGGCGATGGGGGCCTTGACGGGGCTGGGCGCCACGCAATCGGGGCTGTAGGCGTAGCGGCCCGCGTGCAGTACCTGCATCGCGATCAACCCGCCGGCGTCATGCACGCGATCGGTGACATGGCGGTGGTTGGTGATGTCCTGCGCGGTATACAGCCCCGCCGCGCCGGGGAAGACCCCGCCCTCGGGATTGGGCGCCATGCCCCCCGTGACCATCAGGCCGGCCCCGCCGCGGGCGCGGGTGGCGTAGAATTCGGCCACGCGGTCCCAGTCCTTCGTCTCTTCCAGGCCGGTGTGCATCGATCCCATGATCACGCGGTTCTTGAGCGTCACATGGCCCAGGTCGAGCGGCGCGAGCAGATGCGGATATTCTGTCATGGCGGCCTCCAGGTTCGCCCGTGCACCATGCCGCGGGCGTGGGCGGTTGTCATCCCGGACGCCGCGTTAATGAAGGGGCCGGTCGTTATGCCCGGCGGTCCGATCCTGCCGCGGCCGGCCCGGGCGGTCAGATGTCCTTCATCAGGCGCAGCGCGTCGTAGATGGCGGCATGGGTGTTGCGCGAAGACACGGCATCGCCGATCCGAAACAGGCGGAACCCCTCCGGCCCGCCGTTCAGCCGTTGCGGCCGGCCCGCGACAAGCGCGTCGTAATCCACCGCGCCCAGGTTTTCCGAGTACGGCTTGAGGTCGAAATAGAGCTCGTCCAACGGCGCCGTCCCGTGGTTGACGACCACCTGATCGACCCGGCGCTCCTGCGCAAGATCGGTATAGTCCGAGCCCACGAGCGCCTTCAGGTGGTTACCGTCGCGTTCGACCGATCGCAGGCGGTAGGTGACGGTGAAGGTCACGTCGCGCTGCTGCAGGCTGCGCATGAAAGGCACGAGGTTGATCCCCGGCACCTCGGGCGCGAAGGCCTGGTAAGGGGTCATGACCTCGACCGACGCGCCGGCCTCGGCCAGGACCTCGGCGGCCTGCAGGGCGGGGTAATCGCCCGCGTCGTCGAAAAGCAGAACGCGCGTGCCCGGTTTCGCGTCCCCCGAAAGGATGTCCCAGGCCGAGACGGTCAGGTCATTGCCCGCAACCAGCATGTCCGTCCGGGCAAGCCCGCCGGTGGCGACGATCACCACGTCCGGAGACAGGGCCCGGATATCGGCTGCCTCGGCCAGGGTGTTGAACCGGAAATCGACCCCGTGGCCCGTGCATTCCGCCATGCGCCAGTCGATGATGCCCATCATCTCGGACCGCTGGCCCTGCCGGGCCGTCAGGCGGACCTGCCCGCCCGGCGCATCGGCGGCCTCGAAAACGGTGACAGCGTGGCCGCGGGCTCCGGCGACGCGGGCGGCCTCGAGCCCGGCGGGCCCCGCGCCCACCACCGCGACGGTCAGCGGCGTGGCGGCCGGGGCGATCTCGTGCGGCATGGTCGCCTCGCGCCCCGTGGCCGGGTTGTGGATGCACAGCGCCGCGCCGCCCTGGTAGATGCGGCCCAGACAGTAGGTGGCGCCCACGCAGGGGCGGATCGCCTCCTCGCGGCCTTCCTCGATCTTGCGCACGATATGCGGCTCGGCGATATGGGCGCGCGTCATGCCCACCATGTCCAGAAGACCCGCCTGAACGGCATGCCGGGCCGTGGCCGCGTCCTGGATGCGGGCGGCGTGGAAGGCGGGCAGGCCCACCTCGGCCCGGATGCGGCCGGCGAAATCCAGGTGCGGCGCGGACCGCATCCCCTGCACCGGAATCACGTCGGCAAGCGCGGCGTCGGTGTGGATGCGGCCCCGGATGACGTTGAGAAAGTCGATCAGCCCGCGGTCCTTCAGGCGCCGGGCGAAGGCCACCCCCTCGTCGGCGGGGATGCCGCCCTCCGCGTCCTCGTCGGCCACCAGCCGCAGGCCGAGGATGAAATCGGGGCCGACGCGGTTGCGGCAGGCCTCCAGAACCTCGGTGGCGAAACGGATCCGGTTCTCGTACCCGCCGCCGAACGGTGCCTCCAGCGTGTTGGTCAACGGGCTCATGAACTGATCGAGCAGGTGTCCGTAGCATTCCAGTTCGACACCGTCGAGGCCGGCCGCCTGCATCCGCTCTGTGGCATCGGCGTAGTCCTCGATGATGCGAGCGATATCCCAGTCCTCGATGATCTTGGGGGCGCCGCGGTGCGCGGGTTCGCGCACCGGCCCGGGCGCCAGCGACGGCAGCCAATCACCCGCGTCCCAGCGGGTGCGCCGGCCGAGGTGGGTAAGCTGGATCATGACCGCGCAGCCGTGGTCATGGCAGTCGTCGGTCAGGTGTCGCATCCAGTCCACGACCTCGTCGCGGTAGGCCAGGATGTTGTCGAAGGCCGGCGGACTGTCGCGCGACACCACCGCCGAGCCGGCGGTCATGGTCAGCGCGAGGCCGCCCTTCGCCCGCTCCAAGTGGTACCGGCGGTAGCGCTCCTTCGGCATCCCGTCCTCGGTGTAGGCGGGTTCGTGGGCCGTGCTCATCAGCCGGTTCTTCAGCGTCAGGTGCTTGAGCCGGTAGGGTTGCAGCAGCGGGTCGCCGGGCATGGCGTCTCCTCCTGTCCGGGGTCTCGGTGTCAGCCCGTCGAGCGGGCCCAGTCCCAGTACATCTCGAGAAGCCGGGCAGCGACGGGGCCGCGCGGATAGGTGGTATCGTCGAAGGCGGTGACGGGGGTGACCTTCATCAGGTTGCCGGTCAGGAACACCTCGTCTGCGGCGTGAAAATCGGCGAAGCTCATCACCGTTTCATGCACCGTCATGCCCTCGGCCCGCATGTTGCGGATGTGCCTGTCGCGCGTGATGCCGGCCAGGAAGGTGCCGTTGGGGATGGGGGTGAAGACCTCGCCGTCACGCACGGCGAAGACGTTGGCGGTGGCGGTTTCGGCCACGTTGCCGAGCGCGTCGGCGACCAGCGCGTTGCCGAATCCCTTGGCGCGCGCCTCGGCCAGCATGCGGGCGTTGTTGGGATAGAGGCAGCCAGCCTTGGCGTTGACCACCGCGTCCTCCAGCACCGGCCGGCGGAAGCGGGTCCGCGTAAGCGTCGTGGCCGCGTCGGGCGCGGCCATCGGCACCTCCTCCAGGCAGACGGCGAACCCGGTGGCGCCGTCTTCCTTGGGCATCACGGCCAGGTGGCCGCCGTCGATGGCCCAGTACATCGGCCGAATGTAGACCGCGGCATCCGCCGGGTAGGCCTTCAGCCCGTCGTGGATGATCTGCACCATCTCCTCGGTGGTTACGGTGGGGTTGATCATCAACGCCTCGGCCGAGGCGTTGACCCGCGCGCAGTGCCGGTCAAGGTCCGGGGCCAGCCCGTCCACGTAACGCGCCCCGTCGAAAACCGTGGTGCCCAGCCACGACCCGTGATCGGCGGCGCGCATCACCATCACGTCGCCGTCGTGCCACTTGCCGTCGAAATAGGTCCGGATGTTCTTGCCCGTGGCCATGCCCGTGTCTCCCTCTGACTTGCGGGCAGGTTAGGGGGGACGCGGGGCAGCGTCCAGCCCCGCCGCGCCGGCCTGCGAACCGGGGGCGCGGCGCGCGTGGCCGTATCGACACCGGGGCCCGCGCCCGGTATCCTGTCGCGGCAATCCAGCAACAACCGGCCCCACACCCGTGCGCATCATGCGAAACCTCGCCTGCCTGCTTTCCCTGCTGACGGTGCTCGGCCTGGCGGGCTGTGCCACGGCGCCCACGGATGTCACCTCGCGCGGGGAGGGCGGGCAGGTCGCCGCGCTGGCCGCCGCGATCCGCGATCTCGGCCCCGGTGTGGACGCCGAGGAGGCCGCGCGCGCCGCGCGCATCTCCTACACCCACACGGACAGGCTTGCGCGGGCCTACCGGATCACCGATCCGCCGCTCATCCACAACATGAAGGTCAACATGGGCCTGCGGCCCCGCGGGCTGTGCTGGCACTGGGCGCATGATATGGAGAAACGGCTGGCGCGGGAGGGGTTCGAGACGCTGGAATTGCACCGTGCCGTGGCCAATGCCGATAATCCCTTCCGGCTGGAACACAGCACCGTGATCGTCAGCCGCCGCGGTGACAGCCTCTGGCAGGGGATCGTGCTCGACCCCTGGCGGGAGGGCGGCACCCTGCACTGGACGCCGGTGCAGGCCGACACGCGGTTCGACTGGCGCCCGCGCCACGAGATCCTGACCAAGCGGTTGGGGCCAGACTGGCAGAACCGGGTGCGCATCGCCCCGGCCGGGGGGTAGCGGGGGCTTCGCGCCCGGGTTGCAGGCGGCCGTCGCACGGCAGAGCGCGACAGGCCCGCCGGGACCCGCGCGGGATTTGCCGGGCTGTCAGGCCCCGCCGGCGCCCACCATGCCCACGATCTCGTAGGTCCGGTGCAGGATCGGCGCGGCGATGCCGCGGGCGCGGTCGGCCCCGCGCGCCAGGATGCAGTCGATCTCGGCGGGGTCCTGCATCAGGCGCTCCATCTCGGTGGAGATGGGGGCGATCCTGTCGACCGCGAGATCGGCCAGCGCCGGCTTGAACTCGGAAAACGGCTTGCCCCCCATCTCGCCCATCACCTGATCGACGCTGCGGTCGCTCAGGGCGGCATAGATGTTGACCAGGTTGCGCGCCTCGGGCCGGTCCAGCAGGCCGTCGGGCGCCTCGGGCAGCGGGGCCGGGTCGGTCTTGGCCTTGCGGATCTTCTTGGCGATGGTGTCGGCATCGTCGGTCAGATTGATGCGGCTCATGTCCGAGGAATCGGATTTCGACATCTTCTTCTCGCCGTCGCGCAGGCTCATCACGCGCGTCGCCGCGCCTTCGATCACCGGCTGGGTGTCGGGGAAGAAGTCGACCCCGTAATCGTGGTTGAACTTCGCCGCGATGTTGCGGGTCAGTTCCAGGTGCTGCTTCTGGTCCTCGCCCACGGGGACGTGGGTGGCGTGATAGACCAGGATATCGGCGGCCATGAGGGCGGGATAGGCAAACAGCCCCAGGCTGGCCTGCTCGGCGTGTTTGCCTGCCTTGTCCTTGAACTGCGTCATCCGCTTCATCCAGCCCATGCGCGCAACACAGTTGAAGATCCAGGCCAGTTGCGCGTGCTCGGCCACCTGCGACTGGTTGAACAGGATCGACTTTTCCGGATCGAGGCCCGAGGCGATGAAGCCGGCCGTCAGCTCCCGCGTGGCGCGGCGCAGTGCCTCGGGCTCCTGCCAGACGGTGATCGCGTGCAGATCGACCATGCAGTAGAGGGATTCCACGCCCTCGTTCTGCGTTTCGACGAAACGCTTGAGCGCGCCGAGGTAGTTGCCGAGATGCAGGTGGCCCGTGGGCTGGATGCCCGAGAAGACTCGGGGGGTGAAGGCCGCCTCGGTCATGCGTGACTCCGTCTGGATTTCCGTGCCTGCCTCGCTTACCCATGGGCCCGAGCCCCGTCAAGCGACCGGCCCGACACAGGAGCAGGCATGAGCAGCCCCGACGAAGATCGCCCCGACAACCAGAGCCCCGTCAATCCCCTGCCGCCCGTGGTGGTGGCCCTGTTCCTGACCATCATCGGCGTGGAGGCGGTTTTCACCCTGGGCGCGCGCGGCCTTGTCGGCGGGCCCGAGGCCGTGGGGTGGCGCCAGGCCGGGATCCAGACCTACGCCTTCAATGCCGAGATCATGGGCTGGATGCTGACGAACGGCGTCTACCCGGCCGAGCACCTGCTGCGCTTTTTCAGCTATGCCTTCGTGCACGGCAGTTTCACGCATGCGCTTTTCGCGGGGGTGCTGCTTCTGGCCCTCGGCAAGTTCGTGGGCGAGGTCTTTGCCCAATGGGCGGTGCTGGCGTTGTTCGCGGTCTCTTCGGTCTTCGGGGCGGTGGTTTTCGGCCTGGTGGCGCGCGACCAGCCATGGCTGGTGGGGGCCTTCCCCGGGGTCTACGGGCTGATCGGCGGGTTCACCTACCTGATGTGGCTCAAGCTGGGCCAGATGGGGGCGCAGCAATACCGCGCCTTCACCCTGATCGGCGTTCTGCTGTTGATCCAGCTGATCTTCGGTCTTCTGTTCGGGGCCAACAATACCTGGGTGGCCGATGTCGCGGGGTTCATGGGGGGCTTCGCCCTGTCGGTGGTTCTGGTCCCGGGCGGATGGCAGCGCCTGCGCGAACGGCTCAGGCAGCGCTAGGGCGGCGGGCCGTCACGATCGGCGCATCGCCGTGCGGAACTCCGACAGCCGCAGGGCGCCGACAAGTTGCCCGATCCCGAAGTAGCTGACGACCCCGGCGCCGATCAGCACCAGGAGCGCCAGCCATCGCCAGCCGGGATAGGCGAAGAACGGCGTGAGCAGCAGCGCCGTTCCCCGCAGCACCACGCCCATCAGAACCGACGCCAGCAGGATGCGCCAGATGCGCCGGCGAAAGCGGTAGTCGAAGCGGGCGACCTCGCCCATTAGCCGCGCCCCGCGCATGAGCAGGATCACCATGACCCATCCCGCCACCGTGGTGCCGATGGCGGCGGCCATCCAGCCGATATAGAACGACAGCCCGACCGCAACCGCCGCGTTCACCACCATCGCGGCCACGGCGTAGTGGAAGGGGCTGCGCGTGTCCTCCCGCGCGAAGAAGAGCGGCTGCAGGATCTTCTGCAAAACGAAGGCGGGCAGGCCCAGCCCGTAGACGGTGACCGCAAGGGCCGTGGCGGCGGTGTCGTCTGGGCCGAAGGCGCCGCGTTCGAACAGCACCGAGACGAGCGGCAGCGGGACAACGATCAGGGCGACCGAGGCGGGCACGGTCAGCGCCAGCGATATCTCGCCGGCGCGGGAGAACGCCTCGCGCGCGCCGGCCGCGTCGGCCGCCTTGAGCCGGCGCGACAGATCGGGCAGCAGCACGATGCCCACGGCGATGCCGACCACGCCCAGGGGCAACTGATAGAGCCGGTCGGCGGAATAGAGCCAGCTGACCGCCTTGTCGAAGTTCGAGGCGACCTGTTGGCCTACCAGCAGGTTCACCTGCATCACGCCACCAGCGAGGGCGGCCGGAATGGCGATACGCACAAGATGTGCCATCTCCGGCGTCCAGCGGGGCCGGACGGGCCCGATGCGGAACCCCGCCCGGTGTGCCGCGCCCCAGACCAGGGCCAACTGCGCCACCCCGGCCACGGGGATCATCCAGACGAGGGTCCGGGCCACCGCGCCGCCCATGGCCCAGGCCGCGGTCATGGCGGTGACGAGCAGGATGTTGAGAAGGACCGGCGCGGCGGCGGCGGCGGCGAAGCGGCCGGCGGCGTTGAGCACGCCGGAGAAGAGCGCCGCCAGCGAGATGAAGAGGATGTAGGGAAAGACGATGCGCCCGAAATCTACCGTGATATCAAAGCGTTCATCGCCGACGAAGCCCTCGGCCGTGGCCCAGACGAGCGCGGGCATGAAGACCATCGCGAGCCCCGTGAGAATGAGCAGAACGAAGGCCAGGCCCGACAGCGCCAGCGCGGCGAAGCCTTCGGCATTTTCCTTTGATTCCAAGCGCTTGGAGAACATCGGGACGAAGGCCGCGTTGAAGGCGCCCTCGGCGAAGAAGCGGCGGAACATGTTGGGCAGCCGGAAGGCGGCGACGAAGGCGTCCATCACCACGCCGGGGCCCAGGAAACCCGCGATCAGCACGTCGCGGAGGAAGCCCAGGACCCGGCTCATCAGGGTCCAGAAGCTGACGGTGAGGACGCCGGAGAGCAGGCGGACGGGTTTCATGGGCGCACCTCGCGGATCCAACGACATGTGAGGGATTAGAGGACAATGCGCCCGGCGAAAAGACCCGGTCGTACGTCGGGCCCGTCCGGCCCGTCCCGCCCGGCCGTACGACGGCGCCGCGCCCGGGGCCCCGGCCCCCGGTTTCGCGGGCCTCCGGGGCGGGCCGCGCGGGGGGCCGTCCGGCCCGTACGGGGGAGCGGTACGGATACCGGGCGCCGCTGCGGTACCCGCTTCGCCGCCGTGCGCCGCCGCCGCCGCCGCGCGCCGCGCCCGCAGCGTTAACCGCGCGGCAAGCGCCGCGGGGCATCCTGCACCGCATCCCTTCGGAAAAGGCCCGCCATGCCCGCGATCGACACGACGCCATTGCCCGAGATCGGAACCGACGCCTTCCGGGCCCACCTGCGCCACTACCTTGACCAGGTGACGGCGCACCGCGCCCGCCTGCTGCTGTGCCGCCGGGGTCAGCCGCTGGCCGGGCTGGTCCCCGTGGCCGAGGCCCGCGCCCTTTGGCGGGTGGCCCACGAAAGCGAGCAGTACGCCGAATGGAAAATGCTGCACCGCCTCAACCAGGATCGCGCGCTGCGCCGCGCCATGCTGGAGGAAGCCGACGCCGAGCGCCGCGCGGCGCCCGGGACGGGGGGATGAGGGCGCTGTTCTCGCGGCGCGATCCGGTTCGTGGCAGCCCGCTGTTACAGGCGGTCCGGCCTTATTCCGCGGAGGCCGCGGGGGACGGCAGGAGGGCGGAAGCAGGGCGTCGGCAGCGGCCCCGGCCCACGGCGCGACCAGCGCGATCTCGCGGATGCTGACCTGCGCGTTTTCGTACGCGGCCTCGATCTCGGCCTCGACGCGGCGCAGGGTCTTGAGATCGGCCTTGACGTAATGCGTGATCGTGTTTCCGTTGGAGCGCTTCGAGACGATCCAGACCTTGTGGCGGGCCAACGCCTTGAGGATCGCCGCGTCGTCGCCCTTCACGCCGACCATGTCGGGTTCGTAGACCGCCAGGGCGGTGTGACCTGCCACGGGATTTTTCCTCCACCATGATCAGAGTCCGGCCCAAGGTGAGGACGGACAATGAAGCGAAAGAGATTCACGGACGAACAGATCATCGGTATCCTGGCCGAGCACGGTGAGGCGTGAGCCCGCCACCGGTTCGAGGGCCACGCCGAACGGCGCGAAGTGCGCCGATCTCTGCCGCAAGCACGGCATGTCGGAAGGCACGTTCTACGACTGGATGGCCAAGTTCGAGGGCATGACACAGCGGGGCTTGCTGGGGATCGGCTTGAGCGGGCTAATATGAAAATGATTAGGGCCCGTTGCGTCGGATCGGACTCACCCGCACGTCGCGCCAGCTACGGGCACGCGCCCGCCCACCCGGGCGACCGCGTGCCTGCCGTTTGCCGGTGGCTCCCGGGCTTTGCCTGTTCGGGCTCAAATCGTGCCCCGGACGATTTGCCGGGGTTCGCCCGGTCCGGCCCTTACCCTTCGGCGCGTTTCACGCCCTCGGTAATGGCGGCGCGGAGTTTTTTCTCGAGCGCCTTCTGCTTGGCCGCGGCGTGGAATTTCAGCCCGAACATGTCCTTGACGTAGAAGGTGTCGACCACCTGCTCGCCGTAGGTCGCGATGACGGCGGAGTTGATGTAGACGTTGTTGTTGGCCAGCGTCCGGGTGAGATCGTAGAGCAGCCCGGGACGGTCGCGGGTGTCGACCTCGATGATGGTGTAGATTTCCGAGCCTTCGTTGTCGAAGGTGATGTGGGTGGGCACGCGGAAGGCGCGCTCGCGCTTCTTGATCTTGTCGCGGCTCCGGATCGCCTGCGCCGCCACGATTTCACCCTTCAGCGTCTTGTGGATCATCTCGCGCAGGCGGGGCAGGCGCTCGGACTCGTAGGGGTGGCCGTCGGCATCCTGGATCCAGAAGGCAGCGGTGGCGAAGCCGTCCTTGGTGGTATAGGTGCGCGCGTCCACCACGTTGGCCCCCACCAGCGCCAGCGCCCCCGCGAGCCGCGAGAAGATGCCGGGGTGATCGGCCAGGGCGAAGCACGCGCGGGTGGCGTCGCGGTCCTCGTCAGGGTGGAGGTCGATGGCGATCTCGTCGGTGTCGAGGTCGCGCAGCAGCCGGGCGAAGACGACATGCGCGGTGACGTGCAGCCCCTGCCAGTAGGGGGGGTAGTGGCGGGCGGTCTCGCGCTTGATGTCGGATCTCGGCCAGTCCGACAGCGCCTCGCGCAGCTTCGCCCGGGCCTCGGACCCGCGCTGTTCGCGGTTGAGATCCTCAAGCCCGCCTTCCATTGCGCGGCGGGTCTGGCGGTAGAGCGCGCGCAGCAGCGAGGCCTTCCAGTTGTTCCAGGTTCCCGGGCCCACACCGCGGATGTCGCAGACGGTGAGCACGCAGAGCAGGTCCAGCCGGTCCTTGGTCTGCACGGCCTTGGCGAAGTCGCGCACGGTGCGCGGGTCGGCGATGTCGCGTTTCTGGGCCATGTCCGACATCAGCAGGTGGTAGCGCACCAGCCATTCCACGGTGTCGACCTCGCGCGCCTTCAGCCCCAACCGCGGCGCCACCTTGCGCGCGATCCGGGCGCCGAGGATCGAGTGATCCTCCTTGCGGCCCTTGCCGATGTCGTGCAGCAGCAGCGCGGCGTAGAGGATCCGGCGGTTCACGCCCTCCTCGAGGATCGAGGAGGCGACGGGCAGTTCCTCCTCCAGCTCGCCGCGCTCGATCTGCGCCAGCTGGCTGATGCACTGGATGGTGTGTTCGTCCACGGTATAGCTGTGGTACATGTTGAACTGCATCATGGCGCGGATCGGCTCGAATTCGGGAAGGAAGGCCGAGAGCACGCCCAGTTCGTTCATGCGCCGCAGCGCGCGTTCGGGGTTGCCGTGCTTGAGCAGCAGGCCCAGGAACAGCTTGGCGGCCTTGGGGTCGTTGCGGACGCGGTCGTCGATGAGATGCAGGTTCGCGGTGACGCGGCGCATGGCGTCGGGGTGGATCAGGAGCCCGGTGCGCAGCGCCTCTTCGAACAGGCGCAGCAGGTTCAGCGGATCGGACAGGAACGCCTCGGGGTCGGCGACGGCCAGCCGGCCGTGCACCTCGGTGTAGCCCGCCTTGAGCTTGCGCTTGCGCCGGAAGAGCCGTTGCAGCAGCGGCCCGGACTTGGCGTGCGTGGCCTCGAGCTTGGCCAGGAAGATGCGCGTGAGATCCCCCACGGCGGTGGCGTGGCGGAAGTAGTCCTGCATGAAATGTTCGACCGCCCGGCGCCCGGCGCTGTCGGCGTATCCCATGCGTTCGGCCACCTCGACCTGCAGGTCGAAGGTGAGGTGATCGTTGGGACGTCGCGTCAGAAGGTGGAGGTGGCAGCGCACCGCCCAGAGGAAATTCTCGGCCTGGGCGAAGGTGGCGAACTCGTCGGCGGTGAACAGCCCGTGCTCGACCAGCTGGTCGGCGGTGTCCACGCGGTGCATGTACTTTGCGATCCAGAACAGCGATTGCAGGTCGCGCAGCCCGCCCTTGCCCTCCTTCACGTTGGGCTCGACCATGTAGCGTTCGCCCTGTTTTTCGTGCCGCGCGTCGCGTTCGGCCAGCTTGGCCTCGATGAACTCGCGTTCGGAGCCCTCGAAAAGCTCGTTCCAGAGCCGTTTGCGGAAATGGTCGGCCAGTTGCCGGTCGCCCGCGAGGAAGCGGTGCTCCAGCAGGCCGGTGCGGATGGTGAAATCCTCGCCGCCCAGCCGCAGGCAGTCGCGTATGGTGCGGCTGGCGTGGCCGACCTTCAGCTTCAGGTCCCACAGGATGTAGAGCATGCTTTCGATCACGCTCTCGGCCCAGGGGGTGATCTTGTAGGGGGTCAGGAACAGCAGATCGACGTCGGATTGCGGGGCCATCTCGCCCCGGCCGTAGCCGCCGACGGCGAAGACGGCGATGCGCTCGGCGTCCGTGGGCGCGGGCAGGGGGTGCATCTGGCCGGTCGCGACCTCGAGGGCGGCGAGGATCACGCAATCGGTCAGCCAGCTGTAGGCGTGGGTGGTCGCGCGCGCCGCAAAGGGACGGGCGGCGAAGCCCGCGGCGATGGCCGCGCGGCCCGCCGTCATCGCCTGGGCCAGGACCTCGACGGTGGCCCGGCGCTGCGCCGCGGTGTCGGTGCCGGCGGCCTGCAAGGCCGCGTCGAGCCGCGCGCGCACCGCATCGGCATCGAAGATCTCGGTGGCCGGGCGGATCAGGTCGTCCGGGTTGGGCGGGGCGTCCTTCATGCCGGGGGCGGGCGGATCAGAAGCCGGCGCCGCCGAAGCCCCGCGGCGCGGGGTCGAGGATCTCGACCTGGCTATCGCGGATCGTGGCCACGGCAAGCCCGCGCTGGTTGGTGCCGTCCGGGCGCAGGCGGAACACCCCGTTCACGCCGCGAAAGCCCGCCCGCTGGGTCAACGAGCCGCGGCTGAAGGCGTCGCGCCGCCCGCTCTGGGCCAGGGCGCCCACGGCGGCGATCCCGTCGTAGGCCAGGCCCGCAATGGCGTGGGGCTGCTTGCCGTAGGCGGCCTCGAAGCGGCTGCGGAATTGCGCCGCGCGCTGGGGATCGGGCAGCGCGAACCAGCCGCCTTGCACCCCCGGGAGCTCAAGCGTCTGAGGCGGCCTGTCCCAGCGGCTCAGGCCGATGTACTGGTAGTCCTCGGGGGAGAGGCCCGCCTCGGGCAGCATCTGCACGAAGAGCGGCAGCGCGCCCGCGGAATTGGCGGTGAGGAAGATGGTGTCGGCGCCGGTGCTGTTGGCGGTTTCGCGGACCCGCGAGACGGCCGCGACCACGCCCTCCTGCGAGAACTCGTAACCCACGGTGCCGGCCATGGACAGACCGTGGCGGCGCGCGGCGCCGACGATCGCGTCCCGGCCCAGTTCGCCGGCGAGGTTGTCGGAATGAACGGCCAGCACGCGGCCTTGCCCCTGGCGCGCGGCGTAGCCCGAGAGACGGTTGGCGGTGTTCTGGAAGGTCTGCCCCAGCACGAAGAGGTTGCCGCCGGCGATCGTGGGGTTGTTGGAGAAGGCCAGCACGTTGATCCCGCGATCGGCCACGGCGACGGCGGCGGCATTGGCCGATTCGGCGTGCAGCGGCCCGACGATGATCCGGGCCCCGTCGGCCACGGCGTTGCGCGCGGCTTGCTGCGCCTGGGCCGCCTGACCGGCGGTTCCGTAGACCCGCAGATCGATCTCGACCCCCTGCAGGTCCGAGACCGCCAGCCGCGCGGCCTGTTCCAGGTCCTCGGCCAGCTTGCGTTCCTGTGGTGACTGCGCGCCCTGCGGGACCAGCAGCGCGACCGGCACCGGGCCCTGGCGGCTGACGGCGGGGCCCGCGCCGGCACCGGGGGCGATCATCGGCCCGGCATCGCAGGCGGCGAGCCAGACCAGCGCGAACAGCGCGAGACCGCGGGCTGTCGCCTTGCGGAGCGGGGACAAAACGGCAAACATGGGCATTCCTCTCTCGCTGACGGCGGCCGGGCACGGGCCCGCGGGCGGACAGGACCGGATAATAACGGACATGCGGGGCGGGTCCAGTGGCGAATCCCGAAGACCAGCGACTGACACCGGGGCTGTACCTGGTGGCCACGCCGATCGGCAGCGCGCGCGACATCACGCTGCGGGCACTGGACGTGCTGGGCGCGGCGGACGTGCTGGCCGCCGAGGACACCCGCAGCCTGCGCAAGCTGATGGAGATCCACGGGATCGACCTGGCCGGTCGGCCGCTGGTGGCCTACCACGATCACAACGGCGCGCGGGTGCGCCCGCGGCTGCTGGCGGCGCTGGAAGCGGGGCAGGCAGTGGCCTACGCCCCCGACGCGGGCACGCCGCTGATCGCCGACCCGGGCTACGACCTGGCGCGCGAGGCGCGCACGCGGGGGCACGCGGTGACGGCCGTGCCCGGCCCCTCGGCGGTGGTGACGGCGCTGACGCTGGCGGGGCTGCCGACGGACAGGTTCTTTTTCGGCGGGTTCCTGCCGGCAAGCACGGGCAAGCGGCGCACGGCGCTGGGCGAGCTGGCGGCGGTGCCGGGCACGCTGGTCTTCTACGAATCGCCGCACCGGGTGGCCGCGATGCTGCGGGACGCGGCCGGGGAACTGGGCCCCGCGCGCCCCGCGGCGCTGTGCCGGGAACTGACCAAGAAGTTCGAGGAGGTGCGGGAGGGGACCCTGGCCGAGCTGGCCGAGGGCTGCGCGGCCGACCCGCCCCGGGGCGAGATCGTGGTGCTTGTGGGCCGCGGGGCGGCGGAGGGCGCCAGCGCGGCCGACCTGGACACCGCCCTGGCCGAGGCGCTGCAGACCCTGTCGGTTCGCGACGCGGCCGACGCGGTGGCGGCACGGCTGGGGCTGAAGCGGCGCCAAGTCTACCAGCGCGCGTTGCAGCTCGCGAAGGCGCGGGACGGGGGCGGCGGGGATTAACCGAATGTTCGATTCCTTTTGCCAGGATGCGGCCGAGAGTGAAAAGATGCCGGTCGGCGAGATGTGCAAGGAGGGCCCCGCATGACCACGAGGGTGCAACCGGATCGGCGGGCCGCGGCAGTGGCCCACACGGCGCCGCGGCGCGATAAGGGGCGGCGCGCCTGGCTTTCCGGCGTGCATGCCGAGATGGCCGCGGCGGATGCCTACGCGCGGGGCCGCGCACAGGTTCTGGAAGCGCGCTGGCGCGGGCAGGGCGGCGAGATCGACCTGATCCTGCGCGCGGGTGCGACCTATGTCTTCTGCGAGGTCAAGAAGGCGCCCGATCCCGACACCGCCTGCGCGCGTCTGCGCCCCGCGCAGGTGCGGCGCCTCCATGCCGCGGCGGCGGAATACCTGGGCGGCAGGCCCGAGGGCCAGCTGGCCGACTGCCGTTTCGACCTGGCTGCGGTGGACGCGGCCGGGCGTGTCGAGATCCGCGAGAACGCCTTCGGGCATTTCTGAATTGCACGCCCCCGCGCCATGACGCATGTATGATGGCGTCAAGCGCGGGAGACACGCCATGAAGATCGCCTTCCAGATGGATCCGATCGGGCCCATCGACATCGCGGCCGACAGCACCTTCCGCCTGGCCGAGGAGGCGCAGGCGCGCGGGCACGAACTGTTCTACTATTTGCCGGAGAACCTCTGTTATGACGAGGGGCGGGTCACGGCGCGGGGCTGGCCCTTGACGGTGCGGCGAGTGACCGGCGATCACTTCCGGCTGGGCGAGGAACGGCTGGCCGACCTGTCCGAATTCGACGTGGTCTGGCTGCGCCAGGATCCGCCCTTCGACATGTTCTACATCACCACCACGCACCTCCTGCAGCGGCTGGGGCCGGGCACGCTGGTGGTGAATGACCCGTTCTGGGTGCGCAATTTCCCCGAGAAGCTGCTGGTTCTGGACTTCCCGGAACTGATGCCGCCCACCACCATCACCCGCGACCTGCCCACGATCCGGGCCTTCAAGGAGCGGCACGGGGACATCATCCTCAAGCCGCTCTACGGCAACGGGGGGGCAGGGGTCTTCCACCTCAGCGAATCCGATCGCAACCTCGCCTCGCTGCACGAATTGTTCACCAGTTTCTCGCGCGAGCCGCTGATCGCGCAGAAATACCTGCCGCAGATCGCCGAAGGCGACAAGCGCGTGATCCTGGTGGACGGCGAGCCGGTGGGGGCGATCAACCGCGTGCCCGCCTCGGGCGAGACGCGCTCGAACATGCATGTGGGCGGCCGGCCCGAGAAGGCCGCGCTGAACGCGCGGGACCGCGAAATCTGTGCCGCGATTGGGCCGCGCCTGCGCGACAAGGGGCAGGTCTTCGTCGGTATCGACGTGATCGGGGACTACCTGACGGAGATCAACGTGACCTCGCCCACGGGCATCCAGGAGCTGGAACGCTTCGACGGGATCAACGTGGCCGGACGCATCTGGGGGGCCATCGAGGCCCGCCGGGAATGAGCCTGCGGCTGCGTCTGCTCAACCTCTTCCTGCGGTGGCTGGAAAAGCCCTTCCTGCGGCGGGTGGAGGACCCGGTGGCGCTGCGCGAGAGCTTCGAGCGCAAGGCGCGCGTCTGGTTCCGGCCGCCCCGCGGGAGCCGATTCGTCGATGCCGAGCTGGGGAGCATCCCGGTGCACTGGGCGCGGGGGCCCGGCCCGGGCGCGGTGCGCGCGGACGACGGTCCGGTGATCCTCTACCTGCACGGGGGCGGCTATGTCTTCGGCTCGCCGCGCACGCACCGGGCCATGGCGGCGCGGCTGTCGGCGCTGACGGGCTGGCCGGTGTGCCTGCCCGATTACCGGCTTGCGCCCGAGCATCCCTTCCCGGCGGCGCTGGAGGACGCGCTGGCGGCCTACACGGCGCTGGCGGGCCGTGGCCGCGGCATCGTGATCGGCGGGGACAGCGCGGGGGGCGGCCTGGCACTGGCGCTTATGGCCGAGGTCCGCCGCCGGGGGCTGGCGCCGCCGCTGGGCTGTTTCGCCTTCTCGCCGCTGACGGACCTGACCTATTCGGGCCCGAGCCTGACGGCCAACGCCGACACCGACGTGATGCTGCCGGCGGACCGCGCGGGCGAACTGGCGCAGATGTACCTGCAGGGGGCAGCGGCCGACGATCCCCGCGCCTCCCCGCTTTTCGCCGATTTCGCCGGCGCCCCGCCCGTCTGGCTGACGGCCGGGGACGGCGAGATCCTGCTGGACGACACCCGGCGCATGGCCGACCGGCTGCGCGCGGCCCAGGTGCCGGTGGTCGAGGGGATCGCGCCGGGGGTGCCGCATGCCTGGCCACTGTTCCAGGGGCTCGTGCCCGAGGCCGACGAGACGCTGGAAGCGGTGGCGGGCTGGATCAACTCTCTTTCACGGCGCTGAGGCGGTAGCTGACGGCCTCGGCCACATGCGGGCGGGCCACCGTTTCGGCCCCGTGGAGATCGGCAATGGTGCGGGCCACCCGCAGCACACGGTGATAGCCGCGCGCCGACAGGCCGAAGCGTTCGGCCACCTGGCCGAGGAGCGCGCGGCCCTCGGCGTCGGGCGCGGCGATCTCTTCCAGGGCGCCGCCCTGCGCGTCGGCGTTGAGCCGCACGCCGGGGTGCTCGGCGAAGCGGTCGGCCTGCCGGGCGCGGGCGGCGGCCACGCGCCGTGCCACGGTGGCGGAGTCCTCGCCCGTCGGCGGCAGGTCCAGGTCGGTGAAGGCCACGGGCGGCACCTCGACCCGCAGGTCGAAGCGGTCCATCAACGGGCCGGAGATGCGGCCGAGGTAATCCTGCCCGCAGTGGGGCACGCGGGCGCAGGCGCGGGCGGGATCGGAGAGATAGCCGCACTTGCAGGGGTTGGCGGCGGCCACCAGCATGAACCGGCAGGGATAACGCACATGCGCGTTGGCGCGGGCCACCATGACCTCGCCGGTCTCGATGGGCTGGCGCAGGGTTTCCAGAACGGTTCGGGGAAACTCGGGGAATTCGTCCATGAAGAGCACGCCGTTGTGCGCCAGGCTGATCTCGCCCGGGCCGGCGCGGCGGCCCCCGCCCACGATGGCGGCCATCGAGGCGGTGTGGTGGGGTTCGCGAAAGGGGCGTGCGCGGCTGATCCCGCCCTCGTCCAGCAGCCCGGCCAGCGACTGGATCATCGAGGTCTCCAGCGCCTCGGCGGCGGTGAGGGGGGGCAGAAGCCCCGGCAGGCGGGCGGCCAGCATCGACTTCCCCGAGCCCGGGCTGCCCACCATCATCAGGTGGTGGCGCCCGGCGGCGGCGATTTCCAGCGCGCGCTTGGCCCGTTCCTGGCCCTTGACGTCGTGCAGGTCGCGGCCCGAGGCGTCGGCGGTGACCTCGCCCGGTTCGGCCGGGGGCAGGGGCGACTGGCCGGTGTAGTGGCGCACCACGTCCGCGAGGCTGGCCGCGCCGATGACCTCGGCCGCGCCGACCCAGGCGGCCTCGGCGCCGGAGCCCCGCGGGCAAAGCAGGGTGCGCGCCTCCTCGGCGGCGGCCACGGCGGCGGGAAGGGCGCCGATCACCGGGACCAGGGACCCGTCCAGCGAGAGTTCGCCCAGCGAACAGGTCCCCTCGACCGCGTCGGCGGGGATGACCTCGAGCGCGGCGAGCAGCGCGAGGGCGATGGGCAGGTCGAAGTGGCTGCCTTCCTTCGGCAGGTCGGCGGGCGAGAGGTTGATGGTGATGCGCTTGGAGGGCAGGGCGATGGCCATCGACGACAGCGCCGCGCGCACGCGATCCCGCGCCTCGCTCACCGCCTTGTCGGGCAGGCCCACGAGGGAGAAGGCGGGCAGGCCGGGCGCGACGGCGCACTGAACCTCGACCGCGCGGGCCTCCACTCCTTCGAAGGCCACCGTGTAGGCGCGTGCGACCATGCCGATCTCCGGGTGACGTCAATACTGGTTAACGCCATAGCGCGCGCAGGGTTGAAGAAGGGTTAACGCCCCTTGCCCGGGCGCGCCCGCCCGCCCACCCCGCGCCCGGGCAAGGGGCGGGGGTGGCGCGGCTGCGGTGGTGGGCGGTCAGGGGCAGTGATTGATCGTCGCGACGTGCCAGCCGCCGGCGTGGTGGTGCATCTCGGTCACCGACAGCGGCGCGATGCGGTGGCCGAAGGCCTGGTAGGCGCTGATCCCGAGAGCCCCTTGCACCTGGGCCAGGATCGGGCCCATGTGGGCGACCGCCACGATGTCGCACCCCGGGTGCCGGGCCAGCAGGCGGGCCACGGCGGCGTCCACCCGGGCGCGGAGCTGGTTCCAGCTTTCGCCGCCGGGCGGGCGGATCTCGCCCGGCCGGTCCCAGAAGGCGCGCAGCCGGTCCTGGTCGGGCACCTGGTCGAAGGGTTGCAGTTCCCAGTCGCCGAAGTGGATCTCGCGCAGGTCCGGCTCGGGCGGCAGGCGGGGCCGGTCGCCCGCGATGGCCGCGGCGGTGTCGGTGGCGCGGACGAGATCGGAGGAGACCACGCGCGCCGCGCGCGGCAGGTGCGCGGCGAGCCGGGCGAGGCGCGCCCGGTCGGCGAGGTCGGCGGGCAGGTCCGACCAGCCGACCATCGTGCTGGCATGGGTCGGCCCGTGCCGGACCCAGAAAAGCCGGGTCACGGCAGCGCCCCCTTGAGCACCTGCGGCAGGCCCGCGGCCATATTGATCACCAGCCCCGCGCGCGCGGCGAGCGCCTGGTTCAGCCGGCCCTGCGCATCGCGGAAGCGCCGGGCGAGGGCGTTGTCCGGCACCACGGAGAGGCCCACCTCGTTGCTGACCACCACGACCGGCGCGGGGCAGCCGGCGAGGGCGTCCAGGAAGGCCGCGCGGCTCGTGTCGGGGTCTTCCTCGGCCAGCAGCCGGTTGCTGAGCCACATTGTCGCGCAGTCGAGCAGCACCACCCGGTCCCCGGTCACGCCCGCGAGCGGCCCGGCGATGTCGTGCGGGGCCTCCAGCGTTTGCCAGCCGGGCGCGCGCGCGGCCCGGTGGCGGGCGATCTTGGCGCGCATTTCGTCGTCGAAGGCCTGCGCCGTGGCCAGGTAGACGGCGGGGGCGCCGGTGTCGCGCACCAGGCGTTCAGCGAAGGTGGACTTGCCAGAGGCCGCCCCGCCCAGAACCAGAGTCAGATCCGGCAGCACACCGCGCCCCCATTTTTGATCCGTGTTGATTGGACCCGCGTAGCACTTGGCGAAAAGGTTCGAAAGGGAACAAACCACAGTCCGTCAGGTTGGGAGATTTCCATGGCACTGGACGCACCGCAGACAAGCACCATGTCGCGCACGGCCATGAAGGCCGAATTGCTGGACGCCGAGACCGAGCTCGAGCTGGCTTACGCATGGCGCGACAATCGCGACGAGGAGGCGCTGCATCGCCTCATCAACGCCTACATGCGCCTCGCGATCTCGATGGCTGCGAAGTTCCGGCGCTACGGGGCGCCGATGAACGACCTGATCCAGGAGGCCGGTCTGGGCCTGATGAAGGCGGCCGACAAGTTCGATCCCGACCGGGGCGTGCGGTTCTCGACCTACGCGGTCTGGTGGATCAAGGCCAGCATCCAGGACTACGTGATGCGCAACTGGTCGATGGTGCGCACCGGATCCACCAGCAGCCAGAAGTCGCTGTTTTTCAACATGCGCCGGGTTCAGGCCCGCATCGAGCGCGAGGCCATGGCCAAGGGCGAGGAACTGGATACCCACCAACTGCGGGAGATGATCGCGCAGGAAGTCGGGGTACCGCTGCGCGACGTCGAGATGATGGAGGGCCGGCTGTCGGGTACGGACTTCTCGCTCAATGCCACGCAATCGACCGAGGACGAGGGACGGGAGTGGATCGAGACGCTGGAGGACGAGGGCCTGCGCGGCGACGAACTGGTCGAGCAGGACCACGACCTGACGGCGCTGCGCGAATGGTTGGGCGAAGCCATGACGCGGCTGAACGAGCGCGAGCGCTACATCGTGCACGAGCGCAAGCTGCGGGAGGATCCGCGCACGCTGGAAAGCCTTGGCGAGGAGCTGGAGCTCAGCAAGGAACGGATCCGGCAGCTGGAGGCCGCGGCCTTCATGAAGATGCGCAAGCATCTTGAACGGCACGGGACGGAAGTGCAGAACCTGCTGGCATGAATCGCCTTGCCGCCGCCCTTGCCGCCGTCTTTGCCGCGTCCTGCCCCGCCCTGGGGCAGGACGTGCTTGTGCTGGGCGAGATCCACGACAATCCTGCCCACCATGCCTACCAGACCGAGCGCGTGGCCGCGTTCGAGCCCGCGGCGCTGGTTTTCGAGATGCTGACGCCCGCGCAGGCCACGAAGGTCACGCCCGATCTGCGCGGGGACAAGGCGGCGCTGGCCGCGGCGCTGGACTGGACCGAGAGCGGCTGGCCCGATTTCGACATGTACTACCCGATCATCGCCGCCGCGCCCGACGCCCGCATCTATGGTGCCGGGGTGCCCCGCGAGGCCGCGCGCGCGGCCATGGAGGCCGGGCCGGCCGAGGCCTTCGGCCCTGACGCGGCGGCCTATGGTCTGGATGCGCCGCTGCCCGAGGCGCAGCAGGCGGCGCGCGAGGCGCACCAGATGGCCGCGCATTGCGATGCCCTGCCCGAATCGATGCTGCCGGGGATGGTGGCGATCCAGCGGTACCGCGACGCGCGGCTTGCGCAGGAGACTCTGACCGCGCTGGAGGAGACCGGCGGGCCCGTGGCGGTCATCACCGGCAACGGGCACGCCCGCCGCGACTGGGGCATGCCGGTCTACCTGGAACGCGTGGCGCCGGAGGCCGATGTGCGCGTCATCGGCCAGACCGAGGCGGGCCGCCCGCTGGAGGGCAGCTTCGACAAGGTGGTGTCGGCCCCGGCGGCCGACCGCCCCGATCCCTGCGCGGCCTTTGCCCAGTAACGGCTCAGCCGGTGTCGAATCCGCGGCCGGCCAGCCTGTGCAAGCGCCGCTGCCGGTGCGCGTAGAATCCACGGGCCCAGAGCCGGACCAGGGGGGTCAGCCAGCCGGCCTCGATCCGGACACGGTCGGTGTAGCGGGTGGCGCCGGGCCCGGCGGGCTCCAGGTCGATGACGTGGTCCCAGACGCGCACCAGCGTTCCGTGCCCATTGTCGCGCAGCGCGCGGCGGGGCGGCGACACGGGCGGGCGGCGTATGCCCAGAACCTGCCGGCCAATGGGGATCATGCCGAAGGCGGTGAGCGTGACCGTGAAATCGCCCTCTTCGGGCCAGTGCGCGGGCAGGGCCGGCGGATCGACGGGGTGGAAGCCCAGCCAGCCGCGCGACACCCACAGCAGGGTCGCCGGGCGTTGCAGCGCCTCCCAGACCTGCGTGATCGGGGCGGGCAGGGTGGTGGTCAATTCGAGCCGGGCCATCGGCTCTCCATTGTTTCATGACCTGCCGCGCCCTATAACCGTCGCGCAAACCGGGAGCAAGAACCGTGCTGGCAGGCAAACGCATCCTTCTGATCATCGGCGGCGGCATCGCGGCCTTCAAGGCGCTCGAATTGATCCGCCGCCTGCGCGAGCGCGGGGCGGCTGTGACGCCGGTGCTGACCCGGGCGGGGGCGGAATTCGTCACGCCGCTGTCGGTTTCGGCGCTGGCGGGGCGGAAGGTCTACCAGGATCTTTTCGATCTGACCGACGAGGCCGAGATGGGCCATATTGAACTGAGCCGCAGCGCCGACCTGGTGGTGGTGGCGCCGGCCACCGCCGACCTGATGGCGAAGATGGCGCAGGGGCTGGCCGACGACCTGGCCGCGACGCTGCTTCTGGCGACGGACACGCCGGTTCTGATCGCGCCGGCGATGAACGTTCGGATGTGGCAGCATCCGGCGACGCAGCGCAATCTGGCCACGCTTGCGGGTGACGGGATCCGCCGGGTCGGCCCGGGCGCGGGCGATATGGCCTGCGGCGAACACGGGCCCGGCCGGATGGCCGAGCCGGCCGAGATCATCGCGGCGGTCGAGGCGGCGCTGGCCGGCGGCCCCCTGCGCGGGCGGCGGATCGTCGTGACCTCGGGGCCCACGCATGAACCCATCGACCCGGTGCGCTACATCGCCAACCGGTCCTCGGGCGCGCAGGGCGCGGCGATCGCGCGGGCGCTGGCCGCGCGGGGGGCTGAGGTGGTTTTCGTCACCGGGCCGGCCACGGCGCCGCCGCCCGAGGGGGCCGAGGTGATCCCGGTGGAGACCGCGCGCGAGATGCTGGCCGCCGTCGAGGGGGCCCTGCCCGCCGATGCGGCGATCTTCGCCGCCGCCGTGGCCGACTGGCATGTCGCGGATGCCGCGCAGAACAAACTGAAGAAAACGCAGGGCGGGATGCCGGCGCTGCACTTTGCCGAGAACCCCGATATCCTGGCCACGATCAGCGGCTTGCAAAACGGGCGCCCGCCGCTTGTCGTGGGCTTCGCGGCCGAAACGGAGGACGTGGTGGCCCATGCCACGGCCAAGCGCGCGCGCAAGGGCTGCGACTGGATCCTGGCCAACGACGTGAGCGCGGAAAGCGGAATCATGGGCGGCGCGGAGAACCGCATTACGTTGATCTCCGAGGGCGGGGCCGAGGACTGGCCGCGCATGTCGAAGGACGCGGTGGCGGCCCGGCTGGCCGACCGGGTGGCCGAGGCGCTGGATCAGGCGTGATGCCGCCGGCGGAAACGTTTCTGGCAGGATGAAGGATCGCGCATGGTCACGGTCGGAATGAGCTGGGAGGCGTGGGCGGACCGTTCGCTCGGCCTGCCGGCCTACGAGACGGAGGGCGCGGCGGGGGCCGACCTGCGCGCCAATTTTCCCGCCGACGCGCGCGCGGGCGTGACCCTGGCGCCGGGGGCGCGGGTGCTGGTGCCCACGGGGCTGCGTCTGGCGGTGCCCGCGGGACACGAGGTGCAACTGCGCCCGCGGTCGGGGCTGGCGCTGAAGCACGGGATCACCCTGCCCAACAGCCCCGGCACCATCGACAGCGACTACCGCGGCCCGCTGGGGGTGATCGTGATGAACGCCGGGCCGGAGGCGTTCCACGTCGAACATGGAATGCGCATCGCGCAGATGGTGGTGGCGCCGGTCGTGCGGGCCGGTTTTTCCCTGCGCGCGGATCTGGACGAAACCGCCCGCGGCGCTGGCGGTTTCGGATCGACGGGGCGGACCTGATGGCGCTGGTTCTGGTCTTGGCGGGCGTGCTGTGGGGGATCGGGGCGCTTCTCGGCACGCCACGGCGGCTGCGCTGGCAGATGATCGGCGTGCTGTGGTTGGGGGTGGTGCTGCTGCATCTCGTGCTGCCGGCGGCCCATCCGATGCGGCAGGCCACGGGCGAGAGCGCGGCACCCTGGCTGCTTCTGGGCGGGTTCGCGGCCGTGGTGATCCTTTACCGGGCGGTGCTCAGGCGCCTGCGTGCGCGGGCGGAGAGCGCCCCGCCCCCGGCCGAAGAGGCGGCGCGCCCCGCCGGGCGGTTTTCCGAGACGGAGCTGGAACGCTATGCCCGGCACATCGTCCTGCGCGAGATCGGCGGGCCGGGGCAGAAGGCCCTGCGCGAGGCGAAGGTGCTGGTGATCGGCGCCGGCGGGCTGGGCTCGCCCGCGCTTCTCTACCTGGCAGGGGCCGGGGCGGGCACGATCGGGGTGATCGACGGCGACGAGGTGGACAACTCCAACCTGCAGCGGCAGGTCATCCACCGCGACGCCGACATCGGCACGCCGAAGGCACATTCGGCGGCCGGGGCGATGCGGGCGCTCAACCCCTTCGTCGCGGTGCGGCCCTATGCCCGGCACCTGACCGAGGAGATCGCCGGGGATCTTTTCGCCGACTATGACGTGATCCTGGACGGCACCGACAATTTCGACACCCGCTACCTGGCCAACGCGGCGGCGGTGGCGCAGGGCAAGCCACTGATTTCGGCGGCGCTGTCGCAGTGGGAAGGGCAGATCAGCGTGTTCGACCCGGCCCGCGGCGCGCCCTGCTACGAATGTGTCTTTCCCGAGCGCCCCGCGCCGGGTCTGGCGCCGTCCTGCGCCGAGGCGGGGGTTCTGGGCCCGCTGCCCGGTGTGCTGGGGGCGATGATGGCCGTCGAGGCGGTCAAGCTGGTCGCCGGGGCGGGGGCGCCTCTGGCCGGCGAGATGCTGATCTACGACGCGCTTTACGGCGAGACGCGCAAGTTCGCCCTGCAGCGCCGGGCCGGGTGCCCGGTCTGCGGCGGTGCGGACCGAGAAGGAGCCTGAAACATGGGCAACCCGCTGCTGGGAGATCACGACGGCCCGCAGGGCCTGCCGCCCTTTGACCGGATCGGAGACGGTGATTTCGCTCCCGCCTTCGAGACGGCCCTGGCCGAGGCGCGCGCCGAGGTCGCGGCGATCGCGCAGAACCCCGAGCCGCCCAGCTTCGCCAACACCGTGGAGGCGCTGGAGGCCTCGGGGCGTGCGCTGGATCGGGTGCTGTCGGTCTTCTACCCGCTGGCGGCGGCCGACAGCACCCCCAAGCGGCAGGAGTTGCAGCGCGATTTCGGCCCCAAGCTGGCGGCCTTTTCCTCGGATGTTCATGGCGACAAGGCCCTGTTCGCGCGGGTGCGCAGCCTGTGGCGCGCGCGCGAGGGGCTGGGCCTGGGCCCCGAGCAGGCGCGGCTGCTGGAACTGACCTACCGGCGGTTCGTCCGGGCGGGGGCGGCGCTGGATGGGCCGGCGGAGGCGCGTCTGCGCGAGATCATGGCGCGGCTGTCCGAGCTAGGCACCCGGTTCACCCAGAACCTCCTGGCCGACGAGGCGGACTGGCACATGGAGCTTGAGGCGGCGGATCTTGAGGAGCTGCCGGATTTCCTGGTGGCGGCGGCCCGCGCCGCCGGCCGGGAACGGGGGCGCGCGGTGCCGGTCATCACCCTGTCGCGGTCCCTGATCGTGCCGTTCCTGCAGTACAGCCCGCGCCGGGAATTGCGCGAGCGCGCCTTCCGCGCCTGGGAAGCACGCGGCGCCCGCGGCGGCGAGACGGACAACCGCGCCATCGCCGCCGAGATCCTGGCCCTGCGCGCGGAGCGGGCGCGGCTGCTGGGCCACGACAGTTTCGCGGCCTTCAAGCTGGAACCCGAGATGGCCGGCGAGCCGGCGGCGGTGCGCGATCTGCTGATGCAGGTCTGGGCGCCCGCGCGGGCGCGGGCCGTGGCGGATGCCGCAGTGCTGAGCGAGATGATGCAGGCCGACGGGAACGGGGGGGACCTGCGCCCCTGGGACTGGCGTTATTACGCCGAGAAGCGGCGGGCGGCCGAACACGACCTCGACGAGGCGGCGGTGAAGCCGTACCTGTCGCTGGACTCGATGATCGCGGCGGCCTTCGACGTGGCGAACCGGCTGTTCGGGCTACAGTTCCGCGAGATCGACGCGCCGCTTTACCACCCCGATTGCCGCGCCTGGGAGGTGCTGCGCGACGGGCGGCAGGTGGCCGTCTTCATCGGCGACTACTTCGCGCGAGCCAGCAAGCGTTCGGGCGCCTGGTGCACCGTCCTGCGGCGGCAGGGCAAGGTACCCCGCGCGCAGGTGCCCGTGGTGGTCAACGTCTGCAACTTCGCCAAGGGTGCGCCGACGCTTCTGTCCTACGACGACGCGCGGACGCTGTTCCACGAGTTCGGCCACGCGCTGCACAACATCCTGTCGGACGTGGTCTACGAAAGCATGTCCGGCACCAACGTGGCGCGGGATTTCGTGGAGCTGCCCAGCCAGTTGTTCGAACATTGGCTGGAGGTGCCCGAGGTTCTGCGCGAACACGCGCGCCATTACAGCACCGGCGCGCCCATGCCCCCCGAGCTTCTGGAGCGGGTGCTGGCGGCCGCGAATTTCGACCAAGGGTTCCAGACGGTGGAATACCTGGCCTCGGCGCTGGTGGACCTGGCCTTCCACGACGGCCCCGCGCCGGCCGATCCCATGGCCCGGCAATCGCAGGTTCTAGAGGATATCGGGATGCCCCCCGGCATCGCCATGCGCCACGCGACCCCGCATTTCGCGCATGTGTTTGCGGGCGATGGCTATGCCGCGGGCTATTACAGCTACATGTGGTCCGAGGTCATGGATGCCGATGCCTTCGCCGCCTTCGCGGCCGCGGGCCCCTTCGACCCGAAGCTGGCCAAATCGCTGGAGCGGACCATCCTGTCGCGCGGCAACGCGGCCGAGGCGGCGGATCTCTACCGCGCGTTCCGGGGCCGGCTGCCGGGGGTCGAGGCGCTGCTGAAGGGGCGCGGGCTGGCCCTGCACGCGCCGCCGCCGGGGGGCGCGGGCGGCGACGCGGCCTAGCCTCGGCCCGGTCCGGTCAGATCGTCTGGTCGTAGTCGCCCACGCCGGGCTCGGTGCGGATCACCGCGTCGATCTCGGCGAAAATGGCGCGCATCTCGTCCTCGGAGGTGGCGCTTTCGCAGACCACGACCAGGTTGGGGGTGTTGGAACTGGCCCGTACCAGGCCCCACGCGCCGTTTTCAAGGATCACGCGGGCGCCGTTGACGGTGACGACCTCCTTGATGGGCTGGCCGGCAATGGGTTCGCCCGCGTCGTGCTTGGCCACGAGTTTGCCGACGATGCGGTCGAGGACCTGGTATTTCTCGCCGTCGTCACAGTAGGGCGACATCGTGGGGGTGGACCAGGTCATCGGCAGGGCGCGGCGCAGATCGGACATGGACCTGTCGGGATTGCGGTCCATCAGCTTGCAGATCTCCACCGCCACGCGCAGCCCGTCGTCGTAGCCCCGCCCGATGGGCCCGGCCAGGAAGTAGTGGCCCGATTTCTCGAAGCCCGCCAGCGCGCCCAGCTCCTTGACCCGGCGCTTCATGTGGGAGTGGCCGGTTTTCCAGTAGTCCGCCTTGACGCCGGCGGCCTGAAGCTCGGGGTCGGCGGCGAAGAGGCCGGTGGATTTCACGTCGGCGACGAAGGTGGCGCCGGGGTAGAGCCTGGACAGGTCGCGGGCCATGATGACCCCCACCTTGTCGGCGAAGATTTCCGCGCCGGTGTCGTCCACCACCCCGCAGCGGTCGCCGTCGCCGTCGAAGCCCAGGGCGAGATCGGCCTCGGCGGATTTCACCGCGGCGGCCATGTCGTGCAGCATCTCCATCGCTTCGGGGTTGGGGTTGTAGTTGGGGAAGCTGTAATCGAGATCGGTATGCAGCGGGACCACGTCGGCGCCGAGGCGTTCGAACAGTTCGGGGGCGAAGGCCCCGGCGGTGCCGTTGCCGGTGGCGCAGACCACGCGGAGCGGCCGGGTCAGGCGGAAATCCCCCACGAGGTCGTCAAGGTAGGCTTCGCGCACGCCGTCCACGAATTCGTAGGCCCCGCCGGGGCGCGGCTCCCCGGCGCCGTTCAGGACGATGTCGCGCAGTTCCGCCATCTCCTCGGGGCCGTGGGTGAGGGGGCGCTCGAAGCCCATCTTCACGCCGGTCCAGCCGTTGGGGTTGTGGCTGGCCGTGACCATGGCAACCGCCGGCACGTCGAGGTGGAACTGGGCGAAATAGGCCATCGGGCTGACGGCGGGGCCGATGTCCTTGACCGTGATGCCCGCGCGCATGAGCCCCAGGATCAGCGCGTTCTTGATGGCCAGCGAATAGTCGCGGTAATCGTTGCCGACGGCGATGACCGGGGCGATTCCGCGGCGCTGCATCTGCGTGCCCAGGCCCAGGCCCAGGGCGGTGACGCCGGGCAGGTTGATGCCCTCTGGGTAGCGCCAGCGCGCGTCGTATTCGCGGAAACCGGTGGGCGCGATCATGGCATCGCGCAGGAATTCCCATGTGTTGGGGGTGACGGTGAAATCCGGGCGTGTCACGGGGCTGTCTCGCTACACTGGGAAATGAATCGGGTCGGTCTTGGCCAGCCGGTCGAATTGCATGAGGCTTTCTATCAAAGCGGGCATGTCCTGCAACGGAATCATGTTCGGCCCGTCGGAGGGGGCGCTGTCGGGATCCTCGTGGGTTTCGACGAAGACGGCGGCCACGCCAAGGGCCACCGCGGCGCGCGCCATGACGGGGGCGAATTCGCGCTGGCCGCCGCTGCTGCCGCCCTGCCCGCCGGGCTGCTGCACCGAATGGGTGGCGTCCATCACCACCGGGTAGCCGGTCGCGGCCATCTGCGGTAGGCTGCGCATGTCGGCCACCAGCGTGTTGTACCCGAAGGAACTGCCGCGTTCGGTCAGCAGAAGGCGGGTGTTGCCGGTCGATTCGATCTTGGCCACCACGTTGGGCATGTCCCAAGGGGCAAGGAACTGGCCCTTCTTGACGTTGATGGCGGCGCCGGTTTCGCCGGCGGCGAGCAAGAGGTCGGTCTGCCGGCACAGGAAGGCGGGGATCTGCAGCACGTCGGCCGCCGCCGCCACGGGGGCGCATTGGTCGGGCAGGTGCACGTCGGTGAGCACGGGCACGCCCGTTTCCCGCACGGCCTGGAGGATGGCCAGCCCTTCGTCCAGGCCGGGGCCCCGGCGGCCCGAAAGCGACGTGCGGTTGGCCTTGTCGAAGGAGCCCTTGAAGATGAACTGCGCCCCGGCGGCGGCGCAGGCCTCGGCGAGGCGCCCGGCGATCATGCGGGCGTGATCGGCGCTTTCCAGCTGGCAGGGGCCGGCGATGAGCGTGAGCGGGCGGTCGTTGCCCACGGTGAGCCCCGAGATTGCGATCTGCTTCATGGCTTACGAGGATACCTGTTCGCGAAGGATGGAGGCGGTGAGCGACACCATCAGGTAGATACCCGCGAAGATCAGGAACGCAAGCAGCGTGTTCTCGAAGGCCCGCGGATAGGAGGGATCCTGCGAGGGCACGGGCTTGACGCTGACGGTGAGGTAGCGCACCTGCTTGTTCGCCTCGATCTCGCTCTGGCGCTTGGCCTCTAGCGCGGATTGCAGGACCATGTCGGCGGTGGCGAGATCCGCCTTGGCCATCTGGATCTCGGCGGTCTGGGCGGCCAGCGATTCCGCGCCCTCGGTCGCCTTGGTCAGGCGGGCGTTCTGCTTTTCCAGTTCCTTTTCCAGGATCGCGATCTCGCTGCGCATGGCATCCACGCGGGCCTGGTTGGGCCGGCGGTTGTTGAGCATCGTCTCCAGCGCGAGCTTCTTTTCCTGGAGCTGCATTTCGACGTTGCCGATGAGCTGGCGGATGTTGCCGATCTCGCCCTCGGGGTCGAGGATCGAGTTCTCCTGCAATGCCACCAGGCGCTGTTGCGCCTCGCGGCGGGACTGCTTGGCCTCTTCCAGGCTCTCGACGGCGGTGCTGACAGCGTCCTGCCGTTTTTCCTGGCTGAGCTGGTCGACCCGCTCCTCGGCGTAGTCGATCAGCCGCTGGGAAAACTCGGCGCTGGTTTCGGGGTCGGGCGCGGAGACTTCCATCCGGATCACGCCCTCGGTGGGATCATAGCCCAGCGTGACGTATTTCTGGTAGATGTCGTAGGCCTGTTCGTTGCTGGCGTTCGCGTCCAGTCGCTGGATCGGGTCGATCTCCGGCTGGCTGAAGGTTTCGCGGAATCCCAGTTCCTTGTCGAGACGCAGCATCGCGTCCTTGGACTGAAGGTAGGACTGGGTCGCGATGGCGTCCTGACCGGTGGCGAACTGGCTGGGCAGCATGCTGCTCAGGCCGCCGCCGCCACCGCCGCCGCCGCCATCGGCCGAGAGGATCAGGAACTCGGACTTCGTGGTGTACATCGGCGTGGCCACGTTGAAGTAGTAATAGCCCGCGATCAGCGTCGGCAAAAGGACGAAGGCGGTCAGCCGCGACAGCAGCAGCAGCAGCTTGCGGCGGCGCCGGCGGCCGATGTCGCGCTGAATGCGCATGATCTCGTCGGCGCGGCGGTCTGCGGGGCTGACCTCGGGGGAGGGAAGGTTGTCCTTTTCGAAGGGAACGGTCTGCGGCAGTTGCACGCGCGGCTGCTCGGCCTCGGTCGTCTGGACGGCGGTGCCCTGGTTGTCCTCGGTCGTGACCAGTTCGAGGATGTTGGAGCGCTGGAGGGGATCGATCCCCTTGGCCCGCAGCAGGCGGACGGCGTCGAAATCCGAGGTGGGCGCCAGCCCGTGCTTCTGCGCCATGCGCCGGGCCATGCGCAACTGCCGGCCGGTCAGGCCCTCCTTGCGGATCTCGTCGATCGTCTGGCCGGCGGCGGTTTCGCGGGCCGTGCTGACCTGTCCGGCGTAGCTGGCCTGTGGCGCGCTTTCGTGATCGGGGGCGTGCGCCCCGGACGTGTCCGCCGCGGGCGCGGTGCCGCCCTGCATCGCGGCGTTGCCGTCCGTCCCCGCCCCGGCGTCGCCGCCGGCCTGGTGGGGCGGGGTGCGGCGGATGCGGAATTTCCTAGCCTTGGGTTTCGTAGTCATAAAGCTGCTTGGCCTCTTCCAAGGTGTCGAACAGGTGCAGATGGCCATTGCGCAGAACGGCGGCCTGGCTGGCGAATTTCTCCAGCGTGCGTGGCTGGTGGGAAACGATGATGACGGTGGTGGTGCGCAGCCGCTCCTTCAGGATCTCGCCGGCCTTGCGGTTGAATTCCACATCGGTGGAATTGGGCATACCCTCGTCGATGAGATACATGTCGAAGTCGAGCGCCAGCATCAACGCGAAGCTGAAGCGCGCGCGCATGCCCGACGAATAGGTGCCGAGCGGCTGTTCGAAGTATTCGCCGAGGCCGCACAGCCAGCGGCAGTAGGCCTCGACATAGTCGGGATCGAGTTGGTAGAGCCGCGCGATGTAGCGCGCGTTCTCGAGCGCGGAAAGCCGGCTGACAACCCCGCCCATGAACCCCAGCGGGAAGGAGATGCGGCAGCCGCGGCGGATCTCGCCCTCGTCGGGTTTTTCAAGGCCCGCCATCATGTTGATCAGCGTGGTCTTGCCGGTGCCGTTCGGCGCCAGGATGCCCATGCTGCGCCCGAGCTCGACGCGGAAAGAGACGCTGTCAAGGATCACCTTGCGCCGCGTGCCCGTCCAGAAGGACTTGCTGACGGTGTCGAATTCGAGCATCGAAAACGCTCCGGTGCTGCTCTCCTGCCCTTATTGTCGCGGGGCATTCTTAAGCATTCTTGTGCCGAGTTTTCCCGCATTATGCCGGATTTTATGCGCTTGTGCCAATCGAACACGTCATTTTTGTGCCCCGCCCACGCAAAAAATCCGGCGGGCGGCTGCCGGTCTAATGGCGCGTCGCGCGCCATTGGCTGTCAGTGCGACCGGTCGATCTCGCCGGTGGTCAGGACCGGGGAGGCGTCGATTTCCTTGGCGTCCAGCATGGTGGCCACGCGTTCCAGCACAGAAACGATCATGGCCTGTTCCCAGTCTTCCAGCGCCTCGAACTGCTTGACGTATTTCTGCTGCAGGGCATCTGGGGCCGCCCGCACCTTGGCCTGCCCTTCGGACGTGATCTGAAGATCGGTCTGGCGGCGGTCGGTTTGCGACCGCTGGCGCGAGAGCAGGCCCTTGGCCTCCAGTTTCTTGATGAGTGCCGAGATGGTGGCCTGTGTGACGCCCATGCGGTTCGACAGTTCGGTGGGCGTGGCGCGGCCCTTTTCGGCCACGATCTGCAACACGCGCAACTGCACGGCCGTGAGGCCGGCCTCGTGCGCGAGTTCGCGCGCGTAGTTCTCGGTGGCGCGCAGGATGCGGCGCAGCGCGATCAGGCTGACATCGGTTCTGTCCACGGGCAACTCCGTTGAAGGCCGCGTTAATTTAGCGGTCTCGCGCAAATGTGCAATCCGTGCGGGGGGTGCATCTTCTTGTCTAACTGTCTTTTCCATATGCCCTATGTAAGGCTAATGAATACGGGCTTCACTGGTGCAAAACGACGCATATAGCGCTTTAAACTACTTAGTATCTTGAAATCAACGCCGGGATAAGTATCTTAGGTCCTGCGAAGCAACAAGGGACTCGTAGACCAGTGCACAGCATTGAAGGCTCGAAAGCCGAGAAAAAACTCACCTTCCGCAAGCCGAACCGCGAGGATGGCGCGGCGATCTGGGATCTGATCGCCTCGTGCCACCCGCTCGACGAGAACTCGATGTACTGCAACCTGATCCAGTGTGATCATTTCCGCGACACCTGCATTCTGGCCGAGATGGACGGAGAGCCTGTGGGCTGGGTATCGGCCTACTTGATGCCGGACGACCCCGAGACCCTGTTCGTCTGGCAGGTCGCCGTGTCGGAAAAGGCGCGCGGCCGCGGCCTGGGCGCGCGGATGCTGGCGGCACTGGTGGACCGCGAGGAATGCGCGGACGTCACGCGCCTGCAGACGACCATCACGCTGAGCAACGATGCGTCCTGGGCGCTTTTCGGGCGCTTTGCCAAGGACCAGGGCGGCAAGCTGACCAGCCAGCCCTACTTTACCCGCGAAGATCATTTCGACGGTCGCCACGCGACCGAACACATGGTCACGATCAAATTCGCCCGGCAGCTTGAGCGCGCCGCCTGAGACGCAGCGCCGGCGCCCGACCTGCCAATTCTCCCAACCAAAGGACACAACATGTCGACTGACACGTCAGCCGAAATCAAGATCTTTGACCGCCGCGAATCAGAGGCGCGCAGCTACTGCCGCGGCATGAAGGCGGTCTTCACCAAGGCACGGGGCTCGGAGATGTATGATTCCGAGGGCCGCAGCTACATCGACTTCCTGGCGGGGTGCTCCTCGCTGAATTACGGGCATAACGACCCGGACATGAAGGAAGCCCTGATGGCGCACATCGCCGGCGACGGCATCGCCCACGGCCTTGACCTGCATACCGAGACCAAGGCCGGCTTTCTGGAGACCTTCGAGGAAAAGATCCTAAAGCCGCGCGGCATGGACCATCGCGTGATGTTCACCGGACCGACGGGCGCCAACGCCGTCGAGGCCGCCATGAAGATCGCGCGCAAGGTGACGGGCCGGCACAACATCGTGGCCTTCACCAACGGGTTCCACGGCGTGACCATGGGCGCGCTGGCGGCCACCGCCAACGGCTACCACCGTGGCGGCGCGGGCACCACGCTGGACGGCGTCACGCGGATGCCCTTCGACGGCTACATGGGATCGGACTGCGATACCTCGAAGTTCCTCGAAGCCATGCTCAAGGACGGCTCCAGCGGCATGGACGCGCCGGCCGCGATCCTGCTGGAGACCGTGCAGGGCGAGGGCGGGCTGAACGCCGCCGACCCCGCGTGGATCAAGCGCGTGGCCGAGCTGGCGCATGAACACGGCGCCCTGCTGATCGTGGACGACATCCAGGCCGGTTGCGGCCGGACGGGGCACTTCTTCTCCTTCGAGGAGATGGGCGTGATGCCCGACATCGTTACCATGGCGAAATCGGTCTCGGGCTTCGGCCTGCCGATGGCGCTGACGCTGGTGCGTCCGGAATACGACGTCTTCGGCCCGGCCGAGCACAACGGCACCTTCCGCGGCAACACCCATGCCTTCGTGACCGCGAAGGTCGCGATCGACAAGTTCTGGTCCGACGATGCCTTCGAGAAGGAGCTGGCGCGCAAGGCCGAGATCCTGGAGGAGGCGCTGACCGATCTGGCGGGCATGGTGCCCGATGCCTTCCTGAAGGGCCGCGGCCTGATGCGCGGCGTGGACGTGGGCAGCGGCGACCTGGCCGAGGCCATCTGCGGACGCGCCTTCGGGAAGGGCCTCATCATCGAGACCTCGGGGTCCGAGGACCAGGTGGTGAAAGTTCTTGCGCCCCTGACCACGCCGGAAGAGACTTTCCGCAAGGGCCTGAACATCCTGCTGGATGCCGCCCGCGAAGTGACCGTTCAAACCAACGTGGCAGCGGAGTAAGACGATGATCGTGAGGCATTTCGACGACGTGGTCCGCGAGGGCAACTCCGTCTCGGACGCGCAATGGACATCCGTGCGGATGCTGCTGGCCCAGGACGGGATGGGGTTTTCCTTCCACATCACCTTCCTTGAGGCGGGCAGCGAGCACACCTTCGAGTACAAGAATCACCTCGAGAGCGTCTATTGCGTGCAGGGCAAGGGCTCGATCACCGATCTGGGCACCGGCGAGACGCACGAGATCAAGCCGGGCACAATGTATGCCCTCAACGAGCACGACCGCCACACCCTGCGCGCGGAGGAAGAGCTGGTGATGGCCTGCGTCTTCAACCCGCCGGTGACCGGCACGGAAGTGCACCAGGCCGACGGCTCCTACGCGGCGCCCGAGGAAGTCAGCTGACAGAGGCATCCGGCGGGGCGACCCCGCGGATGAGCAAGGATGAATTTCGAGAACCACACCGTCGAGAAGATTGGCGGCACGTCGATGTCCCGGCTGGACGAGCTGGTCGAGCCGCTGTTCAAGCGCGCGGACGCCGCCGGCGCCTACAACCGGATCTTCGTCGTCTCCGCCTTCGGCGGGATCACCGATCTGCTGCTGGAGCACAAGAAGACCGGCGAAGCCGGCGTCTATGCCTGTTTCGCCAATGACGAGGATCCCCACGGCTGGCTGGATGCGCTGTCGCGGGTCGCCGAGGGAATGCGCCGGGCGCATGCGCGCGTGCTGGACAACCCCGCCGACCAGAGCGACGCCGACGACTTCGTGCGCGACCGCGTGGAAGGCGTGCGCAGTTGCCTGATGGACCTGCAGCGCCTGTGCTCCTACGGGCATTTCCGGTTGAAGCAGCACATGATGCTGACACGGGAACTGCTGTCGGGGCTGGGCGAGGCGCACTCGGCCTTCGTCACCACCCTGGTGCTGCGCCGCGCCGGTATCAACGCGCGGCTGATCGACCTGTCGGGCTGGCGCGACGAGCGCGAGATGAGCCTGGCCGAGCGGATCGAGGACGGTCTGCGCGACGTGGACCTGGAGAACGAGCTGCCGATCGTGACGGGCTACGCGCAATGCGCCGAGGGCCTGATGCGCGAGTTCGACCGGGGCTATTCGGAAGTGACCTTCAGCCGGATCGCGGCCCAGACCGCAGCCCGCGAGGCGATCATCCACAAGGAGTTCCACCTGTCATCGGCCGACCCGAAGCTGGTGACCGGCGCGGTGCAGAAGATCGGGCACACCAACTACGACGTGGCCGACCACCTGTCGAACATGGGGATGGAGGCCATCCACCCCAAGGCGGCCAAGACCCTGCGCCAGGCCGAGGTGCCGCTGCGGGTGACCAACGCCTTCGAGCCGCACGACCCCGGCACGCTGATCGACGATCGCCCGGCGGAGCGCCCCGCGGCGGAAATCGTGACGGGCCTGGACGTGCACGCGCTGGAGCTGTTCGAGCAGGACATGGTGGGCGTGAAGGGCTACGACGCCAAGATCCTGGAGGTTCTGACGCGTCACAAGGTGCGCATCGTTTCCAAGACCTCGAACGCGAACACCATCACGCACTACGTGGACGCCCCGCTGCGGGTGCTGCGCAAGGTCGAGGAGGATCTCAACGAGGTCTACCCCAGTGCGGACCTGTCGCTGAAGCCGCTGGCCATCGCCGCGGTGATCGGGCGGGATCTGTCGGGGCTCAAGCCCCTGGGCACCGGCCTGGCGGCGCTGGCCGCCGCCGGCGTCGAGGTGGAGGCCGCGCACCAGACCACCCGCTCGGTCGATGTCCAGTTCGTGGTGCCGCGCGATGCGCTGTCGACGGCCATCGCGGCGCTGCACGGCGCGCTGATCGAAGGGCAGGATGCGGAAACGCCGCCGCCCGAGACGCCCGCGAAACAGGCGGCCTGAGCCCGCTGAGGATCCCGGACACGAACGCCCGGCCCTCACGGCCGGGCGTTTTTCCGTGCGCATGGCGGGGCTCAGCCCTTGGCGAGGTCCGTGAGGATCGGGCAGTCCGGCCGCGAATCACCGGCGCAATCCCGCACCAGGTGGGTGAGCGTGTCGCGCATCGACTGAAGCTGGGCGATCTTGTCCTCGATGCGGGCGAGGTGCTGTTCGGCCACGCGCTTAACGTCGGCGCTGTTGCGGGTCTCGTCCTCGTAAAGCGCGAGCAGGGTGCGGCAATCCTCGACCGAAAAGCCCAGGGCGCGCGCCCGGCCCAGGAAGGCCAGCTTGTGCACATCCGTTTCCGCGAAACTGCGGTAACCGTTTGGATCCCGCGCCGGGCGGATGAGCCCGATGTCCTCGTAGTAGCGGATGGTCTTGGCCGGCAGGCCGGTGCGGTCGGCAACGTCGCCGATGGTCATGCATCCCTCCATCATTCGGCCGGGGCGGGGCGCGGCGCGTCGGCAGGTCCGGCCTGCGCGTCGGTGCTGCGCTCCGCCGCGGGGCGCAGGCGGCGCAGGCGCAGCGCGTTGCTGAGCACGAAGACCGAACTGAGCGCCATGGCCCCCGCCGCCAGCATGGGCGACAGCAACATGCCGAAGAACGGATAGAGCACGCCCGCCGCGACGGGGATGAGGGCGGTGTTGTAGGCGAAGGCCCAGAACAGGTTCTGCCGGATGTTGCGCATTGTCGCCCGCGAAACGCGGGCGGCGTTCTCGACGCCGGCGAGATCACCCGAGACCAGCACCACGTCGGCGGCCTCGATCGCCACGTCGGTGCCGCTGCCCACGGCGATGCCCACGTCGGCCTCGGCCAGGGCGGGGGCGTCGTTGATGCCGTCGCCCACGAAGGCCACCGGGCCCATGCGGTCCCGCAGCGTGCGGACCGCGTCCACCTTGCCGTCGGGCAGGACCTCGGCCGCGACCTCGTCGATGTCCAGTTCCGCGGCGATGGCGCGGGCGGTGTCGCGGGTGTCGCCGGTGATCATGGCCAGGGCAAAGCCGGCCTCGTGCAGGGCGCGGAGCGCGGGGCGGCTGCTGTCCTTCACCGGGTCGGCGACGGCCAGAGCCGCCGCCGCGCGGCCGTCCACGGCCATCCAGACCGGGGTCTGGCCCTTGCCGCCCATCTCGGCCACGGCCTGTTCGAGCGGATCGGTCGCGATCCCCTCCTGCGCGAGCATCCGGGCGGTGCCGATCACAAGCTCGCGGCCAGACACGCGGGCGCGCAGGCCGTGGCCGGTGACGGCGGTGAACTCCGTGACCGTGGGCAGGTCGAGCCGCGAGTCGCGGGCCGCAGATTCGATCGCCCGGGCGATGGGGTGTTCGGACTGCGCCTCGGCCGCGGCCGCGAGGCGCAGCACCTCTGCGCGCTCCCAGCCGTCTGTGGTGACCGTCTGGACGAGACGCGGGCGGCCCTCGGTCAGCGTGCCGGTCTTGTCGAAGGCGATCACGCGGGCCGCGTCCAGCCGCTGCAGGGCGTCGCCCTTGCGGAACAGGACGCCCATTTCCGCCCCCCGGCCGGTGCCAACCATGATCGAGGTGGGCGTGGCCAGGCCCATGGCGCAGGGGCAGGCGATGATCAGCACCGAGACGCCGGCGACAAGGGCGAAGGTCAGGTCCGGCCCCAGGGCCAGCCAGGCGGCCACGGTGACCAGCGCGACGGCCAGCACCGCGGGGACGAAGACGCGCACCACCCGGTCGGCCAGCGACTGGATGGGCAGTTTCGCGCCCTGGGCCTGTTCGACCATGTCGATGATCTGGGCCAGCACGGTGTCGCGGCCCACGCGGGTTGCGCGCAGGCGCAGGGCCCCCTGCCCGTTGATGGTGCCGCCCACGACCTCGGCCCCGTCGGTCTTTTCCACCGGAACGGGCTCGCCGGAGATCATGCTTTCGTCCACCCAGGAATGTCCGCCCGTGACCTCGCCGTCGGTGGCGATCTTCTCGCCCGGGCGGACATGCAGGATGTCACCGACGCCGACCTCCTCGATGGGGATCTCCATGACCTCGCCGTCGCGTTCGACGCGGGCCGTTCTGGCCTGCAGGCCCATGAGTTTCTGGATGGCGGCGCCGGTCCGGCCCTTGGCGCGCGCCTCCAGCCAGCGCCCGGCGAGGATGAGGGTGACGATCACCGCCGCCGCCTCGTAGTAGACGGCGCGGGTGCCCTCGGGCAGCAGGGCCGGCGCGAAAAGCGCGACCGTGGAAAAGCCCCAGGCCGCCGCCGTGCCGAGCGCCACCAGGCTGTTCATGTCCGGCGCGCCCTTCACCAGCGCCGGCACCCCGCGGGCGTAGAACATCCGTCCGGGCCAGATCAGCACCAGCGTTGTCAGCGCGAACTGCAACAGCCAGGCGGCCTGCCGGCCAATGCTGTCATGGACAAGATCCTTGAAGCCGGGAACGACGTGGCCGCCCATCTCCAGCACGAACACCGGGAGGGTGAGTGCCGCGGCGATCAGCGTGCGGCGCCGGGCGGTGTCGATCTCGGCCTTGCGGCGGCTGGTGGCATCGTCGGCCCCGGCCGTGTCGGCGGGGCGGGCGGGGTAGCCGGCCTCGGTCACGGCGCGGGCCAGCGTCGCGGGATCAGTGGCCCCGGCCAGGTAGCGCACCTGCGCCTGTTCGGTGGCGAGGTTGACCGAGGCGGAGAGCACGCCGGGCCGGGTGGCCAGCGCCTCCTCCACCCGTCCCGTGCAGGAGGCGCAGGTCATCCCCGTCACGGTGAGCGTGGCGGCCTCTTCCCGGGCGGGGTAGCCGGCGGATTCCAGCGCGGTGGCCAGATCGAAGGGATCGGCGCCGGGTGCCGTCACCCGGGCGGTACTCGTGGCGACGTTCACGGTGGCGGTCTCGACCCCGTCCACATCGGTCAGGGCGCGCTCGGCCCGGCCGGCGCAGCCCGCGCAGTTGAGGCCCGTCACCTCGAATGTGAGGGTCTTGTTGCGTGCCATGACCGCCCCTTCGCTTGCATCCATGCCATCCAGATAGGGGTTCCAGTGACTGGAAGGTCAAGGGGCGCGCCGAATAATTCCCCGTGCTCAGGCGCTGCGCAGACGGAAAACGCCGGTTGCGCTCGCCACCGGCGTGCCGTCGCCGTCCCGCACGGTGCCTTCGGCGAAATAAGTCCGTCGCCCGCCGCCGGTGACCCGGCCCTCGGCCCGCAGGGGCCCGCCGCGCGCCTGGCCGAGGTAGTTCACCGTCAGAGACAGCGTGAGCGCCAGCCGCCGGTCGGCCGCATCGCCGGTGTAGCAGCCGGCATAGCCCATGGCGGTGTCGAGCAGCGTGGCATGCAGGCCGCCGTGCGGCAGGCCCTGTCGGTTCATGTGGGCCTCGGCCAGGGGCAGCTCGATGCGGGCGAAGCCGTCCGACCAGGCCGTCAGGGTAAAGCCCACCAGCCGCTGGAAAGGATAGGGCCCCTCGCGCAGGTCCGGATCGAGCTCGTCGCTCATGCAGGTCCCCGTGTCGCGTTGAGGCCCTGGCGCGCGTATTCGGGCACGTAGGCCCCCAGTTGCAGGCCGCGCTCGGGGTCCGAGGCGTTGCCGTCGAGCGCGCGTTTCTTCACACCCTGGAGGATGGCCGCCATTCGGAAATGGCAGAAGGCCAGGTAGAAGGCGAAGTTCTCGATCGGGGGGATCCCGCGCCGCCGGCAGTATTCCGCGACGAAACGCGCGTCGGACCACAGGCCCAGATCGGCGCGGTCAACACCGGCGAGCCCGCGGCCCTGCGGGCCGGGGGGCATGGCCCACTGCATGAGGACGGCGGCCAGATCGGCATAGGGATGGCCCAGCGTGGACAGCTCCCAGTCGAGCACGGCGCGGCAGTCGGTGCCGTCGGGGGCGAAGAGCAGGTTGTCGATCCGGTAGTCGCCGTGGACCAGCGTGCGCTGGCCGTCATCGGGGGGCATGTGCGCCTCCAGCCAGGTGATGAGCGCCTCCATCTCGGGCAGCGCCTCTGTCCGGGTGGTGCGCCAGGCCTTCGTCCAGCGATCGAGCTGGCGCTGGTAGTAATTGCCCTGCGGGCCGAAATCGGACAGGCCCGCGGCGTCGATATCGACGTCGTGGATGGCGGCGAGGACGCGGTTCATCTCGGACATCAGGGCGTCGCGCGCGGCCGGGGTACAGCCGGGCAGGCGCGGGTCGTCGTAGGTGCGGCCCGCCACCGCCTCCATGATGTAGAAGGCCGAGCCGATCACCGCCGCGTCCTCGCACAGCAGGTGGACCCGGGGCACGGGCACCGCGGTGTCCTGCAGCGCGCGCAGCACGCGGAATTCGCGGTCCACCGCGTGGGCGGATTTCAGGAGCGTGCCCGGCGGCTTGCGGCGCAGAACATAGGCGCCGGCCGGCGTATCCAGGCGGTAGGTGGGGTTCGACTGCCCGCCGCTGAATTTCTCGGCCCGGACCGGGCCGGCGAAACCGGGCAGCGCATCGCCCACCCAGGCCGCGACCGCCGCCGTGTCCAGAGCGCCGCTCATGCCCCGCCCTCGCGCAGATCGGGCAGGGTGTAATCCGCGAAGCGATCCCGCAGCGTCAGCTTGGACACCTTGCCGGTGGCCGTCAGCGGCAGCTCGTCCACCAGGACCAGGTCGTCGGGGAGTTGCCAGCGGGCGAAATGCGGCGCCATACGGGCGTGCACCTCTTCCAGGCTGGGCCGCGCCCCGGCCTCGGCGACGGCCACCAGGATCGGGCGTTCGTCCCACCTGGGGTGGGGAATGGCGATGACGGCGCAGGCGCGGATTCCGGGGTGCGCCAGGGCGGCGTTCTCCAGGTCGATGGAACTGATCCACTCGCCGCCCGATTTCACGAGATCCTTGGCCCGGTCGCGGATGACGAGCCGCCCGGTGGCGTCGATCGAGGCCACGTCGCCGGTGCCGAACCAGCCCTCGGCGTCGAAGGCCGCCCGCGTGGCCGCGTCGTTGCGGAAATAGGCCGCGATCACGGTGTTGCCGCGCACGTGAAGCTCGCCGGTGGCCTGCCCGTCGTGGGGCAGGGGGGTGCCGTCGTCGTCCACGATCTTGAACTCCAGGCCGAAGTTGCGCCGACCCGCCGAGGTCTTGACCGCCATCTGCGCATCCCGCGGGGCCCCCTGCAGCACGGGCGGGACGACGCCGTTGGTGCCGATCGGGCTCATTTCCGTCATGCCCCAGGCCTGCGAGACGGTGATGCCGTGGTCCTCGTAGGCGTCGGTCATCGCGCGCGGCATCGCCGCGCCGCCGACGACGAGATCGGCGAAACCCGCCGGCGGGCGGCCGCGCCGGTCGATCTCGTCCAGCAGGTTCGCCCAGACCGTGGGCACGCCCCAGCCGGAATAGACGGACTCGCGCTCCATCAGGGCATAGAGGCTGGCGCCGTCCAGCGCCTTGCCCGGCATGACCAGCGTCATGCCCGTGAGCGGCGCGGTATAGGGCAGGCCCCAGGCGTTGACGTGGAACATCGGCACCACGGGCAGCACGCGCCGCCCGGCGACGAAGCTGCGCGTCTGCGACAGCGGCACCGACATGGCGTGCAGGACGGTGGAGCGCTGGGAATAGAGCGCGCCCTTGGGGTGGCCGGTGGTGCCGGAGGTATAGCAAAGGCCGGCCGCGGACTCCTCGGGCAGCTCGGGCCAGTCATAGTCCGCGGCATGGGGCGCGAGCAGTTCTTCGTAGCAGGCCGCCGCCAGGGCCGTGGCGGGCATCCGCGCGGGATCGGTCATCACCACGCAGCGCAGGCCGGCGGGCATCCCGTCGGCCAGGCCCTCGGCCAGGGCCACCAGGCTTGGATCGATGAAAAGCGCGGCGTCTCCGGCGTGCTGCATGATATAGGCCAGCTGCTCGGCCGGCAGGCGCGGGTTGAGCGTGTGGCACACCGCCCCGATACCGGCGGTGGCATAGTAGAGTTCGAAATGGCGGTGGCCGTTCCAGGCCAGGGTCGCCACGCGGTCGCCCGGTCCGATCCCCATGTCGCGCAGCGCCCGCGCCAGCTGCGCCACGCGGCCGAGGATCTCGGGATAGGCGGCGCGATGGATGTCGCCCTCGTCACGGGCAGAGACGAGCCCCTGATCGGGGAAGGCTTCGGCCGCGTGCCGCAGGATGTCGATGATCCTCAGCGGACGATGCATCATCATGCCCTGCATGGGCGGCGGTCCTCCTCTCCTCCCCGGCCGTGGCGGCGACGGTGGCACAAAGGGGGGCGCGGATCAATCGCGGGGGACTTGACCTCGGCCGGCGCAGGGCGCATGTGCGGCAAAGCCCTCAGCCTGCGGAGCCGCCGTCATGACCTTCGACCGCTCGATCAAGATCGCCCCCTCGATCCTGTCCGCCGATTTCGCCGATTTCGGGCGCGAGATCGCGGCCATCGAGGCGCAGGGCGCCGACTGGGTGCACGTGGACGTCATGGACGGCCATTTCGTGCCCAACCTCACCTTCGGCCCGCCGCTGGTGGCGGCCCTCCGGCCGCATGTGACCACCCGGATGGACGTGCACCTGATGATCGCGCCGGTCGATCCCTACATCGCGGCCTTCGCCGCGGCGGGGGCCGATGTCCTCACCGCCCACATGGAGGCCACGCCCCATATCCACCGCACCCTGCAGGCGATCCGCGCGGCCGGCTGCAAGGCGGGGCTGGCGCTCAACCCCGGCACGGGGCTGGACGGGGTGGCCTACCTGCTGGACGAGATCGACCTGGTCTGCGTGATGACGGTGAACCCCGGCTTCGGCGGCCAGAGCTTCCTGGAGGCGCAGGTGGCCAAGGTCACCGCCCTGCGCGAGATGATCGGCGACCGCCCCGTGCACATCGAGATCGACGGCGGTATCACCCCGGCCACCGCGCCGCTGATGGCCGCCGCCGGGGCCGACGTGCTGGTCGCCGGCTCGGCCGTCTTCAAGGGCGGATCGGTTGCAACCCCCGCCCCCTACGGCGACAACATCCGCGCCATCCGCGACGCGGCCGAGGACGCGCGCCGCGCCGCCTGATCGGCTTGCCATGATGCCGGCCTGCCCGCATAGTCGGGGCGCGAAAGGCGGGCGAGATGAGCGAGACCGAGAAGCTGACAGAGGAGATCGCGGCCCGGCGCGAGGACCTGATCGCGCTGACGCAGGACCTGATCCGGATCCCGACCCGCAACCCGCCGGGAGAGAACTACCGCGAGATCTGCGACTACCTTGACCGGCGCCTGCGCCGCGGCGGGTTCGCCACCGAGTTCGTCCGCGCCGAGGGCGCCCCCGGCGACAGCGACCGCACCCCGCGGTGGAACATCGTCGCCCGGCGCCCGGGCGCGCGCCCGGGGCCCTGCGTGCACTTCAATGCCCACATCGACGTGGTGACCGAGGGCGCGGGCTGGACCCGCGACCCCTTCGGCGGGGCGCTGGAGGACGGGCGCATCTACGGGCGGGGGGCCTGCGACATGAAGGGCGGGCTGGCCGCCGCCATCGTCGCGGCAGAGGCTTTCGTCGCCTGCCACCCGGACCATGCCGGTGCCATCGAGATCTCGGGGACGGCGGACGAGGAATCGGGCGGCTTCGGCGGCGTGGCCCACCTGGCCGAGCGCGGCTGGTTCGCGCCCGACCGGGTGCAGCACGTCATCATCCCCGAGCCGCTGAACAAGGACCGCATCTGCCTCGGCCACCGCGGCGTGTGGTGGGCCGAGATCGAGACCAAGGGCGAGATCGCCCACGGTTCCATGCCGTTTCTGGGCGACTGCGCGGTCCGGCACATGGGCGCGCTGATCGCCGAGATGGAAGAGCGGCTTTTCCCCGCCCTGGCGGAAAAGCGCACCGAGATGCCGGTGGTGCCCGAGGGCGCGCGGCAGTCCACGCTCAACATCAATTCCATTCACGGCGGGGCACCCGAGCAGGCGGCCGACGACACCGGCCTGCCGGCGCCCTGCGTGCCCGACCGCTGCCGCATGGTGATCGACCGCCGATTCCTGATCGAGGAGGACGTGGAGGAGGTGCGCGCCGAGGTTCTGCGCCTGCTGCGCGGGCTGCAGGACCGCCGCGCGGGGTTCGACTACGAACTGCGCGAGCTTTTCCGCGTGCTGCCGACGATGACCGCGCGCGAGGCCCCGGTCGTGACGGCGGTGGCCGGAGCGGTCCACGCGGTCTTCGGCCGGGCGGCAGAGTATGTCGTCAGCCCCGGCACCTACGACCAGAAGCACATCGACCGGATCGGGCGGCTGAGGAACTGCATCGCCTACGGGCCCGGCATCCTGGACCTGGCGCACAAGCCCGACGAATGGGTGGGCGTGGAGGACATGGTGCAATCGGCGCAGGTGATGGCGCTGGCGCTGCGCGAGTTGCTGACGGCGTGATCGCCGCGCGCGGGCGGCCCCACCCGCCCGCCCGCCGCCCGCGCGCGGCGATCGGCCGGGGCCAACGGCGGCCGCCGGGGCGCCTCCGGCGGGAGTATTTCGGCCAAGAAGACGCCGGGGGCACTCAGAGGGGGATGTTGTCGATCAGGCGCACCCCGGCGAGCCAGGCCGCCGCGAACAGGCGCGCCGGCCGCGTCGGTGCGTCAAGGAGGCCGAGGTCGTCGTTGGCGCGGATCTCGAGGTAGTCCACGCGCGTGAAACCCGCCGCCTCGAGGCGCGCGACCGCCTCGCGGCGCAGCGCGTCGAAGGCGCGTCCCTGCGCCAGGCCGCGCGCGATCTCCTCCATCTCGGCGTGCAGGCGGGGGGCGCGTGTCCGCGCCCGGTCGCTGAGCAGCAGGTTGCGCGAGGACATGGCCAGGCCGTCGATCTCGCGGATGGTGGGGCAGCCGTGGACCGCGACGGGGATGTCGAGATCCACCGCCATGCGGCGCACCACCTGCAGCTGCTGGAAGTCCTTTTCGCCGAAGAAGGCATCGGTTGCCCCGGTCTGAAGAAAGAGCTTGGCGACCACGGTCGCCACCCCGTCGAAGTGGCCGGGGCGGTGCGCGCCGCAGAGCACATCGGTGAGCCCGGCGACCGTGACGCTGGTGGCGAAGCGCGGCGGGTAGATCTGCTCGGCATCGGGGACGTAGAGGAGGTCGATGCCGAAGCGGGCGAGCTTGGCGGCGTCCGCCGCCTCGGTGCGGGGGTAATCGTCCAGGTCGGCGGGGTCGTTGAACTGGCGCGGGTTGACGAAGATGGTCACGATCACCCGGTCGCAGGCGGCGCGCGCGGCCTCGACCAGCGAAAGATGGCCGTCGTGCAGCGCGCCCATGGTGGGCACCACGCCGATGGACTCCGCCCGCGCCCGCCAGGGCGCGGTGGCCGCGCGCAGATCGGGCAGGGTGCGCAGGACGGGGGGCGTCATTTGCCGGGCTCGGTGTCGGCGAAGGTATGGTCGGGCGCCGGGAACCGGCGCGCGCGCACGTCCTCGGCGTAGGTGCGGATGGCGCTGCGGGCGTCCTCGGCCAGGCGGGCGTAGCGCTTGACGAACTTCGGCTTGAAGGCGTCGAAGAGGCCCAGCATGTCGTCGACCACCAGGATCTGGCCATCGCAGTCGACCGCGGCACCGATGCCGATGGTGGGAATGGCCACCTCCGCGGTGATGCTTGCGGCCAGGCCCGCGGGCACCTTTTCCAGCACCACGGCGAAGGCGCCCGCCTCGGCCACCGCGCGGGCGTCGGCCAGGAGCCCGTCGGCCGCCGCGCCGCGGCCCTGCACGCGGTAGCCGCCCAGCGTGTTCACCGATTGCGGGGTAAGCCCGACGTGGGCCATCACCGGCACGCCGCGGGCCGTGAGAAAGGCGATGGTTTCGGCCATGGTCCGCCCGCCTTCGAGCTTGACCGCCGCCGCCCCGGTTTCGGCCATGAGCCGGGCGGCGTTGCGGAAGGCCTGCGCGGGGGTTTCCTCGTAGCTGCCGAACGGCATGTCGACGACGAGCAGGGAGGCCGTCAGCCCCCGCGCGACCGCCTGGCCGTGCAGGATCATCATCTCCATCGTTACCGGCAGGGTGGAGGGCAGCCCGTGCACCACCATGCCGACCGAATCCCCCACCAGCACGAGGTCGCAGAGCCCGTCCATCGCCCGGGCCATGGGCGTGGTATAGGCGGTGAGGCTGACGATGGGCTGGCGGCCCTTCATCGCGCGGATATCCGCGGGCAGGGGGGCGGTGGTGCGGGTGCTGGCGCTCATGACGGGCCCGGGGTTTGCTGCGTTGCAGCGTTTCCTAGCAGGGGCGGACGCGCGAATCCAGTGCCGCGGGCCGGGCGGGCGCGGCTTGATCGCGGCGCGATTTGCGGAGAAGGTTGGGACAAGGGCCGGCGCGGCCGGCGCAACATGAGGGAGGACACCGCATGACGATCCTGCGTACGAGCATGCTGGCCGGGGCTTTGGCCCTGGCCGGAGGGCTGGCCGAGGCCAAGAGCGATATCGTGGTCGGGCTGAACCTGGAGCCGCCGCACCTGGACCCAACCAGCGCGGCGGCCGGCGCCATCGACCAGGTCCTCTATGCCAACGTCTTCGAGGGCCTCACGCGGTTTCGCAGCGACGGCGCGATCGCCCCGGCCCTGGCCGAGAGCTGGGAGATTTCCGACGACGGGACCGTCTACACCTTTACCTTGCGGGCGGGCGTGACCTTCCACGACGGCACCGAGATGACGGCGGAGGATGTCAAGTTCACCCTCGACCGCGCCCGCGCCGAGGACAGCAAGAACGCCCAGAAGCAGCTGTTCGCCGGGATCGAGGTGGTCGAGGTGCTGGACCCGCTCAGGGTGCGCGTGCGCCTGGGACAGCCTGACGGCAACTTCCTGTTCAACATGGCCTGGGGCGACGCGGTGATCGTGGCGCCGGAGAGCATCGAGGGCATCAAGCAGCACCCCGTGGGCACCGGCCCCTTCGCCTTCGACGACTGGGTGCAGGGTGACGAGATCACGCTGTCGCGTAACGCCGACTACTGGGGCGACCCCGTCAGGCTGGAGGCGGCGACCTTCAAGTTCATTTCCGATCCCAATGCCGCCTTCGCGGCCGTGATGGCCGAGGACGTGCACGCTTTCCCCGGCTTCCCGGCGCCCGAGAACCTGCCGCAGTTCGAGGCCGACCCGCGCTTTCAGGTGCTGGTCGGCTCGACCGAAGGGGAAACCATCCTGGCCACGAACAACGGCCGAGCGCCCTTCGACCAGCGGAAGGTGCGCAAGGCCATTGCCCATGCCATCGACCGCCAGGCGATCATCGACGGGGCGATGTTCGGCCTGGGCACACCGATCGGGACGCATTTCGCGCCGCATCATCCCGATTACGTGGATCTGACCGACCTGTCGCGGCATGACCCGGAACTTTCCAGGCAACTGCTGGACGAGGCGGGCTATCCCGACGGCTTCACGACCACGCTGAAGCTGCCACCGCCCTCCTACGCGCGCCGCGGCGGCGAGATCCTGGCCAGCCAGTTGCGCGCCGTCGGGATCGAGACCGAGATCACCAACCTGGAATGGGCGCAGTGGCTGGAGCAGGTGTTCCGCGGCAAGGACTACGGGTTGACCATCGTCAGCCATACCGAGCCCATGGACATCGGCATCTACGCCCGGCCCGACTACTACTTCCAGTACGACAATCCGGAATTTCAGGAACTGATGTCCGCGCTGGAGGCCGAGACCGACCCGGCGAAACGCTCGGAGATGCTGGAACGCGCGCAGCGCATCATCGCCAGGGACTACGTCAACGGCTATCTGTTCCAGCTGGCGACGCCCACGGTGGCCGACGCGCGGATCCGCGGGCTGTGGCAGGACGCGCCGACCCAGGCCACCGATCTGACGGGGGTCTACTGGGAGGAATGAGCCGGCGCCCAACCGCGCGCGGCGGGGCGGTCTTCGACAATCAGGAGGCTTGGACGATACGGGATTTCAGCACGGGACAGATCACCCGCGCCCTCGGCACTGGCGCGGCGGCGGCGCAGGACGCGGAACGCTGCGCGGGGCTGCACAACCCCGCGCTCAAGGGCGGCCTCGTCAGTTCGGCGCATGTGGTGCCGGCAAGCGGGGAGTTGCCCGCCTATTGCGAGGTGCGCGCCACCGCGCGCCCGGCGATCTCCATCGAGGTGCGCCTGCCTCTGGAGGGCTGGAACGGCAACTAGCACCATGCCGGCTGAGGCGGGTTTTGCGGGATCCTGGGGCGGGCCGATGCCAGTGATGGCTGGATCAACGCCATGCGCCCCGGCCTGGCGCGCGGCTGTGCCACGGCTACCTCGGACAGCGGCCATCACGGGCTTTCAGTGGTCGATGCCGTCTGGGCCCAGGCTGACCCCCATGCCGAGCGCGACTGGAGCTGGCGCTCGATTTCCGAGACCCACCGCGTGGCGCAGGCGATGATCGACCGCTTCTACGGTACCCCCGCGGGGCAGGCGATCTTCCAGGGCTTTTCCACCGGCGGGCGCATGGCCGATGTCGCCGCGCAGCGCTTCCCGGAGATGTTCGACGGCATCATCTCCGGTGCACCGTCCATCGACGACCCCGGCCTGGTGGGCACCAAGATGAGCTGGCTGATGCAGGCCAACATGGACGCGGCGGGAAACTGGATCCTGGAACCGGGCAGGGAACGCCTCATCGGTGATGCGGTGATGGCCGACTGCGACGGCCTGGACGGGGCCGAGGACGGGGTGATCGCCGATCCGCGTGCCTGCGAGGCTGATCCCAAGCGCCTGCGATGCACCGGCCCGGCCGGGCCCGACTGCCTGACCGCCGAGGAGCTTGCCGTGGTCGCCAAGTGGCGGCAGGGGCCGGTGAACGCGGCCGGCGAACAGCTCTACCCCGGCGGCATCCCGGCGGGATCCGCGCCCTTCTGGTGGCTCTGGCTCACGGGCGACGGGGACGGCGGCGGGCGCTTGGTCAACGCCTTTGCCACGAACGTCGGGGCCTACATGGCCTTTTCCGAGGATCCCGGCCCCGGCTGGTCGCCCGCCGATTTCGATATCGAGACGGATCCACCCCGCATGGCCCGCGCCGCGCAGGTTTACAACAGCGACGCCCCCGGCCTCTCGGCCTTTCGCGAGGCGGGCGGCAAGATGATCGTCTGGCACGGCTGGGCCGATGCGGTTGTGACGCCCTTCAAGACCGTCGAATGGTACGAACAGGCGGCCGCCGCGGCCGGCGGCGAGGCCGAGTTGAAGCGCAACGTCGCGCTTTTCATGGTGCCGGGGCTTGATCATTGCGGGCTGCTGCCGGGGCCCGGCGGGATCTCGCAGGCAAGCCTCGATCCCATGACGCCGCTGGAGGCCCGGCTGGCGGACGGCGCGCCGCCGCAGTCGATCATGGCCGGGAAGGAGCGCCCCCCGCCCCGGGCTTGACCCGGGGCCTCCGGGAAGGCCCGCCCCCTTGGGTTTCGGTGCACATCGCGAGGCCCCGGGTCAAGCCCGGGGCGGGGGCGCCTGCCGTCGCCAACGGGCGGCTGGACGGCGCGGCGGCGCGCGCCTAACCTGCGGGCATGCTGCGCTACCTGCTTCGCCGCTCGGTTTCTCTGGTGATCTCGCTCTGGGTGGCGAGCGTGGTGATCTTCCTCGCCCTCGAAGTGGTGCCCGGCGATCCCGCGGCGCTGATGCTGGGCATCAACGCCGCGCCGGACACGCTGGAGGCGCTGCGCGCCGAACTGGGCCTCGACCGGTCGGCGCCGGCGCGCTACCTGCACTGGGTGGGCGGCATGCTGCAGGGCGATTTCGGCATCTCCTACACCTACCGCACGCCCGTGGCGCAGATGATCGCCGACCGGCTGTGGGTGAGCCTGCCGCTGGCGCTCTACGCGCTGGCGCTGTCGACGCTCATCGCCTTTCCGGCCGGCATCTGGGCGGCCTCGCGGCGCGGCTCGGCGGTGGACCTGGGCGTGATGGGGCTGACGCAACTGGGCGTGGCGATCCCCAATTTCTGGTTCGCCATGCTGATGGTGCTGGTCTTCGCCATCAATCTGCGGCTCTTCTCCGCGGGCGGGTTCGCGGGCTGGGATGCCGGGTTCTGGCCGGCGATGAAAAGCCTGACGCTGCCGGCGGTGGCGCTGGCGCTGCCGCAGGCCTCGATCCTCACCCGTGTCATGCGCTCCTCGCTTCTGGAGACGCTGGGGGAGGATTTCATCCGCACCGCCCGGGCCAAGGGCCTGACCCGGGGGCAGGCGCTGCGCGCCCATGCCCTGCGCAACGCCCTCATCCCCGTGCTGACCATTCTGGGGCTGCAGTTCGCCTTCCTGCTGGCCGGGGCGATCATCATCGAGAACGTCTTCTTTCTGCCCGGGCTGGGCCAGCTCGTCTTCAAGGCGATCAGCGCGCGGGACATCATCGTGGTGGAATCGGTGGTCATGCTGCTCGTCTTCGCCGTCATCGTGGTGAATTTCGCGGTCGATCTGGCCTATTCGCTGGTCGATCCGCGGCTGCGGGGGCGGCGATGAGAACCAGCCTGTGGCTCGGGGCGGGGCTGACGGCCCTTTTCGTGACCGCTGCGCTCGTGTCCTTCGCCTGGGTGCCCCACGACATCACGCAGATGCAGATCGCGGCGCGGATGCAGGGCCCCTCGGCGCTGCACCCGCTGGGCACCGACCATTTCGGCCGCGACATCCTGAGCATGATCATGGTCGGCGCGCGCACCTCGATCGCGGTGGCGCTGGTGGCCGTGGGCATCGGCATGGGGCTGGGCGTGCCGCTGGGGCTGGCGGCGGCGGCGCGGCGGGGCAGCCTGCTGGACGAGGTCATCATGCGGGGCAACGATCTGGTCTTCGCCTTCCCCTCGCTGCTCATCGCCATCATGATCACCGCCGTCTTCGGCGCGGGCGCGGTCAACGCCATCGTCGCCATCGGCATTTTCAACATTCCCGTCTTTGCCCGGCTGGTGCGCGGCGCGGCGCTGAGCCTCTGGACGCGCGATTACGTCCTGGCGGCCCGGGTGGCCGGCAAGGGGCCGGTCCGCATCTCGGCCGAGCACATCCTGCCCAATGTCGCCAACCTGCTCATCGTGCAGGGCACCATCCAGTTCAGCCTGGGCATCCTGGCCGAGGCGGGGCTGTCCTATGTGGGCCTGGGCGCGCAGCCTCCCGTTCCGAGCTGGGGCCGGATGCTGGCCGACAGCCAGACCATGATCTCGCTCGCGCCGCACATGGCGCTGTTTCCCGGTCTGGCGATCCTCTTGACGGTGCTGGGGCTGAACCTGATGGGCGACGGGCTGCGCGACTGGCTGGACCCGCGCATGCGGAGGGCGGCGCGATGAGCCTGCTGGAGGTGGAGGCGCTGGACCTGAGCATCGGCGGGGTGCCAGTGCTGCAGGATATCTCGCTTTCCGTGGCGGCGGGCGAGATCCTGGGCGTGATCGGCGAAAGCGGTTCGGGCAAGTCGATGACGGCGCTCGCGGTCATGCAGCTCCTGCCGCGCGGGGCCGCCTGCACGGGCCGCATCACCCTGGACGGTCAGGAGATCCTGCGCCTGCCCGAGCGCAAGCTGTGCGATCTGCGCGGCCGGGTCGCCGGTATCGTCTTCCAGGAGCCGATGACGGCGCTCAATCCCCTGCGCACCATCGGCGACCAGGTGGCCGAGACCATCCGCATCCACGAAGGCGTGGCCCGCAGCGAGGCGCTGGTGCGCGCGGCCGAGGCGCTGGAGCGCGCCGAGCTGCCGCAGAGCCGCTTTCCGCTCACGCGCTATCCGCACGAACTGTCGGGCGGGCAGCGCCAGCGGGTGTGCATCGCCATGGCCATCGCGCTGCGGCCCAAGCTGCTGATCGCCGACGAGCCCACCACCGCGCTGGACGTGACCACCCAGGCCGAGGTGCTGCAGTTGTTGCGCCGGTTGGTGGCCGAGGACGGCATGGGGCTGATGCTGATCAGTCACGACCTCGGGGTCGTGGCGGGCATGGCCGACCGGATCGTCATCATGCGCGGCGGCAGGGTGCTGGAGACGGGCCGCTTCGGCACGCTCGCCCATCCGTATTCGCAGGCTCTTCTGGAAGCCTCGGACCACCAGCCAGCGCGCCGGAGCCGCGCGGGCGCGGCGCCGCTGCTGGAAGTGCGCGGGGTTGTGCGCGACTACGCCACCCCGCGGCGGGGGCTTTTCGGTGCCCCGTCCGCGGTGCGCGCGGTGGACGGGGTGAGCTTCGAGATCCGCAAGGGCGAGAACCTCGGCCTGGTGGGCGAATCGGGCTGCGGGAAATCCACGCTGACGCGGGCCATCCTGGGGCTGGAGGAGGTCCAGGGCGGCAGCATCCGGTTGGACGGGCAGCCGGTCTTCGACGGGCACCGGGTGAACCGGGCGGTGCGGCGCCGGATGCAGGTGGTGTTCCAGGATCCCTACGGCAGCTTCAACCCGCGCCACCGCGTCGGGCGGCTGGTGGCCGAACCCTTCCACCTGCTGGACGCCCCCCCGCGCGGAGCGGCGCGCGAGCGGGCCGTGGCCGAGGCGCTGGAAAGCGTCGGGCTGGCGGCGGAGGCGCGGCACAGCTACATCCACGAGTTCTCGGGCGGGCAGCGCCAGCGCATCGCCATCGCCCGGGCACTGATCATCCGGCCAGAGCTCATCATCCTCGACGAGGCGGTGAGCGCACTGGACGTGCAGGTGCGCGCCCGGATGCTGGACCTTCTGGCCGACCTGAGCGACCGCTTCGGCCTGACCTACCTGTTCATCAGCCATGACCTGAGCGTGGTGCGCAACGTGACCGACCGGGTGCTGGTGATGCAGGCCGGCCGGATCGTGGAGGCGGGGGCGACCGAGGAGGTGTTTCGCGCCCCCCGCCACCCCTATACGCGTGAACTGATCGCGGCGGCGCCGGTGTTGCCGCGCACAGCCTGAGGGAGGAGACGGGATGAGACTCAAGGGCAAGACGGCCATCGTGACAGGCGGGGCCAGCGGTTTCGGCGCGGGGATCGTGCGCAAGTTCTTGACCGAGGGCGCGGAGGTGATGATCGCCGATCTCAACGGTGAGGGCGCCAAAGTGCTGGCCGAGGAGCTCGGCACGCAGGCCTGCGCCACGGACGTGGCCGATGCCGACAGCGTCGAGGCGCTGGCCCGCGCGGCGACGGCCGCCTTCGGACCGCCGGACATCCTGGTGAACAACGCCGGGGTCACGCATCTGCCGCAGCCTCTGGAGGAGGTCGGCGAGACGGATTTCGACAGGGTCTTCGCGGTGAACTGCAAGGCCGTCTACCTGACCGCGCGGGCCTTCGTGCCGGCGATGAAGGATCGCGGCGCGGGCGCGATCCTCAACGTCGCCTCCACCGCCGGTGTCAGCCCCCGGCCGCTGCTGAACTGGTACAATGCCTCGAAGGGCTGGATGAACACGGCGACCAAGACCATGGCGGTGGAGCTGGCCGCCGCGGGCATCCGGGTGAACGCCCTCAACCCCGTGGCGGGCGAAACGCCGCTGCTGGGCAGTTTCCTGGGCGAGGACACGCCCGAGATGCGGGCGAAGTTCCTGGCGACCATTCCGCTCGGCCGCTTCTCCACCCCGGAAGACATGGGCAATGCCGCCGCCTTCCTATGCAGCGACGAGGCCAGCATGATCACCGGCGTCTGCATGGAGGTGGATGGCGGGCGCTGCATCTGAGCCCGGCCCGGGGGGCGTGTTCCGCGAGGTCCCGGATCGGGGTCCGGGACGGGCCGCGGCGGGACGGGGCCGCCCGCTCCGGCACCTGCGGCCCGGCTCTGCCCTGCGCCGGCGGACGCCTCAGGCGACGCCGGCGCGCAGCGCGTCGTGGATATGCACCAGCCCCTTGAGCGCGCGCGCCTCGTCCACGGCGAAAAGCGCGCTGATCTTGTTGGCGTTCATGATGCCCAGGGCCTCGGACAGCAGGGCATCGGGGGCGATGGTGCGCGGGCTGCGGGTGGCGACCTCCCCGGCGGTATGTTCCATCAGGGTGGCGAGATTGCGGCGCAGGTCGCCGTCGGTGATCACGCCGATCAAGGCGCCGTCCTCCACCACCGCCGCAACGCCGAAGCCCTTGGCGGTCATTTCCAGCAAGGTATCGCCCATGGGTGTCGCCTCGCGCACCACCGGCAGTTCCGCGCCGGTGTGCATCACCGCCGAGACCCGCAGCAATTGCGCCCCCAGCGTACCGCCGGGGTGGAAGGCCAGGAAGTTCTCGCGCTCGAACCCCCGCAGCCGCATCAGCGCCACGGCCAGCGCATCGCCCAGGGCCAGCGCGCAGGTGGTCGAGGTCGTGGGCGCCATGCCGATCGCGCAGGCCTCGGGCGCCTGCGGCAGCACCAGCAGGTGATCGGCCTGCCGCCCCAGGGTGCTGTCGGGCCGCTTGGTGATGGCCACCAGCGGGATGGCGAAGCGGCGGGTATGGGCGATGATATCGGCCAGTTCCCGCGTCTCGCCCGAGTTGGACAGCAGGACGACCGCGTCCTGCCCGGTGATCATGCCCAGGTCGCCGTGGCTGGCCTCGCCGGGGTGGACGTACTGGGCCGGTGTGCCGGTGGAGGCCATGGTGGCCGCGATCTTGGCGGCGACGTGGCCCGATTTGCCCATGCCCGAAACGATGACGCGGCCCGGCACGTCCAGCAGGGCCCGAACGACGGCGGAAAAGCTGTCGGGCAGCCCGTCGCGCAGCGCTAGGAGCGCCTCGGCCTCGATGGTCAGGACGTCGCGGGCGATCTGGGTGGGCGTGGCGGTCATCGGCCTCTCCGGGCTGGCACGGGGCGGTGATAGCGCGGCCGAGGGGCAAGGCCAACCCCCGCCCGAAAAACCCGCTGGCCTCGGCCGCGGCAGGAGTCTAGCGTCGCCGGCATGCAGGACAGCGAGATTCTGGACAGCCGATACGCCTGGACCCGGCTGGCGGTCACGCTGCTGATCGCGACGATGGGCAACGTGGGCATGTGGTCCATCGTGACGGTCCTGCCGGCGGTGCAGGCCGAGTTCGGCGTCGACCGCGGCGATGCCTCGCTGACCTATACCGCGACCATGGTGGGCTTCGCCCTGGGCAACCTGCTGATCGGGCGCGTGGTGGATCGCTACGGGATCACCCGTGCGCTGATCGCGGCGGCCATCCTCATCGCGACGGCCACCGGGCTGGCCGCGCTCAGCCCCTCGGTGCTGGTGCTGGCGGCGTTCCAGCTGGCGATCGGCTTTGGCACGGCGGCGAGTTTCGGGCCGCTGATCGCCGACATATCGCTGTGGTTTCTCAAGCGCCGGGGCATCGCCGTGGCCATTGCCGCCAGCGGCAATTACCTGTCCGGCGCGATCTGGCCGGCGATCCTGGCCGGGGTCCTGGCCGAGCAGGGCTGGCGCGCGGTCTACATGGCGCTGGCCGTGCTGACGCTGGTGGTCATGATTCCGCTGGCGCTGACGCTGAGGCGGCGCCTGCCGCTGCTGGCGCGGGCCCATGCCGACACGCTGTCGCGGCAGCGGGCGGGGTCGGCGGGGCTGTCGCCGCGGGTTCTGATGCTCCTGCTGGGCCTGGCCGGGGTGGGCTGCTGCGTGGCCATGGCGATGCCGCAGGTGCATATCGTCAGCCTCTGCACCGATCTGGGTTATGGACCGGCCGTGGGCGGGCAGATGCTGTCGCTGATGCTGCTGGGCGGGGTCGGCTCGCGCCTTGTCTCGGGGTTGATCGCCGATCGGCTGGGCGGGGTGCGCACGCTGCTCATCGGCTCGGCCCTGCAGTGCCTGGCGCTTTTCCTGTACCTGCCGGCGGGCGGGCTGGTCTCGCTCTATACCGTCAGCCTGATCTTCGGGCTGGCCCAGGGCGGTATCGTGCCAAGCTACGCGCTGGTGGTGCGCGAGTACATGCCCAGCGAGGAGGCCGGGCGCCGCGTCGGGTTCGTGCTGATGGCGACGATCTTGGGCATGGCCCTGGGCGGCTGGATGTCGGGATGGATCTACGACGTGACCGGCAGCTACCGGATGGCCTTCATCAACGGGATCGCCTGGAACTTCCTCAACATCGGGATCATGCTGGTGATCCTTTTGCGCACGCGTCCCAGCCGGCCCGAGGCGGCGGCCGCCTGAAAGACGCCGGGGCCGGTCAGTCCTCGTGCACGACCTTGATGTGGCGCGCGCCGCGCGCCTCGGCCAGGGCGATCTGCTTCTGCCGCTCGCGGAAGCGGGCCTTGTCGGCCTCGGAGGTCTCGTCGATGCACTGGTGGCAGGACACGCCGTGTTCGTATTCGGCGCGGTCCATGTCGACCGGCAGGATGGGGCGGCGGCAGGCGTAGCACAGTTCGTGCGGACCCTCGCGCAGGCCGTGCCCGACCGAGACACGGCCGTCGAAGACGAAGCACGCGCCCCGCCAGGCGCTGTTCTCCTCGGGCACCTCTTCAAGGTATTTCAGGATGCCGCCCTTGAGGTGATAGACCTCCGCCACCCCCTCGCCCAGCAGGAAGTTGGTGGACTTCTCGCAGCGGATGCCGCCGGTGCAGAACATCGCGATGCGCTTGTTGTGGAAGCGGTGCTTGTTCTCGGCCCACCACTGCGGAAATTCGCGGAACGAGGCCGTTCGGGGATCCACCGCGCCCTCGAAGGTGCCGATCGCCACCTCGTAGTCGTTGCGCGTGTCGATCACTGCCACGTCGCCTTGCCGGATCAGCTCGTTCCAGTCGGCCGGATCGACGTAGTGGCCCACACCGGCGCGCGGATCCACGTCCGGCTGGCCCATGGTCACGATCTCCTTCTTCAGCCGTACCTTGAGGCGGCGGAAGGGCTGCGCGGCGCTTTCGCTTTCCTTCCAGTCCAGATCGCCGCAGCCGGGCAGGGCGCGGATATGCGCGAGGACCCGGTCGATGCCGGCGCGGGGGCCGGCGATCGTGCCGTTGATCCCCTCGCGCGCCAGCAGGAGCGAGCCCGATATTCCCTCGGCCGCGCACAAATCAAGGAGCGGCCCGCGCAGGGCCGCGGGATCGTCGAAGGGGGCGAAATGGTAAAGCGCCGCGATCGTGTACATGTGCGCCATTTAGGCGGTCCCGCGCGGCGGAGCAAGTGGCGCCTCACGCCCGGCCCACGCCCGCGTAGCGCAGCCCCGTCAGGTCGGCCATCTCGCGGCGCCAGGTCGTCAGGTCCTCGGGGGCGAAGCCCGACAGCCGGTCGTGTCCGCAGGCACGTGCCAGAACCTGCATGAGCGACGTGCTGGTCCCGAAGAAGCGGGCGACCCGCTCGGCGCTGTCCTGCACGTCGATGCGCTTGCGCAGCTCCGGTTTCTGGGTGGCCACGCCGGAAGGGCAGTTGTTCGTGTTGCAGATCCGCGCGGCCACGCAGCCCACGGCCTGGATCGCCGAATTGCCCAGGGCCACGGCATCCGCCCCGAGCGCCAGGGCCTTGGCGAAGTCCTCGGGCACGCGCAGGCCGCCGGTGACGACCAGCGTCACGTCGCGGCCCACACGCGAATCGAGGTGGCGCCGCGCCCGGGCGAGTGCCGGGATCGTCGGCACCGAGATATGGTCGCGGAACAACAGGGGGGCGGCGCCGGTCCCGCCGCCGCGCCCGTCCAGGATGATGTAGTCGGCGCCCGCGTCGAGCGCGAAGTCGATGTCCTCCTCGATGCGGTTGGCCGAGAGCTTGAAGCCGATGGGAATGCCGCCCGACCGCTCGCGCACCTCGTCGGCCAGGCGGCAGAAATCGGCGGGGCTGTCCAGGTCGGGGAAGGTGGGCGGCGACAGGGCGTCCTCGCCCGTCTCCAGCCCGCGCACCTCGGCGATCTTGCCGGTGACCTTGCTGCCGGGCAGAAAGCCGCCGGTGCCGGTCTTGGCGGCCTGCCCGCCCTTGAAGTGGAACGCCTGGATTCTCTCGGCGATCCCGGGGCGCCAGCCGAACCCGGCGGTGGCAAGCTCGTAGACGTAGCGCCCGCATTCGGCCTGTTCCTCGGGCAGCATCCCGCCCTCGCCCGAACAGATGCCGGTGCCGGCCATCTCGGCCCCGCGGGCGAGCGCCGTCTTTGCCTCTTCGGAGAGTGCGCCGAAGCTCATGTCGGTGACGAAAAGCGGAATGTCGAGGTCCAGGGGCTTATCGGCGCGCGGGCCGATCACGGTTTTCGTGGCGACCTCGGCCTCTTCCAGAAGCGGTTTGCGGGCCAGTTGCGCCGGCAGGATCTGGATATCGTCCCAGTGGGGCAGATCCTGGCGCGGCACGCCCATGGCCGCCACCTCGCCGTGGGCGCCGACCTTTTCCAACCCGTTCTGCGCCAGCTCATGGATCCGGGCCAAGGTGGGTTCCTCGGGTGTGGGCGCGGCTTCGGGGGCGGCCTCGGCTTCCTTGTCGGGGGCCGGGGTCGCATCGCCGGGTTCCTTGTTCTTGAGCGTGGCATGGGTGCCGTCGCAGAACGGCGCGTCGCGGGTGGCCTTGCAGCGGCACAGGGTGGCCTCGCCGGTTTCCTCGGCCGTGTACTTGAGCGGGGAAAGGCCCGTTCCCTTGTGCGAGCCGTCGCAGAAAGGTTGCGACCGGGACCGGCCGCACCGGCACCAGACGTAGGTCTCGCCTTCTTCCAGCTCCACCTTGGCGGGGGATTTCGCGGCGATGATCGGCATCTGTGACATGCGGGGTCTCCTGCGTTGGCTCGGGGTCTAATGGTGGCCGGTTTCCGCGTGGCGTCAATGCCGCGCCCTTGCATCGGGCGGGCAGGCGCGCCTACCTAGCCCCCAAGCACAGGAGGACCGCCATGCATCCCGACACCCACGCCCTGATCGTCATCGACGTGCAAAACGACTTCTGCCCCGGCGGGGCGCTGGAGGTGCCGCAGGGCGACCGCGTGGTGCCCGGCATCAACGCGTTGATGAAAGAGTTCGGGGCGGTGATCCTGACACAGGACTGGCACCCGGCCGGGCATTCCTCCTTCGCCTCGCAGCACGCGGGCAAGGAGCCCTTCGACACCGTCGAGATGCCCTACGGGCCGCAGATCCTGTGGCCCGATCACTGCGTGCAGGGCAGCGCTGGCTCGGCATTCCACCCCGATCTGCAGGTCGTGCGCGCGGACATGATCGTGCGCAAGGGCTACAACCCGAAGATCGACAGCTACTCGGCCTTTTTCGAGAACGACCATGAAACGCCCACGGGGCTGCACGGCTACCTGCAGGAACGCGGGCTGACCACGCTGACCATGGCCGGCCTGGCCACGGATTTCTGCGTCAAGTTCTCCGCGCTCGATGCCGCGAAGCTGGGGTATCCGGTGACGGTGCGCGAGGACCTGTGCCGCGGGATCGACCTGGACGGGTCGCTGGAGGCCGCGCGGCAGGAAATGCGCGAGGCCGGCGTGACCCTGTCCCAAGGGGCATGAGCGCGCTCGCCCGCGAGATCGAGGGGTGCCGGATCTGCGCCCGGCGCTTCGCCGAGACCCGGACGGCCCATGCGCCGCGCCCGGTCGTCTGGTTCCGTCCGCAGGCGCGGATCCTGATCGCCGGGCAGGCACCGGGGCTGCGCGTGCACCAGTCGGGCCGGCCCTTCGACGATCCCTCGGGCGACCGTCTGCGCGACTGGCTGGCGATGAACCGCGCCGAGTTCTATGACCTCGACCGCGTGGCGGTGGTGCCCATGGCCTTCTGCTTTCCGGGTTACGACACCAAGGGCGGTGATCTGCCCCCGCCCGCGATCTGCCGGCAGACCTGGCATGACAGGGTGATGGCGGACCTCGGCGATCTGCGCCTGACGGTCCTCGTCGGCGGTTATGCGCACAAATATCACCTGGGCACGCGGGCGGGCGTGACCGAGACGGTGCGCGATTGGCGGGCGCATGCGCCGCGGGTTTTCCCCTTGCCCCATCCGTCCTGGCGCAATACCGCGTGGCTGAACCGGAACCCTTGGTTCGCGGCCGAGGTGCTGCCGGAACTGCGTCGCCGCGTGAGGGAGATCCTGGATGACTGAAGAAACCTTGCTGGACCGGGCCCATGCGGCCATGGCCGCGGCGCCGGAGGATGACGGCGCGCGGATGCAGTTCTACGAGACGCTGGCGGGCAGCGAGCTTTTCCTGCTGCTGGCCGAGGAGGCGCAGGAGGACACCGTGACGCCCCGCACCGTGACGGTGGAGGAGGAAACCTACGTTCTGGCCTTCGACCGCGAGGCGCGGCTGGCGCAGTTCGCGGACGGGGCGGCCCCCTACGCGGGGATGTCCGGCCGCGCCGTCGCCGGGCTGCTGGCGGACGAAGGGCTGGGGCTGGCGCTGAACCCGGACGTGGCGCCCTCGGCGATCCTGTTGCCGCCCTCGGCGATGGCCTGGCTTGCGCAGACTCTGGCCAATGCCCCGGACGAGATCGAGGCGCGGGCGCAGGCCTTCCATGCCCCCGGCGGGCTGCCCGAGCGGCTGTTGACGGCGCTGGACCAGCGGCTGGCCAGCGCGGCGGGCCTGGCCGAAATGGCCTATCTGGTGGGGGTAACCTATGACACCGGGGCGCGGGGCCACATGCTGGGCGTCATCGGGGCGGCGCCGGGGGCCGAACGCGCCCTGGCCCAGGCGGTGTCGGAGGCGCTGACCTTCTCCGGGCTGGAGGCGGGGGCGCTCGATGTCGGCTTCTTCGCGGCCTCCGATCCGGTGGCGGCACGGCTGGCGAAGGCGGGGCTGCGCTTCGACCTGCCCAAGCCGGAGGCGCCGCGGCCGGCGGACGCGGGGCCGGGAACCGACCCCGCCCGCCCGCCCAAGCTGCGATAGCGCGCGGCGGGCTCCGGACCGGACTGTGGCTGATGATGCGGGCGTGCCGGGCCGTTCGTGCCGGGCCCCCGATCGGATCGGCCGGAACCGGTATCAGTAGCCCCGCGCACGGTCCACGAGGTACAGCAGGTTCTCGCGGGCCTCGCCGCGGCGGATGTTCTCGGCGATCACCCGGGCCGCCGTGGTCGGCCGGGTTTCCGAGGCGATGTGCGGCGTGACCGTGACCCGCGGGTGCGCCCAGAAGGGATGCGCCGGCGGCAGCGGCTCCTCGCGGAAGACATCCAGCGTGGCATGGCCCAGCTGCCCGCTGTCCAGCGCGGCCAGAAGCGCCCCGTCGTCGATCAGCGGCCCGCGTCCGGGGTTGATGACGACCGCGCCCGCCGGCATGCGGGCGATCCTGTCGGCGTCAAGCAGGTTCTCGGTCTGCCCGGTCAGGGGCAGCAGGAGGATCAGGATCTGCGCCGTCTCCAGCGCCCGGGGCAGGCCCTCCGCGCCGGCGAGGCAGGTGACGCCGGCGATTTGCTTCTGGCTGCGGCTCCACCCCGTGACCGGAAAGCCCAGACCCGCCAGCGCCTCGGCGCAGGCGCCGCCCAGTTCGCCCAGGCCCAGGACCGTCACCGGCCGGTCGGTGGCCAGCGGCGGCACGTAGCTGCGCCATTGGCCGTCCTGTCCCAGCACGTGCAGATCGGTGTTCAGGTGGTGGCGCAGCGTATGGCCGGTGACCCATTCCACCATGCCCTGGCGCAAACCGGTATCCACCATGCGCGCCAGCGGCTGCGTGAGCGTTGGGTTGTCCACGATTCCTTCCACCCCGGCCCAGAGGTTCAGCACCGCCTTGGCGCGGGTGTAGGGCGTGAAGTCCTGAACCGCGCTGTTGGGGGAATAGATGATGTAATCCACCGCCTCGGGCGGGATGTCCGTGGCCAGGTGCACGTCTTGCAGTCCCTTCTCGGCAAAGGCTGCCCGCAGGGGCGCCTCGTAAGTGGCCCAGCGGTCGGCTCGGGCGGCGAAAAGGACGTTGATGGTCATCGCTTACCTCGGTTTGTGGACATGTGCGCTTTGCACCAGTCCGAAGCCCAGCATCAGGATCAGCATCGCCGAGCCGCCGTAGCTGACCAGCGGCAGCGGCACGCCCACGACCGGGGCAAGCCCCATCACCATCGACATGTTGACCGCGAAGAACAAAAAGAAGGTCGTGGCGACCCCCAGCGTCAGCAGCGAGGCGAAGCGATCCCGGTTGGCCAGCGCGGTGGAGACGCAGAACACGATGACGAGCGCGTAGAGCCCCAGAAGCGATACCGCGCCGACGAAACCGAATTCCTCGGCCAGGGTGGTGAAGATGAAGTCGGTGTGCTTCTCGGGCAGGAAATTGAGCCGCGACTGGCTGCCCTGCATGAAGCCGCGCCCCGTCCAGCCGCCCGACCCCAGCGCGATCTTGGACTGGGTGATGTGATAGCCCGCTCCCAGCGGGTCCGAGGCGGGATCGAGGAAGGTGTCGATGCGCCGGTACTGGTAGTCGGCCAGAAGCTGCCAGTCGGTCCCGCGGCTCTGGAAGACGGCGGTGACCAGGCCGATGCCGGTGGCGGCGACGGCGGCGAAATAGGCCCAGTGCACCCCGGCCAGGAACATCATGACCGCGCCCGCCGCCAGCAGCAGGACGGCGGTGCCCAGGTCCGGCTGGCGCACCACCAGTGCCACCGGCAACAGGATGAAGAGCAGCGGCACCAGCACCCAGACCGGGCGCGAGACGCGCGACATCGGCAGCCAGTCATAATAGGCCGCCAGCAGCATCACCAGGGTGATCTTCGTCAGTTCCGAGGGCTGCAGGTTCATGAATCCCAGGTCGATCCAGCGCTGCGCGCCCATGCCCACGGTGCCGAAAAACTCCACCGCCACCAGCAGCAGCAGCGAGACGCCGTAGGCCAGCGCGGCCATGTTGCGCCAGAACCAGACCGGCACCATGGCCACGAAGACCATCACCGAGAGCCCCAGGGCGAAGCGCTTCATCTGCGGTTCGGCCCATGGGTGGAGCGATCCGCCCGCGACCGAGTAGAGCATCAGGAACCCGATGCCGGCAACCGCCGTGAGAAGGATCGCCAGCGGCCAGTTGAGATACAGGATCTTGCGCAGGCCCGACGGCGTGGTCTTGACCGTGTATTCGAGATAGCTCATGCGCGGTCGCTCTCCCGTCCGTAGTGACGGCGGTATTCCTCCCGCAGGTTTTCCTGCTGGGTGCGGATGCGGCCGCGGTCCTTCTCGGGGTAGGCGGACAACGGCGGATCCTCGCCGTAGAGCGCCTGCAGCGTGATGTCGCGGGCGATGGGCGCGGCCACGGCGGATCCGCCGCCGCCGTGCTCCACCACGACGGCCACGGCGATCTTCGGCGCCTCGACCGGTGCGAAGTCCACGAAAAGGGCGTGGTCGCGCTGTTCCCAGGGCAGATCGGCGTTGCGGCGCACGCCCGTGCCGCGTTCGGCGGCGGTGATGTTGCGCACCTGGCTGGTGCCGGTCTTGCCGGCCATGCGCACGGCGTCTTCGATGATGCGGCTGGAATAGGCGGTGCCGCGGCGGTGATTGGACACGGCGAACATCGCCTGCCGGATGCGCCGCAGGTTGTTCTCGTTCAGCCCCATGTCCGCGCCGTGGCCGGTGGGCTGCTCGACACCGTCCACCGACTTGACCAGCCGCGGCACGACCGAGCGGCCGGTGGCGATCCGGGCGGACATCACAGCCAGCTGCAAAGGCGAGGCCAGCACGAAACCCTGGCCGATGGCCGCGTTGACGCTGTCGCCGATGACCCAGGGGTTGCCCTTGACCGCGCGCTTCCAGGCCTTGGTGGGTGTCAGCCCCTCGGCCACGCTGGTCAGCGGCAGCTCGTGCTCCATGCCCAGCCCGAGCCGCCGGGCCATCGCCGTGATCTTCTCGATCCCGGTGCGCAATGCCATGTCGTAGTAGTAGACATCGCAGCTTTCGCGCAGGGAACGGTGCAGGTTCACGTTGCCGTGGCCGCCGCGTTTCCAGCAGTGGAACCGGCGGCCGCTGACCTTGAGGTGGCCGGGGCAGTAGACCGTTTCCTCGGGGCCGACCTGGCCATCCTCCATCGCGGCCAGGGCCGTGATCATCTTGAAGGTCGAGCCAGGGGGATAGACACCCTGCACCGCCTTGTTGGGCAGGGGGCGGTACTTGTTTTCCAGCAGCGCCTTGTAGTCCCGCACCGAGATCCCCCGCACGAAGAGATTGGGGTCGAAACTGGGGGCCGAGGCGCTGGCCAGCACGTCGCCCGTGTCGCAGTCGATCACGACCGCCGCGGCGCTTTCGCCGTCCAGCCGGGCGCTGACGTAGGATTGCAGGGCATTGTCCACCGTGATCTGGATGTCGGCGCCGGCTTCGCCCTCGCGCCGGTCCAGTTCGCGCATGACGCGGCCAGCGGCGTTGACCTCTACCCGCTTGGTGCCCGCCTTGCCGCGCAGCAGGTCCTCGCGCTTGGATTCCAGGCCGATCTTGCCGATCTGGAACCGCGGGATCCGCAAAAGCTGCTCGGGTGCGTCGATCCGTTCAAGGTCACGCTCGCTCACCGGGCCGACGTAGCCGACCAGGTGGGCATAGTCGGGACCCGCGGGGTAGTAGCGCGACAGGCCCACCTCCGGCGTCACGCCGGGCAGGGCGGGCGCGTTGACCGCCACGCGGCTGATGTCATGCCATGTCACACGATCGGCCACGGTGACCGGCGTGTCGCCGCGCAGGTCGGCCAGTTCGCGCCGCGCGCGTTCGAGTTCGCCGGGATCCAGTTCCACCAGCTGCGCCAGGCGCGCGATCACCCTGTCCACGTCGCCGGCTTCTTCGCGGACGACCGTGATGCGGTAGCTGGGCGCGTTGTCGGCGACCACCGCGCCGTGGCGGTCGAAGATGCGGCCGCGGGCGGGGGGAATCAGGCGGATGTTGACGCGGTTCTCGTCGGCCAGCAGGCGGAACTGGTCGGCCTGTTCCACCTGCATGTAGCGCATCCTGAGCGCCAGCAGCCCCATGAAGCCCGCCTGCGCGCCGCCCAGGATCAGCCCGCGCCGGGTGATCCGGCGCTGGCTTTCCGCGGTATCGCGCCCCGGGCGCCTCATGCCGGGCCTCCGCCGGTGTGAACGTCGCCGGGGGCGCGCTTGCGCACGCCGAGCAACCACCGTGACAGCAGGACCACCACCGGATAGGCCACCAGCGTGGCGACCATCTGCATCAGGCTCAGGCCCAGCGGCGCCTGGTCCACCATCAGCACGGCCAGCACGATCCGGTAGGCCAGAGTCATCGCCACGAGGGTGGTGGCCACGTTGAGCCACTCCACCGGGAAGGTCAGGTCGCGCAGGGCGGGCGCGCGGCTGCGCAGGGCCTCGGCCCCCAGAAGCACCAGCGCCGCCCACAGGCCCGGCGGCCGCTGGAACAGCAGGTCGGTCAGCAGAAAGACGCCGGCAACAAGGGCTGGCGGCACGTAATCGGGCCGGCGCAGCACCCAGGCGAAGGTGACGGCCACCAGGATGTCGGGCCCCGCCCAGCCGTGCGGCACGGTTTCCAGCGGCAGAAGGTTGGCGAAGATCAGCCCGGCGGCAATCGCCAGGTAGACCAGGCGCATGGCCCAGGGATGCAATGCCGCGCGATCAGCCATCGCCACGCTCCTCGGCCGGGGCCCCGGGCACCTCGGGATCGGGCCCGCCGGAGGTTTCGGGCAGGCTGGCCGGGGCGATCAGCCGGCCCGGATCGGAAATCCGCTCGTGCCCGTAGTCGCGCAGGACCCGCAGGAACTCCAGCCTTTCGTAGTCGGCCGCCAGGCGCACCCGCATGCGCCCGCCCGGGTCCTCGGCCACTTGGCCCAGCAGAAGCCCCGGCGGCAGCACGCCCCCGTCGCCCGATGTCATCACGCGGTCGCCGGGCCGGATCTGGTCCGGCGCCTCGATGAAATCCAGTTGCGGGGCCGGGGTGTTGTCACCGATGACCAGTGCCCGCTGGCCCGAGGGCTGGACGGTGACCGGCACCCGGCTGGAGGTGTCGGTGAGCAGCAGCACCCGGGCCGTCGTGTCGCCCACCCCCGAGATGCGGCCGACCAGCCCGAGCCCGTCCATCGCCGCCCAGCCGTCCATGATCCCGTCGCGGGAGCCCACGTTCAGCAGCACCGACTGCCGGAAGGGCGAGCCGCTGTCGGCCAGGACCACGCCGGTCACATAGGTCAGCCGGGGATCGAGTTGCACATTGTTGAGATCGCGCAAGCGGGCGTTCTCCTGCTCCAGTTGCAGCGCCGCCTCCTTCCAGGATTTCATCTGCCGCAGTTCGCGGCGCAGTTCCTGGTTCTGCTGGTAGATCCGGTGATAGCTCTGGAAATCGCGCACGATGTTGACCGCCCCGGTGACCGGCGCCATCGCCCAGTCGAAGCTGGGCACCACCCGGTCGACCACCTGCGCGCGGAAACGCTCCACCCGCGGGCTGTCGATCCGCCACACCAGGAAGATGCCCAGCAGGCAGACCAGCAAGACCCCCAGCAGCAGGCGCTTGAGCGGGGTGGTGTAGTCCTGGTTCTGTGCGCGGTCCTTGGACAAGGGCGACCCCTTTTCACGAAAGGGTGGGCAACCTAGCTGTCGTAGTCAATCGCGTGCCGCAGCTGTTTTTCGTATTCCAGCGCCTTGCCCGTGCCAAGGGCCACGCAATTGAGGCTGTCATCGGCGATGGAAACGGCCAGCCCGGTCTGCTCGCGCAGGGCAAGGTCCAGATCCCCCAGAAGCGCACCGCCCCCCGTCAGCATCACGCCGCGGTCCACGATGTCGGCGGCCAGGTCGGGCGGCGTGGCCTCCAGCGCGGTCATGACCGCCTCGCAGATGGCCTGCACTGGCTCGGCCAGGGCCTCGGCCACTTGGGCCTGGCTGATCTCGGTTTCCTTGGGTACCCCGTTCAGCAGGTCGCGGCCCCGGATCTGCATCGAGGCGCCGCGCCCGTCGTCGGGCATCCGGGCCGTGCCGATCGAGGTCTTGATGCGCTCGGCCGTGGCTTCCCCGATGAGCAGGTTCTGCTGGCGCCGCAGGTAGCTGATGATGGCCTCGTCCATGCGATCGCCCCCCACGCGCACGGACCGGGCATAGACGATGTCGCCAAGGCTGAGCACCGCCACTTCGGTCGTGCCGCCGCCGATATCGACCACCATGCTGCCGGTGGGATCGGTGATGGGCATGCCGGCGCCGATGGCCGCGGCGATCGGTTCGGCGACCAGCCCGGCCCGCCGGGCGCCGGCGGACAGCACCGATTGCCGGATCGCGCGCTTTTCCACCGGGGTGGCGCCGTGGGGCACGCAGACGATGATCTTCGGCTTGGAGAAGGTCGTGCGCTTGTGCACCTTGCGGATGAAGTGCTTGATCATCGCCTCGGCGGTGTCGAAATCGGCGATGACCCCTTCGCGCATCGGGCGGATCGCCTCGATGCTGCCGGGGGTGCGGCCCAGCATGAGCTTGGCGTCCTCGCCGACGGCGAGCACCTTCTTGACCCCGTCCTTGACGTGATAGGCCACCACCGAGGGCTCTGAGAGGATCACGCCCCGGCCCTTGACGTAGACCAGCGTGTTGGCCGTCCCGAGGTCGATTGCCATGTCCGAAGAGAACAGGCCGGGGATGTTGTTGAGTATCGACATGTGGCGCGGCTTTCGTCGTCGTGACAGATCGGGGGACCCGCGACTCTGTGGGCGGGGCCGGATGCTCTTATAGAGGGCCGTGCGGACGGGTGAAAGGGCCAGTTTCGAGCGCTGAGCGTCAACCTGCCGGTGCGGGAATGGTGCTGCTGGGGAGGATTGAACTCCCGACCTCACCCTTACCAAGGGTGCGCTCTACCACTGAGCTACAGCAGCTTCTCGTGGCGCGCTGATTAGACGGTTCCGCCCGGCCGCGCAAGGGTAATCTGGACCCTTTTTGGCACCTGCTGTAGAGAGGGGGACATGACTCGAAAGACCCCCGGAAAAGACGGCGACGGGCCGGCCGGTAGCCGCGAGGACCGGCTCAAGGCCGCGCTCAAGGCCAACCTCGCGCGGCGCAAGGCACAAACCCGCGCGCGCCAACAGCAAAAGCCGGGCGGGACGGCAGGCAACACGCAGGACAAGGACGACACCTGAATGGATTCGATCATCGTCACGGGCAACGGGCCCCTGAACGGGCAGATCCCGATTGCCGGGGCCAAGAACGCCTGCCTGACCCTCATGCCGGCGACCCTGCTGAGCGAGGAACCGCTGACGCTGACCAATGCGCCACGGCTGAGCGACATCCGCACCATGTCGGCACTTCTGCAGTCGCTGGGGGCGGAGGTCTCGCAGCTTCAGGACGGCAAGGTGCTGGCGATGTCCAGCCACGCGCTGGACAACCACCGCGCCGAGTACGACATCGTGCGCAAGATGCGCGCCTCGATCCTGGTGCTGGGGCCAATGCTGGCGCGCGACGGGCACGCCGTCGTGTCCCTGCCCGGCGGTTGCGCCATCGGTGCGCGGCCCGTGGACATGCACCTGCGCGCCCTGGAACAACTGGGCGCCGAGATGGATCTGCGCGACGGCTACGTGCACGCCCGCGCGCCGAAGGGGCTGAAGGGCGCGACGGTGGAATTCCCCTTCGCGTCGGTCGGCGCCACCGAGAACCTGCTGATGGCCGCGACGCTGGCGCGCGGGACGACGCAACTGAAAAATGCCGCGCGCGAGCCCGAGATCGTCGACCTGGCCCGCTGCCTGGAGCGCATGGGCGCGCAGATCCAGGGTGCCGGGACCGACACGATCACCGTTCAGGGGGTGGACCGGCTGGGCGGGGCCACGCACCCGGTGGTCGCCGACCGGATCGAGCTGGGCACCTACATGCTGGCCCCTGCGGTCTGCGGCGGCGAGGTCGAATGCCTTGGCGGCAACCTGGAGCTGGTGGGCACCTTCGTCGACAAGCTCCAGGAGGCCGGGGTCGAGGTCAGCCAGACCCAGGCCGGCGTGAAGGTGGCGCGCCGCAACGGCCGGGTGCGCGCGGTGGATGTCACGACCGCCCCGTTTCCCGGTTTCCCCACCGACCTCCAGGCACAGATGATGGCGCTCATGTGCACCGCCGAGGGCACCAGCGTTCTGGAGGAACGCATCTTCGAGAACCGTTTCATGCATGCCCCGGAACTCATGCGCATGGGCGCGCGTATTGACGTGCAGGGCGGTGTCGCAACGGTGACGGGGGTCGAGCGCCTGAAGGGCGCGCCCGTCATGGCCACCGACCTGCGCGCCAGCATCTCGCTCATCCTGGCCGGGCTGGCGGCCGAGGGCGAAACCATCGTCAACCGCGTCTACCACCTGGACCGCGGATACGAGCGGGTCGAGGAGAAACTGAGCGGCGTGGGTGCGAAGATCGAGAGGGTGAACGAACAGTGACCGAGGACGCACGCTTCGAGGAAGGCCGCGAGGCGCCGCTGAACCTGGTGGCCATGGACGCGGAGGACCTTCAGATCGTCTCGACGCTGGTGCAGGACGCCGTTTTCCCCGTCACCGAGATGACCTGGCAGGCCCGGACGCACCGCTTCGCGGCTCTGCTCAACCGTTTCCGGTGGGAGGATCCGGGCCGCGCCCGACACCCGGCCGAGCGGGTCCGCTCGCTGCTGGTCGTGGGCAACGTGCTGGGCGTGGCCAGCCAGGGCATCGACCGCGCGGATCGCGACACGATCCTGTCGCTGCTGGAGGTTTCCTTCGAACCGGGGCCGGAGACCACCGGCCATCTGTTCCTGACGCTTGCGGGCGACGGCGCGATCCGGCTTGAGGTCGAGGCGCTTGAGGTGATGCTGCGCGACGTCACGCGCCCCTACCGGGCGCCTTCGGGAAAGGTCCCCGACCACGGCGCGTGACGCCCTTGCGCGCCCCCCGGTGTTGCCGAGCGGGCGCCCCGGTGCACGGGGGCGACGCTTGTGCTACTCCTGCAGCGATTCCAGGTACAGCGCCAACGACAGGATCCGGCCCCGGATCACGGTTTCCGATCCGAACTCGCCGTATTTCTCGGCATCGGGGACAAGCCGCTTGCCCCAGACAGGCATCGGGTAGCCGTGCCCCTTGATTCCCTGACGTCCGTCGATCGTCTGGATCACGCGCAACATCGGGAACTCGCCGTCGTTGTTCACCGACAGGGTGGTCAGGTCGGGAACGGGGACGGTCATCAGTTCCGCGAGAGGGCCGTTCCCCTTGGCGTCTTCTCCGTGGCATGAGGCGCAGGCACTGATGTATTCCGCCTTTCCCAGTTCATCGGCGGCGGCGGGGGCGGCCAGCAGCAGGCCGGCCAGCAGGCTTGTGACGATTTTCTTTGTGCTGTTCATTGGGCTCTCCTTTAATCACATCGCGGCGCGGAGGCACCGCCTGGAGCATCGCGCCCCATGACCGGATTGTCGGCCGGGCGGGGCCGCTTATCATTGACGCCTGTCATCGAGTGGCCGATTGTCTCCCGCCGCCGGGCCGGCGCGGGTTGAGGCCGGGGGCGCTTCGGTCTATGGCAAACCAAAGCAAGGAGACGCGCGATGCCCGCCATTCTCGACGCCGCCGCACCGGATTTCGAAGAGCGTTTCGCCGCGCTGCTGACCGCCAAGCGCGAGGAGGCGCCGGATGTCGAGACGGCCGTGTCCGACATCATCGCACAGGTGCGCGCCCGCGGCGACGCCGCGCTGATCGAACTGACCGAGCGGTTCGACCGTGTCAGCCTCACGCCCGAGACGCTGCGCATTTCCCGCGACGAGGTGGACAGCCTGATCGCCGAGGTGCCCCTGCACGAGCGCGAGGCGCTGCAGATCGCCGCCGACCGCATCCGCGCCTACCACGAGAAGCAGCTGCCGCCCGATGAAAGCTGGACGGACGCCGCGGGCGCCACGCTCGGCTGGCGGTGGAGCCCGGTCGCCGCGGCGGGGCTCTACGTGCCGGGGGGGCTGGCCTCCTATCCCTCCTCGGTGCTGATGAACGCCGTGCCCGCCAAGGTGGCCGGCGTGCCGCGCCTGGCGATCACGGTGCCCACGCCCGAGGGGCGGGCCAACCCGCTGGTCCTGCTGGCGGCCCGGCTGGCAGGGGTGGACGAGATCTACCGCGTGGGCGGCGCGCAGGCCGTCGCCGCGCTGGCCTACGGTACCGAAAGCATCGCGGCGGTGGACAAGATCACCGGCCCCGGCAACGCCTACGTGGCCGCGGCCAAGCGGCGGGTCTTCGGACGGGTGGGGATCGACATGATCGCCGGCCCCTCCGAGATCCTGGTGATCGCCGACGCGGACAACGATCCGGAATGGATCGCGCTGGACATGCTCAGCCAGGCCGAGCACGACGAAAGCGCGCAGGCGATCCTGATTACCGACGACCGGGCGATGGCCCGCGCGGTCGAGGCCGCCATCGCGCGCAACCTGGAGACCCTGCAGCGCCGCGAGATCGCGGGGGCGAGCTGGCGCGACTTCGGCGCGATCATAACCGTGCCCGACCTGGACCGCGCCGCCGTGCTGGCGGACCGGATCGCGCCCGAGCACCTGGAGCTCTGCGTGGCCGACCCCGAGGCCCTGGCCGACCGGATCACCCACGCGGGCGCGATCTTCCTCGGGGCATGGACGCCCGAGGCGATCGGCGACTACGTGGGCGGGCCCAACCATGTGCTTCCCACGGCCCGCTCGGCGCGGTTCTCCTCCGGTCTGTCCGTGCTGGATTTCCTCAAGCGGACCACCCTGGCCCGGATGACCCCGGCGGCGCTGCGCGCCGTCGGCCCCTCGGCCGAGACGCTGGCCCTGTCCGAAAGCCTGGAGGCGCACGCCCTGTCGGTGACCGCGCGCCTGAACCACTTGAACGAGTAGCCCGATGTCGCGCATCAGCCATATCGAACTGGACGACGCCAACCTGCCGCCGCCCACGCCGGAGATCGAACAGGAGCGCAAGGTCGCCATGTTCGACCTGATCGAGGAAAACAGTTTCTCGCTGCCCCGGCGCGACGACCGGCAGGTGCCCGAGGGGCCCTACCGCGTGGCCCTGTCGATCCGCGAGAAGCGGCTGGTCTTCGACGTGCGCACAGAGGACGGCGATCCGGCCGCCGAGTTCCACCTGTCGCTGTCGCCCTTCCGGCAGGTGGTCAAGGATTACTGGCAGATCTGCGAAAGCTACTTCGATGCCGTCAAGAACCTGCCGCCCAGCCAGATCGAGACCATCGACATGGCCCGCCGCGGCATCCACAACGAGGGCGCCCGGATCCTGGAGGAACGTCTTCAGGGCAAGGCCGATGTGGACAGCGATACCGCCCGCCGGCTTTTCACGTTGATATGTGTGCTGCATTTCGGGGGCTGACGGCGATGGCAGCGGAACCTCCCCAATCGGTCCTGTTCTGCTGCGATCACAACTCGGCCCGCTCGCCGATGGCCGAAGGCATCATGAAGAAATTCTATGGCGCGCGCACCTATGTCCAGTCCGCCGGCGTCCGAAGCGAGCGCGACATCGACGGCTTCTCGGTGGCGGTGTGCCGCGAGATCGGCGTGGAACTGGACCGGCACCGCACCCGCAGCTTCGACGAGATGGAACAATGGGGCGACGATCTGTCCTCCTTCGACCTGATCGTGGCGCTGAGCCCGGCCAGCCAGCGCCGGGCGTTGGAGCTGACGCGGGTGTTCCACCTCGACGTGCTCTACTGGCCGATCATGGACCCAAGCGGGCTGGGCGAGACCCGCGAGGACAAGCTCAAGGCCTATCGCCAGAGCCGGGACCAGATCATCGCGCACATGATCGCGACCTGGGGCGAACCGGAAGAGGCGTGACAGCCCCACGGGGCCACGGCAGGACAGGAGGAACGGCATGGTGCGTGTGGAACGGCTGACCGGGGCGGCGCTGGCGGATGCGCTGGACGATGTGGCGCGGCTCAGGATCACGGTGTTCAGGGACTGGCCCTATCTTTACGACGGGGACGCGGCCTATGAACGGGAATACCTTCAGCCCTACCGCGACAGCGCGGAGGCGATCGTCGTCGGCGCCTTCGACGGCGACCGGCTGGTCGGGGCGGCGACCGGCACGCCGATGGCGCATCATGCCGCGGACTTCGCGGCGGCCCTGGCCGGGCAGGGCGTCCCGCTTGAGCAGATCTTCTACTGCGCCGAAAGCGTGCTGCTGCCGGAATACCGCGGGCACGGTCTGGGCCACGCCTTTTTCGACGCGCGGGAGGCTCACGCGCGGGACCTGGGCCACGCCTATTCGGCCTTTTGCGGCGTCGTCCGGCCCGACGACCACCCGCTGAAGCCGGCGGGTTACCGCCCGCTCGATGCCTTCTGGCGCAAGCGCGGCTATGCGCCCCTGCCGGGTGCGGTGGCACATTTCGGCTGGAAGGACATCGACCAGGCCGAGGAAACCCAGCACCCGTTGCAATTCTGGATGCGCCGGCTGTAGCGGGCGCCGGCGCTTCAGTGCTCCCGCAGAAGCCGGCCCATGCCGTCCAGCCGGTCGTTGACGCCGGCCAGCCGCAGGCATTCCCAGAGCATCGCCTGATTGGAGCACACCACCGGCTTGCCCAGTGAGCGCTCGATGGCCTCCACCACCTCAAGCGTGCGCAGCGCGCCGCAACTGATCAGCACCGCCTCGGCGTCGGGGCGATCGATGGCATGGGCGAACTCGTAAAGGTAATCCGGCGCGACGCGACACATCTCGGTGTCGTAGCTGAGGCCCAGCCCGTGCGTCTCCAGCACGTCGAAGCCCGCCGCCTGCAGGAACCGGGCCACGTTGTCGTTGAGTTCCGGCAGATAGGGCGACCCCAGCACGATCCGGCGCACCCCGACGGCGGCCAGCCCGCGGCGCACCGCCCCCGCCAGCGTGGTAGTGCGGGCGCCGGGCGCGCCCTTGGCCATCTCGGCGCAGGCCACCTGCTCGCCCACGGCGACGGTACCTGAGGTGCAGGCGAAACTGACCACATCCAGCCCGTCGTCGGGCAGCAACCGCCCTGCCGCCCCGGCCAGCGAATGGCGAACCTGTGACAGGCTCTCGCTGGAGATCTCGCGCGGCATCTCCGCGCGGGAAAAATAGGCCCCGACGCCGGCGGGGACGTGGCGCATGATCTCGTGTTCGACGGTCTGTTCGTTGGGGATGAGAATGAACCCGATCCGCGCGCGCGCATTGCAGCCCTCGTCGAAGCGCACGGTGTCGAGGATCGCGCGCCGGTCGGCGCCGGTCATGTCGCGGGGCTTGTCCATCGGGGTCCTTTCCTGCACTGGCCGCAATATTATCGTCCGCGCCCGGACGTGGCAATTGGCGCGGGTGCAGGGGCGGCTTGCCCGACCGTCGCGCCGGTATCCGGGGACCCGCAGCAAGTTCGACACGATTGTCTGACGGAATGTCGCAGAGCGCTGGCCGGGCGCGGGTTTTTCTGCTACCTGCGATTGCGCGGGGGCGGAAACAAGGGAATTCGATTCTATGAGTCGCCTCATCGCAGTCGCGCTGTGCGCGTTTGTCTGTCTTGTGATGGTCGCTGCCGCGGGCGCGCGGGCCGAGGGCAGGCAGTTCCTGGGGTACGGTCGCCTGGTCACCAACGATGTTTTCGGGGATACCCATGACCGCTGGCGCAGCGGGTCCATCGCCTCCAGCCGTGTCTGGGGGGCGGAGTGGGCCGGGCAGGCGCCGGATCGTCTCGGCCAGTTGCTGGAATTCCGCGTCAACGCCGAGATCATCACGCCCGAGAACATCAACGGCGCGCGTCCCGGCGACCGGCCCTTCGCCGGGGTTCTGTCCTTCGGGCTGCACAGCCATTTCAGCGCCGGGCGCACGCAGATGGCGCTCGGGGCCGATCTTGTGGCGACGGGGCCGCAGACGCAGCTGGACCATGTCCAGCAGGCAATCCACGACCTTCTGGGGGGCGACGGCCCCTCGACCCGGACCCGCGCGGCCCAGATCGGCGACGACGTGACGCCGACGGCGGTTTTCGAGGCGGGCCGCCCGCTTGCCCTCGGCTCCGGCGGCAAGGCGCGGCTAAGGCCTTTCGTGGAGGGCCGCTGGGGCATCGAGACGCTGGTACGGGCCGGGGCCGACCTGACCATCGGCCCGGTGGGGCAGGGCGGCCTGATGGCACGCGCACCGGTGACGGGCCACCGCTATCGGGTCATCGAGAGACCGTTCGCGGGGGCCTCTTTCGTCCTTGGCGCCGATGTGGCCCATGTCGCGGAAAGCGAACTCTTGCCCGAAAGCCGGGGCTTTGCCCTGACCGACACCCGCAACCGGGTGCGCGCCGGGGTTCACTGGCAGGGCCAAAAGGGCGGCAGCCTGTTCTACGGGGTGACCTGGCTGGACAAGGAATTCCGCAACCAGCGCGAAAGCCAGGTCGTGGGCTCCATCCGGCTGAACCTGGAGTTCTGAAAGGCTCCTCAATCAAGGACTTTGCATGTCAAGTCCGGTCTGATACCTTTTGTGCATAAAAAAGAGCAGAAGGCAGGCATACAGGCATGAAAACGGGCTATCGTGGCGCGTTTGTCATCTCCTGGTCGCAGACACTGGTGGACGGGCTCAACGGCGCCCCCGTGCACGCGCTCACCGTCGGGGCCGCCTGGTCCTGGCAGGGTGAATGTGTGCGGGTGGACGGGCCCAACAGCGTGCTGCGGCTGGAGCGGACGAACGAGGAAAAGAACCGCCGCAAGCGGGCGGCACGGCTGGTGCGGCGCCTTGTTGGCGCGGCACGGATGAACACACGGGATCTCGACCGCGTGGAGGTGGACGAACCGCTTATGGACATCGGTTTCGTCGTCACCGACGGCATGCGCAGCTATACCGTGACGGTGATCGAGGTGGGCGGCGATGCGCCGCCGCTTCTGATGTTTCTCGACGAGATCCCGCCGTGCGATACCGAGATGTGGGTTATCCATCACACGCTGGAGCAGCTTCGCCCCGGCGCCACCGGTTTCGAGGCTGGCGGCGTCATCTGCTTCACGCCGGGCACGCGGATCGCCACGCCCGAGGGCGCGCGCGCCGTCGAGGCGCTGCAAGAGGGCGACCGCGTGCAGACCAAGGACAACGGCGCGCAGGAAATCCTCTGGATCGGGCAGCGGCGGATGAGCGGGGCACGGCTGTTCGCGATGCCGCACCTGCGGCCCATGCGGGTCCGTGCCGGGGCGCTTGGCGCGGATCGGCCCGATTCGGAACTGCTGGTCTCGCCCGAGCACAGGATGCTCTTGTCGGGCGACGTGGCGCAGGCGCTGTTCAACACGCCCGAGGTGCTGGTCGCGGCCAAGGATCTGGCCGCGTCGCAGGCGGTCAGCGTCGACACCGCCCTGCGCGAGGTCACTTATATCCACCTGTTGCTACCCCAGCATCAGGTGCTCTGGGCCAACGGCGTGGAAACCGAAAGCTTCCATCCCGCCAGCACCGCGTTGTCCACGTTGGGGCCCGACGACCGCGCGCGGCTTCTGGCGCTGGATCCCGGGCTGGAGGCCGCGCCGCAGCGCTACGGCGATTTCGCCCGCCGCGGCCTGAACCGGTCCGAAGCGGCGATCCTGATGCAGGAAGCGGCCTGAGCGCAAAGCCCCGCGCCCGTTCCGGGGGTGGCAGGCGGCCCTTGCGCCCGTGGCACTGGCGCGATCCATGCTGCGGCGGGCTCAGAACGCCCGCCGCAGCCCGATGGCGAAGGCGTTCGACCCGGAATCGGTTGCCAGCAGGCCGTAGCCGTCCGACCGGTGGTGCAGGCGCAGGAACAACGCGCTTCCGTCATCGTCCAGCGCGAAGGCCGTTTCGAGCGAGAAATAGATCAGCGTCCGCTGCGACTCGCCCCGCCGGGCTATCTCCGTCTTCGGTGTTTCACTGGCATGCGAGAGCCCGAAGCCGAAGGCGAAACTGTCGATCACCCTTGGCCAGGGGCGGTCGGGCCGGTAACGGACGGTGACGGGCAGGACGATCTCCTGGTGGTCATTGCGTCCGAAATGCTGATTGGCCTGCACCTCGACGCCGACGTGCCAGCGCGGATCGTCAAGCGGGACCTCCCAGGCCACGATGATGCCTCCGAAACCGGCATCGGTGAAATCGGTCTTGTCGGGGCGGAACACCTCGTCGATGCCGTTGGTCGTCATCTGGCCGGCCGCCAGGCCGACGGATCTGCGCATCTCCGCCGCCGTCGTGGCCGGCGTGATCGCCAGCAAGGCGGCGGTCAGCACGGCCGCCACGGCGGGAAGATACTGGTGCCATGGTGGTGCGGGCGGTAACACTGGGGGCATCCTCGAGGTTCCGGCGGCTTCGCCGTGGTCATGCGGGGCAACCTGCGGAAACCTTGTACGGCTTTCGGGCCGCGCGGAAAACCCCTGTCCGCCGCGGGGCCGGTTGACTCTGCCCCGCCCGCCTGTATAAGCGCGGCTTCATTGGTGTTGGCGGCCCCCGCAAGGGGATGCCTGTCGGGCCCCGGAGCCACCGGATCAGAGCCAGAGGACAACGCCCTTCGACATGACAGAAGGAGATCAGCCGTGACCAAACGCACGTCTGCCAAGTACAAGATCGACCGCCGGATGGGCGAAAACATCTGGGGTCGTCCGAAATCCCCGGTCAACCGCCGTGAATACGCCCCCGGCCAGCACGGCCAGCGCCGCAAGGGCAAGATGTCCGACTTCGGCCTGCAGCTGCGCGCCAAGCAGAAGCTCAAGGGCTACTACGGTGACCTGACCGAGAAGCAGTTCCGCCGCATCTACGCCGAGGCCGAACGCGTGCGCGGCGACACCGGCGAGATCCTGATCGGCCTGCTGGAGCGCCGCCTGGATGCCGTTGTCTACCGTGCGAAGTTCGTGCCCACCGTCTTCGCGGCGCGGCAGTTCGTGAACCACGGCCACGTGCGGGTGAACGGCAAGAAGGTCAACATCCCCTCCTACCGCGTGAAGGAAGGCGACGTCGTCGAGGTGCGCGACCGGTCCAAGCAGTTGGCATCGGTCCTGGAGGCCACGCAGCTGCCCGAGCGCGACGTGCCCGACTACATCGAGGCCGACCACTCCAAGATGACCGCGCGTTTCGTGCGCACGCCGGGTTTGTCCGATGTGCCCTATCCGGTGATGATGGAACCCAACCTCGTCATCGAATACTACGCGCAGAACTGACGCATTCGCATATCTGCCAGGGGCCGCGACGGGGAACCGCCGCGGCCTTTTTGTTTCGTGCTGGTCAAGCCTTGGGTGCACCGCTAGAACGTCCCACGGGAGAGACGGGTCATGACGAATATTTCGCCCCAGCCGGGCATCATGCAGATCGAGCTTTATCAGGGCGGCGCGGCGCACGTCGACGGCGTGGCCAATGTCGTGAAGCTCAGCTCGAACGAAAATCCCTTCGGCCCCAGCGAAGAGGCCAAGACGGCCTTTCGCCGGGCCTCCTACGAGTTGCACCGATACCCTTCGACGGATCATCAGGCCCTGCGGCAGGCGATCGGGGCGGTGCACGGGGTGGAGGCGGACCGCGTCATCTGCGGCGTGGGCAGCGACGAGATCATCGCCTTCCTGTGCCAGGCCTATGCCGGACCGGGTGCCGAGGTGATCCATACCGAACACGGCTTCGCGATGTACCGCATCAGTGCCCTGGCCAACGGGGCGACGCCCGTGGAGGTGCCCGAGCGCGAGCGCGTCACCGACGTGGACGCCATCCTGTCGGCCTGCACCGCGGCGACGCGGCTGGTCTTCATCGCGAACCCGAACAATCCCACGGGTACCATGATCGGTGAGGGCGAGCTTGCCCGGCTGGCCGATGGGCTGCCCGATCACGTGCTGCTGGTGATCGACGGGGCCTATGCCGAATACGTCGAGGGCTACGACGGCGGCGCCTCGCTGGTGGAGGCGCGCGACAACGTCGTGATGACGCGCACCTTTTCCAAGCTCTACGGCCTGGGCGGGCTGCGCGTGGGCTGGGGTTACGGACCCGCGCATGTCATCGACGTTCTCAACCGCATCCGCGGGCCCTTCAATCTCAGCCACGCGGCACAGGTCGCGGCCGAGGCGGCGGTGCGCGACACGGCCTGGGCCGAGAAGTGCCGCGACGACAACACGCGCCTGCGCAGCTGGCTGGCCGAGGCGCTAGCCGGGCATGGCGTGGTCTCGGACACCTCGATGGCCAACTTCATCCTGGCGCGTTTCGCCGACCGGACCGAGGCCGAGGCCTGCGACGACTACCTCAAGAGCCAGGGCCTGATCGTGCGCCGGGTCGGTGGCTACAACCTGCCGCAATGCCTGCGCATCACGGTCGGGGACGAGTCGGCCTGCCGCCGCGTGGCCCATGCCGTGGGCCAGTTCATGGGGAGCGGACGATGAGCCGGGTCTACGACCGCGTGGCGCTGATCGGGCTGGGGCTCATCGCGTCGTCGATGGCGCACGCGATGAGGCGCGCGGGACTGGCCGGCGAGGTGACGGGCTACGCCCGCTCGGCCGAATCGCGCGACACCGCCCGCGAGATCGGGCTGTGCGACCGCGTGTGCGACACGGCCGCCGAGGCGGCGGAGGGCGCTGACCTGGTGGTGCTCTGCGTGCCCGTGGGCGCGATGGGGCCGGTCGCCGCCGAGATCGCGCCGGCCCTCGGCCGCGGCGCGACGGTCAGCGACGTCGGCTCGGTCAAGAAGGACGTGATCGAGGCGGTGGCGCCGCACCTGCCCGCAGGCGTGCATTTCGTCCCGGCCCATCCGCTGGCCGGGACGGAACATTCGGGGCCCCGATCGGGCTTTGCCGAACTGTTCGAGAACCGCTTCACGCTGATCGTGCCGGTCGAGGGCAGCGACCGCGCCGCGGTGGAGCGGCTGGAGCGGCTCTGGCAGGGGATGGGCGCCAGGACCGAGGAGATGGATGCCGAGCATCACGACCTCGTGCTGGCGGTGACCAGCCATGCGCCCCACCTGATCGCCTACACGATGGTGGGCGTGGCCGACGACCTGCGCCGGGTGACCGACAGCGAGGTCATCAAGTATTCCGCCGCCGGTTTCCGCGATTTCACCCGCATCGCGGCCAGCGACCCGACCATGTGGCGCGACGTCTTCCTGCACAACAAGGAGGCGACGCTGGAAATCCTCGGCCGGTTCACCGAGGAACTCTTCGCGTTGCAGCGCGCCATCCGCACCGGTGACGGCGACCACCTGTTCGACTATTTCTCCCGGACACGCGCCATCCGCCGTGGTATCATCGAGGCCGGGCAGGATACCGACGCGCCGGATTTCGGGCGCGTGAAACGAGGGTGACAGGATGCGGGCGGCTTTTCTCATCCCCCTGGTTCTCATGGGATGTTCCTGGGTGGGCGGCGGCGACAAGGAAACCGTCTCCACCCGCGGCTCCGTCTGCGGCGACCCCGCCATCGCGGGCACGCCGGTGGGCAGGGTGCCGGGTCGGATCGCCGGCTGCGGCGTGGCCGACGCGGTGCGCGTGCACGCGGTCGGCGGTATCACGCTCAGCCAGCCGGCGGTCATGGAATGCGGCACCGCGCGGACCCTGCGCCGCTGGATCGACTCCGGCCTGCGCCCGGCGGTCGGGGGGCAGGGCGGCGGGGTGGCCGAGTTGAAGGTCGCCGCGCATTACGCCTGCCGCACGCGCAACAGCCAGCCCGGGGCGAAGATCTCCGAACACGGCAAGGGACGCGCCATCGACATCACGGCCTTCCGCCTGCGGGACGGCGGCGCGATCTCGGTGGAGTCGCACTGGAACAGCGGCCGCGAGGGGCGCATCCTGCGCCGGCTGCATCGGTCCGCCTGCGGACCCTTCGGGACGGTCCTTGGGCCGGAGTCCGATCGTTGGCACCGCGATCATTTCCACTTTGACACGGCCCGGAACGGCGGCGGCGCGTACTGCCGCTGACGCCTCTAGCGCAGCTCGAGGGTCGGCGCGCGCCCCAGGGGGACCGGACCCAGCCGCACGCGGCCGCCGCTGAAGCTCAGCGGCACGTCCAGCGTTTCGGGGTGGCCCGCCATGCGCGCGACCAGGGCCAGCCCGTCGCGCAGGGTGGCGGCCAGGCTTTCATTCAGGGCCCCGGCGCGCACCGAAAGCTCCAGGATCTCGCGCCAGTTCCGGGCCTTGACCGTGATCTCGCCTTCGGGCGTGCCATCGTCGCCGACATCGAGTTCGCCCGCCGCGGCGAGTTCCAACCGACCCCACCGCGCCTCGGCCAGCCGCAGCCGGATCCGCCGGGGCTGGGGCCGGGCTTCCTCGATCGCGGTCCGGTCCCAGGGCTTGTCGAAGGTGACCGTCAGATCGGCGCGCACCGTGTCGAAGGTGTCCGGCAGCGAGCCTTGCGGATCGACGCGGTTGCGCCAGGGGATGGGCGGGGCCAGCCCCTGGGCGCGCAGGCCCAGCCGGTAGGCCGGCGCATCGTCGGCCGGGGCCCGTTCGGCCGCGAGTGACAGGTCGGCCACGGCCGTCGTCCCCGCCCGTGCGTCGCGGGTGATGTTGAGCGTCCGGGCCGTGAGGGTCGCGCGGTCCAGGGCCAGCCGCGGGCCGGGGCGCAGCACCAGGCTCGCGCGCATGTCGTCGGCCTCCAGCCCGTAGGTTTCGTGCGGCGTGGCCAGCCGGCTTTCGGGGGGCCAGACGGCGATCACGTGGTTGGGCCGGTAGCTTAGCGCGAGGATCTGGAAAAAGGGCGCCTGCCAGGCCAGTCCGGTATCCGGGTCGGCCAGCTCCGGACCGGCCAGATTGACATCGAAGCGGTTGGGGAAACCGGTGACCGACAGCTCGTCATAATGTGCCACCCAGCCGTCGGCCCGGCGGGCTTCGAACCATCCGGCGAGGGCCTGATCCATGCCGCGGGCGCCGACGAACCAGTAGCCCGTCCAGAGGGCCGCCGCCCCGAGAACTATCACCAAGAGTATCCTGAGCATGCCGCGCCCCTTTCATCCCCGATGGATCGTGTTTATAGGCGCGTGAACGCGAGGAACAAGGGAATGGCGATGTGGGTCTTCGGTTACGGCTCGCTGGTCTGGAACCCCGGCTTCGAGGCGCAGGAACGGGTGATCGCCACGCTGCCCGGCTATGCCCGCAGCTTCTGCATGCGCAGCGTGCACCACAGGGGCACGCAGGAGGCCCCGGGGCTGGTGCTGGCGCTGGACGCGCAGCCGGGCGCGGCCTGCCTGGGCGTGGGGCTGTCCGTGGCGCCCGAGCAGCGCGCGGAGGTGCTGGAATACCTGCGTGCGCGTGAACTGATCTCCTCGGCCTACCTTGAAAGAACGCTGGAGATCCACCTGGCCGACGGCCGGCGGGTGGAGGCCGTGACCTACGTGGTCGATCCCGAGCACGTGCAGTATTGCGGCGGGCTCGATCTGGAGGAACAGGCCCGGATCATCGCCCGCGCGGCGGGGGGGCGCGGCCCGAACACCGAATACCTGTTCAATACGGCCGCCCATCTGGGCGAACTTGGCATCACCGACCCCGAACTCGACTGGTTGAGCCGGCGCGTCAGGGAGGTCGGCGGATGAACGCTTGGCTTGACGAAGCGCAGCGCGTAGGGTGCAGCCAAGAAAAGCAAGCGCCGGGAGCCGTCCAGATGGACCAGCCGGACCGTGAGGTCGAGCCGCAGTTCTCGCAACCCATCCGCCAGATCATCCTGATGCTGGTCGTCCTGGTGCTGACGGGCGTCGGCGCCTTTCTCGCGTTGCCGCGCGTGTTGCCGGTGTTCCAGGCGAACCCCTATCTCAACGGCTTCATCCTGTTCGTGTTCTTCATCGGTGTCCTGGCCACTTTCTGGCAGGTGGTTCAGCTGATCGGTTCGGTCCGCTGGATCGAGAACTTCGCGGCCCAGACGCCTGGGCACGAATTCGTCAAGCCGCCGCGCCTGCTGGCCCCGCTGGCCACGCTGCTGCGGCAGCGCGGCAAGCGGATGCAGATCGCCTCGACCTCGGCGCGCTCGATCCTGGACTCGGTCGCGCAACGGATCGACGAGGCGCGCGAGATCACCCGCTACATCACCAACATGCTGATCTTCCTGGGGCTGCTGGGCACGTTCTACGGGCTGGCGACGACCGTTCCGGCCGTGGTGGACACGATCCGCGGGCTTGCCCCGCAGGAAGGCGAGGGCGGGATCGAGGTCTTCAACCGCCTGATGAGCGGCCTGGAAAGCCAGCTTGGCGGCATGGGCGTGGCCTTCGCCTCGTCGCTGCTGGGGCTGGCCGGTTCGCTGGTGGTGGGCCTGCTGGAGCTTTTCGCCGGCCACGGGCAGAACCGGTTCTATCGCGAACTGGAGGAATGGATGTCCACCATCACGCGGGTGGGCTTTGCCGCCGGTGACGGCGAGGGCAATGTCGAGCAGAACGCGATGGTCACGGTCCTGGACCAGATGGCCGAGCAGATGGAATCGCTGCAGATGATGCTCACCCAGTCGGATGTGAGCCGGGCGATGGTCGACGAGAAACTCGGCGTTCTGGCGGACTCGGTGGAGCGGCTCACGCACAGGATGGGCGATGCCAACCCCGTGAGCGGCGCGCTTACCCGGGTGGCCGAGGGGCAGGACCGGCTGCTGGAGCGGCTCAACGATCTGGCCGAACGCGAGGGCACGGGCGAGGCCGGGCTGGATGCCGAAAGCCGGATGCGCCTGCGTTCGATCGACGTGCAGATGCTGCGCATCCTCGAAGAGATCAGCGCCGGCCGGCAGGAGACCATGAACGAGATCCGCACCGACCTGTCGGCGCTGACCAGGGTCTTCAACCAGATGCGTGGCCAGCAACGCGGGCGCGGGCCCCAGCCTCCGCCGGACGGCGACGGCGGCGAGGAGGTCTAGGGCATGGCACTGTCCCGGCGGACCGGTGCGCGCTTCCAGGCCTCCATATGGCCCGGCTTCGTCGATGCCATGACCGGGCTGCTTCTGGTGCTGATGTTCGTGCTCACGATCTTCATGATCGTGCAGTTCGTGCTGCGCGAGACGATCAGCGGGCAGGAGACGCGCCTGGACGAACTCTCCTCCGAGGTGGCGGCGCTGTCCCGCGCGCTCGGCCTGGAGCAGGACCGCAACGCCACGCTGACCGAACGTGTGGGCGAGTTGACGGCGACCCTGGGCGATGCGCGCGAACGCCAGGAACGGCAGGCGGCGCTCATCGCCTCCTTGCGGGCCGACAAGGCGGCGCTCGGTGACGATCTGGCCCAGGCCCGCGGCCGGATCGCGGATTTCGAGGAGCAGGTGGCGGGCCTTCTGGCCGACAGGGAACAGGCGCAGGGCCAGATCGCCGACCTGCGCGACGAGCGCGAGGAATTGCTGTCCAAGCAGGAGTCGCTGCAACTCGCCCTGGCGGACCTGCGCGACGAGATCGATGCCAAGGCCGAACAGGCGCGGCTTGCCGCCGCCCGGCGGCAGGCGCTGCAGGCCCTGGTGGCCGATCTGCAGCAGCGCAATGCCGAAGGCGAACAGGCGCAGGCCGCCCTGCGCGGCCGCGTTGCCGACCTGGAAGACAAGCTCAGCGAGGAGGAACAGGCCCGCCTGGCCGAGGCCGCCGCCGCCGAGGCGCTGCGCGAGAAACTCGAGAACGCCGAAGCGGAGCTGACGGCGATGACCCTGGCGCTGGAAGAGCAGCGCCGCCGCGCCGAGGAAACCCTGACCATGCTGGCCGCGGCGGAAGAGGCCAACGAGGATCTCGACATCCAGCTGGCCGCCGCGCTGATGGCGCAGGAGCAAGCCGAACGCGCCCTGGCCGCCGCACAAAGCGAGGCCACGCTGCGCGAGGACAGGATCGGGGCGTTGCAGACCCAACTCGCGACCGCCGAATCCGAACTGGAAGAAACCCAGGCGAAGCTGCGCGCGGCCGAGAGCGGCCGGGAAAAAGCGGCCACCAAGCTCGGTTCCGTGGAGGCGGCCCTGGCCCGCGCCCTGGCCGACGCCGAGGCCAAGGGCGCCGCCCTGCAGGAGCTGCGCGTCCGCCTGAGCGAAACCGAGGCCGCCGCCGCGGCGGTGGCGCAGCGCCATGCCGCGCAGCAGACGACCCTGGAACAGCGCATCGCCGACGCCGAGGCGGCCCTGGCCGACCTTCGGCGCGAGAAGACGGCGGGCGAGGAGGCGTTCGCGGCAGAGAAGGTGGCGCTGCAGGAGCGGTTGACCGAACTGGAGGCGCGGCTTGCCCGCGCCGAGGACAGGGGCGAGACGCTGGATACCGAACGGGCCACGCTGGCCGAGCGGGTGGCCGAGCTGGAATCGCAGCTCGCCGCGGCGGAAGCGGCGCGCACCGACCTGGCCGGCGAAAAGGCCGGGCTGGAAGAGCGTATCGGGGCGCTCGAGGCCCGCCTGGCCGAAGAACGCGCCGACAAGCAGACGCTGGGCGCCGAGAAATCCGAACTGGCCGCGCGCCTGGCGAAGCTGGAGAGGGAACTGGCGCAGCTGCGCGCGGCACGCGACACCCTCACCGCCGAGAAGTCGGCGCTGTCCGAGCGTCTGAGCCGGCTGGAGCAGGACCTCGCCGCGCTCCGGGCGGAACGGGAGGACCTGGCAGGCACCAGCAAGAGCCTGGAACAACGGCTGGCCGAAGCGCTGGCCGCCAAGGTGGCGGCCGAGGCCAAGGCAGTGGAGAATGCCGAGTTGATCGCCGATCTTCGCCTGCAACTGGACGCGGCCCGCACGGAATTGACGCAGACGAAACAGCGTCTGGCCAAGGCGATGGCGGCCAGCGAGGATAGCGCGCTTGAGGCCGAGGAGATCCGCAAGCGCCTTGCGGCGGCGCTGGCGGCGAAACTCGCGGCCGAGCAGGAAGCGGCGGCGGGGCTGAGCAAGGCCGAGGAACGTGCCGCCTTGCTGTCGCAGGCGCGCGAGCGACTGGCCACACAGGAGGAAAAGACCGCCGAGGCGGTCAAGCAGCAGGCCCTTCTCAACCGTCAGGTCGCCGCCCTGCGCGAGCAGCTGTCCAACCTCCAGGCCCTGCTGGACGACGCCAAGAGCCGAGAGGCCGCCAGCGACGTGCAGATCCAGACCCTGGGCCGCGACCTGAACACCGCGCTCGCGCGGCTGGCCGCCGAAGAGCGCAAGCGCCGCAAGCTGGAGGAAGAGAAGCGCAAGCTGCTGGAACAGCAGAAGGAAAACCTCGAGAAGTACCGCTCGGAGTTCTTTGGGCGGCTGCGCGACGTGCTGGGCAACCGCGAGGGCATCCGGATCGAGGGGGATCGCTTCGTCTTTTCCTCCGAGGTGCTTTTCCCGCCGGCCGAGGCCGAACTTTCCCCGGCCGGCCGCGCCGAAATCGCCAAGGTGGCCGATATCCTGCGCGAGGTGGGCGACGAGATCCCGCCCGGCATCGACTGGATCATCCGGGTGGACGGGCACACCGACGACGTGCCGCTGATCCCCGGCGCCAAGTTCGAAGACAACTGGGAACTCAGCCAGGCGCGCGCGCTGTCGGTGGTGCGCTACATGATCGACGAGTTGGGCATCTCGCCCGATCGGTTGTCGGCCAACGGGTTCGGGGAATACCAGCCCGTCAATCCCGCCGACACGCCGGAGGCGCGGGCCCAGAACCGCCGGATCGAACTCAAGTTCACCGAACAGTAGCCGTCAGCGCGCGACGGTGATGTCGGCGTGCCGCGCGGCGATCACGGTGCCCGCCCGGATCAGCCGGACGTAGCCGCGGTAGGCGCCGGGCGGCCAGCCGCGCTCGGGGCTGCGCCGGCCGGCGGCGCGGAACAGGCTGCGCGCGGGCGCCTTCAGCGGGATGGTCCGATCGAGGATGCGGCCCCGCGGGCCTTGGGCGGAAAGGTGCAGCCGGTCGCCCGGGCGGGCGTGAAAGACATGACCGTAAAGCACCAGCGGCGCGCTTGGCACGGCGCGGCGGGCCCGGGCCGCTCCGCTGCGGACGGCGTCTAAATCGGGCACGGCGGTGGCGAAGCCGGCGGTGAAAAGCCCCGCGCGGTGGTAGGGCGGGGCATCGGCCCAAAGGCCGTCGCCCTTGGCCGGCCCGCACTCCTCCGCGTCGTCCGGGCGGAAGGGATCGACGACTGCCCCGTCCTTCAGCACGCCGAGGTGCAAGTGGGGCATGTTGGTCAGGCCGCTCAGCCCGACTTGGCCCAGGACCGCGCCGGCAGCGACCCGCGCGCCCGGCTCCACGGCGACGGACCCCTGCCTGAGGTGGCAGTACAGGGTCTGCCAGCCCTGCCCGTGGTCGATGCGCACGGCATTGCCGCATTCCCGGCCCCGGATCTCCGGGCGGGTTTCGGCGGTGACTGGGCGGTCGGGCAGGCCGTCGCGCGTGGCGGCCACGCGCCCGGGCGCCGCGGCCAGGACGGCCGTGCCGGCCTTCATTTTCGCGAAGGACAAAAGCGCGATGTCCGTGCCGCTGTGCCCGTCGCGGGATTTCAGCCCGCAGGCGTGGTCGCGCACGCCCGGGCCCGGGGCGGTATCGACGTAATCCTCGATATAACAATCCTGCCCGAGCGTGCAGGCCACGGGCAGGATCAGGGAGGGCGGATCGGCCGCCGCCGGGGCGGCGGCCAATGTCAGGGACAGGGCAACCGCCCCGGCGCGCATCAGTCGGCGGTCAGAAGCGGCGGCTTCTTGCCGGACAGGCGCGGCTTGTCGGCGCCTTCGAGCTGAAGGTCGATCTTGCCGTCCTTCACGCCCACGCGGACGACGCCGCCCTTGGCCAGCTTGCCGAAAAGCAGCTCCTCGGCCAGCGGCTTCTTGATGTGCTCCTGGATGACCCGGCCCAGGGGCCGCGCGCCCATCTTGTCGTCATAGCCCTTCTCGGCCAGCCATTCGGCAGCGGGCTCGGTCAGTTCGATGGTCACGTTGCGGTCCAGAAGCTGCGCTTCGAGCTGGAGGACGAATTTCTCGACCACCTGCAGGATGACCTCTTTGGGCAGCGCCCCGAAGGAGATGACCGCATCAAGACGGTTGCGGAACTCCGGCGTGAAGGTCTGCTCGATCGCGGCGGTGTCCTCGCCCTCGCGCCGGTCGCGGCCGAAGCCCACGGCGGCCTTGGCCTGTTCGGTGGCCCCGGCGTTGGACGTCATGATCAGCACCACGTTGCGGAAGTCCACCGTGCGCCCGTTGTGATCGGTCAGCGTGCCGTGGTCCATCACCTGCAACAGGATGTTGAAGACATCCGGGTGCGCCTTTTCGATCTCGTCCAGGAGCAGCACGCAGTGCGGGTGCTGGTCCACCCCGTCGGTCAGCAGACCGCCCTGGTCGAAGCCCACGTAGCCCGGCGGCGCGCCGATCAGGCGGGAAACGGCGTGCTTTTCCATGTATTCCGACATGTCGAAGCGCAGCAGTTCCACGCCCAGGGTATCGGCCAGTTGCTTGGCGACCTCGGTCTTGCCCACGCCCGTCGGCCCGGCGAAAAGGTAGTTGCCGATGGGTTTGTCGGGCTCGCGCAGGCCGGCGCGCGCCAGCTTGATGGAACTGGACAGCGCCTCGATCGCCGGATCCTGGCCGAACACGACGCGCTTGAGCGTGCCTTCGAGATCCTTGAGCACCTCGGCATCGTCCTTGGAGACGTTCTTGGGCGGGATGCGCGCGATCTTGGCAACCACGGCCTCGATCTCCTTGGCGCCGATCGACTTGCGGCGCTTGGAGGCGGCCACGAGGTGCTGCGCCGCGCCGGCCTCGTCGATGACGTCGATGGCCTTGTCGGGCAGCTTGCGGTCATTGATGTAGCGCGCCGACAGGTCCACGGCGCTCTTGATCGCGTCGTTGGTGTATTTCACCGCGTGGTGGTCCTCGAAATAGGGCTTGAGGCCCTTGAGGATCTTCACCGCGTCCTCATTGGTGGGTTCCACCACGTCGATCTTCTGGAAGCGGCGCGAGAGCGCGCGGTCCTTTTCAAAGTGCTGGCGGAACTCCTTGAAGGTGGTGGAGCCCATGCAGCGGAGCTTGCCGCCCTGCAGCGCCGGCTTGAGCAGGTTGGAGGCGTCCATCGCCCCGCCCGAGGTCGCGCCGGCGCCGATGACGGTATGGATCTCGTCGATGAACAGCACCGCGTCGGGGTGGCTTTCCAGTTCGGCCACCACGGCCTTCAGCCGTTCCTCGAAATCGCCGCGGTAGCGGGTGCCGGCCAGCAGCGCGCCCATGTCCAGCGAATAGATCGTGGTCTTGGACAGCACCTTGGGCGTGGCGCCCTTGACGATCTTGTGCGCCAGGCCCTCGGCGATGGCGGTCTTGCCCACGCCGGGGTCGCCAACCAGCAGCGGGTTGTTCTTGCGCCGGCGGCACAGCACCTGGATGCAGCGCTCGACCTCGGTATCGCGGCCGATCAGCGGGTCCACGTCGCCGCGGCGGGCCTTCTCGTTGAGGTCCACGCAATACTTGGCCAGCGCCGATTCCCCGCTGTCCACGGCTTCGGCCTCGGCTTCTCCCTTGCCCTGCTCGCGATCGCTTTCCTCGGCGCCGGTGATGGGGCGCGACTCGCCATAGGCGGGATCCTTCGCCACGCCGTGCGCGATGAAGTTCACCGCGTCGTAGCGCGTCATGTCCTGCTCCTGCAGGAAGTAGGCGGCGTTCGATTCCCGTTCGGCGAAGATGGCGACCAGCACGTTTGCGCCGGTCACTTCCGTTCGGCCGGAACTCTGGACGTGGATCGCGGCCCGCTGGATGACGCGCTGGAAAGCGGCCGTCGGAACCGCCTCGGAACCGTCGATGTCGGTCACCAGGTTGGACAGGTCCTCGTCGATGAATTCGACCAGGGTGGTGCGCAATTCCTCGGTGTCGACGCTGCATGCCTTCAACACGCGCGAGGCATCGGGCTCGTCGATCAGGGCCAGCAGAAGATGCTCCAGCGTGGCGAATTCGTGCTGCCGGGCGTTGGCCAGGGCCAGCGCCGCGTGGATTGCCTGTTCCAGGGTGTTCGAGAATGAAGGCACTTGGGTGCTCCTTCTGATCTGGGCCGGGACACGGGTGCCGCCGACCTTGGCCTCATACCTTTAAAGTTTGGTCGAGATGGCCACGTCTTCAAGGATTTTTTGGTCACACCCGGTCACTTTTCGAAACGCCGGGTGGGCATTTGCCGCGCGACGGCTCAAAACCGGTCCTTGCGCGCCCGTAACTCGGCGAAGACCTCTGCCGGGTCGGCGCCGGTCATGCCCAGTTGTGCCTGGATCGCGGGCGAGCGGGCACGCAGGAACGGGTTGGTGTCCAGTTCTTCGGACAATTGCGACGGCACGGTGGGTTTGCCCTTGGCACGGGCCCTGTCGATTGCGTCCTTGCGGGATATAAGCGCGTGGTTGTCGGGATCAACGGTCAGGGCGAATTCCGCGTTCTTCTGGGTGTACTCGTGCCCCGAGCAGATCATAGTCTCGGGCGGCAGGTCCATGAGCTTTTGCAGGCTGTTCCACATCTGCGCCGGCGTGCCCTCGAAGACCCGGCCGCACCCCATCGCCATCAGGCTGTCGCCGGTGAAGGCCACATCGCTGTCGGGAAAGTGGAAGGCGATGTGCCCCACCGTGTGCCCGGGCACGTCGATCACGATGCCCGTCTGGGTTCCGACGGCGACGCGCTCGCCCTCTTCCAGCGCCACGTCGAGCGGGGGCAGGCGCTCCGCGTCGGCGGCGGCCCCGACCACCTGTGCGGAATGTTCGGCCAGCAGGGCGTCAAGGCCCTGGACGTGGTCCGCGTGGTGATGGGTCAGCAGAACGTGGCTCGCACGCCAGCCCTTGTCCTTCAGGGCCGCCAGGATCGGCGCGGCCTCGGGCACGTCGACGACCGCCGTTGCGCCGGTTTCGGGGTCATGGGCCAGGCACGCGTAGTTGTCGCTCAGGCAGGGAACGGTCTCGATCTGAAAGGTCATGGAGTTTCCCCATTCAGCGGTTAGTGTTAGCAATCAGACTGACGGATGATGGACCTCTCTGCAATGCATCTGGACGTGCAGGACCTGCGCAACTTCTACTACCGCAGCCGGCTTGGCCGCGCGGCGCAGAAGACCATCCGCGAGGCGCTTGCCAGCTTCTGGCCCGAAGCGCAGGGCCAGACGGTGGCGGGCTTCGGCTTCGCCGTGCCCTTCCTGCGGCCTTACCTGGCCGACGCGCGCCGTGTGGTGGCGCTGATGCCCGGGCCGCAGGGCGTGGTGGGCTGGCCGCAAGGGATGCCGAACGTCTCGGTCCTGTGCGAGGAGACGGCCTGGCCGCTGGACACCGGCCGCGTGGACAAGCTCTTGGTGGTGCACGGGCTGGAGACCTCGCAGCACCCCGCGCTGGTGCTGGAGGAATGCTGGCGGGTGCTGGGCCCGGGCGGCTCGGCCCTGTTCGTGGTGCCCAACCGTGCGGGCCTGTGGTCGCGCAGCGACCGCACGCCGTTCGGCTACGGCCGCCCCTATTCGCAGAGCCAGCTCGAAACGCAGTTGAAGGCGCATCATTTCCTGCCCGAGCGGCACGCCACGGCGCTCTACCAGCCGCCGTCGGAGAAACGCTTCTGGCGCAAGACCGCCGGCATGTGGGAGACGCTGGGAACGAAGGTCTGGCCGATCCTGTCCGGGGGCGTCCTGATCGTGGAGGCCAGCAAGCGGGTGCATTCGCCCTCCGGCCCCGGCCTGCGCGAGACGGTGCGCAAGCCCCTGGACGTGCTCAAGCCCAAGCCCGAGGCCAAGCCGGTGTGACGGACGGTGATCCGGTACGGGCCGTACGGGGATTTCGCACGGTAACGGCGAGGATCCGCCGGCCGCGATTGTCGGCGCGCTCCGGGGGATTGAGGGTGCTAGCGATAACAGCGGCACCGGAGGAATCGCAAAATCCTGACCACCCGGTGACTTTTTCAACACCTGATTTCGGCGCAAAGGGTCGCAGGGCCGGCAAGTCTTTGAAAACACGCTGTATTCAAAGGTATACAACTTTTTTCAAGCTTCTTGCCGGGTGGGGTCCGCTCTGCTACACCCCTGCCGAATTTCGGTGTTTCGCAAGGAACAACCCATGCAAACGCCCCCGGCACGACGGCACGCAGCCGTTCTGACGCGAACCGGGGCCAGAAATCGGAAGGGTGGACGTGTCCGAACCAGCTTCGATCTCCTCCGGCATTGCCGAGCGCTATGCCACCGCCATCTTCGAGCTTGCCCGGGAAAACGGGTCGCTGGACAAGCTGGAAGGCAACCTCGACGACCTTGCCGGCGCGCTGGACGAAAGCCGGGAGATGCGCCGGATGATCTCCTCGCCGGTGGTCACGCGCGACGAGCAGGGCCACGCGATCCGCGCCTTGGGCGAAAAGATGGGCCTGATCCCCGAGCTGCAGAAGGGTCTGGGCCTCATGGCGGAGAAGCGCCGCCTGTTCGTGCTGCCGCAACTGGTGGCGCAACTGAACGCGATGCTGGCCGAGCACAAGGGCGAGGTGACCGCCGAGGTCGCCAGCGCCAAGGCCCTGACCAAGGCACAGCAGGAAAAGCTGGCCAAGACGCTGAAGGCCCGCGTGGGCAAGGACGTCAAGATCAATGCGACCGTCGATGAAAGCCTCATCGGCGGTCTTGTCGTCAAGGTGGGCTCGAAGATGATCGATACCTCGATCCGCTCGCGCCTCAATTCCCTCCAGAATGCAATGAAAGAGGTCGGATAAATGGGTATCCAAGCTGCAGAGATTTCTGCGATCCTGAAGGACCAGATCAAGAATTTCGGGCAAGAGGTCGAGGTGGCCGAGGTCGGCCGGGTCCTGTCGGTCGGTGACGGGATCGCGCGCGTGCACGGGCTGGACAACGTGCAGGCCGGCGAACTGGTGGAATTCCCCGGCGGCGTCATGGGCATGGCGCTGAACCTGGAGGTGGACAACGTCGGCGTGGTGATCTTCGGCTCCGACCGGGAGATCACCGAGGGCGACACCGTCAAGCGCACCCAGTCCATCGTGGACGTGCCCGCCGGCGACGCGCTTCTGGGCCGCGTGGTCGATGCCCTTGGCAATCCGCTTGACGGCAAGGGCCCCATCGAGACCGAGAAGCGCCTGGTGGCGGACGTGAAGGCCCCGGGCATCATCCCGCGCAAATCCGTGCACGAGCCGATGGCCACCGGCCTCAAGGCCATCGACAGCATGATCCCCATCGGCCGCGGCCAGCGCGAGCTGATCATCGGCGACCGCCAGACCGGCAAGACCGCCGTGGCGCTGGACGCGATGCTGAACCAGAAAACCTACAACGAAGCCGCCGGCGACGACGAAAGCCAGAAGCTCTACTGCGTCTACGTGGCCGTGGGGCAGAAGCGCTCGACCGTGGCGCAGCTGGTGAAGCGGCTGGAGGAATCGGGCGCGATGGAATACTCCATCGTCGTGGCCGCCACGGCCTCGGATCCGGCGCCGATGCAGTTCCTCGCTCCCTACTCGGCCACGGCCATGGCCGAGCACTTCCGCGACAATGGCCGGCACGCGCTGGCGGTCTATGACGACCTGTCCAAGCAGGCCGTGGCCTATCGCCAGATGTCGCTGCTGCTGCGCCGCCCGCCGGGGCGCGAAGCCTACCCCGGCGACGTTTTCTACCTGCACTCCCGCCTGCTGGAGCGCTCCGCCAAGCTCAACGATGACAACGGCGCCGGCAGCCTGACGGCCCTGCCGATCATCGAGACCCAGGGCGGCGACGTCTCGGCCTTCATCCCGACCAACGTGATTTCGATCACCGACGGCCAGATCTTCCTGGAAACCGAGCTGTTCTACCAGGGCATCCGCCCGGCCGTGAACACCGGCCTGTCGGTGAGCCGGGTGGGCTCCTCGGCGCAGACCAACGCGATGAAGTCGGTGGCCGGCGCGGTGAAGCTGGAACTGGCCCAGTACCGCGAGATGGCGGCCTTCGCGCAGTTCGGCTCGGACCTGGACGCGGCCACGCAGAAGCTGCTGAACCGGGGCGCGCGTCTGACCGAACTGATGAAGCAGCCGCAGTACTCGCCGCTGACCAACGCCGAGATCGTCTGCGTGATCTACGCCGGCACCCACGGCTATCTGGACAACATCTCCGTCGAGCAGGTGGGCCGCTTCGAGCAGGGGCTGCTGAACCACCTGCGCAACAAGCATCAGGACCTTCTGGACTGGATCACCAAGGAAGACCCCAAGGTGAAGGGCGAGGCCGAGGAAAAGATCAAGGCAGCCATCGACGAATTCGCCGCGGACTTCGCGTGAGGGGGACGAGGCAATGCCGAGTCTGAAGGACCTAAAAAACAGGATCGAGTCGGTCAAATCGACCCGCAAGATCACCAAGGCGATGCAGATGGTCGCCGCGGCCAAGCTGCGGCGCGCCGAGGAGGCGGCCGAGATGGCGCGCCCCTATTCCGAGCGGTTCGACGCGCTGATGCGCAAGCTGGCCGCTTCGGTCGGGGACTCCGAGAACGCGCCGCGCCTGCTGGCCGGAACGGGATCGGACCAGGTGCACCTGCTGGTGGTGATGACCGCCGAGCGGGGCCTGTGCGGCGGTTTCAACGCCAATATCGCCAAACTGGCACGCGCCGAAGCCGAGAAGCTGAAGGCCGAGGGAAAGACCGTCAAGATCATCACCGTCGGCAAGAAGGGCCGCGATGCGCTCAAGCGCGACTTCGGCGACCTGTTCATCGACCACGTCGACTTCAGCGAGGTGAAGAACGTGGGCTACGATGACGCGCAGGCTGTTGCCCAGGGCGTGCTCGACAGGTTCGACGCGGGCGAGTTCGACGTGGCCAAGATCTTCTTCTCGCGGTTCGAGAACGTGGTGACGCAGGTGCCGACGATGCAGCAGATCATCCCGGCCGACGTGGACACCAGCGAGGAGGCGGCGGCGCCCGGCGCCTTCTATGAGTTCGAGCCGGATGAAGAGACCATCCTGGCCGAGCTTCTGCCGCGCGGCGTGGCCACGGCGATCTTCAGCGCGTTGCTGGAGAACGGGGCCTCGGAACAGGGGGCGCGGATGTCGGCGATGGACAACGCCACCCGCAACGCCGGCGAGATGATCGACAAGCTGACGATCGAGTACAACCGCACCCGTCAGGCCGTCATCACGAACGAGCTTATTGAAATCATTTCGGGCGCCGAGGCGCTCTAACGAGACCGGAGAGAAACATGGCAAAAGCGAAGGGCACAATCACCCAGGTGATCGGCGCCGTGGTGGACGTCCAGTTCGAGGACCACCTGCCGGAGATCCTGAACGCGCTGGAGTGCGACAACCACGGCAAGCGTCTGGTGCTGGAAGTTTCGCAGCACCTGGGCGAGTCGACGGTGCGCTGCATCGCGATGGACGCCACCGAGGGCCTGGTCCGTGGCCAGGAAGTGACCGACACCGGTGCACCCATCCAGATGCCGGTTGGCGATGCCACCCTGGGCCGCATCCTCAACGTCGTGGGCGAACCGGTGGACGAGGGCGCACCGATCGAGGCGAAGGAACACCGCCCCATCCACCGGTCCGCGCCGGAATTCAGCGACCAGTCCACCGAGACCGAGATCCTGGTCACCGGCATCAAGGTGGTTGACCTGCTGGCGCCCTACTCCAAGGGCGGCAAGATCGGCCTGTTCGGCGGTGCCGGCGTGGGCAAGACGGTTCTCATCATGGAACTGATCAACAACATCGCCAAGGTGCACTCGGGCTATTCGGTCTTCGCCGGCGTGGGCGAGCGGACCCGCGAGGGCAATGACCTTTACCACGAGATGATCGAATCGGGCGTCATCAACCCCGACGACCTGTCCAAGAGCCAGGTGGCCCTGTGCTACGGCCAGATGAACGAACCGCCGGGGGCCCGCGCCCGCGTGGCGCTGTCCGGCCTGACCCTGGCCGAGGAATTCCGCGACCAGTCTGGGACGGACGTCCTGTTCTTCGTCGACAACATCTTCCGCTTCACCCAGGCGGGCTCGGAGGTGTCGGCGCTTCTGGGGCGGATTCCCTCGGCGGTGGGCTACCAGCCGACGCTGGCCACCGACATGGGCGCCATGCAGGAGCGCATCACCTCGACCAAGCAGGGGTCGATCACCTCGATCCAGGCGGTCTACGTGCCCGCGGACGACCTGACCGACCCGGCACCGGCCACGACCTTTGCCCACCTTGACGCAACGACGGTTCTGAGCCGGGCGATCTCGGAGCTGGGCATCTACCCGGCCGTGGACCCGCTGGACTCCAACTCGCGGATCCTCGATCCGGCGATCGTGGGAGAGGAGCACTACCAGGTCGCGCGCGACGTGCAGGAGATCCTGCAGCGGTACAAGGCCCTTCAGGACATCATCGCCATTCTGGGCATGGACGAACTGAGCGAAGAGGACAAGCTGACCGTCTCCCGCGCGCGGAAGATCCAGCGATTCCTCAGCCAGCCCTTCGACGTGGCGAAGGTCTTCACCGGCTCTGACGGTATCCAGGTACCGCTGGAGGAGACCATCCGCTCGTTCAAGGCGGTGGTCAACGGGGAGTACGACCACCTGCCCGAGGGCGCCTTCTACATGGTGGGCGGCATCGACGACGTGGTCGCCAAGGCCGAGAAGATGGCCGCCGAAGCGGCCTGATTGCAGCGGCGTTCTGACCGGGGCGGGCCACGGTCCGCGCCCCGGCAGGGCATGACAAGGAGCCCCTGATGGCTGATACAATGCAATTCGATCTGGTCTCGCCGGAACGGCTGCTGACCTCGGTCCAAGCCGGGGCGGTACAGCTGCCCGGTGCGGACGGCAACCTGACCGCCATGCCCGATCACGCGCCGCTCATCACCACGCTGCGTCCGGGCCTGGTGCGGGCCTCGGGGCCGGAGGGCGAGGCGGAATACGTGGTCACCGGCGGTTTTGCCGAGGTGAGTTCGGAAAGCGTGTCGGTCCTGGCCGAGCGTGCGGTGCCGCGCGAGGAGATGACCCAGGAAGAGTTCTCCACCATGATCTCGGAGGCTCAGAAGAAGCTGGAGAAGACCAAGGAGGTCTTCGTCAACGAGCCCGGACCGGTCGACGATGCGGCCAAGCTATTGTCCGATCTCGTGGCCATGGGCGACGAGATGGGCCTGTCGGCCTACTGACGCGGCTACGCTGACCGGCGATCGCAATGGCCCGCCCTTTGGCGGGCCTTTTTCATTTTTCTTGCCCAGCCTCGCCATGACCCCGTATCAATGATGGGGTTCGGACGAAGGCACGCCATGAAGCATCTCAGCGCCAGCACCATCGGAATCGATCAGGGAGATGATGTGCTGTTCTCGGACTACGAGGACGGTGGAGAGATGTGGACCGGTCAGGGGGAACGGGAACGGCGCCACGTTCTGAGGTTCTCGGAACCCTTCCGCGGCTCCCCCGCGGTGCACGTGGCGCTGTCCATGTGGGACATGGACCAGGCGACCAACGCCCGCGCCGACGTGTCCGCGGCGAATGTCACCGCAGAGGGCTTCGAAGTGGTATTCCGCACCTGGGGCGATACCCGCGTCGCCCGGGCGCGGGTGCGCTGGATGGCTGTGGGCGAGCTTGCTCACGAGGACGACTGGGATCTTTACTGAACCGGCAGCCGCGCGATGGCGCGCGACCTGCCTGCGCGGAACGGATCAGCTGGCGAACTGGCCCTCGTAGACGGGTTCCAGCGTGGGCATCTCGAACAGCGAGGAAACGGAGGTCCCGTTCCAGATGTTCAGGATCGCCTGCGCGAAGACCGGGGCGGTGGGAATGATCCGGATATTGGGCGTGGCGCGCACGGCCTCGGTCGGGGCGATGGTGTCGGTGATGACCATGCTTTTCAGGACCGAGTTCGTGATCCGCTCGACCGCCGGGCCGGACAGGACACCGTGGGTGGTGTAGGCGTGCACCTCCTCAGCCCCGTTGTCGAGCAGCACTTGGGCGGCTTTGCACAGTGTGCCGGCGGTGTCGCACATGTCGTCGACGATCACGCACTTCTTGCCCTCGACTTCACCGATCACCGTCATCTCCGCGACCTCCCCGGCCTTCTCGCGGCGCTTGTCGACGATCGACAGCGGGGCGTCGATCCGCTTGGCCAGTTCGCGGGCGCGGGCCACACCGCCCACGTCGGGAGAGACGATCATCACCTTGTCCATCTCACCCCGGAACTGGCTCTTGAGGTCGAGCGCGAAGATCGGCGCGGCATAGAGGTTGTCCACGGGGATGTCGAAGAAGCCCTGGATCTGGGCCGCGTGCAGGTCCATCGTCAGCACCCGCTCGATCCCCGCGCCGACCAGCATGTTCGCCACCAGCTTGGCCGAGATCGGCGTGCGCGCCTTTGCGCGGCGATCCTGACGGGCGTAGCCGAAATAGGGGATCACGGCAGTGATGCGCTTGGCCGACGAGCGGCGCAGCGCATCGGCCATGATGAGCAGTTCCATCAGGTTGTCGTTGGCCGGGTTCGAGGTGGGCTGGATGATGAACATGTCCTCGCCGCGGACGTTTTCATAGACCTCGACGAAGATCTCCTGGTCGTTGAAACGTTCGACACGGGCATCCACGAGGCCCATGCTGACGCCGCGGTGCATGGTCATTCGGCGGGCAATGGCCTGGGCGAGGGGCAGGTTGGCGTTGCCCGCGATCAGTTTGGGTTCTGGTACGTTCGACATGTGAAAAGCGGTCCCCGGGTGGCGCGATGACAGATTCGTGACATTGACACCGCTTAGCATGGGCGTACCGTCGGGCAAACCGATGCTGCAGGGGGAGGCAGCAAAATGGCGCACATCGATTACTATTTCTCCACGCTTTCGCCGTTCGCCTACCTGGCCGGGCTTCGGTTGGAGGAAATTGCGGGCCGAACCGGCGCGCGGGTGAGCTACAAGCCGCTGGACATCCTGGCGCTTTTCGCGCGCACCGGCGGGACGCCCCCGAACGAACGGCATCCCAGTCGGCAAGCCTACCGCCTGCAGGAAATGGCCCGGACGGCGAAGAAGCAGGAGATGCCGATCGTCCTCAAACCGGCGCACTGGCCGACGAATCCCGCGCCCGCTTCCTATGCGGTGATCGCCGCGCAGAAGGCGGGGGGCGGTGACCTGGGTCAGCTGGTGCATGCGATCCTGCGGGCCTGCTGGGCCGAGGAGCGCGACATCGCCGCGGACGAGGTGGTGCGCGACTGCCTGCAGAGTGCGGGATTCGACCCCGCGCTGGCCGACAGCGGACTTCTCAGCGGGGCCGAGACCTATGCCGCCAACCTGGAGGACGCGGTCGCAGCAGGGGTCTTCGGCGCGCCCTTTTACGTGGTCGACAGCGGGCAGCTGTTCTGGGGGCAGGACAAATTGGCGGACCTCGACCTGCACCTTCAGGGTATTCTCTGACCCATGCCGGAGATCCGGCTGGCCAAGCATTCGGTGCACTATGCGGTGATGGGGACGGGCCCGCGCCCGGCCTTGGCGCTGCACTGTTCGCTGTCGCATGGCGGCAGCTGGCGGGGAGTGGCCGAGCGGCTGGCGCGGCGCGTGACGCTGACCGCCTTCGACCTGCCGGGGCACGGGCAGAGCGGCGACTGGGACGGGCAGAGCGAAATCCAGGGGCTCTCGGCCCTAATCGCGGCCGGGCTGCTGGCCGGGCCGGCGGACATCCTGGGCCATTCCTTCGGCGCGACCGTGGCTTTGCGGTTGGCGGTGGAGCGGCCGGACCTGGTGCGTTCGCTGACCCTGATCGAGCCGGTGTTTTTCGCGGTGGCCTTCGCCGACGACCCCGCCTGGCGGGCGCGGTTGACCGCGCAGATGGCGGGTTATGCGGCGGCCATGGCGGCGGGCGATCTGCGGGGCGCGGCGCGCGAATTCACTGGCGTCTGGGGCGGCGGCACGGCCTGGGCGGACCTGCCGGACACGCAGAAGGCCCGCATGGCCGCCCGGATGCCGCTTGTCCAGGCCGGCGAGGCGGCGCTGGAGCGTGATTGTGCCGGACTTCTGCAGGAAGGCGGCGTGACGGCCATCACCGCGCCGGCGCTCTTGCTGGCGGGCAGCCAATCGCCGGCCATCATCGGCGCGATCAATGACGGGCTGGCGGCGCGGCTGGCGGACGTGGACCGATCCGTCATCGGTGGCGCGGGCCACATGGCGCCGGTGAATCATCCCGTCCAGGTCAGCGACGAAATCGCGCGCTTCCTCGACCGTCTCTGACGCGGGTTCAGCCCAGGGCGATCTGGATGAAGCGGTCGATCTGCGCTTCTTCGATCGACCAGTCGCAGACAAGGCGCATGGCCAGGTGATCCGCCGGATCGCCCCCCTCCAGCGGGCCATCGGACAGACCGTAGACCGCGCCGGAGGCGTGCAGGCGCTGGTGCGTTGCGCGCGGCAGGCTGGCAAATATCATGTTGGCCTGCGGTTCGGCAAGGAAGCGGACGCCGGGCACGTCGCGCAGCCCCCGGGCCAGGCGCGCGGCCCGGTCATTGGCTGCCCGTGCCGCGCGCAGCCAGAGGTCGTCATCGAGGTAGGCCAGCATCTGCGCCGAAAGGTAGCGGTGCTTGGAGAACAGATGCGCGCCGCGCTTGCGCCGCAGTTCGAATTCCCAGGCCTGCGCCGGATCGAAGAAGATCACCGCCTCGACACCCAGGCAGCCGTTCTTGGTGCCCCCCAGGGAAACGGCATCGATGCCGGCCTTCCAGGTCATCTCGGCCGGGGTGCAGCCGAGCGCCGCCACTGCATTGGCGAAGCGCGCGCCGTCCATGTAGACGGGCAGGTCGTGGTCGGCCGCCGCGGCGGTCAGGGCGGCAAGCTCGTCAAGCGTGTAGAGGTGGCCCATCTCGGTGACCTGAGTCAGCGCCACCGGCCCGCGTTGCGAGACATGGACGTCGCCGGGGCTCAGCCGCGCGATGGCGGCCTGCAGGGCGGCGGGCGTCATCTTGTCGCCCTCGCCGACAAGGGTGAGTTTGGCGCCGCCGGTATAGAATTCCGGCGCCTGGCATTCGTCCGTCTGGACATGAGCAAGCGGCGTGCAGAAGATCGTCTGCCAGGGCTGGGCAAGGGTGGCCAGCGCCAGCGAGTTGGCCGCCGTGCCCGTGGCGACCAGGTAAACCGCGGCCTGGGGCGCCTCGAAGATCTCGCGTAGGCGGGTGCGTACCGCCTCCATCAGCGCATCGGCGCCGTAGGAAGGCTGAAATCCCGCGTTGGCAGAGGCCAGCGCCTGCATCACCTCGGGCAGGGCCGGGCCGCAGTTGTCAGAGGCGAAATTCATCACATCGGCTCCTCGATGACGTGATCTTCCCAGTCGTCCTCGTCCACCGTCGCTTCCGGCAGGGTCTCACCCCGGACAGAGACGCCGGCCCGGTGGACCGTTTCGGGATCGCCCGAAATCAGCGGATGCCAGTCGTAGAGGGGCCGGCCCTCCCACAGTAGTTTGTAGGCACAGGTTTCGGGCATCCAGTAGAGATGGCTTTCCAGGTTCTTCGCGCTGAGCGAGATACATTCGGGCACGAACTTGTGGCGGCCCTCGTAATGCGCGCACCGGCAGGTCGCATCGTCGAACAGCCGGCAGGCCACGCGGGTCAGCGCGACCTCGCCGGTATCGGCATCCTCCAGCTTGTTCAGGCAGCACTTGCCGCAGCCGTCGCAAAGCGCCTCCCACTCCTTGCGGGTCATCCGGGAAAGCGGGGTGTCTTCCCAGTAGCGGGCGCGCAGGCCGCTGCGGTCGATGGGATCGTCGGTCATAGGCCCGACAGGATTTCGCGCGCGCGGGCGCAATCGGCATCCATCTGGGCAATGAAGCTGTCGAGGCTGTCGAAAGTCTCCTCGAGCCGCAGGAAATCGACCAGCGCGACCGAAAGATCCGCCCCGTAAAGATCGCCGGAGAAATCGAAGAGATAGGTTTCGAGGTTGGGCATCTGGCCGTCGAACATGGGCCTGACACCGATGCTGGCGGCCCCGTGATAGGCACCGGCATGCGGCCCGTCGAGGACGTCCACCAGTACCGCGTAGACGCCGAACTTCGGCGGGTGCAGCCCGGCGATGGACATGTTGGCGGTCGGATAGCCCAGGTCCCGGCCGCGCTGTTCGCCGCCCTCGACAGGGCCGTCGATGCGGTGCCAGTGGCCCAGCATGGCGGCGGCATCCCGGGGGCGCCCCGCGCTCAGGGCCTTGCGGATGGCGGTGGAAGAGACTTCGCCGCGCTGGCCCTCCAGAAGATCGGCCACGGTGACGCCGAACCCCATCTCGGCCCCGAACCGGGCAAGATCGGAGGCATCCCCCGCCCGGCCCTTGCCAAAGCAGAAATCCCTGCCCACGACGACATGGCGCAGGCCCAGCCCCTCGCTCAGGACGTTGCGCGCGAACACCTCGGGCGTGAGCGCCGAGAGCGCGGCGTTGAAGTTGAGTTCGTAGAGCCGCGCGACCCCGAGCTTTTCAAGGCGGTGCGCCCGTGTTTCGCGGCTCATGAGCCGGAAGGGGGCCGCATCGGGGGCGAAGTATTCGCGCGGGTGCGGCTCGAAGGTGAGCACGCCCAGGGGCGCGCCGATCTCGGCCCCGCGCCGGCGGGCGATGTCGATCACGGCCTGATGACCCAGGTGCACGCCGTCGAAATTGCCGATGGCGGCGCTGGCACCGCGGTCGGCGGGGTCGACGTATTCGTAGTCTCGGACGATGCGCATGGCGCAGAGGTAGCCCCATGCATCGACCGGCGCAAGCGGGTTGCGTGCACCAACGGCTGGGTCAGCTTTGCGGCGGACCGCGCAGTTCGCTGATGGCCTGGCGGATCTTGCGCCAGTCCTCGGCCTCGTCGGCCTTGCCGGCGGATTCGCAGTCGTTCATCTTCCGGGCGGCTTCGGCCTCGGCCCTGGGTCCGTGCGAGGACAGAAGGGCGCGGGCGTACTCGCTGGTCTTGATGGCGTCCATGTCCGGTCTCCTCCCTTGAACGTCGGCATGGGTCGCGCAGGGGCGACGTGCCGTATCTAGGTGAGGCCGGCGGGCCGCGCTTTCAATCCCCGGCGGCGTGCCGTGCTCAGTCGAATTTTGCCGAGGGTGCAAGCACCGTGGCCTCGCCAATCAGCACCTTCTTGCCCTCGACGAGGCAGCGGCAATCGAGTTGCACGCGGCGCTTGCCGTGGTCGATGCCGACGACTTCCACCTCGGCGTGGACCATATCGCCGGGGCGCACGGGGCCGAGGAACTTGAGGCTCTGGCCCATGTAGACGGTGCCGTGGCCGGGGAGCTGTTCGCCGATCACGGCCGAGATGAGCCCGGCGGTCAGCATGCCGTGGGCGATGCGGCCCTCGAAGATCGTGTCGCGGGCATAGTCGTCATCAAGGTGGACCGGATTGCGATCGGTGGAGACCTCCGCGAACATCTCGATGTCGCGGTCGGTGACCACTTTGCGCAGGTGGCGGGTCATGCCCATCTCGATTTCCTCGATGGTGATGGTTCCGCGTGGCATGTTGTCCAACATTCGCCCCTCCTGATCGACCGGCGAGTAATTTTCGCACATCTTGGCGCACTACTTTGGAACTTTGTTACTTTGCGCGCGCAGAAACATCAAGCTTTTTCTGGATCAGCGCAGGTGGCCGATGGTGTAGGTGGGGCTGACCTGTTCCCGGGTGAGGTAATCCTCCAGCGCGTCCGGGTCCGGCTGGGGTGCGGTTTTCGTCTCGGCCCGGGCCAGGCCGCCGCTGATGAAGAGCGAATCGATGTCTTCGCCAAGCGCGCCGCGGATGTCGGTCTGCGCGCCGTCGCCGATGGCCAGGATCGTCGCGCGCTCGGCGTCGTGGCCGGTTTCGGCCAGCCGGCGGCGGGCCAGGTCGTAGATCGGCGGATGCGGCTTGCCGAAGTAGAGGCTTTCGCCGCCCATCTCGGTGTAGAGGCGGGCGATGGCGCCGGCGCACCATTCCCGGTGGTCGCCCCGGTCCACCACGATATCGGGGTTGGCGCAGAGCAGCTTGAGCCCCTTCTGCTTGGCGTAAAGCAGTTGCGGGCGCAGCTCGGCCGGGTCGGCGGTGGGGTCGAAGGGGCCGGTGCAGACGATTCCTTCGGCCTGCGCGAGGTCGACCAGCTCCACCTCGACCGGCTCCTCGATCAGTTGCATCGGCTGGAAGAACGTCTTGTCGCGGTCTTCCCCGATGAAATAGACCTTCTCTCCCACGGCGCCTTCGAACATGGCCGCGCGCGCGCTGTCGCCGGAGGTGGCGATGGTGTCCCAGGCCGTCTCCGGCACCCCGAAGATATCGAGCTGTTTCTCCACGCCGTGCCGGGGACGGGGGGAATTGGTCAGAAGCACCACCGCCCCGCCGTTGTCGCGGTAACGGTGCAGGGCCGCCACCGCGTCGGGCAGGGCCTTCACCCCGTCGTGGACACAGCCCCACAGATCGACGAAGAGCGCGTCGTACCGGTCGGATATCTGGGACAGGGAATCGATGATCTGGGTCATGGGGTCCTCGGGCGTGTTGGCGGGAAACTGCGCGGCCAGCTATGGCAGGGGGGCCGCGGTTTGGCCAGTGCCGATCGGATCGGCTGGCCTTCGCGGCGGGCGCTCCTATGTAACGCTCGGAAACGGCGGATTTTCAGAGCGGTGGCTTTCTGCCACGCTGGCCCGCGCAAACGGAAGGGAAGGCGCATGACGTTCGGCACGCAAGCGACGGACACATCGGCATGAGCGCGGCGCGGGATGCCTTCATCGCGGCCATGCGTCAGGTGGCGGCCACGGTCACGGTTGTCACCACGGACGGGCCGGCGGGCCGGATGGGGGCGACGGTCAGCGCCTTCACCTCGCTTTCGGCGGATCCGCCGTCGGTTCTGGTCTGCCTGAAGGATGACAGCCGCATCGCGCGGGCGGTCGCCGAGAACGGGGTCTTTTGCGTAAACATCCTGCCGGAGGATGCCGTGGACATGGCCCGCGCCTTTGCCGGGGCCTTCGACGACGTGCGCGCGGACCGGTTCGAGGGGCTGGAAGTGACGGCCACGGAGGCCGGGCCGATCCTGCCGCGCGCGACCGCCTTTGCGTGCACCGTGCAAGAGATGATCCGGCACAGCACCCACGCGATCTGCATAGGCGCGGTCACCGGGATTTCGAACGCGGGCGAGGCCCCGCTGACCTACATGCGCGGCGCGTTCCATGTGGTGCGTCCACGGCCGCTGATCTGAGCCTCGGCCCCGGGGATGGACGAAAAAAGGGCGCCTGCGCGGCGCCCTTCGGATTCCGGTGTCCGGGCTGCTCAGACCTTGAGGTTGGGGATGATCTGCTTCTTGCGGCTCATCACGCCTGGCAGTACCACCGTGTCGCCGGTGACCGTGGCGTCAAAGCTTTTCTCGGCCACCGATTTCACGGTGTCGTTGGGCACCAGCAGCGTGGCCTCTTCGCGCAGGATGTCCACGACGAAGAGCAGCACCTGATCGACGCCGTCCTCCTGCGCCACGGCCTTCATGCTTTCGGTCAGGCTGTCCTTGCGCGACAGCACCTGGTCGGGGGCCGTGGTCTCCAGCACGGAAACACGGAACTTGGTGCCGTCCACCTCGTATTCCTTGGAGTCCATGCGGATCAGTTCGGCGTCGGAAAAGGCCGAGACATCGGACTTGGCCGCGAACATCTCGGCGGCATAGTCGGAAATGTCGATGCCAAGGTCCTTGGCGAGGTCATGGGCCACCGCCTTGTCCTCGTTCGTGGTGGTGGGCGAGCGGAACTCCAGCGTGTCGCTGAGGATGCAGGTCAGCATCGCGCCCTTGATGGCCTCGGGGGCCTGGGCCATGTCCTTGCCGATCATTTTCCACATGATGGTGGCCGTGCAGGCCAGCGGCTCGATCCGGATATCGATGGGGCCCGCGGTCTGTAGCCCGCCGACCAGCTTGTGATGGTCGATGATGCCGCGGATGTCGGCATCGTTGATGTGCGCGGGCAGTTCCGCGGGATTGTTGGTGTCCACGATAACGACGGGCTGGCCGGGCTCGACATCGGCGATGATCTCGGGTTTGTCCAGGTTCCAGCGCTCCAGCATGAAGGCGGCCTCGGTGTTTGGCTCGCCGAGAAGTCTCGCAGCGGCCTGCGTGCCCTGGACCTGATTGAGGTACCACGACCAGATGATGGGGGAGCCGGTGGAATCGGTATCGGGGGCCTTGTGGCCGAATACGAGTGTCGTCATGGCAATGGGTCCTGTGCGGTTCGGGTGTTCGCGCGCCTTATAGGGATGCGCGGCGTGGTTGTCACCCGCTGATGCTGCGCTGCGGCATTGGGCTCGGGGTCACATCGGCAGGCGCGTCAGCGTGTAGCCGGCCGCATCCAGCAGGTGCAGCACGCCCGCGCGGCCGGGCAGGTGCGCTGCCCCCACGGCCACGAAGTGGTTTCCGCCCCGTGCCTCTTGCAGGAGCTTGTCGACCCAGGCGCGGTTGCGGCGGGTCAGCAGCCGATCCTCCAGCAGCGCGAAATCCTCCTGCGCCCGCGCGCCGCCGTGATCGCGCGAGACCCGGCGCGAGAATTCCCAGATCAGCGCCACCTCCTGCGCAAGGTAACGGCGGCGCAGGGTATAGGCCATGTCGTCGGGATCGCCGCCCCAGTCGAAGAACAGCCGGATCATGTCCAGCTGCGTCGCGCGCGGCACGCCGTCGAGCATGTCGAGGACGGCGCGGTAATCCTCCAGCGAGCGGCCGGGCGTGCCCGCTTGCGCGGCGCGCTTGCCGATCAGCTTGTCGATGCCGGCCTGCAGCATGGCGCCGCCCTGGGCCTCGCAGGGGCCGATGCCCAGCATCATGGCCGCCCAGACGGGTTTGAACTTGGCCGCCACGAAGCCGGGCACGCCGCGGGCGCGCATTTCGGCGGCGTAGGTCTGCCAGTCTGCCTCGCCCAGAAGGTCGGGCAGGGTCTGGCCTTCCGTGATGAACATGATCGAGGGATCCGCGGCCAGCTCTGCCTGAAGTTTTTCCTGGTCGGCGTTGGAGACCTCGAGGTAGACCGTGTCGGCCGCGTCGATGAGCGGCGCGAGCCGGTCGAGATGCGCCCGGGTGCGCGGATGGCGGAAGTGGTAGGTGCCGAAGATCGTGATCGTGGTCGCACTGCGCCGCGCCTGCCACAGCAGGCCCTCGGCATAGGGCTGGCGGGCCGCTGCAGCCCGAAGGGCGGCGCGCTCCTGTTCGGGAAGGGCCTTTATCAGATCCGTCCCGCCGCAGCGCGCGGCGGCGGCAAGCGGTTGCAGAATCAGCAGCAGAACGGCAAGCACGCGCAGGAACATCGGCGCCCTCGTCGGGTTTGGAGATCGCCGGCAGGCTAGTGGGCCGACCCTGCGCGCGCAATCGCACGGTTCAAAAAATCCCGCATGACAACTTGACACCCCGCGCTGCCCTGCCTAGCTATACGCCGTTAGCACTCACTTGGGGTGAGTGCTAACGGCCCGCGGGGCGGGCCATTCCTAGGATGAAACTGTGAGCCAAGGAGCCTCAGAGATGGCATTTAAACCGCTGCATGACCGCGTGCTTGTCCGCCGCGTGGAAAGCGATGAAAAGACCGCGGGCGGGCTGATCATCCCCGACACCGCCAAGGAAAAGCCGCAGGAAGGCGAAGTCGTGGCCGTGGGCGCAGGTGCGCGCAACGAAGATGGCGAGCGCATCACCCCCGATGTCTCGGCCGGCGACCGCGTGCTGTTCGGCAAGTGGTCGGGCACCGAGATCACCATCGACGGTGAAGAGCTGCTGATCATGAAGGAAACCGACATCCTGGGCATCGTCGACGGCGACAAGTCGGCCAAGGCCGCCTGAAGGCCCCGGATCGTCCCCCGAGACTGAATTCCAAAGACATCAGGAGCTTAGATACATGTCTGCAAAAGACGTCAAATTCGAAACGGAAGCACGCAACAGCATTATGCGCGGTGTCAACGTGCTGGCCGACTCGGTCCGCGTGACGCTGGGCCCCAAGGGCCGCAACGTCGTGCTGGACAAGAGCTTCGGCTCGCCGCGCATCACAAAGGACGGTGTGAGCGTCGCCAAGGAGATCGAACTGGAAGACAAGTTCGAGAACATGGGCGCGCAGATGGTCAAGGAAGTGGCCAACCGCACCAACGACGAGGCCGGCGACGGCACCACCACCGCGACCGTTCTGGCGCAGGCCATCGCCAAGGAAGGCATGAAGGCCGTTGCCGCCGGCATGAACCCGATGGACCTCAAGCGCGGCATCGACAAGGCGACCACGAAGGTCGTCGAGGCAATCAAGGACGCCTCGCGCGAAGTGTCGGGCTCTGACGAGGTGGCGCAGGTCGGCACCGTGTCCGCCAACGGCGAGACCGAGATCGGTCACATGATCGCCGACGCCATGCAGAAGGTCGGCAACGACGGCGTCATCACCGTCGAGGAGAACAAGGGCACCGAGACCGAGACCGACGTGGTCGAGGGCATGCAGTTCGACCGCGGGTACCTGTCGCCCTACTTCGTGACCAACTCCGAGAAGATGATTGCGGAACTGGACGACTGCCTGATCCTTCTGCACGAGAAGAAGCTGAGCTCGCTGCAGCCGATGGTTCCGCTTCTGGAGCAGGTCATCCAGAGCCAGAAGCCCCTGCTGATCATTGCCGAGGACGTGGAAGGCGAAGCTCTGGCCACCCTCGTGGTCAACAAGCTGCGCGGCGGCCTGAAGATCGCGGCCGTCAAGGCGCCGGGCTTCGGTGATCGCCGCAAGGCCATGCTGCAGGACATCGCGATCCTCACGGGCGGCCAGGTGATCTCGGAAGACCTGGGCATGAAGCTCGAGAACGTGACGATGGACATGCTGGGCTCGGCCAAGAAGGTGTCGATCACCAAGGACGAAACGACCATCGTCGAAGGCAATGGCGAGAAGTCCGAGATCGAGGCCCGGGTCAGCCAGATCCGTCAGCAGATCGAGGACACCACCAGCGACTATGACCGCGAGAAGCTGCAAGAGCGCGTGGCCAAGCTGGCCGGCGGCGTCGCGGTGATCCGCGTCGGCGGCATGACCGAGACCGAGGTGAAGGAGCGCAAGGACCGCGTCGACGACGCGCTGAACGCCACCCGTGCCGCCGTGCAGGAAGGCATCGTCGTGGGCGGCGGCGTCGCGCTGGTCCAGGCCAGCAAGAAGCTCGACGGCATGACCGGCGAGAACATCGATCAGACCCGCGGGATCGAGATCGTGCGCAAGTCGCTTGAGGCGCCGCTGCGCCAGATCGCCCAGAACGCGGGCGTGGACGGGGCCGTCGTGGCCGGGAAGATCCGCGAAAGCGATGATCTGAAGTTCGGCTTCAACGCGCAGACCGAGGAATACGGCGATCTGTTCGCCGCGGGCGTCATCGACCCGGCCAAGGTGGTGCGCACCGCGCTGGAGGATGCCTCCTCGATCGCCGGCCTGCTGATCACGACCGAGGCGATGGTCGCCGACAAGCCCGAAAAGGAAGGCGCCGGCGGCGGTGCCGGTGGCGGCATGCCCGACATGGGCGGCATGGGCGGCATGATGTAAGCCGACCGCGCATCGCGCGAAACAAGCGGGGGCCGCCTTCGGGCGGCCCCTTTGCGTTTTCCCCGGGATGGACAGGCGGCGCAGGCTCGGGCAACCTGACGGAAACCGCGAAACGGCCACGGGAGAGAATCACGATGTCCACCTTCCAAACCCTGGTCGACCGTATCCGCGAAGCGGCCGAGGAACCCGACCCGCGCGGGGCCGTGCGCGCCGTGCTTGGCGATGCGCTGGAGGAAGCCGAGGCGCTGCGCGGCGAGACCCCGCCCGACGGGCCCGACGAGATCAACCTTTACGAGGACGACCGCGTTTCGATCTGGCGCTCGCGCTTTCAGCCCGACGTTCTGATGCCTGCCCATGAACACCAGGTGCCCGTGCTCATCGCCTGCTATTCGGGGGCCGAGAAAAGCCTGCTGTACGCCCGCAACGGCGAGGTCCTGCAACAGACCGGCACCGTGATCGCGAAGGAAGGCGAGATCATCGAGCTGCCCGAGGATGCCATTCACAAGGTCACTGCCGAGGGCACGCGCCCGTCAGAGGCGTTGCATGTCTATTTCGGCCCGCTGACCCGGCTCGACCGGGCGCTCTTCGACCCCGAGAGCGGCAAGACCCTGCCCTTCACGATGGCAAATTTCGAGGCGCTCAAGCAAAGCACCGGCAACGCCGCCGGCTGACGCGGCCCGATCGGCGGGTATCCCCGGGTGGCGGCGGAGACCCTGACGCTGAAGGCGGCGAACGGGCAGAATGGCAAGGCGATGCCGGGGTCTATGGCGCGCTGTCCTGGGGCGAGGTGCTGATCCGGTTCGCCATCCGGCTGGTGGTGGTGGCGCTGCTTGCGCGGCTGACGGCGGCCGTGCTGCCCGCGCCCATGGCGCAGATGCGCCGCCGGCTGCTGGACCGCCCAAGGCGCGCGCTCTGGTTCGGGTTCGTCGCCAAATCGGCGCTCATCGGGGCGGGCGTGGTGCTGGCGATGACGTTGATCGGCATCTTCCTGTTCCCGGCGATGGCGCTGCTGGCCGGGCTCGCCGCGGTCGCGGGCTATGTCGTCGGGGGCTATGCCTTCGGCGTGGGGTTGCTGCGGGCGACGCGCCGGGCCCTGCCGGCCGATTGGCGGGACCGCGCGCTGGCCGCGGCCACGGGCACCGTCGTGGCCGGCCTGCTGGGGCTGGTGCCGGTCCTGGGCTGGCTGTTCCTGCTGGCGCTGACGCTGGCGGGCCTTGGGGCGATCACCCTGCACACCCTGCGCCCGCGCTTCTTCGTGGGCGCGGCGGGCTAGCGCACCAGCGGCTCCAGGGGATCGTAGAGCACCGCGTCGCCGAAGGCGGCGCGCGGCAGGCTGTCGGGCTTGAATCGCAGGGTGTCCATCTCGGCGCGCGTGACGAAGCGGCGGCGGGTGACGATGCCCGCGGGATCCTGCCAGTCCTCGCGCAGGTGGCCGCGGGTCAGCGTGCAGCGGAAGAAGACCTCGACCTGATGGAACCGGCCGGGATCGTGGAACTCGTTGACCAGGCAGGGCACGCCAACGGCGATGTCCAGCCCCGTTTCCTCGTGCACTTCGCGGCGCAGGGTGTCAGGCAGCGACGTGCCGGCCTCCATTCCGCCACCCGGGGCGCACCACAGATCGCTCTGGCCCCCGGGATAGGCGTTGACGAGTAGCAGGCGCCCGTCATGGACGAGCACGGCGCGGGCGGCGATGCGAAGCTGCATTTTTCCTCAAGGTCAGGAGCCTCGGGCCTGTTATAGCGGCCCGACTTCGCCTATCTCAACCGTCATGAGACTCCGCGCGCTCCTGCTCGTCTTTCTGCTTTGTCTGCCGGTGGCGAGCCGAGCGGATTGCGTCGTTTTGCTGCACGGGCTGGCCCGCACCGAAGCCTCCTTCCTGGTCATGGAAGAGGTGCTGGAAGAGGACGGCTATACCGTGGTGCGGCCGGGCTATCCCTCCACCCGCGACCGGATCGAACGGCTGGCGGTGGAAACCCTGCCGCGGGCCGTGGCGCGCTGCGGCGCGCAGCGGGTGCATTTCGTGGCCCATTCCCTTGGCGGGATCCTGCTGCGTGTCTGGCTGCGTGACAACCGGCCGGCGCACCTGGGCCGGGTGGTCATGCTGGGCCCGCCGAACCACGGTTCGGAGATCGTGGACGAACTGGGCGGGCTGGAGCTTTTCGAATGGATCAACGGGCCGGCTGGTCAGCAGCTCTACACCGGTGAGGCGGGATTGCCCGACCGCCTTCCGCCCGTCGATTTCGAACTGGGTGTCATCGCCGGCACGCGCTCGCTCAGCCCCTATTTCTCGACCCTGATCGAGGGACCGGACGATGGAAAGGTTTCCGTCGACTCCACCCGGGTCGCGGGCATGGCCGATCACATCACCCTGCCGGTCACGCATACCTTCATGATGATGAACCCGATGGTCATCGCGCAGGTGCGCGCCTTCCTGCGCACGGGACGTTTCGACCGCGCGCTGGAACTGGGCGACATCTTCTGGAGGGCGCCGGAATGACCCTGCCGGATCTGCGGCTGGTCGGGGCGCAGGTGCTGACCCCGGCGGGGCTGGAGGCGGCGCCCCTGTGCCTGTCGGAGGGGTGGATCGTGCCGGACCGGCCGGCCCGGGAGGTGGACCTGCGTGGCTTCATGGTGCTGCCGGGCATCGTGGATGCGCATGGCGACGGGTTCGAACGGCACCTCGCGCCGCGCCGCGGGGCGATGAAGGATCTGGACCAGGGGCTGGTGGCCGCCGAGGCGGAACTGGCCGCCAACGGCGTGACGACGGCCGTGCTGGCGCAGTTCTATAGCTGGGAAGGCGGCATGCGCGCGCCGGAGTTCGCCGAGCGGGTTTTCACCGCGCTGGAGCAGGTGCGCCCGCGGCTCGACACGGCCCTGATGGCACAGCTGCGCTTCGAGACGCCGATGCTCGACCACTACGCGGCCATGCAGGAGATGGTGGCGCGATTCGCCATCCCCCTCGTGGTCTTCAACGACCACTTGCCGCACGAGGCGCTGGACAGGGGCAAGCGGCCGCCGCGGCTGACGGGGCAGGCACTTCGGATCGGGCGCAATCCCGAAAAGCACCTGGAGGCGATGCAGGCGCTGCACGCGCGGATGGGCGAGGTGCCCGCGGCGCTGGACGGCCTGTGCGCGGCGCTGGCCGCGCGCGGCGTGCAGATGGGCAGCCACGACGACCGCACCGCCTGTGGGCGCGCCACCTGGCGCGCGCGCGGCGTGCGCGTGGCGGAATTCCCCGAGACGGCAGAGGCCGCCGCAGCCGCGCACAGGGGCAAGGATCGCGTGATCCTGGGCGCGCCCAACGTGGTGCGGGGCGGCTCGCACAACGGCAATGTCAGCGCAATGGACCTTGTCGCCATGGGCCATTGCGACGCGCTGGCCTCGGATTACCACTATCCTTCGCTACGGCGTGCGGCGCTGCTTCTGGCAGATGGAGGGGTGGCCGATCTTGCCGGCGCCTGGCGGCTGATCTCGGCCGGCCCGGCCGGCGTGCTGGGGCTGAACGACAGGGGTGAATTGAGTCCGGGTCAACGGGCTGACCTCGTGGTTCTGGATGCCGAAACGCGCAGCGTTTGCGCGACAGTTTCCGGGGGCCGCATCAGTTTCCTGCGCGGGACAGCGGCGGAACGTTTCCTGGGATAGCCGGCACAGCCTGCCGTCAGGTCGACCGTGTCCCGCCCGTCACCCGATTCACGTGGCCCATCTTGCGGCCCGCGCGGACCTCGGACTTGCCGTAGAGGTGGATCGAGGCGCCGGACTCCGCGGCAAGGTCCGGCAGGCGGTAGACATCTTCGCCGATCAGGTTTTCCATCGCCACATCGGCGTAGCGCGTGCCGTCGCCAAGGGGCCAGCCGGCCACGGCGCGAATGTGCTGCTCGAACTGGTCCACGCTGCAGCCCTGCTGCGTCCAGTGGCCGGAATTGTGCACGCGCGGCGCGATCTCGTTGACCAGCAGGCCGGCATCGGTGACGAAAAGCTCCACGCCCATGACGCCGATGTAGTCGAGCTTGTTGAGGATCTGGGCGGCCACCAGCACCGCGTCCGTGCGCTGCGCGCCGGTCAGCCGGGCGGGAACGGTGGTGGTGCGCAGGATGCCGCCGGCGTGCTCGTTCTCGCCCGGGTCGTAGCAGGCGACGTCGCCGGCGGCACTGCGCGCGCCGATCACCGAAACCTCGTGACTGAAATCCACGAACCCTTCCAGGATCGCGGGCGCCCCGGCCATGTCGGCGAAGGCCTGGTCGGCGTCCTCGGCGGCCATGATCCGCGCCTGGCCCTTGCCGTCATAGCCGAAACGCCGTGTCTTGAGAATCGCGGGCAGCCCGATTTCGGCGGCCGCCTCGGCCAGGTCCACTTCGTCGTCAACCGCGGCGAAGGGCGCGGTCCGCAGCCCGAGATCCGCCAGAAAGGCCTTTTCGGTCAGGCGGTCCTGGCTGACGCGCAGCGCGTTGCGGCCGGGACGGACAGGCGCGCAGGTCTCCAGCACGTCCAATGCGGCGGTGGGGATGTTTTCGAACTCGAAGGTGATGACGTCCACCGTCGCGCCGAAGGTGCGCAGCGCGGTCTCGTCCTCGTAGGGGGCGGTGGTGGTGGCGTGGGCCACATCCCCGGCCGGGGGGTTGGCCGCGGGGTCGAAGACATGGGTGCGCAGGCCCAGCCGGGCAGCGGCGACGGCGAGCATCCGGCCGAGCTGACCGCCGCCGAGGATGCCGATGGTTGCGCCGGTGGGGAGCATGTCAATCATCTTGCGGCTCTTGCGGTATCGAGTCGGACAGGGCGCCGCGCCAGGCGTCCAGCCGCGCAGCGAGTTCGGGGTCACAGGTCGCAAGAATCGCCGCCGCCATCAACCCCGCATTGGCCGCGCCGCCGATCGCCATGGTTGCCACCGGGTAGCCCCGGGGCATCTGCACGATCGAATAAAGGCTGTCCACACCCGACAGCGTCCGGGTCTGCACCGGCACCCCGATGACCGGCACGCGCGTCTTGGAGGCCATCATGCCGGGCAGATGCGCCGCGCCGCCGGCCCCGGCGACGATGGCCTTGAGCCCGCGATGCGCCGCCGTGCGGCCATACTCCCACAGCCGGTCGGGCGTCCGGTGGGCCGAGACGATCCGGCATTCGTGGGAAACCTGCAATTCGTCGAGGATGTCCGCCGCGGCACGCATGGTGGGCCAGTCTGACTGGCTGCCCATGATGATGCCGACCCGTGGTTGTTCCATTCGCCGCCCCCTTGTTGGAGCGGGCACTATAGCGCAGCGGCCCCCCTACGCAATGATATCCGGGTAGAGGCGATCCTCGATATAGGTTATCATATCCTTCAGGCGCAGTTTCTGCTGCTTGAGCCGGCGGATGGTCAGTGGGTCGCGCGCGCCCTTCTCTTCGAGCGCGGTGATCGCCTCGTCCAGGTCGCGGTGCTGGCGGCGAAACTCCTCCAGTTCCACGCGCAGCACTTCGTCGGATTTCATCGAGAGATCGGCGAAAGCGTTCATGGACGGTGATTCCCTTTCTCTGCGCGGAAACACAGGATACCGGATTTCCCCTTTGCGCGCAAAGGCCTTGCGCGCCTGCAGGGCAGCGCCCATATTTCGGAAGTCGGGTCGCCGCGAACGGGGCCCGCCGAAAATGGACTGTCGCTTTGAAAAGGACGTGTCGATGACCAAGCTGTCCCTGGGGTCCCACCCCCACATGCTGGGGTTCGAGCGGCTGGAACGGCTGCTGGAGCGCAGCGCCAAATCCGGCAACGAGGGCTATCCCCCGTTCAATATCGAACAGACGTCGGAGAATTCCTATCGGATCACGCTGGCCGTGGCCGGCTTTGCCGAGGACGAGTTGTCGATCACCGTCGAGGACCGACAGCTGATCATTCGCGGCCGTCAGAAGGAGGACGACAGCGAGCGCGTCTTTCTCCATCGCGGGATCGCGGCACGCCAATTCCAGCGCTCGTTCGTGCTGGCCGATGGCGTGGAAGTCGGCGAAGCGGTCATGGAAAACGGTCTGTTGCACATCGACCTGACCCGCGCCCAGCCGGAAACGGTCGTGCAGCGGATCAAGATCAACAAGGGGTAAGCGAGATGGAAACCAAGTACGATTTCGGTGCCGAAGAGGGCCGTCCCATCGTTTATGTCCGCCCCGTCGAGGTGGCGGATCTGCCGGAGGACCTGCGCGAGCAGGCCGAGGGGCACGACACGCTCTATGCCGTGCACAGCGAAGAGGGCGAGCGCCTGGCCCTGGTAGCCGACCGGCGCATGGCCTTTATCCTGGCGCGCCAGAACGACCTGGATCCGGTCACTGTCCACTGAGGCATTCGGCCATAGGCTCCCGCCCTGCGCATCCGTGCGGGGCGGACCGGGCAGGATTGCAGAGGCGGCGCGTCCCGGCTATCTGCTTCCGATGTTATTGCGGGAGCACCGCCATGAGCCAGCCCGACACCCGGGTCGCCATTCTGCCTTACGGGCGCAAGCTGGGCGTCCAGCCGTCACGGATCCCCCTGCGCGACCTGCTGTGGCCGCTGGGCGAACCGGCGGGGATTGCGGGTGGCTGCCTGGGGGATCTGACGGCTGACGATCACCTGATCGTCTTTCCGCGCAGCCATCTTCACGTCCGCCCGAGTTTCGGCACCCGCGCAGGTGTCTCCCTTCTTCTGACCGAGCCCCGGGCGATCCATGCGCGGCAGATGCGCCTGCTGCGCGTCACGTACCGCAGGTTCCACCGCGTGCTGACGTCCGACGAGACGCTTCTTTCCCGCCTGCCAAATGCCGTCTTCTTTCCCTTCGGCAGCACTTGGGTGCCGGAGTGGCGCGAGCTGGATACGCGCAAGACGGCGATGTGTTCGCTCATCGCCTCGGCCAAGCGGTCCCAGCCGGGGCATGTCCTCAGGCACGAAATCGCGGGATGGGCCCGTGACGCCGGCGTCCCGGTTGATGTCATGGGGCGCGGATACCGGCCGATCGCACGCAAGAGCGACGGGCTGGCCCCCTACCGTTTCAGCGTTGTCATCGAGAACGTGCGCGAACGGAATTACTTCACCGAAAAACTGATCGATGCGCTTCTGTGCCGGACCGTTCCGATATACTGGGGCTGTCCCAACATCGGGGATTTCCTGGACACCCGCGCGATGATCATCTGCGAGAACGCGGCGGAGATCCGGCAGGCGGTCAACCGGATGTCCCAAGATGTTTACCTTTCGCACCTGCCCGCGCTGGATTCGGTGCGTCCGAGGGCGGATGATTACGGCGACCTTTACGCACGCGCCGCCAGAGCCGTGCGGGACGCGGGATGAACGCCGCTCAGTGCGGGGGCCAGATTCCGTAGCGCTGGTGAAAATGCGCCGCGCACTCGGCATTGAGTTGCGCGCGGCTGCGGCCGCCCGGCATGGCCTTCTGCAGCGCCGCCGGCGCCCCCGCCCGCGGCCGGCACAGGCGCCGGGCCGCGGGCGACAGCCGGATGGGGATGCCCCGTCGGGCCAGGTGGCCTGAAAGCCAGATGTCGTCCACAGCCTGAAGCGCATCGGGGATCTCCTGCGCGGCGGCATCGAACATCTCCGGTCGGACGAGCACACCGCCGAACCCCTGCGCGATATCGGCGTCGCCGGGCAGCGCCGACGGGCGCCGCCGCAATCGCTCGATCCCGAAGCCGGAGGCGGCGACCGCCGTGCCCTTATTCGGGCGCGCGGCCAACAGCGCCTGCGCCCAGCCGGGGCGATAGAGGCAGTCATCGTCACAATAGATGAGATCGATGTCCTGACCTCGCAGCGCGCGGGCCAAGGGCAGAACCTTGGTGGCCGGCCCCAAGTCGCGGTTGGCGCGATGGATCTCCACCCCCGCCGGCACCGCTGGCCGGGCATGGGCCCCGGGAAAGCGCGCGTATCTGTCCGGCAGGCACAGGCAAATGCGGAAAGGGCGGGGCCGTTGGGCCAGCAGGCTTTCCAGCACCGCCCCCAACCCGGCGAAGCGCGGCGGAATCGTGGTCAGCGTGATCACGTACATCGTGGTTGCGCCCACGCCACGGCCCTCACGCGGACCCGCCTTTCAAGGCCCGCGCAGGCCGGCGGCGCAGGCTCAGCCCGCAATCAGGCCCATCTGTTCGAGCTTGAGGATCACTTGGTGGGCGCAGTTGTCCACCTCCTGGCCTTCGGTATCGACACGCAGTTCCGGGTCCTGGGGTTCATCGTAGGGGTCGGAGATGCCGGTGAACTCCTTGATCTTGCCCTCGCGCGCCAGCTTGTAGAGGCCCTTGCGGTCGCGGCGCTCGCATTCCTCCAGACTGGTGGAGACATGCACCTCGACGAAGGCGCCGTATTGCTCGATCTCTTCGCGGACGGCGCGCCGGGTGGCGCCGTAGGGGGCGATCGGTGCGCAGATGGCGATGCCGCCGTTCTTGGTGATCTCGGAGGCGACATAGCCGATCCGGCGGATGTTCAGGTCGCGGTGCTCTTTCGAAAAGCCCAGCTCGGAACTGAGGTTCTTGCGCACGATGTCGCCGTCCAGCAGGGTAACCGGCCGGTCGCCCATTTCCATCAGCTTGATCATCAATGCGTTGGCGATTGTCGATTTCCCCGAGCCGGAAAAGCCGGTGAAGAAAACGGTGAACCCCTGCTGCGCCCGGGGCGGGAAACGGTGGCGCAGTTCGGCGACGACCTCGGGGAAGGAGAACCAGTCGGGGATCTCAAGCCCCTCGCGCAGCCGGCGGCGTAGCTCGGTGCCCGAGATGTTGAGAACGGTGGCGCCTTCCTCGATCTCGTCGGCCGGTTCGTATTGCGCGCGATCCTGAACGTAGACCATGTGTTTGAAATCGACCATCTGGATGCCGATCTCGTCCTGGTGCTGGCGGAAAAGTTCCTGCGCGTCGTAGGGGCCGTAGAAATCCTCGCCCGCGCTGTTCTTGCCCGGGCCGGCGTGGTCACGGCCGACGATGAAGTGGGTGCACCCGTGGTTGCGCCGGATCAGCCCGTGCCAGACGGCCTCGCGCGGGCCGGCCATGCGCATGGCCAGGTTCAGCAGCGACATCGTGGTAGTGGAGCCGGGGTACTTGTCCAGCACCGCCTCGTAGCAGCGCACGCGGGTGAAATGGTCCACGTCGCCCGGCTTGGTCATGCCCACCACCGGGTGGATCAGAAGGTTCGCCTCGGCCTCCTTGGCGGCGCGGAAGGTCAGCTCCTGGTGGGCACGGTGCAGTGGGTTGCGGGTCTGGAACGCCACGACCTTGCGCCAGCCCAGCTTGCGGAAGAGCGCCCGCAGTTCGTTCGGCGTGTCGCGGCGACCGCGGAAATCGTAATGCACGGGCTGCTGGATGCCGGTGATCGGCCCGCCCAGATACACCGCGCCGGCGGTGTTGTGCAGGTAGTTCACCGCGGGGTGCGCGCTGTCGTCGGCCCCGAACACCTTCTCGGCTTCGCGCGCCTTGTCGGGGGTCCAGCGGTCGGTGACGGTCATGGTGGCCAGGATCACGCCCTCCTGGTCGCGCAGGGCGATGTCCTGGCCCAGTTCGATCCCGTCCGCGAATTCCTTCGAGACATCGAGCGTGATCGGCATCGGCCAGAGCGTGCCGTCGGCCAGGCGCATCGTGTCGACGACGCTGTCGTAGTCCTCTTGCCCCAGGAAGCCCTTGAGGGGGGTGAAGCCGCCGTTCATCAGCAACTCCAGATCGCAGGTCTGGCGCGGGGTCAGATCCCAGCTGATGAGATCCCCCGCCTCGCTTTTCAGCTTCTGTGCGCTTTCGTAGGAGACGTAGAGCTCCGGGATCGGGGCGAGATTGGCGAGGGTCATGAGCACTCTCGGATAAAACGAAAAAATCGGGTCGGCGGCGCGTGTGGCGCTATGTCGCGTGCCCATTAAACCGGTCGTGCGAAGGGTTCAACCCACCTTCCGCCTGGCCCGCGCGCCGGGGTTTGCATCCGTTGCACCCCTGCCGCGCCGGAGGCGGCGCGACGGCGATGGACCCGGCGAAAGGACGCTAGGAGAGGGCTCCTTGCGGCAGATCAAATCGCCGGCGAAAGAAATCGCCTAGCCTCGGTGGGAGCGCGCGAACACGATAATCGTCAACGGAGGCTATAAGAAATGTCAACTTTACGGCTGTTCGCGCTCGGAACCGTTTCGGCGGCCGCGCTCGGCACGGGGGCCTTGGCCGATGAACTGCGCGACCGCGCACTCGATATGTTTGCGCCGTTGCCCTCGACCATTCCGGCGGTCGAGGACAATCCCATAACCCCCGCGAAGATCGAGTTGGGCAAGGCGCTGTTTTTCGATCCGCGCATGTCGGCGTCGGGCGTCTTCTCGTGTAATTCCTGTCACAACCTTGCCACCGGCGGGGATGACAACATGCCCACCTCGATCGGCCATGGCTGGCAGAAAGGGCCGCGCAACTCGCCGACGGTGTTCAATGCGGTTTTCAACGAAGCGCAGTTCTGGGATGGCCGCGCGCCCGACCTGGCCGCGCAGGCGAAAGGCCCGGTTCAGGCTGGTGTCGAGATGGCGAACACCCCCGAGAACGTGATCGCGACGTTGAACTCCATGCCCCAGTACAAGGAGTGGTTCAACGCCTCCTTCCCCGACGCGGCGGATCCGGTCACCTTCGACAACTTTGCCAAGGCGATCGAGGCCTACGAGGCGACGCTTATCACCCCGGCGCCCTTCGATGCCTACCTCAACGGCAACGACGATGCCCTGACGGTGGAGGAAAAGGAGGGCCTTGCGCTCTTCATGGACAAGGGATGTTCGTCTTGCCACAACGGTGTGAACCTAGGCGGCAATGGCTACTATCCCTTCGGCCTGATCGAGAAGCCCGGTGCCGATGTCCTGCCCGAGGATGACAAGGGCCGCTTCGCGGTGACAGAGACGGCCGACGATTCCTATGTCTTCCGTGCATCGCCCCTGCGGAACATCGAACTGACGGCCCCCTATTTCCACTCCGGCAAGGTCTGGGATCTGGAGGTCGCCGTGTCGATCATGGGCACCTCGCAGCTGGGCACCGAACTCAACGAGACCGAGGTGGAGAAGATCACCGCGTTCCTCGGCTCACTGACCGGCAAGGTTCCCGAGACGGTTTACCCGGTGCTGCCGGATGAGACGCTCGAGACGCCCAAGCCCACCGGGGACGTGGTCAGGTAAGGCACACGCAAGGTTCGGCCGAGCACGGCGCGGGGCAGGGGGCCCCGCGCCTTTTTCGATTCGCGCCTTGCGTGATCTATTCGGCTGCGTCGTCGGGCACTTCGGCGCCGTAGCCCAGCGGGTAGGTTTCGACCTTGCCGCCGTGCTCCTCCTGCTCGGCCAGAAACTTTTCGGCATCGAGCGCAGCCATGCAGCCCATGCCGGCCGAGGTTACGGCCTGGCGGTAGACATGATCCGTGACGTCGCCGGCCGCGAACAGGCCGGGCACGGAGGTATGCGTGCTGCCCGGCGCGACCTTGATGTAGTCACCGTGGTGCATCTCGACCTTGCCCTTCACCAGCTCGGTGGCCGGCGCGTGGCCGATGGCGATGAAGACACCCTTGCAGGGGATCTCTTGCGTCTGGCCGTCCTGGTTGCTGCGCACGCGCACGCCGGTCACGCCCTTGGGGTTGTCCTCGCCCAGGATCTCGTCGAGTTCGTGGTGCCACAGGACCTCCACCTTGGGGTTCTTGAACAGGCGGTTCTGCAGCACCTGTTCGGCGCGCAGCTGGTCGCGGCGGTGGATCAGGGTGACCTTGGAGGCGAAATTGGTCAGGAACAGCGCCTCCTCCACGGCGGTGTTGCCCCCGCCGATCACCACGATCTCCTGGCCGCGGTAGAAAAAGCCGTCGCAGGTGGCACAGGCCGAAACGCCGAAGCCCTTGAAGGCTTCTTCGGAGTCCAGGCCAAGCCATTTCGCCCGCGCCCCGGTGGCCAGGATCACCGCGTCGGCGGTGTAGGTGGTGCCGCTGTCCCCCTTGGCGGTGAAGGGGCGCGAGTCGGTCTCCAGCTCGGTGATGATGTCGCCGATGACCTCGCAGCCCACGGCGCGGGCGTGCGCCTCCATCCGGACCATCAGGTCCGGGCCCTGCACCTCGGTGTCGCCGGGCCAGTTCTCGACCTCGGTCGTGGTGGTAAGCTGGCCGCCGGGTTCCAGGCCCTGCACGAGGAGCGGCTCCAACATGGCGCGGCTGGCGTAGACGGCGGCGGTATAGCCTGCCGGCCCCGAACCGATGATGAGGCATTTGGTGTGGCGGCTCTCGGACATGGGTGCACCTTTCGGCCGTGGTTGCGATCGGGAATCGGGGCAGATATAGCGCCCGTGTCGCGCGGTTGTAACCCCCCGACGGCGGCTTCGCACGCCGGGCGCCTTTCGCCAACATTCGAAATGAAATTGCGCAAAGGCGAAAGATAATTGCCCGTGCCGGCCGGTGTGATATAACAAACGCGAATTTCAGTGGAGGACAGCGATGCCGGCGTCCCGTCTCGATCCGATCGACCGCAAGATCCTGGCCGAGTTGCAGGCCGATGGCCGCATGACCAATGTCGAATTGGCAAAGCGCGTCGGCATATCCGCGCCGCCCTGTCTGCGCCGGGTGCGCACGCTTGAGGAAATGGGCTTCATCCGCGGCTACCATGCGGACGTGGACGCCCGCGAACTGGGCTTCGAGGTGCAGGTCTTCGCCATGGTGGGCCTGCAAAGCCAGGCCGAGGCGGATCTCAGCGCCTTCGAGGAACGCTGCCGCGCCTGGCCGCTGGTCCGTGAGTGCCACATGCTGAACGGCGAGGTGGATTTCATCCTCAAGTGCGTGGCACCGGATCTGAGCACCTTTCAGCGGTTCCTGACCGAGGAACTGACCGCCGCCGAGAACGTGGGCAGTGTCAAGACCTCGCTGGTCATCCGCGGCGCCAAGGACGAACCGGGCGTGCCCTTCGACATCCTCGAAGAGCGCCTGACCCAGTCCGCCTGAGGCGCGGTCAGGCCAGTTCGCGCCCGTGTGGCGTGACCAGCGGCAGCCGGAGATGTGCAAGCGTTCCGAAATCCGCGGGCGTGCGGATGTGCGGGAAAAGCGACAGGAACTGCGCAAGCTGCTGCGCGTCCAGTCCGCGCTCGAACCCGGGGCCGGGGTGGAAGGTTTCCATTTCCAGCCCGGCGGCGGTGATCGTGCCGTGGCGGCGCAAGCCAAGGTGATAGACGGTGACCGGCGCCGGCGGCGCAACCGGGATCACCCCGAACCCGTCGGCCATTTCATGCGCCGGCGTCAGCACCCGTCGGCCCCCGGTGTTTTCCTCAATGCCGGCCTGCCGGCTCAGCAGTCGTGCCCCGGGGCCGGCCAGCACGTCGCATAGCGGTCGCCCCATGCCGAAGGCCTCGGCCATTATCCGCGTCAGCCACGGTTTCCGCGGCACGAGGCTGCCCGCCTCGGGCGTCAGCGTCGCGGAACCGATCCACAGAAGCGGAGAGGGGCCGCGCTCGGCCGTGAGAAGCCTCATGCCCGGGACGAGGTCTTCCACCGCGACGGGGCCGCGCGTCGTGGAAATCAGTGTCCCGCGCGCGATGGCCGACACGGCCGCATCAAAGAGCGGTAAGGCGGGGGCGATGGTTTCGAAGGTGCGGACCGCGCCGTCCAGGCCCTGGGCTGTCACGGTGTAGGTGCGTCGGGGCCGCGGCCCCGGGGCCGTATGCTGAAGGGGGGCACGTTGCTTGGAAAGCGGCGCGGAATCCGGTGCGGACCCGGGTGCGGGGGGGATCGTCATGGTGCATCACCTTCGCGGTTCGTCGCACCCGCGTCGGCCCCCACCGACAACGACAGATCGACGGTCTTCTGTCCTGTATTCAGATCATGGGGTTGGCACCGGCTGCGCGTCAAGCGCGGGGCGATCTTTGATGCTTCGGGATGGCCAATTCGTTGTTTCCAGCAGCATTGTTTCGCTTGCGGTGCCGGTCGGCGGGGCGCGAGGCCGGTGCGGGCTTGCCAAAGCGACGGGCCGCCGGCATGCGGCGGCCCGTCCAGCACCGGGGTCTCCCGGGGAAGGCGGCGGGGCATCACGTCCCGCGACCCCGATCAGGCTGTTCCGACTCTCGGCGTCACCGCATGGCGGCCGGCGGCCTTGGCCTTGCGGCGCGTGGTGCGTGCAAAGGGCATGGCCGGCATCGGCTGTTTGCTTGTTGCGATCACGGAGGCCATCCAACGCTTTTTCATCATTGCTTCCTTTCCTCGCCGGGTCGGCATCATTCTTCTATTTCCTGCCCCCAAACTGGCCCCGGTTTTGGACCATGTTTTGACAAGCGGCTTGGAATCTTCGAAAAATTTCAGGGACACGGCGGCCGGGCAGCCGGATTCGGGGCGTGTTCGTCCAAATCACTGATATGGCGGGATAAAATACCCGCTTCCGCGAAACACTTTGCTTCGACGCCGGGGATTGTTTCGCGAAATTGGGCAAATTCGTGGTCGGGTCTGCCCCGGTCGTGCCCAAATCACAGCCGGATCGCGGACAGGAGCCGCCCATAATCGGCATCGCCCGCATGGCTGGCGCGCCGGTAGGAATAGAAGCGTGCGGTATCCGCGTAGGTGCAGTGACGGGTCCATTCGGCCTCGCCCACGCCGGCCGCGCGCAGGCGGTTCAGGCCGAACCCTGGCAGATCGAAAAGATAGCGCCCGTCCTCGCCGTTGGCGAAGAAGCGGCTGTTGGCGGGATCCTCGGCCATGAACTCCTCAAGGAATTCGGGGCCGACCTCGTAGTTGCGCTGGCTGATGGTGGGGCCGATGACGGCCTTGACCGATCCGCGCGCGGCGCCGAGCGCCTCCATGGCGTCAAGCGTGTTTTCAAGGATCCCGTCCAGCGTCCCGCGCCAGCCGGCATGGACCGCGCCGATCACGCCGGCCCGGCGATCGGCCAGAAGGACGGGCTGGCAATCCGCGGTGAGCACGGCAAGGGCCAGGCCGGGCTGCCGCGTCACCAGGGCGTCGGCGCGGGGCGGCTGGTCGGGCCGGCCATCGATCACCTCGACGGCGGCGGAATGGACCTGGTGCAGGCTGACCAGGTCCCCCGGCGTTACCTTCAGCGCCTCGGCCGCGCGGGCGCGGTTGATCGCGACGATCTCGGCCTGGTCGGAGGACCCGAAGCCGCAATTGAGCCCCGAAAAGATGCCCGACGAGGCGCCGCCGCGACGGGTGAAGAACCCGTGGCGCAGGGGCGCGAGCGCGTCGGCGGTGATGATTTCGAGCGTCATGGGTCCAACCCGGGCGGCGGCGCGGCGCCCTCTGGGTAGAGGGCGAGTGTCTTGAAGAGCGTCCCCATTTCCTCGGGGTGGGTCAAGCGGCGATGTGCCGCGATGTGCGAGTCGAGCGCCTCGCCCTGCAACCCCTCGGCGAGCTTCTGCGCACGCTGCGTGATGCCCAGCCGTTCCAGGAACACGCCCTGCGGGGTCAGCCGGCTGTGGCGGGCGGGCGCGGCGGCCGTCGCGATGGCCTCGAAGTCCACATGGGCGGTCAGGTCGGCCGTGCCCGGGGCGGCCAGCGGATCGGCGGGCCGGTGGCCCGAAAGTGCCTGAAGCGTGTCGCCAAGCGCGCGCCAGTCCCCGTAATCGAGGATCAGGGCCGCCCCGCCACGGGTTGCAATGTGCTGGCCGATCGTGCCGGCGGCGGCTTGGGCCGCGGGCGAAAGTTCGACCACGTCGCCCTCTTGCGTGTCGGCCAGCCGATGATCGAGCTGCGCCAGCGGAAGGGGATCGGACAGGCCGAACGTCAGCGCGTCGTCGGCATCCAGGCCAACGCAGCGTTCGCGCCACATCTCGCCCGCGCGCTGGAATTGCCGGATGGGCAGCGCATCGAAGAACTCGTTGGCCAGCAGAAACAGCGGCAGCGCCGGCAGGGTCTCCGGCCGGTCGTGCCAGGTAACGTCGTCGCGTCCCAGGGTTTCAGCCTGAACCTGCCGCATGCGCGGTGCGCTTTCGATCAGATGCAGCCGCAGCGCGCCATGGAAGCCGGGGACGCGCGCCGTGGCGCGCAGGACGTCGGCCATGAGCGTGCCGCGGCCCGGGCCCGCTTCGGCCAGGGCTAAGGGGGCCGGCGCGCCCTGGTCCAGCCAGGTCTGCGCCAGCGCCAGCCCGAGGCATTCGCCGAACATCTGACTGATCTCCGGCGCGGTCGTGAAGTCGCCCGCGGCGCCGAAAGGATTGCGCGCGGTGTAGTAGCCGTGCGCGGGGTGCATCAGGCACAGTGCCATGTATTCCGACAGCGGCATCGGCCCCTCGGCGCGGATCCGCGTCTTGATAAACGAGACCAGTGCGCTCACGCTACCGGCCTCCGCCCCCGCGCCCTGCTGGCATAGAGGATCAACCCAGCCCCGAAGAGGATCATGGGCAGCGACAGGATCTGCCCCATGGTCAGCCCCGCCTCGCCCAGGCGCAGGACATATCCCATCGGGTTGTCGGGCGTGATGAACTGCGGATCGGCCTGGCGGGCGAATTCGACGACGAATCGCGCCAGCCCGTAGCCCGCGAAGAACAGGCCAGTGATCTGCCCCGGCACTTTCAGCGCCCCGCGCCGCCATGCGAGATACAGCAAGACCGCGCCCAGGACCAGGCCTTCGAGCGCGGCCTCGTAGAGTTGCGAGGGATGGCGCGCGCAGGCGCCCGCCACGGTCGGGCAGTGCTGGGCCAGCGGGCCGGGGAAGACGACACCCCAGGGCAGGTCGGTGGGCCGGCCCCAGAGCTCGCCGTTGATGAAATTGGCGATCCGCCCAAGCAGGAGCCCGGGCGGCGTCGCCAGGCACAGAACGTCGGCCACCGACAACCAGGGAATGCCCTGCCGCCACGAATACAGGATGCAGGCCGCGACCACGCCGAGAAGCCCGCCGTGGAAGGCCATGCCCCCCTGCCAGACCATCAGGATCTCGCCCGGGTTTTCCAGGTAGTGCAGTGGCCGGTAGAACAGAACGAAACCCAGCCGCCCGCCCAGGATCACCCCCAGGATGACCCAGGTCAGCAGGTCCTCGACCTGCGCGGGGGTCATCGGCGCGCTCTGGCCACGCCATAGCCTCGGTCGCCGCACGGCGGCCACCACGATGCGCCATCCGATCACGATGCCCACGATGTAGGCAAGGGCGTACCAGCGCAGCGAGAACTCCATGCCGAAAAGCGAGATGGAGAATATCTCGGGCGAGATGTCGGGGAAGGGGATCTTGGCCAGCATTGCGCCTCTCTTGCCTGTGCTTCGCGCGGGAAGTCAACCTTGTCCCCGCCGCCGTCGCGTTCCATATAGCAGGAAGAACGTAACGCCGGAGAGACCCATGCAGACCCGTAACAAGATGCTGGACGATTTCTCGCAGCTGATGACCAACGCCATGGGCGTGGCGCAGGGCGCGCGCGAGGAGGCGGAGACCGCGATGAAGTCGATGATCGACCGTTGGCTGGCCGACCGCGATTTCGTCACCCGCGAGGAATTCGAGTCCGTGCGCGCCATGGCCCAGAAGGCGCGGGAAGAGAATGAAGCGCTGAAGGCGCGTATCGACGCGCTCGAGGACGAGACGTTGAAGGCGCGCGTCGAGGCGTTGGAAAAAGGTGCCAAGCTCGACAAGGGCGGCGGCTGAACACCCATCCCGACAATGCCGGACGGTCAGCAGACATCCCCGCACTGCGGGGATGTTTTCGTTCGTGACACCGCGTCCGCATGTTGATGACAATTCGATGTCATCCACAACTTATTGCCCTTATCCCCAACAAATAGCTTTACAGGCCATCGGAAAGCCCGCACCATATCTGGTATAGGCACTGGGGATCCGCCCCCGCCTTTTGAGCAGGCACCTAGCGCTTGGGGTGCTGCCAACCTCAAGCGCTACAACAGACGAGGTGGCGCCATGGCACTCTCCGAACACATACTTCAGGAAGATCTTCACCCCATCGACATCGTCGAGCATCTGGCCGAGCACTATGCATGGGAATTCGATCGTATCGCCGATGACCAGATCGCGATGGCCGTTGAGGGGCAGTGGCGCACCTATTCGGTCACGCTGGCGTGGTCGGGCTACGACGAGACGCTGCGCATGGTCTGCACCTTCGAGATGGAGCCGCCCGAAGAACGGCTGCCGGCCCTTTACCACACGCTCAACGACGTCAACGACCAGTGCTGGGCAGGGGCCTTCACCTACTGGGCGGCACAGAAGCTGATGGTCTACCGCTACGGATTGGTGATGGCGGGCGGCCAGATGGCCGGCCCGGATCAGATCAACACGCTCATCAACACCGCTGTGACGAGCGCCGAGCGGTTCTATCCGGCCTTCCAGCTGGTCGTCTGGGGCGGGCGCGCCCCGCAGGACGCGTTGCAGGTCGCCATTGCAGAGGCCTACGGCCGCGCGTAACCTTCGACCCGCGATCACGGCGAACAGGCGGGAATGACGATGGACATGAACGACGTGGCCCGGTCCGGGCTGGTGCTGCTGGGATGCGGCAAGATGGGGTCGGCCATGCTGCAGGGCTGGCTTGAGAATGGCCTGCCCCCCGCATCGGTCTGGGTGATCGACCCCAATCCGTCAGACTGGCTTCAAGCCACGGGGGTGCATCTTAACGCCGAATTGCCCGCGCGCCCCGCGATCGTGCTGATCGCGGTCAAGCCGCAAATGATGGGCGAAGCCCTGCCGGCCCTGCAGGGCATGGGCGGGGGCGAGACGCTGTTCGTTTCCGTCGCGGCCGGTACGCCGCTCGCGACCTTCGAGGAGGCGCTGGGCCGGAACAGCCCCATCGTGCGGGCCATGCCCAACACCCCGGCGGCCGTGGGGCGGGGAATCACCGCCATCATCGGCAATGCCCGGGTCCACCCCGACCAACTGGACCTTGCCGAGGCGCTGCTGCGGGCCGTGGGGCAGGTCGTGCGGCTGGAGTCGGAGGACCAGATGGACGCGGTGACCGGTGTCTCGGGATCCGGGCCGGCCTACGTGTTCCACATGATCGAATGCCTGGCCGCGGCGGGGGCCGCGCAGGGGCTGGCGCCGGAACTTGCCATGCAGTTGGCGCAGGCCACCGTGGCCGGGGCCGGCGCGCTGGCCGAGGAGTCCGCGGAGAGCCCCGCGCAGCTCCGCCGCAATGTCACCAGCCCGGGCGGCACGACGCAGGCCGGGCTGGAGGTTCTGATGGACGACCAGCACGGGCTGCCGCCGCTGATGATGCGCACCGTGGGTGCCGCCGCCGACCGGTCGCGGGAGCTGCGCGATGGCTGACCGGATCGCGCCCGAGGATTTCCTGAAGGTCGATGTCCGCGTGGGCCGGGTGGTCCGCGCCGAACCTTTCCCAGAGGCACGCAAGCCCGCGCTCAAGCTCTGGATCGATTTCGGCCCCGAGCTGGGCGAGAAGAAGACCAGCGCCCAGATCACCGCGCACTACCGCCCCGAGGAACTGCGGGGCAAGCAGGTGGTGGCCGTCACCAATTTTCCGCCGCGACAAGTCGGCAAGTTCATGTCCGAGGTCCTGGTGCTTGGCCTGTCGGATGAAAACGGGGATATCGTTCTTCTGAGCCCCGACCGGGAGGTGCCCGAAGGAGGGCGCATGCACTGATGCGCGTGCTGTTCACCCGCCCCCTGCCGGAAACCGTCATCGCCGAGGCCCGCAAGGACTGCGAGGTCGAGGTCCGTGACGACACCGCACCCATGAAGACCGGCCAGATGCGGGCCGCGCTCGCGCTTTACGACGGGATCGTGCCGACCCTGGGCGATGCTTTCGACGCCGCCGTTTTCGAGGGCAGCGAGAACCCGCGCTGCAAGGTGCTGGCCAATTTCGGGGTGGGCGTCAACCATATCGACGTCGCCGCCGCGCGGGCCGCGGGGGTCATGGTCACCAACACCCCCGGCGCCGTCACCGATGCAACCGCCGACATCGCCCTGATGCTGATCCTGATGAGCGCTCGGCGCGCGGGCGAGGGCGAGCGCCTGGTGCGGGCCGGCGCATGGACGGGCTGGCACCCCACGCAGATGCTGGGACAGCATGTGTCGGGCAAGACGGTGGGCATCGTCGGCATGGGCCGGATCGGGCAGGCCGTCGCCCGGCGCTGCCATCTCGGCTTCGGGATGCCGGTGCTTTTCTACAACCGCTCACCCAAGGCGGTCGAGTTCGAGGCCCGCCAGGTGGAAACCCTGACCGCCCTCGCCGAGGAGGCCGATGTGATCGTCGTGGCCGTGCCGGGCGGGCCGGAGACACGGCATCTGATCGGGGCAGAGGTCTTCGCGGCGATGAAACCCACGGCGCATTTCGTCAATATCGCCCGCGGCGATGTGGTGGACGAGGCCGCGCTGATCGCCGCCCTGCAGGCGGGGCGGATCGCGGGGGCGGGTCTGGATGTCTACGAACAGGAACCGGATGTCCCCGCTGCGCTGCGCGCGTTGGAGAACGCGACGCTCCTGCCGCATCTCGGCACCGCGGCTCTGGAGGTGCGCGAGGCCATGGGGCGCATGGCGGTGCAGAACCTGCGCGCGGCGCTGGCGGGCGAAGCGCCGCCGAACCCGGTGGCATGAGGCCGGTGCCGTACCGTCACGCTTGACGCGGGGCGCGCACTGCGTTTCGCCGGACGAACCCCGCAGGAAAGGGCCCTGACATGCACGCACCCGCCATCACCGGTTCCGGTGTCTTCACGCCTCAAGAGGTCGTTACCAACGCCGAACTGGTCGCCGCCTACAACGCTTACGCGGACCGCTACAATGCCCGCCACGCGGCGGAGATCGCGGCGGGCACCCTGATGGCGAAGCAGCGTTCGTCGGAAAAGTTCATAGTCGACGCCTCCGGCATCGAACAACGCCATGTGATGGACAAGACCGGCGTGCTGAACCCCGAGGTCCTGCATCCCCTTCTGCGCCAGCGGTCCGATGACGAGCCCGGGATCATGGCGGAAATGGCGCTTGACGCCTGCAACACGGCCCTTGCTCAGGCCGGGCGCGAGGGCGCGGAGGTCGACCTGGTGATCTGTGCGGCCAGCAATCACGAACGGCCCTATCCGGCCGTCGCCATCGAGATCCAGGCGCTTCTCGGTGCGCGTGGCCTGGCCTTTGACATGAATGTGGCGTGCTCCTCGGCAACCTTCGGCATACAGGCGGCGGCGGACATGATCCGAACCGGTTCGGTGCGGCGCGCGATCGTGGTGAGCCCCGAAATCTGCTCGGGCCATCTGGAGTGGCGCGACCGCGACTGTCATTTCATCTTCGGCGATGTCTGCACGGCGTTGGTGCTGGAACGCGCCGAAGACGCACAGGGGCGGCATTTCCGCATCCGCTCCACGCGGTGCGCCACCCATTTTTCCAACAACATCCGGAACAACAACGGTTTTTTGCGGCACACGCGCCCCGATGGCCTGGCTGACAGGCGCGACATGCAGTTCATGCAGGAGGGCCGCAAGGTGTTCAAGGAAGTGCTGCCTCTGGTCTCACGCCATATCGCGCGTCATCTGGCCGACGAGGATGTGGCTCCGGCCGATCTCAGCCGTCTTTGGCTGCACCAAGCCAACAAGCACATGAACGATTTCATCGGAAAAAAGGTGCTCGGCCGCACGCCCGCTTCGGACGAGCAGCCGAACATCCTTCAGAATTACGCCAACACCTCTTCGGCCGGCTCGATCATCGCGTTTGCGCAGCAGTCCGAGGACTTGGAAAAGGGCGCCATCGGCCTGATCTGTTCCTTCGGAGCCGGCTACTCCGTCGGCTCCGTCCTTGTCGAGCGGGCGTGAGGTTTACACCTCGGGCGCCTTCGGCTTCTCGGTGAGGTCGTAGTCACTCGGCTTGCGCTTGGGATTCCACTCGGGGTCTTCCTTCTTGACCCAGCGCGAGATGGCGTAGCCCACGGGATAGGCGAGGATCAGCCCCGCGCCACCGCAGATCGCGAAAGTCCAGAGCGTGTAGTAGCCAAGAGTGAAGGCCACGATCAGCATCGCACCGGCGATCGAAACACCGGCAATCCAAGCCATGTAGATCGCAAGACGGTCCATTGTGGTCCTCCTTTCATTCCCACGCGATCAACGCGGGAATGCCTGTTCCGGTTCCATCCCGGTGGGAGGTCAGCGGTAGGTGCGCTGTTCCATCGGCGTCGCCTCGATCTTTTGCAGCAGGCGGTTCAGCAAGGACTGCTCGGCACGGTTGAGCACCGCACGGGGGTTCCAGACGACATGCACGTCGATGGGCGGTGTCTGGTCGTAGGGGGGCAATTGCCACATCAAGCCGTCGCGCACGTCGCGCTCGGCCACGTGCAGGGGCAGGGGCCCCACGCCCAGCCCGGCGATGATCATGCGGCGCACTTCCTCCAGGTGGCTGGAGGTGCCGACCACCAGTTCGCCCAGGTCGGCCTCGGCGCGCATCAGCGTCACGGGCTTGAGGGCGTCCTGCAGCCGGTCGGTATCGAAACTGACCGACGGGTGCCCGGCCAGGTCGGCGCGGGTCAGGTCCGCGCGGCCGTAGAGGGGATGGGGGGGGCCGCAGAACAGGCCGAAGAACTCGCGGTAGAGCCTGAGGTATTCCAGCCGCGGATTGCGCTGATGCACGAGGCAGATGGCAAAGGAGGCCGCGCGCGCCGTCACGCTGTCCACCGCCTCGGCCGAGGACAGCACGTCGATGGACAGGGTGGCGCGCGGGTGTTCGGCGTGAAAATCCGCCAGTACCTGATCGAACAGCGGGCAGATGACGTGGCTGGCCAGCGACAACCGGACGTGGCCCGTGACCTCGTCCGTGGTGTCGCGCATGAGCGTGGAGAGCCGCAGGATCGCGCCCTGGATGTCCACCGCTTCGCGATAGAGCACGCGGCCCGCTTCGGTCAGCTGGAAATGGCCGGGCTTGCGGTCGATGAGGCGCCGGCCCACGCGGTCTTCCAGCCGCTTGAGTGCGGCCGAGACCGAGGGCTGGGACAGCCGCAGGCGGCGGGCGGCCTCCGTGATGGAGCGGGACTGCGCCAGCACCACGTAACTGCGCAGGAGATTCCAGTCGAGTTCGCGCACCAGGCGCTCGGGTGTATCGCGCGGGGCCATAGGCGCCACCTATAGTCACAATTCCAAATATCTATTTGATAAATGAATGCCCGGTGCGCATCGTAATGGCAAGCCCCGCCGAACAAGGGGAGACGACAGGGAGACTTGCATGTCGGTCGAAGCCCGCGAGGCGCGACAACCGTGGATATTGCTGTCACCGGCCCTGACGGCAGTGACGTTCCTGCTGTTCGTGCCGCTCGTCTTCATCGTGATCTACTCGTTCTGGCTGCGCACGGCGACGGGCGCCGAACAGGTGGGGTTCTACCTGGACAACTGGCGCGAGGTTCTGACGGATCGCTTCTACCGCGACATCCTGCTGAACACGCTGAAGATCGCGGCGATCACCACGCTGGTCTGCGCCCTGATGGGGTATCCCGCGGCCTATTTCATCGCCCGCTCCAACGCCAACAAGGCGATGCTGTTGTTGCTGCTGATGCTGCCCTTCTGGATCAGCTACATCATCCGCACGATGAGCTGGATCAACATCCTTGGCGTCTCGGGGGCGTTCAACACTTTCATGATCTGGATCGGGATCATCGATGAACCGATCCAGATGCTCTACAACGAGACCACGGTGATCCTGGGGCTGGTGCACTTCCTGCTGCCGTTCATGGTGCTCAACGTCTTCGTCAGCCTGGACGGCATCGACATCAATCTGGAGGACGCGGCCAATTCGCTGGGCGCGACCAGGTGGCAGGCCTTCGTCCAGGTCACGCTGCCGCTGTCCCTGCCGGGACTGGCCGCCGGCAGCCTGCTGTGTTTCGTGCTGGGGGCAGGTACCTACATCACGCCGCTGGTGCTGGGCGGGCCCACGGACGCGATGTTCGCCAACCTGGTGTTCGAGGCGATCATCACGCAGCTCAACTGGCCGCTGGGCAGCGCGCTCAGCCTGATGCTGCTGGTCGTGCTGGGCGTGCTTGTCCTGATCTACAACCGCTACCTGGGCATGGCGCAATTGATGAAGGGGCTTGGCTGATGGGCTGGCAACTGGTGCGCGGCTGGACCGTTCTGGTCTACCTTTTCATGTTCCTGCCGGTGGCGGTGGTGGTGCTGCTGAGTTTCAACGCCAGCCAGTTCGGCAGCTTCCCGATGACGGGCTTTTCCCTCCGCTGGTTCGTGGAACTGGCCCAGAACGAGGCGATCCTGCGCGCTTTCCGCACCTCGATCGTGCTGGGCCTTCTGACCGCGCTCATATCCACCACCCTGGGCGTTCTGGCCAGCCTGGCGCTGGTGCGCTACCGCGTGCCGGGGGCCAACATGATCTCCACCCTGCTGATCGCGCCGATCCTGGTGCCCGAGGTCGTGCTGGCCGTGGCGCTGCTGCTGTTCCTGAACTTCCTGAGCGTGAACAAGAGTTTCACCCTGCTGCTGGCAGGTCACGTGATCTTCACCCTGCCGTTCGTGATCCTGGTCGTGCAGGCCCGGCTGGTGGGCATCAAGCGCGATGTCGAGGAGGCGGCCATGAGCCTGGGCGCCTCGCCGCGGCAGACCTTCTTCCAGATCACGTTGCCCTTGATGCTGCCGGCGGTACTGGCCGGCGCGCTGTTCGCCTTCACCATCAGCTTCGATGACATCACCGGCACGTTGTTCTGGAAACCCGGCGGGGTGGAAACGGTGCCGACGCAGATCTTCGCGATGCTGCGCAATTCCATCAGCCCCGAGATCAACGCCCTTGGCACGGTGATGATCATCATGACCGTCGGGCTGCCCCTTCTGGGCATCGCGATCGCCCGGCAACTTGCAAGAAAAAGCGGCGGATAGAACCGCGTGAACCCCCAAGACCCAATCCAACAAGGAGAGTAACCGAGATGACAAGGAAGATGGACAATACCACCCGCTACGAGCGGCTGCGCGAGCGGTACATGAACGGCGACCTGGACAGGCGCAGTTTCCTGGGACTCCTCGGTGCGGCCGGGATGGCCTATGGCGTTCAGACGCCCTTCGCCAAGTTCGCCAATGCCGCCGAGGTCAAGGAAGTCCGCTTCGACGGCTGGGGCGGCGTCGTGTCCGAGGCGCTGCGCGAGAACGCCTTCGAGCCCTTCGAGAAGGAGACGGGCATCGAGGTGGTCGACGGCACCTTCGGCGGCGCCGACGAATATCTCAGCCGCGTCAAGGCCAGCCAGCCCGGCGAATACAACATCGCCCACCTGTCGGGGGTCTTCGACTACGCCCGCTATCACAACCTGGGCTACTCGACCGTCCTGAACGAGGACAACATCCCCAACCTGAAGTACGTCATCCCCAAGCTGGTCGATGTCTTCCGCAACGTGACGGACGGCAAGCTGAGCTGCGTGCCCTACGACTACGGCACGACCGGGCTGGCCTATAACCGGAAGCATATCTCTGACGAGGAGATGCAGGAGAAGGGCGCACGAATCCTCATCGACGAGGCCCACAAGGGCAAGATCGGCGGCTGGGGCGACTGGCGCACGCGCATCTGGTACGGCGCGCTGCAGACCGGCCAGGACCCCAACGACATCCAGGAGATGGAGCCGGTCTGGGACGCCATCCGCCAGCACCGCGACCTGGCGCTGAAGTACTGGAGTTCGGGCGCGGAACTGATGAGCCTGCTGGCCGAGGAGGAGATCCACGTGACCGAGGGCTGGTCGGGCCGCATCTACGCGCTGCAGGAGCAGGGCCACGACATCGGCTACATGGATCCGCCGAACGGTTACGGTTGGCAGGAATGCATGTTCGTGCTCAAGGGCAGCCCGATGGAGGCCTGCGAGGAGCTGCTGAACTTCATGCTGGAGCCGCAGACGGCGATCGCCGTGGCCGAGGGGCAGAATTATCCGCCCGCGCTCGATCCCAACAAGGTCGATCTCGGCGACAAGATTCCGAAACTCCCGGCCTTTGACCCGACCGGCAAGCTGGAGGGTCTGACCTTCGCAGATCCGGCCTACTGGAACGGGCATGAACAGGAGTGGTCGAAGACCTTCGGCCGCATCCAGAAGGGCTACTGACGCCTTGAGGACCACCTGCCCCGGCCCCCGAGCCGGGGCCCCGGTCAAACCGCGAGGCCCCGGGTCAAGCCCGGGGCCGGGCGACCCATATGTCTAGGCAAGGACACCGCTGATGAGCTCTGTCACGCTCAAGAACATCGTCAAGCGCTTCGGCAGTTTCACCGCCGTGCACCGCAGTTCGCTGGAGATCGCGGAAGGGGCCTTCGTCACGCTTCTGGGGCCTTCGGGCTGCGGCAAGACGACGAACCTGCGCATGATCGCGGGGCTTCTGGACCCGACCGAGGGCGAGATCCTGATCGGCGGCCGGCGCGTGAACGACGTGCCCATTCACAAGCGCAACCTCGGGCTGGTGTTCCAGAACTACGCGCTGTTCCCGCACAAGACGGTGGCCGAGAACGTGGCCTTCGGGCTGAAGTACCGCGACATTCCCGCGGCGGAGATCCCCGATCGCGTGCAGTCGGCTCTGGATCTTGTCCAGTTGCCAGATGTCGGCGAACGCTATCCCAAGGCCTTGTCGGGCGGCCAGCAGCAGCGCATCGCCCTGGCCCGCGCCATCGTGATCGAGCCCGATGTGCTGCTTCTGGACGAGCCGCTGTCGGCGCTGGATGCCAACCTGCGCGAGGACATGCGGGTGGAACTCAAGCGCATCCAGGCCCGGATCGGCGTGACCACCGTCTTCGTCACGCACGACCAGTCCGAGGCGCTGGCGATGTCCGATCAGATCGTGGTGATGAGTGCCGGCAAGGTCGAACAGGTGGGCGCGCCCGAAGAGGTCTACAACACGCCGGCCAGCGAGTTCGTCGCGAATTTCCTGGGCGCCTCGAATATCCTTGACGGGCGCTGCACCGACCGTGGGGGCGGAACCGTCACGATCGAGGCGCCGATCTTCGGCCGCCTGAGCATCCCGGCGGAAAAGGCCCCGAACCTCGCCGGGGAAGGGGCGGCCAAGCTGGTGGTGCGGGCCGAGAAGCTGGTGCTGTCGACCTCCGAGGCGGGCGAGGGCGCCGTTTCCGTCCCTGCCACGGTCGAGACCGTGGACTACCAGGGCCAGGCGGTGCGCTATTTCGTGCGGGCGGGGGAAACGCAGCTTCAGGCGATCAACATGATCGACGAGCATCCCTTCGCCGAAGGCAGCGCGGTGCACCTGCACCTGCGGCCGCAGGATTGCGCGGGCCTGCCGGGGTGATGTCATGACCGAAAGACCCAGCCATCTCTTCTATCAGGGCCGGCAGCGGCGGCCCGTACTGGACCAGGCGCGCGGCGTTTACCTGTGGGACGTCGACGGTAAGCGCTACCTTGACGGATCCTCGGGTGCGATGGTCTGCAACATCGGGCATTCCAACGAGCGCGTGCTCGAGGCCATGCGCCGGCAGATGGAGAAATCGACCTTCGGCTACCGGCTGCATTTCGAGACCGAGGCGTCGGAACGACTTGCGGCCAAGACCGCCGAGTTGGCGCCGGAGGGGCTCAACAGGGTCTTCTTTGTCTCCGGCGGGTCCGAGGCGGTGGAAAGTGCGATGAAGCTCGCCCGCCAGCATGCGCTGGCAAAGGGAGAGGATAGCCGCTGGAAAGTGATCGCGCGCCGCCCCTCGTATCACGGCTGCACCTTGGGGGCGCTGGCGGCCACCGGTTACACGCCCTTGACCGAGCCCTTCTCGCCGATGATGCGCGAGATGCCCAAGATCCCGGCGCCGCGGGCCTATCTGGACGGGCTGGACCCAACCGACGAAGCCACCGGCCATCACTACGCGGACATGCTGGAGGAGGCGATCCTGGCCGAGGGGCCCGACAGTGTCCTGGCCTTTCTCGTCGAACCCGTGGGCGGGGCGGCAACGGGCGCGCTGGTGCCGCCGCGGGGATACATGGACCGGATCCATGAGATCTGTCGCCGGCACGGCGTTTTGCTGATCCTCGACGAGGTGATGACCGGCGCGGGACGCACGGGCCGGTTCCTCGCCGCCGATCACTGGGGCCTGAGCCCGGACATCGTGGTCATGTCCAAGGGATACGCCGCCGGCTATGTGCCCCTTGGCGCGATGGCGGTGTGCGACGACCTGGTCGAGGCGGTGCTGGATGCCGGCGGGTTCCTGCACGGGTTCACCTACGCCGGCAACCCGCTGGCCTGCGCGGCCGGTGCTGCGGTCATCGACGAGATCGAGCGACAGGGGCTGGTGGAGAACGCAGCGCTCATGGGCGAAGAACTCAAGGCGCGGCTGGACCGCCTGATGGCGCGCTACCCCGTGATCGGTGACGTGCGCGGGAAGGGCCTGCTTCTGGCCTTCGAGTTCATGGCCGACCCCGAAACCAAGGCGCCGCTGCCCGCCGAGCTGAACGCGCACCAGCGTTTCGTGGAGATGGCCTATGAACGGGGGCTGATCGTCTACTCCCGGCGCAGCCGCGACGGCGTGGCGGGCGATCACATCATGGTCTGTCCGCCGCTGATTGCCGGCAAGACGCACCTGGACGAGATCGAGGAGATCCTCGACGCGACCCTCGCGCAGTTCACCGAGACGGTGCGCGGCGCGCTGGCGCGCACGGCGTGAGGACGGCATGGCGGGAATCATCATCACCTGCGCGCTCACCGGGTCGATCCACACGCCCTCGATGTCGCCGCACCTGCCCGTCACGGGCGAGGAAATCGCGGCCGAGGGGCTGGCGGCGGCCGAGGCCGGCGCGGCCATCCTTCATCTGCACGCGCGCGACCCCGACACCGGGCGCCCGTCCGCCGATCCGGCGCATTTCATGGGGTTCCTGCCGCAGCTGAAGGCCGGCTGCGATGCGGTGCTGAACCTGTCCACCGGCGGCAGCGCGGTCATGAGCCTGGACGAACGCCTGGAAGCGCCCAAGCGCGCGGCGCCCGAGATGGCCTCGCTCAACATGGGGACGATGAATTTCGCGCTCTATCCGGCCGCGGAGCGGATCACCGATTGGCAGCACGCATGGGAGAAGCCCTTCCTCGAGAATTCCGACGACCTGGTGTTCAAGAACACCCCGCGCGACATCGCCCGGATCCTGACGGACCTGGGGCAGGAGCGCGGCGCGCGCTTCGAGTTCGAGTGCTACGATCTCAGCCACCTGTACATGCTGCGTCATTTCGCGGACCGCGGGCTTGTCACGCCGCCCTTCTTCATCCAGTTCGTCTTCGGCGTGCTGGGGGGGATGGGGCCCGATCCCGAGAACCTCACCCACATGGTGCGGATCGCGGACAAGCTTTTCGGGGCCGACTACCTGTTTTCCGTGCTGGCGGCGGGGCGGCATCAGATACCGTTGGTCACCATGGCGGCCACCATGGGCGGGCACGTACGAGTGGGGCTGGAGGACAACCTGACCATCGCCAAGGGTCAGCTTGCGCGCAGCAATGCAGAGCAGGTTGCCAAGATCCGCCGCATCGTCGAGGAACTGGGGCGCAGCCCCGTGTCGGCGGAGGACGCGCGCGATATGCTGGGGTTGAAGGGCGCGGCGGCAACGGAGCTGTGACATGGCCGGAATCGCGATCACGCCGGTGGAAAGCGAGGCACAACTGGATTTGCTGGACCAGGCGTTGCGGGCCCTTTCGCGGGATCTGGGCGATGCGCACGCCGCCACCCCCGCGCGGCTGGCGCAGGCCCTGCGCGGCCCCGTTCCGGCCGCGCACGCCCGGCTGGCCTGCACGGGCGGCCGGCCCGCCGGCGCAGTGCTCTTCTCGCCTGTCTTTTCCACCGTTGAGGGGTCTGCCGGGCTTTACGTGTCCGATCTGTGGGTGGCAAGGGAGCGGCGCGGTCAGGGGCTGGGCCGCCGGTTGCTGGCGGCGGCGGCGCAGCACGCGGCCCAGCTTTGGCAGGCCGAATACCTGAGCCTTGCGGTCTATGCGCACAGCCGCGCCGCGCGACGTTTCTACGAGGGGCTGGGATTCGTACCGCAGGAGACGCAGACGCTCATGCAGATCGATCCCCCGGCACTGACACGGCTGATGAAGGATACCGGATGAAAGCGATCTTCGACGACCGCCAGTGGCGGCATGACCCCAAGCACTTCATGGCCAACGGCAAGGTGCTGCCCAGCCCCGAGCAGCCCGCCCGCATCGAGAAGCTGCAGTCGGGCGCGCGCGCCGCGGGCTGCACCCTGCAGGGGGTCGGCGATGCGGGCATGGGCCCGATCGCGGCGGTGCACACGCCGGAGTACCTGGTGTTTCTCAAGAATATCTACACCCGATGGCAGCGCATTCCCGATGCCGGGGCCGAGGTCATCCCCAACATCCACCCCGCGAACCGCAGCGACAGTTATCCGCGCTCGGCAGTCGGCCAGGCGGGGTATCATCAGGCCGACACCGCCTGCCCCATCGGTGAGGGCACGTGGGAGGCCGCCTACTGGTCGGCGCAGGCGGCCGTGACGGGGGCCGACCTGCTGGGCGCCGGCGACCGGGCGGCCTATGCCCTGTCGCGACCGCCCGGGCACCACGCCTATGCGGATCTGGCGGGGGGGTTTTGTTTCCTGAACAATTCTGCCATCGCGGCAGAGCGCCTGCGTGCGCGAGGGCTGCGGCCGGCTATCCTGGACGTGGACGTGCACCATGGCAACGGAACCCAGGGGATCTTCTACGATCGCGACGACGTGCTGACCGTGTCGCTGCATGCCGATCCCGTGCGCTTCTACCCGTTCTTCTGGGGCCACGAACAAGAGCGCGGCACGGGCCGCGGGACGGGCTGCAACCTGAATATTCCGCTGGCGCGCGGGACGGGCGACGAGGCCTATCTCGAGGCGCTGGATCCGGCGCTGGAACGGATCGCCGCCTTCGGCGCCGATGTTGTGGTGGTGGCCCTGGGCCTGGACGCCTTCGAGGGGGATCCCTTTCAGGGCCTGGCCATTACCACGCCGGGCTTCGGCCGTATCGGCGCGGCCATCGCCGGGCTGGGGCTGCCCACGCTTTTCGTGCAGGAAGGCGGCTACCTTTGCGACGAACTGGGCGAGAACCTCACCGCCGTTCTGACAGGGTTCGAAGGCGCATGACACATCCCGACATCATCGTCATCGGCGGCGGGATCGCCGGGATATCGGCGGCGGCGGAAATGGCCGCGCACGCGCAGGTCACGGTGCTGGAAGCCGAGGCGCAGCTTGGCTACCATTCCACGGGCCGCTCGGCCGCGATCTTCATCCGGAACTACGGAAACGCCACGCTGCGGGCGCTCAACGCCGCGGCCGCCCCGGTTTTCGAGGACCCGGGCGAGATTGCCGAGGGGTCCTTGCTCAGGCCGCGGGGCGAGCTGCTGCTGGCGCAGGAACACGAGATGGACACGCTGGCCGACTACTGCTCGGGCGGCGTCGGGCTGGAGATGCTGAGCGCCGCCGAGGCCAGGGACCTGGTGCCGATCCTGCGCGCCGACCGGATCGCCGCCGCCGTGTTCGAGCGCGACGCCCGCGACATTGATGTCGATCGCACGCTTCAAGGCTATGCGCGGCTACTCAAGTCCCGCGGCGGGCGCATCGAGACCGGCGCCCCGGTGGCGGATATCGCCCGGGGGCACACCGCCTGGCAGGTCACGGCCGGCGGTGCGACCCACACCGCGCCGATCCTCGTCAATGCCGCCGGTGCCTGGGCCGACGCGGTGGCCCGCATGGCCGGCGCCCGGCCCGTGGGCCTGCAACCCACGCGCCGCTCGGCCGCGATCCTGCCGGCGCCCGAGGGGCGCGCGGTGGATGGCTGGCCGCTTTTCGGATCGGTCAGCGAGACATGGTATGCCAAGCCCGATGCGGGCAAGCTGATGGTCAGCCCCGCCGACGAGGATCCGGTCGACCCGCAGGACGCCTGGGCCGACGACATGGTGCTGGCCGAGGGACTTCACCGCTATCAGCAGGCTGTCACGGTCCCGGTCACGCGGGTGGAACACAACTGGGCCGGGCTGCGCAGCTTCGCGCCGGACCGAACACCGGTGGCCGGCTTCGCGCCGGACGCGCCGGGCTTTTTCTGGCTGGCGGGGCAGGGCGGCTATGGCGTGCAGACCGCCCCGGCGCTGGCGCGGCTTTCGGCTGCGCTGGTCGCCGGGGCCGCGCCCGGTCTGCCGGCCGAGGCCGTCGCGGCGCTTGCGCCGGCACGCTTTTTCAGGGACTCGGAGGAACCGCGCCAATGAGTGATATCACCCGCCATCACGTGGGCGACCGGATGAGCCAGACCGTCATCCACAACGGCACGATCTATCTGGCCGGCCAAGTTGGAACGCCGGGCGACAGCGTCACCGCCCAGACGAAAAGCTGCCTTGAAAAGGTCGATGCGCTGCTGGACGAAGCGGGCTCGGACCGCACGCGCATCCTCAGCGCCACGATCTGGCTGGCCGACATGGACGACTTCGCGGAAATGAACGCCGTCTGGGACGGCTGGGTGCCGAAGGGCCACGCCCCGGCCCGCGCCTGCGGCGAGGCGAAACTGGCCCTGCCGGATCTCAGCGTCGAGGTCATGGTGATCGCCGCGCGCGCCTGAGCGGGCCCGCGATGGCGGCGCGACGGGTGGCCGGGCAGGTCACCTTTGGCGCGAATACCGCGTTCGCGCCCTCGGGCGTGTCATCCCGCGCAGCGCGGCGGACTGTCATCCCGACGCCATAGCCCGGCCGGCGATGGACGCCGCCCGCACCCTGCGCTATCAGAACGGCGGTTGCAGTCAGGAAAGGGCCCTTCATGTCCGGCCACGGTAGTCCCGCCCCCATGATCGCCGCGCCCACGCAGGGGCTTTCGGGCACCGCCGAGGTGCCGGGCGACAAGTCAATCAGCCATCGGGCCCTGATCCTGGGCGCGCTCGCCGTGGGCGAGACGCGCATCACCGGCCTGCTGGAGGGTGAGGATGTCCTCGACACGGCACAGGCCATGCGGGCCTTCGGGGCCGAGGTCACGCAGCTCGGGCCGGGGGCCTGGTCGGTGCACGGGGTCGGCGTGGGCGGATTCGCCGAGCCCGAGCAGGTCATCGACTGCGGCAATTCCGGCACCGGCGTGCGCCTCATCATGGGGGCGATGGCCACGTCCCCCATCACCGCGACATTCACCGGCGATGCCAGCCTCAACCGCCGCCCGATGGCGCGCGTGACCGATCCGCTGGCGCTTTTCGGGGCGCAAGCCGTCGGGCGCGCGGGCGGGCGGCTTCCCATGACGATCGTGGGCGCGGCGGATCCCGTTCCGGTGCGCTATGCCGTGCCGGTGCCCTCGGCGCAGGTGAAATCCGCCGTGCTGCTGGCGGGCCTGAACGCGCCGGGCGAGACGGTCGTGATCGAGCAGGAAGCGACGCGCGACCACACCGAACGGATGCTCGCGGGCTTCGGCGCCGTGATCGGGACGGAGGAAACCGCCGAGGGCCGGGTCATCACCCTGAGCGGGCAACCCGAACTCGGCCCCCAGACGATCGCGGTGCCGCGGGACCCCTCAAGTGCGGCCTTCCCGGTCTGTGCCGCGCTCGTGACGCCGGGATCCGAAGTGCTGGTGCCCACCATCGGCCTCAATCCGACGCGCGCGGGGCTTTTCACCACCCTGCGCGAGATGGGCGCCGATCTGGCCTACGAGAACCCGCGCGAAGAGGGCGGCGAGCCCGTCGCCGACCTGCGCGCCCGGTTCTCGCCCGACCTAAAGGGCATCGAGGTGCCCCCAGAGCGGGCCGCGAGCATGATTGATGAATACCCCGTCCTGTCCGCCGTGGCGGCCTGTGCCGAGGGACGGACCGTGATGCGCGGCGTGGGCGAGTTGCGGGTCAAGGAAAGCGACCGGATCGCGGCCATGGCCGCCGGCCTTCAGGCCTGCGGCGTGCAGGTGGAGGAGGGCAAGGACTGGTGGATCGTTCACGGGCGCGGAGCGGGCGGCGTGCCCGGCGGGGCCACCTGCGCAAGCCATCTGGACCACCGCATCGCGATGTCCTTCCTCGTGTTGGGGCTGGCCGCGCAGCAGCCCGTCGGCGTGGACGACGGTGGCCCGATCGCGACCTCCTTTCCGGTGTTCGAGTCCCTGATGTGCGGCCTCGGGGCCGATATCCGGCATGCGGGATCGCGCGAGCGTGATTGATCTGGCCGGGGCGGTGCGGCGTAGCCCCGGGTAGACAAAGGAGGACGACATGATTGACAAACAGCAGATTACGACCGCCTGGGACGCGGTCATGAACGAAGAGCGCAACCCGCTCAGCCGTTTTCCCCTGATCACCGCCCACATGCTGATGCAGATCCTTGCGTGGATGTGGAGCGCGATCTTTTCGGTCGCCGTGGGCAGCTACCTTGTGTTCGGCGTGACGGTGATCAGCCATGCCCTGATCGTGGCCGGGGTCTTTGCCACGCTCATCGTGTTCCGCCGGGCCGAGGCCGGCGCCTGATCCGCGCTGCGGCCATGTCGTCCCACATCAGGTCGCGCGTGCGCCTTGGCTGCGCAGTGCGTCCTTGACGGCCTCGAAGCGGCCCGGTTCGGTCGTGGCGATGGCGTCGGGGACGAGATCCACCTCGTAGCCGCGATTGAGCGCGGCCTGAGCCGTGCGGGCGACGGTACGCGCGCCATCACGTCCTGCGACCCGCAGGCGCCCGACCCGCAGGACTTCCAGCAGGCTGTCCAACTCGCCCGTGGCGAAACCGTCTTCGGCGTGTTTGATGACCACGTGATCCGCCATCCCGTGAAAAGGCGGCGCCAGTTCACGGCTACCGTCGCCGCGGCAAAGGGGATCGTGGTGCAGTAGGCAAGCCACCAAGCGTGTCCCGGGGCCGCGCCATTCCTGGCGCAGGGCGATGACCGGCTGGTCGCGATGCCGGGCCAGGGTCACTTCGCGGGACACCGCGGCCTCGACGCGCTGGCGCGCCGCGACGTCGTGGCATCGGTCCGTCCAGTAAGCGCCCTGCAGGTCCACAAGCACCAAGGCCGTGCCGGGGCGTGGCGCGATGCGCGGCCCCTCGCTGACTCGCACGATGTGCCGGGCGCTCAGCCACAGCCAGATCGCCGTCAGCCCGACGATCAGGAACACCCCCGCCCAGATCATTTCGCGACGGCCCACCGCTGCGTCATCATCCCGCCCCGTCCATTCGAGCCCGCCTCTTACCTCGGCGGCCTCGGGCCAGCAAGCCCGGTGCCACGATTGACGCTCCGCCGCCATTTTCTGACGGTTGCGGACTGGTTCGGTGCCGGCAGGTGTCTATCTTGGCGCGACAGGACGCCGGACACGCGAGGTATACCGATGACGCAAGAACCGCTCGTGGTCTTCACCCCCTCGGGGAAGCGGGGCCGATTCCCGAAAGGCACGCCGGTTCTCACCGCGGCCCGCCAGTTGGGCGTGGATCTCGATTCGGTCTGCGGGGGGCGCGGTATCTGTTCCAAGTGCCAGGTGACCCCAAGCTACGGCGAATTCTCCAAGCACGGCGTGATCGTGCGCGAGGACGCCCTGTCAGAGTGGAACAAGGTCGAGGAACGCTATGACCAGAAGCGCGGGCTGAAGCCCGGCCGCCGGCTGGGATGCCAGGCGCAGATCATGGGCGACGCGGTGATCGACGTGCCGCCCGAATCCCAGGTCCACCGCCAGGTGGTGCGCAAGGCCGCCGCGACCCGGGTGATCGAGATGGACCCGGCCACGCGGCTATACATGGTGGACGTGGCCGAGCCGGACATGCACGAGCCCTCGGGCGACCTGCAGCGGCTGGAACGCGCCCTGCGCACGCAGTGGGACGTCCCGGCGATCCGCTGCGACCAGACCATGCTGGCCAAGCTGCAGAAGGTCCTTCGCAAGGGCGGATTCCGCGTGACGGTCGCGTTGCATAAATCCCATGCCGACGAGGTCGCGCGCCTTGTCGAGGTTTGGCCCGGACTGCACGAAAGCGGGCTCTACGGGCTTGCGATCGATGTCGGTTCGACGACCGTCGCCGCCCATCTCGCCGACCTCGACACCGGCGAGGTGAAGGCCAGTTCGGGCATCATGAACCCGCAGATCCGTTTCGGCGAGGATCTGATGAGCCGGGTGAGCTACGCGATGATGAATCCCGGCGGCGAGGCGGAGATGACGGCCGCCGTGCGCGATGCCATCGATACCCTGGCCGGGGAAATCGCGAAGGAGGCCGGCATCGACCCACAACTCATCGTCGAGACGGTCTTCGTCTGCAACCCGGTCATGCATCATCTGCTTCTGGGGATCGACCCGGTGGAACTGGGCCAGGCCCCCTTTGCGCTGGCCACTTCGGAAAGCATCTCGATGCCGGCGCGCGAGCTTGACCTTCACACCATAAACCCGCGGGCGCGCGCCTACATCCTGCCCTGCATCGCCGGCCACGTGGGCGCCGACGCCGCCGCCGTGGCCCTGTCCGAGGAGCCGGGGAAATCCGAGGATCTGGTGCTGATCGTGGATGTCGGGACGAATGCCGAGATCATCCTGGGCGACCGCGACCGGGTATTGGCCTGTTCCTCCCCCACCGGGCCGGCCTTCGAAGGCGCGCAGATCAGTTCCGGCCAGCGTGCGGCGCCGGGCGCCATCGACGCAATCCGCATCGATCCCGAAACCAAGGAGCCGCGCTTTCGCGTGATCGGCAGCGACAAGTGGTCGGACGAGGTCGGCTTTGCCGAGGAAACGGCGGCCATCGGCATCACCGGCATCTGCGGCTCGGGCATCATCGAGGCGGTGGCCGAGTTGCGCATGGCAGGGCTGATGGACGAGTCGGGCTTGATCGGCTCGGCCGAGGCCACCGGCACGTCCCGCTGTGTGGCCGAGGGGCGCACCAACGCCTACCTCATCCACGACGCCACGGCCGAAGGCGGTCCGCGCATCATGGTCACGCAGGGCGACGTACGCGCCATCCAGCTGGCCAAGTCCGCGCTTTATGCGGGCGCGCGGCTGCTGATGGACGAACGCGGCGTCGACCGGGTGGACCGCGTGGTGCTTGCGGGGGCCTTCGGCGCGCATATCAGCCCCAAGCACGCGATGGTGCTGGGCATGATCCCGGATGCGCCGCTGGACAAGGTGACCAGCGCCGGCAACGCCGCCGGCACCGGCGCGCGCATTGCGCTGTGCAACGTCGCCGCCCGGGTCGAGATCGAACGCGTGGTCCGCGAGATCACCAAGGTTGAAACCGCGATCGCGCCCAGGTTCCAGGACCATTTCGTCGCCGCCAATGCCATCCCGCACAAGACCGATCCGTTCCCCGAACTGGCCAGGATCGCGCCGCTGCCCCCCGTCGCGTTCAACGTTGGCGGCGAGGGTGAGGAGGGCAGCCGCCGCCGGCGCCGGCGCAAGGCGTGACGAAGCCGGGCTCGCCATCTTGGCGAAACCCCCGGCGAGCGCGCCGGCGCCCCGTTTCAAGGATGTGATCCGCGGCAAGCCTCAGGTGTTCGAACTCCAGAAGCAGCGGTCGAAATCGACGTATTTCAGCATGTCCTCGGTGCGGCCCACCGGCACCAGCCGCGAGCATCCCTCGAAGGCATCCTCGGAGTCATAGACGGACACCACGCCGCGCGCGTCGCTCTTGCGCGTCTCGATGCAAAGCCGTTCCCCGGGCGCCAAGGTGGTGACCTGGCGCTCTGCACCCTCGGCCTCGGCGGCGAAGACATGCGTATGCGTGTCGCGGTTGCGCACGCAAAGCTCGGTCGAGGCGGTCTGGACCGGCTCGGCGGGAATCGGGGCTTGGGCCGCCTCCTGCCCGCTTTCGTTGAAGGTCGCGAGATAGGCGATCACGTCGCGCCGGTCCTGCTTGTCACGCAATTGGAAGGCCATCTTGGCCCGCGCGCTGTCGTCGCCCAGATAGGCGCGCAGGAAATCCGTGGGTCCCGCAAGGTATTCGAAAAGCGTTTCTTCCGACCACACCAGCCCGGCCTCGCCGGCCGCGACCATGGCGTCGGAATAGTCGAACCCCGCGTGGCGGCCGGCCTGCCGCCCCACGACGCCGGTCAGGGGCGGGCCCACGCGGATGTCCGCTTCGGGGCCGATCTCGTGGCAGGCGGCGCAGCGGTTGAATACCTCTTCGCCCCTTTCGGCATCCTGGGCCAATGCGCCCGGGGCTGTCAGTGCCCAAAGCCCGGCGATCAAGGTGACGAAAGGGGAGGTCGTGCTGCGGCGCGTCATGGGGCGGTCTCCAACGTGGTAACGGCGCCAATGGTCGCGGATCTTGGGCCGTCCGGTCAAACGTCGATGGCTGACAGACTTACACGAACGAGTGAGCCTATCGTGACCCCGCGGGAGCGATGGAACCGCTAGGCTTGGATTGCGATTTGGTTTCAGAGCTTGAGAAGCAAGAGGAGGAATTGAAATGAAAACGGCACTCACAGGGGGGCTTGCCGGGCTGGTCGTCGCCGCGACCGCCGCGCTGGCGCAGGACGCTCCCTTCGGCACCGACAAGGATCAGGCCTATGCTGACAAGGTCTGGGCAACCATGGAAGAGATGAACCTTGCCGGCGACGGCATGCTGCGCACCTTCCCCTACGAGGGTGTGGCGCCGCACGGGATGATGCTTGAGACGCTTTATACCACCGCTACCGTGGACGGCCATACCGGCGATCTGGTCATCAAGCGGAACTACGGCCCCGAGGGGGTCAGCAAGAACGACGTGTTGTCCAATCCAGACAAGCACCTCGGCGCGGTCACGATCATGTTCCGCCGCGAAGAGGGCTATGACCCCGACAACGCCAACTGGTTCTGGGCCAAGTACCTGCCCGACGGCTCGCTGGACAAGAACCCCAAGGGCATGAAACTGGCCGGCAAGGTCGCCAAGGGCATGAATGCTGGCTGCATCGCCTGCCACGCCGGTGCCGGCGACGACATGCTGTTCACAACCGACCATCTCGGCGGGATGGAATGACCGGCTCTGCCCGGCCCGCCCCGATGGCGGGCGGGCCTCTTCCCACTTGACCCGAAGCCGCGGATTGCCTATGTCGGCGGTCCAGTCAGCGGGTATGGTGAAAAGGTATCACGCGAGCTTCCCAAGCTTAAGTTACGGGTTCGATTCCCGTTACCCGCTCCAAATCTCCCAACGCATCGCTTCGCCTTCTGAGGCCCGTCATCCTGACGGGGCGCAACAGGCCCGCCTGGCCGGTCTATCCCCGGTCAAGTTTCGTGGACAGGTGGATCAGGCTTTCCGAGCCCTTCACGCCGCGCGACTCGCCAATGCGGTCAAGGGTGGCGTCCAGGGCTTCGGTGGTTGCCGCCTCCAGCCCGACGATGAGGTCGAACCGGCCGGAGGTGGTATGCACCGTCTTGACCTCCGGAAGCGATTTCAGCCGCGACAGCACCGCCGGCGCGCTTCGCGGTTCGATGCTGATCAGGGCGGTCGCGTGAAGGGGGGCGCGGGCCGCCTCCCCAAGGCGGACGGTATAACCCTGGATGATCCCGCTGGCCTCCAGCCGTTCCAGACGGGCCTGGACGGTGGTACGCGCAAGATCCAGCCGGCGCGCGAGCGTTGCCACCGGCAGGCGCGCATTTTTGGCCAGCAGATCAAGTAGGGCGCGGTCCGTTTCGTCTACTTGCATTTACTATCCGTCGATATGCCAATTATTTGAGTCAATATATGCGATGTGACACGTGGAATCGACGTGAATTTGCTGCAGCATCGGAGAAGAGCAGCAAGAGGCCATGTCATGCGCGAAACCCCGAACTGGCCCGATCCGGCCGCCCATATCGCCCGGCACCACCCGGACACGGCGCTTCTGTATTTCTGCCCGTCGGTCCTGCAGGCCACGGCGCGGCGGTTCCGCGCCGGGTTCCCGGGGCTGGTCACCTACGCCGTCAAGGCCAACCCCGGCGAGGAGGTGCTGGCCAACCTGGTGGCGGCCGGCGTGCGTGCCTTCGACGTTGCCAGCCCGCGCGAGATGTATGCGGTGCGCGCGGTCTGTCCCGACGCCGTGCTGCATTACAACAATCCCGTCCGGTCCCCGCAGGAGGTCGCGGTGGCCCGGGCGCTTGGGGTGGCCTCCTGCTCGGTGGATTGCCGGCGCGAGCTTGATAAGCTGTCGCCGCTGCCGCGCGAAACAGAGGTGAGCGTGCGGCTGGCTCTGCCCGTGACCGGTGCGGCCTACGATTTCGGTGAGAAGTTCGGGGTCGGGCCCGAGCGCGCCGCCGCGTTGCTGCGCGAGGTCGCGGTCCGCGGCTTCGTGCCCGCGCTCACCTTCCATCCCGGCACCCAGTGCGCCGACCCGGCCGCCTGGGGGGTCTACATTGCCGCCGCGGCCCGTGTCGCGCGTGCGGCCGGCGTGACGGTCGCGCGGCTCAATGTGGGCGGCGGCTTTGCCGCGCACCGCTGCGGGCCGGCGCCGGATCTGGAGGCGATCTTCGACCACATCGCGGCCCAGACGGCACGGCACTTCGGCGATGCGGCGCCGCGGCTGGTCTGCGAACCCGGCCGTGCCATGGCGGCAGAGGCCTTCACCCTCGCTACCCGCGTCAAGGCGCTGCGCGAGACCGGCGCCATCTTCCTCAATGACGGGATCTACGGCGCGCTGACCGAGGCCCGCGACATCGGCGCGGGCGATCGCATCCGTGTTCTGCGCCCCGACGGCCACCCGCGCCATGGCGCGCCCGTCGACCGTACCGTTTTCGGCCCCACATGCGACAGCATCGACCGTCTGCCCGATCCGCTGCCCCTGCCGTCCGATATGGCCGAGGGCGACTTCGTGCTCTTCGATGGCATGGGGGCCTATTCGCGCAGCCTGACCACGCGTTTCAACGGCTACGGGTTGGGAGAGTCGGTGACGGTGGCGGCGCTGGACTGATCGGCTCTGGACACGGCCGCGGCGCGGGTTAGGCTCTGCCCCGAGTCACCCCGAGCAAGAGGCGCCTGCATGGAAAAGTTCGGCAAGAGCCAGCCGGTCACACGGGTCGAGGATGCGCGGTTCCTGACGGGTCACGGCCGCTATATCGACGATATCGCGCCGCAGGACGCGCTGTTTGCCTATGTCCTGCGCGCGCCGGTGGCGCATGGCACGATCACGCAGTTGGATATAGACGAGGCCCGCACGGCGCCCGGCGTGCACCTCGTGCTTTCGGCTGCCGATCTGGCCGAGGCCGGGATCACGCAGGGCATGCCCGCCACGGTGGTGGACAATATCGACGGCTCAAAGGGGGCCGCGCCCCGGCGGCCGCTGCTGGCGGAAGGCCGGGTGCGGTTCGTTGGAGAACCGGTCGCGTTGATCGTCGCGGAAAGCCTGGCCGAGGCCCGCGACGCCGCGGAACTGGTGATGCTGGATATCGACGATCTGCCCGCGCACATGGACCTCGCCGCCGAGGGCGCACCCCTGCACGAGGAGGCGCCTGACAACCGCGCCTTCGAATGGGGCATGGGCGACGAGGCCGCGGTCGAGGACGCGCTGGCGCGCGCGGCGCACGTCGTGCGCATGGAACTGGTGGACAACCGCGTGATTTCCAACCCGATGGAGCCGCGCGGCGCCTTCGCGCAGGTGGAGGACGGCCGTCTTCACATCGCCGTCAACGGACAGGGCGTCTGGGGCACCAAGCGCAACGCGTCAAAGATCCTCGGGCTGCCGGCCGATGACATCCGCGTCACCACCCCCGATGTCGGCGGCGGCTTCGGGACCAAGGCGCCGGATTATCCCGAGACGTTCCTGGTGGCGATCGCGGCGCGCATGCTGGAGCGGCCGGTGCGCTGGATGTCCGAGCGCGGCGAGGCGATGATGAGCGACAACGCCGGCCGCGATCTTGTGCATGAGCTGACCATGGGCTTTGACGCGGACCACCGGATCACGGCCTACCGCGTCGATACCATGTGCAACCTGGGCGCCTACAACAGTGCCTTGGCCCAGCCAATCCAGACCGTGCTGTTTTCCAAGGTGCTGATGGGCACCTACGATGTTCAGGCGGCCTACATGCATGTCGAGGGGATCTATACCAACACCTGCCAGGTGGATGCCTACCGCGGCGCCGGCCGGCCCGAGGCCATCTATGCGCTGGAGCGGTTGATGGACCGCGCCGCGCGCGAACTGGGCACCGACGTCTGGGAGTTGCACCGGCGCAATTTCATTCCGCGCGACAGTTTTCCCTACGTGACCGCGACGGGCGAGACCTACGACGTGGGCGACTTCCGCCGCGTCCTGGACCGGGCCGAGGCGGAATGCGATCGCGCCGGCTTTGCCGCGCGGCGCCACGAGAGCGCCGCGCGCGGCAAGCTGCGCGGGATGGGCCTGTGCTATTACATCGAGAGCATCCTCGGCAATCCGACCGAGACCGCCAGGGTGGCGTTCCACGCTGACGGGACCGTGTCGATCTACGTGGGGACCCAGTCGAACGGGCAGGGGCACGAAACCGTCTATGCCCAGTTCCTTTCCGATCAGACGGGCATCCCGCGCGAATGCATCCGCGTCGTCCAGGGCGACAGTGACAAGATCGCCCGCGGCGGCGGCACGGGCGGGTCGCGTTCGGTGACCACCCAGAACACCGCGACCCTGGCCACCGTGGACAAGATGGTCGCGGCCTTCATCCACTATCTGGCCGAGAAGATGGGCGTTGCCCCCGACGATCTGAGCTTCGACGACGAGACGTTCCGCGCGCCGGGCTCGAACATGACGCCCACCCTGCTGGAAGCGGCCGGGATGGCGCGCGCGGACGGGCGCGAGGACCTTCTGGTGCACGAAGAGACCGATACGCTGCCGGGGCGGTCCTATCCCAACGGCGCGCATGTCGCCGAGGTCGAGGTGGATCCCGAGACTGGCGCGGTGACGCTGGAGCGTTACACGGTCGTGGACGACTTCGGCAATCTCATCAACCCGTTGCTGGTGGAGGGCCAGGTGCACGGCGGCGTCGTGCAGGGCGTCGGCCAGGCCCTGAGCGAACGTGTGGTCTATGACGAGGACGGTCAGCTTCTTACCGCCAGCTTCATGGACTACGCCATGCCCCGCGCAGGCGACGTGCCGATGTTTTCCTTTGCGACGGAGCCGGTGCCCTCCACCGCCAACGTCATGGGCATGAAGGGCTGCGGCGAAGCGGGCACCGTTGGCGCCATGGCCGCCACCGCGAACGCGGTGGCCGATGCGCTGTGGGAGCGCGGGGTGCGGCAGGCCGACATGCCCTTCACGCCGCACCGCGTCTGGACGATGCTGAACGATGCAATGGCGCCGGTGGACTAGGGCCCTTGCCGGCCTTCTGCGCCCCGGCCGGCGCAGCGGCCGGAGCACCTTCGCCCGCAGCCGGGGGCAGGTTACCCATGTCCTGATCCTGGACGGGACCATGTCCTCGCTGGAGGACGGTTTCGAAAGCAACGCCGGCCTGGCCTACAAGCTGATCTCCGAAAGGAGCGGGGCGGACCTGTCGGTTTACTATCAGGCGGGGCTGCAATGGCAGGACTGGCGGGACACGCCGGCGGTGATCCTGGGCCGTGGCATGAACCGGCAGATCCGGCGCGCCTACGGTTATCTGGCCTGCCGCTACCGCGCCGGCGACCGGGTGTTCCTGCTGGGCTATTCGCGCGGTGCCTTCGCCGCGCGCTCTCTGGCGGGCCTGATCGACCGGGTCGGCCTGCTCACCCCCGAGCACGCGACCGAGCGGAACATCCGGCTGGCCTATCGGCATTACCAAGCGGTCACTGCCAGGGCGTCCGCCTTGGCCTTCGCCCGCGCCTACTGCCATGCCGAGGCGCCGATCGAGATGGTCGGGGTCTGGGACACGGTCAAGGCGCTCGGCCTGCGCCTGCCATTCCTGTGGCAGTGGGGCGCGTCCGCGCATGATTTCCATCACCATCACCTGGCGCCGAGTGTCCGCCACGGGTGTCATGCCCTGGGGCTCGACGAGACGCGCAAGGTCTTCACCCCGGTGATGTGGGAAACCGACCCCGCCCGGGCTGGGGTGCTGGAACAGGTCTGGTTTCGCGGAACACACGGGGACGTCGGCGGGCAGCTCGACGGATACGAGGCCGCCCGCCCCTTGGCCAACATCCCGCTGGTCTGGATGCTGGAACGGGCAGAGGCCCGTGGCCTGCCCTTGCCCGCGGGCTGGCAGGCCCGGTTTCCCCGCGATCCGGCGGCACCGTCGCTCGGGACCTGGCGGGGCTGGGGCAAGATCTTCCTGCTGCGCGGCCGACGCACCATCGGCCAGGATCCTTCGGAGCGGCTGCACGAAACCGCCGCGCCCCGCGACGTTCGGCTGCCACCGGCCGAACAGGCCCTTTAGGCCTCAGCCCCGCGGGGCCTGCATGACAAGGCAGGTGGTGGAGCCGGTGGCGTAGAGCCTGTCGTCCGCGGCCCCGCGGATCTCGCCCGATGCCACGCCGGTCGAGCGGCCGACATGATCGACCGTGCCGATCGCCCGGACGGCGGTGCCCAGGGGGATAGCCCGGATGATGTTCACCCGGTATTCCAGCGTGGTGTAGACGTATCCCCGCGGCACGCGGGTCATCACGGCGCAGGCCATGCAACTGTCCAGGATCGCCCCGTACCAGCCGCCGTGCAGGCCGCGCATCGGGTTGGTGACGGCGAACTCCGGCGTCCCGTCGAAGACCACGCGCCCCTCTTCGGCCAGGACCGGCCAGAATCCCATGGTCGCCCCGATGGGCGGGCCCGCCAGCCGGCCGGCCACCATGTCCCGCATGAACTCCAGCCCCGAGCGGGACAGAACGTCCTCGGGGCTGGGCAGTTGATCAAGGGCTTCGGCCACGCGTCGCGCCATGCCCCAGACGTTACCGGCGCCGGGGCGCGCGCGGCAATCGTTACGCGACGTCGCGCAGCTCCACCTGCGGCGTGATGCCAAGTGCGTGACAGACGTCCCGCGTCAGTTCCGGACGGTTGAGCGTGTAGAAATGCAGATCCTCCACGCTGCCGCGAACCAGCTGGTCACACAGCTCGGTGGCCAGGGCGGTGGCCAAGAGATCCTCCCGCCCGTCGCGGGACGCCTTGTCGAAGACCTTGTCGAGCCAGGCGGGAATGGTGGTTCCGCAGGCCTCGGCGAACTTGCGCACGCCCGTCCAGTTCTCGATGGGGATGATCCCCGGGATGATCGGCTTGTCGATCCCGGCCTTCTCGCAGGCATCTCGGAAGCGGAAAAAGGTCTCCGCCTCGAAGAAGAACTGGGTGATCGCCTCGTCCGCGCCGGCGTCGAACTTGCGCTTCAGCCAGTCGATGTCGGCCTGACTGTCGGCGGCCTCGGGATGCTTTTCGGGGTAGGCACCCACGCGGATGGTGAAATCGCCCGCCTCCGCCAGCGCCGAGATCAGTTCGCAGCTGTTGGTGAAGCCCTCGGGGTGCGGCGTGAACCCGCCGCTGCCTTTGGGCGGATCGCCGCGCAGCGCCACGATTTCGCGCACGCCGGCCTCGGCGAAGCCCTTGGCGATTTCCAGCGTCTCGGCGCGCGAGGCGTCGACGCAGGTCAGGTGCGCCGCCACGTTCAGCCCGGTGGACTTGTGCAGCGTGCGCACCGCGTCGCGCGTCAATTCCCGCGTGGTGCCGCCGGCGCCGTAGGTGACCGATACGAAGCGCGGATCCAGCGGCGCGAGGGTGTGAACCGTCTCCCACAGGCGGAAAGACGCCTCCAGCGACTTGGGCGGGAAGAACTCGAACGAAACATTGGGGGCAGGCATTGCAGCGCATCCTGTGTCTGATTGACGTCTTCCTCTTGTCGCAGCTGCCGCAGTGTGAGACAACTTCATATTATTCATGATCTGGATGAGGCCGGCTAATAAATGCACATTGAACTGCGGCACCTGAAGACGATCCGCGCGATCCACCAGGCGGGGGGATTGGCCAAGGCGGCGGAGATGCTCAACATCACGCAGTCCGCGCTCAGCCACCAGATCAAGGGCCTGGAAGAGCAGGCGGGCGTGGAGCTTTTCGTGCGCCGGTCGCGGCCCTTGCGGCTGTCGGCGGCGGGGCAGCGCCTGCTGCGCGCCGCCGAGAAGATCCTGCCGGAGATCGAGGCGCTCGAGGCCGAGTTCACCGGCCTGCGCCGCGGCAGCGCCGGCCGCATGCACATTGCGATCGAGTGCCATGCCTGTTTCGAGTGGCTCTTCCCGGTTCTGGAACGGTTCCGCCAGAGCTGGCCGGAGGTGGACGTGGACATCCGCCCGGGCCTGGCCTTCGACGCCCTGCCCGCCCTGCAAAAAGAAGAGGTGGACCTCGTCATTTCCTCCGATCCCGAGGAATTGCCCGGGGTGACGTTCCAGCCGCTGTTCGACTACGAGCCGGTCTTCGTGGCCGCGCGCGATCACCCGCTGGCACAGAAACCCCATGTCGAAGCCGAGGATTTCCGCGACCAGACCCTCATCACCTATCCGGTCGACCGCTCGCGCCTCGATGTCTTTACCGAGCTTCTGACGCCGGCCAAGGTGGAGCCGCGGGCCACGCGGGCGGTGGAGCTCACGGCGGTGATCCTGCTGCTGGTTGCGTCCAACCGCGGCGTGGCGGTGCTGCCCGACTGGGTGGTGCGCGCGCTACGCACCAGCAGCGACTACGTCACCCGGCCGCTCACCCCCTCGGGCCTGACCAAGCGGCTCTACGCCGCGACCCGCGCGGACGACGTTGACAAGCCCTACGTGGCCCACCTCGTTCGGCTGGCAAGGGAAATCCCGGTGCGCATGCAGCGCGCCGGCTGAGCCGAGGATGGTCTTGGAAAATGGAGGCGAGTACCGGAATCGAACCGGTGTAGACGGATTTGCAATCCGCTGCGTAACCACTCCGCCAACTCGCCCCGGAGGCTGGTTGCGGTGAGGTATAGTATAACCGGACCCTGTGCAAGTGGGCTAGCGCAGGTTTTCGCCGCCGGCAGGCATTGTCGCCCCCCGACTTCTGTGGCACAAAGCCCGCAACCCCAAAACGCAAGGGATAACCGATGACCGATTATGCCGCCCGGCGCGTGATTATGGTGGACACCCAGGTGCGGACCGCGGATGTCACGAAGTTCCCGATAATCGACGCCATGATGAACGTGCCGCGCGAGACCTTCGTCCCGCGCGCCCTGCGCGAGGCGGCCTATATCGACGAAAATATCGATCTGGGCGAGGGCCGTGTCGTCCTGGCGCCGCGGACGCTGGCCAAGATGCTGGATGCGCTGGATGTCCAGGCCGACGAGATGGCCTTGGACATCGGCAGTGCGCTCGGCTACTCGGCCGCCGTGATCGCGCGTATCGGCGAGGCCGTCGTCGCGGTCGAGGAAGATCCCGAAATGGCCTCGGAATCGCAGGCGCTCCTGGCCGAGGCGGGCGCCGACAACGTCATCGTCCAGGAGGCGCCCCTGACCGAAGGGGCGCCCGCACACGGGCCCTATGACGTGATCACGATCCAGGGCGCGGTGGAGCAGCTGCCCGACGGCCTGCTGGGCCAGTTGCGGGATGGCGGCCGCATCGCCTGTCTTTTCACGGAAGGCACTCTCGGCGTCGTCCGGATCGGCTACAAGATCGACGGGCATGTCAATTGGCGGTTCGGCTTTCACGCGGGGGCGCCGGTGCTGCCGGGGTTCGAACGTGAAAAGGCATTCAGCCTGTGACGCGGAAATGGAAGGACGGAAGCCGATGAAACAGGTCAGTGCCCTTTTGCGGTTTCACCTTCTGCTTCTGGCGATGGCCGTTTCGATCGCCGTGTCCGGGGCGGCCCGCGCCGAGAGCCTGGCCGACACGCTTGTGAGTGCCTACCGCAACAGCGACCTCCTGGACCAGAACCGCGCGCTCCTGCGTGCGGCGGACGAGGACGTTGCGCAGGCGGTCTCGGATCTGCGGCCGATCGTCAACTGGTCGGCGGATGTCACCCGCAGTTTCAGCGAGCGTGAGATCGGCGGCGTCACCACTGATACGTCCTCGACTGATGCGACACTGGCCATATCGGCCGACCTTCTGCTTTACGATTTCGGGCAGAGCGATTTCCAGATCGAAGCGACGAAGGAAACGGTCCTTGTGACCCGCCAGACCCTGCGCAGCATCGAGCAGCAGGTGCTGCTGCGGGCCGTGCGGGCCTTCATGAACGTCCGGCGCAACATGGAATTCGTGTCGCTGCGCGAAAACAACCTGCGCCTGCTCAGGCAGGAACTGCAGGCGGCACGCGACCGCTTCGACGTGGGCGAGGTTACGCGCACGGACGTTGCCCAGGCCGAGGCGCGTCTGGCCGAAGCCCAGAGCGGCCTGGCCGGCGCCAGGGGCGATCTCAAGCAGGCGGTCGAGGAATTCCGCGTGGCCGTGGGCCGGCCGCCCGGTGATCTGCGCCAGCCCCGGCAACTGCCTGATCTCTCCGGCGACGAGGACGCGGCCAAGGCGATTGCGGTGCGCAAGCACCCCGACGTGCTCAAAGAGCGGCACGACGTCGCGGCCGCCGAATTGACGGTGAAGGCGGCCGAGGCCGCGATGAAGCCGTCGATCAGCCTGACCGGGCGCATCGGGGCAAGCGAGGAACTGGGCGGCGCGGACCACACCCGCAGCGGTAGCCTCGGCGTGGAAATGCGCGGTCCGATCTACCAGGGCGGGCTGTTGAGTTCCGTCAAGCGGCAGGCGATGGCGCGACGTGACGCCCAGCGGGGCGCGCTGCACCTGTCCCGGCTGCAGGTCGCGCAGGACGTGGGCAATGCTTATGCCGTGCTGCGCGCGGCACGGGCCACCCAGGCGGCCAGCCGCGAACAGGTGCGCGCGGCCGAAGTCGCCTTCCGCGGCGCGCGCGAGGAGGCCAAGCTCGGCGCGCGCACCACCCTGGATGTGCTGGACGCGGAACAGGATCTTCTGGATGCGCGCGTGCGCGTCGTCTCTACCCAGGCGGATCTCTACATCGCCGCCTATCAGGTGCTCGCGGCGCGCGGGGAACTCACCGTGAAGGATCTCAATCTCGGGATCCAAACCTATGACGCCAGCGCCTATTACAACATGGTCAAGGATGCGCCGGCCGAACTGAGCCCGCAGGGACGGAAACTGGATCGTGTCCTGCGGGCCCTCGGCAAAGACTAAAAGCCTCCTAATCTGTTGTGCGGCCCCTCTCGCGCGGGTAGAGTGAGGCGAGGCAAGAGTGGTGCAGAACAATGTCCGATCCCGTCACGAATGCGGAAATCGAGGACGTCCTCGCGTCGATCCGGCGTCTTGTTTCGGCCGAAGACCGTGAGAGACCAGCGCCGCCCGAGCAGGAAGGCAAGACCGCAGATCAGGAAAAACTGGTTCTGACGCCGTCGCTGCGGATTGACGAAAGCGCCGCTGCGGATGCTGAAGGTATCGAGGACCCACTCGCGACCGAGTTGGAATCCTGGGAAGGGACCGCGGAAGCCCCCCAGGACAATAACGAGGCCGCGCTGGAGGCTCCGGGTGCCGTGGCGCCCGAGCAGGGGGCCGATGCCGAGGCGGTCCTGCTGGAAACCCGTGTGGACATTCCCGATGCTGGGGCGGAGGCGGACGACGAGAGCGCTCACGCCGAGCGCGAAGGCGACGAGACCGTGGAAGCGTACCCCGGCGCGGACGAGGGGGACGCGACGCCCCTTGGCGTGCGTATCGCCGATTTGCAGGCCGCGGTTGCCGCGCGCGACGAGGACTGGGAGCCCGACGACCCTTCGGACGAATCCTGTGATCCCGGGACGGTCTCCGCGCTCAGCCGGCGCGATTCGGCCCCGGCCGATACGGGCCGTCACGACACGCCCGCCAAGGAAGCGTCGGCGGATCGCTCCGATGACCCGGGCCACCCCACGCGTGGGGAAAACGCGGGCGCCGGGGAGTGGTTCGGACACGAGGAGGCAGCCGAGCCGGACGCGGCGGCGACCGAAGCCGATGACGACTTGTTCGGCGACGACGACTCCATCGTGGCCGAAGGCGTACTGGACGAGGCGGCGCTGCGCGACATGGTCAGCGAGATCGTGCGCGAGGAATTGCAGGGGGCGCTTGGCGAACGGATCACCCGCAACGTTCGCAAGCTCGTGCGGCGGGAAATTCACCGCGCGTTGGCCAGTCACGAACTGGATTGATCCGCGGCAGTGGCCGCGATCACTGGCATGGTGTCCGGTCGCATGCGGCATCCAAGGTCGCTGTCAACCCAACGCGCCATCACACGGGGCCGACTCGTCTCAGCGCATGAAAAAGCCCCGCCGGACCGGCGGGGCCATTTTTCGCGATTTCCAGACGGGGATCAGGCGGCTTCGGCCTGCGAGGCGGCGATGGCGGCGGCATTGCGACGCTCGCTTTCCTCGCGCGACAGGGCAACCGAGGTGCGCACGCCCTTGGCGACGAATTCCATCAGGCCCTCGACCACACGTTCATTGGGGTCGATCCCGGCACAGCTAAGAACCTCGCGGCCATCGCGCGAGCGCGCCCAACGGGCGATCTGATCCGGACCGTTGCCATACTTCTTGTCATCCGAGATGGCATCGTCCAGCGCGGCCAGTACGACGGCCGCGAAAAGTTTACGAGCACGGTTACCCTGTTCGCTGTTGAAGGCCGTGCCGTCAACGAAATCCTGCATGTTTCGTCCTTGGTTTATTGCTCTTGTGTTTTGGGCGTAACCGGAGTTATGACGAAGTTTGATCGATTCGGATAGAGCGCTGTTGCATACCATCTATGCGTCAGACGCATGGCTTTCTGCGGTTGCAGCACGATATTTCGTTCTCTTGCCCGGGTGGGATCACCCAGATATAGGGTGGAGCCAAATCCTATCAACCCAATGACATGGTTACGTCACAATGCCCAAGATCAACGGAAACGAGATCAAGCCCGGTCACGTGCTTGAACACAACGGCGGTCTCTGGACGGCCGTGAAGGTCGAACACGTCAAGCCCGGCAAGGGCGGGGCCTTCGCCCAGGTGGAGATGCGCAACCTGCGCAACGGTTCGAAACTGAACGAGCGTTTCCGCAGCGCCGACAAGGTAGAGCGCGTGCGTCTGGAGCAGCGCGACATGCAGTTTCTCTACGAGGATGACGGGCTGTTGCAGTTCATGGATACCGAGACCTTCGAACAGACCTCTCTGCCCGCCGAGATCCTGGGCGAGCGCCGCCCCTTCCTGCAGGACGGGATGACGATCACCGTGGAGTTCTACGAGAACGAGGCGCTGAATGCCACGCTGCCGCAGAAAGTCACCTGCCGCGTGGCCGAGACCGAGCCGGTGGTCAAGGGTCAGACGGCGGCCAACAGCTTCAAGCCGGCGGTTCTGGAAAACGGGGTGAAGGTGCAGGTGCCGCCCTTCGTCGGCCCGGACGAGGAAATCGTCGTCAACACCGAGACGATGGAATACGCCGAACGCGCCTGAACCTCAGGCGCCGGCCCTGTCCAGCAGGCCGCTGACCAGACCGCGGTAGCCCGCCCCGAACAGCCGCAGATGCACGAGGGCGGGCCAGAGCTGATAGATGACCTGCCGTTGGCGGTGGCCCGGCTCAAGCGGCCCGTACCCGTCGAAGAACGACGGCGGCGGACTGCCGAAAAGTGTGAGCATGGCCAGATCAACCTCGGCATGGCCGTTGTAGCACGCGGGATCGATCAGCACCGCGCCGCCATCCGAGGTGAACAGCACGTTCCCGGCCCACAGGTCACCATGCAGCAGGCTTGCCGCCGGCGCCTTGGGCAGCAGATCGGGCAGGCGCGCGGCGAGCGCCTCGACCCGCGGGCGCAGGTCCGGCGGCAGGCTTTCGGGCGCGGCCAGCAGCCGGTTCTCGGTCCAGAACCGGGGCCAGTCGCCGCTTTGCCGGTTTGGGATGACGACCGGGTCGAAGCCGTAATCCTCTGCCCAGCCGTATCGGGTGGCGTGGTGGGCATGCAGCGACCGGAGCGCACGGCCCAACTGGCGCCACCCGGCCGCGTCCGGGGCGCCTTCGTCGAGATGGTTCAGAACGATCAACCCCGGTTCCACGTGCAGGACGTGCGGGGCCGGGGCGCCGGCATCCCCGAGTGCGCGCAACATGCGCGCCTCGGCCTCGACACGCGGGCCCGTTTTGGCCACCACGCGGCGGTGATCGGCCAGGTCGATGCGGCGTACCTCGGACAGGTCGCCGCCGTGCAGCGGTACCATCCGGGCCACTGGCGCGCCCAGGGCCGCCTCGATCCGCGGGGCGAGCGTCACGGTGTGTAGGTGACCTCGGCCTTGCCGGCCTGCATCGGCCCCTTGGCCCGGTCGAACCGAAGGTAGGCGATCGCGTGGCCGCCGGACTGGGTTAAAAGGGTGCCCGCGACCTTGCCATCGGCGGTGATCTCGGTGCCCACGGGCGCGGCGCCTGCGACCTCGACCCGGGCAAGGCCCTTGCGCAATTCGGTCTTGTGCTTCATCCGGGCGGTGACTTCCTGACCTACATAACAGCCCTTCTTGAAATCGACGCCGTTCAGGCGCTCGAACCCGGCCTCCAGGATCAGGGTATCGGGTGTCAGTTCGATGCCCGACTGCGGGATGCAGTGCGCCACGCGGATGGCATCCCAGTCGGTACCGTCATCCCCGGACGCCGCGCCGTAGAGGCGCCAGCCCATGTCGGGATGGCGCGGATCCGTGAAGGCGCCATCGGGTGCAGGCCCGGTGCCGCATGCCACTTTCAGATCGCTTTCCGCGATCTGCACGTCGGCGCGCAGCTTGTACATGTTGAGCCGTTGCATCAGCCCCGGGGCAAGCTCCGCGTCGACATCCAGCAGGATGTCGTCGCCGTGCCGGAGCAGGAAGAAATCGGCCAGGTACTTGCCCTGCGGCGTCAGGATCGCCGCGTAGACCAACCCCTGGTCGAGCTTGGCGATGTCGTTGGTGATCAGCCCCTGCAGGAGGGTTTCGGCCTCGCTGCCCGAGATATCCAGGATCGTGCGTTCCATTCCGTCTCCCGTCGCCTCTCGTCCTGTAATATAGATCATGGCGCTTGCGACAACAGGGGGCGGGCGATGCGCGCGAAACTCTCGGTGGTGATTCCCACGCTCGATGCCGCGGAAGAGCTGGCCCGTTCACTGCCGGCGCTGGCCGAAGGGCTGGAGGCCGGTCTGATCCGGGAACTGGTGATCTCGGACGGCGGCTCGCGCGATGACACGCTGCGCATTGCAGACGCGGCGGGCGCGGTCGTGGTTTCGGGACCGGCCTCTCGCGGGGGGCAACTGCGCAGGGGCGCGGCGCGGGCCGGGGGGCCGTGGCTGCTGTTCATGCATGCCGACATGGTCCTGCCGCCCGGTTGGCCCGCTGTCGTGCAGAGGCACATGCCGACGGGCCGGCCCGCCTATTTCCGACTGCGATTCGACGCGCCGGGGCCGGCCGCGCGGCTGGTTGCCGGTTGGGCCAACCTGCGGGCGCGGCTTTTGCACCTGCCCTACGGCGACCAGGGGCTGTTGATCGCCCGGGCGGACTACGACGCCGCCGGCGGCTTTCCCGATATCCCCCTGATGGAGGACGTGGCCATCGCCCGCCGCCTGGGTCGGCGGCTGTGTCGCTTGCCCGTCACGGTCACCACCAGCGCGGAGCGCTACCGCCGGGCCGGCTGGCTGCGGCAGGGGGCGCGGAATCTCTGGCGGCTGATCCGCTATCTCGCCGGGGCCGATCCGGCGCGCCTGGCGCGCCGGTACTGACCCTTCAGCGCCGGCGGCGGGTCGCTTCGTAGTCAGCCTGCATCTGCTTGTGATCGTATTCGGTGGCGATCCAGTCGGAAAAGCGGAGGCCGCTTTCAGCCCGGCGCGCGGCGTAGCGATCGAGGATGTAGTCAAGCACGCCCGTCCTGGACCACTTGAGGTGGATGTATTTCAGCCCCAGCATCCTGCGCGCTTCGGCCACCGGCCGGCCCTCGATCTCGATGAGGTAGATGGCCGCGGCGAAACCGGCCCGATCCGCCCCAGACTTGCAGTGCATCACGAAGGGGCGCTCGATCTCGTGGAAGGCCTCGATCACGCGCAGCACATGCTCCCGCGGCGCCGCGTGGCGGGCCTGAAGGTTCACGTTGACGAGGTTCAGCCCCAGTCGGCGGCAGCTTTCCTCCTCGACCAGGTAATGCGCCGCACCGGCCGCGCCGCGCAGGTTCAGGACCGTGCGGATTCCCATCGCCTTGAGCCGGACGAACCGTTCGTGCGTCGGCTGATTCGAGCGGTAGACGCCCGGCGCCACCTCGAAGAAGTTGGTCCAGACCTTGCGCAGGACGGCGTGATCGAACCAGAGGTTGTAGATATGCGCCCGGCGGCGGTTCTCGGGCGTGGACAGATCCGTGTTGTAGGAGGCGCGTAGCCGTTGTTCCCAATCGGCGAGACGTTTGTAGAACTTCATGAGATCGGCGCACTCCGTCGTTTCGGGCGGCCACCGCCCGCGCCCATTTAGGCCGGTCAGCGGCTCAGGACAAGCGGGACCAGGGCGATTGACGCCGCCGGGGCACGGCGTAAAGTTCCGGCCAGCAGTTCAGGAGATACCCCATGCGCCCAACTAGTGGCCGCCCTTACCTGGCCATACCCGGCCCCTCGGTGGTGCCCGACGAGGTGTTGCGCGCCATGCACCGGCCGGCGCCCAACATCTACGAGGGGCCGCTGATCGAGATGACGGCGGGGCTGACCCCGGATCTGTTGTCCGTCGCGCGGACCAGCGGCGATGTGGCGATCTATATCAGCAACGGCCACGGGGCCTGGGAAGCGGCGCTGGCCAATGTCGTGGCGCCGGGCGAAAAGGTTCTCGTGCCCGCGACCGGGCGCTTCGGCCACGGTTGGGCCGAGATCGCCCGGGGGCTGGGACTCGAGGTGGAGATCCTGGATTTCGGCAAGCAGGCCCCGGCCGATCCCGACCGTCTGGAGAACGCCCTGCGCGCCGATACCGCTGGCGAGATCAAGGCAGTGCTGGCGACGCATGTGGATACCTCGACGTCGATCCGCAACGACCTGGCGGCGCTCAGGCAGGCGATGGATGCGGCCGGGCATCCCGCGCTTCTGATGGCTGATTGCATTGCCTCGCTGGCCTGCGACCGCTTCGAGATGGATGCCTGGGGTGTGGATGTGACCGTGGCCGCCAGCCAGAAGGGTCTGATGCTGCCGCCCGGGCTGGGCTTTGTCTACTTCAATGGCCGCGCGGTGGCGGCGCGGGAGGCGATGGCGCGCGTCAGCCGTTACTGGGACTGGGTCCCACGGGCCGATCCCGCGTTGTTCTACCAGTATTTCGGCGGCACAGCACCCACCCACCACCTGTTCGGCCTGCGCGCGGCGCTGGACATGATCGCCGCGGAGGGGCTGGAGGCCGTCTGGGCCCGGCACGCGCGGCTCGCCCGGGCGATCTGGGCGGCCTGCGATATCTGGGCCGAGGGCGGTCCTCTGGCGCTCAACGTCGCCGATCCGGCCTTCCGCAGCCATGCGGTGACGGCCCTCAGGATCGGTGCGCCGCACGGCACGGACCTGCGCAACTGGGTGCAGGACAAGGCGGGCGTGACCCTCGGGATCGGCTTGGGCATGGCCGAACCGGGCGATCCGGCCTGGCACGGGTTCTTCCGCATGGGGCACATGGGGCATGTCAACGCGCACATGGTCCAGGGCATGCTGGGGGCTGTCGCCGCCGGGATGGCGGCGTTGGAGATCCCGCATGGCACGGGCGGCCTGGAGGCCGCCGCGCGGGTCATCGGCGGGGCCTGAGCGCTTCAGGCGCGGCGCCCGAGCCGGGTGATGAGCTTGTCGAGGACAAGGCCCAGCACCAGGACGGCCCAAAGCCCAACGGCGGCCCAGAGCGCGAAGAAGATCCAGATCAGGTTCACCAGTCCCATCACCAGCGCGGCGTTGGTGTAATTTGGGGCCGATGGCAGGTTTCCGCGTCGCATGGCCGGAATGATAGCGCGGATTGACCCGCCGCCGGAGCGGAAACTTGCGCAGAGGCCGCTATCCGCGGGCAACCGCCAGCGCGTGGGGCAGTTCGCGCGCCAGCACCTCCAGGTCCTCCGGCCGGCCGCAGCTGATCCGGATACAGCGGTCCTGCGGGGCGACGAAGGGCTTTCGCACGAAGACCCCGCGCGCAACCATCGCGTCCAGCACCGCGGTGGCGAAGGCGCCGTCGGCGCCGCAATCGACCGCGACGAAATTGGTCGCCGAGGGCAGGGTGGCAAGATCGTTCATCGCCGCGATCCGCGCGATCCGATCGCGCGCGCGGGCGACCTCGGCCTGGACATGGGCCAGCCAGTCACGGTCATGCAGCGCGGCCAGCGCCCCGGCCTGGGCCATGCGGTTCATGCCGAAATGGTTGCGGATCCTGTCGAAGCTGCGGATCAAAGCCGCCGCGCCGACGGCATAGCCCACCCGCGCGCCGGCCATGCCGTAGGCCTTGGAAAAGGTCCGCATCCGGATCACGCGGGGGTCCTCGGCCGCGATATCGGCGGCGGTGCCGTCCGGCGCGAACTCGATGTAGGCCTCGTCCAGCAACAACAGGCAGCCCGCCGGCAGATCGTCCAGGGCGGCGGCGATCTCCGCCCCTTCGTGCCAGGTTCCCATCGGGTTGTCGGGATTGGATAGGTAGACGAGCTTGGCGTCCACCTCCCCCGCCTTGGCGAAAAGCGCCGCCGGATCCTCGCGGTCGTCGCGGTAGGGCACCTTGTGCAGCGCGCCGCCATAGCCCGTGACGTGGTAGTTGAAGGTGGGATAGGCGCCGTCTGAAGTCACCACCGCATCGCCCGGCGCGACCAGCAGACGCACGAGATAGCCCAGAAGCCCGTCGATTCCTTCGCCGACTAGGATGTTTTCAGGAGCGACGCCCATGTGGGTGGCCAGGGCGGCGCGCAGGTCGTGGCTGCCCGGATCGCCGTATTTCCAGATTTCCCGCGCCTCGGCCTGCATCGCCGCCACCGCCTTGGGCGAGGGGCCGAAAAGGCTTTCATTGGCGCCGAGGCGCGCGGCGAAGGGCGCGCCCCGGGCCCGCTCCTGTTCCTCGGGGCCCACGAAGGGGACGTTGGCGGGAAGGCTCTGGACGAGGTCGGTATAGCGCGGTCCGGTCATGGCGGGCAGGTATAGCTATCGCGCAGGGATGTGCAAGGATCGGCCAGCCACCAAGGCAGGCGCCGGCGCGCGAGGATTTGCGGCCAGGGATCCCGGCGCCCGTCCGGTCAGGGGGCCGCCGGACGCCGTGTCTCAGCCCAGTTCCTTCAGCCGCTCCAGCGCGGCGCGCAGCTTGCCCGCTTCCTCCTCGCGCAGGGCGAGGTTCTCGCGCGTTTCCTCGACGACGTCCTCGGGCGCGCTTTCGACGAACTTGGGATTGTTCAGCCGTCCGCGCAGCCCGCCGAGTTCCTTTTCCAGCTTGCCGAGCGCCTTTTCCAGGCGCGCGCGTTCCTTGTCGACATCGATGATGTCGGCAAGCGGCAGGCCGAAGGTGCCGCCCTCGACGGCGACGGTGGCCGCGCCCTTGGGCAGGCGCTCGGCGCGGGTCAGGTCCCGGATCCGCGCCAGGCGCTTGATCATGGCCTCGTTGCGGTCCCAGGCGGCCTGGCCGGCCGCGTCCAGATCGGTGACGACCAGGGGCACGTAGAGCCCCGCGGGCACGTGCATCTGCGCCCGGGCCGAGCGGATGCTTTCGATCAGCGAGATCACCCAGTTCATCTCGCGGTCGGAGTCCGCATCCACCAGTTCGCTGCCGTAGGTGGGCCAGTCGGCGTGGATCAGCATGGTCTCGCGGGGGGCCAGGGTGCCCCAGAGCTCTTCGGTGATGAAGGGCATCATGGGATGCAGCAGGATCAGGCACTGGTCGATTACCCAGGCCATGGTCGCCTGCGTCTCGGCGCGGGTGGCCTCGTCGCCCTCCATCAGCAGCGGCTTGGAGAACTCGACGTACCAGTCGCAGACCTTGCCCCAGACGAAGGCATAGAGCGCGTTGGCCGCGTCATTGAAGCGGAAGGTGTTCAGGGCCTCGTCCACGGTCTCGCGCACCTTGGCGGTCTCGCCCAGGATCCAGCGGTTGACCGTCGCCTCGGGGCGCGGGATTTCGCCGCTGGAGCCGGTGGCGCCGTTCATCTCGGCGAAGCGCGCGGCGTTCCAGATCTTGGTGCCGAAATTGCGGTACCCGGCGATGCGCTGCGGGGAAAGCTTGAGGTCGCGGCCCATGGCGGCCATGGCCGTCAGCGTGAAGCGCACGGCGTCGGCCCCGTATTCCTCGATCAATTCGATGGGGTCCAGCACGTTGCCCAGGGACTTGGACATCTTCTTGCCGGTCTCGTCGCGCACGAGCGCGTGGACGTAGACATTCGAGAAGGGTTTTTCGCCCACCACGGCGTATTGCATCATCATCATCCGCGCGACCCAGAAGAAGATGATGTCGAAGCCGGTGACCAGCGTGGTGGTGGGGAAGTATTTGCGCAGCGCCTCGGTATCCTCGGGCCAGCCGAGCGTGCCGATCGGCCAGAGCCCCGACGAGAACCAGGTGTCCAGGACATCCGGGTCGCGCGTGAGCGTCTTGCCGGGGGCCATTTCCTGGGCCTCCTCCTCGGAGAAGGCGCAATACTCGTTGCCGGCGTCGTCATACCACACCGGGATCTGGTGCCCCCACCAGAGCTGGCGGGAAATGCACCAGGGCTCGATGTTCTCCAGCCAGTGGAAATAGACCTTGCGGTCCTGCTCGGGCATGATGTTGACCTCGCCCGATTTCACCGCCTCGATCGCCGGCCCGACGATCTTGTGCGTGTCCACGAACCACTGGTCGGTCAGCATCGGTTCGATCACCACCTTCGAACGGTCGCCGAAGGGCTGCATGATCGGCTTGTTCTCCACATAGGGGACCCGGTGAGGCCCCGGATCGGTGTCCGGGGCGGGACCGTCCGCCGACCCGTCCCGGGCTTGACCCGGGACCTCCACCATCACCGCGAGTCCCTCGTCGGTGATCTGGTCCACCACGCGCCGGCGCGCCTCGAACCGGTCCAGCCCGCGCAGGTCGTCCGGCACCAGGTTCAGGCGGTCCACCTCCTCGATGGTGAACTCGGCGCCCTGGGCGATCTCTTGGGCGCGGGCGGCGGCCTCGGCGTAGGGGGCACCGTCCTCACGCATCTGGGCCTTCGTATCCATCAGCCGGTACATCGGGATGGCGTTGCGCCGGGCCACTTCGTAGTCGTTGAAGTCGTGCGCGCCGGTGATCTTGACCGCGCCCGAGCCGAAGGCGGGATCGGGATAGTCGTCGGTGATGATCGGGATCCTGCGGCGCTGCGCCTTCGGCCCGACCGGGATCTCGCAGAGCTTGCCGACGATGGGGGCATAGCGCGCGTCATCGGGGTGCACCGCGACCGCGCCGTCGCCCAGCATCGTCTCGGGGCGGGTGGTAGCGATGGAGATGTAGTCGCGCTCTTCCTCCAGCACCACGTTGCCGTCGGCGTCGCGTTCGACGTAGGTGTAGGTCTCGCCACCGGCCAGCGGATACTTGAAGTGCCACATCTGGCCCGGCGTCTCGATGTTCTCGACCTCCAGGTCGGAGATCGCGGTCTCGAAATGCGGGTCCCAGTTCACCAGCCGCTTGCCGCGGTAGATCTGGCCCTTGTGGTACATGTCCACGAAGACCTTGATCACCGCGTCGTGGAAATTGCCCTCCTCCCCCGGCGGCGCGCCGGGGGCGCCGGACATGGTGAAGGCGTTGCGCGACCAGTCGCAGGAGGCGCCGAGGCGCTTGAGCTGGTTGATGATCTGGCCGCCCGATTCCTGCTTCCACTCCCAGACCTTCGCGAGGAACGCCTCGCGCGTGAAATCGGTGCGCTTCTTGCCGTCCTTGCCCAGTTCGCGTTCCACGACCATCTGCGTGGCGATGCCGGCGTGATCCTGCCCGGGCTGCCAAAGGGTGTCGAAGCCGCGCATCCGGTGCCAGCGGACAAGCACGTCCTGCAGCGTGTTGTTGAAGGCGTGCCCCATGTGCAGGCTGCCCGTCACATTGGGCGGCGGGATCATGATGCAGTAGGTTTCGGCGCCTGGCTTGGCGTTGGCCCCCGCGGCGAAGGCGCCGGCGGATTCCCAAGCGTCATAGAGGCGGCCCTCGGCCTCGGCCGCGTCGAAAGTCTTGTCCATCGCCATGGTCACAGTCCCCGTGATCTGCTTTCGGGGTTCCTTAGCGAATGCGCGGGCGGAGGGAAAGCGGCCGCGCGGCGAAAATGCGCCGCGCCGGTCAGCCGCGGGCGGCGGCGCGGGCCGCGTCGGTCAGGGGTTCGCGGACGCCGTCGCGGATCACGCCGGGATCGTAGGGCGGGCGCGCAAAGACCTCCTCGACCAGGGGCGCGAAATGGTCCAGCGGCAAGTTCTCGTACGCGGGATCGAAACTGGCCTGGTCCCAGCGTTCGCAGAACTCCGCGCAGTCGTCGAAATAGGGGCTGCCGCGGTGGCGCGCGCGCTTGTCGGGGTCGGCGCCCACGTGGTGGCCGTAGTAGGCCAATTGGAAATCGCCGTGCTTTTCCACCACCCAGGTGCACTGCGCGCGCACGAAAGGCCTGAGGATCGTGGCGGCGTATTCGTCGTGGTTGAAGGGCGCGTAGAGGTCGCCGATGTCATGCAGCAGCGCGGCGACCACCCAGTCGGTATCGGCGCCGTCGCGCCAGGCGCGGGTGGCCGATTGCAGCGAATGTCCGAGTCGGGTGATCTGGTAGCCCGACAGGCTTTCGTCCAGCTCCACCAGTGCCTTGAGCAGCCGGCGGGCGGTGTGCCGGGTGTGTTCGATCTCTTGACGGGACAGGACCTCGTAGTCTTCTTTCGTGCCGTCCTTCATCCGGGTAAAGCTGACCTTTTCCATGGGCTGTCTCCTTGCGCGGTCGGGGGTGCGTCGCGCCGCAGCCTAGGGGCCGGGCGGCCGCAGCGTAAAGGGGCAGGGGCCCCTTGTAAGGCCGGACACGCGCGCGTATACGCGCGGTCTGTCACCCGCCGAAGGAGCCGATCATGCTTGGCAGTGCGAATCTCAACATCATGATCCGGGCCGCGCGCAAGGCGGGGCGGTCACTGGTAAAGGATTTCCGCGAGGTCGAGAACCTGCAGGTTTCGATGAAGGGGGCCGGCGATTTCGTCAGCCGCGCCGACCTGGCCGCGGAGCGCATCCTCAAGCAGGAACTGCGCGAGGCGCGGCCGACCTACGGCTGGCTGGCCGAGGAAGGCGGCGGCGAGGACGGCGAGGATCCGACGCGGCGCTGGATCGTCGATCCGCTGGACGGCACGACGAACTTCCTGCACGGGTTGCCGCACTGGGCGATCTCGATCGCGCTGGAGCACAAGGGCAAGATCGTGGCCGGCGTCATCTTCGACCCGGCCAAGGACGAGATGTTCTTTGCCGAGAAGGGCGAGGGCGCCTGGCTGAACGACAGCCGGTTGCGGGTGTCGGGGCGCTCGAAGATGATCGAATCGATCTTCGCCACGGGGCTGCCCTTCGGCGGCCGGTCGGACCTGCCCGCCACCTTGCAGGACCTGGCGCGCCTGATGCCCGCCTGCGCCGGGGTGCGCCGCTGGGGATCGGCTGCGCTGGATCTCGCCTATGTCGCCGCCGGCCGCTACGACGGCTACTGGGAACGGCGGCTGAACCCTTGGGACCTGGCGGCGGGGCTTGTCATCGTGCGCGAGGCCGGCGGGCTGGTCGGCCCGCTGACCGAGGGCGAAGAGATCCTGTCCAGCGGCGAGGTGATCTGCGCCAACGAGGCGATCTTCGACCGTTTCGCGCAGGTGATCCGGGGCTGACCGGCGCCGAGGAGACAAAAATGCGGCGCGGCGGTCTCAGCAGTCTGCGGGATGGTTCACGCCGTCCACCCAGGGGATGGGCTCAAGATCCCGGGGATTGATCCCCTCCAGGCAACCAAGGTTGACGCCGTATTCGTTGGGATTCGAGCGGCGCCGGTGGTGCGTGTAGATGCCGCAGGTTGCGCAGAAATAGTGCTGGGCCGTCTGCGTGCCCCATTGATACAGGCTCAGCGCCTCGGCCCCGCGGATCACCTCCACCCCGTCGAGCGGCGCGCTGACCGCGGCGGCCCCGCGCCGGCGGCAAAAGCTGCAGTCGCATCGCCGCGCGGTTGCCAGCCCGTCCGACAGCCGCACGCGCAGTTCGACCGCGCCGCAGTGACAGGTGGCTTTCATCGGCCGGGTCATTTCCTGCGCCTCACTGTCGGGATATGGGTGCGCCCGTAGGTGTACTGGGTTTCGGGATGCGGCGGCTGGCCGTCGGTGCGGCCCCAGTAGCGGGGCCCGCCGCGGCGGATGAAAAGCGGCAGCGTCAGCACCACGCCGACGATGAAACCGCCCGCGTGGGCCCAGTAGGCCACCCCGCCCATCGAGGGGTCGGCGCCTACACCCTGGAAAAGTTGCAGCACGAACCACAGCCCCAGCATCACCCAGGCGGGCACGGCGACCACGGTGACGAAGAAGATGAGGATCACCAGCACATCGACCCGCGCCCTTGGATAAAGCAGAAGGTAGCCGCCCATGATCCCCGCGATGGCTCCCGAGGCGCCCACCGTGGGCACCTGCGACATGGGGGCGGCCAGCACATGCGCCAGCCCCGCGCCCACGCCACAGGCGGCGTAGAACAGCAGGTAGCCCAGGTGGCCCATTTCCTCTTCCAGATTGTCGCCGAAGATCCACAGAAACAGCATGTTGCCGCCCAGGTGCAGCAGCCCCCCATGCAGGAACATCGAGGTCAGCAGCGTATGCCAAGTGCCGTATTCGGTGACCAACACGGGCACGATCGCCCATTGCATGAAGAAGGCGTTGAGATCGCGCGGCGAGGCAAAGAGCGCCCAGTACCCAAGGAACACCACCACGTTCACGGCGATGAGCGCATAGGTCACATAGGGCGTCTGCCGCGACGGGTTGTGATCACGGATGGGCAGCATGCGCGGAAGCTGGAGCGAAAGGGGGGTGGCGTCAAGCCACCCCGCCCAAAAGTGCGGCGTTGCCGCCCGCGGCCGTGGTGTCCACGCAGACGTGCCGCTCGTAGAGCGCGTGCCCGGTGTCCGGCCGGCCCGTGATCAGCGGCAGGATTGGCCCCGCGCGCTGGCTGAGCGCCTGGTCGAGGGCTCGGGCGGTCTCCGCATCGCCCCACCACAGCGCGCCGGATATGCCGCCCATGGTGCGCAGCGCCTCGGGATCAACGGTGCCCTTGGCCTGCGCGGCGACGCCGCCCAGTTCTCGCACCGCCTCTGCCTGGGCCGCCGCGGCCTCGGGCCCGGGCCCCAGGCAGAGAAGCGCGGGACGCTGGTGGGTGGTCAGCCGGTTGGATTCGCCGGTGGGCCCCGGCAGCACCATGTCCTGGCGCCGCTCGGCGCCGCCCGCGTTGGCCCGGTCAACGGCCTGCTGCACGTCCTGCGTGCGCATGGCGTCGGGCCAGCGGCCGGCGAGGTCGGGGGCCGGATGGCGGGTGAAGCGCTCCAGGTAATGCGGCCCGCCGGCCTTGGGCCCCGTGCCGGACAGGCCCTCGCCGCCGAAGGGCTGGCTGCCCACGATGGCACCGATCTGGTTGCGGTTGACGTACATGTTGCCGGCGGTGACACGCTCGGTCACGTGCTGGACGCGGTCGTCGATCCGGGTCTGAAGCCCGAAGGTCAGGCCGTAGCCCTTGGCGTTGATCGCGGCGATCACGGCGTCAAGCTGGTCGGCCCTGTAGGTGGCCAGGTGCAGGACCGGGCCGAAGACCTCGCGCTCGAGATCCTCGATGCCGCCCACCCGGATGAGCGTGGGCGCAACGAAGGTGCCGGCGTTCGGCGTCTTGAGTTCGTGCATCAAGCGGCCATCGGCGCGGGCCGCCTGGATGTGCTCGGTGATCGATTCGCGCGCCTCCTCGTCGATGACGGGGCCGCAATCGGTGGACAGATACCACGGATCGGCCACCGACAGCGCGTCCATCGCGCCGGTCAGCATCTCGGTGAAGCTCTCGGCGATGTCTTCTTGGACGTAAAGGCAGCGCAGGGCCGAGCAGCGTTGACCCGCGGACTGGAAGGCCGATTCGATCACCGCCTCCACGGCCTGTTCCGGCAGGGCGGTGGAATCCACGATCATGGCGTTGATCCCGCCCGTTTCGGCCACGAAGGGGGCGCCGGGGGCAAGGTGCTCGGCCATCGCGTTGCGGATCTTGCGCGCCGTTTCGGTGGAGCCCGTGAAGGCCACGCCGTCGACCCGCGGATCCGAGGTGAGCGCCGCGCCCACCTCGCCCGTGCCGGGCAGGAGTTGCAGCGCCGTCTCGGGTACCCCGGCCGCATGCATCAGCCGCACGGCGACATGGGCGATGCAGGGGGTCTGCTCGGCCGGTTTGGAAAGCACGGCATTGCCCGCGGCGAGGGCCGCGCTGATCTGCCCGGTGAAGATCGCCAGCGGGAAGTTCCAGGGGCTGATGCAGGTGAACGTGCCCACGGGCTCGCCCTCGGGCGCGTTGGCCGCGTAGTAGCGCAGGAAATCCACCGCCTCGCGCAGTTCGGCGACCGAATCGAGCACCGATTTGCCCGCCTCGCGCGCGATCACCGCGAAAAGCTCGCCGTAGTTTTCCTCGTAAAGGTCCGCCACCCGGTTCAGGACGCGGGCGCGCTCTTCGGCCGGGGCATCCCAGGGCCGGGCGTTGGCCAGGGCCGTCTCGATGTCGGCCGCGCTGGCGAAGGCCACGGTGCCGGGCGCATCGGTGGGATCGGCGGGGTTGCCGGTGGGCTGCGGCGCCTGCGGCCGGACCTCTCCGGCCAGAAGGGGCGCGGCTTCCCACGCGTGCCTGGCGAAGGGGCCGCGGGCGGCCTCGATCGTCTCCAGCGTGGGCTGGTGGGCCAGGTCGAAGCCCATCGAGTTCCGGCGCTCGGGCAGGAACAACTCGGGGCCCGTCGGCAGTTTCGGCAGGTCGTCGCGGATCGCCTCGAAGGGGTCGCGGGCGATCTCCTCGGCCGGCACCTCGTCGTCCACGATCTGGTTGACGAAGCTGGAATTGGCGCCGTTTTCCAACAGGCGCCGCACCAGATAGGCCAGCAGGTCGCGGTGCGCGCCCACGGGCGCGTAGATGCGGCAGCGCGTGCCTTCGTTGCGCAGGATGATGTCGTGCAGCGCCTCACCCATGCCGTGCAGGCGCTGGAATTCGAAGCTGGAGCGATCCTCGGCCATCTCCAGCACCGCGGCCGCGGTGTGGGCGTTGTGGGTGGCGAACTGCGGGTAGATCCGGTCGGTCATCTGCAGCAGCTTGCGGGCACAGGCAATGAAGCTGATGTCGGTGGCGGCCTTGGAGGTGAAGACGGGGAAGCCGTCCACGCCCTCGACCTGGGCCTGCTTGATCTCGGTGTCCCAGTAGGCGCCCTTGACCAGCCGCACCATGATCCGCCGGTCGAGCCGTACGGCCAAGTCGTACAGGTAATCCAGCACGAAGCTGGCACGCTGCCCGTAGGCCTGCACCACCACGCCGAATCCGTCCCAGCCCGCCAGCGCGGGCTCGGAGAGCACGGTTTCGATCACGTCGAGCGAGAGCGACAGGCGGTCGGCCTCCTCGGCGTCGATGTTCAGGCCCATCCGCGCGGATTTCGCCAGCAGCGCCAGCCCTCGCAGCCGTGGAACCAGGACATCCATCACCTCGTCCCGGTGGGCGACCTCGTAGCGCGGGTGCAGCGCCGAGAGCTTGACGGAAATGCCGGGGTTGTCGCGAGTGTCGGGGTTGGTGCAGGCCGCCTCGATGGCGGTGATCGCGCGCGAATAGCTCAGGTGGTAGCGGGTGGCGTCGGCATCCGTGCGCGCGGCCTCGCCCAGCATGTCGTAGGAATAGGAATACCCCTTCTTTTCCTGGGCGGCGGCGCGGCGCATGGCCGCCTGGATGTCCTCGCCCAGGACGAACTGGCGGCCCATCTCGCGCATGGCGCGGCCCACGGCGGTGCGGATCACGGGCTCGCCCAGACGCTTGATCGCCCCGCGCAGGTGGCGCACGGGGCTGGGGTCGTTTTCCTTGAGCACCTTGCCCGTCAGCATCAGCGCCCAGGTGGAGGCATTGACCAGCGGCGAGGTGGAGTGGCCCATGTGCCTGCCCCAGTCCGAGGGTGCGATCTTGTCCTCGATCAGCGCATCGATGGTTTCGGCGTCGGGCACCCGCAGCAGCGCCTCGGCCAGGCACATCAGCGCGATGCCCTCGTCGGTGGACAGGCCGTATTCGGCCAGGAACACCTCCATCAGGCCGGGGTCGGATTGTCCGCGGATATCGCGTACCAGGGTCGCGCCGCGGTCGCAGATGCGCGCGCGCTGCTCGGGGGCAAGCGCGGCGGCCTCGGTCAGCCGCTTGATGGTCTCGGTCTCGTCGGCATAGGTGGCCAGGTCGATCGCGCGGCGAATGTCACTGTCGTATGGCATGACCCCTCCTCAAGGTGGATTGACCCAGCCTAACACCGGAAGGTAAGGTGGTTTTCCCGAAAGAGCGCCATACGCAGGTCATTCGGCCCGAAATCCGGAGGAATCCCGATGCAAGACGAGCAGCCCGACCTGGACCGGTTCGATCGGGCGATTCTGCGTGTTCTGGCCGGGGACGGGCGCATCAGCATCACCGATCTGGCGCGCGAGATCGGCCTGTCGAAATCCCCCACGCAGGCGCGCCTGCGGCGTCTGGAAAAGGCAGGCGTGATCACAGGCTACCGGGCGCTGTTCGATCCCATCCGCCTGGGGCTGGATCACGTCAGCTTCGTCGAGGTGCGGTTGCACGACACGCGCGAGGCCGCGCTGGCGGAGTTCAACGCCGCCGTTGCCCGGATCCCCGAGATCGAGCAGGCGCACCTGATCGCCGGCAACTTCGATTACCTCTTGAAGGTGCGCACGCAGGACATGCGCGACTATCGCCGCGTGCTGGCCGAGAAGGTCTCGACCCTGCCGCATGTCTCCAGCACCTCGACCTACGTGGCGATGGAGGCGGTGAAGGAAAACGCCGTGTCGGATGTGATTTGACGCAGACGGCACCCCGGGCGTTTAATGGGCGCATGAGGGGATTGATGCTGCTGCTCTGCCTGGCGGGCCCGGCCGCAGCCGAGAACTGCCCGCCGGCGCCGGACCATTCGGCGAAGATTTCGGACCTGGTGGCCAAGGTGCGCGCCGCCGAGACCGAGGCCGCGGCCAAGCGGATTTCCAACCGCATGTGGGAGCTGTGGACGGACGCGCCGGACGACTACGCGCAGGAATTGCTGAACGAAGGCATGACGCGGCGCGAATCCTATGACTACGCCGGGGCGCTGGATGCCTTCGACGCGCTGGTGGCCTATTGCCCGGACTATGCCGAGGGCTACAACCAGCGTGCCTTCATCAATTTCATCCGGCAGGATTACGCGGCCGCGCTGCCGGACCTTGAGCGGGCGCTGGCGCGCAACCCGCGGCACACCGGCGCGTTGACGGGCAAGGCGCTGAGCCTCGTGGCGCTGGAGCGGCCGGCCGAGGCGATCGTGGCGTTGCGGCGGGCCCTCGACCTCAATCCCTGGCTGACCGAGCGCCACCTTCTACCGGTGCTGGAGGCGCAGGAGAAAAGCCTTTAGTGACGTTGGCCCTGTGGCGCGCCGCCCCGGCGTTGGCGTGGCGGGACGCTTAAACCGCGGGCGCAGGGGGTAATTTTCGCCACCGGGCCCGCGTGGTGGAATGGTGGACACAGGGGACTTGAAATGCCTGATTAAAACACGCCGAGAGATGCTCCGTGTACGGGAAAGCCTTCAGGCAGATATGAAATGGGCACCTGAACGCTCTTGTTTGGCTTTTGCTACCAAGGTGGGACACATGCGGGAACACGCTTGAGAGAAGTTTTCAACCAAGTGCAAGTCACCAAAAAAGCGACCCGCGCCCCCGTTCATCCCCCGCCTATTCGGGTGGAAATCGTAATCTAATTCAGTAATTTAAGAATTCTCCTTGCGCTATAAACCCTTGTCGAGCATGGGTGAGGCCGTTCGAGGTCGGATAGACCATTATTTAAGGCTTTCACAGTTCGCACTCCCGAAAACTTGACCCACCGGGCGTTTTATGCGGGTATAGGGGCTTATTTTCAATTATTTTGGTACTAGTGGCCTTTGATCAGTACAAAAAGAATTCAATACGAAGGTCATCACGTCTTTTATGGCTGTAGCTAATTTGTAAAATCCGGCTGCTTTTTGGCTTGGGTGATTGCGTGCACACAGGAAGTTTGTATGGAGAAATGTATAAAATTTCTGTGCAAAATTGTATACCTTTTGAATGCCAGTGAGGCGATTTCAAAAGTGATATGGATGTGAGAGGAAATACCTATTGAACAATTCATTCAATGATATATAATGTTGTAAAAAAGCGTGCAAAAGTGTAAAAATTATCCCAAGGGTTGCGATGAAATAGGAGTATTAATTTAACATTTTTTGCCGCTTGCGTATTGATTTCAAAATTTGACAAATCATCCTTACTTAAATTTATGAACTGTTTTAGTTATGGCTGTCGTTAATATTATTTAGCATTACTTTCATTGCAAATTCTGCAGGGTATCCTGGTATGTGTTGGTTTCCAGAATTTACGTTGCACTGACCATTCCTGCTCGAAAATGATTCATTTTTCAGCCAGGATTCACATGAGTGGCGCGAAAGTGACTTAAAATTCTTGGTCGCTACAAAAGGGCGGTGCAAGACATGCTGAGCGCCTCAGAAAGTTTACCTGTGTCCATTTGAGTGTGGGTTCAAGAGCCTTCGTTAAAGTACGGCTTCCCATGCGACCTCATTGAGCGCGGTCTGCAGCAAAAGATCGATGAGGAAGGCTGCGGCACTGCCAGTGCAGCCCTCAAGTGCCGAGCTTGACTAGCGCGCTACCCTACCATAACAGCGGATGCGGGGCGGGCGTGGTGGAATGGTAGACACAAGCGACTTAAAATCGCTAGGGCGCAGCCCGTGCGGGTTCGACTCCCGCCGCCCGCACCAGCCGACCGGTTCCTTTATGACCTAGTCTATCCGGCTGTGCGTTGACACCTGGTCTTTCAGAAAGCCGGCAGAGGCCGGATGAAGGCGGAGGCGGCCGCAAAAACAGGGCGTTAACAAGGGTTCGGCAAGGACCGAACGAGGATGCGTGAAATTGCAGAGGGGCGCGAAAATCGGCCGGTGAGCCCGGCGTGGAGCGTCTGCGGTGGCGTCGAGAACATCCCGCGGGGCGAACCGGCTAAGTGCCGTTTAACGCGGTACAAATCGCACTGAGAAGGGACGTTGAAGCGGGTGGCTGCGAAGGCCGTCCGAGGTGATGGCCATGGAAATCGAAGAGCTTGCGCGCTGGCATGCCATGGCGCGCGAGCGCAGAGAGGGGGAGGCGCGCGCGAACGGAGGCCCGAGACGATGAGCGATCTCAACATCGCCATGATCCTGAGACTGGTCGATCGCGCCACCGCCTTCGCCGACCGGTAGCTCGAGGCGCTCGAAGCGCGGCGCGCCGCGATGCGCAACTCCGCGCTCGAGACCGCCGCGGTCGGCTACGGCCTCTACCGCGCGATGCAGCCGGCCATCGAGTTCGACAGCCTCTCTACCGGCGGAACCATGCCGCCGTCTTGGCCGAAGGAACCGTTCCGTCCGGTGCAAAGGGCAGGCGCGGCGGGCTGCCCGAACAGGAGGACGGTTGGTCCAGCAGCCAGCGACTATTCCCGGTGAATGACCGTGATCTTCATACCGGTGTCACAGCCGCGTGCTCATATGAGCACAAGGAGAGCGCATATGGACAGGCGGTCGGTGATTCTGGAGTTGGCGCAGCGGCACGGGCGGGTCATGGTGGATGCCCTGGCCGAGGAACTCGGTGTCTCCACCCATACCGTGCGGCGGGATCTGAACGCCCTGTGCGAGGAGACCAAGCTGCGCCGGTTGCACGGCGGTGCGGAGTTCATCGACGGCAGCGCCAACATGCCCTACGCCGTGCGCTCGGCTCTCAACTTCGAGGCCAAGAGGCAGATCGCCCGCGCGGTTGCCAAGGCGGTGTTCGATGGGGCCACGGTCTTCATCTCGATCGGGACGACACCAGCGCTGGTGGCGCAGACGCTGGCCGAGAAAGAGGCGCTGACCGTGATCACCAACAACCTCAACGCCGCGATGGCGCTTTCGGAGAATTCGGCCAATCGCATCATCCTGCCCGGCGGCGAGATGCGCCTGCCGGACCGGGATTTCCTAAACGAGGAGGCGATCAGCGTCTTTTCTGCCTACCGCGCCGATTTCGGCATTTTCGGGGTGGGCGGGATCGATGTCGACGGGTCCCTGCTGGACTTCCACGAACCCGAGGTGCGCGCGCGCGAGCAGATTCGCGCCAACAGCCGCACTTCGGTCCTGGTGGCCGATCACAGCAAGTTCGGGCGGCGCGCCGCCGCCGTGGGCGGGACGCTGGCCGACGCGGACGCGATCGTGCTCGACCGCCGGCCAGACGCCCCGTTCGACGCGTTGTTGGAGCCGCTCGCAAGCCGTGTGACCGTCGCAATAGGGACGGGAGCCGCCGCATGACCGCCTTCGTCGCCATGCACGGCGTGAGCCGCCGCTGGGGCGGGCGCGGGGGCGTCGCCGATGTTACGCTCGACGTGGCCGAAGGCAGTTTCGTCTCGGTGCTGGGGCCGTCGGGCTGCGGCAAGTCCACGCTCCTGCGCCTCGTCTCGGGGCTGGAGGTGCCGCAGGTTGGACGGATCGAGATTGCCGGGCGCGACGTGACGCGGCTGCCGGCCTCGCAGCGCGGGCTTTCGATGGTCTTCCAGTCCTACGCGCTGTTTCCCAACCTCAGCGTGCGCGAGAACGTCGTCTTCGGCATGAAGGTGCGCAAGGTGCCCAGGGCCGAGCGCGAGGCGAAATATTCGCAGGCGGTCGAGATGCTTGGGCTCGAAGGGCTCGAGGCGCGCAAGCCCGCGGCGCTGTCGGGCGGGCAGCGGCAGCGCGTTGCGCTGGCGCGCGCCGTTGTCTCGGGCCACCCGCTGTGCCTGATGGACGAGCCGCTGTCGAACCTGGACGCCAAGCTGCGGCACGCCGTCCGCCGTGACATCAAGGCGTTGCAGCGCAAGCTTGGGCTTACCGTTATCTACGTCACCCACGACCAGACCGAGGCGATGTCGCTGTCGGACATGGTGGTGCTGATGCGCGACGGACGGGTCGAGCAGGTGGACACGCCTTCGCGGCTCTACGCACGGCCGGTCAGTGATTTTGCCGCCGAATTCGTCGGCGATCCGCCGATGGCCATGATCGAGGGCGCGGCGCTAGGTGCCGCGGGGCGCATGATCGGCATCCGTCCCGAGCACATCGTGGCCGTGCAGCCGCGGCACGCGGACCTGACCGGGCAGGTTCGCGCGGTCGAGTATCTGGGCGCGCAGACGCATGTCGTCATTGACCACGACGCGGCGAGGGGCCTCATTCTGGGCGTTCCGGGCCATGCAGACTGGCAGCCGGGCGACGAGATCGGGCTTGGCATACCGGACGAACACCGGGTTCTCTTCGACGCCGGCACTGGCCGCGTCGAGGAGAACCCGCAGCAGGATTACGGGGCGGACCATCGCCAAACGGCGCCCCGTGATAGCCGCAAGGCGCTTCACCCCCAACCCTTATCCGACTGAAGAGGAAGGCCAAATGCTTCGCTATGCAACTGCCGCCGCCATGCTCGCTGCGAGCACCGCGGTTGTCAATCCAGCCGCGGCCGAGACCGAGCTGACCATGTATTATCCCATCGCCGTAGGCGGCCCGCTCACCCAGGTGGTCGACGGGATCGTGGCGGATTTCGAGGCCAAGAACCCCGATATCAGCGTCAACGCCATCTATGCCGGCAACTACGACGACACCCGCATCAAGGCGCTGTCGGCGCTCAACTCAGGCGACCCCGCCCAGCTGGCCGTGATGTTCTCGATCGACGCCTACGACCTGATCGAGCAGGACCTGATCGTGCCCTTCGAGGCGGTGATCGAGACCGAGCAGGAAAAGGCTTGGCTCGATGGTTTCTACCCGGCGCTGATGGCCAACTCCGAGATCGAGGGCCAGACCTGGGGCGTGCCGTTCCAGCGCTCAACCATCGTGGCCTACTACAACAAGGACATGTTCCGCGAGGCCGGGCTCGACCCCGAGCAGGCGCCGCGGACCTGGGACGAGATGGTCGAGATGGGCAAGGCCCTGACCGACGATGACACCCACGGGCTGATGATCCCGTCCACCGGCTATCCCTACTGGATGTTCCAGGCGCTGGCGATCCAGAACGGCAAGGAGCTGATGGCCGGCGACGGGCTGACCACCCGCTTCGACGATCCCAAGGTCGTCGAGACGTTGGAATTCTGGAAATCGCTTTCGACCGAGCACGGCATCATGCCCGAGGGCACGGTCGAGTGGGGCACGCTGCGCCAGGCCTTCCTCGAAGGCGAGACTGCGATGATGTGGCACTCCACCGGCAACCTGACAGCGGTCAAGAACAACGCCGACTTCGACTTCGGCGTCGCCATGCTGCCCAAGAAGGAGCGGTTGGGCTCGCCCACCGGTGGCGGCAACTTCTACATCTTCAAGGACGCCACCGACGAGGAGCGCCAGGCCGCGCTTGAGCTGATCAAGTTCATGACCGCCCCCGAGCAGGCCGCGGAATGGTCGATCCAGACGGGCTACATGGGCGTCTCGCCGGCCGCCTACAAGACGGAGAAGCTGAAGGCCTACACCGAGGAGTTCCCGCCGGCGCTGGTGGCACGCAACCAGCTGCGGCACGCCGTCGCCGAGTTCTCGACCTTCGAGACGGCCCGGGTGCGCGAGGGGCTGAACAACGCCATCCAGGCCGCGCTGACCGGCGCGAAATCGCCCGAGGCGGCGCTGGCCGAGGCGCAGGCGGCCGCCGAGCGCCTGCTGGCCGCCTACCGGTAACAGGTTGATCCCGCGGCGGCGCCGGGGCCCTGTCCGGCGCCGCCCCTTCCCGCGACGAGGCCATTCATGGCACAGGCAACAGAACACGCGGCCCCCCACATGGCGCTCATGCAGCGCCGCCGCGCCATACACGGCTGGTTGTTGCTGGCGCCTGCGCTGGTCATGCTGTCCACCTTCGCCTTCTTCCCGTCGCTCGCGACGGTCTGGACCTCGGCCTTTTCCCGCGGCACGCGCCGCAACCCGTCCGAGTTCGTCGGGCTGGAAAACTATGAGCGGCTGTTCGATGACCCGACCTTCTGGACGGTGGTGCAGAACAACCTCCTTTACGCGGCCGTCACCATTCCGGCCTCCATCGTCATCGCGCTGGCGATGGCGCTCTGGGCCAACTCGAAGATCCCCGCGCGCAGCTTCGTGCGCACCGCCTATTTCACGCCGACCGTTCTGCCGATGATCGCCGCGGGCAACCTCTGGCTGTTCTTCTACACGCCGGGCTTCGGCGTTCTGAACCAGATCGGCGCGTTTTTCGGCGCGCCGTCGGTCAACTGGCTGGGCCAGCCGGAAACCGCGCTCTGGGCCATCTGTGCCGTGACGATCTGGAAGGAGGCGGGCTTTTTCATGATCTTCTACCTCGCCGCGCTGCAGACCATCCCGCCGGACCTCAAGGAGGCCGCGGACATCGAAGGGGCGAGCCGCTGGACCTACACCCGTCGTATCGTGCTGCCGCTCCTTATGCCGACGACGCTGTTCATCCTCATCAACGCGCTGATCAACTCGGTCAAGCTCATCGATCACCTGTTCATCCTGACCAAGGGCGGGCCGTTCGATTCCTCCAAGCTGATCCTCTACTACATCTGGGAAAACGCCTTCGCCTTCTTCGACGCCCCCGCCGCCGCTGCGATGACCGTGCTGGTGCTGGCCGTGCTGGGTGCGCTGGCCGCGGTGCAGTTCTTTGTTCTCGACCGCAGGACGCATTACCAATGAGCCTTGGCCGACGTATCGAAAACGGGCTCGCGCTGGTGCTGGCCGTGTTGTGGATCTCTCCGCTGGTCTTCGCGGTCTGGGCGGCATTCCACACCAGCACCGATGCGGTGAACTTCAACCTGGCCGCGCCCTGGACGCTTGAAAACTTCCGCACCGCTTGGGACGGCGCGCCGTGGCTGCGCTATTTCCTCAACTCCTTCCTTTTGGTGACCTCCGTCCTGATCGGCCAGTTCATCCTTTGCACGTTGGCGGGTTTTGCCTTCGCGCAGGTCGATTTCCGCGGCAAGGACACGCTTTTCATACTGGTGCTGCTGCAGCTCTTCATCCTGCCCGAGGTGCTGATCGTGGAGAATTACCGGGTGGCTGCGAGCCTGGGGCTTCTCGACAGCATCATCGGGATCGGCGCGCCCTACATGGCCTCGGCCTTCGGCATTTTCCTGTTGCGCCAGGCGTTCAAGTCCGTGCCGAAGGAGCTGGACGAGATGGCCCGCGTCGAGGGGTGCAGCCTTCTGGGCGTGCTCTGGCGCGTTTACGTGCCTGCGGCGCGGCCGACCTACCTTGCCTATGCGCTGGTCTCCGTGGCGACCCACTGGAACAACTTCCTCTGGCCGCTGGTGGTGACCAACTCGGAGACGACACGCCCGGTCACTGTCGGCCTGTCGATTTTCGGCGCCCCGGAGAATGGCGTGAACATCTCGGTGATCTCGGCGGCCACGGTGATGGTGATACTTCCGCTGTTCGCCGCGTTTCTGATCTTCCAGCGTCGGTTCGTGCAGGCCTTCCTGCGCGCGGGGCTCAAGTGACCCCGGCACGACGTTGGACGGCCTGGGTGAAGGGCGGACTCCGAACGGCTTGATCGAAGGCGGTGACGTTGGCACTTTGCGCCGGTTGCCGCCCACTTCGAAACGCCTGACTCAGCAAGAAGCACCATGTCCTTATTGCCCGCCTCCGCGGAGATCCGACCTTGAGTGCCGTCCCGGCCCGCCCTGGGCTGGTGCTGGCGGGTCTGGCGCTGGGCCTGACGGTGACGAACGGCTTTGCCCGGTTCGCCTACGGCCTTTTGCTGCCCGCGATGAAATCCGAGATGGGGTGGAATTTCGCGCAGGCGGGATGGCTGAACACGGCCAACGCGCTCGGCTATATCGCCGGGGCGGTTCTGACCATGCTGCTGATCCGGCGGATCCCGCCCTGGCGCTTGTTCGCCTTCGGGTTGGTCACCACCACGCTGGCACTTCTGGCCACCGGGCTCGATGCCACGCTGTGGTGGCAGACGCTGTTCCGCATCCTGGCCGGCGTCTTTGGCGCCATGTCCTTTTCCACCGCCGGCGCGCTGACGGCCGGGCTGTATCGCGACGATCCGCGGCGGAACGCGCTGGCGATCGCGATCCTTTTCGGCTCGGGCGGGGGATTGGGCATCGTGTTGTCCGGCGCGGCGCTGCCGCTGATGCTTGACGCCCATGGCCCCGGCGCATGGCCGGCCGGCTGGATCGCCATCGGCCTGGTCAGCCTGGCGGTGCTGCCGCTGGGCCTCTGGGCAGCCTTCCAGATGCGCACGCCCGTGCCATCCGGGGCCACCGCCAGGCGGTTGCCGGTTGCCCGCATGCTGCCGGAAATGGCCGGCTATGCCGGGTTCGGGATGGGCTATATCGTCTATCTCACCTTCCTGTCGGCATGGATGACGGAGCAGGCCGCCGGCGCGGGTTTCATCGCCCTTGTCTGGGTCGTCCTTGGGCTTTGCATCTGCTTTTCGCCGCTGGTCTGGCGGCCGGTGTTCGCGCGCCACGCGTCGGGTGTGCCCCTGGCCCTGATCCTGATCAGCATCGCCATCGGGTCGGCCTTGCCCGTCGTGCTGCCCAACGACGCCGCGCTGTTGATCTCGGCGGTCGTGTTCGGCCTTTCGGTATTCATGGCGCCCGGGGCTGTCACCAACTTCACGCGCCAGAACCTGCCGCCAGAGAGCTGGGGCCGCGCGATCAGCCTGTTCACGGTGATCTTCGCCGTGGCGCAGACCATCGGGCCCTACGGTGCCGGACTGGTGGGGGATGTCTTCGGAAGCATCGGGGTCAGCCTTGTCGCGGCGGCGGCCCTGCTGCTGGCCGGGGCGGGCATCGCCCTGCTGCAAAGGCCGCTTTGACAGGGCCGTTCTGACAGCCCCTGTCCCTCGGCACGCAGCTGCGCGGGGCCACTGTCGCAGGGCGTCACGGTGCAAGACGTGGCTGCCATGACGTCGCGGCAAGGCTGGTTGACAGGGGTATGTCGAGCAAACTCAAAAAAAGTATTTCACAGCACGAAAGCAGCAGTCACGGGCCGCGCAACTGGCCGTATTTGGGAAAATCTCAGAATTTCAGCCCGATTCGACTTGATCCCGCCGCCTGCTGTGCCGAATTATCGCCTTGAATCTTCAGCACTCCTAAATAATTTCGTCACCGGCTGGCCACCGGCACGCTGCATCGCGGCACGCGGGACTGGCCGCGTCGGGCCGCGCCGCGTGAGCCGGCACGGCCCGCAAATGACGACCGACACGAAACATGAGGACCAATTATGAAACGAATGACGAAGCTTCTTGGCGCGAGCATCCTGGCCGTGCCCATGGCCTCCGCCGCTTATGCTCAAGACTGCGGCGAGGTGTCGATCGCGCAGATGAATTGGGCCGCGGCGAACGTCACCACCGAGATCGCGCAGTTCCTGCTTGAGCAGGGCTACGGCTGCGACGTGGCGCTCGTGCCCTCCGACACCATCCCGGCGGTCACCTCCGTCTCGGAGAACGGCGAGCCGGACGTGGTCACGAACCTCTGGCTGAACTCGGCCGGCGAGGCCTACCGCAAGCTCGAGGAAGGCGGCACCATGCAGCGCGTCGCCAACGTGCTGGAGCCCGGCGGCGTCGAGGGCTGGTGGATTCCGACCTACCTCGCCGAGGAGCACCCCGAGCTGACGACCATCGAGGGCGTCATGAATAACCCCGAGCTCGTGGGCGGGCGCTTCAACAACTGCCCCGACGGCTGGGGCTGCCGCGTGGTGTCCGACAACCTGACCGCGGCGCTCGACATCGAGTCGGCCGGCATCGAGGTCTTCGACCACGGCTCGGGCGAGACGCTGGCGAGTTCGATGGGCTCGGCGGTCGAGGATCAGGAGCCTTGGTTCGGCTACTACTGGGGCCCGACCGTGCCGATGGGCAAATACGACATGACCCGCGTCGATCTCGGCCCGGTCAAGGAAGACGTGCACGCCCGCAACCAGAACCCGGACACCGACAACCCCGGTGTCTCCGACTTCCCGGCGGCGCCGATCCTGACCTCGGTGACCAGCGACTTCGCGGAGACCAACCCCGAGGTGACCGAGTTCTTCTCGAACATGACCTTCGAGACGAACACGATGAGCGGCCTGCTCGCCTGGCAGGACGAGAACAACGCCTCCGCCGACGAGGTCGCGGCCTACTTCCTGCAGAACCATCAGGACGTGTGGTCGGGCTGGCTGAACGACGAGGCGCGCGCGAAGCTCTCCAACCTGCTCGATCAGGGCTGAGCGCGCACGATGCGCAAGCAGGCGGGGCCCGGGTGCCGGGCCTCGCCTTGTCATATAAGAAGACGGCCGCCTAACAAGGCCGGGAGGTAACAAGAATGGCAACATACGACTGGCTTTTCAGCAGCCTCGGCCTCGACGGCTGGTGCGGCGCCTCCGGCGGCAGCGCGCCGACGTCGCTGGCCGATCTGGCCGCGCAGTCGAGCGGCGGCGAGGCGGTGGCGCCCACGATCTGGGAGCTTCCGTTCCCGTCGATGGACGCGCTGAACGATTCCTGCCCGGCCTTTCCGCAATCGCGGGAACTGACGCTCGGGCTGGAACGCGGCTTTCTCGCCGTGAAGGACGCGCTGTCCTTCGTGCTCGACCCGATCACGCAGCCCCTGTCCTGGGCGCTGGACGGGGCGCTTTACGGTATTCTCAACACGCCCTGGTGGATCGTCATCCCGATCCTGCTTGCGATCACCTGGGCCGTGTCCCGCTCCTGGGGGCTCCTGGCCTTCGTCGCGGTCTCGATCTTCGGGCTCGCCTTCATCGACCACTACGACTACGCGATGCAGACGTTGGCGATCATCTTCGTGTGCGCCTTCATATGCGTGCTTCTGGGCGTTCCGATCGGCATCGCCATGTCGCGCTCGGATACCATGCAGCGCGCGACGATCCCGATCCTCGACATGCTCCAGACGCTGCCGCCCTTCGTCTACCTGATTCCACTGATTTTCCTGTTCAGTGTGACCGAGCCGAAGCTCTACGGCATCGCCATCATCCTGTATGCCATCGTGCCGGTGATCCGCCTGACCGACCTCGGGATCCGCATGGTGGACCAGAGCGTGATCGAGGCGGCGGATGCCTTCGGCATGACCGACCGTCAAAAACTGTTCGGCGTGCAGGTGCCGCTGGCACTGCCCAACATCATGGCGGGCGTGAACCAAACCATCATGATGAGCCTTGCGATGGTCGTGATCGCCTCGCTGGTGTCGGCGCCGGGCCTTGGCGTGCTGGTCCTGCGCGGCATCCGCAACCTGGAACTGGGCGTCGGGCTGGTCGCGGGCCTGGGCATCGTGTTGCTGGCGGTCATCCTCGACCGCGTGACCAAGGCATCGCTGGCCCGCATCAACACGACCCACAAATCCTGAGGACGATCCGATGGCCGAGAAACGAACCCTTCTGGAAATCAAGCACCTCTACAAGATCTTCGGGCCCGAGCCGCAGAACGCGCTCAAGCGCGTCCGCGAGGAGGGGCTCGGCAAGGCCGAGCTTCAGCGGGAAACCGGCCACGTGCTGGGCCTGAACGACATCAACACCAAGGTGCGCGAGGGTGACATCACCGTGATGATGGGCCTGTCGGGGTCGGGGAAGTCCACGCTGATCCGCCACCTCAACCGCCTGATCGAACCCACGGCCGGCGAGATCCTTCTTGACGGTGAGGACGTGCTGTCGTTCTCGCAGGAGCAGCTGCGCCTGATGCGGCGTGAACGCATGTCGATGGTGTTCCAGAACTTCGCGTTGCTGCCGCACCGCACCGTTCTGGAGAACACCGCGCTCGCGTCCGCCACCCGCGGCGAGCGGCGCGCGGACTACGAGCCAAAGGCGCGCAAGTGGCTCGACCGCGTGGGGCTCGGCGGCAATGCCGACCAGCACCCGCACGAATTGTCGGGCGGGATGCAGCAGCGCGTGGGCCTTGCGCGCGCGCTGGCCTCGGACGCGCCGGTGATGCTGATGGACGAGGCGTTCTCGGCGCTCGACCCACTGATCCGCACGGACATGCAGGACCTGCTGCTCGAACTGCAGACGGAACTGCAAAAGACCGTGGTGTTCATCAGCCATGACCTCGACGAGGCGCTCAAGCTGGCCGATCACCTGGTGATCCTGAAGGACGGCTACGTCGTGCAGCAGGACGAACCGCAGAAGATCCTTCTGGAGCCCAACGACGATTACATCGTGGACTTCATCTCGGACATCAATCGCGCCCGCGTGCTGCGCGTGCGCTCGGTGATGCGCCGGGAGACGGAGCCGCATCCGGCGGACGCCAGGGAGGTGGATCACGACGACACGCTGGAGACCGTGCTGTCCAAGTCCGCGGGGGCGATGGACGCCCGGTTCGTGGTCACCCGCGACGGTGCGCAGGTGGGGGTGCTGGACATGCCCGAGGTGCTCAAGGCGCTGGTGCCGGCCGAGGCGTCCGAAAGCGGGATCCGCGCCAAGGCGAGCTGATCTCGCCTTGGCGGAAACCCGTGATTAGCGTGTGGCCCGGTACGGCCCCGCGCTCAGGGTTCCCTCACCGCGAACCGGTTCGCGCGGCTCCGGCCCTCTTGCCGGCGTATCTCACAACCGGACATCGCTGGAGGGAGGCCCCGACGTCTTTTCAGGCACTGCCGATTTCGAACAGCGCGCTTACGTCGCGAGCTTCTTCTGCTGCGCAAAGGGGCTCAGACCCAGCCATGACTGCATGGTGTTGGCAAGCTCGGTACGTCCCACCAGGCACAGGGCCCCGTCGCTGATCGCAGTCGCGACCGTCCTGAGGCCCATCCAGATTTCCGTCATCGTGCGCAGATCGACCGTGACGTAGAGATCCACGTCGAAGCCCGGATCGATATGGCAAAGATCCACGCTCTGGTCCGGTTCCACGATGAGCCACCAATTGCGCTGAGACGGCGGTAACTCGGGATAGATGAACTCGATCACGGTCCGCATGGCTGGCACGGGATCGGTATCGAGATTACGGCGCATGTCCCACATCAGAAGCTCGGGGTCGAGATTCTCAAGCGAGGGGTCTGCTTCCACCCATTTCTGACCCCAGAGACCGATGGCCTCCACCACCGGCTGAAGATCCCGGCCCGCCGCGGTAAGGCGATAAGCTCCGCCTTCCCGCTCTTCGTGGACCACGATCCCAGCCTCTTCCAGTTCCCGAAGGCGCTTGGACAGGAGGGCCGGGGACATGCGCGGCACACCACGGCGCAACTCGTTGAAGCGCGTGGATCCGGCGACCAACTCCCGCAGGAGCACGACTGTCCATCGTGTGCAGAGAATTTCCGCCGCCATTGCGACCGGACAAAACTGCCGATAGCTCGCGTTCGTCATGATGGCCTTCCTCCTCCGGGACTCGACCCTGACACGGGTGGCCGGTTCAAGGCCAGTTCAGAAACTGTATCGGGCGCGATTCAGTCCGTGAACTGGCCCGGCGTTTCGGGCGGATGGCATGCTTTTCCGGGATCGCGCCGCCCCCGAAGCCGCACGCCGCGAACGGCGCGGCGAAGCAATCAGGAAAGGACCGCATCATGAATACATCCCTTGGACAAAAGCTTGGCACCGTCACGCTCTATGAGCGCCTCGGCGGCTATCCCGGCATCAGAAGGATCGTTGATGGAACTGTCGCCGCGCACATGCAGAACCCGACCATCAAGGATCGCTTCCTTCCCTATCTCGACCAACCGGACCGCGTGGAGGAAATCAAGCAGCATACCTGCATGTTCTTTTCCCAGGGCAGCGGTGGTCCCCAAAGCTACGAAGGGCGGTCCATGACCGAGATCCATAGCGGAATGGAGATCGACGATGCCGAATATGATGCTGCGGTCGATGACATCGTCACAACGATGCAAGCGCTGGGATATGACACGGAAACCCGCGAAGATGTGCTGGTGATCCTGAAATCGCTGAAGGCGGATATCATCCACGTTTGAAAGACGCGGAGAACGCTCATCAGCCCAACGCCCCATCCATGAATGCTCTCGCGGAGGTGGGAGCGCGGTCGCGATCGCGATCGGCCCTGCCTGCAACGGTCCAGATGTCGCCCCTATGGCTGCGCGGCCGGGGATCCAGAGGACCATGCAAAGCTGCAGGGGCCGCCATTGCCCAAATCCCGAGCCCTGCGCGCGGCAGGCGCGACCGGCCGCGATGCCGTGCATTGCGGGGTGTTTCGCGGCAAGCCGGATTTCGCCCAGCTTGCCACGAGATGATCCGCTAGAGCGAGCCAAGGGAGGCGAGGACCGGACGCCCCGGGGCGGGCGGTCCATGAGCGGCGCCTTCGACAGAACGCGACATCATGGCGCGTGGAACGGCGGTGGCGGGTGCGATTTCCGCTTGCCAGATCACGCTATCGTGTAAGAAGAACAGACCGATGATGTCCCGGTCGCGCATATGTGCCCGTCTGAACGGTTCGCTGGCGCTTCTGCTGGCCGCCCTGCTTGGCGTGCAGGTGGCGGCCGCGTTCCTGCCGGCGACGGCTGTGGCGGCAGGGGCCGGCCCGGGGCTGACCCTCGTCATCTGTAGCGACGGCGGCACGGAAACCATCACCCTGTCCGAGGCGGGCGCCGCCGGCGGTGCGCCGGGGCAGGACCATCATGCGGGCCATTGTCCCCTGTGCCTTGTGCCGGCGTCCATGCCGGCGGTCACCGCCGGCGATCCGGCCGGGCAGCGCCTTGCCATGCGCCTGCGCTACCGGTTTCCCTGCGGTGCCCAGACACGGGGCCGGCCGGGCCGGCACCTCGACAGCATTCGCGGGCCGCCGCAGACCGTCTGATTTTCGGCATTCGCGCGACCGCCCGGCACGCGGGCCCGTACTGGAGCCCCTGCGCGGTCGTCCTCATGACCTGTACGACAAGACGGTAGTAAACCAAGATGACACTTCGCAAAACGACGTGCCTTTGCACGTCCGCTTTCCTGATGAGCGCAATCCCCAGCCTTGCCCCGGCGCAGGACGCCGACCCCGCAGCCCCCATCGTCCTTGACCCCATCGTGATCGAGGACATGCGCCGGGCCGATGGCCCGATGTCGACCATGCTCGATCCCGGCGCCCTCACGCTGCCGCCCGCCGTCGATGGCGGCGCGCTTCTGCGCGCGGTGCCGGGGGTGACCTCGGGGCGCATGGGGGGGCACGGGCTCGAACTGGTCATCCGGGGCCAGCAGCAGAACCAGCTCAACATCATCGACGCGGGGTCCTTCACCTACGGCGCCTGTCCCAACCGGATGGACCCGCCGACCGCGATGGCGTCGTTCCACCGCGCCGACGAGATCGTGGTCGAGAAGGGCTATGCCAGCGTCACCCACGGCCCCGGCGGCTCCGGCGGCACGGTGCTGTTGAAACGTGGCGTGCCCGATCTGGCGGGGGAAGACGCCTTCACGGGCCATTTCGGCGCCGGGCTGGCCAGCAATGGCGGCGGCACCGATGCGGCGGGGCGTTTCACCCAAGATCTGGGCGGCGGCCTCTACCTGCAGGGCGCCGGCGAGGTCAAATCGGCCGATAACTATCGGGACGGCTCGGGGCGCGAGGTGCGCAGCGCCCTTGAGCAGCGAAGCGCGGGGCTGACCCTGGGATATGCGGGCGCGGGCGTCGACCTGGCCTTCGATGCCGAATACGACCTGGCAGAGGACGTCCTGTTTCCGGGGGCCGGCATGGACAGCCCCTTCGACGAGACGGTGATCTACCGCCTGCGCGGCGGGGTGGACGTGGACGCCGGCGCGCTGACCCGCATCGAGGGCACCATTTACCACAGCGCCGTCGATCACGTGATGGACAACTACTCCCTGCGGCCCGCGGGCATGATGGCCATGCGCACGCCGGCCACCTCCGACACCACGGGCGGCAAGCTGGAGGCGCAGCTGAGCTTTGGCGGGACCGACGTCAAGCTGGGCGTGGATCTTCAGTCGAACACCCGCGAGGCCACGGTCTTTGCCGGGATGCCCGCCATGATCCCGATGCTCGAGTCGGAAGATCCCGCGCGGGCGCGTTTCCTGATCTGGCCCGACGTGACCATCGCGCAGACGGGCCTGTATTTCGAGGCCCGCTCGCAACTGGCCGAGGCCACCGCGCTGACATGGGGGCTGCGCTACGACCATGTCAGCGCCGAGGCGGACAAGGCCGCGGTGACGCCAGCCCAGGGCCCCAGCCCCAACGCCTTGTACAGCGCGCAATACGGCACGACCTTCGACGGCACCCGCGAGGAGCACAACCTGGGCGGCCTGCTGCGGCTGGAGCACGAGATCGCCCCGGGCGCGACCCTTTTCGCCGGGCTGTCACGATCCGTGCGGACGGCGGATGCGACCGAACGCGCCATCGCGCGGATGAACTGGGTCGGCAATCCCGACATTGACCCCGAAAAGCATCACCAGATCGATCTTGGCGCCCGGCTTGACCGCGGCCCCTGGTATCTGGACGCCAGTGGCTATGCGGACTGGGTCGATGACTACATCCTGCGCGACCAGTTCTCGGTGCCCGGCGTCACGAACTACCGCAATGTCAGCGCCCGGCTGTCCGGGGTCGAACTGGCGGCCGGATGGGCGCGGGGCGGCTGGGAGATCCGCGGCGATGCCACCTACACCCACGGCGAGAACACCACCGACGACCGGCCCCTTGCCCAGATCCCGCCGTTGCAGGGAGGGCTCTCGGTGGCCTATGGTCGGGACGGGTGGCGCACCGGTGCGCGGCTGAACTGGGCGACCGAGCAGGACCGCATCGACCCGGCGCGCGACCCGGGGACCACGCCGGGCTATGCCACGCTGGACCTGTTCGGCAGCTACGATCTGTCGGAAAATGCCACGATCCGGGCCGGGGTCGACAACATCACCGATGAAACCTATGCCAATCATCTGAGCCGCGCCAACATATTCGATCCCACCGTGACGCAGGTGAACGAACCGGGGAGAACCTTCTATGTCACGCTCGACACGCAGTTCTGAAATGTCGCGGTGCCTGCCCGGTGCACGGGGCCTGTGCTGCGCGGCGGCCTGCATGGCGCTCGTCGTCGTGTCGCCGGGGCCGGTAAAGGCGCAGGAGGCCATGCCCGCGCCGGCCGTCCCGGAACAGGTGCAGGTGGCGCCGCAGGCGCCGCCGGCCGTGCCCGATGCCCCGGCCGCTCCCGGCGGCGCGGTGTCCGGCAGCGCGCAGGGCGGCGACCGGGCCGCCGGGGCCGTTTCGGTCGTGGCCCCGGTCGACCGTGCCTTGCGTTTCGTGCGCCTTGGCGGGCCGGCGATCTGGGCGATTGCGGGGGTTTCGGTTCTGGCGCTGGCGCTGATCCTGTGGAAGGTCTGGCGCCTGGCGCTGATGGGGGCCTGGGCCGGGGGGCGGCGCGCGCAGGCCGCGGTCGCGCTGTGGTCGCAGGGCGAGGAGGACCGGGCGCTGGCGGCGCTGCGCGGGCGCCGCACCTGCCGGGCGGTGCTGATCCGCGCCGCGATGGAGGCGCGGCGCGACCCCTCGCTCGACGACGCGGCGGCGCAATCCGAGACCGAGCGCGTGGCGCGCAACCTGATCGCCAGGGCCCGGAGCGGCCTGCGCCCGCTGGAGTTGATCGCGACGATTGCGCCGCTCCTGGGGCTTCTGGGCACGGTGCTGGGCATGATCGCGGCCTTCCAGGCGCTGCAGGAGGCCGGCAACCGTGCCGACCCGGCCACGCTTGCCGGCGGGATCTGGGAGGCGCTTTTGACCACCGCCGCGGGCATGGCGGTGGCGATCCCAGCCTCGATGGCGCTGACCTGGTTCGAGAGCGTGGTCGACCGCCTGCGGCTGGAGATGGAGGACGCCGCGACGCGCATCTTCCTGCGGCCCGTGGCCGGTGACACGCAGGCCCCGCGGGTGCGGGCGGCGGAATAGGATGTTCGCCTTCGGCCCGCCAAGACCCCGGCGCAAGCCCAGCCTGACGCCGATGATCGACGTGGTGTTCCTGCTGCTGGTCTTTTTCATGCTGGCCGCGCGGTTCGGCCAAGACATGCACCTGTCGCTGAACGTCGCCGGCGAGGGGGCCGATGCGCCCTACCGGGGGCCGCCGCGGCTGGTCGATGTGCTGCCCGAGGGGGTGAAGGTGAACGGGGTGCCGGTCGCCCCCGGCGATCTGGTCGCCGAGGTCGCCGCCCTGACAGAGCGCCCGGAGGACACGATCGTGCTGCGCGCGCGGGACGCGGCCTCGCTGCAGCGGATGGTCGAGGTGATGCAGCGCCTGAAGACGGCCGGTTTTTCCCGGCTGGTGCTGGTGGAGTGAGCCGATGCGCTTCGCCGATCCGCCCCGCCGCCGCCCGCCCGAGAGTATCGTGCCGATGATCAATGTTGTGTTCCTGTTGCTCGTCTTCTTCCTCATGACCGCCCAGATCGCCCCGCCCCCGCCGGTTGAGGTGACCCCGCCCCGGGCGGACGCCGGCGCGCCCGCCGAGGGCGAATTCACGCTGTATCTGGGGCCGGGCGGTGGGCTGGCCTATCGCGACAGCCGGGGCGCGGAGGCCGCGCTGGCGCGGCTCGCCGCCGACAGGGCGGCCTATTGTGCCGCCGCCGGCTGTTCAAAGGACGCGGCGCCGCCGGTCATCCTGCGGGCCGATGCGCAGGTGCCCGGGGCGCGGCTGGCCGCGCTGATGCCGCGGATCGCGCAGGCCGGATTTGCGCGGATCAATCTGGTGACGGTGCCGGAATGAGGGGTGCGCTGGAGTTTATCGCTTTCCTCGCCCTCGCCGCGTCGGCGCATCTGGCGCTGGTCGGGCTGCAGCCGGCGCCGGACGGTGCCGCCGCCCGGGGCGAGCGGGGCGAGGCGGCCGTCTCGCTGAAGGCATCCGATGCCAGCACGGTCCAGATGGTCGAGACCTGGGAGACCCCGCCGGAGGTGGCGGCCCCCGCCGCGCGTCCGGAAGCGCCGCAAACGGCGATGCGCGCGCCCCAGACGCCGCAAGTGCCCGAGGTGCGCCGCCCCGCCGTCCCGCCGGCCCCGGCAAGCCCCGGGCTGGCCGTGCCCCGGCGCGACGCCGCCCCGGACCGCTCGGTGACCGCGCCCGCCGCGCCGCCGCCGGAGAAGACCGCCGAGGCGCCCCCCGAAAGGACAGAGGCACGCGTTGAAGAAGCGTCGCAGATCGCCGGCGTGCGGCCCAAGCAGCGGCCCGACCGGCCCGATCCCCCGGACCAGACACAGCCCCAGCGGGCGCAGGCGCCTCAGGCCGCCGCCAGCCCCGCGCAACGGGCCAAGGGCGACGGCGCGGGCGCGCATGCCGGGGCGCGGCAGCAAAACAGCGCCGCGACCCTCAGCGCCAGCCAACGGCAAACACTCGCGGCGCAGTGGGGCGCGCAGGTGCGCAGCAAGATCGAGCGGCGCAAACGCTACCCCGGCGGGGCGGGCGGTGCCTCGGGCACCGTGCGCGTGCGGCTCACCGTGGGACGCGACGGCAGCCTGCGGGGGCTGGCGTTGGCCGGGTCCTCGGGCCACCGGGCGCTGGACCAGGCGGCACTGCGGGCCGTGCGGGCCGCCCGGCGCTTCCCTGCCGCCCCGCGGGGCCTGACCAGGCCCAGCTATACCTTCACGCTGGCAATGCGCTTCGACAGCTGACACCCGAGGGGGCGCGCGGCGCGACCGGCGGGCTCAGACGGATCCCCAGAGCTGGAACAGCAGCCCGGCGGCGAAGGCACCCGACAGCGACAGCGCGAGATAGAGCAGGAACACCCGCGGCTTGACCAGAGCCCAGACCGCGATCGCCGCGGGCAGCGAAGTAACCCCGCCGGCCACGAGAAAGGCGAGCCCCGCGCCATGCGCCATGCCCTGCGCGATCAGCCCGCCGACCAGCGGCAGCGCCGCGTAGCCGTTGAGGTAGGCCGGCACGCCGACGAGGGTGCCAAGCGCGATCGGGGCCAACCCCGCGCCGCCCAGCACCGAGGTGACGGTCTCGGCGGGGATGAAGGCCAGCATCAGGCTTTCCAGCAGGAAGGCCAGCGTCAGCCACTTGGCCAGGAACAGCGTCACGCCCAGCGCCTCGCGGCCGAATTTCGCGCGCCGCTCGGCGTGGTTCCAGAACCGCCAGACCACCGGCTTGGGATCGCGGACCTTGCCGCCGCCGCAGCCGCCATCGCCGATGCCGGGGCGCAGGGGATCGGCCAGGCCGCCGGCACGGCCCAGCCAGTGCACCACCGCGCCGCCGAAGATCCCCAGCCCGACGGCCGCCAGCGTCTTGGCCACCGCGAATTCCAGTCCCAGGACGCCGGTGGTGAGCACGAACATCGAGGGATCCATCACCGGCGAGGCCAGCCAGAAGGCCATCACCGCCGACAGCGGCACACCCATGGCCAGCAGCGCGGCGATCAGCGGGATCACCCCGCAGGAGCAGAACGGCGAAAGCCCGCCGGCCAGCGCGGCCAGCCCGATCATCACCACCGGCGCACCGGTGAAGGCCCGCGCGATCAGGTTGTCGGCGCCGGTCGCGGTGGCCCAGGCCGCCACGGCGATCGACAACACGAGGAAGGGCGCGGTGTGCAGAAGCGAGCCGGCGGTGAAGATCACCGATTCGCGCGCCTGGCCCGGGTCCAGGAGCGCCAGCACGGCCAGGATCAGCCCCGAGGCCAGCCAGACCCGGTGATCGCGCCAGAGCCTGCGCAGGATCGTCACGGGGCGCGGCGGGGCAAGGCTCGTTTCTGTCATATCCAAATCTCCGGAATTGTCGGTGTATCGGGCCGAAAAAAGGAGCCGCGCCACGTCACGCCGTCCCCTCCTCGGCGTTGATCGTCACGCCGGTGCAGCATTCCGCGGTCAGGAAACCCAGAACCCGGTGCATCGCGGCGTAATCGGCCTTGTTATAGACTTCGCGGCCGCGCTTTTCCTGCACCACGAGCCCTGCGTCCACCAGGGTGGAGAGGTGATGGGCCAGGGTGGAGGGGGCAAGGCCCAGGTGTTGCCCGATGTCGCCGACGCGCAGCCCGTCGTCGCCCGCCTTGACCAGGAGGCGGAAGATCGCGAGCCGGACGTCATGGCCAAGCGCGGCCAGCGCGCGGGCGTTGGGGCTGGTGATGCTCATACGGAAAAAATAACCATAAAACCGGTTTTGTCAAATGGTTCCGTTAGGCGGGGGGTGCTCATTACGCGATGGTGCGGGCCGGGGCCTCGGGGTGCAGCCGGCCAGCGGCCAGCGCGCTGAGCGCGACCATCACGGCCGCCGTGCCCAGACACAGCGGCAGCCCCCCCAACTGGTAGGTCGCCCCAGACAACACCGTGCCCAGCAGGCGCCCGCCCGCGTTGGCCATGTAGTAGAAACCGACGTCCATCGTCACGCGCGCGTCCTGCGTGAAGGCCAGGATCAGGTAGGAGTGCAGCGACGAGTTCACCGCGAAGATCGCCCCGAACGCCAGCAGCCCGGAGATCAGCGTTACCGTCAGCCAAGGTGCGGGCTGGCCCGCCAGCAGGGTTGCGCCGGCCAGCGCGGCGGGCACCACGAACAACGCCAGCGCCCATCGCCGTGCGGCGGCGACCAGTTCGGCCTCGGGCCGGCGGGCCGCGCGCAGCAGCCGGGGCGCGGCGGCCTGAACCGCGCCGTAAAGGATGATCCAGACCGCCATGAAGCTGCCCACGGTGAAAAATGCGGCGCGGTTGCCCGCCTCGGTGCCGTCCGACAGGACGGCGTAGAAATAGACCGGGATGCCGACCACGAACCACACGTCGCGCGCGCCGAAGAGGAACACGCGCGCCGCGCTCAGCCAGTTGACATTGGCGGACTTTGAAAAGACCTTCGAGACCTTCGCGCCCTTCCGGCCCGTGGGCAGCCCCGGCGGCATCGCGACGGCCACCGCCAGCAGGATCGCCGCGAGCACCGCCGCCATGCCCAGCACGGCCCAGACGAAGCCGGCGGTGGCCAGCAGCCCCGCGCCAAGCAGGAAGCCCAGCCCCTTGACCGCGTTCTTGGAGCCGGTGAGCGCCGCCACCCAGCGGAAGAGCCCCGCGTTCTCGGCTGGCGCCAGCAGCTTGACGGCGGACTTCGACGACATCTTGGCAAGATCCTTGGCCACGCCCGAGGCGCCCTGCACCACCATGACATAGGCCACGGACAGCCCCACCGCCCAGCCGGGGTCGAGTTGTGCCAGCGCGATCAGCGCGGCCACCTGCAGCCCCAGCCCGGCATAGAGTGTCGCGGTCAGCCCGAAGCGCGCCGCAATCCAGCCCGCGGCGAGGTTTGTGACCATGCCCGCGACTTCGTAGAGCACGAAGAGATAGGCCAGCTGCACCGGGGTGAAGCCCAGCGTATGGAAATGCAGCAGCACCAGCATCCGCAGCGCGCCGTCGGTGAGCATGAAGGCCCAGTAGGCCGCGGTGACGGCGACATAGGCGGAAAGCCCCTCCGCCCGGGCGGTCACGGGTGTCCCCCGACCATCAGCGCCACGTCCACCAGCCTGTGGGCATAGCCCACCTCGTTGTCGTACCAGGCATAGACCTTCACCTGCGTGCCGTTCACCACCATGGTGGAGGGCGCGTCCACGATGGAAGAGCGCGTGTCGCCCTCGTAATCGGCGCTGACAAGGGGGCGGTCCTCGTAGCCCAGGATGCCGGCCAGGTCCCCTTGGGCGGCCGCGGCGAACAGGGCGTTCACCTCATCGGCGGTGGTTTCGCGTTCGACCTCGAAGACGCAGTCGGTCAGCGAGGCGTTCAGCAGCGGCACCCGGACCGCGTGGCCGTTCAGCCGGCCCTTGAGCTCGGGGTAGATCAGCGTGATCGCCGTGGCGCTGCCGGTGGTGGTGGGGATCAGGCTGTTGAGGGCCGAGCGCGCGCGGCGCAGGTCCTTGGCGGGGCGATCCACGATCGTCTGCGTGTTGGTCACGTCGTGGATGGTGGTCATCGAGCCGTGGCGGATGCCCAGCCCCTCGTGCAGGACCTTGACGACCGGGGCCAGGCAGTTGGTGGTGCAGCTGGCCGCGGTGACGATATCGTGCGCGGCCGGGTCGTAGGTGCCGTGGTTCACGCCGTAGACGATGTTGGCCGTCGGCCCGTCCTTGACAGGGGCCGAGACGACAACCTTTTTCACGCCGGCCGCGAAATACGGGGCGAGCGCGGCCCGGGACTTGAAGACGCCCGTGCAGTCGATCACCACGTCGACGCCGTCCAGCGGCAGCTCCGAAAGGTCGCGCGCCCCGACGAAGGGCAGGCGGGTGCCGTCGATCGTGACGCTGTCCGCATCGTGGGCGAACTGGGCGTCCCAGCGCCCGTGCACCGTGTCGAATTCCAGCAGATGCGCGTGCATCGCCGCGTCGCCCGCCGCGTCGTTGATCCAGGCGATATCGGCGCCGCGCTCCAGCAGCGGGCGCAGGGCCAGCTTGCCCACGCGCCCCAGCCCGTTCAGGGCATAGGTGGTCATGCCTGCACCTCGCCGTCCTGCGTCGCGATGTCATCCACGGCTGCCTGCAGCGCCACGCGATCCAGCGTTTCGACCGGCAATGCCGTGAAGGCGCGAATGCGGTTCTTCAGCATGCCGTAGGCCTGCTGGAAGGCAAGGCTTTTCTCGGCGTCCGTGCCCGTGGCCTTGACCGGATCGGGCACGCCCCAGTGCGCGGTGATCGGCTGACCCGGCCAGGGCGGGCAGTCCTCGTTCGCCGCGCGGTCGCAGACGGTGAAGACGAAATCCATCGCCGGCGCATCGGCCCCCTGGAACTCGGCGACGGTCTTTGCGTGCAGCGGGGCGGTGTCGTGTCCCTTGGCCCGCAGCACCTCCAGCGCGAAGGGGTTGAGCTCGGAATAGGGACGGGTTCCGGCAGAATGCACGGTGAAGCGGTCACCGGCGATGTCGCGCAGCAGGGATTCGGCAAAGATCGAGCGGGCGGAGTTGCCCACGCAGATGAACAGGACATTGTATTTCCGGTCGGCCATGGGCGTGTCTCCGGCAAGGGGCGTGGAAGGGTCGGGCGGACAGAGGTCGGGGCGGCCGCGGCAGCAGTCGGTGTAGATGTAGGTCACGATCTCGCCCGCGGCCTCGGGCCGGGCCCGGTAGCGGATCGAGGTTCCGGCGCGGCGCTGGTCGATAAGCCCCGCCTGCGTCAACGCGGAGAGATAGACCGACAGGGTCGAGGCCTTGATATCCAGCGCGCGCCCGATCTCACCCGCCGGGACGGCGTCGGGCAGTCGCCGCATCAGCAGGCGGAACACCGCCATGCGGCCGGGATGGCCGAGGACGGTCAGGCGGTGGAGAATCATTGTTTCCATATTTCATGGATATCAGAAATACTATGCGGCGCAAGGCACCGGGCCCGCGGCACCTGCGGGCCGTTGCAGGGCTCAGATGTCCAGCGCGTTTTCCTTTTCCCAGGTGGAGAAATGCGAGACGAAGGCCTGCCACTCGTCGCGCTTGAGTTTCAGGAAGGCGCTGGAAAACTCCGCGCCCAGCATCGAACTGAGGTCGCTGTCGGCCTCGTATTCGCGCAACGCGTCCAGAAGGTTGAGCGGCAGGCGCGGCGCATCGGCGACCTTGTGGCCCTCGGCATACATGTCGATCTCGTGCCTTTCGCCCGGATCGGCCCGGGTGCGGATGCCGTCGAGCCCCGCCGCGATCAGCGCGGCCTGCAACAGGTAGGGGTTGGCGGCGCCGTCGGCCAGCCGGAGCTCGAACCGGCCGGGGCCGGGGACGCGCACCATGTGGGTGCGGTTGTTGGACGTCCATGTGACGGTATTGGGCGCCCATGTCGCCCCGGACTGGGTGCGCGGGGCGTTGATACGCTTGTAGCTGTTGACCGTGGGATTGGTGATGGCCGCCATCGCGGTGGCGTGCTTCATGATACCGCCCAGGAAATGGCGGCCCTTGTGCGACAGGCCCAGATCCATGCCGTCGTCGGCGAAGATGTTCGTCGTGGCCGAGTCGCCGGGCCCGTCCCAGACCGAGACGTGCACGTGGCAGCCGTTGCCGGTCAGCCCCTCGATGGGCTTGGGCATGAAGGTCGCGCGCAGGCCGTGTTTTTCCGCGACCGACTTGACCATGAACTTGAAGAAGGAGTGCCGGTCAGCGGTGGCCAGCGCGTCGGCATAGTCCCAGTTCATCTCGAACTGGCCGTTGGCATCCTCGTGGTCGGTCTGGTAGGGGCCCCAGCCCAGATCGAGCATATAGTCGCAGATCTCGCGTACCACGTCGTAGCGGCGCATCACCGCCTGTTGGTCGTAGCAGGGCTTCTCGGCGGTGTCGAAAGGATCGGAAATCGCGCTGCCGTCCCGCAGAAGCAGGAAGTACTCGGCCTCGACGCCCGTCTTGACGTGCAACCCGTCCTGCGCGGCGGCGTCGATCACCCGCCGCAGCACGTTGCGCGGGGCCTGGCCCACATCCTTGCCCTCCATCACCGGATTGGCGGCGACCCAGGCGACGTCGGGCTGCCAGGGCAGCTGGACGGCCGAGGCCGGGTCGGGCACCGCCAGCATGTCGGGATGGGCGGGCGTGAGATCGAGCCAGGTGGCGAAGCCGGCGAAGCCCGCGCCGTCCGCCTGCATGTCGGCGATGGCCTGGGCGGGGACCATCTTGGCACGTTGGCCGCCGAAAAGATCGGTGAAGGAGATCATGAAATACTTCACGCCGTGTTCGGCGGCGAAGGCGGCAAGGTCTTGTGTCATCTTGCGGTGTCCTTTCCCTGTTGGACTGCGGATGGCGGTTGGCCCGCCTCTTGTCGGGTGGTGTCAGCCCCCGGTGCCGGGTTTGCCCGGCCACCAGTCGGTGCCGGCCAGCGGCACCTTCGCCATGGCCGCCGCCTCGAGCGTCAGCGCGGCCAGGTCCTCGGGTTCGAGGTGCAGCACGTGGCTCTTTCCACAGGCGCGGGCGAGGGTCTGGCATTCCAGCGTCAGCACCTTGAGATAGTTGCGCAGCCGCCGTCCCCCCTCGACAGGGTCCAGGCGGGCAGCCAGCGCGGGATCCTGGGTAGAGATCCCGGCCGGGTCGCGCCCCTCCTGCCAGTCATCGTAGGCGCCGGCGGTGGTGCCCATCTGCCGATACTCCTCTTCCCATTTCGGATCGTTGTCGCCCAGCGCCACCATCGCGGCGGTGCCGATGCTGACCGCGTCCGCGCCCAGTGCCAGCGCCTTGGCCACGTCCGCGCCCGTACGGATCCCGCCCGAGACGACCAGCTGCACCGCGCGGTGCAGGCCCTGGTCCTGCAGCGCGCGCACCGCCTCGGGGATGCAGGCCAGCGTCGGTTGGCCGACGTGTTCGATGAAAACCTCCTGTGTGGCCGCGGTGCCGCCCTGCATGCCGTCCAGCACCACGACATCCGCGCCCGCCTTCACCGCCAGGGTGGTGTCGAAATAGGGGCGCGCGCCGCCCACCTTGACGTAGATCGGTTTTTCCCAGCCGGTGATCTCGCGCAGCTCCAGGATCTTGATCTCCAGGTCGTCCGGTCCGGTCCAGTCGGGGTGGCGACAGGCGCTGCGCTGGTCGATGCCTTCGGGCAGGTCGCGCATCTCGGCCACGCGCGGGCTGATCTTCTGGCCCAGCAGCATGCCGCCGCCGCCGGGCTTGGCACCCTGGCCGACGACCACCTCGATCGCGTCGGCCTTGCGCAGGTCGTCGGGGGTCATGCCGTAGCGCGACGGCAGGTACTGGTAGACCAGCGTTTTCGATTGGCCGCGCTCCTCGGGCGTCATGCCGCCGTCGCCGGTGGTGGTGGAGGTGCCCGCCGCGCTGGCGCCGCGTCCCAGTGCCTCCTTGGCCTGCGCGCTCAGCGCGCCGAAGGACATGCCGGCAATCGTGATCGGGATCGCCAATTCGACCGGTCGTTTCGCGAAGCGCGTGCCAAGCGTGACATTGGTGTCGCAGCGTTCGCGGTACCCTTCCAGCGGATAGCGCGACATCGACGCGCCCAGCATCACGAGGTCGTCGAAATGCGGCACGCGCCGTTTCGCTCCGCCGCCGCGGATGTCGTAGATGCCGGTGGCCGCGGCGCGCCGGATCTCGGCCATGACCGCGGGCGTGAAGGTGGCCGAATAGGCGGGCACGGTGCGGGGGTTGTGTTGATCGTCCATGGTGGCCGGCCCCTTCAATAGGCGTTGTCGATGTCGAAGTGATAGAGCCTGCGGGCCGAGCCGTAGCGGCGGAACTGCCCCGGGTCCGCGTCGATGCCCGCGCGCCTCAGCAGCTCGGCCAACTGCGCGTGATGCTCGGCGCGCATTTCCTTCTCGACGCAGTCGGCGCCAAGGCTCTTGACGCTGCCGCGCACGTAAAGCCGGGCCTCGTAGATGGAATCGCCCAGCGCGTCGCCCGCATCGCCGCAGACCACCAGCGCCCCCTTCTGCGCCATGAAGGCGGACATGTGACCCACGTTGCCCTGCACGACGATGTCGATCCCCTTCATGGAGATGCCGCAGCGCGAACTGGCATTGCCGCGCACCACCAGAAGACCGCCGTGCCCCGAGGCGCCGGCGTACTGGCTGGCGTCGCCCTCCACGATGACCGTGCCGCTCATCATGTTCTCGGCCACGCCGGGGCCCGCGTTGCCGTCCACGTGCACGGTGGCCTGTTGGTTCATGCCCGCGCAGTAATAGCCGGCGGAGCCCTGCACGGTCACCGCGATGGGCGCGTCCAGCCCGGCGGCAATGGCGTGGGCCCCGCGGGGGTTGGTGACCTCCCAGGCGGTTTCGTTGGTCTGGTCGGCCTGCGCCTGGAGCGCGGCATTGAGCGCGCGCAGCCCTTCGGCCTGAAGGTCGAATCTCTGCATGTCAGTGCCTCCAGAAATAGACGGTGGCCGGCTCGGGTTCCCAGATGCGTGCGGCGTCGATCCCGGGCAGATCCACCAGCGCGCGGTACTCGCTGCCAAAGGCGACGTATTGATCCGTCTCGGCCATGACGGCCGGTTTGCAGGCGATGGGGTCGCGCACCACGCCGAAGCCGTCGCGCGTACCCACCACGAAGGTGAAGAACCCGTCGAGGTCGTTCAGGCCGTCCTCCAGCGCGCCGCCGAGGCTGCGGCCCTGCTGCATGCGGCGGGTCAGGTAGGCTGCGGCGACCTCGGAGTCGTTTTGCGACCCGACGGCCACGCCGTCGCCCGCCAGCCGTCGGCGCAGCGCGTTGTGGTTGGACAACGATCCGTTGTGCACGAGGCACTGGTCCGCCCCGGTCGAGAACGGATGCGCGCCCGATGTCGTCACCGCCGACTCGGTGGCCATCCGGGTGTGGCCGATCCCGTGCGAGCCGGAGAGCCCTGCAAGATCGAAGCGCGCCGCGACATCGGCGGGCAGGCCCACTTCCTTGTAGATTTCGATGGCCTGCCCGGTGCTGAGGATGCGCAGATCACCCCGGTTTTCGCGCAGCCAGCGGCGGGCCGGCCCGACATGGGCTTGCGGCAGGTGCACGACGGCGTGGGTATCCTTGACCTGCACGATGACCTCGATGCCAAGCGCCGTGTCCAGGGCGGCGCCCAGCGTTTCGAAGGCCGCGGGGTCGGCGGCTTGCAGGGTGATCTTGGCCTCGCCCGGCACCTCGTTGCCGTAGATGGCGATGCCCGCGCTGTCTGGGCCGCGATCTGTCATCGTGACCAGCATCTCGGTCAGCATCGCCCCGAGGCGCGGGCTCAGCCCTTCGTCCTTGAGGAACAATCCAACGATTCCGCACATGGCCCCTCCACCACAGTTGTGCCGGAACGGTGCCGGGGGAAGCGACAGCCCTCAACCGAAAGAATTATTTTTTCCTGTGATGAAATAGCGTCGGGCCGACTTTTGCCCAGAATTCGGGCGCTGCGCCGGAATCATGGGCGCTGCGTGCATGCCCGCTGCTGCGCTCAGCCGCGCGCCTGGGGGTAGGAGATCACCGAGAGGTAGCGAATGGGCAGGCGGATCAGTTCCTCGGGGCCGTGGGGCGCGTCGGCATCGAAGAACAGGCTGTCGCCGGGACGCAGGTGGAAACTTCGGTTGCCGTGGCGATAGCCGACCTCGCCGTCCAGGACATAGAGCAGCTCCACCCCCTCGTGTTGGAAGGTGGGAAAGACATCCGTCTCGGTGCTGAGCGTGATGATGTAGGGTTCCACCACCACACCGCTGTTGTTGGCGCCGAGATGGCCCAGGAGGTTGTATTGATGGCCCGCGCGCGTGTCGGGGCGGTCCACCTCGACAGCCTCGCCCGCCCGCACGTGAACGGCTTCGCGGCGTTCCTCGAAGCGCCGGAAGAAGGCGGTGACCGGCGCGCTGAGCGCGCCCGACAGCGCCTGGAGCGTGGTCAGCGACGGCGAGGTCGCGCCATTCTCGATCTTGGACAGCATCCCCACCGAAAGCCCCGCCGCCTGCGCCAGCCGCGCGACCGTCATGCCGCGCTGCCGGCGCAGTTCCCGGATCTCGCGGCCGATCGCCTTTTCCAGGTTCTGTTCCTTGGCCTCGCGCAGCCGGTGTGGGTCTTGGTCGAGCTTCGTTTGCGGCATGCCCTGTCCCTTTTGCCGGCGCAGGCGGCGCGCCCTCCACGCTCTTGTCTAGCGCGCGGGGCGCGCCGGGGAAATGCGGATCAACCGTTTTTGGGGTCGCGGGGATCACGGGCTTCCGGGATGCAGAAACGTCAGCTTGGCAGTCGGGCGCGGTGACGATCTGCAGGACCGGGGCGGATCCCGTCGCGGTCGGCCCGTTGTCGCGCAAGGGGTCTTGGGGCAGTACGTGGTATTATTCGCCGCCGCCGGTGCCGCCACCTTCGGTGCCGCCGTCGTTCTCCGGGGCGGTGTCTTCGGGCAGTTCGACCTCCAAGTCCGGCTCATCCTCGGGGACGACTTCGCCGCCGGAGTAGAGATACCAGACGATGCCTATGAGCACCACGACCACGGCGCCCAGCACGAAGGCCATGGCGCCTTTCCGGATATTTTGTTCCTCGGCCATGACGTGCCTCCTCCTCATTGTTTCGAAAGTGCACAACGTCTCGCAGCCCCGACGGTTCCGGCCGGGGCCTGGCGGCACCGCGTCCTTTGGGCAGGCGTTGTCAGGCGACATGCAAGCAAGGAGGGCTTCGCGCGATGACCGTCGCTCTGTCCACCCTGCAACCGATCGTTGCCCCGATCTGCGGTATCGCGGTGCCGATCTGGCCAAAGTTGTTGGATTATATCGTTGCCGCCTACCTCGTCCTCTCCGGGCGCATCGGCCTGGGGGCCTCAACCTCCAGCTTATCGGCGCCGGCCAGTCGCGGCAGGGCACGATCATCAGACGCACGGCGGGGGCCACACCGGCGTCTCGCCGGGCGCAGCCCGTGGAGGAGGGGCAAAGCCGCCGCTGAGGCGCGTGATCTCCTGCGCGGACACAGACACCAGCGCCCCCAGATGGGCGATGTGGCGCTCATCGAAACGGAAGGTCGGGCCCGAGACGGAGATGCCGGCACAGGGGTGACCCTGCTCGTCGTAAATCGCGGCCCCGATACAGGACATTCCGGCGTAGCGTTCCTCCCGGTCGTGGGACCAGCCGCGTTCGCGGGTTGCGTCGAGGTCTCTCAACAGGGTGTCCTGCGCGATGATCGTGCTTTCGGTGAAGGCAGTGAGATCCATATCGCCCAGGGTCGTTTCAAGGGCCGGTGTGCTCATTTCGGCCAGGATCGCCTTGCCGGTACCGGAGGCGTGCATGGACGTCCGCGTGCCGAGCGGGAAGAAAGCACGGATCGGGTGGGGGGTTTCGACCTGAGCGACGAAGACGACTTCGGTTCCGTCGGGTACCGCGAGGTTGGCGGTTTCACCTGTGTCCTGCATCAGTTTGAGCATGATCGGCCGGCCGATCTCTATGATGCTGTTGCGTTTCAGGAAGGCGGCGCCGGTTCTGTAGGCCTCGATGCCGATCATCCATTCCTGCCTGTCCTCGTCGAAGGCGACGAAGCTGTGGTTTTGCAGCGTCATCAGGATGCGATGCGCAGTGGCCGTGGGGATGTCGGTCGTCCGGGCAAGATCGCTGAGAGTGGCGCGCTCATGGCGGGATACCGCGGTCAGAACGTTCAAAGCACGGTCGAGCGACTGAAGTGTCCCGGCCTGGCTTTCCTTGAACCGTGACTTGGGCCTGCCGCGGGGTCTTTTCCGGGTCTCGATCGGGTTTCTCCTTTGCCGGATTTTACCGCTTATTCGTCGGTGATTTCGTCATGCAACTTCTGCGCGTGTAATCATATTCGAAAATGAGAAATTGAAAACTCTCTTCATCCAATATCTTACAGAATTTTTTCCATAAACGAAAATATTTTTCAAGAAAATTGCAAAAACGGGTCGCCTGCGCGAGCCTACAGACTCCAGCAGAGGACAAGCGATGCCGAGTCAAAATCCAGTTTTCATTCCCGGCCCGACAAACATCCCCGATCGCCTGCGCCAGGCGATGCAGGTGCAGACGCAGGACCACCGGGCGCCGGATTTCGTCGATACCTTCGCCCCCGTCCTGCGCGACACCCGCAGGGTATTCGCGACGACCCAGGGACAGATCCTCACCTTTCCTGCCAGCGGCACCGGCGGCTGGGAAGCGGCCGTGGTCAATACGCTCAGCCCCGGGGACAAGGTGCTGATCGCGCGTTACGGGATGTTCAGTCACCGCTGGATCGACCTTTGCCAGCGTCACGGCCTGGACGTGCTGGTCATCGACTGCGATTGGGGCAGCGGTGCTCCGGCGCGGAGGTTCGAGCAGGCCCTTTCGGAGGACAAGGCCTGCGAAATCAGGGCGGTTTTGGTCACGCACAACGAAACCGCCACGGGCGTGCGGTCCGACATCGCGGCGGTGCGCGCCGCCATGGACGCCGCTGGTCATCCCGCGATGTTGTTCGTCGATTGCGTCAGTTCCCTGGCCTCGATGGATTTCCAGTTCGATGCCTGGGGCGTGGATATCGCGGTTTCCGGCTCCCAGAAGGGGTTCATGCTGGCAACGGGCATGGCGATCCTTTGCGCCAGCCCCAAGGCGCTGGCCGCGATGGAGACGGCCAAGCTGCCCCGGACCTATTTCGATTTCCGCGACATGATGGCGGCCAATGCCTCGGGCGGCTTTCCCTACACCCCGCCGCTGCAATTGATCTACGGGTTGGCCGAAAGCCTGAAAATGCTGTTCGAGGAGGGGCTGGAGAATGTCTATGCCCGTCATTTCCGGCTGGCGGAAGGCGTGCGCAGGGCAGTGGATGCCTGGGGGCTGGAACTGGTCGCGCATTCCCGCGACCTCTACTCGGACACGGTAACCGCCGTCCATGTGCCCAAGGGGTTCGACAGCAATGCGCTGACCGACCATGCCTTCAACGCCTATGGCGTGTCCTTCGGCATCGGCCTCGGCGAGTTGAACGGCCAGGCCTTCCGGATCGGACACCTGGGCAGCCTCACGGACGTTATGGTGCTGTCGGGGCTCGCGACGTTGGAAATGGCGATGGCCGACCTGGATTATCCGATCTCCTTGGGCAGCGGCGTGGCGGCGGCACAGGAATACTACCGATCGACCCGGGCCGCGACGACCCGGGCCGCGGCATAGGAGGCGGGGCATGCTGGACTGGTCTTCCGCAGACGTCTTGTCGATCGCGCACATGCGCGAAGCGCATGAACGCATCAAGCCGCATATCCGGCGCACGCCGGTCCTGACCTCGGATTACCTTGACGAACTTTCGGGCGCGCGGCTGTTCTTCAAGTGCGAGAACTTCCAGGAGGCCGGAGCCTTCAAGGTCAGGGGCGCGTGCAACGCCGTCTTCGGCCTGAGCGACGCGATGGCAGAGAAGGGCGTCGCCACGCACTCCTCGGGGAATCACGCGCTGTCACTCAGTTACGCGGCGGGCCGGCGGGGGATCCCTTGTAACGTCGTCATGCCGCGGACAGCGCCCGCGGCCAAGAAGGACGCGGTGCGCCGCTACGGCGGAACGATCACCGAATGCGCGCCCTCGACCAGTGCGCGCGAGGAAGTGTTCGCCGAGGTCCAGGCGCGCACCGGCGCCGAGTTCGTGCATCCCTACAACGACCCGCGGGTGATCGCGGGGCAGGCCACCTGCTCGGCCGAGCTGCTGGAACAGGCCCCCGGGCTGGATGCGGTGGTGGCGCCCATCGGCGGCGGCGGGATGGTTTCCGGCAGCTGCCTGACCCTGTCCAACCTGGCCCCGGGGGTAAAGATCTACGCGGCCGAACCCGAACAGGCCGATGACGCCTTCCGCTCGCTGCAGGCCGGCCACATCATTGCCGATGACGCCCCCGAAACCGTCGCGGACGGGCTGAAGGTGCCGTTGAGGGAGAACACCTGGTTCTTCGTCTCGCGGTTCGTGTCGGAGATCTACACCGCCTCCGAGCAGGAGATCATCGCCGCGATGAAGATCACGTGGAAGCACCTGCGCATCGTCATGGAACCCTCAAGCGCCGTGCCCCTGGCGACGATCATGAAGAACCCGGCGGTTTTCCAGGGCCAGCGCGTGGGGATCATCATCACCGGCGGAAACGTCGATCTGGACAATTTGCCCTGGACGGGGGCTGAGGAGGAAAAGCGATGAACAAAGCAGTTCGGCCCGAGGACTACGACGTCGGCTACGACATCCCCGCATCCGTCGGCATGACAGAAGAGGAGATACAGACACCTTGTCTAGTCCTCGATCTTGATGCGCTGGAACGCAACATCCGCAAGATGGGTGATTATGCCCGGGCCCACGGCATGCGCCTGCGCGTTCACGGCAAGATGCACAAGTCCGTGGACGTGGCCAGGCTGCAGGCGCGCATCGGCAATTCCGTCGGCGTGTGCTGCCAGAAGGTATCGGAGGCCGAGGTTTTCGCCCGTGGCGGGATCGACGACATCCTGGTTTCCAACCAGGTCCGCGACCCGCTCAAGATCGACCGGCTGGCGCGTCTGCCCCGGCTGGGCGCGCGCACGATCGTTTGCGTCGATGACGTGGGCAACATCGCGGAGCTGTCGGCGGCGGCGCAAAAGCACGGCACCGAGCTGGAAGTCTTCGTCGAGATAGACTGCGGCGCGGGGCGCTGCGGCGTTACCGACCCCGGGGACGTGGTCGCCATCGCCACGGCCGCCGACGCCGCGCCCGGCCTGAGCTTCACCGGGATACAGGCCTACCAGGGCGCGATGCAGCACATCGAAAGCTACGCCGACAGGAAGGCCAAGCTGGACGTCGCCATCGCCATGGTCGCGGACGCCGTGGCGGCGCTCGATGCGGCCGGGCTGGCGCCCGAGCTGGTGTCGGGCGGCGGCACCGGGTCGTATTACTTCGAGGCCAATTCCGGCGTCTACAACGAGCTGCAGTGCGGGTCTTACGCGTTCATGGATGCCGATTACGGCCGCATCCAAGACAAGGACGGCAACCGGATCGACCAGGGTGAGTGGGAAAATGCGCTGTTCATCCTGACCAGCGTCATGAGCCATGCCAAGCCGGACAAGGCGATCTGCGATGCTGGCCTCAAGGCGCAATCCGTGGACAGTGGCCTGCCGGTCATCTTTGGCCGTGACGACGTGGAGTATGTCAAATGTTCCGACGAGCATGGCGTGATCGCGGACCCCGGGGGGGTGCTCAAGATCAATGAAAAGCTGCGCCTCGTGCCGGGACACTGCGACCCGACGTGCAATGTTCATGACTGGTATGTCGGGTTACGCAAGGGCAAGGTCGAGGTGCTCTGGCCGGTGTCGGCGCGCGGGAAAGCCTATTGAGGCCGCGCCATGAACGCTGAAACGCGCACCTCTGGGGAGGAGGAAGACATGCGGATCGTGCCCGAGGCCGAGATTGCCGGCCTGATGTCGGAGGACGCGGCCTTCGACGCTGTCGAGACCGTCTTCGCGGCCATGAGCCGGGGAGAGGCCCGGAATTTCCCGGTCGTTCGCGAGGACATCGGATATGCCGGCGCGCTCTACGGTTTCAAGTCGGGCTTTGACCGGGCAAACGGTGTCCTCGGCCTGAAGTCGGGGGGATACTGGCCCGAGAACGCCGAAAAAGGACTGACCAACCATCAATCCACCGTGGTCCTTTTCGATCCCGACACCGGACAGCCGCAGGCCCTGGTCGGGGGCAACCATCTGACGGCGCTGCGCACGGCAGCCGCCTCGGCGGTTTCGATCAAGCACCTTTCCCGGCCGGATGCCAGGGTTCTCGGAATGGTCGGTGCCGGCCACCAATCCGCCTTCCAGATGCGGGCGGCGGTCCGGCAGCGCGATTTCGACCGGGTGGTCGGCTGGAACATGCACCCCGAGATGCTGCCGCGGCTGGCGCAGACGGCCGAGGAGTTGGGGCTGCCTTTCGAGGCTGTCGACCTCGACGACCTGGGCGCGCAGGCGGATGTGATCGTGACCATAACCTCCAGCTTCTCGGCGCTGGTGCAGGGGTCGCAGGTCAGGCCGGGGACACACGTCGCCTGCATGGGCACCGACACGAAGGGCAAACAGGAACTGGACCCGGCGATCCTGGAATATGCCAGGGTGTTCACCGACGAGGTGGCGCAGGCCGTCTCGATCGGGGAATGCCAGCACGCCGTGGGCGCGGGGCGCATCTCGGAAAGCGCGATAACCGCGATCGGGGATGTCATCACCGGAAATCGGCCCGGCCGGATGTCCGCGGATGATGTGACGGTCTTCGACGGCACTGGCGTGGGCCTTCAGGACCTTGCCGTTGCCGCGCGGGCCGTCGCCCTGGCCGTGTCCCGTGGTGCGGCGCGCGAGGTTGAGGTATGACTCAAGCGTTGCCCGGCGCGTGAGGAGGACCGGCGTGATCTGCGCCGGAGCGTGGCGGGCATCGGAGATCGGCAGCCGCGGCTGCCCGGGACTGGAAGGGCCCCTTCCGTTCCGAAAGCGGTTTGGCGCCCCGCGCCAAGCGGAGGACGGATCCGAGGTTTCGGACCCGTGCTCACAACCAGAGGAGGAGGAGACGAACATGTCCAACAAGATAATATCGCGGAGAAGCGCGCTTACCGGGCTGGCGACCGCCGGCGCCGGCGCACTTGCGGCACCGGCCATCGCAACGGCGCAGGGCCAGACCACAACATGGAAGATCCAGACATCCTGGCCCGGCGGCATCGGCCTGAAGATATTCGAGGAGTGGGCCAATTCCATCGTGGAAAAGACGGGGGGCGAGTTGGCCTTTGAACCCTTCGGCGCCAAGGACGTCGTCGGTGACTTCCAGCTTTACGACGCGGTCAAGAACGGCGTGCTGGACGCGGTGAACCCCTTCACCATCTACGCCCAGGGCATCATCCCCGCGGCCATGTTCCTGACAAGCTACCCGCTGGGCCTGCGCAATCCGCACGAGTTCGACACCTTCTATTACGGGCTCGGCGGGCTGGAGATGGCGCGCGAGCTTTATGCCAAGCAGAACATGCATTTCGTCGGGCCGATCCATCACGGGCCGAACATCATCCACTCCAAGGTGCCGATCCGCTCGGTCGACGACTTCGCCGGGCGCAAGATGCGCGCGCCGGGCGGCATGGTGGCCGAGCTGTTCTCGGCACTTGGCGCCAAGACCACGCTACTGCCCGGCTCGGAGATCTTCCCGGCGCTGGAAAAGGGCACGATCGACGTGGCCGATTACGTGGGCCCGGCGGTGAACTACGCGCTCGGCTTCAGCCAGGTGACCGACTACATCTCGATGGGCCCTCCGGGCTTCATGTCGATCTATCAGCCGGTCGACATCATGGATCTGACCGTGGGCATGGAAAGCTGGAACGCGCTCAGCGACGAGATGAAGCAGTTCGTCGAGATGGAGGTGCATGCCTACTCCGACATGCACCACGCCGCCATTCAGAAGGCCGACCAGGAAGCCTGGAAGAAGTTCGAGGAAGACGGGGTCGAGGTCACGCGCCTCAGCCAGACGGATGTCGAGATCATGACCGAGGTCGCCGTGCCGATCTGGTACAAGTACGCCAATCGCGACAAGGACGCCGCGCGGGTTTTCAAGACCCAGCTCGACTACATGATGTCCGGCTCGCTCGGCTACGTGACGCCCGAGATGATCGAGGGCCAGTCCCTGGACCTCTGACCGGCGTCAGAGTGGAGAACCTGTTCTCGCCCCCGGTTCACGGGGGCGAGCCTTTTCATCCGACCGACTGTACGGAAACAAGCGCTCATGCCCAGCATCAACTTCATCATGCCCCACTGGCTGTACTGGGGTGCGCTGGTCGTCTTTCCGCTGTTCGCCATGTTCATGGCGCGCCGCAGGCAGACGACCGGCTACTCCCTGCCGATTGCCTACATGATCCTCGTGACCGGCGGCCTGCTCGGGTTGCATCGGCTCTACCTTCGCAACCTTTGGGGTCTGATCTACATCCCCATCTTCTTTGCCATCCTGTTCGCCAACGCGCAGGGCCGCGAAGCTCGCGAGGCGGAATCCCAGGCCGCAAATGCCGTGACGAGCGCCGAGCGCGTGATCGAGCGGCTGGAGCCAGATGTCGAAGGGGCTGACGAGAAACTCGCGCAGCTTCGCGCCGATCTCGCCGAAGCGGAGGAAGGCAGCTTTGCCCAGATCCGTGCAGAACGGATGCTGGAGAAGGCCCAGAACGCGCTGGAGGCCGACACCGAGCGCCTTGCCCAGGCGCGCAACGACCTCGAGGACGCGCGCCCGGCCCTGACCGCGGCCACCGCCGCGCGGGATTTCTGGTCGGACGCGGCTTTCTACGCCTTCCTCCTCATTTGTGCGCTGATGGCCGTGGACGCCGTCCTCGTGCCCCGTCTCGTGCGTCGCGCGGAGGAACGGCAGGAGGTGGAAGAAAGCGCCCACACCGCAGCGCCCGGTAGCCTGGAGATGATCGAGGAGGCGGCCGAGGAACGCCTGCAGCAGGTCGAGGCTGCCGAGACGAAGGGGGACGAAGCGCATATCCGCTCCGGCTGGATCGGCGTGATCGACCGTGTTTCGTTCTTCGCGGGGGAGTTCGTCAGCTACTGGATGGTGATCGCGGTGATCGCCTACTACTTCGAGGTCGTCGCGCGGTACGTCTTCAACTCGCCGACCATCTGGGTGCACGAGGGCATGTTCCTGATGTTCGGGATGCAATACCTCGTGGCCGGCGCCTATGCCGCGCTGACGGATGCTCACGTGAAGGTAGACATCTTCTATGCCGAGTGGTCGCCGCTGCGCAAGGCGCTGGTCGATCTTCTGACCTCGGTCTTCTTTTTCATCTTCGCGGGCACGCTGCTGGTGACGGGGTGGATCTTCGCCATGGACGCCACCGAGGTGGGCGAGATCTCGTTCTCTGAATGGGCGATTGCCTACTGGCCTTTCAAGTGGGCCATCGTCGTCGGCGCCGTGCTGCTGATCCTGCAGGGGATCGCCAAGCTGGCCGAGGACGTCATCACCGTCCGCAAGAGCCTTAAGGGAGCGTAAGCCATGGGAATCGAGATGGAAATCGGCTGGTTGACGGCCCTGATGTTCGGCAGCCTCATGGTGCTGCTGATGGCGGGGCTGCCACTGGCCTTCGTGACCGGGGGGCTGGCCTGCGTGTTCCTGTTCATCCTGGGCGACGCGCAGACGCTGAACATTGTCCCCTCGCGCATCTTCCCTTTGATGACGAACTATCAGCTGTCGGCGATCCCACTGTTCATCTTCCTGGCGGCCATGCTGGAACGGGCAGGGATCATCAACGAGATGTTCGACGTGATCTACAAGCTCCTTGGCGGGGTGCGGGGCGGGCTGGCCTCGGCGACGATCATCGCTTCGACCATCCTTGCGGCGATGGTCGGCGTGATCGGCGCGGCCGTGGTTACCATGGGGATCATCGCCCTGCCGGCCATGCTGGAACGCCATTACAACCCAAAGATCGCCATGGGGTCGATCATGGCCGGGGGGACGCTCGGGATCCTGATCCCGCCCTCGATCCTGGCCATCATCTATGCGGTCGTGGCCGAGCAATCCGTGGGCGAGCTCTTCATCGGTGCTGTGCTGCCGGGTCTGCTCCTGTCGGGCATGTACATCCTCTACGTCACGCTGATGTGCTACGCCGACCCGCAAAAGGGCCCCCCGATCCCGGTGGAGGACCGGATAGGCCCGGCCGAGAAGTTGCGCCTGATGGGCAACATGGCCGCGCCGATCACGCTGATCGTCGTGGTGTTGGGGGTGATCTTCGCCGGTGTCGCGACGCCCGTGGAAGCCGCCGGCATCGGCACCTTCGGGGCCTTCATCGTGGCTGCCATCCACCAGAAGCTCAACTGGGTCACCGTGCGCGAGGCCTGCCTGACGACGCTCAAGGCCAGCGCGATGGTGATCTGGATCATGTTCGGCGCCACCATCTTCGTCGGGCTCTACGTGCTGGAGGGGGGGCAGGACTTCGTCGAGAGCACGATGACCGGGCTGGGCCTGGGGCCCTGGGGCGTGTTGATCCTGATGCAGGTGATCCTCGTGGCTCTGGGGATGTTTCTGGACTGGGTGGGCATCCTGCTGCTGGCGGTGCCGATCTTCGTGCCCATCGTGAAGGCGCTGGGCGCGCAGGCGTTCGGGCTGGACGACCCTGGCGATCTCGTCCTCTGGTTCGGGGTGCTGTACCTTGTGAACATGCAGATGAGCTTCCTGTCGCCGCCCTTCGGCTACGCGCTGTTCTACTTGCGCGGCGTGGCGCCGGCGGAAATACCGATGAGCGACATCTTCAAGTCGGCACTGCCGTTCCTGTTCCTGCAGGTCGTGGGGCTGGCGGCATGCATGTTGTTTCCGCAACTCATCACCTGGTTGCCAAGCCTGGTCTACGGGGGATAGGAGCGCGCGTTGCGCGCACCTGAGGATGCTGCCGGCCGTGGCCGGCAGCGTCGCGGCGGGCCTGCAGGAAAAGATGGCTCTGGCTGCGTGGGCAACCGTTGGCAGGAGACGGGCAGGTCCCTGAAATCATGGCCGCCCGGATCATTTCGACCCAAGAATTGAGGGCAGGCGCGGCCGGGCCCGTTGCAGCCTCGCTCCGAACCACAGGGCAGTGCCGAGGGCCGGCAGGGCGGCCAGCAGAAACATCACCCGGGGCCCGTGATAGGCCGCGACCAACCCGGCCAGCGCCGGCCCCAAGACACTTCCGGTGGCCATGCTGAGCAAGGCCGCCGTGAAGCCGAGCGTGCCACGGCCGGGGAACAGGCGCAGGCTCCAGAACGAGAAGACCGCGCTGACCATCATGATCGCCGCGCCATGCATCCCCGAGGCCGCGAGCACCGCGCTCCACGATGTCGGCGCCAGCGCGACGAGCGCCAGCGACAACGCCCCCGCAGCGAAGATCGCGCAGAACAACGGGGCGAGCCCGAACCTGGCTTCCACCCGGCCGGTGGCCAGGCCAAGCACGCCGCAGATCCCGTACCCCAGGAAGATCACCGTCGATGCTGCCGCGTCGGGCAGACCCGGCAGGCCGCCGGCGGCCACGACCCTGTCGGCCGCGAAGGAAAGGAAGATGGCATTCGTCATGCCGAAGCAGAACGCGGTGCCGTACAGCGGAATCGCGGCCCGTTGAGTCAGTCTGGGCCGGGGGACCAGTGCGTCGGCGCCCGGCTCCGGGCCGAGGTCGCCGGGCAGGCCGGCGTGCACGATCTCGGCCATGGCGTTGCGGGTGGGACGCAGCCCCCGGCTGGAGGCTGGCACACCAAGCCGCGCGGCGATTGCAAGCCCCAGCGCGCCCAGCGCAAAAACGAACCACGCAACGCGCCAACCCAGCATATCCTGGGTGACGGCGACGGCGAGGCCGGCCGCGACCAGGACGCCAAAGGTCGTGCCGGTCGAGATGACGGAGAGCGCGCTGGCGCGCGCTGCGGCCGGCAGAACGCGCTCTGCGGCATCGTTGAACGGCGCCCAGCAGAGCCCGGCACTGGCCCCGGCCAGGGCGATCCCGAGGGCGAGAATGTTGGCGCCACCGGCCACCGCAACCGCCACGAAGCCTGCTGCGGCAAGGAACGCGCCCGACATGACCGGCAGGCGCGCGCCATAGCGGGGCCCGAGCCAGGCGCTGGCCAGAAGCGCCACCAGGAAGGCCAGAAAGCCGCTACTCGCGATCAGGCCGGCCATCGCGGTGGAGAGCGCGAACGCATCGCGAAAGGCCGGCAGGAACAGCCCGAAGCCCATGCGCGCCGGCCCGAAGGCAATGGCGGTAGCCACGAAACCGGCCAAGGTCAACCGATAGACGTGTGACATCAGCGACCTCGTGAGACACTGCTCCCGAGCGAGAGGTAGCAGGTTCCGTGCATCGATCAAGGAGTCGTGAACGGTTGCCCGGGCCGCGTGGCCCGCGCGGTGTGAACAGCTTGGCCGACCTTTGCCTGCGCGAAGGATTCGCACCCAGGGCGACCACGGTGCGCGGCGCCGGTGACCCTGCGGCCTAGTGTCGTGTCGCGGAATTTGCGGGGGGCCTTTGGGCACCTCCGGGGCGGGCCACTGTGCCAAGCGCGGTGGGCTTCGGCGGAGGCTCGCAAGTTTCCCGACCGTCGACCCCGCAACTCTGGATTTGGCCTGATGCAAGACGGGCCCAGAGCAGCAGAGGCGCCGTCTCCGGCGCGCGCAGGACGGTCTGCGCCTTGATCCCGCTGGCGGAACCGCTCGTTCGGTTTTCGTGGTGCCGGCCGCCTTCCACGGTGATGGCAGGAGGCGGGGAAACATGAACGGCAGACCGCCAGCGTCGTCTAAGCTGCCTGTGACGGAACAAATCGGCCGGCTGCGGGTCCCGGGCACGTGCGAAAGGATGGGCGGGACCACCTTCGCGGAAGTCTGGCCGACAAACCTGCCGTCGCAGTGGGGGCGCTGGCCCAGAAGGCCGGTTCAGTTTTCAGGGGGCTGCTGACGGACGCACGCCCGCAATTGCGTGTCGATGCGGCCGATGTGGTCCTCCAGCCAGGTCTCGACGCGGGTGAGCAGTGCGAATGCCTTGGCCGTGTCGAATCCTTCCTGTTCGTAGCGGGCCACTTCGTTGGCGACATGCCGGGAGAAGATCGCGTGTTCTTTCTTGTTCTCGGTTGCGCAGGGGCAGCGGTGGGCGTGCATGCACTCTTCTTCGTAGCCGAAATGGATCTCGATGAAGGCGCTGAGAAAATCCAGAAAGCTCTTGTAAGAGAACGTGCCACCGCCGTTTTCCAGAACGTCGCGGAAAACTTCGGCGTGGTCGAACAACAGCCGGTGCTGCTGGTCGATCTCGTCGATGCCCGTGGCGAATTCCTCTTTCCAGCCCAATTCCGGCTCCTTTCGGTTATCGTCCGGAACGCAATCAAAGGTGTTGCGGGCTGCAACGTTTGTACAGCGACGAGGATAGCGTTCGCGCGCGTCTCTGTCTATCCGGTCAGCCATGGGGCCATGCGGTGCAGGCCGGCACGGCACCGGAAACGGCCATCGGGCCTTGCGTGTAGCGATGTCTGCGGTACCTCTTGGCGGGCCTGGTCACCGGAGGTCGCCCATGGATCGATTCGCCCGCAGACTGATTCTTGTAACCCTGGCCGCCGTTCTGGTGGTGACCGTCTACCAGTTGCTTCCGGCGTTTCGCACGGCCTACCTCGAACCCGAGGCGGAGCCGCGGGTCATCACCCCGCGCGGCGAACTGTCGGAGATGGAGCAGGCCACAATCGAACTGTTCAAGGCCGCCCGCGACAGCGTTGTCTTCATCTCTACCGCCGAGCGTGTGCGCGATCCCTGGTCGCGCAACATCTACGAGCAGCCGCGCGGCACCGGGTCGGGCTTTCTCTGGGACGATCGCGGCCATGTCGTGACCAACAACCACGTGATCGAGGGTGCCTCGGCGGCCACCGTGCGCCTTGCGGATGGGCGACGCTTCGAGGCGCGCCTGGTGGGGCGCGATCCCTCGCACGACCTGGCCGTGCTGCGGATCGACTCCCGCGATCTTCCGCCGGCCCTGCCCGTGGGCAGCAGCGATGAACTGCAGGTCGGGCAGGCGGTGCTTGCCATCGGCAATCCATTCGGTCTGGACTGGACCCTGACCAAGGGGATCGTCTCGGCGCTCGACCGCGAGCTTCCCTCGCGCAACGGGCGGCCGATCACCGGCCTCGTCCAGACCGACGCGGCGATCAACCCGGGCAATTCCGGGGGGCCTCTGCTGGACAGCGCGGGGCGGCTCATCGGGGTCAGCACCGCGATCTACAGCCCCTCGGGGGCCAGCGCGGGCATCGGCTTTGCCGTGCCGGTGGGCACCGTGAACCGGGTCGTGCCGGAACTGATCGAGGAGGGGCAGTATGCGCCGCCCGTCATCGGCGTGCGCTTCGACCCGCGGGTCAACGAGATGGTGCGCCGCCAGGGGATCGAGGGCGTGATGATCCTGGGCATCGAGGAGGGCTCGCCGGCGGCGCGCGCCGGGCTGGAGGCCGCCCGGTTCACCGGCGACGGGCGGCTTGTGCCGGGCGACATCATCGTCGGCATCGAGGGCGAAGCGGTTGAACGGGTCGAGGATCTGCTGGCGGTGCTGGATCGCCACCGCCCCGGCGATACGGTGTCGCTGAGGGTGCGGCAGAACGGGGACGAGCGCACGCTCGAGATCGAGTTGGCGGCGGGTCGCTGACGCGGCGGTGATCGGAACGCCGCATCCGGGTGCCGCGATCGTGAAAGGGGCTGAGCGGTGCGGCGATGGACGATCATCGCGCGCCCGTCTATGGTTCCCCGACGGCTGACGAAGAGGCATGACGTGGTGACAGACAGCGGAAACACGCCCGAAACGCCGGGCGCGGCCGGCCCTGACGGGGTTCCGAACCTGTTCCGGACGCTGAAGGCCAATCCGGCCGTCCTGTCGGGCTTCGAGGCCCTGGACGGCCAACTGACCGAGAACGGCACCCTGACGGAATCCGAGCGGATGCTGGTGGGGCTTCTGACCGCGCTGGAAAGCGACTGCGCCTATTGCCGGGCCGCGCTGTCCAAGGAGGCGCGCGACGCCGGCGCCCATGACCCAAGCGTTCGGGCGGTGCTGTCACGCGGGCTGCCCGAGAACCCGCGCGAGCGCCTGCTGGTGCAGGCCGCGCGCCGCATCATCGAGCTGCGGGGGCGGCTGCCCCGGTCGGAAATCGCGCATTTCGCCCGGCAGGGGCTGGACGAGCCCTCGCTGCTGGAGGTCATCGCGGTGGTGGGCGAGTTCGTCATCGCGACCTATGCCAACAACCTGATGCGCACGCGCATCGACCCCGAGTACCGCGGCGCCGACGAGACGGGCTGTCAGTGTTGATCCGGTAGATCGAGGCGGAAGATGGTGCCGCCGGGGCCGGTGTCCTCGACGGTCAGCGTGCCGCCGTGGCCGCGCGCCAGTTCCGAGGCGATCATCAGGCCCAGCCCCGAGCTGCCGCCGGGCGTTTCCTTTTCCCGGTCGAGGGCGGCGACGACGGTGTCGGGCAGGCCGGGGCCGTCGTCGGTGACGGTGACGCGCGCGCCCGCCTCCGTGCGCCGGCCGCGGATCGTGACCAGGTCCGCCCCCGCGTCTGACGCATTGCGCACGAGGTTGAGCAGGATCCGGTAGACCTGGTCGTAGTCGGCGTCGAGCGCGACGCTGTCGGCCGGGTCGAAGGCGATCTGCGCGCCCAGCCCGCTGGGCAGCACGGCCGTGGCCATCAGGTCGTCGACCACGTCGTCCAGCAGGAAGCGCGTCGGGTCGGGGCGCTGCTCCTCGGCCCGTCCGGCGCGTAGGGTCTGCTGGCACAGGTCGAGCGCGCGTTCGAGCGAGCGGGACATGACATCCGCGCCGGTGCGTACGTTGGGGTCCGAGTGCCCCTGCAGCCTGTCGGACAGTAGCTGTGCCGTTGACAGCGCGTTGCGCAGGTCGTGCACGAGCTTGCGCACCGACTGCCCCACCTCGGCAAGCTGTTCGCCGCGAAGGTCGCGAATGAGCACCAGCAGCTCCTGGCGGCCTCCGCGCCTGACGGCGGTGCTGCGGATCTCGGCGGGCACGAAGGCGCCGTCACGGGTGCGGCAGGACAGGTCGTCGCGCTGCCAGGTGCCGTGGCGGACGATCTCCTCAAGGAACTCGCGCAGGCGGGGCAGCTCGTGGGGGTGAATGTCGCCCGCCGTCATGCGCTGCAGTTCGTCCTGCGCGTAGCCCAGCATGGCGGCCGCGGCCGCGTTGGCGACCCGGATGGTCCCGTCCCGCGCATCCAGGATAAGGGCGGGGGCGGGCATGCCGTCGAACAGATGCGCGAACGAGTCGTCCGTTTCCTGCGGTCGCTGGGTCGTCATGCAACCGGCCCTTATTGGTTGTGACCCGCGTGGAGTGACACGTTCGACGCAACCCGGTCAAGCTCATCCGGGCAGTCCGGTCAGGCGCGCACCCCGGCGAACCGCGCCTGCCAGTCCTCGCGCTGATCGTCGGTGATCTTGGCGAAGAGCACGTCCGGCACGGTGAAGGCGTGGCCCGCCGGCAGATGGGCCAGTGCCTCGGCGACGTCGCCGGGCCAGCCCGCATCCTGCGTCTGCATCGCCGCCAGCATCCGCGCGGCGGTATCGGGGATGAAGGGCGCGGAGAGCACGGCGTAGAGCCGCACGAGGTTCAGCGCGAGCCGGATCTGCGCCGCGGCCTGTTCGGGGCTTTCCTTGTAGGTGGCCCAGGGGGCGGCGGCCTGGAGGTACTCGTTGCCCTCCACCCAGATCGCGCGCAACTCGGCCGCGGCCTTGCGGATGTCGATGGCTTCCATGTGGGCCTCGTAGGCGCGGATGCGGGTCGCCAGGTCGGCGATGAGCGCATCCTCGCGCGGGCCGGTCTCGCCCCCCTCGGGGACGGCCTCGCCGAATTTCGAGCGGCAGAACTTGGTCACGCGGCTGACGAAGTTGCCCAGCACGTCGGCGAGATCCTTGTTCACGTTCATCTGGAAGTTATCCCAGGTGAACTCGGCATCGCCGCCTTCGGGCGCGTGGCTGAGCAGCCACCAGCGCCAGTAATCGGCCGGCAGGATTTCCAGCGCCTGGTCCATGAACACGCCGCGGCCCTGGGACGTGGAGAACTGCCCGCCGTCGTAGGTGAGGTAGTTGAAGGACTTGATGTAATCCACCAGCTTCCAGGGCTCGCCGGACCCGATGAGGGTGGCGGGAAAGCTCAGCGTGTGGAAGGGCACGTTGTCCTTGCCCATGAACTGGGTGTAGCGGACGTTCTCCGCGCCCTTGTCGGTCCGCCACCAGCGTTCCCAGGCCGCGTCGTCCAGCGCGTGCGCCTCGGCCCACTCCGCGCCGCAGGCGATGTATTCGATCGGCGCGTCGAACCAGACGTAGAAGACCTTGCCCTCCATCCCGGACCAGGGCGCGCCCTCGAATTGCACGGGAATCCCCCAGTCCAGGTCGCGGGTGATGCCGCGGTCGCGCAGGCCGCCCTCGTCGTGCAGCCACTTCTTGGCGATCGAGGTCGTCAGCACCGGCCAGTCGGTCTTGGAATCGATCCAGCCGTCCAGCTTCCCACGCATCTTCGACTGGCGCAGGTAGAGGTGCTTGGTCTCGCGCACCTCAAGCTCGGTGGAGCCGGAAATGGCGCTGCGCGGCGCGATCAGGTCGGTAGGATCGAGCTGCTTGGTGCAGTTCTCGCACTGATCGCCGCGGGCCTTCTCGTAGCCGCAGTTGGGGCAGGTGCCCTCGATGTAGCGGTCGGGCAGGAACCGCCCGTCGGCCTTGGAATAGACCTGTTTCTCGGTCACTTCCTCGATCAGCCCGTTCTCGTGCAGCTTGACGGCCAGGTGCTGGGTGAGCTTGCGGTTCTGCTCCGACGAGGATCGGCCGAAGTGATCGAAGGACAGGCGGAAGCCGTCCGCTAGATCCTTCTGCACCTGCCACATCTCGGCACAGTAAGCGGCCACCGGCTTGCCGGCCTTGGCGGCGGCCAGTTCGGCCGGCGTGCCGTGTTCGTCCGTCGCGCAAAGAAAAAGCACCTCGTGCCCGCGCCCGCGCAGGTACCGGGCATAGAGATCGGCGGGCAGCTGGCTGCCCACGAGATTGCCGAGGTGCTTGATGCCGTTGATGTAGGGGATCGCCGAGGTGATCAGATGCCGTGCCATGTCCTGCCTGCGCCGTCGGGGTGCGATGGCCCCCCTTTAAAGGCCAACGCCGGAAAGGGCCAGAGGGCGCCCGCGCGGGACGGTGAATTTCGACATGCTTGTCGCGGGCGCGTTTGACGGTGACGCGACCGCGATGCTAGCGGGAAAAAAACGGCAATCCCGCCCGGTCGCGCTGGCCGGGTGCCCGTGCGAAAGGGTCCGCGATGTTCCAGGTTCTCGCCTCCGTCTGGGCCCTGTTGCTGGGCATGTTGTTCATCATGATCGGCAACGGCATGCAGGCCACGCTGATGGGCGTGCGCGGCGCGCTGGAAGGCTTCGGCACGCTGGAGCTGTCGATCATCACCTCGGGCTATTTCCTGGGCTTCCTGGTGGGCAGCCGCGTGGCGCCCGACCTGATTCGGCGGGTCGGGCATGTCCGGGTCTTCGCCGCGCTGGCCTCGTTCATCTCGGCCGGGCTCATCGCCTTTCCCGTCCTGACCGATCCGGTCAGTTGGACGCTGATCCGGCTGGTGCTGGGATTCTGCCTGTCCGGGGTCTATGTCACCGCCGAGAGCTGGCTGAACAACGCCGCCAGCAACGAGACGCGCGGCACCGTCCTGTCGGTCTACATGGTGGCGCAGATGGTGGGCATGATCGCGGCGCAGGGCATGATGAACCTGGGCGATGCCGCGGGGTTCTTCCTGTTCGTGCTGCCCTCGATCCTGGTGTCGCTGAGTTTCGGGCCGATCCTGTTGTCGATCACGCCAACGCCCGCCTTCGAGACGGCCAAGCCGATGAGCCTGCGCCAGCTCTACGACAACTCGCCGCTGGCCAGCGTCGGCACGCTGCTTCTGGGCGGGGCCTTCGCCGCGCAGTTCGGCATGGCCTCGGTCTACGGGGCGGCTGCGGGATTTTCCGTGGGCGAGATCACGGCCTTCGTCGCCGCGATCTTCACCGGCTCGCTGGTGTGCCAGATGCCGGTGGGGTGGCTGTCCGACCGGATGGACCGGCGTGTCCTGATCCTTGCGCTGGCCGCGATCGGGACGGCCGCGACCGGGGCGGGGTTCGTCTGGGGCGCGCAGTTCGAGGCGCTCCTTTTTCTGGCCTTCATCGTCGGCGGCGTGGCCAACCCGCTCTACGCGCTCTTCATCGCCTATACCAACGACTACCTGGAGGTCGAGGACATGGCCGCCGCCTCGGGCGGGTTGGTTTTCGCCTATGGGCTGGGTGCGATCGTCGGGCCGATGGCCACCGGTCAGTTGATGGACATGGTCGGCCCGCACGGGTTCTGGTTGTTCCTCGTCCTGGTCTTCGCGGCGATCACGCTCTATGCCGGCTGGCGGATGACACGGCGCCCGGCGGTCCCTGTGGACGAGACGGGCGCCTACCTCGGCGTGCAGCCCACGGCCTCGCCCGTGGCGCTGGCAGCCGCGCAGGAATGGGCGGCGGAGCAGGAGGAAGAGGCCGCGCAGGAAGAGGCGGGCTGAAACGCCAGCGCTGCCGTTCGCGGTCCGGGAGCGGCCAGAAGGAAAAGCTGGTGCGCGGCATCCATGCATAGCGCGTGCGCTCGGCCCGCGTGGGGCCGGCGCGCAACCGGTGCAAGCCGTAGGGACCGCGCACAGCCTGCCCGCCGGCGATCGTCACGAACATGGCCGGCGGGCCGAAAACCGCGATCAGGGCCGAGGCGGTCAGCGGCGCCTTGCGTCGGCGCCGGCATCACTGCGCGGTGTAGCCGCCATCGACCAGGTGGTAGCTGCCGGTGATGAAGCCGGCGTCGTCGCTGAGCAGGAAGCAGGTGAGGTTGGCCACTTCCTCGGAGGTGCCCAGCCGGCCCACCGGGTGCATGCCGGCGATGGCCTGCAACGTCTCGGCGTCGAGGTTCTTTTCCAACAAGGGGGTGTTGATGAACCCCGGTCCCACCGCGGTCACCCGCACGCCGCGCTGGGCGTATTCCATCGCCGCGACCTTGGTCAGCCCCACGACCCCGTGCTTGGCGGCGACGTAGGCGCCCGCGGTTGCGAAGCCGACGCTGCCCAGGATCGAGGACATGTTCACGATCGCCCCGCCGCCCGCGCGCTCGATCGCCGGCAGGCCGAAGCGCATGCCGTAGAACACGCCGTTGAGGTTGATGCCGATCAGGCGGTGCCAGTCGTCGAGCGGGTATTCCCCCACCGGGCCGGGGGTGCCGCCGATGCCGGCGTTGTTGACCAGCAGGTGCAGCGCGCCGTTCATATCCTCGGCCGCGGCGATCATGGCCTCGACCTGCTCGGGGTTCGATGTGTCCACCGTGTGGGGCTGCGCCGCGCCGCCGTCGCGCGTGATCTCCCCGGCCACGGTCTCGGCCGCGGCTGTGTCGAGGTCGGCCACCAGCACCGTGGCGCCGCCCGCGGCCAGTTGCCGGCAGACCGCCGCGCCGATGCCCGAGCCGCCGCCGGTGACGATGGCCGTCTTTCCGCTGAAATCGATCTTCATGCGAGTCTCCTTCGCTTTGCCGGGCCGAGAGTGACGTCCCTGTCGCCGGGGCGCCTTGATGCAGGTCAGATGGGGCGGGGTCAGCCGGCCTGGGTCGTGTGCCACGCGCCGGGCCGGCCCGTCAGGTGCCATTCGGCCGGCGGGGCGGTGCGGGCGCGGCGCCGCGCGAGTCGCCAGGCGGGGGCATCGGGGGCATGGGCGGGGGCCATGTGCCAGCGCGTTTCCACCCCCGGCGCGCCGCCATCATCGGGGGTGAGGATCAGCCCCAGGGGCCGGAACGGGCCGGCCCGGGCGCCGGTCTCGGCAGCCAGGTGCAGCCGCCGCACCGGCGTCAGGCCCGGCGGCTCGGGCAGGTCGGCCACCGCCAGGGACACGGCCCCGCTGCGCAGCACCTCCTCCAGCGTCCAGAGCAGGTCCTCCACCCGGCGGCATGTCACGAAGGTGAAGCGCCCGGGGGCGGCGAAAGGGGCCATGCCATCGGGATTGGGGCGGCTGCCCTGCCAGTCGGGCGCGATCCAGAAGACGGGGCCCCGCGTGGCATGCGCCACCAGCATGGCCAGGGTATGCCGGGCGGGGCCGCAGCCCTCGTGCAGGCGGGCCAGCGGCAGGGAAAGCCCGTCCAGAACCGGCAGGCCCGGGCGGGGCTGGTGCGGGCGTCGGGCGAGAATCGGTGCACTCATGCCGGCAGTTTAAAATGTTCCTGATATGTTCTCAATTCCCCGCCGGCCATGACAATGCAAAAGGCCGGCGATCCTGCGGGGCGCCGGCCTTGTCGGTGACCACGGGAACCGCGGCCACCGGATTGCACGGGCGATCAGGCCAGATCGAAGCGATCGGCGTTCATCACCTTGGCCCAGGCATCCGCGAAGTCGCGGACGAACTTCTCCTGCGCGTCGTCGCTGGCATAGACCTCGGCGATGGCGCGCAGTTGCGAGTTGGAGCCGAACACCAGGTCCACGCGGGTGCCCGTCCACTTCACCGTGCCGGTGTTGCGGTCGCGCCCCTCGAAGACGTCCTCCTTGTCCGAGACGGGCGTCCAGATCGTGCCCATGTCCAGAAGGTTGACGAAGAAGTCGTTCGTCAGGGTCCGCGGGCGATCCGTCAGGACACCGTGCTGCGCGCCGTCGTGGTTGGCATCCAGCGCCCGCATGCCGCCGACGAGCACCGTCATTTCCGGCGCGGTCAGCGTCAGCAGTTGCGCCTTGTCCAGCAGCATCTCCTCGGAGCGCACGGTATAGTCGGCGCGCAGGTAGTTGCGGAAGCCGTCGGCCTCGGGTTCGAGAACCTCGAAGCTCTCGATGTCCGTCTGTTCCTGCGAGGCGTCGGTGCGGCCGGGAGCGAAGGGCACCTCGATGTCGTGGCCCGCGTCGCGGGCGGCCTTTTCCACCGCGGCGGTACCGCCGAGCACGATCAGGTCGGCCAGCGAGACCTTCTTGTTGCCGCTTGCCGCGTCGTTGAACGCCGCCTGGATGCCTTCGAGCGTTTCCAGCACCCTGGCCAGTTCCTCGGGCTGGTTCACCGCCCAGTCCTTTTGCGGCAAGAGGCGGATGCGGGCGCCGTTGGCGCCGCCGCGCTTGTCGGACCCGCGGAAGGTCGAGGCCGAGGCCCATGCCGCGCGCACCAGTTCGGGTACGGACAGTCCCGAGTCGAGGATCTTGGCCTTGAGCTCGGCAATCTCCGCCTCGCCGATCAGCTCGTGGTCCACCGCCGGAACCGGATCCTGCCAGATCAGGTCCTCCTCCGGCACTTCCGGCCCGAGGTAGCGGACCTTCGGCCCCATGTCGCGGTGCGTCAGCTTGAACCACGCGCGGGCGAAGGCGTCGGCGAATTCGTCGGGATTGGCGTGGAAGTGGCGCGAGATCGGCTCGTAGATGGGATCCATCTTCATCGCCATGTCCGCCGTGGACATCATGATCGGCACCTTCTTGGTCGGATCCTCGGGATCCGGCGCCATGTCCTCTTCCTTGAGGCCCTTCGGCGTCCACTGCCAGGCGCCCGCGGGGCTCTTGGTCAGTTCCCATTCGTAGCCGAAGAGGACGTCGAAATAGCCATTGTCCCACTGGGTGGGGTTCGGCGTCCAGGCGCCTTCCAGGCCGCTGGTGATGGCGTCACGGCCCTTGCCCGACTTGTAGTCGCTCATCCAGCCGAAGCCCATTTCTTGCAGCGGCGCGGCCTCGGGCTCGGGCCCGACGTGGGCGGCATCGCCCGCGCCGTGGGTCTTGCCGAAGGTGTGCCCGCCCGCGGTCAGGGCCACGGTTTCGTAGTCGTTCATCGCCATCCGGGCAAAGGTGACGCGGATGTCATGCGCCGACTTCAGCGGATCGGGCTCGCCGTCGGGGCCTTCGGGATTGACGTAGATCAGGCCCATCTGCACCGCGGCCAGTGGGTTTTCCAGTTCGCGGTCGCCGGAGTAGCGGCTTTGCTCGTGGTCGGTGGTGGCCAGCCACTCGTCCTCGGCGCCCCAGTAGATGTCCTCTTCGGGTTCCCAGATGTCCTCGCGGCCGCCACCGAATCCGAAGGTCTTGAAGCCCATGGACTCCAGCGCGACATTGCCGGCCAGAATCATCAGGTCGGCCCAGGAAATCTTGTCGCCGTACTTCTGCTTGATGGGCCAGAGCAGGCGGCGCGCCTTGTCCAGGTTGCCGTTGTCCGGCCAGCTGTTGATCGGTGCGAAGCGCTGGTTGCCGGTGGCGGCGCCGCCGCGGCCGTCGGCCGTGCGGTAGGTGCCCGCGCTGTGCCACGCCATGCGGATGAAAAGCCCGCCGTAGTGCCCGTAGTCAGCCGGCCACCAGTCCTGATTCTCGGTCATCAGGGCGTGCAGATCCTTCTTGATGGCGTCGTAGTCGAGCTTCTTGAACGCCTCGGCGTAGTTGAAGCCCGGCGCCAGCGGGTTCCCGGCCGGGGGGTTCTGGTGCAGGATCTTCAGGTTCAGCTGCTCCGGCCACCAGTCGCGATTCGATCTGGTCTCGAAGGTCGCGGCGCCGTGCATGACGGGGCACTTGCCTGCCTTGTTGACTTCGTTTCCGTCCATGTTGTCCTCCGATCATGGGTGCGAGGGGTTTCAAGCGTGTTCTTGGCTGCCTTGCCGTCGACGGAGCGTTACACCGGCTTGGCCTGTCGTCGCCCGACGTGTCCTGCCGGAAAGCGCCTTTGCTCGCGTCAAGTTGTACCTGCATTGTGCCATTAGGGTAAGTTGAATTTTCTGATAGTAACGATAAGTAGGGCTTATGAAAAACCTGACGCTGAAGCAGCTGCGGTATTTCGAGGCGCTTGCCCAACACGGCCATTTTGGCCGGGCGGCCGAGGCCTCGGCGATTTCGCAGCCCGCTCTGTCGATGCAGATCCGCGAACTCGAGGACGCGCTCGGCACCGCCCTGTTCGAGCGCGGGGCCCGGCACGTCCGCTTGACCAGTTTCGGCGAGGAGTTCGCCCAGCGGGCCCGCGACATCCTGCGCGCCGTCGATGACCTTGGCGAACTGGCGCGCGCCTCGCGCGAGAGGTGGGCCGGCCGGCTCCGCTTGGGGGTGATTCCCACCATCGCCCCTTATCTGCTGCCCCGCATCATCGGCGATCTTGGTCGCACCCACCCCGGCCTGGACATTCACGTGCGCGAAACGGTGACACCCCGCCTGATCCAGGAACTCACCGATGGACGACTGGACACGGCCATCGTCGCCCTGCCCCTGTCCGAGCCCGCGCTGACCGAAGTCGCGCTTTTCAGCGAAAACCTGGTCCTGGTGCGGCCGGGCGCGGAGGCGGGCAAGCCGGTGCCCAGCCCCGACGCCCTGCGCGAGATGCGGCTTCTGCTGCTGGAAGAGGGGCATTGTTTCCGCGACCAGGCGCTGTCGCTTTGCAACATGCCCAGCACCCGCCCGCGCGAGGGGCTCGACGGCAGTTCGCTGTCCACGCTCGTGCAGATGGTGGGGGCCGGGATCGGTGTGACCCTGATCCCGGAAATGGCCGTGTCCGTGGAAACGCGGTCCGCCCCGGTTTCCGTCGCCCGGTTCGAGGGGGCGCAGCCAACGCGGACGATCGGCATGATCTGGCGCAAGTCCAGCCCCCTGGCGCCACAGTTGCAGGAAATCGCCGAGGTGGTGCGCCAATCCGCCGAGGCCCCCGGCACGCGGGACCTTCCTGAAGCCGCCGCCACGCCCCCGGCCTGAGCGGGGCGGCTACACCAGCGGCGAGACCCCGAAGAGCCAGGGATGCGCCCAGATAAGCGCGGCATAGAGGGCCAGGCCGCCCAGGCCCCGCGCGATTGCCCCCGTCCATGACATGGGCCGTGGCAGAAGCGGCGCGTTGCGTCGCGCGGCGGCCATCACCTCCCAGCAAGGCCCGATCTGGCGCCGCTTCCGCCGGTCGATCAGCGCCATGCCCAGCACCGTGAACCCCGCGAAGCTGCCGAAGACGAGGACATGCGCCAGATCCCCGTTCGGAACCAGGTGGGCGGCCGCCCACAGGAAGATGGCGGCAAGCAGCGGGTGCCGGGTAAAGCGCACCAGGCCCGCGCGGGCGGGATCGAAGCTGTCGTTGCGTGCACCGCCAAAGGAAAAGGGGTTGGGCCGGGCCAGGCTGAGCGCGAGGATGACGCAGACCCCTGCCATGACCACCAGCGGCACGTGATTCTGCCAGGGCGCATAGGGCCAGAGCGCGACATAGGGCGCCCGCCCCGCCGCCGCGATCAGCCACCCCAGCATGCCCAGCGACAGCGCCGAGTACAGAAGCGTGAAACCCCGCGCGCCCAGGACCGCGATCATGCGCGTCTTGACCCCGGGCCGCACCGGGATCGTATGGCTGACGAAGAAGGCCGCGAAGGCGGCGACGAAGGGATACCAGCCGGCAAGGGTCATCGCGTGTCGGACCTCGGTGTCACAAGGAGCGGGCCGTAAAGAAGCGCAAAGCCCACGAAGGCGGCGATCCAAAGACCCGCGGACAAGTGATAAAGGGGCTGCGCCATGCCGGGCCAGATACCGGCGGCCAGGCGCGCGGCGACCGTGCCCAGGATCAGAACGTAAAGCGCCGCCGTGCCGGGCCCGGCGCTGAGCGGGCGGCCCGTGTGGCCAAGGCTGGCGCGGGTCATCACCGCCAGTGTCATCAGCCCGATGGCCCCGGCCGTCCAGACATGCTGCCCCGCCGCGGGGGAAAGCCAGCCGGGCGCCAGGATCGCCAGGCCAAGGGCCAGGGCCCCCAAGGGCAGCATGGCATAGGCCAGGTGCAACACCCAGATCAGCGGCTCGCGCGTGGTGCGCAGGCCCTGCCAACGGGCCAGGCGCGCGGTCTGCAGCCCGGCGAGGACGAGCAGCGCGAGGCCCGCGGCATCCGCCTGCGGCCGGACAATCCAAAGCGCCAGGCCGGCAAGGCTTGCCAGAAGCACCAGCTTGTCGAACCCCTGCATGGGGGGTGCGGGCCGCGCCTCGGTCGGTTGCCGGGACAGCCAGTTGCGGGTGAAGGCGGGCACGATCCGGCCGCCGATCAGGGCCACCATCATCACCGCGGCGGCCAGCCCCAGGCGCAGGCCCGTGCCCTGGGCGGCATAGGCGCCGCGGGCGGCCTCGGCGTGGAACAGGGCGTTGCCCAGGCCGAAGACCGCCAGAAGCGCGACGACCATCAGGTTGCGCCAGTTCCTTCCCGCCACGATCTCGCGCAGGGCAACGAGGGCCAGAGCCACCGGGAAGGCCAGATCGATCAGCGCGGCGGTCATCGGCGTCAGGTACAGCGAGGTGCCGACGGCCACGCGCCCCGCCACCCACAGGCCCGCCAGCGCGGCCAGCGGCCAGCCCGTGACGGGCGGGCGGCCTGTCCAGTTGGGTAGCGCCGTCAGAAGGAACCCGGCCAGCACGGCCCCGAGATACCCGAAGAGCAAGGCATGGGCATGCCAACTGACCGGATCGAAGCGTGTGGGCAGGGTGATCGCGCCCCCGAGGGTCCCGATCCAGAGCGCCATCGCCAGCGCGGCCCAGATCGCCCCCAGCAAGAAGAAGGGCCGAAAACCAAGGGCAAGGACGGCGCGGCCCGGCGGGCGGCGCGTGGTTTCGGCGGATGTGGTCATGTCATCGCCCCGTTTGCGTGCGGATGTGGCTCAGGACGGTGCCGTCCCGCGCGCAGGTGAAGCGCAGCCGGGTCTGCCCGTGGCGGAAGGTGACGCGGAACCGGCCGGCATCCTCGCCGCGGCCTTCCTCGTAGAGGCTCGTGATCGCGCCACTGCGCATGAGCGCGGGCACCGCGGCGGGGTCCAGCCCCAGGTAGCCGGCCAGATCCTCGGCCGCGACCCGCAGGCCGCCCTGGTCGGTGACGTCGATCTTCATGGCCGCGGCTCCGGGCCGGGGAGGGCGCAATCGGCCAGGCTGCGCCGGTCCAGATCGGCCAGGAAGGCCTGCTCGGCCCCGGCCAGGAAACCCTTCAGCCGGCACTGGTCCGTGATGGTGCAGGCGCCGCCATCCGCCTGAAAGCATTCCACCAGCGGCTGGCCGCGCTCCAGCACGCGCACAACGTCGCCCAGCCCGATCTCGGCCGCCGGCCGGGCCAGACGCGCCCCGCCGCCGCCGCCGCGGCGGGTCTGCACGAAGCCGGCATTCGCCAGCGCGGCGATCGCCTTGGTCAGGTGGTTGCGCGACACGCCGAATTCCTCTGCCAGTTCGGCCGTGGAAAAGGCACGGTCGGGATCGCTGGCCATCCGCATGAGCGCACGCAGGCCGAAATCGGTGAAGCTGGTCAGGCGCATGGCAGATGGTTCCCCTTTGCAAATCGGGTTCTAGAATACCAATACGTGGATGTAAATGGTATTTTGAATGCCAATTAAGGGGGCCTTGCCGGCGCGTCAGTCCCCGGCGGTGTCGGGAGAGGCGATGCGGATTTCCGTGCCCCAGGCGCGGCAGCGTTCGGCCAGCGTGCCGGGAACCGGCCTGTCGGTGAAGAAGCGGTCGACGTCGCGCAGCGAGGCGATCCGCACCGGTGCGCTGCGGGTGAACTTGGAATGATCGGCAACCAGACAGGTCTCGCGGGCGCGGTGCAGGATCGTCTGGCTGACCGCGACCTCCTGGATGTCGAAATCCAGCAGGTCCCCGTCCTCGTCCAGGGCCGAGCAGCCGATCACCGCATGATCGAACTTGAAATTTTCAAGCGTGCGGATGGTCAGATTGCCGACCAACCCGTTGTCGGCGCGCCGCAGGGTGCCGCCGGCGACCACGATCTCGCAATCCTCGTGCGCCTGCAGGATGGCGGCCACGTTCATGTTGTTGGTCACGACCATCAGGTTCCGGTGGTCGGCAAGGGCATGGGCCACGGCCTCGGTGCTGGTGCCGATGTCGAGAAAGATCGAGGCGCTGTCGGGTATCCCGGCCGCACAGGCGCGCGCGATGGCCGTCTTTTCGGCCTCGTTCAGCCGGCGCCGTTCCTCGTACATGATGTTCGCCACGCCCGAGGGAAGCACCGCGCCGCCGTGCACGCGCTCCAGCTTGCCGGCGTTGGCCAGTTCGGTCAGGTCACGGCGGATGGTTTGGACGGTGACGCCAAACCTATCGGCCAAGCCTTCGACGGTGACCTTGCCCTCCTGTCGGGCGATCTCGAGGATGTCGGGCTGGCGAAAACTCTGGGACATGGGGCTGGCCGAAGGTCGCTGCGTCGCGTTCAGCATAGAGCCTTGACGCCCAAAAGGAAATAATTCGCGCATATCCGCTGGCGCTTTCTTTCGAGACAGACGATATTTTCTCGCCGAATATGAAGAAGTCGCCTAATCGAAACCATGAAGCGCCAAAAAAGAAAGAAAACGAAAATTTGCGCATTGACTCTATCGTCATCCCTGTGCTTGGTTCACGCCAACACCCCAATGGGAGGAGGTGCGGGTGCCTACAGGCCAGCAGGATAACGTACGTGATCTGTTCGTGATCGGCGGCGGCATCAACGGATGCGGCATCGCGCGCGACGCGGCCGGCCGGGGATTGTCCGTGGAGCTCGCCGAAAAGGACGATCTGGCGGCGGCGACTTCCTCTGCCTCGACCAAGCTGTTCCACGGCGGCCTTCGGTATTTGGAATATTTCGAATTCCGTCTCGTGCGCGAGGCCCTCGTCGAACGCGAAACGCTCCTGCGCAACATGCCGCATATCAGCTGGCCCATGCGGTTCGTCCTGCCGTATCATCCCGACATGCGCTTCGAGGGGGAAACCCCGACATCCAAGTTGCTCAACCTCGTGATGCCGTGGATGAAGGGGCGGCGGCCGGCCTGGCTGATCCGGCTGGGGCTGTTTCTTTACGATCATCTGGGCGGGCGCAAGATCCTGCCGGGGACGCGGACGCTAGATCTACGCAGTGATCCCGCCGGCCGCCCCCTGAAGGACAAGTTCGAGCGAGCCTTCGAGTACTCCGATTGCTGGATCGAGGACGCGCGCCTGGTCGTGCTGAACGCGCGCGATGCGGCCGCGCGGGGCGCAACGATCCGAACACGAACGAAAGTCACCTCCGCCCGCCAGGTCGATGGCCTTTGGGAGATCGAGACGCAGGACACCGAAACGGGCGAAACGGCACGGAGCCTTGCGCGGATGGTGGTCAACGCCGGCGGGCCCTGGGTGGAAAGCGTGATCCGCAGCACGCTGAGCATCAACTCGCAGGAGGGCGTGCGCCTTGTGCGCGGCAGCCATATCGTCACCCGCAAGCTGTTCGACCATGACAAGTGCTACTTCTTCCAGGGCACGGACGGGCGGATCATCTTCGCGATCCCCTATGAGACGGATTTCACCCTGATCGGCACCACCGACGCCGATCATGACAGCATCTCGCAGCCGCCCGAGTGCACGGCGGAGGAGGCGCAGTACCTGTGCGACTTCGCGTCTGACTACTTCAGGCAGCCGGTGACCCGCGACGACATCGTCTGGACCTACTCCGGCGTGCGCCCGCTTTACGACGACGGGGCGAAGTCCGCCACGGCGGCCACGCGGGACTACGTGCTGTCGGTGGATGAAAGCGCCGGCGCGCCGCTGCTAAACGTCTTCGGTGGCAAGATCACGACCTACCGCCGGCTGGCGGAATCCGCGATGGAACGGATCGGCGCGCATTTTCCGCGCCTCGGCGGAAGCTGGACCGCCGACGCGGCCTTGCCCGGCGGGGATTTCGCCGTGGAGGAGGTCGCGGCGCGGATCGACGGTCTGAAGGCGCGCTACCCGTTTCTGGACGACTACTGGGCCCGGCGGCTGGTGCGCGCCTACGGGTCCGAGGCCGAGGAGATTCTGGGGGATGCCCGCAGTGCCGATGATCTTGGCGAGGCGTTCGGCGCGAGCCTGACCGCGCGCGAGGTGGCGTGGCTGATGGAGCGGGAATTCGCGCGCACCGCCGAGGACGTGCTGTGGCGCCGGTCGAAACTGGGGCTGCGGATGACCGCGGGCGAGGTTGCGGCGCTGTCCGACTGGATGCGGCGTCAGCGCGCGGCCGAAGGCGGCGCCCCCTCGGCGGCTTACGGACAAGGGAGGACGGGATGACCCTGACGCTTGAGGGTGTATCGAAGGTGGTCAACGGGCAGGTGCATATCCATGCGACCGACCTGACCTTGCAGAAGGGCACGATGAACGTGCTGCTGGGGCCGACGCTGGCGGGCAAGACCTCGCTCATGCGGTTGATGGCCGGTCTCGACGAGCCGACGGCGGGGCGGATCCTCTGGGACGGGACCGATGTCACCGGCATGCGCGTGCAGGATCGCAAGGTCGCCATGGTTTACCAGCAGTTCATCAACTATCCGTCGATGAGCGTGTACGAGAACATCGCCTCGCCCCTGCACCTGCAGCGCCGGCCAAAGGATGAGATCGACCGCCGCGTGCGCGAGACGGCCGAGCTGATGCAGCTGGCCCCGATGCTGGAGCGCAAGCCGCTGGAACTGTCGGGCGGGCAGCAGCAGCGTTGCGCGCTGGCCCGCGCGCTGGTCAAGGACGCGGGCCTGGTGCTGCTGGACGAGCCGCTGGCCAACCTGGACTACAAGCTGCGCGAGGAACTGCGCGCCGAGATTCCGCGCATCTTCGAGGCTGCCGGCAGCATCTTCGTCTATGCCACGACCGAACCGGAAGAGGCGCTGCTGCTGGGGGGATCGACCGCTACGCTATGGGAAGGGCGCATCACCCAGTTCGGGCCGACGCCCGAGGTCTACCGCACGCCGCGGGACGCCACCACTGCGCGCGTCTTCAGCGACCCGCCGATGAATTTCCTGCGTGTCACCAAGCAGGGCGGGCGGCTGATGTTCGGCGACGGGCAATCCACACAGGCCCTCGGGCCGCTGGCCGATCTGGCCGAGGGCGTCTACGTGGCCGGGTTCCGGCCCAATCACCTGGAACTCGACCGGCCCGCGCGCGACGTGCTGGAATTCACCGCGCAGCTGTCCGTGACAGAGATCACGGGCTCGGAAACCTTCGTGCACCTCGATCATCACGGCGAACGCTGGGTGGGTCTGGTGCACGGAGTGCGCGACCTGGACCTGGGCGCGAACCTGCAGGTCTACCTGGATCCCGCCCATGTCTACGTTTTCGCCGAGTCGGGCACGCTGGTGGCCCCCGCGGCCTATGCGCAGGCGGCCTGAGGGAGGAGCGAATGGCAAAGATCACCCTGGACAACCTGGCGCATTCCTACCTGCCCGAGCCGAAGCGGGAGGAGGACTACGCGCTCAAGGAGCTCAACCACGTCTGGGCCGATGGCGAGGCCTATGCGCTTCTGGGCGCTTCCGGTTGCGGGAAATCCACGCTGCTGAACATCATCTCCGGCCTGCTGCAGCCCAGCCAGGGGCGCATCCTGTTCAACGATCACGACGTGACGCACCAGCCGACCGCGGCGCGCAACATCGCGCAGGTCTTCCAGTTCCCGGTGGTCTACGACACCATGAGCGTGCACGACAACCTGGCCTTTCCGCTGCGTAATCGCGGGGCCGATCCGACCTACATCCGTGACCGCGTGCAGGCCATCGCGCGCATGATCGGCATGGAGGAAAGGCTCGGCCGCAAGGCGCGGGGCCTGACGGCTGATGCCAAGCAGAAGATCAGCCTGGGCCGGGGCATGGTGCGCGAGGACGTGAACGCGTTGTTGTTCGACGAGCCGCTGACGGTGATCGACCCGCACATGAAATGGGAACTGCGCACGCAGCTCAAGGCCCTGCACCACGAGTTCGGCCATACCATGATCTACGTCACCCACGACCAGACCGAGGCGCTGACCTTCGCTGACAAGGTGGTCGTAATGCACGAGGGCCGCGTGGTGCAGATCGGCACCCCGCAGGAACTGTTCCGGCGGCCCGCGCATACCTTCGTGGGCTATTTCATCGGCTCGCCGGGGATGAACCTGCTGGATGCGACGGTGCGGGGCGATACAGCCGTGATCGACGGCACGGAAATCCCGCTCGGCCGGAGTTACGGGCAGCCCTCGGGCAAGGTCCAGATCGGCGTGCGGCCCGAGTTCACGCGCCTGGTGACGGGCAACGAGGGCCTGCACGTCAAGGTGGGGCGCGTGGAGGACGTGGGCCGGCACAAGATCGTGCGCACGGACTCCTTCGGGACGGAAGTCAACGTGATAGCCGGCGAGGGGACCGAGATCCCCGCCAACGCCGAGCGCGTGCGCTTCGATCCCGAGGGGATCAACGTCTACGTCGATGACTGGCGTATCGGCGGAGAAGCAGCATGACACCGTCGGCGCATCTCGGATGCCGCCACGGTCGGGAGGAGGAATGATGGAAAAGACAGTCAATCAGAAGGCCTGGCTTCTGGTCCTGCCGGTTCTGGTTCTGGTGGCGTTCTCGGCGATCGTGCCGCTCATGACGGTTGTCAACTACGCGGTGCAGGACAGCTTCGGCCAGAACCAGTTCTTCTGGGCCGGCTTGATGTGGTTCGAGGATATCCTGACATCGGAACGCATGCACAACGCCCTGGGCCGGCAGGTCATGTTCACCGGCATCATCCTGGCCATCCAGGTGCCCTTGGGAATCTTCGTGGCGCTCAACATGCCGAAGAAGGGGTTCTGGGCCACCTTCTGCCTTGTCGCAATGTCGCTGCCGCTGCTGATCCCGTGGAACGTGGTGGGCACGATCTGGCAGATCTTCGGCCGGGTGGACATCGGGCTGCTGGGCTACACGCTGGATGCGCTCGGGATCGATTACAACTACACGCAGGATGCGCTGGACGCTTGGGTGACGCTGATCGTCATGGATGTCTGGCACTGGACCTCACTGGTCGCGTTGCTGGCCTATGCCGGGCTGAAATCGATCCCCGATGCCTATTACCAGGCGGCCAAGATCGACCAGGCGAGCCGCTGGAAGGTGTTTCGGTACATCGAGCTGCCCAAGATGCGCGGCGTGCTGACCATCGCGATCCTGCTGCGCTTCATGGATAGTTTCAAGATCTACACCGAACCCTTCGTCGTCACCGGGGGTGGGCCGGGCAACGCCACCACCTTTCTGTCGATCGACTTGGTGAAGATGGCGCTGGGGCAGTTCGACCTCGGGCCCGCGGCCGCATTCTCTATCGTCTACTTCCTGGTGATCCTTGCGATTTCCTGGGTGTTCTACACCGTCATGACCAATCTGGACAAAGAGGAGGGCGCGTGATGGCCGGCACAGATACCACAGCAAAGGCGCCCGGCGCCGGCAGCCTGCCGCAGGACGTCACCGCCATGCCCGGCACCGCGCGGCTGCGCGTGCGCTGGCTGCCACGCAGTTCCACGGTGGTGATGACGCTCTACCTGCTGTTCCTGCTGGTGCCGATCTACTGGCTCGTGAACATGAGCCTGAAGACCAACACCGAGATCCTGAACACATTTTCGCTCTGGCCGCGGGATCTGACCTTCGCCAACTATGCCACGATTCTCACCGATCCCAGCTGGTATATGGGGTACGTCAACTCGATCATCTACGTGACGCTGAACACGGTGATCTCGGTCGCCGTGGCGCTGCCGGCGGCCTATGCCTTCAACCGTTACCAGTTCATGGGGGACAAGCACCTGTTCTTCTGGCTGCTGACCAACCGGATGGCGCCGCCGGCGGTCTTCGCACTGCCGTTCTTCCAGCTCTACAGCTCGGTGGGGCTGTTCGACACGCATATCGCCGTGGCGCTGGCGCACACGCTGTTCAATGTGCCGCTGGCTGTCTGGATCCTCGAAGGGTTCATGCGCGGCGTGCCCAAGGAGATCGACGAGACCGCCTATATCGATGGCTACAGCTTCGGGCGGTTCTTCGTGCGCATCTTCATGCCGCTGATCGCCAGCGGGATCGGCGTGGCGGCCTTCTTCTGCTTCATGTTTTCCTGGGTGGAACTGTTGCTCAGCCGCACGCTGACCAGCGTCGACGCCAAGCCGATCGCCGCGACGATGACGCGCACCGTTTCGGCCAGTGGCCTCGACTGGGGCGTGCTGGCCGCGGCCGGCGTGCTGACCATCGTGCCCGGCGCGCTCGTGATCTACTTCGTTCGCAACTACATCGCCAAGGGCTTTGCCCTGGGCCGCGTGTAAGGAGGACCGCCATGTCCGCGACCCGCAAGCTCGATCTCGCGTTCCTCGGTATCGCCGCTCTGTGGCTGATCTTTGCCGTATGGCTGTTGCTGGTCACACCCGCCGGCCCCGATGGCGGCATCGGCTGGACCCAGCCGCTGATTCGGCAGGGCTGGATGGCCTGGACCCTGCCGACGGCGCTTTTCTTTCATGTCATCGCCGGTCTGCTTCTCGTCTTCAGCTACCTCGGGCTGCGTTTTCCCGAACGTCCGCGGCGCGGCATTCTGGGAATCGAGACCACGCGCGGGGACCGGCTTTTCATCACGCTTCTCGGCTCGGCCTTCATCAACCTGATCTGGCTGGGCTTCACGATTGGTCCGCAGCCCTGGGCGCTGCTGGCCTGTCTGGTCTACGCCGCAGCGGTCTTCCGCTGGGTGTGAGCAGGCGAACCCGTATCGAAACCGCAAAGTCGACCAAAGGGAGGAACGACATGAAACACGCGATACGCACATCCACGGCCCTCGCCGTGGCGCTGACGGCCTTCGGCCTGCCGGCGCAGGCGGACATGGAGGCCGCCAAGGCCTTCCTCGATGAGCACATCGAGCGCTCAGCGCTGAGCCGCGCCGAGCAGGAAGAGGAAATGCAGTGGTTTATCAACGCCGCCGAGCCTTTCCAGGACATGGACATCACCGTCGTGTCCGAGACCATCACCACGCATGAATACGAGTCGAAAGTGCTGGCGCCGGCGTTCAGCGCGATAACCGGTATCAACGTCACCCACGACCTGATCGGCGAGGGCGACGTGGTCGAGAAGTTGCAGACCCAGATGCAGTCGGGCCAGAACATCTACGACGCCTACATAAACGATGCTGACCTGATCGGCACGCACTGGCGGTACCAGCAGGTGCGCAACCTGACCGACTGGATGGACGGCGAGGGCGCGGATGTCACCAACCCGAACCTGAACCTTGACGACTTCATCGGCACCTCGTTCACCACCGCGCCCGACGGCAAGCTCTACCAGTTGCCGTCGCAGCAGTTCGCCAACCTCTACTGGTTCCGCTACGACTGGTTCAACGACCCCGAGATCCAGGCCGAGTTCAAGGAGGAATACGGCTACGACCTCGGTGTGCCGCGCAACTGGTCGGCCTACGAGGACATCGCCGAGTTCTTCACCGGCCGCGAGATCGACGGTGAGGAAGTCTATGGCAACATGGACTACGGCAAGAAGGACCCCAGCCTCGGCTGGCGCTTCACCGACGCCTGGATGTCGATGGCCGGCATGGGGTCGAAGGGCGAACCCAACGGCCTGCCGGTCGACGAATGGGGCATCCGCGTCAACGACAAGAGCCAGCCGGTGGGCTCCTGCGTTGACCGGGGCGGTGCGACGAACGCGCCCGCGGCGGTCTATGCCATCGAGAAGTACAAGTATTGGCTGGAAAACTTCACGCCGCCCGCGGCGTCGGGCATGACCTTCTCCGAGGCGGGGCCGGTCCCCGCGCAGGGCAACATCGCCCAGCAGATGTTCTGGTACACCGCCTTCACCGCCGACATGGTCAAGGAGGGCCTGCCGGTGATGAACGAGGACGGCACGCCCAAGTGGCGCATGGCCCCCAGCCCGCACGGCGCCTACTGGGAAGAGGGCATGAAGGTCGGCTACCAGGACGTGGGGTCCTGGACGCTTATGAAGTCCACGCCGGTGGACCGCGCCAAGGCTGCGTGGCTCTACGCGCAGTTCGTGACCTCGATGACCGTGGACGTGGAAAAATCCCACGAGGGGCTGACCTTCATCCGGGACTCCACGATCAACCACGAAAGCTTCACCGAGCGGGCGCCGAAGCTGGGCGGCCTGGTCGAGTTCTATCGCTCGCCCGCACGCGTGCGCTGGTCGGACACGGGCACCAACGTGCCGGACTATCCCAAGCTCGCGCAGCTGTGGTGGCAGAACATCGGCGACGCCTCCTCGGGTGCCAAGACGGCCAAGGAGGCCCTGACGTCGCTGTGCGAGGCGCAGGAACAGGTGCTGTCGCGGCTCGAACGCGCCGGCATCCAGGGTGAGCTGGGTCCGAACCTCAACGAGGAGCGGGATCCGGAGTACTGGCTCAGCCAGCCGGGTGCGCCGAAGCCCGAACTGGACAACGAAAAGCCCGAGCCGATCACCGTCGGCTACGACGAGCTGATCAAGTCCTGGCAGGAGTGATCGAAACCGGCCGGGGCCCGCGCGGCCCCGGCTATCCGCCGGCCCGCCCCGGCGGGCCGCCGCCGAGTTCCAGCCGCAGGTTCGAACCATGACCCATATCCTTGCCATCGACCAGGGCACGACATCGTCGCGGGCGATCCTGTTCGACTCCGCGATGACGGTCACGGCCGTCGCGCAGGAAGAGTTTCCCCAGTATTATCCCCACAGCGGCTGGGTCGAGCACGACCCGGCGGACCTTTGGGTCACCACCGCCGGCACCTGCCGCGAGGTGATCGAGCGCGCGGGCCTGCGGCCCGACGACATCGCCGCGATCGGCATCACCAACCAGCGCGAGACAACGCTCGTCTGGGACCGAAGGACGGGCGAGCCCATCCACAATGCCATCGTCTGGCAGGACCGGCGCACCGCGCCGCTATGCCGCGATCTGCGCGCAGCCGGCCATGAGGGCATGGTCAGCGACCGTACCGGGCTGCTGCTGGATCCCTACTTCTCGGGGACCAAGCTGAAATGGATACTCGACACGGTCGAGGGCGCGCGGGAGCGCGCCCGCGCCGGGGAGCTGCTGTTCGGGACGGTGGATACCTACCTGATCTGGAAACTTACCGGCGGCAAGGTCCATGCCACCGATGCGACCAATGCCGCGCGCACCCTGCTCTTTGACATCCGCAAGGGCCGCTGGAGCCAGAGCATGTGCGCGCTTCTGGACATTCCGCCCGAGATGCTGCCCCAAGTGCATGACTGCGCCGCCGACTACGGCATGACACGGCCCGATCTTTTCGGCCGGCCCATCCCGATTTGCGGCGTGGCCGGCGACCAGCAGGCGGCCACGGTGGGGCAGGCCTGCTTTGCCCCCGGCATGCTGAAGTCCACCTATGGCACGGGCTGCTTCGCGCTTCTGAACACGGGGGATGCGCCCGTGGCCTCGCAGCACAGGCTGCTGACCACCATCGCCTACCAGCTGGACGGACGGCCCACCTACGCGCTGGAGGGGGCGATCTTCATCGCCGGGGCGGTCGTGCAGTGGCTGCGCGACGGGCTGAAGATCATCCGCGAGGCGGCAGAGACGCAGCCCCTGGCCGAAACCGCCGACCCCGGGCAGGAGGTCGTTCTGGTGCCGGCCTTCACCGGACTCGGCGCGCCCTACTGGAACGCCGAATGCCGCGGGGCGATTTTCGGACTGACGCGCAATTCCGGCCCCGCGGAATTCGCCCGCGCGGCCCTGGAAAGCGTGGGCTACCAGACCCGCGACCTGCTGGATGCCATGCAGGCGGACTGGGAAGGGCATACCGGCAAGCCCGGCGGCGTGGCGACCCTGCGCGTGGACGGGGGGATGAGCGCCTCGGACTGGGCCATGCAGTTCCTCTCCGACATCATCGCCGCGCCGGTTGATCGCCCCAGGGTGCTGGAGACCACGGCCCTTGGCGCCGCGTGGCTGGCCGGGATGCAGGCCGGCGTGTACCCCGCGCAGGCGGAATTCGCGGATCGCTGGGCGCTGGAGCGGCAGTTCACCCCGCGCATGGATGCCGCCACCCGCGCGGCCAAGTTCGGCGCGTGGCAGCGCGCCGTGCGGGCCGCGCAGGAGTTCTAGCCCGTGCCCGGGGCGATCGCACCCTTTTCGCTGATGTGTCCGGGCCGCATTCATTTCGGCCGGGGCGCCGCCGCGCGCCTTTCCGAGGTCGCGGCGGGCTTTGGCGGGCCCGTCCTGCTTGTGCAGGGGGCGACACCCGCGCGCACCGCCTGGGCCGACGAGGCGCTTGCCGCGACGGGGAGGGCGCCGATCCGGATCAGCGTGAGCGGCGAACCCACGCTGCCCGCTCTGGAGACGGCCCTGGCAACGGCGCGGGCAGGGGCCCCGCGGGCCGTGGTGGCCGTGGGCGGCGGTGCCGTGGTGGACATGGCCAAGGCATTGGCCGCGCTCGTCCCCGCCACGGGCGCGGTCCTCGACCACCTGGAGGTCGTGGGCAGGGGCCGCCCGCTTGAGCATGACCCGCTCCCCATGGTCGCGCTGCCCACGACGGCGGGCACCGGCGCCGAGGTGACGAAGAATGCCGTGATCGGGGTGCCCGAGGCCCGCCGCAAGGTCAGTCTGCGCGACGCGCGCATGATCCCGGAGGTGGCCATCGTCGACCCCGCGCTGACCGACGGCCTGCCGGATGCGCAGACCCTGGCGGGCGGGCTGGACGCGCTGACGCAGGTGATCGAGCCCTACCTGTGCACCCGGGCCAACCCGGCAACCGACGCCCTGTGCCGGGCGGCGATTCCCGCCGGGCTGTCGGCGCTGCCGGCCCTGATGCGGGGCGAGGATCCGGGCCAGCGCGACCAGATGGCCTGGGTCAGCCTCTGCGGCGGGATTGCGCTGGCCAACGCCGGGCTGGGCGCGGTGCACGGGCTGGCCGGCGTGCTGGGTGGCGTCACCGGCGCGCCCCACGGGGCGCTGTGCGGGGCCCTGCTGCCGCATGTACTGCGCATGAACGCGGCGCGCGTGACCGACCCGGCGGCGAGGGCGCGCCTTGACGAAGTCCTGGCCATGATCGCGGCCGCCTTTGGTGCCGCCACCCCGCAAGAGGCCCCGGCGCGCCTGGCCGAATGGGCCAAGGCCCAGGGCCTGCCGGGCCTGTCCGACATGGGCCTGACGACCGCGCGTCATGCCGACGTTGCCGAGGCCGCGCAGGCGTCCTCGGCGATGAAGCCGAACCCGGCCGCGCTGTCGCCGGCCGATCTGACCGAAATCCTCCGCGCTGCCGCCTGATCGGCGCCTCGCGCCGGGCGCGGCCGGAACGCAAACCGCCGCTGGATGTTAGCGATACCAGGGGCCGACAGGAAAGGAAGACCCATGACGATCAAGCTTGCCATCAACGGATTCGGACGTATCGGGCGCTGCGTGCTGCGCGCGCTTGTCGAAGAGGGGCGCCGCGACGTCGAGATCGTGGCGATCAACGACCTGGGCCCGGTTGAGGCCAACGCCCACCTGCTGCGGCACGACACCAACCACGGACGCCTGACCGAGACGGTCGAGGTCGATGGCGACGCCCTGGTGGTCGGCGGCCGCAGGATCCGCGTCACCGCCGAACGCGACCCCGAGGCGCTGCCCTGGGGTGATGTGGACGTGGCGCTGGAATGCACCGGGGTCTTCACCGACCGCGACGGCGCGGCGCGCCACCTCGGGAACGGGTCGGGCCGGGTGCTGGTCTCGGCACCGGCCAAGGGCGCCGACCGGACGGTGGTTTTCGGGGTGAACGAGGACACGCTGACCGCCGATGACCGGGTGGTGTCCAACGCGTCGTGCACGACAAATTGCCTGGCGCCCGTGGCGAAGGTCCTGCACGAGGCCGTTGGAATCGAGACCGGCTACATGACCACCGTGCACAGCTACACAGGCGATCAGCCCACCCTCGACACGCTGCACAAGGATCTCTACCGCGCCCGCGCGGCGGGGGCGAACCTCATTCCCACCTCGACCGGGGCGGCACGGGCCGTGGGCCTTGTCCTGCCGGAACTCGCCGGGCGCCTGGACGGGGCGGCGATCCGTGTTCCGACCCCCAATGTCTCGGCCGTGGATCTGTGCTTCATGCCCGCAAACCCGACCGATCCCGAGGCGATCAACGCCGCGGTCCGCGCCGCCGCCGAGGGCGGGATGGCCCGGATCCTGGGGGTCACGGACGATCCGTTGGTGTCCAGCGACTTTAACCACGATTCGCGGTCATCCGTCTTCGCCACCGACCAGACGCGGGCCACCGAGGGTGGCATGATCCGGGTCCTGGCCTGGTATGACAACGAATGGGGCTTCTCCAGCCGGATGCTGGATACCGCGGCGGCCATGGCACGCGCCGCGGCCTGATCCGGCGCCCGGGGGCGTCGGGCCGTCCGGCGCCCCGCCGCAGGGTGTCAGCCGTTGCGGCCGTCCCCTGCAGGCCGGTCCTTGGTCGCCCATACCCTGTCTTCGGGCGGGTCGGGCAATTCTTGCCGCGTGTGCTTGCGATGGATGTGCACCTTGGCGATGAAATGCGCCGAGACGGGGGCGGTCACGAAAAGGAAGGTCACGATCAGCGTTTCGTGCAGCGATCCGCCACCGGTGGCAAAGCTGTAGAGGATCGCGGCAAGCAACAGGCTTCCGACCCCCAGTGTGGTGGCCTTGGTGGGCGCGTGCAGGCGCGACATGGGCGCATCCAGCTTGACCAGGCCATAAGACCCAACCAGCATGAACACGCCGCCCACGACGAGGGCGGTGCAGATCGCAATTTCGGCGATGAAAGTCATTCGATGATGTCTCCCCGCAGGACGAAGCGCGCATAGGCCACCGTCGAGACGAAACCGAGCATCGCGATGATCAGGCCGGCCTCGAAATAGATCTGCGTGCCCCCGTAGACTCCGAGAAGCACGATCAGGCCCACGGCATTGATCGACATGGTATCGAGGGCCAGGACACGGTCGCCGACACCCGGCCCCTTGATGAGCCGCCAGATGGCGAACAACTGTGCCAGCCCGACGCAGGCGAAGGCGAAATGAAGCGCATGGACGATCATTCGAAAATCTCCTTCAGGCGGCGTTCATAGCGGTGCTTGATCGTGTCACGTACCGCATCGGGGTCCGGGGCATCCAGCGCATGAACCAGCAGCGCGTGCCCTTCGGCGGACAGGTCCGCCGACACGGTGCCCGGCGTCAGCGTGATCGTGCCCGCCAGAATCGCGATGGCCTCGGGCGTGCGGATGTCCAGCGGGACCGGCACCCAGGCGGGTTGCATCGCGGCGTTGCGCTTGAACAGCACGATGATGGCCACCTGGACGTTCGCGACCAGGATGTCCCAGATCACGACAAGGACGTAGAGCGCGAACTTGATCGGGTTGCCCAGCCGGGGCCGGTTCGGCCAGTAGGCGGCGGTGAGGATCGGCACGAGGGTGCCCAGGATCAGCCCGAAAACGACCGTCCCGGCGCTGAGTTGATTGATCAGCAGGCACCAGACCACCACCAGCAAGAGGGTCAGGAACGGATGCGGAAAAATCCGGCGGGTCAGTCGGCGTGGCATGTCAATGCGCCTCCTCGCTGTAGGTCGACGCCCCGGGTTTCGCAGCCGTCTTGTCCTCCTTTCCGGGGATCTGGCGCCCCGGCGTCTCAAGTACGGTCGCGATGTAGGGGGCCGGATCGAAAAGCTGGGCGGTGGTTGCCGCGAGGTGGCGCTGCACCGGCCCGGCCCCGACGGTCAAGGCAACCAGCATGGCCAGCAGCCCGCCGACGGCCACGGCCGGCAGGGCGGGGCGCCGGCCGGGCGGCTGGTGGCGTTCGTGTGCCCCGCGCGCCTCCTCTGAATTGACCACGGTGTCGCTGTCGGAGGGAGCGGCGTGGCACTTCCAGAAGACCGCGCTGCCGGCCCGGGCGAAACCGACGACGGCCACCAGGCTCGATGCCAGGATCACGGCCCAGACCCACCAGGCGCGCGGATCGCTCAGCGTCGCCTCCAGGATCATCAGCTTGCCCAGGAAGCCCGACAGCGGTGGCAGACCGGTCATGGCGATTGCGGCGGCGAAGAACATGCCCGCCACGAGGGCGCCGCCTGCGATCGGGGGGGACTCGCTCAGGCCCACGCCGGGCTTGCCGCGGCGCTCCCGCACGATGTCGACCAGCAGGAACAGCGCCGCCGTCGCCAGTGTCGAGTGGATGGCGTAGTAGAGGGCTGCACTGATCCCGGCGGGCGTGAAAACCGCCAGCGAGGCCATGAGCATCCCCATGGACCCGATGACGGCATAGGCCACCAGCCGGCCCAGTTCCCTTGCGGCGAGCACGCCGATCATGCCCAGGGCGACCGTCACCAGTGCCGCGGGCAGCAGCCAGGTGCCGAACAGTCCCGCCGTCACCGGCAGATCGGGGGGGAAGACAAGGGTATAGAAGCGGATGATGGAATAGGCGCCCACCTTGGTCATGATCGCGAAAAGCGCGGCCACCGGCGCCGGCGCCGTCGCATAGGCGGCGGGCAGCCAGAAATGCAGTGGCAGGATCGCCGCCTTCAACGCGAAGACCATGATCAGCAGGACCGAGGCCACCCGAATCCCGGCCGTCCGCTCCGCCGGCAAGGCGCCGATCCGTTCGGCCAGATCGGCCATGTTGAGCGTGCCCATCTCCGCATAAAGCGTGCCGAGGGCGAAGAGGAACAGCGTCGAGCCCAGCAGGTTGAAGACCACGTATTGCACCCCGACCCGGAACCGCCGGGCGCCGCCGGAGTGGATCATCAACCCGTAGGAGGCGATGAGCAGCACCTCGAAGAAGACGAACAGGTTGAAGGCGTCCCCGGTCAGGAAGGCGCCCATGACCCCCATGATCTGGAACTGGAACAGCGCGTGGAAGTGCCGCCCCCGCGCGTCCCACCCCGATCCGATGGCGTAGAGCAGCACGAAGAGCGCCAGCACCGCGGTGAGCAGGACGAAAAGGGTGGCCAGCCTGTCGGCCACCAGCACGATCCCGAACGGCGCGGCCCAGTGGCCGAGTTGGTAGAGCGCGATGTCGCCGGCGGCGGCGCGGGCGAAAAGGAAGGCGGCCGCGATCACCAGCAGGACCGTCCCGGCCAGCGAAAACACCCGCTGCAAGGGAAGCTGGTGGCGCAGCACCAGCACGATGAAGGTCGCCAGCATCGCCGGCAGGATGACGGGGATGGTGATCCAGTGGGTCACGGGCCGGCCTTTCCCTTTGCATCGTTTTCCGCGGCGGCCAGCCCGGCGGGCTGATCGTTGACGTGATCGTCCTCGGAACTCAGGTAGGCTGCGAGGGCGACCATGACCACGACGGCCGTCATGCCGAAGGAAATGACGATCGCCGTCAGCACCAGCGCCTGGGGCAGGGGGTCGGTGTAGGAGGTCGCGGTGTCCCTCAGGATCGGGGGCTCATTCACCACCAGCCGGCCCGAGGCGAAAAGGAACACATTCACCGCGTAGGTCAGCAGCGAGGTGCCGATGATGACGGGAAAGGTCCGCAGCCGCAGGACCAGGTAGATCCCCGCCGCGGTCAGCACCCCGATGGCGCTTGCCAGCAACAGCTCCATGTCTCAGCTCTCCTTTTCGGCCCACTCGTCGGGATCGTCGCGGGAGGGGTCGATGTCCATGGCGAATTGGCTTGGCTGCCCGCGGGAGCGCTGCGCCAACCGCGAGAAACTCTCCAGCGACAGCATCACCGCCCCCACCACGGCCAGGAAGACGCCAAGGTCGAATCCCATCGCCGTGGCCAGTTCGAACTTGTCGAAGGGCGGGATGCGGAAATAGCCGAAGGCCGAGGTCAGGAACGGCTCCCCGAAGAACCAGGCGCCGATGCCGGTCAGCCCGGCCACCAGGACCCCTGCCCCGATGATGGTGTGATAGGGATAGTGCAGCCGCGAGTCCGCCCAGGCAAACCCGGAGGCCATGTATTGCACGACAACGGCGATGGCCACGATCAGCCCCGCGATGAAGCCCCCGCCGGGTTCGTTGTGCCCCCGCAGGAAGATGTAGATTCCCACCATCAGCACCAGCGGCATCATCACGCGCGTCATGACGACCATCATCATGGGATGGGCGTCGCCCGCGATCGGCTGGTCGGGCTTGCGCGCTTCCAACCGTGCCCGGACCGGCCCGGCCAGCAGCGCCTCGGTGATCGCGTAGATGATCAGCGCGGCGATGCCGAGCACGATGATCTCGCCGAAGGTGTCGAAGCCGCGGAAATCCACCAGGATCACGTTGACCACGTTCGTGCCGCCGCCGCCCTTGTAGGAGTTGGCCAGGTGGAAATCCGAAATCGCGTTCATCGGCAGATCGCGGATCAGCATGGCATAGATCAGCCCCGCCGACCCCAGGCCGCCCGTGATCGCGATCACGCCGTCGCGCAGGCGTATCGCCGTGCTGCTCTGCCGTGGCGTCTCGTTGGGCAGGAAGTTCAGCGCCAGCAGCAACAGGATGATGGTGACCACCTCGACCGAGAACTGGGTGAGCGCAAGGTCGGGCGCGCTGAGATAGTTGAAGCCCACCGACACCATCAGGCCGATGACCCCCATCAGGACCAGCGCGATCAGGCGCCGCCGGTGGTAGAGGACCAGACAGCCCGTGGCCGTGACCAGCAGGACCCAGCCGATTACCGTGATTGGATTGAGCGGGATCATCTGAGATGTCGCCGCGGGCATCGTGCCGGTGAACCACGCATGCGCGCCGACGGCCACGACCGTGACGGTGAAGATCGCCGCATAGCGCGTCAGTGCGCCGTTGTGCAGCCCCTCGATCAGGCCGCGCGCGCCGCGCACGGCGCCGGAGATGATGGCGTCGAAGATCACCTTGGCCTCGGGCCGCGGTGCGGCCCGCCAGGCCCGCGCCAGCGGGCCGTAGGCCGCCAACAGCACGATCCCGCCGATCACGGCGATCACCGACATCCACAGCGCGGGCGTCAGCCCGTGCCAGATCTTCAGGTGCGCGTAGGGCATCTCGGCCGCGCCGCCCAGCACGGCACGGGTGACCGTCTTCACCAGGGGTTCGGCCAGGAAGGGGGCAAGGCCGATCACGACCACGGGCACGATCAATACCGCGGGCGGCAGCCACATCCCCGGGCCCGGGTCATGCGGGTGGGCGGGGTAGTCCCTCCGTTCCGGGCCCAAGAAGACATGCACGATGTAGCGGAAGGAATAGGCGGCCGAGAACAGCGCCCCGATCGTGGCCAGCGCGGGCACCAGCCAGGGACTGTCGAACAGCGTGGTGTGGGAGGCCTCCTCCAGCATCATTTCCTTGGACAGGAACCCGTTGAACAGCGGAATCCCCGCCATGGACAGCGACCCGATCGTCGCGATCACGAAGGTCACGGGCATCAGGCGCCGCAGCCCGCCCAGGCGGGTGATGTCGCGGGTGTGGGCCTCGTGGTCGATGATCCCCGCCGACATGAACAGCGCCGCCTTGAAGGTCGCGTGGTTCAGGATGTGAAAGACCGCCGCCATCGCCGCGTACGGCGTGCCCATGCCCAGGAGCATGGTGATGAGGCCGAGGTGCGACACCGTCGAGAAGGCCAGCAGTGCCTTGAGATCGTTCTTGAACAGCGCGATCACCGCGCCAAGGACCATCGTGACCAACCCGATGGTCGTGACGATCAGGAACCATGCCTCGGTGCCGGACAGGACCGGCCAGAGCCGGGCCATCAGGAAGATTCCCGCCTTCACCATGGTCGCAGAATGCAGGTAGGCCGAGACGGGCGTGGGCGCCGCCATGGCATGCGGAAGCCAGAAGTGGAAGGGAAACTGCGCCGACTTGGTGAAGCAGCCCAGCAGGATCAGCAGCAGCGCCGGCATGTAGAGCGGCGAGGCCTGGATCGCCTCGCGGCTTTCCAGGATCACGCTCAGGTCGTAGCTGCCCGCGACTTCGCCCAGCAGGATCATGCCGCCGATCATGGCAAGCCCGCCCATGCCGGTCACGGCCAGGGCCATCCGCGCGCCCTGCCGGCCCGCCTCTAGGTGCTTCCAGTACCCGATCAGCAGGAAGGACGACAGCGACGTCAGCTCCCAGAAAATTAGCAGCATCAGGATGTTGTCGCACAGGACGATGCCGACCATCGCCCCCTGGAAGAGCAGCAGGTAGGTGTAGAACTCGCCCATGTTGTCGGCGACCGACAGGTAGGCGCGCGCATAGGCGATGATCAGCAGGCCGATCCCCAGGATGAGGCCGGCAAAGAACAGCCCCAGCCCGTCAACGAAGAAATTGGCGTTCAGCCCCAATCCCGGCAGCCACGCCGCCTTGGCGGTGACCACCTCGCCGGCCATCACCGCGGGAACATGGGTAAGAAGACCGATAAGCGCGATCAGTGTCACGAAAAAGGTCGTCATCGCACAGGGTTGGCGGCCGGCCCGGATCATCAGCCCGGGCAGAAGCGCGCCGATGAACGGCAATGCGACGATCAGGAATAACGACATCGGTCCCCCGGCCCCAGGTTGCGCACACGCGAGGACGCGGAGGTCGGACCCCACAGGATCCGGCCGTGAATCACGGCTAGTCGCGCGCCCTCATCCCATTATTCCGTCATTGATACTCTGCGTGGCGCAAGAGGCAACCCAAGACTGCCCCGCCGCCGCGCGGGCAGCTGGCCGATGTTGCGCCCGGGCCATTCCGGCGGCACGCGGCGCTACCGGGCCAGCCGTTTTGCCATGTCCGCCCGCGGGAAACAGGTGGCCGCGCGGCCCGCCGCCTCCTGCCAGCGGCCGATGGCGCGGCGCGTCTTGAACCCGGGCAACCCGTCCACCCCGCCCACGTCGTGGCCCCGCGCCACCAGCGCGCGCTGCATCGCCGCGATGTCCGAGCGGTAAAGCCGCCCCACGTCGTCCCAGCCGGCGGTGAAATCGCCCATGCCGTAAGCGATGCGATCTCCGACATGGCCCACGAAGAGCGCGTAGAGATCGCTCATGTTGTAGTCCTTCAGGACATAGAAGTTGGGCGTGACGATGAAGGCGGGGCCGTGCCGGCCGGCGGGCATCAGCAGGTATCCCGTGCCCTGCCGCTCGTGATCGGGGAAGGGCCGGCCCGAGACGCGCTCGATCCCCATCCGTGCCCATTGCGCGATCGGCCGGCCCTGGTCGGGGCCCTCCAGCGTGCAGGAGACCTGCGCCGGCACCCGCACCTCGAACCCCCAGTCGCGGCCCGTGACCCAGCCATGCCGGGCGAGGTAGTTCGCGATGGAGGCGATGGTATCGGCCTCGGACCGCCAGATGTCGGCACGGCCGTCCCCATCGCCGTCGGCCGCGAACGCAAGGAAGCTCGACGGCATGAATTGCGGCTGCCCGAGCGCGCCGGCCCAACTGCTTTTCATGGCCCGGTCGGGGGCATGACCGGCCTCGGCGATCCTGAGCGCGGCGACGAGTTCCTTCGTGAAATAGGCCGCCCGTGTGCTCATGAAGCCCTTGGTGCCCAGCACCTCGAAGACGTCATGGGGGATCTCCACCCGGCCGTAACCGCTTTCGCGGCCCCAGATGGCCAGCACGATATGGCCCGGCACGCCCCATTTCCGTTCCGCCGCCCGCAGCGTGGCGGCATGGCGCTCGGCCATGCGCTTGCCGACCGCGGTCGCGCCTTCAACGGCGCCGCGGCTGAAATATTTTGCGGGCGCGCCGAACTCCGCCTGCCGCTGCTTCTTGGGGGTCCGGGGCGCGGCCCCGGGCGGGACGAGGTCGGGCAGGTCCCAGTTCAGGCTGACCCCCGCGAAGGCGGAGTCGAAGGTCGCGCGCGACACACCAGCGGCCCGGGCGCGGGGCCACACCGTTTCCTGCAGCCAGGTGCGGAATTGCGTTTCCACGGCCCCGCGGTCCAGGGCAATCCCCGGCGCGGCCACCAGGGCGAGCGAGGCGGCAAGGAACAGCGCGCGCAGCATCACGGGCGGCCTCCGATAGACAGGGGTCTTCGCGGCCGGTTCTAGCGCACCGCGCCCTGAAACGCATGCCCCGCGCCCCGGCGCCGCGGCCGGGCCGGCGGCTCCCCGCCGATCGACGCGGATTGCGCGGACGGGAAAGGTGCCTATATCCGCATCGATCATGGCCAAACCGAAGGATCGGGAACGAAACGCATGGGGTATTTCAAGACCGCCGTCCTGATGGCCGCGATGACGGCGCTGTTCATGGGGCTGGGCTACCTTCTGGCGGGCACCGGCGGGATGGTGATCGCCCTGGCAGTGGCGGGCGGCATGAACGCCTTCAGCTGGTGGAACTCCGACAAGATGGTCCTGCGCATGCACAATGCGCAGCCGCTGGGCCGCGAGGATCCCTCGGGCGTTTCGCGGATGGTGGCGGATCTGGCGCGCGGCGCGGACATGCCCGTGCCGGATGTCTACCTGATCGACAGCCCCCAGCCCAATGCCTTCGCGACCGGACGCAGCCCGCGCAACGCGGCGGTGGCCGTCACCCGCGGGCTGGTGCAGACGCTGTCGCGCGAGGAACTCGCCGGCGTGATTGCTCACGAGCTGGCCCATATCCGCAACCATGACACCGCGATCATGACGGTCACGGCCACCTTCGCGGGCGCGATCACGATGCTGGCGAATTTCGCGCTGTTCTTCGGGGGGCGGCGGGACAACGGGCTGGGCCTGATCGGCACCCTTGCGCTGATGCTGCTGGCGCCCCTGGCCGCCGCGCTGGTTCAGATGGCGATCAGCCGGACGCGCGAGTATGCCGCCGACAAGGCCGGGGCCGAGATCTGCGGGCGTCCGCTCTGGCTCGCCTCCGCGCTGGAGCGCATCCAGACCGGCGCAGCCCGGATCGACAACGAGGCGGCCGAACGCAACCCGGCGACGGCGCACATGTTCATCGTCAACCCCCTGCACGCGCATGCGCGCGACAGCCTGTTCTCGACCCACCCCGCGACCGAGAACCGCGTGGCGGCGCTGCGCCGGATGGCCCAAAGCGGGCCCGCGGCGCCGTCGCGCGGCATGGCGGCGAGGGCCGGGGCGGGCGCCCCCCGCGGCCCGTGGGAGTGACGCAGACCCGCGGGTACTGGCCCGCGGACGGCTTCGAATACTGGAAAATCGACTGGTTTCTGCCTTGGATCCCCGGCCGGATCAATCGCCGACGGTCGTGAGCAGCGCCGCCACCAGGCCGGCGACGGCGATCAACCCCACGACGATGACAGCGCTCGAAAGAGCCATAGCCGGATCCTTTTGCCACTGGCCCCGCGATATGCTGGGGAATCGCCGCGTCCGGCAACCCGGCCCGGAGACGTCGCGCGCGGGGTGTTGCGCCAATGCGATACCGCGCGGCGACGGCCGGCCGCGCGGGGCCCTTTGCCGCGTCCTCGGCGGGCCCCGTTCAGCCTGTGCCGGCCCCTTCCCAGAGCCCTTGCAGATGATCGGCGAATTGCCGCGCGGTCACATGCGCCTCGCGCACCAGCATGTCGAAATGGGTGGTCAGGGCCTGCACGCGTTCGGTATCGCGGAACGCCATGTAATTGCGCCCGATGTAGACCACCGCCAGTAGCGGGCCGAAGATCGTCACCGGCGCGGAAAAAAGTCGCCGCGCGTCGAACAGGTAGATCCGCATGCGCGGGTAGAGCTGTCCGGCGACCTCCAGAAGGTTCTCGACCTGCTCCCGCCGGACGGCATGGGGCAGGTCGCGATAATAGCCGACCCCCTGCACGAAGCTTTCCAGTTCGAACAGCGGCAGGGCGATCTCGTAATCCGATTGAGTGCCGCGCATCCAGGCCAGCCGGTCCTGCGAGGCGCCGATCGCCTGGTCGGTGCTGCGGCCCAGGTGGGGTGCATACTCCCATTCCAGCATCGCCCGTGTCTTGAGCATGTCGGGCAGGCCGGCCGGCACGTGGCGGATCTTGTAGCCCGCCGCCTCCTTGTGCCAGGTGAAAATCTGCTCGTCGACGAGGGCGCGGGGCGCCTCGGTCAGGGACATGGTGTTGGCCAGGATGTCGGCCGCGGTTTCGGGCCGGTCGGTCAGCCCCAGAAGCCAGTCGGCCGAGATGCCCAGGGCGGCGGCGCATTCGCCGACCACCTGGGCATTGGGAAGCCGCGCACCCGATCCCTTGAGCAATTGGGAAATCGTGGACCGGTCCACGCCGACGGACCGGGCCAGCGCGCTCTGGCTGGTGCCGCGGGTCCGCATCGCCTCGGCCAGGCGGGTGCGGAACAGGTCTGCGCGCAGGCGTTTGTCTGTTTTTTTCTGCATGTGTTGAAAAATATCACAGGTGCAGAAATTTGTTAACTATATTCGGAATGGCGACAGGACGCCGGGCGCAGATATCAAGTGCGCAATCAACAAGAAACGTGAGGTGACGAATGGAAACGCAACGGCGCACGCTTGTGAAGGCTGTCCTGTGGAATGTTCTGGGACTTTTCACCATGAGCCTCGTGGGGCTCGTCACGACCGGATCAGCGGTGGTCGGCGGCACGATCGCCCTGCTCAATACCGCCGTGGGGCTGTGCTGCTACTTCCTGTACGAAAGGATCTGGGCGCGGATCACCTGGGGACGCCGCCATGTCTGAGGCCCTGAAATCCCGCGCGGTTCTGGAGTGGCCCACCCTTGCGTTGCTGATCGCTTGTTACATGGGCTGGGCCCTGGCGACCACCTGGGCGGCGGCCTTCTGGCTGCCGCTGGGGATTGTGCTGGCAGCGATCTTCGTGGCGCTGCATTCGTCGCTGTGTCACGAGGCGCTGCATGGCCATCCCTTCCGGGACGATCGCCTGAACGAGGCGCTCGTCTTCCCCGCGCTGGCGCTTTTCATCCCCTACCGCCGCTTCCGCGACACGCACCTGGCGCATCACCGCGACGCGGTGCTGACCGACCCCTACGACGACCCGGAGTCCAACTACATGGATCCCGAGGTCTGGGCGACCCTGCCACGCTGGGTGCAGAGGGTGCTGGCGTTCAACAACACCCTGCTGGGGCGGCTGCTGGTGGGCCCGCTGGTGGGGCAGGTTGCCTTTGTCCATTCCGACTGGAGGGCGATCCGCGCCGGCGACCGCGCGGTGCGCGATGCCTGGCTGTGGCATGTGCCGGCTGTGGCACTGGTTCTGGCCTGGCTGGTCTGGGTGGCGGCGATGCCCCTCTGGGCCTATCTGATCGCCGCCTACGCGGGGCTGTCCATCCTGAAAATCCGCACCTTCCTTGAGCATCGCGCCCACGAGAAGGCACCCGGGCGCACGGTCATCATCGAGGATCGCGGGCCCTTGGCGCTGATCTTTCTCAACAACAACCTGCACGTGGTCCACCACATGCATCCGCGCGTGCCCTGGTACCGTCTGCCCCGGCTCTACGCCGCGAATCGCGCGCGCTACCTCAGCCGCAACGGCGGCTATCTCTATCGCTCCTACGGGGAAATCTTCCGCAAGCATTTCTTTCGCGCGAAGGATCCGGTGCCGCATCCGATCTGGCCGGTGCCCAAGGACGGGGCCTGAGCCGGCCCCAGGCTGCGATGGATTGATCCCGCGGGCATCGGCATTTGGCGCCCGTGACGATCTGTCTGGTTGGCCTGTACCTGTCGTACGCCGGGGCCGTACCGCCGGTCGCCGGCCCGGCCTTCCGGGCCTATGCGCTGTCCGGCAGCCTGTGCTGGTTCACGGCCTTCACGCTTCAGGCCGTGGCGCTCGTCCTTGCCGTGGGCCAGATCGAGGTGCCGTTCTCGTTGGCCGTCTCGGCGCTGGTCTTCCGTGAACGCATCGCGGCGCGCGGGGCAGGGGGGATCGCCCTGCTCACCGGCAGTATCCTGGCGCTCATTCCGCCCGGTCCGGCCGCGGCTGCCGGCCCTTGAGCCGAAGGAAAAGGCTTTCCTCGTCGTCGTTCTTGAAAAACGGGACCGAGGCGGGCGGCGCCGGATCGTGGGCGCGGGCGGCGACCTCGGCCAGGACGACCTCGGTGATGAAGGGCAGGTCGAGGGCGCGCGCCCGGGCCAGGGGAACCCATTGAAGGTGCGACAGCTCCTCGCAGGCGTCGCTGAAATCATCCAGGTCGCCGGCAACGGCCCCGGCATCCACCAGGAAGAACCGCGCGTCGAAGCGGCGCGGGCGCCCCGGCGGCGTGATGGCGCGGAAGACGAACTGCAGGCCATGCGCGTCGGGCAGGTAGCCGCGCGCCGCAAAGCGCGTCCAATCGGCGGGCACCTCGGCAGGCCAGTCGCCCGGCGTGCCCAGGACGAGGCCCGTCTCCTCCCACAACTCGCGCACCGCGGCCGCGGCCAGCGCGTGCGAAAGATCGCCTTGCGCGTCTTCGCGCAGGCGCTCGGCGCAGAGGCCTGGCAGGGGGCGGCCAAGCGGCACGCGGGCGTCATCGGCATCAACCGCGCCGCCGGGGAAGACGAATTTCGATGGCATGAAAGCGGCCGCACGCCCACGTTGGCCCATCAGGACCTGCGGCGCGCTCAGCCGGTCGCGCAGAACGATCACCGTGGCGGCGTCGCGGATCGCGGTCTTGTCGTCGTTCATGAGGCCCTTTCCGGATGCGGGCCGATCAGTCGCCCCCGCCGAACCCGTGCATCAGCCGGGCCCACTGGAAGGCCACGATCATCCCCTTCAGACGCGGCAGAAGGTAAAGCGAAAGGGTGACGCAGCCAACCGCGAAAATGGTGAAGAGAACCAGCGGCTCGGGCCGCCAGACGACGAAGGACACGTGCAGAAGCGGCGCCATCAGGTGCCCCACGATCAGGATGGTCAGGTAGGCCGGCCCGTCGTCGGCGCGATGGTGCATCAATTCCTCGCGGCACACGGTGCAGGTATCGCGCACCTTGAGATAGCTTTTCAGCATGGGCCCGCTGCCGCAATTGGGGCACTTGCGGCTGAAGCCCTTGCGCAGGGCGGGCCACAGCGCGCGCTCCTGCGGGCTCGTCGTTTCGTCGCTCATCACAGCCTCGTTGCTCGCACCCGCGGAAAGATGGGTTAGGATGGGTGAAAGATAAAGGCGGCACCGGCGCCTTGCGGCCGCGTGTCGCAAAGACCTGCCGAAAATTTCGCCGCCCCGGTGACGGAACGGGCGGGGGAGGACGTATCACGAAACGACGGTCGGACAAGCCGGCCGCGATGCGACAGAAACCAAGCCAAGGAGAAGACGGATGCAGACGAAGATGGCGATCACCGGCCTCGCGCTGGCCCTGATGGCGGGGGGCGCCCCCCTTGCAATGGCATCGCAGCACGGGCAGGGGCAGCACGGGCAGGGCAAGATGCACGGCGGCCCGCATCACCGGTTCGAGCAGCTGGATGCCAATGACGACGGCCAGGTCACCCGCGAAGAGATGGAAACCCACATGCAGGCGCGCTTCGAAGGGGCGGACACCGATGGTGACGGGGTTCTGTCGAAATCTGAGATCGTGGCGCGCATGATGGCGCGCCGGGCCGCGCGGGTGGTTGCCCACGCCGATCACATGGTCGAGCGCCATGACGCGGACGGCGATGGCGCCCTGAGCATGGAAGAGCTGCGCGCGCGCCGCGACGGCCGGATGTTCGAGCGGGCGGACGCCGATGGCGACGGCGCCATTTCGGCCGAGGAGTTCCGGGCCATGCGCGAGAACCGGGCGGGCCGGCACGGCCACGGGCACGGACACGGCCAGGGAAAGCAGATGATGGACGAATGACGCCCTGGCGGGCGGCCGCGGGAATGGCACTGGTGCCCCGCGCCGCCCCCGGGCCGCGTTTTCCGGGCTGCGGATCATGGCGTTCGATGGCATGAGCGAAAGCTCCGACGAGATGTTGCTTCTGCGCTATGCCGAAGGCGACCCGGCCGCGGCGCGGGCCCTGACCGAGCGGCTGACCCCGCGGGTCATGGCCCACGCCAGCCGGCTGTTGGGCGATGTCGCGGCGGCCGAGGACGTGACGCAGGAGGCGATGCTGCGGTTGTGGCGCCAGGCACCGCACTGGCGTGCGGGCGAGGCCCGCGTGAGCACATGGCTCTATCGCGTGGTGGCGAACCTCTGCACCGATCGGCTGCGGCGCGGTCGCGGCGTGGCGCTGGAGGCGGTGCCGGAGCCCGCCGATGGCGCGGCGCGGGCCGAAGAGATCCTGCAGGCGCAGGCACGGGCGCGGGCCTTGCAGGCGGCGTTGGACGATCTGCCAGCCCGGCAGCGGCAGGCCGTTGTCCTGCGCCACATCGAAGGACTGGCCAACCCCGAGATCGCCGAGATCATGGCGGTGAGCGTGGAGGCCGTCGAGAGCCTGACGGCGCGCGGGAAGCGTGCGCTGGCGGCGGCGCTGGCGGACCGGCGCGAAGAACTGGGATATGCCGATGACTGACCGAGACGACACGACAAGGGGGTTGGCCGCGCATTTCGATGCCGCCCGCCGGCATCCGGCCCGGCCCTCTGACGCGCTGATGGCGCGCGTTCTGGCCGATGCCTGCGCGGCGCAGCCGGCGACGCGCCCGTCGCGGCGCCCCGCGGCCTGGCCGGTGCAGTTGTTCCGCGCGCTCGGCGGCTGGCCGGCCGTGGCCGGATTGAGCGCGGCGACATTGGCAGGGATCTGGCTGGGGATCAGCCCGCCCGCGCCCCTGGCGGCGGTGGCGGCGCCGTTGCTGGGCGATCCCGGTGGCGTCTACCTGGTCGATCTGGCCCCCGGGGCGACCTTCGAACTGGCACAGGAGGGCAGGTGATGGCCGAGAACGATCAAGCCGCCCCGGTGCGCATGAAGCCGTGGCTGAGGATCTTGCTGGCGGTGTCTCTGGCGTTGAACCTGATCGTGGTCGGGCTGGTGGGCGGCGCCCTGGTGATGCGCGAGCGCTGGCATGCGCACCACCCGCCGCAGGCCACCCGGATCATCGGCCCCCTGACCCGCGCGCTGGAGCCCGCGGACAAGCGCGCGATCGGCCGCGAGATTCGGGCGGCCTACCACGCGCGGTCGGACCGGGCCAGGCCGACGGCCGATCTGGAAGGGCTGTTGGCCGATTTGCGCCGTGACCCCTTCGAGGCGGAGGCGGTGGCCGCGCACCTTCGCATGCAGCGCGCGCGGCTTTCCGATCGGCTGGAACTGGGCCAGCGGCTTCTGCTGGAGCGGCTGGAACAGATGAGTGCCGCAGAGCGCGCGGCCTATGCCGACCGGGTGGCCGAAGCGGCCCGCGACGCGCGGTCCTGGCGGCGGCGTGCGGCGCCGGAGTGAGGCTCAGGCCGCCGGCCGCGTTGCCAGCGTGACGGTGTTGCGCCCCCCGGCCTTTGCGCCGTAAAGCGCGCGGTCGGCCTGGTCGAGCAGGCCTTCGGGGGACGGCAGCGTGCCGCAGGTCGCCGGCCGGCTGAGCGTGACGCCGATCGAGACGGTGATCCGCAGTGGATCGCCCCCTTGCGCGAGGGCGAAGGGGCTATCCCTCACCGCGCGGCAGATACGCGCCGCCGTGCTGCGCGCGGTGGCCCGCGTGGCGCCGGGCAGGGCGATCAGGAATTCCTCGCCGCCGATGCGCGCGATCAGGTCCGCCTCGCTCAACGGCGCGCGCAACCGCGCGGCCACCTGTCGCAGAACCGCGTCCCCCGCGGCGTGGCCGTTGGCATCGTTCACCTTCTTGAAGTGGTCGAGATCCGCCACCATCACCGCCAACGACCGGTCCGCGCGCGCGGCGGCGCGGATCATCCGCTCCAGCCGGGGCAGGGCGTAGCGGCGGTTGTGCAGCCCGGTCAGCGGGTCGGTGAGCGCGGCCTGCAGCCCGTCCTGCACGGTGTTGCGCAGGCGGTCGGCCTCGTGCTTTTCGGCCAGGAGGGTGGAGAGCCGCAGGCGCAACTCCTGCGGACAGGCCGGCGCCAGGACGACGCCGTCGGCGCCCATGTCCAGCGCGGTGGCGGCCAGGGCCGCGGTGCCCGCCTCCAGCAGGATCAGGATGGGACAGGCGCGCGTGCGCGGCGCGGCGCGCAGCTCGGCCATCAGGCGCAGGCCGGCCTCGGCCTCGGCCTCGGACAGGCGCAGCAGGAAGGCATCGGCCCGGGCGCGCCCGGCGGAGATCGCGGCGATGGCACGCTCGGGCGGCAGGATGGTGCAGGTATCGACCCCGGCGCGCATCAGATCGGCGCGCAGACGCAGCGCCCCGGGACCGGCGGCGATGAGCCCGATCCGTTCGGCCGGATGGAAGGGCGGCGGCCCCTCGGCAAGTCCGAGCGCCGCGGTCGGGGCGGCGTTCGCGCGCAGGTCCTGCTGGGCATGATGGCGCCGCAGCAGGCTGCGCAGCCGTGCGAGAAGCAGGGAGTCCCCCGTGCGTCGGTCCATGATTTCGGTCGCGCCGGCCTCGAGGGCCGTGCGCCGCTGGGCGGGGGTATCCTGATGCGTCAGCATCAGGACCGGGATGTGTCGCGCGGTCGGCTGTGCCCGCAAGGCGCGCAGGAAAGCGGTGGTGTCCATGTCCGGCAAGCGGCTGGAGGCCAGGATCAGGTCGGGCCGGGTGGACGCCACGCAGGCCAGCGCCGCACACCCCGATGCCGCCTGGCCGACGGCGTAGGAGGCCTCGGTGAGCTTGGCCTTAAACACGATACGGTTCGTGGCCACGTCATCGACGATGAGAACCTTCCCTGTCATCGCCCTCAGCCTTTCCGACTTGCCCTTTTCCCGGTCTTGACTATCCATGAGTCTGGTTAAGAAAACCTTTCCGGGAGTTAACCAAAGTGACCCTGTCACGCGACGCCGCAGAGACCGTGGGGCTGAAGGCGCTGGCCTGGCTGGCCGCGAACGAGGACCTTTTGCCGGTTTTCATGGGGGCCACCGGCGCTGCAGAGGATGACCTGCGCGCAGGCGCCGAAGACCCCGCGTTTCTTGGGGCGGTGCTGGATTTCGTGCTCATGGATGATGCCTGGGTGATGGCCTTCTGCGCCGACAGCGGCCTGGACACGGAAACGCCGCAGCGGGCGCGGGCCGTCCTGCCCGGGGGCGCGCAGGTCCACTGGACATGACCGGCGCGGTGGCGGCATTGAGGAAGGTTGACGGCGTGCTGTTCGACAAGGACGGTACGCTGTTCGATTTCCGGGCGACATGGAACGTCTGGGCGTCGCGGACAATCGCCGACCTCAGTGATGGCGACCGGGCAGCCGCCGAGCGTCTTGCGGCCGAGATGGACTACGATCTGGCGGCCGGGTGCTTCCGTACCGGCAGCCCGGTCATCGCCGGCACCAACCGCGAGGCGGCCGAATGCGTGCTGCGCGCCCTGCCCGGGCGCGAGTTGGCGGAGGTGGAGCATCTCCTGATGCAAAGCGCGGCGCGCGCGCCGTTGGCCCCCGCCGTGCCGCTTGATCCCTTTCTGCGCGGCCTGGCGGCTGAGGGGATGGCTTTGGGCGTGGTGACGAATGATACCGAGTTCGGCGCGCGGGCACATCTTGAGGCCGCCGGCGTGATTTCACGGTTCGATTTCGTCGCCGGGTTCGATTCGGGCCACGGGGCCAAGCCCGCGGCGGGGCCGCTGCTGGCCTTCGCCGCGGCGGCGGGCCTTGCGCCCGAGCGTGTCGTGATGGTCGGCGACAGCCTGCACGACCTGCATGCCGGCCGGGCGGCCGGCATGCAGGTCGTGGGCGTGCTGACCGGGATGGCCGGTGCGGCGGAGCTCGCCCCCCATGCCGAGGCGGTTCTGCCCGACATCGGCCACCTGCCCGACTGGATGACGGCATGAGGGGGCATCCCTACTTCGGCATCGGCCTGGCCCTGTTCGGCACCCTGGTGTTGACGCCGGATGCGTTGTTCATGCGGCTGTCGGGGATGGACGGCATCCAGATGGTCGGCTGGCGTGGCCTTCTGATGGGGGCGGTGATGCTGGCCGTCTGGGCGCTCAGCAGCCGCGACCGCGGGGCGGACCTGCGCGCGCTGGTCTCGGCGGGGGGGCTGTTGATCGTGGCCTGCCAGTTCTTCAACGCCACCTGCTTCAGCCTTGGCATATCGATGGCGCCGGTTGCCGTGGTGCTTTTCGCCGTGGCCACCGTGCCCGTCTGGGCGGCGCTGCTTGCCCGGGTCTTCCTGCGCGAACCCACCCGGCGGTCCACATGGCTGACCATCGCCGCGGTGCTGGCCGGCATCGGCATCGCCGTCTTCGGCGGCAAGGGAGAGGCGGTGAGCCTCAACCGCGACGCCCTGGTCGGTGCGGCCCTCGGGTTGGGCGTCGCGCTGGTTCTGGCGCTCAATTTCGTGGTGCTGCGGGCGCGCCCCGGCCTGCCGATCCTGTTGGTGATCGGCAGTGGCGCACTGCTGGCCGGGATCATGGGCTGGACGGTCACGGGCCCCGCGGCCATGCCGGAGGGGACGATCTGGGCCATCGCCATCACCGGCATCGCGATCCTTCCGGTCTCTTTCTTCACGCTTTCGCTGGCCGCGCGCTATACCCACGCGTCGAATGTCAGCCTGTTGATGCTTCTGGAAACGGTCCTGGGCCCTGTCTGGGTCTGGCTGGGCACGGGCGAGGCGCCGACGGCGACCATGCTTCTGGGCGGGGTCGTGGTCGTGGTCAGCCTGGGGCTTTACCTGTGGCGGGCCCGGCGTCGTGCGCTGTCGGCCGTGGCCGGGTAGCGGCGGGTGCGGGGGCAGGATCGGCCCCCACTTGCTGAAATCCGACACAATTGGTCGCGAAACGGCAAACCCACCCCCCCGCAGGCCGTGTTTGCTGGACCCAGGACAGGAGTTTATTCGGATGACAGAGCCAGCGAAACGCAAGCGGCGCAGCGGCGGCCGCGCCGGTCACGCCGCACGGCGGGGCACCGAGGCGATCCTCCAGATGCCCTGGAACCCGCCGGTCAACATCGACAGCCCGACTGAGCCGCTGGGGCCCGAGGGGGTCGAGGCCATCCATGACGGGGCGATGCGCATCCTCGAGGAGATCGGGATCGAGTTCCTGAACCCCGAGGCGTTGGAGATCCTGCGCCGCTCGGGCGGGTGCACCGTCGAGGGCGAGAACGTGCGCATGGGCCGCGACTACGTCATGGAAATGGTCGCCAAGTGCCCCTCGGAGTGGACCATCACCCCGCGCAACCCCGAGCGCGAGATCACCCTGGGCGGGCGCAACCTGCTTTTCGGCAACGTCTCCTCCCCGCCCAACTACTGGGACATGAGCCAGGGCAAGAAGGTGCCCGGCACGCGGCAGGGATGCCGGAACCTGCTCAAGCTCAGCCAGTATTTCAACTGTATCCACTTCGTCGGCGGTTATCCCGTCGAACCCCAGGACCTTCATGCCAGTGTCCGCCACCTCGACGTGATCTACGACAAGCTCACGCTGACCGACAAGGTGGCCCATGCCTATTGCCTGGGCCGGGAGCGCGTCGAGGACGCCATGGAGATGGTGCGCATCGCCGCCGGCCTCTCGCACGAGGAATTCGAGGCCAAGCCGCGGATGTACACCAACATCAACTCCACCTCGCCGCTCAAGCACGACCACCCGATGATGGACGGCTGGATACGGCTGGCCGAGCGCAACCAGGGCCTGGCGGTCACGCCCTTCACCCTGGCCGGCGCGATGGCGCCGGTGACGCTGGCGGGTGCGGTGGCGCAAAGCCTGGCGGAATCGCTCAGCGCCGTGGCGCTGGCGCAGGAAATCCGGCCCGGCGCCTGCTGCGCCATCGGCACCTTCACCTCGAACGTGGACATGAAGTCGGGCGCGCCGGCCTTCGGCACGCCCGAATACATGCGCGCCACCCAGATGACCGGGCAACTCGCGCGGTTCTACCGGCTGCCGATGCGCGCCAGCGGCGTCTGCGCCGCCAACGTCCCGGACGGCCAGGCGATGTGGGAGACCTCCAACAGCCTCTGGGCCGGGGTGCAGGCGGGGGCGAACTTCATCTACCATGCCGCGGGCTGGCTGGAGGGCGGGCTGATCGCCAGCCCCGAGAAGTTCGTGATGGACTGCGAGCTGCTGCAGCAGATGGAGCGGTACATGGATCCGGTCCTGACCGCCACCGGCCCCGACGAGATCGCCGTGGAAGCCATCCGCGAAGTCGGCGGAGAGGGGCACTTTTTCGGAATCGCGCACACGCAGGAGCGCTATACCACCGCCTTCTACCAGCCCTACCTTTCGGACTGGCGCAACTTCGAGGCCTGGGAGGCCGCCGGCAGCGTCTGGACCGCGCAGCGCGCGCACCAGATCTTCCAGAACATCATCGAAAGCTTCGAGGCGCCGCCGCTGGATCCGGCGATCCGCGAGGAGCTGGAAGCCTTCGTGGCCCGGCGCAAGGCCGAGGGCGGCGCGCCCACCGATTTCTGAGCCGCGGGCCGCTTGCGCCGCGGGGTGGGCCGGCCTAGGGTCGCGCCGACCCCGAGGCGAGACCGGCCATGATCCACAGCTTTCCCCTGCGCGTGTACTACGAAGATACCGACATGGGCGGTATCGTCTACTACGCAAATTACCTGAAATTCATCGAACGCGCCCGCAGCGACTGGGTGCGTGATCTGGGCATCGACCAGAACGCCATGCGCCAGAAAGACGGCGTGATCTTCGCCGTGCGGCGGGTGGAGGCGGATTACCTGGCCCCGGCCCTGTTCGATGACATGCTGGAGGTCCGCACGCGCACGCTGGCGGTGACCGGCGCGCGGCTGGTGCTCGAGCAACTCGTGCTGCGCGGCGAGGAACGCCTCTTCGCCGCCCAAGTGACCGTTGTGTGCCTGACCGAGGCCGGCCAGCCGGCGCGCCTGCCGGCAAATATCCGCCTGACGCTGCACTGACGGGGGTACCGCGGCCGCTTTGCGGCGGGATCGTGTTGGCCTTTCGGTGGGAATTGGGATAGTTTGCCCGCGAACGGCGCCCGGCCAACAAGGGCGCGCAGGTAATGAGCAGGCAAGATGGAAGCAGAAACCCTGGCCGTGGCACAGGAGATGGATTTTTCCCTGTGGGCCCTGTTTGCACGCGCCACGCTGGTCGTGAAGATCGTGATGCTGATCCTGATCCTGGCCTCCTTCTGGGCCTGGGCGATCATCATCCAGAAACTCATCGTCTTCCGGCAGGCGCGGCGCGAGGTCGAGGATTTCGACGCGCGTTTCTGGTCGGGCGAGCCGCTGGATCAGCTTTTCGAGGAGATCGGGCCCGATCCGCCCGGGCGGGCCGAGCGCATCTTCGCCGCCGGCATGATGGAGTGGCGGCGTTCGCATCGCACCGACGGGGCGCTGATCGCGGGGGCGACCGCGCGGATCGAACGCTCGATGGACGTGGCCATCTCGAAGGAAGCCGAGGACCTGCAAAGCGGCCTGTCGGTTCTGGCCACGGTGGGCTCCACGGCGCCCTTCATAGGCCTTTTCGGCACGGTCTGGGGGATCATGAACGCCTTCATCGAGATCGCCGAGCAGCAGAACACCAACCTCGCGGTCGTGGCGCCGGGCATCGCCGAGGCGCTGCTGGCCACCGGCCTGGGGCTGCTTGCCGCGATCCCGGCCGTCATCTTCTACAACAAGCTGAGCGCGGACGCGGATCGCATCGTGGCCAATTACGAAGCCTTCGCCGACGAATTCTCGACCATCCTCAGCCGGCAGCTGGACGGGTGAGCGATGGGTGCCGGCGTGGTCCAGAACACGAAAGGAGGCGGGCGCCGCCGGCGGGGCCGCAGCCGCGCCCGTCCCATGGCCGAGATCAACGTGACGCCCTTCGTGGACGTGATGCTGGTGCTGCTCATCATTTTCATGGTGGCGGCGCCGCTGATGGTGGTGGGCGTTCCGGTGGAGCTGCCCAAGACGGCGGCAAGCGCCCTGCCCGGCGAGCAGGAGGAACCCTTGACCGTGACGGTGACGGCCGACGGCACGGTGAGCATCCAGAAGACGGCGGTCCCTCGCGCGGAACTGGTGGCCAAGCTGCGGGCCATCGCCGCCGAGCGCGACAGCACCCGCGTCTACCTGCGGGCCGATGGCAAGGTGCCCTACGAACTTGTGATGCAGGTGATGGGGGCGCTCAACCGCGGTGGATTCGGCGACATCGGGCTGGTCACGGATACCGGCGGGCCGCGGCTGGACGAGGCCGACGGCTGACGGTGCGGGAATGAACGCCGGGCAGGTCATATCCGGGTTGGGCCATCTGGGCCTGATCGGCTGGGCCGTGTTCGGCGGCGCCTTCGAGTCCGAGCCGATGCCCTTCGAGGTGACGGAGGTCACCGCGATCTCCGCCGAGGACTATGCCGCGCTCACCCAGGGGCCGCGCGCACCCGACGCGGTCGCCAACGTGGACACGCCCGAACCGCCCGCCGCGGGCGGGGCGGGGCCCGAGCTTTCCCCGCAGGCCGATGCCGCGCCCCGCAGGGCCCGGCCCGAGACGAGCGCGCCGGCCACGCCGGATGCCGCGCCCGAGGTGCCGCAGCCCGCGGCGCCGGACGAGGCCGAGGTCGAGGACGCGGCCCCCACCCTGCAACCCCCGCAGGAGGACGTGGCGATGATGGTTCCCGAGGTGTCGCCGCGGCCCAAGCCGCGCCCCGCGCCCCGCGTCGCCCCCGAGCCGGTCGCCCCGCCCGATCCGGACGTGCGCGTGGACGAGGTTGAGCGCCGGGAAACCGCCCCCGACCCCGATGCCGACACCGCGCAGGAGCAGACGGAGGCCACCGCGCCGGAGGAAGCGGCGACCGAGATCGTGACCGAGGCCGAGCAAAGCGAAACAAACGCCCCGGCGCGTTCCGTGCGGCCGCGCAGCCGGCCCGCGCGGCCCGATCCCGCACCCGAGCCCGATCCGCCCGAGACGGAGACCGCCCGCGACACCCCGCAGGAACCGCAAGTCGACGACAGCGCGGTGGAACAGGCCCTTGCAGCGGCGATGAACTCGGAAGCGGGGGGCGAAACGGCGCCGGAGACCCCGCAGGGCCCGCCATTGACCAGCGGCGAGAAGGATGCCCTGCGCGTGGCGGTGCAGCGATGCTGGAACGTGGGCAGCCTGAGCTCGGAGGCGCTGCGCACCACGGTGGTGGTGGGCGTGCAGATGAACGAGGACGCCACGCCCGTCATCCCCTCGATCGAGCTTCTGGAGTCCGTGGGCGGATCGGGCGACGCCGCGCGGCAGGCCTTCGAGGCGGCCCGGCGCGCGATCATCCGCTGCGGGGCCAGGGGCTACGACCTGCCGCGCGAGAAATTCGGGCAGTGGCGCGACATTGAAATGACATTCAATCCGGAGAAAATGAGGATCAAATGATGCGATACTTGCTGACCCTCTTCGCGGTGCTCGCCTGCTGGGCGCTGCCAGTCGCGGCACAGGATGATGACGGGCCCCTCCGGATCGAGATCACGGAGGGCGTGATCGAGCCCTTGCCCGTGGCGGTGCCCGATTTCGTGGCCGAAAGCGCCGACGGCGCGGAGATGGGCCGCAAGATCGCCGAGGTGATCGCCGCCGATCTCAGCGGAACGGGCCTTTTCCGGACCATTTCCGAAGAGGCCTTCATATCGCAGATCACCAGTTTCGCCAGCCCCGTGCAGTTCTCCGACTGGAAGGCGATCAACGCGCAGGCGCTGGTCACCGGCGCGGTCAGCGTGGACGATACCGGCAAGCTGGTTGTCCGCTTCCGCCTGTTCGACGTCTTCGCCGGCGAGGAACTGGGCAAGGGGCTGCAACTGGTGGGCACACAGGCCGGGTGGCGGCGGATCGCCCACAAGGTGGCCGATCAGGTCTACAGCCGGATCACCGGGGAGGATCCCTATTTCGACAGCCGCGTGGTCTTTGTTGCCGAGACCGGGCCGAAGGACAAGCGGCGCAAGCGCCTGGCGGTGATGGACTACGACGGGGCGAACGTCCAGTACCTGACCGACGGCACGGATATCGTTCTGGCCCCGCGGTTCTCTCCCGGGGGGGAACGGGTGCTTTACACCAGTTACGAGACCGGCTTTCCCCGCATCTACGTTATGGACGTGGGCAGCGTGCAGCGCCGGGTGCTGGAAAGCCAGGAGGGCACGATGAGCTTTGCCCCCCGGTTCGGCCCGGACGGGCGCACGGTGGTCTATTCGCTGGCCCGGGGCGGCAATACCGATATCTACCGGATGGACATCGAGACGGGCGCGACCACGCGGCTGACCTCGGCCCCGTCGATCGAGACGGCGCCGAGTTTCAGCCCCGACGGCGGCCGGCTGGTTTTCGAAAGCGACCGGTCGGGCAGCCCGCAGCTCTACGTGATGCCCGCGCGGGGCGGCGAGGCCGAGCGCATCAGCTTCGGCCAGGGCCGCTATGGCACGCCGGTGTGGTCTCCGCGCGGTGATCTGATCGCCTTCACCAAGCAGTCCAAGGGCCGGTTCCACATCGGCGTGATGCGCACCGACGGCAGCGAGGAGCGTCTGCTGACCGCCAGTTTCCTGGACGAGGGGCCGACGTGGTCGCCCAACGGGCGCGTCATCATGTTTACCCGCGAAACCCAGGGCGCGCAGGGGCAGGCCGGGCTTTACACGGTGGACATCACGGGGCGCAACCTGCGGCAGGTTCCCACCGATACCGGCGCCAGCGATCCGTCGTGGTCGCCGCTGCTGGACTGAACGCCGCGGCTGCGCGTTTCCAACGCGGGGCGGCTGTGATAGAAATCGAAACGACAACAACCCAGAGCGAGCGGGACAGAGAACGATGACCTATCTGAGCAAGACGATGATCCTTTGTGCCGGGCTGGCGCTGGCCGCCTGCGCCGGGCCGGACCGGTTCGGCGGGCCGGGTGCCGGCGGCGGGGCCTTGGGCGGTGCGGATGCCTCCGCCGCCGCGACCCGTGATCCGGCCTCGCCCCTGTACTTCGAGGAGGCCGTGGGCGACCGGGTCTTCTTCGCGGTGGACCAGTCCAGCCTTTCGCCCGAGGCCAAGGCCACGCTGGACGCGCAGGCCGAATGGCTGATGACCAACAGCGACTACGATGCCGTGATCGAGGGCCACGCCGACGAGCAGGGCACCCGGGAATACAACCTTGCCCTTGGCGCGCGCCGGGCCAACGCGGTGCAGGAATACCTGCAAAGCCGCGGGGTTGCCGGCAGCCGGCTGAAGGTGGTGAGCTACGGCAAGGAGCGCCCGGTTGAAATCTGCAGCAACGAGAGCTGCTACGCCAAGAACCGGCGTGCGGTCACCGTGATTTCGGCCGGGCCGATGAGCTGAGTGGGGGCGGGCGATGCGGGTCCTTGCGCTTGCCGTTCTGACGTGCCTGTCCCTGGCGCTGCCGGTGCAGGCCCAAGACCGTGCCGAGACGCTGGCGGACATCCGTCAGGAGTTGTCGGTGCTTTATGTCGAGATCCAGAAACTCAAGCGTGAACTCAGTACCACCGGCGGGGCGAGCGGATTGCCCGCCGGGGGCTCCATCCTGGAAAGGGTGGAGGCGATCGAGGGCGAGTTGCAGCGCCTGACGGCCCGGACCGAGGAACTTCAGTACCGCATCGACCGGATCGTGCAGGACGCCAGCAACCGCATCGGGGATCTGGAATTCCGCCTTTGCGAACTGGAAGAGGCGTGCGACATCGCGACCCTGGGCGAGGGCACGACCCTGGGCGGGACCGAGCCGCAAACAGGGACCGCCGGAGCGGAATCCGGGTCCGGCGATGCCCCCGCGGACGCCGCCGGCGATCCGCAGATGGCGGTGGGCGAACAGGCCGATTTCGACCGCGCCAGGCAGGCGCTGGAGGCCGGTAACCATGCCGAGGCCGCGCGGCTGTTCCAGGAATTCCGCCAGACCTATCCCGGCGGGCCGCTGAGCGGCAAGGCTGGCCTGCTGCGCGGTGAGGCGCTGGAGGCCGCGGGCCAGACGGCGAAGGCCGCGCGAGCCTACCTTGACACCTTCAGCGGCGCCCCCCAGGGGCCACAGGCGCCCGAGGCCCTTTTCCGCCTGGGCCGCGCGCTGGGCACGCTGGGCCAGACCGAAGAAGCCTGCGTCATGCTGGCGGAGGTCGCCAATCGCTACCCCGGTGCGGATGTCGTGACCAAGGCGCAGGACGAACGCCAGACGCTGGGCTGCCAGTGATTTCCACGCCCGAGGCGGCGCGCGAGCGGATCGCCGACCACTTCCGGCCCGATCCGCCCAAGGTGCTGGGCGTCGCCGTGTCCGGCGGTAGTGACTCGCTGGCGCTTCTGGTGCTTTTGACCGAGTGGCACCGGCAGGGCGGGCCGGCCGTCTCGGCGGTGACGGTGGATCACGGCCTGCGGCCCGAGTCCGCCGCCGAAGCGGCCGAAGTGAGCGCGATCTGCGCCCGCCTCGGCGTGGCGCACAGCACGGTGCACTGGCAGGGCTGGAACGGGCAGGGGAACCTGCCGGATCGCGCGCGCCGGGCGCGCTATGGCCTTCTGGCCGACTGGGCCGGGCGCGCGGGGGTGGGCGACATCGCTGTTGGCCACACTGCGGACGATCAGGCGGAAACCTTCCTGATGCGTCTGGCGCGCGAGGCGGGGCTCGACGGCCTGTCGGCGATGGCGGATCGCTGGCGGCAGGAAGGCGTCACCTTCCATCGGCCGGCGCTTACTGTCACGCGCGCGGCCCTGCGCGACGAGTTGCGCGCGCGGGGGGTGGCCTGGATCGAGGATCCCACCAACGCCGATCCAGCGTTCGAACGTGTCCGGGCGCGGCAGGTTCTGTCGGCGCTCGCCCCGCTTGGTATCTCGGCGGATGGCCTGGCGTCGGTGGCGCACAACCTTCGCGATGCGCGCGACACCCTGTATCACTATGTTGCCCGGGCGGCGCGAGATAACGTCGCGGTCATGGACGGGGATCTGCTGCTCGATCGCGGCGGCCTGACCGATCTGCCGGCCGAGATCGCCCGCCGCCTGCTGCGGCGTTGCCTGCAATGGGTCGGCGGCGCGGCCTACGGGCCGCGCGGGGCGGCGATGGAGGCCTTCCGGAAGGCTGCGGCGCAGGGGCGCACCACGACCCTGCAGGGGTGCCTGCTGGTGCCGGAGGGCGACCGGCTGAGGCTTGTGCGCGAATACAACGCGGTGCGGGACCTGCGCGTGCCGGCCGATGCGGTCTGGGACGGCCGCTGGCGGCTGACCGGCCCGGAGCCCGAGGGGGCGGAGATCGGCGCGCTCGGCCCCGAGGGGCTGGCCGTCTGTCCGGACTGGCGTGCGACGGGGCGCCCGCGCGTTTCACTGCTGTCCAGTCCGGCCGTCTGGAAGGGCACGGATCTGCTCGCCGCGCCGCTTGCCGGGGTCGGTAACGGGTGGCGCGCGGACCTTCTGCGTGACGAGGCGAGTTTGACCGCAACCGGCATTGCGCATTGAAGAGCGCGGCACGATCTCTATTTATGCCCCACGGGCCTTGTGCTAAAGCAGGCCCACCCGAATTCAGAGGAGACTTTCCTTGGGCAACGCAAAAAACATCGCCTTCTGGCTGGTGCTCTTCCTGCTGATCCTGGCGCTTTTCAACCTGTTCAGCGGCTCCGGCAACACGCTGCAGAGCAAGGCCATTCCCTATTCGGAGTTCGTGACCGCCATCGAGGACGGTGACGTGAGCCAAGTCACGATCGACGGCGAGAACGTGCGCTTCCGCGGTGCCGACGGACAGCAGTACACCACCGTCAAGCCGGAAGATGCCGAAATCACCCAGACACTGATCGATCAGGGGATCCCTGTCGAGGCAGAGCCCCAGGAACAGTCGGGCTTCCAGACGTTCCTGATCTCGCTGTTGCCCTTCGCCTTGCTGATCGGTGTCTGGATCTACTTCATGAACCGCATGCAGGGCGGCGGCAAGGGCGGCGCCATGGGCTTCGGCAAGTCCAAGGCCAAGATGCTGACCGAGAAGCAGGGCCGCGTCACCTTTGACGACGTGGCCGGCATCGACGAGGCCAAGGAGGAGCTTGAGGAAATCGTCGAGTTCCTGCGCAACCCGCAGAAGTTCTCGCGCCTGGGCGGCCAGATTCCCAAGGGCGCGCTGCTGGTGGGCCCGCCGGGGACCGGCAAGACCCTGCTGGCGCGCGCCATCGCGGGCGAGGCCGGCGTGCCGTTCTTCACCATTTCCGGGTCCGACTTCGTGGAGATGTTCGTGGGCGTGGGCGCCAGCCGTGTGCGCGATATGTTCGAACAGGCCAAGAAGAACGCGCCGTGCATCGTCTTCATCGACGAGATCGACGCGGTGGGCCGCGCCCGTGGCGCGGGCTACGGCGGTGGCAATGACGAGCGCGAGCAGACGCTGAACCAGCTTCTGGTCGAGATGGACGGCTTCGAGGCCAACGAGGGCGTCATCATCGTGGCCGCCACCAACCGCAAGGATGTTCTGGATCCCGCGCTGCTGCGTCCCGGCCGCTTCGACCGCGAGATCACCGTGCCCAACCCCGACATCAAGGGCCGCGAGAAGATCCTTGGCGTGCATGCGCGCAAGACGCCGCTGGGCCCGGACGTTGACCTGCGCATCGTGGCGCGTGGCACGCCCGGCTTTTCCGGTGCCGACCTCGCCAACCTCGTGAACGAGGCCGCGCTGATGGCGGCCCGCGTGGGGCGCCGCTTCGTGACCATGGAGGACTTCGAGAACGCCAAGGACAAGGTCATGATGGGGGCCGAGCGCCGGTCGATGGTGCTGACGCCCGAGCAGAAGGAGAAGACCGCCTATCACGAGGCCGGCCACGCCATCGTCGGCCGCTCGCTGCCCAAGTGCGATCCGGTCTACAAGGCCACGATCATCCCGCGTGGCGGGGCGCTTGGCATGGTGGTCAGCCTGCCCGAGATCGACCGCCTGAACTGGCACAAGGACGAGTGCGAGCAGAAACTCGCCATGACCATGGCCGGCAAGGCGGCCGAGATCATTCACTACGGGGCCGACAACGTTTCCAACGGCCCGGCGGGCGACATCCAGCAGGCCAGTGGCCTGGCCCGCGCGATGGTGCTGCGCTGGGGCATGTCCGACAAGGTGGGCAACGTGGACTACGAACAGGCCCACGAAGGCTACATGGGCAATGCCGCGGGCGGTCTGTCGGTCTCGGCCCATACCAAGGAATTGATCGAGGCCGAGGTGAAGCGCTTCATCGACGAGGCCTACGAACGCGCCTACAACATCCTGAAGGAAAAGAAGGTGGAGTGGGAGCGCCTGGCGGAGGGCCTGCTGGAATACGAGACGCTGACCGGCGAGGAGATCGACCGGGTGATCCGTGGCGAGCCGCCCGAGTCCGACGGCGGTGCCGGCGAGGCCGCCGAAACCGAGGAGAAAAAGCCCTCGGTGGCCGCCATACCCAAGACAAAGCCCAAGAAATCGCCCGGGTCGGGCGACGGCGGGCTGGAACCCGAACCCTCGGCGTGAGTACGCCCGTGGCGACAGCCGACTGGAATCCCGGAGCCTACGCAAGGTTCCGGGATCTGCGTTTGCGGCCCGCGCTGGACCTGTTGAACGCGGTCGGCCGCATGGGTGCGGGCGACGTGATCGACCTAGGCTGCGGCAGCGGCGTGATGGGCGAGGCGCTTGGCGCGCGGGCCGGCGGGCGGCGGGTGATCGGGGTCGATTCCTCTCCGGCGATGCTGGCCAAGGCAGGCGCGGCGCCGGGGTATGACAGCCTTCAGCAGGTCGATATCGCGGACTGGCACCCCGTGCGCGCGCCCGGGCTGATCTACTCGAACGCGGCGCTGCACTGGGTCGGAAACCACGAGGACCTGCTGCCAAGGCTGGCCGCGACGCTGACCAAGGGCGGCACGCTGGCCGTGCAGATGCCGCATCAGAACAAGGCGCCCTCTCACCGGGTCTGGCTGAGCCTGGTGGAAGAGATGTTCCCCGGCCGTGTGGAAAAGATGGGAACGCCCGGCGTGATGGCCCCGCAGAAGTACGAGGCCCTTCTCGCGCCGAAGGGGGAGTTCCGCCTTTGGGAAACGGAGTATTACCAGAGGCTCGTTGCCGAGGGCGGCAGCCACCCGGTGCGCCGTTTCACCGAATCGACCTATGCCCGCCCCGTCCTTCAGGCGCTCGGGCAGGACGAAAAGGACTGGATGATCGCCCGCTACGAAGAGGCGATGCATGCCGCCTATCCGGTGCGGGCCGACGGCTCGGTTCTGTTTCCCTTCCGGCGGCTGTTCTTCACGCTCACGGTCTGACGGGTATTCAAGACTGGCGTTGGCCGGCATCAGCCCGACAGAAAAAGCCCGCCGCGATGCGGCGGGCTTGAAGGCGCGTGGTTGTTCGGCGGGCCTTACAACATCTCGATGTAGTAGAAGTAGAGGGGAACCACCGCGTCATCCTCGGCGATGCCGGCACTCTCTTCGGCGTCATCGCCCTCGACCTTAAGCGCCCCGGGCGCGGCAAGCCAGGTGGCGGCCCCCCGATATTCCTGTGGCGAGATCCCGCCGGTCTCGTCGACGTCGAGCGCGGCGAAGCGTTCGTTGATCTTCTCCTCCGACCAGCGTTCCTTGCGCCAGGGGGTGGCAAACTCCTCGCGGTCGATCATCCCGTCGTCGTTGGTGTCCATGCGCTTGAACCGGCGCACCTCGGCGGCGCGGGTATACTGCTGTTCCAGTTCGGTCTGCTCGCCGGTTTCCTGTTCGGTATTCATCGCGCCGGCCTCGGCCATCCAGGTGCCCGCGGCGCGGTATTCCTGCGGCGAGATCCCGCCGGATTCATCCACGTCCAGCGCGTCGAAGCGCTCGTTGATCGCTTCCTCGGACCATTTCATCTCGCTCACGCTGGTTTCGTATTCCTCTTTCGTCAGGATGCCGTCGTTGTTGGCATCCTGCATCTTGAAGCGCTGGATGGCGGCGGCGGCGAATTCCGCTTCCGTCCCGGCGTCGGCCTGGAAGGTGAAGGTTTCCTGCGCCGCGGCCGGGCTGTCCTGCCAGGCCTCGCGGGCCAGTTCGGCGAATTCCTCGCCGCTCAGCTGCTCGGCCTGCTTGAGGTCAAGATCGCTCCAGTTGCCGACCTCGTAGTCATCGCGTTTCTCGAACTCGATGGCCGCTTCGCGGGCTTTCTTCTCCTGCTTGCCGATGCAATTGACCATTTCCTCGCGCGTGATCGTGCCGTCCTTGTTGGCATCGAGCGATTCGTATTCCGCGTCGCGCAGTTCCTTGATTTCTTCCTTGCTCAGCTTGGTTTCGTTCACATCAACCGGCAGAAAGGCATGCTCGCAGAAATCCGGCACGCCGTGACTGCTGGCGAGGGCCGGGGCGGCCGTCAGCATGGTGGTGGATGCGAGAAACGTGGCGAATAGGCGTTGCATGGTGTGACTCCTCCTTCATGTGTCATGCCGTCCAGGGGGCGGGCCACGGAGGGATCCCCGGCAGTCCAGCGTGCGTGGCCCAACGCCGGTTCTGGTCCCGACAACGCGGCCCCCCGCCGCCCGGTTCCCCCGGGGTCAAGGGGCCATGTTTCCGATTCGAAACCGCTCTGCGGCACACCGCCGCAAGAAGATCCGGAAATGTCGGAATCGCGTCCTGCCCCCGCGGCCAAAGCCGCTATAGGCGGGCGCAGGAAAGATCGCCCCACGCCCATGACGAGGACAGACCATGAGCCACAAATCCGACATCGAGATCGCCCGGGACGCCGACAAGAAACCCATCCAGGAAATCGGCGCCAAGCTGGGCATTGACAGCGCGCACCTGCTGCCCTTCGGCCATGACAAGGCCAAGGTCAGCCAGGATTTCATCGACTCGGTCCAGGGCAAGGAGAACGGCAAGCTGATCCTGGTCACCGCCATCAATCCCACCCCGGCCGGCGAGGGCAAGACGACGACCACTGTGGGCCTGGGCGACGGGCTGAACCGCATCGGCAAGAAGGCCGCGATCTGCATCCGCGAGGCCAGCCTGGGGCCCTGCTTCGGCATGAAGGGCGGCGCCGCTGGCGGCGGTCACGCGCAGGTGGTGCCGATGGAGGACATGAACCTGCACTTCACCGGCGATTTCCACGCGATCACCTCTGCGCACAACCTGCTGAGCGCGATGATCGACAACCATATCTACTGGGGCAACGAACTGGGCATCGACGAGCGCCGCGTGACCTGGCGGCGCGTGCTGGACATGAACGACCGCGCCCTGCGCGACATGGTCACGTCGCTCGGCGGTGTGGCCAACGGGTTCCCGCGCCAGACGGGGTTCGACATCACCGTGGCCTCCGAGGTCATGGCGATCCTGTGCCTGGCCACCGGGCTTGAGGATCTGCAGCGCCGCCTTGGCGACATCATCGTGGCCTATCGCCGCGACAAGACCCCGATCACCTGCCGCGAGTTGAAGGCCGATGGGGCCATGACCGTGCTGCTGCGCGAGGCGATCAAGCCCAATCTCGTGCAGACACTGGAAAACAACCCCGCCTTCGTGCACGGCGGCCCCTTCGCCAACATCGCGCATGGCTGCAACTCGGTCATGGCGACGCAGACGGCGCTTAAGGTCGCCGACTACGTGGTGACCGAGGCCGGATTCGGCGCGGACCTGGGCGCGGAGAAGTTCATGAACATCAAGTGCCGCAAGGCGGGCCTTGCGCCCGACTGCGTGGTGCTGGTCGCCACGGTGCGGGCGATGAAGATGAACGGCGGCGTGGCCAAGGCCGACCTGGGCGCCGAGAACGTCGAGGCCGTGCAGGAGGGCTGTACCAACCTGGGCCGGCACATCGGCAACGTCAAAAGCTTCGGGGTGCCGGTTGTGGTGGCGATCAACCACTTCGCCGGGGACACCGAGGCCGAGGTGCAGGCCGTCATGGAGTACGTCGAGACCCAAGGCTCCGAGGCGATCCTGTGCAAGCACTGGGCCGAAGGCTCGGCCGGGACCGAGGAACTGGCGACCCGCGTCGCCGAGATCGCCGACAGCGGCGTCTCGCAGTTCTCTCCGCTTTACCGGGATGACCTGCCGCTCTTCGAGAAGATCGAGCGCATCGCCAAGTCGATCTACCGCGCCGACGAGGTGCTGGCCGACCAGAAGGTGCGCAACCAGCTGCGTGATTGGGAGGAGTCGGGCTATGGCGATCTGCCGATCTGCATGGCCAAGACGCAGTACAGCTTTTCCACCGATCCCAGCCTGCGGGGGGCGCCGACGGGCCACAGCGTGCCCATCCGCGAAGTGCGGCTGAGCGCCGGGGCCGGGTTCGTCGTCGTGATCTGCGGCGAGATCATGACCATGCCGGGCCTGCCCAGCAAACCGGCCGCCGAAACGATCCGCCTTGACGAGAACAACGAGATCGAGGGCCTGTTCTGAGGCGGAAGTGGTTTCGCCCGCCCGGCGGCGTGATACGCAGGGCGGGCGACGCGCGAACCAACGCAGGCTGACGGGAAAGGCAGACGATGACAGCACAGATCATTGACGGCAAGGGCTTCGCGGCCGAGGTCCGCCAGAAGGTGGCCGGCCACGTGACCCGCCTGAGGGAAGAGCACGGGCTGACGCCCGGCCTGGCCGTGGTTCTTGTGGGCGAAGACCCGGCCAGCCAGGTCTATGTCCGCGCCAAGGGCAAGGCCACGGTCGAGGCGGGGATGGAGTCCTTCGAGCACCGGCTTGATGCGGACACGCCCGAGGCCGATCTTCTGGCCCTGGTCGAGAAGCTCAACAAGGATCCCGCGGTGCATGGCATCCTCGTGCAGCTCCCGCTGCCCGAGCACATCGACTCCGACCTGGTCATCAACGCCATCGATCCCGACAAGGACGTTGACGGCTTCCACATCCTCAACGTCGGCCGCCTGGGGACGGGGCAGAAAAGCATGGTGCCCTGCACGCCCCTGGGCTGCCTGATGATGCTGCGGCATCACCACGGCACGCTCAGCGGCAAGGAGGCCGTGGTGATCGGCCGGTCGAACATCGTCGGCAAGCCGATGGCGCATCTGCTTCTGGGCGACAGCTGTACGGTGACCATCGCGCACAGCCGCACGCAGGACCTGCCCGGCGTGGTCCGGCGGGCCGATATCGTCGTCGCCGCCGTGGGCCGGCCCGGCATGGTGCAGGGCGACTGGATCAAGCCCGGCGCGACGGTGATCGACGTGGGCATCAACCGGATCGAGGCGCCCGAGCGTGGCACCAACGAGGACGGAAGCGTCAAGACACGCCTGGTCGGCGACGTGGATTTCGACAGCGCCAAGGACGTGGCCGGCGCCATCACGCCGGTTCCGGGCGGGGTAGGGCCGATGACCATCGCCTGCCTGCTGGCCAACACGGTCACCGCCTGCGCGCGCGCCAACCGCCTGCCCGAGCCGGAGGGACTGACGGCCTGATCCGGTACGGCCCCGGGCGTCGGGCGCCCGGGGGCATTTGCGTTCGGCGTCGACGGGGCGGCGGTTTGAACCCTGCCGGCGGGGCCTCTAACCGAGGGGCATCGGGATCATCGTGCCGGTCAGAAGGGCGATATGGCGCTCGCTCTCGCCGCTGCGGGCGAAGACATCGGCCTGCACGACCACAAGGCGCCGTCCGGGCTTTATGACCCGCCCCCGCGCGATCAGCATATCCCCGGCGCCCGGGGCCAGAAGGTTGATCTTCATCTCCGCCGTCAGAACCTCGTGGTCATCCGGCATGGTGGTCAGCGCCGCGTAGCCCGCGGCGCTGTCGCCGATGGCGAAGGTCAGCCCCGCGTGCGCGTAGCCGTGCTGCTGCCGGCTGCCGGGCAGGATGGGCGCCTGGATCTCGGCCCGGCCCTCGGCCAGCGCCGCAAGCCGCGCATCCAGCGTTGTCATCATCGACTGCTTGGCGAAGCTCTCTTCGATCCGGCGATAGGGGGCGGAAGACATGCGCGGCAGGTCCCTTGAGTTGCAAATTTACCTTTGGTCACACTAGCGTAGCGGGTACCAGCTGTGGATATTTGGAACCGGGACGGGGGTCCCGCGTTTCGAATGTGTTCAAGGTATCAGTGGATTATGCCAAATTGGAGGGATATCCGCAGTAGTTTTCGCCAGACCTATGACAGGTTCTTCTCTCCGCTGACGATCTTTGTCTGGGTTCTCGCGATTGTTTCGGCAATCCTTGCAGCTCCCTTCGGCATCAAGGAGATCATGGCGCCGGGCCCGCGCGCGATCTACTGTGTGACGGTCATCACAACGGCCATCGTGGTGGGGTACGCCGTGCGCGCCCTCGTTGCGGCCGTCGTGGGAACACGCCCGGGCCGGGGGGCGGTTTTCGACCTGGCCGCGGTTCTGACGATGACCGTCGTTTTCAGCCCCCTCGCCTGGATGCTCAAGATTGTCTTTGCTCGCCCCGGTGCCGATCTGGGCGCGGGCTTTGTTGTCACCTTTGCGCATGTGCTGGTGATTTCCACGGCGGTTTTCGGCGCGCGGCGGCTGATCCCGGGGTTGGAGGGGGGCAGCTATCGGCGCGAGAGGCCGGCGAAAAGATCCGCGGGTCGGCGAACGCGGCCCGCCCGCCCCCCGGCAGAGCCCGAACCGCGCCTGATGCGGCGGCTGTCCCCCGATATGCGCGGGCGCATCCTGCGTATCACGGCCGATGATCATCACGTGCAGGTTGTGACCGAGCATGGGCAACAGGCGTTGCGCCTGCGCCTGGCCGATGCCATCGACGAGATGGACCCTGTCCCCGGTGTGCGCCCGCACCGCTCGCACTGGGTGGCGCGCGCGGCCATCGTCGGGATAGACCGCGACACGCCGCAGAAACTGTTCCTCGTGCTCGGCAACCGCGACCGGGTGCCGGTCAGCCGCAAGCACCGGCCGCGGCTTGAGGCGGAGGGCGTGCTGGCCCCCGGCGGGGTCAGCCCGGCGATGCCATAGGCGCGGCATGCGGCGTGGCGCCTGTGAGGATCGCGATCGCCTCGCGCCGCATGAGGGATCGCAGGGCTACGTCGTCGCTGCGCAACCCGCCGGTGTAGGTGCCATAGGCCGGCAGAATGGCGCGGTCCGCGTCGACGAGGAAAGCGGGACGCGACAGGCGCTGCCCCCGCAGCCTCAGCCGGATCTTGGGATGGTAGTGTCCCGAGATCTCGCCGCTTTGGCCCGGCTGGGCGATGTGTCGGAAGACCAGCGGCGGCACCGGCAGTTCGGATAGGTGGGTGCCGCCCAGCTCCACCGGGCCGGGATCGTGGTTTCCCTCGATCCAGACCCACCGCCGCCCGGCCTGCATGGCCGCGATCCACAGCTTGTCCTCTTCGGGCAGGGCCTGGGCTGCGGCCCGGTCGTCAAAACTGTCGCCAAGGCAGACGACCGTGCCGGCGCCGGTCGCCTTCAGGTCGGCCTCCAGACGCGACAGGGTCTCGCGCGTCTCGTAAGGGGGCAGCGGGGCCGCGCCCTGCCGCGCCCGGCGTTCGGATTTGCCAAGGTGCAGGTCCGACACGCAGAGCAGCCCGCGCTCGGGCCAGAACAATGCACCTGAGCCGAGCGCAACCAGCTGCGCGCCGGCGAGCGTGAAATGGTAGCCGTTCATGCTCCGTTCCTGCCTGCGCGGGCCGGCCATTGCAAGCGTCAACCTGCCAGCCCTGCGGCGTCCATCAACCGTTCGGCCGCCTCGGCCAGAAGCCGTTCCTGCGCGGCGCCCTCCACCGGGGTCCGGCCGTGTTCCAGAAACAGCGGCGCGGCGAAGGGCGTGACCCGCGGCAGGCGCACCAGATCGATCCGCCCCTCCACGCGGGCGAGCAGTTCCTCGATGCGGCCGAAATCGATCAGCCCGCGCATCGCCTCTTCGCGGGTGATGTCCAGCAGCAGATGGCCGGGGTCGTACTTGGCCAGCGTGTCGTAGAGGATATCCGAGGAAAAGCTCGCCTGCCGGCCGGTCTTGCGTGCCTGCGGCGTGTTGCGCTGTATGAGCCCGGCGATGGTGGCCGAGGCGCGGAAGGTCCGTTTCATCAGGGCGTTGCCTGCCAGCCAGTCCTCCAGCCCCTGGCGCAACGTTTCGCGTGCGAAAAGCGGCGCGGGTTCGGTCAGCGGCTCCAGCCCCCAGACGAGCGTGGCGTAGTCGGTCGAGACGAACCCAAGCGGTGCCAGGCCCAGCTCCTCCATCCGCTTGGTCAGAAGCAGGCCAAGGGTCTGCTGCGCGTTGCGCCCGGCGAATCCGTAGATGCAGGCATGTTCGCGCCCTTCGTGCGGGAAACTCTCGATCAGCAGGCGCCCCCGCTCAGGCAGCCGCGACATGCGTCGCTGCAGGTGCAGCCAATCCCGCGTGTGCGCGGGCAACTCCGGCCAATCCGGCTGCGCCATCACGTCCAGGATCCGGTCGCACAACTGTGTGGAGGTGGCGAACTTGGTGCCCATGAAGGTGGCGATGCGCGGTTCGCGGCCCGGATCCCGGCTGACCTCGACCACCATCTCGCGCAAGGACTCGAAGCGCACGATCTGGCCGCCGATGAGGAAGGTATCGCCCGGGGTCAGCGACGCGGCGAAGCCCTCCTCGACCTCGCCCAAAGGCTTGCCGCCGCGCCGGCGGGCCATGCGCACGCTCAGGGTATCGGTATCCTGGATGGTGCCGATGTTCATGCGGATCAGCCGGGCGCTGCGCGGGTCGCGCAATTGCCATGTGCCATCCGGGCGCTGCTTGAGCCGCTGCCATTGATCGTAGGCGCGCAGCGCGTAGCCGCCGGTCGCGCAGAAATCCAGGCAGGCGTCGAACTCCGCCCGCGTCAGCCGCGCGTAGGGGCCGGCGGTGGTGACCTCGCGATACAGCGCGTCGGCGTCGAACGGGCCGGCGCAGGCGGCGATCAGGATGTGCTGGCACAGCACGTCGCGCGGGCCGGGCCCGCGGGGATCCCCGTCCAGGTCATGCGCGCGCACCGCTTGCAGCGCGGCGCGGCATTCGACCACCTCGAACCGGTTGGCCGGCACCAGAAGCGCCTTGGAGGGGGCGTTGTAGCGGTGGTTCGCCCGGCCGATCCGCTGCACCAGCCGCTTGACGTTCTTGGGCGCGCCCACCTGGATCACCAGATCCACGTCGCCCCAGTCGATGCCCAGGTCCAGGCTGCCGGTGCAGACAATGGCGCGCAGCTCGCCGCGGGTCATGGCGGCCTCCACACGCTCGCGCTGGGCGCGGTCCAGGCTGCCGTGATGGATCCCGATGGGCAGTGCCTCGTCGTTCGCCAGCCAGAGCTTGTGAAAGAAGATCTCGGCCTGCGCGCGGGTGTTGTGGAAAATCAGGGTCGTCTTGTGGCGCCGCACCTGATCCAGCACGGCCGGAACGGCATAGGCGGCCCCGCCGCCCGCCCAGGGCGGCGGGGTGTCGGTTTCAAGCATCCGGATATCGGGGTCCGGCCCCGGATCGGCCGCGAGGATCTTGCAGGGGTCGGGATGGCAGGCCAACAGCCGCGCCAGGGCCGGGGGGTCCTCGACCGTGGCCGACAGGCCCACGCGCTTGAGACCCGGGCACAGCGCCTGCAGCCGCGCCATCGCCAGCATCAACTGGTCGCCGCGCTTGGACTCCGCCAGGGCGTGGATTTCGTCCACCACCACCCGCTTGAGCCCCGCGAAGATACGCGGCGCATCCTCGTACGATGTCAGCAGGGCCAGGCTTTCGGGCGTGGTCAGCAGGATGTGGGGCGGATCGGCGCGCTGGCGGCGCTTGGCATGGGCCGATGTATCGCCGGTGCGGTCCTCGATGCGCAGGGGCAGTTCCATCTCGTCGGCGGGGCTGCGCAGGTTGCGCTTGATATCCGCCGCCAGCGCCTTGAGGGGCGAGATGTAGAGGGTATGCAGCCCCTCGTGCCCGTCCCGCGCCAGCTCGGCGAGCGTCGGCAGGAAACCCGCCAGCGTCTTGCCGCCGCCGGTGGGGGCGATCAGCAGGGCCGCGGGCGCCTCGGCGTGATCGAGCATGGCCTGCTGATGGGGGTGCAGGGCCCATCCGCGCCGGGTGAACCAGTCCTCGATACAGGGGGGGAGCGCCGCCATGCCCGCAAGTTAGGGCGCGGGCCGGCCGAAGAAAAGCCGGCTCAGCGCACGATTTCCTCTTCGCGCACGAAGAGGTTGGCCCAAGCCCTGTCGATAAGCTCGGGCGTCATCTGATAGGGCAGCCCCTCGAATTCGCAGATCGAGATCATCTGGTCGATCAGGAAGACCGGTTGATAGTTGGCGTAGACATTGTCGATGTCCGGGTACTTGTTCTGAAGCAGGTGGACCAGCGCGGACTCGTCCAGCGGCATGCCCTTCTTCTTGGCCACCATCGCGAAGATCTTGAGGAAGTCCTCCTGGCTGGGGCCGTCCACCTTGATCTTGAAGAAGATCCGGCGCAGCGCGGCCTTGTCGAAGATCTTGTTGGGGTGGAAGTTCGTCGAGAAGATCACCAGCGTGTCGAAAGGCACCTCGAACTTCTCGCCCGATTGCAGGGCAAGGATGTCCTTGTTTTCTTCCAGCGGCACGATCCACCGGTTGACCAGGTTCTGGGGCGGTTCGGTCTGGCGGCCCAGGTCGTCGACGATGAAGATCCCGCCCGTCGATTTCAGCTGCAAGGGCGCTTGGTAGGTGCGCGCGGTGGGATTGTAGACGAGGTCCAGCATTTCCAGCGTCAGTTCCCCCCCGGTGACCACATTGGGCCGCTCGCACCGCACGTAGCGGGAATCGAAGGTGCGGCGGCGGCGCAGGCTGTTGGGGTCGTCGGTTTCGCGCTCCGCGGCCGAATGCACGATCGGGTCGTAGACGGTAATGACCTGTCCGGAATACTCGATGGCGCGCGGGATATAGATCTTGTCGCCCATGGCGGCGCGGATGCCGTTGGAAATGGAGGACTTGCCGTTGCCCGGCGGGCCGTACATCAGGATCGACCGGCCCGCCGACACGGCGGGCCCAAGGTGATCCAGCAGGTCGTTGGGCAGGATCAGGTGGCCCATTGCGCGCGTGAGTTCGTCGCGGGTGATCTGGATGTTGCGGATCGATTGCCGCGCAACCTGTTCGCGGTAGACGTCCAGCGGCACCGGCATGGCCCCGAAGTATTCGGACTGCGACAGCGCATCCAGCGCCCGGGCCTTGCCGGCCTCGGTCAATTGATAGCCCATCTCGCTGCCGGCGGTGGCGCTGAGCGTGCCCGTGGCCTCGACCAACTTCTGTTCGCGGCACATGTCCACCAGTTCCTGGGTGACGGCCCGGGGCAGGCAGATCGCCTCGGCGATCTCGCTGACCAGTTCCAGGTTCTTGCGGAAGATCGTCTTGAGCAGGATGTCCCGCATCATGACGACGGGCAGTTTCATCTCTTCGATTCGGTGGGGCGGCGGGGGCGGCTGCACCCCCTGGGCGGGCTGCATGTTCATGGGGTTCTGCCTGCGGCTTCTGATGACGTCGCTTGCACCCTGCGCGGCAATGTTGCGGAATTTATGAAGCGCAGGCGGCAGAAAACGGGCGGCGCGTCACGCGCCGAGCACAGCCCCCAGAGCGAGGTAGATCACCAGCGTGCTGCCAAGCGCGAACCCCATGGGAAACTTGCGCCCCCGGCTCCAGCTTTGCCAGCCGGGGGCGAGCCGGCGCAGGGCGCTGTACTTGGCCAACCGGTGCGTGGCGAAACAGGCCAGCAGGTTGGCCGAGAAGATGATCGCCAGACCGGCCACATCCCCCGGCGCGACGAAAGGCGCGGCGGCCGCGAGGAACTTGGAATCCCCCGCGCCCATCAGCCCGGCCATGTTGGCCACGAAGCCCAGTACCAGCACCACCACCAGCGAGACCAGCCGCCATCCATAGAGTGGCAGGGGCAGGGCGATCAGCCCGATGACCAGGAAGATCGCCGCCAGCGTCAGGACCGCGGCGTTGGGGATGCGCATGGCGCTCAGGTCGCTCCAGATCACCCAAAGGCAGACGGGCAGGACGAAGGGCAGGAACCACTGCGCATGGGCGGCGGCGATCTGAAGGGCCATGGCGCGGGCCGGGCCTAGTTGGCCACGTTGCTTTCGAGGGCGCGCAGGCTGCGCGCGGCCTCTTCGAAGTGCTGGGGATGGGTGTCGATCGCGTCGCGCATAAGGCCCTTGCCGATGGCGATGTCGCCCTGCTTGATCGCCGACAGCCCCAAGGTGTAGAGCAGCCGCGCGCGTTCGGTCTGGTCGGTGGGGATGACGGGCAGGCTGTATTTCTTCTGGGCCCCCCGCGCCAGGACCAGGTTGTTCTTCGCGGTGAACAGGGAGCCGTCCTGCCGGATGGCATCGGTGAACAGGCGTTCGGCCGCGGCATAGTCGCCCCGTGTCAGCTTGGAATAGCCCCAGTTGTTCATCACCGGCCCCGGCGTGGTGGTCAGCCCGACAGCGGTTTCGTAGAAACTGTCGGCCTTTTCCCATTCCTCCTTGCTGTCGGCGATCATCGCCTCCAGCCGGTAACGCTTGAAGGTCTCGTGGGTTGGCGGGATCGAGTCCAGCACCCCATCGGCGCGGGCCCATTCGTTGTTGCGGATCAGGGCATCGGCCAGATGGACGCTGTCATCCTTGGTGGCGTCGGGATGCTCTGTGACCTTCGTCCAGGCCGGAACGGCCTCGGTATAGCGCTTGGCCCGGATCAACGACTTGGCAAGACCGCGCTGCAGATCGATGCGGTCGGACTGTTCGGAGGTTGCCCGCCGGAAGTAGGACACGGCCTCGTCCGGGTCCGCGACCGTCAGCATGACGTCGTTGAGGTTGGTTTCATCGACGACGTTGACGCCCTGGAAGGCGCGTTCGACATCGCCGTCTTGCCCGGCCTGATCGCAGGCGCCAAGACTGAGCACCCCCGTGACACAGAGGGAAATGAGGATGGGCTGGCGCATTTCGGTGCGTCCTTTTACTGCTCTTGCCTCGTCATGGTATCTTGCGGATCAGGTAGTCGCTGCTGCCCCGCCGTACCAATTTGTATTCTTGTTCTGAGGCCGTATCATACCCGGGATTTTCCGATTTTGCGAGAGCCAAGCGCAGATTGTCGCGAATCGCGTCACTTTCGCCATCGTCCAGGGCATAGGCCCGGCGGAAGATCTCGGCAGCCTCCGTCGCGTTTCCCTTTTCCATCAGGACCACGCCCAGGTTGTTCCAGACCTCGGGCACCGCGTCGTCCTGCTCGACGGCCCGGCGCAGCAGCCGCTCGGCGGTGCCCAGCCGACCCAGCCCGAGGTGCGCACTGCCCAGACCGGCCAGGATATCGGTGGTCATGCCGCGACCGGCCGCGGCGCGCGAGAAGGCATCGATCGCCAGTTCGTATTCGCCGGCCTGCATCAGGCGATGGCCCACGAGCGTGCCTTCCACTGCCTCGGCCCCGGGGGCGATCCCGGGTGCATAGGGGCCTTCCGGCACAGGCTCCGCGCCGCAGGCCGCAAGCAGAAGAATGCCTGTAAGTCGTGCCCCCGCCCGCGTCATGGGCTCCTGCCGTTGCTATTCCGACATCGCCATCAGTTCCATGATCCCCAGAACCGAGGGACCGACGAGAATGATGAGCAATGGCGGGACTGTAAGCATCATGGTGGCCAATGTCATCTTCGTTGGCAGCTTGTTGGCCTTTTCCTCGGCGCGCATGACCCGTTTGTCCCGCATCTCGCCGGCATACACGCGCAGCGCGTCGGCGATCGAGGTGCCGAAGCTCTGCGACTGGACAAGAACAGTGACAAAACTAGAGATATCCTGCACCCCGCAGCGTTCGGCCATTTCGTTCAGCACCGAGGGTTTGTCGCGGCCTGCCTTGATCTGGTGGGCGACGATCTCGTACTCCTCTGACAGGGCGGGGAAGGAGGCCCGGATTTCGCGCGCGACCCGGATGATAGACTGGTCCAGCGATTGCCCCGCCTCCACGCAGGTCAGCATCATGTCCAGACTGTCGGGAAAACCGTCCGCGATCTCTTGCTGACGTTGCTGCTGGCGTTTGGTCACCCAGTACTTGGGCGCCATGTAGCCCAGGGCCCCGGGGCCGAGGATGTAGAGCAGGGTTTCTTGCGTGCTGGTGTCGCTGCTCGACTTGAACAGAAGGAAATAGATGACCCCGAGTGCAAGCAGCCCCATGCCGAGCGCAAACTGCGCGAAATGGAAGAACCGCACCGCATCCCGGCTGCGGTAGCCTGCCTGCATCAGGGTCAGGCGGATCTGCGACAGCTGCTTTTCGTCCTGCGGTTCGAGGAAATTCGCGTATTTGTCCAGCTTCTGGTTGCGGCTGGTGGCGCGCAGGCGCTTCTGGCTGGTCTCGGTCTTGGCGGGGGCCTTGTCGGTCTTTTTCAGCTTGTCCAGCGGGTCGCGGGATTCCCGGATCAGAAGCGGCACCGTGATCAGGACCAGAAGAATCCCGAGCGTTCCGATCGCGATGAGCGGGCCGAAGGGGCCCAGGGCGTCGGTGAGGGTCTGCTCTGTCCGGGTGAGGAAGTCCATCGGTGCAGCCCTTTCAGACCTTGATGTTCACGAGGGCGCGCATGACGATCAGGTTGGCCACCAGGAACGCGCCGACGACCAGGCAGGCAGGAACGAACCAGGGATGTTCCATCACCTTGTCGTAGTAGTTGGGATCGAGTAGCTGGATGCCCACCAGCGCGACGATCGGGAAGCCCGACAGGAACTTGCCCGACCATTGCGCTTCGGCGGTGATTGCCTTGACCCTGCGGAACAGGCGAAACCGCGCGCGGATGACCTTGGCCAGCCCGTCGAGGATCTCGGCCAGGTTGCCGCCCGACTGCTGCTGGATCGTCACCGCCACCGCGAGAAAGCGCAGATCCTGCATGTCCAGACGTTCGGCCAGATCCTTCAGCGCCTCGCCCATATCCCGTCCGTAAGCGGACTCGTCGGCGATGACGCCGAACTCGGTGGCCAGGGGATCGGCCACCTCGTTGGCGACGATCGAAATCGCCGAGGAGAAGGGATGTCCCACCCTAAGAGAGCGCACCATCAACTCGATGGCGTCGGGGAGCTGCTCCTCGATCAACCCCATCCGCTTCTTGGCCTTCATGTTGATCCAGGTGACCACGCCGCCCACGCCGATCGCCACCGAGACGAGGGCGCGCACCGCGATCCCGGTTTCGGTCCCCACGGACAGCCCGACGAAGGCCAGCATGCTGAGGGCGACCATGATCATGATGAGCTGCTTGGGCGTGAAGGCGATCGCTGCTTTCTGGGCCTTGTCCGACAGGACCGAGTACAGCGGGATGCTGCGCGCCTTGAGGTGCTGGCGCATTTCCTTGCGCAGCTGTTCCATCACCTCTTCGCGGTTTCCGCCCTTGTTGAGCATCTCCAGTCGGCGGTTCACGCGGTTGTTGAGGCTGATGGAGCGGCCGAAGACGGTGAGGTAGAGCCCCTCCACCAGCACGAGCACGCCGATGAAGATCAGCCCGTAAATGATCGGTTCCGCACTCAGGGTCATGATGGATGTCACTCCGCCGCAATGGGTTCGTAGATGCTGGGGGGCAGGTCGTACCCCCACAGCCGGAAGCGTTCGGAATAGTTCGATCGGACGCCGGTGCCGGTGAAATGCCCGATGATCTTGTTGTCGGGCGTCAGGCCCATCCGCTGGAAGCGGAAGATCTCCTGCATCGAGATGACGTCACCCTCCATGCCGGTGATTTCCGTGATCGAGGTCATCCGCCGCGAGCCGTCCTGCAGCCGGCTGGCCTGCACGATCAGGTTGACGGCGCTGGCGATCTGGCTGCGCACCGCCTTGATCGGCATCTCGATGCCGGCCATGGCGATCATGTTTTCCAGCCGGCTGATCGCGTCGCGCGCGTTGTTGGCGTGGATCGTGGTCATCGAGCCGTCGTGGCCCGTGTTCATGGCCTGCAGCATGTCGATCACCTCTTCGCCGCGCGTCTCGCCAACGATGATGCGGTCGGGGCGCATCCGCAGGGCGTTCTTCACGCAGTCACGGGCCGAGACCTCGCCCTTGCCCTCGACGTTGGGCGGGCGGCTTTCCATGCGGCCGACGTGGACCTGCTGCAGCTGAAGTTCCGCCGTGTCCTCGATGGTCAGGATCCGTTCGGCGTGATCGATGAAACTGGACAGGGCATTGAGGGTAGTCGTCTTGCCCGAGCCGGTACCACCCGAGACGATGACGTTCAGCCGGCAGGCGACAGCGGCCTGGAGGTAGGCGGCCATCTCCTCGGAGAAGGCGCCGAACTTGATCAGGTCGTCGATCCCCAGCTTGTCCTTCTTGAATTTCCGGATCGAGACGAGGCTGCCATCCACCGCGATGGGGGGCACCATCGCGTTGAAACGCGATCCGTCGGCCAGGCGCGCGTCGACATAGGGGTTCATCTCGTCGACCCGCCGGCCCACGGCCGAAACGATCTTGTCGATGATGCGCAGCAGGTGCTTTTCGTCCTTGAAGGTTACGTCGCTCAGCTCCAGCCGGCCGTTGCGTTCGACGAAGATCTGGTGTGGGCCGTTGACGAGGATGTCGTTCACGCTGTCGTCGTTGAGCAGCGTCTCCAGCGGGCCGAGCCCGCGCACCTCGTCGTAGAGTTCCTGATTGAGCTGGCTGCGGTCCTCGCGGTTCAGGACGATACTTTTCTCTTCCAGCACCTCGCCGGCGATGGCGCTGATTTCCGCGCGCAGGTCCTTTTCCGACGCGGTCTCGATGGCTGATAGATTGAGATTGTCCAGAAGCGCGCGGTGAAGGTCCAGCTTGATCTCGGCCAGACGTTCCTTGCGCTTGCGCTCCTTGTCCATGGGCGCCGGCTGTGCCGCGGCGGCCTGCGGCGGCTTGCGCAGCATTGTCACCTGCGCCTGTTCCGCCGCGGCCGGTTCGGGCGCGGCCTTGCTTGGCTGGGGGGTGGTCCCCGTCGTCTCGGGGCGGGACGGCGATTTCTTGTAGCGCGAAAACATCGCTTCGTGTCCTTCTATGCGGCTTCGGCGTCACTCTTGCCGATTTCGTGCAGGGAACTGGCCAGTTTGGCGATCTCGCGGCGCAGCGGGTTCTTGGCCGCCGAACTGGCCATCGGCAGGCCGTGATCACCCGCTTGCGTGACCGCGCGGCCGCCATCGGGCAGCTGAACCTCGATCGAGATCTCAAGGCTTTCAGCGAGGCGCTTGACCCGGCCGCGGCCGCTGAGGTCGGTGAACTTGGGCGCCCGGTTGAGGCAGAAGCGCAGTTTTTCCAGGGGCAGTTCCTCGGCCTTGAGCGCGCGCTTGAGCCGCAGCGCGTTCTGGGCCGAGCGCATGTCGAGTTCCAGCGTGACGAAATAGATCTGGCAGGCGTTGAGAACCGTTTCGGTCCATTGCACCAAGGTGCCCGGCATATCCACGATCACGTAGTCGAAGTGCTTGCGCGCCTGCTCTAGCACGCGGCTCACATCCTCCGGGGTGACCATGTCCAGCGGCAGAATATCCGTCGGCGCGGTGAGAACCCAGAGCGTTTCGTCGTGGCTGACCAGCGCCTGCCGGAAGATGTCGTCGTCCATCGATTCGGTGTCGGCCCACATCTCGTAGACGACTTCGCGGCGAGGCAGGTCAAGATAGGTCGCGGCCGAACCCGTCTGCAGCCCGAAGTCCAGCAGGCACACGCGCGGCGGGTCCGTCTTCTCGACGGTGGCCAGTTCCCAGGCCAGGTTGACCGCCAGCGTGGTTGCCCCGGTCCCGCCCGCGATCGCCTGGACCGCCAGCAGAACGCCGTCGGCCTCGCCGCCGCCGCCCTGGAACGTGGGCTCGGTGGCGGCGCGCTGTGCTTCCTCGGCGCGCTTGCGCAGCCGGTCGATCGCCGCCTGAAGCTCGTTTTCGGGCAGCGGGTAGGGCACGAACTCGTCTGCGCCCTTGCGCAGCAACTGGTGCAGGACCGAGGGGCTGACATCCTCGGCGATCAGGATCACCTTGATGCCCCGGGCATTGGCCAGCGTGATCACCTCGCCGAGCATGGCGATATCCTGCTCGTCGGTCTCGTCGATCGCCAGCGCGACGAATTCCAGCGCTTCCGCCTCGGGCTGGTTGAAGAAGGCCAGCGCCTCGGGGAAGCCAAGGTCGCCCCAGTTTTCCCCAAGGGCGGCCTCCATGTCCTCGATCAGCAGATCGAAATTCTGCACATCGCGGCTGATGGTGCAGGCCACGATGGGGCTGGGCTCGGGCTGTGTGATCGCAGTGCTCGTCATATGATCCAAGCTTCCATTGTCTCCGGCCCGCGAATGCTCCCGCGGATGACCTCTGCCCGCCCCGGTCCGGGGCGCTGCAACGCGCACCGTGCACGGGATCCTGGGCATGTTGCGAAAATCCCCGGAAATCTGGGCAACATTTGGGCCAAAAAACCGAAATTGTGCGATTTCGGAAGACAAAGAAAAACCCGCCCTGAAGGCGGGTTAAGGTGGCCCGGCCAATGCCGGGCAGGGAGAAAGCTACATGTGCGTCAGCCGCCGCCGCCGCCGCCTCCGCCGCCACCCGTAAGCGTGCCCTCGTCGCCGACCATCGACAACTCCGAGGTCGGTTGCGCACTCTTGACATATTCTCGATAGACCACCTCGGCGTACTTTCCGTCCATCACGATGGGGTGCGATTCGACGAAGCCCGAGACCTCTGTGACGGTCCGGCGGTTGCGCCGCTCCCGGCCCTGGGTCACGATCAGTGGCTGGGTTTCGCCGAAAGACGCAACCGCCTCAAGACGGTGCCGGCCGATGCCTTCCGACACCAGATAATTGACCACGACCCGCGCCCGACGCAGGCCGAGGCGCTTGTTGTAGGCTTGCGATCCGACCTTGTCGGTATGGCCGTAGACGCGGAAGCGCACCTCGGGGAACTGCTTGATCCAGCGGGCCTGACGGCGCAGGGTCGCCCGCGCCTGGGGGCTGAGTTGCGCGGAGTCGAAGGCGAAGTTCACCGTGCTGTCCACCTCCTCGGCGAAGCGTTCGGAGAGGTCCAGAACGAACTTCTTCTCGCCCTTCATCACGAGGTGGTTGTTCATGGTGGCGTTGCCGAAATTGCCGCTGTCCACCACCGCGCCTGCCTCTTGATAGGACGGGGCCGCGCCCTGCTGGGAACAAGCGGCCATCGCCGCCAGCCCCGCCATTGCCACAAGATACCGCATCTGCCGCCCCTTTCGATCAGTCCATCACGTAGCCATAGGAGCCACTGAAATCCTGCTTGGCCACTTCGCCTGCGGGGTCGCCCTCTTCGCTCTCCCGCACGACGCGGCCGTTGAGAAACAGGTCACGCTCGGTTGGCAGCTTGACCCGATCGGTGGGCAGGGCAAGCGCCTCTCCGCGCGTGGGCGTGACCAGATGTGCCGAGACGATGATGACAAGCTCGGTCTGCGAGCGCTGGTAATCGGCACTGCGGAACAGCGCCCCCAGCACGGGCACATCGCCCAGCCAGGGCACCTGGCCGTTGTTGTCGCGGAAGTCGTCCTGCAGAAGGCCGGCGATGGCGAAGCTTTCGCCGTCGCGCAGGGCGACGGTGGTCGAGGTGTCGCGCCGGCGGAAGGCATCCACCGTGAATCCTTCGACCTGGACCCCGTTGGTGGCGTCGATCGAGGAGACCGCCGCCCCCAGTTCCAGGTTGATCACCCCGTCGTCCACGACCCGCGGCACGAAATTGAGTTCCACGCCGAAGGGCTTGAACTCGATGGTCGTGGTGTCGTTTTCCTGTGCCACCGGCACCGGGTATTCGCCGCCGGCCAGGAACTTGGCTTCCTGTCCGGACAACGCGGTGAGGTTCGGTTCGGCCAGGGTGCGCACGACGCCCTTGGTCTCCAGCGCTTCCAGCAGGATTCCCACCTCGACCGACCCAACGTCGAAGCCGAAGGCGATGGCGCCGTTGTTTTCGTTGGTCGCCGGAACGGCACCGGACAGGGTGTCGAGGATGGCGGTCTGGCCCGCGGTGGCATTGGTACCGCCGATCGCGCCCAGGCCCCCGCCGTTGCGCCCGTCGATCGACAGCGAGGTCGACAACGCCTTCGAGACGCTGCGCTGCATTTCCGCGAAGCGCACCTTCAGCATGACCTGCTGCTTGCCGGAGACCGACATCAGGTTCGAGACGCGCTCGGGCGCATAGCGTTCGGCCAGGGCCAGGGCCCTGTCCATGCGCGTGGTGCTGGAAACGCTGCCTGACAGCACGATCCCGTCGTTGGCCGCGCGCACCTCGATCTCCTCGCCCGGCAGGATCTGGCGCAGACGTTCCTTGAACTCGGAAATGTCCGCGGTGACGTGCACGTCCACGTTCGTGATGAGCCGGCCATTGGCGTCCAGCAACGTCAGCGTCGTGCGCCCCGGCGCCTTGCCCAGCACATAGATGGTGCGGTCCGACAGCGTCGAGAAGTCCGCGATCGTGGGGTTGGCGATACTCAGTTCCGCGAAGGGAACGGCGCTTTCCACAACGACGGCGCGGTTCATCGCGACATTCAGATCGCGGCCCGTCCCCTTGCGCAGGATCTGCAGGGATTCCGCCTGTACCGAACTGGCGAACGGCGCCAGCGCCGTCACCAACCCCAGCAGGGCGGCCCCGAAAAAGCCCTTGATTTTCATGTGACCTGCCTTTCCGATCACGCCTCATTGATCCGGGTCTTCGCGCCCGTGTTTGTGCCGAGTGTGCGTCAGTTCGCAAAAATTTTCAAGAATCAATGGATTTTCGCAGGGATTTGTCGCCTGTGTGACGAAACTGCCGCGCAGTAAAAAAGGCGCCCCGGCATGGGGCGCCTGATCCAGAAACGGGGCAATGCGCGGATCAGTTGGTGCAGGGGATCTGGCTGACCACCACTTCCGCGCCGCGGCGCGTGCGCACCGTGCAGATCTCCTCCTCGATCTTTTCGGGCTCGGGGCGGACCTCGGCCAGTCCCAGGAGCCGGCGCTGATCCACCTCGACCGCGTCGGCCACGGTGTTGTCCTCGGCCCCGACCAGCGACAGCGAAAGACGCCCGGTCGCCTGGGCCTGGGCCAGCGCCGCGACCTGCTGCGGCTTGGCCGAGACGGTGACCGTGCGCGCGATGATCGCCTCGGTCGTGTCCTCGTCGGCCACCTGGTCCACGGCGATCAGCTTGATGCCGCTCTGGATCAGCTTGGTCACCTCCCCGGTGGAATTGCCTTCGGTCCGCATGCGGCCATCTCCGACTTCGCCGGTCCAGTAGACATCCACCCGGTCGCCCGGGCGCAGGAAGCCCGACACGCCGCTGGAGACGTCCACCTTGATGGCGAAGGCGCGCATGCCGCGCTCCAGCTGCGAGGTGATGCCGGCATCCTGTCCCGGCTCGGTCAGCTTGACCGCCAGAAGGGCCTCGTGCTTTTCCATCGTGCGCAGGACGGTCCGCGGCTCCTTGCCGCCGTCGGGAAACAGATCCTCTTCGGCGTTGAACACGCCTTCGGGCAGGGAAGTCTTGGGAAACTTCACCAGCTTCGCGTCCTCGCGGGTCAGCCGCTCGCCGTATTTCAGGCGCCGGTCGGCAACAAACACTTCCACCGTCTCGATCGCCGGGGGCTGTTCGGCGCGTTCCTTTTCAAGTTCGGCCTGATAGGTCTGAATGTAGTTCTTGGCCATGAAGACGGCGAAGCCCGCCAGGCCAAGGCCGAGGATCAAAACCAGTCCGAATACCAAACGCATGGTCTATCCTTTCGCGGTTTGCGCTGTCCCGGCAGGCCGGGAGAATTCCGAGAGTGGAGCCTGGCCCACAATTGTGGCCAAACAAGGGAGGCGGGGCGGCGGATTCCGGCCAGCAAGCGTGTTGCGTCTCAGTCGACCTTCGTCTCCGAAACTTCGGTGGACACCTTGTCCGCCCCATTCTTCACAGCGGTCACTGTGGCCATGCCCACACCAGCGGCTAGGACGACGACAGCGGCCGTCAGAACGAGCCAGTCGACGGTGACAGCCCCGTCGTCTTCTGTGATACTCTTCTTAAGGAAGCGGCTCATTGAAGCCTCCAATAATTGATGACGGCCTGCGGTGACTAGACTTCGGCTCAGGCGACAGCATCGGTGTTTTCCGGTGCAGACGATACTTGCCTCGGGGAATTTCCGGCCGTAAGCTAGTGGCCGCAAACCTGTACAGGTTTGCGGCCACTTGCGTTTCATTCGCGAGGACCCGCCTTACTGATTGTTTTTCGCGTTGTCGAGGCTGGTCGAGATGTCGCTTGAGACCCCAGTGACGGCGGTTTCCACTGTCGCCAGCGCGGCCACGCCCAGGCCCACGACGGCTGCGGTCAGAACGACCCAGTCAACGGTCACGGCGCCTTCTTCTTCCTTGCGGAACTTGTTGATGAACTTGATCATGGTATGGTCCCTCCATTGGATCGGTTACACAGGTTGTCCAACCGCTTCGCCAGGTGGCGGGCCCTGTCTTCGGTGTGGCCCTCTGCCGTTGCGGTATGGTGCTAATTAGCCACCGGATTCGGGCAGGATTTGGGCGCGATTCGAGGCATTTTCGTGAACGCCGGGTTTATCGGCGGAAATCCAGCCAAGGCACTGATTTATATTAATAAAAACATGTAAAAAATTCGAGTGGCGCGTTGCCGGCGCGCTTGCGGGCCGGATTCGCCGAGGTTCCGGTTTCGATTTGGAAAACAGTTCTGGCCGCCCGCGGCGACTTTTGCGGGACTCGCGTCACAAGAGGGCGAGGCCGGGCAGGCCCTCATGCGCCTTCTGGCGATTCTTGCGTGCCGTTCACGGCTGCGCGGGCGTGCCGCCCTTCGCCGCAACCCGTGAGGAGGGGCCCAAGGCGCTGGCCGCCTTCGCGGTCGCGTGCGCCCTGTGCAAGACGCCCCCCGCGCTTGTCACCGACGCCTGCGCGCTGGATCTGGCCGGGCGGTAGCGGGCCGGGCGGTGGCCTGGCCGCCCGGCCGGTGGGTTACACGATGGTGGCCTCGGTCGCTTCGCGGATCATGTCCTCGGTCACGCCCTCGGCGGTTTCCACGATCTTGAGCCCGCCCTCGACCACGTCGAGCACGCCGAGGTTGGTGATGATCCGGTTGACCACGCCGGTGCCGGTCAGCGGCAGCGTGCATTCCTTCAGCAGCTTGGACTGGCCGGCCTTGTTGGTGTGATCCATCACGACGATCACCCGGCGCACGCCCGCCACCAGGTCCATCGCGCCGCCCATGCCCTTCACCAGCTTGCCCGGAATCATCCAGTTGGCCAGGTCGCCGTTCTCGGCCACTTCCATCGCGCCCAGGATCGCCATGGCGATCTTTCCGCCCCGGATCATCCCGAAGCTCATCGCGCTGTCGAAGTAGGAGGTATGAGGCAGTTCCGTGATGGTCTGCTTGCCGGCGTTGATGAGGTCGGGATCGACCTCGTTCTCGGTGGGGAAGGGGCCCATGCCCAGCATCCCGTTTTCCGATTGCAGCGTCACCTCGACGCCCTCGGGGATGAAGTTGGGCACCAGCGTGGGGATGCCGATGCCGAGGTTCACGTAGGTGCCGTCCTCGAGCTCCTGCGCCGCGCGGGCGGCCATCTGATCGCGATCCCAGGGCATTACAGATCCTCCCCTTGAGCGGCGCCAACCTTCTCGGAGGGGCGCGTGGTGCGTTTCTCGATGCGCTTCTCGTGCTCGCCCTGGATCAGGCGGTGCACATAGATCCCCGGCAGGTGGATGCCGTCGGGGTCCAGCTCGCCGGGCTCGACGATCTCTTCCACTTCCATCACGCAGGTCTTGCCGCACATGGCCGCCGGCGGATTGAAGTTGCGCGCCGTCTTGCGGAAGATCGCGTTGCCGGTGGTGTCGGCCTTCCAGGCCTTGACGATCGACAGATCCGCGAAGATCCCCCGCTCCAGGACGTAGGTTTCGCCGTCGAAGTCCTTGTGCTCCTTGCCCTCGGCGATCTGCGTGCCCACGCCCGTTTTGGTGTAGAAGCCCGGGATGCCCGCGCCGCCGGCGCGCATGCGTTCGGCCAGGGTGCCCTGCGGGTTGAACTCCAACTCCAGTTCCCCCGACAGGTACTGCTGCATGAAGGTGTCGTTCTCGCCCACGTAGGAGCTCATCATCTTCTTCACTTGCCGGGTCTGCAGCAGGATGCCGATGCCGAAATCGTCCACGCCTGCGTTGTTGGAGGCAAAGGTCAGATCCTTCGTCCCCGCCTCCTTCATCGCCTGCAACAACAGTTCCGGAATGCCGCACAGCCCGAAGCCGCCGGCGGCGACCAGCATGCCGTCGAACAGCAGACCGTCCAGGGCCTCGGCTGCCGAGCCATAGACCTTGTTCATGGGAATGTCCCTCCTCAGATCATGATCGGTTTCGGTATGGGGCGGCTCGCGGGGCGGTGTCAACGCCCGCCGCCCGCCAAGCGCGGCGCTTAGGGATTACTACGTAGGCCGCCGGCCTACTTCTGCGCCGCGGTCTTCTTGCGCCCGCCGCCCTTGCCCTTCTTGGCGGCCTTCTGATCGATCAGGTCCACGGCGGTGGCCAGGGTAACCTCCTGCGGGTCGGTGTCCTTGGGGATCGTGGCGTTGATCTTGTCCCATTTCACGTAAGGCCCGTACCGGCCGTCCATGACGTTGACGGGCCCGCCCTTGGCGGGATGCTCGCCCAGTTCCTTCAGCGGCTTCGCGCCGCCGCGCCCGCGTCCGCGGCTGGCGGCCTTCTTGGCCAGCACCTCCACCGCGTGGTTCATGCCGATGGTGAAGACGTCCTCGGCGTTCTCCAGGTTGGCGTACAGCCGCCCGTGGCGCACATACGGCCCATAGCGGCCGATCCCGGCCTCGATCATTTCCCCGTCGTCGGGGTGCGGGCCCACCTCGCGCGGCAGGCTCAGCAGCTTCAGCGCCTTCTCAAGGTCCATCTCCTCGGGCGACCAGCCCTTGGGAAGGCTGGCGCGCGGGGGTTTCTTGTTGTCCTCGGTGGCTTCGCCGCGCTGGACATAAGGCCCGAACCGGCCCGAGCGCAGGCTGATCTCGTCGCCGTCGTCGTAGCCCAGCACCCGGTCGCCCTGACCGTCGTCCCCGCCTATGGGGCGGGTATAACGGCACTCGGGGTAGCGCGAGCATCCGACGAATCCGCCCGAGCGCGAGGTCTTGAGATGCAGGTTCCCCTCGCCGCACAGCGGGCAGACCCGCGGGTCCGAGCCGTCCTCGCGCGGGGGATAGAGCTGCGGGGCCAGCGCGTCGTCGAGAACGTCCAGAACCTCGGTGATCCGCAGCTCCGACGTTTCGGCGATGGCGGCCGAGAAATCGCGCCAGAACTGCCGCAGCACCTCTTTGTAATCCATGTCCCCGGCGCTGATCCGGTCCAGTTCGTCCTCGAGTTCCGCGGTGAATTCGTAGCCCACGTAGCGGCGGAAGAAGTTCAGCAGGAAGACGGTGACGATCCGGCCCTTGTCCTCGGGGATCAGGCGGCCCTTCTCCTTGCGGACATATTCGCGGTCCTGGATCGTGGTGACGATGCTGGCGTAGGTGGAGGGCCGGCCGATGCCCAGTTCCTCCATCTTCTTGACCAGCGTAGCCTCGGTGTAGCGCGGCGGCGGCTGGGTGAAATGGCGCAGGGCCAGTACCGCGCCATCCTCCGACAGGATGGCGGGGCGGTCGTCCTTGCGGGCCGGCGTGTCCTCGGCCTTCTGGTCCAAGGCCTTGGCGTGGGCATCCCTGAAGGAACCCGCGGCGAAGGCCGCGGCATCCCCCTCGGCGATCTGGGGCAGGCGCTTGTCGTCGTCGTCGCCGGCGGGCTCGTCGCGGCCCTCTTCGTAGACGCGCAGGAACCCGTCGAAAAGCACCACTTGGCCGGTGGCGCGCAGCCCGACCTCGCCATCGGCGCTTTCGATCTCGACAGTGGTGCGCTCAAGCCGCGCCGCCTCCATCTGGCAGGCCAGCGTGCGCTTCCAGATCAGGTCATAAAGCTTGCGCTGATCCGCATCCGCGCCCTTGAGCGCCGCAGGCTCGCGCGTCATGTCGGTCGGCCGGATGCATTCGTGCGCCTCCTGGGCGTTCTTGGCCTTGTTCTTGTACATCCGGGGCGACTTGGGCACATAGTCCGCGCCATAGCGGTCGCGGATCGCGTCGCGGGCGGCATGCACCGCTTCCGGCGCCATGTCGATCCCGTCGGTCCGCATGTAGGTGATGTAGCCCGCTTCATAGAGGCGCTGGGCCGTGGACATGCACTGCCGCGCGCCCATGCCGAACTTGCGGCTCGCCTCCTGCTGCAGCGTCGAGGTCATGAAGGGGGCGGCGGGATTGCGGCTGGTCGGCTTGGCCTCGACCGAGGCGACGCGCAGATCGCGGGAGGCCACCGCCTGCACTGCCAATTCGGCCTGCGTGGCGTTTTCCAGGTCGTATTTCTCGAGCTTCCGGCCCGCCAGCTTGGTCAGCCGCGCCTCGAAGGCCTGCCCGCGCGGCGTGACGAGTTGCGCCTTGACCGACCAGTACTCGCGCGGGTCGAAGGCTTCGATCTCCATTTCGCGCTCAACGATCAGGCGCAGGCATACCGATTGCACCCGTCCCGCGGATTTCGCGCCGGGCAGCTTGCGCCAGAGCACGGGGGACAGGTTGAAGCCCACGAGGTAATCCAGCGCCCGGCGGGCGAGATAGGCCTCGACCAGGTCCTCGTCGATGGCGCGCGGGGCCTGCATCGCCTCGGTCACGGCGGACTTCGTGATGGCGTTAAACACGACGCGCCGGACCTCGGTGTCCTTCTTGATGGCACGACGGTTGCGCAGCGCTTCTTCCAGGTGCCAGCTGATCGCCTCGCCCTCGCGGTCGGGGTCGGTGGCGAGGATCAATTCGTTGTCGTCCTTCAGCGCGTCGGCGATCGCCTTGACGTGTTTGCGCGAGTCCGTGCCGACCTCCCAGGTCATGTCGAAATCGTTGTCGGGATCGACAGAGCCGTCCTTCGGCGGCAGGTCACGGACGTGCCCGTAGGAGGCCAGAACGGTGTAATCGTCGCCGAGATACTTGTTGATGGTCTTGGCCTTGGCCGGGGATTCGACAACGACGACTGGCATGAACGCTCCTTTGAACACGGACCCCGACTCGGGCCGGGCGGTCGGCGGCGCAACATGTGGGACTGAGTCGCGCTTTGTCAATGCAGGTCATCATGCCCCCGCATGGCCCCGACCGCGGCAACGGGGCGTCACGCGGACCGGGCGACCCTTGCGCGGCCCGCGGCGGGGAAGGGGCGGGGGAAGCTCTTCCTTTCGGGCGCCGCCGCACGCCCGGGAGGCAGGGCCGGACGCCGTCGGCGCCGGGCTTGAACGTCCGTCACTCGACGCGTGACAGCAGCCCGCCGGCCTGCCTGCGGACCCGGCCCTCAAGCTCAAGGTCCGTGAGAAGCGGCGTGACCTGGCCGGCGGGCGCGCCGAGGTCGCGGATCAGCTGGTCCTCCGCCAGGGGCGAGGGGCCCAGTCGGTCCAGTATCTGCCTGTGCAGCGCCGCCGTCTCGCGCAGGCCGCGCCGCTCCGGCGGCGGGGGCGGCACCTCCTCCAGCGTCAGTTCGGGCTGTGCGGCCGCCTCCGCCGCCTGCGCCGGCAGGGCTTCCAGCACGTCCTCGGCACGGCGGACCAGGTGCGCCCCGTCGCGGATCAGCATGTTGCAGCCGGCCGCGCGCGCGTCGAAGGGATGGCCGGGCACCGCCAGCACCTCGCGCCCCTGGTCAAGCGCGGTCCGCGCGGTGATGAGCGAGCCGGATTTCGCCGCCGCCTCCACGACCACGATGGCGCGTGCGAGGCCGCTGATGATGCGGTTGCGGCGGGGGAAGTGGCGGGCCTGCGGGACCATGCCGAAGGGCTGTTCGGAAATCCGCAGGCCCGTCTCGACGATTTGTTCGGCCAGGCGGGCATTCTCGGCCGGGTAGAGCACATCGGCCGCGCCCGCCATGACGGCGACGGTGCCGGCTTCCCGGCTGGCGGCATGGGCGGCGGCGTCGATGCCGCGCGCCAGGCCCGACACGATCACCTGGCCCTGGGCCGACAGCTCGCCGGCCAGGGCCCGGGCCATGCGCAGACCCAGAGAGGATGCGTTGCGCGCCCCCACCAGCGCGATCATCGGCCGCGACAGGATGGCCGGATCGCCGATCGCCCAGAGAACCGGCGGCGCGTCCGGCAGCTCGCGCAGGGGGGCGGGGTAATCCGGCGCGCCGATGCAGATCATGCGCGCCCCGGCGGTTTCGGCCGCTTTCAGTTCGGCCCGCGCCGCGTCGGCCGTGCAGGGGGTGTAATCCTCGACCCCGGCGGCGCGGGCGACCTCGGGCAGGGCGGCCAGGGCGGCCTGCGCCGATCCGTGCGCGCCCATCAGCCGGTGAAAGGTGGTCGCGCCCACGCGGCGCGACCGCAGCAAACGAAGCCACGACACCCTGTCATCTTCCGTGGTGGGTGGGAGTGGGGGGTGAGTGGAAGAGGGATGTGTATCCTCGGGCATCGTGACTCCGCCTGCTTGCGGATTCGTGATAGCCGCGCTCTGGTTAACCAGAGGTAAATCGCAGCGGGCCGGGCCGGCATTTTTCGCACATGGCGGGCCAGCACGCGCCCCGGCGGCTCACGTGGCCGATCCGCCGACCGTCAGCCCCCCGATCATCACCGTCGGCTGGCCCACGCCCACGGGCACCCACTGGCCGGCCTTGCCGCAGGTTCCCATGCCGGGATCCAGGTCCATGTCGTTGCCCAGGGCCCGGATCTGCTTGAGCGCGGTCGCGCCGTCCCCGATGAGGGTCGCGCCCTTCACCGGCGCGCCGACCTTGCCGTTGGCGACCCGGTAGGCCTCGGTGCAGGAGAAGACGAACTTGCCGTTGGTGATGTCCACCTGCCCGCCGCCGAAGCCCACGGCGTAGATCCCGTCGTCCAGATCGGCCAGGATGTCGGCCGGGTCGGTCTGGCCGCCCAGCATGATCGTGTTGGTCATGCGCGGCATCGGTGCATGGGCATAACTTTCGCGCCGGCCGTTGCCGGTGGCCGGGACGCCCATCAGGCGCGCGTTGTGCCGGTCCTGCATGTAGCCCACGAGCATCCCGTCCTCGATCAGCACGGTCCGGTGCGAGGGCGTGCCCTCGTCGTCCACCGAGATCGAGCCGCGGCGGTCGGGGATCGTCCCGTCGTCCACGACGGTGACGCCCGGCGCGGCCACCTGCTGTCCCATCAGGCCGGCGAAGGCGGAACTGCGCTTGCGGTTGAAATCCCCCTCCAGGCCGTGGCCCACGGCCTCGTGCAGCAGGATCCCGGGCCAACCCGGGCCCAGGACCACGTCCATGACGCCGGCGGGGGCGGGCTCGGCCCGCAGGTTCACCAGCGCGATGCGCAGCGCCTCGCGGGTCTTGGCCTGCCAGTCGTCGGCGGCGATCAGACCGTCCAGCCCGATGCGTCCGCCGCCCCCGGCGGAGCCGGCCTCGCGCCGGCCGTCCTGTTCCACGATGACCGAGACGTTGAGCCGTGTCATCGGGCGGGTATCGGCCACCTCGGTGCCGTCGGGGCGCAGGATGACCACCTCCTGGTGCGCGGCGGCCAGTGTTGCCGTCACCTGCACGACCCTGGGGTCCAGGTCGCGGGCGAAGGCGTCGATCTCGCGCAGGGTGTCGAGCTTGACCGGAAACGCGGCCCCCGCGATCGGGTCGGCATCGGTATAAATCCGGCGGTTGGATGGTGCCGGCCCCGCGGCCAGCGTGGCACCGCCGCCGCTGACGGCCAGCCGCGCCGTCTCGGCCGCTCGCGCCAGGGCCGGGGCCGATATCTCCGAAGAATGGGCATAGCCCGTGACCTCGCCGCAGACTGCCCGCAGCCCGACGCCCTCGGACGCGTCGTATGAGGCGGTGCGGACCCGCCCGTCGTCGAAGACCAGCGATTCAGCGCGCCGGCGCTCGAAGAAAAGCTCGCCGTCGTCGGCTCCGTCGGTGACCGCGCGCAGCGTGGCCAGGGCGCTGTCACGGTCGAGCGCGGTATCGAAAGGGCGGAAGGGGGCGTCTGTCATGGGGTATCCTGCGTCTGTCCGGTGCGGCCGGAAAATTTGATCTAGATCAAAAAAAGCGTCCGTTTGCCGCAACTGTCTTTCTTGTCTGACCGCCTATAATATGGTTCAAACCAGCGATGACACAACGGCCAGCGGGCTCTGAAGGCCGGGCCGTCTGACCACAAGACGCGTCACAATAAAACCGATCAGGGTGCAAAATGCGACTAACTACCAGCGTTCTGGCCGCAGCGGCCGCTCTTTCTGCCCTTCCCGCCCGAGCCCAGGAGCAGGGACTTGACGTCGTGGGCGCGCCCCAAGATGGCGCCACGGGTTTCCAGCCGGCGGCGACCGGCCTCGCGCGGGACCTGCAATGGCTTGACGGCATGATCCTGGTGATCATCACGGCCATCGTGCTGCTGGTCTGTGCGCTCCTGGTGGCGGTGATCGTCCGCTACAACCGCCGCGCCAACCCGGAGTCGGCCAGTTTCACCCATAACTCGCCGCTCGAGGTCGCCTGGACCATCGGGCCGATCGTGATCCTGGTGTTCATCGGGGCCTTCTCGCTTCCGGTCCTGTTCGAGCAGCAGGAAATCCCCGAGGGCGACGTGCACATCAAGGTCACCGGCTATCAGTGGTTCTGGGGCTATGAATACACCGACCACGACTTCGGCTTCGACAGTTTCATGCTGGCACGCGACGAGCTGGAAGAGCACGGCTACAGCCAGGATCTCTACAAGCTGGCGACGAACACCGCCGTCGTGGTGCCCAAGGGCAAGACCGTCGTGATGACCGTGACGGGTGCGGATGTGATCCACAGCTGGACGATCCCCTCCTTCGGCGTGAAGCAGGATGCGGTCCCCGGCCGTCTGGCCGAACTGTGGTTCACCCCCGAGAAGGAGGGTGTCTACTTCGGCCAGTGCAGCGAACTCTGCGGCAAGGATCACGCCTACATGCCCATAACCGTTAAGGTGGTCAGCCCCGAGGCCTACGAGCAGTGGCTCGAAGACGCCAAGGCCGAATACGCCGGCAAGCCGGCCAGCTACGACGTCGCCGCGGCCGAGTGATCGGCCCCGATCCTGTCATGCCATGTCGGGTGCGCGCAGGCGCATCCGAACGGAGAGCCAGATGAGCGATGCAACCCTGAATACCTCCGTGCAGGCCCCGTCGCAGCCCGGCGAGGCCGGCTTTGCCGACTATTTCGCGCTGCTCAAGCCCCGGGTGATGACGCTGGTGGTCTTCACCGCCTTCGTGGGGCTCATCGCGGCGCCGGGCGCGATCCATCCCCTGATCGGCTTCGCCGCGATCCTCTTCATTGCCGTGGGGGGCGGCGCAAGCGGCGCGCTCAACATGTGGTGGGATGCCGACATCGACGCGGTGATGAACCGCACGCGGCGCCGCCCGGTGCCCGCAGGCCGCGTCACGGCGGAGGAGGCCAAGGCGCTCGGCCTGACGCTGTCGGCCTTCGCGGTGGTCATGCTCTGGCTCGCCACCAACGTTCTGGCGGCGGCGCTGCTGGCTTTCACCATCTTCTTCTATGTCGTCGTGTACTCCATGTGGCTCAAGCGCCTGACCCCGCAGAACATCGTGATCGGCGGCGCCGCGGGCGCGTTCCCGCCGATGGTGGGCTGGGTCGCGGCCACCGGCAGCCTTGCGATGGAACCGGTGCTGATGTTCACCCTGATCTTCATGTGGACACCGCCGCATTTCTGGGCTCTGGCGCTGTTCATGAAATCCGACTACCACGAGGCCGGCGTGCCGATGCTCACCGTGACCCACGGCCGGCGCCCGACGCGGGTGCACATCCTGGTCTATACCGTCCTGCTGGCGCTTTTCGCGCTCGGCACGGCCTTCACCGGCGTTGGCGGCCCAGTCTACCTGGCGGTGGCGGCGGCGTTCAACGCGCTGTTCCTGCAGGGGGCCTGGACGATCTGGCGCCGGGACGAGGCGGCGGCGCAGGCCGACGGCTATGCTTGCGAAAAGCGCTTCTTCAAGCTGTCGCTGTTTTACCTTTTCGCGCATTTCGGCGCGATCGCGCTGGAGGCCACGCTGCCCGCGGGCTGGGGAGGTTGGGGATGAGCTTTTCCAAGATCCACAGCCTGCACAAGCGCCGCTTCAGCCGCAATCTAGGGCTGGGACTGGTGCTGGCGGCTTTCGTGGCGCTGATTTTCGGCCTGACGGTGGTGAAGGTCGGCAACGACAACTTCTCGATGCCGCAGGCGCAAAGTGGGGAGACGCAGTAATGGCACAGCAGAGCGGTAACACCAGAACCGTCCTTCGCCTTGTGGGCGTGGTTACCTTCATGGGGGCGATGGCCTGGGCGGCGGTGCCGCTATATGATTGGTTCTGCCGGGTTACCGGCTACGGCGGCGAGACGGGCGTGGCCGAGGCCGGCTCGGACAGGGTGCTGGACGAAACGATCACCGTGCGATTCGACGCCAGCAAGGAGCGGGACTTCCCCTGGGAATTCAAGCCGGTCCAGCGCGAGATGGAACTCAAGATCGGGGAGACGGGGCTGGCCTTCTACGAGGCCTACAACCCCACCGACCGGCCGGTGGCGGGGCAGTCCAGCTACAATGTGACCCCCTTCGACGCCGGTGGCTTCTTCACCAAGATCGACTGCTTCTGCTTCCAGGAACAGGTGCTGCAGCCGGGCGAGCGGGTGCAGATGCCCGTCACCTTCTACGTCGATCCCGAGATCGTGGACGACCGCGACGCCAAGTACGCGCACACGATCACCCTGTCCTACACCTTCTACGAGATCGACCTGCCCGAGGACGTGCAGCAAGCCGGCCTTGCGCAGGAGCGCAAGACAGATAAAAACTTGAACTGAGCCTTCGACGAGGGATTGCGAGATGGCACACGAGAAAAACCACGATTACCACATTCTGAACCCCTCCATCTGGCCGTTCCTCGGCTCGTTGTTCGGGTTCATCATGCTGTTCGGTGCGGTTCTGTACTTCCACGATCAGGGGCCCTGGATGCTGCTCATCGGCACCGTGGGCGTGGCCTATGTCATGGTCGGATGGTGGGCCGACGTGATCGCCGAAAGCCGTCAGGGCGATCACACGCCAGTCGTGCGCATCGGCCTGCGCTACGGGTTCATCCTTTTCATCATGTCCGAGGTGATGTTCTTCGCCGCCTGGTTCTGGAGCTTTTTCAAGCACGCGCTCTATCCCATGGGGCCGATGAGCCCGGGCATGGACGGCCAGTGGCCCCCGCAGGGCATCGAGACCTTCGATCCCTGGCACCTGCCGCTCATCAATACGCTGATCCTGCTGTGCTCGGGCGCGGCGGCCACATGGGCCCACCATGCGCTGGTGCACGAAAACAACCGCAAGGATATGAAGTGGGGCCTGATCATCGCGATCCTTTTGGGCGTGATCTTCACGATCTTCCAGGCCTACGAATACAGCCATGCCGCCTTCGGTTTCGCCGGCAATATCTACGGCGCGAACTTCTTCATGGCCACGGGCTTCCACGGGGCGCATGTCATCATCGGCACGATCTTCCTGTTCGTGTGTCTGATCCGGCTCATGCGGGGCCACTTCACCCCCGAAAAGCACGTCGGTTTCGAGGCCGCAGCCTGGTACTGGCACTTCGTCGACGTGGTCTGGCTGTTCCTCTTCGCATCGATCTACATCTGGGGCGGCTGACAGGGGCGCGGACGCGCCCTGTTCCGGTCCGCCGTCATGCCTTCGCGGTTGCGATACTGGCGCGGACACGCCAAGTACGAAGTGCGCGGGTTCCGCGCGCTTCGCCTTTGAAGGGACCCCCATCGTGAAGCGCTTTGTCATTCCCCTGAGCTTCGGTCTGCTCGGCGCCGCGGTGCTCGTTGCTCTCGGTGTCTGGCAGCTTCAGCGGCTGGAGTGGAAACAGGGGATCCTTGCCGAAATCGAGGCGCGTATCGCCGCCGCGCCCGTATCCCTGCCTGAGGATCCCGACCCGCAGGCGGACCGCTACCTGCCGGTCCGGGTGACGGGCCGCATGGGCGAGCGCGCCTTGCGCGTTCTGGTCAGCCAGAAACGCGTGGGTGCGGGCTACCGGCTGATCTCGGTGCTCGACACGGGTGCGCGACGCATCATGGTGGACCGCGGCTTCATCCCCGTGGACGCCGAGATCCCCGACCCGCCGCCCGGCGAGGTGACCGTCACCGGCAACCTGCACTGGCCGCAGGACCGCAACAGCTCCACCCCGGACAACGACATCGCCGGCAACACCTGGTTCGCCCGCGATCTTCAGCCGATGGCACGACAACTGGACACGCGCCCCGTGATGGTCATCGCGCGCGAGGTGTCCTATGACGACGGCCCGGTGGCGCCGCTGCCGGTGGACACCAGCGGGATTCCCAACGATCACCTGGAATACGCGATCACCTGGTTTTCGCTGGCCGGCATCTGGCTGGGGATGACCGGCTACTACCTCTGGCGCAAGCGCAGGTCTGATAAAGGCGGGACGGCATGAAATACGTATCGACACGGGGGCAGGCCCCGGAACTGGATTTCGAAGAGGCGATGCTGACCGGGCTTGCCCGGGATGGCGGCCTCTATCTTCCCAAGTTCATTCCCGAGATGAGCCGGGCCGACATCGCCGCGCTCGAGGGCGCACCCTACGAAGAGGCCGCGTTCCGCGTGATGCGTCCCTTCATCGGCGACAGTTTCACCGACGCCGAGCTGCACGGGATCATCGAACGGGCCTACGCCGGTTTCGGCCACGCGGCGCGCGCGCCCTTGGTGCAACTGGACAGCGGGCACTTCCTGCTGGAACTGTTCCACGGGCCCACGCTGGCCTTCAAGGATTTCGCGATGCAGCTCATCGGCCAGCTTTTCGAGACCGCGCTCAAGCGGTCGGGGCGCCGCGTGTGCATCGTGGGGGCCACCAGCGGCGACACCGGCAGCGCCGCGATCGAGGCCTTCCGGGGCCTCGACGCTGTCGATGTCTTCATCCTGTTCCCCCACGGACGCGTGTCCGAGGTGCAGCGCCGCCAGATGACAACGCCGGTCGAATCCAACGTGCACGCCCTGGCGCTCGACGGGCATTTCGACGACTGCCAGGCGCGTGTGAAGGACATGTTCAATGATTTCGCCTTCCGCGACGCGGTGGCGCTCGCGGGCGTCAACTCGATCAACTGGGCGCGGGTGCTGGCGCAGGTCGTCTACTACGTCACGGCCGCCGTCAGCCTTGGTGCGCCGCACCGGCCCGTCAGCTTCACGGTTCCGACCGGCAATTTCGGCGACGTCTTCGCCGGGTACATTGCCAAGCGGATGGGGCTGCCCATCGACCGTTTGGTCGTGGCCACCAACCAGAACGACATTCTTCACCGCTGCCTGAGCGGCGGCGCCTACCACCCCTCGGGGGTCGCGCCCTCGATCAGCCCGTCCATGGACATCCAGGTCAGTTCCAACTTCGAGCGTGCGCTCTACTACGCCTACGGGCGGGACGGGGGCGCCGTGGCCCAGCTCATGGAGGAACTGAAAGAGGGCGGCTTCACCGTCAGCCAGGGCGCGCGCGAGGCGCTGCGCGAAAGCTTCGACAGCGGCCGCGCCTCCGAGTCCGAGACCGGCGCGGCGATCCGCACGACCCGCGCGCGCACCGGCCAGCTGATCTGCCCGCACACGGCCGTCGGCGTGAAGGTGGCCGAAGAGCGGCGCGCCCCGGGAACACCGATGGTTACCCTGGCAACCGCCCATCCCGCCAAGTTCCCCGATGCCGTGGAAGAGGCCAGCGGCCTCCGCCCCCCCTTGCCCCCGCGCATGGCCGACCTGTATGAGCGGCCCGAACGCGTGACCGCCGTCGCCAACGACCTCGGCGCGCTGGAGACACTCTTAAAGGAACGGACCGCGCATTGACCGTCGACCTCACGACCCTTTCCAACGGTTTCCGCATCGCCAGTGAACCGATGCCGGGGCTCAATTCCGCCGCCATTGGTGTCTGGGTGCTGGCGGGGGCCCGCCACGAACAGGCGCAGCAGAACGGTATCGCGCATTTCCTCGAACACATGGCCTTCAAGGGCACCAAGCGGCGCAGCGCGCTCCAGATCGCCGAGGCGATCGAGGACGTGGGCGGATACATCAATGCCTATACCAGCCGCGAGGTCACGGCTTACTATGCCCGCGTGCTCAAGGACGACGTGCCGCTGGCGCTGGACGTTGTCGCCGACATCCTGCGCAATCCGGTTTTCGATCCGCGCGAGATCGAGGTGGAGCGCGGCGTGATCCTGCAGGAGATCGGGCAGGTGCTGGACACGCCCGACGACATCATCTTCGACTGGCTGCAGGAACAGGCCTATCCCGATCATCCCTTGGGCCGCACCATCCTGGGCGAGGAGGCCCGCGTGGCCAGCTTCACCCGCGCCGACCTGGAAGGCTTCGTGGGCCAGCACTACCACCCCGGCCAGATGGTTCTGGCCGCGGCGGGCGCCGTGGATCACGAGGCGCTGGTGCGCGCCGCCGAGGGCCTGTTCGGCGACATGCCGGCCAGCGCGCCGGTGGATCCCGTGCCCGCGCGCTTTGCCGGGGGGGAAACACGGCACGTCAAGCCCCTGGAACAGGCGCATTTCGCCCTGGCCTTCGAAAGCCCCGATTACGCCCACCCCGAGATCTACGCCACACAGATCTACGCCACCGCGCTCGGCGGTTCCATGTCCTCGCGGCTGTTCCAGGAAATCCGCGAGCGCCGGGGATTGTGCTACACGATCTTCGCCCAGGCCGGTGCTTATGCCGACACCGGCATGACCACGATCTACGCCGGCACCTCGGCGGACCAGATGGAAAACCTGGCCCGCATCACCGTGGACGAGATCAAGCGCACCGCCGAGGATCTCAGCCCGGCCGAACTGGAGCGCGCCCGCGCCCAGATGAAGGCGGGGCTCTTGATGGGCCTGGAAAGCCCCTCCAACCGGGCCGAACGGCTGGCGCGGATGTTGCAGATCTGGGGCCGCGTGCCCGATCTGGAAGAAGTGGTGGAGCGCATCGACCTTGTCACCCTGGACGAGGTGCGCGGCCTGGCCGAGCGGACAGCCAGCACCGCGCCCGCGGCGATGGCGCTCTACGGACCGGTGGAAGGCGCCCCCAGCCTTCAAGCGCTGCAGGACAGGCGCGCCGCCTGATGTTCCTGCCGCGCCGGAAAGTCAGGATCGAGACCGAGCGTCTGACCCTGCGAGAGCCGGTGCTGACCGATTACCGCCCCTGGGCAGAGCTGCGCGAGGACAGCGCCGACTTCCTGATCCCCTGGGAGCCGACCTGGGCTGCCGACCACCTGTCGCGCAAGGGCTTTTCCAACCGGGTCTACTGGGCGCAGCGGTCGCTGGCGTCCGGCACGGCGCTGCCGCTCTTTCTCATCCGGCGGGAGGACGAGGTGCTCGTCGGGGCCGTCACCCTGGACAACATCCGGCGCGGCCCGGCGCAGTCGGGTACGCTCGGCTACTGGATCGGCGCGCCCTTCGCCCGTCGGGGATACATGCGCGAGGCGCTTCTCGCGGTCGTGCATCACGCCTTCCAGCGGCTCGACATCAGCCGGATCGAGGCCGCCTGCCTGCCCGAGAACAGGGCTTCCCGCGGGCTGCTGGAGAAATGCGGTTTCAAGTACGAGGGCGTGGCGCAGAGCTACCTTCAGATCAACGGCCGCTGGCGCACCCATGTACTTTATGCCGCGCTCAGATCCGACCGCCGCGGGCGCGCCGGGCCCGAGTGAGGCGCCGCCCGACTCCGTTCACTCCGGCTGGAAAATGCAGGCAAGACGGAAGCCCGCGCCGACCGCCCCGCGCTCGAGCCGGGCGCCGGCCTGGTCGGCCAGCGCATCCACGATCGTGGACCCCAGTCCCGCGCCACCCGGCGTCGTCCGCCCGCGGGCCGCGTTCTCGACTGCCAGTCGCGCCCGGCCGTCGGTCTGCCGCGCCAGCGTGACGCTGACCATCTCGCCCTCGGCCGGCATGCCGTGCTTGACGGCGTTTGTCAGGGCCTCGTTGAGGATCAGCAGCAGCGGCTGGGCTTGCCGGTACGCGACCATCACGGGCTCGATCGTCAGCCGGATGGACAGGCCCTTGCCGGGTGCGAAGGCCTCTTCCAGCGCCGCCACCAGCCGCGCGCAGAGCTCGCCCAGGTCCACGCGGCCTGCCGGGGTCTGCGCGTCGAGCATGCGGTTCAACTCGGCGATGGCGCGGGCCTGCCCGATGCAGCCGTCGCAGCGCGGCGCGCCCGTTTCCTGCGCCTCCCGTGCGCGCTGACGCATGGCGGCGATCATCATCGACATCTGGTTGTGCAGACGGTGCGTTGCTTCGGCGCGGTCCGCGCGTCCCGACGGACACTGGCCGAGGAAGGCCGATACGGCCTCGACCGCGGTGTCCGGCGTGGTGCCGTTTTGTCTGCAGTAGTGCAGGATCGATGCCTCCAGCCGGTCGCGCCAATTCTGCGGGTGGTCGGGCTGCATGAAGAACTCGTGGAGTTTCGGTGTCATGAGGTGCCGCTCCTCGGGCAGTGGCGCGGATGCCTACGAGACCAGAGCCTAGATCGATTCGATCTCGCCGGCGATGACCACCGTCAAGACGGCGTGACCCGGCGCGCCGGCCCCTTGGCGGCGGATTTCGCACTGACAGGCGCGGATGGTGCGCTATCATCTGGTCATCAACAAGGAGACACGTGTCATGCACCGCCTCATCGCTCTTTGCCTCGTCGTCCTTGCCGGTGCCGTGTCGGCACAGGATCGCCGCCCCAGCCATTGCATCGCCGTGGCGCAGCATACTCCGGGCGTGCAATACCTGCACAGGGCCGGCTACCGGGATCCGGTGCCCGCACAGTCCGTGCGCCTGCGGTATATCGCGCACGCCTCCTTCCTGATCCAGACGCACGACGGGCTGTCGGCCGTGACCGATTTCACCGGGTTCATCGGCAACGCCGATTTCCTGCCCGACGTGGTGACCATGAACCACGCCCATGCCACCCATTTCACCGAAAACCCGGATCCGGCCATCCCGCACGTCCTGCGCGGCTGGGGCCCCTTCGGCGAGGGCGTCGATCACCATCTCGACCTTGGCGGGATGCTGGTGCGCAATGTCTCGACCGATATCCGGCGCTTCGACGGGGTCGAGGAGGAGGGCAACTCGATCTTCGTCTTCGAGGCGGCGGGCCTGTGCATCGGGCATCTGGGCCATCTGCACCATCAGCCCACCGAAGATCAGTATGCCGCGCTTGGCCGCATGGATGTGGTCATGGCCCCCGTGGACGGCGGCTATACCATGCCTCTGGCAGACATGATGGCGGTCCTGCGCCGGCTGAAAGCGCGCATCGTCATCCCGATGCACTGGTTCCGCGACGGCTCGCTGCAACGCTTCCTTGCCGGGATGGAAGGCGATTTCGCCATCCGCCGCCCCGGGGCGAGCGAAATCACCGTCTCCCTGCGCGATCTGCCCGACAGGCCGACCATCGTGGTGCTGCGGCCCGCTTACCTGCGCCCGGGCGAGTGACGGGTCCCGCCCCGCCCGACCGGGGGCTTGATCGCTGCCCGGCCCGTGCTAGGAGGACCGCATGACCCTGACCGCCGTTGACGATGCCTTCCTCAGCGAGCTGCGCCGCCGCCTGCCCGGAGCGGCCTTCCGCGATCTCGAACCCCGGTATGTGGAAGAACCGCGCGGCCGGTGGGTGGGGCAGGCGGGCGCGGTGGTGGCCCCCGAGACGACCGCCCAGGTCGCCGAGGTCATCCGCGCCGCGGCCGCCGCGCGCGTGCCCGTCGTGCCCTACGGCGGGGGCACGGGCCTTGTCGGTGGACAGGTCAGCCCCGAGGGCCCCGCCCCCGTGCTTCTGAGCCTGGAGCGCATGCGCGCCGTCCGGGCGGTTTATCCGCAGGAGAACATCCTGGTGGCCGAGGCCGGCGCGATCCTTTCCGACGTCCACGCCGCGGCCGAGGTCGCCGACCGGCTGTTCCCGCTCTCCATCGCTGCCAAGGGCAGCGCGCGCATCGGCGGGCTGCTGGCGACCAACGCGGGCGGGGTCAATGTCCTGCGGTACGGCAACGCGCGCGATCTCTGCCTCGGGCTGGAGGCCGTGCTGCCCGACGGCCAGATCTGGCACGGGCTGAAACGCCTGCGCAAGGACAACACCGGCTATGACCTCAAGGACCTGCTGGTGGGGGCCGAAGGCACGTTGGGGGTCATCACGGCGGCCACCCTGCGCCTTGCCCCGCGCCCGGCGGGGGAGGGCACCGCGCTCATGGCCGTGCCCGGCCCCGAGGCCGCGCTGGACCTGCTGGCACGCGCCCGCGATCACATGGGCGAGGGCATCAGCGCCTTCGAGCTGATGCACCGCGCGGGCCTGGATTTCCTGTCCGAGGCGCTGCCGGACCTGCGCCAGCCCTTCCCCGAGCCCCCGGAATGGTTCGTTCTGATCGATGTCGGGCTGGCCCGTGGCCTCGATCCCGCCGCCGCGCTGGAGGCGCTGTTCGCCGAGGGGGTCGAGGCGGGGCTGGTCGGCGATGGCATGATCGCCCAGTCCGAGGCGCAGCGCCACGATTTCTGGGAGGTGCGCGAACAGATCCCCGAGGCCAACCGCCGTATCGGCTCGGTCAGTTCGCACGATATCTCGCTGCCCCTCGGCGAGGTCCCCGCCTTCATCGGGCGGGCGAACCGGGCGATCGCCGATCTGGGCGATTTCCGGGTCAACTGCTTCGGGCACCTGGGCGACGGGAACCTGCACTACAACGTCTTCCCGCCCGAGGGCGGCCGCCGCGAGGACCACTTCGACCAGCGCGGCGTCATCAAGTGCACCGTGCACGACCTCGTGCATGCAATGGGCGGATCGGTCAGCGCCGAGCACGGCATCGGCCGGCTCAAGGTGACGGACCTGGAACGCTACGGTGATCCCGCGAAACTCTCGGCCATGCGGGCGATCAAGGACGCGCTCGATCCCGCGGGGATCATGAACCCCGGCGCGGTGCTGCGCGCGCGCGGCTGACCACGGTCCCCGGCTCAGCCGCCGCCGTCGGTATCGCCGTGGATCGCGAACTGCTCCAGCCCGGCATCGCGCGCGGCGATGGCGCGGAAGCTTTCCTTTACCCCGGCGTCGGTCAGGTCACGGCTGACGGTCAGCAGCGTGTTGGGGGGATGTTCCTCGCAAAGCTCCACCATGAGGTCGAGTTCCTCCTCGGCCACGGGCCGGGCGGCGTCGATATCCGGCGCGCCGTAGACCGCGACGAAATGGCGTGCAAGCGCCTCGACCAGGGCGGCGCGTTCCTCGGGCTCGATCTGCGTGACGGCCACGAAGGTGACGCGCCCGAAAGTCTCAACCCCCAGCCAGCCGTTGGCGAAGGCCTGACGCTGCTTTCCGGTCAGGTCCGCCTCGGTCCAGTTGGAGAACTCGAAACCGCCGGGAATGCACCACTCTCCGGTCCGCGCCGGGGAGTGGAAGACGTTCATGTCGCTCTCGTCGAAATGGATGGCGCGCGCCAGTTTCATGTGTCCTTCTCCAGAACGCTGCTCAAAGGGATCAGATGCGTGCCCTGAGCATCGCGCAGCAGCATGCCGAACCGCTCGTCCACGCCCAGGAAGGTGCCGGTCAGGCCATCGCGGCTGACATGCTCGCCCAGGCCGTGGGCCAGCCCGCGCCATTCGCGGTGCAGGGCCCGGCCGCCGTCCTCCTCCCAGCGGGTGATCCAGACCAGGGTGTGCCGCGCCCAGCTTTCCAGCAGCGCGAGGGAATCGAGGTCGGCGCAGCCCTCCTCGTACAGCGCGGTCTGGTCCGGGGCATCGCCGGGACGGCCGGAAACCGCCATCAGCGGCACGTCAAGCCCCACCACCAGCCAGCCGGGCAGGGCCGCGGGATCCTCCGTGCCGGCCATGACCCGCAGGCGTCCGCATCTGGCCGCGTTCACGCGGATACCCCCGTCCCATTCCAGGTGAACCGCCAGTTCCGGCGGGCCGAGCGCACCAAGGGCGTTCTGGAACCCCACGGCGCAGGCCGGCAGCATGGTCATGGCCTCCTCCAGCGGCACCTCGGGGGCCATCACCAGCGCCGCGGCCAACCGGTCGGCCGTGAGGTTGTGCACCACCAGCCCCGCGTCGCAGCCAAGCGCGGCCATGGCGCAGGCCTTCTCGAAAGGATCGATGCCCGCGTCCACCGCATGACCCGACATCAGCGGCGGGAAGGTGGGGGCGGCGCTCATGCCACCCCCTGCGTCACCAGGGCCTGCGCGATCTCGTGAAAGGCCCGGGCCTGCGCCGATTCGGGCTTGGACACCGCGATCGGCGCGCCGCCGTCCGAGGCGACGCGGATATCCAGGTGCAACGGGATCTCGCCCAGCAGCGGCACGCCCATCGTCTCGCATTCCGCGGCCACGCCCCCGTGCCCGAAGACGTGCTCCTCGTGTCCGCACGCGCTGCAGATATGGGTCGACATGTTCTCGATCATGCCCAGAACGGGCACCTTGAGCTGGGTGAACATGTCCACCCCCTTGCGCGCGTCCAGAAGCGCCACGTCCTGCGGGGTGGAGACGATGATCGCCCCGTCCACCACCGCCTTCTGGCACAGGGTCATCTGGACATCGCCGGTGCCCGGCGGCAGGTCCACCAGAAGCACGTCCAGCGCGCCCCACTGGACCTGGCCCAGCATCTGCTGAAGCGCCCCCATCAGCATCGGCCCGCGCCAGACAACGGCTTGTCCCTCGTTGGTCATCAAGCCGATGGACATCATCGTGACCCCGTGGTTGCGCAGGGGCAGGATGGTCTTGCCGTCGGGGCTGGCCGGGCGGCCCGAGACGCCCAGCATCCGCGGCTGGCTCGGCCCGTAGACATCGGCGTCGAGCAGGCCCACCCGGCGGCCCTGCGCGGCCAGCGCGCAGGCCAGATTGGCCGAGACGGTCGATTTGCCCACGCCCCCCTTGCCAGAGGCGACGGCGATGATATGCGCCACGCCCGGGACCCGTTCGGGGCCCTGCGGCTCTGCCCGGCGTTGCGGTTGCAGGTCGGGGGGCGCCTTTTCCTGGTGTCCGGTGAGCACGGCCGACACCTCCGCGACCCCGTCCAGCGCCTCGACCGCGGCCTGGGCGCGCTGACGCACCGGCTCGTAGGCCTCGGCGCGCTTGGGGTCGATTTCCAGCACGAAGCGCACCGTGCCGCCTTCTATTGTCAGCGCCCGCGTCACCCCGGCCGTGACGACGTCCTGGCCGCTGACGGGATCGTCGATCTGCTTCAGGGTCTCCAGGACCGCCTCGCGCGAAACAGCCACGTTCACTCCTGCGCCTTGATCGTGCCGGTGACGACATGCTCGACGTCCAGACCCTCGACGGTCAGCACCACCTTGGCCGGAAACTCCTTGCCCTCGATGTCGCCGGCCTCGCGCAGCGCCTCTTCGATGGCCTGTTGCGAGGTCACGCCGACCTGCTTGAGGAACTTGCGCATCGACATGTTGAAGTCGCTGATATCGTCGTTCATGGCTGGTCTCCCTTGTTCAAAACCGTTGACGCGGCGCCGCCGGGCTTTCTACCCTCGGGCATGCGTTGCGCCCTGACATGGTTCGCGGCGCGGGTGGCGCTGCCCGCCTGTGCCGCCATCTTGATCCTGCTGCCGCTGGCGGCCGGCGCCGCCGAGGGCTTCCGCCTGGCCGTGCCCGCGGCCCTGGGCGACAGCGGGCTTCTCGACTACATCCTGCCGCGCTTCTCGCTCAAGACGCGGACCTCGGTCGCGCGCGTGGCCCCCGGCGACGCGGCCGAGGTGACATTCACGGCGGGTGGGCCGGGCCAGCCCGTCTTCACCGGCCCCGACGCCACCTGGCACATGCGGGTGCGCAACCCCGAGCACCTCGGCGCGGCCCGCTTCGCCGAGTGGCTGACCTCCGAGATCGGGCAGCGCACGGTCGCCAGCTACGAGGTGGACGGCAGCACCCCCTTCACCCCGCCCCGGGCGGACGCCAAGGCCGAGGCTGCCATCACCTTCGAGGGCGACGCGCGCGCCGGGCGCAAGCTGTCGGTCGAACACTGCGGGCGCTGTCACGTGGTCCGGCAGGATCGCCGCTTCGGCGACATCGGCTCGACGCCGTCCTTTTTCGTGCTGCGCAGCCTGTCCAACTGGCACGAGCGTTTCCAGACCTTCTATGCCCGCAACCCGCATCCGGCCTTTACGCAGATCGACGGCGTGACCGACCCTTTTCCCGTCGATCGGCCCTCGCCCATCATACCGGTCGAGCTCAGCATCGAGGACATGCAGGCGCTCCTGGCCTATGTCTCGACCCTCCAGCCCGCCGATCTCGGAGCGCCGCTTCAGCATCAGTGATCCCGGCGCTTGCTGAAATAATCGTCGCTCGTGCGAACCCGGGGCGGGTCGCCGGCGGCGAAGGGGTTGTCCTGCGAGTGGTACTGCGCGTTCACCCGGCAATCGTCGCACATCTGGATCATGCGGATCGCCTCGGGGTTCTGGAACATGGCGTGCTTGTTCGCCAGTTGCTCGGTGATCCGTTCGACGGTGGATTTCACGCCGAACAGCGCGCCGCATTCCACGCAGGCAAAGGGTTCCTCTTCGTTCAGGACAACCTGGCTCAGCGCCGCATCGGTGAGGTTGAAGCGCGGCGCGTAGGTGATGGCGTCCTCGGGGCAGACGTTGGCGCAGAGCCCGCATTGCAGGCAGGCGTCCTCCTGGAAGCGCAGTTGCGGCATGTCCGGGTTGTCCAGCAGCGCCCCCGATGGGCACAGCGATACGCAGGACAGGCACAGCGTGCAGGCATCGGTGTCCACCACCACCGCGCCATAGGGCGCGTCCTCGGGCAGGTCCAGCACCTCCGCACCGGGCGCCAGCGCCTTCGCGGCCAGTCGCGCCACCTGGCGGCGGTTGCCCATGGGCAGCACGGGCTCCTCCACCGGGGCGGGCAGGGCGGCGGGATCATACAGCGCATCGCAAAGCGCGTCCGGGTCGCGCAGGTCCAGCACGCTGATGCGGGCATCGCCGGCGATGGCCCGGGCCAAGGGCAGTTCCCGGTCCAGCGCGTCGCGCTCGGTCGCGGGCGACAGAAGCAGCGTTACATCGGCAAACCCCGAGGCCAGCGCCGCCAGCATCTCCGCATGGCCGAAGCCCGACAGAACCGGCACCTCCAGCGGGATCACGTCCGCCGGGAGCCCGCGGGCGTGCCGCGCGGCGAGCGAGATCAGCGCGCGCCCCTCGTCCCGGTCGCAGACCAGCAGGCGCGGCGCGGTGCCCCCCGCCTTGCGGTAGGTCGCGGCCAGCGTGTGGATGCGTCGGAACGTCAGGTCCGGCGGCGGGGCGTCGTAGGTGACGGCGCCCGAGGGGCAGCGCGCCGCGCAGGCCCCGCAGCCGGCGCAGATCATCGGGTCGATATTCACGTGATCGCCGTCGGGTGTGATCGCGCCGGTCGGGCAGAGGTCCAGGCACTTGGTGCAGCCGGTCTGCCCCGCGCGGGAATGGGCGCAGATAAGCGGTTCCAGCGCAACGTAGAGCGGTTTCTCGAAGGTGCCCACAAGCTGGCTGGCCTCCAACACCGCGTCACCCACGGCCACCGGGCTGCCGGGGTCGACGCGCAAATAGCCCTCGCGCTTCTGGGGGGCGGGAAACAGCGGGGTTCCGCCCGACAGGTCCAGGATCACGTCGCAGTCCGTGCGACCCCCGTCGCGCGGCGTGGTCCATTCCAGGGGGCCGCGACCGGCCGGTGCGACCTGTTGCAGCGCGTCGATCTCGACCTCGAATTGGCCGAGGGCCCCGCCGGCACGCTTCAGCCGGCCCCGGATCGCGTCGAAGCTGCGCTCGTCCGGCGGGTCGCTGTCGTCCGTCAGCAGCACGGTGACGCTCAGCATCCCGCTCAGCCGGCGGGCGGCGGGCAGGGCCACGTCGGCGCGGCCGATGATCAGGCACAGCCCCTCGCTGGTCACGTCCAGGGCCTTTTCCGGGGGGGCGAGCAGGGTGGCCTCGGCCATCAGCGCGGCCATCTTCGGGCCCTTGGGGCAAGGATCGTCCGACCAACCGGCGCGGTCGCGCAGATCGGCCAGGGCCGGGTCGGGCACCCCGGCCTCGGCAGCCAGTTCCCGGAAAACGCGGGCTTCCTGCTGGCAGCAGATCACCGCCTCCTCGTCGGCCACCGCCTCGGCGGCCTTGTCCAGTTGCGTGGTGCACAGGCCGGTGTGAACCTCCGAGCACGCCAGGCCGGTGGCCGCTTCCAGCGCGGCGGTGTCTATCTGCTGCGAGCCTGCGCAGTCACATAAAATCAATCGCTTGGGCATGGGTTCCCCGTCCTTGGCGTGCGCGGTTCGGCGGTCCTGCGCATCGTGATCTGGGTGAGAGTAGGCACGATTCGGACCCCTCGTAAACATGAAACGGCCCCCGCGAACCTGAGCGATTCTCTTTGGTTCCGCCACGGTTGCAGGCCGTGGTGCGCTGTCTTCGACCGATCCGGGAAAAGGCCTGCGATACGCTGCCAGCGGTCAGCGTTTCGGGCACCGAATCGCCGGATCTTTCCAGAATGTAGACCATGGAATGCAGATTTTACTTTGTTTGGTTCGAAAAATGAACCAATCTGGGGGAACAGGGAGAGAGGCAACGCGCAAGTGACCTACAACCCCCGGAGATTTGCCCGGCTTCCCCTGGGCATTGTCCTGCGGCGCACGCCGGGTGTGACCCGGTGGGCGCGGTGGTCCTGGAAGGCCACGGCGGTCCTGCCCGGCGCCGGGCCGGCGGACTGGCGCGAACTGCGCCGCGAGGGCGCGGCACGCGAATACCACGCCGCGACCCTGCCGCTGGAACTGCACGGCGCCGAGACGGAGGCCTACCTTCACGGCCTGTTCGCCGAGGTTCCGTCCGTCTACGTCATCATGCGCCCGGTCGCCGCCGGCGCGTCGGGGGAGGCGCCGCTTGAGGTGGTGCTGGTCACCGCGTCCCCCTACGAGGCGCAGGACTACGCCGACAGCGGCGAGGAGATCATCGAGAAGGTCCCCATGCCCGAGGGCCTGCGCGCATGGGTCGCCGATTTCGTCGAGACCCATCACACCGAAGAGGAATTCAAGAAGCGCCGGCGCGACCGTGTCGATGTCGAGAAGCGCGAGGATGGCGTGGGGGATCCGCGCGTGTCCAAGCTGGCCGATGTCTACCGCGCGCCGCGGCCAGAGGAAAAGGGACGCCTGCAATGAGCACCGGCAGTGACTTCTGGACCCGTCGCCGCGCGAAGGTGCAGCAAGAGGCCGAGGCCGAAGCCCGCGCCGCCGCGGATCGCGCGCGCGCCGCGCAGGAGGCCGCGCAGGCCGAGAAGAGCGATGCCGAGCTCCTCGATGACCTGGATCTGCCGGATCCCGACACGCTGGAGGCGGGCGACGATTTCACCGCCTTCATGGCCCGGGCCGTGCCCGAGCGCCTGCGCCGGCGCGCGCTGCGCCGGCTGTGGCTGACCAACCCGGCGCTGGCCAACCTCGACGGGCTGCTGGACTACGGCGAGGATTTCACGGATGCCGCCACGGTGATCGACAACCTCCAGACGGCCTACCAGGTCGGCCGCGGCATGCTGCGCGACGCCGCGCCCGAGGACCTCGCGCCGGACACCCCCGAGGAGGCCGCGCCCCCCGCCGAGGCGCCGGATCCCGGCCCCGCGCCCGAAGCGGCCGTGGCGCATTCCGACACGCCCGCACCGGCCCCGGCCGAGGGCTTGCCACAGGACGACGCGCCGCCCGAGACCCCCGTTCCGCGCCGCCGGATGCATTTCACCTTCGACGGGCAGGAGACGGCATGAGCACGAGCGAGGCCCCCATGAGCGATGCGCCGACCGCCCACAGGATCGCCGAGGAGGATCGGCTGCGCGCCGACCTCTACGATTTCCTGGGCCTTCTGCTGGCCCGGCCCCCGGACCGCGCGCTGCTGGACAAGACCGCCGCGCTTTCGGGGGATGACAGCGAGTTGGGGACCGCCGTTCAGGCCCTGGCGAAGATCGCGGCCCACACCGGCCCGCAAGCGGTGGAGCGCGAGTTCAACGCGCTTTTCATCGGGCTGGGCCGGGGCGAGTTGCTGCCCTACGCCAGCTATTACCTGACCGGCTTCCTCAACGAGAAGCCGCTGGCGGGCTTGCGCCGGGACATGGCCGCGCGTGGCATGACGCGCGCGCCCAACGTCTATGAACCGGAGGACAACATCGCCTCGCTGATGGAGATGATGGCCGGCCTCATCACCGGCCGTTTCGCCCGCCCGGCCACGGTGGCCGAGCAGAAGACCTTCTACAACAAGCACATCGGCCCCTGGGCGGGCCATTTCTTTTCGGATCTGGAGGCCGCGCGGAACTCGGTTCTCTATGCTCCGGTCGGCGCCGTCGGCCGGATCTTCATGGAGATCGAGGCCGAAGGCTTCCGAATGACCGCGGAGTGATCCGCACAAACCGGCGGGCAACCGCCACCAACCAAGGGAGGATCCCTTCCATGACGAGGAAACCCGAGGGGGCCAAGACCAGCCGCCGCGCTTTCCTGAAGCTGGCCGGCACCGCCGCGCCCGCCGCCGTGGCCGCGGCCGCGGTCACCGGGGACGAGGCCGAAGCCGCCCAGCCTGACCTGTCGTCCGACCGGATGCAGGACACCGCGCATACCCGCGCCTACTACGACAGCGCCCGGTTCTAGGCCCGGACGCCGTCACCCACCCCGCCGGCGACCGGTTGCGCAAGGCCCGACTGCCCGGCGGACAACCTTAGTACCCAGCCCCGCAAGGGGGCACAGGGAGGAGAGACAATGCTTAGGAAAAAGACCAACGGGGTTGCGAAACGCCCCCAGCGGACAAGTATCCTGTCCCAGGTCGCCGAGCGTTCGGTTGACCGCCGCGCGTTCCTGCGCGGATCCGGCCTGGCCATCGGCGGCCTGGCCGCCATCGGCGCCACGGGCGGCACCGTCAGCCGCGCCAACGCCCAGTCCGCCGCCAAGGAGGCGGTCGAAACCCGCAAATCCGTCTGCACGCACTGCTCGGTCGGCTGCACGGTCGTCGCCGAGGTTCAGGACGGCGTCTGGACCGGCCAGGAACCGGGCTGGGACAGCCCCTTCAACCTGGGCGCCCATTGCGCCAAGGGCGCCTCGGTGCGCGAGCATGCCCACGGCGAGCGCCGCCTGAAGTATCCGATGAAGAAAGAGGGCGGCGAGTGGAAGCGCATCAGCTGGGAACAGGCGATCAACGAGATCGGCGACGGCATGATGCAAATCCGCGATGAAAGTGGTCCGGACAGCGTCTACTGGCTGGGCAGCGCCAAGCACAACAACGAACAGGCCTACCTGTTCCGCAAGTTCGCCGCCTATTGGGGCACAAACAACGTGGACCACCAGGCGCGCATCTGCCACTCCACCACCGTCGCGGGGGTTGCCAACACATGGGGCTACGGCGCCATGACCAACTCCTACAACGACATCCACAACTCCAAGGCGATCTTTCTCATCGGCGGCAACCCGGCCGAGGCGCACCCCGTCTCGCTGCTGCACGTTCTGAAGGCCAAGGAGCAGAACAACGCGCCGCTTATCGTCTGCGACCCGCGGTTCACGCGCACGGCCGCGCATGCCGATGAATACGTGCGTTTTCGTCCGGGCACCGATGTCGCGCTGGTCTGGGGCATCCTGTGGCACATCTTCGAGAACGGCTGGGAGGACAAGGAGTTCATCCGCACCCGTGTCTGGGGGATGGACCAGATCCGCGAAGAGGTCGCCAACTGGACGCCCGAAGAGGTCGAGCGCGTCACCGGGGCGCCCGGCAGCCAGCTGGAGCGCGTGGCGCGGTCGCTGGTCAACAACCGCCCCGGAACGGTCATCTGGTGCATGGGCGGTACGCAGCACACCAACGGCAACAACAACACCCGCGCCTACTGCATCCTGCAGCTGGCCCTGGGCAACATGGGCACCTCGGGGGGCGGCACCAACATCTTCCGCGGCCATGACAACGTGCAGGGGGCCACGGACCTGGGCGTGCTCAGCCACACGCTGCCCGGCTACTACGGGTTGTCCAAGGGCGCCTGGGGCCACTGGGCGCGCGTCTGGGACGAGGACCCCGAGTGGCTGGCCGGCCGGTTCGCGAAGGTCTCCGGCAAGGACGGCAAGGAAAAGTCGCTCCAGCACCTCAAGGGCATCCCCGTCAGCCGCTGGATCGACGGCGTGCTCGAAGATCCCGGGAACATGGATAACCCCGAAAAGGTCCGTGCCATGGTGCTGTGGGGTCACGCGCCGAACTCCCAGACCCGCGGACCCGAGATGAAGACGGCGATGGAAAAGCTGGACATGCTGGTGGTGATCGATCCCTATCCCACCGTCTCGGCCGTGCTGCATGACCGGACCGACGGCGTCTACCTGCTGCCGGCGGCCACGCAGTTCGAAACCCGTGGCTCGGTCACGGCGTCCAACCGGTCGCTGCAGTGGCGCGAGAAGGTGGTCGATCCCCTGTTCGAGTGCAAGACCGACCAGGAAATCATCGGCCGTTTCGCCAAGAAGTTCGGCTTCCACGACCGGATGTTCCGCAACATCGCGCTGGAGGACGACGGCGTGACGCCGGACATGGAGGACACGCTGCGCGAGATCAACCGCGGCATGTGGACGATCGGCTACACCGGCCAGTCGCCCGAGCGGCTGAAGCTGCACATGGCCAACCAGCACACCTTCGACCGCACCACGCTACAGGCCGTGGGTGGCCCGGCCGACGGCGACTACTACGGCCTGCCATGGCCAAGCTGGGGCAATCCGGAGATGAAACACCCCGGCACGCCGAACCTCTACGACATGTCCAAGCCCGTCAGTAAGGGCGGTCTGACCTTCCGCGCCCGCTTCGGTGTGGAACGTGATGGCGACAACCTGCTGGCCGAAGGCGTCTACAGCCAGGGCTCCGAGATCCAGGATGGCTACCCGGAGTTCACCATGCAGATGCTGATGGACCTGGGCTGGGACAAGGACCTGACCGACGAGGAACGCGCGACCATCGACGCGATCGCAGGGCCCGACACCAACTGGAAGACCGACCTGTCCGGCGGCATCCAGCGGGTGGCGATCAAGCACGAGTGCGCGCCCTTCGGCAACGCCAAGGCCCGCGCCGTCGTCTGGACCTTCCCCGACCCGGTGCCGATCCACCGCGAGCCGCTCTATACCAACCGGCGCGACCTGGTGGCCGACTATCCCACCTACGAGGACCGGCACGACTATCGCCTGCCGACCCTCTATGCCTCGATTCAGAAACAGGATTTCTCGAAGGACTACCCGATCATCCTGACCTCTGGGCGCCTGGTGGAATACGAGGGCGGCGGCGACGAGACCCGCTCGAACCCCTGGCTGGCCGAACTCCAGCAGGACATGTTCGTCGAGATCAACCCGCGGGACGCCAACAACCTGGGGCTGCGCGACGGCGCGCAGGTCTGGGTCGAGGGCCCCGAGGGCGGCAAGGTCAAGGTCATGGCCATGGTCACCGAGAGGGTGGGCGAGGGCGTCGCCTTCATGCCCTTCCACTTCGGCGGCCATTTCCAGGGTCAGGACCTGCGGGACAAGTACCCCGAGGGGGCCGACCCGTATGTCCTGGGCGAGTCGTCCAACACCGCGCAGACCTACGGCTATGACTCGGTCACCCAGATGCAGGAGACCAAGGCCACGCTCTGCAAGATCTCGGCCGCTTAAGGGAGGACTATCAAATGGCAACCCAGAAAGAACAACAGGGCGCTCTCGGCGGTCGCGCACGGGCCAAGTTCCTGTGCGACGCGGAACGCTGCATCGAATGCAACGCCTGCGTGACCGCCTGCAAGAACGAGCACGAGGTGCCCTGGGGCATCAACCGCCGCCGCGTGGTGACGATCGAGGATGGCAAGCCGGGCGAGCGCTCGATCTCGGTCGCCTGCATGCACTGCTCGGACGCGCCGTGCATGGCCGTCTGCCCGGTTGACTGCTTCTACCAGACCGCCGATGGCGTGGTCCTGCACTCCAAGGACCTCTGCATCGGCTGCGGCTACTGCTTCTATGCCTGCCCCTTCGGCGCGCCGCAGTATCCGCAGGCGGGCAACTTCGGCTCGCGCGGCAAGATGGACAAGTGCACCTTCTGCGCCGGCGGCCCCGAGGAGAACCACTCCAACGCGGAGTTCTCCAAGTACGGGGCCAACCGCATCGCCGAGGGCAAGCTGCCCATCTGCGCCGAAATGTGCTCGACCAAGGCGCTTCTGGCCGGGGACGGTGACGTCGTCTCCGCGATCTACCGCGAGCGCGTGGTGGCGCGTGGCTTCGGCACCGGTGCCTGGGGGTGGGGGACCGCCTACCAGCAAAAGGGCCAGTAGGCCCGCGCCGACGCGCCCGCGCGCAGCACACAAGAGGACGGGCGGCATCGTGCCGCCCGCCCTGATCGTCTTACGACAGACAATCGGGAATATCACGATGGCACGTCTTCTGCTGACCCTGGTCCTGACGCTTTTCCTGTCTCTGCCGGCCGCCGCGCAAGAGGCGCCGCAGGCCCCCGAGCCGGATCGCTCGGCCACGGGCGGGGCCCCGACGCTGGAGGATATCCTGCGCCGCCAGCGCGGCGAGGAGGTCAGCAACGACTATCGCCGCGATTCCACGACCGATGCCCAGACGACCCCGCAGGCCGCCCCGGCACTGGGGCCACTTGGGGGCGCATCCGATTCGGAGGTCTGGCGCGACCTGCGCTTCAACCAGGCCGACGTCAAGGTTTCCAGCCGCGGTCCCGCCGACCGGGTGCTGGTGCAGGACGCCGGCATGTGGTGGCTGCAGCTCCGCCAGGGACCGCTGGCCACCTACGGCGGGTGGCTGCTGCTGGCCACGTTGGGGCTGCTGGCCCTGTTCTTGCTCCTGCGCGGGCGTATCCGCATAGACGGGCAGAAGACCGGCCGCACGGTCACGCGCTTCCAGCCGGTGGAACGCTTCGCCCACTGGCTGATGGCCGGCTCCTTCATCCTGCTGGCGCTCACCGGGCTCATCACCCTGTTCGGGCGGCCGGGGCTGATCCCGGTGATGGGCAAGGAGGCCTACGCCACCCTCGCGCAAGGATCCAAGTGGGTGCACAACAACGTCGCCTGGGCCTTCATGCTGGGCCTGGTCATGGCCTTCGTGCTCTGGGTGGTGCACAACATCCCCGACAAGACAGACCTCAAGTGGCTGGCGCAAGGCGGCGGGCTGTTTTCCAAGGGCAAGCATCCCCCGGCCAAGAAGTTCAACGCCGGGCAGAAGATCATCTTCTGGCTGGTTGTCCTGCTGGGCGTGTCGGTCTCGGCCTCGGGGCTTTCGCTGCTGTTTCCCTTCGAACTACCCATGTTCGCCAAGACCTTCGCGGCGATCAACGAAACCGGTCTGCCACAGGCCCTTGGCTACGGCGCGCTTCCCGAACAGCTCGCCCCGCACGAGGAAATGCAATATGCCCAGCTCTGGCATGCCATCGTGGCCTTCGTGATGATGGCCGTGATCCTCGCGCATATCTACTTGGGCTCCATCGGGATGGAGGGCGCCTTCGACGCCATGGGCTCCGGCGAAGTGGAAGAGCAGTGGGCCCGGGAACACCACAGCCTCTGGCTGGAAAAGCTGCAGGAGGAGGGCGAGGCGCCGCCGCGCCGCGGCACCGCCAGCCCGGCGGAGTAGATGCGCGCGCTGGCGGTGGCGATCCTGTCCCTGTCCCTGGCCGCCAGCGCGGCGGCCGAGGAAGGTTTCACCACGCTCAAGGGTCATGGCGGGCCCGTCATGGGCCTGGACGTGGACCCCGGAACGGGGCGGGTGGCCAGCGCCAGTTTCGACAACTCGGTGGGCCTTTGGCAGGGTCGCGATCCGCGCTGGCTTGAAGGCCACCGCGCCGCTGTCAATGCCGTGCGCTTCCTGCCGGGCGGCGGGCTGGCCTCGGCGGGGGACGACTTCGCGGTGATCCTCTGGCAGCTCGGCACCGGTGCCGCGACCCGGCTGGAGGGGCATCGCGGCAAGGTGGTGGCGCTGGCCGCCGCGCCGGGCGGGGGGCTTCTTGCCTCGGCCGGCTGGGATGGCCGGATCGGCCTCTGGCCTCTGGACGGCGGGGTTTCCCGGTTTCTCGATGGCCACGCGGTCGCGGTGAACGACGTGGCCTTCGCCGGCGACGGCCGGCGGCTTTTTTCCGCATCCGCCGACGGGACGATCCGGGTCTGGACCCTTGCCGAGGGGCAGAGCCGCGTGCTGGTCGACCAGGGGTTCGGCGTCAACCGGATCGTTCTGGGGCCGGACGATGCCTGGCTGGCCTACGGCGCGGTGGATGGGGCCACCCGCATCGTGGATCCGCGCGACGGCACGCTGCGCGCCGATTTCTCCCTCGACCGCCGGCCGATCCTGGCGCTGGCCCATCACGGCGGGGCAGGGCGGCTGGCCGTCGGCGACGGGCATGGCTACATCATGGTGATCGACACGCGCACCTGGAATATCGCCCGCGACTTCCGCGCCATGCGCGACGGGCCTGTCTGGGCCCTGGCCTTCTCGCCGGACGGCACGCGCATCCATGCGGGGGGGCTGCAAGACGTGGTCTATTCCTGGCCGCTTGCGCTGCTCGACAGCTTCGACCCGGCCGGCGGGCAGAAGCGCAGTTTCCTGCGCGACCCTGCGGAGATGCCGAACGGCGAGCGGCAGTTCATGCGCAAGTGCTCGATCTGCCACGCGCTGACCCCGCCGCCGTCGCGCAAGGCCGGTCCGACCTTGCACGGAATCTTCGGACGCCGCGCCGGCACCGTGCCCGGCTACGGCTATTCGTCCCGGCTTGCGGGGTCCGACATCGTCTGGACCGCTGAAACGATCGACGCGCTCTTCGCTGAGGGCCCGGACCACTATATCCCGGGGTCCAAGATGCCCATGCAGCGCATCACCGACCCGCGCGACCGGCAGGACCTGATCGGCTTCCTGCGTCGGGCGGCGTCGGAAAAGGAGGGGAAGGAATGAAAAGCATGTACGCGGCCTTTGCCGCCATCGTCGTCATCACCGTGGCCGCCTGGTTCACGCTGAACGAGCTGGGCATGTCCAGCGGGGAGCGCGCCACCGGCCCGGCGGTGCGCCTGGGCGACGGGGAGGGCTGACCGCCTTCCAGATCACGGACGGTGCGCAAGGCCCGTACAGCCCGTACGCCCCGACCGCACCGTGGCGGGCTCAGGGTTCGTCCACTTCCAGGACGTGATCGCCGGGCGGGATCTCGTTGACCACGAGGTCCACGATATCGGGGTGCACCTCGCCGCTGTCGGGCGCGAAAAGGCCCGTCATCCGCAATCCCTGCCGCAGGTCGATGTCCCGTCCCAGGTAGTCCAGAACCACCCGGCTGGCACAGGGTTTCCGCCCGCGCCGGGTTGGTCCCCCGGTCTGGATGCCGACCAGACGGTCCAGCCGGTGGCGGTGACTGGGATAGAGGGTGGCCTGGGTGATCGTGTTGCGCTCAAGCGTTTCGTATTCGACGATATAGATGCGGTCGGCCAGGTAGAAGACGGAGCCTTCGTATTTGTTGACCTGGTGGCTGCGCCCGCTTCTGGGGTCGCGGATGATCTCGATGTTCTTCCAGTAGTACTTTCCTTCCGCGGAAGTGATCGAGGCGAGCGAGCGAAGGACCAGACCGCTGTTTCCGAAGGAAAAGAAGTAGCGGAAATACCATCCCAGGTATTTGTCCAGGTTCTGGCTCTTCTGGTAGAGCCGGTCGAGATGCTTCAGCGGCTCGGCCAGGTCCGTGTTCTGCGCGGGACGCCGGCGCAGGCCGATCAGCTGTTCGAACTGCGCATGATCGAGCAGCATCTCGGCCTCGGAGACGCCGAAGAAGTCGCAGATACGGCGCATGTTGTTGCGCGAGGGGCGTGATTGTCCGCTGAGATATTTGTTGAATTGCTGACGGTTGATGCTGAGCTTCCGGCAGACCTCGGCGATGGAGGCATTGTAGCTGCAAAGAAGCGCAAGGTTGGAACTGAAGTCGCTGGCCATCGATATTATCGCATACTGACGCGGCAGTCGTGTCAAGTCGCGAAGTACTGCGAAATTGTCACGCGATGGCAGCCTGTCAGACTGCTGCGGGATGCGTCCTGACCGTTGAAGACCCCGACCCCGCGAGAGCCCATGCTTCGGATCCTGCCGATCATCGCCGAAAACCTCGCCCGTGCGATTGGCGCCCGGACGCGTCTTGCGCCGGCTGGCCGCGATCAAGGAGACAGCGGATCGAATCGCCTAGTGTTTCTCCAGCTGCGGCCTGTTCCCAGGTGCAGCCCATGCAGGACACAGGAGGCGACGCCATGAGGAACATATTCGTTTTGGGGCTCGAGCCCTTCAACCTCTCCCTGATGCGGCAGATGCCCGGTACCGAGGATGTGCAGTTCCACGAGTTGCTGAGCCATCAGGAGGCTACCCGCCCCGCCGCCGGGCGCATCGATTTCCAGAACTTGTTGGCCCTGGCAGAGGCGCGGCTCGACGCCTTCGAGGGGACGGTAGACGGGATCATCTGGTACTGGGATTTCCCCAGTTCCGCGCTCGGACCCCTGCTTTGCGCCCGTCGCGGGCTGCACGGCCCCTCCCTCCCGGCCGTTCTTGCCTGCGAGCACAAGTACCTGTCGCGGCTGGCACAGAGGCGGGCCGCCCCCGCTGTCGTGCCGCGCTTCTGCGCGGTCGATCCTTTCGGCGACGACCCCCTGTCGCAGATCGACTTGGACTACCCGTTCTGGATAAAGCCGATCAAGGCGCATTCCTCGCACCTCGGTTTCAAGATCCGCGGGTCCAGGGATTTCCGCGCGGCGTTGCCGGTCATTCGGCGCGGCATCGGGCTTTTCGGCGATCCCTTCGATGCCTTCATGTCGCACATCGACCCGCCAGAGGAAATGGCGGGGATCGGCGGTCACCATTGCATCGCCGAGGACATCATCTCGGCCGGCCGGCAGTGCACGCTGGAGGGCTACGTTCACGGCGGAGAGCCGTGCATTTACGGGGTCGTGGATTCCGTGCGCGAGGGCAAGCACCGGTCGAGCTTCCAGAGATACCAGTACCCTTCGCAGCTTCCGGCCGCGGTCCGGGATCGCATGATTTCCGTGGCCGGGCGCGTGATGCGGCACATCGGCTACGACGGGGCTCCCTTCAACGTTGAGTTCTTCTGGAACCCGCGCAGGGACACGCTCCGCCTGCTGGAAATCAACGGCCGGATCTCGAAATCGCACTCGCCGCTGTTTCACATGGTGGACGGCAGCGCGCACCAGCGGGTGGCGGTCGACCTTGCCCTGGGGCGCGCGCCGCGGATGCCGCGCCGGGCGGGACGCCATGCCCTGGCCGCGAAATTCATGTTGCGCTGTTACCACGACGGCGTTGTGCGCCGCGCCCCGGCGGAGGATGACATCGCGCGGCTGAAGGAGAGGTTCCCCGATGCCATGCTGCGGGTGCTCGTGCAACCTGACCAGCAGCTCAGGCATCTCCATTACCAGGACAGCTACAGTTTCGAACTGGCCGAGTTGTTCCTAGGCGCGAGGAACCAGCGGGAACTGCTGGAGAAATACAGGGCGGCGGTGGAGCTGCTGCCCTTCGACATCGAAATAGAGGAGGCCGATCAGGCATGAAAACCGTGACCGAGTTCCCGCACGAGGTGATCGAGGAGCCCAATGTCGAGATCCCGATGCCCGACGGGGTGATCCTGGCCGCGCGGATCTGGCGCCCGCGCGGATCAGAGAATGCGCCGGTGCCGGCGGTTCTGGAATACATCCCTTACCGCAAGCGTTTTGGCACGGCCGACCGCGACGAGGCGATGCACCCCTACATGGCCGGGCACGGCTATGCCTGCGTCCGGGTCGACCTGCGCGGCAGCGGCGAGTCCGGCGGCGTGCTGGAAGACGAATACCTTCAGCAGGAACTCGATGACGGGGTCAAGATAATCGAATGGCTCGCGGCGCAGCCCTGGTGCGACGGCAACGTCGGCATGATGGGAATTTCCTGGGGCGGCTTCAACGGCTTGCAGATCGCGGCGATGCAGCCGCCCGCGCTGAAAGCGGTCACCACCGTCTGTTCGACAGACGACCGTTTCGCCGATGACGTCCACCACATGGGCGGCTGCCTGCTGGGCGATCAGCTTTCCTGGGCCTCGGTCATGTTTTCCTACAACAGCATGCCGCCCGATCCGGCGCTTGTTGGGGATCGCTGGCGCGACATGTGGCTTGAGCGGCTGGACGGCAGCGGGCTGTGGCTGGACAAGTGGATGCGCCACCAGCGCCGCGACGGCTACTGGCGGCATGGGTCGATCTGCGAGGACTACAGCGCCGTGCAGTGCCCCGTCTACGCGGTGAGCGGTTGGGCCGATGGCTACTCCAATGCCGTGTTCCGCCTGATGAAAAACCTCGACGTGCCGCGCAAGGGCTTGGTGGGCCCATGGAGCCACCGCTACCCGCACCTGGGGGTGCCCGGACCGGCGATCGGATTCCTGCAGGAATTGCTGCGCTGGTGGGACCAGTGGCTCAAGGGCCAGGACACCGGCATCATGGATGAACCGATGGTCCGGGTCTGGATGCAGGACAGCGTGCCGCCCACGACCAGCTACACCTACCGGCCCGGCCGCTGGGCCGGGGAGCCCGCCTGGCCCTCGCCCAACATCGAGGAGGCGGCATTCGACCTTGTGCCGGATCGGTTGGTGCCCGCGGGACGCGGCGACGATGCGCGCGAGGACCAGATGCTGACGCTGCAGTCGCCGCTGACCGTTGGGCTCTTCGCCGGGAAATGGTGTTCCTACTCCTCCGGCCCCGACCTGGCCCACGACCAGCGGGAGGAAGACGGCGGCGCGCTTGTGTTCGAATCCGAACAGCTGGAAGAAACGGTGGAGATCGTCGGCGCGCCGGTCGCGGACCTGGAGATTGAGGTCGATCGCCCCGTGGCCATGATCGCGGCGCGCCTGTCGGACGTGCGCTCGAACGGCGAGGCCACGCGCGTCACCTACGGGCTGCTCAACCTCACGCACCGTGACAGCAGCGAAAACCCCACGCCTCTGGAGCCGGGAAAGCGGTATCTTGTACGGGTGCGGCTCAACGAGGTGGCGCAAAGCTTCCCCGAGGGCCACCGGCTGCGGCTGTCGCTGTCCACGTCCTACTGGCCGCTGGCCTGGCCGTCGCCCGAGCCCGTGTGCCTGACCCTGCATACCGCCAACAGCCGGTTCCTGCTGCCGGTGCGCCCGCCGCGGCCCGACGATGACGCGGCGTTGCCGGCCTTCGGCGAGCCCGTGGGCGCCCCCACGTCCAGCCGGACGATTCTGGAGCAGCCAAAGAACACCTGGCGCGTCACGCGGGACCTGGGCACCGACGAATCGGAACTGCACGTGGTCGACGGCCGCGGCACCCGGCGGATGGAGGACATCGGCCTGACGATCCGGACCTGGGGTGAGGAGTGGTATCGCTCGCGCGACAACGAGGTCGGCTCGGTCCAGGGGGAGACGCTGTGGCAGCGGGGGCTGGAGCGCGAGGACTGGGGCGTGCGCACCGTGTGCCACACCACGATGAGCTCTGACGAGGACGCCTTCCACATCCGTGCGGAACTCGACGCCTACGAAAAGGACGATCGCGGGGAAAAGCGCGTGTTCAGCCGCAGCTGGATTTCCAGCATTCCCCGGGATCTGGTTTGAGGCCGCGAAAGAGACGGTGCGGGGCGTATTTTCGACGCCCCGCCGGCGGCAATATGATAGGGTATCGTTTAGTGATGCGCTACACGCGTCACACCGCGAAGGCGTGCGAAATGGACGAACGGGCGAGCATACCCGCTTAATGAAAAACAGGTTTTGCCAAAGGGAGGAATGGAAATGACGAAACCAACCCTGTCGAGGAGGGCCTTCCTGGCCTCCAGCGTGGCCGTGGCGGGCACCGCGGGTCTGATGCCGGCCTGGCCGACGCCGGCCCATGCCCAAATGGGCAAGGTGCTGCGGCTGCGCCTGGACGGCGACCCGGACGTGCTTGACCCCGGATACATGTCCGGCGGCATCGAGATCGAGGCACAGAAGCAGTGCCTGCCCTTCCTGGCCGACTACCACCGCGACGGCGACACCATAACCTGGAAGAAGACGCCCTTCGCCAACAGGCTGGAGCAGCGCGACCCGACGCATATCGACTTCGAACTGGCCGAGGGCCTGGAGTGGTCGGACGGCTACGGCCCGGTCACGGCGGCGGACGTGAAGTATTCCTACGAGCGGATGAAGGGGACCGACTGGTCGGGCTACTTCGAGGCGCTCGATCATGTCGAGGTCACCGGCGACCGGACCGGGACGATCGTTCTGAACAAGCCCTTCTCGCCGTTCATCATGGTCACGCTCTGCCACGGCCCCGGCGCGATCCTGAGCGAGAAGGCGATGAAGGACGTGGGCGAGAAGTTCACCACCGAGTTCCCGGCGGTTTGCGGGCCCTACACCTATTCCGCCACCCCCGGCCAGCGCGTGGTCTATGACCTGAACCCGCAGTGGAGCGGGCCGAAGCCCGGGTTCGAGCGGGTGGAATGCAACGTGATCACCCAGGTGAAGGCGGCCGAACTGGCCTTCGAGGCCGGCGAACTGGACTGCACCGAACTGGGCGCGGACACGCTGGCGCGCTACACCGCCGAGATGCCAGAGGGCGCCGAGATCACCACGGCCGGCGAACTGCAGTACATGTGGCTGGGCATGAACACCGATCACCCCAAGCTGAAGGACAAGACCGTGCGCCGCGCGATCCAGCACGCCGTGGATGTCGACGCGATCCTGCAGGGGGCCTATTCGGGCACCACGACCAAGTCCAACGGCATCATCTGCCCCGGGCTCATCGGACGGCGCGAGGACACCAAGCACTACCGCTACGACCCGGCCAAGGCCCGCGAACTCCTGGCCGAGGCGGGGATTTCGGACCTCGATCTCACCCTGCGCACGCTCAACACGCAAGAGCGCATGCTGGCGGCGCAGATCATCCAGGCCAACCTTGCCGGCCTGGGCATCAACGTGAAGGTGCTGCCGCTGGATTCCGGGCCCTACTGGGAGATGGGCCAGGAGAGCAAGGGCGACACGTGGAAGGAGCTGGAACTCTGGCTGATGCGCTACGGCACGACGCCGGACCCCTACGAGGCGACGCAGTGGTTCGTCTCGGACCAGGTGGGGGTCTGGAACTGGGAGCGCTGGACCGACCCGGAGTATGACCGCCTCTACGAGGCGGGCATCAAGGAAACCGATCCGCAGAAGCGCCACGAGATCTACGTGCGCATGCAGGAGATCATGGAGGAGACGGGCGCCTACGTCTGGATCAACCATGAGCCGGAGGCTTTCGTCCACTCCGCGGAGGTCAAGATCAACGCCGCGCCATCGGGCGAACTCAACTACCGCCGCTGCAAGCCGGCGTAACCGGCAGGGGCCCCGTGCGCCCGGCGCGCGGGGCCGTCCGGATGTCCGAGGATGCCTTCTGAATGGTTGTCTACCTGATCAAGCGACTCGGCCTGTCCCTGGCCGTCGTCTGTGCCGTGATCCTGGTGCTGTTCTCTCTGCTGCACCTCATTCCCGGCGACCCGGCGACGATCGCGCTCGGCCCGCGCGCCACGCCAGAGGCCATCGCGCGCTACGCCGCCAAGATGCACCTGGATGAACCCGTCTGGATGCAGTTCCTGATCTATGTCGGCAACGCCCTGACCGGTGATCTGGGCGTCGACGTCTTTTCGGACAGGCCGGTGACGACGATCATCATGGAGCGCATCGGCTTCACCCTGTCGCTGGTCTTCGCCGGCATGGGCTGGGCCATGCTGCTGGGGATCCCGCTGGGATGCCTGGCCGCGGTCAGGCGCAACAGCTGGCTGGACCGCGTGACCGGCGTGCTGTCGGTGGGCACCATCGCCGTGCCGTCGTTCCTGGTGTCGATTTGGGCGCTGCTGATCTTCGCCGTCGAGCTGCGCTGGCTGCCGGCCATCGGCGCGGGCGAGCCGGGCGATCTGGGCGACCAGGCGGTCCACCTGATCCTGCCGGCCTTCGCCATCGGGCTGAGTTGGGTGGGCTACCTGGCGCGCATGGTCCGGGCCTCCATGCTGGAGGTCATGGGCGAGACCTACATCCGCTCGGCCCGCGCCTTCGGCCTGCGGCCGCGGCGCATCGTCTTCGGCTATGGCCTGCGCGTCGCGATCCTGCCCACGATCACGCTGATCGGCATGGGCTTCGGCGGGCTGATATCCTCGACCGTCTTCGCCGAGATCATCTTTGCCCGGCCCGGTATCGGAAAGCTGATCTTCGATTCCGTGATGGCGCGCAACTTCCCGATCGTGCAGGGCGGGGTGCTGGTGGCCACGGGCCTCTACATCCTTGTCGTGCTCATCTCCGATCTTCTCATAGCATGGTTGGATCCCCGTGTCCGCGAAACCCTCTGAAAACGAAACCGGCCTGCCGCCGGTCGACTCCACCGGCCTGGCCGATCACATCACCGAGGCCGAGGTCCGCGAATCCGCGGCGCGGGAACGGCGCGAGAAGCTGCGCGAGTTCGTCACGAACTGGCAGGGGCTGACGGGGCTGATCCTTGTCGCGATCTTCTTTGCCAGCGCGATCTTCGCTCCGTGGCTGGCGCCCTACGATCCCAACGCCCTGGACATCCCGGCCCGCCTGTCGGGACCCACCTGGGAGCACGTCGCCGGCACCGACCAGCTGGGCCGCGACACCTTCTCGCGCATCCTCTACGGGGGGCGCGTCGCGCTCAAGATCGCGGCCATCGGCGTCTCGGTCGCGCTGCTTCTGGGCCTGCTTCTGGGCATGATCGCGGGGTTCGGGCCCCGGTGGCTGGACAATGCGCTCCTGCTGGCCTTCGATACCGTGCGCGCCTTCCCCACGATCGTGCTGGCGCTGGCGACCGTGGCGCTGACCGGCCCCAGCCTGGAACTGGTGCTGGCCATCGTGATCGTCACTTCGATCCCGCAATACGCACGCGTGGCGCGCACCGCGACGCTGACCCTGAAGAACACCGATTTCATTCTGGCCGAACGCGCGCTCGGGGCCGGGACCGCGCGGATGCTGTGGCACCACATCATGCCGAACGTGGTGGGCCCGCTGATGATCCTGGCGGCGATGGACGTGCCGGTGGTGGTGACGATCGAGGCCGGCCTGAGCTTCCTTGGTCTCGGCGTGCTGCCGCCGACGGCCAGCTGGGGCACCATCCTCAACGAGGGCTACCTGGTCATCCGCGACACGCCATGGATGGTCATCGCGGGCGGCATCCCGCTGATCCTGACGACGCTGGGCTTCACCTTCCTGGGCGAGGCGCTGCGCGACATCTTCGATCCCCGCATGGGCAAAGGACGCTGACATGGCAAAGGACATGGAGCCCGTTCCGGAAACGCTTCTGGACATCCGCAACCTGTCGGTGGATTTCCGCACGCCACGCGGCCGGGTCAAGGCGCTGCGCGATGTCACCTTTCCGGTGCGAAAGGGACGGATCCTGGGCCTTGTGGGCGAGTCCGGATCCGGCAAGAGCACCGTGCTCTGGGCGATCCTGCGGCTGCTTGCGGGCAACGCAGAGGTCACGGACGGCCAGATCACTTTCCAGGATCGCGACCTGCTCGGCCTGGGCGAGGGCGCCCTGCGCGCCACCCGTGGCGAGGAGATCTCGGTCGTCTTCCAGGATCCGATGACCAGCCAGATCCCAGTCCTGACCTATGCCCGGCAGATGTTCGACATCCTCTATCGCCGTCCCAACCTGTCCAAGGCGGAAAAGCGCCGCATGGCGGTGGAGATGATGGAAAAGGTCGGCATCCCCGACCCGGCAAGCCGGATCGACCAGTACCCGCACCACTTCTCCGGCGGCATGCGCCAGCGCGCCGGCATCGCCATGGCGCTGCTGACGGGGCCCAAGCTTCTTCTGGCCGACGAGCCCACCACGGCGCTGGACGTCACCATGGAGGCGCAGATCATCCACCTGCTGCAGGATCTGCAAAGCGAGACGGGCGCGACCGTGGTGCTGGTGTCCCACAACCTCGGCCTGATTGCCGAGCTTTGCGACGACGTGGTGGTGATGTACGCCGGCGAGGTGGTCGAGGCCGGCAGCGTGCACGAGATCTTCCATGATGCGCGCCATCCCTATACCCGCGCGCTTCTGGAATGCGATCCGGCGCGCATCCCGGATGTCTCGCGCAAGCTGCCGGTCATCCCCGGCGACATTCCGGATCTCACCCGCGCGCTCAAGGGCTGCATCTATGCCTCGCGCTGCCAGCGGGTGATGCCGGAATGCCACGAGACCCCGCCACCGGCGGCCCCGCGTTCCGGCGCGGGCTTTGCCCGCTGTCACCTGCTGGAGGGGCCGCTGCGCGATCCCGACTGGCCGCCGCCGCAGGACGTTCTGACGGTGTCCCGCGGCGGGGCCGGCGCGGCGGCGGCGCAGAAATCCATCAGCGACACGCCCCTTCTGGAGGTCGAAGATCTCAACGTACGGTTCCGCACGCTGGGGGCACTGCGCGCGCGCCTGCGCGGGGTGACCGATCCTTTCGTGGATGCGGTGCTGGACGTGAGCCTGACCGTGCGGCCCGGCGAGACGGTGGGCCTCGTCGGCGAATCGGGCTCCGGCAAGACGACGCTGGGCCGCTGCATCCTCAACCTGGTGCCCGGGGAATCGGGGTCGGTCCGTTTCGAGGGACGCGAGATTCTGGGCCTGCCCGAGAGGCGCTTCAAGCCGCTGCGCCGCGACATGGCGATGATGTTCCAGGATCCGGTGGGCTCGCTTTCCCCGCGCAAGTCGGTCCGCGCGCTCATTACCGAGCCGCTTCAGATCCACGGTATCACCGATCTGGATCTCGACGCCGAGGCCGAGCGGCTGGCCGACATGGTGCGCCTGCCCAAGCCGTTCCTCGTGCGCTATCCCCACGAGCTTTCGGGCGGGCAGGCCCGGCGGGTGGGCGTGGCCCGGGCGCTGGCGCTGAACCCCAAGCTGATCATCGCCGACGAGCCCACGGCGGGCCTGGACGTGTCCGTGCAGGGCGAGATCCTCAACCTGATGGCCGACCTGCAGGCCGAGCACGGGCTGGGTTACCTGGTCATCACGCACAACCTGCCCGTGGTGCGCCACATTTCGGACCGGATCGCCATCATGTACCTGGGCCGCATCGTCGAGGAAGGCCCCGCCGAGGCCGTCTTTCGCGCGCCGATGCATCCCTACACGCAGGCGCTGGTCGAGGGCGTGCCGCAGCCCGATCCGGACCGGCGGCGCGCCCATGTCTCGATTTCCGGCGAGGTTCCCAGCCTTCTCAACCGCCCCCGGGGCTGCGATTTCGCCACGCGCTGCCCCTACGCGCAGGAGAAATGCCGCCGCGAGGTGCCGCCGCAGTTCCACCCCGAGGAAGGGCGCCGGCACGCCTGCTTCTTCCCGGTGAACTGACGCGGGGCCCGCTCCCGGGCAGGCCGGTTTTTCCGCCGTGCCGCAAGCGGCGCCGCGCGCTCGCCCGCGGGGGGCGAATCTGGCATGCTCTGCCCGACCGCGGAGGAGGCGCAGATGGACGAACTGGAACGGCGTATCGCACAGGGCAGGGGGGAGGAGCCGGCCGATCTGGTCCTGCGGGGCGGTCGTATCTTCGATGTCGTGACCGGCGCGATGCTTGACGGCGACGTGGCGATCTGCGGCGAGACCATCGTGGGCACCTGCGCCGCCTACGAGAGCGCCGAGGTCATCGACGTCTCCGGCCTGATCCTGGTGCCCGGCTTCATCGACACGCACCTGCATATCGAATCCAGCCTGGTGACGCCGCTGGAATTCGACCGCTGCGTGGCCCCGCGCGGGGTGACCACGGCGATCTGCGATCCGCACGAGATCGCCAATGTCATCGGCGCCGAGGGCATCCGCTACTTCCAGCGGGCCAGTGAATGCACGCTGATGGACATCAAGGTCCAGCTTTCCTCCTGCGTGCCGTCCACGCATATGGAGACGGCGGGCGCCGCGCTGTCGGCCGGGGATCTGACGGCGCTGCGCGGCCATCCCTCGGGGATCGGGCTGGCGGAGTTCATGAACTATCCCGGTGTCATCCATCGTGATCCCGGCGCGCTGGACAAGCTGCGGCTGTTCCAGGGCGGGCATGTGGACGGGCACTGCCCGCAGCTGTCGGGCCGCGATCTCAACGCCTATGTGGCCGCCGGAATCCGCACCGAGCACGAGGCGACCACCGCCGAGGAAGCGCGCGAGAAGCTGCAGAAGGGCATGCGCGTGCTCATCCGCGAGGGCTCGGTCTCCAAGGATCTGGAAGCGCTCCAGCCGCTACTGGACGAGCGCACCAGCGCCTTCATGTGCCTGTGCACCGATGACCGCAACCCGCTGGACATCGCCGAGCACGGGCATCTGGATTACATGATCCGCACCCTCATCGCGCGGGGCACGCCGCCGCTTGCCGCCTATCGCGCCGCGACCGTGTCGGCGGCCGAGGCCTTCGGCCTGAGGGACCGCGGGCTGATCGCGCCGGGGCGTCGCGCCGACATCGTGGCACTGGAGAGCCTGGAGGACTGCCGCGCGCAGATGGTGTTCTGCGCCGGGCGGAGGGTGGAAGAGGCCGCCTTTGCCGCCCGTCCCGAGGTGGCGCCGGTGGGCCGCGCCTCGGTGCGGGCGCCGCAGGTGACGCAGGCCGATTTCCGCGTGCCCGCAGAGCGCGAAGAGACCGACGTTATCGGGATCCGCGCGGGCCAGATCCTGACCGACCACCTGACCGAGGCCATCGCCATCGAAGACGGCGACAAGCCGCCCGACCCCGCCCGTGATCTGGCGCGTATCGCCGTGGTCGAACGGCACGGCAGGAACGGCAATATCGCCACGGGGTTCGTGCGCGGCTTCGGGATGGGCCGCGGGGCCATCGCCGGCACCGTGGCGCACGATCATCACAACATAGTCTGCGTGGGCGTGGATTACGGCGACATGGCCGCCGCCGTCACGCGGCTGAGCGAGATCGAGGGCGGCTTCGCGGTCGTGCGCGACGGCGCGGTGCTGGCCGAACTGGCGCTGCCGCTGGCCGGGCTGATGAGCCTTGAGCGGTTCGAGACGGTGCGCGACCGCCTGCGCGACCTGCGCGCGGCGGCGCGCGACCTGGGCGTGGGGCTGGAGGAGCCCTTCCTGCAGCTGGCCTTTCTGTCGCTGCCGGTCATTCCGGCGCTGAAGATCACCGATCACGGCCTGGTGGATGTCACCCGGTTCGAACTGATCGGGTAGGCGGGATCACTCCTCTTCCCAGGCCCCCACGTCCGTGATGGCGTCCTTGGTGAGGGTCTGCTTGTCCGACAGCGCGGCGAGATAGGGGCAATCCTCCGCCAGCCGGTCGGCGGCGGCCGCGGCGTCGAATCCGGCGGGATCTTGCAGCGTTGCAAGCTCTTCCCAGGTCACGGGAACGGCCACCGGGGCGCCGGGGCGGGCGCGCAGCGAGTAGGGACAGATGCCGGTGGAGCCGCGTTCGTTGCGCAACCAGTCGATGAAAACGCGGCCCGCGCGCCGTTCCATCGCGGCGGCGGCGGTGATCCTGTCGGGATCCCTCTCGGCAAGCCGTTCGGCGAAGGCCCGGGCAAAACCCTTGAGCGTGTCCCAGCCCCAAGTGCGCCGCAGCGGCACGCAGACGTGCACCCCCTTGCCGCCCGTGACCAGCGCCGCCGATGCCAGGCCCAGATCGGACAGCTCGCCCCGCACCTCCGCGGCCATGTCGCGCGTCGCTTCCCATCCCACGCCCTTTCCGGGGTCGAGATCGAAGATCAGCCGATCGGGCCGTTCCAGGCGATCGACGCGCGCGCCCCAGATGTGGAATTCCAGCGTGCCCATCTGCACGGCCGAGATCAGCCCCTCGGTCCGCGTGGCGTAAAGGTAGTCGTCCACACTGCCGGCGCGCTCCTCGATCTCGATGCGCTCCAGGGCCGTGGCGAACCCCCGGCGCCCGTGCTTCTGGTAGAAGCAGTCCCCGTCGATGCCTTCGGGGCAGCGCACCAGCGACAGCGGCCGGTGCCCGCCGATCTCGATCATCCGCGGCCCGGCTTTCTCGTAATAGCGGGCGACCTCCAGCTTGGTCAGCCCCGCGCGCGGGAAAACCTCCCGGCCGGGGTGGGTGATCTTGATACCGGCGACCGTCGCGTCGCCCTCAGATGGTGTTTCATCCGTCACGTTTCGTGCCTCGCGCGTCCTCTACACTGCTGGCCCGGGCCCGGCTCAGTCCGCGTCGGCCTCGGCGATCTGCGACATGGTCCGGCCACTCTTGACCGAGGTGTCGTGGTCTTGTGTAAGTGCGTCCGGGTCCTCGACGGCGTGATCGTCGCGTTCCTTGATCAGCAGCCAGTTCTCCTGATCCCCGTCGCCGCCATTCATGCGGATCAGCGCCCAGCCCCCCGTCATGCGTTGCCCGTGCAGGGTGAATTTCAACTCGCCGTCATCCAGACCCTCCGCGGGGTCGTTGCGCGGCTCCCATGTGCCGCTCTCCCAGACCATGACGGTGCCGCCGCCGTATTCCTCCTCGGGAATCGTCCCTTCGAAATCGGCGTAGTCAAGGGGATGGTCCTCGGTGCGGACGGCCAGGCGCTTCTCCGACGGCGCGGGGCTCGGGCCCTTGGTGACGGCCCAGCTCAGCAGAACGCCGTCCCATTCCAGCCGGAAATCGTAGTGCAGGGTCGAGGCATCGTGCTTGTGCACGACGAAGCGTAACGCGTCGCCGCCGCTGGCCTCGGTGTCTCCCCGCGGTTCGCCGCTGCGCGCGAAATCGCGCTTTTCCCGGTAGCTCGATAGTTTGTCGGACGACGCGGCCATCCGGTCGGCCTCCTGAAACGGGGGACATGGTCATCAAACGCGATGCGGCGCAAGAGGTTCCGGGGCCTAACGGTCCGGGTGCGCCGGCCCCGGCCGGAAGGTGGTGACGCGCCACAGATACCACAGTGCGAGCGTTCCCAACACCGCGGCCGAGACCGGATCCAGCCAGTCCGCGATCCGGTGGTACTGCGCGGCCAGAACGAAACCCGCCGCGGCCAGAAGCGCCGTCCAGAGCGCCGTGCCGACCAGCGTGTAGACCAGGAACCGCCCGAAGGGCATCGCCGTGATCCCCGCCGGCACCGATATGAAGGTGCGGACCGTCGGCACCAGCCGCCCGACGAGAACCGCCAAACCGCCGTAGCGGGCAAACCAGTCTTCGGCGCGGTCCACGTCCTGCGGCGAGACGGCCAGCCACCGCCCGGTCCGCCGGGCCAGCCGCTTCATCCTGCGGCGGCCCAGTTTGCGGCCGATCCAGTACCACAGCACGGCGCCGGCCAGCGATCCGATGGTGCCCGCCAGGATGACCGCGGCAAGGGCCATCTGCCCGCGCGAGGCGATGAAACCGGCCAGCGGCATGATGACCTCGGAGGGGATGGGCGGCAGGACATTTTCCAGAAACATCAGAAGCGCGATGCCGGTCTCGCCGATCCGGGTAATGATCGCGGTGATCCAGTCGAACATGGCGCGGATCCTCGGGGCAGGGGCGGCGTGGTCGGGCGCGACGGTCAGGCGCGGTGCCTGGCCACCCAGTTCTCGAAATCGCCGATCATCCTCGCCAGGAAATCGCGGGTGTCGCCATCGATCAGCACACCGTCGGAAAACCTGTCGCCGGCATGGGCGATGAGCACCTCGCCCGTGGGCAGCAGGGGCATGTCATTGTAATAGATGACCTCGCGCAGGTGTGTCTGGGAGCGGGTGGTGCCGAACCGGCCGGGGGTCGCCCCGACGATGGCCGCCGGTTTGCCGCGCAGCGCGCCCGCGCCGGCCGGGCGCGACAGCCAGTCGATGGCGTTCTTCAGCACCCCCGTCATGGAATAGTTGTATTCCGGCGAGGCGAAGATCACGCCGTCGGATGCCGCCACGTCCTCGCGCAGCGCTGCCACCGGCGCGGGCCAGCCCAGCGCCTCGACATCCTCGTTGAACAGCGGGATCTTGTGCAGCCGCCGAATTTCCAGCCGCGTCGAGGGCGATGCCAGCTCCTGCAGCGCGGCTAGGGTTGCGGTGTTGTAGGATCCCTCCCGCAAGGATCCCGACAGCCCGATAATTCGAAGCTCTTTCGCCATCTCCGACCTCTTGTGCTGACAGGCGGGGGAACGCATCTTCGCCCGGCGCGGTTCCCGGCGCGCGGGAACCGCGCCGCGCCGTGCCACGTTTGCAACGGGCAGGGAAGGCAAGAGCGCCAAGCCGAAACGAGGGCGATGCACACCATGCAAGACACGCGCACCGATCGGTCCGGGCTGTACCTGATCGTGAACGAGAAGGCGGGCAGCCAGCAACAGGGCCAGTATCGCGACCGGCTTGAGCGCTGGCTGAGCGATCTGGCCGGCCCGGCGCGCCTGCGCGTGATCGGCAGGAACGACGATATCCGGACCTGCGCGCGAGAGGCCGCGGCGGCCGGTTACGGCACGGTGGTCGCCGCCGGCGGCGATGGCACCGTCTGCGCCGTCGCAGAGGCGCTGGCCGACAGCGGGGCGGCGCTTGGCGTCGTGCCGCTGGGGACATTCAATTTCTTCGCCCGGGGGATCGGCGTGCCGCTGGATGTCGATGCCGCGCTTGAGGCCCTGGCCCTGGGCCGCAAGGTGCCGGTCACGACCGGGGATCTGAACGGCCGGATCTTTCTCAACAACGCCAGCATCGGCCTGTATCCCGCGATCCTCAGCCAGCGCGAGGGGATCTACAGACGCTGGGGTCGCAACAAGCTGGTTTCGCACTGGTCCGTGCTCAAGGCGCTTTTCGGGGCCCCCAACTCCCACCGGATGCGGGTCAGCGTGGACGGCGCGGTGCACGAGGTGCGCACGCCGCTGGCCTTCGTGGCCAACAGTGCCTTCCAGCTTGAGCAATACCAGCTGGCCGGGGCCGAGCCCGTGCGCGCGGGGCAGTTCGCGCTTTTCCTTGCGGCCAACGGCGGGCGGTGGCGGATGCTGCTTTTCGCCCTGCGCCTGGCGCGCGGGAAGATGATGAAGAACCGCGATTTCACCCTGCTTTGCGGCGACGAGATCGTGATCGAGACGCGCAAGTCCAGCCGCCTTGTGGCGCGCGACGGCGAGAGCGAGCGCATGCAGCCGCCCTTTCGCTTCACCCACCGGCGGGACGCGCTGCAGGTGGTGATGCCCAACCCCCGCGAGGTGACATCGTGACACAAACACCCGAACGCGCCGCCGCCATCCGGCGCGGGGTCTTCGTGGCCCTGCTGCAGGTGGTGGCCCTGGTCGCCGCCCTGGCGGTGATGTGGTGGCTGCGCAATCTCGTGCTGCTGCTTTTCGCGGCGATCCTGCTGGCGATCCTGCTTTTCGGCGGGGCGCGTCCGCTCGGCCGCGTGCTGCGCATCGGCGAGCGCGCGGGCGTCATCGTCGTGGCGGCGCTGGCGCTGCTGGCGTTGACGGCCTTTTCCGCGCTCCTCGGCAACCGGGTGCTGACCGAGATCGCCAGCCTGCGCGAACAGTTGCCGGGCGCCGTGGAGACCTTCGGCACCTGGCTGGGGATGGCGGACCTCGAGACCTGGATCGCCGAGCGGGTCCAGAGCCAGATGGACGAGATGTCGCTCATCGGCGGGATTTCCGGGGCGACGATGTGGATGGTCAACGGCCTGATCGGCGTGTTGCTGGTGGTGGGCGGCGGGCTGTTCATCGCGCTCAGCCCCGGGACATACGTACGCGGGGCGCTGGCCATCGTCCCGCCCGGGCCGCGCCCGCGGGTGAAGGACCTGATGCGCGAACTGGGCCGCGCGCTGAAATACTGGCTTGTTGGGCAGCTCGTGGCGATGGTCTGCGTGGGCGTGCTCACGGCCATCGGCCTGGTGCTTCTCGGGATCCCCACGCCCTATGCCCTGGCCTTCCTCGCCGGCCTGCTGGAGTTCGTTCCCTATGTCGGCCCGGTGGCCAGCGCCGTGCCGGCCGTCGCCGTGGCCTTCGCCGAAAGCCCGGTTGCCGCGGTCTGGGTGACGCTGCTGTACTTCGGCATCCAGCAACTGGAGTCGATCTTTCTCATTCCGCTGATCCAGCGCAAGACCGTCAACCTGCCGCCGGCGGCGACGGTATTTTCGGTCATCGCCTTCGGGATCGTGCTGGGGCCCATGGGCGTGGTGCTGGGCGCCCCGCTGACCGTCGTGGCCATCACCCTCTTGCGCGAACTCTGGTCCGATCCGGGCGGCAAGAGCGACACAGGCTAGGGCCCCGGGGCCGGCGGCCCTTGCCGCCGGCCGGGCCACGGGCTATCGCTGGGCCGTCGGCGGGCACGGGCAGGACCATGACACGCATCTTCATCACGGGCACGGCGGGTTTCATCGGCTATCACCTGGCCGAATTGCTGCTGGACGAGGGGTCCACCGTCCACGGCTTCGACGGGATGACCCCCTACTACGACGTCACGCTCAAGCAGCAGCGGCACGCGCGGCTTTCGCGGCGCCCCGGCTTCACGGCGACCGAGGCGGCGCTGGAGGATGCCGCGGCGCTCGACCGCGCGGTGGACGCCTGCGCGCCGGAGGTGATCGTGCACCTGGCCGCGCAGGCGGGGGTCCGCTACAGCCTGGAAAACCCCCGCGCCTACATCGATGCCAACGTCGTCGGCACCTTCAACGTCATGGAGGCCGCACGCCGCCATGACGTGCGGCACCTGCTGATGGCCTCGACCTCCTCGGTCTACGGTGCCAACACCGACATGCCCTATACCGAGACGATGAAGGCCGACACCCAGATGACGATCTACGCCGCGACGAAGAAGGCGACGGAATCGATGGGGCATGCCTACGCGCATCTGTGGAACCTGCCCACGACCCTGTTCAGGTTCTTCACCGTCTACGGCCCCTGGGGCCGGCCCGACATGGCCTATTTCAAATTCGTCGAGGCGATCCTGGCCGGCCGGCCCATCGACATCTACAATCACGGCGAGATGCACCGCGACTTCACCTATGTGGCGGATCTGGTGCGGGCGATCCGCCTGCTGATCGACGCGGTTCCGCAGCGCCCCGAAAGCCCCGCCGCGATCGCCGACGGTGACAGCCTGTCGCCCGTCGCGCCCTACCGCGTTGTCAATATCGGCAACTCGCAACCGGTGCGGCTGCTGGATTTCGTCGCGGCCATCGAGGAGGCGCTCGACCGTCCGGCAAGGCGCAACCTGATGCCCATGCAGAAGGGCGATGTGCCCGCCACCTGGGCGGACGCGACCCTGCTGCAGGCGTTGACCGGCTACCGGCCGAAAACCGATCTGCGCACGGGCATCGGGCGTTTCGTCGATTGGTACCGGGACTACTACGACCGGTGACGGCGGTGCATTTGGCGTTTTCAACGCCGGCGGCCGCGCGTAACACTCGGGCCCGAAGCGGCGGCAAGGGAGACAGCCATGACGCGAACCATGATCGGGGTGATCGGCGGCTCGGGGCTTTACGATATCGCGGGGCTCGAAGATGCGCAGTGGCAGCGGGCCGAGGGGCCGTTCGGCCCGCCATCGGACGAAATCCTGACCGGCCGGATCGGCGGCGTGCCCATGGCCTTCCTGCCCCGGCACGGGCGCGGGCACGTGCATTCCCCCTCGTCGGTGCCCTACCGTGCGAATATCGACGCGCTCAAGCGGCTGGGGGTGACGGATATCGTCAGCGTGTCCGCCTGCGGCTCCTTCCGCGAGGAGATGGCCCCCGGCGATTTCGTGGTGGTGGATCAATTCATCGACCGCACCTTCGCGCGCGAGAAAAGCTTTTTCGGCGCGGGCTGCGTGGCCCATGTCAGCGTGGCGCAGCCCACCTGCTTCCGGCTGGGTGACGCCTGCGCGCAGGCCGCGGAGGCGGCGGGTGTGACCGTTCACCGCGGCGGCACCTACCTTGCGATGGAGGGGCCGCAGTTCTCCACGCTGGCGGAATCGACCCTCTACCGCGAAAGCTGGGGGGCTCACGTGATCGGCATGACGGGCATGCCCGAGGCCAAGCTCGCCCGCGAGGCCGAGCTTTGCTATGCCACCGTGGCCATGGTCACCGACTACGACAGTTGGCACCCCCATCACGGCGAAGTGGATATCAGCGACATCATCGCGACCCTGATGGGCAACGCCGACAACGGGCGCGAGACGGTGCGCCGCCTGCCCGCCCTTCTGGGGGCCGAGCGGGCGCCTTGCCCGCAGGGCTGCGACCGGGCGCTGGAGCATGCCATCCTCACCCCGCCCGAGGCGCGCGACGCCGATGCCCTGGCGCGGCTGGACGCCGTCGCGGGCCGCGTGCTGGGGTGAGCGCGCCACGGCGCCGTGCCGGGGGCTGATGGGCTTGGCGAGCTACGCGCCGCGGTCACGCGCGGCCAAATCGGCGCGAGCGGGCCCGCGGGCACTGGACGAAAGGCCCGCGGGCGTGCTCTGCTCGTGCCATGCATGACTGGCTCGACAGGCTGTCGGACGAGCGCTTCCGTACCCGCATCGGCCGCCGCTTCGAGGCGCTGACCGACGAGGCGTTCAATGTCCTGCGCTGGACGCTCGTGGTGGGCTTCGCGCGCTACCTCTCGGTCGAAACCGCCTCTTGGTGGTTCGACGCGATCTACTGGGTGCTGAGCGCGCTTCTTTTCGGCTATCTGGCCTCGCGCTTCCTGCTGCGCCCCGAGGTGCCCATCTTTGCCGCGCGCGACCGCCGCTGGAAACGCATCGTGCAGACGCTGGTGAACTACGTGCTGTGCATGATCGCCTTCATGGTGGTCATGTGGGCGCTCAACCGCCTTGTCGGGGCGATCGCCGAGTACCGTTTCGGGCCGGTGGCGGGCTAGCCGCGTTCACGAGCCGTGCCGGCGCACGAATTCACGGATGAAGCCGCGGATTTCGCGCGCCGCGCTGGTATCCATGTCCTTGCACAGGGCGATGAATTCGTCCCGCTCCGCCTTGTCGAGGCGCAGGATGAGCTGGCTGTTCTTCTTGCCGGCCTTCTTCTTTTCCTTCTTGTCGTCCGTCTTCGACACGCCGCCTGTCCCGTGAAGTCTTGAAATTTCGTCGTTACAACGTATATACATAGTATATAACGCTGCTGTCACGAAACCATAATCGGACATTGGCGGGAAAGGAACGAAAAATGGCACCGAATACGGCGAAATCCCTTCTGATGCAGGACCGCATGGACTGGAACCGGCCCCATCTGCGGTGGTTCCCGAACCGGGTGTACCGGTTCTTCCACGAGGTCAAGCAGCGCTACCGGCTCTGACGGCCCTTGCATCCCGGTCGTGGCTGGGCCAAAGCGTGGCGTGTCCGCTTGGCCCAGATGGAGACCGGGAATGCCCGACACGCGCACCGTGAAGGATTACATCCGCACCATCGCGGACTTCCCCCGCGAGGGGATCATGTTCCGCGATGTCACGACGCTTTTCGCGGACCCGCGCGGGTTCCGCATGGCCATCGACCAGATGCTGCACCCCTACGCCGGCAGCCGCATCGACGCCGTCGTGGGGCTGGAGGCGCGTGGTTTCATCCTTGGCGGGGCGATCGCGCACCAGCTTTCGCTTGGCTTCGTCCCCGTACGCAAGAAAGGCAAGCTGCCCGGCGCGGTGATCTCCGAAGACTACCAGCTTGAATACGGCGAGGCCGTGGTCGAAATCCACGACGACGCCATCGCGCCGGGGGATCGCGTTCTGATCGTGGACGATCTTCTGGCCACGGGGGGCACCGCCGCGGCCGGGGTGAAGCTGATCGAGCGGCTGGGAGGCGAGATCCTGGGATGCGCCTTCGTCATCGATCTGCCCGATCTGGGCGGGCGGCGGCGACTTGAGTCGATGGGTATCGACGTGCACGCCCTGTGCGCCTTCGAGGGCGCGTAAGACTTTCCTAACCCCGCAGGACTAGAAACGCCCCAACCGGGCGATGCCCGGCCCTGCTTGCCTCCGGCCTCGAACGGGCCGGAGGGACGGCGCCCGCGCTTTGCCGCGTCGGGCGCCGTCTGCATGTCTCAAGTTTCGCAGATCCCCTGCAGGCGCAGCCAGTCCGCGTCGCTCAGCACCGGCTCGGTGACCTGTCCGGCGAAGGGATCGGCCTCGATCAGGCCCAGGGTCGTCTCGCCCGAGATGTCCAGGGCATAGGCGTAGGGGGTTGATCGTACGCCCGCCTTTCGAAAGGCCGCCAGCAGGGCCTCGGTATCCGGCCGCCCGCGGGACCGGGTCAGCAGATGTTCGGAATAGGCGCGCAGTGTGGCATCGCTGAGCGCCCCGGTGGTCAGCAGGCGCAGGCTGGCGGCGGCCCCGGCCTGCGCCAGCAAGGCCCCCAGCGGGTCGCGCCGGGCGGCGCGCAGCCGTTCGGCCACGAGGTAGCCGGCCAGCACCTCGGGGTCCTCGTGATCCTCCACCAGCGTGCGGTTGATCAGGATCGTTCCGCCGGGAAGGTGCGCCGTGCTCTGTACCCCGCCGCGCAGGACCACGAGGCGCCCCGGCCCGTCCTGTCCCGGCAGGCGCCGCGCCAGCCGGGCAAGTGCCGCCGCACCGCCCGGATCCCGGCACGGCGGGCCGGTTACGCGCTGGATATGGCGCATCAGGTCCTGCCCGATCTCGGCGCGCTTGGCCTCGGGCACGACCGTCACCGCGTGCGCCCGCAGCGCCCCGGGCAGCCAGAGGGCCGACAAGACGGCCACCGCGGCCAGCATGGCGAGGAGGGCGACCAGCCGCAGGCGCCCGGGGTGGGGCCTGCGCCGGCGCACGGCGGCGCGCAGCCGCTCGATGGCCGCGATCGCGTCGCGCTCGGTCTCGGGCAGTTCCAGTGTTTCACCGGGATCGCCATCGGGGTGATACAGCGCGGGCAGGCGGCCGGGATTGGCGCGCTCCACCGCCGGAATGGACCAGTGCGCAAGAGGACGGTCCTGCATGTCGGTTATGACAAGCGTGGCATCCCCGAGCGAGACGATCACGTCGGTGCGCTGCGCGTCCGGCGAGGCGCGCCACAGGCCCGCGGCCTCGAGCCTTTGGTATTCGCTAAGTGCGGTCATGCTGCCGAGGGCCTGCTCTGCCTCTTCGGGGCGCAGGATAGCATGGGCGCGCGCGCCCCGGCAATCGGCTTGCCGCCGGATCCCGCGCGCCATGCCCGCCGGCAGGGCTATTGCGCGCGCGCCACCTTGCGCAGTTCGAATTTCTGGATCTTGCCGGTCGAGGTCTTGGGCAGCTCCTGGAAGATCACCTGCTTGGGGGTCTTGAAGCCGGCCAGGTGGTCCCGGGCGTAGGCGATCAGGTCATCCTCGCCCACCTCGGCGCCATCCTTGAGTTCCACGAAGGCACAGGGAACCTCGCCCCATTTCTCGTCGGGTTTGGCCACAACGGCGCAGAGCAGCACCGAGGGGTGCATCATCAGCACGCCCTCCACCTCGACCGAGCTGATGTTCTCCCCACCCGAGATGATGATGTCCTTGGCGCGGTCCGCGATCTTGAGATAGCCGTCGTGATACTGCACCGCGATGTCGCCGGAGTGGAAATACCCGCCGGCGAAGGCCTTCTGGGTGGCCTCGGGGTTCTTGAGGTATCCCTTCATCACCGAATTGCCGCGGATCATGATCTCGCCGTGGGTCTCGCCGTCCATAGGTGTCTGGGTCATCGTCTCGGGGTCCATTGCCGTGATGTCCTCCATCATGGGCATCAGGATGCCGGTGCGGGCCTTGATCGCGTAGCGCTCGGCCTCGGGCAGGGTGTCCCAGTGCTCCTGCCAGAGGCATTCGGTGACATGCCCGTAGGTCTCGGTCAGCCCGTAGACCTGCGTCACCTTGAAGCCGAGCGGCTCGATGGCGCGCAGCGTGGCCGCCGGCGGCGGGGCGCCGGCGGTGAACACGTCGACCACGTGATCGAAGGGGCGGCGTTCGTCCTCGCTGGCGTTGACGATGGTGTTCAGCACGATCGGGGCGGCCCCGAAATGGGTCACGCCCTCGTCGGCGATGGCGTCGTAGATCGCCTTGGCCGTGATGTCGCGGCAGCACACCAGGGTGCCGCCCAGCATGGGCATCATCCAGGTGTGGTTCCAGTTGTTGCAGTGAAACAGCGGCACGATCGTCAGGTACTTGGCATAGATCGGCATCTGCCAGCTGACGGCGGTGCCCATCGTCATCAGGTAGGCGCCCCGGTGGTGATACACCACACCCTTCGGCCGCCCCGTGGTGCCGGAGGTGTAATTCAGGGCCATGCTTTCCCATTCGTCGGCGGGCATGATCCAGTCGAAGTCCGGATCGCCCGAGGCGAGCAACTCCTCGTACTCGGTGTAATGGCCGTGCGCATGGACGCCGGCCGCGTCGTCGGCCACCTCGATCACGGTCGGGGGCGGGCCGGCCATTTCCTCGATCGCCTGCGCGGCGACCGGCAGGAACTGCGGATCCACCAGCAGGACCTTGGCCTGCCCGTGTTCGAGGATATAGGAAATCGTCCCTGCCTCCAGGCGCGTGTTGATGGCGTTCAGCACGGCGCCGCAGGCGGGCACGCCGAAGTGCGCCTCGGCGTGCGCCGGCAGATTGGGTAGCAGCGTGGCCACCACGTCGCCGGGCCGAACCCCCAGTTTGGACAGGCCCGACGCCAGCCGCGTGCACCGCGCGTGATACTCGGCATAGCTGCGCCGGATGCCGCGGTAGACGATCGCCTCGCGATCGGGAAACAGATGCGCGGCCCGTTGCAGATGCGAAAGCGGCGTGAGCGGCACGAAATTGGCCTGCGTCTTGTCGAGCCCGGTTTCATCCTGCATCCATCCCATTGTCGCGATCCCTCCCTTGGTGTGATTGTGCTTGGCTGGCCGGGATATTGCGGATTCATGCCCCGGAAGAAAAGAAAATTTCCCGGGCCCAAGGTGGCTTTCGCGGCGCCAAGCCTTGGCCTAGCCTGCCGGGCATGATCATCTCCGAGGGGCGCAACTACATTTTCGTGCATATCCCCAAGACGGGCGGCACCTCGATGGCGCTCGCGCTGGAGGGGCGGGCCAAGGCCGATGACATCCTGATCGGCGACACGCCCAAGGCCCGCCGCCGGCGCCGGCGCCTGCACGGGGCTCGCGCGGCCGGGCGGTTGTGGAAGCATTCCACCCTGGCCGATATCGCGGGGCTGGTGCCGGACGCGCAGATTGCCCGTGCCTTTACCTTCACGCTGGTGCGCAACCCCTGGGACCGGCTGGTCAGCTACTACCGGTGGCTGCGGGTGCAATCCTTCGGGCATCCGGCGGTGCGGCTGGCCAAGCACACCGATTTCAGCGGATTCCTGAACGCCCCGCAGACCCAGGCCGCGCTGCACGCGGCGCCCTATCCCAGCTACATGACCATGGCCGACGGGCAGGAGCACTGCCGCCTCTACATCCGGCTGGAGTGCTTCGAGGTCGATTCCAGGCCGCTGTGGGAGCACCTGGGTTTCCGGCTGGAGCTGCCGCACAGCAACACGTCGGACCGGCCGGCGGACTACCGCGCGGCCTACACCGCGGCGGATGCCGCCCTGGTCGCGCAACTCTGCGCGCCGGACATCGCGCGCTTCGGCTACAGCTTCTGAAACCGGGCGGGCCGCGCCGGCGACGGCGCGGCCCGGTCCGTTCGCTCTGGCGTCAGGCGGCTTTCTGCCCGCCCATGAATCGCGCGTAGAACCCTTGGTTGCGCTCGGCCATCTCGCGCAGCAGGGCCGGCGGCGCGAAGCGCGGGCCGAAGCGGTCGGCAAGCTCCTGGCAGCGGTCCACCGCGTAGGGCGTGCCCAGCATGTCCAGCCAGCTGAAGGGCCCGCCCGACCAAGGCGCGAAGCCCCAGCCGAGGATCGCGCCCACGTCGCCCTCGCGGATGTCCTCCAGCACGCCGTCCTCCAGCGCGCGCACGGCTTCGAGAACCTGCGCGAACATCAGCCGGTGCTGCACCTCGGTCAGGTCGGGCTGGGTTGCGGCGCGGGGATACCGCTCGGCCAGCCCGGCCCAGTAGCCCTGGCGCTGGCCCTTCTCGTCGTAGTCGAAGAAACCCGCCCCGGCCTTGCGGCCCAGCCGGCCCTCGCCTTCCATCCAGAAGATCACCTCGTCCACCGCCGCGTCCGGATAGGCGTCGCCCATGGCGGCCTTGGTGGCGCGGGCGATCCGCGCGCCCAGTTCGATCGAGGTCTCGTCGACCAGTTGCAGCGGGCCCACGGGAAAACCCAGCTGCCGCGCCGCGTTGTCGATGAGCGGCGGCGCCACGCCCTCGGCCACCATCCGGATACCTTCGTTGATGTAGGGGATGATGCACCGGTTGGCATAGAAGAAGCGCGCGTCGTTGACCACGATGGGCGTCTTGCGGATCTGGCGGACGTAGTCCAGCGCCTTGGCGACGGCGCGCTCGCCGGTCTTCGCGCCCTTGATGATTTCCACCAACTGCATCTTCTCGACCGGCGAGAAGAAGTGGATGCCGATGAACTGCTCGGGCCGTTGTGAGGCCTCGGCAAGGTCGCTGATCGGCAGGGTGGAGGTGTTGGTGGCAAAGATGCAATCCGCGTCCACCACGGCCTCCACCGCCTTGGTCACATCCGCCTTGATCCCGGGGTCCTCGAAGACGGCCTCGATCACCAGGTCGCACCCCTCGAGCGCGGCATACTCGGTGGTGGCGGTGATCCGGTCCAGCGTCCGGGTCTTCTTCTCCTCTGTCGCCTTGCCGCGCTTGATGCCCTTGTCCATGTAGCTGGCGGTGTAGGCCTTGCCGCGGTCGGCGGCCTCCTGGCTTTGATCGATCAGGACGACCTCCATGCCGGCCTGCGCGGAGACCAGCGCGATGCCCGCGCCCATCATGCCGGCGCCCATGACGCCCACCTTGCCGACCCTCTGGTCGGGCACTTCGGGGCGGTTGGCGCCCTTTTCCAGCGCCTCCTTGTTGATGAAGAGCGAGCGGATCATCGCGCCCGACGAGGGGTTCATGAGGACGTTGGTGAACCAGCGCGCCTCGATCTTGAGCGCGGTGTCGAAGGGCACCAGCGCGCCTTCGTAGACGGCCGAAAGCAGCGCCCTGGGCGCGGGGTAGGCCCCCTGCGTGCGCCCGTTGACCATGGCCGAGGCACCAACGAAGGTCATGAAACCCGCGGGGTGATAAGGGGCGCCGCCGGGCATCTTGTAGTCCTTGGTGTCCCAGGGTTTGACGATGTCCTTGTCCGTGGCCTCCAGAACCCATTTCCGGGCCGTGTCCAGCAGCGTCTCGGCGGGCACGACCTCGTCGATGATGCCGGCGGCCTTGGCCTTCTTCGGCTCGTTCAGCTTGCCCTCCAGCAGGAAGGGGGAGGCGGCCATGGCCCCCAGCTTGCGCACCAACCGCGTGGTGCCGCCGGCGCCGGGGAAGATCCCCACCATGATCTCGGGCAGGCCGATCTTGGCCGATCCGTTGTCGGCGGCGAAGATGCGGTGGCAGGCCAGCGGGATCTCCAGCCCGATGCCGAGCGCCGTGCCGGGCAGGGCGGCCGCGATCGGCTTGCCGCCGCGGTTGCGGTCGTCCATGCCCGCGCGCTCGATCTTGCGCAGGACGCCGTGCATGCCCATCACCCCCTCGAAAAGCCCGCGGGCCGGGTCGTCGCCGGCCTCTTCCTTCATCCGGGCGATGACGTTGAGATCCATGCCCCCGGCGAAGGAGTCCGCCTTGCCGCTGGTGATGATCACGCCCCTGACCGCCGCGTCGGCCAGGGCGTCGTCGATCAGCCCGTCCAGTTCGGCAAAGCCGTCCCGGCTCATGACGTTCATCGACTTGTCCGGCGTGTCCCAGGTGATCACTGCGACGCCATCGGCGCCCTTTTCCATCGTGAATTGGGTCATTGTCCTGTTCTCCCTGGCCCGCGTCTTACACGCGCTCGATGATGGTGGCGGCGCCCATGCCGCTGGCGACGCAGAGGGTGGCGAGGCCGGTTTCGCGGTCCGCGCGCTCCATCTCGTCCAGCAGGGTGCCGAGGATGATGGCGCCTGTGGCCCCCAGCGGGTGGCCCATGGCGATCGCCCCGCCGTTGACGTTCACCCGGTCGTGGTCGACAGCGAAGGCCTGGCAAAAGCGCAGCACGACCGAGGAAAACGCCTCGTTCACCTCGAAAAGGTCGATATCACCGATTTCCATCCCCGCATCGCGGAGCGCCTTCTCGGTCGCGGGCACGGGGCCGGTCAGCATTATCGTGGGATCGGTGCCGATCTTGGCGGTCTGGCGGATGCGGGCCCGCGGCGTCAGCCCCCATTTCTCGCCGAATTCCCTGGAACCGACGAGTACGCCGGCCGCACCGTCCACGATGCCGCTGGAGTTGCCGGCGTGGTGGATGTGTTCGATCCGCTCCAGATGCGGGTACTTGAGCTTGGCCACCGAATCGAAGCCGGGCATCTGCTCGCCCATGTCCTTGAAACTGGGCTTGAGGCCGCCGAGCGACTGCATGTCGGTCTCGGGGCGCATGTGCTCGTCGTGGTCCAGGATGGGCAGGCCGTTCTGGTCGCGCACCTCGACCACCGACCGGTCGAAGCGGCCATCGGCCCAGGCCGCCGCCGCGCGGCGTTGCGATTCCACCGCCAGCGCATCGGCGTCATCGCGGGAGAAGCCGAACTCGGTCGCGATGATGTCGGCGCTGATGCCCTGGGGCACGAAATAGGTCTCCATCGCGACCGACGGGTCCACGGCGATCGCCGCGCCGTCGCTGCCCATGGCCACGCGTCCCATCATCTCGACCCCGCCGGCGATATAGCCCTCGCCGGCGCCGCCCTTCACCTGGTTGGCTGCCAGGTTCACGGCCTCCAGGCCGGAGGCGCAGAAGCGGTTGATCGACAGCCCCGGGATCGCCTCGTCCAGTTCCGAGGCCAGCACGGCGGTGCGCGCCAGGCAGCCGCCCTGTTCCTTGACCTGCGTGGCGTTGCCCCAGATCACGTCCTCGACGGCATGGCCGTCGAAGCCGTTGCGTGCCTTCAGCGCGTCCAGCACCAGGCTGCTCAGCCGCACGCTGGTGACCTCGTGCAGCGCGCCGTCCTTGCGCCCCTTGCCGCGCGGCGTGCGCACGGCGTCGTAGATATAGGCGTCGGTCATGCGTGTCTCCTTCATCAGGCCCGGTCCGCGGGGGAGCCGGGCATCAAATCGTAGGGGTGTTTCCAGCCCGGCGTGGCTTGGATGTTCGAAAGCCACCGGTCGATGTTTGGCCAGTCGGCGCGCGAAAAGCCGAAGGGCTCGGGATAGAACAGGTAGCCGCAGCAGCTCAGGTCGGCGTTGGTGATCGCGTCGCCCACGATCCAGTCGCGCCCGTTCAGATGTGCGTCGAGGGTCTTGTAGGCGGATTTCAGGCGTCCCCGCATGAAATCGATCACCTCGGCCGGACGCTTGTCCTCGGGCAGGAAGTTCATCAGAAAACGCGTCATGCCCGCCTGGCTGGACATCTTGTGATTGTCCCAGAACATCCAGCGCATCACCTCGCGCCCCTCGGCCTTGTCGCGACCGCCGAACCTGCCGGTTTTCTCGGTGACGTAGAGCTGCATCACCCCCGACTGGGTCAATGTCACCTCGTCGTCCTCAAGCACCGGCACCTCGCCCATGACGTTGAGCTGGCGGAAGTCGGCGCCGCGGCTCTCGCCGCCGAAGAAATCGACGAAGACCGGCGTCCAGTCGAGCCCGGCGAGTTCCAGGGCCAGCGCGGCCTTGTAAGCGTTTCCGGATTCTCCGAAGCAGTGCAGCTTGATGGTCATGGTCTCTTGATCCTTGCATTCGCGTTGCCCGAACGGCCGTCGTGGGGGTTTCACACCCCCACACCCCCGTGGAGTATTTTCACCAAGAAGAAGGTGCGGGTTTTACCCATGATTAACCTTAACGCATTAACACCATCCCCGCGGTACAGGCTGGAGAGCCGATGACCGCCCAAGGAGAAGCCCTGTCCCGGTCCGGATGCCAGCAGGCCGGCGGCCGGGGCAGGGTGCGGCCCGTCCTTCTTCTTGGCAGAAATACTCCCGCCGGAGGCGTCCCGTCGTCTCCGCGGGCGCCGTCATTGCCTGGCCGCCTCGTCGGTGAAGCCGCGCGCGATCAACTCCTTCATGATCTCGTTGGTGCCGCCGTAGATGCGTTGCACGCGCGCGTCGGCCCACATTTCGGCCACGGCGTATTCGGCCATGTAGCCGTAGCCGCCGTGCAATTGCAGACACTCGTCCAGGACCTCGCCCTGGGTGTCGGTGAGCCAGTACTTGGCCATGGCGGCCTTTTCCACGCTCAGTGCCCCGCGCAGGTGCTCGGCGATGCATTCATCGAGAAAGGCCCGGCCCACCCGCGTTTTCGTCCGGCATTCGGCCAGCTTGAAGCGAGTGTTCTGGAACTGCATGATCGGCCCCCCGAAGGCCTGCCGCTCCTTGGCGTAGGCCACGGTGCGCGCCACCGCCCCCTCCATCGCGCCCTGCGCGCCACAGGCGATGATCAGCCGTTCCTGCGGCAGCTGCTCCATCATCTGGTAGAACCCGCGGCCCTCGTGCCCGCCGAGGATGTTCTCGGGCGGGATTTCGACGTCGTCGAAGAAGAGTTCCGAGGTGTCGGCGGCGTGCATGCCCAGTTTTTCCAGGTTGCGCCCGCGCGAGAACCCTGCGGCGCCCTGCGTTTCGACCACCACCAGCGACACGCCCTTGGCGCCGGCCGAGGGGTCGGTCTTGGCGGCCACGATGATCAGGTCGGCGTGCTGGCCGTTCGTGATGAATGTCTTCTGCCCCGAGAGCCGATAGGAATTGCCCGCGCGCACGGCTTTCGTCTTGATCCCTTGCAGGTCCGAGCCGGCCCCCGGTTCGGTCATCGCCAGCGCGCCCACCATCTCGCCCGAGACCATCCTGGGCAGCCAGCGTTTCTTCTGGTCCTCGCTGCCGTAGACGAGGATGTAGTGCGCCACGATCCCCGAGTGGATCGGGTTACCCCAGCTGGCCAGGTTGGCGCGCGACTGTTCGAGGCAGATCACCGCCTCGTGGCCGAAATCGCCGCCGGCGCCGCCGTAGTCCTCGGGGATCGAGGGGCACAGAAGGCCCAGGTTCCCGGCCTGCTGCCAGATGTCGCGGTCCATCTCGCCCTGCCTGCGCCAGCGGTCGGCCTGCGGGGCCCATTCCTCGGCGATGAATTTCGCCGTCAGGTCCGCCAGCATCCGGTGCTCGTCGGTCATCCATGCGGACATGCGCCGTTCCCCCCTATCGCTTGCGCGCGTCCAGCTCGGAATTGAAGATCCGCAGCCGATGCGCGAAGGTGTCCTCGTCGATCACGCTGTCGAAGTTCTCGAAAAGGAAGGACAGCGCCTCCCCCTCGTCCAGCCCCGCCTCCTGCGCGAAGCGCCGAAGCCGGCGATAGGCCTCTTCCGTCATCGCGGCGTTGAAGCGGCGGGTCAGCCGGAAGCGCTTGGGCATTCTTTCCTCCCTTCGCGCGTGTGTCAGGCGGCGCCGGCCGCGAACTGGTCGGGGGCCAGCGCCATGACCGGCCCGGCGCCGCTCTGGATGCGGGCCAGGTGGGTCGCGGTCATGGGCAGGTGCCGGGCCATGTAGTAGCGGCCGGTGGCCAGCTTGGCCTCGTGAAAGGCGGCATCGCCCGCGCCGGCAGCCAGATTGGTCCGGGCCGCGTCGGCCATCCGCGCCCACATCAGGCCGAGGCAGACATGACCGAAAAGATGCATGAAGTCGTAGGACCCCGCCAGCGCATTCTCGGGCGCCTTCATGCCGTGCTGCATGAAGTAGGTGCCGGCCGCCTGCAGGTCCTTCGACGCGGCCTTGAGGGGATCGAGGAACTGCTGGTCGAACACCTCGTCGGCGCCGGAGTTTTCCTTGATGTAGGCCTTGATCATGTCGAAGAAGGCCATGATCGCCTTGCCGCCGTCCTGGCCCAGCTTGCGGCCCACGAGGTCGAGGGACTGGATGCCGTTGGTGCCCTCGTAGATCATGGTGATGCGGGCGTCGCGCACGAACTGCTCAAGCCCCCATTCGCGGGTGAATCCCGAGCCCCCCAGCGTCTGCTGCGCCAGCACCGTAGTCTCGAAGCCCTTGTCGGTCAGGAAGCCCTTGATGACCGGTGTGAGCAGCGAGATCATCTGCTCGGCCTCGGCATCCCCCGCGCGGTGGCCCGCGTCGATCATCCGCGCGCCCCAGAAGGTGAAGGCGCGCGCCCCTTCGACGAAGGCCTTCTGATCCATGAGGTTCCGGCGCACGTCGGGGTGGACGATGATCGGGTCGGCCGGTTTCTCCGGCGCCTTGGGCCCGGTCACGTCGCGCCCCTGGAGACGCTCCAGCGCGAAACCGAGAGCGTTCTGGTAGGCGACCTCGGCCTGGGCATAGCCCTGCAGCCCGACGCCCAGGCGCGCCTCGTTCATCATGGTGAACATCGCGCGCATGCCCTTGTGCGGCTCCCCCACCAGATAGCCGGTGGCCCCGTCGTAGTTCATCACGCAGGTGGCGTTGCCGTGGATGCCCATCTTGTCTTCCAAGCCGCCGCAGGACAGCGCGTTGCGGTCCCCCAGGCTGCCATCCGCGTTCACCAGGAATTTTGGCACGATGAAGAGCGAGATGCCCTTGGTGCCCTCTGGCGCGTCGGGCAGTTTGGCCAGCACCAGGTGGATGATGTTGTCCACCATGTCGTGCTCGCCCGCGCTGATCCAGATCTTCTGGCCGGTGATGCGGTAGGTTCCGTCGTCCTGCGGCTCGGCCTTGGTGCGGATCAGGCCGAGGTCGGTGCCGCAGTGCGGCTCGGTCAGGTTCATCGTGCCGCCCCACTCGCAGGTCACCATCCTTGGCAGGTAGGTGCGTTTCTGCTCCTCGGACCCATGCGCATGGATCGTGTTGTAGGCGCCGTGGGTCAGGCCCTGGTACATGTTGAAGGCCATGTTGGCGCTGCTGAACATCTCGCCCACGGCGGTGGAGACCAGATACGGCAAGCCCTGACCGCCGTACTCGGGGTCGCAATCCAGCGCGGTCCAGCCGCCCGCCCGCACCTGATCGAAGGCGTCCTTGAACCCCTCCGGCGTGCGCACCACCCCGTTCTCAAGCGTGCAGCCCTGGCGGTCGCCGACCGGGTTGAGCGGCGCCAGAACCTCGGCGGACAGCTTGCCGGCCTCTTCCAGAACGGCGCCGGTGAAGGCACGGTCCAGCTCGTCGTAGCCGGGTATGTCGGCCTCGGCGACCTTGAGCACGTCGTGCAGAAGGAACTGCATGTCCTTGGTGGGCGGGGTGTAGGTCGGCATCCGTCTCTCCCTTCAGATGTCTCGGCCCACGGCCGGGCCTGCGTTATTCGGCGGCGTCCTTCGAGCGCTGCGCGGAAGCGAGCATCTTCTCGCCCCATTTCATCTGGTCGCGCAGATCGGCGATCGCGGTGTTCAACTCGTCACGCTGCTTTTCCAGGTCCGCCAGCCGTTCCTGCGCGATCTCGTAGGCGCGGCTGAGCTGTGTCAGTTGCTCGTCGCCCTTGTCGTAAAGGTCCAGCAACTGGCGGATTTCCTCCAGGCTGAAGCCGAACCGCTTGCCGCGGAGGATGAGCTTCAGCCTGCCCCGGTCGCGCCGGGTGAAAAGCCGCTTCTGGCCCTGGCGAAGCGGAAAAAGCAACTCCTTGGATTCGTAGAACCGCAGGGTGCGCGGCGTGACCCCGAAGGCATCGCACATCTCGCGGATCGTCATCGTCTCTTCCGTCATAGGTCTGATGTTCCCTCATCTTTCGATAAGGAGAAACTGCGTCTTTCTTCCCGTGGATACAATACGAAGCGCAATTGACGTAACAACTACGTCGCGTCACGTTGCCGCTTGACGTTGGATCAAGGCGCGTAACCCCGCGATCCTCGGCAAGATCTTGATGTGCTTGCAGCATGGCGGCTTGCAGGGCAGGCACAAGGGTGACGCGGGGGAACACGATGCCGGCTGCCGGGGGCAGTGTCAGGACAGGCTTTCGGCGGTCTCGTCGCGCAGTTGCTTGAGTTCGGCGATGGCGCTGTCCAGCTGCGCACGCTGGTCGCGCAGTTGCGCAAGCTGGCGGTCGGCCAGCTCGATCCAGCTTCGCATCTGCGCTTCGGTGCCCTCGTGTTCGTAGATCAGCAGCCACTGCCGGATTTCTTCCAGCGAGAAGCCGAAGCGCCGGCCGCGCAGGATCAGGGTCATGCGCGCGATCTCGCGCGGGCCGTAGACGCGGGCCCGGCCGTCGCGCTCCGGGCTGAGAAGTTCGATGTACTCGTAATACCGCAGGGTCCGCGGCGTGACGTCGAACTTCGCGCACATCTCCTTGAACGACAGGCGTGTGTCGGACATCGTTGAACTCCCTCGCTCAAAGGGTAGGCCGAAGCCGGGAGGAGGGCAACCGCCGCCCTTGCGGCCGCCGCGTTTTGCACCCCATAAAGGGCGCGGTTCGAAGAGGGGGCACGCATGGGCCTGGATAAGACGAAAATCGCCGAGCAATTCATCGAGGCCATTCCCCATTCCCAGGCCCTGGGGATGGAACTGACCGAGATCGGCGAGGGCATCGCCGAAATCGCCATGGACTACGACGACCGGTTCGTGGGCGACCCCGAGACCGGCGTGATCCACGGCGGCGCGGTGTCGGCGCTGATGGACACCTGTTGCGGCGCGGCGGCGATGAGCCATCCGGACAATCCCGGCGCCACGGCCACCATCGACCTGCGGATCGATTACATGCGCCCCGCCACGCCGGGCCAGCGCATCCGCGCGCAGGCGGAATGCTACCATATCACGCGGTCGGTGGCCTTCGTGCGGGCGCGCGCCATCGACGACGATCCCGATCGCCCCGTGGCCACCGCGACCGGCACCTTCACCGTGGAGGCCGCGCAATGACGCGCCGGCAACCCGATCCCGTCCAGGTGGTCAAGCAGCGGCGCGATGCGGCGCTGAACGCGCTGGTGCACGGCGTGCCCTACATCCAGTTCCTCGGCATCGGCTTCGACCGGCGGGGTGACGAGCTGACCGCCCTCATGCCCTTCGATGAGAAGCTCATCGGCAACCCGCTGCTGCCGGCCCTGCACGGCGGGGCGACGGCCGCCTTCCTGGAGGTCACGGCCATCATCGGGCTGAGCTGGTCGATACTCTGGGACGAGATCGAGAGCGGCGCCCTGGACCCCGAGGCCCTGGCCGGCGGCCAGATGCCGCGCCTGCCCAAGACCATCGGGTTCACCGTGGATTACCTGCGCTCGGGCCTGCCACGGGACGCCTACGCGCGGGCGCATGTGGCGCGCTCGGGGCGGCGCTATGCCTCGGTGCACGTGGAGGCCTGGCAGGACAACCGCGCGCGTCCCTTCGCCCAGGCGACGGGGCATTTCCTGATGCCGCGGCGCGATGGCTGACACCGCGGGCGCGATCACCCACGGGCGGGTTCTGAAAATCGCCGTGCCGATCGTGCTGTCCAACGCCACCGTGCCGATCCTGGCCACGGTGGACACCGGGGTCGTGGGGCAGATGGGGCTGGCCGCGCCGATCGGCGCGGTCGGGATCGGCGGGATCATCCTGACGGCGGTCTACTGGGTCTTCGGCTTTCTGCGGATGGGCACCACCGGCCTGACCAGCCAGGCGCAGGGCGCGGGCCGCGGGGGCGAGGTGGCCGCGATGCTGACGCGGTCGCTGATGATCGGGCTGTCGGGCGGGCTGGCGATGATCGTCCTGCAGGTGCCGGTCTTCTGGGCGGCCTTCCAGCTGGCCCCCGCCAGCGCCGAGGTGGAAAGCCTTGCCCGCGACTACATGGAGATCCGGGTCTGGAGCGCGCCGGCCATCATCTCGATCTACGGGGTGACCGGCTGGCTCATCGCGCTGGAGCGTGCGCGCGCCGTGCTCGCCGTGCAGGTGACGATGAACGGGGTGAACATCCTGCTGGACCTGTGGTTCGTGCTGGGCCTTGGCTGGGGCGTCCAGGGGGTCGCCCTGGCAACCTTCCTGGCCGAATGGGGCGGGCTGGCCCTCGGGCTCTGGCTCTGCCGCGACGCCTTTGCCCGGCCCGCCTGGCGCGAGCGCGCCCGCGTCCTGGACCGCGCGGCGCTGCGCAACATGGCCGCGGTCAACACCGACATCCTGCTGCGCTCGCTCATGCTGCAGGCGATCTTCGTCTCCTTCCTGTTCCTTGGCAGCGACTTCGGCGACGTGACCCTGGCGGCGAACCAGGTGCTGCTGCAGTTCCTGCACATCACCGCCTATGCGCTCGATGGGTTCGCCTTTGCGGCCGAGGCCCTGGTCGGGCAGGCCATGGGGGCGCGCAACCGGGCCCGCCTGCGGCGCGGGGCGCTGCTGACCAGTCAGTGGGGCCTGGCGGCCAGCCTGCTGCTGGCGACGGGCTTCGCGCTTCTGGGCGGCACGATCATCGACATCATGGCCAAGGCGCCGGCGGTGCAGACCGAGGCGCGGGCCTATCTGGTCTACATGGTGCTTGCCCCCATTGCGGGTCTGGCCGCATGGATGCTCGACGGCATCTTCATCGGGGCCACGCGGGCCCGGGACATGCGCAACATGATGGCGATCAGCCTTCTGGCCTATGTCGCCGCGGTGCTGGCCCTGGTGCCGATGCTGGGCAACCACGGGCTTTGGCTGGCGCTGCTCGTCAGCTTCCTGGTGCGGGGCGTGACCCTCGGCCTGCGCTATCCCGCGCTGGAGCGGGCGGCAGATTGAGCCGCCCGGGCCGGGGCGTCACTGCTGGCAGTGGGTATAGCTGATCTTGCAGCTGCCCTGCTGGTTCTGTTCGCAGAAACGTTTGGCGCGGTCGCGGGCCGCGTCTTCGCTGCCGCCGGCGCCCACGCCCCACCAGTAGCCGCCGCGCGTGCGCTGCGCCAGCGCGTGACAGCGCGCGCGGACCGGCTTCGACACGATCTCGCAGCCCGGGGCATCGCAGAAGTCGAGGGCCGTGCGCCTGGCCTGCGCGGCGGAGCCGGCCTTGCCGTGGCCGAAGCGCCCCTTTCGGTTCACCGCGAAGACCATCGGCTGGAATCCCTGCGCCTGCCGCTTGGTGCGGTACTGCGGGACGGTGGTGCGCACCTCGGCCATCGCCGGGTCGCTGCCCGGGCTGAAACCAATGTGCTTGTCGTAGAACCGGACCGAGACGATGTAGGTCGTGTCCTCGCGCAACTCGCCGTCGGGAATGCTGAAGTCCACCACCGGATCCCGGTTGGTGATGACGTCGCAGCATTCCCATTGCCGCGAGAACACCATGTTGTCCGCCCCCTTGTCGAAAACGCGCAGGCGTATGCGGTCCACCTGGCAATTGTTCGTGGACATGTCCACCTTCACCCGCACGTCGAACTGCGGCGTCACCGCCGCGCCCTGCGCCGGCTTTTCCAGGACCGGCGTGCAGGCCCCGGCCGGATGGGCCGCCGCCGGTGTCGCAAGATGGGCCATCGCCAGCATGACAAGCGCCGCGGCGCTGGAAACGACGGGTCGGAACATGGATCGGGCCTTTCTGTTCGGGGCCGGGCGCGGCGGCGCGCCGGCCCAGTGTCGGTTGGAGGGGAACACACCCGACCGCCGGGGATCAAGAGGGTCAGTCCCGGGTGCGGAACCGCGAATGCTGGACGACCCAGATCACCGTCAGCGGCACCAGCACGGTGATGAGCGTCACGGTGATCAGCAGCAGGCCGAGTTCGGAATAGTCCTGAGGCGTGACCACCTCGCCGGTCTCCGGATCGGTCACTTCGCGGGTAATGACGAAGATGCGATTGAGGTACTTGGTCAGCAGGCTGGAGGCTGACAGCGCCAGGTTGGTGAAGGAGGCCATGACGGCAAAGAACGTGGCCTTGAGATTGGAGGGCGCGTTGCGCGCGATCCAGGCCAGCATCGGGATCATGGCCACCTGGCCAAGGGGCGATTCGATCGCCGTGTCCAGGATCGCGATGAACCGCGCGTCCACGAGGCCGCCCGTCAGGGGCGCGGTCACCTCGTGGATGCCGTAGTACAGCCCGATGTTGGGCAGCGTCAGAACGCCGGACGCCACCGTCAGCAACGCGATGATGAAGACCAGCGGGTGATTGGCCATCAGGGGGCGCAGGACAACCATCCCCACCAGCGTCAGCACCGAGGTGATCAGCGACAGCACCGACAGGAACTGCTGGTCGAATCCCAGCACGTCGATGTTGAACCAGGTCTGCCCGTCCCCCGGCCGCGGCACCGCGCGGAAGAAGAAGACGATCAGCGCCGTCCCCACCAGCATCCGCGCCTTTTCGGGCTCCAGCGCCTTCACCAGCTGGCGCATCAGCAAGACCACGATGGCCAGCGACCCGGCGAAGATCAGTTCCTGGCCGAGCGCGATTTCCGACAGGCCGACGGTCAGGCTGAGGCCCACGAAGGCCGCGCCGCCGATGAAATACCACGGGTTCGGGGTGGTGTCCTCGTCGGGGCTTTCGAACAGGGCGTCGGCCTCGGCCCGGGTCAGGCCGCGCTTGAGCATGTTGTGCTTCGCCCGCCATTTCTGGATGCCGGCAAGGATCACGCCCGAAATCGAGATCACGGGAATGATCAGCGCCATCAGGTAGATGTCGGCATAGGTTGCGGCCTTGTCCGCGGCATCCATCGTCTCGATGCCCGAGAACATGTAGATGTTCATCAGCGAAACCCCGACCGTGCCGGTGATCAGCGCGAAGCGGCCCAGCGTCTGCATCGTGGTGTGCATGGCGCGGGATTCGTCCTCGGGGAAGGGATCGCCGTTCGCGTCCAGCGCCGGAACGGCCTCCACCGACATGGCGTCGGCCACGGCGTCCTGTACCACCAGCCCGCAGGGCGACAGCAGGTAGGAGGTGATGTACCAGGCCGAAATGGGCATCACCGCCTCCATCAGCTCGCGCTGCGCGATGACCAGATACATGATGAAGACGCTGGCCCCGATGAGCCCCGCCCCCAGGTAGACCAGCAGCCACTTCCAGCGCCAGATGATGTCCACCAGATGCCCCAGCGGCATTTTCAGCGCCCAGGGCAGGCCGGCCCAGAAGGTCAGCCCGGCCAGATAGGCGGCCGAGAGATCCAGGTAATCCTTCACGAAAAAGGTGCCGACGATCATGGTCAGCCCCGAAAAGCCGGCGGCGAAATAGATCATCAGCGGCGGCAGGAAGGTCCAGCGCAATTGTCGGCCGAGGTCGAAGACCACGGCGTCGATCCAGCCGTAGAACGTGCGCATTGCCTGCATCAGACCCGCGCCGTGATCGGTGACATGCGGACCTCCCCGCCGGTGTTCGCCTGCACGGAGACTAGGCGGCTCGGCCCGTTCTGCAAAGGCTCAGAGAATTTCCAGAACCTTTTCGGGTGGCCGGCCGATGACGGCGCGGCTGTTGGCGAAGACGATGGGGCGTTCGATCAGCCGGGGATGCGCGGCCATGGCCGCCAGCAGGCGCGCCGCGTCGTCCGTCCGGGCCAGCCCCAGCTCGCGGAAAAGCGCCTCGCCGGGGCGCATCATCTCGATCACGCGCAGGCCGAGCGTCTCTTGCGCGCGGCGCAGTTCCTCAAGGCCCGGCGGATCGTCCAGGTAGCGGCGGACGGTCGGCGCCTCGCCCCGTTCCTGCAAAAGGGCGAGCGCCTGGCGCGACTTGGCGCAGCGCGGATTGTGCCAGATCGTGATCACAGCCAGTCCTCCCGATTCGTGCCGACGGCCTGCGCGACGTTGGCGTGGCCGTCCCGCGACAGCAGGCCATCCAGCCCCCGGGCGATATCGGCGGCCAGCGACAGGCCCTTGTAGACAAGCCCGGTGTAAAGCTGCACGGCGCTCGCCCCGGCGCGGATCTTGGTATAGGCGTCCTCGGCCGAGGCGATGCCGCCCACGCCGATCAGCGGCATCTTCCCCTGCGTGACCTGCGACAAGCGGGCGAGGACGCGGGTGGAGCGCTTGAACAGCGGCGCGCCGGACAGCCCGCCGGCCTCGTCCCGCGCCGGGCTTTGCAGGCCCTTGCGCGACAGGGTGGTGTTGGTCGCGATGATCCCGTCCACGCCGCAGGCGCCGGCGACCCGCGCGATTTCGCGAAGCGCGTCGTCGTCAAGGTCCGGCGCGATCTTGAGGAAGACGGGAATGGGCCGCGGCAGCCAGTCGCGCACTTCCACGACGCCGGACAGGAGGCTCTGCAGCGCCTCGGCGCCCTGCAAGTCCCGCAGGCGTTCGGTGTTGGGGCTGGAGACGTTCACCGTGGCGAAATCCAGATAGCGCCCGCAGCGCGACAGAACACGCGCGTAATCCTCGGCGCGGTCCGCGCTGTCCTTGTTCGCGCCCAGGTTCAGGCCGATCACCGCCTCGGCCGGGCGCTTGGCCAGGCGGGCGGCGGCCGCTTCCATTCCGTCGTTGTTGAATCCGAACCGGTTGATGACCGCCCGGTCCCGCGGCAGGCGGAACAGCCGCGGGCGCGGATTGCCCGGTTGCGGGCGCGGGGTGATGGCGCCGGCCTCGATGAAGCCGAAGCCGGCCCGCGACAGCGGGCCGAGCGCCTCGGCGTCCTTGTCGAACCCGGCGGCAAGGCCCACCGGGTTGGCCAGATGCAGCCCCGCGATCTCGCAGCGCAGGCGTGGTGAAGTGACGGGGCCGGGCAGGGGTGTCAGCCCCGCCCGAAGGGCCAGCAGCGCGGCATGATGGGCCCGCTCGGGCTCCAGCCGGTGCAGGGCCGCCAATGCCAGCCGTTCCGCGATGCTCATGCGAAGGTGTCCCCCGCCTCTGCCGGCCCGCACCGCAGCAGGCGCGACGTGCGCACCGCCGCCTGGCGGTGCACCACCGCCGCGCGGTAGGCCGGATCTGTCACCATCTCGAGGAAGGCATGCGCCGACGGGTAGCGCGCGATGAAGACATGGTCCCAATGCTCGGCCTCGGGGCCGATCAGGACGCTTTCGAACCCGCCGCGCCACAGGATCGTTGCGCCGATCCGGTCGATGACCGGCGCGGTCTCCGCGCCGTAGCGCGCGTAGGCCGCCGCCCCGCTCAGCCCTGCCGCGGCCAGCGGGTGATCCGGGGGATAGGCCGCAGCCGCGCGCAGCCGCACGAGGTTCAGCATCTCGACGGGCCGGTCGCGGTCAAGGCCCTTGAACTGCTCGAACTGCGCGCGTGTGGGATCGACATGGCCCGTGACGCTTTCGGGAAAACGGTGCCGGCCATCCATCAGGGGCAGGGGCGCGGCCCAGGCGACCTCCGCGCGGTGCAAGTCGCGGTAGAGATGCGGAAAAAGTTCCCCGCCGCGCGAGGCCTCCCATTTCAGTGCCGGGCCCAGGGTCCCGGCCTCGACCGCGGCCAGCACCAGCCCGTCCTGCCCGGCGAAATGCTTCGCCGCCGTCTCGGGCGCCTGGTCGGCGGTGGAGAGATGGATGAAGCCGTCCGCCAGGTCCACGGGCGCCCCCTTGGTCACGCCGGTCTCTTCGAGCGCGGCCCATTCCCCGGGCTGGAAAATCTTGTAGATCAGCATGGGCCGCGTCATGCCGCGTGCCGGGGCGGCGGTCAATCTCTTCTTCGGACAGCCGGGCGCGCGCCGGGCGTGCCGTACCCCCGTCCGGGCCGTACGGCGCGCCCGCACGGGCCGGGACCAGGGCGGCGACGGTTCTGCTTGACCCGGGCGCGGGCACTGAATAAATGTGCCACTTGCCGAGCGGGCATGGTGAAACGGTATCACACGAGCCTTCCAAGCTCTTGTTGCGGGTTCGATTCCCGCTGCCCGCTCCAGCCGCTTCCGGTCACGGGACCGTCCCCCTTGACCCGACCGCCCCGCCCGGCCAAGAACTCCTGACGAAACGACGAAGGAAGACGGCATGGTGCGCAGGGCCTCCGGCAAGACCGACGACCAGGATCAGGATCGCGACACGTCCCGACGCGTGAGCGCGCTGGCCGAACTGTGGCCCTTCGTGAAACCCTACAAGGGGCTCCTGGTCGCGGCGCTCCTGGCGCTGGTGCTGACGGCCGCGCTGTCGCTGATCCTGCCGATGGCGGTGCGCCGCGTCGTGGACAATTTCGGCACCGAGGACGCGGCGGTCCTCGACCTGTATTTCGCGGCCGCCATCGGCATCGCGGCGCTTCTGGCGCTTGGCACCGGGCTGCGCTATGCGCTGGTCACCCGGCTGGGTGAACGCGTGGTCGCCGATATCCGCAAGGCCGTGTTCGACCGGGTCATCGGCATGAGCCCCGCCTTCTTCGAGAAGATCATGACCGGCGAGGTCCTGAGCCGGATCACCACCGACACCACCCTGATCCTGTCGGTGATCGGCTCGTCGGTTTCGATCGCGCTGCGCAACCTGCTTCTGTTCGTGGGCGGTCTGGCGCTGATGCTGGTCACCTCGCCCAAGCTGACGGGTCTCGTCCTGCTCATCGTGCCGCTGGTGATCGTGCCCATCCTCACGCTGGGGCGGCGGCTGCGCCGGCTGAGCCGGGAAAACCAGGACTGGATCGCGGCCAGCTCGGGCAACGCCTCGGAGGCGCTGACCTCGGTGCAGACGGTGCAGGCCTTCACGCACGAGCCTGCCAGCCGGGGCAATTTCTCGGACGTGACCGAGGAAAGCTACCGCTCCGCGCGGCGCCGGATCACGGCGCGCGCCGCGATGACGGTCATCGTGATCTTCCTGGTCTTCAGCGGGGTGGTCGGCGTGCTGTGGATCGGGGCGCACGACGTGCGGGCCGGCGAGATGAGCGCGGGCATGCTGGTGCAGTTCGTGATCTATTCGGTGATGGTCGCCGGCTCTGTGGCCGCGCTGTCGGAAATCTGGGGCGAATTGCAGCGCGCCGCGGGCGCGACCGAGCGGCTGGTGGAACTGCTGCGGGCACAGGATGCGGTGACCGATCCCGATGCGCCCCGCCCGCTGCCCGACCCGGTGAAGGGCGAGATCACGCTGGACGGGGTGAACTTTTCCTATCCCGCCCGCCCGCATGCCCCGGCGCTGCACGATCTCAACCTCGTGGTGGCACCGGGCGAGACGGTGGCCCTGGTCGGGCCGTCGGGGGCGGGCAAGACCACGATCATCCAGTTGATCCAGCGCTTCTACGACCCCGACGAGGGCCGGGTGATGCTGGATGGCGTGCCGCTGTCGGCCATGGCGCGGCGTGATTTCCGCAACGCGATGGCCCTGGTGCCCCAGGACCCGGTGATCTTCGCCGCCTCGGCGCGGGAAAACATCCGGTTCGGCCGGCTGGACGCCACCGATGCCGAAGTCGAAGAGGCCGCCAAGGCCGCGGCGGCCCATGACTTCATCGCGCGCTTGCCGGAGGGTTATGACACCTACGTGGGCGAGCGCGGCGTGATGCTGTCGGGCGGGCAGAAGCAGCGGATCGCCATCGCCCGGGCCATCCTGCGGGATGCGCCCGTGCTGTTGCTGGACGAGGCCACCTCGGCGCTGGACGCCGAAAGCGAACGCGCCGTGCAGCGGGCGGTGGACGCCATGGCGCGCACGCGAACCACGATCATCGTTGCGCACCGCCTGGCCACCGTGAAGAAGGCGGACCGCATCGTGGTGATGGAGGAGGGCCGGATCGTGGCCCAGGGCACCCATGACAGCCTGGTGGCCGAGGACGGGCTGTACGCCCGGCTGGCGCGGCTGCAGTTCACCGACGGCGAGGCGGCCTGAGCGCCCGCTTTGGCCGCGTATTTCCCCAGGGCCGCCCTGCGCGGGATTTGCACCCGGCCGCGCCAGCCCCTACAACCGGCGAAAGCCGCATGCCCGGAGGACCGCCATGAAGGTCGCGACCGCCGCCTATCCCCTCGACGTTTTCAGCAAGTGGTCGGACTACGCCGACAAGCTCACCGCCTGGGTGGCCGAGGCCGCCGGCGAAGGCGCGGAACTGCTGGTGTTTCCCGAATACGGTGCGATGGAACTGGCCACGCTGGGAGGCCTCGCCGCGGCCGGGGACCTGGAACGCTCGGCCGCGGCCGTGTCGGCCCGGATCGCGGATGCCGACGGCCTTCATGCGGATCTGGCCGCGCGCTACGGCGTGCATGTGCTGGCCGGCTCCGCCCCGGTCTTCGACGACGCCCTTGGCGCCCGTCCGGTCAACCGCGCGCGGCTGTTCACCCCGGGCGGGGCCTGCGGCATCCAGGACAAGCAGATCATGACCCGCTTCGAGCGGGAGGAATGGCGCATCGCCCCCGGCGGCCCCCTGCGCCTGTTCGACACGGCCCTGGGCAGGCTGGGCGTGCTCATCTGCTATGATGCCGAGTTTCCGCTGTTCGGCCGGGCCCTGCAGGAGGCCGATATCATCCTCGTGCCCTCCTGCACCGAGGCGCTCACGGGGTATTCCCGCGTCCGCATCGGGGCCATGGCCCGGGCGCTGGAACAGCAGTGCGTCACGGTCATGTCCTCGACGGTGGGTCCGGCCGGCTGGTCGCCGGCGGTGGACGAGAACACCGGGATGGGCGGTATCTTCGCGCCGCCCGACACGGGCTTTCCCCAGACCGGCGTGATCGCCGAGGGTGCGTTGAACCGGCCCGGCTGGACCTATGCCCAGGTCGATCCCGCCGCCATCGCGCATGTGCGGGCCGACGGCGTGGTGCTTGGCCGCGCGCACTGGCGCGAGCAGGCGGGGCGCGACGCGCAAGTCACACCTGAGCGCCTGCGATGAATATGGCCTTGAAAATCACGGCCAATAGGCCCATTTACTTGCACGTCCGCAAATCGGCGGACGGGTTAGTGAAGGAGAGGTCATGGCCAAGGAAGATACGCTCGAATTTCCCGGTGTCGTGAAGGAACTCCTGCCTAACGCGACGTTTCGGGTCGAGCTTGAGAACGGCCATGAAATCATCGCGCATACGGCAGGCAAGATGCGCAAGAACCGGATCCGTGTTCTCGCCGGCGACAAGGTGCAGGTGGAGATGACGCCCTATGATCTGACCAAGGGTCGGATCAACTACCGCTTCAAGTAAGCCACTCGGCCTTGACGCGTTTGATCCTCGGATCGGGCAGCCCGCGCCGGCGGGACCTGCTGGCCCAGATCGGCGTGGTGGCCGACGCGATCCGCCCGCCCGAGATCGACGAAACCCCGCATCGGGCCGAAGGCCCGCGACCCTACTGCAGGCGCATGGCCCGTGAAAAGGCGCGCGCGGTTGCCGCCGATCCCGACGACATCGTGCTGGCGGCCGACACCACCGTGGCCCTGGGGCGCCGGATCCTTGGCAAGCCGCGGGATGCGGCCGAGGCCGATGCCTTCCTGCGGGCCATGTCGGGCCGCCGTCACCGCGTGATCACCGCCGTCGCCGTGCGCCGGGGCGCGCGCATGTGGCAGCGCGACGTTCTGACCACCGTGAAGATGAAACGCCTGTCGCGGGACGAACGCGCGGCCTATCTTGCCACCGGCGACTGGCAGGGGAAGGCCGGCGGTTACGGCATCCAGGGCCCCGCGGGCGCGCTGATCCCGTGGATCCAGGGCTCGTTCACCGCCGTCGTGGGGCTGCCGCTGGCCGAGGCGGCGGGGCTCTTGCAGGCGGCTGGCTTCCCCCTTTACGGGGGCCGGGCATGAAGGGGCGGCTGATCGCGCTGGACCACGTTCAGGGGGCCGAGGCCGCCGCCCTGATGGTTGACGGCCGGCTGGAGGATCTGCTGATCGACAGCGACCGCCCCCGCCCCGGCGCGATCTATCGCGGCATCGCGCGGCGCCCGATGAAGGGGCAGGGGGGCATGTTCCTGGACACGCCGGACGGCGCCGTCTTCCTGCGGCGGGTCAAGGGGCTTTCGCCCGGCCAGCCCGTCCTCGTGCAGGTCTCGGGCCATCCCGAGCCGGGCAAGGCGCTGCCCGTGACCGACAAGCTGCTGTTCAAGAGCCGCTACGCCATCGTCACGCCGCGAGCGCCGGGCCTGAATGTCTCGCGCAGCATCAAGGACGATGCGGCCCGCGACGCCCTGCTGGAACTGGCCCACCACGAGATGGGCGGGGGCGGTGACACCGGGCTCATCCTGCGCTCCTCCTGCGCTGGGGCGGAGCCCGCCGCCATCGCCGAGGATATCCGCGCGATGGCCGATCTGGCCACCGCCGTGCTGGCCGACGCCGACGGAACGCGCGCCGAGAAGCTGGTGGAAGGCGACGGCCCGCATGCCCTGGCCTGGCGGGAATGGACCGACCCGGCGCAGGTGGAGACGCAGGCGGGCGCCTTCGCCGATCACGGGATCCTCGACCAGCTGGACGCGCTCCGCGATCCGGGGGTGCCCCTGCCGGGCAGCGCCTGGATGAGCATCGAGCCGACCCGCGCGCTTGTCGCCGTGGACGTCAATACCGGCGGCGAGACCGCGCCGGCGGCCGGGCTCAAGGCCAACATGGCAGCGGCCCGGGACCTGCCGCGGCAGTTGCGCCTGCGCGGGCTGGGCGGGCAGATCACGCTGGACCTCGCGCCGATGCCCAAGAAGGAGCGGCGCGGCTTCGAGACGGCCCTGCGCGCGGCCTTCCGCGCCGACATGGTGGAGACGGCCCTGGCCGGCTGGACCCCGCTGGGGCATTACGAGCTGCAACGCAAGCGCGACCGCGTGCCCCTGACGGAGGTGCTGTCATGAAATGCCCGATCTGCCATAATCCGTCCGCCCGGGAAACCCGCCCCTTCTGTTCGCGCCGCTGCGCCGACATCGACCTGGGCAAGTGGCTATCCGATGGCTATTCTGTCCCCTCGCAGGAGCCAGAGGACATCGAGCAAGCCCTGGCGGAGACCGAGCGCCAGGGCCGCAAGCCGTACTGAAAAATTCGCTGCTGCCCTCTGGACACCCCGCGCGACCTCGCCTAGAACGCTGCCACCCGAACGCTGCGGCGTTCCCCGTGCCCGGGTAGCTCAGGGGTAGAGCAGTGGATTGAAAATCCTCGTGTCGGTGGTTCGATTCCGCCCCCGGGCACCATTTAAAAGCCTGAAATTAAACGGTTTTTTTTGAGAATGAGAAAACGCCCCGTAGGCGTAGTCTCAGATTAGTCTCACCGATTTTGAGCAGGCACACCTCTCCCGCCCACTGGAATCCGTTGCCAAATAATCACGCGCTGTGTGGGGTCAGCGCAGGATTAGCTTAGTCCTTCCGGTCAAGCTTCCGTTGGATGAAGTACCAGACCACATCCCACAGGACCTTGAGCAGAAGCACCAACAGGGCTTCCATCATGGCATCTCACGATTGTTGACAGATGAGGCCGTTCATAACGAGAAAAGCCCCGCGCTCGGCAGGGCTTTGTTCAGACGTACGTCCTCGGAAGCATAATACGGTATGCGCGGGGCTTGTTCAAGCCCCCGTTTTCAGCAGTTCCGGGTTCTCGTAGATGTTGCCAATGAATTTTGGTTTCGGAACCATTGAGAATTTAAAATATTGAAGTCTGTTTACTCTCTTCATTTTGAACCCATGGTCATACCATACCACTTCAAAGCGAATTTTTTCCCTCGAATTGTGGGTCGTTCATGTCGTAAACAACTACTCCCTCAAAAATGTCACCTTCCCAAATATTAAATTCCTCACCAACCAGCTGCATCAAATTTATATCTTGGAAGAACTCGCTTGTATCTGCAATATTACTACCGTCGCCGACTAGGAAAGCTTATCCTCCTCCATGTTCTTTATAAAACGCCAGACACTCGACTTTGCACATACCAGGCTTGCGATGTAGAGAATGATGATTTTGCCAAGCCCTGAATTTTGGTTTTCTCGTATTTTTTGGATTGAGCACTACGACCCAGGGCGCTTTGCAAGTATCCTGGGTCGTAGTTGCAAAACTTATAATGAGGCTGACGGCATCGGTATCATCATACCACAAAATCTAGTATAGTCTCACTTTAGACTTACAAATGGAGTGCATAAGCTGTTGATAAGCGAAGCGTTTGGTTTTGGGGGTATTTCTGGGGTGCGACCAGAGGACGATTTATCCTCGTGTACTGTTCAGTTCAGCTTTTCTTCAATAAATACAAGGGTGTGAGTCCTCTTTGAAAATCCTCGTGTCGGTGGTTCGATTCCGCCCCCGGGCACCACTCATCATCCTAGATGTATTAAAATCAGCGCCTTAAGGGTCGAATTTGTCCCACCGTCGTCCGGCATGGGCAAAAGTGGGACTTTTTTGTTCGCGCTCTGTGCTTGAAGACACCCTCGTCTTGGCCGTCAGCCATTCTCCCGATCATCGCTGCCATCGCCTTTCACTCTCTTGGTGATCGCCCTTGAGGAGATCGTCCGCGACCTTGTCAGCGGTCGCGTGGCCCTCAATGTCCGGCCCGCACCATCCGCCAAGGCGGACCGTGTTGAACATGAAGCCCCCGCTTTTCCCGCTGTCTTTCCGGGGCGCGTCCAACAAGGACGCCAACCCAAGAGAGAAAGGAAAAGACAATGGGACTTGATATGTATGCAATGGTGACTGACGAGCAGTTCGACAGCGAGGTGGATTTCAAGCCAGAGCGGCCCACCGAACTCCACTACTGGCGCAAGCATCCGAACCTTCACGGCTGGATGGAACAGCTCTACTTCGAAAAAGGCGGCAGCGCTGATAGCTTCAATTGCGTCTGCGTGGCGCTGACAGAGGCCGATCTCGATCGCCTGGAAACCGATATCAAAGAGGCTGGTTTGCCGGAGACCTGCGGCTTCTTCTTCGGTGCCTCTGATGGCACGGAAACCGAAGACGATCTGGCCTTCGTCGCCAAAGCCCGCGAGAAGGTCAAGAAAGGCTACATCGTCTTCTATGACTCGTGGTGGTAGTGATCCCGCCGAAGCGGTCGAAAGCCGCTTCGGCAGGTTTCAGCCTTGGTCGCGCGACAGATGCTTCATGCCGGATGCTGCCAGCACTTTCTGGCGTGCAGCGCGGGTATAGCGCGAGGCTTCCTTCATCGTGCTCCAGCCGAAGATTGCCATGAGCTGACGCTCGGTCGCGCCGTTCTCTGCCGCAAGCGCAGCACCGGCCTTGCGAAGACCATGCGCCGAGCAGTGCTTGAGCCCTGCGGCGTCGCACTGCTTGCGGAACCAGTTGCCGAAGCCGTTCGAAGTGAAGGGCTTGCCGAACGCCGTCACCAGAAAAGCAAGATTTCCTGTTGGCGTTGCGTCGATCACGGCTTCCAGCTCCGGTAGGACGGGGATCGAGAGCGTGACGGGTTTGCGGCTACGGTTCTTTTGTTGCGTCAGAGTCAGCCAGCCATCTTTGATGTGCTGCGGGCCGAGCTGCACGACATCGGAACGGCGCTGTCCCGTGTAGAGCAGCAGCGCAAGCGCGAGCCGTGCTTTCGAGCCAAGCACATGGTGTTGCTCAAACTTTGCAACCTCTTCCATCGTCCAAGAATGAAAGCCGTCGCTCGCAGAGCGGATATAGGGCACGTCGCGGGCGGGATTGCGGTCGGCGAACTCGTACTCGACCGCGAAGTTGAAGATTTGGCGCAAGGCTTTGACGATACCGTTAGCCGCCTCCGGCGTGTCTGCCCTGTCATCGCGCATCTTCCGTACATGGCGTGCTTCGAGCAGCGCGTATGGGTTCTTGCCGTTCTTCTCGCAAACGCCATCCAGAATACGGCGGCGGACATATTGCGTGCGCGGTGCCAGGCGCTTGAATTCAGCAGAGGCGAAGTATTGCTCGCAGAGCCATTTGAACGTGCCCTTGTTACCCCGACGGTCGAGCGCGGGCGCCTGTGGTTTTTCCGGCGTACCGTGCAGGGCCGCGCGATACTCATCCAGAAATTCTTGCGTGCCGGGCTGGCTCTTGAGCCTGACCTTCGGCTGCCCGGGCTTGCGCAGGTAAATCCGCACATTGCCATGGCGGTCGGTGTCTTCGACCACATATTTCAGGCGAAAACTGCCTGTGCCATCTCGCATTCTGAATGTCGGCATCGCTCTATGCCCTCTATTGCATCAATCATCCCACGGATTGTTATCGACGGTATCCCCATCAGGAATCAGCTCGAAGGCCTGGTCAAGTTTTTTCCGGTCCCAGACCGTCCGGCTGTTGATCCGCTTAGGTGCGGGCATGCGACCGTCACCAACCAGCAGATCGAACAGCGAAGGCGATACGCCAACATAAGCGGCCGCTTCGACACGGGAGAGCCCGCGCGGTGCCAGCGAAAGCGGCAATATGTCTTTGGTCTTTGCCATCTTGCCCCTGAATATGGGGCAAAACTGCCTTGCGCGCGTGGACACAAGCTGGACACGCGGCGCAGATCAGTTGGGTGAGAGCGTTTTGATGATCGAAGCGAAGGTTTCGCGCACGGCCATCACGCGCTGAACCGGATCACGGATATCAAGGTTCTGCCGAAACCGTGCGCAGTGCTCGGGACGCGTCATATGCTTTTCCAGGAACAGCAGCGCCTGTTTGAGCTCATCGGTACGCACGTCTTCATCCGCGCAGCTCAGCATGGCCTCACGCAGCGTGGCCACCGCATCGCGCACCAAGCGCTGATGGCTGGTGTCATCTGACCAGTGACCGAAATACGCGACTTTATCCAAATTATCCGATGAGAACATTAAGTGAACATATATCGATTCCAGTATGCGATCAACGAAAATGCTTTGCCCGCCGGATTGGCGGACAAAGTTTAACCTTAGATCGTTGGCGTGGATGCCGTGCGTTTTGCGATAGCGCGGCTGATATTTTCCATGCTCGCGAGAGCGTCGCGGCGCTCGGGCGTTTCAGCTTCGCTTGCGGCAAGATCAAGCTGGGCTTGGCGGAACAGAGTGCGTAGTTCCGGCACGCTGTAGTGATCAAGAGCTGCGGCTGTGAATATCTTTGACATGGGTCTCTCCTTGTCTGTCGTACTCGGCCCCGACCATCGAGGCCTTTCGCCGTTCCCCCACCATCATCATCGGCAGGAAGAAGGCCCTCATGGGCGGGAAGAGACGGCAGGCGATGTCCGGAAGAGACCGCACAAAGATCACCAGACCGCTGACCTGATCGCGCAGATGCTGCGCTGCACACCTGCTGGCGCCACGATCTTTATCGTCGCAAGTGCGCTGTCAGCAACGATTTCGCAGATGCGGAAAAGATCAAATGCTTGAAAAAATTAACGAGGCGTTAACGCAATTAGAGGCAAAATTGAATTATATTTAATGAATTTTATTATGGTTAATTTGAATGACGAAAAGACAGAAGCCTTACCGGCCGCCGCATTTAACGGTGGATTACACCGTCATGGGCATCATGACGATCGACGAGCTCAAGCAGGCGCTTTGGACTGACCTTCAGGTTCTCAAGGAGACCTATAACGTCAAATACATCAAAGCCCCAATGCTAAAGCTCAACCTCACCGACCAGTTTGGCGAGGTTGCGCCCCTGAAAAGCCTGGGCGATGGAAAGCCGATTTACCGCATGCACACGCGGCACTTTCGTCCTGCCTGCCAGGACTATGAGCCGTAAGGCGCTGTCGGGAAGGAGATCGCATGAAACCGCCTTGCTACATCGGATTGTCTCAAGCCCGTGAAGTGCTCGCCGAGATGGGGATCGAGCTAAACGAGCGCCAGATAAAGCGCGCCGCCGATCCAGACCCAAACGGCAAGCGTAAGCTACCGTTCTTCGTAGACCCCATCGACGGGCGTCTGAAGATCGAAAAAGGTGCGCTTGTGCGTATTTATCGAGAGGCGCAAATAAATGCTGAAAATAATTTGCGGGTTTGATAGAGTGGAGAACTTTTCAAGAACAAATAATTAACGAGCAATGTCAGACATAAGAAAAAGAACCGGAAAAAAGGGCACAACATATCAGGTTAGATACCCGAGCAAGGCGACCAAGACAGGCTACGCTTACAAGACTTTCGACACGATGAAGGAAGCGCGTGCTTGGCTTGAAAGCGGTGGCGTACATCGCAATCAACATAAACACGGAGAAAGCCGGCTAGAGGTCACCGACGCCATAGATAAATGGCTCCATATATGTGAGGCCGAGGGCACTGATGGCAACGATCCGGTGACGGAGTACACACTCAAAACCTACCATTATTTTGCGAAGTATATGAAGGCTTACCCTTGGGACAAGCAAGCCAGCGAATTGACACCACCAGATATCGTTTTGTTCCGATCATGGCTCCTTGCGAATTGTCCGTCTCGGTGTGTGGCGCGCAAAGCTCTCACACACTTTCAGACTGTCATGAACGAAATGGCGCTTCGCGGGCTCATAACTGCCAATGTGGCCACGGGTATCAATATCAGTACAAACTCGCGCTATGAGCGGCCTGTAACGCCACCCAGCGAGAAAGATTTCCTCGCCTTGCTCGCCGCTGCGGATCGGCTGGCCAACTCGAAGCATGCAAGGATTGCCAAGGCTTGGGAGCGTTATCGCCCTATGCTTTATCTTGCTGGTGATACAGGCATGCGGCCGGGTGAGTATCTCGCACTGCCAAGCTTCAATATTACCCAAGACGAAGTGAAGGTGGACCGTGCCGTCGAGCGGAGCGGACGCAAGATTTCAGTTACCAAAACACCAGCGGGTTGCCGTTGGATCGATCTGAGTCCGGCGACGGCGGATATGGTGCTTCACTACGCCAAACACCATGCTGCCCCAAATGATTATGATCTCGTATTTCCAAATTCCCAGGGACGTTGGCAGTCATCGATGGACTGGGGCAACCAAGGCTTTGCCATGGCATGCATCGAGGCCGGACTGGTCGAGCAGGTCGAGCGCAATGGTGAGGTTGTAGACAAGCCAAAGTACACAGCGTACGACCTCCGGCACTTCTACGCTTCAATGCTCATTGAGCAGCGCGTGAATCTGAAGAAAATTCAGCGGTTAATGGGGCACCGCAACATCACAACCACATTGAATGTTTACGGCCATCTTATTGATAAAGTGGAGGCCAGCAGCGACGACAAGACTGGAATGATATCACGGATAGCCCAAAAGAGTTGTGGCGAAACTGTGGCGATAAATACCTAAGCCACTGATTAATTTTAATTTTTAACTTCTTGCACGAAAGTTGGGGGGATTTTCTATATTGGGATACCATCCTCGAAGATTCCTAGAAAACATGGGGTTTTACGACAGTCTCCGTCTTCTGTGGCGCTATCTTTTGCGATAATGCCAGTCCTCTGTAACCCGCAGGAATCCGCCATCATCTTTTTCGTTCTGAAATTCCTTGTGGCAAATTTGTGGCAAATCTTGTGGCGCGTCTTTCCATGGTCAGATCGGACAAAATAGCTCGATCATCTGCGTAACTGCATTTTCAACCGTTTGTTCGTCGTCATCCGTCACGTATCGAGCGGCACCGAATTCCACCACCTCGATGGCAGTGCGATAGCCAAGTGATAGCTGTCCATCCCCCTGTGGCGAGAACAGTTTGGCAATGCAGGCAGCCCTCACCGGCGAGTCCTGCTCGGCCTCCCGAAGCCGGAGATGCATTTCTTCTCGGATGACCAGGATGCGTGCGTCGATCTCCATTGCGGCAAAGTCCGGATAGCTCGTATCGGCACTGGCAGCGGCGGCAGGGAGGAGAACGCATGCCAGGGTGGCGAGTTTCTGCATCGTTTTGTTCGACATCATCTTTGCGCTCCTTCTATCCGGTCCTTTGGCATGCCGGTCAGCGCATTGCTGGACAGCTTCACCCTACCCGATCATAGACAATCTCGCGTCCTTCTGAAGGCTTGCCAGTCTCATTGTTTGCCTTGGCTTTGTCGAAGGCTTCATCGAAGGCGAGCAACTTGGCATCCTTTCGCTTTGGCCTTGCTTGACCGGTTCGGCGGGCTTGAAGGTTCAGTGATCGTGTTCGGTCGCACTCCATCCGGTAAAGATGTCTAGTCTCCTTGTTATGCCGTGTCTATCCGCTGAGCCGTGAGCGCGAAGGGGCTCAGGCAGGCCTGCGCGGCGCAGCTGCGTCCCGTGGGTTTTGCCACCATTGGACGGCGATGATCGGTATGGCGGGCATTACAGTCCTGATATGCGCTTGCCGGTGCGTCTTTGCCCGGCGCGATCATGGCACCTTCCGTAAGGGCGTTCCTCAATCTCTGACGCATCCTTGGCCGGGGGCGCCGCCCGGTCAACGGCTGCCCGCACCATCTTCCGTCACCCGCGGTTCCGTCAGACCGTGTTGGCCGTACACGCGCCTGAAGGCGCGATGACCAGTCGTCTGATACCCCCGTCCTTTCCGTGACGCGTCTTGAGGAAACGCCAAACGGAAGGAAACAACCATGACCCGCAAGAACAAAACCAAACGCACCAGCAACCGTCCGGATAATCGGGCAGACATCTACACCCGCATTACCGATCAAATCATCACCGCCCTGGAGCAGGGCATCAAACCCTGGACGCAGCCCTGGAACGCCGCTCACGCCGCAGGCCCCGTCTCGCGCCCGCTCCGCCACAACGGCCAGCCTTACAGCGGCATCAACGTCCTGACCCTCTGGGCCTCATCGATGAAGCGCCACTTCACAGCCCCGATCTGGATGACCTTCAAACAGGCCCGCGAACTTGGCGGCCATGTCCGCAAGGGCGAAAAGGGATCGCCGGTCGTCTACGCCAATACACTGACGCGCACCGAGCTCGACGAAGCCACGGGCGAGGAAATCGATCAGACCATACCCTTCATGAAGGGTTACACGGTCTTCAATATCGAGCAGATCGAGGGTTTGCCGGATCACTACTACGCACCGGCCAAAGAGCAGCTCAACCCGGATCAGCGGATCGCTGCCGCCGATGCCTTCTTCGCCGATACCGGCGCCGATATCCGCCATGGCGGTAGCAGCGCCTATTACTGCCCGCCGGAGGATTACGTCCAGATGCCGGTCTTCGAGAGCTTCCACAATGCCGAGAGCTACTACGCGACGCTGGCGCATGAATGCACCCACTGGACGCGGCATAAGAGCCGTCTGGATCGTGACTTTGGACGCGAGAAGTTCGGTGATGTCGGATATGCCCGCGAAGAGCTTGTCGCCGAGCTGGGCGCAGCGTTCCTTTGTGCCGATCTCGGGATAACGCTCGAAGATCGCGAAGATCACGCCGCCTATATCGGCAGCTGGCTGAAAGTCCTGAAGGACGACAAGCGCGCTATTTTCACCGCTGTTGCGCACGCGCAGCGCGCAGTAGACTACCTGCGGAGCTGACCTGCCACGGGATTTTTCCTCCATTTGGAATTAGAGTCCGCCCCAACGAAGGGACGGACCATGAAGCGAACGAGATACACAGAAGAACAGATCATCGGCATTTTGACCGAGCATGAGGCCGGCGCGAGGTGCGCTGATCTGTGCCGCAAGCACGGGATGTCGGAAGGCACCTTTTATGCGTGGAAGGCGAAGTTTGGCGGGATGACGGTTTCGGATGCCAAACGGCTCAAGGCGCTCGAAGACGAGAACGCAAAACTGAAGAAGCTTTTGGCCGAGCAGATGCTGGATGCTGCGGCGATGAAGGAACTTCTGGCAAAAAAATGGTAAGGCCCGCCGTGAAGCGCGAAGCCGTTGCGCATCTGCAGGTCAAGCTGGGCCTGTCGGAGCGGCGGGCCTGCCACCTTGTCGGGGCGGATCGCAAGATGATCCGCTACCAGTCCAGAAGGCCGCCCGAGACAGAGCTGCGCCAACGGCTGCGGGATCTGGCCAACGAACGCCGCCGGTTCGGCTACCGGCGCCTGTTCGTGCTCTTGCGCCGGGAGGGCGAGCCGTCAGGGATCAACCGCATCTATCGGCTGTATCGAGAGGAAGGGCTGGCGGTACGCAAACGGCGCGCCCGGCGCAAGGTGGCGGGAACTCGTGCCCCGATTCTGGTCGAGGCGCAGCCCAATGCCCGCTGGTCACTCGACTTCGTGCATGACCAGCTCGCCTGCGGTCGGCGGTTCCGCATCTTGAACGTGGTCGATGACGTGACCCGGGAATGCCTGGCGGCGATCCCGGACACGTCGATTTCGGGCCGTCGTGTCGCCAGAGAATTGGCAGCTCTGATCGAACGTCGCGGAAAGCCGGGTATGATCGTCTCGGACAACGGCACCGAGCTGACCAGTAATGCTATCTTAACCTTTGCCGGCGACCGCGGGATCGAATGGCATTACATCGCGCCGGGCAAGCCAATGCAGAATGGCTTCGTTGAAAGTTTCAACGGGCGCATGCGGGACGAACTCCTCAATGAGACGATGTTCCGCAACATGCCCCATGCCCGCGCCGTGATCCGGGCATGGGCGGCAGATTACAACCAGGAGCGGCCCCATTCGGCACTTGGCTACCAGACGCCCAAGGCATTCGCCGAATATCTCACCACCGCAACCGACACCCGCGCTGCGCCATCTGAAAGCTCCGCACGGATGTCGGTTGCTCCACCTGCGCCAATCGGCGTATCAACCCAAAGGGCTCCGGTTCCGAACGGATGAAAGTTCAGTGGCAGGTCAGAGCCTATCGACCATCTTCGAAGAAAAAGACTGACGGGCTGTCGTATGGAGGTATTGCGAGGCGCCTTAAGGGAAATTGTCACGTAAATTCGTAACAAGCGCACGCTCTAGCCCAGTCAGCTCCAGCAGCGCCTTCAGTTGTCGCGGGGGAACTACAGTGTACACGGGCAGGGGTAGTCGGGTCGTAGGCGCAGCCTAGTGCATCTGGTGAGCAGTCCATACTTACCGGAGACCCAGTTCCTACACCTAAAGCATCAAGCACGCCTTCGCACTGCGCCAATGACCCCCCAGAACCTGCATATGAAAGAGTCGCCGGATCGTACATTAACATTCCTCCTGCATTGGCACAGACCTGTGTACAGCTCTCATTTTGCGCTCCTATAAACCAACAATAACCGCCCACCCGTGTGCCTGAACCCAAACAAGAGCCACCGCCGCCAGAACCACTCGTGCCCCCATTGGCGAGGATAAACCCGATCCATTGATCGCCATTGCAGTATTGGTGGCGTTTCACATCACTATTGTAGAAAACTGAACCCTTAGGCATGGAAGGGTTTGAACATTCTTCCTGACCGGCAGAAGGTGATGGCGCTCCGAGTGCTACCCATTCACTGCCATTGCAGTACAAATAGACGCTCTCGTCACTGTTGAAATATACGCTAGATTCCGACATTTCGGGGTTCGCACACTTGCTTGACCCAGCCCCGCTAATGCCTATGCCGCCGGTAATTGTATATGTCGAACCCGAAGAGAATGCGATGCTTGGGTCAAGTTCGTAAATAGAGAAACCATCAAAACTACCCAAGAAGGTAACATCGTAGCCCGTCCCGTTGATTTCAATCGATGTATTGCTAGGAGACGCAGCTTGCAGTGTATATACAGCTGTACCCTCATTGGCCCCGCTATTTTCGGCATAGACCAATCCTTCGATTCTTTCGCCATTTATAAATGTATTTCCTGTTATGCTTCCCATGACTTCAGGGCCATCTAACGTTGCCAAAGTCGGAGAAATATATCCCCAGTACTCATATGGCACATCTGTATAGTTTCCCGCCGTCATGATGCTGGTGCTATTCAAAGAAATGTCACCTAATCCATGCCACGAAGTGCCATCACAAAATTGAAGGACTGAATAATCTACATTGTAAACTAGACTTCCATCTCCCCCTGCCGGGTTAGAGCAAGCAGCGTTTGAAGAGTTGGGTGAAATTACAAAGATAAGGAAGAGGGCCGCAAAGAAGCTCCTCAATGTGATAGAAGGTATTTTTTCGCATATCCTAGTCATCACTCTCCGAATTTTTCGATGTGACCGTGGTCGTTTTCTTTTTCTATTTCTTCAATTTTTTGGATGAGGGCGGCATTCTCTTTTTTGATATCCATAACTTCATCGCGCAGTAGATCGAGGTCGTCTTGCTGTGCTTTCGTCGCCTCTACGAGCGGCGCAATCATGCCTAAATAGTTTAGGGTTTTGAGACCATCAGACTTTGTGATGACCAATTCGGGGAAAGCCGTTTCAACCTCCTGCGCGATCAAACCGTATTCTACAGCGCTGCTTCCATCGCCCTTCATCGTGAAAGAGTATCCCTGCAAGGCAAGAACGCCCTCCAATGAATTTTCGAGTGGCGTGAGGTTGTCCTTCTGGCGGCGATCAGAGACGTCTGTGAGTGTGCCAGTGAAATTGATATCACCAACGACATCGAGCGCTACACTCGGGTCTGTCTTGCCGATACCGACCTGCGGAGTGCCACTATTGTAATAGATGTCGTCACCTGTCCCCGACGACCAGAGTCCGCCTCCGCCACCAACTGCTGCACCCCAACTACTTCCGTCCCATGTCAGAACGTCATTTGTGCCCTTCCCAGACGTGTCCACATCCGCGAGGTCATCGATATTCTCTATACTCTCTGTGACTGTTGGTGCAGGTTGACCCGACAATGAGCTGATAGATAAGCCACCAGCAGAATAATAAGATATCGCCGCTTGCCAATTCGAGCCGTCACACACGAGCACATCGACGCCGTCGGAATCGTTTGTAGTGTGCAGGGCGCCTGACGCTGGGCACGGATCACCAGCAGAGTAATCTGCTGCTAGTGCATGATCGCCCATCCCTACCAATATCAACGTACAAAATATTCCAAATAAATATCTCACAAGAATATTATACGATGATTATCCTTATTAAAATACTAAGAATTTATCCTTTTCCTCAAAAAGGTATGTCCTCCTCGTCAAGCAGCGTCGGATCGCGCATCAGCCCCGCCTTGAAGAAGCACGGCTGAGCGAGGCGCTGCGATAGCGCCTCGTCCTCTAGCCGGTCATGCTCTTCCCACTGCATGAGGGCATGAGCGAGCACCATCGCTGCGAATGCCTCCCGGTCATCGTAAGATGCCTGTTCGGCAAGCCGTTCAAGCCTTGGGCCGAAGTTGTCGCCGAGATCAACTGTGTAGAAGTACCCAATCATGACGTCTCCTTTCTGCGCTGGCGTTTGCCGCGCTTGGTGTTCCTCGGTTCGATGGCGACATCCAGGCCATGCGCTTTGGCAAGTTCCTTAATCCTGGCGATGGCTTCGCGCTTGCGGCTATTCTCACGTTCGGTGAGCAGCGCCTGCGCTTTGCCGATCAGATCGTGCAGAGCCTCGTCGGGAGCCTGATCGAGGGCCTTGGTGTCGATCGGCTGTGTTGTCAGGTTCGGCGTATGTTGGGTCTGTTCGTGCATGGTCTTGCTCCTTCTGGTTTTGGGCGGGCGTTACGCCCAGCCTTGTTGCTGACGGATCAGGTCGCGGGCGATGTTGAGTGCTTTGGCCAGCGCCGGATTGCCCCCGACATCCGGGTGTGCTTTGACGATGGCCTGGCGATAAGCGCGCGATAGGTCAGGCTTGCTGAAACCTCCCTCTGGCAGGCCGAGCAGGGTGCAGGCTACCTCCCAGCTATCGATGACCGGCACACTCTGTTCCTGGCGCACGCGCTCTTGCGCTTGCTGTTGCCAGTGGGGCTGTCCTTCCCAGAGCGCTACGCCGCGCGCGGCATGCCCAGTCATCTCGCGCAGGGCGGCGATGGTGATGATTGTAGCTGCCGCTGCGCCGCGCAGGGTGAGCGCGGCGACCGTCAGCAGAAGCTCGGGCAGCACAAACCGGACGAATAGCAGGGCTGCGCTGCCAATTGCGGCAAGGATGCCGATGACGGCGAAGATGATGCCCGCCCCGATCACCAGGGCGAAGAAGAGAACGATGATAAATTCCATCAGAAATTCCCCCAATATTGTGCGGCGAGGCCTGCAGCGAAGGTCAGATACAGCGCCTTGGCGACGGGATGCGGGGCCAGAAGCCAGATCAGCGCGTAGAAAAGCTGGCCCTTGAGAACCTTGGCACTGGTGCCGAAGGTGAACGGGCTCTTCTTCTTCCGGTACGGGTTGCGGTGAAACAGCCCGCGCAGTTCCGGACGCTTCCAATAGGGCGTCTTCTTCAGCGCCGCCGGGCGGTTCTTGCCGGTAAAAACAAGCTGATCCTTCCCCGGTGCGTAGAGGATTTCATCGATATCCATCAGCGCGCGGCGCGCTTCGGACTCGGTGAGTTTGCCCTCATGGTTCAGGCTTTGAGTCTTCACCGTCAGTTGGCCGAGCAGCTTGGTAACGTGCTCTGCCGTTTGCAGATCACCGACCCCGATGAATTGCCGTAAGCCGCAATTCGCGAGGAAGGTCTGCCAGCCCTTGCCATAGAGGTCTTCGACCTGACCAAGGTTCTGGAAGATCGGCCAGAGCACGACATTGTACTTGCGCAGTGTGGCCAGCCAGTTCGGAAACCGTGTGACCTTACCGAGAGCAGCCGCCTCATCGATGATGAACAGCACCTTCTCGCGCGCTGTCGGCAAGCGCTGCATCTCCTGGATGGCGCAGCCGAGCGCAAGGCGCGGGATGGCCGCATGGCTTTCATTGAATTCCAGCGGCAGGACGACTGCGATGATCGCGCCTTTGACGCGCTTACCGTCCTTGGTTGTGCCCTTCAGCGCGGCAAAATCCACATCGCTGCGCTTCAGATTGTCCTGCACGACCGGGTCGCCCAGCCAGGCAAGGTCTTGCTGGATCGTGGACATGATCGCCGAGAACTCTTCGGACGCCTGTTCCTCACGCCGGTTCATCGCCGAGGCGATCTTGCCGACGAGGTCCTGGCAGTCAGGACGGTCCTGCATCTTTTGCAGCAGGTTGTCCCATTCATCGGCACCGGCATAGGCGAGATCGAATAGCGTGCCGAGATGGCGGTCTTCCTTCGGGTAGTGCCGCGCCATGAACATCAGCGCGGCCTGCAGGAAGCTTTCAGCGGCGTCCTTGAAGAACTTGCTGTTGCCGGACTCATTGCCGCTGCGCGAGATTAGCTGTTCAGCGATCAGCTTCGCGCTGGACGCAAAGGTGCGTTCATTCGGGTCGAGCGTATCGACTGGGTTGAACCCATGCGTTGGCAGCGCCCACGGTTCTTCGGTGAACATGCCGAAAGGATTGATGACCATGACCTCATAGCCCTTCTTGCGCCAGGCCTTGATCGCGATGGCGGTGTTCTCACCGCCCGGATCATTGAGGAAGGCAAACGGGGCGAGAAGCGCGTTCGGGACGATGGCGCAGGCGCCCTTACCGCTGCCGGACTCGCCGCAGGTGATGGCGTGGGTGTCCTGGTAGTAGACCGGCAGAAGACCGGTCCAGTCGCCGACCAGAATGCCGCGCTGTTTGAACAGGCCTGCCTTCATGGCATCCCAAGGCTTGAGCCAACTCGCACTCCCAAAGGTCGTGCGGTCCTTGTTAAAGCGCCAGTTCAGAAGGCCGAGGCCCAGAACGCCTGCGGCGGTATATGCGAGGAAGCTGCCAGCCATTGTACAAGCCTTTCGTTCTGGTGCTGGCTTCCTATTAAGGGCACGATCGCGCAAAAGTCTTGGACACAAGCTGGACACGGGGCATGGGCAAGGTGTGATTGATTTCTGCGGATTACCGTTCAACCCGACGTTCGAGATTAGGGTGGTGCGGATCACGGAGCGGGCAGAGGATTAGGGCGCGTCCTGTTCAGGACCGGGCTCTAGGCAGCGTCGCTGCCCCAAGCCAGTCGTTTTGGCCGGAAGGTCACGATCCCTCGCGCGAAAAAAGTCAGATGCTGGCAGCGCATGCGGCAGGAAATCTGTTTCCATGGCGAAACATTCCTCTGTCGCAGTTATATCGCGGACGATAGACCGGGCGCATGAATGACATCCTGTTTCGCAAATTCGCGCCCGTGCTTACCGATCCCGTTGCGCCAAAACTCCGCGATGAGCGGTTGCTGATCGATCAAGACGGCACGCTGAAAGTCTATTACGCGCCGTTCGAGTACGTGAATCCGAAAGCGCGTATCGTGCTGGTTGGCATCACGCCGGGGCCAACGCAGATGGTTAATGCGAACAAGGAAGCGCGGTCGGCGCTGCAGCGCGGGCTATCTAATGAAGAAGCGATGGAACGCGCCAAGCTCACCGCATCGTTCAGCGGCGAGCCGATGCGTGGCAACCTGATCAAGCAACTCGATCATTGGGGTGTACCCCAATGGCTTGGCATCGATAGTGCAGCAAGCCTGTTCGGTGATCAGGCTCACCTTCTTCAATCTACGTCGTTGCTGCGTTACCCGACATTCGTGGCGGATAAGGACTATGCTGGTAGCCCCGACATGATCCGTAATCCGTTTCTGCGAAGGGTGTTGTACGACCACTTCGTCGAGGAAGTACGCCAATTGCCGGACGCGCTCTTTTTTAGCCTAGGACCGAAAGTCCAACCAGTGCTACAACGTCTTGTCAGTGATGGAGCAATTAAGCCGGATCAGGCGGCCTTCGGTCTTCTGCATCCGTCAGGGAACAACACCTACCGGATTGCGTATCTGACCGGGGATCGCTCAGAACCTGTACCACACGCAACAAACCCCGCGCCTTACGACGCGGGCAGAGAGGCGTTTCGTACGCGCATGCTGAAAGATGTAAGCACCTAGACGATCATCCGGATGTATGATGGAAACACTTGCGCCGAAACGCCATCTAATCATCGCTTTCGAGCAGCCGCAGCGTCACCCGATCTTCCAGCAATTCCACCAGCTCCGGATCACCGCGCTCATACTCATCAGGGATATGCAGCGTGACGATCATGTTATCAGGCGGGCGCTGCTTGAACTTCTTCCTGATGCGTTCGCGGTGATGGGTTTCCATCGCGAATATCATGTCGGCAGAAGCGACCAGGTCCTTGGTCAATGGGCGCGGCGCATCGGACGACGTTCCCGCCGAGATCGCTTCAATGCCCGGATAATCCCGGAAGACATCTTCAGCCGTCGGGCTCCTTAACTTGTTGGCGGTGCAAACGAACAGGATACGCATGGCGGCAGTCTAGCTAGCCATGCAGGGTTGCACAGCGCAAAATTCATCCGGCGGATTTTGAAAGGGCGCGGCCTATAGGTTCTGCCTTGCTCCGCCTTCCGGCGTGTCCTGATTCCGCCATTCATTTCATGCGCGTCTGACTGTCCTGGTTTCGCGTCTCGCGCGGCCTCAGTCGTGCCCGTCTCCTCCCATTGGTAGCCGCCCGCATCGCCAGACCGTGCTGGAAGCTGACGCATAACGCGGGGCTGATGGCCGCAACTTGCTTTGTCGGCTCCCCCGTCCGCCTTCGCCAAGGCTTCGGCGAGACGGTCCCCCCAACAAAGCGTTGCAGCCGCCCCGACGCATGCGCCGGTCGCATCCGCATCGGCTGGCATGGGGCTGGCCCAATTTACCAAGGAGACTTGAAATGACGACTGAACACGAAACCAACGATCAAACCAAATCCGCAGGCGCACGCCCGAAATTCCGGGCCTGGCTGGTGCAGGACACGCCGGAAGGCGAAGCGCACTGGACCGAGCTTTCCGGCCTGTGGCCGACAAAATCCGGCACCGGCTTCAAGGGTGCGCTACGCACGCCGCTGGCCGCTACCGAAGGCCGTCTGGTGATCCTGCCCGCCACCTTCAAACCCGGCAAGGAGGCCTGATCTGATGAAGCTACTTCTTACCGAACATACCAAAAAGCTCATCGAGCACGGTCGCGCGACAAGCGCGGCCCAGCTCGAAGGACTGGACGAGCCCGACCACATGCCGGTGGTCAAGCTCTTCACCCCGGATGCGAATTGCACCTGGCTGATTTCAGAGCTCGATCCCGACGATCCCGATCTCGCCTTCGGTCTGTGCGACCTCGGCTTCGGCTGCCCCGAACTTGGCAGTGTGCGCATCAGCGAGATTGAATCCGTGCGCGGCGCGTTCGGCCTTCCTGCGGAGCGCGACCGGCACTTCCGTCCGGAACGCAGCCTGTCGGCCTATGCCGATCTGGCTAGAGCGAACGGGAGGATTGTCGCATGAGATACGAAGTTCAAACCAACACGCTTTGGAATGGCTGGGTGAACACCTGGCGCATCGAGTACCTTGACGGAACTGTCGAATACGAGACATTTCCAAACAGTGCCGAAGCGCAGGCGGCCTTGAATGAGTACCTGGACGATCTCTGGGACGAAATCACCGCCGGTCAAACGCACCCTGACGCTTACGATATCGACCGATACCGCGTTGCGAAGGTAGGTGCGCCATGAGCAGCACCTACCAAACATTCCGTATCGAGTGGCAAGGTATCGGTGTCACAATCCGCTGGGCGCCGAATTGGACGAATTCGTCCACGTATCCGGTCGCCCATCTCGAACTGATCAGTGAGGGGCGGGTAAAACTGCCCGTCACCAAGACAGGCTACCGCTCGCACTTCACCAGCCGCGAAGCGGTCGAAGATCACGGCGGCCCCGTTGCGTTCGCCATCGCCTGGCTCGATCACGAAGCGCAGAGCGAAGCGTGGCAGCGCCACGTGGAACAGAGCAAGCAGATGAGCTTGTTCTGATGTCTTGCACCGAGCCTGCCCTGTCGTTTGCAAGACGGCAGGGCTTGTCCATCGGTATCCTGCAGCGTTTGATGACGGCAAACGGAATAAAGCGCGGGATTTCAATGACCAATTCACCGACCATCGACGACAAGGAGCGGGACACTATCCGCTGGAGGCTGCAGCAATATCAGCAGCGTCACGGCGATATGGGCGTACCCAAACTCTATCAGCACATGCTGTATTACTTGCGCGAGAGTAATATCGACCTGTTCCATCTCGACCTGCGTTCGCTGCAGCGCTTCATGCGCAATGAAGTGCGCACGGCCGACGAGAAAGTCGTGCGCTATCGAAAGTTTCTGGACATCGTCTTTCCAAAATCCGACGGCTTCATTGAGAATTTCGTTGCCCTTCTGCGCGAGAAGATGATCTTCCCGGTTTCCATTGGCTTCGGCGAAGAGACTGTTCCCTTCGATACACATTACTGGCCCAAGCCACTCATCGATTACCAGGGCGTCTATGACGTCGCGTATGCCGCATACGGTAGTGCTTTTCCTGATCCGAACCGCCCAAGTGATGCAAAGTGTCTGTTCCTCCCCGCAGCTACCGAGCACGCGCTGCGCGTCTCGCGCATCACGCGCTACGACGGTGAGGATCGCGAAGGCAGAAAAGAGCCGGAATATCTGCCTGACGTCTCGAACATCGCTTGCATGAAATGCGGTAGAGGTCAGTTCTTGCTGGCATCTGTCGGGTTTGAGAACGTGGAATTCACGCTGCTTCGCGACACGACACCCGAGGATGCCGGTTTCCAAACAGTTCTGACAGGACATTGCTTCCATACTGTCGCGCCAGAGGCAGGTCAGGACGGAATCCTGAGCGTGCGCTTTACCAAGACAGACGGCCCCGAGTTCCCGAGGGAATAATCGCAGGCTCAGCACAAGATGCGGAGCAAGCACGAAGCGCGCAGTGCAAAGCCTCTACGGGAAACCGTAGAGGCTTTTTCATGTCCGGATTTGCCTGATCGGCAAGGACCGGGACGGTGGCCCGCTTGGTGCGCGCCTGTCCGTCCCGATCCGTTTTAATCCGCTTTGCAAGCGATCTAGTGGCTGTGAATTGGCCGTGTCCAACTCTTGTCCTGTCGCAAAATTTGCGGTAAAAACGACTGTAAATCAAAGGGATCGCTTGCTGGGCGCGGGATGCGAAGCAGGTGTTAAGAATTCCCTAATATTGCCCCGGTAAAATAGAAACCATAGGTCGTTTGTGAGCGATACAAGATGTGCGCGGTGGCACCGCGCCATCTTGGGAAGGGGGCTCAAGAGCCGCCCCCGTTCCATCCCCCGCTCGTGTGGCGAGACCGTGAGGAGAGACGAATCGTCCTCCATTGGCACGCCACAGCAGCATTTCGGTGCTGCACCACGACCAAAGAGCCTTCGTGCCCTTTGGAAACCAGAGCAGGAGATTTCACTCTCCTGCACCATCGACCGGAGCTTGGGAGACATGCCTCTCCCATCCGGACTGAACCCATGCACCAGGGCAATTTGCGCCCTGGACGGCAACCAAAAGGGAGACGTCGGCTCTCCTCTTGGAACTCCATCGACCAACATTTCGGTGTTGGATCACGAGCAGGGAAACGGCCCTGCAGCCGGATGACCGAGAGGCGAAACGCAGGAATACGCTATGGCTGGCAGCGGAAGCAATAACAGAGAGCGCCAGATCATTCTCAAGGCGCGCTTTAGCGAGCAGGAAGCCATGCTCGTAAAGCAGCAAGCCGATGCTGCCGGTCTGTCTGTGTCTGCCCTGATCCGTTTCGCTCTTCTCAATCAGAAGCCCGCAAGAGCGGCGCGCACGCCGCCGCTTGATCGCGAGATGGCCGCGCGTTTGCTGGCAGCACTCGGCCCGATGGCCTGCGCCATGCGCGCCGCTGCCGAGGCCGGTGATCTCGATCAGCTTTCCGATACCGTCGAGGCCGCGCAGCGCGATCTTTCAGAGCTGCGTGTTGCGCTGTTCACCTCGCTCGGGAGGACGCCATGATCCTCAAAGGCAGCGCCCGCGCAAACGGCACCGATCTCGCTACCCATCTCATGAACGGCTACGACAATGAGCGCGCCGAACTCGGCGAAGTGCGCGGCACGATCGCGGATGATCTGCATGGCGCCTTTGCCGAGATCGAGCTGATTGCCACCGGCACACGCGCGCAGAAGCCGCTCTTTTCCCTGTCCATCAATCCCCATGAGGCGCTGACGCGCGAGCAGTATTTCGAGGCGATTGACGCCATCGAAAAACGGCTGGGGTTTGACGGTCAGCCGCGCGCTGTCGTCTTCCATGAAAAAGACGGACGCGAACACGCTCATGTTGTCTGGTCGCGTATCGATGCTGCGCAGATGAAAGCGATCCCGGACTCGTTCTACAAGGCCAAGCTCTGCGATATGGCGGTCATCCTGGCCGAGAAATTCGGGCATGATCTGCCCGAAGGGCTCAAAGCCTGGAAAGAGAAAAACCGTCAGTTTGACGATAAGCTTGAGCCCACGCTTGGTGAAATGGCGAACGCCAAGAAAACCGGCATCAGCCCGGAGCAGCGGCGTGAAGAAATCACGGCTGCTTACGCACAAGCCGATAGTGCCGCCGCCTTCGTGAACGCGCTCGAAGAGAAAGGCTATGTGCTCGCCAAGGGCGATAGCCGCGCCTTTGTCATTGTCGATAAATTCGGCGATTTGCACAGCCTGTCGCGCTACGTCAAAGGCGTTCGTGCCAAGGACATCAAGGCACGGCTGGCCGGTCTTGATATGGATGGGTTGCCGCGTGTTGCGCAGGCGCAGGAGCAAGCCAAAGCCCGGCTTGCAGCGCAGGAAGAGCGGCTGCGTGAGCAGCAGGACATGCAGCAGGATCGTCAGCATGATGATCATGGGCAGGAGCGCCTTGATCGTGATGATCATGGTGGTGATCGGCATGCTGATGACGAGCGGTTCAAGCGCAGCATCGATCAGAAGCGCACCGCCATGGAAGCGCGGCAGCGCGAGCGGCGGCTGGAATTTGTGCAGGCCGAGCAAGCAGTCCTGACCCGCCATCAGGATGAAAAACTTGCGCTCGATGCTGCGCAGAAAGCCGAGAGCGGCGGGCTCTTGTTCCGCATGCGCGCGCGGGTCGCCGATCTGATTTCAGAGCGTCCGGCGCTGCGTTCCGTGCTGGGTCACATCACCGAAAAAGCCGGGCTTGATCCGCGTGACCGGCATCGCCTGGAACAGCAGGCGCTTGCCCGGCGGCATGCGCGGGAGCGGGTTGCTCTGGCCGGTCGTAAGCGGTCGATCGAGAAAATCGAAAAGCGCGAGCGCGCGTCGCTTGAGCGTGATCTCAAGCGGGAAATGCTGCAGCGGATGGTGCGGCAGGAGCAGCTACGTGCTGCAGCAAAAGCAGAAGGGCTCGATACCCGTGAAGCCGCCGACATCCTGCGCACCGACCCGCGTCTTCTTGAAGAACGCGCCTTCCAGGACGAGTTCAATCACGAGGCGCTCGGTGATGATCACTACGACGATGATGATCATGGTGGTGATGATGACGATGGTCACAAGAAAAAGCGGAGCTGGAAACAGCGCGCGAAAGACAAAGGCCTCAAGCAGGGGCGCGGGCGCGGCGGTTTCGGCTATCGGCGCGGGGATTGAGTTCGCTGATCGATGAAAAGCGGTCACGAAATATAGGCGCGGTCGAAAACCATTACAGGATTTCCACCCGCTTGGTGAGCCTTACGCGAACTTCTCGTTCATGATGTTGTAGATGCAGTTTTGCTGGACGGTCCAGTGACCATCATCGCCGGGCATCGCAACATTTCCTTCGTCGTTGTACCGCGCGAGCATGAGCATGAACTCGCCCTCAACCTCCTTGGTCAGGGTCTTTGCTCGCGCCCAAATGCGCACATCGCATCGCGCCACGGTCGCGTACCGGATTGATCTGATTTCGTAGTCAAGCAGTTCGACATACTCAGCCATTAGCCTCAGTTCACCCGCCATCTTGTTGGCGGGCTTGTTGAGCAGGTTGACAGCAAATTTTCCCATTTTGCCATAGTTCTTGGCTTTCCAGCCCGACAGGAATTCCGTTACCGCCATCTCCGGTCCGTCGGGTGCCAGAGGCTCCTCGAACGGTGCCGCCTTCTCATATGGTTCAAACGCGTCGATAACCCGTTTGTCAGCTCGGGTCTTGGCAAGGCTTCGGAGGTCATCGGCCAGCGTTCGGCTCTGCTTTTCTTCGTACTCTCGCCGCCGTTCGTCTTCAGATGACTTGTCGATCGCCCAATCCACGAGCGCCATCATCAGTAGCCATGCCTTCGCGCAGACCTTCTTGTTTGCGTAGCCGAGCGATCGACCGTGAAGAATACCGTGCCGCAAAGGCATATCAATCTCATCATCGCGGGACTTGCGAACGCCCTTGGTGATCAACTTGATCAGTGTAGGCAAGGACGTATCGTGCCCCGTGATCGAGTCAAAGCAACTGAGATCGGCGTCTTTCTCGAACGGGCTGACGGGCGCAACGTCAGATGCGAACCCGTCACAAGCGATCAGGATCAGGGGAACTGCTGCCATATAACGCTCTTCGAGATAGAGCCTCAGGGCTTCTTCCAATTGGTCGTCCCGAAGCTCTGCTTCGTGGAAACGCCGCGCGCGCAGGATCGCGAAGAGTTTGATGTGGGCCTCGGTGAACCACTCGACCAGAACGTCTTCAGCTTCATCGGGCTTTCCGTTGCCATGAAGCTCCAAGGCTTCTTTCATGACATCAACGGACATAGCACCGCCAACGGCGATCCACCCGCGCTCGCCGAATGCGGCGTTGAAACGGTCAGGCAGATCGAGAATGTCCGCCTGCTTCATCATATCGTCTACTTTGTCTTTGAACCCTGCGAGTTTATCGCTTTTGAACCCAAGACTCCCGAGAAGACCTGATGCACTACCGAGTGCCTGCAGCCCTGGCAGCAGCTTCTTCATCTCCTCCGTGCTTGGATTGTCGGAGATTTTCTTTTTTGGTTCGTCGTCGTTCATGGCTGTTTGTCTGCTTTACTTGAAAAGCTCTTCAAGCGCTTCTTTCTGGGCTTCGAATTTCGCCTGGTTTTCCGACTTCAACGTCTCGATGTTCTGCAGCTTCCAACGGACGGCTGGTAGGTCTGCTGCATGCGGCACGCCGATCAGCGAGAAGTCAGGTGTCCCGTCATATAGGCCGCGCAGGAATGCTTTGGCATCCTCATCAAGGCGTGCATTCAGATCGGTGATCAATCGCTTTCGTGTGTCGATAAGATCGGCAAGCGGTACGGCCGTTGTCGTCATGCCCTCGAATTCCTTGGCGTAGGGCTGGCCCAGATCGATCATGTTCGGGTTCAGCAATTCGTGCGCAGGGCGCTTGGCACTTGCGACATACACGAGGAACGTCCGGAACAGGGCATCGGTAAGGCCTTCGTTTTCGTAGAGCAGTTTCACATCGTAAAGATCGCGGGGATGCTGCCTGTCCGTGGCAGCGCACAGCTTGCCGCCGAAGAGGTCTTCGAACGAGACGACCTGGATTTCAGCGAAGCCGAATTCATCCTCGACCGCCTCTGTAACCCCCATCACCTCGGGATCGTGTACAACGCCGCGCGTCACGGGTGACGTCTCGATCTTGATCGTGGCAGTGCCCATGCTGACCTGCACACGTGTCGGATTCTTTCCGCCGCCATCTATGCGGCGAACCTTCGCGTCAGTGATGCCTGTGTCGATGGCACCGGCGATACGTTCTAATGACTCGTTGATTTCAGTCAGGCTTTCGTCGCGGTCTTTGATCGGCAGGTAGGTCAGGTCGATATCGACCGACAGGCGCGGCAGATCACGGTAGAACAGGTTGATCGCGGTGCCGCCTTTGAGCGCGAATATATCCTCTTTCGCGACATACGGGAGTGTGCGCACGAGCAGCGCGACCTGGGCTTCATAAATGTCACGTGCCATCGCTTGCCTCCATGCTCACGAATTCTTCCGGCACCATGATCCGGTAGCGCGGGTGTATCTTGCCACCCTTGACCAGAGCGCGGTCGCCGCTGCCAAGGTTGAATTCTTCGGGATCGAGACGCTTGCGCCAAGCGTGGCCGTGGCGGTCGGCGAAGACGAAGAACAGGCGCTTTACCTTGATCTTCTTGCAGCTGTGAAGCAGCGCTGAGAGCGTACGCGGGCGCAGCGTCGTCAGGCTTTCGTACACCATATCGAGATTGTGGAAGCTCTCATGGTCAGGCAGTTCGTCCATCGCTTCCATGACCGCCCGTTCAGGGGCTGACATCTTGAGCTTCCAGTCCCACGGGAGAGTGGTGCTGGCGTCGGTTTCGTCCTTAGTCAGGCCGAGGGACGGATCGGCGAACAGCGATGTGCTGCGGGTTTCTATTGGTGCGTTCAGTGGCAGTTTGGCGAGCCAGTTCGGTATGGCATCGCCATAGACCCAGACAGGGGCATTGCTGCCAAGGCGCAAATAGTGGTCGTAGCCTTGCTGGCCGAGGGCGGTCGTGCCGCCGACATGGACATCGTAGTCCATGATGTGTTGCAGCGAGAGCAGGCAGGTTTTCCAGTCGAGCGTGTTGGCTTTCGAGGCGTTCGGTGCGGGGCGCCGGAAGACGCCGCGATGGACGCGCTCTAGCCAGCCGCGTTTGACGTAGTAGTAGGACGAGCGACGGCCTATCCCGTGGCGCTCCAACCATGCGGAGTCCACAAGGAAGCCTGCGGGGACAGACTCAAGTAAGCTCTTTATTTTTTCGTGTTCTTGTCCACTCATGATGGACATATTAGCAAAAATTCAAAGATATTGCTAGTGATCTCTTTAGGAAAATGGGTTTTTGTCGACTTTTGGTGGACTAAATGATGGTTTTTTAAAGAGACTTCAGGTCAGAGGCTCCGAAACTCTCCAGCAAAGCAGGGCGGGCGAAGGTGCCCTGTTCTTCTGCGCCGCCGCACCCCCCATCAGCAAGTGAGGGGTGACGGACGGCTCCGGCGAAGCAGGGCGATAGGTGCGCTCTAGCTTGCGGCGTTTGGCAGGTTCCAGATTTTCTTGGCGTTCTCGAACAAGTCGTCAGATCGTTCTTTGATCTTTGCCTCGTTCCAGCTGTCATGTTCGCAAAGGCGCTTGTTCAGATAGAGAACGCTGTGATCTTCCAGTGCTTCGCGTTTTCCGCCGTCAGGGTCTCCTTCAACCACCCATGCCTTGTTCGACTGCACGGGGTTCAGCTTTTCGTTCAGCAGAGACAGATTGCCGATGGTGTGGATCAGCTCATTGCGGTGAAGCATTTCCTCCGCTTCTGACGCTTCGCCCGGTAGCGGCCAGTTGGCTTGCCATGTCTGGGGCATCACATGCTCAACTGTCAGATTCTTCGGGACATCCTTGGTTTCTGCGAAATCACCGCGCAGCGCCGCCTCCATCGCTTCAAGGATCAAGCGCAGACGCGGGCGCGTCAGGTTTTCGTAGAGCGGGTTATTCACCCAGGCCTTTTTGAACTCCTCATCGCTCGGCCAGCGGTCAAACTCGGCCGTCCGGCTCAGCAAGCTGTCCCGGATTTTCTGCGGTATCTGATCCGGCGCGCCGTCAACTTCTGCAATGAGATCGACAAACAGGCGGTTGTAGCCGCGCGTGCTCAGACGGCAGACCATCCGGCGGATAAGGAAGGATTCCATGTCCGATAGCACCTCGGCCAGCAGATCAACGCGCGCGCCCAGCACATCGAACAGCTTGAGCAGGAACGGATAGGCCGTGCCGATATCCATGACCTTCAGGCGATCAAGGAAGGTCTGGATGCGCGGGTTTTCATGCCCTTCGACGATCTCGCGATAAATTACACCGTATCTCCTGATCGTCTTGATCCGGTCTTCCGGTGATCCGGCATGCGCCCCGAGCGAAAAGTCGCGATAGGCGGCGTAGAGATGCGCGGCTGATACATCGTCACCTGTCAGCAGCGTAAGGGCATGCTGAAGGAATATCTCGATCCGCGCGCGCCGCGCATGACCACGTCCGATCTCGGCACGCCAGAACGGCGCGTCCTTATCAAAGGCTTGCCAGTATTTCTGGTACGCCTTCTCCGCATCGCCGCCATTGTCCTGGATTTCGCTGAGCAGTGAGTTCTTGACGAGATCAGCTGATAGAAGCGGTGTCCCGCGCGCGTTCAGCGTCTCGAATATCAGCTGCGCATCATCTTTTTCATCAAGATCGATGACAACCAGCCGCACATTATCGCGCACGGCGCTGTAGAGCGCCGGAATCTTCTTGTCCTTTTCCGCGCCGTCATTCTCGGCAAGCCATTCAGAAATCGCATCATGAAAGAAAAGATAGCCGTCCGGAATATTGCGCCCCACGGACTTCGCATCCGAGCGCACGCCATAGGCCTTGAGAAGGGCGGCGCGGTCAGCGCTTTCCATGACCATCTGGTAATCGTCCCGATCCGCATTCGTCGGCCAAATCTTGAAGCCTTCATAGTCTTCGGTGCTCAGCGGATGCTGGTTGCGGATGAGCTTGCCGATTGCCTGATGATACCGGCTGTCCTCTTCAAGCTTCACCACATCCTCGAAAGCACGCAGCAAGAGCTGCAGCGTCGTCAGCCTTTGCTGCCCATCGATCAGAAGCCGGGTTTCGATCTGCCCTGGCGGCACCGATGGCCGGTCTTGTACCGACGCGCCCAGGAAGTGAGAGCGCGGCTGCTTGCCGCCTAGCAGGTCTTCAGAGAGACGGCGCAAATCCTCCCAAAGAGGTTGCCACTGTTCATCCTCCTTCCACACATAGGGCCGCTGATACAGCGGGACACGATACAGCACGTCCTTCTCGAAAAGATGTTGGATTGCCAATGTCCCGACCTGCATCGCCCGCGCTCCCGTCTTCGTTAATCACTTGAACTCTATGGCAGATAATTCGATCGTAAAACCCGAGTGTATTCCCCGGCACCTTCACCCGCCTAGGAAGAATATGCTACACAAATGTGTATCCATTGGCTACACTTCAGGCCGATGAAGGATGTCGGGTTCCGCATACGCATTGATAGAGACCTGCGGGAGCAGTTTCTCAAAGCGTGTCAGGCGGAAGACAAGCCTGCCGCGCAGGTACTTCGGGAATTCATGCGTGCCTATGTGGCAGACCGTGGCGCTGATCCGGCAATCATGCAAGGCGGCGCACAAGAAAAAGACAACGGGGTAGAACCTTGAACGCAGTTGAAATTGAAGAAGCCATTTCCGCTCTGGCCGAACAGCCGTTCGACGCCGAGGAATTCCCGTTCGCGTTTCTTGAGGCCTTTGGCAATAAGGCCACCACGATCAAACGGCTGCGCAGCGGAACATCGAACAAATCCGATATCGGCGGCGTTCTTCAGATCAACAATATCCACATCAAGGTATGTCCGGAAGGTCAGGTTCCAGAAACCATCCGCGAACTGCGCGACAGTGCCGCCACCCAGAATGCCCGCAACCGCGTGAAATTTATTCTGGCGACCGACGGCATCACACTTGAGGCCGAAGAGCTGGTGTCCGACGTGGCGCCGATCGCGTGCGAGTTTAAGGAATTCCCCGATCACTTCGGGTTCTTCCTGCCGCTTGCCGGTATCTCTACCGTCAAACAAATTCGCGAAAGCGCCTTTGATATCAAGGCCACCGGTCGCCTCAACCGGCTCTATGTCGAGCTCCTTAAGGACAACCCCGATTGGGGCACTGCCGAGCGCCGCCATGACATGAACCACTTCATGGCGCGGCTGATCTTCTGCTTCTTCGCGGAAGACACTGACATCTTCGCTAAGGTCGATCAGTTCACGGCGACCGTCGAACAGATGAGCGAAAAGGACAGCTCCAACACCCATGAGGTGATCAGCGAGCTGTTCCGCGCCATGAACACAAAGGCCGAAGATCGGGACAAGGCCGGTATCCCCCGCTGGGCAAACGCCTTTCCTTATGTGAATGGCGGCCTGTTCTCGGGCAGCACGGAGGTGCCGCGCTTCAGCAAGATCGCGCGCTCTTACCTGCTGCATATCGGAAACCTGGACTGGAAGAAGATCAACCCGGACATCTTTGGCTCGATGATCCAGGCCGTCGCCGATGACGAAGAACGCGGCGCGCTGGGCATGCATTACACGAGCGTGCCCAACATTCTGAAGGTGCTGAACCCGCTGTTCCTCGACGATCTGCGCGAAAAACTCGAAGAAGCAGGCGACAACAGCCGCAAGCTTCTGAATCTGCGTAATCGTATCGCGAAGATCAGGGTATTCGATCCGGCCTGTGGCTCGGGGAATTTTCTTGTCATCGCCTACAAAGAAATGCGGGCGGTCGAGGCCGAGATCAACAAGCGGCGCGGCGAGGACGACCGGCGTTCTGACATTCCTCTAACCAACTTCAGAGGCATCGAGCTGCGCGACTTTCCGGCCGAGATCGCGCGCCTTGCGCTGATCATTGCCGAGTACCAATGCGATGTGACCTATCGCGGCCAGAAAGAGGCCTTGAAGGATGTTCTCCCGCTCAATCAGGACAACTGGATCACATGTGGAAATGCTCTACGGATCGATTGGCTTAGTATATGTCCGTCCACTGGCACTAGCGTAAAGGTACATGGTGACGATTTATTCAATACGCCGCTTGATCAAGCCGAGATCGACTTCGAGAATGAAGGCGGGGAGACCTATATCTGTGGAAACCCTCCTTATAAGGGAGGGACAGAGCAGAACTCAGAGCAAAAAAGTGATATGTCGGCTCTATTTTCAGGTCACACAAACACTTGGAAGTCACTGGACTATATCTCCGGCTGGTTTTTCAAATTCGCTGAATATGCCCAGCATACACCAGCCGCTTGTGCTTTTGTGAGTACGAACTCAATCTGCCAAGGAGAGCAAGTTGCAAGGCTTTGGCCATTACTCTTTTCGAGAGGGTTGGAAATTAACTTCGCTCATACTTCATTCAAGTGGTCAAACCTAGCTTCTCATAACGCTGGAGTAACTGTTATTATTGTCGGGCTCGTCCGCTCGCCTTCTGGAGATCGAAGCCTTTACCAATTGGACTCGACTGGTGAATCTTCAAGACGAAGTGTTGCAAACATCAATGCCTATCTTGTTGCATACGAGGATGTGCTTGTTCAAGCAGCAACCAAACCAATCTCTCATTCCGACGAAATGACAATCGGAAGCAAACCCGTTGACGGCGGAAATCTTATGCTATCGAAGACAGAACTTGATGAGATATCCGGGTCTGATCCAAGAGTAGATAGATTTGTTCTTCCTTATTTGGGTGCGAATGAGGTTATAAAAGGTTTATACCGATACTGCATTTGGGTGAGAGAAAAAGACGCCTCTAGCGCCGAAGATATTCCGGCACTCTCTACTCGTTTCAGAGAGGTTAGGTTAATGCGCTTGAAGAGTAAAAAGGCACTAACTAGAGAAGGTGCTGAATTTCCTTATGCATTTCAACAGGTACGCCAGGACGGCACCGAAAAGCTGATTGTGGTGCCAAGCGTGTCCTCAGAATCGAGGCAGTATATCACGGCAACCCTCCACAAAAGCGGAATAATCTCAAACTCTGCTTTCGGTATGTTGAATCCTCATTTCTTCAATTTTTCGATTCTGTCATCTCGACTCCATATAATTTGGATTCGTTCAGTTTGCGGCCAGTTGGAGACCAGATTACGCTATTCCAACACCCTCGGCTGGAATACTTTTCCAGTCCCGAAGCTGACCGAAAAGAACAAGGAAGACTTAACGCGCTGCGCGCAAGAAATCTTGCTGGCACGAGAGGCGCATTTCCCCGCAACCATCGCCGATCTTTATGATCCTGAAAAGATGCCGGACGACCTGCGTGCCGCCCATGATCGCAACGACGAGACGCTTGAGCGCATCTATATCGGTCGCCGCTTCAGAAACGACACCGAGCGTCTGGAGAAGCTCTTTGAGCTCTACACCAAGATGACGACGGCCAAGGATTTGAAGAAGACCAATTCGAGAATGAAAGCATAGGGATATGAAGAAGAGCACTTACACGCCCGGAGGCGACGCCAAGATCATCTCAGAGATTGCCAAGGAACACTTTGGCGATTTCACTGGCATGTTTGAGCATCATGGCTGGCCGGAACGTGGCTCCGACATGATGAGGAAGGTGCAAACGCGGGTCGTGGAGACCTATGGCAGTGTCCGCGCCTTCGAGGCGCGTTTTCAGAAGGAAGGGGGCGCTTATGAGCAGTGAGAAATCCGTCCCTTCAGTTTCTGTCACCTATGCCCGCAACGGCAGCTCGACCAAGTCGAACGAGCTTGGCATGCGTCCGATGCAGGAGCGTGCCTTCGAGAAACGCGGCGAGCAATATCTATTGATCAAGTCGCCGCCAGCTTCGGGTAAGAGCCGGGCGCTCATGTTCATCGCGCTGGATAAGCTTCATAATCAGGGGCTCCGCAAGGCGATCATAACGGTTCCCGAGAAATCGATCGGATCGAGCTTCGCCGACGAGCCGTTGTCAAAGTTTGGGTTTTGGGCGGATTGGCATGTCGAGCCAAAGTGGAACCTCTGCAACGCCCCTGGCTCAGAGGGTAGCAAGGCGGACTCCGTTGGCGCTTTTCTGAACAGCGCCGATGACGTGCTGGTCTGTCCGCATGCAACCTTTCGCAATGCGGTTGAGAAATTCGGCGTTGAAGCCTTCGATGACTGCCTGATCGCAGTGGACGAGTTCCACCACGTTTCCGCGAACCCCGATAACAAGCTCGGCGCGCAACTCGCCGAGTTGATGGCGCGGGACAAGGTGCATGTCGTCGCTATGACGGGATCGTATTTCCGAGGCGATGCCGAGCCCGTTCTGATGCCGCATGACGAGGCGAAATTCGATACCGTCACCTACACCTACTATGAGCAGCTGAACGGCTATAAATATCTGAAGAAGCTCGATATCGGATACTTCTTCTACACTGGCGCCTATGCCGATGACATCCTCAAAGTCCTGGACCCAAACGAGAAGACGATCATCCATATCCCGTCGGTGAATTCGCGTGAAAGCACGAAGGACAAGATCAGGGAAGTCGAGCACATTATCGAAGAGCTTGGCGAATGGCAGGGAACCGATCCCAAGACCGGTTTTCAGCTGGTAAAGACGCCCGAAGGGCGGGTTCTCCGCATCGCCGACCTGGTCGATGACGATGCGACCAAGCGCGACAAGGTTTCGGCGGCGCTCAAAGACCCAACGCAGAAAGACAACCGCGATCACGTAGACATCATCATCGCGCTTGGCATGGCCAAGGAAGGCTTTGACTGGGTGTGGTGCGAACACGCGCTGACTGTAGGCTATCGCGCCAGCCTGACCGAAATTGTTCAGATCATTGGCCGGGCCACACGCGATGCCGAAGGCAAGACCCGCGCGCGCTTCACCAACCTGATCGCTGAACCCGATGCGTCCGAGCAAGCCGTCACCGAGGCCGTGAACGATACATTGAAGGCCATCGCAGCAAGCTTGCTTATGGAGCAGGTGCTTGCGCCTCGCTTCAACTTCGTGCCGAAGGCCACGGCCACGGGGCCTCAAGATGGCTTCGATTACGGTGAAGGCGGCTATGACCCTGACAAGTGCAATGTCGGTTTCAACGAAGACAGCGGCCAGTTCCAGATCGAGATTAAAGGGCTCGCCGAGCCAAAGAGCAAAGAAGCCGAACGCATCTGCCAAGAAGATTTGAACGAGGTGATCGCGACTTTCGCACAGGACAAGACCGCCGTAGAGCGAGGCTTGTTTGACGAAGAGCTTGTGCCCGAAGAACTGACGCAAGTGCGCATGGGAAAGATCATCAAGGAAAAATATCCCGAGCTTGATGAAGATGATCAGGAGGCCGTCCGCCAGCATGCGATCGCGGCCCTGAACCTGACCCAGAAAGCCAAGGAAGTGGCGCTCGGCAATGATAGCGACGAAGTTGAAAGCGGCAACACAGCGCTGATCGATGGCGTCCGGAAATTCGCGATGGATGTCCGCGAGCTCGACATCGACCTGATCGATCGGATCAATCCGTTCAGCGAAGCCTATGCGATCCTTGCCAAGACCATGAGCGAGGACAGCCTCAAGCAGGTTGCCGCCGTCATCTCTGCGAAGAAGGTGCAGCTAACCCCGGAGGAGGCGCGCGACCTGGCGCGACGTGCGGTCAAGTTCAAGCAAGAGCGCGGTCGGCTTCCTTCTATCACCTCCCAGGATGCCTGGGAGCGGAAGATGGCCGAAGGTGTGGCGTTCCTTACCCGCATGAAGCAGGAGGCGGCTGCCAATGGTTAAGGAATTCACCGAAGAGGATGAAGCGCTTCTTTCCGAGCTTGGCGTTGAGGTCGAGACCAAGAAGCAGGCCGCACGCACCCCGCGCGAGGAACGGATCATCGCTGGTTTTGAGGAAATCCAGCGTTTTGTCGAAGAACACGGACATCCGCCCTCTCATGGCGAAGACAGGGATATCTTCGAGCGGCTCTATGCCGTCCGCCTCGACCGCATCCGCGAACAATCGGAATGTAGGGAGCTTGTAGAACCACTTGATCATCAGGGCTTACTAGAAGGCTCTTACCAGCCCCCCACGGCGGATGATGAAGAACTGGACGATGACGCTATTTTGGCCGAGCTCGGCATTGAGGCAGAGACACCGCCGATTACCGAGCTGAAACACGTGCGCTCAAGCGCCGAGAAGAAGGCCGCTGAAGAGGTCGCCAATCGCGAGAAATGTGAAGACTTCGAAACCTTCAAGCCACTCTTTGAACAAGTACAGAACGAGCTGGATAGCGGCCTGCGCGAGACGCGTCCCTTCGAGATGAAGGCCGAAATCCAACAAGGCCGCTTCTTCATTGTCGGAGGACAGAAAGCCTATGTTGCTGAGATGGGCGAACTGACCATCACAGAACAAGGCCGCACCGATGCCCGCCTGCGCGTGATTTTCGACAACGGTACGGAAAGCAACATGCTCATGCGCTCGCTTCAGCGCGCTTTGAACAAGGATGAAGCAGGGCGACGCATCACCGAACCAACGGCCGGACCTCTGTTCTCAGATCAGACCATCGATGGTGACGAAGCCAGTGGCACGATCTACGTCCTACGCAGCAAGTCCGACCATCCGGTCGTCGCAGAGAACCGTGACCTGGTTCATAAGATCGGCGTTACGAACATGAGCGTTGAAAAGCGTATCGCCGGAGCGCGCCTACAGCCGACCTTTCTGATGGATGACGTTGAAGTTGTCGCAACCTATGAGCTTTACAACATCAACCGAACAAAGCTGGAGAACCTGATCCACCGGATTTTTGAACCCGCACGGCTTGAGATAGAGATCATGGATCGCTTCGGACGTCCGGTCGTGCCGCGCGAATGGTTCCTCGTGCCGCTCTTCGTGATTGATGAAGCCGTCGAAAAGATCAAGGACGGTACAATCGCAGACTATCGCTATGATCCGCAGGCTGCGGCTCTCTCAAGGAGGGCCTAGATAAACCTATGCGTATTCGGTACATTTCAGTTAGAAATTTTCGGGGCATACGCGAACTGGATTGGTCAGTGCCAGATCGCAATATGGTGTGTTTGATCGGCCGGGGCGACTCGACCAAGTCCACCATTCTGGAAGCGATACGCCGCCTGTTTCATCCACAATGGAATCTCTCCTTTGACGATTCTGATTTTCATCTCTGCACGCCGGACAATACGATAAAGATCGAGGCGGTCTTGGGTGATCTGTCCGACGCATTCCGCGACCTCGAAAAATACGGTCATTCACTATGTGGCTGGGATCGGGATAGACTCGCGCGCACGGACGATCCGGGAGACGGACTCGAAGATGCGCTGCGGGTACGGCTGACTGTCGCCGGTGATCTTGAACCGACATGGTCGGTAATCAAGAACGACGACGATGAAGGTATACAGTTCAAGGCGACGGACAGGGCCAAAGTCGCCGTCAGCTTAATCGGCGCGACCTCAGATCGGCACCTGACATGGTCGCGCGGTTCAATCCTTGGCCAGCTCGCTGAAACCGAAAACATTATGTCTTCACTTGCTGGAGCCGCGCGCGCTGCCAAAGCGGCTCTAGAAGACCGACGGGACGATGATTTGACCGACTTCGATGCGGTTGCTAGTTCTGCGGAGAGGACCGCCCGAGCGCTTGGGGTCAATGTCTCTGTATCCTACAAGGCGCATCTTGATACTGATGCGATCAATGTCCGTAGGGCAGGCCTTGCCCTTCATGACGGTGACATGCCGTTGCGCCGACTTGGGCTTGGCTCCAAACGGATGCTAACGACGGGACTTCAGAAACAGGCGCTGCAATCACCGCATGTCACCCTTTTTGATGAGGTTGAGGTCGGGCTTGAGCCTCACCGGATCGCGAGGTTGCTAAAGCATTTGAGCGACGATGCGAACGGACAGTACTTCCTGACAACGCACTCGCCCGTTGTTCTGCGCGAGCTGACGGTTGATGATCTACATATTGTTCATTGCGACCACGGACGGATTAATGTGGTGGCCGCAAACAAGCCGGGCATTGCGGATTCTGTTCAGGGCAAAATCCGCTCCGGCGCCGAAGCGTTTCTCGCACCGAAGATTGTCGTCTGTGAGGGAGCGACCGAAGTCGGCTTCTTGCGCGGGCTGGATGACCACTGGGTCTCGGAAGAGAACCGTAATTCATTCGCTTATCAGGGCGTTGCATTGTTCGACGCAAACGGTGGGAACAAGGTAAGAGAAATTGCCGAGAACCTGAAAGCGCTTGGATATCACGTCGCAGTCTTGGCAGATTCCGACGCACCGGCGGAATTCTCGGATGCCGATGCACAAGCTCTTCGCGATGCCGGCATCACTGTCGTAAAGTGGAATGACGCGCTGTCGATCGAAGAGCGCGTGTTTGCGGACCTTTCATGGGCTGCGGTCATGGCATCCTTCAACGCTGCACGACGTCTATGGAACGACGACGCGCGCCTGGTCGACCAGGTTCAGTCCAAGTTTGGGCAGGGGTTCAATCGGGACTTCGAAGCATGGGAAGACTCACCCGCGCTGCGCACGGCATTGGGCAAAGCGGCCAAGGCCAGTGAATGGTTCAAACGGCAGAGTCGCGCTCGCGAATGGGCGGACGCGATTTCCGGCCATCTTGACGATAACGCAATTCGTGAAAGCGATTTGGTCCGGCAGCTGACCAGCTTGCGGGGCTGGATCGACAATGTGTGAGTTATCCGCTGTTCTCGCTGCACATCTAGGCGCCGGTTATGTCGTCGCGCCCGCGGGATACGGTAAGACACACTTGATCGCTGCGTCCACGGCTCGGAGTGAACGGCGGCAAATGATCCTGACGCACACCTACGCGGGCGTAAACGCACTACGCGCCAAGATGCGCGCCCTTGGCGTCAGTGATCGGCAATATCGTATCGATACCATCGCTAGCTGGTCGTTACGGCTCGCACTGTCCTACCAGCAGACATCCGGCTGGACAGAAGAACGTCCTGCCGACAACGCGCGTTGGAGCGCGCTCTACGAGGACGTTGCACAGCTGCTCGATCAGGAGTTCATCCGCAGAATTGTTCGCGCTTCCTATGGCGGCCTTTATGTAGACGAGTACCAGGACTGCTCGGTTGCTCAGCATGCTATCGTCCTAAGATTGGCCCGCGACCTGCCATGCCGGATACTCGGAGACCCGCTGCAAGGCATTTTCGACTTTGCCGGACAAGACTCCATAGACTGGACGCGTGACGTTGAAGGTCACTTTGAAAGGCTTGGCACGCTAGAGGTGCCTCACCGTTGGGACCAAGTGGGTGCGAATGATCTCGGCGCTTGGCTCCGAGATGCCCGGACCCGCCTTGAGGGCGGGCAACCGATAGACCTAAACGCCGCTCGCCCAGACTCCGTTAGATACGTCCATGGTCCCGCTGATCCACAAGGACTTATACAATCACAAGGCAATACTTGCCGGTATTTTGAATGTGATGGCGCCCACAAGATTATAGCAATTCATGGGGGAAGCCAGGAATACAAGGTCAAGTGCCATACGCTGTCGCGCAACCTTGGAGGCCGGTATTCGTCGATAGAGGAAGTCGAGGGGAAAGACCTCTTCTCTTTCATTCGTAAGGTCGAGGAAGCAGGGACAGACGCGGATCGTCTCAAGGAAATCATCGAATTTGCCAAGAGATGTATGACAGCTGTGGATGCGAACCTCCCTGCAGGGACACGTCGGGGCGAGCATGTCAACATCCAGGTGAATACCCGCAATCCGAACGCAGCCCGAATGGCGAATACCTATCTGGCCGCGCCGAGCGCCGATGCTGCGCGCAGCTTCCTCTTAGCACTCAAGAAAACCGCTGCCGTAGAAATCGTCCGCAGCGATTTGTTTCACCGGGCATTGGGTGTTCTGGGCAAGAGCGCTTTGCACCCCGAGCTCTCCTTGTCCGAAGCCGCCGAGCTTTATCAGGGCGAGTTTCGCTATAAGGGCCGTCCGGTCGGGCGGCGCAAACTCATTGGCACAACTTTGTTGGTCAAGGGACTGGAATTCGATCACGCGATCGTTCTTGATGCCACATCCCTATCCAGAAAAGAGCTGTACGTTGCGCTAACAAGAGGCGCACGATCACTGACGATTATTTCGCGCAATGCGGTATTGAACCCGGAAGACTGAATGGAAGAATAAGACAAAACACGAAAGAAGGATGATTGGCTAGAGGTTTTGCGGCGCTTGGAGCAGAAGAATCCACTGGTCGTTTTTCAATTTAATAGCTCCGAATGATCCCGACTAAGGGGCCACGCGGCGCCATCCGAGTGAGCTATGAGAGCCTGTCGGGATGCTATTTGTAGCGAGGACCATTTCTTGATTTTATCCGGGCGGGTTACATCGGCACAATGGTTGGGACGTCAGCATGTCTCAAGGAACTTGTAGACGGTGTCGTTAAAGGAGACAGAGCAGTCTTCGGTGCGATCCAGTCATATCGTGCTGCAGACGACACGGATCGGGAGGTGCTCCTAGGGCAGCCTGACGATGACGCTTAACAAGTGGGGCACCCGCTGAAATCGGTCGTTGCCTTGGGGTCAATGCTTTATCTATCGAGGCACTTTGGTTTCGGGTTTTTCCACAACAATAGGTGTAAGGAATGAAAACCCATACAAAATCTTGCGATCATGCTTTATGGTAGTTCAATGTTCAAAATTCTCACATCCAGCCATCTCCTCGGGGATATTGGATCGTCCGCGGTACCCAAGCGATTCCTCAGTATGGGTTTTCAGTTCGATGGCCGTCCTCGCCTTGCGCGCGGGCTAGCGAAATGGTTTGTTGTGGCTGCTGAACTGAAGGGAGTGATGCGCGCTGCGATCATGAATCTGCTGAGATTGCGGAGGCAGGATTGAGCGACGCGACAGTCTATCTCTTTGCGGATACCAACTTGCTGATCCAGTGCCGCCCGCTGGAACAACTGGACTGGGATATGTGGTGCGCCTTCGAGGAGGTGCGCATCATCGTGTCCGCCCCTGTGCTGCGTGAGATCGACAACCAGAAAAACAGGGGCAACGATCGTCTCGGGAGACGCGCCCGCAAGGCCTCTGCCATGTTTCGCGAGATTCTGGCCGACGGGCAGAAAATCGTTCGTGAACATGCGCCGCGCGTCATCCTTTCCGTCGAGCTTCATCACCAGCAGAGCAAGGAGCTCGAAGATCGCCTGAACTACCAGGAGCGCGACGATCAGTTGATCGGCACCGTCCATGCGTTCGCATCACAGGACGGCGACCGGAACGTGCGCCTTCTGACACATGATACGACGCCGCTGTTCACGGCGAAGAGTCTGGGGCTCGCGGCCGAGATGATCCCTGACGATTGGCTTCTGCCCCCGGAAAACACCGAGGCCGAAAAAGAGCTGGCGGCACTCAGGTCCGAAAATGTCCGGCTCAGAAAAACCGAGCCTGCCTTCGCCGTGCGCTGCCTCGGGCTCGGCGATGAGAACATCGAGCGCTATGAGACCACCAACACTGTCTATGAGCCGCTGACCGACAGCGAAGTCGAAGAGTTACTCGCGCGCGTGAAAGAGCGCTTTCCGATCGAAACGGATTTCGGTTCGACCGAACCGGCGGAAAGACCTGCGCGCGCTGGCCTTATGCCTATTGCTGGCATGAAAGAAGAGTTCGTGCCGGCTTCAGAGGACGAGATCGCCAAATATCGTGACCAGTCCTACCCGCAGTGGCTGGACGATTGCGAAAAGGCCCTGCGCGGTCTGCACCACATTTTGCAGGCGGCCGCGGCCCCGCTGACATTCATATTTCTCGCGGAGAACACCGGTACCCGCCCGGCAACCGATGCGCTGGTCACGATTGAGGCGCGCGGGAACTTCCTGATCTGGCAGCCCGCCCGCCGTGATGATGACGACGATGAGGACGGTGATGATGAGGAAGGGCAAGCGGAAGACAAAATCCGCTTGCCGCGGCCGCCGGCCCCGCCGCAGGGACGGCGGCGGACGGTGAGCGCTTTGTCCCCGTTCACCTCAGGCAGCGCCTTCGACATGTTTGGCCGGTCGGGGCTGGCCGGTTTGGGGCTGCATGATCCCCTGCGCGGCACCTATGGACCGTCCGTGGACCTGCTCCATAGGCAACTCCATCCCACGCCACGGGACGCCAATGCGTTCTATTACAAACCCAAACGCCCGATGACGCCGCTGGAGTCTTACAGCCTCGAATGCGATCAGTGGCGCCACGATGACGGTGAAGAGCCCTTCTTTGGAGAAATCTTCCTTCATCCGGATCAGGACGGAGCACAGGGCGCGCTTTCTTGCCGGATACAGGCTGGCAATCTCTCCGACGCGGTATCGATGACGGTGCCCGTGCGGATTGCGGTTTTGCGGATCAGCGCGGTCGGGCGTGCGCGCGAACTGGTAGACGAACTCACAGCGGCACCGGAGTTTCGGATCGGACCGCGATCAGGCCACGCCGGCGCGTCGGAGTAAGGACTGATGAACAGCAAGGTGAAGGCGGCCAGGCAGAACAACCCCGCGCAGGTCTATAACGAAAAGCGCCGGATCGTGATGTCGAAAATGACGACCGATCCGACGACAGCGCGGCAATGGCTTGACGGCTACAAGAAGACCCTGGGGCCGCAGGGCTATGCCGGTCTAAAAGCCGAGCTGGAATTCTTCGATCGGTACAGCAAGACCTATCGCCTTACGCCGGCCCTCGACGTGGGCGACGCCACAGACTTCACCGGCGAGATCGACGGCCACGTGAACCGTATCGATGTCACGACCAACATCGATTTCAAGAAGCTCTCTACCTACGAGCCGTTTCAGGCCGACGATTACCGCTACCGCATCGCCGTCTGGGACGGCAGTGCCTTCGAGCTCGTCGATATCAATTTTCCGTTCTGCCAGGTCTGCGGGCAGGGGCGCATTCTGCCGACCGGCATGCTTCTCGGCGAGAATTACGACGACGAAGGCAACAGCCGGTGGTCGAACGATCAGGCCCTTGTCATGATCTGCAGCGGCTGCGGCGAGTATGAAGTCGCGGACAGGATCACGACCCCGTTCCTCTACGATTTCACTCATTGGTACGCGACGCTGAATGAGGCCAACCAAGCGGCGGAGGACGCTGGCGAAGAGCCCGTCGATATCGAAACAGAAGTCCGGGACTACTCCTCGGCCGCCATGCGTTTGCTGCGTCAGCGATTCGGCCAGTATCTAGTTGGCGTTGGCGGCCGACATTACGAAATCACGAACCCGTCCAATGCGGACGGTCACTGGCAGTACCGGCTGGAGCACGTCCTACCCCTGGCGCAGGGCCATTTGCAGGATTCATATCCATGGAACTTGTAATCCAGTCTGGTGCGCCGAGGCGAATGAACACAAGCAAGGAAAAATGCAAAAACGGAACGCCAGCAATAGGGCGCAGGCGAAGGAAGCTGAATCCGAAAGACGAGCCTGTTTACTACCTCGTGCGTGCTTCGGAACCGGCGTATCGTGGTGGGACACGAAACCAGAAAAATCCAGCAAACTGTGGGACAAAAAAGTGTCCCACCAGTTCATAAATCGTTGTTTTTAATATTCACTGTGATGCCGCCCCCGGGCACCATTTATTCAGATAAGCCATTGGTACCGCTCCAGTTTTTTGCAAGAGCTAGGAGCCGTGGACGATTTCACGCCCCTTCACCTTCGTCAAAGACGGGCATGCTATTTCAGCCACCGCATTCTGGACGAGCAAAAGTGCTGTTACAGGCCATCACGGATCGCCTTCTCGTTGCGCACAAGGTCGGCCGGGATCGCAGAAGGCTAGAGCCAGGATGGCCGCCGATCAGCGGATCTATTATTGAGATTCTCTGCGGGTTCAGAACGCGACGCTGCCAGGGAGACACATGCTGAGCGACAAGAGCTTCGTCCCGGCGTCCCGAGCCGGCCTCGACCAACCACGACGCGAATGACCGTTTGGCGCGGGACCGTCCGGAAAGCCGGATTTGCCTTGCCCGGCAGAACCGCCTACCACCGGGGGTGACAGGGCCCCGGAGCACGACCGTCAGACCGTCATCCGGATATGCAACGCGGGGTCGAACAACCAAGGAGATCATCATGCGCCGCCATCACGGATCCGAGAACTCCACTCTCACATCCCTGCGCGAGGGCACGACGGATTCCCGTGCGGTCGAGAGCTACTATGACGACTGGGCCGAGGCATACGACGAAGCACTGGTCGAGTGGCAGTACCAGGCCCCAGGGGATGCTCGTGACCTGCTCGCGCCTCATCTGAACGATGGCGCGCGGATTCTGGATGTCGGATGTGGCACCGGTCTGATGGCGCAGGCGCTGAACGAACGCGGCGACTTCGCCGTAGACGGGATCGACATCTCGGCGGCCTCCCTTCATGTCGCGAACCGGCGCGGAGGATATGCCCGGTTGATGCATCACGACCTTCAGGATATCCCCCTGCCGGTAAAGGACAGCGCCTATGACGCTGCCGCTTCGGTCGGGGTGCTGACGTATATCGACGACGCCGAAGCCCTTCTGCGGGACCTGTGCCGCTGCGTCCGGCAGGGCGGTGCCATCACCTTCACGCAGCGCAGCGATCTTTGGGACAAGCGCGGCTTCGCGGAAACGATCGCGCGCCTGGAACGCGATGGCCTTTGGAGCAGGCACCACGTTACGCCGCCGCGGCAATATTTGCCCGGCAACGCGGACTTCGCGGAGGAGATCAAAGTCATCCATACCCTCTGCCTGGTTCGGTAAGGCCGCGCACCGCGAAAGGGGCCGCAAATGTATCGAGGTGCCTTGTCGCTTCCGCGTGTTCGATCGAATGCCGCCGGTCGTGGACCGTGCGGCGGGCAGACGGGCGCCGATTCACCCCCTTTGCTTTCGCTGCACCGCCGGAAAGCGCCGGGGGGCGGTGCCGCGGTGTCGGCTATCAACACCTGACCCGCGACATACCCGGATCGAGCAGCGGTTTCAGCGACGCCGTCGCCTTGAACCTCTCGCCGGCAATGGCGATTTCCCAATTGCCGGCCTTGACCCTCTCGGCGGTGAGCGGCGTGTCGCTCTCCGCGAAGCCAATGCCGACGGCGCCGCCAAGGCTGTGGCCGTAGGCGCCCACCTGCAGGTGGCCGACCTCCTTGCCGTTCAGGCAGATCAGTTCGTTTCCATGCAGGAGTGGCCGGGGGTCTTCCAGCAGGAATTGCAGCATGCGCCGCTTGGGCACGCCGCGCGCCTTGATGTCGGCGAGCGCGTCCCGGCCGATGAATCCGCCCGGCTTGTCGAGTTTCACGGCGAATCCCAGGCCAGCCTCGATCGGGGTGTCAGTGTTGTCCACGTCGACGCCGAAATCGCGATAGGCCTTTTCGAGCCGGAGCGAGGATAACGTCTGCATCCCCGCGTTACGCGCGCCCAGATCGCGGCCGGCCTCCATGAGCAGATCATAGACCTGAACGGCGTGCAGAGCGGGCACGTGCAATTCCCACCCCAGTTCCCCGACGTACGTCACCCGAAGGGCCAGCACCTCGAAAAAGCCGACGTCGATCTGCCGGGCGGACATGAAGGGGAACCCGGCATCGGTCAGGTCCGCGTCGCTGATCTTCTGCATGAGGGCCCGTGCCTTGGGGCCATGCACGTTGATCTGCGTCACGCCCGCGGTGATGTCGGTAATGGTCACGCAGTCGGCGGCGCCGACATGACGGCGCATCCAGGTCTCGGTGTGGCCGTGGCTGTTCTCGCCCACCACGACGAGGAACCGGTCCTCGGCCAGCCGGGTGACCGTCAGGTCGGCCTCGAAACCGCCCCACGCGTTGGTCCATGCGGTATAGACCACACGGCCCGGGATCACGTCGACGTCATTGCAACTGATCCGGCTAAGCAGGGCGCAGGCACCGCGCCCCTGGACAAGGAACTTCGCCATCGAAGACATGTCCATCAAGACGACGTCCTCGCGCGCGGCGCGGTGTTCCGCGGCGTGCCAGTCGAACCAGTTCTGGCGGCCCCAACTGTATGCCTCGACCCGCGCCTGCTCCGGCGTCGGCGCGAACCAGTCCGGCAATTCCCAGCCATGGCTTTCGCTGAAATGGGCGCCTTGCGCCTGGAGGCGGGCATGCAGCACCGATTGCTTGAGACCGCGCGCTGTCGTGAAGCTCTCGTTCGGGAAATGCGCGCCGAAGCTCTTGGCCAGCAATTCCGGCGTGCGGGCACGGCGGAAAGCGGGGGTGTTGTGGCTGCCGTCGGCGAAGCGGTCCACATTGAAGGCCGTGTGGTCCACGGGGCAATGTCCATCCACGATCCATTGCGCCAGCGCCATGCCGATGCCGGGACCGTACAGGATTCCCAGCGAATTGAGGCCGGCTGCCACCCAGCAGTTGCGCAGCCCCGGCGCCTCTCCAACCAGCGGCGCCAGGTCGGGGGTGAAGCTTTCGGGCCCGCAGAAGAGTTTGCGCAGGCCGGCATTGGCTGCGGTGGGCACCCGGCCGAACGCGGTCTCCAGATGCGGTGCCAGCCTGTCCCAGTCCGGCGCGATCTCGCCGAAGGAGAAGTCCTCGGGGATCGCCCCGACGTGCCAGGGGGTGGCGCCGGGTTCGAACAGCCCCACCAGCAGCCCGCCCACCTCTTCGCGGAAATAGGCAAGGGTATGCGGATCTTCGAGAAGTGGCAGGTCGCGCGTGCATCCCGCCATGGGCTCGGTAAGAAGGTAATAGTGCTCTGCCGCCTGCAAGGGCAGGTTGATCCCGGCCCGCGCACCGATCTGGCGCGACCACATCCCGGCCGCGATGATCACGTGCTCGGCTGCGATCTCGCCCTTGTCGGTGCGCACGCCCGCTGCGCGGCCCTCTCGCGTCAGGATGTCCTCGACGCGGGTATCCTCGATGATCCGCGCGCCCCGGCTCCGCGCCCCGCGGGCGAGGGCCATCGTCGTGTCCACCGGGTTGGTGCGGCCCTCATGCGGATACCAGAACGCGGCGATGGTGTTCGAGAAATTCCCGATGGGAAATTTCTCGGCGGCCTCGCCGGGCGAGATTTCGTGCACCTCGATGCCGAAGCGATTCATGAAGGCCGCGCCTCGGCGCATCTCCTCGAGCCGCTCGGGCGTGTCGGCGGGCTGGATGTAGCCCACCTGCCGGAACCCTGTGGCCTGGCCTGTCTCGGCCTCAAGCGACGCGATCAGGTCGCGGCCGTGTCGGTAAAGCTCGCATTCCCATTCCGCGCTTAGCACGGCCGGCACGATCTCGCCGGCGGCATGCCAGGTTGTGCCCGAGGTCAGCTTGTCGCGCTCAAGGATGACGACATCCGTCATGCCCAGCTTGGTCAGGTGGTAGGCCAGATTGCAGCCGATGGATCCGCCGCCGATGATGACGGCCTGGGCGTGGCTGGGAAGTGGGTCAGTCATGGTGCGGCTCCCTGTGATGGACGGTATTTTTGATCAAATTCTTGAATTGACGTGACGAAGAAATCAAGGAATTGATTGAATAGACATTCAATGAGTGTGCCGCATGCCCCGACACTTGACGGAAAATTCCCCTCGCACTGCACCCCCGGAAGCGCGCCGCCGGCAACTGATCGACGCGACGGTCACCGTGATCAGCAGGCACGGTATCCCCGGCACGACGCTGACGGCTGTCACCCGTGAGGCCGGGCTGTCGTTGGGGCTGGTCAACTTCCATTTCAGGAACAAGGACACGCTGCTCGCGGAAACGCTGAAATTCCTGGCACAGGAGCACCGCGCGCTTTGGATGCGAAAGACGGCCAGGACGGACCTTGCCCCCGCCGAAAAGCTGCGCGCCATCATCGAGGCCCAGTTCCATCCCCGCATCTGCAACCGCAAGAAGCTGGCCGTCTGGTTCGCCTTTTTCGGAGATACCACGCACCGGAAATCCTACCGCGATATCTCGGCCGGGATCGACGTGGAGCGCCAGGAGATCTGCGCGGAATTGTGCCGCGCGGTGATCCAAGAGGGTGGCTATCACGGAATCTGTGCCGAGGACGTCGCCGCGACCCTCGAAGGGCTGTTCGACGGATTGTGGCTGAATATCCTGATGTATCCCGACCGCTTCACGCGTGGCGCGGCCCACCGGCGCGTCCTGTCCTACCTGGCACTCGCTTTCCCGCGGCATGGAGCCTGGAGCGCCCCCGCTGAAGCGGCGCAATGACGGGGCAGGTTTTCCCGCATTTCGGCCAAGCACAAGGCGGATACAACGCTGGAAAGACCCGCAGGCTTCGTCCGGAACCTGCAGCAGGTAGAGGCGGTGCAGAAGACGGATACAAGCGGGGTGGAGGCCCTGCGCCCGTTCGGCGGCGCGGGCCGTCAAATCGTGCCGGTTCAAGCCCGCGGCGTCTGGTCAAGTCCTCGGCGCGCTTGCTAAGAAGGGCCATGCTTACCCGGCTGCGCGCGCGCATTCTGGCCATCGGCCTGTTCGTGACCACGGTCGCCGCCTGCACGGTGGGCGTCTGGCACTATGGCTACGGCCAGGCGCTTGACCAGTTGGCCAAGCAGGGCCGCGCCGACCTGGCGCTTGCGGCCGACCGGCTCACCGGGCAGCTCCGGCGCTACCGCGAACTGGCGGTCCTGATGGCCGATCATCCGCGCCTGGCGGCCGGCGGGGACGGCGCCGATGCGCTTCTGCAAGAAGCCGCTGACAAGACCGGGGCCCTGGGTATGCTCTATGCCGGACCTTCCGGCGAAGTGCTGGCGCAGGCCGGGATCGGCCCCGACAACCTGCGCGGCGCGGCCCATTTCCAGCGCGCCATGAACGGCGCCCTGGGCTCGGCGCAGGCCCGCATCGGCGCTGGCGGGCCCCGCGCCCATCTTTTCGCCGCGCCCCGTTTCACCGCCGACGGCGCGGTGGCGGGCGCGCTCGTCGTCCTTGCCGACATTGCCGAGCTTGAGTGGGACTGGATCGGCGGCACCCCGCCCGTCTTCTTCACGCAGGAGGCGGGGCGGGTCTTCATCTCCAACCGCGCCGAACTGCTGGACTGGCGGCAGAGCGGCGCGGGCCTGCATCCGCCGCAGGGCCCCGCCCCCGCCTTCACGGCGCGGCGGACGGGCGGGCACGAACTTTGGTCGATGGACTGGGGGGACTATCTACCCGCCAACGCCCTGCATGTCGCCCGGCCCCTGCCGGTGATCGGGATGACCGGGCATGCCTTGATGGACACTGCGCCGTCGCAATGGGTGGCGGGGCTTCAGGCGTCGGTCTTTGCCGCGCTCTGCCTTGCCTTCGGCGCGGTCATCCTCCAGATCACCGAGCGGCGCAGGGCGCTCGCCCGCGCCAACGCGCAGCTGGAAACCCGCGTGGCCGAACGCACGGCCAAGCTGTCCGCCGCCAACCGGGCCCTGCGCCGCGAGGTTTCCGAACGGCAGGAGGCCGAGGCGGCCCTGAAAAAGGCGCAGGACGATCTGGTGCAGGCCGGCAAGCTCAGCGCCCTGGGGCAGATCTCGGCCGGGATCAGCCACGAACTCAACCAGCCGCTCATGGCGATCCGGCAGTTCGCCGACAACGGGGCGCAGTTTGTCCAGGCCGGCAAGACCGACAAGGCCGGGTCCAACCTGGCGCGTATCTCGGCGCTGGCAGCGCGCATGGCGCGCATCATCTCAAACCTGCGCGCCTTTGCCCGCCAGGAAAGCGAGCCCGTCACCCGCGTGGACATCACCGCGGTGATCGACCAGGCGCTGGAGCTCTCCGAAACCCGCTTGCGTCGCGACGGGGTGACGATCCGGTGGGACCGTCCCGATCATCCCGTCTGGGTCCAGGGCGGCGAGGTACGGCTCGGCCAGGTCCTGGTCAACCTGTTCTCCAATGCCGCCGACGCCATGGCGCAAAGCGCCGATAAACGCATCGAGATCACCCTGCACCCGGGCGACCCGGTCGTGGTGGCGGTGCGCGACACCGGCCCCGGCATCGCCGAGCCGGAGAAGATCTTCGATCCCTTCTACTCCACCAAGGAGGTCGGCGGGGCCGAAGGGATGGGGCTGGGCCTGTCGATCTCCTATGGGCTCGTGCAGAGTTTCGGCGGCGAAATCCGCGGCCGCAATGCCGAAGGCGGGGGCGCCGTGTTCCTGGTGGAACTGGAAGCCGCGCCCGCCCCGGAGGCCGCCGCATGACCCCCGAGACGGTGCTTGTCGTCGATGACGACGCCGCGGTGCGCGAGGCGCTCAGCCAGACACTGGAACTGCGCGATTTCGTTGCGATCACCGCTGGCTCCTTCATCGAGGCGAAGGATCATATCGCGCCAGAGTTCGCCGGCGTCATCCTGTCGGATATCCGCATGCCGGGCCGCGACGGCTTTCACCTGCTGGGGCACGCCCGCGCGGTGGACCCCGAATTGCCCGTCATCCTCCTGACCGGGGAGGGGGACATCCCCATGGCCGTCGAGGCCATGGGTCAGGGCGCCTTCGATTTCCTCGAAAAGCCCTGCGCGCCCGAGGATCTGGCCCAGGTGCTGTCCCGCGCCCTGCAGACCCGGGGCCTGGTTCTGGAAAACCGCAGGCTCAAGACGCAGCTGGAAACCGGCGATCCGGCCGCGCGGATGATCTTCGGCACCTCCCCGCTGGCCGAGGATCTGCGCGCGCGGGTGCGCAGCGTGGCACGCACCGGGGCGGAGGTGCTGGTCACCGGCCCGCCGGGGGCCGGTGTCTCCAAAGTGGCCGAGGTGATCCACCTGATGTCGCCCCAGGCCACCGGCCCCTTCGTCAGGCGCCCCGCTGCGGCCCTGAATGCCGTGGGCCTGTCGCAGTCCCTGCAGGCCGCAAGCGGCGGGACCCTGTTCTTGGAAGACGTGGACGCCCTGGCGGCCGAGGTGCAGTACAGCCTACTCGATCGGCTGGAGGGGGACGGCGGCCCGCGCCTCATCGCGGGCACCACCGCGGATCTTGGCGCGGCCGCCCATATCGGTGGCTTCAATCCCGAACTCTACTACCGTCTTGAGGTGATGCCCGTGCGCATTCCCGCGCTCTCGGAGCGGCCCGAGGACATTCCCGTGCTCTTTCGCCACTATGTCGCTCAGGCGGCCGAACAGGCCGGGCTGCCGTCGCCGGAGGTCACGCCCGACCACCTGGCGCGGCTGATGGCGCAGGACTGGCCGGGCAACGCGCGCTCGCTGATGAGCGCGGCCATGCGCTTCGTCCTCGGCATGCCGGATGAAAGCGAGCCCGATGCAGAGCTTGGGCTGAGCGAACAGATGGCCCGGGTGGAGCGCTCCCTGCTCGTCGCCGCCCTGTCCCGGCAGAACGGCCGGGCCTCGGCCGCCGCCCGGGCGCTGAAACTGCCGCGCAAGACCTTCTATGACAAGCTGGCCCGCTACGGGATTCGCGCCGAGGATTACCGCCGCTGATCCGTGCGGATTCCCGCACAGACCGGCGAGGGGGCTGTGCGGCAACCCGCACAACCGCCGTCGACTCAAGGCGCCTTGCCCTACGGAAGCCTTAACAACCCTCTGTTTTTCCGAAATTTTCCAAGACGCATGATTTTCCTGCAAAGCAGGCTTGAGCCAAGCGCAAGCTTTGCCAACGATATGCGCACCGCGTCCCGGGTTTTTCGGGGCGTATGCTGCAATCCACATCGGATCTGGGAGGAAACCGAGATGAAATTCCTGACTGCTGCCACCACGGCCGTTGCGCTGACCGTCAGCGCCACCGCCGCCACCGCGGCCTGCGACGACGGGGAGATCGTCGTCAAGTTCAGCCACGTCACCAACACTGACCGTCACCCCAAGGGCATCGCCGCGGAACTGCTCAAGGAGCGGGTGAACGCGGAGATGGACGGGAAGATGTGCATGGAGGTCTTCCCGAACTCCACCCTCTACAACGACAACAAGGTGCTGGAGGCGATGCTGCAGGGCGACGTGCAGCTGGCCGCGCCCTCGCTGTCGAAGTTCGAGAAGTTCACCAAGAAGTTCCGCCTGTTCGACCTGCCCTTCATGTTCAAGAACATCGATGCAGTGGACGCCTTCCAGGCCTCCGAGCGGGGGCAGGCGCTTCTGGACAGCATGCAGCGCCGCGGCCTGCAGGGGCTGGCCTACTGGCACAACGGCATGAAGCAGATGTCGGCCAACCAGCCGCTGATCGAGCCCGAGGACGCCGCCGGGCTGAAATTCCGCGTGCAGCAATCCGACGTGCTGGTCGCGCAGTTCCGCGCACTGGACGCCAACCCGCAGAAGATGGCCTTCTCCGAGGTTTACGGCGCGCTGCAGCAGGGCGTCGTGGACGGGCAGGAGAACACCTGGTCCAACATCTGGGGCAAGAAGTTCTTCGAGGTGCAGGACGGCGTGACCGAAACCAACCACGGCATCATCGACTACCTCGTCGTGACCAACATCGACTGGCTGGAAGGCCTTGATGCGGACGTGCGCGAGCAGTTCCTGACCATCCTCGACGAGGTCACCCAGACCCGCAACGCCAAGGCGCACGAAGTGAACATGGAGGCCAAGCAGGCGATCATCGACGCCGGCGCGACCGTGCGCACTCTCACGCCTGAGCAGCGCCAGGACTGGGTCGAGGCGATGAAACCCGTCTGGGAGCAGTTCAAGGACGACGTCGGGCAGGAAAACATCGACGCCGCCCAGGAAATCAACGCCAGCATGTAACGGTCGGGGGCGCGCCGGAACAGCGTGCCCCGCCACCACCGGCGGCCCTGCCGTTCCGCGCCCCGGCCCCCGCGCCGGGGCCTCGCGGACAGCGCGAGGCGAGGTCCCGGGTCAGGCCCGGGACGGGTCTTGCGGCACAGGCACGGGGACAGGGCCGGCCCTTTTCAAACAACCGACAGACGAGGAGGGAAGACATGAAGCCGGGCCAATCCCTGATCGACCGGATCGAGGAGACGGTGATCGCCCTCATTCTGGGTCTCATGACCCTTGTGACCTTCGCCAATGTCGTCATGCGCTACCTCTTCAATTCCAATATTCTCTGGGCGCTGGAACTCACGGTGTTCCTCTTCGCCTGGCTGGTGCTTCTGGGCGCCTCCTACGCGGTGAAGAAGAACGCGCACCTGGGCGTGGACGCCATCGTGAACATGGTCTCGTCGCGCGCGCGCAGGGTGCTCGGGCTGATCTCCGTCACGGTCTGCCTGGTCTTTTCGCTCCTGCTGCTGAAAGGCGCCTACGATTACTGGGCGGTCTTCGCCGACCTGCCGCCCACGTCGGGCCGCTGGCTTCCCACCGGCTTCGACCACGACGCGCGCAGCCAGAGCTTCTACGAGGTGCAGAGCGTGCCCATGATCGAGCCCCTGCGGTTCCTGGAGGATCTCATCAACTACGGCGAGGAATACGAAAAGATGCCCAAGGTCGTGCCCTACCTCGTCCTGCCGCTCTCGATGCTGCTGCTGACCTTCCGGTTCGCCCAGTCCGCCGTGGCGGTCTGGCACGGCCGCGCCGACCGCCTGGTCGCCAGCCACGAGGTCGAGGAAGAGATCTACGACGCCGATGTCCAGCAAGGAGATCGTGACTGATGGAAGTGGTGCTTCTCTTCGTGATGGTGATCGGCCTGCTGCTGATCGGCGTGCCGATCGCCGTGGCCCTGGGGTTCAGCTCGACGATCTTCCTGCTGCTGTTTTCGGAAAGCTCGCTCGCCTCCATCGCGCAGACCCTGTTCGAGGCCTTCGAGGGGCACTTCACCCTTCTGGCCATTCCCTTCTTCATCCTCGCCTCCAGCTTCATGACGACAGGCGGCGTGGCGCAGCGGATCATCCGGTTCTCCATCGCCTGCGTGGGCCACCTGCACGGCGGGCTGGCCATCGCCGGCGTCTTCGCCTGCATGCTCTTCGCCGCGCTGTCAGGGTCGTCTCCGGCCACGGTCGTGGCCATCGGCTCGATCGTCATCGCGGGCATGCGGCAGGTGGGCTATACCCGCGATTTCGCCGCCGGCGTGATCGCCAACGCCGGCACGCTTGGCATCCTGATCCCGCCGTCGATCGTGATGGTGGTCTATGCCGCCGCCGTCGAGGTCTCGGTCGGGCGGATGTTCCTGGCCGGCGTGATCCCGGGCCTTCTGGCAGGGTTGATGCTGATGACGGCGATCTACGTCATCGCGCGGCTGCGCGGCATGCCCAAGGGCGAGTGGAAAGGCTGGTGCGAGATCTGGGCCGCCGGGCGCGACGCGGCCTGGGGGCTTTTCCTGATCGTCATCATCCTGGGGGGCATCTACGGCGGCATCTTCACCCCGACCGAGGCCGCGGCGGTGGCCGCCGTCTACGCCTTCTTCATCGCCAGCTTCGTCTACAAGGATATGGGGCCGCTGGCGGTCGGGACCGAGCGGGGCGGCAACCTGCGCCTTCTGCAGAAACCCCAGGCGCTCGTCACCGCGTTTGTCCATCCCGACACCAAGACCACCCTGTTCGAGGCGGGCAAGCTGACGGTCACGCTGCTTTTCGTGATCGCCAACGCGCTCATCCTCAAGCACGTCCTGACCGACGAGCAGATCCCCCAGCAGATCGCGAACGCCATGCTGGCCGCCGGGCTGGGGCCGGTGATGTTCCTGGTGGTGGTCAACATCATCCTGCTGATCGGGGGGCAGTTCATGGAACCCAGCGGGCTGCTGGTGATCGTCGCGCCGCTGGTCTTCCCCATCGCCATCGAACTGGGAATCGACCCCATCCATCTGGGCATCATCATGGTGGTGAACATGGAAATCGGGATGATCACCCCGCCTGTGGGGCTCAACCTGTTCGTCACCTCGGGCGTGGCGGGGATGCCCATGATGCGCGTGGTGCGCGCCGCCGCGCCCTTCCTGGCGGTGCTCTTCGTCTTCCTCATCATGATCACCTATATTCCATGGCTGTCCACGGTGCTGCCCAACACCTTCATGGGCCCCGAGATCGTCACGCAGTAGGCGCGGCCCGCCCCGGCCGCCGCGCCGGGGCCTCCTCCCGCGGGCAACTTGCTTCGCGAATCTTGCCTGCGCGCCATGCATTGACCGGGCACCGCGGCTGACCCTCCCCGGTCATTCCGCGCTCTTTTCCCCTGTCCCGGAAAACCGACGGCCCCGCGGACATCGCTCGGCGGGGCTTTTCTGTCGTGGCGTCCGGGCGTCGATGCTGGTAGCGGGTGCCCCGACCAGGGGGCACGACGCGAGGCCATCCGGGCCGGCCGCCGGCCCCCACCCGCAACATCGCGGTTCAGGGGGAATGATGCGCCACCAAGCGATGAAGGCCCTGCGCTGGCTGGGTCGCAATGTCGAGATGAGTTCGATGGCCTTCCTGACGGTCTTCGTCTTGGCCCTCTGGGCCTTTGCCGAACTGGCCGACGAAGTGCTGGAGGGAGAAACCCGCAACCTCGACCGCGACCTTCTCCTGCTGCTCCGGTCGCCGGGCGCGCGCGCGGACCCGCTCGGACCGCCCTGGCTGGAACAGGTCGGACGCGACCTCACGGCCCTCGGCGGGGTCGCCGTGTTGGGGTTCACGGTTCTCGCCGTCGCCGGCTTCTTCCTGCTGCGGCGGCAATTCGGCTCCATGCTCTTCCTGCTCGTGGCCACCGGGGGCGGGATGCTGATTTCCGACCTGGCAAAGGCGGCCTTCGACCGCGCGCGCCCGGATCTCGTGCCGCATGGAACGTTGGTGCACACCGCGAGCTTTCCCTCCGGGCACTCGATGATGGCCGCCGTCACCTATCTCACCCTCGGCGTGCTCATCGCGCGCGTGCTGCCGAAACGGCGGCTGAAGGCTTATGTCCTCGCCCTGGCGGTCGTGGTCGCGCTGCTGGTGGGGGTAAGCCGTGTCTACCTTGGCGTGCACTGGCCCACGGATGTGCTGGCAGGATGGCTGGCCGGAGCGGGCTGGGCGGCGGCCTGCATGTTCGCGGCGCAACTCCTCGGCCGGGGGGGCTACGTGGAGCCGCGGGCCTTCGAGAAACCGCCGACGTGATCCGCGCCCGCCGCGGCGGCGCGGCGCCCGGCGGTAGTGGCGACGATCCTCCAGAAACTCGGGGCCGATCTCGTGGGCGCCGCTCGGACGGGCGGTTTGCCCCGCGCCTGCGGCTGCACCGGGTCTTTCCCGTCACCCAAGATGCACGACGGGGTCGAGGGATGGGCCGCCAAATAAGATGTCCGCAGGCCTGCGGCGATCGGCGCCGCTGCGCGCTCTCTGCCCGAGGCCGATGCATGGACCACGGCCACGCATGCCCGTTTGATACCCGGATCGCGCGATACCGCGGCACGGCAGCTCATGGCGACAGGGCCTTGAAATCCTTCTTCAGGTTTCTCAGCAGAAGAAGGTAATGGTCCTTCGAAATGAACTGGTTTTCCTTTGGCTGCGCGCGGGGGAACATCAAGGGCAGCAGTTCCTCCTCGGTTTCGGCATTGCCGTCCTCGTAGGACTTGTTTTGTCCGGACCGGCCGTCAGGGGCGATGCGCATTCCTTCGATCCCTTCCCAACGCGTGTCTTCGTGCATGTCGGCGACCGCCGCCTTGTCGCCTTCCGTCGGCACCCCCGGCTTGTGATCCAGACCGAAGGCGTGGCCCACCTCGTGAGCGATGGCCCCGTTGTTCGCGATACGCTGGACGCCCGTCAGCGCCTTGGTGAGGCTCATGCCGATGTAGGGCTGGGCGGCCTCGTTCGTCGGGTTGTCGGCTTCGTCGATGAGCGGGATTTCGGTGACGCCCAGGAGCTTGATCCACTCGAAGGGCATGAAGATCACAACAAGATCGAAGCGGTCATAGCTGTTGTTCCTGATCAGGTGATCCTGCACCGCGTTCATGAGTTCGGACCGCACCGCATCGCGTTTGCGGAGCTTTTCGGCCACCGCGGGAGGGGCCGCGAGAAAGTCATTGAAGGCTTTGAGCGTTTCCATCGTGTCGTCCGAGAAGGTCTCGGCCAGCATCTCGAACTGGTAGATCTTCTCGATCGACGCGACGAGCCTTTCGTTGAGATCCGGGTCCGGCGGCGGGGCCGGGGCCTCGGACATCTCCACGGATTGCACCGGGAAAAGCTGCTCCATGTAGCGTTCCGAGCGTGCCGCCGTCAGTGCGGCCTCGTTGAGAACGTCCCGAGGCACGAAATCGTACCATGGCCCGACGCGGGCGAAGACATAGCCGATATCGAGGTCGCGGTCGAGCGGATCCCACCGGATGTTCTCGTAGCCGGAGAATACGCGCGTCGGCCCGTCACAGTCGCGCACCGGCTCGACCTCGGTGCGAACGGTGCTCACTTCCTCGAACTCGGGGGTCCATCCGAAGAAATTGACGCTGTTTTCCGCCATGCGGCGCTCTTCGGGGGCGAAATCGTCCGGTCGTCGGACCGTCACGTCACGCTTCTCCGGGGCCAGCAGCGCGGCATCGACCGGGGCGCCGGGCCGCACGCGCAGATGCGCGGGGAAGGACATGACCTGCCAGCCCGGCGCGATCTGGGGGTCGGCGCGCCATTTCGGATAGGCCCGGATCACCGTGGGTTTGCCGCGCACCAGTGGCGTGTCGGTCACGACCTGGATCGTATCACTCTCGATGCCTTCGGCCTGCACGAGATGATCCGCCAGCCCCGCCTCCATGCCTTCGTTGTCGTTCAGGTCGACCATCGTGTCGAAGCCCCAGACACGGTCGACGGCCATCTGTTCGCCTTCCGCCCCTTGGATTCCGTTGGGTCCTGCACGAACTGTCACGCGATAGCGCACGCCGTCCCGCAGCGGGTCTTGCGGTGCGACGACCACGCTTTCGGCACCCGCAAGACGTACCCGGACGTGGACAGGGGCCATGACCGCGCCGCCCTGGCCGTTGGCAAGACCGGTTTCCAATGCCACAGCCTGCGATGTGACCGAGGCCGGATCGAGCGGGCGATCGAAGGTCAGGCGGATGCCGGGATTTTCCCATGGCACGTTCTGTTCGTCGCGCAGCGGCCGGTGCGAGACGAGGCGCAGTTCCGGCGCCGGCGCGGCGCCGCTGGTGGGCGCCTGCGCGATTTCCAGCGGGACGCGCGCATAGCCCATGCTGCGCATGTTGGGGGCAGCGAACCGGCCTGTCACCTGAAGTGCCGCCTCTCCGTCGTCGCTGTCGATGTCGACACGGCCGGGCCCGCGTGAACTCCACGTGCGCCGCTCGCGTTCGACCCGGGCGGTGCCGGAAAGGTCGAAGCGCCCGATCACCTTGGTATCCGTGATCCGCTCGATGTGAACCGTGCCCGCCAGGGTGCCGCCCCGCACCTGAGTTCGGGTTCCCGCCTGGCCCACGCCGTCCAGGTCGCAGTTCATGTCCCTGGCCTGCCGCCCCAGCGTCGCGTCGAGGGGAACCGCCGCGCTTTCAAGCGTGGCCACGAAGGCCTCGCGCAAGGCGTGGCAGGTGCGCTTTTCCATCTCCTGTTCGCGGCGCTGCTGCTCGTCGCTGGGGGGTGGGTAGGGGCGCGGGCGGATCTGGCCCGTCCAGGCCGTGAAGAGATCGGCCGGATCACCGTCGCCGTCGCTTCCGACGGCCCGCGCCGGATAGCTTTCCCCGGCGCGCAGATCTCCGGGCCCGGCATTGGTGAGGGCGATGACCAGATGCGCACCGCTGTTGCGCGGCCATCCCCCCACACCGCCGTGCCGGTAGCTCAATGGCTTGCCGAGGCCGCCGCCCTGATAGGAGATGATGTTGGGGCTGAACACCTCGAACACGGCGCGTCGCGTGCCGCCGCTGGCGGTGGGGATGTCGAGGTCTTCGCCGGACAGGCTTTCGATCATCTGAACCGTCCCCTGATCCAGGCCGGGCACCCCGTCGTTGCCACCAATGCGCTTGGCGGCAAGGTGGCGCGCGCAGGCGGCCCCGCCGGCGCTGACCCCGCCGGACAGGGAAAGGCTGGCCTGTCCCGGCATCAGGTCGGCATTGGCGCCGCCGGCGAAAGCCGCCGGGTTGAGGTTGCCGAAAACGTCCAGTGTTTGCGGCGGGTTGATCGCCTCCAGCATCCCGCCAACCGAACACAACGGCACCGGCGGCGGATCGTCAGGGCCGCAAGCGTCCTGCGCCCGGACGGGAAGCGCCGCCAGGCACAGGGCCGTCAGCACGGCAACCCGTCGCAGGAGCCGCCCGGTATGCCCGTTTCGCGGTGTCACTGGTTGCCCATGTTCATCATGTTGCCGAAGTCGATCGGTTCGGCCGGCAGTTCGAAATCTCCGGCGGGGCCGGCGTCCTCCCCGACCTTCGTGACAAGAAAGCGATCGCCGAAGGACAAGGCCGCCAGCCCGCGGGCCTCCAGTTCCAGCAGAAGGGGATTGGGCTCATCGTCGCTGATCTTGCGGATCAGGCGGATCTTGAGCGACTGGTGTTCAAGCAGACGCGGATCATCGGTGAGGACGGCGGTGTCGGTCTGCGCGTTGCCGTCGCTCGCGGTCCATTCGACGTCGTAGACCTCGCCGGTGATCCCGGCGATCTCCCGGGTCTCGTCGATCTCGCGGATATCCTCGATGCGTTCGGGGAAGACGACGCCCGCGTTGTTCTTCGAAGGCTTCCCGCCCTGCGCGGCCCCGGGCATATCCTTCAGTTGCAGCAGGTCCATCACCATGAGCTGCCCGCCGGCCGTGGTGATCGAATAGACGGTATCATCGCGCAACAGCATATACGCATCGACCCCCTCGATATCCGTCCGCAGGGCCTTGCCCCTCCAGCGTTCCGTCATTTTCATCTGCCCCATGTCTCCGGCCGACGCGGTGAAGCTGACCCGGCCTTCGGCATGGCCGGTCGCCGCGGTGACGAGGGCAGTCAGAAAGGCGGCGGTGACGTTACGGATCATGGTCGATCTCCCTTGGGGTTGTCTGATTATGCAGATTCAGGGCGTGGGCTTGCTTCGTGGCCCCGTCCGCGCCATCCATCGAGAATCCCGGCGGGTTGTTCCCGGTGGACGGATATCGGGCTAACGGGGACAGACGTGCGTGTCATCGTCGGTCGGCAGGATCCGTGACATTGTCTTCGCGCTCCCGATCCGGGTGCTGCTCCCGAAAAGGTCATGAGGCACGCTTGAGCGGCACGATGTCAAGACCGAGCGCCCGGCACAGCCGTCACCAGGTGTCATGGAGCCAAGGATCGCGTTCTCGACCGTATGGCGGTTGGCGCAACATTTGCGGAGGGCGCCGCACTTCGCGTTGCCGCGGAGTCGGGGACGCGGTCAGAGACAGCCGGGCAGATCCGAGGGTCTCAGGGCGGCTCGCCCAGCACCCGCTCGCAGCGCACCAGGATCATGGCGCGATCCCCAAGATGCTGATACCGCCCAGGACGAGCGCAGCCAGGAAGACCGTTTCGGCCACGATCAGCGCGATCGCACCTCCGCCGACTCGGAACATGCTGCGCAGGTCGGTCTTCATACCGACGGCCGCTATGGCGGTCAGAAGTGCCCATGATGACACTTGGGCAAGCACGGCGCGTGCCGCCGGGGGGATCAGCCCCAACGAGTTCAGCGTCGCCAGGGCGAGAAAGCCGATCACGAAGGGCGGAACGATCGGCGGCCGTGCGTCGTCCTGCGCACCGCCCGGCGCTTGCCACCACAGCGCGATCAGGACCACCACGGGAGCCAGTAACGACACCCGGATCAGTTTGACCAGCGTCGAGGTCTCCCCGGCCTGTTCGGAGATCGAAAAGCCCGCGCCGACGACCTGCGCGACATCGTGAACCGTTGCCCCGATGAAGGCGCCCGCCGTCACGTCATCGAAGCCCAGCACTTGGGTCAGAACCGGGTAAAGGATCATCGCGACGGTCGAAAGAACGGTGACCCCCAGCACCGTGAACAAGAGGTTGCGTTCCGAGCGCTCGTCCTTGGGCAGGACGGCGGCGATGGCCATGGCCGCGGACGCGCCGCAGATCGCGACCGCCCCGGCCGTAAGGATCGCGAAGCGCGGTCCCTGTCCGATGAGCCGGGCCAATGCGACACCGAACAGGATCGTCGTGATCACCCCGGTCAGCAGCAGCCCGATCATCTCCCAGCCGAGCGCCATCAGCATCTCGGCGCTTATGCGCGCGCCGAGGATCGCAACGCCGATGCGCAGAACCGTTCGCGCGGCGAAGCCGATCCCGGGGGTCGCCGTGGTCGAGTCGCTCAGGAAATTGAGCGCAATTCCGAACAGCAAAGCCATCAACATGGCCGGGGCGCCGTGGTGCTCGGCCACGAACTGCGCCGCGAGCGCGACAGTGAGCGCGATCATCACGCCGGGAAAGAGGTTCGCTGCGCGTCCGGCCACGTGTCGGCCGGACGCGGTCGAGAGCCAGTCGCGTGCCATGCTGGCTCAGCTGTGGCTCTCTGCGGGCTGCGGCTCCTCGACGCCCGCCACCTCAACGGGTTTCTTCATGGCGTCCCGGCGGAAGGGTTCGCCGAGTTCCTGGTTGATCATCGCCTCGATGAGGGTGGTCCGGCCGCGCTCCATCTGGTCGGCGATGGCAGTGTTCAGCGCCTCGGTCAGTTCCTCCATCGTGCGCGCCACCACCCCCTGGAGCCCGCAGGAGCGCGCAATGCCTGCATAGCTCACGCCCTCGTCAAGCTCGGTGCCCACGAAGTTGTCGTCGAACCACAGGGTGGAATTGCGCTTTTCCGCGCCCCATTGGTAGTTGCGGAAGACGATCTGCGTGATCGCCGGCCACTCGGCGCGCCCGATCGCCGTCAGTTCGTTGACCGCGATGCCGAAGGCGCCGTCGCCGGCGAAGCCCACCACCGGCACCTCCGGGCAGCCGATCTTGGCGCCCATGATCGCCGGCAGGCCGTAACCGCAGGGCCCGAACAGCCCCGGCGCCAGATATTTGCGCCCGGCCTCGAAACTGGGATAGGCGTTGCCGATGGCGCAGTTGTTGCCAATGTCGGAGGAAATGATCGCCTCGCGCGGCAGCGCGGCCTGGATCGCGCGCCAGGCCATGCGCGGGCTCATCCAGTCGGGCTTGGCGTCGCGGGCGCGTTCGTTCCAGGTGGTGCCGGGGTCGTCGTCCTCGTGGTCCATGCTGGACAGCTGCTGCGCCCACCGGGACTTCGTCTCGGCGATGCGCGCCCGCCGCTCCGCCCGGCCCGCATCCCCGGCCGTGGGGGCGAGGCGCGACAGGATCCCGCCGGCCACCTTGGCCGCATCGCCGACGATGCCGACCGCCACCGGCTTGGTCAGTCCGATCCGGTCGGCATTGATGTCCACCTGGATCAGCCGGGCCTCCTGCGGCCAGTACTCCGTGCCGTATCCGGGCAGGGTGGAGAAGGGGTTCAGCCGCGTGCCCAGCGCCAGCACCACATCGGCGTCGCGGATCAGCTCCATGGCCGCCTTCGAGCCGTTGTAGCCCAGCGGGCCGGCGAACAGCGGGTGCGAGCCGGGGAAGGCATCATTGTGCTGGTAGTTCACGCAGACCGGCGCATCCAGCCGCTCGGCAAGCGCCTTGCTGGCCTCGATCCCCCCGGGCGACAGTACCACGCCCGCCCCGTTCAGGATAACGGGGTTCGCCGCCTCCGACAGCAGCCGCGCGGCCTCGCCCACCGAGGTCTCGCCCCCCGGCGAGCGTTCCAGCGCGACTCCCTCGGGGATTTCGATGTCCACGACCTGTGTCCACATGTCCCGCGGAATGTTCACCTGGGCTGGCCCCGAAAGCCACCGGGCCTTGGCGATGACCCGCGCCAGCACCTCGGCGATGCGCGCGGGGTCGCGCACCTCTTCCTGGTAGGCCACCATGTCCTCGAACAGTTTCATCTGCTCGACTTCCTGGAAACCGCCCTGACCTATGGTCTTGTTCGCAGCTTGCGGCGTGACGACCAGAAGCGGCGTGTGGTTCCAGTAGGCGGTCTTCACCGCCGTCACGAAGTTGGTGATGCCGGGGCCGTTCTGCGCGATCATCATCGAGACCTCGCCGGTCGCGCGGCTGAAGCCGTCGGCCATCATGCCCGCGCTGCCCTCGTGCGCGCAGTCCCAGAATCGGATCCCGGCCTTGGGAAACAAATCGGAAATCGGCATCATGGCCGACCCGATGATGCCGAACGCGTGTTTGATTTTGTGCCTTTGCAGCGTCCTGACAAAGGCTTCCTCGGTGGTCATCCGCATTTCAAGAGTCTCCAGTGCAAACGGCTTTCACGATGTCCTGTCGCGCAGATTATGGACAAACGCGACTGATCGGATTAGGGCCAGTTCTTCCTTGGCAAGAAGTCCAGTTGTGACGGAAACGCCACCGGTTCAATGTCTTTAAATCTGATTCGGTGCTGGAATCATGTCACCCGAGACGGCGCGGCGCCCGCCGCACCATCCCATCCAGCATGTGCTTGCTCAATTCATGTGCAGATGTCGTCGGACCCTTGGCGGGACAGGGCAAAGGCCTCCGGCGAGGTCGGACTGGCCATATTGTTTAGCCAAACTGGTAATATGCCAACAAAAAATTTCTGCTCCAGTGGTGGCAGGGAAGACGTAATGGCGCTTGGCGGTGATACAACGGTCTTGGCGATCTTTTGCCGTGATATACGCCGAAGAGAACGCCGGGCAACAGGGGACGGACGAATGGCGGTGCTGCGCGGGATTGGAAGGACGATAAACGGTATCGCCGAACTCGCAGGCGTTATGGGCTGGCTTCTGGTGCTGTACTGCATGTGCTTCGGCGTCACGGATGTTTTCCTGCGGTACTGGCTGAACCAGCCCTCGCTGTGGATCGGCACGACCATCCAGGCAGCGATGGTGCTGATGGCCTGCGTCGGCGGTGTCTACGCCGTCAAGCACGACGCCTTCGTCAAGCTCGACATTTTCTACGCCAACCGCTCACGGCGTGTGCAGGCCGTTCTGGACGTCATCACGGCCAGCTTCACGTTCCTCTTTCTCTACGTGCTCATCGTGCAGGGGATCGAGGCGGCGCAGCTGGCCTACATGCTGAACCAGACAACACCGACGGCGGTCCCGATCCCGCTGGGGCCGATCAAGTCCGCGATCCCGATCGCGGGCGTGCTGGTGTTGGTGGTCGTGCTCAAGAAGTTCGTCCACGACCTGTACGTCATCGTCACCGGCCGCCCTTGGGCGCCGTGACGGACCGACCCGCGCGCACCGATACCGGGCGTGCCAACAACAAGACCGACAAGGCCGAAACGACCCAACCCCAACCGACAGAGGAGACTCCGATGACACAGAGAACCGATGCAGCAAGGCTGGCAGGCCTCTCGGCGGCCGCGCTGAGCCTGTCCGTGAGCTTCGCCCACGCACAGGACCAGGGCCCGCCCGACGAGGTGACGAACTGGGTCTTCCAGCCGTGCTTCGACAACACGGATGCCGGCTGGGCCAACGGTGTCGTCCCGTGGATCGAGGCGGTGGAATCGGCCACCGAGGGCAGCGTCCAGATCGACCTGGAGCCGGCCGGCGCCCTGACCAGCGGGTCTGAGGCGTTCGGCGCCACCGTGGCCGGGCAGCTGGATGCGACCGCGTGCTGGGCCACCGTCTATGGCGGCAACATGCCCGAGGGCATGCTGGCCTTCGGCATGGCCATGGGCGCCCAGAACGCCGAGCAGGCGTGGGAGGCCATGTGGGGCGATCCCGATTACAGGATCGGCGAGATCGTCCAGCAGGCGGCCAACGCGCGCAACCTGCAATGGGCCGGCTGGAGCAACCAGGGCCCGAACGCGATGTTCACGAAGTTCCGGGTGGACAGTCTTGAGGATCTCGCCGGCAAGAAGATGCGTGCGGGCGGCCCGCAGGCGATCTTCCATTCCACCATGGGCGGCTCGCCAGTCTCGATGGACGCCGGCGACATCTACACCGCCATCAAGCTGGGCACGATCGAGGGCACCTACTGGGACACCGGCGGGGTCGATGACATGTCCTTCAACGAGGTGGTCGACTACGCCATCATGCCCGGCTGGAACCCGGCGCAGCACCAGGAGATCTTCATCAACCTGGATTCCTGGAACGCCCTGACGGAGTGGCAGCGTGACCAGATCGAGGGCATCTTCAAGGAGGTCTACTTCAAGACCAGCGAGATGCACGCCGAGGGCGTCGAGGAAGCGCTGCAAAGCGTCAGGGACTCCGGCGGCGAGGTCATCACCCTCTCCGATGAAGAGATCGCCCGCATGCGCGAGGCCTCGGTCGAGGAGGTCTGGCCCCAGATCGCCGAGAAATCGGACCTGACGGCGAAAGGCGTGGATCTCTGGGTCAAGTATCTCGAGGAGAAGGGCCTCTACTGAGGTGCCAATTGCCCTGCGGGTGCCACCCCGCGCGACGCCGGCCTGTCCTAGGCGGGCCGGCGTCATCATGCCTGAATTATCAAACTCGCCACACGTGCCAGGCCCTCGGTCCGGCGCGTTGCACCTTAGAGGGGGAGAAAGCGCATGAGCCTCGAACTCATCACGGCGCTGTATTTCATCGTGCTGTTCACCGTGCTGTTCATGGGCCTGCCGGTGGCCTTCGGCCTGGGTGGCACGGCGGTCCTGTTCGCGATGATCGTCGAGCCGCGCGCCCTGATGGCCGTGCCGAGCGCGTTCTATTCCACCCCCTGGAACACGATTCTGGTGACCGTGCCGCTTTTCCTGTTCATGGGGAGCCTCATCCGGTTTTCCGGGATCGCGGAGGCCGCCTACGACGCCGTCTACAAGCTGATCGGGCATATCCACGGTGGCCTCGCCATCGGGACGGTCAAGGTCTGCACGATCTTCGCGGCGGTTACCGGGATCACCCCGCCGGCCACCATCACCATGGCCCAGATCGCCTATCCCTCGATGATGAAATACGGCTATGACCGCTCGATCGCCATCGGTGCGATCGCCGCGGGCGGGGCGCTCGGGGCCCTGATACCGCCGAGCGTGCCTTTCATCTTTTACGGTCTGCTCGCCAAGGTCTCGATCGGCGACCTTTTCCTCGCCGGCGTCGTGCCGGGGTTCATGCTGGCGGCGTTCTACGGGATCTATATCGCGATCCGCTGCAAGCTCCAGCCCGAGGTCGGCCCCGCGCTTCCCGCCGACAAGCGTTTCACGGCCGGCGAAAAGGCGCGCGCAGTCATCAACATCTGGCCCTTTGCAGTCCTCATCTTCATCGTGCTCGGCGTCATCTGGGGCGGTGTCGCCACGCCTGCCGAAGCGGCTGCCTTCGGTGCAACGGGCGCTTTCTTGATCAATCTCGTCTACGGGCGCCTCAACTGGTATGTCTTGAAGGAATCTCTGGCGACCACCGTCAAACTGACCGGCATGGGGCTGTGGATTCTGATCGGGGCCACCATTTTCCTGAACATTTTCAACACTCTGGGAAGCCAGGACCTGCTCACGCAGATGGTGCTCGGGATGCCCGGCGGGACCAACGGCATCCTCTTGATGATGGTGATCATCATCATCGTGCTGGGGATGGTCATGGACGACTGGGCGATCATCATGCTCTGCACGCCGCTCTTCGTGCCGATCCTTGATCAACTCGGTGTCGACAAGCTCTGGTTCGGGGCGCTGTTCATCGTCAACATCCAGATCGCGTATCTCACACCGCCGTTCGGCTTCGTGCTTTTCTGGCTCAAGGGGGTCTTGCCGAAAGAGGTGAGCATGGGCGACATCTACGGGTCGGTCGGGCCGTTCGTCCTGTTGCAGCTCCTCGGCCTGGCGCTCATCTTCCTGTTTCCCGAAATCGCTGTCTGGCTGCCGCAGACGCTGGACTGGTGAGGTATCGGACGTGAAAGCACCACTGCGCGAAGTCCTGACAAGATGCGGGGGCTGCGGTTCTGCGACCATGCCGGCTGGCAACACCGGATGGCTCGCCGGATGCGAAAAGGCAACTCCGCCTTGGGCTGGACTCGCAGGTGGTGCAAGAGACCGTGACAAGCGCCAGCCGTCCTGTGCCCGCTCGTGGCACGCTGTCTTGCCAGGGCGCGCTTGAAGCGGGTGGCGTCCTGCCGTGACGCTCTCCACCTTCACCGCGTCGGATCGTGCCCGAACCCTTGAAGTCTGCCGCAGCACCTACGCCGTCGCCGCCTGACGCAAGTTCCCTTAAGTGCCAAGGGCAACGAGCCCCGGTTCGCGTTCAACGACGCAGTCGGGGTTTCTTTTTTGTCGCCCTCACGTCATAGCGGCGTCTTTCGCTGCCTTCTTTGTCGCCCGTCGTCTTGCAAGGCGACGTCCAACCACGAACCAACCGACCAGCCCCCAGAACAAAGCGATCAGCACAAACACGATGTTAGGAGCGAAGTGGGGCACGTCACGCACCAACCAACCTACTGCTATACTCAACACGCCGAATCCTGCGGCCCAAATCATCGCACCGCTAAATGAACGCGCAAAAATGCCAGACAGAAGCCCACCAACGCCCCCAATATCAAGCGACATAGCAAGAAACATGACAACGTAGATCATTGACCTTCATCCTTTCCGCGCATTTTACCGAAATGTTTCCGTATCCTATGAATGTCAGGGGTCGCTAAGAAACCGATAACGCCCCCGATCACGGCGAAAATGATCAGCCCCGGAACGCCGCCGAAAGCCCCGACAATTCCCGTGCCCGCGCCAAGAAACGCACCGACGAAGGCACCAACAACGGTCCAAATCAGTCTACTGAACATGCCTGCCTGGTAAGTTATTGAAATGTCTACACGCATGGGCGGCGCGGGCCAATGCCGGAAGCGCCGCGTAGTTCTTGCCTGTGTGGGGGCGCAGGGTGCGACATGCTCTCACGTATTCGTGAGCGGTTGCAGGTGCTTTCCGGGCCGTTCGCAGCCCTTCGACAACCAAGACAATGCTCAGGCAGAGTAAGCGGTGCCGAAATTTTATCAGCAAAAAATAGAAGCTTATGGAGATAAGTGGCAGCCCGTAGGGGGCGGGCGGCATTGAAAAGGAAATCCCATTAAAGCAAATACTTACAGTAATTTTGTGTTCGCATTATACCCAATTTTATACCCAAGATCTCTAGATCGAACGTGACAGATTACTGGTGGCGATGGTCAAGGGGCGGTACGTAGCTGCCAAGCTCAAGACGAATAGACATATCTCCGGTTAGAAGAATGTCCAGCCACTGGCACCCCCGGCCCCTTCGAGCGTTTCTCTGCGGTGCGCAGGTCCCCACGGGGGAAGCGGCAGAAGGCTCGCGAATATATATGCAAACAGACCGTTGACCCAAAATGAGCCGGTGGGGCGCCCCGAGATCACCCTGAGATCGTTTCAGGTAAAGCCCTGCTGAAGTTTACAGAGAAGCGCCTCAGACATTCTGGGCCCTAGTGCCATCGCAAACAAAAGTTAAGCCCATAGGAAAAAGTCGCCCGAACTCGTCTCAAGGGAAGCCAACCACGCGTTGATATGTTACGGGCGGCTACTTAACCAAGTGGAGCGACCCAATGATCAAGAGCATCGCCCTAGCTGTCGTGATGACCGCCAGCTTAGCTGCGCCGGCGTCAGCTGACCCTCAACTCTGTCAAGCCATGGCTACGACGGCCAAGGGCACAATTATTGCCCGTGACAACGGGACGCCGCTGTCGAGTTTGCAGGATGAAATAGCAAAGGCGGCGCGTGGTACTCAGATGTACGACCCGCTAATGGACCTAGTCATCAAGACCTATGAAGGCTTCCCAAACGCCACACCTGAAGAGGCATATGAGTCCACTTACGTACAGTGCATCTCCTCTATGGATTAAACAGCCCCTCCATGCCACCTGACCTGCTCCCCTTTGAGTCCGCATTTATAAGTTAGCTCTGTTCTGGGTTTGGTCCTCTACTGACCGTTGGTGATGCTCCCGCGGGGTGAGCCCGTCGAGGCTCGAATGCGGGCGGTGGTGATTGTAGTCGTCGCGCCATGCCTCAATCATGCGGCGGGCATGGTCGTCCATTGAAGGCGCCATTGATGGGGTGGACGGCTCCCGCTCCCGGCATCGCGATGTGCCACATTGGGGGTCGTTACAGACTCATCGAGGGAGCCATCCATGGAACAGCTTACCACCATCGGCATCGATCTTGCCAAGTCCGTTTTCCAGATCCACGGCGTCGACGCGGAAGGCGCCATCGTGGTTAAGCGCAAGCTTCGGCGGGCGCAGGTTCTGACCTTCTTCGCGGGGCTCGGGCCGTGCCTCGTCGGGATGGAGGCTTGCGCCGGCGCCCATTACTGGGCCCGGGAGCTCTCCGCCCTCGGGCACGAGGTGCGGATCATGCCGCCCTCCTACGTGAAGCCGTACGTGAAGCGCGGAAAGACAGACGCGGCTGATGCCGAGGCGATCTGCGAGGCGGTGACGCGGCCGACGATGCGCTTCGTGCCCGTGAAGTCGGCTGAACGCCAGGCCGCGCTGTTGAACCACAAGACGCGGGATTTCCTCGTCCGTCAGCGCACGCAGCTGCTGAACACGATCCGGGCGCACCTCTCGGAGTTCGGCATCGTCGTGGCCAAGGGCATTCACAACGTCGGCCGGCTGCTCGAGGCGGCAAAGGACCTGCCCGAGGCGGCGCGGCCGGCCGTCGACATGCTCGCTGACCAGCTGCGCGAGACGCAGGAAAAGATCGATGACCTTACGGCAAGGATCGAGGCGGCTCAGAAGACGGACCCGTTCGCCCGACGCCTCGCGGCCATCCCCGGGATCGGCGCCATCACGGCGAGCGCGATCGCCGCGACGACGCCCGAGGTCGACAACTTCCGCTCGGCACGGGACTACGCCGCGTGGCTCGGTCTCACGCCGCAGCCGTATTCGAGCGGCGGGAAAGAGCGGTTGGGCCGGATCTCGAAGGCCGGAAACCGGTATCTGCGACGGCTGCTCTATCTCGGTGCGTCGTGCCGGAGGCACGCCTTCGGCGTGACGGCGCAGATCAGCGCGCGGCGGGCCGGCCGACCGGGCGACGACTGGCGTTCGCCATTGTGCTTGCACCAATGGCGCACAATGGCTCACCGCATGCTGGAGAAGAAGCCGGTGAAGGTCGTCGCGGTCGCGCTGGCGAACCGCATGGCGCGGGTCGTCTGGGCGTTCGCCATCGGTCTTGAACGCATGGCGACCGATGGCTCACTCCGAAGCGGTGAAAGCTACAGGACCAACCCGGCCTGACAGGACACGCCGGCCGCTTCCGGCCGGCGACAAGATGGTGAGGCGCAGCGTGAAGTGATGGCAAACGGACGGCGACACGGCAATCGGGTCTCCGACCATCGCCTCCCTCGAAACGCTCCCCCGGAGCGTTTCGTCGCCCATGCGGGCGACCGGTCGACGATCACCCAGTTCGGACCGGAGCACCCTGGGGTGCGCGCCGTCGCACCGCAGGTGCGCCTTCGGCGCAATGATTTGGACCCGAGCGCCGGCGGACTTCATCAGGGCGCGCAGCCATCGTGCTGCAGATCAGACGCCGTATACCCCGGGTCAGGCCCGGGGCAGGCTATGGCCGCGACCGACTAACTGCCGGACCCGAACAAAACCCTTGCCCCGCGGGAGCCATCCATACATGGTTCGAGCCCAATGGACGACGAGACGGGAACAGGTGTTCATTCAGGCACTCCTCGCGCATCCGGCCGTTGAAGCTTTCGACCAGGCCATTCTGCATAGGCTTGCCCGGTGCGATATAGTGCCAATCGACCTGACGATCCTCTTGCCACTTGAGCACTGCATTGCTGGTCAGTTCCGTCCCGTTGTCGCTGACGACCAAGCACGGATACCCGCGCAGCTCGGCGATCCGGTCCAGCTCACGGGCGACACGCGCACCCCCAATGGATGTGTCCACTACGGCGGCCAGGCATTCCCGGCTGAAGTCATCGATGACGTTCAGCACGCGGAACCGACGCCCATCCTCCAGTGCGTCCGACATGAAGTCGAGAGACCACCTCTGGTTCGGCCCCTGTGGGATCGCCATGGGCGTCCTGGTGCCCACCGCACGCTTGCGACCGCCCCGTTTACGAACGGTTAACCCTTCTTCGCGGTAGAGCCGGTAGAGCTTCTTCCAGTTCACCTCCCAGCCTTCCCGCTTCAGCAGGATGTGCAGCCGTCGATAGCCGAACCGCCGCCGCTCAGACGCCAGTTCCTTCATCTTGGCCCGCAACTCGGTGTCGTGCGGTCGCTTCGACCGACGCCGATAAACGCGCGGATCAATGCCCGCCAACGCACAAGCCCGCCGCTGCGAATAACCCTTCTCTTTCATGGCCCAGTCCACGGCATGCCTCCTTGAACCGGGCCTCAGAAGTTTTTTCCGAGCATCTCTTTCAGCGTCGCGACATCGAGCATCTGCTCCGCCAACATCTTCTTCAGCTTGGCGTTCTCAGCCTCCAGGGCCTTCAGACGCCGCGCGTCGGACACTTCCATGCCGCCATACTTCGACCGCCACTTGTAGAAGGTCGCATCGCTGATCCCGTGCTTGCGGCACAATTCCTTTGCGCCCAGCCCGGCCTGATGCTCCTTCAGAATGCCAATGATCTGTTCTTCGCTGAAACGGCTTCTCTTCATCGTCTGTCTCCTCGGTTGGAGAACAGGCTAACCAAAATTCGAGGACATTTCAGGGGAGCAGCTCACACACCGTGTGCCTTCACTAGCCGGTCGAGTGCTTCATCTGCGATCGCGTCAATCGCGTTTGGATCGGCGTCAGGACTGGCCTTGGCTTTCCTGAGGATGCTCTGAGTGTGCGCCAGATACTCATCGAGGTGCTGCGTGGGATTGCCTCGAGCCTCCTCAATAGCATCTTTGAACTGGCTGATCAGAGGGCCGGATCGGGTGATGGCGACCGTCTTATCCGAGGTCTTGAGTGTTTGCTTGAACGCTCGTTTCCCAAAAACATGCTGCACATCCGCCGGAATGGCGACTTTCACATGCCATTTCTGGCCGCGTTGTAGGAGGTAATTCGACACCGCGTCACTGCCCCTTTGTGCCCAATTTTGTACCCAGTTTGGACGTGGTAAGCCCAAGATATCAAGGGAAAAAGTGGTTTGGGGAGTGGTGGCAGCCCGTAGGGGAATCGAACCCCTCTTTCCAGGTTGAAAACCTGGCGTCCTAACCGATAGACGAACGGGCCTTGGTCAACGCGTGAGGCGCTATCTAGGCAAAACTGCCCCCCGACGCAAGGGGAATTTTTCGGAAAATCCCGGTTGGTTCGCGGCGCCTTTGCAGGCAAGGCTTCAGGGGTTCATTCGGCCTCCGCGGCGTCCTCGAGGCGCAGTTGAACCGTCTGTCGGCCGCCCCACGTATTGCTGTCCAGCCGCCCGGCGAGATGGAAGCGCGCGCCGCCATGCGCCTCCAGCCGCGGGCCAAGCGCGCTGTCGAAGGCCCCGAAGCAGATGGCATCGAGGGAGCCGCCCACCCCATCCCCGAAGCGCAGCTTGAGATGCGTCTCCCCCACCCGGCGGGCATGGATGATCTGCATGTCCGAGAAAACATAGCGCGGCGCCGGCGTGCCCGCGCCGAAGGGGCCGGCAGTATCGATCTGTTGCACCAACTCGACGCTTGCGGCCGCGGGCATCAAGAGCCCGTCGAGCCGAAGATCCGCTGGCCCGGCCGCGCCGGCGCCCTGACGCGCGAGCAACTCGGCCAGGCGGGTCATTGCCGCGTCGAGCCCCCCGCGCGGAACGGTGAGGCCCGCGGCCATCCGATGCCCGCCGCCCTTTGTCAGCAGTCCCTCAGCCGCCAGCCGCTGGACGCAGGCACCAAGATCCACACCGCCGACCGAGCGCCCCGAGCCCTTGCCCGTTTCCCCGTCGAGCCCGATGACGACCGCGGGGCGATTGGTGCGCTCCTTCAGGCGGCTCGCGACGATGCCCACCACGCCGGGGTGCCAGCCCTCGCCAGCGGCCCAGACCAATGGCGCCTCGAGCCCGCGCGCCTCGGCCTGGGCCAGCGCGGCGGCGCGCACCGACTCCTCGATTTCGCGCCGTTCGGTATTCAGCTGGTCTAGGCGTGCGGCCAGGGCCTGGGCCTCGGGCCAATCGTTCGTGGCCAGCAGCCGTGCCCCCAGGTCCGCCCGGCCGACCCGGCCGCCGGCATTCACCCGGGGGCCGAGGACGAAGCCCAGGTGATAGGCATTGGGCGCCTGGTCCAGGCGCGCGACATCGGACAAGGCCACGAGGCCAGGTCGCGCCCGCCGCGCCATGACCCGGAGTCCCTGCCGCACGAAGGCGCGGTTGACCCCCTTCAGCGGCGCCACGTCGGCCACCGTGGCCAGCGCCACAAGGTCGAGCAGGGCCATCAGATCGGGGCTTTCCCGGCCGGCCGCGCGAAGCTGGCGGCGGGCCTCGACCAGCATCAGGAAGACGACGGCCGCGGCGCAGAGGTGGCCCAGATCACCGCTTTCGTCCTGCCGGTTGGGGTTGACCACGGCCTGCGCGGGGGGCAGCGTCTCGCCGCCCAAGTGGTGATCGAGGACGAGCACATCGGCCCCTTGCGCGGCCGCGATGGCCTCGTGGCTGAGCGTTCCGCAGTCCACGCAGAGGATCAGGTCGTGTTCGCGGGCAAGCTCGGCCATGGCCGGCGCGTTGGGGCCGTAGCCCTCGTCGATCCGGTCGGGGACGTAGAGGGTGGCGGGCCGTCCCATCTGCCGCAGCCAGTCGATCAGCAGCGCCGCCGAGGCGCCCCCGTCCACGTCATAGTCGGCGAAGATGGCGATGCGCTCGCCCCGCTGCACGGCCGAGACGAAACGCGCGGTCGCGCTTTCCATGTCGCGCAGGCCGCGCGGGTCGGGCAGAAGGTCGCGCAGTTGCGGGGCGAGATAGGCCTCGGCCTCCGCCGCGGGCACGCCGAGCCGCGCGAGCGTCTGGCAAAGCGCCCGGGGCAGGCCGGTCTCCTGTGTCAGCGCTTCGGCCAGGCGGTCCACGTCGGGTGGGGGGCCGATCCAGCGCCGCCCGGTCACGGAACGCTCGACCCCCAGGAAGGCCGGCGGCACGGGGTCGTTGCGTGCCGGTGCGGTCACTTCAGCGGATGGCGGTAGATCATGCGCCGCAACGAGCCGGTTTTCGAGCGCATGAGCACGGTTTCCGTCTCGACGTAGTCGGGGCGGCGCTTCACCCCTTCGACGATGGATCCGTCGGTCACGCCCGTCGCCGCGATGATCACCTGGTCGGTCACCATCTCGTCGCGGCTGTACACGCGGTCCAGATCGGTGATCCCGGCCTTTTCGGCGCGGGCTTTCTCGTCGTCGTTGCGGAACAGGAGCCGGCCCCACATCTGGCCGCCCATGCACTTGAGCGCGCTGGCCGCCAGCACCCCCTCGGGCGCGCCGCCGGCGCCCATGTACATGTCGATGCCGGTCAGCCGGGATTCGGCGCAGTGGATGACGCCGGCCACGTCCCCGTCGGTGATCATGTGGACGGCGGCTCCGGTTTGCCGGATGTCGGCGATCATGTCCTGGTGGCGCGGGCGTTCCAGCACGCAGACGGTGATTTCGTAGGGGGCGCACCCCTTGGCCTTGGCCAGGGCCTCGACCCGTTCGCGCGGGCTCATCTCCAACGAGACGACATCCTGGGGATAGTCCGGCCCGATGGCCAGCTTGTCCATGTAGACATCCGGCGCGTGCAGCAGCGTGCCGCGCGGGGCCATCGCGATCACCGTGAGTGCATTGGGCATGGCCTTCGCCGTGAGCGTAGTGCCCTCCAGCGGGTCGAGCGCGATGTCCACGCCCGGTCCGTTGCCGGTGCCCACTTCTTCCCCGATGTAGAGCATGGGCGCCTCGTCGCGCTCACCCTCGCCGATCACCACAACACCCTGGATGTTGAGCATGTTGAGCTGGTCGCGCATGGCGTTGACGGCGGCCTGATCGGCGGCCTTTTCGTCGCCGCGGCCGATCAGGTCGGTGCAGGCCAGGGCGGCGGCCTCGGACACGCGGGCAAGCCCGAGCGACAGCATGCGGTCATTGAAATCGACGGGGGCAGGCATCGGCAATTCCTTATCTGCGAAACCGTGAGTAGGATTAACCGGCGGCGGTATCCGGCACAAGATCGCGGTCAGACGGTCTCGATCCTGAGCGCCACCGGCGTGCCATCGACCACGTCCAGCCGGGACATGGCGGCAAGCGCGGAGTCCAGCGCGTTGCGCGTCGTCTTGTGCGTGACGATCAGGACCGGGGCGGTGCTGTCGTCGTGGCGATATTGCCGCATCCGGTCGATCGAGATGCCCGCCTCGCCCAGAACCGTCGCCACCTTGGCCAGCGCACCGGGCTTGTCGTCGAGCGCCATGCGCAGGTAGAAGGGCGCCGGCGTTGCCGCCTTGGCCGGCCGCGCGTGGCTGAGCGTCGCCGCGGACTGACCGAAAGTGGACAGCCGCGTGCCGCGGGCGATGTCGATCACGTCGGCCATTACCGCGCTCGCGGTCGGGCCTTCGCCGGCACCGGGGCCACGCAGCACGACCTGTTCGACCATGTCGCCCTCCAGCACGCACATGTTGGTGCCGCCCTCCAGTTGTCCCAGCGGGCTGTTTTCCGGCACCAGGCACGGCGACATGCGCTGCTCCAGCCCGCGGCCCGTCATCTGGCTGACGCCCAGAAGCTTGATGCGAAAGCCCATGTCGGCGGCGTGGCGGATGTCGGCTATGGTGATCTGCTCGATGCCCTCCAGTTCGACCGAGCCGAAATCCACCCGCGTGCCGAAGGCGACCGAGGCCAGCAGGGCAAGTTTGTGCCCCGCGTCGATGCCGCCCACGTCGAGCGTGGGATCGGCCTCGAGAAAGCCGAGGCTGTTGGCTTCGTCGAACACCGCCTCGTAGGGAAGCCCGGCGGATTGCATGCGCGTGAGGATGTAGTTGCAGGTGCCGTTCATCACGCCCATCACCCGGGTGACGTCATTGCCGGCCAGCCCTTCGGTGAGCGCTTTCACCACCGGGATGCCCCCGGCCACCGCGGCCTCGAAGCGGAGCACGCGGCCAGCGTCCTCGGCAGCCTCGGCTAGGGCCTGACCGTGGTGCGCCAGCATCGCCTTGTTTGCCGTGACCACGTCCTTGCCAGTGGCGATGGCGGCCTCGGTGGCCGCCTTGGCGGGGCCATCGCTGCCGCCCATGAGTTCCACGAAAACATCGATGTCGTCGCGCCGGGCCAGGGCGACGGGATCGTCCTCCCAGGTGTAGTCGTTCAGCGAAACGCCGCGGTCCTTGTCGCGGGTACGCGCCGAGACGGCCGTTATCGCCACGGGCCGGCCCGCCCGGGCGGCCAGCAGATTGGCCTTCTGGCGCACGATCTTGACCACACCGGCCCCCACCGTGCCCAAGCCGGCGATGCCTATGCGCAGGGGTTCTGTCATGGAGGCCTCCGATGCTGGATGTGCGTCAGGTCTGGAAGCGCGATGTAACCGCTTCGCCCCTGTCGTGCAACGCGGGTTTTGGGCACGGCCTCACTCCACACCGCGCCGGAGGCGGTCCTGCTCTGCCGGGTCGATGACCGAACCGCGCAGTTGTGCGGCGCGGGCGCGCAGGCGGGCGGCCCGCACGGCGAGCGCCCGGTTGCCGGGCTCCTGGACGCGCGGGGCGGAGACCTGTGCAGAGATCTGTTCGACGGGCACGAGATCGGGGTAGGGGGCGGCGCGGGCTTCGTCGCTGACCGTGGCCTCCAGCGCGGGAAACCGGGCGCAGCCCGCGAGGGCGGCTGTCATCGCGAGGACGAGGGCGAAGCGGCGGTGCATGGCGGGCCATTCCTGGGGCGTCGGTCCGGTCCCTCATGCCACTGTTGGGCCGTTCAGGGCAAGCGGGGCTTTTATCTGAACATGCGTTCAGATAAGTTCGCGGGGATGGCACGGACCCAGGGCTCCCACGCCGGCATCACCGGCCCGAAAGTGCGCGAGGCGGCGCTGTCGCTTTTCGCGCGACACGGCTATGCTGCTGTTTCCATGAGACAAATCGCGGGCGAGGTCGGTGTGCAGGCGGGTGCGCTTTACAACTACACGCCCGACAAGCAGACCCTGCTGTTCGAATTGCTGAAGGGGCACATGACGGATCTGCTGGCGGCCTGGCGCGGGCAGGACGCGCCGGGGGACCCGGTTGCGGCGCTGGAGTGTTTTACCCGATTCCATATTCGGTTCCATTCCGAACGGCCCGAGGAGGTCTTTATCTCCTACATGGAGCTGCGCAATCTTGATCCGGATAATTTCGAGAAAATAGAGGATCTTAGACGGCAATATGAAGGTGCCCTGGAAGGTATCCTGCGGCGCGGGGTGGTGCAGGGCGCCTTCGACGTGGCAGAGCCGAAAATCGTTGCCATGGCGATCATCGCGATGTTGACCGGGGTCAATACCTGGTTCCGCGAAAGCGGACGGTTGAGCCTGCCCGAGGTCGAGGAGATCTATTGGCGCATGGTCCGCAAGGCGGTCATGGCCTGAAGAATACGGTATAGAGATCAGAAAACAAACACGAAAATATCCACACGGACCGACGACGAAGGAGGCGGGTGGCGCCGCCGGGAGAGGCCGGCCCCATCGCGCCCGAGCGTAGCCGCGTCGGACGCGAGAGGCCGGTGGCGGCCCGAAGGAAAGACATCCGGAAAATCCGTACGTGTGGTACGAACCGTACGGATTTTTCGTACAGATACGTGGATGGCTGGGCCAATAAGGTTGAAAAAGTCCTAATCCTGATCGGCCGCGGATCGGATGAAGCTGCCGTTCCGCAGTTCGGTCATGGCCGTGCGAAGCTCCTCTTGGGTGTTCATCACGATGGGTCCGTGCCAGGCGACCGGTTCGCGGATCGGCGCCCCCGAGACCAGCAGGAAACGCACGCCCGCGGGCCCGGCCTGAACCGTAACCGTGTCGCCGGTGCCGAAGCGGACCAGCGTCCTGTCGCCGGAGGGATCCCGCACGGTGACCTCGCGGCCCGCCACCTCTTTGTCCAGCAGGACGCCCGCGGGGCGGCTGGCATCGGCGAATGTGCCGGTGCCCTCGAAGACATAGGCGAAGGTGCGGCGGTAGGTGTCGATCCGGAAGCTTTTCTTCAGCCCCGGGGGGACGGTCACGTCAAGGTACTGCGGATCCGCGGCGATGCCATCCACCGGACCGCGGCGCCCCCAGAAAGAGCCCACGATCACCCGGACGGTCGTGCCGTCGTCATCCGTGACCTCGGGGATATCGGCCGATTTCACGTCCTGATAGCGGGGCGCGGTCATCTTGAGCGAGGAGGGCAGATTTGCCCAGAGCTGGAAGCCATGCATCTGGCCCCGGGCATTTCCCCTCGGCATCTCCTGGTGCAGGATGCCGGAGCCGGCCGTCATCCACTGTACGTCCCCCGCGGCCAGGGTGCCGGCGTTGCCCAAGCTGTCGCCATGCGCGACCGTGCCGGAGAGAACATAGGTGATCGTCTCGATGCCGCGGTGGGGATGCCAGGGGAAACCGCGGCTGTACTTGGCGGGGTCGTCGTTGCGAAAATCGTCGAACAGCAGGAAGGGGTCGAGTTCGGAAGGATCCTGGAAGCCGAAGGCGCGGTGCAGGTGCACACCGGCCCCTTCGATGGCGGGGCGTGCGGGGCGGGTTTCGATCACGGGACGCAGGGACATGGGGCGGCACCTCCTTTCCCGGTCAAGATAGGCAGGGCCCGGGGCGCGGGCGACAGGCGGCTCTGTTCGCCGGCGAACCGGCTGCGTGCGCTTTTGCAGGGGCATCCATCGGCGGCGCAAATCGGCGCGGGAACCGCGCGGAGCCTATCGCCTTTGACGGCGATCCGCGCTATGGCCGGCGCAGCAGGAGGGCAGGAATGAGCGAAGAGACATTGGCGATCGTGCGGGCCTCGGCGCCGCGGCGCGCCTTCGGACTGGGCACCGTGACGATCCTGGGGGGGTTGCTGGTCTACCTGGCGCTGACGCAGCCGCCGGCCAACCCGTTGTGGCAGGTGTTCCTGATCGGTCTGGGCGCGGGGGCGCTCTGGCTTGCGTGGCGGATGTGGCGGGCCACCGGCCAGGCGATCGAGCTGACCGAGACCGAGCTGCGCACCAGCGACGGCACCCGGATCGCGGAGGTCGCGCGGATCGAGTCCCTGGATCGCGGGTTCTTCGCGTTCAAGCCCTCGAACGGTTTCCTGCTGCGGCTGGAGGCGGAAGCGCCGGCGGCCTGGGCGCCGGGGCTGTGGTGGCGCCTGGGCCGCCGCGTCGGCGTGGGCGGCATGACGCCGGGGCCGCAGACCAGAGCCATGGCCGAGGTCATCTCGGCCATGATCGCGCGGCGTTAGGCGCAGTCCTCCCAGCACAGCTGCGGGGCGAAACGGATCGCGGTGAACTGCCGGGTCGAGACCACCGTGTCGTCGCTCAGGCCGACGGAAAAGACCGGGTCATAGGTCGAGCGGCTTTCCACCAGGATCACCTCCTCGCCGTCGCCCATGATGGGCAGGCTGTCATGGGCGCGGGCCACGTCGTTGTCGCGCAGGGCCTCGTAGGGGCCGGTGCCGCGCACCGCCGACCATTTGACCGAGTATTCATCGGAATCGGCGTCGTACTTGATGACCGAGACGCGGATCTGGTTGCTGGCGTCGTCGTTGGTGATCTCGTCGAAAAGGACCTTGGTGTTGTCCATGTAGGTCGCGTTCACCGAGGAGAGTTCGCGCGAGAACATGTCGGCCACGGTGTAGGTGGCTTTCTCGCGCACGCTCTGGAAGCGGTAGACCTCGAAGAACTCGTAGCCCCCCGCCAGCGCCCAGACGAGCAGCGGAAACATGATGACGGTTTCGACCATGATCTGCCCGCGGCAGTCGTCGCGGAAGCGGGCGAGGGCGGATTTCAGGCGCGGCCACAGCATGTCAAAGAGGCTCCTGCACGAAGGCGGTCATCGAGACGATGGCGGCCTGGCCGTTGGCGTCCTTGCTGAGCGCCGAGCCGAGGAATTCGTCGGGAAAGATCGGGTCGTAGCGCACGCAGGCGCGCAGCAGCATCAGTTCGTTCTGCTGGCCGGGGGTGAACTGGCGCACCGGCTTGCTGGGTTCGGCCTTGTCGGTGCAGTCGACGCTGCGGTCGAGGCTGTTGAAGGTGCGGATGTCGGCGGGCCGCATCTCGAGCTGGAGGTTGGTTTCGCACTCGAGGATGAACATCGCGTTGTCACAGACGAGCTGCTTGATCTCGTCGTGTTCCGGCGCGGTGCCGGTACCCAGGCGGACCTCGCGCACCGCCATGTCGAGGCCGCGTTCCAGCAGCGTGTGCCGCAGCGTGATGAAGCCCAGTTCGATCGCCATCATCATCACCGACAGGAAGAGGGGGAAGACCAGCACGAATTCCACCGTGGCGGTGCCGGCCTCCTCGTGCCGGAAGCGCGCCAGATGTCGGAAGGCCCGGATCATTGCGTCAGCCTCAGGTTCTTGACGTTGGAGGCGATGGAATTGAAGGCGTCGTTGATGTTCACGCCCTCGGCCCGGTAGTAATGCGCGGGCGTGGTGGCGCAGCCGCGCAGCTCGGTCTCGGCGGTGCCGCCCTTGTTGACCTCGAAGCCGATGGTGTAGACGACGACGCCCTCGTCCTTGGTGGCGGTGCAGACGTTGCGCATGCGCACGTCCTTCATCGAGCCGTTGAGGTATTCGGAGTTTCTGTAGTCGGTCCAGGGACCAGAGCTGCCCGTCGTGTCGCGGTAGAAGTCCGGGGACATGAGGCCCCAGGCCTCCTCCCAGTCCAGTTGCTCTTTCGAGACGAATCCTTCCTGATCCTCGATGGCCTCGAATTCCTGCTTCGAAAGCCACTCGTTATCCTCCAGGTCGCGGTAGCGTTCGGGGCTGGGATCGCGCAGGTAGTAGGAGGACACGATCGGTCCATCGACCTTGTAGACGCATTCGAGCCAGCCGAGGTAACAGTACTGTTCGACCCAGGACTGGTGCCATTCGCGGCTGGGGTTGTAGATGTCGAAGGCGTAGTCGAATTCCTGCTCCTGGTGTTGCACCTTGAACAGGTCCGAGTGCTTGCCACGGTACTCGGGCGGGCTGGTGTCGAAGAAGTAGGACGTGGTGTTCTGGCCGTCCCCCATCATCACCACGACCTTGAGCGTCTCGGGTTCGGTGTAGTCGGCCGGCACCGTGGTGAGCGACGCTTCCATTTCGTCGGTATCGATCAGGTTGCTGGTCACGCCCTTCGTGCGGAAGGTCGGGTCGAGCAGCGCCGCGCCCCATTTCATGCCCTGCTGGCCCGAGGTGTTCCCGCTGGCCTGAAGCGAGTCGATCTTGCCGTGCAGGGCGGCCTCGTCGATCGAGTAGGGCAGGATGCGCATGTAATCGTCGGTGAAGCAGGAGCGCCAGGTCCGGCTCAGATTCTGCCAGCCGCCGTAGAGCGAGGTGTAGATCATCTGATCCACGGGGATGCCGGCGCTTGTGGCCGAGGCGCCGCTTGTCAGGGACGCGTGATTGAAATCCTTGTCCTTGAACCGCAGGCAGGTGGAGTAGGTGTGTTTCTCGTCCACCGCGAGCGCCTCGTAGAGGCCCTGTGACGGCGTGACCGACCAGCTGAAGGGCACGATGGAGATCACCGTGTTGCCCGGGTCCGACTGGCCGAGGACGGTGGAGACGAAATCCTTTGCCGCCGTCTTGAGGTTGCGCAGCTTGTTGTTGCGGCCCATCGAGCCCGAGACGTCGAGGACCAGAACGATTTCCAGCTTGGGCGTGCGCACCTCGGCGGTGGCCGCGCCCGCCGCGGTCAGCGTCTTGACGCCCGAGAGCTTCATCAGGAGGGTGTCCAGCGTCATCTGCCCGCTGGCCGAGACCTTGGTGGCGTTGAGGCTGGTGACGATGTCGTCCTTGCCCTCGCCGTCGGTGTCGATCTCGTTGAGGTAGTTGCGCATTCCGGACTTGTCGAAGTAGTCCTCGACGATGGTCTTGATCCCGTCCTCGTCGGTGCCTTCGGGGGCGCCGGCGCCGGCCAGCACCGCGCGGTCCAGCGTCGCCTGGAGGCGGGCGCGTTCCATTTCCTGGCGCATCACGTCGATCCCGATCCCGCCCATGGCCAGCATGACCACGAAGATGAAGAGGGAGAAGATGACCATCGCGCCCTCGTCCTCGCGGCGGAACCGCAGGACGTGTCCGGCCAGGCGGGCGGCCGCGGCGCGGGCCGTGAGCCGGCGTGTCAGGCGTTTACCATGATTCCGCAGTTCCATTGTACGCACTCCGCTTACCCCCCGAGGTGAGTCGAATCATGTCCGACGCACTTCGGCCCGGCGCATGATCATATGGAAGATCGCGGCAAAAATGCGGCGAAACCCGTAAGAAATGCGGCAGCAAGTCCTTGTTGGAGAACAATAATCAGGATCGGGGGCTTTTGTCTCCGCGCGGGCGACATGTGCGCGGGCGGGGCCCCTCCGCCCTGCGGACGAATGATTCGATGGCGCCGCGTATCTTGCCACGGGTGGACAAAATTGCCGCATCCTTTAACGATGAATCCAGTTCATCGGCGCACAAGAGCGCAAAGCCGCGTCGGCACGTCTAAGGGAGGGACACCATGAACGCCACCAAGGAACCGACTTTCCGCGAGAGCGTGGACCTGATGTTCAACCGCGCCGTGGCGCTGATGGATCTGCCGCCGGGGCTGGAAGAGAAGATCAGGGTCTGCAACGCCACCTACACGGTGCGTTTCGGCGTGCGCCTGCGCGGCCAGATCCATACCTTCGTGGGCTACCGCAGCGTTCATTCCGAGCACATGGAGCCCGTCAAGGGCGGGATCCGCTACGCCCTGGCCGTGAACCAGGACGAGGTGGAGGCGCTGGCCGCGCTGATGACCTACAAGTGCGCGCTGGTCGAGGCGCCCTTCGGGGGTTCCAAGGGCGGGCTGTGCGTCGATCCCCGCGAATGGGACGAGCACGAGATGGAGCGCATCACGCGCCGCTTCGCCTATGAGCTGGCCAAGCGCGACCTGATCCATCCCAGTCAGAACGTGCCGGCCCCCGACATGGGCACCAGCGAACGCGAGATGGCCTGGATCGCCGACCAGTATCGCCGCATGAACACCACCGACATCAACGCCCGCGCCTGCGTGACGGGCAAGCCGCTGAACGCCGGCGGCATCGCCGGCCGGGTGGAGGCCACGGGCCGGGGCGTCCAATACGCCCTGCGCGACTTCTTCCGCCACCCCGAGGACATCGCGGCCGCGGGGATGGAGGGCACGCTGGACGGCAAGCGCGTGATCGTGCAGGGCCTGGGCAACGTGGGCTTTCACGCCGGGAAGTTCCTGCAGGAGGAGGACGGCGCCCGCGTCACCGGCATCATCGAGCATGACGGCGCGCTCTACAACGACGAGGGGCTGGACGTGGAAGCGGTGCGCGCCTGGATCATCAAGCACGGCGGCGTCACCGGCTTTCCCGACGCGGCGCATACCGCCGAGGGCAACGCGGTGCTGGAGCACGACTGCGACATCCTGATCCCGGCGGCGCTGGAAGGCGTCATCAACATGGACAACGCCAACCGCATCAAGGCGTCGCTCATCATCGAGGCCGCGAACGGCCCCGTCACGGCCGGCGCCGACGACATCCTGCGCAAGAAGGGAGTGGTGATCATCCCCGACATGTACGCCAATGCCGGCGGGGTGACGGTGTCCTATTTCGAGTGGGTCAAGAACCTCAGCCACATCCGTTTCGGCCGGATGGGCCGCCGGCAGGAGGAGGCGCGCCACCAGCTTCTGATCGACGAGCTGCACAAGCTGGACGATCACCTGGGCGACGCCTGGACCATGTCGCCGGATTTCAAGGAGGAGTACCTGCGCGGCGCGGGCGAACTGGAACTGGTGCGCTCGGGCCTGGACGACACGATGCGCACCGCCTACCGCGCCATGCGCGAGGTCTGGCACGCGCGCGACGACGTCAGCGACCTGCGCACCGCGGCCTACCTGGTCTCCATCGACAAGGTCGCGGCCAGTTACCGGGCACTGGGGCTCTGATCCGGTCGCGCACTGACCGGAAAATGTCGGAAAGCTCGGCGGTGGGCGGCATTGCCCATTGCTAAGGCTGGTAGAGGCTGGTTCACTCCGGCCCATCCAGCAGGGAGACATCTTGATGCGCTTTTCCGGACTGCGCGTTCTGAAGGAGGGATTGACGGGCAACAAGGGTTGGGCGCCGCACTGGCGCGACCCCGACCCGAAACCCGAATACGACGTGGTCATCATCGGCGGGGGCGGTCACGGGCTGGCCACCGCCTATTACCTGGCGCGCGAGCACGGGATCACCAACGTTGCCGTGCTGGAGAAGGGGTATCTCGGCGGCGGCAACGTCGGGCGCAACACCACCATCGTGCGGGCCAATTATTTCCTGCCGGGCAACTCGGAGTTCTACAGCCATTCGCTGAAACTGTGGGAGGGGCTGGAGCAGGAGCTGAACTACAACGTCATGCACTCCCAGCGGGGGCTCATCAACCTGTTCCATTCCGACGGGCAGCGCGACGCCTTCGCCCGGCGCGGCAACGCCATGGTCAACCAGGGCGACGACGCGATCCTGCTGGACCGCGACGGGGTGCGCCGGCATCTGCCCTACCTGGATTTCGACAATCCGCGCTTTCCCGTCTACGGCGGCCTGTATCACCCGCGCGGCGGCACGGCGCGGCACGATGCGGTGGCCTGGGGGTACGCGCGCGGCGCGGACGCGCGCGGTGTGGACCTGATCCAGAACTGCGAGGTCACGGGCATCGACGTTTCGGGCGGAAAGGTGCGCGGCGTGCAGACCACGCGGGGGCCCATCCGGGCGAAGAAGGTGGCGATGATCGTGGCCGGCCGGTCGAGCCAGGTGGCCGCGATGGCCGGGATGCGCCTGCCGGTGGAAAGCCACGTCCTGCAGGCTTTCGTGACCGAGGGGCTGAAGCCCTGCATCGACCACGTGGTGAGCTTCGGCATGGGGCATTTCTACATCAGCCAGTCCGACAAGGGCGGGCTGGTCTTCGGCGGGGACCTGGATTTCTACGCCTCCTACGCCGCGCGGGGCAACCTGCCCATGGTGGAACACGTGATGGAGGCGGGGATGACGCTGATGCCGATGATCGGCAAGGCCAAGGTGCTGCGCAGCTGGGGCGGGATCATGGACATGACGCCCGACGGCTCGCCCATCATCGACAAGACGGGGGTCGAGGGGCTCTACCTCAATTGCGGCTGGTGCTACGGCGGCTTCAAGGCGGTGCCGGGCTCGGGCTATTCCACGGCGCATCTGATCGCGCGGGACACCCCCCACGCGCCGGCGGCCGGGTTCCGCCTGGACCGCTTCCGCACGGGGGTGGGCCTGATGGACGAGGAAGGCACCGGCAGCCAGCACAACCTGCACTGAGAAGGGACAGAGGATGCGGATCACATGCCCCCTCTGCGGGGAACGCGACAGGCGGGAATTCACCTACGTGGGCGACGCCGTCTTCCTGGAGCGGCCCGCGCCCCAGGCCGGGCCGGACGCCTGGGACGACTATCTGCACAACCGCGACAACCCCGCCGGCGAGACGCGCGACCTGTGGTATCACGAGACGGGCTGCGCCGCCTGGCTGGTGGTGACGCGCGACACCGTCACCCATGCGGTCCACAGGGTCGAACTGGCCCGCGACGTGAAGGAGGGCGGCCATGCGGATTGACGGCGCGGGGCTCATCAACCGCGAGCGGCGGCTGAATTTCACGTTCGACGGTCACAGCTACCAGGGGGTGGAGGGCGACACGCTGGCCTCGGCGCTTCTGGCCAACGACATCCGGCTGGTGGGCCGGTCGTTCAAGTACCACCGCCCCCGCGGGGTTCTGACCGCCGGACCGGAGGAGCCCAACGCGCTGGTCACGACCGGGCTGTCGGGCGCACAGGAGCCGAACGTGCGCGCCACAACCCAGGAGCTGCACGAGGGGCTGATGGCGCGCAGCCAGAACCGCTGGCCCAGCCTGGCGGCCGACCTGTTGTCGGTGAACGACCTGTTCGCGCCCTTCCTCGGCGCGGGCTTCTACTACAAGACCTTCATGTGGCCGCGCGCCTTCTGGGAACGGGTCTACGAGCCGATGATCCGCCGCGCCGCGGGCCTGGGCGCGCTGTCGGGCGAGGCCAATACCGACAAGTACGAGAAGGTCTTCGCCCATTGCGACCTTCTGGTGATCGGCTCGGGGCCGGCGGGGCTGATGGCGGCGCTGACGGCGGCGCGGGCGGGCGCCGACGTGATCCTGGCCGAGAGCGACACGCGCACCGGCGGGCGGCTCACCGCCGAGACGCACGAGGTCGAGGGGATGCCGGGCCATATCTGGGCCGAGGACGTCACCGACGAACTGCGCGAGATGGACAACGTGCGCATCCTCACCCGCACCACCGTCACCGGCGCCTACGACCAGGGCACCTACGGCGCGATCGAGAAGCTGTCGCCGGCGATGGCGGCGCGGTCGGGCGCGCCGCGCGAATGCTTCTGGCGGATCGTGGCGCGGCGCGCGGTCCTGGCGGCCGGCGCGCTGGAGCGGCCCGTGGCCTTCCGCAACAACGACCGCCCCGGCGTGATGATGGCCAGTGCCGTGCGCGCCTACGTGAACCGCTGGCGCGTGAGCCCGGGGCGTGCCGTCGCCGTTTTCGGCAACAATGACGGCGCGCACCGCACCGCGGCCGATCTGCAGCGGGCCGGCGTGCATGTCGCCGCGCTGATCGATTCGCGGCGCGATGCCGCCTGCGATCTGGACGTGCCCTTCTATCCCGGCCGGCAGGTCTGCAACACGGACGGGGGCCGGGGCCTGGAGGCCGTGTCGGTGGCGGCGGCGAGCGGGATCGAGAAGATCCAGGCCGACTGCCTGGCGATCTCGGGCGGCTGGAACCCTTCCGTGCACCTGACCTGCCACATGGGCGCGCGGCCCGCCTGGGACCCGGCGATCGCGGCCTTCGTGCCGGGCCGCGACGCGGTGCCGGGCCTGCACCCGGCGGGTGCGGCGCGGGGCCGGTTTTCCACGCGCGCCTGCCTGGAAGACGGCATCGCGGTGGCGGGGGCGGCGCTGGCGGAGATCGACCGCAAGACCCCCGAGGTGAGCGTCCCGGCCGCCGAGGACGGCGCCTATGCCATCGCGCCGCTCTGGGCGGTGCCGGGCAAGGGGCGCGCCTGGCTGGATTTCCAGAACGACGTGACCGTGAAGGACGTCAAGCAGGCCGCGACCGAGAACTTCCGCAGCGTGGAGCACATGAAGCGCTACACGACGCAGGGAATGGCCACCGACCAGGGCAAGAACTCGAACGTGCAGGCGCTGGCGGTGCTGGCCGACGCCACGGGACGGGCGATTCCGGAAACCGGCACGACCACCTTCCGGCCGCCCTATGTGCCGGTGTCCATCGCCGCGATGGGCGCGGGCGCGCAGGGGCAGGGCTTTGCGCCGCGACGTCTGACCACCTCGCATCACGCCAGCGTCAAGCGCGGGGCGCCGATGATCGAGGTGGGGCTGTGGTATCGGCCGAGCTACTTTCCCAGGTCGGGCGAGACGCACTGGCGCCAGTCCTGCGACCGCGAGGTGGGGATGGTGCGCGAGAGCGTGGGCGTGGCCGATGTCTCGACCCTGGGCAAGATCGACGTGCAGGGCCCCGACGCCGCCGCCTTCCTGGATTTCGTTTATTGCAACACCTTTTCCACGCTGAAGGTGGGGCGTGTGCGCTACGGGCTGATGCTGCGCCAGGACGGGCACGTGATGGACGACGGGACGACCGCGCGGCTGGGGGACAGCCATTTCCTGACCACCACCACGACTGCCGCCGCGGGGCAGGTGATGCGGCATTTCGAATATGTCCACCAGTGCCTGCGGCCCGATCTGGACGTGCGCTTCGTCTCGGTGACGGAGCAATGGGCGCAGTTCGCCGTGGCCGGGCCGGAATCGCGCGAGCTGCTGAACGAGGTGCTGGACGCGCCGATCACAAGTGCCGACTGGCCCTTCATGGCCTGCGGCCCCGTGCGGGTGGGGGGCGTCGAGGGGCGTCTGTTCCGCATCTCCTTTTCCGGCGAGCACGGCTACGAGATCGCGGTGCCCGCGCGCTACGGCGAGAGCCTGTTCGAGGATCTGGTGGCGCGGGCGGAGGCGCGCGGCGGCGGCGCCTACGGCATGGAGGCGCTGAACGTGCTGCGCATCGAGAAGGGGTTCATCACCCATGCCGAGATCCACGGGCGCACCACCGCCTTCGACATCGGGATGGGCCGGATGGTCAGCGCCAGGAAGGACTGCATCGGCAAGCCGGCGTCGCAGCGGCCCGGTCTGACCGGCGAGGCGCGCGAACAGCTTGTCGGGCTGCGGCCCGTGGGCGAGGTGCAGGAACTGCTGGCCGGTGCGCATCTGTTCACCCGCGGCGAGGCGGCGGTGCGCGAGAACGACCAGGGCTATATCACCTCGGTCGGGTTCTCGCCCACCTTCGGGCAGGTGCTGGGCCTGGGTTTCCTGCGCAACGGGCGCGCGCGGCACGGCGAGGTGGTGCGCATGGTCGATCACCTGCGCGGGTCCGAGACGCTGTGCATGGTGCAGGATCCGGTGCAGTTCGACGAGAAGGGGGAACGTCTACGTGGTTGAACTGGTCGCCAAGAGCCCCTGTGCAGGGCTGCTGCCGCTGAACATCGGGGAGGTCGTGGCCTCGGAGGTGGCGCCGGGCGCGATGACGGCCCTTGCCCCCTACGCGGGGCGGGCGGAGGCGCTGTCGCAGGCGCTGGAGGCGGCGCACGGCATGGCCCTGCCCGCGCCGGGGCACAGCACGCTGGGCGCTGAGGGCGCGCGCGTTCTGTGGTTCGGGCGCGAGATGGCGCTGATGATGGGGCCGGCGCCCGATTCGGGCCTGGCCGCGCATGCTGCGGTGAGTGATCAGTCGGATGCCTGGGCGGTCGTGCGGCTGGACGGCCCCGGCGCCGCGGACGTGCTGGCGCGCCTGACGCCGCTGGACCTGCGCGCGGGCGTCTTCGAGACGGGGCAGACCGCGCGGACCGAGCTGGCGCACATGGCGGCCTCGGTCACCCGCGTGGGGGCCGAGAGTTTCGTGCTGATGGTCTTCCGCGCCTTTGCCGAGACCCTTGTCCACGATCTGAAGATCGCCATGCAGGGGGTTGCCGCACGGCGCGAAGGCTGAGGCCATCCCGGACGGGCCGCCGATGCCCCCGGAGCGGTCATGCGCCGTGCCCTCGCCGCCCTGATCCTGCTGGCCGCCCCGGCGGCGGCCGAAACCGACGCTGCGCTTGCCGAACGCTGTTCGGCCCGGGCCGAGATCGTGGACATGGCGGTGACGAGCCGCAAGGCCGGCGCGGGGGGCCAAGAGACGGTCGAGACGCGGACGGGGTGCCGGAGGCGCATCTGACCGAGGCGGTCGCGACCTCTTTCGAGGACCAGTGTATTGATGGCGAGACGTGATCGGCCCTTGGCCTCGGGCCGGCGCTGACCATATAACAGGGTATGAGCCTTCCACCCGGTTTCCTGGACGAATTGCGCAGCCGCACCAGCCTGGCGCAGGTGGTGGGGCGGAAGGTCATGTGGGATTCGCGCAAGTCGAACCAGGGAAAGGGCGACATGTGGGCGCCGTGCCCGTTCCACCAGGAAAAGACGGCCAGCTTCCACGTCGACGATCGCAAGGGGTTCTACTACTGCTTCGGCTGCCACGCCAAGGGCGATGCGATCACCTTTGTCCGCGAATCCGAGAACGTGGACTTCATGGAAGCGGTGCGGATCCTCGCGCAGGAGGCGGGGATGCAGATCCCCGAGCGCGACCCGCAGGCACAGGCCAGGGCCGACCGGCGCGGCGAACTGGCCGAGGTGATGGAAATGGCGGTGCGGCATTTCCGGCTGCAACTGCGCGCGGGGGCGGGCGCGGCGGCGCGCGACTACCTCGCGGGGCGGGGGCTGGAGGACGCGACGCAGGACCGTTTCGAGATCGGCTACGCGCCGGGCGGCTGGCAGGATCTGTGGGATCACCTGCAGGGCAAGGGGGTTGCGGCGCAGACGATCCTGGATTGCGGGCTGGCCAAGCCCAGCCGCAAGGGCGGCAGCCCCTACGACACCTTCCGCGACCGCATCATGTTTCCCATCCGCGACGCGCGCGGGCGCTGCATCGCCTTCGGCGGCCGCGCGATGGACCCCGGCGAGAGCGCGAAGTACCTCAACAGCCCCGAGACGGAGCTTTTCGACAAGTCGCGCACCCTCTACAATCACGGGCCCGCGCGCGAGGCCGCCGGCAAGGGCCAGACGCTGATCGTGGCCGAGGGCTACATGGACGTCATCGCGCTGTCGGCGGCGGGATTCACGGCCGGCGTGGCGCCGCTGGGCACGGCGGTGACCGAGGCGCAGCTGCAGCTTCTGTGGCGCATCGCGGACGAGCCGGTGATCGCGCTTGACGGTGACACGGCGGGCCTGCGCGCGGCGCACCGGGTGATCGACCTGGCGCTGCCGCTGCTGGAGGCGGGCAAGTCCCTGCGCTTCGCGCTGATGCCGCCGGGCAAGGACCCCGACGACCTGTTGCGCGCCGAGGGCCCGCGGGCAATGCAGGCGCGGCTGGACGAGGCGCTGCCGATGGTGCGGCTGCTGTGGCAGCGCGAGACGGAGGGGCGGGTCTTCGACAGCCCCGAGCGGCGCGCCGCGCTGGACAGGGCGCTGCGCGAGAAGATCAAGCAGATCAAGGATCCCTCGATCCGCAGCCATTACGGCGCGGTCATCAAGGATCTGCGCTGGCAGTTGTTCAATCCCCGCCGGGGCAACGGCCGGCGCTGGCGCGCTTCTGCCGCGCCGGCCGCGGCGCGCGCCACGACGAAGGCGTCGATGCTGGCCGCCGCGGGGGACGAGGAGATGGTCCGGCTGCGCGAGGCGGCCATTCTGGCCAGCCTGATCTCCACCCCCGGGGTCTGCGAGGAGTTCGAGGCCGCGCTGGAGGGCATGGCCTGCGCCGATCCCGAGCATGACCGGCTGCGCGGGATCCTTCTGGCCGGATGGGAGGGGGGCGGCGAGGCCCTGCGCGCCCGGATCGGCCGGGAGATGGGGGAGGCCGCCCTTGAAAAGCTTTTCGGCATTCCCCATGTCGCGCTGGCGCCGGCCGTGCGCCGGCCCGGGGACGAGGACGTGGCGCGCATGAGCATCGCCGAGGAACTGGCCAAGCTGGAGGCCGAGCGCGGGCTGAGCGCCGAGGTGGACGAGGCGGTCGAGGATCTGGCGGGGCTTTCGGACGAGGCGGTGACCTGGCGGCTCGGCCAGGCGGCGGAGGCCCGTCACAGGGCGCTGCGCAGCCAGAACGAAGACAGGACGGAATACGACGTGGGCGAGAACGGCGCCCGTATCAGCCGCAGCGAGCGGGAGCGATTCGACGCGCTTCTTGCGCAGATCAGCTATTCCAAGCCGGGCCGCGGATAGCCTGGTGACGGAAGGGTAAACAAATCGGGGTAAACGGGTGTGCGAATCGCGCTATATCGCGTTATTGATTCGCGTTAATCGAATCACCTGCCCGCCACAGACCAGGAGACGTGCATGGCCGCCAAGGATGCCGAGGAGCAAAAGCCGGAAGAGCAGCAGGAGGCCGAAATCTCGCTCGACATGAGCCAGGCCGCGGTCAAGAAGATGATCGCGGAGGCCAAGGAACGGGGGTTCATCACCTACGATCAGCTCAACCAGGTGCTGCCGCCCGACCAGGTGGGCTCCGAGCAGATCGAGGACGTGATGTCGATGCTGTCGGAAATGGGCATCAACATCATCGAGGCGGAAGACGCCGAGGAAGAGGACTCCAAGTCTACCGCCGTTGCCGAGGTCGGCAAGAAGGGCGACGTGGCCCTGAGCGGGGCCAAGGAGGAAAAGCTCGACCGCACCGACGATCCGGTGCGCATGTACCTGCGCGAGATGGGCTCGGTCGAGCTGCTGAGCCGCGAGGGCGAGATCGCCATCGCCAAGCGGATCGAGGCCGGCCGCAACACCATGATCGCGGGCCTGTGCGAAAGCCCGCTGACCTTCCAGGCCATCACGATCTGGCGTGACGAGCTTCTGGGCGAGGACATCCTGCTGCGCGACGTGATCGACTTGGAGACCACATTCGGCAACCAGATGGAGGGCGACGAGGACGTCGCGCAGGCGGCGAACATGGCTGCCAACGTCTCGGCTCCTCCCAGCGAGAGCAAGCAGGAAAGCGAGCCGGAACTCGACGCCGACGGCAATCCGATCGTCAAGGAGGACGAGGGCGACGAGGAAGAAGAGCAGGCCAACATGAGCCTGGCGGCCATGGAGGCCGCGCTGAAGCCCAAGGTGCTGGAGACGCTCGACCGCATCGCCGAGGATTTCGCGGAACTCTCCGAGATGCAGGACAGCCGGATCTCGGCCACGCTGAACGAGGACGGCTCTTTCAGCTCGGAGCAGGAAGAGAAGTACCAGAAACTGCGCGCGGAGATCGTGGAGCTGGTGAACTCGCTGCACCTGCACAACAACCGCATCGAGGCGCTGGTCGATCAGCTGTACGGCATCAACCGCCGGATCATGCAGATCGACTCGGCCATGGTGAAGCTGGCCGACCAGGCGCGGATCAATCGCAAGGAATTCATCGAGGAATACCGCGGGCGGGAACTGGATCCCAACTGGGTGGACGACATGGCCCAGAAGCCGGGCCGCGGCTGGAAGACGCTGCTGGAGCGCTCGCCCGACAAGGTGGCCGAACTGCGCGCCGACATGGCGCAGGTGGGCCAGTACGTCGGCCTGGACATCCAGGAATTCCGCCGCATCGTCGCCCAGGTCCAGAAGGGCGAGAAGGAGGCCCGCGTCGCCAAGAAGGAGATGGTGGAGGCCAACCTGCGGCTGGTGATCTCGATCGCCAAGAAATACACCAACCGCGGGCTGCAGTTCCTGGATCTCATCCAGGAGGGCAACATCGGCCTGATGAAGGCCGTGGACAAGTTCGAGTATCGCCGCGGCTACAAGTTCTCCACCTATGCGACGTGGTGGATCCGGCAGGCGATCACGCGGTCCATCGCGGACCAGGCGCGCACCATCCGCATCCCCGTGCACATGATAGAGACGATCAACAAGCTGGTCCGCACGGGCCGGCAGATGCTGCACGAGATCGGCCGCGAACCCACGCCGGAAGAGCTGGCCGAGAAGCTTCAGATGCCGCTGGAGAAGGTCCGCAAGGTGATGAAGATCGCCAAGGAGCCGATCAGCCTGGAGACTCCCATCGGCGACGAGGAGGACAGCCAGCTGGGCGATTTCATCGAGGACAAGAACGTGGTTCTGCCGCTCGACTCGGCCATCCAGGACAACCTGAAGGACACGACGACGCGGGTGCTGTCCTCGCTCACCCCGCGCGAGGAACGGGTGCTGCGCATGCGCTTCGGCATCGGGATGAACACCGATCATACGCTGGAGGAAGTGGGCCAGCAGTTCAGCGTGACCCGCGAACGCATCCGCCAGATCGAGGCGAAAGCCTTGAGGAAGCTGAAGCATCCGAGCCGCTCGCGGCGGTTGCGGAGTTTCCTGGATCAGTAGGTGAGAATGCTTGGAACCTTAACTCTCTTCGCGACTGGTGTGCTCGGGTTTCTGCACTACCCGGTTTGGTGGGCAATTCCTTTGGTTATCGTAAATAATTTCATTGGACTGCACACACCATCGTCTCGGATGGAACATGTGAAAGCTATGGGGGGCACGTACTGGGGTTTCTTCTTCACAAACTTGCCTCTTATCGCACTCCTGACGTTGGCCATATATGGAATTGGCTACGGTCTCGGACTGCTTTTCGGACAAGAAACGTAGGGTACGAGCTTGCGCGCACCGCCCTTCATGCATGGCGGTGCGTCTTTCCACCACCCCTTGTCAGTAAGTGACTGAAGCATGGGCAGTCTGCCCAGCGATACGCTGACGCTCCGGCAACCGCAGGCGGGGCGGGTTTGCTACCCGCCCTGTGGGCTGCGGCCTATGGCATACCGCGCCGGATCGGCGTCACCCGCCCGTCGTCGAACCGATTTCAGTTGAATGCGGCACATCCTGGATCAACGGGGCGCGCAGTCTTCCCCACAGCGGCAGTGGCGCGAGGCGGGGGGGCGCGGCGTGCGGCGGGAGGACGACAGGCCCGGCGCCGGGAAAGCCCTCTTCTACGGGGCCTGGCAGCGTTGGCAACGTCTTCACGGCCCGTGCGGAGGCGCGTCGTTGACTTGGCGCGCGGTGCCCGGAACGACCTGCACGACGCGCTTGACAGGGCGGCGTGGCTGCGCGCAGGCTGGGTTCCGTTCGACGTGTCGCGGCGCCGCGCGGCGCAACCTTTGACGGGAAGGATCCATGTCGCTGTTCTCTCGCCTCTTCGGGGGCGCATCGGATGGGGCGCCGGAGGCGCAACACGAGCCGGAGCATTACAAGGGCTTCGACATCCATCCCGAGCCCGTGCCCGACGGCAGCAACTGGCGGATCGGGGCGCGCATCCAGAAGGAGGTGGACGGCGCGTTGCGCACGCACCAGATGGTGCGGGCCGATACGCTGTCGGACCGGGACACCGCCGCGGCGCAATCGGTGATCAAGGCGAAACGGTTGATCGACGAGCAGGGGGAGGGCCTGTTCGGCCGCGGGCCGTAACCCGCCGGCCCCAACGACGGCGGACGAAAAAGAGCCGCCCGTCACGAGCGGCTCCTTGACCGGGGCAGGCGGGCCCCCGGATCAATCCTCGAGCACGAAGGTGACCTGCATGTTCACCCGGTAGGCCTTGACCTGGCCGTTCTCGATCTCGACGTTGTTGTCCTTGATCCAGGCGCTCTTGACGTTGCGCAGACTCTTGTTCGCCCGGTCGATGCCCTGTTTCACGGCGTCGTCGAAGCTTTGGGGCGACGTGGCCGAAATTTCTGTCACGCGTGCGACTGACATGAATATCCTCCTTTATTCCTTGTAACCACCGGTCAACGCAGAGCCGGCGCCTGGGTTCCCGGCGGGCTGTTCCCGGATCTGCCGGGCCGCCTTGCGCGGGGCGGCGGCGCGCGCTACCGGTCGGGCATGCAGGCCGAGTTTTCCATCGCCACACAGGGACCGGGGCTTTACGAGGTGACCGGGCAGGTGGCGCGCTGGCTGGCCGGCGCGCAGGTGCGCGAGGGGCTGCTGACGCTTTTCCTGCGCCATACCTCGGCCTCGCTGCTGATCCAGGAAAACGCCGACCCGGACGTGCAGCGCGATCTGCGCGCCTTCTTCGAGCGGCTGGTGCCCCCCGCCGATGCGCCCGAGATGGCCTATCTGCGCCACCGCGCCGAGGGGCCCGACGACATGCCCGCCCATATCAAGGCGGCCATGATGCCGGTCAGCCTGTCGGTCCCGGTGCGGGACGGGCGCATGGTGCTGGGCACCTGGCAGGGGCTCTACGTGGTGGAGCACCGCCGCGCGCCGCACCGGCGGCGGCTGGCGGCGCACCTGGGCTGAGCGGGTCAGTCCGTCGGCAGGATCACCGTCTTGCGGACCTCGGCGCGGCGCGGGGCCTGCAGCGCGTGCACGACGGCCTCGGCCACGTCCTCGGGGCGCAGCTTGCCGGGCTTGGGTTCGTCGAAGAAGGGCGTATCGACCATGCCGGGCGCGATCAGGGTGCAGCGCCCGCCCCATTCGCGCATTTCCTCGGCGATGTTGCCGGCAAAGCCGTGCACGAACCACTTGGAGGCCCCGTAGACCGAGCCGGGCATGTGCCGCTCGCCCGCCGACGAGCCGGTGATGACCAGGTGCCCCTGGCTGTCCTTCAGCGCGTCATAGGTGGCCTTGGCCGTCCAGAGCACGCCCATGACGTTGATCTCCATCATGTGGCGCCATTCCTCGGGGTCGCCGCCGCCCACGCCGGGCGCGTCCAGCCCGACGCCGGCGTTGGCAAAGGCCGCCTGAAGGCCGCCGAAGTGCGCGCCGGCATCGCGCACCGCGCCCTGCAGGGCGGAAAGGTCGGTCACGTCGCCGGGCAGGGCCAGGGCGCGGTCGGTGCCGATTTCCCGGGTCAGCGCGTCGAGCTTGTCCGCGCTGCGGGCGAACAGCGCGACGGACCAGCCCGCCTGCGCCGCCGCGCGGGCGGTCGCGGCGCCGATGCCGGTGGAGGCGCCGGTGATGAAAAGGGTCTTGTCGCTCATTGGTGGCTCCTTGCTTGTTGACGGGTCGGAACGCCCGGCGGCCGGCGAAAGGTCCATGCCGTCCATCTTGCGGGGGCAATTCCCCTCTACCCAAAACCTTGCGGCTGGCCTATAGTGGATGTGGATAACCGGGCGGCAGACCCATGATCCGAGAGGCAGAGAAGATAAAGGGGGACGGCCGATGCGCTGCCCGTTTTGCGGAAACATCGAAACCCAGGTCAAGGACTCGCGGCCCGCGGAGGAGCATGTCTCGATCCGGCGGCGGCGGTTCTGCCCGGCCTGCGGGGGGCGCTTCACCACCTACGAGCGCGTGCAGCTGCGCGACCTGGTGGTGGTCAAGTCCAACGGGCGGCGCGAGGATTTCGACCGGGACAAGCTGGAGCGCTCGATCCGCATCGCCCTGCAGAAGCGCCCGGTGGAGCCCGAGCGGGTCGAGCAGATGATTTCCGGCATCGTGCGGCGGCTGGAGAGCATGGGCGATACCGATATCCCCTCGAAAACGGTGGGAGAGATCGTGATGGAAAGCCTCGCCCGGATCGATACCGTGGCCTACGTGCGCTTTGCCAGCGTCTACAAGAACTTCCAGGCGGCGGATGATTTCGACCGCTTCGTGAGCGAACTCAGGCCCGACGAGGCGATCGCCGAGGCCAAGCAATCGGACTCGTGACCGACGCGGACGCGCGGTTCATGGCCCTGGCGCTGTCGCTGGGGCGGCGCGGACAGGGCCGGTGCTGGCCCAACCCCGCGGTGGGCTGCGTGATCGTCAAGGCGGGCCGGATCCTGGGGCGCGGCTGGACCGCGCCGGGCGGCCGGCCCCACGCCGAGACGCGGGCGCTGGCCCAGGCGGGCGCGGCGGCCCGCGGGGCCACCGCCTATGTCAGCCTGGAGCCCTGCGCGCACCACGGCGCCACGCCCCCCTGCGCCGAGGCGCTGGTGACGGCCGGGGTGGCGCGGGTCGTCTCGCCCCTGCCGGACGAGGACCCACGGGTGTCCGGCCAGGGGTTCGCCCGGTTGCGGGCGGCGGGGATCGAGGTGGTGACGGGCGTGCTGGCCGAGGCGGCCTCGCGCGATCTGGGGGGGTTCCTGCGGCGGGTGCGCGCGGGGCGGCCGCAGGTGACGTTGAAGCTGGCCACCTCCTTCGACGGGCGGATCGCGACGGCCACCGGCCACAGCCAGTGGATCACCGGGCCACAGGCGCGGCGCGCCGTGCATGCCCTGCGTGCGCGCCATGACGCCGTGATGGTCGGCGCGGGGACGGTGCGCACCGATGACCCGGCCTTGACGGTGCGCGGATTGGGCGTGACCGCGCAGCCGGTGCGCGTGGCCCTCTCGCGCCGCCTGGACCTGCCGTTGACGTCGCAACTGGCCCGGACGGCGGGGGAGGTGCCCGTCTGGCTGTGTCACGGCCCGGATGCCGATCCGGGCCTGGTCGAGGCCTGGACGGGACTGGGCGCGCGCCTGATTCCCTGCGCTTTGCAGGGGCGGCAACTGGACCCGGCCGCGGTGCTGGCCGGCCTGGGGGCGCAGGGGCTGACCCGCGTCTTCTGCGAGGGGGGCGCGGCCCTGGCCGCCGCGCTGCTGTCGGCCGACCTGGTGGACGAGCTGGTGGGGGTCACCGCGGGGCTGGCCATCGGGGCCGAGGGGCTGCCGGCGGTGGGGGCGCTGGGGCTTGAGCGGTTGGAGGGCGCGGCCCGTTTCCGCCTGGCCGAGACGCGGAGCATCGGCGGCGACGTCATGCACCGCTGGCACCGCGCCTGACAGCCGCGACAAAATAACGGTCATGGGCCGGTGGCGGCTTTACCCTTGCGCGGGCGGGGCCTAGGCTGCCGAGGGCTCTTCAATCCCAGCAAGGCGCGAGGCACTTGATGGAGCAAACTGTTCTCACGGTCCTCGGGGCCGCCTTCCTGACCGCCGTCATGACGGGCGTCGGCGCGCTGCCGTTCCTGTTCGTGCGCCGGCTGAGCGACCGGGCCGTGGGCTGGTCCAACGCCGCCGCCGGGGGGCTGATGCTGGCGGCGAGCCACAGCCTGATCGCCGAAGGGGTGAACCTGGCGGTCGTGCTGTCGCTGGTGGGGGTCGTGGCGGGGCTGGCCGCCATCGTGGTCAGCGACCGCGTGCTGGACCGCACCGGCGAGGTGGACGTGGCCGAGCTTGAGGGCGCGGGCGCGGCCAAGGCCCTGCTGATCCTGGGGATCATGACGGCGCATTCCTTTGCCGAGGGGATCGGGGTCGGCGTTTCCTTCGCCGGGACGGAGGGGCTGGGCACCTTCATCACCACCGCCATCGCCTTTCACAACGTGCCCGAGGGGCTGGCCATCGCGCTCGTGCTCGTGCCGCGGGGCACGCCGGTGTGGAAGGCCGGGCTCTGGGCCATCTTCACCAGCCTGCCGCAGCCGCTGATGGCGGTGCCGGCCTACCTGTTCGTGGAATGGTTCCGCCCCTTCCTGCCCGTGGGCCTGGGCCTGGCGGCGGGGGCGATGATCTGGATGGTGTTTTCGGAGTTGTTCCCGGATGCGCTGGAGACCGTTTCGCACCAGTCCGCGGCGACGGTCCTGACGCTGGCCTTCGCGGTGATGATGGCCTTCCAGATGCTGGTGCTGGCGCACTGAGGGGGGGCGGATCGCCGCGCAAAAGACCGCGGGGGGACCGCCGAGGCCCCGGCTCGGGGGCCGGGGCGGGGAGCACGCCGGCCGCTACCGCCAGAGCCAGGCCCGTGACGCCAGCACCCCCTGCAGCTTGGCCAGCGACCGGTTGGCCGCGCCCGGGCGCGGCAGCGGGCCGGTGGCAAGGCGGTGCACCGCCACCTCGACCGGGCAGGGCGTGTCGGTGACCGGGTCGTGATAGCGCGGATAGTCGATGAGCGCGGCGTGCACGAGGCCGGCCAGCCTGGGCCGGGCGGTGCGGCGCGCGGGCACCGCGCCCAGGTCGCGGGTGAGGCCCCAGCCCGCGTAGAAGGGCGCGCCCGTGGTGGTGACGGGCAGGCCGCGCAGGAGGGCCTCGAACCCCATGAGCGAGGTCATGGTCCAGAGCGCGTCCACCTGCGCCAGAAGGGCCGCCGGATCGGCGCGGCGCACGACGGCATCGGCGAGGTCCGCCAGCGCCTCGTCGGGGACGGCGCCGGGGCGCAGGCCGGCCTCCACGTCCGGGTGGGGCTTGTAGAGGATCACCGCCGCGGGGTTCTCGGCCCGCACCTTTTCCAGAAGCGCCAGGTTGGTGGCGATGTCGCCGGCCGCGCGGCGGACCGAGGCGTCGTCCTCCACCTGGCCCGGCACCAGGATCCGGTGGCCCGGCGGCAGCGGGGCGGGATCGCCGCCGAGGTTGTATTTCGTGACGCCCAGGGCGTTGATCCGACGGATGAGCGCCTCGGCGCGGTGCTCCTGGTCGGGGCGCAGGCGGGCGCGGCGGGCGATGAGCCGTTCCAGCCGGCTTTCGCGGGCGGGATCGTAGTAGATGCCGAGGTCGTCGCAGACCAGCGACAGCGGCGGCACCAGGTCCGCGCCCAGCCCGCGCGAGCGCAGGAACCCGTCCTCGACGCGCACGGCGCCGGGGGCGGCGCTCTCGGCGCGGCCCGCCCAGACCATCACGCGGCGGGCCCGGCCGCCCCCGGCCCCGAAGCGCAGGCGCCGGTCGCGCCCGAAGAAGCGTTGCAGCGGTGCGCGCTTCCACAGGCGCATGCCCCGGGCCGTCCAGCCGTGGCGGTCCTCGCGCCAGGCGCGGGCGCGGGCCTCGAGGGTCGCGATGACCTCTTCCAGGGGGCACAGGCGGTCGCGGTAGGGGTCGTACCATGTGGGGTAGAGGATCATCGCCGCCGCGAACAGCTGCGCGCGGCTCAGCCGCCGGCCGCGCCGCGGCAGGGGGTGGGGGTTGCGGTCCTCGGTCAGGTTCCATCCGGCATAGAAGGGCTGGCCGAACACCTGGGGGCGGTGCCCGGCGAAGATGGCCTCGAACCCGAGTTGCGAACTGACGGTGTAAACCGCGGTGGCCCCTTCCAGCAGCGCCCAGGGGCTGACCGGGTCGGAGAAGAGCGCGACGCGCCCCCCGGCGTCCTGCGGCCCGAAATACCCCCGGCGGTGGCCCTGCGCTGTCTCGGGGTGGGTCTTGACCAGCACGCGGGCGCCCGGGTTCTCTTCCCGCGCGAGGGCGAGCATCTCGCGGAAGGTGTTGGCGTCGGCCCGGCCGTGGGTGACGCTGGCATCGCCGCGGGTCTGGTCGACCACCAGCACATAGCCCGGATCCGGGCAGGGCAGGGCCGGGTCGACGGCGCTGTATTTGCTCAGATGCGCCTCTTGCAGGCGGGCGATGGCGCCGCGGGCGCGATCCATGAGCGCGGTATCGTCGAGCGGATGGGTGGCCAGCAGGGTTTCGAGGTCGCTGGGGTGCGCGGCGTCGAAGTGCACGCCGCTGCGGTCGATCGCAAGGCCCAGCGGCGGCGCGCCGCGCCGGCCGGGGAAGAGCGAGCGCAGGAAGGCGTCCTCGATGCGCAGGAGGGCGGCGCCGGTGCGCGCGGCCACGGCCTCCCCGCGGGCGGCGTAGGGGCTGCGGCCCCAGACCGCGACCAGGTCGTCGGGGCCGGGGCGGCCAAGGTGCAGATCGTACCCCGCGAGCGCGAGGATGCGGCGCAGGCGGCGCTGCCGCAGGAACCCCGCGTTGAAATAGCAGGTCCGCCGCGGGCCGGCGGCCGCGGCGGACCCCGGGCCGCCGTGCGGCATCACTCGCCGCTCAGCGCGTCGGTCGCGTTGGAGACCGATCCGACGACGCCGAGCGTGCCGGTCAGGGCCGAGATGACCTTGCTCCACTGGGCGAAGGGCGCCTCGGTGACATAGAGCGTGTCGTCGTCGCGCACCACGAAATCGCGGGCCAGGAACATGCCGTTGGGCTGTGTCAGATCCAGCACGTAGATCATGCGCTGCGGCCCGATCAGGTCATCGCGGCCCAGCACCTGGTTGGCGATCGCGGCCGGTTCGTTGCGCATGATGAAGACGCCGGTGGGATCGGCGGCATTGGCCATCAGCCCACCGACCTGCGCGATGGCCTCGATCGCGCTGAGGGTCTGGGATTCGAAGGGCACGCGCGCCTGCGCGCCGGTGGCGCCGAGGGCGGTGAAGGCGCGGGTGTCGGCCTCCACCAGGATCCGGTCGCCGCCGCGGAGCGCGATGTCGAGGGACTCGTCCTCGAAGAGGTCCTGGAACCAGATCTTGCTGCGCATGTCGCCGCGGATCACGGTGACCTGCGCGATCTCGGGTTTGACCGCGACGCCGCCGGCCGCGGCGAGCATCGCCGACAGGGTGCGCGTGGGCCGTTCGATGGGGTAGACCCCCTGGCCGCTGATCGCGCCGACGATCGAGACGGTCGCGCCGTCCCCGGCAAGGCGGCGGACCTGCACCTGCGGGTCCGGGGTCTGTTCGTCGAGCTTGTCGGTGATGATGCGGCGGATCGCTTCGGGCGTGTTGCCGGCGGCGCGGATGCGCCCGGCATAGGGCACGAAGATGAACCCCGAGCCGTCGACCTGCACCTCCTCCAGCACGGTCTGGTTCTGGGTCTCGCCGGCCAGCAGCCCGTCGTCCACGTTTTCCCAGATGGTCAGGCCCAGGGTGTCGCCCGGGCGGATGGTGTCCGAGCCCAGCCGGCCGGCGTTTCGGAACGCCTCGGAGAAGCCGAGGGCGGGCTGCACGGCGGTGGCGCGGGTCACGCGGTCGTTCACGGTGACGACGAAGGCATCGCCCTCGCGCTGCACCGAACCGGCGAAGATCTCGCGCTTGTTGGGGCCTTGGCGGGGAAGGACGCCGCAGGACGCGACCAGCGACACGGCGACGGCAAGCGCGACGATCCGCGCCCGGCGGGAAGGAAGGGGTTTCACTGCTCGGTCTCCTCGACCTGTTCTCGTTCTGCCTTGGTTTTTCCGGCAACCTACAGGAATCCGAGTAGAAAATCCAGCGTCAGGTGATTCGCCCGTCAGGTCACCAGGCGCAACTGTTGCCGTGGCGCCGCGGTGCCGGCCTTGAGCGCGTCGTAGGGGTCTTCCGCGGCAAGCATCATGTCGACCACCTGCCGCAGGAGCTGTCGCCGCCCGCGCGCCGAGTAGAAGCCGCCGGGCACCTGGCTGGTTTCCAGAAGGAACCGGCGGTAATCGGCATAGGCGGCGCGGTCGGGGCGTTCGGCCCCGGCGAAGAAGTCCCTGACCGGCTTGGTCGAGACGAACTCGGGCTTGGCATAGACCGCGGCGCCGAAGGTCTTGAGCGGGATCCCGCGCCAGAGCACCTGCTGCGCGGCGGTGGAGTTCACGGTGACGGCGCTGCGCGCCTCGTCGAGGAGGCCGGCCAGCTTGCCGCCGCGCACGTAATGGACGCGGTCGGCCACGCCGTGGGCCCGTGAGATGCGACGCAGCACCCGTCGCACGGGGGCGCGGCCGTCTTCCAGCGGGTGATCCTTGACGACCAGGTGGTGATGCGGCGGCGCGCCGTCGGCAAAGCCGCTGATCACCGTTTCCAGGAATTCCGCCGTCGTGTCGAAGGGCGAATGTGCCTGGAAGCTGGCATCGTGTTCCAGTTGCAGCAGGGCCAGGTGATAGGGGAAGCCGCCGTGGCGGATGCGCAGCGTGGCCAGGCGACGCTCGATCGCGCGGACGGGCATCAGCAGCAGCCGCCGCAGGTGTAGCCGGAATTCCCGTGCCACGCTGATCCGTCGGTGCGGCCGGAAATTGCGGTATCGGCGATTGGCCAGCAGGACCAGACCGTGATAGGCAGCGCCGTAGAACACGTGCTGACGCATGTCGCCCCAACTGGCGGGGGGCAGGGCGCTGTCCAGGTCCGATCCGGCCAAGGCCTTGCGCATCTGGGCCAGGTCCATTTCCATCAGGCGGGAGTTCCCGTTGGCGCCGTCGCGCTCGTAGGTGACCCAGTAGGGCCGCAGGTAGCCCTCTTCGAAGACGTGGATGCGCAGCCCGGCGGCGCGCGCGTGCGCAACCGCCGCGGCATGGATCGGGCGGGTGTCGCCGTAGAGCACCAGGTCGGTGACCTGCTTGTCGCGGATGAGCCGCGCAAAGGTGTCCGGCCAGTCCGCCAGCGTGCCGAAGTAGGGGATGTAGCTGCCCCGGTCGGCCCAGAAGGCCGCGTCGCCGGCATTGAATCCCACGCGCCAGACCCGCGCCCCGGCCCGGCGCAGCATCCGCCCCAGGCGCCCGAAGAAGGGCCCGTGCGGCCCTTGCAGGAAAAGGAACGTCCGGCCGTGACCGGTCGGGGCGTGCATGGCGGCTCCTCGGGTTTGCGATGATGTCAGGAATAGTCTGAAAATCTGTCAGAATTAAGGCCCGATCTTTCCGCGGCTTGCCAGCGGGGGGCGGGCCGGCTACCTCTGGCGGGCAAGGCAGGGGAGAAACGCCAGATGTTCACCGGCATCATCACGGACGTGGGCCGCATCCGCGGGATCGAACGGCGCGGCGATCTGCGGGCGCGGATCGCCACCGGCTACGACACCGGGGGCATCGAGATCGGTGCCTCGATCGCCTGTGACGGGGTGTGCCTGACGGTGGTGGACCTGGGCGACGACTGGTTCGCCGTCGACGTCTCGGCCGAGACGCTGTCGAAAACCAATCTCGACGCCTGGGCCGAGGGCAGCCGGGTGAACCTGGAACGGTCGCTGAAGGTCGGCGACGAACTGGGCGGGCATATCGTGGCCGGCCATGTCGACGGCCTGGCCGAGGTCGTTGCCGTGACCGATGAGGGCGACAGCACCCGCGTGACCCTGCGCGCGCCCGAACCGCTGGCGAAATTCATCGCGCCCAAGGGGTCGGTCGCGCTCAACGGCACGTCCCTGACGGTCAACGAGGTCGCGGGCCGCGACTTCGGGATCAACTTCATACCCCACACCAAGGAGGTGACGACCTGGGGCGCGGTGCGCGTGGGCGACCGGGTGAACCTGGAGATCGACACGCTGGCCCGCTACGTGGCGCGCCTGCAGGAGTGGGGCTGACGCTCGGGCGGCCTTGGCGCGTTGACGGGGGGGGCGGTGATCGTTCGGCCCCGCGCCCGGCGCCGGTAACACATTCACGAAACATGTTGCGTCTATGCGGGCAGTTCTTATCCTGCGGTCAAAACCAAGGGAGGAGTAGAGATGAGCCTTTTCAAGCCCAGCCGCCGTGAGCTTCTGAAACTCGCCGCCGCCGCGCCGGCCTTTGCCATGCCCGCCGCGGCGCGGGCCGAACTGGGCAAGCCGCAGGGGGCCAACCCGGCGCATTTCCGGTTCTCCGTGGGCGAGGCGCGCGTCACGGTGGTGTCGGACGGGTATTTCACCCTGCCCACGAGCGGCCTGGGCGTGAATGCCGACCGAGAGGAAGTGCAGGCCCTGCTCAAGCGGTTCTTCCTGTCGCCCGAACAGACCTATTCGCACACGAATCACCTCTACGTCGAAATCGGGGACGCGAAGGTTCTGGTGGACGTGGGCTCGGGCAACCGGTTCTTCGATACCGCGGGGCGGCTCATGGGCAACCTTGAGGCCGCGGGGATCGACCCCTACGCGATCACCCACGTCGTCATCACCCATGCCCACCCCGATCACATCTGGGGCATCCGCGACGATTTCAACGAGGCGATCCTGCCCGACGCCGAGTACCTGATCGGCGAGACCGAGTACGACTACTGGACCCAGGACGGGCTGGTGAACGAGGTCGCGCAGGACATGCAGCAGTTCGTCGTGGGCGCGGTCAATTCGCTGAACGTGGAGGGCGCGAGCTGGACCCGCGTGCAGGACGGCCACGAGATCGTGCCGGGGGTGACGCTGATCGACACGCCGGGCCACACGCCGGGGCACATGAGCCTGCGGGTGGACAGCGGGGATGCCTCGCTGATCGCGCTGGGCGACGCGATGACGCATGCCTATACCAATTTCGTCCATCCCGAGTGGTACAACAACTTCGACACCGACGGCGCGCAGACGGTGGCCACGCGCAAGCGCCTGCTGGACATGGCCGCCAGTGACCGCATCGCGGTGCTGGGTTACCACTTCCCGTTCCCCGGTGTGGGCCATGTCCAGCGCGACGGCGATGCCTACCGTTTCGTCCCCGCGCTGTGGCAGTTTAGGGGCTGACCCGGCTCATGCCCCATGGTCTTCCTGCCGGGCCCCGGCGCCTTCCTCGCGCGGCACGGCCGCGCGATAGAGGTGCCAGGTGGCGTGGCCCAGCCACGGCAGGATGATCATCAACCCGATGAAGAGCGGCGCGCTGCCGATCACCATCAATCCGGCCACCATGAAGCCCCACATCGCCACGGCCGTCGGGCTTTGCCGGGCGACCTTGAGCGATGTGGCCACCGCGACCGGCACCCCGGCGTTGCGGTCGATGAGCATGGGGAAGGAGACGAGGCTGATCACCAGCACGATCGCCGCGAAGACGGCGCCGACGCCAATGCCCAAGAGGATCATCGCCCACCCGGCCGGGGTGGCGAAGACATCGTTGAGAAAGGTGACGGCCGAGTCCGGGGCCGCCGGGCCCAGGGTCCAACTGTAGATCATGTAGGCGGCGAACATCCACAGGATGAAAATGCCCAGAAGGTAGAGGCCCAGCACGACCACAGGACCGACGTTGCGCGCCCGCAGGCTGGACAGGGCGCTGCCCCAGCTCACATCCTCGCTGGATTCGTGCTGGCGGCTCATCTCGTACAGGCCCACGGCCGCCACCGGCCCCAGCAGGCAGAAGCCCGCGGCCAGCGGGAAGATCATGGGCACGAGCGCCTGGTCGAAGGCCATGTAGGCCAGCACGATGCCGATGACCGGATAGATGGCCACCAGGAACAGCACGTCGCTGCGGAACTTGGTGAAATCCGCGTATCCGCGTTTCAGCGCCTCGCGGACGTCGGCGCGGGTGATGTGGCGGGTCCGGGGCGGTTCGGTGACTTCGCTGCCCAGGGACTCGGCCACGGCGCCGACACCGCGTCCGGTGCCGGCGATGGCCCCGGCGATCCAGGTGAAAGGGTTGCCGATTGTCTTGACCATGACGTTCTCCTTGGCAGGCCGTTCGGGATTTGGTGCCCCCGCCGCGGGCGTCGGGCCCCTGCCGGGCGCGTTCCATGTCGCCGCAGAGGGTAACATGGGCGGGACGGCGGGCCGCGTCACGATTTCGGGAGAAGTCGACGCGGCAAGCCGGTAAGCCTTTTCGGCGGAAAGGCTTACCGGCGCCGGAGGGTTAGTCGCCGTTCTCTGCGAAGGTGACGGCGCGGAAGGCGTAGTTGCCATCGCGGTAGATGCGCAGGAGCACCGGCTCCCGGGCCTCGTGGGCGGCCGCGACCACCTCGATCAGGTCCTGCGGGGCGGCGACCGCGGTTCCGTTGGCCTCCACGATCACGTCGCCCCGGCGCAGGCCGGCCTGTGCCGCGGGGCTGCCGTTCTGGACGCCGGCAATGGCGACGCCCTCGATATCGGCGTCCAGCCCGAGGCTTTCGCGCACCGACGGGTCGAGCGGCGCCAGCGAGAGCCCGAGTTTCGGCGTGTCGTCCGGGGCCGGCGCCTGCTGCGCGGTCCGGGGGGCGGGCTTCTGCCCGATCTCGACGGTGAGGGTTTCCTCCGACCCGTCGCGCATGACCGTCACCTCCGCTTCGGTGCCGGCCTCGATCTCGGCCACCGCGAAGCTGAGATCGCGGGGGTTGGTGATCTCTTCGCCGTTCAGGCCCACCACGACGTCGCCGGGCTGCATGCCGGCGGCCTCGGCGGGGCTGTCGGGCGAGACATCGGCCACCAGCGCGCCACTGTCGGTTTCCAGTTGCATCGCCTCCGCGATCTCGGGGGTGACGGGCTGGATCTGCACGCCCAGCCAGCCGCGTTCGACCCGGCCCTTCTCGCGCAGTTGTGCCACCACGTTCTTGGCCACGTTTGAGGGCACGGCGAAGCCGATGCCGACGCTGCCGCCCGAGGGCGAGAAGATCGCGGTGTTCACGCCGATCACGTTGCCGCCGGCGTCGAACAGCGGCCCGCCGGAGTTGCCGCGATTGATGGGCGCGTCGGTCTGCAGGAAGTCATCGTAGGGCCCGGCCTGGATATTGCGCGAGCGCGCCGACAGGATGCCGGCGGTCACCGTGCCGCCCAGACCGAAGGGGTTGCCGATGGCCACCAGCCATTCGCCGATCTTCACGGCGTCGGAATCGCCCCAGTCGACGGCTGGCAGTTCCTCTTCCAGGCCGTCGATCTTGAGCAGCGCGATGTCGGTGGCCGGGTCCGTGCCGACCAGCTCCGCCGTCATCTGGCGCTCGTCGTTCATGACGACGTCGATTTCCTCGGCCTCCGCGACGACGTGGTTGTTCGTCACCACGTAGCCGTCGGGCGAAATGATGAAGCCCGACCCCTGCGCCCGCATCTTGCGCGGGGCGGTGCCGTTTTCGTTCCCGGGCTGGCTGCCGCCCGGTGGCGTAGGCAGGCCGAAGAAATCCTCAAGCCCCGGAGGCAGGCGCGGGCGGTTGCGCTGCCGGGCGGGTGCTTCGGCGGTGCTGAGGATGCCCACGACCGCCGGCAGTTTCTCCTCGACCATCGCCGAGAAGTCGGCGGGCACGTCGCCCTGGGCCTGGGCGGGCGCCGTGGCGAGCGCGAGCGCGACCCCGAGCGCCACGGCCCGGCCGATCTGCCCGGTGGCCGCGGCCAGTCGGGCCGCCGGTCCGGAATGGGATGTAGCGGGGAGCATGGAACCTTCCTTTCCTTCGTGAGCCTTGCAAACCACTGGTCGCCTTCACCGGGTGGGAAGGCGTCTATGATGGGCGCGCAACGCGCGGCGGCGGCGGTGGTTCCACGGTTCCGGCCGCTGGAACGGGCGGGGCCCGTCCGCGTTGGGCCGATGCGGCCGTCGCAAGGGATGGCCGCGAGGCATTGCAAGGAGGCCGGAGATGACGACGGCGAAGCCGCGCCCCGAGACAGCCCGCCCGGCGGTCCGGGGCACGCCCGAGGCAGATCACGCCGAGGAGCGCGAGGCATTCAAGCGGCAATACGAAGACCACGACGTGACAGCGCCCGGGTCCGAGGACCGATCGCAGGAAAAGCAGACAGGCGGCGCGGAGCGGCCGGGCCGCGGCGAGGTGCGCGCGGGCCCCGGAGACGCGGGCGCCAGTCACGCCCCCGTGCGCCTGCCAAGGCCCGCGCGCCGGATGCGCAAGCCGGGGCGCTTCGCCATCGCCGTGGGGCTGGCGGTGGTCGTCCTCGCCGTGCTCATCCTGCTGCTGAACCTGTAGCGGGTCGCCGGGGCAGGTGGCCCCGGCCGTCGGCTCACTCGCGCCATTCCCCCATCGCTTCGAGGTCGGTGCGGGTCATCTTGGTCCAGACCTGCAGCCCGCCGTCGTCAGTGCGGGTGATCCAGACCTCTTCGAGCGGTAACGCGACCGGTTTCTCGCCGATCCCCAGGAAACCGCCCACGTCGATCACGACGTTACTGATGCCGCCCTCGTCGCCGGGCACGATGGCGTCGATTTCCCCGATGTGATCGTTGTTGGCATCGTAGGCCGGCACGCCGTCCAGAAGATCGGTGTCGAGCGCCGCGATTTCCTCGGCCGAGAGCATGCCGTCGGCCGGCTCGGTCGGTTCGGTGAAGTCGTAGTCGGGTTCGGTGTCGCCGGTATCCTCGGCCTGCGCCCTGTCTTGCATGCCGCCGTCCTCGCCGCTGAGATCCCAGTCCCAACTGCCTTTCTGTTCAAGCTTCGATCGCTCCCCGGTGTAGACGATGAAGACCCCGCCGGGATCGTCCCGGTCCGGTGCAAAGCGCAGGTTGTCCATTGTGACGTGCACTTCCTTCTCGCCGATGCCGAGGAAGCCGCCGGCGTCCACGATCACGCCCGTGACCTTGCCCGTGGAGGAGATGATGACATCGCTGATGTCGCCCACGTTCTCCCAGTCGTCGGGGACGTCGGTCAGGTCCATCTCGGCCATGGCATCGTCGGCCCCGGCCTCGGGGATGTAGATGTTCATCGCCATGAGGTCGGAAGCGCGCAGCTTCACGGGGCCGGCGCTGTCCCGGTCTTCGCTCAGCGCCGGCGCGGCCAGGACCGAGACCAGCGCGGTGGTGATGAGAATGCGGTTCATTGAAACGTCTCCTTGCGTGGATGTCCGGGCCATAACGCGCAAGGCGCGCCGGGGTTGCGTCGGGGGTGGAGAAATCCCGCCCTGACGCCGGGTCAGCCGGCGGCCTGGAGCCCGATCGCGCCGCCGTAGATCGTGAGGATCAGAAGGCTTTCCAGGCCGATGTTGGCCGGGCCCCGCCGTTCGCGCAGGATGAGGCCCAGAAGCAGCACCGCCGTCATCGCCAGGCCCACGGTGACCCAGAACAGATCCGCCCGGCCAATGGCGTGGTAGATGGAGCCGTCACGATAGCCGATGTCCGACAGTGTCAGGAACAGAACGTCGAAGGTGTTGCCCCCGATGATCCCGCCGACGGCCAGTTGCAGCGCGCCCCGGCGAACGGCCGCCAGGGTGGTGACCAGTTCCGGCATCGAGGTGATGACGGCCGTCACCAGCGCCCCGACCAGCGACGAGGAAAGCTCCAGCCGGTCGATCAAGGCCCCCGCGCTGCGCGCGATGACCCAGCCGGCCACGCCCAGCACTACCATGAGCGTCAGGAAGCGCAGGATCAGCCAGGTGGGACTCTTGCGGGCGTCGGTTTCGTCCTCGGGCGCGTCCGTGCGGGTTTCGTAGGTGTCCACGGCGCGCCACATGGGTTCCTGCCGGACCATGGCGGTGCTGCGCACGCCCATGACGTAGATCACGAACAGCAGGACCGAGCCGGGGTGCACGGCCCAGAAAGCGGCCTCGGGCGTGACGAAGGCCACCAGCGGCACGGTGAGCATCATCATCAGAAGCCCCGCCTGGAAGATGTTGGCCAGTTCCGCCGCGGCGTGTTCGAGGTTGGCCCGGCGGTAGAGCAGATCGGCCAGCGCCAGAAAGGCGGTCTGCGCCGCGATCCCGCCCACGCCGTTGGAAAAGGCGAGCGAGGCGCGCCCGTCCAGTGCCGCGGTGAGCGAGACCACCGTACCCGAAAGCGAGGTCGCCGCGCCCAGCAGCACGCCGCCGGTCACCGCCTCGCCCAGCCCCGTGCGGTCGGCGATGCGGTCGGCCATGCCGGTCATCAGGGTGCCGAGGATCAGAACCGCCAGCGAGGCGCCGGCAAAGAGCAGCAGCAGAGAGATCAGCCCGAGATCGGAAAACATGGCGGTGACAATCCCATTGCCGTGACACGATTCAGTGACGATCGAGCCGTCTCGGGGCGCAAGAGGATACGCAAAAAGGCAAAGGCGCAAGGGCCTTTGCCGTCGCGGTCAATCAACCGGGGCGGGGCGGTCAGAAGTCCCAGGGCCCGCCTTTGCGCATGTCGTCGTCAAGGGCTTCCAGTTCGCGGTCTTCGATGCGGCCGTCCCCGTCCAGGTCGTAGCGTTCGTGCAGGCTGTCGCTGAATTCGCGCTTGGACACCAGCCCGTCGCCGTCGTCATCCCAATCCTCGAAGATGCCGGTGCGGCCGAATCCTTCGGCGAATTCCTCCTCGCCCAGGGCGCCGTCCCCGTCCGCGTCCCAGTCGGGATCGGCGGGTAGGGGACCGCCGAGCAGGGCGAGGGCGATGCAGGCGAGTGGGATGGATGCCAGAAGGCGGGTCATGGGTGTCTCCTTTCAGGTGGGTGGCCCGGCGTGCGGGCCGGATGACGTCTCAGGTTGCGGTCCGGGCGGCCAGTCCGATCAGCAGCGCGCCCCAGACGATCAGGTCGATTCCCAGAACCACCCCCGGCAGCCAGGCCGCGCTATAGGGGAAGCCGAACCAGAGCAGCGCCGCCAGAAGCACGGAAAGGACGCCCCCGGCGATCATCCAGCCGGCGCCGGATCGGCCGCGGTTGCGCAGCCCGTGATAAAGGCGCAGGACGCCGCTGGCGGCGAGGTAGGCACCGATGAGCGTGCTCAACGCCAGGATGCCCGCGGTGGGCTGCAGCAGCATCGCGAGGCCGGCGACGACCGCCAGCAGCGCCAGGGCCAGGGTGCCGGCCATGTCCCAGCCGCTGTTCCGGGTCGCCGCGGCGACGAGCCCGACCCCGCCGCTGGCCAGAAGGATGGCGCCGAACAGGAAGGCCGCCGTGACCGAGGCCACGAAGGGTGTCGCCAGGGCCAGGAGGCCGGCCAGCAGCACCAACGCGCCGGGGATGGTCAGAAGCCAGCGGTTGCTCCCGCCCACCTTGCCGGCGGCGTAGGCCGCCGCCTTGGTGGGGTCGGCGCCGGGATCTGCATGCGTGCCGTCCTCACGTCGTGGCATGGGGCCTCCCATTTTTTTCTGCGTGCCGGGACCGGAACGATCGTGGCGGGCCCGGGGTTCCCCTCGGGCCGAACTGGTCTCTTGCCGCGGGTCGGCAAGCCTGCCAAAACGGGGCGGCCGCACCAAGGAGGACACGATGCTGCAATCCATGTCGGAGCTCTTGAACGCGACGGTGAAGGCCGAGGGCCGCAGTTGCGTGTTGCGCGAGGTCTTCTTCGATCTCTCCGCGCGGCGCATCCAGTACGTCGCGCTGGATATCGGCGGGTGGCTGGATATCGAGGAGGTTCTTGTCGAGGCCGACCGCCTGGCCCCGCCGACGGAAGATGACCCCCACTGGCACGTCGAGATGACGGGTGAGGAACTGGCGCAGGCGCCGCACTGGACCCTGGGGGAGACCGAACAGCAGTTCGACCTGACAGCCTGGCCGCCGATCCTGGTGGGGCCGTTCGGCGGCACCTATTCGCCCATGCTGCTTTACGAGCAGATGCGCGAGGTCTCCTCCGGCGAGGCGGCGACGGGGGCGAGTTATTCCAACGACGTGGAAAAGGAAATCGTCAAGCTCGAACGCGGATCGATCTGGATCGGCCTGCCCGCCTATGGCCGCGCCGGTGAATTGGGCACCGTCCTGGATATCCTGTTCGATCCCGAGACGCTGCGGCTGGAGACCCTGAAGGTGGGTGAAAGCGGGTTTTTCCATTCCGAGGAGCACCGCGAGCCCTTCGCGAGCGTCCGGCACCTGGCCGAGCAGGGCACCCACGTCGTGCTGGACACCAAGACCGGCCTGCCCGAGAAGGACGGGGACACCGGCGGCGCCTGAGCGGTGTCAGGGGCGCTGCGCCGCCTGTGCGTCCACGTAGGCGAGCTGCCGGCGGTGCGCCCGCGCGGCGGTGGCCGCGTCGATGAGCGCGGCGAAGATGCGGCGCTGACGCCGGGCGTAGAACAGGTGTTCGGGGTGCCACTGGACGCCCAGGGCGAAGGGGTCGTGCAGGCATTCGACCGCCTGGATCATGCCGCCGCGGTCGCGGGCGGCGACGCGCAAATCCTTCCCGAGCGTATCCACTGCCTGCGAATGCAGGGCATTGACCACCATGTCGCTGTCACCGGCCACGTGTGACAGGCGCGACCCGGCGGCGACCGAGACCGTCTTGCGCGGCAGCACCGTCCAGACCTGGTCGCTGGACTGGTAGACGCCGTAGGCGTCGGAATGCAGGGTGCCGCCGAGCGCCACGTTGATCATCTGCGCGCCCCGGCAGATCCCCAGGACCGGCATCCGCCGGTCCCGCGCGGCGAGAACGAGGCCCTTTTCCAGTTCGTCGCGCGCCGGGTCGAGCCGGGCGCTGGTCACCAGGTGGCCACCGTAGAGATCGGGCGAGATGTCGTCCCCCCCGCCGATGATGAGCCCGTCCACGTCCTCCAGATCGGCGGGGCGGCCCGCGCCCCAGCGGACGGCCCTGCCGCCGGCCAGCCAGACGTTGAGCGCCACCAGCGGGAAGACGCGCCAGCCAGACCGGGCCGAGGTCGTGACGCCGATGCGCGGACGGCTCATGGGGTGGGGTCGCCCCGGAAGGCGTCGTCCAGAACCGCGCCGACGTGGCGCGCCCAGTCCGCGCGCGCGGTCAGGTAGCTTTCGCGATGGACCAGCCAGTCATCGGCCAGCCGTTCCAGCAGCGCGGGATCGGCGGCCACGCATTCCACCACGCGGAAGCGGTTCCACTCGTAGGCCAGGGTCCATTCCTCTTCGTCGATCCGGCAGTCGGGCAGGCGGTAATGCCAGGTGGGCCGGGCCTTGACCGCCTGTGCCCCCCGAAGGTGGTGCAGGACGCGGGCCTCGTCGATGTGGCGCAGGAGCGGCAACAGGTCCATGCCGTGATTGCGCGAGGGCGCGTTGGCCAGATAGGCCTCGATCATCTGCGCCATCGTCCAGTCGGGCGCTTCCTCGACCAGAAGGTCGACGAAGCTGCGCGGATAGGGATCCACGAAGGGCAGCAGCCGGCGGGAGGGGTCGATGGGATCGGCCCGGCGCAACCAGTCCTCCAGCAGGGCGAAGGCGCGCAGCACGGGGACGATGGCGCGCGTCGTGGTGTCGGGCACCTCGGTATTCAGGTGCAGGCCGAAGCCCAGCAGAACCCCGTTGCGGCTGCCGATGGCGCCGTTGCGGCGCAACGCGTCGCGCAGGTCGTCGAGCCGCGCAAGGCGTTCGAAGGTCAGCGGACCGGTGGCGATTTCCACCGGCACCACCAGCCGCGCGGCATTGAGCACGGCCGTCGCCGCCGCCGAGGGCGTGGCCGTGCGATAGGCGGTGTCCAGAACGATGCTCACCCCGCCGATATCGGTTTCCTCGACCCGGGCCTCGTGGGCGCCGACCTGTTCGATGCGGCCGCCGAAGCAGCCCTGCACCACGCCGGCGGCCTCCAGTTCGGTCAGCCCGCCGAACTCGATCTCCACGCCGGTGCGCCGCGGCGTGCCGTCCGCCTTGTCCGGCTGGGGCAGGGGAAGAAAACGCGCCGTGTCGAGCCAGCCGATCATCGCGGGCGGCCAGGTGTCAGGCAAGGCCCGGGGCGGGGCGGGGGATGTACAACACGTCGGTCAGGCCCTGTAATCGGGGTTTTCGTAATCGAAACGGCACCCGGCCTGCCAGGCGCGGCGATCGTTGCCTTGCGGCGGCAGCCCGCCCGCGTCGCGCAGCATCCGCGCCATGTGCATGAGGTTCCAGGTCATGATGGTGGTATTGCGCTGCGTGAAGTCGTTGTCAAACCCGGCGCGGCCCGCGCCGGTGGGATCGCCGTAGGACGGGCCCGGCCCCGCCTCGCCGATCCAGCCGCAATCGGCCTGCGGCGGAATGGTGCATCCCAGATGTTGCAGCGCGTAGAGGATGGTCATCGCGCAATGCTTGATCCCGTCCTCGTTGCCGGTGATGACCGCGCCGCCCGTCTTGCCGTAGAAGATGCTCTGCCCGCGGTCGTTGAGTTCCCCAGACATGCCGTAGAGCCGTTCGATCAGCACCCGGCAGACCGAGCTTTCCTCGCCCAGCCAGATGGGCGTGCCGACCAGCAGGATATCGGCCCGGCTGACGCGTTCCCAAAGGGCGGGCCAGCCGTCGCTGTCGCGGCCGTGGTCGCGCATGTCGGGATAGACCCCCGGCGGGATGTTCAGCGCGGCCATCTGCGCGTGATCGACCGTGACGCCGTTCTTCTCCATGATCCCGGCAGCGGCCCGCAGCAGGCTTTCGGTATGCGAGGCGCCGCGCTCCGGCTTGAGCGAGCAGTTGAAGATCATGGCCGTGAGGCCGGCGAACGCATCGCTTTCGCCCGCGGCGGGCTGAAGGTCCTGGGGCATGGCTCCTCCGTCGGGGTCTGTCGCGCGCGGGGCGCCGGCGGTCCCGGCCGACGCCCCGCTTTCCGGTGCCGCGATGCCGTCAGAGGCCGGTCTGATAGGGGGCCCGGCTCTTGCGCGGGCTGCCGAATTCCTCTTGCAGTTCCTTTTCGACTTCGTCCAGCGGCACGGTGGTCAGGGTCTTGGGAAGTTCGGCCAGGACGCGGCTTTCGACTTCCTTGTGCAGCTTGTGGCGCAACTCGCCCAGAACCTTGGGCGAGGCCACCAGGATGATACGGTCGTACAGGCCCCGGTGGGCCCGCTGATACAGCAGGTCCGCCAGGTCGTCGGCGAAGCGGTCCTTCTCCAGCCGGTGCCAGTCCGTGTCGTCCAGCGAGGAGCGCTGCTGCACCCCGTCATCCTGGAAGCGGCCGGGTTTGTCGGTGCCCTGCTCGCGGGTGCTGGGGTTCTCCTGCTCCTTCATGCTGACCACGGTGAGGTTGAAGTCGATCTCGTCCCCGTCGTTGCGCAGAAAAAGCGCCTTCTCGCCGTCGGCGATGAGCACCCATGTACCGGTCGTCACCTTTTTCATTCCTTGTTCTCCTCGTTGCCCTCGTCGTTAGCCTCCGGTTCGGTGCCGTGGGCGCGCTTGTCGCCGCCCTGCACGCGGGTCGCGCTGCCGGGGCGATCCTGGCTGCGCTTGAGTTCATCGCGCGTGGCGACGTCCCGCGCAAGGTCGCCGCCGGCGCGGCCCTGGCCCGAAACCGCACCTTCCGGGCCCAGGTAGTCGCGCGTCTTGGCGCGTTCCTGCCGGTCGGGGGTTTCTTCCTTCGTTTCCGTGTCCTGCTTGCCGTGCTGTTTCATGTCGGCCTCCTGTTCGCGTTTTCGTGCCGCTCACGCAGCCTTGCGATCGTGGCGGCCGCCTTCGACGTCGCGGACGATCGCGGCGACGAAGGCGGGCAGATCGTCGGGGGAGCGGCTGGTGATGATGCCCTCGTCCTCGACCACTTCGGCGTTTTGCCAGTTGGCGCCGGCGTTCCGAACGTCCGTCACGATGGACTTGTAGGACGTCATCGCCCGGCCGTCGACGAGGCCCGCCTCGATCAGCAGCCAGGGCGCATGGCAGATCGCCGCAATGGTCTTGCCTGCGTCGTAGAAGGACCGGACCAGATCGATCGCCGTGTCGTTGACGCGCAACAGGTCGGGATTGATCTGCCCGCCCGGCAGGACGAGGGCGTCATAGTCGTCCGGCGCCACCTCCGCGAGTGCAAGATCGGCCGCGACGGGGCTGCCCCAGTCGCTGATCTTCCAGCCGGTGATGGCATCGCCGCCGGGTGTGGCGACATGGACGGTCGCCCCGTGCCCCGTCAGGTCGTCGCGCGGCACGTCCAGTTCGGATTGCTCGAAGCCGTTGGTGGCCAGGATGAGGATCTTGGAGTCGGTTATCTGGGGCATTTGGTTTCTCCTGTAGTGTTACCGACCCGCGCCGGCATTCCAAGCAAAAACGTGCCGGGCCCGAGCGTGGTTCCACGATCGCCCGGTGGCAGTGTCGCAGCCGGTCACAGCCGCAACCAGCCCTCCGCTTGCCTGCGGAAAAGGCTACTTTCCAGCCGGGTGAAGCTGCGCTCCTCGGGGCCGGCGCCCCAGCGTTCGACGCGCAGATCGTCGCCATCGCAGGTGAGAATGGCGAAATCGTTCGGCTCGCCCCGCAGCCGGCTGGACAGGCCGGTGCCGACCTGGACCTGCAGGATGCGGGCGTTGTGCTCGCGGTGTGCATAGGGTTCGGCCCGCCAGCTGTGCAGGTGGCCCGACAGCAGAACGTGCGCCCCGCAGTCGCAGAGGCTGTCCATCGCGCTGCGGGCGTGGCGCATCAGGCGCTTGTCGGTGTGTGGCTCGTGCTCGAAGGGGTGATGCGCCACGATGACGTTCAACCGGTGGTCCGGACCCTGGGCGAAGTGGCGGCACAGCCGCCTGACCGTGCGCCTGCGGACCTTGCCACGCTGCCAGTAAAGCGGGTTGACCGTGTTGATGCCCATGATCGCCATCTGGTCGTCGGTGATATCCGGTTCCAGGTTCTCCGCGATGTGGTGGCGATAGCGTGAATAGGGCCGCACCAGCCGCACCCAAAGGTTGTCCAGCGGCACGTCGTGATTGCCCGGCACGACCAGAACCGGCGGCCCGATCCGGTCCAAGAATTCGCGGGCGGCCCGGTACTGGCGGTGGCGCGCGCGCTGGGTCAGATCGCCCGACACGGCGACGACATCCGCGCCGGCATTGTTGATCACGTTCAAAAGCGGCTCGGTCAGTTCTTCACGGATGCGGCCGAAGTGCAGGTCGGACAGGTGGACGATGCGTTTGCGGCGGTCCGTCACGGGGCCTCCGTCGGTCGTGAGCACGGGCCGGGGGGCGCCCGGCAGTCTGCGAGGGGGTCAATGGACGAAGCGGCGCGCAGGTTCCCGATTTCGTGATTGGAGCGGAACCGCCCGCGCGTGAGAAAGTTTGGCCCGTGGAGGTCGCATGACACTACAGGAATTTCGCCGCAACTGGCTGACGAAACCGATCCACAACTGGGCACGTGGCGCGATGCCGCGCCTGTCCGAGACCGAGCGCGAGGCGCTGAACGCCGGCGAAGTCTGGTGGGAGGCCGAGCTTTTCACCGGCAACCCCGACTGGAAGACGCTGCGCGGCACCGCCGCGCCCGCCTTGACCGAAGAGGAACGCGCCTTTCTTGACGGGCCCTGCCGCGAGCTTTGCGACATGATCGGCGACTGGCAGATCAACAGGCTGACGGCCGACCTGCCGCCCGAGGTCTGGGATTTCCTGCGCGACAACGGCTTTTTCGGGATGATCATTCCCAAAGAATACGGCGGGTTGGGTTTCTCGGCCCTGGCGCATTCGGAAGTGGTGCGCTTCATCTCCACTCGGTCACTGGTGGCTGCCGTCACGGTCATGGTGCCCAATTCACTGGGGCCGGGGGAGTTGCTGTTGCAGTTCGGCACAGACGCGCAGAAGGATTACTGGCTGCCGCGCCTTGCCGACGGGCGCGAACTTCCGGCCTTCGGCCTGACCAGCGACGAGGCCGGATCGGACGCCGCGTCGATGGTGGATAGCGGCGTGGTCTGCAAGGGCGAATGGAACGGCGAGGAGGTGCTGGGCCTGCGGCTGAACTGGTCCAAGCGCTACATCACCCTTTCACCCGTCTGCACGGTGCTGGGACTGGCCTTCAAGATGCGCGACCCCGACGGCCTGCTGGGCGGGGACGAGGACATCGGGATCACCTGTGCATTGGTCCCCACCGACCTGCCCGGGGTCGAGACCGGGCGCCGCCATATCCCCGCCGGGCAGATGTTCCAGAACGGGCCGACCACCGGGGAGGATGTGTTCGTCCCCCTCGACAACATCATCGGCGGGCCGGATTACGCCGGCAAGGGCTGGATGATGCTGATGAGCGCCCTGGCCGCGGGCCGGGGCATTTCGCTGCCCTCGCAGGGGGCGGCGGCCACGGCCATGGCGGCGCAGACCTCCGGCGCCTATGCCCGGATCCGCGAACAGTTCGGGGTCCCGGTGGCCAAGTTCGGCGGCGTGCAGGAAGGGCTGGGACAGCTGGCCGCGAATGCCTATGCGCTGGATGGGGCCCGGCGCCTGACCTGCGCGGGTCTGGACGAGGGCCGCGCGCTGGCCGTCATCTCCGGCATCATGAAGGCCCATGCCACCTACCGAATGCGCGACGCGGTGGACTGGGCCATGGACATCCATTCGGGCAAGGCCGTGATCGACGGGCCGTCGAATTACCTCGGCCCGCTTTACAAGGCGGTGCCCATCGGCATCACCGTGGAGGGGGCCAACATCCTGACGCGCAGCCTGATCATCTTCGGCCAGGGGGCGGTGCGCGCGCATCCCCACCTGCTGGACGAGATCAGGGCGCTGGACGAAGACGACGACGCCAAATCGCTCGATGCCTTCGACCGGGCCTTCTGGGGCCACGTGGGGCACACGACGCGGACGCTTTTCCGGGCCCTCGGCCGGGCCTGGACGGGGGGCCGTTTCGCCCCCGCGCCGGAGGCCGGCGAGGTCACCTGGATCTACCGGCGCATGTCGCGCTGGGCCGCGGCCTTCGCGCTGACCGCCGATTTCGCCTTCCTCATCCTTGGGGGCGATCTGAAGCGGCGCGAGATGATCTCGGCCCGGCTGGGGGACGTCCTGTCTGAGCTCTACATCCTCTCGGGCACGGTCAAACGCTGGGACGACGAGGGCCGGCAGAGCGAAGACCTGCCGCTGGTGGAATTCGCGGCCCAGAGCGCCTTTGCCCGCATGGGCACGGCGCTGGACAATGTATTGGCGAATTTCCCGGCGCGGGTCGCGGCCGGGCTCCTGCGGGCGATCACGCTGCCGCGGCACGCCGCGCGGGGCCCCAGCGACAAGCTGAACGCCCGGTGCGCCGAACTGATATCGGAGGCGACGGCGACGCGGGAGCGGCTCAAGGGATTCTGCCACGAGGGCTGCGATCGCGACGGCGTCCGCGTTCTGTTGCGGGCCTTCACCGCGGTCACGGATTGCGCGGACCTCGGCAAGCGGCTGCGCGAGGCCGAGATGACCATCGAGGAGGCCGAGGCCGCCGGCACCCTGTCGCCCGCCGAGGCCGAAAAGCTGCGCGAGATGGAGGACCTGGTCGCCGAGGTCGTGAAGGTGGACGAGTTCGACCAGTCCGAGCTCGGCCGCTTCTTTTCCGAAATGATCCCCGTCGATCAAAGCGGCGCGATCCCGCCCGATCGGCGCGGGTCAGCCAGCGAACCACAGGAGAGAGCCTCATGAGCAGACCCGTCTATCTGGTGGACGGGGCGCGCACCCCGTTCCTGAAGGCGCGGGGCAAACCGGGCCCCTTCACCCCGGTCGATCTGGCGGTGCAGTGCGGACGGCCGCTGCTGTCGCGGCTGCCGGTGCCGCGCGATGCCTTCGACCTGGTGATCCTCGGCTGCGTCAACGTGATCGCCGACGAGATGAACCCGGCCCGTGTCGCGGCCCTGCGGCTGGGCATGGGCGAGGCCATGGTGGCCTTCACCATGCAGATCAACTGCGGCTCGGGGATGCAGTCGATCGACACGGCCTATCGCTACATCCGCGACGGCAGCCACGACCTGATCCTGGCTGGCGGCGCCGAGGCGCTGAGCCACACGCCGCTGGTCCTGCGTCAGGAGGCGGTGGAATGGTATGCCGAACTGGCCCAGGCCAAGACCACGATGGAGACGGCCAAGAAGATGACCGAGATCCGGCCCGATTTCTTCAAGCCGATCATCGGGCTTGAGCGCGGCCTGACTGACCCGGTCACGGACCTCAGCATGGGCCAGACCGCCGAGGTGCTGGCCCACCGGTTCGGCATCACGCGCGCGGCCGCCGACCTTTACGCGCGCGACAGCCACCACCGGCTGGCGCGCGCGCAGCGGGACGGAAGCCTGCAGGGCGAGGTCCAGCCGGCCTTCGACCGCGCGGGCACGGTGCATCGGGCCGATGACGGCGTGCGCCCCGAGACCGACATGGACACGCTGGCCGACCTCAAGCCGGTGTTCGAGAAACCCTATGGCCAGGTGACGCCGGGCAACGCCTCGCAGGTGACGGATGGCGCCTCCTGGGTGGCACTGGCCTCGGAGGCGGCGGTCGAGGCGCACGGGCTGGAGCCGCTGGCACGGATCTTGGACAGCGAGTGGTCCGCGCTCGACCCGGCGGTGATGGGGCTTGGCCCCGTCCTGTGCGCCACGGAAATCGTCAAGCGTCAGGAACTGGGCCGCGCCGACCTGGACCTGTGGGAAATCAACGAGGCCTTCGCGGCGCAGGTGCTGGCCTGCCTGGCGGCCTGGGAGGATCCGGATTTCTGCCGCGAGGTGCTGGCGCTTGACGGTGCCTTCGGGCGGATCGACCACGAGCGGCTGAACATCGACGGCGGCGCGATATCGCTGGGCCATCCCGTCGGCACCAGTGGAAACCGCATCGTGCTGCACCTTGCCAAGGCCATGCGCCGCAAGGGTGCCAAGCGCGGCATCGCCACCGAGTGCATCGGCGGCGGACAGGGCGGCGCCATGCTTCTGGAGGAGGTATCATGACAGGCCCCGTTCTTCGCCATCTGGGAGAGACGAAGCTTGACCTCGGTCCGGCGCGCGAGGCCCCGCGCGACAAGGGCTGGCGCGCCGGGCGCGACGATGACGGCATTGCCTGGCTTCTTCTCGATGTCGCGGGCGACGGTCCGAACACGGTGTCCGAGGAGGTCCTCGCCGGCCTCTCGGAGCAGATCGAGCGGCTGAAGGCCGATCCGCCCGCCGCGCTGGTCCTGCGCTCGGCCAAGACCGAGGGCTTCGCCGTGGGCGCCGATATCGGCATGCTCGAGAAGATGACCGACCCGGAGACGGCGGAACAGAAACTGCGGCAGGGCCACGAGGTGCTGGATGCGCTCGAGGCGCTGTCGTTCCCCACCATCGCGGTCAGCCACGGCCCGGCCCTGGGCGGCGGGTTCGAGATCATCCTGGCCTGCGACCGCTGTATCGCGGTTGACGGCGCCAGCTTCGGCTTTCCGGAGGTGAACCTGGGCCTGCACCCCGGCCTGGGCGGCACCTTCCGCCTGCCCGAACGGATCGACGCGACCGAGGCGATGACCCTGATGCTGACCGGCAAGACGGCGCATACCAAGAAGGCCCGGAAGCTCGGCATCGCCGATGTGGTGACGCAGGAGCGCCATGTGGGCGCCGCGGTGCGCGATCTGGCCCACAAGGGGGATACCGAGCGTGACCGCAGCCTGACGGACCGGGCCATGGCGCTGGCCCCCGCCCGGGCCTATGCCGCGCGGCAGATGCGCTCCAGGACGGCCCAGAAGGCATCAAAGGAGCATTATCCCGCGCCCTACGCGTTGATCGACCTCTGGGAAGAGCATCACGACGACCGCACGGCGATGCAGCAGGGGGAGATCCGCTCGTTCGCGCGGCTTCTGGCCACCGATACGGCGCAGGAACTGATCCGGGTGTTCCATCTGCGCGGCAAGCTCAAGGATCAGGGCGACGGCGAGGATGGTGTGGCTCATGTCCATGTCGCCGGTGCCGGGGCCATGGGCGCCGAGATCGCGGCCTGGGCGGCGCTGAAGGGCAAGCGCGTCAGCCTGTTCGATCCCGACATCGAGGCCCTGGGCCAGGCCGTGCGCCAGGCGCAGGAGATCTGTGACGACGCTCATTGCTCTGCGCTGGAGACACGCGACACCCTGGACCGGATGATGCCCGATCCGGACAACACCGGGGCCGCGGAAGCGGACCTGGTGATCGAGGCGGGCCCCGAGGCCCCCGAGATCAAGGGCAAGATCTATGCCGATCTGGAGCCGCGGATGAAGAGCACCGCGACCCTGGCCACCAATACCTCCAGCCTGTCGCTGGACAAGCTGGCCGAGGGTCTGCGCCGGCCCAAACGGTTTGCGGGGCTGCATTTCTTCAACCCCGTCCCGAAGATGCCGCTGGTGGAGGTCGTGCGTCACGCGGAGACCTACGGCACCGTCAGCGATCAGCTGGCGCGGTTCTGCGGGGCCATCGGCAAGTTGCCCGCGCGCGTCGCCAACTACCCGGGGTTCCTGGTGAATCGCGCGCTCACCCCCTACCTGCTTGAGGCGCTGGTGCTGGTGGACGAGGGGGTGCCCAAGGAAACCATCGACCGCGCGGCCGAGGATTTCGGGATGCCCACGGGCCCGGTGGAGCTGGCCGATTACGTGGGCCTGGACATCTGCCTGCATGTGGCCGACAGCCTGAAGGCGGACCTGGACAGGGCGCTGGCGGATGTGCCCGGCTGGTTCCGCGAGAAGGTGGAGGACGAAGGCGAGGTGGGCAAGAAGTCCGGCAAGGGCCTTTACATCTGGGAAGACGGCGAGGCGCAAAAGAACGGCGAGGCTGCCGAGCCGGAGGCCGAGTTGACCGACCGGCTGATCCTGCCGATGCTCGACGCCTGCGTCGAATGCCTGCGCCGCGAGGTGGTCCAGGATGCCGATCACGCGGATGCGGCGATGATCTTCGGGGCCGGGTTCGCCCCCTTCCGCGGCGGGCCGATGCGCCATGCCCGCGCCCGGGGCATCGAGACGGTGACAAAGCGGCTGTCCGAACTTGAAGACAAGCACGGCGCGCGTTTCGCGCCCGATGTAGGCTGGACCGATCTCGGCCCGCACGCGGAATGAACCCGCCCCCCGAGATCCACGATGATGCCGATGCGCTTGCCAAAGAGATCGTGGCCCGCGTCGGCCCCGACATCCGGCTGGCGCTGCCGCTGGGGCTGGGCAAGGCCAACACGGTGGCCAACGCCCTGACCCGGCTGGCCGAGCGCGACGGCGCGATCCGGCTGGAGATCTTCACCGCGCTGACGCTGGAGCGGCCCGACCCGGGCAGCGAGCTTGGCCGGCGGTTCATCGGGCCCGCGCGGGACCGTCTGTTCGGGGCCTATCCCGGCCTGCGTTATACCGAGCTTCTGCGTGCCGGGGCAGTGCCCGACAACATCACCGTGCACGAGTTCTTCTTTCTGGCGGGCAACTGGATCGGCAGCGAGACGCAGCAGCGCAATTACATCACCGCGAATTATACCCATGCGCTGCCCTACCTGGCAGAGCGGCGGCCCAACGTGATCGCCCAGCTTCTGGCCCACGAGGGCGGCGCGCGTTACAGCCTGTCGTGCAATACCGACATCTCGGCGGATCTGATCGCCATGCGGGCCCGGGGCGCGATCGATTTCCTGATGGTGGGTGAACTCAACGACGAGTTGCCTTTCATGCCCGGCCCCGCGGCCGAGATCGACCGCGGCGAGGTGGACCTGCTGCTGGATGATCCCGCAACGCGCTTCGAGCTTTTCTCGGCGCTCAAGCAGCCGGTTTCGCTGGCCGATCATGCCATCGGCCTGCACGTGGCGCGGCTGATCCCGGACGGCGGCACCCTGCAGATCGGGATCGGCGCCATCGGCGACGCGGTGGCCGCCGCGCTTGGCGAGCGGCACCGGGACCCGGGGAGGTTCCGCCAGATCCTGCGCGCGTCGCCCTTTGCCGCCAAGAGCCCGATGGACGAGACCGCGGCCTTCGAAACGGGTCTTTACGCGGTGACCGAGATGCTGGTCGAGGGCCTTCTGGAACTGTTCGAGGCCGGGATCATCCGGCGCGAGGCGCAGGGGGCGAAGATGCACGCGGCGTTTTTCGTGGATTGCCGGAATTTTTACAGGCGCCTGCGCGAGATGCCGCGTGACCGGCGCGCCGAGATCGCGATGACGCCCGTCTCCTTCACCAACGAGCTTTACGGCGACGAAGCCGGCAAGCGGGCGGCCCGGCGCGACGCCCGGTTCGTCAACGCCGCGATGAAGGCCACGGCGCTTGGCGGCGTCGTCTCGGATGTCACCCGAAATGGGCGGATCGTCAGTGGCGTGGGCGGGCAGTACAATTTCGTGGCCCAGGCGCATGCGCTGGAAAGCGGGCGCTCGATCATCACGCTGCCGTCGACGCGGCGCAGTGGCGGCAAGCTGGAGTCCAACATCGTTTGGGACCATCCGCACGAAACGGTGCCGCGGCACCTGCGCGATATCGTGGTGACAGAGTACGGCGTGGCCGACCTGCGCGGCAAACCCGACGCGGAGGCGGTGACGGCCATGATCGCCATCGCCGACAGCCGGTTCCAGGACGGGATTCTGAGGCGCGCCAAGGTGGCCGGCAAGGTGCCGGCGGACTGGCAGATCCCGCCGGGCTTCCGCGTGAACACGCCAAGGACCCTGGAAAACTGGCTGCAGCCCTGGCGGGACGAGGGGCTGCTGCCGCGGTTTCCGCTGGGAACCGACATGACAGAGGTGGAGCAAGATCTGGCCGTCGCCCTGGACCGTGTGAAGATGGCCGGGGGGGCCTGGCGGGAGCTGGCCGGGCTTGCCCTGCGCGGAGCGCGGCCCGGGCATGATCCGCAAGAGGCCGCCTGCCTGTCGCGCATGGGGCTTGCCGGGTCCGCGGGGATGAAGGAGCGGCTGATGGCCTGGATCGTGCGCGGCGCGCTGCGCAGGGCCGGCGGCCCTCACGCCTCCGCGTCGTCCTCGGATGGATCCTGAAGCTCGAAGGTGACGTGCAGCCCGAAGCGGTCGGGCCGGTCCTCCACCTCGCTGGTGCCGCCCAATTGCGCGACGAAGGATTCGATCAGCCGCGTCCCGAGCCCGACACGCTCGTGTTCCTCCGCGTCGGCGTCGGTCGGCCGCCGCGAGTTCACGACACTGAAGTGGATCGTGCCGTCTTCGCGCGCTGTCAGCGCCACCGTCAGCCAGGGGGGGGCGTCCGGCGGGGCGGCGCAGTACTTGGCGGCGTTGGTCAGCGCCTCGGTCGCCAGCAGGGCCAGCGGGACGGATTGGTCCGGGGCGATCTCCACCACATCGAAATTGGTGGAGGCGTTGATCGCGTTGCCCTCCGCGTCGTGTTCGCGGATCAGCATCAACTGCTCGATGATCTTCCTGAGCAGGAGGTCGGCGCGCACCTTGCCGACATTGCGCGCCATATAGAGTTGGCGGTGGATCGCCGCCAGGGCCAGCACGCGTTCCTGGACCCGCCCGAGGACGAGGCGCACGTCCTCGCTCTTGGCGTTGCGGATCTGCATGTTCATCAGGCTCGAGATGAGCTGGAGGTTGTTCTTGACCCGGTGGTGGACCTCGCGCAGAAGCGTGGCCTTCTCCTGCAGGTCTTCCTCGCGGTGGCGCTCGTGCTCGGACAGGCGCCGTGTCATGTTGCGGAAGGCTTCGGCGACCACCTCGATCTCCTCGGGGGCGTTGTGCAACTGCGCGTCCGACAGGTCATGCTCGCCCGTGGCATAGAGCCGCATCCAGTGGCGCAGGCGCCGGATGTGCCGGATGACCAGGCGGTTGAGGCCGAAATAGGCCACGATCATCCCGGTCACCCACATCAGCAGCGGGAAGTAGAGCGCCATCGCCTCGCCCATGCCCAGCCAGGCCTGCCGGTTGTCGGGTGTCCAGCTGCCAAGCAGGAAGACCTCGTCGCCGACGATGGGCACCACGGCGAAATCCCGCAGCCCGCCCCGGCGGTTCGTGCTGCGGAAGGCCTGACGCCCCTCCCGGGCCAGGCTGGCCAGTTCGCGGTTCCTGGGCAGCACGTCCTGGCGCGCCGCCCCATCCCCGTTCATGCTGAGAACCTCGCCGTTGCGATCGAAGACGACCAGGTCGACCGGTTCCCCGTGATCTTCCAGGAGCGCTTGGGAAATGTCCTGGGGAATGGCCACCGTGACGAACCCCACGGGCGTCCCGCTCACGATCACCGGCACGGTGACCCCCATGGCGGATTTCATCGGCAGCGCCTCGTCCGGGCGCGCATTGAAACGGCGGACGGGATCGGACATGAGATCGCGGAAGACCTGCGTGCCGCTGACATCCAGGCGTATGCCGGTGGAGGAGCAGGTGATCTGGCCCTCGGCATTGATGAACCCGGCGAAGGAAAAGTTGTCGTCGGCGGCGACGAGCCGCGCCATGACGCTATCGCAGGTGGCCTGGTCATCACGGAAAACGGGGATCGCGGCGGCGACGGCATCCGCGGCCCCGAAGGCCGACTGCACCAGTTGCTGTTCGCGCCCGGCGGCCTTTTGGGTCCGGTCCAGCAGCGCGGCCTCGGACAGTTCGCGCGACTCCTCGATCACCTGGGCCGTCTGGTAGACCGAGATCAGGCCCAGCGGCAGGATTGCGATGGTCAGGATGAACAGAAGCCGCAGCGCCAGACCGGACTTCGAAGGCGCTCGGCCTTGCCAAGTCTGGCGCGTCATGCAGCCGGTTTGCCGGAAATTACCGCGGCGGTAGCGTTGTCGGTCATCTCGAACTCCTCGGATTCGTCGAGAGCCATCAATTCGGCCAGCCGTTTGCGAGCCCGGTTGGTGCGGCTCTTGATCGTCCCCACGGCGCAGCCGCACATCTCGGCCGCATCCTCGTAGGAAAAGCCCTCGGCGCCCACGAGAACCAGGGCTTCGCGCTGCTGGTCGGTCAACTGCGCGAAGGCCCGGCGGAAATCCTCCATCGCAAGCCGCCCGTCGTGGTGGGGTTTTTCCGACAGCGTGTCAACCAGGGCGCCTTCGGGGTCTTCCACTTCGCGGCGGCGCTTGCGGTGCAGGGAATAGTAGGTGTTGCGCAGGATCGTGAACAACCACGCTCGCAGGTTCGTGCCCGGTTCGAACTTGTCGAAGTTGCTCCACGCCTTGACGATGGCCTCCTGAACCAGGTCGTCGGCGGTGGAGGGATTGCGCGTCAAGCTGATGGCGAAGGCGCGCATCGCCGGCAGGTGTTCCACCAATTCGTCGCGGGGATCGGAAATGTCAGTCACTTGTCCTCACCATTTCCGCCATTTTCGGGCGATTTGTTCTCTTGCTCCTGCTCGTGCTCCTGCTTGCGCAACTTCTGGAGCAGTTCGGTGAACCGTTCCGGAACCGGCTCTTCTGCTGCCTGCGAGTACACACGCCGCAGGTTGTCGTCGATTTGCTGGTTCAACTTCGATGTCCTGGTCTTCCTGGTCATTACGGCCCGTGCTTTGCCTTCTTGGTGCGGAATCCTTATAGTCTTTCGATGGCCGGGAACCTAACACGGACGTCGGCGTTCGGTTCCTCGGGACACGAAAAAAATCGAGGACAGACATGACCGACACACAAGGCCTGGGTGACCTTTCTGCCAAGATCGCCAAGGAGCTTCCTTTCCTCAGGCGCTACGCGCGCGCCCTTACGGGCAGCCAGACCACGGGCGACAATTACGCGGCGGCCGCGCTTGAGACGATCCTTGAGGATAACAGCGTTTTCGACCCAGGGCTGTCGCCGCGGGTGGCATTGTTCAAGGTTTTCAACGATATCTGGTCCTCGTCCGGGGCGCCGGTGGAAAAGCCCGAAGAGGGCGGACTGGCCGAGGAGCGGGCCCAGTCCCGGCTGGCATCGCTCACGCCCAACACGCGCGAGGCGCTGCTGCTGCACGTGATCGAGGGGTTCGAGGTCGGCAGCGTAGCGACCATCATGGGTATCTCGGCGGCGGAGGCGCAGGAACTGGTCGATATCGCCCGTGCCGAGATGCGCGATTCCATCCAGGGGAGCGTGATGGTGATCGAGGACGAGGCCATCATCGCCATGGACATCACCTCGATCGTCGAGCAGGCCGGGCACGAGGTCACGGGCGTCGCCCGCACCCGCGACGAGGCCGTGCGCCTGGCCGATGCCACGCTGCCGGACCTGGTGTTGGCCGACATCCAGCTGGCCGACAAATCCTCGGGTATCGACGCCGCGAACCAGATCATCGAGAACCTCGGTGAGGTTCCGATCATCTTCATCACTGCTTTTCCGGAGCGATTGCTGACCGGCGAACGCCCCGAGCCGGCCTTCCTGATCACCAAGCCCTTCACCGTGGAACAGGTGCATTCGGCGATCAGCCAGGCCATGTTCTTTTCCAGCACGGAAACGTTGCAGGCGTGAGGGGATCGGCGCGGCGGAGCGTCTCCGCCGCGCCGTGTGCCGTCATGGGCCGCGCCCGCGCACGACGCGGGCGACCAGTGCCACGACGAAGAGCAGCAGGAAGATGAAGAACAGGATCTGCGCGATCCCGGCGGATGCCGACGCGATTCCGCCGAAGCCGAAAACCCCGGCGATGATCGCGACGATAAGAAAGATGAGTGCCCAGTAGAGCATTGAAGCCTCCTTGCCATATCCTTGGATCTGGAGAATAACGCTGTGGGATGGTCAGGCGTTCCCCAGGGCTGGCCGAACCGGTATGGAACTTCGCGACGGGGGCGGCGTTGGCGCGGCGGAGTAAAGAGCATTCCAGACGAAAGGGAGTTGGAGATGGCAGAGAGCAAAGGCGACGCAGGATCCGAGACGCAGCAACTTTCGGAACAGATTGCCGCGCTGAAAGAGGATGTCGCGGCGCTGTCGCAGACGCTGTCCGACATGGGCGCGGCGCGCCGGGACGCGGCGATCGAGGGCGCGCGCGAACGGGCACATGACCTGCGCCAGCGCGGCGAGCAGCAGTTGCAGGGCGCGCAACGCCAAGCCGAGGAAATGGGGCATACCGCGGCCGAGACGATCCGGCAGCAACCTGCGACCGCCATTGGCCTTGCCGTTGGTCTTGGGTTTCTGGTGGGCTTTCTCAGCGCCCGGAAATAACCCATGATCAAGTTGTTCGAAGGGATAGGACAGGAAGCGCGGGCAACCGCCCGCGCGGCCGCCGTGTCCTTCGCCGCAATGGTGCTGATCCTGATCGGGGTGGGGTTTCTGACGGTGGCCCTGTGGATGTTCATCACGATCCACGAAAGTGCCCTTTTCGCCGCGACGGCGATCGGCGCGCTTTATTGCGCCGTGGGGTTCATTGTGCTGGCCATCAATCTTTCGGGGCGCAAGACGATCCGCGACACGGGCACCCCGCGCGAGGCGCCCCAAGCCCCGCCGGAGCCGCGCGACCCCATCGCGCAGGTCGTCGAGGGGTTCATGATCGGGCTGCAGGCGGGCCGCTCCAGCGCCCGCCGCGACTGACGGCGGCTCAGTCTCGCAGTGCCGCGAGCAGCGTTGCCTCGGAAAAGGGCCGATGCAAAAGGCGCCATCGCGCGTTGTGCGGCGGTGCCAAAGCCTCGCCACGCGTCAGGACGACCAGCGCGCCGCTCTGGTCCAGCAACGCGCCGGCGCTGCTTGCCATCACCGTATCCTGATCCAGACCGATGATCGCCACCGCGAGGCTTGGCATTGCCGCGACCGCCTTCGCCAGGGCCGCGGCATCGTGGACCTGCCGGACATCGGCCGTTCCCAAGCCCTGCAATGCCGCCACGAGGTCATCCGCGACAAGCGGATCGGGCTCGAAGACCAGGTAGACAGGATGTTGGTTATCACGGCTTTCCTTCGCATGCGGTTTTTCCAAAAGGGTTTCCATCCTTGCAACTCCGTGTATGGTCGCAGCATGGCGTATAGCCGCGAAGGCAGCATTCAACTGTGACATAGCATGAAGAAAATGCGCATTCCCTGCCGCCGGTGTCCGCTGCGCAGCAAGCCCGCCTTTTCGGAGATGACGGACCACGAAGTCGATTTCATGGAGCGCTTCAAGGTCGGCGAACTGCGGGTGGAGGCGGGCACGACCCTGATGATCGAGGGCGCGAGCAGCCCGCAGCTCTATACGGCGCTGGAGGGGATGGCGCTGCGCTACAAGACGCTGGCAAAGGGGCGGCGTCAGGTCATCAACTTCGTCCTGCCGGGCGATTTCATCGGGTTGCAGGCCGGCGTGATGCAGGAAATGCAGCATTCCGTGGTGGCGGCGACGGACATGATGCTGTGCGTTTTCAATCGTCGCGATCTGTGGCGGCTGTTTCGCGAAACGCCCGAGCGGGCCTTTGATATCACCTGGCTGTCCGCGGTGGAGGAGCAGTTCCTGGGCGACAACCTTGCCGCGATCGGGCAGATGAGCGCGCTGGAGCGGGTGGCCTATGCCCTTGTCACGTTGTATCAGCGGGGTGAGGCGCTGGATCTTGTCGAAAAGAACAGGATGCACCTGCCGGTGCGCCAGCAGGACTTGGCCGATGCCATCGGTCTTTCGCTGGTGCATACCAACAAGACGCTCAAGACCCTGCGCAACCGGCAACTGGCCTACTGGACCGACGGCATGCTGAAGATCGGCGATTTCGCGGGGCTGTGCGAGATCGCGCAGATCGATCCGGATGCGCCCGTGGAGAAACGGCCGCTCATCTGAATGCCCGCGCGCGGAGCTACTCCTGGGTTGCGGCCGCGGCCGCCTCGTTTCGGGGCGTGTCGACACGTTCGCGCGGCCACCAGTCGGGATGCGTCTGGCGCACGTGGTCCAGAAGGTGTTCGCGCAGGCGCATCGCGGCGAACCACCCCGTCGAGGGGTCGGGGGTCATCACGTAGAACGTCATTTCCTGGCCCGTTTCGGAATGGTCCGTCACGTGGGCGAAGGCCCGGTCGGGCTGGATCACACCCTTGTCCGCGCGCACCGCCTTCTCGAAGACCTCTTGCAGTTCACGGATGTCGGCGCTGTGGTCCAGGGTCAGGCGGATCGTCTTCATCAGATGCGCGTTCTGGACAGACCAGTTCTCGAAGGGCTGCGAGACGAAGTACTTGACCGGCACCACGATGCGCCGCTCGTCCCAGGTGCGCAGGCGCAGGAAGGTGTAGAAGATGCTTTCGATATAGGCCCAGTTGCCCTCGAAATAGACGCTGTCGCCGATCCGCACGGGCTTGGCCAGGGCGATCTGGAGCGACGCCATGATGTTGCCCAGCACGGCCTGGCCGGCGATGCCCACCAGCACGGTCAGGACACCGGCCGATGCCAAAAGGGTCATGCCGACCGACTGGAACAGATCGAGCCGGATGAGCACGAGGAAGACCGCGAACCCGACCATCAGCAGAACGATCACCCGCCGCAGCGCGTAGATCGAGGTATAGAGTTCGCGGTCGTCCACGCTGCGGGTGTCGTCGATCTCGCCCACGTAGCGGACGGTGACATGATCGAGGATCGCGTCGAGGATGCGCAGCGCGGCGATTCCAACACCGGCGACCATGACGATGGTCAGCGCCGGTCGCAGCACGTTGGTGATCGCGCCGGAGAAGGAAACGCCCAGTTCCAGAAGGACATGGGCGGCGAAAGCGGTGGTCACCAGCGCCAGCGGCACGCCGGCGCGGGCAAACGCCTTTTGCAGGAAAAGCCGTCTGGCCCGCCGGGCCAACAGGCTCACGACCTTGTTCGTCAGCCAGCCCAGGCCGAAAAGAAAGGCCAACAAGACCGGCAGCGCCACCCATTCCCAGATGCGCAGGTTGCCGACGCGCGCTTTCATGTCGGGCGGGATATAGGTTTCGAAGGCGCGCGGGCCGAAGGCATCGTAGAGCACGTCGATGTTGCGCACCGTCTGGGGCGTGAACAGCCAGACCGCCGTGTCCAGCCCCGGCGCCTTGTAGCGCGAGATGCGGATGCCGTAGGCGCGCCCCTCGACCTCCAGAAGCTTGATTTGCAGATTGCGCCGGGCCGTTCCCGCGCGGGGGGTCTTGCCCGAGGGATCCTCGATCATGGCATCGGGGCGCCCCGGCAGGTTCAGCCAATCCACCCAGACACGCCTGTCGATGACCACGGACAGCTTTCGCGCTAGGTTGGGCCCGCGGCCGGCCTGTTCGTCCCGCGGCAGGTGGGTGAGGTTGAGCAGATGCGCCGCCGTTTCGTAGTCGCCGGTTTGCGCGGCTTCCAGGAAGTGGCGCAGCGCGGTGCGCGGTGTCGAGCGGTCCAGCGCCTCCGGCGGCGGCCCGAGGCCGGGGTTCAAATCCTCGACGTTGTACCAAGCCTCCGGCTGGGTCTGGGCGAGCGTCGCCCAGACCAAAAGTGCAACAGTGCAGAGCCCTCGCGCAGCCAAGTGCATGACGATCAACGCATGTCCATGCGCCGGGTTCCCGGCTTGCGAGAGATTGTGCAAGCCGCTTACGCCAGTTCGAGGACTTCGTGGCGGCCCAGGTCGGGCTCGTCCTTTTCGCCGGCCGCGGCGCGGGCGATCTCGACACCGAACTGGAAGCTGTCGGCGTCTGTCGTCCAGACGGCCGCGTTTTCGGGAACCATTTCCAGAAGGGTCACCTTGGGGTCGTCGCGGCCTTCCTCGAAGAAGGCGGCGGCGACGATCGACCAGAGTTCGTCCAGCTTTTCACCATCCTCGCTGATCGAGATGGGCCCCGTGATGCAGGCGTAGAAGCTTTCGTCCGGCGTCTGGAACGTGAAACAGGCGCGATCAGCCTTGGGCAGGGCGCCGACCAGTTCGGTATCCGACGAGACGATGAAATAAATCCTGTTCGCTGCCTGGTCTGGGTAAGGGGTCATCGGCTGCATGTGCAGGCGATTGTTTTCCAGCCCCAGCATCCCGGCGCGCTGGTTCTTGAGCCGTTTCCACAAGCGGGTTTTCAGGTCGGTTGTTTCGGTCATCAATGCTGCCTCACACGCCTCGAGCCCAGGTATCGACTTCTTTCTCGGCCTGTTCCTTGGTCTTGCCGTAGCGTTCCTGAACGAGGCCGACCAGCTTTTCGCGGTCGCCCTCGATCTTTTCGAGTTCGTCGTCGGTCAGTTCGGCCCAAGATACCCGGGCGCTGCCCTTCAACTGGTTCCATTGGCCCTTGATCTGTTCCCAGTTCATTGCGTTTCCTTTCCATTTATTCGGTGGTCGCCACCTCAATGCGCGGTGCCCCGATGGGTTCCATACCGTGGGCGGCCAAGCGCCCCCCTGCGGGGCCAAGATCGGGCGTGTTCGCGGCGCGGGAAAAGGATGCCCCCGCCTTGCGGCGGGGGCACGGCACCCCGGGACAGGGGAGGGTGCCTTGCTCAGAGCCGGGGCCGGGGAACTGTGCGGCCGGGTCTGAGGACGATGCCGGCGTCGTCGCGCCGGGCGTCGCGTCCTCAACGATCCGACGGCGGATTGGTTCCTTCCGTCGTGTCATCGTTTTCCGCCGCGCGGCCGGACGCCGCGACCGGTTCATCGGCCCGGTGAACCTCCCCTTCCGTCCCGACGATGTTGTCGGCGACATAGGCCCGGCGGTGGCCCGGTGGCCGCTCTTGCCCGATCGTGGTGTCATGGCCCGTAACGAGTTCCAGCTCGGCGTTCAGCTGGGCGCCCATCAAGACCACGTAGGCGCTGATGTAAAACCACAGGAGCAGGATGATGACCGCCCCCAGCGAGCCGTAGATCTCGTTGTAGTTGCCGAAATTGCGCAGATAGACCGAGAACGCCAGCGATCCGAGCGCCCAGAACAGCAGGGCCAGCACCGCGCCCGGCGTGATCCAGGGCAGGCGCGGCCCGCGGCGATTGGGGCCATAGCGGTAGACCACCCCGATCCCGAAAAGCACGATGACCAGCAGCACCAGCCATTTGACCGCGGCAATCGCGGCTTCCATCGCGAAGGGGAAATTCAGGTGGCCGAAGATCGCCGGCAGGATCACCACCGCCGCGAAGGCAAGGATCGCTACCACGATCAGCACCACGGTCAGCAGGATGGCCATGCCATAGCGGTGAAGGGTGCTCTGCCGGTGTTCCTCGCGATAGATCGAGTTCAGGCCGCGCATCATCGCGGCCACCGCGTTTCGCGCGGTCCAGACGGCCACCAGGATCGACAGCAGGCTTGTCAGTTGCAGGGTCGAGGAATTGGTCGAGATCAGGTCGGCCACCTGTTCCTCAAGGATTCCGTAGGCCTGCTCGGGCAACAGACGCTGCGCCATGTTCAGCTGTTCCTGGATGATGCCGGGGTCGGCGAAAAACCCCCAGAAGGCGATCAGCGCCGCCAGCGCGGGAAAGATGGAAACCAGCGCATAGAAGGCGATCCCGGCCGCGACGAGGCCGAGATTGCGGCGGTCGGATTCGTAGACCACCCGCATCAGCACCCGCCACCAATCCCGCAGGCGGATGTGCCAGGGTCGCTTGGCCGCCGCCGAGGACGAGAACTTCACGCTCATCAGTCCAGCCGGGCCGATCGCGGGCCGGCGACCAGCCAGATGATAAAGCCGATGATGGGCAAGAGCAGCACAAGCAGGACCCAGAGCACCTTGGCCCCCGTTCCCGCGGTCGATCCCAGGATGGACACGATCGCCCAGACGTCCAGGGCCAATACGATCAGTCCCACCAATCCGCCGATTTCAGACATGATGCGCCTCCGTTGCCTGCGCCGACTTCATCCAAGGGATAAATCGTCTCGCAGTCCAGAGGTTCCTTTCCCGGGCCCGCTGCGGCACTCCATCCGGGGCGCTTGACGCCTCTGGGGGGCGAGGCGTTACGCTGCGACGACAGCATGGGAGGATCGGACATGACGGGCAAGGCAAGGGGCGTGATCGCGGCGATCCTGATGCTGCAGGCAGGGCCCGCCGTGGCGGGCGAAATCGACAGCGTCTATACCCGCTATGACTGGCAAGCCGACTGCGAGGTCGTGCGCGCCGATCCGCAGCGCGCTTCGGCCAGCCTTGTCTGCCCCGGGCCGGAGGGGCTCAACCTGCTCCTGGCCGATGACGACGCGCGCATGTCGCTGGATTACCGCAGCGACCGGAGCTTCGGGCCGTGGGAGAGTTTCGCGACCTTCAACAGCGTCCATGACGTGGTCGAATGGCGCCGGCACAGGCTGAACGGGGCCCTGCAGCCGATCGCGACGATCCATCGCTGGTTCCTGCAGGGACAGGGCGAGGAACGGCAGCTTCTGGTGGTCAGCACCGTGGCCCGGGCCCCGGATGCCGAAAGCTGCATGGTGGGCTGGATCGATGCCACGGCCACGCCCGGGGCGAACCGCCTTGCCCGCGAAGTGGCCGACTCGCAAGCCGCCGGATTCGCCTGCGGCACCGACAGTCCGCAGCAATACGGGAAGACGGGGCCGCGGCGCCCACGACACGTGCGCGCGTCGCGCTGAGGGCTCGTGCCTCAGGCTTCACAGGTGACGCGCCCCCCGCACAGGGTGAGCGCCGCGCGCGCCGTGTCCAGCGTATCGGGGTCCATTGCCTCGAGGTCGTGGGACATCATCACGACATCGGCCATCATGCCCGGCGCCAGCCGGCCCTTGCGGTCCTCGCTGAATTCCAGCCAGGCGTTGTCGGCGGTGTAGCTTTCCAGCGTGTCCAGAAGGCTCTGGCGCTGCACGTGCCAGGGGCTGGCCATGTGCATCGGCGCGACCGCCGCCTTGATGTTGGGCATCACGTCCACCGGGATCACCGGCCAGTCGGTGGAGAAGGCCAGCCGCGGGGCGCTTGCGCGGATATCGGACCAGGCGAAGGTCAGCGGGATCTGCGCGGGGTGGAGCACTTCCTCCAGCCCCGCGGGCGGAAAGATGCCGCCGAAGGGCGCGTGGCCCGGCTGCATCGAGGCGACAACGTCCAGGTCGCGGAACCGCGGCAGGTCGTCGGGGTGCAGCACCTCGATATGCTCGATCCGGTGGCGGGCATCGCGCGCCCCGTTGGCGGCGCGGGCGGCCGCGAAGCCGTCGAGCGTGCGGCGGATCGCCAGATCCCCGATCGCGTGGACGGCGATCTGCAGGCCCATGGCGTCGGCCCGCATGCAGGCCGCGTTGAAGTGATCGGGATCGAAGACCGCGTCGCCGATGTGATCGGTGCCGGGATAGGGCTGGAGCATCAGCGCGGTGCGGCTTTCGGTGACGCCGTCCATGAACATCTTCACGCGGTTGCACCAGACCATCTCGCCGGCGTATCGCCGGCGCATCTCCTCGGCTTCCTCGAAGCGGTCAAGGGAATCGAAGCTCTTGTAATGGAAGGGCACCTCGGTACGGCAGAGCAGATCGCCCGCCTCTTCCAACTCGCTGAGAAGCTCAAGCTGGTAGAAGTTGCCGTCCATGTTGTGCAACCCGGTGATCCCGTGGCTGGCGCAATGCTTGAGCCCGCGGGCGATGGCCGCGCGGTCCAGCGCCCGGTCCTCGGCCGTGGGGGCCGGGTCGGGGTTGGCGCCGGTTATCAGGCCCATCATGTCCCGTCCGCCGTGCCGCGTCAGGCGCAGCACCGGTGCGTAGGCCGAGGGTTCCTGCAATTCGCCGGTTGCCTTGCCGTCGTCGCCCATGACGATCTGCGCGCCGGCGTCCACCTTGCCGCCGTGAAGGATGCCCGCGGCCTCCAGTGCGGCGGTATTGGCCCAGATGGTGTGATGGTCGGGTGCGAACATGGCAAAGGGCCGGTCGGGCAGCACCCGGTCCAGATCGTGACGCGTGGTATGCCGCCCGGGCCCCATGATGGCATAGTCGGCCTGCACGGCGAAAACGACGCGATCCTCGGGGCACTTGCCGGCCCAGTCGCGGACCGCGGCGGTCAGTTGCTCCTCGCCCTGGATACCGTAGAGATCCAGGTAGCCCAGTTCGACCGAGCCGCCGAACAGGTGCACATGGCTGTCGATGAAGCCGGGCAGCACCGTCGCACCGCCGGCGTCGACGACCCGTGTTCCGGGCCCGGCAAGTTCGCGAATCTCGGCCGTGCTGCCCACGGCGGCGATGGTGCCGCCGCTGATCGCCAGCGCCTGCGCACGGGGGCGGGCCGGGTCGAAGGTGATGAGACTGCCATTGAGAATGACGGTATCGGGCGCCTGCGCCATGGGGGGCTCCATCAATGTCGGGGGATAGGGGCGCGGCCCTGCCGCGGGGCCGCGCCGGTGGAGGCGGTTACTTCTTCACCTCGGTCCAGATCGCGCTGTAGATCTTCTGCACGTCGGGTGGGCAGGTCTTGGCGATATAGCCCGCATCCGCCAGCTCGTCGGGGATGTTGACCTCGGGGGCGTTGGCCATGACCTCGTCCATGTACTTCTCCGACCCCTCGATGCCGTTGGCGTAGCGCGCGAAGTTGGACAGCATCGCAGCCTTCTCGGGGTCCATGATGAAGTTGAGGAACTTCTTGGCGTTCTCGACATTCTCGGCGTCGGCCAGGATGGCGGCGTTGTCCATCCAGATCGGGAACCCGGTCTGCGGGTAGCCGAAGGCGATGTCCTCGTTCTGCAGCCGCGCGCGCAGGCTGGCGCCGTTCCAGTTGATGCCGGCGGCAAGGTCGCCCTTGGCGTATTTCTCGATGTTGCCATAGGCCATCGAGATCCAGTGCTCCTTGGCCTCGACCAGCTTGTCGCGGACCTTCCTGAGCACCTCCTTGTCGTCGGTGCACTGCTCGCCGCCCAGGTAGTGGATCGCCTGGCCCATCACGTCCTGCATTTCCGGCACCACGTTGATCTTGCCTTTCAGTTCCTCGGGCGGATCGAAGATAAGGGCGGCGTCGTGGATGTTGCCGCCATAGATCGACGTGTTGACCGTGATGCCCACGGTGCCCCACTGCCAAGGCACGGTGTACTGGCGGCCGGGGTCGAACTCCACGTCAACCCAGCGGGGATCCATGTGCTCGAAATTCTCCATCTCGTTGGGATTCGACTTCATCAGAAGCCCTTCCTCGATGAAGATCGGAACATAGGTGCCGGAGGGCACGACGATGTCAAAGCCGTGACCGCCCGCCTTGACCTTGGCCAGCGCGGTGTCGTTGCTGTCGTAGTCGGTCAGGGTGACGTCCACATCGTATTCCTGCTCGAACAGTTCGATCAGCTCCGGACTTGTGTAATTGCCCCAGTTGTAGATGTTGAGCTCGCCCTCGGCCCAGGCGCCGCCCGCGGCCAGTGCCAGCGCGGCGGATGTTGCCAATGCGTGTTTCATGAGTGGTCCTCCTGTTGGGTTGGGATGGTTTTTGCGTGCCGGATCATTCGCGCGTCCGGCTGAGAAAGAAGAAGGCGGTGACCAGTATAACAGAGATTGCCAGCAGGGCCGTGGAAATCGCGTTGATCTCCGGGGTGATGACGCGGCGCAACTGTCCCAGCATGTAGGTGGGCAGCGTGTCCTGCCCGGCGGACTTCACGAACTCGGTGATGACCACATCGTCCAGCGAGATCACGAAGGCCAGCATCGCCCCCGCCAGGATTCCCGGCCAGAGCTGCGGCAACGTGATGTGCCGGAACACCTGGAGCGGCGTGGCATAGAGATCGGCGCCGGCCTGTTCGAGGCTGAGGTCCATGCCCTGCAGGCGCGCACGCACCGGCATGTAGGCGAAGGGAATGCAAAAGGCCGAGTGCGCGATGATGAGATAGCCAAGGCCGGTGTAGCCCGTCTGCACCTTGATGATGGCGAAAAAGATCAGCAGCGAGACGGCGGTCACGATCTCGGGCACCATGAGGGGCTGGTTGATGAGCGCGAAGGCCGCCGTCTGGCCGCGCCAGGGCTTGGTCCGCGTCGTGGCGAGCGCCGCAAGCACGGCGGCGAAGGTCGAGATGAGCGAGGCGGCCGTGGCGATCACAACCGAGCGCACGGTCGCCGCCTGCACGCGCTCGTTCTCCCAGGCAGAGACGTACCACCGCCAGGAGAAGCCTTCCCAGATGGCGATCGAGGAGCCGGCGTTGAAGGAATAGACCACCAGAAGGATGATCGGCAGATACAGCACCACGAAGCACAACAGCGCCAAGGTGGTGAAGCCGGTCTGCCGGCGGACGTCGAAACCGCGGCTAGACATTGCTCTCTCCTTCCCGGCTGACGGCGCGCACGTAGAACAGCAGCGCGACCATGACGATCGCCAGAAGCGATAGCGACAGCGCGGCCCCCAAGGGCCAGTTGCGCAGCTGGCCGAACTGCAACTCGATGAGGTTGCCCAGCATCAGCTGCTTGCCGCCGCCCAGCACCCGCGGCGTGACGTAGGCGCCCAGGCAGGGCACGAAGACCAGGATCGAGCCGGCCACGACGCCGGGTTTGACCAATGGGAAGATGATCTTGGTCAGGACCTTCAGGCGGCTGGCATACAGGTCGTAGCCCGCCTCGACCAGGGAGAAGTCCAGCCGTTCCATCGAGGCGTAGATGGGCAGGATCATCAGCGGCAGATAGACGTAGGTCATGCCCAGAAGCAGCGAGAACTCGGTGAACAGCATCTGGATCGGTTCGTCGATGAGGCCCATGCCGATCAGCGCGGTGTTGACCGTACCCTGATTGCGGATCAGTTCCATGATCGCGAAGGTGCGGATCAGCAGATTGGTCCAGAAGGGGATCATGATGAGCAGCATCCAGATGTCACGCTGCTTCTTCGGCCGGGTGGCGATGAAATAGGCCGTCGGAAAGCCGAAGATGAATGCCAGGATCGCCGTCAGGATCGACAGTTTGATCGAGCGCCAGAAAACGCTGAGATGCGCGTCGGCAAAGCGCAACTCGTCGGTGAAGAAGTCGCGCTCGGCCACCACGTTGAACCAGGCCTTGAGCGAGAATTCCCATTCCACGCCGCCGTAATCGCCCGGCGTGAGGAAGGAATAGATCACCACGATGATGAGCGGCCCGCTGGCGGCGAAAACGAGAATCGCCATCGCCGGGGCGAGCAGGAGCGCACGGGCCTTGCGGGTGGCGCGGGCGCGGGTTTCGGCCAGGGTGGTCATCGGATCAATCCTTCAGAACCTGGCCGATACCGGGGGCGAAGCTCACGCCCACGCGCTCGCCCGTCTGGCGGTGGTGCTGCTGGTCGGGTTGATTCTGCTGGCGCACCACGAAGCTGCCGCCGCTGTCCAGATCCACGTGGTAATGGGTGTCCGTGCCGAAATAGACAACGTTGCCGAGCGTGCCGGGCAGCAAAGCGCCCTCGGTTCCGTTCAGCCGGGCGTGTTCGGGGCGCACCGCGATCGTGACGTCGCCGCCGGCCTTCTGCCCGCCCGTGGCCGCGCGCGCCTGCGTCTCGACGCCGGAGGGCAGGCGGATCCGCGCGCTTTCGCCCTCGGTGGACAGAAGCTCCGCCGGCAAGAGGTTGGTGTCGCCGATGAAATCCGCCACGAAGCGTTCGGCGGGGTGGTCGTAGATGTCGCGCGGCCCGCCGATCTGGCGGATCTCTCCGTGGTTCATCACGGCAATCCTGTCGGACATGGTCAGCGCCTCGTCCTGGTCGTGGGTGACGAAAACGAAGGTGATCCCCGTCTCCGCCTGCAGCCGCTTGAGCTCCAGCCGCATGTCCTTGCGCAGCTTGAAGTCCAGGGCCGACAGCGGTTCGTCCAGCAACAGGACCTTGGGCCGCGGCGCCAGCGCCCGGGCCAGCGCCACCCTTTGCTGCTGCCCGCCCGATATCTGGCTGGTCTTGCGGTCGGCCATTTCGGTCATGCGCACCAGTTCCAGCATTTCCTCGACGGTTGTCGTGATCTCGCGCCGGGGCTTGCCCAGCATCTTTAGGCCGAAACCGATGTTCTCGGCCACGGTCATGTGCGGGAACAAGGCATAGGATTGGAAAACGGTGTTCACCGGGCGCGTGTAGGGTGGCAGCGTGAGAAGGTCCCGGCCCTCCAGTGTCACCCGGCCCTCGGTGGGGTCGGTGAAGCCGGCAATGACCCGCAAAAGGGTGGTCTTGCCACAGCCCGAAGGCCCCAGAAGGGTGAAGAACTCGTTGGAATCGATGGTGATCGAGACATCACCCAGCGCCGTGAAGGAGTCGCGTCCTTCGCCGAAGACCTTTCTGACGCCCTCGATCTCGATCATGTCCGTCCCTCCACGAGTCTTTTGATCAAATTGGCGGGAGGATCTCGGTACTGTCAAGCCACTTGGCGGCCCGCACGCTCACAGCGCTAGGCTGGCGGCGCTTGGGGGTCAAGCACGAAGCAGCCCGCACATGTCGAAAACGGCGCTGCCCCGGGTCACAGGGTGCTGGCCTGGTATTGCGACCGCGCCAGCCATTCGGGCGAGACCTCCACGCCCCATCCCGGGGCCTCGGTGACCTCCACATGCCCGTCTTGCACACGGTAGGGGGACTCGACGAAGAGGTGCTCTTGCCAAGGGTAGTACTCGGGACCTTCGATCGAGAATTCCAGGTATTTCCCGGCATTCGGGATCGCGCGGAGCAGGTGCATCGTGAAAAGCGTGACCATCGACAGGTTCGCGCAGTGCGGCGTGCAGGGCAGGCCGGCCTCCGCGCCCATCCGGGCCACTTCGAGGCTGCGCAGCATGCCGCCCAGGTACAGGACGTCGGGCTGGATCACGTCCACCGCCCGCATGGCGATCATGTGCCGCCAGACCTCAAGGTCGCAGTCCTGCTCGCCGCCCGTGACGTCTAGGTCAAGGGCCCGCGTGACCTGTGCGGTTTCTTCGAGGCGCCAGTAAGGGCAGGGTTCCTCGAAGTGTTCGACGCCGTGATCCTGCAAGAGCCGGCCCACCTCGATCGCGCGGGCGGCTGAGAATCCCGAATTGGCATCGACCAGCAGCGCGGCCTCCGCACCCAGGGCGCGGCGCATGGCCGGCACGATCGCCTCGGTCCGGCCGGGCCATTCGTCCCGGTCCTGGCCGCATTCCGCGCCCACGCGGAATTTGAAGGCGTCGAAACCCGCCGTGTCCCGCAGCCGGGCCAGGCGCGTGGCCTCTTCCTCGGGGGTGATGTCGCGCCGCATCGAGGAGGCATAGGCCCGCAGCGGGCCGGGCGTGCCGCCCAGCAGGGCGACGACGGGTTGTCCCGCGGTCTTGCCCCGCCAATCCCAGGCCGCGGTATCCAGCCCCGACAAGGCGCGCCGCAGATAAGAGCCGGGGAACTTGTGTTCGCGCAGCGGGATCTCGGCCACGAGCGCTTCCAGATCGTCCACGTCGCGGCCCAGGGCCCACGGGGCGATCTGTCGGTGAAAGACCTGTGCGCTGATGTCGGCATTGTAGGTGGACAGTTGACCCCACCCTTGCCGCCCGCACGCGGTGGTCAGGCGCACGAAGCCCACCAATTCGTTGCAGAAGGTCTCAAGCCGCGTGATTCGGCCGCCGGTCTCCGTTCTCATGTCTCCTCCAGGATAAAGCCGGCGGCCCGCCAGGCCACCATCATGGTGGGGGCGTTGGTGTTTCCCGAGGTGATAGCCGGAAATACCGAGGCGTCGATCACCCGCAGTCCCTCCGCCCCGTGCAGGCGCAACCGCGAATCCACGACACACGTTTCGGCATCGCGACCCATACGGCAGGTGCCAACGGGGTGGAAGACCGTGCCGCAGCGCGCCCGGAAATCCTCCAGCAGGGCCGCATCGTCCATGTCGCGCGGATCGCTGTCCTTCGGGCCGGCGACCAATCGGTCGAGCGGCGCTGTCGCGAGCAACTGCTGACACAGGCGCGCCCCGGCGATCACGCCGGCGCGGTCGGCCGCGCTGGCCAGTGAGTTGGGGGTGATCCGTGGCGGGCTGGCCGGGTCGGCATCCGTCACCGCGATGGTGCCGCGGCTGGTCGGGCGGGTCGGCTGGAAGCCCAGGATGAAACCGGGAAACGGGTCGGGATTGACGACGCTCCGCCGGCCCTTGGGCGTCGTGGTGTAGCTCACGGGGTTGAAGTAGATCTGCTGGTCGGCGCGTGTCGCCCCGGGGGCGGAGCGGAAGAACCCCCCGCATTGGTTGACGCTGAGCGCAAGCGGCCCTCGTCGGGTGAGCGCGTAGCGCAGCGCCGCGCGCAGCTTGCCGCCGAGCGGCGCCAGATCGCCGTTCAACGTGGGTTCGCAGGCGCGGAACGTGTAGTTGATGCCCAGATGGTCCTGAAGCTCCGCGCCCACCTTGGGCTGGTCCAGGTGCACCGTGATACCGGCGGCCTCCAGCGTGTCCGGCGCGCCGACCCCGGAACGCTGCAGGATCGCGGGCGAGCCGATGGCGCCGGCCGCAAGGATGATCTCGCGACGTGCCCGGGCGATGCGCGGTTGGCCGCGCGTGCGGTAGTGCACGGCCACGGCACGGGCGCCGTCGAAGGCGACCCTGTCGACCAGGGCCCCGCTGTGCAGCGTGAGATTTCCCCGCGCGAGCGCCGGCTTGAGGCACATCTCGGCCGAGGAGGCGCGCAACCCCGCCCGCGTGGTCACGCGGTAGGTGGTCGCCCCCTCGGGGTCCGTGCCGTTGCAGTCGTGGGTCACCGGGTGGCCCAGGTCCCGCGCCGCGGCGAAGAAATGGCGGCTGAGCGGGTGAACCTGGTCCGAGACATCCTGAACGGTGATGGGCCCTGTGCCGGTGCGGTGGCCGTCCGCCCGCACGCGGGTCTCGATCTCGGAAAAGGCGGGGGCCACGTCCCGCCAGGCCCAGCCGGTGGCCCCCGATGCGGCCCAGTCATCGTAATCACCGGGCAGGCCGCGCGCGTAGACCAGCGCGTTGATCGCGCCCGATCCGCCCACCACCTTGCCGCGCGGCCAATACCCGCGCCGGCCGTTCAGCGCGGGCTCGGGCTCGGTCTGGTATTTCCAGTTCACCTTGGGATCGAAGAAGGTCTTGCCATAGCCGAGCGGCAACTTCAGCCAGGGTGAGCGCCCGCGGCCGCCGGCCTCGATCACGAGGACGGAGTGCCGGCCCGACGCGCTGAGCCGGTCGGCGAGGATGCAGCCGGCCGAGCCCGCGCCGACGATGACGAAATCATAGTGCACTGCCGCGCGCCTCCTTCCAGTGCGCGGCAACCTGTCAGAAATGCCCGCTTGACCCGTAACGAATAATTTTTTGCTGTAACCATAAAAATTTTCGCGACATAAACGAAGAATGTTCAATAACCTTCCGCCCCTGGCATGGTTGCGGGCCTTCGAGGCGACGGCGCGTCTGGGCAATTTCACCCGCGCGGCCGAGGAACTGGGGCTCACGCCCTCGGCCGTCAGCTACCAGGTCCGCGCGCTCGAGGCCGACCTTGGCCAGCCGCTGTTCCGGCGGCACCGGCGGATGCTGTCGCTCACCCCGGCGGGTCAGGCCTATCGGCCCGTGGTCAGCCGAGCCTTTGCGGATATCGACGCCGGAACCGGCGGGATCTTCGGGCAGGGCCGGGGGCAGCCGGTGACTATCAGGTGCGTGAGTTCGCTGAACATTCTGTGGCTGGTGCCGCGCCTGTCGGACTTCCGCCGCGCGCACCCCGGGATCACGCTCCGGGTCCTGTCCGCGTCCTGGACCGAGGGGACGACCGGGGACGCAATCGACGTGGACATAAGGTTCGGCGACGGCTCGTGGAGCGATGCCGAGGTGCGGCCCCTCATGCAGCATGCCATCGTGCCGGTGGTCCGCGCCGACATGGCCACGCACGGGGCGGCCGACCTTCCGTCAAGCCCCTTGATCGAGGTGGCGGGCGTCAGTGACACGTGGCGCCACTTCTTCGCCCGGATCGGCCAGGAGGATGTCGAGGTGCGCCCGGCTATCACCGTCGACCAGTCCCTCGTCGCGCTGGAACTGGCCCGCCAGGGGCTGGGGATGGCGCTTGTGGCGGAGGTCTTTGCCCGCCCCTACCTGGCGGATGGGCGGCTGGTGCGGGCACATGACGCGTGCCTACCGGCCACCGGGGCGCACTACCTGGCGTTTCCCCACGGCGGCCAGGCGTATCGGCGCGAGGTGACCACCCTGGTGGACTGGCTGCAGGACGCCGCGGCCCGATAGGGGGGATTGTCAGGTTCCCGTTTGGCGGTTCGCCTGCTCCAGAGACGCCCAGATCCCGCGGATCTCGTCGGCAAGCGTCATCGGATCGAAGGGTTTGGTGATGACCGACAGCGCGCCCTCGTCGCGCAGCTGCTTGGTGAAATCATCCTCGGCCTTGGCGGTGACGAAAATGGTGTGCACGTCGCGCAGCCCCTCCAGCTTGCCGATCTCGGCACGGACGTCCTGCCCGCTCATGTTGGGCATCATCACGTCCAGGAGCAGAAGATCGGGTTGGAACTCCCGCGCGGCCTCGATGGCGCTCGGGCCGTCGGCGCATTGCTTCAGCTCGAAGCCGCCAACGACCTCGAGCGCGACCTGGACGATCGTGCGGATGTCTTCGTCGTCATCGACGTGGAGGATTCGGTTAAGTTCCATGGGCTTTCCTCGAGGCTAGCGATGCGATGTCCGTGATCTCGGCAGAGGGCTGAGAGCTCGGCGCATCGGCGATGTTGTCGACCTTCGGTGGCTCCTTGGGCCTGGCGTCTTCGGCCGGCAGGTCGAAATAGAACTCGGTTCCGACGCCCACTTCGCTGGTGAAGCGCAGGCGTGACTGATGATGTACCAGGATCTTCTTGACGATCACCAGGCCCAGCCCGGTGCCCTCGCGTTTCTTGCCGTCGGCCGAACTGTGCTGCGAAAAGGGCTGCCCGATCAGCGAGCGCACCTTCTCGGGAATGCCGGCACCGCGGTCCGTCACGCGCACGCGCCAGGTTTCGGTGCGCCGTTCCAGCGTGATATCGACTGCCTCGTTTTGGGGCGAGAACTTGATGGCGTTGGACATCAGGTTGGTCATCACCTGGATCAGCCGGTCGTAGTCGCCGGTGATCGTCGCCGATTCCTCGGGCATGTGGCGCGACAACTTCACCTTGTACTTGTCCGCGTAGGCCAGGTTCATCCCGATCGCGTCGTCGATCAGCGCGATGAGGTCCACCTTGTCCCGGGCGAATTCCATCTGTCCCGAGCCGATCTTTTCCAGATCCAGGATGTCGTTGACCAGCAGCAGGAGCTGGTCGCTGTTGCGCGCGGCGATGTCCACGATCGGCGCGGCCTTCTCCGGCAGGTCGCCCACGGCGCCGGATTGCAGCAGGCGCAGCGATCCCTTGATCGATGTCAGCGGCGAGCGCAACTCGTGGCTGACCGTGGCGATGGACTCCATTTTCGCGCTTTCGATGACCTTCCTGTGGGAGAGATCGCGCAGCACCGACAGGAAGTGGCGTTTGCCGTCCATGCCCGTGATCACGCGGGTGGTGATCTCGACCGGGCCCTTGGGGTGCATCGCCTCGATCGTCACAAGCTTCTTGCTGCCGTCGAAGAGCGGTTGGGTATGCTTGCGGAACAGGCCCGTGTCGAAATTCGGGGCCGTGTCCGAGATACGCTTGCAGCGGGCTTCCTCGATCGACCATTCGCAGCGCCGGCGTGCCGACCGATTGAGGTACCGGATGGCCAGGGTGTCGACATCGAACACATAGATCTCGTCCTGGAGCTCTTCGAGCATGGTCGACAGGAAGCGTTCGGTGTCGGCCGTCCGGCGGACGGTCACGTCCGTCAGCATGAAGACGGTGCGCGTGTGGCGGCCCTTGGTGTTGAACTGCGGGATCACCGTCGCGTTGACGAAGATCGGCTCGCCGGATTTCGAGACCATCTTCTGCTCGCCCGTCCAGACGCGATCTTCTTCGAGGGCGGCCTCTATGTCGCGGTGCTGGGGGTCCTGCTTGCCCTCGCCGAACAGGACGGAGTGATGTTCGCCTATGATCTCGTCCTGGGAATAACCGAAAGTGGCCTCGAAGTTCTCGTTGGCCTCGATGATGACCCCGCCGCTGTCGGAAACGCAGAGCACGGTGTGCAGGTTGATTGCCGTCTGGTGAAAGTCGATCTCGCGCGTGTACCGGTCGTTCAGCGCCGATTTCTGGGCCTGCAGGCGTTTGATCGCCAGCGAAAACACAGCATAGAGCGTGCTGGCCAGGCACAGGGAAACCGCCAGGCTGATCAGGAGCTGTGTCCAGAGGAATTGCTGGGCCTGGTTGGAGTCCACGATCATTGCCGTGTAGAAATACATGCGCGTTCCGAAAACCAGGAACACTATGCTTAGGAAGGCGCTGATGACTGCAAAGACCCGTACGAAATCCCTGTTGAAATTCATATGAAACTCCAAGACGTTATACGCCCTTCTGCTCGGCCGTGGTTCGACTGATACCCTTGGACTTATACAGGATTAGCCGCAGACTGTGAGGGGGGAAGGGCACGAAGTGGTCTAAAATGTGATCTTTTGATTGCCCCGGGAATTCCCGGCGGCGCGTGCCTCACGCAACCAGGGTCATCTCGTCGGCCGCCGGCAGTATGATGACGAACCGGCTTCCAAGCCCCAGCATGCTTTCGACTTCGATTCGTCCACCGTGATTGTGGATGATGTCACGCGAGATCGGCAGCCCGAGGCCCGAGCCCCCGTGTTCGCGCGTGATGGTGGTGTCGGCCTGTTTGAACGGTTCGAAGATCTCTTCGAGCTCGTGCTCGGCAATGCCGGTTCCGGTGTCTTCGACGATGATCCGCAACTCGCCGTCAGCGAGTTCGGAATAGACCTTGACCGTCCCGTCCGAGGTGAATTTCAGGGCATTTCCCACAATGTTCAGCAGAACCTGGCGCAGGCGCACCTCGTCTCCCCAGACGTGGCCGCCAGCGGGTGCGGATTGCAATTCGATGCCCTTTTCGTCCGCTATGACGGAGAGTTGCTCGACAACCGAATTCAACAGCTTGTCCAGCGCGACCCGTTCGTTGGCAGGGGCGCGATTGTCGCTGCGGGTGCTGGTCCAGTAAAGGATGTCATTGATTATGTTCAGCAGGTGCTGGCCGTTCCTGTCGATGCGCGCGGCCGCGCTCTTGACCGAGGTCACCAGCCCGTCGAAGGCCTTGCGCCCGCCCTCGGGCGCGTTCTGTGCGGTCACCGCCGTGGACAGGTCGCGATAGGCGGGCAGAGCTTCCAGCTTGGACAGGATCGAGGCATAGCCCAGCACGGCCGACAGGGGGGTGCGCAACTCGTGGCTGACGGTGTTGAGGAAATCGGTTTTTGCCAGATTGGCCTTCTCGGCTGCCTGTTGGGCCCGTTTCAGCTCGGTCACGTCCACGCGGAAACCGGCGGTGCTGCCATCCGGCAGCTTCTTTTCCGAGACCTTCAGCCAACGGCCATCACAGAGCTGCTGTTCCACGGGCCTTTCGGGGTTAGCGTGCGCGGCCAGGCGTTCCTGTATCCATTCCTCTTCACGGCCGATGGCATCCCTGTACTGGCCGTTGGCCACCCCGCCGCGGATGATGGACTCGAAGGTCGCGCCTTCCTGCATCAGGTGTGCGGAGGCATTGTAGAAGGACTTGTACTTCTGGTTGGCCAGTATCAGCCGGTCTTCGGCATCGTAGAGCGCGAAACCGTCGTCCAATGCCTCGATCGCCTCGCCGAGTTGGCGCCAGGTTCGCTGTTTTTCCTGAATGATCCGGCGGAACAGGAAGATCACGATCAGGAGCAGGCAGCCCAGAGCGGCGGCCGCCGCCCATATGTCCTGCCGCCAGGCCGAGGCCGTCGGCCATCCGCCCGCGGGCAGGACGCCGATTTCCCAGGCACCCTGGCGAAAGGTGGCCCGTTGCAGAACCGGGTCCTCGTCGAAGACGGCCGGGTCGCCCCAGAAGACCTGGTGCCGCGCGCCATGAAGATCGACGTTGCGCACCGCCACGCGCAGATCGTCCTGCTGCGAGAAGCGAGCGGATCGCATCATTTCCGGCAGGCCGCTGACCAGCGACACCACCCCCCATAAGCGATCATGCCCGTCGTCGCGGTCGGCCACGAAGACGGGCGCCCGCGTGATAAGGCCCTGCCCGCCCTGAACCAGGTCGACGGGGCCCGTGAAGACCAGCCGCCTGCTTTCGATCGCGGCTTCAACGGCCGGCCACTGGTCTGGTACTTTCCGGTAGTCCAATCCGATGACCGTGCTGTTGGGGGCGGGTGGGTAGACATAGCTCACCACCAGGTCCGGGGCGGCCGCCACGTTGATCAGTGACGGCGAATTCTGCATGAACCGCCGCACCATGTCGGTGAAATCGAGCTGCGTCAGATTCGGCATGGCCGCCACCGCGTTGGCGACCGCGTTGGCGCTGAACTGGTGGTGGGAGACCTCCCGCTGAAGGGCCGAGGCCAGTTCGAAGGCTTCCTGCCGGACATGTTCGCGCGTGTTTTCGCGTTCCGCTTGCAGGAACCGGCGCTCGATGAGATGTCCGCCAAGCACCGCGCCCAGAGCCGTCACAATGACCAGTGCAGCGCTTACGAAGGAATTGAGAAGCAGCGCGTCTCTCTTTGCCACAATGCCGTCTCGCAGTTCAGATCCCGCCCCAGGTGACCACGAACCTTCTTAAAGCTCCGTTGAATGATTCTACTCAACTCAACGGCGAAATGGCAAAAGAAAACGTCAGCAAGGCCCAAGATTTTGCGGGCCTCAGTCGAGAAGCTGCTCCATCTCGTCGAGCAGGGTGTCGACTTCGTTGAGCAAGGGGGCCACGTCATCGGCGGTTTCGGACTTGCGGTAGGACTCCGCCGCCAGTTCGATCCGGTTCGCGCGCTGGCCGAGGCTTTGAAACCCCAAGGAGGGGGCGAGCCCCGCGATCTTGTGCGCGCCGAAAGAGATGCGGGCCATCAACTCGTCCCGGTTTCCGGTGCTGCGGTAATCCTGCAACGCCGCTTCGAAGAACAGGATGCGATCTTCCATCTGGGTCAGGAACTTGCGGCGGATCGTCTCGACCGTGCGGTCGATGCTGCCATCCTGTCTGGTACCATGACCGTCGGCTAGCATCAGGCGGCTCCCGTGGCTTCTTGCGGTTGGGCGGCGGCGGTGTCAGCCGCCTTGCGGGCTGCACCGATCGCCTTGTAGAGCAGGTGGGTCGGGTCGTTGAACGACAGGAGGCCCGAGGTCGCGGGCGCGCCGATGCGGACGCGCGGCGAGACGCAGTCGGGGAAGGCCTGGCTTTCCATGATGCGCGCGAGGCGGTCGTTGAGCAGAACCTCGGCCTCGCCGCGGTCGAAGGAGCTCAGCCGCGGCATCACGCAGCAAAAGTCACCCGACCCGGCGTAGGCCAGGAAGTAGTCGTTTCCGCGCAGCGCCTCCCCGATCGCCGCCGCCACGTTGGCCAGGATGTCGACAAAATCCAGGCGACCCGTCCGGGCATAGATGTCGGCGGCGTTGGTCACGTGAAAACCCACGGCCATGCTGGAGAAAAGCCGCAGGTTGCCAAGCCGCAGAACGTAGTTCTCGAGCGTGCCGAGGGGCACCACCTCGGGTGTGTCGGGCAGCGCGACCGGGTCCTCGAACCGCACCTTGGCCCCGAACGAGTGTTCGGAATCGCTGAGTTGCTCGACGAGCAGCCCGGAATGCTGGCGCTCGGACAGCAGCGCCTCGACCATGCCCATCCGGGCCGTGATCTCGATCTTGTCGATTGGCTTGGTCAGGTAATCGTTCGCGCCGGCATGAAAGGCGCTGTCGACATAGGATTTCTCGGTCATGGTCGTGACCATGACGATCGGCGTCTGGTGGTGCTGCGGCAGCGCGCGGATGCGCTTGCACAATTCGATGCCATCCATGCCGTCCATGCGGATATCCAGCAGGAAGCAATCGAAGGGCGTGGACTGCGCCTCGATCCGTGCCAGGGCTTCTTCGCCCGAGTTCGCGCTTTCGATGTCTTCATAGCCGATGGACGCGAGCGTGCGAGCGAACAGCTCGACGAACATCTGCTCATCATCGACAATAAGGATTCTCATCGTCACCCCTCAGGAATGGTCGGCCCGGGCGGGGCCGCGCACTTTCTCGATCTTGCTCAACCTTAATTCCAAATGTGGCCAATTGAGGGCGCTGCGCCCAATTTCTCGAAAAGGAAGGGAAAAATTTTCCGAACGCTCCCGCGCAGCGTGCTTTGCCGTGGCGGCGAGGCGGCGGCCCTTCGGCGAAAGCGACGGTCAGGAATGGCGCAGGTCGGCCGGCATGGAACCCCTGCCGCCTGCCGGGACTTGTTCCGCGTACAGGGTGTGAAAGGGACTCGCCGGGATATCCGGGGCCGAGGTGTGATGTGAAACTGACATTCCTGGGCACGCGGGGAGAGATCGAGGCGCGCAGCGCCCTGCACCAGCGTCATTCGTCACTGCTGGTCGAATACCACGGCCGCCGCGTGATGATAGATTGCGGCGCGGACTGGCGGGGGCTGCTTGCCAATGTCGCCCCCGAGGCCATCGTTCTGACCCATGCGCATCCCGATCACGCCTGGGGGTTGAAGGGCGGGGCGCCATGCCCCGTTTACGCCACACCGGCAACATGGGAGGACATCGCGGCCTATCCCCTGGACGACCGGGAGGAAATCCACGACCGCAGGCCCCGCGAGATCGCCGGCATCGGCTTCGAGGCCTTCGCCGTGGAGCATTCGACCCGCTGCCCGGCCGTGGGTTATCGGCTGACGGCGGGGCGGGTGGTCGTCTTCTATGGCCCCGACCTTGTCTATATCCACGATCGCGAGGACGCGTTGCGCGGGTGCCGGTTGTACATCGGCGATGGCGCCACGCTCGACCGCTCCTTCGTGCGCCGCAAGGGCGCGCATCTGATCGGGCACACGCCGGTCCGCACCCAGTTGACATGGTGCCGGAAACTGGGCGTGCCCGAAGCCATCGTCACCCATTGCGGCACCCAGATCGTCGAAGCGGCGGAGAGCGAAATCCAGTCGAAACTGGCCGAATGGGGCCGCGAACGGGGGGTGGGTGTCACCGTGGCCCACGACGGCTTGACCCGTGTCCTGCGCTGAACGGCAGTTGAGTTCTCTGCATCGCGGTATCCGGCGCTGCCGCAAGTGTCGGCTGAGCGACCACCGAGAACACGCGGTGCCCGGCGAGGGGCCGGCGATCGCGCCTTTCATGTTCGTGGGCGAGGCGCCCGGCGCGCAGGAGGACGCCACCGGGCGGCCCTTCTGCGGACGTTCGGGACGGTTCTTCGACGACCTTCTGGATCACGCGGGCCTCGACCGCGGGGCGGTTTTCGTGACCAGCAGCGTCAAGTGCCGGCCACCCGGCAACCGTGACCCGCGCGTGGACGAGTTGCGCCTGTGCCGGGAGGCCTGGCTGGAGCGGCAGGTCGCTTGTGTGGGGCCGCGCCTGATCGTTCTGATGGGAACGGTACCGGTCCGGCAGATGCTGGGGCGGACGACCCCGTTGAAATCCCTGCGCGGTACCCCGGTGCGCCGCGCCGGCCGGATGTTCCTGCCGACCTATCACCCCGCTGCCGGCATGCGGTTCCCCGCCATCGCGGCGGCGCTTCGCGAGGATTTCTGCCGGTTGAGAATCCACGCCGAGACGGGGCGCTGAGCCGGGATCACCGGATCAGGCGATCCCAATCCCCGTAGCTCTCGTGAACCGGGCCGCGCGGAATGCTGAGCGCGATGAGGACGATGCCGCCCAGGATCGCGGCGATGAAGGCCAGCCAGCCGCCCCCCGCGATGAAGGGGGCAAAGACCAAGGCGACCCCGATCACCATGTTGAGCACGCGGGCCAGGCGGGCGACGGGCGCGAAGGCGATGACCGCCACGGTAATCGCCAGCGCGCCGCTGATGTGGAACACCGGCGACATCGGGTTGTCCCAGGTGATGAGCGCCGGCACCAGCATGAGCACAAGGCCCAGCATGGCGCTGCCCGCCAGCGTCCAGTTCGGCGCCATGCCGCCGGAAATCATGTCGTGAATGGTGGTCTGCGGCTTGCGCTCGAAGCTTACCGTCTGTTTTTCGGTGGGTCCTTCGTCGGTGTCGCCGGTGAAAAAGACCTTCAGCCAGGGCTGTCCGGCGCGGTGTCGGCGGCGCAGGAACTGGTAGGTGGCGACCAGTTCGTCGATCGAGAAGGGGATCTGGAACAGCATCGCCAGGGCGGCAACCAGGCAGAGCGTGCAGTAGGTGCCGATGACGATGGGCTGGATCACGATGAAGAAGATCGATACCGACCCGAGCGGCACGATCATGATCCCGAAAAGGGTGGTCAGCCAGGGCATGGTGCGCCACCGGCGCGCCGACCCGATGGCGCCGACCACGATCTCAAGCGCATAGGTGACAGCGCCCAGGCCGGCATCCGGCACCGGCCAGGATTCGGAGACCTGGGAGGTGATGATGGTTTCCGTCCCGTTCATGGCGGGGTCCGGCCCGGCGAAGAAGGGCTCCCAGACACCCCCGATGCTGCCCAGTTGATAGGCCGTGAGGTAGCGCGAGATCAGCAGGCCCACGACGGCAAGGATGATGACCGGCAGTCGTTGGAACCAGTCCGAGGGCGAATAGCTCCATCCCTTCGGGACGGATGGTCCCGTCTCCGCGGCGGCTGCGGAAACCCCGGGCGGCGGGCGGACCGCCACGGCAAAACTCATGACAAGCAGCCCCACCAGTGTCCCGTTCAGGTAGGCCCCGGTCGTCGGCGCCCACAACACGAGCGGCGCGAACATCACCCAAAGACCAAGGGCCGCGGTGATCCAACGGGCCTGCCACAACCGCCACGACATCGACAGGAGGGCGAAGACCAGGATCAATGCCCCGGCGATCACGTCGCTCAGGACCATCCAGGAATCGACATAGCCCAGAAGCGGCGGCGAGGTCATGAGCCACACGCCCAACCCCGCGTTGGCCCAGTGGGCCCAGAGGCTTCGGGCATGGGCGGCGCGATAGTTCCGCTCGTGCCGGGCGCGCACGGTTTCGGGGTTGGCGACCTTTTCATCGGCGGCGCGCAACCAGGGGGGCGGGGTGATCCCGTTGTTTTCGTACCAGCCGACGGGGTCGCCCTTGAGCGACTCGATCAGCGCCTCGATATCGGTCTCGATGCTGTGCTCGGGCTCCCAGTCCAGGTGTGTGCGCGCGCGGCTGATATCCAGTGCGTAGTGATCCGAAGCCATGTCGATCATGAACGGCCGCACGAAGGGAGGCTCGCCTTCGTCCAGCGCATCGGGCACGGCGGGTTCGGCTTCCACCTGGGCGCGCGCGCCGGCCTTGGCCAGGGTGGGGGGCAGGGCGATCGTTTCCCAGTCGGGCTCGCCGTGAACGAGGTCCGCGATGCGGCGCTGAAGATCGTCATAGCTCATGGCCTCGGGCTCGCCGGCCAGGATGACGAGATCCGGATCCAGCGTGTCCCGCCGGTCCACCGCCCGAACGAAAAGCTCGACCATGTCCTCCTGATGCAGAAGCGCCTGCCCGGCCTGCGGGTCCCCGGCGAACAGATGCGACTCCAGCGTGCGTTCGTAGATCCGCGCAATCTGGTGAGACAGGGTGGGCACGGCCGTCTGCGCGTCGTAGACGCCCGCGAGGCGCAGATAGAGGACCGGAATCTCCCCGGCCTCTTCCGCGATCACCTGTTCGGTCTTCAGTTTCGATTCCGGGTAGGCCCATTGCGGGTCGAGCGGCGAGTCCTCGTCGATGCGCTCGCCCGGGACACCGGGTTGGTGGACCAGCATGGTCCCCGAATAGATGAACTGGCCGACCTCGAAGTCCTGCAGCCCGCGCAGAAGTCCGCGCGTTCCTTCGACGTTGACCGCGTCGTAGAGCGGGCTTTCCTTGCCGCTGAAATCGAAATAGGCGGCCAGATGGATGACCGAGGCGATGCGCTCCCCGTATTTCTGCCGAAGATCGCGAAAGGCCAGTTCGCGCGAGGCCGGGTTGGTGATGTCGCAGGCCAGGACCCGCTCGCCATCCGCCTGGCTGGGCAGGTCGAATCCCACGACCGTGTAGCGATCGGACAAGCGCTTTGTCAGCTCTTGGCCGATCTGGCCCATTGCGCCGGTTATCAGCACGACATCACTGTCGGTCTGCTGCATGAACAAGCTCCCTCGATCGATATCTGGCAGGGTGCGGGCCGGCGGGCACGCGGGCGCAAGCGTGAACCGCCCGCCGCCGCGCCCCGGCAGGTGGCGTCATCGCCCGCGGACAGCGGCCGTTCAGGCGAATGCGACGGGATTGATCGTGTCGCGTGCCAGCCGCGTCAGGGTGGCGTCGGCCTGTTTCTCGCTTTCAAGGATGCCTTCCAATGCCTTGCCATCCTTCTGGAACCCGGCCTTTTCGGCCCAGTTGGCCAGCGATCCCGAGACCGCCATTTCGTAGTGCTCCATCCGTTGCAGCGACGCGATGATCCCGGCGTCGCGCAGGGCCGGGTCCTCGACAGCGTCCGCCCAATCGCTGGCCTCCTGCAGCAGGGTGGTCATGGAGCTGTCCTTGTGCGCGTCTTCCCGGGCATCATGCTCGGAAATCATCGAATCGAGGTCGCGCCGGTGCGCTTCGGTCTCGGCGCGATGCTCGAGGATGGCGTCGCGCAGGGCAGGGTTGTTTGCCCTCTGTGCGAAATCGGTCAGGTTCTCGGACAGTTGTGCCTTGGTGGAGCGGAGTTCCTGCAACTCGCTCAAGTACAGCTTGTTGAAATCATCGACTTTCATGGAACGGTCTCCGTCATCATGGTGGATCTGCCGGGGCAACGACGCCGGGGCGGGGGTTGTTCCCGCCGCCGTGCCGGCAGCACGGGAAGCATTCGCGCGGTGCCCAATGCCCGGGCGCTCTGCCCGGCTCTTGTGCGGCGACCTCGGCGGGATTAGTCAGGCGGCGGGAAGGTCAATAAAAATTTGACCAAACGTTAAAATAAACTCAAGGTACCGGTGCAAGCATCGCCAAGTATGCGCGGGGACCCACCCGCCCGAACCAACAGGAGAGAAGAATGACACGCATCTCGAAGCCCCTGGGCCGCCGCATGTTCATGGCCGTCGCCGCGGCGACCGCGGCCCTGTTCACGCTGCCTGCCGCCGCCGAGGAAAAGGCCGACGTCGCCGCGATCTACACCGTGCCGGTGGAACAGCAGTGGGTCAGCCGCATCCACAAGGCGCTGAAAGCGGCCGAGGCGGAGGGCCGCATCACGTATGAATTTTCCGAAAACGTGGCCAATACCGATTACGAGCGCGTGATGCGCGAATACGCCGAGGCCGACAAGGACCTGGTTGTCGGCGAGGCCTTCGCGGTCGAGCGCGCCGCGCGCAACGTCGCGGCGGATTACCCCGAGGTGGCGTTTCTGATGGGATCCTCCTTCGGTCCCGCCAAGCCCAACTTCGCGGTCTTCGACAACTGGATCCACGAACCCTCCTACCTGACGGGAATGATCGCGGGGGAGATGACGGAATCGGACAAGATCGGCATGGTCGGCGGCTTCGCGATCCCCGAGGTCAACCGCCTGATGCATGCCTTCATGGCCGGGGCGCGCGAGGTGAACCCGGAGGTCTGCTTCATGGTGAGCTTCATCAACTCCTGGTACGACCCGCCCAAGGCAAAGGAGGCGGCATTTGCCCAGATGGATGCCGGCGCCGACATCATGTATGCCGAACGCTTCGGGGTTTCCGACGCGGCCGTCGAGCGGGACGTGAAGGCGATCGGCAACGTGATCGACACCGCCGGGGACTATCCCGACACGATCCTGGCCTCTGCCATCTGGCACATGGAACCCACCATCGACCAGGCGATCGAGGATGTGGCCAGCGGCGATTTCGAGGCCGCCGATTATGGGCAGTACAGCTTCATGGCGCATGGCGGCGGCTCGATCGTCATCGATGAATCGCTCGTGCCCGAGAAGGTCGTCGAGGAGGTGGAGGCGACCAAGCAGGAAATCCTCAACGGCATGTTCCGCGTCAATGTGAACGACGAGGAACCCTCCTCGGACTGCTGAGACGGCGACCCGGGGCGCCGGCGCGGCGCCCCGCTCCCGACAAAGACGGTGATAGGCGATGAGCACGGAGCCCTCGGCCCCGGTCGTGCTGCGCATGACGGGCCTGACGAAGCGGTTCGGCACGGTCCTGGCCAATGACGGGGTCGATCTCGATCTCAGGCGGGGCGAGGTTCTTGCCCTTCTTGGCGAGAACGGGGCCGGCAAGACGACGCTGATGAACATGCTGTTCGGTCACTATCTGCCCGACGCCGGCGAGGTGGCGGTGGCGGATCAGGCCGGGCGTCTGATCCCGCTCGCGCCGGGGGACCCCGAGGCCGCCCTGGAGGCCGGCGTGGGCATGGTGCATCAGCATTTCACGCTGGCGCTGAACCTGACCGCGCTGGACAACATCGTGCTGGGCGCCGAACCGCTTTGGCGCTTGCGCCGCGACAAGGTGCGGCTGCGCCGGCGAGTCGACCAGATCATGGAGGACAGCGGCCTGCGGGTGCCGCTGGGGACGCTGGTCAGCGACCTGTCGGTCGGCGAACGCCAGCGGGTGGAGATCCTCAAGGCCCTGTACCGCGACGTGCGGGTCCTCGTGCTGGACGAGCCGACCGCCGTCCTGACCCCGCAGGAGGCCGAGGGCCTGTTCGCGACGGTCCGCCAGATGGCCGAGCGCGGGCTGGCAGTCATCTTCATTTCCCACAAGCTGCCCGAGGTCCTGGCCTTCTCCGACCGGATCGCGGTCCTGCGGCATGGCCGGAAAATGGGCGAGATGCCCACGGCCGAGGCCGACCAGGCGGCGATCGCGCGGCTGATGATGGGCGCGGAGTCCGAGACCGAGGAGCGCGCGCCGATCGCCCCCGGCGCGCCGGTGCTGGACCTGGTGAACGTGGATCTGCAGGGGCCGGACGCCCGGCGCAGCCTGCACCGGATCTCGGTGACCGTGCACCGCAACGAGATCGTCGGCGTCGCCGGCGTCTCGGGCAATGGCCAGGCGGCGCTGGCCGCGCTGCTGTCGGGGCTGGCCGCCCCCGACCGCGGCGAGGTGTGGGTGGACGGAACCCGCGTGGCCCGTTTCGATCCCGCGTCGTTCATCGCGCGTGGTGTGGGCCGGATTCCGGAGGACCGCCACCACGAAGGGGTCGTCGGCACGATGAGCGTGGCAGAGAACCTGGTGCTTGAGGACCTGGGAAGTCCCGAGGTGGCCCGCTGGGGTATCCTGCGCGGTGCTGCGATCCGGCAGCGGGCCGATGCGGCCATCGCGGATTACGACGTGCGCGGCCCCGGCCCGGAGGCCCCCGCTCGGCTGCTGTCGGGGGGCAACCTTCAGAAACTGATCCTGGCGCGGGTCTTCGGTCATGCGCCGCGTCTTATCCTGGCCAATCAGCCAACCCGCGGCCTGGACATAGGGGCGGCGCACGCGGTGGCCCGGCGGCTTCTGGAGGCGCGCGGCCGGGGGGCGGGCGTGGTGCTGATCTCGGAAGACCTTGACGAGATCCTCACCTTGTCGGACCGCATCCTGGTGATCCACGATGGCCGGATCGTCGAGGCGCCCAGCCGGAACCGCGCGCGCATCGGGCTGATGATGGCCGGGGAGGCGGCGGCATGATCCGGATCGAACCGCGTGAACCCTCGGCGCTGACGAACGTGGCGGTCCCGGTGGGGGCGGCCGTCATCTCGCTTGGCCTTGCGGCGGTGCCGCTGGCGCTGGCCGGGGCGGACATCCTGGCGGCCTTCGCGCTGATGTGGGGGGGCGTCTTCGGCTCGCTCTTCGCCTTCACCGAGACGCTGACCCGGGCCACGCCGCTGATCCTCACCGGCCTGGCCGCGGCCGTGGCCTTCCGCGCGCGGCTGTGGAACATCGGCGGGGAGGGGCAGCTCTACCTAGGCGCGCTGGCGGCGGTCGCCATCGGCTCGGGCGCGGTGGCGGGGCCGGCCTGGGTTCTGCTGCCGCTGGTGATGGTGGCCGGCGCACTGGCCGGCGCGGCGGCGCTGGTCCTGCCCGCCTGGCTCAAGACGCGCTTCGGCGCGGACGAGGTGGTCACGACCCTGCTCTTGAATTTCGTGATCCTTCTTTTCGTCCAGATGATGCTGGAAGGTCCCCTGCAGGATCCGATGGGCATGGGCTGGCCCCAATCGGCCCCCGTGGTTGAGGAGGCGACCCTGCCGCAACTCCTGGACCGGATGCGCCTGCACGCGGGCCTCTTGGTGGGGCTGGCCGCCGCGGTGATCCTGCACGGCGTGATGACCCGCACCACCTGGGGGCTGCGCATGCGCGCCGTGGGCGAGAATGCCCCGGCGGCGCGCCACGCCGGGATCCCGGTGACGCGCACGCTGCTCTGGGTGGCGGTGCTGTCGGGCGCGCTGGCCGGCCTTGCCGGGGTCGGCGAGGTGGCCGGGCTCAAGGGGTATCTTACTGCCGATCTCTCACCCGGCTATGGCTACGCGGGGATCGTGGTGGCCATGCTCGCCCGGCTTTCGCCCCTCGGGGTGGTGCTTGCGGCGCTTTTCGTCGCGGCGGTCTTCGTGGGGGCGGATACCATGAGCCGGGCGATCGGGGTTTCCAGCTACCTGGCCGACCTTGTGGTCGCAACCTCGCTGCTGACCGTTCTGGTCGGGGGGTTCGTGGCCCGCTACCGCGTCGTGCGCGTGCGGACCGGGGAGGCCCGTCAATGATCGAGATCCTTGAAATCCTGGCCAACCCCAACTTCTGGGCCGCGACCATCCGCATCGCGACGCCGCTCGTCTTCGGGGTGCTGGGCGCGCTCTTGTGCGAGCGGGCGGGCGTGCTCAACCTCGGGATCGAGGGCATCTTCACCGCCGGCGCGATGGCCGGCTGGATGGCGGCCTGGCTGGGCGCGGGGCTCTGGGGGGGCGTCCTGGTCGCCGCCGTCGCGGGGGGGCTGTTCGGCCTACTGCATGCCGTCCTGACCGTTCCCCTGGGGCTGTCGCAGCATGTCTCGGGCCTGGGGGTGACGCTGCTGGCCACCTCGGTGGCCTATTTCGGGTATCGCACGGCGCTGCCCGATGTCTCCTCGCCGCCGCGGATCGAGCCCTTTCCGCCGCTCGATGTGCCCCTGCTGTCGGAGTTGCCGTTTTTCGGCCCCGCGCTGTTCCAGCACACGGCGCTCACCTGGCTGGCCCTGGGGATGGTGGTGGTCGTCTGGTGGGTGATGACCCGCACGCCGCTGGGGCTGGCGATCCGGGCGGTGGGGGACAATCCCGACGCCGTGGATGCGCAAGGGCTGTCGGTCTACGGGCTGCGCATCGGGGCAGTTATGGCCGGTTCCGCGTTGATGGCCGTTGGCGGCGCCTTCCTCACCATGGCGGCCTTCGACGCCTTCTTCTTCGGGATGGTGAACGGGCGGGGATGGATCTGCATCGCGCTGGTGATCTTCGCCTCCTGGCGGCCCTGGAAGGCGCTGTTCGGGGCGCTGCTCTTCGGGGCGTTCGATGCCTTCCAGGTGCGGCTGCAGACGGCCTTCGGCGAGGAGGTGCCGGGCCAGTTGTTCCTGATGACGCCCTACATCCTGTCGATCATCGCGCTCGTGGTGGCGGCCCGGCGGGCCGATTACCCGCGCGCATTGCTGGCGCCCTGGTTCAAGGGACAACGTTAAGGAGGGTCCATGGCTTTCGACCTGATCGTGACGAACGCCACGCTGCCCGACGGGCGCGCGGGGCTGGATATCGGCTGCCGCGACGGGCGGATCGTCGCCATCGAGCGCGGCCTGGCCGCCGAGGCCGCGGAAACGGTCGAGGCCGGCGGGCAGCTTGTCGCGCCGCCCTTCGTCGATCCGCATTTCCACATGGATGCGACCCTGTCGCTGGGCCGGCCGCGCATGAACGTCTCGGGCACCCTGCTGGAAGGGATCGGACTCTGGGGCGAACTCAAGCCGTTGCAAACGCGCGAGGAGATCGTCGAACGCGCACTGCGCTACTGCGACCTGGCCGTCAGCCAGGGGATATTGGCGATCCGCAGCCACGTGGACGTCTGCGATGACAGCTTGAAGGGCGTCGAGGCCTTGCTTGAGGTCCGCCGCAAGGTCGCGCCCTACCTGGACCTGCAACTGGTCGCCTTTCCTCAGGACGGGCTCTACCGCGATCCCACGGCCGAGGCGAACCTGCTGCGGGCGCTCGACATGGGCGTGGACGTGGTGGGCGGGATCCCGCATTTCGAACGCACGATGGAGGCCGGCGCCGCCTCGGTCGAACGCCTGTGCGAGATCGCCGCCGAACGCGGCCTGCGGGTGGACATGCACTGTGACGAGACCGACGATCCCCTGTCGCGGCACGTGGAAAGCCTTGCCTACCACGCGCAGCGTCTGGGCCTGCGGGACAGGGTGGCCGGGTCGCACCTGACCTCGATGCACTCGATGGACAATTACTATGTCTCCAAGCTGGTGCCGCTCATGGCCGAGGCCGGGCTGGCCGCGATTCCCAATCCGCTCATCAACATCATGATCCAGGGCCGGCACGACAGCTATCCCAAGCGGCGCGGGCAGACCCGCGTGCCCGAACTGCGCGACGCGGGCCTCGCGGTGGCCTTCGGGTCCGATTGCGTGATGGACCCGTGGTATTCGCTGGGCAACGCCGACATGCTGGAGGTGGCGGCGATGGGGCTTCACGTGGGCCAGCTTTCCGCGCGGGCGGACATGGCGTGGTGCTTCGAGGCAGTGACCAGCCAGCCCGCCGGCATTCTGGGGCTGGACGGCTATGGGCTGGCCCCCGGCAAGAACGCCGACATGGTCCTGCTGCAGGCCCGCGACCCGGTGGAGGCGATCCGGCTCAAGGCCACGCGCCTGGCGGTCATCCGCCGCGGCCGGGTCATCGCGCGGACGCCGGCGCGGCGCACCGCCCTGGATCTTCCCGGCCGGCCGGGGGTGGTCGATCCGGCGGACTACGCCCCCTCGGAACAGGCCGATGGCATCGCGGGGTCGTGATCGCGCGTGATTGCGCGGAACGCCCCTGATCCCGCATCCTGACGGACCAGTCGGGCCGCGCATTCGCGTTGCCGACGCTTTGTCCCGCCGGACGGGCGAACCCGCGCGGGGGGCTGCGAGTTGAGGCGTATCATGCAACGCCAGTCCAGGAGCCGTGCCGAGATGCCCAATGTCACGCAGAAACTCATCGAAAGCCACCTTGTCTCCGGGGAGATGACGCCGGGGGAGCCGATCGAACTGCATATCGCGCAGACACTGACCCAGGATGCCACCGGAACCCTGGTCATGCTTGCCTTGGAGCAGCTGGATCCCGACCAAGTCAGCACCGATCTGTCGGTGCAATACGTGGACCACAACCTACTGCAGACCGACAACAAGAACGCCGATGACCACGCCTTCCTGGAATCGGCTTGCCGCCGCTATGGACTTTGGTTCAGCCGCGCCGGCAACGGGGTCAGCCATCCGCTGCACATGGACTATTTCGGACGGCCCGGCGCCTCCCTTCTGGGGTCGGACAGCCACACGCCGGCCTCCGGCGCCATCGGCATGCTGGCCATCGGCGCCGGCGGGCTGGACGTGGCCATGGCGATGGTGGGCAAACCGTTCCGGCTGAAGATGCCCGAGGTCTGGGGCGTGCGGCTGACAGGGGACTTGCCGGCGTGGGTCAGCGCCAAGGATGTCGTGCTTGAGATGCTGCGCCGCCACGGGGTCTCGGGCGGCCGCGGCCGGGCAATCGAATACTATGGCCCCGGGCTGGAGCGCCTCAGCGCGATGGACCGGCACGTGATCGCCAACATGGGCACCGAACTGGGTGCCACGACGACCGTCTTTCCATCCGATGAAACGGTGCGCGCCTACCTTGAGCGCAACGGCCGCGGCGATGCCTGGCAGGAGCTGACGGCCGATGACGGCGCGAGCTACGACCACCACGACGAGATCGACCTTTCCACGCTCGAACCGCTGATCGCCAAGCCCTCCAGCCCGGGCAACGTGGTCCCCGTGCGCGAGGTCGCCGGCGAGGAAATCGCGCAGTCCTACATCGGATCCTCGGCCAATCCGGGGTTTCGGGACATCGCCGTGGTGGCCGAAATGGTGCGCGACAGGCACATCGCCGACGGCGTGTCGCTGGACATCAACCCGGCCTCGCGCGACAGCCTCAGGCAATTGACGAAAAGCAGCCACCTCGCCGCGCTTCTGTCGGCGGGGGCGCGTCTGCATCAGGCGGGGTGCAACGGCTGCATCGGCATGGGGCAGGCCCCCGCCATCGGCCGCAACAGCCTGCGCACAGTGCCGCGCAATTTCCCCGACCGGTCCGGCACGCCGGAGGACAGCGTGTTCCTGTGCAGCCCCGAAACGGCCGCTGCATCGGCCCTGACCGGCAAGATCACCGACCCGCGCGACACCCAAGGCTCCGCGCCCGAGATTCCGCAGCCCGAGCCGGTGACCGACATCGACCAGTTCGTCGCACCCCTGCCGTTGGAGGAAGCCAGGCAGGCCGAGATCGTGAAGGGGCCGCATATCGACGAGATGCCGGTCTTCGACCCGCTGCCCGACCGGCTGGAACTGCCCGTGCTGCTCACGCTGGGCGACGACATCTCGACCGACGAGATCATGCCGGCGGGCGCCGATGTGCTGCCCTTCCGCAGCAGCGTTCCCAAGATCTCGGAGTTCGCGTTCACCGTGGTGGACAAGACCTATCCCGAACGGGCCATCGAGGCCGGCGAACCGGGGCATGCCGTCGTCGCCGGCGAGAACTACGGCCAGGGATCCAGCCGCGAACACGCGGCGGTGGCGCCGCGCTATCTGGGATTGCGGGTCGTGCTGGCGCGCTCTTTCGCGCGCATCCACCTGGCCAACCTCGCCAACTACGGTGTGATCCCGCTTCGCCTGACCGAGGATTGCCCGGCGCCGGAGGCCGGGGATGTGATCGTTCTGGACGGACTGCGCGATGCCCTGACGTCCGGTAGCGCCCCCGAGGGCCGGATCAAGGGCGGCGGGGATCTGTGCGTTGAAAACATCGTCTCCCCGCGCGAGGCCGAGGAAATTCTCGCCGGCGGCCTCATCAACTGGTGGCGGGGCGATGGCTGACGGGTCGGCACGGGCAGAGGGGCCTACCGGCCTTGTCCTGCAGGGCGGCGGCGCGCGCGGTGCCTATCAGATCGGCGTTCTCAAGGCGATTGCCGAGATCACCGGCGCGCGCCATTCGCCCTTTCCCATCATCTCGGGGACCTCGGTCGGCGCGATCAATGCCGCGCCCCTTGCCGTGTGGTCCCCGAGTTTCCAGCGCGGTGTCCGGCACCTTGAACGGCTGTGGCGCGGGTTGCATTGTTCCTCCGTCTTCCGGACGGACCCCTGGGCGGTGATGTCCAGCGGGGCGCGCTGGCTGATCACGCTGACATTGGGTGGCCTCGGCGTGCGCAACCCCTGTTCGCTTCTGGACAACAGCCCGTTGGAGCGCTTGCTCAGGACCGAGTACAAGCCCGACGGTGTGCGCGCCGCGGTGCGCGCCGGCGCCCTGCGTGCCTTGTGCATCACGGCCTCAAGCTACAGCAGCGGGCAGTCGATCACGTTCTACCAGGGGGCCGATGACATCCTGGAGTGGGACCGCGCCCGCCGCCACGGCCGCCGCGCCCGGATCGAAGTGGATCACCTGATGGCGTCGTCTGCCCTGCCGTTCATGTTTCCGGCCGTGCCGCTGGAAGACGGCTATTTCGGTGATGGCGCGCTGCGCCTGACCGCCCCGCTCTCGCCCGCGATTCGTATGGGCGCGCGCCGGCTGTTGGTCATCGGCGGCCGGGACGATCAGAACGACGCGGGCCCCACCGAGCCCAGCTATCCCACCATCGGTGAAATGGCCGGTCATGCGTTGGATATTCTGTTCAACGACAATCTCGATGCCTACCACGAACGCCTGAGCCGGATCAACAAGACAGTGCGCCTTCTGCCGCAGGAGGCCCTGGATCAGACTGACCTGCGCGTCATCGAGACGCTGATGCTTGAGCCGTCGCGCGACCTGAGGGAAATCGCGGTGCAATATGCGGACGAAGTTCCCGGCACCATCAAGCTTTTGATGCGCAGTATCGGCAGCTGGGGCCAGGAGGGGCGCCTTTCCAGCTATCTGCTGTTCGAGCCGGGTTACGTCGGCGCGTTGGTCGATCTGGGGTACTCGGATACCCTTGATCGGGCGGAGGAGGTACGCGAGTTCCTGGCGCCATCCCACGATCCCGCGGACCAGGCGCCCAAGGCGGGGTGACGGACTCCATTGTGCCTGTCGCTATTGTTACGGAAAAACAGATTTCAAAGAAATCTGTAACGTTTTTTCTTGCGCCGAATCGCTTGATCGAATACCTCGACCAAACGGTCGGCCAATTCTTGCAGCGATCGGGCGCGGCCGAGACAAGGCGGGAGACGAATTGATGGATGCATTCATCTGCGACGCGATACGCACGCCGATAGGCCGGTATGCCGGGGCGCTGTCCTCGATCCGCACCGATGATCTTGCGGCGTTGCCCATCGAGGCGCTCATGGACCGAAACCCGCAGGTTGATTGGGCCAGCGTCGACGACGTCATCATGGGCGATGCGAACCAGGCCGGCGAGAGCAACCGCAACGTCGCGCGCATGGCCGCGCTGCTGGCCGGGCTGCCCATCGACGTGCCGGGAACGACGATAAATCGGCTCTGCGCCAGCGGGATGGATGCCGTCGGCATGGCGGCGCGCGGGATCAAGGCCGGCGATTACGACATGACCATCGCCGGCGGCGTCGAGAGCATGAGCCGCGCGCCCTTCGTGATGCCGAAGGCGACCAGCGCCTTCAGCCGGGCCAACGCCGTTTACGACACCACCATCGGCTGGCGTTTCGTCAATCCGAAGATGCAGGAGCAGTACGGCACCCACTCGATGCCCGAGACTGGTGACAACGTTGCCGAGGACTACAACGTGAGCCGCGAGGATCAGGATGCCTTCGCTGCGCGGTCCCAGGCCCGTTGGGCGGCCGCGCACGAGGCCGGCATCTTCGGCGACGAGATCATCCCTGTCACCGTCCCGCAGCGCAAGGGGGATCCCTTGATCGTCGACACCGACGAACACCCGCGCCCCGGCACGACGGCCGAGAAGCTGGCCGGGCTGAAGGGCGTCAACGCTCCCGATCTCAGTGTCACCGCCGGCAATGCTTCGGGCGTGAACGACGGCGCCGCCGCGCTGCTGCTGGCGGGGGCCGAGGCCGCCCGGAACAACGGGCTGGAGCCGATGGCGCGGGTCGTCGGCATGGCCACGGCGGGCGTGGCACCGCGTATCATGGGCGTGGGGCCGATCCCGGCCACGCGCAAGGTTCTGGCGCGCACGGGGCTGAGCATCGACCAGATGGATGTCATCGAACTGAACGAGGCTTTTGCCAGCCAGGCCCTTGCGACGCTGCGGGAGCTTGGCGTGGCCGATGATGCGCCCCATGTTAATGCCAATGGTGGCGCCATCGCCATGGGCCATCCCCTGGGCATGTCGGGGGCGCGGCTGGTCTTGACGGCGGCCTATCAGTTGAAACGCACAGGCGGGCGCTACGCCCTTTGCACCATGTGCGTTGGAGTTGGTCAGGGGGCCGCCCTGATATTGGAACGCGTGTAGGAAGGGAGGAGACCCCAAATGTATGCACAGATGGTTAAGAGCTCGGGCAAAGGCGTGAAATCCCGCGAGGAAATGACCGAGCAGGAACGGGACTTTCAGGACCGGATCGATGCCGACGTCAAGATCGAGCCGCGCGACTGGATGCCCGAGGAATACCGCAAGACTCTGGTCCGCCAGATCGGCCAGCATGCGCACTCGGAAATCGTGGGCCAGCTCCCCGAGGGCAACTGGATCACCCGCGCGCCCACGCTTGAGCGCAAGATGATCTTGCTGGCCAAGGTGCAGGACGAGGCGGGCCACGGCCTCTACCTTTACTGCGCGGCGGAAACGCTGGGGGTCAGCCGCGACGACCTGACCGAGGACCTGCTGTCGGGCAAGATGAAGTATTCCTCGATCTTCAACTATCCCACGCTGAATTGGGCCGACATCGGCGCGGTCGGCTGGCTGGTCGACGGGGCGGCGATCATGAACCAGGTGCCGCTTCAGCGCACCTCATACGGGCCCTATTCCCGCGCGATGATCCGCATCTGCAAGGAGGAAAGCTTCCACCAGCGGCAGGGCTACGACATCATGATGAAGATGGCGCAGGGCAGCCCGGAACAGAAGCGCATGGCGCAGGATGCGCTCAACCGTTTCTGGTACCCCTCGCTGATGATGTTCGGCCCCTCCGACAAGGACAGCGTGCACTCCGCGCAGTCGATGGCCTGGAAGATCAAGATCAACACCAACGACGAGCTGCGCCAGAAATTCGTCGACCAGACGGTGCCGCAGGCCGAATACCTCGGGCTTTCGATCCCCGACGAGGATCTGAAGTGGAACGAGGAAACCGGCCACTACGATTTCACCGAGCCCGACTGGAAGGAATTCTTCGACGTCATCAAGGGCAACGGGCCGTGCAACACCGAACGGATGAACGACCGCACGCGCGCCTGGGAAGACGGCAAGTGGGTGCGTGAGGGGCTGCTGGCACATGGCCGCAAGAAGGCTGCGCGGAAGTCAGCCGCGAAAGTGGCAGCCGAGTGACCGATTTGCAAGGAGGAGGCAAGCCATGAGTTCCGTCAGCCCGTCACCCTATCCCGAAACCGAAAGCAAGGAGAAGACCGACCGCAAGGAATGGCCCCTGTGGGAAATCTTCATCCGCGGCCAGCACGGCCTGAGCCACCGCCACGTCGGTAGCCTGCACGCGCCCGACGCCGAAATGGCGATCAAGAACGCCCGTGACGTCTATACCCGCCGCAACGAGGGCGTCTCGATCTGGGTGGTCGAATCGCGCCACATCTCGGCCACCGCGCCGGGCGAGAAGGGCCCGCTTTTCGAACCGTCGGAGAGCAAGGTCTACCGCCACCCGACGTTTTTCGACATTCCCGACGAAGTGGGGCACATGTAATGGCTGATACGGACAAGCAGGCCCTGCTGCAGTTCCTGCTGCGGATGGGCGACAACACTCTGATCCTGGGGCATCGCGTTTCCGAATGGTGCGGCCATGCGCCGGTCCTGGAGGAGGACATCGCGCTCGCCAACACCGCGCTCGACCTCATCGGGCAGACGCAGATGTGGCTGGACTACGCCGCCGAGGTGCAGGGCGAGGGCAAGTCGGCAGACGATCTGGCCTTCCTCCGCGATGCCTGGGATTTCCGCAACGTGCTGCTGGTGGAGCTTCCCAACGGGGACTTCGGCCAGACGCTGATGCGCCAGTTCCTTTTCGATGCCTGGGCCTCGATCATGCTGGGCCGGCTGCAATCGTCGCGGGACGAGCGCGTGCGCGAAATCGCCGAGAAGGCCAGCAAGGAAGTGGCCTATCACGTCGAGCGGTCGGCCGACACCGTCGTCGGTCTTGGCGACGGGACGGAGGAGAGCCACGCACGCATGCAGGCGGCGTTGGACTATCTCTACCCCTATGTGGGCGAGTTGTTCGAAAGTGACGCGGTCGATGCCGCCATGGCCGAGGCCGGGATCGCGCCCGATCCGGCAAACCTGCGCGCGGAATACGACGCGCTGGTGGGGCGGGTGCTGGCTGATGCCACCCTGCAGGTGCCGGAGGGCGCTTTCGTCCATCGCGGCGGCCGTGACGGCGCGATGCATACCGAGCATCTGGGCCATCTTCTGTGCACGATGCAGTGGCTGCAGCGCGCCTATCCCGGTTGCCAGTGGTAAGATGCCGCGGAGGCGAGAGCATGACCCATCCGAGTGTGGAACAGGTCTGGGATTGGCTGGGTGAGGTTCCCGATCCCGAGATTCCGGTCATAACGCTGACTGATCTTGGGATCATCCGGGATGTGGCGTGGCAAGACGATACGCTGGTCGTCACGGTCACGCCGACCTACTCGGGCTGCCCGGCGACGTCGCTCATCAACTTCGAGATCGACCGCGCCCTGCGCGAAAAGGGGGTCGAGAACATCGAGCTCAAGCGACAGTTGAGCCCGGCATGGACGACCGACTGGCTGACCGAAGAGGGACGCGCGAAGCTGGAGGAATACGGGATCGCCCCGCCGCAACCGGCGGGGGGCCCCGAACGGTGCCCGCGCTGCGGCGGCACAGACCTCGAGAAGTTGAGCCAGTTCGGCTCCACCCCCTGCAAGGCCCAGTGGCGTTGCCGCGAGTGCCTGGAGCCCTTCGACTATTTCAAGTGCATCTAGGGAGGAGACCCAAATGCCGCGATTTCACGACCTCGAAGTCACCGACGTGCACAAGACGATCCGCGATGCGGTGGTCGTCACCCTGCGCCCGGTGAACGGGGCGGCCGAGGAATTCGATTTCATCCAGGGCCAGTATCTGACCTTCCGCCGCGAGTTCGACGGCGAGGAGTTGCGCCGCTCCTACTCGATCTGCGCGGGCAAGGATGACGGGGTGCTTCAGGTGGGCATCAAGCGCGTCGAGGGCGGCGCCTTCTCGACCTGGGCCAACGAGGAACTGAAGGTGGGCGATACCCTGCAGGCGATGCCGCCGATGGGCTCGTTCCATACCGACCTGGATCCCAATACGGAACGCCATTACCTGGGGTTCGCGGGCGGGTCGGGCATCACGCCCGTCCTGTCGATTCTCAAGACGACGCTGGCGCGCGAACCCAGGTCGACCTTCACGCTGGTCTACGCCAACAAGGGCGTGAACACGATCATGTTCCGCGAGGAGCTTGAGGACCTCAAGAACCAGTACTTGGGCCGTCTGAACGTCATCCATGTGCTCGAAACCGATACCCAGGACATCGAGCTTTTCACCGGCCTGGTGACCGAGGAGAAGTGTGACCAGCTGTTCAAGAGCGGTTTCATCGACATCGATACCGTCGATACCGCTTTCATCTGCGGCCCCGAACCGATGATGCTGGGCATCGCCAGCGCCCTGCGCAACGCCGGTCTTGAAGAGCGGCAGATCAAGTTCGAACTCTTCGCCTCGGCCCAGCCGGGCCGTGCCAAGCGCAAGGCTGTCTCGAAAGAGGCCGCGCGCTCGGCCAACCAGACGAGCGTGTCGATCACGCTCGACGGGGCCACCCAGACCGTGGACATGCCCAAGGACATGCCGATCCTTGACGCCGCGCTTGAGAACCGGATGGACGCCCCCTACGCCTGCCGCGCCGGTGTTTGCTCGACCTGCCGCTGCCGCGTCGTCGAGGGCGAGGTTGACATGGTCGCCAACCACGCCCTTGAGGACTATGAGGTAGAGAAGGGCTATGTGTTGTCGTGCCAGTCCTTCCCGGTGACTGACAAAGTCGTCGTCGATTACGACCAGTAAGGGAGGACCGGGAATGGCCGAAGACATGAGCATCCAGAACTATCTCGCCGAGGGCGGGATGCTGACGAACCCCGCCAACGTGCCGCCACGCTACCGCGCCGAGCTTCTCAAGCTGATGGCGACCTTCGTCGACAGTGAACTGGCCGGGGCCGCGGGCTTTGCCGACATCATCAACGACGGCCCGGGGATCAAGGAACGCATCGCGGCGGCCAAGATCGTGCTGGAAAAGACCGACAACGCCGACAAGGTGCTGCGCATCATGGGGGATTTCGGCGCCGATACCGTGCGCTACGCAAACCACCACCCCTGGACCGCGCGACTGAGCCGCGAGGCGGACATCGGCACCACGCGCAGCGAGCACGACATGCGTCTGGCGGTGTTCAACTACCCGCTCGAAGGCTGGGGCGACGCGGTGGTCATGAACCTGCTGATGGGGCGCGCGGTCACGATCCAGCTTGGGGAGTTGCGCCGCGTCTCCTACCAGCCCCTGGCCGAGGCGTTCCGCGCCATCGCCCCGATCGAGGCACATCACGCCGAACTGGCGGAAGAAGGCATGACGCGCCTGCTGGAGGATGGCGACAAGACGGCCCTGCAGGCCTCGGTCAATTACTGGTGGCCGCGCGTTGCCGTCTCTTTCGGGACGACGGATTCCGAGAAGTTCGACAGCCTGAAGGCCATGGGCCTGCGGCACGAGACGAACGAGACCCTGCGCGAACGCTGGGAGGCCGACATGGCCGAACGGCTGACGAAACTGGGCCTGAGCGCCGGGTGAGCGAAGCAGGTACCCAAGAGAAAGCCTCGGCCCTCGGCCGGGGCTTTTCAGGTCGGACGGGGAAGGGTCAGATCCCCTTGATTCCGTGCAGCGTCAGATCGGCCACTAGGCGCGCGTAGGATTCGCGTGCCTCGTTGCCCGCACCAGAATTCCACATGTAATACCAGTTCAGCATGCCATAAACCGACATGGTGGCGGCCCGCAGCTTCGCCGGATCCTCGGCCAGCACGTCTGGTGCGTTGTGCTTGAGGATGCCGCTGAGAAAGACCACCATGTCCCGCTGGTATCCGCGCAGGATCTTCTGCTGCTCGGGCGGAAGTCGCGAGACCCCGTTGACCTGAACCCGGTGCTCGTAGTCCGAGCCCTGGTAGGCGAAAAGGATTTCGCGAACGGTTTTGCGCAGCTGCTGTTCCGGGCTCAGCCCGGTCAGGTCCGTCCCGCAGATCAGATCGCGCAGCCCCGCCAGGTAGCTTTCCAGGATGTCATAGAGGATGGCATCCTTGCTGGTATAGTAATGGTAGATGTTGGCCTTGGAGATACCGCACTCCTCGGCCAACTGGGTCATCGAGGCGCGGTCGAAGCCCTCCGTCGCAAAGACCTTCGCCGCGGCTTTGAGGATCTGCGTGCGCTTCTGGTCGTGGTCCTTGGCGATCGTCCGGGCCACGGCGTCACCCCTTGTCGCGGTTGTCGATCACGCGCTTGGCCTTGCCCTGGCTGCGCTCGATCTCGCCGGGGTCACGCACGTCGATCTCGGACGAGATGCCCACGACGTCCTTGATGTGCTTGTGCAGCATGCGTGCCGCGGCGGTCTTCGACGCCTCGTCGGTGGAATCCTCGGCCGCCTCCACGTGCACGCGCATCGCATCCATGCGGCCCGCGCGGTAGAGTTCGATCTGGAAGTGGTTGGTCAGCCCGCCGGTGGCCAGCACCTGCTCCTCGATCTGGGTGGGGAAGACGTTGACGCCGCGCAGGATGATCATGTCGTCGGAGCGGCCGGTGATCTTCTCCATCCGCCGCATGCTGCGCGCGGTGCCGGGCAGCAGGCGGGTCAGATCGCGCGTGCGGTAGCGGATCATCGGCAGGCCTTCCTTGGTCAGGGTGGTGAAGACCAGCTCGCCCAGTTCCCCGTCCTCGACCGGTTCGCCGGTTTCGGGATTGATGATCTCGGGGAAGAAATGGTCTTCCCAGATGTGCAGGCCGTCCTTGGTTTCAACACATTCGTTGGCAACGCCCGGCCCCATGATCTCGGACAGGCCGTAGATGTCCACGGCATGCATGTCGAAGGCGTCCTCGACCTCTTGGCGCATGGCGTTGGTCCAGGGCTCGGCCCCGAAGATGCCCACCTGCAAGCTGCTTTCGCGCGGGTCCAGGCCCTGCTTGTGAAACTGTTCCAGGATGTTGAGCATGTAGGACGGCGTGACCATGATCGTGCTGGGCTTGAAGTCGTTGATCAGGGTCACTTGCCGTTCGGTCATACCGCCGGACACCGGAACGGTCGTGCATCCCAGACGCTCCGAGCCGTAGTGCGCGCCCAGGCCGCCCGTGAACAGCCCGTAGCCATAGGCCACGTGCACCAGGTCGCCGGGCCGTGTGCCGCTGGCGCGCATCGAGCGGGCGACCATGTCGGCCCACATGTCGATATCGTTGCGGGTGTAGCCCACGACCGTCGGCTTGCCCGTCGTGCCCGACGAGGCATGGACGCGCACGATCTGATCCCGCGGGACGGCGAACAGCCCGAAGGGGTAATTGTCCCGCAGGTCCGTCTTGTAAGTGAAGGGGAACTTGGCAAGATCGCTGAGTTGCGTGAGATCGTCGGGATGCACGCCCGCCGCGTCGAAGCGCTGACGATACATCGGCACGTTCTCGTAGGCATGGCGCAGCGACCATTTCAGGCGGTCCAGTTGCAGCCCCCGGATCTCGTCGATCGAGGCGACCTCGATCGGGTCCAGGGTGGATTTTTCGGGGGTCAGATCCTTCATAGCGTGCTCCTCACCGATCCTTCATTCATCGAAAAGGCGGCCCGTGATCGCGCGGGAGAACCCCCGGAATTCCGCGATCCGCGTGCCGTCCTGGTTTGTCACCGTGACATCGTAGATACCGTTGCGCCCGTTCAGGCTGACCTCGCGCGCCGTCGCCGTCAGAACGTCGCCAACCCGCCCGGGGGCGAGGTAGCTGATCACGTTGTGCTGGGCGACGGTGGACTGGTTGCGGCTGTTGCAGGCGAAGGCGAAGGCGCTGTCGGCCAGTGCGAAGGTGATTCCGCCGTGGCACAGGTCGTGGCCGTTGGCGTGCTGGGGCTGCACCGTCATTTTCAGCGTCGCGGTGCCCTCGTCCACCTCGGCGATCGCCATGCCCAGCGACTGGCTGGCGGCGTCGCCCTTCCACATGGCGGCGGCGGACCTCTCTGCGCGTTCCTTGGGTGTCATGAGCGCCGCCGTCCGCTGAAGCCGGGTTTGCGCTTGTTCAAAAACGCGCTCACGCCCTCGGCATAGTCGGGGCTTTCGCCGCAGATCTTCTGGCTTTGCGCCTCCAGTTCCAGCTGCTCGGCAAAGGAATTGGTGCCGGCCGCCTGGATTGCCTGTTTCGTCAGGCCCAGGCCGACGGTGGGGCCCTCGGCGAAGCGCGCGGTCAGCTTGCGGGCCTCGTCCATCAACTCCGCGTCGGGCAGGGCGCGCCAGATCAGGCCCCAGTCGGCCGCGCGTGTGGCGGGAAGCGGCTCGCCGGTCAGCGCGAGGCCCTTGGCGCGGGCTTCGCCCAGCAGGTGGGTCAGCGACCAGGTGCCGCCGGCATCCGGTACAAGGCCCACGTTGGCGAAGCTCTGGATGAATTTCGCGCTTTCGGCCGCCAGGACGATATCACAGGCCAGCGCGATATTGGCGCCCGCCCCCGCCGCGACGCCGTTGACCGCACAGACCACGGGCATCTCCAGAGACCGCAAGAGGGTGACGAGCGGCGCGTAGAAGGTGCGGATGGTTTCGCTGAGGTCGGGGGGCGTCTCCATCTTGGCCGGGTCGCGATCGCCCAGGTCCTGGCCGGCACAGAAGCCGCGGCCGGCCCCGGTCAGCAGGATGGCCCGGGCACCCGAATCGCGCGCGGCTTCGATCTGCCGGCGCAGGGCAAGGTGCATCTCATCATTGAAACTGTTCAGACGATCGGGACGGTTGAGGGTGATTTCCACCCATGTCCCATGATCCTCGGCAAGAATTGTGTCGCTCATCGCATACCAGCCATTCGAAGATTACAAATCACTCCTTGCATAAACCGAACGGTTGGTCAATAAATTACGGCATGAACGATTCTCGATCAGCGGACAGCTTCCCGATGGCGCAGGCAGAGACGGTAACGGTTCAGCACGCGGGCGGCATCGCCTGGGTGACCATCGACAACCCCCCGGTCAACGCCACCTCCAACGCGGTGCGCGCCGATCTGGCGCGCGCGGTGTCGCAGGTTGCCGGGGCCCGCGCGGCGATCCTGCGCTGCGCCGGGCGCACCTTTGTCTCGGGCGGCGACATGACCGAATTCGACGCCCCGCCTGTAGAGCCGCACCTGCCCGACGTGGTGCAGATGATCGAGGACTCGGAAGTGCCCTTCATCGCCGCGATGCACGGCAACGTGCTGGGCGGCGGGTTCGAGATCGCCATGGCCTGCGCGTGGCGCATCGCCGCGCCGGGCACGGGCTTCGGCCTGCCCGAGGTCAACGTCGGCCTGATCCCGGGGGCGGGCGGCACGCAGCGGCTGCCGCGCCTGGTCGGGATGGACAAGGCGATCGATATCGCCTGCAACGGCCGCATCGTGAAGGGCGAGGATCTCAAGGCCCTGGGCGCGATCGACATCGTGGCTGACGACCCAGAGGCCGCGGCCCGGGCACTGGCCGAGGATCTGCCCGCGCGCCCCGTGCCCGTTTCCATGCGCGACGTGCCGCCCTTCGATGCCGACCTGGTGGAGGCCACACGCGGCGCCCTGGTGAAGAAGAGCCGCGGACAGCAGTCGCCGTTGGAAAACCTTGCCGCGCTGCAATGGGCGCTGGAACCCTTCGAGATCGGCCAGCCCCGCGAGCGGGAGCGCCACCTGGAACTTCGGCATTCGGCCGAAAGCCGCGCCCTGCGCCATGCCTTCTTCGCGGAGCGCAACGCGACCCGCCCCGCCGCGATCGAGGGGGCGACCGCGCGGGACGTCGAGCGCATCGCCGTCGTCGGCGGCGGCATGATGGGCGCGGGGATCGCCGCGTCGGCACTGCTGGCCGGGCTCGAGGTTCGGCTCGTCGAGCGTGACGCCGAGGCCGCCGCGGCGGCCGAGGACCGCGTGGGCGGCCTGCTGGACGGCGCGGTGGAGCGGGGCAAGATGAGCCCCGACGCGCGCAGCGCCGCGGCCGAGCGTTTCGCGGCTGCCGGCGACTACGCGGTCGCGGCCGGGGCGGATCTGGCCATCGAGGCCGTCTTCGAGGACGTGGCGGTGAAACGCGCAGTCTTTGCAAGCCTTTCGGAGGTGATGGACAAGGACGCGATCCTGGCCACCAATACTTCCTATCTGGACCCGCGCGATATCTTCGCCGAGGTGCCCGGCCCCGAGCGCTGCCTGGGCCTGCATTTCTTTTCGCCGGCGCATGTCATGAAGCTGCTGGAGGTGGTCAAGACCCCGCGGACCAGCCCCGGGACGCTGGCCAGCGGTTTCGCGCTGGCCAAACGGCTGCGCAAGGTGCCGGTGCTGTCGGGTATATGTGACGGGTTCATCGGCAACCGCATCCTTGCTGCCTACCGCCGCGCGGCCGATTACCTGCTGGCCGACGGCGCGTTGCCCTATCAGGTGGATGCGGCGATGCGGGCCTTCGGCATGCCCATGGGCCCCTACGAGGCGCAGGACATGGCCGGGCTTCAGATCGCCTGGGCGAATCGCAAGCGCCAGGCCGCCACGCGCCCCGCGCAGGAACGCTATGTTCCCGTCGCCGACTGGCTTTGCGAGCGTGAACGCTTCGGCCGCCGCAGCGGCAAGGGCTGGTACGATTACGGCGCCGATGGACGCACCCCGCAGCGCTCCACCGAGGTGGAGGAGCTGATTCTCGCCTATGCGCGGGAACAAGGCATTACCCGGCGCGATTTCACCGAATCCGAGATCAGCGAGCGTTTGCTGGCCGTCATGGCCAACGAGGGCGCCCGCATCGTCGAGGAAGGGATCGCCGAACGTGCCGGCGACGTTGATATTGTCGAGATCCACGGCTACGGCTTTCCCCGGTGGCGGGGCGGCCCGATGCACTACGCCGGGGAAATCGGCTGGGAGGTTACGAAACGGACCATGGAATTGGTGGCGGAGGAGAGCCCCGATTCCTGGACCCTGGCCTCGCGCTTCTGAACGCAGACGACCGCCATCATTATCCAAGGGAGGACCAAATGGCTCAACACCGCAAACTCACTTCGCTTCTGGCCGGCGCGGCGCTCGCGCTGACCGGCACGGCCGGCTGGGCGGCTGACTATACGCTCACGATCTCCAGCTGGGCGCCGCCGACGCACAACATCAATGCCAAGATGTGGCCGAAGTTCACCGAGATGGTCGAGGAGGCCACCGACGGCCGCGTGACCACCGACCTCAAGCTGGGCCTGGCCCCGCCGCCGGCGCAGATGGACCTGATCCAGGACGGCGCGGCCGACCTGTCGATCATCTTCCACGGCTATCAGGCGGGCCGCTTCGTCACCACCAAGCTGATCGAGCTGCCCGGTTACTCGGGCAACGCCGAAGAGGCCTCGGTTGCCTACTGGCGCGCCTACGACAAGTACCTGTCGAACGCCAACGAGCACCGCGGCGTCAAGGTCGTGGCCCTGCACACGCACGGCCCGGCGCAGCTGCACACGGCCGACAAGGTCACCGAACTGGACCAGATCTCGGGGCTCAAGCTGCGGGTGCCTGGCGGAGTCGGCGGTGACGTGGGCGATGCGCTCGGCGCCACGGGGATCAAGGTGCCCGCGCCGAAGGTCTACGAAACGCTGGCCTCGGGCGCCGCGGACGGCGTTGTGATGCCCGTCGACTCCCGCCAGGGCTTCAAGTTGACCGAGGTCGCGCCGCATCTCTACGAGATGCCCGGCGGCTTCTACCGGGGGTCCTTTGCCTTCATCATGAACGAAGGCTCCTTCCAGCGCTTGCCCGAGGACATCCGCACCGCCCTGGAAGAAGAGGTCTTCGGCGAACCGATCAGCCGCGAGATCGGCAAGATCTGGGACGCCGGCGACCAGAACAGCGTCGAGTTGACCAAGGAGACCGAGGGCAACACGATCACCACCGCCTCGGAAGCCGATCAGGAGAAGTTCGACGAGATCTCTGCGAGCATCATCAACTCGGTCATCGAGGAAGTGGGCGAAACCGGCGTCGATGCGCAGGCGGCCTACGACATGCTCAGCAGCGAGCTGTCCGAGGACTGATCCCCGCATCCCATGCCCCGGCGGCGCCGCCGCCGGGGCACATCCCCCAACCCTTCCCGCGCTCCGGAGGCCCGCGCCATGAGACGCCTGCTGAACGCCGTTCGGAAACTGGACCGGATTCCGATTTTGGTCGCCTGTGTCGCCCTGTTCGGGCTGATGGTCATGACCTTCTTCGACGTGTTCCTGCGGTCGACGTTCAACGCACCGATCGAGGCCGCGACGGAGCTGACCCGCATCGCCGTGGCCGTGATGGTCTTCGCCGTGCTGCCGCACGTGTCGGTGACGAACTACCATATCTCGGTCGACCTGACCGACCCGGTTTTCCGCCGCTACCGGCTGGACCGCCTGCGCGACGGCGTGATCCTGATCGCCTGCGCGGTGATGATGATCTGGCCCACCCAAAGGGTCATCGTCCTGGCCGAACGCACGCGCAGCTACGGCGACGTGACCGAATACCTGGGGCTGCCGCAGTTCTACATCATGTGGTTCATCGCGATCGCGACCGGCATCGCGGCCCTGTCGATGGCCGTGGCGGGACTGCTGACACTCTTCGCCCCGCAACTTCTGAGGGATGACACGCAATGACCGCCGCGCTCATCGGATTCGCCCTGGTCCTGGTTCTTGTACTCATACGCATGCCCATCGTCTTCGCGATGGGGCTGGTGGGCACCTTCGGCTTTGCCTACGAGCGCAGCGGCAGCCTGTTCGACGCCTGGGGCCTGCAGGCGGCCATGTCCATGGTCGGTCGCCAGGTCATCGACACCGCGCAGGATTACGGGCTGTCCGTGGTGCCGCTGTTCATCCTGATGGGGCTTTTCGTGAACAAGGGCGGGATGGCGCGCGAACTCTATGCCGTTTCCAACGCCTTCCTCGGCCACATGCGGGGCGGGATCGCCATGGCCACGGTGGCCGCCTGCGGCGGGTTTTCCGCGATTTCGGGCTCATCGCTGGCCACGGCGGCCACCATGTCCAAGGTCGCCATGCCCGAGATGCGCCGCTACGGCTATTCCGACCGGCTCTCGACCGCCTCCATCGCGGCCGGCGGCACCCTGGGCATCCTGATCCCGCCCTCGGTGATCCTGGTGATCTACGGGCTGATGACGGAAACCTCGATCGGCAAGCTGTTCATGGCCGGCATCATCCCCGGCGCCCTGGGCATCCTGTTCTACCTTTTCGCCGTGCGCTACACGGTCTGGCGCGATCCCGACGCCGGACCCGCCGGCACCCGGTACAGCTGGCCCGAGCGGCTCTCGGCCCTGCGCTCGGTCTGGGCGGTGCTGCTTCTGTTCATCCTGGTGATCGGCGGTCTTTACGGGATCTTCGACGTCTACCCCATCTATCTGACCTTCTCGCCCACCGAGGCGGCCGGCATGGGGGCAATGGGGGCCTTCCTGATCGCGCTGTCGCGGGGCGGGCTGACGGTCTCCGACACCTTCGAGGTGCTCAGGGACACCACCCTGACGGCCTCGGCGCTGTTCGCGGTGCTGATCGGCGCGCAGATCTTTTCCAATTTCGTCAACCTCGCCGGCCTTCCCGAGGCGTTGATCGGGATCGTGACGGCCTACGAGGTGCCGCCCTACGCGGTCATGATGATGATCCTGCTGATCTACGTGATCCTGGGCTGCGTCTTCGAATCGCTGTCGATGCTGCTGCTGACGGTGCCGATCTTCTTCCCGCTGGTGACGGAACTGGGCTATGATCCGATCTGGTTCGGCATCGTGGTGGTCGTCGTGACCGAGATCTCGCTGATCACGCCGCCGGTGGGGCTCAACGTCTTCATCCTCAAGGGCGTGGTCGGCGACGTGACCACCGGCACGATCTTCCGCGGGGTCACGCCCTTCTGGATCGCCGACATCATCCGCCTGACACTCATCGTTCTCATCCCCTGGCTGGTGCTGGTGCTGCCCGAACAGATGGGCGCGATGGGGCATTGACCCGCGGCCCGCGCGCCCCGGCGCGCAGGCCCCCGACATCCGCGTGCCGCGCCCCGGGGCGGGCCGCGATCACAAGACCATCGAACGGTCCGGGGCCGGACGGCGCGGTCGCACGGCGGGGCGCGGCGCCCCGGGCCACCTGAAGCGAGGATAGAACCATGACGATTCAACAGGTATCAAGCTTTGCCGCCGGTGAGTGGGTGGCTCCGGGCGAGGGTGCCCGGAATATCCCGAGCGCCGTCACCGGCGAGGTCATCGCCAGCGCCGGGAACGCGGCCCTGGACGTCCAGGCGATGCTCGATCACGCCAAGTCCCTCGGCGGGCCGGCGCTGCGCAAGATGACGTTCCACGAGCGCGCCAAGATGATCAAGGCGATCGCGGTGCATCTGGGCGAGCACAAGCAGGAACTCTACGACCTGTCTTTCGATACCGGCGCGACCCAGACCGACCACCTGATCGACATCGACGGCGGGATCGGCACACTGTTCGTTTTCGCCTCCAAGGGGCGGCGCGAAATGCCCGACGGGCACGTCTACCTTGACGGTGACGTCGAGCAGTTGTCGCGGCACGGCACCTTCCTGGGGCAGCACGTCTGCACCCCGCTGCAAGGGGTGGCGGTGCATATCAACGCCTTCAATTTCCCCGTCTGGGGGATGCTGGAGAAGCTTGCGCCGACCCTTCTGGCCGGTGTGCCGGCCATCGTGAAGCCGGCGACTAGCACCTGCTACGTGACGGAGCGCTGTGTGAAACTGATCCTGGACTCCGGCCTGCTGCCGCAGGGGGCGCTGCAATTCGTGGCCGGCGGCCTGGGCGACATGCTGGACCGGCTGGGCAGCCAGGACGTGGTCAGCTTCACCGGTTCGGCGGACACCGCGCTCAAACTGCGCTCGGCGCCCAACATCCTTGAGAACTCGGTGCGCTTCGTGGCCGAGCAGGACAGCCTCAACGCCTCGATCCTGGGACCGGACGCCGTGCCGGGCAGCCCCGAATTCGACCTTTTCGTCAAGGAGGTCTGCCGCGAGATGACGGCCAAGGCGGGGCAGAAGTGCACCGCGATCCGCCGCATCTTTGCCCCTCAGGCCAACGTCCAGGCGGTGATCGAGGCCGTGTCCGACCGGCTGTCGAAGACCGTCATCGGCGATCCGCGGCTGGAAACCACCCGCATGGGCGCGCTGGTCAGCAACAGCCAGAAGCACGACGTCCTGGAGAAAGCCGCCACCCTGGGCACCGAGGCGGAACGCGTCTACGGCGATCCCGACAACTTCGAGGTCTCGGGCGCCGACGCCGAAAAGGGTGCTTTCCTGCCGCCGATGCTGTTTCACTGCGGCGATCCGGACAACGCCGTGCGCGTTCACGATACCGAAGCCTTTGGTCCCGTCTCGACGGTGATGGGGTATCGCGATCTGGACCACGCGGTTGAACTGGCCAACAAGGGGCAGGGTTCGCTCGTCGCCTCGGTCATCACCCACGATCCCCAGGTTGCCCGCGAGGTGACGATGAAGGCCGGCGCCTATCACGGGCGGCTGTATTTCAACAATCGCGACTCGATGAAGGAATCCACCGGCCACGGCTCGCCCCTGCCGCACATGGTGCATGGCGGCCCCGGCCGCGCCGGCGGCGGCGAGGAGATGGGCGGCGTGCGCGGCGTCAAGCACTACATGCAGCGCACCGCGGTGCAGGGATCGCCCGATATCCTCACCGGCATCGGCCAGAAATGGGTGCCGGGCGCGACCGAGATCGAGGCGGCCGCGCATCCCTTCACCCGCCGCTTCGGCGAGCTGCAGATCGGGGAAACCCTGCACACCGCGCCGCGGCAGGTGACGCTGGAGGACATCGAACACTTCGCCGAGTTCACCGGCGATACCTTCTACGCGCACATGGATCAGGCCGCGGCCGAGCGGAACCCCTTCTTCCCCGGGCGCGTGGCGCATGGCTATCTGCTGATCTCCTTTGCGGCGGGGCTTTTCGTGGAACCGGCCGAGGGGCCGGTGCTGGCCAACACGGGCCTGGACAACCTGCGCTTCATGAAGCCGGTCGAGGCCGGGGACAGCATCAAGGTGCGTCTGACGGTCAAGAAGAAGACCCCGCGTAACGAGGACTACGGCGAGGTCCGCTGGCACGTCACGCTGACCAACCAGGATGACGAGATGGTGGCGGAATACGATCTGCTGACCATGAACGCCTATTGAGGCGGGGGCACGGCCCGACTATAGTCGGGCCATGCAAGCCTCTGGCACCCAAGAAAAAATTGACTGCCTGACCGGCTGCGGCCCGCTCAAGGTCTGGTCGGTGGTCATGACGGTGCTGGGCGATCTGTGCCGGGACCGCCACGATCGCGTGGGCGGCAAGCTCCTGACCGTTCTGGGCGACCGCATGGGGATCTCGCCGCAGGCGATGCGCGTGGCGCTCCACCGCCTGCGCCGTGACGGATGGATCGAAAGCGAACGCATCGGGCGGGAATCGGAATACTTCCTGTCCGATTTCGGCTGGCAGGAAACACAGTCCGTCCGGCCGCGCATCTATTTCGACGAGGAGCGGCGTAACCGGACGCCGATCCTGATCGTCGCACCGCCGCAGGTTCCCGCGACCGATTTCGCGGATTCCCTTCCCGGGGACGCGAACGTGATCGCGCCGCGGACCGCGCTCGCCGTTCAGCCCTGCGACGATTTGCCTGCGGCGTATCTCGTGACCGACCTGCGCGCCACGCCGGTCCCCGAATGGATCGTGGACATGGTCGCCGGCGAGGATTTGCGCAGCGAATATGCCGCGCTCGCCGATTGCGCGGCGCGCGTCGCGGCCGCGCCGGCCCCCGATGACCTGGTGGATGCGACGGTGCTGCGGCTGCTGGTCCTGCATCACTGGCGGCGCCTGCGCCTGCGCCACGGCGATCTGCCGGCGCTGTTGCTGCCGCCGGATTGGGAAGGCGCAAGGGCAGGGCGGGCCGTGAAGGCTACCCTGGAACGGTTTCCGCGCCCGACGCTGGCGGCGCTGTCAACGGCCCGGACGCGCGACAAACTGCGCACCTAGGCGGTTCCGTCCGTCCGGGGGAACTGCATTCGGCTTGATGCCTGGAGCGGCCGGTGCATCCGCCCGAATACCACCCCTGACCCGCCCGGACCGCGTCTCCCGCGATGCTGCTTCGCGGCACTGTTTGCGCACAGACGTTCATCATCCGAAATTTTGGTTCGTCACTTTAAGAATATGTTTGACGTCGATGTCGCACACAGACCTTGAAATGGCGAAAATGGTGTGCAGTATGACGGTCACAGGGCGGGAAGCCGGCAGAATCGCTTTGATGTGCGAAATAAAGGTCGGTGCCATGATTGACTGACGCGCGACGTTTCGCGCGCACCGCCTGGGAAAACCGCGCAACTGCGCGGACAAGATCGAAAGAATTCTTTGCGGCTGCAGCATGCCCTTCACGCTGGGGCTTGGCCGCATCCTGCCGGACGACAGCGCCGCAAGAGCGCGCCGGCCCCACGCTAGGACGGAGTGAAGTAACGTCATGAACGATTACCAAGCCGAGAACGCGGAACTGACGATGACCGACCAGGTCTACAGCGAAGATCCGCTGGCCGATCGCGAGACCGACCATTACCGCAAGGAATATGTCCGGACCTTTGTGGACAAGTGGGACGAGCTGATCGACTGGCGCGGCCGCGCCGAGAGCGAGGGCCAGTTCTTCATCGACATCCTGCGTGCCCGTGGCAAGGAGCGGGTGCTCGACGTGGCCTGCGGGACCGGCTTTCATTCGGTCCGCTTGACCGAGGCGGGATTTGACGTGACCGCCTCGGACGGGGCGGCCTCGATGGTGGCCAAGGCCTTCGAGAACGGGCAGGCGCGGGGCCTCATCCTCAAGACCGCGCAGGCCGACTGGCGCTGGCTCAACCGCGATATCCACGGCAAGTACGACGCGATCGTCTGCCTTGGCAACTCCTTCACTCACCTGCACAAGGAATCCGAACGCCGCCGCGCGCTGGCCGAATTCTACGCCGCGCTCAAGCATGACGGGCTTCTGATCCTGGACCAGCGCAATTACGACGCGATGCTCGACAGCGGTTATACGACCAAGCACAAGTATTACTATTGCGGCGACCAGGTCACCGCCGAGCCCGACCATGTCGACGAAGGGCTGTGCCGGATGCGCTATTCTTTCCCCGACGGGTCGGAATACACGCTGAACATGTGCCCGATCCGCAAGAACTATATGCGCCGCCTGCTGTCCGAGGCGGGGTTCGAGCGCGTGCGCACCTACGGCGATTTCCAGGAGACCTATGCCGAGGATGACCCGGATTTCTTCATCCACGTGGCCGAGAAATCGGCGTTGCATCTCGTGCGCTGGGGCACCACCTCCGAGGATGGAAAAGAAGACATCCGCGACATCACCGAGGATTACTACGACAGTGATGACGCGGACACGTTCTATTCCACCATCTGGGGCGGCGAGGACCTGCATATCGGCCGCTATGCCGAAACGCCGGATATCCGCACTGCATCGGACCGCACCATCGAGTCGATGATCGACCGTTTGCCCAGGCTGGACGCCTCGGCCCGGGTTCTCGACATGGGCGCGGGCTACGGCGGGGCGATGCGCACGCTGGTCCGCAAGACCGGCTGCGAGGCGGTCTGCCTGAACATTTCCGAGACCCAGAACGAGTATAACCTGGGCAAGATCCGCGCCGCCAAGCTGGCCGGCAAGATCTCGGTGCGGCACGGCGTGTTCGAGGACGTGCCTGAGGCCGATGCCAGCTGCGACGTGGTCTGGAGCCAGGACGCCTTCCTGCATTCCGATCAGCGCGCCGGCGTGCTGGCCGAGGCGTGGCGCGTGCTCAAGCCCGGCGGGCACCTGATCTTCACCGACCCGATGCAGGCTGACGACGTGCCCGAGGGCGTGTTGCAACCGGTCTATGACCGCCTGCAACTGAACAGCCTCGGCAGCCCCCGGTTCTACCGCGAAGCGGCCGAGGCGCTCGGCTTCGAGACCTTGGAACAGGAAAATGCGGTCAGCGACCTGCGCACCCACTATTCCCGCGTCCGCGAGGAACTGCTGGCCAATTATAACACCCTGCGCGAGGCCGGGGCCTCGGCGGAGTATCTCGACAAGATGGCCGTGGGACTGGAAAACTGGGTGAAGGCCGCCGATGACGGGCATCTCGCCTGGGGCATCCAGCACTTCCGCAAGCCCGAATGACGCGGGGAAGGCGGGGCGGCCCAAGCCGCCCCGCCCGACGATCCACTACGTCCAGCAACGGAGCGAACACATGACGGGGCAGCATCCCGACCGCGACACAGCGGTCTCCTTCGAGCTTTTCCCGCCGAAGACGGAGGCCGGGATCGAGGCGCTTGAGCGCACGGTCGACGCGTTGGCCACCGCCGGCCCGGGCTACTTCTCGGTCACTTACGGCGCAGGTGGCACGACCCGCGATCGCACCGGCCGCATCGTGGAGATGGTCCGGCGCCGGACCGGGCTGCCGGTGGCCCATCACCTGACCTGCGTGGGCGCGGATCGCGGCGAAGTCGATGACCAGGCGCGCGCCCTGTTGGACCAAGGCGTGCGGCACGTGGTGGCGCTGCGCGGCGATCTGCCAGAGGGCGAGACGCTAAGGGCGGACGGCTACCGCGACGCGGCTGAGTTGGTGGCCGGCCTGCGCCGGATCGGGGACTTCGACCTCTCCGTCGCCGCCTACCCCGAGGTCCACCCCGAGGCGGCGAACGCTCAGGCCGACCTCGACCACCTCAAGCGCAAGATCGACGCCGGCGCGAACCGGGCCATCACGCAGTACGCCTTCGACACCGAGACCATCCTGCGCTTCATCGACCGCGCCCGCGGCGCCGGGATCGAGGCGCCCATCGTCCCCGGCATCATGCCCGTGGCCAATTTTGCCGGTCTCAAGAAATTCTCGGCGAACTGCGGCGCCAGCATCCCCCCCTGGATGGAAGAGATGTTCGCCGGTCTCGACGACAATCCGTCCATGCGCGACATGGTGGCCACCAGCGTCGCGAGCGAACAGTGCCGGCGTCTCATGGCCGAAGGTGTCACCGAGTTCCATATCTATACCCTGAACAAACCGGCGGTCACTCTTGCGATCTGTCGTGCGCTCGGCTTGCCTGCCGAGGCCCGCCAGGATCGCGCCGCATGAAAAAGGTGGAGAACACATGACAGCCGATATCGAACGCCACGCGGCCGAGCGCATCCTCGTGCTCGATGGCGCCATGGGCACGATGATCCAGCAAAACAAGCCGGACGAGGCCGCCTACCGCGGCGAAAGGTTCAAGGGTCATCCCGCCGACGTGGGTGGAAACAACGAATTGCTCAGCCTTACGCAGCCCGACATGATCCGGCAGATCCACGCCGATTTCCTTGAGGCCGGGGCCGACATCCTGTGCACCAATACCTTCGGCGCGAACGCGATCAGCCAGGCCGATTACGACATGACGGATCTGGTGTACGAAATGAACGTCGAAAGCGTACGGCTGGCACGCGAGGCGGCCGATGCCGCAGCCACCGCTGAGCGGCCCCGCTGGGTTGCCGGTGGTATCGGGCCCACGAACCAGACGGCCAGCATTTCACCGGACGTGAACGACCCCGGCTACCGGGCCGTCGTTTTCGACGATCTGGCACGCGCCTATGGCGACGCGGCGCGTGCTCTGATCGAGGCGGGGGCCGACCTGATCCTGCTGGAGACGATCTTCGACACGCTGAATGCCAAGGCGGCGATCTTCGCCATCGAGGCGTTGCGCGACGAGGGCCTGCCCGTGCCGCCGCTGATGATCTCGGGGACCATCACCGACCGCTCGGGGCGCACGCTGACCGGGCAGACGCCCGAGGCGTTCTGGGTGTCGATGAGCCACGCGCGGCCCTTTTCCATCGGGCTGAACTGCGCGCTTGGCGCGGGCGAGATGCGGAGCCACGTGCGCACCCTGTCCGAGGTGGCTGACACCCGCGTCAGCGCCTACCCCAACGCGGGCCTGCCGAACGAGATGGGCGGCTACGACGAGACGCCCGAGGAGACGGCCGCGCATCTGGGCGAATGGGCTGACGCGGGGCTGGTGAACATCGTGGGCGGCTGCTGCGGCACCACGCCCGACCACATCCGTGCCATCGCCAAGGCGGTAGAAGGCAAGGCGCCGCGGCCGGTGCCCGACAAGGTGCGCCACATGCGCCTGAGCGGGCTTGAAATGTTCGAGGCCGCCAGCGCAGGACAGCAGAACAAGGGGGCCGCATGACCGGCGTTTCCAATTTCATCAACATCGGCGAGCGCACGAACGTCACCGGCTCGGCGCGCTTCAAGAAGCTTATCATGGAGGGCGACTATGCCACCGCTCTCGACGTGGCTCGGAGCCAGGTCGAAAACGGTGCGCAGATCATCGACGTGAACATGGACGAAGGGCTGCTGGATGCCGAGGCGGCGATGACGACCTTCCTCAACCTGATCGCGTCGGAGCCCGACATCAGCCGCGTGCCGGTCATGATCGACAGTTCCAAGTTCGAGGTGATCGAGGCCGGGCTGAAATGCGTGCAGGGCCGCGCGGTGGTCAATTCGATCTCGCTCAAGGAAGGCGAGGACGCGTTCCTCGACCAGGCCCGTACGATCCGCCGCTACGGGGCGGCCGTGGTGGTGATGGCCTTTGACGAAAACGGGCAGGCCGAAACCGCGCAGCACAAGTTCGAGATCTGCAAGCGGTCCTATGACCTGCTCACGCAGAAGGCCGGTTTCGACCCCTGGGACATCATCTTTGACCCCAACATTTTCGCCGTCGCGACGGGCATCGAGGAACACAACGACTACGCCAACGCCTTTTTCGAGGCGATCAAGCTGATCAAGGCGGTGATGCCCGACACGCACATATCGGGCGGGTTGTCCAACGTCTCCTTCAGCTTCCGCGGCAACAACGCTGTGCGCGAGGCGATGCATTCGGCCTTCCTCTACCACGCGATCCCGCTGGGCATGGACATGGCCATCGTGAACGCCGGCCAGATCACCGTTTACGACGACATCCCCGAAGAGCTGCGCGAGCGGGTGGAGGATGTTCTGCTCAACCGCCGCGACGACGCCACCGAACGGCTGCTGGAGATCGCGGACAAGTACAAGGGCACGGGCGAGGCGTCGAAGAAGGAAGACCCCAAGTGGCGCGAGCAGCCGGTGGAGAAGCGGCTGGAGCACGCGCTTGTCCACGGCATTACCGACTACGTGGTGGACGACACCGAGGAATGCCGCCAGCGGGCCGAGAAACCGCTGGACGTGATCGAGGGGCCGCTGATGGACGGCATGAACGTCGTGGGCGACCTGTTCGGCGACGGCAAGATGTTCCTGCCGCAGGTGGTGAAATCGGCGCGTGTCATGAAGACGGCCGTGGCGCACCTGCTGCCCTACATGGAAGAGGAAAAGCGCCTGGCCGGCGACACCTCGGCCAAGGGCAAGGTCCTGATGGCCACGGTGAAGGGCGACGTGCACGATATCGGCAAGAATATCGTCGGCGTCGTGCTTCAGTGCAACAATTACGACGTGGTGGACATGGGCGTCATGGTGCCAACCGAGGACATCCTGGCCAAGGCCAAGGAGGAGAAGGCCGATGTGATCGGCCTGTCGGGCCTCATCACCCCGTCGCTCGACCGCATGGTCGAGGTCGCCGGGGAAATGGCGCGGCAGGGCTTGGAGATCCCGTTGCTGATCGGCGGCGCGACCACGTCAAAAAAACATACCGCGCTGAAGATCGCGCCGGAATACGACCACGGCGTGATTCACGTCGACGACGCGTCGAAGGCCGTGGGCGTGGTGTCGAAGCTGCTGTCGACGACCGCCTCGGATTACCTGGGAGAGATCGACGCCGAACACGAAGCGCTCCAGGCGGGCGATTCGCGCACGACCGAGCGGCCGACCGTGCCGATCGATCAAGCACGCGCCAACGCGTTCGAGGCCGGCTGGGATGATTACACCCCGCCCGCACCGCAGACGGCCGGCCTGACAGTGGTCGACGACATGCCCGTCAGCGTCCTGCGCGAATACATCGATTGGACGCCGTTCTTTGCAACTTGGGAGATGAAGGGGCGCTTCCCGCAGATCCTTGATGATCCCGACAAGGGCGAGACGGCGCGCGAGCTTTACGATCAGGCGCAGGCGATGCTCGACCGTATTGAGAAGGAGAACTGGTTCGCGCCGCGCGGCGTGGTCGGCCTCTGGCCGGCCAACCGTGACGGCGACGACGTGATCGTCTGGACCGGCGAGGACCGCAAGACCGAGGCGACCCGCTTCCCGCAGCTGCGCCAGCAGGGCCAGAAATCGGGGGGCAAGCCGCACATGAGCCTGGCCGACTTCGTCGCCCCGAAAGGCACGCCCGACTGGATCGGCGGCTTCGCCGTCACGGCCGGGCCGCAGGTGCACGACAGGGCCGAGGCCTACAAGGCCGAAGGCAACGATTACGATTCGATCCTCGTGCAGGCGCTGGGCGACCGGATCGCCGAGGCCTTCGCGGAGGCGCTGCACGCCCGCGTGCGCCGCAGCCTGTGGGGCTACGCCCCCGACGAGGCCCTCGATAACGCGGCGCTTGTCGCGGAGAAGTATCGCGGCATCCGTCCCGCGGCGGGCTACCCGGCCTGCCCCGACCACACCGAGAAACGGCGGCTGTTCGAGCTACTGAATGCGCCCGAGCACACCGGCCTGACGCTGACCGAGTCCTGCGCGATGTGGCCGGCGGCCGCGGTGTCGGGGCTGTATTTCGCGCATCCCGAGGCGCGGTATTTCGGCATCGGTCGCATCGGCGCGGATCAGGTCGCCGACTATGCCGAGCGCAAGGGCATGGAGATTGCCGAAATCGAGACATGGCTGGCGCCAAGCCTTGGCTACAAACCGCAACCGGGCGCGGTCCAGCCGCCCGCCCGCAAGATCGCCTGACAGGGATCGGGCGCAACTTCGAAAGGAGAGGAACGAGATGAGCGACAGAACCTGGCTTTTCACCAGTGAATCGGTGTCAGAGGGACACCCGGACAAGGTCTGCGACCGGATCTCCGACGCCGTGCTGGACGCCTACCTGGCAGCCGACCCCCAGTCGCGCGTGGCCTGCGAGACGCTGGCGACCACCGATCGCGTTGTCATTGCCGGCGAGGTGCGCGGCCCCGACGACGTGCGCCAGCACGTCGAGGAACTGGCCCGGCAGGCGATCAAGGACATCGGTTACGAGCAGACGGGCTTTTCGTGGAAGACCTGCGCGGTCGAGAACCTGTTGCACGAGCAGTCCTCCGATATCGCCATGGGCGTCGACGAGGGCGACAAGGGTGAGGAAGGCGCCGGCGACCAGGGCATCATGTTCGGTTACGCCTGCAACGAGACCGACGAGCTGATGCCGGCGCCGATCCAGTTCTCGCACCGCATCCTGCGCCGCATGGCCGAGGACCGCAAATCGGGCGCCCAGCCGAAGTTCGGCCCGGACGCGAAAAGCCAGGTGACGCTGGAATACCGCAACGGCCAGCCCGTGGGCCTGGACACCGTGGTGGTCTCCACCCAGCACCTCGAGGGCGTCAGCCAGGACGAGGTGCGCGAGATGGTCAAGCCCTACATCGAGAAGGCGTTCCCGGCCGACTGGAAACTGCCCGACGACAAGCTGATCGTGAACCCGACCGGCAACTTCGTCATCGGCGGCCCCGATGGCGACGCCGGGCTGACAGGCCGCAAGATCATCGTGGATACCTACGGTGGCGCGGCCCCGCACGGCGGCGGCGCGTTCTCGGGCAAGGATCCGACCAAGGTGGACCGCTCGGCGGCCTACGTCGCGCGCTATCTGGCAAAGAACGTCGTGGCGGCCGGGCTGGCCGACAAGTGCCAGATCCAGTTGGCCTATGCCATCGGCGTGCCCGAGCCGGTCGCGCTCTATGTCGAGACGCTGGGCACTGGCCGCGTGGACGAGGACAAGCTGGCCCGGACCCTGCGCGAGGTGGTGCGGCTGACTCCGCGCGGCATCCGCGAGCATCTGGACCTGCTCAAGCCGATCTATGCCCGCACAGCGGCCTACGGCCACTTCGGGCGCGCCCCCTCGGACGACGGCGGCTTCTCCTGGGAGAGGACGGATCTCGCCGACGAACTGGCCCGCGCCTTCGGCGCCACCGCCGCGGCTGAATGAGCCGGACCACGCCACGGAATTTCGAAAGGAAAGACACGAGATGAACAAACCCGAGACACCCACACCCGAGGACTGCGCGATCCGCGACATTTCCCTGTCGGATTACGGCCGTCGGGAGATTGCGATTGCGGAGACGGAGATGCCGGGGCTTATGGCCCTTCGGGAAGAGTATGGCGATGCGCAGCCGTTGAAGGGGGC
>NHTQ01000003.1:0-135000 GCA_002166865.1 Rhodobacteraceae bacterium WFHF2C18
AGCGGCACCGTCCATCCGCGCGACTACGTCACCATCGTGCCCATGGGCGCCGACCCGGACGCCAGCCGCGACTACGCCCGCGTCGGCGGCAAGGACGCGGCCAAGCTGAAGGCCCCGGCAGACCCGGGCATGTACGAGGTCCGCTACGTCCTCAACGAGGGCAAGCGCGTCATGGCCTCCCGGACCATCGAGGTGACAGAGCCTGAGGTCACCGTCGGCGCCCCCGGCAGCACCCTGACCGGCTCCGCCTTCGAGGTCACCTGGAGCGGCACCGTCCATCCGCGCGACTACGTCACCATCGTGCCCATGGGCGCCGACCCGGACGCCAGCCGCGACTACGCCCGCGTCGGCGGCAAGGACGCGGCCAAGCTGAAGGCCCCGGCGGACCCGGGCATGTACGAGGTCCGCTACGTCCTCAACGAGGGCAAGCGCGTCATGGCCTCCCGGACCATCGAGGTGACAGAGCCTGAGGTCACCGTCGACGCCCCCGCGGAGATTCGCGCCGGCGACAAGATCCCCGTGGAATGGTCCGGCACCGTGCATCCGCGCGACTACATCGTCCTGGTGCCGGCGGGCAGCGGCAAGGATGCCGATGGCGAGTATTTCCGCGTCGGGAACCGCAACAGCCGGGACATGTCCGCGCCCGGTACCAAGGGGCTGTATGAACTGCGCTACGTTCTCAACCAGGGCAAGCGGATCCTGGCCAGCACCCAGATCGAGGTGCTTGACGAAAACGCCGCGCTGGAAAGCGGTGCAAGCCTCGACGCCCCCGAAACGGCCGCGCCCGGCGCGGCCATCCAGGTGGGCTGGAGCGTCGCCAGCGAAAGCGCGGACCAGCGCCTTACCCTCGCCCGCCCGAACCAGGCGATCTTCACCTGGATCACGGCGGTAAAAACGCAGGATGGTCCGCCGGTGCGGATAACCCTGCCCGACGAGCCGGGCTTCTACGAGTTGCGCTTTCTGGACGTGAGCAACCAGGCCGTCCTGGCCCGGCAGGTCATCAAGGTCGAATAGGGGGCGGGGGTGTGCCCCCGCCCGCCGCCTCAGCGTACCGTGACCACGGTGGTCCTGGCGTCCTTGTTCACTTTCTCCGCCACGCTGCCCTGCAGCCAGCGCTGCAGGGCGCCCAGCCCGCGGTGGCCGACCACGATCATGTCGGCTTCCACCTCCTCGGCCATCCCCAGGATGGCGTCGGCGGGGTCACCCTGGGATGTCGTGGTATGGACCGACTTGACGCCAATATCCTTGGCACGGTCGGCCCCGCGCCGCACCAGCTCGTCCCCGATCATCGTCATGACCCGAACCGAATCGTCCCGCGGCCGGCTTTCGGCGAAAAGATCGGCCATAGACCCGGTCATCGACTGGAAATTGATGTGTGGGCTTCGGCTGACATGTTCGACAAGGTGTTCCGACTCGGCCATCCGGTCCAGTTCCTCGCTCGTCTTGTCGAACTGCAGGACGTGGCCCAATGTCAGCGGCACCTCGAACTTCGCGGCGATCTCGGCCGCCAGGTCCACCGCCCGCATCGCCGTGTCGGACCCGTCGGTGGCGACGAAAATATGTTTGTGCATTGTGTCCTCTCCCTTTCTTGACCGCGCCCGGGCGGGCGGCCCTGCCGCCTGACACCGTAGTGCCCGGTGCTTGGTGTGGCCTTGACGCGTGTCAACTCCGCTTACGCGGCCTATGCTCCGCCGGCCAACCCCTCGTCGTCAAGCATATGTCGTCCGCGCCTGTCCTCCACTTCGATCACCCACAGGTCGGGATCAAACTGCCGCTGCCGCGCGATCGCCGCATCCGCCGCCGCCTCGTCACCCTCCGACAGGACCACCCACTGCCGCGCCCCGCTCTGCAAGTCGAAGCCCCGCTGGTAGACGCGGGCCTGCCCGTCCAGGGTGTTCAGCTTGATGAGGACCGCGCCCGCGGTGTCATCGCCATGGGCGGTCACGAAGGCCGGGATCGCCGCTTGTTCCAGCCGCGCGAGATAGGCATGCACCCAGAATGCCGTGGCCAGCCGGGTCATCGCCTGCCGCGCAGGGGCGCCATCACGAATCCCCCTCGCGGAAATCAAGGCCCATTTCCGCGTAGCGCTCGGCCTCGTCCTGCCAATCCGGCCGCACCCGCACCTGGCAGAACAGATGCACCCGCCGGCCGAGGAAGGCCTCGAGGTCCTCGCGCGCGGCCTTCGAGACAGCCTTGATCGTCTCGCCCTTCTGCCCCAGCACGATCCCCTTGTGACCCGCCCGTGCGACATAGATCACCTGCTCGATCCGGGCGGATCCGTCGGGCCGCTCCTCCCAGGTCTCGGTCTCCACGGTCAACTGATAGGGTAGCTCCTGATGCAAGCGCAGGGTCAGCTTCTCGCGCGTGATCTCGGCAGCGATCATTCTCAGGGGCAGGTCGGCGATCTGGTCCTCCGGATAGAGCCACGGGCCCTCCGGCACGGTCTCGGCCAGCCAGCGGCGCAGGTCCTCCACCCCGCGCCCCTTTTCCGCCGAGATCATGAACGTCCGGGCGAAATCGACCCGCGCATTCAGCGCCTCGGCCAGTTTCAGCAGCGTCTCGGGACGCACGCGGTCGATCTTGTTGATGGCCAGCGCGACGGTTCTGCCCGGCGCCACCTCGGGCAACTGTTCGAGAATGGCCGCGACCCCTTGGGTGATGCCGCGGTGCGCCTCCACCAGCAAAACGATCACATCGGCATCCGCCGCGCCGCCCCAGGCGGCCGCCACCATGGCGCGGTCCAGGCGCCGCCGTGGCTGGAACAGGCCCGGCGTGTCCACGAAGATCAGCTGGGCCTCGCCCTCCATCGCCACTCCGCGCAGGCGCGCGCGCGTCGTCTGCACCTTGTGCGTGACGGCGGCGACCTTGGCGCCCACCATGCGGTTGAGCAGGGTGGATTTGCCCGCATTGGGCTCTCCGATCAGGGCGATGAAGCCGGCGCGTGTCGTCATGTGCGTTCCTGCCTTTCAGGGGTACGGGTTTATCCCATCGCGGCGCGGTGCACCAGCCGCCTTTGTCGCCGTCCCCGCCGGCGCGGATCACGGCAAGACGCGTGTTTCCGGGGGTTTGGGGGCAGCGCCCCCAAGGCCTGCGTGGCCCGAACGCGAACGCGCGGCCTGCGCCGAAAGGCGCGCATTCCGGGAAACCGCGGCTAGCCGGCCTCCACCCGCGCCAGAAGGGCCCGGGCCGCGGCCTGTTCGGCCTGCCGCTTGGACCTGGCCGTGGCGGACTCGGTGGCGCCATTGTCCAGTCGCGCCTCGATGGTGAATTGCGGCGCGTGATCCGGCCCGCTGCGCGCCGTCTCCACGTAGGCCGGCGGCGCCAGCCCCCGCGCCTGCGCCCATTCCTGCAGGGCCGTTTTGGCGTCACGGGCATCCGCCTCCACCGTGTGGATCCGCGCCCCCCAGAGACGCAGAACCGTCTTCTTGGCGGCTTCGAAACCGGCGTCGCGGTAGACGGCGGCAATCACCGCCTCCATGGCATCGCCCAGAAGGGCCTGCTTGCGCCGTCCGCCCGACAGCATCTCGGACCGGCCGAGCTTGAGCACCTTGCCCAGATCGACCTCGCGGGCCACCTCCGCGCAGGTCTCCTTGCGCACAAGCGCGTTGTAGCGCGGGGCGAGCTGGCCCTCCGTGGCGGCCCGGTCCCGCTCCAGCAGGGCCTCGGCCATCACCAGGCCCAGAACCCGGTCGCCCAGGAACTCCAGCCGCTGGTTGTCGTCACGGGTCGGCGAGGCCATCGAGGAATGCGTCACCGCCCGCACCAGCAGCGCGGGATCGCCGAAACGATGCCCCAGCCGGTCCTGGAACGCCTTCAGCTCGCCCGAGAGTTTCATTCCAGCTTCTCGAAGAAGCGGTCGCCCCGCCAGGTCCAGAAGAACAGCATCGACCGGCCCGCCGACGAGAAAATCACGCGCCCGGCCCGGCCGATCAGGTTCTCGTGCGGCACGAAGCCGACGCCGCCGACCGCCTGCGGAAACCGCGAATCGGTTGAGTTGTCCCGGTTGTCCCCCATGAAGAAATAGTGCCCGTCCGGGACGGTATAGACACCGGTGTTGTCCGACCGCTGCGACGTGATGTTCAGCACGTGGTGCGACTCGCCATTGGGCAGCGTCTCGATGAAGCGCGACTTCTCGCAGATCGCGCCTTGGCCCACCACGCCATTCTCGCAGCGCGGACGGATGCGCACCGGGCCCTGCGCGCGGAATTCCTCCTCGAAGGTGCCCGCGGGCTCCATCTGCACCGCCGTGCCGTTGATGTGCAGCACGCCGTCCTTCATCTGGATGCGGTCACCGGGCAGGCCGATGACCCGCTTGATGAAATCGGTCCCCTGCACTGGGTGGCGGAAGACGATGATGTCGCCGCGCTCCGGCGTGTCGCCCAGGATCCGGGTGTTGTCGCCGTCGAGGAACCAGCAGATGTCCTTGGCGTCGATGTCGATGCCGAACCGCTCGATCCGGACCGAGGGGCAGGAGGCATAGGAATAGCCGTAGGCCATCTTGTTCACGAAAAGGAAGTCGCCGATCAGCAGCGTGTCCTTCATGGATCCCGAGGGGATCCAGAACGGCTGAAAGAAGAGGGTGCGGAAGATGCCCGCGATGACCAGGGCCCAGAAGATCGTCTTCAGGGTCTCGACAACGGTGTTGCTCTTCTTGGCTTCCTGCTTGGCCATCCGGCCCTCCGATCCTTGCCCACCCGGCGGTACATGCGGTGCGGGCGGCGGGGTGTCAAGGCGACCGCCTCAGTCACCGTCCAGCGGCCGGGCCTCGATCAGGACGATGGCCTGCGCCCAGGGGTGGTCATCCGTCAGTGTGACATGGATGATCGCCTCATGCCCCGGCGGGGTCATCTCGGCCAGCCGGTCGGCGGCCCAGCCGGTGACCTGCATCCGCGGCTGGCCGGTGTCGATGTTGCTCACGGCCATGTCCTTCCAGGCGATGCCCATGCGCAATCCGGTGCCGAGCGCCTTGGAACAGGCCTCCTTCGCCGCCCATCTCTTGGCGTAGGTGCCGGCGACGTCGGCGCGCCGCGCGGCCTTGCGCTGCTCCGTCTCGGTGAACACCCGGTTGCGGAAACGGTCGCCGAAACGGTCCAGGGTGCCCTGGATGCGATCGATATTGGCCAGATCGGTCCCGATGCCGAGGATCATGGCAGCCGCGCCGTCAGGAGTTTCAGACTGGCCGCGCCGAACAGCACCCCGAAAGCCGCGTCGAAGGCCCGGCTCAGCCGCGCATAGCCGCGCGCCACCGGCCCCACCGAGAAGACCAGGGCATAGCCCAGGAAAATCACCGCGGAGGTGCCGAAGAACAACGCGAAGAGCTGCCAGACCTGCGCGGCCCCGGCGCCCGCGGGCAGGGCCAGCGCGAACAGCGCGCCCCACGCCAAGACCGCCTTGGGATTGGTCAGGTGGATGAGCATGCCGCGCAGGAACAGCCGCCCCTGCGGCGTGGGCGCCATCGGCGCCGCGGCCGGGCGCAGCGCGCGGCGCAGGCTCTTGACCGCCAGGTAGAAAAGATAGACCGCCCCGACCGCCTTCACCGCCGCAAATATCCAGGCGTGCGCCAGCATCACCGCGCTCATCCCAAGGGCGGCGGCCACCCCCCAGGAGGCAGAGCCGCTGGCCACGCCGGCAGCGGTGGCCAGCCCCGCGCCGCGCCCCCGTGCCATGGCCGACCCCGAAATCGCCAGCGTCGCCGGCCCGGGGCTCGCCGCGGCAACGGCCCAGGCCGCGACCAGAAGGGCGATCTCGCTGCCGGTCATTCGATCTCTCCGCGGCTGCGCATGGTATTCAGCTGGCTGCCCGCCCCCAGCCCCAGGAACAGGCGGTTCGAGATGAGATAGCCCCCCGCGTAGACGCAAAGCAGCACCCAGAACGCCTGCGAGCCGACGGGCGCCGCCGCCAGCCTGGCGAATTCCGGCGCCAGTCCCGCCGAAAGGAAGGCCAGCCCCAGATTCAGCAAAAGCGCCAGCGCCGTCGCCAGCCAGGCGAAGGTCCAGGCCGGCCCGGTGGCGGGTTTGCGCTTGTGGCGCTTGGCGTGTTGCTGGCCCTCGATGGCGGCGGCGACCATCGCGGGCACCAGCACCTGCATGGAGGAGCCCAGGGTCGAATCGACGTGGACCTGCAACACCTTCACCAGCGCCGCCGCCCCAAGGGCAACGGCCAGAAAGACGATGGCGTAGCGCGGATAGTTCATGGCTGGGAATGCTCTTCGGCGGCGCGCGCCGCCGCCATCAAGCGGCGCATCTCGGCGATGGCGCCCTCTAGCCCCTGGAAGATCGCCTCGCCGATCAGGAAATGGCCGATGTTGAGCTCGCGCACCTCGGGAAGCGCGGCCACCGGCATGACGGTTTCATAGTCCAGCCCGTGGCCCGCGTGCACCTCCAGTCCCAGTGAATGGGCGTAGGCGGCCATCTCGCGCAGGGCCGCGAACTCGGCATCGCGGTCCTCTGGGCGGCCCTCGGCGTGGGCGTCGCAGTAGGCCCCTGTGTGCAACTCGACCACCTGCGCGCCGACGCGGTCCGCCGCCTCGATCTGCACCGGGTCGGCCGCCACGAAAAGCGATACGCGCGCACCGGCCGTGCGCAGCGGGTCGATGAAGGCGGCGAGCTTTGCCTCTTCGTGGGCCACGTCCAGCCCGCCCTCGGTTGTGCGCTCTTCGCGCTTTTCGGGCACCAGACAGACGGCGTGAGGGGTGTGGCGCAGGGCGACCGCCTGCATCTCGTCGGTCGCGGCCATCTCCAGGTTCAAAGGCACGCCCAGCGCCTCCGTCAGCCCGGCGATATCGGCGTCCGAGATGTGCCGGCGGTCCTCGCGCAGGTGCGCGGTGATGCCATCGGCGCCCGCCCTCTCGGCCAGCTTTGCCGCGCGCACCGGATCGGGCGTGCGCCCTCCCCGGGCGTTGCGCACGGTGGCAACGTGATCGATGTTCACTCCCAGGCGCAGGGGAAGGTCATGGGCCACGGGTCGCTCCTTGTCTAATCGTCCGATTCCCGGGAAGAGTAGTCCCGTTCACCCTCGGCGTCATTATTGGTCGCCGCCTTTTCCTTCAACGCCTCCCACTTCGCCTTGATCAGACCGCGGCGGCGGTTCTGGTAGGCGGCGATGAGCGGCAGGCTGACATAGTAGCCGATCATGCCGAAGATCAGCCCGGGAAGGATCCCGCCCACGAGGTAGGGCAGGAAAACGTCGTCGAAGAAAACCGACAGCCGGTCCCAATCCGCCTCGGCCGGGGTGAAGGCCGCCCAGACATTGGCCTTGAGGTCCATCCAGGCCTGCGTGAAGGCGCGGCCGAGCGATTCCATCACGCGCCGTTCGCCGTCGTCCTTTCCCAGCAGGAAATAGCCCGTCCGGATCGAGATCGCGGCGATCGGAACGAAAGTCAGCGGATTGCCCACGAAGGTCGCCAGCAGCGACGCGATGAGATTGCCGCGCAGGATCCAGGCCAGCCCGATCGCGGCAAGGAAATGGAACCCGAACAGCGGCGAGAAAGTCACGAAGATGCCCGCGAAGATCCCCCGTGCGATCCGGTGCGGGGGATCCGGCAGCCGGCGCAGCCGGTGCTTGACATAGTGGAAGGCACGCGACCACCCGCCCTTGGGCCAGAGGAAATCCGCGACGATCTTCCAGAAGGGGCGTCTGTCTCTGCGCTTGAAAACCACCTCGCGCGGCTCCTACGGCTCGGTCTGCTGGCCGCCGCCGCGATGCCGGGCAGGATCGCGGAGGCGCTCCACCGCGGCCACGTCGCTGTCGGCGTCGAGCGCGGAAATCACGCCGTGCAGATGTTCGGCGTCGCGCAACTCCACATCGATCAGCAGCCGGTAGAAGTCCGGCTTGCGGTCCACGAAGGTCAGGTCCGAGATATTGGCCTGGCGTTCTCCGATCAATGTGCAAATCCGCCCCAGCACACCTGCGTCGTTGCCGATGGTGACATCGAGCGTCACGTCGTAGACCGCAGGGTGCGGCCCGGCATGCCAGTGCAGGTCCAGCCAGCGATCGGACTGGTCGTCGTAGGCGGACAGCGATTCGCAGTCGATGGCATGGACAACGACCCCCCGCCCGCGGAAGGTGATGCCGACGATGCGCTCGCCCGGCAGCGGCTGGCAGCAGCGCGCGCGCTCGAACCGCTGGTCCGGCGACAGACCGATGACCGCCCGGTCGCGGTTCACCTCTTCGCCTTCCTCGTGGACGAGATCGGGGTAGACGGCGTTGAGCACCTGCCGCGCCGTCAGCTCCGCGCTGCCCAGGCGGGCCAGCACCTCGCTGCCGTTGTTCAGCCTCAGGGTGCGCGCCGCGGCCTCAAGCGCCTTGTCCGTCGCCTTACGGCCGACGTGCTCGAAGGCCGAGCGCGCCAACTCGCGGCCCAGCTTGATGTAGCGGTCCCGGTCCAGTTCGCGCAGGGCCCGGCGGATGGCCGCCCGGGCCTTGCCGGTGGTGGCGATGTCCAGCCAGGTCGCCTGGGGCGTCTGGCCGTCGGCGGTGATCACCTCGACGGACTGGCCATTCTTCAACCGCGTCCAGAGCGGCACGCGCATCCCGTCCACCTTGGCGCCCACGCAGGCATGCCCGATCCGGGTGTGGATCGCATAGGCGAAGTCGATGGGGGTCGCCCCGCGCGGCAGCTTGACCACATCGCCCTTGGGCGTGAAGCAGAACACCTTGTCGGCGTACATCTCCAGCTTCACCGCCTCGAGAAACTCGTCGTGGTCTTCCTCGGCATCGAACTGCTCGGTCAGTTGCGAGATCCACTTTGCCGGATCCACCGCGAAGGGGTTTTCGGCCCGCACCCCGTCGCGGTAGGACCAGTGCGCCGCCACCCCCGTCTCGGCCACGTCGTGCATCGCCTGGGTACGGATCTGCACCTCCACCCTCTTGCCGTCGCGGCCCGATACAGTGGTGTGGATGCTGCGATACCCGTTCGACTTTGGCTGGCTGATGTAATCCTTGAACCGCCCCGGCACCGCGCGCCAGCGCTGGTGAATCGCGCCCAGGACGGCGTAGCATTCGTTCTCGCTCTGGGTGATGACGCGGAAGCCATAGATGTCCGACAAGCGGGAGAAGCCCATCTCCTTCTCCTCCATCTTGCGCCAGATGGAGTAGGGCTTCTTCGCGCGGCCAAAGACATACGCCTCGATCCCGGCCTTTTCCAGTTCGTGCTTCATGTCCTTGGTGATGCGCTCGATCACGTCGCCGGTTTCCTTCTGCAACGTGATGAATCGCCGGATGATCGAGGCGCGCGCCTCAGGGTTGAGCACGCGGAAGGCCAGGTCCTCAAGCTCCTCGCGCATCCACTGCATGCCCATTCGACCCGCGAGCGGCGCGAAGATATCCATCGTCTCGCGCGCCTTCTTGACCTGCTTCTCGTGGCGCATCGCCTTGATGGTGCGCATGTTGTGCAGCCGGTCGGCCAGCTTCACAAGGATGACCCGCAGATCCTTGGACATGGCCATGAACAGCTTGCGGAAATTCTCGGCCTGCTGGGTCTCGGTGCTGGAAAGCTGCAGGTTGGTCAGCTTGGTCACACCGTCCACGAGATCCGCGATCTCGGCTCCGAAGGTGTCGGCCACGGCCCGGTAGGAGGCGCGGGTGTCCTCGATCGTGTCGTGCAGAAGCGCGGTGACGATGGTGGCGTCGTCCAGCCGCTGTTCGGTCAGAATGGCGGCAACGGCCACCGGGTGGCTGAAGTAGGGTTCGCCCGAGTGCCGGTACTGGCCATCGTGCATGCGGCGCCCATAGTCATAGGCCGCCCGCAGCAGCGCCTCGTCGGTTCTGGGGTTGTAGGTACGGACCAGCGCGATCAGGTCCTCGACCGAGATCATGCGCTCCGCGTCCCCGGGCTGGGGAACAGGCTCAGCCTTGCCCTTGGGCTTCCATGAGGGCTCGGAGGAGTTTCTCTTCGGACATGTCATCTTCGGCAGGCTTGTCTACCTCTCCACCGCCCATCAGCAGCGACATCGAATCCTCTTCGGGCTCGTCCACTTCGATCTGGGTCTGGTTGGATTCGATCAACCGCTCGCGCAGCTCCTCGGCCGACTGGGTCTCTTCGGCGATCTCGCGCAGGGCGACGACGGGGTTCTTGTCGTTGTCGCGGTCAACCGTCAGCGGCGCGCCGGCCGATATCTCGCGCGCGCGGTGCGCGGCCAGCATGACCAGCTCGAACCTGTTCGGAACCTTGTCGACGCAATCTTCGGTGGTAACGCGGGCCATGAGACCTCCGGGAAAGACCTGAACTTGGAGATGTGAGACTTAAGGCTTCGGCGCCGGATTTACAAGCGGAGAATCACAGCGGCCGGGCCTCCGCCACGGCCGTGGGCGGCAGATCCGACAGCATCTGCCGAACCGACCGGTCCAGAAGTGGATGCACCCAGTCCGGGGCGATGTCGGCCAACGGCACCAGCACGAAGGCGCGCTCGTGCATCCGCGGGTGGGGGAGGATTAGGTCTTGCGGCGCCTCGCGCTGTTGCGCCTCTGCCGGAAGGCTGCGCCAGGCGGCGTGCGTCTCGGGGTCGGGCAGCACCGTCTGGCCGCCGACAAGCAGGTCGAGATCGAGGGTCCTCTGTCCCCACCGCTGCACCCGCTCGCGGCCGAAATGCGCCTCGACCCGGTGCAGGATGTCCAGCATCGCCCCAGGCCCCTCGGCGCAGCCGATTTCGGCCGCGGCGTTCACATAGTCCGGCCCGGCCCCCGGCGGGAAGCAGGGCGTGCCGAAAAAGCGGCTCACTTGCAGGATGCTGACGCCTTCGTCTTTAAATCGTTCAAGCGCGGCTCGCAGGGTTTCCTCCGGCGGCCCGACACCAGAAGGCAGATTTGCACCCAAGGCGATCAGATAGGTTTGATCAAAAGTCATGGAGCCCCTATGATTAAGGCCGTGAAAGGCTCTTGTGCAATCTCGCAGATTACCTAGTTTGCTCGGTTAGCCCTGGCGGACGCCACCACTCACATACGCGACACTTCCGTCGGGGCAAGCAATTTTGGAAGGATACCCTGATGTTTTACAAAGACGACCGGCTCGCGCTGTTCATTGACGGCTCGAACCTCTACGCGGCTGCCAAGGCGCTGAGCTTCGACATCGATTACAAGCTCTTGCGCGCCGAATTCATGCGCCGCGGCAAGCTCTTGCGCGCTTTCTACTACACTGCGCTGCTGGAGAACGACGAATACTCTCCCATTCGGCCTCTTGTCGACTGGCTGAACTACAACGGGTTCGCAATGGTCACCAAGCCGGCGAAGGAATATACCGACAGCCAGGGCCGCCGAAAGGTCAAGGGCAACATGGACATCGAACTGACCGTCGATGCCATGGAACTGGCGCCGCGCGTCGACCATGTGGTCCTGTTTTCGGGCGATGGCGATTTCAAACCGCTGGTGGAAAGCCTGCAGCGGCAGGGGGTGCGGGTCTCGGTGGTGTCCACCATCCGAAGTCAGCCGCCTATGATCTCGGACGAGTTGCGCCGACAGGCCGACAACTTCATTGAACTCGACGACCTCAAGGAGGTCATCGGCCGTCCACCGCGCGAACCACAGGGCGAGCGTGCAACCACGCAGGAGCGCGAGGGCTGACGCCGCACCGGGGCCGCGGACCGCGCTCTTGAGCGCCCGCGCGGGATCGTCTCTGGACGCGGGCGGCGGCACGTCTTACCTCTGGCCCCAAGTTCAGGAGGCGCCATGACCAGACCACCGCTCACCCTCTACCTGGCCGCTCCCCGCGGGTTCTGCGCGGGGGTGGACCGGGCCATCAAGATCGTCGAGATGGCGCTGGAGAAATGGGGGGCGCCCGTCTACGTGCGGCACGAGATCGTCCACAACAAGTTCGTGGTCGATGACCTGCGCGCCAAGGGCGCCGTCTTTGTCGAAGAGTTGGAGGAATGCCCCGACGACAGGCCCGTGATATTCTCGGCGCACGGCGTGCCCAAGTCCGTGCCGGCCGAGGCCGCGCGGCGCGAGATGCTCTATGTCGACGCGACCTGCCCGCTGGTATCCAAGGTGCACATCGAGGCCGAGCGGCATCACCAGAACGGCTTGCAGATCGTCATGATCGGTCACGCCGGACATCCCGAAACCATTGGCACGATGGGCCAGTTGCCGCAGGGCGAGGTTCTGCTGGTCGAGACGCCCGAGGATGTCCAGGATCTGGCAGTCCGCGATCCGGCGCGCCTTGCCTTCGTCACCCAGACGACCCTGTCGATCGACGACACCGCCGATATCGTGGCGGCGCTGAAGGCGCGCTTCCCCACGATCAAGGGGCCGCACAAGGAAGACATCTGTTACGCCACCACCAACCGGCAGGAGGCGGTCAAGGCCATGGCGCCCCTGATCGACGCCATGCTGGTCGTGGGGGCACCGAACTCCTCGAATTCCCGCCGGCTTGTCGAGGTGGGGTCCAAGGCGGGTTGCGGCTATTCCCAGCTTGTCCAGCGCGCCACCGACATCGACTGGCGCGCGCTGGACGGCGCCCGCGCCATCGGCATCACCGCCGGCGCCTCCGCGCCAGAGGTCCTCGTGGACGAGGTCATCGCGGCGCTGAAGGCGCGCTACGACGTGACGGTCGAACAGGTCGAGACCGCGCAGGAAAACGTGGAATTCAAGGTGCCCCGCGTCATGAGGGAACCCGCATGAACGACATCCCCCGCGCGCCCCTCGCTCTTGGGCTGGCGGGGCTCATCCCCTTCGTCTGGGGCGCGCTCACCGTGCTGTCGCCCGATCTGAGCCTCTGGACCGTGCAAACGATCGGGCCCCGTTTCGCCGGGCCTTACGTGATGCTCTTTTACGGGGCCATCATCCTGTCCTTCATGTCCGGGGTGCTCTGGGGGTTTTCCTCGCGGCTCGACGGCGCCCGCGCCACCACCGGCTACGTCCTGTCGGTCCTGCCCGCGCTCTGGGCCTTCTTCATGACGGGCGGCGGACCGACGGGCGCGGGCATTTCGCTCATGGTGGGCTTCGCCGGGATCCTCGGGCTCGACTGGCTGTTCTGGCACCACCGCGCCGCGCCAGCGTGGTGGCTGCCCCTGCGCATACTCCTCACGGGCGTGGTCCTGATCTGCCTGGCCGTGGGGGTCTTCGCATGAGCACCGATCCCGAAACCCTGGCCGCCTACGGCGCACGCGCCGATGCCTATGCCCGCCGCGTTGCGGACTGGGACGATCCGGCCCTGCAACGGTTCATCGACGCCCTGCCGCCCGGGGCGCAGGTGCTCGACCTGGGCTGCGGGCCCGGCCACGCCGCCGCCGCCATGGCCGGGGCGGGCCTTCGGGTCGAAGCGACAGACGCCGTGCCGGAGATGGTCGCGCTTGCCGGCGAGACACCCGGCGTCACCGCCCGGCTGGCCACCTTCGACGACATCGTGGAAGAAGACGCCTACGACGGCATATGGGCGAGTTTTTCCCTCCTGCACGCACCGCGCGATACCCTGCCCCGGCACCTCGCGGCGCTGCGGCGCGCGCTGAAACCGGGCGGGCTGTTCCATATCGGCATGAAACTGGGCACCGGTGAGGCCCGCGACGCGCTTGGCCGCCTCTACACCTATGTCACCGAGGCGGAATTGCGCGGCCTGCTGAAGGACGCGGGGTTCGCACCCGGCGCGGCCACGCAGGGCCGCGATCGCGGGCTTGACGGCACCCTGGCGGACTGGATCGTGATCACGGCCCATGGCTGAGCTTTTCGCCTATACCGATGGCGCCTGCTCCGGCAATCCCGGGCCCGGCGGCTGGGGCGTGTTGCTGCAGGCGGTCGAGAACGGCGATGTGGTCAAGGAACGCGAGCTCAAGGGCGGCGAGGCACAGACGACCAACAACAGGATGGAACTTCTGGCGGCGATCACCGCGCTGGAGACGCTGGCCAAGCCTTCGCGCATCACCATTGTCACCGACAGCGCCTACGTGAAGAACGGGGTCACCGGCTGGATCCACGGCTGGAAGCGCAACGGCTGGAAAACCTCGGCGAAGAAACCGGTGAAGAACGCCGAACTGTGGCAGCGGCTGGATGCGGCGCAGCGGCGCCACGACGTCCGCTGGGAGTGGATCAAGGGCCATGCCGGCCATCCGCAGAACGAACGTGCCGACGCGCTGGCGCGCGCGGGGATGGCCCCTTTCAAGTCGGGGGCGCCCAGCGGGTAGGGCCGGCCGCCGCTACCGCCACGGCCGCCAATGCGTCGGCACGATCAGTAGCGCCCCGACGGCTGACAGGATCGCGTCAACGCCCGGCGCGCCGAAGCGGATGCCGAACATGATCCGCAGGAAATAGAACAGGAAGGCCCCGCCGACGCAGATGATGATCGACGGCAGGTACCCGTTGCGGGTGAAGCCGGTCTTCTCGCTCGCGTAGCCGACGATGCCCGCAATCACCACGGTGCCGATCATTGTGGGAAACATACGCGCCCCTCCTAAAGCCGCGTCCCCGCCGGCACGGCCATGCCGCGCAGGAAATCCTCGGCCGATTGCGGCGCGCGCCCGGCACGCTGCAGACGCAGCAGTTGAACCGCGCCTTCCCCGCAGGCAACGGTCAGATTGTCGTCAAGGACTTCTCCCGGCGCACCTTGGCCCTCGGCGCGACGCGAGGCCAGGATCTTCACCCGGTCTTCCCCGATCTCGCACCACGCCCCGGGAAAGGGCGAAAGCCCGCGGATGCGGGCATCGACCTCGGCCGCCGGCCGGGTCCAGTCGATCCGGGCCTCGGCCTTGTCGATCTTGTCGGCGTATGTCACGCCGGCCTCCGGCTGCGGCTGCGGGTGCAGCGAATCGAGCCGCTCCAGGGCCTCGACGATCAGCCGCGCGCCCATGCGCGACAGCCGGTCGTGCAGGTCGCCGGCGGTCTCCTCCGCCCCGATGGGCGTCGCCTCGCGCAGAAGGACCGGGCCGGTATCCAGGCCCGGTGCCATCTGCATGATGCAAATGCCGGTCTCGGCATCGCCGGCCATCACCGCGCGCTGGATCGGGGCCGCCCCGCGCCACCGCGGCAGCAAGGAGGCATGGATGTTCAGGCAACCGTGCCGGGGCGCCTCCAGGATCGGCCGGGGCAGGATCAGCCCGTAGGCCACCACCACCGCCACGTCGGCCCTCAGCGCAGCGAAGGCCGCCTGTTCGTCGTCGCCCTTCAGGCTTGCGGGATGGCGCACCTCGAGGCCCAGGTCGCAGGCCCGCGCCTGCACGGGGCTCGGGCGTTCCTTCTTGCCGCGGCCGGCCGGGCGCGGCGGCTGGCAATAGACCGCCGGGATCTCGTGCCCCGCCACCACCAGGGCCTCCAGCACCGGGACCGAGAAGTCCGGCGTTCCCATGAAGATCACGCGCATGCCGACCTCATCCCGCCCGTTTCCGTGCGCGACGCAGAAGCATGTCGCGCTTCACCTTGCTCAACCGATCGAAATACATGCGCCCGGCCAGGTGATCGATCTGGTGCTGAACGCTCGTGGCCCAGAGGCCGACGAAGTCGCGCTCCTCCGTTTCGCCCCCGGCATTCAGGAAGCGCACCGTCACCGCGCGCGGCCGCGCGATCCGGGCCGAGACGCCGGGCAGGTTCGGACTGGCTTCCTCGTGCGGGCGCAGCTCCACGCTGGCATGCAGGATTTCGGGATTGGCCATGCGGATGGCCTGCCCGCGCTCGGAACTGGCATCCACCACGGCCAGCGCCGCCATCACGCCGATCTGGGGCCCCGCCAGGCCCACACCCGGCATCGCCTCCATCGTGTCGATCATGTCATCCCAGTGTCCGCGCACCGCGTCAGTGATCCCGGCAACCGGCGCGGCCGGCGTGCGCAGCCGCGTGTCCGGCCAATACAGGCAGCGCCGCACCGCCATGTCCGTCAGGCCCGCGCCTTGCCGCGCTTGAGTTTCTGCATCCGCCGGGTGATCATCTGCCGCTTCATCGGGCCGAGGTAATCGATGAAAAGCTTCCCGTTCAGGTGGTCGATCTCGTGCTGGATGCAAGTGGCCCAGAGCCCGTCGAACCCCGCCTGCTGCGGGTGGCCGTCTTGGTCGATCCAGCGGACCTGCACCTCCGCGGGGCGGGTCACTTCGGCATATTCCTCGGGAATCGACAGGCAGCCCTCCTCGTAGACGTTCGTCTCGTCGGACGCGGCCACGACCTCGGGGTTGAACATCACGACAGGATGGGGCGCGGCGCCCTCTTCCTTGACGCAATCCAGCACGATCAGCCGGCTCAACACGCCGACCTGCGGCGCCGCCAGGCCGATCCCGGGCGCGTCGTACATGGTCTCCAGCATGTCGTCCGACAGTTGCCGCAGATCATCCGACAGGTCGTCCACGGGCGGGCAGACCTTCTTAAGCCGCGGGTCGGGATGGATGAGGATGGGCCGTTTCATGACGATGCATTTAGGGGATGGCGGGCCGAACCGCAACGCCCCTTGCACCCGCCACGCAATCCGATAGCGTACCGCGCAACCAGGGAGGCTATGAATGAACTTCGACGAAGTGATCGACCGTCGCGGCACCCATTCCCAGAAATGGGACAAGATGGAGGCGCTCTATGGCGTCTCGCCCGACGGCGGGATCCCGATGTGGGTGGCCGACATGGACTTCCGGCCGCCGCAGGCGGTCAGCGACGCCCTGCAGCGGATGATCGACATCGGGGTCTACGGGTATTTTGGCGACGATCGGGCCTACCGCACCGCGATCCAGTGGTGGATGGCCGAGCGCCACGGCTGGAACATCGAGCAGGACTGGATATTCACCACGCACGGGCTGGTGAACGGGACGGCGATGTGCGTCGAAACCTTCACCGACCCGGGCGATGCCGTTGTGCTTTTCTCACCGGTCTATCACGCCTTCTACCGCGTCCTGCAGGCCGCCGGGCGCGAGATCACGGAATGCCCCCTCGCACGGGACGGCGACCGCTACGAGATGGATTTCGCCGCCTACGACGACCTCATGACGGGACGCGAGAAGATGGTGATCCTCTGCTCGCCGCACAATCCCGGCGGACGCGTCTGGACGCCGGAGGAGCTTAGGGGCGTCGCCGATTTCGCGCGCCGGCACGATCTGATCGTGGTCTCCGACGAGATCCATCACGACCTTGTGTTTCCCGGCCACACGCACACCCCGATGCCGCTGGCGGATCCGGACATCGCCGAGCGGCTGCTCATGCTCAGCGCGACGACCAAGACGTTCAACATCGCCGGCTCCCATCTGGGCAACGTCATCATCCCCGGCGAAAGCCTGCGCCGGGCCTTCGCGCGGCGAATGGCGGGGCTGGGGATATCGCCCAATTCCTTCGGCATGCAGATGGTCACCGCGGCCTATTCGCCCGAAGGCGCCGACTGGGTGGATGCGCTGATGGGGTATCTCGACGGCAACCGGCGCCTTCTGGACGAGGGCATCAACGCCATACCGGGCCTGCGCTCCATGCCGCTCGAAGCGACCTACCTGGCCTGGGTGGACTTCGCGGGGACCGGCCTCAGCGAGCCCGAGGTCACTGCCCGCATCCAGCAGGATGCCCGCATCGCCGCCAGCCACGGCACCACATTCGGCACGGGCGGGGAAACCTTCATGCGGTTCAATTTCGCCACGCCCCGCGCCGTCGTGGAAGAGGCGGTCAGCCGCCTGCAGGCCGCCTTCTCCGACCTGCAATAGGGCGGCCGGCCGGCTCAGTCCCGGCCGATCAGGGCCACCGGGGCGTCCGGCCCGCGCGGATAGTCCAGCGGCTGGTCCGCCTCGGCCTCGGTCACGCGCTTGAGGTCGAAGCGAAGCTCGCCGCCCTCTTCCTCGCAGGCGACGATCAGGCACTGGCGCAGATGCCGCGCCCCGTCGTAGAGGTCCACCAGCCCCCGCAGCTGCGGGGCGCGAGCCGCATCCAGGGCGAAGCCCCCGTCCCAGGCGCGCAGAACGCGGTAGCTTCGGGCGCCTGCCTCCACCCGCAGGCGGTGGCGCCTCGACAGGGCGCGCTTGCGGGCCTTGTCCAGGCCCGCCTGCACCTCGGGCGGCAAATAGGTGGTCATGGCATGCGCTCCCACGTCGGCTTTCTCCAGAATGCCGGCAAAGGCGCGGCACGTCACCTCAAGAATTCCGATCGTCCGGGAATCGGGCGCGCACTGTCGCTTCTGCGCGCAACGCGCCCGCAGGAACAGGCTCCGGACGCTCACCGCCTGACGAGGCTTCACCGGGTGACCGGCTCCATCGCGCGCCACCCGGCGCCCCGGCGGCACCGGGCCCGCCATCCCTTCCTCGCCGATCCCCACGATTGTGCAACCACGGCGCAGAGGTGGCGCCCGGCAAGGGATTTCGCAGATTGTCCAGGTTCCATCATGCTGCGAAGCGCGGGGGCCTCACGCCTCGGGCGCCGGGTCATCAGCGGCAAGGGCATTGACCGCGGCCGCCGCCATGGAAGGGCCGCCGCGCCGGCCGCGCAGGGCCACGAAATCGCACCCCCGCGGGCGCGCGGCCAGTTCCGCCTTGCTTTCGGCCGCGCCCACGAGGCCCACCGGGAAGCCAAGGATCACCGCCGGCCGCGGTGCCCCCTGATCCAGCAGGTCCAACAAGTGAAACAGCGCCATCGGCGCGGCACCCGAGGCCACGACGGCGCCCGCCAGATGATCGGTCCACAGGTCCACGGCCGCCGCCGACCGGGTCTTGCCGATCCCAGCTGCGATCGCCGGCACGCGCGGGTCGTTGAGGGTCATTACCACCGGGTTCTCCGCGGGAAGGTCCTGCCGAAGGAGCCCGGCCGCCACCATCTCGCAGTCGCACAGGATCGGCGCGCCTGCCGACAGGGCGGCGTGCCCGGCATCGAAGGCCAGTGGCGAGTAGACCAGCCTGTCGGCCACCTCGACCATTCCGCAGGCCTGGATCAGCCGGATTGCCAATGTCTCCATCCCCGGGCCGAAGCGCGCCAGGCGCGCCTCGCGCCGGATGGTGGCGCGGCTCTCGGCCTCGATCACCGCGGGATCGGCCTGGTAGGGGCGCAGGGCCATCGCCTACCACCGTTCATCGCGCGCGTCCTGCGCCGGCGCCAAAGGTGTCATGGGTGTCCTCTTTTTCCAGCGGCTCTGCCTTGCCACGCCCAACCGCCAAGGCACGGCCCTTCAGTAAAGAAATCAAGACGCGCCCAATGTGCCCTGTGTACGCGGCCGCCTTGGACCTTGCATAGGCGGCGCGCACCGGCATTGCAAACACGCAAACACCGCCGGCGCGCGGCCCTGTGCGCCGCCGCACGGCGACTGCGCGGGCAGCGACGTTTGTGCAACTCTGGCCCGGGTATAGGTGTTGGGAGTGCAGGAAAGGAGGCCGCGAATGGGCAAACTGGTCAGGGGCGTCTGGCGCGACGAGGGCCATGACACCGACTCCACCGGCGGAGAATTCGTTCGTGACACCTCGAACTTCCGCAACTGGATCACCCCGGATGGCAGCGCCGGCCCCACGGGCGAAAGCGGTTTCCCGGCGGCCTCGGGCCGGTATCACCTCTACGTGTCGCTCGCCTGTCCCTGGGCGCACCGCGCGCTGATCTTCCGCCGGCTCAAGGAACTGGACGGTCACGTCGGCGTATCGGTGGTGCATCCCGACATGCTCTCGGAGGGCTGGGAACTCAGCGATGCCTACCCGGGTGCCACCGGCGATCCTCTCTACGGTGCCGATTACCTGCGCGAAATCTATCTCAAGGCCGATCCCCGGATCTCTGGCCGGGTCACGGTGCCGGTGCTGTGGGACCGCGCGCGCGAGACCATCGTGTCCAACGAATCGGCCGAAATCATCCGCATGTTCAATTCGGCCTTCGACCGCGTGACCGGCAACACCGACGACTACTATCCGGCCGAGTTACGCGACGAGATCGACAAGGTGAACGCCCGGATCTACGACACACTCAACAACGGGGTCTACAAGGCGGGGTTCGCCACCTCCCAGGCCGCCTACGAGGCGGCGGTCTATCCCCTGTTCGACACGCTCGACTGGCTTGAGGCCCGGCTGGGCGAAAACCGCTACCTGATCGGGCCGCGCCTGACCGAGGCCGACTGGCGGCTGTTCACCACCCTCGTCCGCTTCGACAAGGTCTATCACACGCATTTCAAGTGCAACCGCAACCGCATCGTGGATTTCCCCAACCTCTGGGGTTATCTGCGCGAGCTTTACCAGTGGCCCGGCGTGGCCGAGACGGTGGATTTCGCGCATATCACGCGCCATTATTACTACAGTCATGACTGGGTGAACCCGCACCGCATCGTCCCGATCAACCCCGACCCCGATTTCGAGGCCCCGCACGGGCGCGGATGAGCGGATGAACCGCCCGGATCACCCGTACGGACCGTACCGCGGCGGGCGCCCGATTTCCCGCCCCGCCCCCTTGACGGCCCGCGGCTTTGGCCGTAAAGACCTGCGGACGGATTTCGGGGCGCTGCCGCTGGCGGTGCCCGTTTGCATTGTGAGGGGCGCGTTGCCCTACCCAAGACGAGGATGAACCCATGTCGCGCCGCTGCGAACTGACCGGAAAAGGGCCGCTGTCCGGCTACCACTCCAGCCACGCCAACAACAAGACCAAGCGTCGCTACCTGCCCAACCTGCAGGACGTGACCCTGCAGTCGGAGGCCTTGGGCCGCGGCATCAAGCTGCGGATCACCTCTGCGGCGCTGCGCAGCGTCGATCACCGCGGCGGGCTGGACGCGTTCCTGGCCAAGGCCAAGGATGATGAGCTGTCCCCCAACGCCCTGAAGGTCAAAAAGGAAATCGCGCGCGCCCAGGCTGCCAACGCCTGAGCCCCGGTTTTTCCGAAAGTGCACGACGGCCCCGCCGCCCCCGCGGCCGGGGCTGTTTCCTTTTGTCGCTTGTGCCGCCTTGGCGGGACTGTCTATATCCGGGGCGATGACGCGTGCAGTCCGCTTCTCCCTGGCCCTTGTGCTGGCGGCCCTGCTGGTCCTGACCGGCCAGGGCACGGCCGTAGCGCGCACGGCGCCCGGTCCGGCCGGCCAGATGGTGATCTGCACCGGTAGCGGCCCCCTTACCGTTCTCGTCGATGCGACCGGCCAGCCCACCGGCACGGTGCGGATCTGTCCGGACTGCCTGGCGTCCCTGATCGACGCCGCGCCGGGGGCGTCTCCAGACGCGCCCGTCCCGCTGGCGGCTGCGCCGGCCCCGCGGTTGGGACACCCGCCTGCCCGGCATTCCGCGCAACCGCGGCGGGCCCGCGCCCGGTCGCCGCCCGCCGGGGCGTGATCCCGCATTATCACTTGCATTCAATACCCTACCCGAAACGGAGAAACCCAATGTCGATCAAATCGACCGTTCTGGCGGCCTTGGCCGCCACCACCTTCGCCATGCCAGCAATCGCCCAGGACATCATGGTCAAGGACCCCTATGCGCGGTCCTCGGCGATGTCCGCCAAGTCCGGCGCGGCCTTCATGATGATCGAGAACACCGGCGATGCCGATGACCGCCTGATCGCCGCCGCCTCGCCGGCCGCCGAGATGGTGCAGCTTCACACCCACGAAGAGGATGACATGGGCGTGATGCGCATGATCCACGTTGAGGAGGGCTTCGCGGTGCCCGCGGGCGAGACCCTGATGCTGAAACGCGGCGGCCATCACGTGATGTTCATGGGCCTGACCGCCCCGTTCGAGCAGGGCGACATGATCCCGCTTACCCTGACGTTCGAGGAGGCGGGCGAGATGGAGATCGAGGTGCCCGTGGACCTGGAACGCAAACCCATGCACGGCCACCAGCACGGCCACAGCGACTAACGCGCAGGGGCCGTCCCCGGGGGCGGCCCGTCTTTCAGGCGCCGAGGATCTCTTCGACCCAGGCGGGCACGATCTTCGACGCCGGGCCATGCCGGTGCTCGGCGAAATCGCGGGCATTGTCGGCCGGGTCGAGGTTAAGCTGCACGGTGTGCGCCCCGGCGCGCGCCGCTTCCTGTCCGAAGGCAGCCGCCGGATAGACCTGGCCCGACGTTCCGATCGCCGCGAAGAGGTCCGCCGCGTCGAGGTGCTGCCAGATCTCGTCCATGTGGTGCGGGATTTCGCCGAACCAGACCACATCGGGGCGGGTTGCCCGTGCGCCGCAGGCCGGGCAGGCATCCTCGGGCTGCATCTTGGCCGGGGCCGGCCAGCGGTGGCCGCAGGTCGCGCACAGCGCCCCGGAGAGCCGGCCGTGCATATGCAGCACGCCTCGCGCGCCCGCCGCCTCGTGCAGCGAATCGACGTTCTGGGTCACGATCACCACCTCGCCGGGCGCCGATTGCTGCAGACGCGCCAGCGCCTGGTGCGCGGGGTTCGGCCGCGCCTCCGATGCCTGCGCGCGCCGGGCATTGTAGAACCCATGCACCAGCTGCGGATCGCGCGCGAATCCTTCGGGGGTGGCCACGTCCTCTATCCGGTGGCGAACCCACAGGCCGTCCTCGTCCCGAAAGGTGCCCAAGCCGCTTTCGGCCGAGATACCTGCGCCGGTGAGAATTACGATCTTTTGCATGCCGCCTCCTTGTCCTATCTGTTTTGCCGAAAGGAGGCGCGCATGACCACCCGCATTCTCTTCGTCTGTCTGGGCAACATCTGCCGGTCGCCGGCGGCCGAGGGGGTGTTCCGCACCCTCGCACCGGAGATCGAGACCGACAGCGCCGGCACGGGCGATTGGCACGTGGGCAAGCCACCGCATCCCCCGATGCAGCGGGCGGCCGGGGCCCGGGGGCTGGATATCTCGGACCTGCGTGCCCGGCAGATATCCCCGGCCGACTTCGACCGATTCGACCTGATCGTGGGCATGGACGCCTCCAACCGCGCCGATATCGAGGCCCTGCGGCCGGCGGGCAATGCCACCCCGGTCACGCTGCTGACGCAGTACGCGCCCCGGGCCGGGATCGATCATGTGCCCGACCCCTATTTCACCGGGGATTTCGACGGGGTCCTGGACCTGATCGAGGAAGCCGCCCGCGGCCTGCGTGCCAGCCTCTGACCGGGCCGGTCAGGGTCCGACCCGCGCCAGCACCTCTTGCGCGGCCACGGTGGCCGTGATCCGGCCCTCGGCCACGCGCGCGGCGTAGTCCGCCATGACCGCCCGCGCCTCCGGCGTCTCGAGCCGCGCGAGAAGCCCCTGGCGCACCTCCTGTTCGAACCAGTAGCGCGCCTGCGCGGCGCGGCGGGCATCGAAATGGCCCTGCTCCCGCCGCCAGTTGGTGAGGGCCGTCATTTCCTGCCATGCCTTCTGCAGGCCCTCTTCCTCCTTGGCGGAGACCATGAGCGCCTTGGGGAATCCTTCGGGATCCTGCGGGCGTTTGCGCAGCAGGCGCAGCGCGCCGGCATAATCGGTGCAGGTGCGCGTCGCGGCCGGTTTGAGATCGCCGTCGGCCTTGTTGACCAGGATGATGTCGGCGATTTCCATGATGCCGCGCTTGACGCCCTGCAACTCGTCCCCGCCCGCCGGCGCGATAAGCAGAACGAAGAGATCCGACATCTCGGCCACGACCGTTTCGGACTGGCCCACGCCCACCGTCTCGATCAGCACCACGTCGAAGCCGGCCGCCTCGCAGACCGCGACCGCCTCGCGCGAGCGCCGGGCGACGCCGCCCAGGTGGCTTTGCGCCGGCGAGGGCCGGATGAAGGCGCGTGGGTCGCGGCTGAGCCGTTCCATCCGCGTCTTGTCGCCCAGGATCGACCCGCCCGAGCGCGCGCTGGAGGGATCCACCGCGAGCACCGCCACCCGCAGGTCCATGCCCGTCAGCATCGAGCCGAAGGCCTCGATGAAGGTGGATTTGCCCACGCCCGGCGTACCCGACAGGCCGACGCGGATGGCCTGCCGCCCGCTGTCCTTGAGGCGTTCCATGAGCTCGGCGGCCTGCTCCCGGTGGTCGGCCCGCGCGCTTTCGATCAGCGTGATCGCCCGGGCCAGCGCGCGCCGGTCGCCGTTGATGATTCTGTCGCTGAGATGTGCGATGTTCATGTGCGCTGCCGGTCTTGCCCCTGGTCCGGCCCCTATGCCTCGGGCGGTGGCCGAATGTCCAGCCCGGCCCCATTTGGCGGAGGAACGATGCGACGGACATTCCTGATGCTGCTGGCCCTGGTGGCCGGCCCCCTTGCGGCCGCCGAGGAGCGCCGCAACATGCGGTTCGACGTGCATCTGATCGGCGTGAAGGTCGCCGAACTGGCCGTCGGCGCGGCCGAGGGCGGTGCCAGATACAGCGCGGCGGCGCGCCTGGTCACCACCGGCCTTGCCCGCGCGCTGAAGGACCTGCGGGCCGATGTCGCGGTCACGGGCCGGATGTCGGGCGGCGCGCTTGCGCCGCTGCGCTATCGCGAAGAGATCGACAACGGGCGCCGTGTGTCACGCCTGCAGGTGCAGTATGCCGGCGGGCGCCCGGTGGCGGTCAGCGGCGATTCGGGCAGCGATGCGCCGGCCGCGGAAAAGGCGGCCCTGACCGGCGCCCTGGACCCGATGACCGTGCTCTATACCTTGCTGCGGGACCAGCCGGCGGCAAGCCTGTGCACGCTGGATGCGCCGGTGTTCGACGGCCACCGGCACGCGCATATCGATCTGACCCGCACGGAGCAATCGCCGGGGCAGGTGACCTGTTCGGGCGAATACCGCCGGGTTTCGGGCTACACGGCGAAGGAACGGCGCGAGAAGGCGATCACGATGTCCATCGATTACGCGGCCCGGGGCGACGCCATGCGCGCCACGCGCGTCCGGGTGCAGACGCGGTACGGCCCCGCGGTGCTGACGCGCCGATAGGCGCGCGGCGCAAGCCGGCTATGGAAATGCGGGAAGGCATGGCCGATAAGGCGGCCATGACGCCATCATTGCCGATCCATGACGCGATTGCCCCCCTCATCGCGGCGCTCAAGGCGCGACGGCGTGCCGTCCTTCAGGCGCCGCCGGGCGCCGGCAAGACCACCGTGGTGCCGCTGGAGATCCTGTCGGCGGGCTTGACCGAGGGGCGCATCCTGATGCTGGAGCCCCGGCGCCTGGCCGCGCGCGCCGCCGCCGAGCGCATGGCCCGGACCCTGGGCGAGGCACCGGGCGGCACCGTCGGCTACCGCATGCGCGGCGAGGCGAAGGTTTCCGACCGGACCCGCATCGAGGTGGTCACCGAGGGGATCCTGACGCGCATGCTGCAATCCGACCCCGAGCTTGCCGGTGTCGGGGCGGTGATCTTCGACGAGTTCCACGAACGCTCCCTCAATGCAGACCTGGGCCTTGCCCTTTGCCTGGAGATCGCCGAGGCCCTGCGCGACGACCTGATCCTGCTGGCGATGTCGGCAACGCTCGATGCGGCGCCCGTGGCCCGCTTGATGGGCGAGGCGCCGGTCGTGACATCCGAGGGCCGCAGCTTCGCCGTCGATACCCGCTGGCTGGATCGCCCCCGGCCCAGGACCCAACGGTTCGAGCCCGCCGTGGCCGCCCTGGTGGAACAAGCGGTGGCCGACAGCCGGGGCGGGCTGCTTGTCTTCCTGCCCGGCGAAGGCGAGATCCGCCGCACCGAGGCCTTGCTGAAGGAGCGGCTGCCGCCGGAGTGTCGCATCCGTCCGCTTTTCGGCGCGATGGACTTCGCTGCGCAACGCGCGGCGATCCGGCCCGAGGCGGAGGGCCGCAAGGTGGTGCTGGCAACGGCGATCGCCGAGACCTCGCTGACCATCGAGGATATCCGCGTCGTCGTCGACGGTGGCCGGGCGCGGCGGGCGCGCTTCGATCCGGGCTCGGGCATGTCGCGACTTGTGACCGAGCCGGTGTCGCGCGCCGAGGCCGCGCAGCGCGCGGGCCGGGCGGGCCGGCTGGCGGAGGGGCTGTGCTACCGCCTCTGGACGCGGGGAGAGGAGGGCGCCCTGCCCGCCTATCCGCCCGCCGAGATCGAGGTGACCGACCTGGCCGGCCTGGCGCTGGAACTGGCGCTCTGGGGCGCGGCACCGGAGGACCTGTCGTTTCTGACACCGCCCAATCCCGGCGCCTACGCCGAAGCGCAGGCGCTGCTGCGCATGCTGGGCGCGCTCGACGCGCAGAACCGGATCACCCCCCACGGCAAGGCGCTGGCCGCACTTCCGCTGCATCCCCGGCTTGGCCACATGCTTGCCCGGGTGGGCAAATCCGCCGCGCCGCTGGCCGCCCTGCTGGCCGATCGCGACCCGCTGCCGCGCACCGCGCCCGTGGACCTTTCCCTGCGGCTTGCCGCGATCCGGGACCCGCGCGGCTATGCGGACCGCCAGCCGCACCCCGCCAAGCACGGCACGGTCGAACGCATCCGGACCGAGGCGCGGCGCCTGCGCCGGCAGGCGGGCGGGACAGCGCCGCCCGCGGCGCCGAGCGATGCCGCCACGGCCGCCCTTGCCTATCCCGACCGCATCGGTTTGCGGCGCAAGGGCGATGCCCCGCGCTACGTTCTGTCCGGCGGCAAGGGGGCCGTCATGCCCGAGGGCGATCCGCTTGCCGGGGCGCGGCTGATCGTGGCCACCGGCCTTGACGGCGATCCGCGGGAGGCCCGGATCCGCCAGGCGATCCAACTGGCCGAGGCCGAGTTGCGGGAGCTCTACGGTGCCCAGATCCGCTGGCACGCGGTCTGCGAATGGTCGCGGCGCGCGCGGCGGGTGCGCGCCAGGCAGCAGGAACGCTTCGGTGCGCTCGTCCTTGACGACCGCGTCTGGAAGGACGTGCCCGAGACGGCGGTGGCGCGTGCCATGCTTGATGGTGTGCGGGAACTGGGCCTGGTCTGGACCGACGCGGCCCGCCGGTTCGCCGCCCGGGTGGAATTGCTGCGCGCAGAGGGCGCGGACCTGCCGGCGATGACCGAAACCGCGCTGATGGCCGATCTGGACACTTGGCTGCTGCCCTATCTGACCGGCGTGAAGACCGCCGAGGACTGGAAGCGGTTCGACATCCTGGAGGCCCTGCGCGCGCGGCTGGACTGGGACCAGATGCAACGGCTCGACAGCGAGGCACCGGCGCATTTCACCACGCCACTGGGGCGCCGGGTCCCCATCGACTACAGCGCGGAGCCGCCCGAGATCAGCCTGCGCCTGCAGGAGATGTTCGGCCAGACGACCCATCCTAGCGTCGGCGGGACGCCCCTGCGCGTGACCCTGCTGTCGCCGGCGGGCCGGCCGGTGCAGACAACCACGGACCTGCCGGGGTTCTGGCGATCGTCCTATGCCGATGTCCGCAAGGAGATGCGCGGCCGCTACCCCAAGCACCCCTGGCCGGAGGACCCCACGGTCGCCGACCCGACGCTGCGCGCGAAAGGCAAACGGCGGGAATGATTTGCACTTTGCCGCGGGCCTTCTTACCTATGTAGGCCGTACGCGATCGACATCCCAAGCCCTTGGAGGCCCATGCCCCATGCCCTGAAAACCGTCTGGACCGAGATGGTCCGCCCGCTGCTGCGGCGCCCGCCGGGCCTGCAGGTTGCGGCGCTGTGCTGCCGGGCGGGCGAGGAGGGCCGCGAGGTGCTGCTTGTCACCAGCCGCGACACCGGCCGGTGGGTCCTGCCCAAGGGATGGCCCATCGACGGCAAGGACGCGCCGGGCGCTGCGCTGCAGGAAGCATGGGAGGAAGCGGGGGTGCGTGCCCGCTCGGTCGCGCCACGGCCCATCGGGCGCTTCACCTATGCCAAGCGCTTCGACGGCGGTTACGAGGTGCCGGTCGAGGCGCAGGTCTTCGAGGTCGTCGTGGACAGTCTGGCCCGGCATTATCCCGAGGCCGGCCAGCGCGAGCGGATATGGGTCAGCCCGGACCGCGCCGCCGAGATGGTCGACGAACCCGATTTGCGGAGCCTGCTGCTGACCATCCAGTCGCCGCCGGACCCCGACACGGCCGACGCCTGAGGCCCAGACCGCGGGAGATGCGCCCTTGGCCGACGACGGAACGCGGTGGCGAACGCTGGACAGGGATCTGAGCCGGATCTCGCACGTGGAATATGCGACCTTCGCCGTGGCGCGCCCCTTGGTCGCCCTGGGCCTCGGACTGGCCTTCATGATGCTGGCGGGCGTCGTTGCCCTCGTCGCCGCCGGACAGTCCCCCGACATGCTCATGGTTGCCGCCGCGGCCGTTTTCGGGGCCTATATGGCGCTCAACATCGGGGCCAACGACGTCGCCAACAACATGGGGCCCGCCGTTGGCGCCCGGGTGCTGACCATGGGAAGCGCCATCGCACTGGCCGCCGTCTGCGAAAGCGCCGGGGCGCTGTTGGCGGGCGGCGATGTCGTCGAGACGATCGCGCAGGATATCGTGGCGCCCGAGGATCTGGCCGACCCGCGCGTCTTCGTCTGGGCGATGATGTCGGCGCTGGTTTCCGCGGCGCTCTGGGTCAACCTGGCCACCTGGACCGGCGCGCCGGTTTCCACGACCCATTCGATCGTCGGGGGCGTCCTGGGCGCGGGGCTGGCCGCGGCGGGGGCGGGCACCGTCAACTGGCCGACGCTGGGGGCGATCGCCGCCGGCTGGGTGGTCGCGCCGCTGCTGGGCGGCGTGATCGCGGCCGCGGTGCTGGCCCTCATCAAGGACCGCATCCTCTACCGCGACGACAGGATCGCGGCGGCGCGGGTCTGGGTGCCGATCCTTGTCGGGCTCATGGCGGGGGCCTTTGCGACCTACCTTGCGATCAAGGGGTTGAGCCGGGTCGCGGAGGTCGGCCTTGGCCCGGCGCTGCTGATCGGAGTGGCGGTCGGCGCGGTCGTTCACGGGCTCGCGCGTCCCGCGGTGCGGCGCCGCGCGCAGGGGATGGAGAACCGCAACCGGGCGCTCAAGGACCTGTTCACGCTGCCGCTGATCCTTTCGGCCGCGCTGCTGTCCTTCGCGCACGGGGCCAACGATGTCGCCAACGCCGTCGGGCCGCTGGCGGCCATCGTCCAGGCCAGCAGCGGCGGCGGCGCGGCACCGACCGCGGTGATCCCGCTGTGGGTGATGGCCATCGGCGCCCTGGGGATTTCCGCGGGGCTGGTGCTTTTCGGGTTGCGACTCATCCGCATGGTCGGCCGGCGGATCACGCGGCTCAACCCGATGCGGGCCTATTGCGTGGCCCTCAGCACCGCGGTGACGGTGATCCTGGCCAGCTGGCTGGGGCTGCCCGTCAGTTCCACCCATATCGCGGTGGGGGCGGTCTTCGGCGTCGGGTTCTTCCGCGAATGGTACATGGAGCAGCGGCGGCGCAACCGGCCGGCCGCGCGCATCGCGCCGGAGGAGCGCCGCCGCCGGCGCCTTGTCCGGCGCAGTCACCTGCTGACGATCGTCTCGGCCTGGGTCATCACGGTGCCCGCCGCGGGCAGTGTCGCGGCGGTTCTGTTCCTGGCGCTCCGGGCGCTCGTCGGGTAGGGCCGTCGCGCCCCGTGGCAAAGACGGCGGCGCCCTCAGCTGTCGTGCCACCACGGGCCGTGGTGGGTGCCCTCCTGCCCCAGCCGCACGAAGCCGTGCCGGCCGAAATAGTCGCGCTGCGCCTGGACAAGCCCGGCCGGCCCCTGCCCCTGGCGCATCGTGTCGTACCACGCCAGGCCCGCCGACAGCGCCGGCACCGCGTGACCGCCGCCGACGGCCGCCGCGAGCACCTCGCGCAGGGCGGGGATGCACAGCGCCAGTTCCTTCGCGATCGCCGGGGCGAGGATCAACTCCCCCTCGGGCGGGGATCCGCGGAAGGCCTCCGCGATGTCGTCCAGCAGGGCCGAGCGTATGATGCAGCCGGCCCGCCAGATCTCGGCGATGCGGGCGGAATCGAGGGGCCAGTCGTAGGCGGCGGCCGCGGCCGACAGAATGCGGAAGCCCTGCGCATAGCCAAGGATCCGGGCGGCCCGCACCGCCTCTTCCAACGTCGCGACGGAGATGCCGAGGGCCTGGCGCGCGCCGCCCAGGGCATGTTCGGCGATCTGGCGGGTCTCTTTCTCGGCCGACCAGCTGCGCGCGGCCACGGCGGCCTCGATCATGCTGGCCGACTGCCCCATGCGCAGCGCTTCGATCACCGTCCAGCGGCCGGTTCCCTTCTGCCCCGCGGCATCCTTGATGACATCCACCATCGGGTGGCCGGTCTGCGGATCGCGGGTTTTCAGGATATCCGCCGTGATGCCCACAAGGTAGGCGTGCAGCCGGCCGGCGTTCCAGTCACCGAAAACCGCCCCGATGTCAGGCGGGGACAGGCCCAGGCCATTGCGCATCAGGCCGTAGACCTCGGCGATGACCTGCATTTCGGAATACTCGATCCCGTTGTGCACCGTCTTGACGAAATGGCCCGCCCCGTCCGGGCCCAGATGATCGACGCAGGGATCGCCGCGATAGCGGGCGGCGACGGCCTGCAGGATGGGGCGCAGCCTTTCCCAGCTTTCCGCGCTGCCGCCGACCATCATGGAAGGGCCGTGGCGCGCGCCCTCTTCGCCACCGGAGATTCCCAGGCCCACGAAATGCAGATCCCGGCTGCGGAGCGCCTGGGCCCGGCGGCGCGTATCGTGGAAATCGGCATTGCCCCCATCGATCACCGTGTCGCCCGGCGCAAGCATCGGCACGATCTGGTCCAGAGCCGCGTCCAGCGGCCCGCCCGACGGGATCATGAAGAGGATCAGGCGGGGCCGTTCCAGCGCCGCCACGAAATCCGCCAGCCGCGCGTGGCCCTGCAGGTTGTCCGACAACGCGCCGGCGCGGTCCAGCAAGGTGTCGATCCACGGGGCCTCGCGGTTCGTCACGGCCACGGTCATGCCGGTCTCGGCCAGATTGAGCGCCAGGGCGCTGCCCATCGTGCCGAGCCCGAAAACGCCGATCTGCGCGGATGACATAAGGCGACCCCCCAGACGGATGGAACGCGATCAGCCTAGTGCAACGCAACGCGGGTGCAAGGGGCGGGCGGGCCGTGGCGGGGCGCCGCGCCTCACAGGCCCAGGCACCAGCGCATGATCGCCTTCTGCGCGTGCAAGCGATTCTCTGCCTCGTCGAAGACGACGGACTGCGGGCCGTCCATGACCTGGCTGGTGACCTCTTCGCCCCGGTGGGCCGGCAGGCAATGCATGAACAGCGCGTCCGGCTTGGCATGGGCCATGAGCGCGTCGTTGACCTGATAGGGGCGCAGCATGTTGTGGCGCCGCTCCTTGGCCGACTGGCTGTCGTGCATCGAGACCCAGGTATCGGTGACGACAAGGTCGGCGTCCGCCACGGCCTTGGCCGGATCGCGCTCGATCCTGACCTCGGATCCCGCCTTGCGCGCAAGGCCCACGAATTCCTCTTCGGGGTCCAGCTGCGGCGGACCGGTGAAGGTCAGATCGAATCCGAACTGCGCGGCAGCATGCAGGAAGGACGCGCAAACATTGTTGCCGTCCCCGGACCAGACCACTTTCTTGCCCGCCATCGGGCCGCGGTGCTCTTCGTAGGTCATGACGTCGGCCATGATCTGGCAGGGATGGGTGCGGTCGGTCAGGCCGTTGATCACCGGAACGTCGGCGTAGTCTGCCATCTCGGCCAGGACGCTTTCGTCGAAGGTGCGGATCATGATGAGATCGACGTAGCGGCTGAGCACGCGGGCGGTGTCGGCGATGGTTTCGCCGTGGCCGAGCTGCATGTCGGCGCCCGAGATGACCATGGTCTCGCCGCCCATCTGCCGCACACCCACGTCGAAGCTGACACGGGTCCGCGTCGACGGCTTCTCGAAGATGAGGGCGACCATGTGGCCCGCCAGCGGCTGGTCGTCATCGGGGGTGCCGTGCTTGCGGCCGTGGCGCGCGCCCTTCATCGCCCGGGCGTGGTCGATCATGGCCCGCAGATCGGCGGGGTCGGTCTTGTGAATGTCTAGAAAATGGTTCACGGTCTTGTCCCTCTGGGTACCGCCGGTCACGCGGTCGTCTTGATCTTGACCTGGGTCGCCGCGAGATCCAGGCGCGAAAGCGCCGCGGCGATCTCCTCTTCGCTGATGGTCAGCGGCGGAAGCAGGCGCACCACGTTGTCCGCGGCCGGCACGGTGATCAACTGCTGGTCATAGGCCGCCTGCACCACCTCGGCATTGGCCGCCCGGCAGGTCAGCCCCAGCATCAGGCCGCTGCCCCGCACCTCTTCGAAAACCTCGGGGTGGGCCGCCACGAGGCCCTCAAGCCCCTGCCGCAGGCGCCCGCCCTTGCGCCGCACCTCGGCCAGGAAATCCGCGTCGGCGACGATGTCCATGACCTTGGCCCCCACGGCGCAGGCCAGCGGATTGCCCCCGTAGGTCGAGCCGTGCGTGCCGGCGGTCATGGCGGCGCCGGCCGCCTCGGTCGCCAGGACGGCGCCCAGGGGGAAGCCGCCGCCGATCCCCTTGGCCACCATCATGATGTCCGGGTCCACCCCCGCCCATTCATGGGCGAAGAGCTTGCCGGTCCGGCCCATGCCGCACTGGACCTCGTCGAGGATCAGCAGGATGCCCTTTTCGTCGCACAGATCGCGCAGCCCCTTCAGGCACTGGTCGGGCAGCGGGCGGATGCCGCCCTCGCCCTGGACCGGCTCTATCAGGATGGCGGCGGTCGTCTCGTCGATGGCGGCATGGAGGCCGTCATGATCGCCCCAGCCCACCTGCGTGAAGCCGGGCAGGACCGGGCCGAATCCTTCGATCATCTTCTGCGAGCCCGCCGCGGCGATCGCGGCGTGCGAGCGGCCGTGGAAGGCGCCGTGAAAGGCGACGATGTTCACCCGCTCGGGCTGGCCGGCCTCGAAGAAGTGTTTGCGCGCCATCTTCACGGCCAGTTCGCAGGACTCGGTGCCCGAATTGGTGAAGAAGACGGTATCGGCGAAGGTCGCCGCGACCAGCCTGTCGGCCAGGGCTTCCTGCTGGGGGATCCTGTAAAGGTTCGAGGTATGCCAGAGCTTGCCGGCCTGTTCGGTCAGGGCGGCGACCAGATCCGGGTTGGCATGGCCAAGCGCATTCACCGCGATCCCCGCCCCCATGTCCAGGAATCGGCGTCCGTCCGCCTCGGTCAGCCAGCTTCCCTCGCCCTTGACGAAGCTCAGGGGCGCACGGTTGTAGGTCGGAAGAACGGAAGGGATCATATGCCTGTCCTTTTGCCGGAAAGCCCTTTGAGTGCACATCGGCACGGGCCAAGTCAATATTGTCTGGGAAACAAGGCGCACCACATGCGCCGCGATCGGGGCCGGGCGTCAGACGCGGGCGCGTCGACGTCGTTGTGCAGCGTGTGCCGGTCCCTGGATCATGGGCCTGTCATATCCGGTTCGGCGCCGAAGGGGAACCGGAATCCGCCGTAAAGGGCGCCGGAACCGCCCTGCCGGCGGGGACGGGGCGTGACGTGACGCGACCTTTGACAAGCAAGCCCCGGTTCCGGCTAACCTCGGGCAGGGAGAGAGGAGATGCCGCTCGCTGTTCTGTTGCCCCTGGTCGTCGCCGGTATCGCGGGCATCGCGGTGCTGACCTATCTGCTGGGCCTGTCGCGCCCGGCGGTCCTGGCCGATACCGCGGCGGCGCGGGCGGCATGGTGCCGCGAGTTTCCCGATGACGCCCCGCGGCGCGTGGTTCTCAGCCACGACCGGCACGCCGCGCTTGTCGAGACCGCCACGGGCAGCGGCATCGTCTGGCCCATGGGCGCCGACACCACGGCCCGGTACCTGTCGGGGGCGCGGATCACGCGCACCGCAACGGGGCTGCGGGTGGATCTGCCGGACTACACGGCGCCCCGGATTCACCTTGCGCTGGACGACGACGAGGCCCGGCGCTGGCCCACGCTCATGGAGGCATCCGCATGACCGATCAACTCAGCTATCCAGATGTCGTCACCTGGGCGGTGCCCTTCTTCATGGCGGCGATCCTGGCCGAATTGTTCTGGATCGTGATCAAGGGCCGCGGCGGGCGCTATGAAACCCGCGACGCGCTGACCTCGCTGGTCATGGGGGCCGGCAACGTGGGCAGCGGTTTGCTGCTGGGGTTCATTGCCTACGGGTTTTTCATGGCGCTGTGGCAGATCACGCCGCTCGACCTCGGGACGGCGTGGTGGGTGGTCTTGCTGTGCTTCGTGCTGGACGATCTGCGCTATTACTGGGTGCACCGCTTCGGCCACCGGATCCGGTGGGTCTGGGCCAGCCACGTCAACCACCATTCCAGCCAGCACTACAACCTGACCACGGCGCTGCGGCAGACATGGACGGGCACCTTCACCTTCATGATGCTGGTGCGGGCGCCGCTGATCCTGCTGGGCTTTCACCCGGCGATGGTGCTGTTCTGCGGCGGGCTGAACCTGATCTACCAGTTCTGGATCCATACCGAGGCGATCGGGAAGATGCCCCGCTGGTTCGAGGCGGTGATGAACACCCCCTCGCACCACCGTGTCCACCACGGGCGCAACGCCCGCTACCTCGACGCCAACTACGCCGGCGTCTTTATCGTCTGGGACAAGATGTTCGGCACCTTCGTGCCGGAGTTGGAGGCGGAGCGGCCCGATTATGGCCTGGTGCGCAACCTTGGCACGTTCAACCCGGTCCGGGTGGCCTTTCACGAATGGGTCGGGATCTTCCGCGATGTCATCCAGCCGGGCCTGACATGGCGGGAACGGCTGATGTATTGCCTGGCCCCGCCGGGATGGAGCCACGACGGCTCACGCGACACCTCGGAGGCGATCAAGCGCAAGCATCTGTCCCGCAATCCGCAGGACGCCGGGACACCGGGTTTCCCTGCTCCGCCCGACGGCCCGGTGCAGAACTGACCGGCAAGGCGGAAGGCCCCGTGGCGCGGGAAATCGGCTCCTGGAACGTATATACATTTGTTATGCATTTTCGAACAACCCAACGAAACGGACGGAGACATCACGACAGTCAGGGGCGTGGGCCCCGCCATGGCGAAGGCCCTTGCCGACCAGGGCTTCGGGACGGCGGATCACTTGGCACGGGCCGCGCCCGAGGAGCTGGGCCGCGTTCGCGGTATCGGCCCGCTGACGGCACCGCGGTTGATTGCCGCCGCGCGCGCAAGCCTGGCCCAGGTGCCCGACGCCCAGCCAGCGCCGGCACCGGAGGCTGCAACGCCGGATAAGGCGCCTGAACCGGTCAGCCCGGAGGCCGCTGCGGAGATGCCGGCGCCGGCGAACGACAACTCCGCGAAAGAGCCGGACAAGAAGAAAAAGAAATCCTGAAACCGCGATTTCTTAACCGGCCCGGCGTTTTTCGAGCTCGGCGCGCAACCGTTCGGCTTCGTGGCGGGCTTCGCGCAGGCCGTCCATCGTGGCCGATAGCTCGGCCTCGGTCTGGGACAGCTGGTTGGTCAGCTCCGCTTCGCGCTGCTGCAGGTAGGTGATGGCCTGGTCGCGGGTTTCCTCTGCCTCGTGCAACTCCTGCGCCATCTTCTCAAGTTCGCCCACGTCGGATTGCGGCACGCGGATGAAACGGTGGACCAGCCAGTTCGCGAACCACCCAAGGCAAAAGGCCACGAACAGAACGAGGGCCGTGACGAGTATGAATTCAGTTCTGTTCATTCGTGGCCCCTTCTTCCGTCTCGGCCGCGGCCTCCTGCTCGGCCGTGTCCTCGGACGGTCCGTCAGCTTCGCCATCCCCGTTCTGCGCGATCTTTTCGGGGCGGACCAGCTTGAATTCGATGCGCCGGTTGGCTTCGCGCCCCTCCTCGCTCTCGTTGTCCGCGATCGGCTGGCTTTCGCCATATCCCTTCGCGGTGAAAGATGATGTCAGCACACGCCGCATCCGAAGCTCGTTGAGGACGGCCCGCGCCCGCGCCTGGCTGAGCCGCTGGTTCATGACCTCGCGGCCCTGGCTGTCGGTGTGGCCGCCGATTTCCATGCGGATCTCGCCGCATTCCTTGAGGATCTCGGCGATCTCGTCCAGGATCTTGGCGCCGCTGGGGTTCACGTTGGATGAGCCCGGCTCGAAGTTGATCTTGCGGTCGGCCTGAACCTCGGCGATGCGCGCCTCGCATTCCTGGGGCGTGGGCTTGCTGGCGACCGGGTCGAGGTCTTCCTGATAGGTCACGTCGATGGAAAACTGCGCCGCCTTGCCGAGCTTGTTCGACAGCAGGGCGGATATGTCGGCGCTTGCCTCCTTGCGGCCGGTATTGCCGACCACCTTGAATTCATCCGGCGTCACCGTGACCGCCCCGTTGGACAGAAGGGCGAGCGCCTCGATGCCCGTGAGCACGCGGCGGGACCAGCCCCCGGGCAGGCCCTCGGCGACCCGGGCGGTGGTGTGGACCGCATCGGACGAAAAGCGGGCCTTGGCGAGGCTGGCCACCGTGTCGCGGCTGTCCTCGCTGGCAAGCCGGCCGCGGATCTGGACCAGACCTTCCGGCGACAGGGTGGCCACGAACTCGGATTTGTCGGGCTCGCTTTCGTCGGGGGGCTCGGGCAGGACGGCATGCAGCGCGAAAACCTCGGGCAGGGCGTTCTCGAGCCGGCCCACGACGTCATCGAATGTGTCCTGCGGCGTGCCGCGCGCGGCCACGAGCGAGATGTCGGCATCCGAAAAGGTCACGCTGCCCGCGCCCAGTTCGGCAAGCGCGGTGATCGCCTGCGCCGCGGCGTCCCCCCATTTCGGCGAGGGCACGCCAAGGCCGATCACGCATTCGGCCTTGCGCCGCAGGCCGGCCTTGCCCGCGGCGGTCAGGATCTTTTCCAGCGCCGCCGCGGAATCGGCCGAACAGGCATCGAACCGGGCCTTGCCGTCTTCGATCAGGAACCGAAGCGTGAAAGGGGTTATGACGGGCCGCGGCGCCGAGATGTCCAGAGCCAGGCGGACGCCGGACGGCGCCTCGCGGGCCAGGTCCGTTTCCAGGCTGCGCTTGTCCGCGGCGCTGTCGGCCATCGCTGTGATGCCAACCCGTTCCGCATCGACCGAGATCTTGGCCCGGGGCAGGCGTTCCAGCATGGCGACGGCGTAGTCCAGGGCCGCGCCCCAGGTCTCGGGCACGGGATAGTCCGCCGTTTCCAGGAAGTCGGTGATCTCCTCGTCCTGGGTCACGGCGGCGATCTCGGCGACCAGCTCGGCGCGGTCGGTGTCCTCCGGGGTCAGCCCGATCAGCGAAACCCCGCTGTCATTGCGCAGGATCTCGATCGAAAAGCGCGGCGGCTCGATCTCGGCCTGCTCGGCGACAAGCATCTGGTCGATGATCCGCGCGGCGTCCACGACCGTGCCGGCAGTGGAAAGCGCCTTGAAACGCTGAGCCTCGGAAGGGGCGGTGCCCGCCAGGAAGATCTGCAAGCCGTTGGTATCCACCGTGGCCCACTGGATGCCCCTGTCCTCAAGCCTGTGGTTGACCGCCGTGTGCGTCGTTTCCTCGATCACGGTGACCGAGAATCGGGCCGCGACCAAGGAAAGGGCGGCGGCCAGCACGAAGGTGGCGGAGATCGTGACGATGGATGACAGGCGCATGATTGCGTGGCGCTTCTTGATCGTGGCGGGCCATGTTTACGGTGCCAGCCCTGCGAGTGCAATCACAGCAGCAGCGCGACGGCAAAAAACGGCAAAGGCAGCAGGCCGGCGTCCCGGTTGGACCGGAAGAGCATGAGCAGCCGGTCCCCGTCGTCCATGTCCAGCTTGCGCAATTGCCAGTGCAGGTGCATCGCCATCGCACCCGTCCCGGCGAGCGCGACGATGAGCGCGATCACCGATCCCCCGGCCCCCGCCAGCACGATGGCCAGCCCCTGCAGGAGGACCAGCCCCGCCAGGAACAGCCGCAGCCAGCCCGGCGTGCGCGACCCGAACAGCCGGGCGGTGGATTTCACCCCGATCAGCGCGTCGTCCTCCTTGTCCTGGTGCGCGTAGACGGTGTCGTAGAACAATGTCCAGCAGATACCCGCCAGGTAGAGGACGACAGCGGGCCACTCCAGCCGGCCGGTGTGCGCGGTCCAGGCCAGCAGCGCGCCCCAGTTGAAGGCCAGCCCCAGGAACACCTGCGGCCACCAGGTGAACCGCTTGGCGAAGGGATAGATCGTGACTGGCACGAGCGACAGGATCCCCAGCAGGACGGCGGCGATGTTGAAGGTCAAGAGAATCGCGAGGGCGGCAAGCGCCTGCAGCGCCAACCAGGCAAGCGCCCGGGTCACGCTGACCTGGCCGCCGGGGATGGGCCGCGAGGCGGTGCGCGCCACGCCGCTGTCGATGTCGCGATCAGTTATGTCGTTCCAGGTGCAACCCGCCCCGCGCATCAGCCAGGCGCCGATGCCGCAGCCCGCGAAGATCCAAAGATCGTGCCAATAGGCCCGGCCGTCGTGCAGCATCGCCAGCAGCAGCCCCCACCAGCAGGGCAGCAGCAACAGCCAGGTTCCGATCGGCCGGTCCGCGCGGCTGAGGCGCAGGTAGGGCCGCAGCGCGGCCGGCGCCCGCCGGTCAACCCAGTTGCCCTTGACGGCGTCGGAGACCGCGCCGGCGGCCTCTGGCATCTGGTTGTCAGCGCTCATATGGTGGCCTCATGTCGGACACGAAGATCAGGCTTTATGTAGATCACCCCCTGGGGGCAGGGCAAACCATTCCTCTGGGGCGCGATCAGGCGCATTACCTGTTCGGGGTGATGCGCCAGCGGCTTGGCGATGCCGTCCTGGTGTTCAACGGCCGCGACGGCGAATGGCGCGCCGAGGTGACCGAGGCCGGCAAGCGGGCCGGCTGCCTGCGCGCGACAGAGCGGACGCGCCCGCAGCGCATGCCGCCCGACCTCTGGCTGCTTTTCGCCCCGATCAAGAAGGCGCGCACCGATTTCATCGTCGAGAAGGCGGCCGAGATGGGCGCGGCGCGCATCCTGCCCGTGCGGACGGATTTCACCAATGCCGAGCGGGTGCGCCGCGACCGGTTGCAGGCCCATGCGGTGGAGGCGGCCGAGCAGTGCGGCGGCACCTTCGTCCCCGAGGTGGTCGAGATGCAGACGCTCGGCCGCCTTCTGGATGCCTGGCCCAAAGACCGCAACCTCATGTTCTGCGACGAGCTGCTGGCGGAAGAGGCCGGCGCCGGGGGCCTGCCCGGTGACGCCTCCGCCGGCACGGGCCCCTGGGCCATCCTGATCGGTCCCGAGGGCGGCTTTTCCGGGGCCGAGCGGGCCCGCCTGCGATCCCTGCCCTTTGCGCATCCGGTCGCGCTTGGCCCGCGGGTGCTGCGCGCCGATACCGCGGCCGTCGCCGCCCTGACCCTCTGGCAGTTGGCCCTGGGGGATTGGCGGTGAGCTTCGTCCGGCCGGAGGCGCGCGCGGCCCTGTGGCGCTGGCGCGAGGTCCTGACCGCCCTGAGCGTTCTGGCCCTGGGCCTGTGGTGGGCCCTGGCGACCGGCGGGATCCTGCGCTGGCTGGGATACGCGCTGATCGCGATCGCCCTGGTTCTGCTTGCGGCCGGGACGCAGCGGGTGCGCTTTCGCGTGGCCCGGCAAGGGCCCGGCGCGGTGCGGGTGGACGAGGGCCAGGTCGCCTATTTCGGCCCCTTGACCGGGGGCGCGGTGGCGTTGTCCGAACTCAGCGAGCTGTCCCTCGATCCGCGCGGCACGCCGCACTGGGTGCTTCGCCAGCCGGGACAGCCGGATCTGCACATCCCGTTGACGGCAGACGGGGCCGACGACCTTTTCGACGCCTTCGCGAGCCTGCCGGGAATCCGGACCGAGCGGATGCTGGCACAGATGCGCCGGCACCCCGATCACCCGGTCGTGATCTGGCAGGCGCCGCGCAGGCGGCTGCATTGACACTCCCGCCGTTTGCGGACACTTCTGGCATTCGTCAGCGCGTGGCAAGGCAGGAGGCGCCCCCATGTCCATTCCCCAGTCCGGAGGCGGGCCGGTCGAGAACTTCGCCCAATTGGCGGAATATCTTGAACGCGGCTGCAAGCCCAAGGACCAATGGCGCATCGGCACCGAACACGAGAAGTTCGGCTATTGCCGCGAGACGCATCGGCCCATTCCCTACGAGGGTGAGCGCAGCGTTCTGGCGGTGCTGGAAGGGCTGCGCGACCTGCACGGCTGGGCGCCGCTGGAAGAGGGCGGCAAGCTCATCGGGCTGGAAAAGGACGGGGCCAACGTCAGCCTGGAACCGGGCGGGCAACTGGAACTCAGCGGCGCGCCGCTGGAGAACATTCACGAAACCTGCGACGAGGTGAACGCGCACCTGGCCGACGTGAAGGACATCGCCGACAGGGTCGGCGTGGATTTCATCGGGCTGGGCGCCGCGCCCGAGTGGCGCCACGAGGACATGCCGCGCATGCCCAAGGGCCGCTACAAGTTGATGACCGACTACATGGACCGGGTGGGCACCCTGGGAAAGGCGATGATGTATCGCACCTGTACCGTGCAGGTGAACCTCGACTTCGGGTCCGAGGCGGACATGATCAAGAAGCTGCGCGTGGGCCTGGCGCTGCAGCCCGTCGCGACCGCGCTTTTCGCCAATTCCCCGTTCTTCGAGGGCAAGCCGACAGGTTACAAGTCCTGGCGTAGCCGGGTCTGGCGCGACCTGGACGCCGACCGCACGGGCATGCTGCCCTTCGTGTTCGAGGACGGTTTCGGCTTCGAGGCCTGGGTGGATTACGCCCTGGACGTACCGATGTATTTCGTTCACCGAGACGGCGTGTACATCGACGCCCTGGGCCAGTCGTTCCGGGATTTCCTGGCCGGCCGGCTGCCCGCCCTGCCGGGCGAGACGCCGACGCTGAGCGACTGGGCCGACCACCTGACCACGATCTTTCCCGAGGCGCGCATCAAGAGCTTCATGGAGATGCGCGGCGCGGACGGCGGACCGTGGCGGCGTCTCTGCGCCCTGCCCGCCCTTTGGGTGGGCCTGCTTTACGAGCAGAGCGCCCTGGATGCGGCCTGGGATCTGGTGAAGGACTGGGACGCGCCCACGCGCGAGGCATGGCGCGTTGCGGCGGCCGAAGAAGCGCTGCAGGCCGAGGTCAACGGGCTGCGCATGTCCGATCTGGCGCGGCAGGTGCTGGACATCTCCGAGGCCGGGCTCAAGGCGCGCGGCCGCGAGGGCGGCGGCGGCATGATTCCCGACGAGACGCATTTCCTCAATACGCTCAGGGAAAGCGTCGAAAGCGGCCAGGTGCCGGCCGACGAATTGCTGGAGAAATACTACGGAGAATGGAACGGCGATCTGAGCCGGATCTACGCCGAGTATTCCTACTGACCGCGCGCCGGCCCCGCACCGGGCCGGCGGGCATGTCCCCGATGCCCGGATCCTGTCATTTCTGGCCGATCCTGGGCTCCGTGCCGGCGCGCAGCCGGACGATGTTTTCGCGGTGCCGCCAGAACACCAGCAGCGTCAGCACCGCGCCAAGCAGGAAGGTGTCGTCGATTCCCAGCACCAACATCCAGAAGGTCGACAGCGCCGCGGCCATGATCGCCGAGAGCGAGGAGATACGGCCGATCGCGGCGGTCACCGCCCAGGTCAGGCAGCACAAAAGCCCCACCTGCCAGACAAGCGCCAGCATGAGCCCCAGGAAGGTGGCCACGCCCTTGCCGCCCTTGAACGACAGCCAGACCGGGTAGCAATGGCCGAGGAAGGCCGTGAGCGCCGCGAGCTGGGCCGCGCCCTCGCCGGCGAAGGCCCGCGCCAGAAGAACCGCCGCCGCCCCCTTGCCCGCGTCCAGGAGCAGCGTGGCGGCGGCCGCGCCCTTGTTGCCGGTGCGCAGCACGTTGGTCGCCCCGATGTTGCCCGATCCGATCTGGCGCAGATTGCCCAGCCCCATGAGCTTGCTCAGCAGGAGACCGAAGGGAATCGCGCCGAGCAGATAGCCGATCACGGCCCAGAGGATCAGGATGCTGTTGGCACTGTCGATAACGGGCATCAGGGGGCCTCGAACACGGGGTTGCCGGCGACGTAGCTTGCGCGCACCTTACCCTGCAGCCGCTGACCGTCAAACGGCGTGTTCTTCGATTTCGAGCGCAGCGTCGCGCGGTCGAGCACGAAGGGCGCATCGGGATCGAAAAGCACCAGGTCGGCCGGGGCGCCCGCGGCCAGCCGGCCGGCCTCCAGCCCAAGGCGGCGCGCGGGATTGAGCGCCATGGCCCGAAACAGCCCCGGCAGGTCCATCTCCTGCGCATGATAGAGCCGCAGCGCCGCCGGCAGCAGCGTCTCCAGCGCCACCGCGCCGCTGGCCGCCTCCTCGAAGGGCAGGCGCTTGGACTCCACGTCCTGCGGGGTGTGCATCGAGCAAAGCATATCGATCAGGCCCTCGCGAAGCGCGGCAACCACCGCCTGCCGGTCCTCCTCGGCCCGCAGGGGCGGCTTGAGCTTGAAGAAGGTCCGATAGTCGGCCACGTCGAACTCGTTGAGCGTGACGTGATGGATCGAGGTGCCGGCCGTGATGTCCAGCCCGTTGCGCTTGGCCCGTTGCAGCGGCGGCAGGGCGCGGGCCGTGGTGATCTGGTCGGCATGGTAGCGCACGCCCGTCATCTCGACCATGCCGATATCGCGGTCCAGCCCCATCCGCTCGGCCATGGGCGAGACACCGGGCAGGCCGCGCAGCGAGGCGAACTTGCCCGAGGTGGCGCAAGCCCCCGCCGACAGGACCGGCTCCTGGCAGTGGCCGATCACCAGCGCGCCGAGGCCCCGGGCATAGGCCAGGGCCCGCGCCAGAACCTTGGTATCGCGCACGACGGTGTCGCAATCCGTGAAGGCCACGGCGCCGGCATCCAGCAGGAAGCCGATCTCGGTCATCTCCCGGCCCGCGCGCCCCTTGGTGAGCGCGGCCATGGGCAGGACATTGACCGGCGCGGCCTCGCGCGCACGGCGGCTGACGAATTCCAGGGTCTCGGGGCTGTCGATGGCCGGCACGGTGTCGGGACGGGTGACCATGGTCGTCACGCCGCCGGCGGCGGCGGCCAGGCCGGCCGAGCGATAGGATTCCTTGTGCCGCTCGCCCGGCTCGCAGACCTTGACGCCGATGTCCACGATGCCGGGCGCCAGACAGTGCCCGCCGCAATCGACGCGCCGGGCGGCGTCCGGCAAAGCGCCACCCTGCCCCGTGGCCCGGATCACCCCGCCCTCGGCCAGCAGCCAGCCCGGCGCGTCGGTGTCCGCTTCGGGGTCGATCAGCCGGGCGTTGGTGAACAGGACCCGCCCCTGCGCAGGGGCGTCGGCCCGATGCGGTTCGTCACTTGCCATTCTCGTCCCCCTTCTGATCGGCGGCATCTTCATGTTCGGGGGAAACCCGCTTCTCGTAGCGGCCGACGACGACGAAGACCGCCGCGCTGACCAGCAGGATCAGATGCGTGGCGCCCAGCACCAGCAGGTCGTAGGGATCGCCGGGATCCCCGGCCAGCACTTCGTGGACCAGATGGATCCCGGTGATGATGACCAGGGTCGCGGCGATGCGCGTCTTCACCGGCTGGAACTCGTCGCTGTAGATGAACAGCCCGTCCCGCCGCAACCCGCGCCGGGTGGCGGCGAAATAGGCATTGTAGGCGGACACCATGACCATCACGATCAGGTTGGCGATGAACACCATGTCCAGAAGGTCCAGCACCAGCAGGATCGTCTTGTCGCGGTCCAGGAAATCCAGGGTGTAGACGGCCTCGCCCAGGGCGTAGAAGAAACTGACGGTGAGCACCAGGAGCGCGAGCATCAGCCCGAAGAACAGCGGCAGCTGAAGGACGTGGATGCTCAGCACCGCCCGCCGCAACACCCGCTCGGCCCGCGGTCTTTGATCTGCGGGGGCGTCCGTCTTGTCGCTCATCCTCGACCTCCGGCAATGGCGCGTTCAATTCGCTGCCTGGTGGCATCGCGGTCGGCCTGATATTTCAGCAGGTGCTTGTCGCCGCCGCGGGTAATCACCTGGACGGCGCTGCCCAGGGTGCGGGTTCTCTCGATATCGCTGAGGTGCACCGACCGCCCGTCCGGGCCCAGCAAGCGCCGGTTCGTCAGGTCCCAGCGGGCCTCGGCCTCTTCCGAGGCCAGATAGAAGGCACGCACCGCGACCGCCGCAAGGCCGCCGATGGCGCCTGTCCAGACATGGGGGTTGCCGATGGCCCACAGCACCCCCATCCCCAGGGCCATGGCCAGCGCCGCAAGCCAGGCGTGATCGCGCCAGTACGTCCGCCGGTCGGCGGGAAAGGAGACCAGGAGCCGCTCGCCCTCGCCCAGGGGAACCTCAGGCCCGCTCATGCGAGGATCACCACGAGCAGGAGCCCGGCCAGCAGCAGGCCCGCCAGGGCCACAATCGCGGCGCGGCGGGCGCCGCGGGCCGCGCGCGTATCCTCGGACGGGGCGGTGGCCACGCTTCCCTTGGCCGATTCCGACGGCAGGGGGCCGAAGCTGACCGGCTTGCGCCGCTCGTGGAACGTGGCGACATGGCGCAGGGGATGCCGCGGCGACAGGGCCTGGTCGGTGCCGCCGAAGGCGCGCGAGGTTACCACCATGACCGGCCCGCTCAGCGCCTCCAGGCGGCCGCGCATGTCATCGAGTTCTTCGAACGGGATCCCCAAGCCCTCTTCGAGGTAGCCCGGAAGGCCCACGCCCTCCAGATCGGAGACGGGGAAAACCTCGACGTGGTCGGGATCAAGGTGCTCTGCACCCAGGGCCTCGCGCAGCGGCCAGGTGCCGTTACTGTTGGTGAAGCGGGCGATCTCGTGCTCGGGGAGGTCCACCTGGAAGACCCGGACGACGCCGTGTTCGTTGGCCGGGACCTGGATTCGCGCGCTCATGCCATCACCTCTGCGGTCCGGGCGCGCAGGTTGCGGGCCAGCAGGTCCATCGCGGCCATGCGCACGGCCACGCCCATTTCCACCTGTTCGCGGATGACGGAGCGGTTGATATCGTCGGCGATCTCGCCGTCGATCTCCACCCCGCGGTTCATGGGGCCGGGATGCATGACGATGGCATCGTCGCGGGCCACGGCCAGCTTCTCGGCGTCCAGCCCGTAGCGGAAATAATACTCCCGCTCCGACGGCACGAAGCCGCCGTCCATCCGCTCGCGCTGCAGGCGGAGCATCATCACGACGTCAACGTCGCGCAGCCCCTCTTCCATGTCCTCGAAAACCTCGACGCCGAAATCGCCGATCCGCGCGGGCATCAGCGTGGGCGGCCCCACAAGGCGGACGCGGTTTTCCATCTTGCCCAGAAGCTGGATGTTGGACCGCGCCACGCGGCTGTGCGCGATATCGCCGCAGATCGCGATCGACAGGCGGTGCAATCGCCCCTTGGCGCGGCGGATGGTCAGGGCGTCCAGCAGGGCCTGGGTGGGGTGCTCGTGCCGGCCGTCGCCGGCGTTCAGCACCGCGCAGTTCACCTTCTGCGCGAGCAGATCGACGGCCCCTGACTGGGGATGGCGCACGACCAGAAGATCTGGATGCATCGCGTTCAAGGTCATCGCCGTGTCGATCAGCGTCTCGCCTTTCTTGATGGAACTGGCCTGCATCGCCATGTTCATCACGTCCGCCCCCAGCCGCTGGCCGGCGATCTCGAAACTGGCCTGGGTGCGGGTGGAGCTTTCGAAGAACATGTTGATCTGGGTCAGGCCTGCCAGGGCCTCGGCGTGCTTCACCTCGCGGCGGTTCAGCGCGACGTAATGCTCGGCCAGATCCAGGATCGCGGTGATCTCGGCGGGGGCCAGGGGCTCGATCCCCAGAAGATGGGACTGTGTAAAGCTCATCCGCCGCTCCGTTCGTGATCCAGCCCGCTTATAGAAACCACGCGGCGGCGGGGCAAGGCGGGCGGGTGACGCATTGCCCGCTTTTCCCGCGGCGGGCGCCGGGATAGCTTGTTCGGCATGGAATCGGCGCTGGACCCGCACACCGCGAAAGCCCTGCTGGAATGGCAGATCGAACTCGGCGCGACCGAGGCCATCGGGGATGTGCCCGTGAACCGCTACGCCGATGCGCGGACCCCGGCAACGGCCGATGCGCCCCCGGCCCGGGAGCCCGCCCCCCGCGCCGGCGCCACGGCGGCCGCGCCGGCGCAGGACACGGAGGACGACCCCGTCACCGAGGCCCGGGCCGCCGCCGCCGCCGCCGGCGATCTGGCGGATCTGCGCACTGCGCTGGCCGCCTTCGACCGCTGCGATCTGAAGCGCGGGGCGCGCAACCTGGTCTTCGCCGACGGCAACGCCCAGGCCCGGGTGATGATCGTGGGCGAGGCGCCGGGCCGCGACGAGGACATGCAGGGCAAACCGTTTGTCGGCCGGGCGGGCCGTTTGCTTGACCGCATGCTGGAGGCCATCGGCATGGCCCGCGATGCCGAAAGCGCCGAACACGCGGTCTACATCACCAACGTGCTGCCCTGGCGGCCGCCGCAGAACCGCGACCCCAAACCCGAGGAAATCGCCATGCTGCGCCCCTTCGTGCAGCGCCACGTCGAACTGGCGGCGCCGCGCCTGGTGGTGCTGATGGGCAACATCAGCTGCCAGGCCGGCCTGGGCCGGCGCGGCATCACCCGCCTGCGCGGGCAGTGGGCAGAGGCCTATGGGCGCCCGGCGCTGCCGATGTTCCACCCCGCCTACCTGCTGCGCAACCCCGGCGCCAAGCGCGAGGCCTGGGCAGACCTTCTGGAGTTGCAGGCGCGATTGAGAGAGGCCCCATGAAAATCCTCGCCTTTTCCGACCTCCACCACTCCCGTCGGCGCGCCGAGGCGCTGGTCGCGGCCAGCACCGAGGCCGACCTGGTGATCGGCGCCGGCGACTTCTGCAACATGCGCGAGGGCCTGGAGGAGGCCCTGAACCTTCTGTCGGGCCTCGCGGCGCCGATGGTGGCCGTGCCCGGCAATGCCGAAAGCGCCGCGGAACTGCGCGCCGCGGCGGGATCCGGCATGACGGTCCTGCACGGCGAGGGCACCACGGTGGCCGGCGTGGCGATCTTCGGGCTGGGTTACGGCGTGCCCCGGACGCCCTTCGGCGCCTGGTCGTGCGACCTGTCCGAAGACGAGGCCGAGCACATGCTCGCCGCCTGCACGGGGGCCGACATCCTTGTCACCCATTCGCCACCGAAGGGCGTGGCCGACCGGACATCGCAGGGGCTGTCCGTCGGCTCGACAGCGATCCGCGATGCGACCGAACGGCTTCAGCCGCGGTTGGCGCTCTGTGGTCACGTGCATGACAGCTGGGGCGTGACCGGGCGGATCGGGGACAGCCGGGTCGTCAATCTGGGGCCCACGGCGAATTGGTTCGAGGTGAGCACGTGATCGACCCCCTGCAACTGCTGGCCTTTCTGCCCGCCGCGATCGCGCTGAACCTGACACCGGGCGCGGACATGATGTTCTGCCTGGGCCAGGGGCTGCGCGCCGGGGCACGGCCCGCGGTGGCGGCCAGCGCCGGCGTGGCGGCCGGGGTCATGGTGCACGTGGCGCTGGCCGGGATCGGCGTCGGCGCGGCGGTGCGCGCCCTGCCCTGGCTGTTCGACGCGATCCGATGGGCCGGCGTGGCCTATCTGCTGTGGCTGGCCGGCGCGGCGCTGCGCCACCCCTTGCGCACCGGCGCCCCCCTGCCGCAGGGCAGCGCCCGCGCGTTTCGGCAGGGTCTCGTGGTGAACCTCACCAATCCCAAGGTGATCCTTTTCGTTCTGGCCTTCGTGCCGCAATTCGTGACACCGGCCGACGGTGGCGTGCTGGGACAGTTCCTGATCCTTGGCACGCTTCTGGCTGCGGGGGGATTCGTCGTGAACGGGATCGTCGGTATCTTCGCCGGGGGCCTGGGTCGGCGGCTTGCCGGATCGGCCCGGGTCGCGCGGACCCTGAATTACCTGAGCGCGGGAATCTTCGGCGCACTCGCCCTGCGCCTGGCATTGATGGAAAGGACCTGAACAAGAATGAGCCGCCTCGACGAAAGCAAGGAATTCATCCCCGTCCGCATCGCCGTCCTGACGGTGAGCGACACCCGCGCACTGGATCAGGACCGGTCGGGCGAGGTCCTGGCCGGCCGGATCGAGGCCGCAGGGCACATCCTGGCCGATCGCATGGTGGTCCGTGACGAGCGCGCGCAGATCGCCGACCAGCTGCGCGAATGGGTCGCAGACGCGGGCGTGGATGTCGTGATCTCGACGGGGGGGACCGGCCTGACGGGCCGGGACGTGACCGTCGAGGCGCATCGCGACGTCTACGAGAAGGAGATCGACGCCTTTGGCACAGTCTTCACGATCGTGTCCATGAACAAGATCGGCACCAGCGCCGTGCAGTCGCGGGCCACCGGCGGTGTCGCGGGGGGCACCTACCTTTTCGCGCTGCCGGGAAGCCCCGGGGCATGCAAGGATGCCTGGGACGAGATCCTGGCGCATCAGTTCGACTACCGCCACCGGCCCTGCAACTTCGTCGAGATCATGCCGCGCCTGGACGAGCATCAGCGACGGAAATAACCCCGGCCCGCGTATCATGCCCCAACTTGGCATCCCCCGCACCGTGACTACATAATGCAGCATTCAATCAAAGGCCCCAGCGAGGGTAGCGGTCCATGCGGTTTCTGCGTCACAGCCTGACAGGCCTGTTCCTTCTGTCCCTGACCCTCGGGCTGCTCGTCTATGCCGGACACATGGTCTTTTCGGCCGTTCAGGCTCGGCTTTCCGAGGAAAGCGAGGTGCCGCAGCGGCGCGAACGGGTCTTTGCCGTCAACGTGGTGGAGGCGCGGGAAAAGACGATCGTGCCGGTGCTGACCGCCTTCGGCGAGATCCAGAGCCGCCGCACCCTTGAAATCCGTGCCAAGACCGCGGGCACGATCCTTGAACTGGCGCCCGAATTCCAGGAGGGCGGCAAGGTTCGGGCAGGGCAGACCCTCGTCCGGATCGATCCCGCGGATGCCCAATCCGCTCTCGACCGGGCCAAGAGCGACATGCTGGACGCCCGCGCCGAACAGCGCGAGGCCGAGCGCGCGCTGGAGCTGGCACAGGACGAACTGGCCGCCGCGCGCGCGCAGGCGGCGCTGCGTCAGCGTGCCTTCGAACGCCAGAAGGATCTCGAAGGGCGCGGCGTGGGCACGGCGGCGGCCGTGGAAACCGCCGAACTCGCCGCCGCGCAAGCCCGGCAGGCCGTCCTGTCCAGCCGGCAGGCGCTGGCCGTGGCCGAGGCCCGCGTGGACCAGGCCGAGACACGTCTGGCCCGCGCCGAGATCGCGCTGGAAGAGGCCGAGCGGCAGGTCGCCGACACCCGCATCACCGCCGACTTCGCGGGCACGCTCAACGCTGTCTCGGTGGTCGAGGGCGGGCTCGTCTCGGTCAACGAACAGCTGGCCGAACTGGTCGATGGCGACGCGCTGGAAGTGGCCTTTCGCGTCTCCACCCCGCAGTACGGCCGGCTACTTGGAGAGGACGGGGCGCTCATCAAGGCCCCGGTGAAAGTCGCGCTGGATGTCTATGGCCTCGACCTCGCCGCGCGGGGCATGATCACGCGCGAGGGCGCCGATGTCGGCGAGGGGCAGACGGGGCGACGGCTCTTCGCGCAGCTGGAGGCGGCCAGCGGTCTCAAACCCGGCGATTTCGTCACCGTCAAGATCGAGGAGCCACCGCTGTCCGAGGTGATCCGGCTGCCGGCGACGGCGCTTGGCGCCGACGGGACGGTGCTGGTGCTGGACGGCGAGGACCGCCTGAAGGCCATGCCCGTCACGCTGATGCGCCGCCAGGGTGACGATATCCTTGTGCGGGCCGCGGACTTGGCGGGGCGCTCGGTCGTGACCGAGCGGTCCCCGCTCCTGGGAGAAGGGATCAAGGTGCGCCCGCTGCGGCAAACCCCGGATGCGAAGGCCATCGAAACACCCGGCATGCTGGAACTCGCCCCCGATCGCCGAGCGCGTCTCGTCGCCTTCGTCGAGGCCAGCACCGACATGCCCGACGCCGTCAAGACCCGCCTGCTGGGCCAGTTGCAGCAACCGCGGGTCCCCGCGGGCATGGTGCAGCGGCTGGAAACCCGGATGGGGGGCTGAGCCATGCCGCGCCGGGTTTCCGCCGCGGCCGGGGGGCTGCTGTCCTACTTCACGCGCCATCGCACGGCCGCCAACCTGCTGCTGGTTGTCCTGATCGTGCTGGGGCTTGCCGCGATGCCGCGCATGCGCGCACAGTTCTTTCCGGACGTGGTGGTGGATTCCGTGACCGTTTCGGTCGTCTGGGAGGGGGCCAGCGCCGAGGATGTGGATTCGGCCATCGTCCAGGTCCTGGAACCCGCCCTTCTGGCCGTCGACGGCGTCGAAAGCAGCGAGGCCACCAGCCGCGAAGCGCGCGCCAGCGTCCAGTTGGAGTTCGAGCCGGGCTGGGACATGGGCCGCGCCGCCGACGAGGTGCAGGCGGCGGTGGACAGCGTCACCACGCTGCCCGAGGAGGCGGAGGAGCCTGAGGTCCGCCGCGGCGCCTGGCGCGACCGCGTGACGGACGTGGTCGTCACCGGCCCCGTGGCCACCGACCAGTTGGGCCTGTTCGCCGACGAATTCGTCACCCGCCTGTTCGATGCCGGCGTGACACGGACCACGATCCGCGGCGTGGCCGCGCCCGAGACCATCGTCGAGGTGCCCTCGGCCAACCTGATCGCCCACGACATCACCATGGCCGAGATCGCGCAGGCCATCGCCGGCGAAGTGGACGCGGACCCCGCCGGGGACGTCACGGGGGCCAATGCGCGCGTCCGCACGGGCGTGGAAAAGCGTGCCCCGGACCAGATCGCGGGGATCGTCCTTCGCTCGAACCCCGATGGATCAAAGCTGACGGTGGGCGACGTCGCCAGCGTGCGCGTGGAGGGCATCGCGCGCGAACTCAGCTATTTCGTGGGCGAGGCGCCGGCCATGTCGATCCGGGTGGACCGCTCGGCCCGGGGCGACGCCATCGAGATCCAGAAAACCGTGGAAGAGGTCGCCGCCCGCATGGAGGAGACGCTACCCGAAGGCGTATCCATCGACCTGATCCGCACGCGGGCCGAGTCGATCTCGGGCCGGCTCGACACCCTTCTGGACAACGGGCTGACCGGGCTCGCGCTGGTCGTGGCGCTTCTGTTCATGTTCCTGAACGCGCGCACGGCCTTCTGGGTGGCCGCGGGCATTCCCGTGGCGATGCTGACGGCCATCGCGCTGATGTACGTGGGCGGACTGACGATCAACATGGTCTCGCTTTTCGCGCTCATCATCACCCTGGGGATCGTGGTGGACGACGCCATCGTGGTCGGCGAACACGCGGATGCCCGCGCCCGCAAGTTCGGCGAGGCGCCGGCCGTGGCCGCCGAGCGCGCCGCGCAGCGCATGGCACTGCCCGTCTTCTCGGCCACGCTGACCACGCTCATCGCCTTCTTCGGGCTGGTGGCTGTCGGAGGACGTTTCGGGGACCTCATCATCGACATCCCCTTCACGGTGATCGTCGTGCTGCTGGCCTCTCTGGTGGAATGCTTCCTCATCCTGCCTCACCACATGGCCCATGCCCTGCATCACACGCGCGAGCGGCACTGGTACGATTGGCCAAGCCGCATGGTGAACCGCGGCTTCGTCTGGGTGCGCGAGCGCCTGTTCCGCCCCTTCATGGCCGGCGTGATCCGCGCCCGCTATCCCGTTCTGGCCGGGGTCGTCGTGCTGCTGGCGTCCCAGGCGGCGCTGTTCGTCGAGGGATCGGTGCAGTGGCGGTTCTTCAACGCGCCCGAGCGCGGCAGCGTCACCGGCAATTTCGCCATGGCCCCGGGCGCGACACGCGCAGATTCGCTCGAGATGATGCGCGAGATGCAACGCGCGACCGAGGAGCTGGGCGCCGAGTACGAAGAGCGCCACGGCCGCAACCCGCTTGACTACGTCATGGCACAGGTGGGCGGAAACACCGGTTACGGCCTTGCGGGGGCGGACACCAAGGAGCCCGACCAGCTGGGCGGCATCGCAATCGAGTTGATCGATGCCGACCTGCGGCCCTATTCCAGCTTCGCCTTCGTGGGCGAGCTGCAGGAGCGCGTCGAGCGGCATCCCCTGGCCGAAACCGTCAGCTTCCGCGGCTGGCGCTCGGGCCCCGGGGGCGACGCGCTGGACGTGGAGTTCTTCGGCGCCGCGGCGGAGGATCTCAAGGACGCGTCGGAGGGCCTGAAGACGGCGCTGTCACGCTATCCCGAGGTTTCGGGCGTGCAGGACAACCTGGCCTACGACAAACAGGAACTGATCCTCGATCTCACGCCGCAGGGTCAGGCGCTGGGGTTCACCATCGACGATCTGGGCCGCGTCCTGCGCCACCGGCTGGGCGGCATCGAGGCGGCAACCTACCCGGTGGGGCCGCGTAGCGCCGCGATCCGGGTGGAACTGCCCGAGGGCGAGCTGACCGCGGACTTCCTCCAACGAACGCAACTGCGCACGCCGCGCGGCGGCTATGTGCCGCTGGCAGACATCGTGCAGGTCGATCGCCGGACCGGCTTTTCCACCGTCCGGCGCGAGAACGGCGTCCGCCTGATCAGCGTGACCGGCGACATCTCCGAGGACGATCCGGCCCGCGCGGCCGAGGTGATGACGGCACTGGAGGAGGACATCCTGCCCGGCATCGCCGCCGAACACCAGGTGGAATGGCGCCTGTCAGGGCTGTCGGAACAGGAGGACGATTTCCTCAACGATGCGCGGCTGGGGCTCATCCTGACGCTCACCGGCATCTACCTGGTGCTGGCCTGGGTCTTTGCCAGCTGGACACGGCCGCTGGTGGTCATGGCCATCATCCCCTTCGGCGTGGTGGGAACGATCTACGGCCATTACCAGTGGGACGTACCGCTGAGCATGTTCACCGTGGTCGGACTGTTGGGGATGACCGGGATCATCATCAACGACTCCATCGTCCTGGTCACCACCATCGACGAACATGCGCGCGAGCGCGGGCTCGTCCCCGCGATCATCGAGGGCGCGGCGGACCGCCTGCGGCCGGTGATCCTGACCACGGCGACCACGGTGCTGGGGCTGACCCCCCTGCTGTTCGAACGGTCCCAGCAGGCGCAGTTCCTGAAACCCACGGTCATCACCCTGGTCTACGGGCTGGGCTTCGGCGTGGTGCTGGTGCTGCTGGTGGTGCCGGCGCTGATGGCCGTCCAGCGCGATGTGCAGCGTCAGACGACCGCGCTGCGCCGCGCCCTGCGGGCCCGGCGGCGTCGACTGCGCCTGGGGCTCGTCTTCGGGCTGGCGGCGGTTCTGGGCTGGCTGGCGGCGACCATGGGCACGACCCTGGCAACGGGCCATCTGCCTGCCATCCTTGGCCGGGCGGCGCCGCCGCTGCAAGAGATGGCGCCAATGACGGCCGCACTGCTGCTTTTCCTGGCGGGGGCCGCGGGGCTGGCGCTGGTCCTTTATGCCGTCATGGCCCTGAACGAGGCCCTGCGCCGCCGTCAACCTGCGGGACAGCCCTGAATATCCACCGCCTTGCCGTCGCCCAGCACCGTGACGCGCAGGCCCGATCGATCCAGCGCGAAGGCCTTGCCGTCGACGTGGTAGAGTTCGGTTTCCGCCACCAGGCTTCGACCGCGGCGTTCCGATTGCGCCTGGGCGACCCAGACGGCCGGGTTGTCGGTCTCGATCACGGCGATCTCGTCGCGGCCCTGGCGGGGCAGATCGATCTCGGCCCTCAGGCGCAGCCCCCCCTCGATCGGGCTGACCCGGCAGGACACGTCAGCCACGCCCGCTTCCTGCGCGGTGAAGGGTCTTGCCGCCAGCGCGGCAACGATGCGCGGGTCGCGGCCTGTGTCATCCGCCGGCAGCTCGTGGGACAGCTTGAGCGAGACGGGCACGCAGACATCCTTGCAGATTCCCATTTCCACCGCGCCCTTCAGGGTCACGGGCCGGCCGGTGTCCTGCGGGCTGATGCGCAAGGGAAGGACGACGGAGTCGGCATACCCGATGGTGCGCACGCCGTTCTGCGAGATGGTCCGGGGCACCGGCCAGACGACGCCGACATCGCCCAGGTTGCGCGATCCGCGCCAGTCGAACCGCGGCGGAATGCCGGCATCGCCCGGGGCCCGCCAATAGGTTTTCCATCCGTCGCGCAGGGAAATCTCCAACGCGCCGATATGCGTGCCATCGGCCGCCCGCCACCCGGGCAGAAGCCGCGCCTCCACCATGTCGGCCGCCGGCGCGGCCTGCGCCGGGGCAGTCAGGGCTGCCGCCGCAGCCAGAACCATGAGTGTCATGTACCGGATCATGCCCTTGACATGGCCCATCCGCCGGTGAATTCCAAGTCACGTTCCGGCGAGAATTCGCCGCCTCCATGCGAACCCGCGCTTGCACAGTGGCCTTCGCGCACCCATTGTTGACGCAGTCGGAAACGGAGCCCGCGCTTGACGAGCGATATCGACCTTACCGGAAAACTCCTGATCGCCATGCCCGGCATGGGGGATCCGCGCTTCACCCATTCCGTGATCCATGTCTGTGCCCACTCCGACGAAGGCGCGATGGGGCTTGTCTTGAACAAGCCGACCGGCGAGCTTCACCTGCATGACCTGCTTGAGCAACTTTCGATAACGGCGGGGCCCGAGGCGCGCAATTTGCCGGTTCATTTCGGCGGCCCGGTCGAAACCGGTCGCGGTTTCGTCCTGCACGACGAGGGCTATCACTCCTCGATCTCGACGCTCTCGGTTGGCGCAGGGCTCGCGATGACCGCGACGCTGGACATCCTTGAGGACCTCGCGCAAGGCCAAGGGCCGGCCAAGGCGCTCATTGCGCTCGGGTATGCCGGATGGGGCCCCGGCCAGTTGGAGGCCGAGATCGCCCAGAACGGGTGGTTGACCTGTGACCCCGGTTCCGCCCTCGTTTTCGACACCCCGGACAACGAGAAGTGGGAAGCGGCGCTCAAGACCCTCGGGATCAACGCGCTGGCCCTTTCGGCGGACGCCGGCCGCGCCTGACGTGCATCGCGTTTCGCCTTAATCGTCCATAAGGCGCCGGATATCTTCCACGCGCTGCGCGTTGTCGCGCGCCAGCGTGCCATCCGCGCGCCAAAGCGAGTTCTCGAAGCCAACGCGCACCTTGCCACCCATGTCGATCGCATGGCGCAGGCAGGCGGTTTCCCCCCGGCCAAAGGCGCAGACGGCCCAGTCGGGGACAAGGCCCCGGGCCGCGAGGTCGCGCAGGAACGGGTCGAGGTCCCCCGGCGCGCTGTCGCCGGTTTCGGCGTAACGCCCCAGAACGAAGAGAAGTTGCAGGCCCCGGTCCGCCAGCAGCGCAGGCGGAAGCACGCGCGTCAGAAGCGCCAGGTCGGCCGTGTCATAAAGAATGTGCTGCACCGCGATGCCGGCCCCGGCGCAGCGGTCGTAGAAGGCAGCCGCCTGCGCGTTCGGCGTGTCGCGGCAGATTTCGCGGACCGAGGCCGAGATCAACGCCGCCCCGCTGTTCAGCGCGACCTTGCGCTGATGCTCGGGGCCGTAGCGGCCCGCCGCCTCGGTCGTCGCCTGAATGCGCATGCCCGGCACGGCCTCGGCCAGTTCGGCCAGTGCCGCGCGGTACAGACCCGCGTCCAGCACGTGTCGGCCGGCGTCATCGCGCAGGTGCAGATGCAACCCGTCGGCGCCCGCCGCGTGGCAGGCCCGCGCGCAGTCCACGATCTCGCGCAGGGTGACGGGCAGCGCGGGGTGATCGGCCTTTCCGCGCCTTGCCCCGTTGGGCGCGACCATCAGCCGGGGAAGGCTCACGTGCCCAGCACCTCCGCCAGGGCGGTGTCGAGCTTGCCCACCAGTTCGTCGATCTGTGCCTCGTCGAGGATGAAGGGCGGGGCCAGCAGCACGTGGTCACCATTGCGTCCGTCGATCGTGCCGCCCATGGGATAGCAGATCAGCCCGGCGTCGAAGCAGGCGCGCTTGATATCACGGTGCACGGCGCGTTCGGGCGGAAACGGCGCCTTGGTTTCGCGATCGGCCACGATTTCCAGGCCGCGGAACATGCCGCGCCCGCGAATGTCACCCACGTGGGGGTGCCGGCCGAAGGCCCCTTCCAGTGCGGCGGCGAGGGTCTCGCCCATGCGCGCGGCGCGGTCGGTCAACCCGCCGTCCGTCAGCTTGTGAACAACCGTGTCCGCGGCCGCGCAGGCGGTGGGATGGCCCATGTAGGTGTGCCCGTGCTGGAACAGGCCCGAGCCCGCCGCGACAGCCGCGTAGATTGTCTGGGAACACAGCATGGCGCCGATCGGTTGGTAGCCCGCGCCCAGCCCCTTCGCGATGGTCACGATGTCGGGGCGCACGCCGTCCTGTTCGCAGGCGAACAGCGTGCCGGTCCGTCCCATGCCGCACATCACCTCGTCGAGGATCAGCAGGATACCGTAGCGGTCGCAGATCTCGCGGATTCGTTTGAAATAGCCCGGCACCGGTGGCACGGCCCCGGCAGTGGCACCAACCACGGGTTCGGCCACGAAGCCGATCACCTGTTCGGGGCCGACGCGCAGGATCTCGGCCTCAAGCTCGTCAGCCACGCGGCGTCCGTAGTCCTCGCGCGTCTCGCCCGCGGCGCGATCGCGGTATTCGTAGCACGGCGCGATATGCGAGGTTTCGATCAGCATCGGCGCGAAGGGCGCGCGCCGCCACGCGTTGCCGCCCGTGGCCAGCGCCCCCAGCGTGTTGCCGTGATAGCTCTGCCGCCGGGCGATGAAGCGGTGGCGCTCCGGCTGGCCGATCTCAAGGAAGTACTGCCGTGCGAGTTTCAGCGCGGCCTCCATCGCCTCGGATCCGCCGGAGACGAAATAGACCCTCTCGATCCCGTCGGGCGCGTGGGCGATGAGCCGGTCGGCCAGTGCTTCGGCCGGCGCGGAGGTGAAGAATCCCGTATGCGCGAACGGCAAGGTGTCCACCTGCGCCTTGATCGCGGCGATCACGTCCGGGTCGGAATGGCCCAGGCAAGACACCGCCGCGCCGCCCGACCCGTCAAGGTACCGCTTGCCGTCCGCGTCGATCAGGTAAGGGCCGTCGCCGCGCTGTGCCCGCGGTGGCGCCGATTTCGTGTGTCTTGGAAAAACGTGGCTCATCGTATCCTCCGCCCCCGCGCAGTTGAAACAGAATACGCAAAAGTTGACAAGGCGTGAAACAAATGGAACGCTCGCAGCGGAGGTCAACAGGGGGAGGCACGTCTTGCAGGGCTCGTTCGAGCAAAGGCTGGCCGAAAGGTACGACGTGTTGAGCACGCGCCTGCGCGAAGCGGGCGACTACGTGGCCCGCAACCCCGTGGACACGGCGACCCGCAGCCTGCGCGCGGTGGCCGAGGAAAGCGGCCTGTCTCCGGCGACCTTCTCGCGCCTTGCCCGGACGCTGGACTACGGCAGCTACGAGGACCTGCGCGAAGGCATGCGCGAGACGATCGGGCGCCGCGTCCACAGCTTCGCCGACCGCGCCGACCGGCTCCAGGGCGACGAGAGCGCGGGCGGCGCCGCCTTTTTCGACGCCCATCGCACAGCGTGCCTGGCCAACCTTCAGGGACTGGCCGACAGTATCGACCGCGACGAGCTTGTCGCCACGGCCGAGCGCCTGGCGCAAGCGCGCCGCGTGATGCTGGTGGGGGCCCTGGGATCCACGGGCGTGACCGAATACATGGCCTACATGGCCAGTTTCCTGACCGACAACTGGCAGATGGCCGGGCGCATGGGGGCCTCGATGGGCAGCGCGCTGGCCGATCTGGACGACCGCGACGCACTGGTCATCGTCACCAAGCCGCCCTTCGCGCGCAAGGCGCTGCTCGCCGCCGAGGCTGCGCGCGAGCAGGGCGCCTACGTGGTGGTACTCACCGACAGTTACGCCTGCCCGGCCCTGCGGCAGGCGCACGCGGGCTTTCTGGTGCCATCGGACAGCCCGCATTTCTTTTCGTCCTACGTGGCAACCCTTTTCCTGGTGGAAACGATCATCGGGATGCTGGCCCACCGGGCCGGCCCCGAAGCCACCGAACGGATTGCCCAGGTCGAATACCGGAACCGCCGCCTGGAAGAAGTGGGCGACGGTTGAGCCTTCAACGCAATGACATCAACCAAGAGGGAGTACATGATGTTCTCGAGATTCAAATTCACGATCGCAGGGGCCGCCGCAGCCGCGTTGTTGGCGCCGGCCGCCTTTGCGCAGGAATTCATCACCATCGGCACCGGCGGCGTGACCGGTGTCTACTACCCGACCGGTGGCGCGATCTGCCGTTTGGTGAACAAGAACCGCGATGAGCACGGCATCCGCTGTTCGGCGGAATCCACCGGCGGTTCGGTCTACAACCTCAAGACCATTCGCCAGGGCGAACTGGACTTCGGCGTGGTGCAGTCCGACTGGCAGTACCATGCCTACAACGGGACCTCGATCTTCGAGGAGGACGGCGCGTTCAAGGATCTCCGCGCGGTCTTCTCGGTCCATCCCGAGCCCTTCAACGTCGTCGCCCGCGCCGATGCCGGCATCGAGACCTTCGACGACCTCAAGGGCAAGCGCGTCAACATCGGCAACCCCGGATCCGGCCAGCGCGGCACCATGGAAGTGCTGATGGAGGCCAAGGGCTGGACCAAGGACGATTTCGAACTGGCGACCGAGCTGAAGTCGGCCGAGCAGAGCCAGGCGCTGTGCGACAACCAGATCGACGCCTTCGTGTTCACCGTGGGCCATCCTTCGGGATCGCTGAAGGAGGCGACGACAGCCTGTGAGGCCGTGCTGGTGGACGTGACCGGCCCGGCCGTGGACAAGCTGGTCGAGGAAAACCCCTACTACCGCAAGGCGACCGTGCCCGGCGGCATGTATCGCGGCACCGACGAGGACACGCAGACCTTCGGCGTCGGCGCGACCTTCGTCAGCTCGACCGACACCTCCGAGGATGCGGTCTATACGGTCGTGAAATCGGTCTTCGAGAATTTCGAAAGCTTCAAGGGTTTCCACCCGGCCTTCGCGAACCTCGAGCCGAAGGACATGATATCGAGCGGGCTGTCGGCGCCGCTGCACGCCGGGGCCGAGACTTACTACGAGGAAAAAGGCTGGATCGAATGATCCGGCCCTGACGACAACTGACCGGGGGCGGCACACCGCCCCCGGTCACCCAGGTATCCTTTCCACGATACTCTTTTCACGGCAGCCGCGCATGGCTTCCGGCAATTGGAGGCACACGGATGGCCCAGGACAAGCCCGGCAGCAGCCAGCTGAGCGAGGAAGAGCTTCAGGATCTTGTCGCCTCGACCGATGCCGGCGCGCGCAGCCCCTCCGGCCCGGTGGGCACCTTCCTGGCCGTGGTGGCGATCGTCTGGTCGCTCTACCAGGTTCTGCTGGCCTCGCCGATCGCCAACTATGTCATCCCCACGGATATCGTGAACAATTCGCGCCAGGTGCACCTGGCCTTTGCCATCTTCCTGGCCTACACGGCCTATCCCGCGCTGCGGTCGAGCCCGCGCAGCTACATCCCCATCCAGGATTGGATCATGGCCGTCGTTGGCGCCTTCATCGCGCTTTACGGGCTGATCTTCTATGAAAAGATCGTCAGCAACGGCGGGCTGGCCGACGACACCGACAAGTGGTTCGCGCTGGCCGGTCTGATCCTGCTGTTCGAGGGCGCGCGCCGCGCCCTGGGCCCGGCCATGGCCGTGATCGCCACGATCTTCCTGCTCTACGTCTTTTTCGGCGACAGCGAATGGGTCCCGGACGTGATCCGCTGGAAGGGCGCCTCGCTGCAGAAGGCGATGAGCCACATGTGGACGACCTCCGAGGGCGTGTTCGGCATCGCGCTTGGCGTGTCCACGAAGTTCGTGTTCCTCTTCGTGCTCTTCGGCGCCATGCTGGAGAAGGCCGGCGCCGGCAACTACTTCATCAAGATGGCCTTCGGTGCATTGGGCCACCTGCGCGGCGGCCCCGCCAAGGCGGCGGTCGTCGGTTCGGCCGCGACCGGGCTGATCTCGGGGTCGAGCATCGCCAACGTGGTGACCACCGGCACCTTCACCATCCCGCTGATGAAGCGCGTGGGCTTTACCTCCGAAAAGGGCGGCGCGGTCGAGGTGGCCTCTTCGGTCAACGGCCAGATCATGCCGCCCGTGATGGGCGCCGCGGCCTTCCTGATGGTCGAATATGTCGGCATCTCCTATGTCGCGGTCATCACACACGCCTTCCTGCCGGCGGCCATCAGCTACATCGCGCTGGTCTACATCGTCCATCTGGAGGCGGTGAAGAACAACATGCCCACCCTGGGCGACCGGGTGGTCAGCCTGGGCCGCACGATCGGCGGCATGGCGGCCTTTTTCGCGGGTTTCGCGCTGCTTTGCTACGCGGTCAAGTTCCCCGTGGGCTGGATCACCGCGCTGGTGCCCGATGGCGCGACATGGATCTTCGCGGTCGTGATCGGTATCGCCTACCTGGGCCTTTTGTGGTTTGCCGCGCAGGTGCCCGACCTTGAGCCCGACGACCCCATGGCCGAGGACGTGCGCCTGCCGGTCGTGGGCGAGATCTACCGCTGCGGGCTGTATTACCTGCTGCCGATCATCGTGCTGGTCTATCTGCTCATGATCGAACAGAAATCGCCCGGCCTCAGCGCCTTCTGGGCCACCGCGCTGATGTTCGTCATCCTGCTGACGCAGCGGCCGATCAAGGCGGCCTTCCGCGGCGAAAGCGATATCGCCATGGCCGTGCGCTATGGCGTGATCGACTTTCTCGGCGGGCTGATCGACGGGGCGCGCAACATGATCGGCATCGCGCTGGCCACCGCCACGGCCGGCGTCATCGTGGGCACCGTGACGCTGACCGGCGTGGGGCAGGTGATGGCCGGGCTGGTGGAGTTCATGTCGGGCGGCAACCTCGTGCTGATGCTGCTGATGGTCGGCCTGCTCAGCCTCGTGCTGGGCATGGGGCTGCCGACGACGGCCAACTACATCGTCGTGAGCTCGCTGATGGCCGGCGTGGTGGTGCAGCTGGGTGCCGAGGGCGGCCTGCTGGTGCCGCTGATCGCCGTGCACCTGTTCGTGTTCTATTTCGGGATCATGGCGGATGTCACCCCACCCGTCGGATTGGCCAGTTTCGCCGCCGCCGCCGTGTCCGGGGGCGATGCGATCCGCACGGGTTTCACCGCCTTCTTCTATTCGCTGCGCACCGTGATCCTGCCCTTCATGTTCATCTTCAACACCGATCTTCTGCTGATCGACGTGGGCTGGCTGCAGGGGATCTTCATCTTCGTCGTCGCGTCGATCGCGATCCTGGTATTCACCGCCGGGTCGATGGGGTGGTTCCTGACGCGCAACCGCATCTACGAAAGCGTTCTGCTGATCCTCGTGGCGTTCTCTTTGTTCCGGCCCGATTTCTTCATGGACCGGATCCAGCCGCCCTTCGACACCGTGGAGCCGGCCAAGCTGGAACAGGCACTGGACCGTGCCGAGGTGGGCGACGAAGTGCGCATGGTGGTCTCCGGCGTCGATTTCCTGACCGGCGAACCCAAGGAGACGACCTTGCTGCTGGCCATCGAGGAAGAGGGCAGCGGCGCCGAGCGGCTGGAGCGGACGGGGCTGACCATCCGCACCGAAGACGGAGTCGCGAAGCTCGAACAGCCTATGTTCGGCACGCCCTACGAGGAGGTGCTCAAGAGCTTCGACTTCTACGCCGACACGCCGGTGACGGTCGAATCCGTGAAGGCACCGGCCGATCAGCCGCCGCAGGAACTGATCTTCATCCCGGCCTTCGTGCTTCTGGGCCTCATTGCCCTGTTGCAGCGCATGCGGATGAAACGCCAGCCCGAAGGAGTGCCCGCATGACCCGCGAGAAACCGGTGCTCTGCGCCGTCGACATCAGCAACGAGGACCGCGACGCAAAGGTGCTGGCGCGCGCGGCGCAACTGGCCGAGATGGACAGGGCGCAACTGGACGTCATCACCGTGGTGCCCGATTACGGCATGAGCGTCGTGGGCAGCTACTTCGACAGCCACCACCACGAAAAGGCGGTCGAGGAAGCACGCCGGCGCCTCAACGAGCTGGTGGAGGAAACGCTCGGCGCCGAGGCGAACGAGAAGGTCCGCCACATCGTCGCCACCGGAAACGCCTATGACGAGATCCTGCATGTCGCCTCGGCCGACGGCGCGGGGCTGATCGTGATCGGCGCGCACAAGCCGGATTTCAAGGATTACCTGCTGGGGCCGAACGCCGCCCGGGTGGTGCGCCACTCGGAGTGCTCTGTCTACGTCGTGCGTTGAACGGCCGCGGGGATGCCGAATCGCGCATCGTCGCGGAAACGGTCAACCGGACAGCTTCGGCGGCAGGGCGCAGGACTGTGCTGGCGCGCGGTTCAAGGGGGACTTGCACGCACCACATCAAGACACGATACCCCGGCGGGGCGGGCCATCAGCCGGTCTTGCAATCCGGTTGGAAAAGGTCGTGGTAGCGGAGGAGGGACTTGAACCCCCGACACATGGATTATGATTCCACTGCTCTAACCGACTGAGCTACTCCGCCAGACCGCGCTGCTGGGTATGACAGGCCATCCACGTCGTCAAGGGCGATTGGGACAGAAATGTCGACCTCCGGTGCCATCATCCGGCGGCAAGCAGCGCCTCGATCTCGCGGGTCAGGCGCGGCGCCTGAGGGCGCACCATCGACCCGTAGGTCGCCACGACCTCGCCCCGGGGACCCAGCAGGATCTTGTTGAAGTTCCACGCGGGCGCGAACCCCGTCGATGCCGCCACCCATTTGTAGAAATCATGGGCCCCCTCCCCGCGGACCGGGGTGATCGTGGTCATCGGCATGTCGAGGTCGAAGTTCAGTTCGCAGAACTCCTTGACCTTCTCGTTCGTCGCGAGTTCCTGCTTGAAATCCTGCGAGGGCACCGCCAGCACAACGAGGCCCGCATCGCGGTAACGGTCGTACAGTGCCTGCAATCCGTCGTACTGATCGGTGAAGCCGCAGCGGGACGCGGTGTTGACCACCAGGATCGGCTGCCCCTGCCACTGTGACAGCGTGATCTGCCCGCCATCGATCGAGTCGAAGCGCCAGTCGTTCTCTGCCGCGGCGGCGGCACCGACGGCCGTGACGGCGAGGAAAAGACAGACAAGGCGGCGCAGGATGGGCAGGGGCATGATCTCGGTCTCCATGATGCTTGGGGGAAAGCTTAGAACACCGCCCGTAAACGTCCAGCCCGCTTGTGCCCCGGGCGCGGCTGTCGCAATGTTCCGCCATGACAGACGCAGCGAACACCGACATCCTTGCCGAGCTCGAACAGATCGTCGGCCCCGCGAACGTGGCACAGGGCGCGGCCGCGGCGGCCTGGACACGCGATTGGACCGGCGCCTACAGCTGGACGCCGCTGGCGGTCGCGCGCCCCGCTGCAACGCCCGAAGTGGCCCGGATCGTCCGCCTTGCCAACCAGACCGGCACGCCGCTGGTGCCCGTTGGCGGCAACACCGGCCTGTCGGGGGGCAGCGCGGGCGAAGGTGCGATCATGGTCTCGCTGGACCGCATGACCGCCGTGCGCGAAATCCGCCCCGAGGCCCGCATCGCCGTGGTGGAGGCCGGCGTGATCCTCTCGCGCCTGCACGACGCGGCCGAGGAGGCGGACCTGATCTTTCCGCTGACCTTTGGCGCCCGGGGATCGGCCATGATCGGCGGCTGCCTGTCCACGAATGCCGGCGGGTCGAACGTGCTGCGCTACGGCAATGCGCGGGATCTGTGCCTGGGGCTGGAGGCGGTGCTACCCACGGGCGAGGTGCTGGACCTGATGAGCGCGCTGCACAAGGACAATTCGGGCTACGACCTGCGCGACCTGCTGATCGGTGCGGAAGGGACGCTCGGCATCATCACCGCCGCCGTTCTGAAGCTTCACCCCAGGCCGCGCGCGCATGCCACGGCAATGGTCGCCGCGCCCTCGCTCGATGCGGCGCTCGGCCTTCTCAACCGCCTGCAGGCGGAAACCGGCGGAGCGGTGGAAGCCTTCGAATACATGCCCGGTGCCTACCTGGACGCCTATGCGAGGAAATTCCCCGACAGCCGCCCGCCCTTCGCCGACCGGCACGAGGTGAATATCCTCGTGGAGGTTGGCGCCTTGTCGGCGCGTGACGCGCACCCAGCCCCCGATGGCAGCCTGCCGGTGGTCAACCACCTCGAGACGGTCCTGGCCGATCTTCTGGAAACCGGCGCCGTTCTGGATGCCGTGGTCGCCAGGACCGAGGCGCAACGCAGCGAGATGTGGGCCCGGCGCGAGGCGGCGGCGGAGGTAGCCCTCACTCGCAAGCCCATGGTCAACAACGATATTTCTGTGCCGCTGGACAAGGTCCAGACCTTTCTGGAGACCATGGCGCGGCGCCTGCGGGAAATCGAACCCGGGGCGCGGGACATGACCGTGGCGCACCTGGGCGACGGCAACATCCATTACACCGTCTGGCCGGCCACCGACGCGCCGGCGGTGCACGATGCCATCATGGAGGCGGTCGAGGACGTGGCGCTGCACCTGGGCGGGAGTTTCTCGGCCGAGCATGGCATCGGGATCAGCAAGAAGCCCTCGATGGCGCGGCGCAAGGACGCGGTGGCCCTGCAAACGATGCGTGCGGTGAAGCAGGCCATCGACCCGGCGGGCATCATGAATCCCGCCAAGGTCCTGCCCGGGGTCTAAGTCACTGACGCCAGTCGAAGAATCCCTCGCCCGCCTGCGCCAGAAGCTTGCCGGCCATCTCGCGGCCCAACTCCGCGCCGTCCTCGATCGGGGCGCGCTGATCGTCGCTGAGGCACTCGCTGCCGTCGGGGCGCAGGATCTCGCCGCGCAACCGCAGGGTTCCGCCCTCCAGTTCGGCCAGCCCGGCAATCGGCGTCTCGCAGGAGCCATCGAGCGCCGCAAGGAAGGCCCGTTCCGCTGCCAGCTGCTTGCCCGTTTCGGCATCATGGATGGCCGCCAGCATGTCGGCGGCGCGGTTGTCTTCGGCGCGGCGCTCGATTCCGATCGCCCCTTGGGCGAGGGCGGGCAGCATCTCTTCGGGGGCGATGGCCGCCGTGGCCACGTCGGTGCGATCCAGCCGCTTGAGCCCGGCCATCGCCAGGAAGGTGCAGGCGGCGACACCGTCGTCGAGTTTTCTCAATCTTGTCTGGACGTTGCCGCGAAATTCCACCACCTCCAGGCGCGGGTAGGCTACCAGTACCTGCGCCCGGCGCCGCAGCGACGACGTGCCGACCCTTGCCCCCTCGGGAAGATCGGCAAGGCCACTGACCGCGGGCGAGACGAAGGCATCGCGCGGATCCTCGCGCGGCAGGTAGGTGTCAAGCGCCAGGCCCTCGGGCTGAAGAACCGGCATGTCCTTCATGGAATGCACCGCGAGGTCGATCTCGCCGGTCAGGAGCGCCTCCTCGATCTCGCGCGTGAACAGGCCCTTGCCGCCGATTTCCTTCAACGGGCGGTCGGTAACGCGATCCCCGGTGGTCTTTATCACCTTGATTTCAAACGCATCCCGGGGAAGATCGAAGGCCGCGGCGAGACGGTCGCGCGTTTCGTGCGCCTGGGCCAGGGCCAGGGGAGAACCGCGGGTGCCGAGCTTCATCGGCCGGTGGGGGGTGGGCAGGTCGATTGTCATGGCAACGGTCTATCCACGCCGCGGGGTGGTGGCAAGCGGCCTTGACATCGGCAGGCCCCGGGGTGAGGGGTTGGCCGGCGATGGAGGTGACGATGACCGGGCAAAAGACGATCTTGCGGGCACTGGCGGGCGAGGCACAGGATGTGCCGCCGATCTGGATGATGCGCCAGGCGGGGCGCTACCTGCCGGAGTACCGCGCGACACGGGAACAGGCAGGGGATTTCCTGTCGCTGTGCTACAACAGCGACCTGGCGACCGAGGTCACGCTGCAGCCGATCCGGCGTTACCATTTCGACGCGGCGATCCTGTTTGCCGATATTCTTCTTGTGCCCCAAGCACTTGGCGCGGACCTGTGGTTCGTGAAGGGGGAAGGGCCGCGGCTGTCCACGGTGACCGGGCAGGCCGATTTCGACCGCCTGGCCCCGGCGGCGGACATCCACGAAACCCTGAACCCGATCTACCAGACCGTGCGCAACCTGACCGGCGCCTTGCCCGGCGACGTCACGCTGATCGGATTCGCCGGCGCCCCCTGGACCGTGGCCACCTACATGATTGCCGGGCGGGGCACCCCGGACCAAGGGCCCGCGCATGCCTTGAAGTCTGAAAACAAAGAACTTTTCGACGCGCTCATGGAACGGCTGACCGCGGCCACGATCGAGTATCTCTCCGCCCAGATCGCGGCGGGCGCGGAATGCGTGAAGATCTTCGACAGCTGGGCGGGATCGCTGAACGATGAAGATTTCGAAACCTACGCGACCGCCCCCGCGCGGCGGATCACCGCGGAACTGAAGGCCCGCCATGGCAACGTGCCGGTCATCGCCTTCCCGCGGCAGGCAGGGGACAAGTACATAGGATTCCACGAGAAAACCGGGGCCGACTGCGTGGCCCTGGACGATTCGGTCAGCCCCGAATGGGCGGCGGAACATGTTCAGGTCTCGGGCTGCGTGCAGGGAAATCTTTCGCCGAAACATATGGTTACGGGCGGGCCCGCGCTGGTCGAGGAGAGCCGGCGCATCGTCTCGGCCTTCCGCGGGGGGCCGCATATCTTCAACCTTGGCCACGGGATCACCCCCGATGCCGATCCCGACAACGTCCAGCGCATGATCGACGCGGTACGCGGCGCCTGACGCCCGTACGGTTCGTACGAGCCGTACGGGCGATCGGTACCCTCGCCCGGCCGCCCGCGCCCGAAAGCGACACCCGCGGCTGTCGCAATCCAGCATGCGTCCAATCCTCCCGCTGGCAGTCTGGCCGGGGGAGGGACCACGATGAACGAACACTACCGTGACAGGCGCAAGATCGAGCCGGCGCGGGACGGCACTCTGGCCGACGGCAGCCCGAACGACAACGACCGGGCCGAGATCGGGCCGACGCAACTGGCCTTCGCGGAATGGGCCGCAGCGGGGCTGGAGCTGCCCGACCTGGACGCGATGCGGCGCTACCGATGGCGGCGGCTGACCGCGGCGGTGGTGGCGCGCGACCATGCCGGGATCCTGATGTTCGATCCGATGAACATCCGCTACGCCACCGATTCCACCAACATGCAGCTTTGGAACGCGCACAATCCGTTCCGGGCGGTCCTGCTTTGTGCGGACGGCTACATGGTGATCTGGGATTACAAGTGCGCGACGTTTCTCAGCGACTTCAACCCGCTGGTGCGCGAGCGGCGCTCGGGCGCGGATCTGTTCTACTTCGATCGCGGCGACAAGATCGACGTGGCCGCCGACCGGTTCGCCAAGGAGGTCGCCGCGTTGCTGGCCGAACACGCGCCCGGCAACCGGCGGCTGGCCGTGGACAAGCCCACGCTGCACGGGCTGCGCGCGCTGGAAGCGCAGGGGTTGCAGGTGATGGAGGGGGAGGAGGTCACCGAGAAGACCCGCGCGGTCAAGGGCCCCGACGAGATCAAGGCGATGCGCTGCGCCATGCACGCCTGCGAGACGGCGGTGTCCGAGATGGAGCGCTTCGCGCGCACGGCCGTTCCCCGCGGCGGGGTGAGCGAGGACGACATCTGGGCGGTCCTGCACGCCGAGAACATCCGCCGCGGCGGCGAGTGGATCGAGACCCGGCTTCTGGCCTCGGGGCCGCGGACGAACCCGTGGTTCCAGGAGTGCGGCCCGCGGATCGTGTCGGAGAACGAGATCGTGGCCTTCGACACCGATCTGGTGGGCAGCTACGGCATCTGCTGCGACATCTCGCGCACCTGGTGGATCGGCGACGGCGCACCGCGGCCGGACATGGTGGCGGCGATGCGCCACGCGCACGAGCACATCCTGTCCAACATGGAGATGCTGAAGCCGGGGGTGACGATCCCCGAGCTCAGCGCCGGCACCCATGTGCTGGAGGACCGCTACCAGGCGCAGAAATACGGCTGCCTGATGCACGGCGTGGGCCTTTGCGACGAATGGCCGCTGGTCGTCTATCCCGATAGCGCGGTGGCCGGCGCCTTCGACTATCCGCTGGAGCCGGGCATGGTGATGTGTGTCGAGGCGCTGGTCAGCGAAACGGGCGGCGACTTCTCGATCAAGCTGGAGGACCAGGTTCTGATCACCGAGGACGGATACGAGAACCTGACCCGTTATCCATTCGACTCGCGGTTGATGGGCAAGGGCTGAGCCGGGGCGGGGGGTTGCGGCCCGTCATCGACGCCGGGTTGGTAGGCGCAGGCCCGGTCGCGGCCATCGGCCTTGGCGCGGTAAAGCGCGCGGTCGGCGCGGCGCATCGCCGTTTCGATCCCGTCCGGCCCCTCGAGCGGCGCCAGGCCGAAGCTGACGGTGATGCGCACCGGCTGACCGTCCAGCACGACCGGTTCCTCGCGGATGCGCCGGCACAGGCGAGCGGCGGCGCGGTAACCCTGCAGCGGCGTCACGTCCTGAAGCAGGATCACGAATTCCTCGCCGCCGAATCGCGCGACCACGTCCCCCTGCCGGCAGTTGCGGCGCAGGGCCTGCGCCACCTGCCACAGGGCGGAATCCCCGGCCGGGTGGCCGTAGCGGTCATTGACGGCCTTGAAGTGGTCGATGTCGGCCACCGCCAGCACCTTGGGTCCCGGCGGCAGGGCCGCGACCCGCGCGTGAAAGCGCGCCCGCGTGCCCAGCCCGGTCAGGGGATCGTGGCTGAGGGCGTGTTCCAGCTGCGCGGTCAGGCCCTCGGCCCGGCGCAGGCGCCCGCCCACCACGACGGCGATGGGGGCGGCCAGGATCAGCACCACCACGGTGCCCGGCAGGGCCGTACGCAGGAACAGATCGGGCGGCAGGAAAAGAAACCGCAGCCCCAGCGAGCCCAGCGCCGCCGCAGCCGAGACGGCCAGGGCGAACAGCCAGACATCGTTGCGGGTTTTCAGACGCAGTTTCATGGCCGGCATCCCGGTGACGTGTTGGCCCGCAGGATGGCGCGCGCGGGTTAACGGCCGCTCGGCACGGCGCGGCTTTCTGCGGACAAATCGCCTAGAATTGCGGGGATCCGTGGCGGGGGACGGCTCATATCTGCGTGACGCGGGCCGATGGGGGCTGGCGCCGGGCCGGCGGCCTTCTTAGGGTGCCGTCAAGCTGGACAAGAGGAGGCACCGATGCCGACGGAACGCCTGACTTTCACGGGCCATGCCGGAACCGAGCTGGCCGCGCGCCTGGACCTGCCGGAGGGCCCGCACCTGGCCACCGCGTTGTTCGCGCATTGCTTTACCTGTTCCAAGGACATCCCGGCGGCGAAGCGGATCTCGCAGCGCCTGGCCGGGGCGGGAATCGCGGTGCTGCGCTTCGACTTCACCGGCCTGGGCCATTCCGAGGGCGAATTCGAGAACACCTCGTTCAACTCGAACGTCGCGGACCTTGTGCATGCGGCCGATGCGCTGGCCGAGCGCGACATGGCGCCCGCGCTCCTGGTGGGGCATTCGCTGGGGGGCGCGGCGGTGCTGGCGGCGGCGCGGCGGATCGAAAGCGCGCGCGCGGTGGCCACGATCGGCGCGCCCTACGATCCCCAGCATGTCACGCACAATTTCGACGATGCGCTGGAGGAGATCGACGCGCAGGGCACGGCCGAGGTGGACCTGGGCGGCCGGCCGGTGCGCATCGGGCGCGATTTCGTGGAAAGCGTGAAGGCCGAATCGCTGACCGAGGAAATCCGCGGCCTGCGGCGGGCCCTTCTGGTCCTGCACGCCCCCCGCGATTCCATCGTGGGCATCGACAACGCGGCGGAAATCTTCAAGACCGCCAAGCACCCCAAGAGCTTCGTCACGCTGAACGAGGCCGATCACCTGGTCACCGATCCCAAGGATGCCGAATATGCCGCCGAGGTCATCGCGGCCTGGACCACGCGCTACCTGGACCTGACCCCGCCGGCGCCGCCCCCGGGCGCGCCGGAGGGGGTGGTCCGCGTGAGCGAGGCCGATCCGGGCGGCTTCCTGCAGGACGTCAACGCCGGGCCCGAGCACCATCTGCTGGCCGACGAGCCCGAGGCCTATGGCGGCACCAACCGGGGGCTTTCGCCCTATGGCTTCCTGAGCGCGGGGCTGGGCGCCTGCACCTCGATGACCATCCGCATGTACGCGCGGCGCAAGGGCTGGCCGCTGGACGATGTCAGCGTCGACGTCTGCCACGACAAGGTGCACGCGCAGGACGCCGAGAGCGGCGGCACCGCCAAGGCCGACAAGTTCACCCGCGTGATCCGGCTGGAAGGCGACCTGGACGACGAGCAGCGCGCCCGGCTGATCGAGATCGCGGACAAGTGCCCGGTGCACCGCACCCTGACCCGCAGCTCCGAGGTCGTGACCAAGTCGGCCGAGACCGTGGAGCGCGAATCGGACTGACCCGGCGCCGCCCCGTCCGGCTACCGGCGCGCGCCGTGGTATTCCACCACCGCCGTGAGATCCTCGGGCGGGACATCCGATTGCAGGAAGGCGCAGGCGTTGGCGCAGTGCGCGAAGATCGAGCCGTCGGAAAACATGGCCGTATCTGTCACGAAGATCAGCTTGGTATCCGGGTAGCGATAACTGGCCAGATCGGCAATCGCCAGCGCACTGCCCTCTTCGAGGATGAGGTCGAGCACGATCACCTGGAATTCCTGGGTGTCGAGCGCGGTGGCGGCCTGGGCCTGGGTGTGGGCGACTCGCACTTCAAGCCCCTGGCGCGTCATGTGATCGTGCCAGCGCTGCGCGAGATCCCGCGCGCTTTCCACGATCAGGACGTCCATGGCGGTTCTCCTGGCGGGATACGTCGGTGCCCGTTTGTGTCAGCGCGTTTTTCCAAGTTCACAAGTCATAGCGCATCCGGCGCGCCGCGGCGAGCCTGATCTTGCCAGGGGCGCAGAAATCCGCTTGAAAAGGCCCGGCAACGGCCGGGAAAGGCATGACGTGGCGGACCAGCATCAGCGACAGGGACAAGCGTCGCGTGCGCACGGTCGCGCGCAGCGGGGGCTGAGCCGATGACCGCGCAACGCGATCACGGCGGGGGAATCGATGCCGCCGTGGCCCGCCACGGCGGCACGCGGGCCGCGTGGCTTGATCTGTCCACCGGCATCAACCCGGTGCCCTATCCCCTGCCCCGGCTTGACCCGGAGGTCTGGACCGCCCTGCCCGACCGGTGTGCCGAGGCGGCGCTGGTCGCGGCGGCGCGGCGGTGCTGGCAGGTGCCGGCGGGGGCGGAGGTTCTGGCCGCGCCGGGCGCGTCGAGCCTGATCGCGCGCCTGCCCGCCCTGCGGGTGCCGGGCCGGGTGCAGATCCCCGCCCCGACCTACAACGAACACGCCGCCGCCTTTGCCGCGCATGGCTGGCACCGGGCAGAGGAGCGCGCGGACGCCAAGGTGCTGGTGCATCCCAACAACCCCACGGGGCATTGGTATGCGCCAAGTGACGTGGACGCGCCCCTGACCGTGATCGACGAGAGTTTCGCCGATGTCGCGCCGGGCCGCTCGCTGGTCGGGCTGGCGGACCGGGACGGGGTGCTCGTGCTCAAGAGCTTCGGCAAGTTCTGGGGCCTGGCGGGCCTGCGGCTGGGGTTCGCCATCGGGCCGCCCGGCCTGATCGCCCCCCTGCGCGAGTTGCTGGGGCCCTGGCCCGTCTCGGGCCCGGCGCTGGCCGTGGGGGCCACGGCACTGGACGACGCGGACTGGCAGGCGCGCACGCGCCGGCGACTTGAAGAGGATGCCGCGCGGCTGGACGCCCTGATGCACAGCGCGGGCGCGGAGGTGGCCGGGGGAACGCCGCTTTTCCGGCTTTACCGGGTGGCGAAGGCCGCGGACTGGCAGGCGCGGCTGGCCCGGCATCACATCTGGAGCCGCGTCTTTCCCTACTCCGACAGCTACCTGCGGCTGGGCCTGCCCGCGCCGGAGGGATGGCCGCGGCTGGAGTCGGCGTTATGAGCCTGGGCGCGGCGGTCATCGGCATGGCGCTTGACGCCATGCTGGGCGAGCCCCGCTGGCTGTGGCAGCGCTGGCCGCATCCGGCGACGCTGATGGGCCGGGCGGTGACCTGGCTGGAGACGCGGTTGAACCGGGGCGGGAACCGCCGCGCCAAGGGGGCGGCGGCGCTGGCCGTTCTGGTGCTGGGCGCCGGCGTGCTGGGGCGGGTGCTGGGCGCCTTCGGGTGGCCGGTGGAGGCGCTGGTGCTGGCGATCCTGCTGGCGCAGCGCGCGCTGGTGGAGCACGTGGGCGACGTCGCCGCGGGGCTGCGGCTGTCCCTTGGCGATGCGCGGATGCAGGTGGCGCGGATCGTGGGCCGCGACACCGCCCAGATGACACCGCCGGAGGTGGCGCGCGCGGCCATCGAATCAGGGGCGGAGAACCTCAGCGACGGGGTTGTCGCGCCGCTGTTCTGGTTTCTCGTCGCGGGCTTGCCCGGGCTGCTGGTTTACAAGGTGGTCAATACCGCGGACAGCATGATCGGCCACCGCACGGAACGGCATGCCGCCTTCGGATGGGCGGCCGCGCGTCTGGACGACCTGCTGAACCTGATTCCTGCCCGGCTGACCGCCGGGCTGATCGCGGTCGTCCACGGCGTCTGGCGGGACTGGCCGGCGATCACCGAGGAGGCCGCCCGGCACCGCTCGCCCAATGCCGGCTGGCCCGAGGCGGCGCTGGCCCGCGCCCTTGACGTGGCGCTGTCAGGGCCGCGCAGCTACCAGGGGCGGCGCGAGCTGTATCCATTCGTCAATCCCGGCGGGCGCGGGTCGATCGGCGCGGCGGAGGTCGAGGCCGCCTGCACCGCGCTCTGGCGGGTCTGGGCGGCGATGCTGGCGGCGCTGGCCCTGGGGGCGGTTGTATCGGCCTGACGCTCTGCCTAGGGTGAGCGGAGGTTCCGATGTTTTCACGAGGTTTCCATGCGCATTGCCCCGTTTCTGGCCGCGCTGGTGCTGGGCGCGGGCCCCGCACCGGCCGAGGTTTCCTGCGGCGGGCCCTTCCCGCAGTTCGTCGCGGACCTGAAGGAAGAGGCGGTGGCGCGCGGCCATGCGCCGGACACGGTGAACCGGTTCTTCGATTCCGTGCGCCGCGACCCCGACGTGATCGCCGCGGACCGCAAGCAGGGCGTCTTCACCATGACCTTCACCGATTTCGCGCGCCGGCTGATCAGCGGGTACCGCCTGAAGACAGGCCGCGCCAAGGCCCGCGAACACGATGGCGTCTTCGACCGGATCGAACGCGATTTCGGCATCAGCCGTGGGGTCCTGCTGGCCTTCTGGGCCTTCGAGACGGATTACGGCGGCTACCAGGGCGATTACAAAACCGCCGATGCCCTGGTCACGCTGGCGCATGACTGCCGCCGGCCCGAGCTGTTCCGGCCGCAGATCTTCGCGGCCATCGAGTTGTTCGCGCAGGGCGGCTTCGATCCCGCGACGACAACGGGCGCCTGGGCCGGGGAGATCGGCATGGTGCAGATGCTGCCCGAGGATATCCTGGCCTATGGCACCGATGCCGACGGCGACGGGCGGGTGGCGCTCAAGTCCTCGGCGCCCGATGCGCTGGTCTCGGGGGCGAAGATGCTGCAGGGCCTGGGCTGGCGACCGAACGAACCCTGGCTTCAGGAGGTGCAGGTGCCGGCGACGCTGGACTGGTCCCAGACCGGCCGCGACGCGCCCAGGAGCGGGGCGGAATGGGCCGACCTGGGCGTGCGCCCGCGGCACGGGCAGATCGCCCGGGATCTGCCGGCCGACCTGCTGCTGCCGCAGGGGCGCAAGGGGCCGGCCTTCCTCGCCTATCCCAATTTCGACGTCTATTTCGAGTGGAACAAGAGCTTCGTCTACGTCCTGACGGCCGGCTATTTCGCCAACCGGCTGGAGGGGGCGCCGGTCTTCGACCCGGGCAACCCGCCGCCGCGCCTGTCGGACGGGCAGATGAAGACATTGCAGCGCAAGCTCCGGGCGCGCGGCTACGACGTGGGCGGGGTTGACGGCATCCTGGGCGCCGGCACCCGCGCCGCGGTGCAGGACATGCAGGAAAAGCTGGGGCTGCCGGCGGACGCCTGGCCGACCCGGGACCTCCTGAACCGGCTGTGAGACAGGGGCTCCGGCGCGCGGCGGGACGCGCCGAGCAAAGGGGCGAATGCCCTATTCGGCGGCCAGGGGGCGCGCGGCTGGACGGCCGATCTGCGTGATCTCGGCGATCACGCCCTCCAGCAGGCGCTGGAACGCCGGGAAGTTGCCGTTGCGGCGGATCAGGCGCTCGTTCATGTAAAGCGCGCGGTCGATTTCCACCTGCACGGCGTGGCGGTTGCGCCGGGGGCGGCCGTAGGCCTGGGTGACATAGGCCCCCGCGAAGGGCGTGTTGCGCACCACCTTGAGCCCCGCGGCTTCGAAGGCGGCCTCGATCCGGTCCACGATCTCGCCCCCTGCCGCGGCGCCGAACCGGTCGCCCAGCACCACCTCGGGGCGGCGGGTCCCGGCGCGGGCGACAGAATCCATCGCCTCGTGCGGCATCGAGTGGCAGTCGACCAAGATCGCCTGGCCGAACGTCTCCTGTGCCTGGTCGAGCTGCGCGGCGAGCGTCGCATGGTAGGGACGCCAGTACTGGTCGATCCGGCGGCGGGCCTCGGCCATCGGGATCTTCCCGGAATAGATGGCCTTGCCGTTGGCGACCACCCGCGGCACCACGCCCAGCCCTGAGGCCACGCGCGGGTTGTGGCCGCTGCGGGGGGCACCCTCGATCAGGGCGGGATCGAGTTCTTCCGCGCCGCGGTTGAGATCGACGAAGGCCCGCGGCGCCCCGGCCGACAGCAGCGGCGCGCCGAACCGCGGCGCGGCGGCGAAGAGTTCATCGACGAAGGCGTCCTCGGAACTGCGCACCGACCGTTCATCCAGCGCGATGCGGCGCAGAAAGCTCCAGGGGTAGTCCCGCGCGCTGTGCGGCGAGGCGAAGACCACGGCGGTGGTCCGGCGCTGCGGTTGCAGGAGATGATAGGCGTGTCGCGGCATCGCTCCTCCGGCTTCAATGCCATCATAGAGCGAAATCGGCGCACTAAAAGCCCTTGATCCCCCCTGCGACTCCTTTTATAGACCTGCCGCACGGCGCGGATTTCCGCGCCCCTCTTTGTTTGGGGCGGGTGACGTGCCGGCAGTCACGGGCGGTTAGCTCAGCGGTAGAGCACTTCGTTGACATCGAAGGGGTCACTGGTTCAATCCCAGTACCGCCCACCATGATTTCGCCGCCCTGCCGCGCGATGGCAGGGCCCCGCAACCCCAGGCGCTGGCCCGCGCCGCGACAACGTCAGGAGAGACCGATGAAGGTCAAGAACTCGCTCCGCTCGCTGAAGAACCGGCATCGGGACTGCCGGGTCGTGCGCCGCAAAGGCCGCGTCTACGTCATCAACAAGACGCAGAAGCGCTTCAAGGCCCGCCAGGGCTGAATTCCTGCGCAGCGCGACAGCAAGAACCCCGCTCCGGCGGGGTTTTTCGTTTTGGGCATTGCCCTGCGCGGCGGCCCGCCGTTAGCTGCCGTCAGGCAACCGGGAGATCGAACGAGGATGCGCGAACCCCCAAGGACGGTCGTGATCGGCGCAGGCATCTGCGGGCTGAGCGCCGCGCTCTGGCTGCGCCGGGCCGGGCAGGCGGTGACGCTGATCGACCGGGAAGGCCCCGGTGCCGGGGCCTCCTTCGGCAATGCCGGGATCCTGGCGCAATGGGCGGTCGTGCCGGTCAACGCGCCGGGGCTGCTGCGCCAGGGGCTGGGGTACATGGCCGACCCCGACTCGCCTCTTTTCCTGCGGTGGCGGCACCTGCCGCACCTGGCGCCCTGGCTGATGCGTTTCGCCGCCCGCGCCAACGACCGCGACACCCGGGCGACCGCGCGCGCATTGTTGCCGCTGATCGGCGATTCGCTGGAGCAGCACCGGGCGCTCGCGCGCGGGACCGTGGCCGAGAAATGGCTGGCATCCAGCGAGATCGGCTTTGCCTATCCCGGTCGCGCGGACTACGCCGCCGACAGCTATGGCTGGACGTTGAAGCGCGATGCCGGTTTCGAACCCGAGGTGATCGAGGGCCCGGCGGTGCAGGAGGCCGAACCGGCCCTCGGGCCGGAAATCGGCTGCCTGGCGCTGATGAAGGGGCACGGGCACATCCTGGACCCCGGCGCCTACATGGCCGACCTGGCCCGCGCGCTGGAGGCCGAGGGCGGCCGCGTCCTGCGCGCCGAGGCCCGGGACATCGTGCTGGAAGACGGGCGCGTCACGCGGGTGGAAACGGACGCCGGCCCCCTGCCCTGCGCGGCGGCGGTGCTGGCTGCCGGTATCTGGTCGGGCCCGATCGCGCGCAAGCTGGGCCTGGCCGTGCCGATGGTGGCCGAGCGGGGGTATCACCTGCATTTCACCGGCGCCAGGCCGCTGCCCCGCCGGCCGCTGATGATCACGCGGGGCAAGTTCGGCGCGACGCCGATGGCCGACGGGCTGCGCTGCGCGGGGCTGGTCGAACTGGGCGGGCTGGACCCGCGCCCCTCGCCCCGGCCGCTGAAGGTGCTGCGCCGGCACGCGGCGCGGGCCTTTCCCGGCCTCGCCCACGAGGGTGCCCGGGAATGGATGGGCATGCGCCCCTCGACCGCCGACAGCCTGCCGGTGGTGGGCGAGATTGGCCGCACCGGTGTGCATGCCGCTTTCGGCCATCAGCACGTCGGCCTGACGGCGGGGCCGAAGACCGGCCGCCTGGTCGCCGACATGATCGCCGGACGCCGGCCAAATCTGGACATGGCGCCCTACGCCCCCGCCCGGTTCGGGCGCGGGCGGCCGGGCGACTGATCTGCATCAATGACCCTTGCCCTTGACCGCGCTAGGGGCAGGGCACCCAGAACCACAGGACGACAGTTTCATGGCCGATCCCGTTCCGATGCGCCCCCGTGCGACCCCCGAAAGCCCCCGCCCCACGATTTCCGATCTGCCGACGCAGCATTCCCCGGATGACAGCTGCGAGCACCCGCACATGAACATGGACCGTTCGATACGCGCGGCCATGGCGCGGGTGACCAACGGCGTCTCGCCCTTCGCCACCGCCCAGGCCTGGACCGACTGGGCGATGCACCTGGCCCGTGCGCCGGGCCGGCAGCTGGAACTGGCCGAACGCGCCGTCAGCAGCGCCCAGAAACTCTGGGGTTTCACCCTTCAATCCATGATGCCGGGCGAGACGGCGCAGCCCCCCTTCGTGGCCCGGCGGCAGGATCACCGTTTCACGCACGCGGGCTGGACGAAGCCGCCCTTCAGCATCCTTCAGCAGCATTTCCTGGCCACGCAGGACTGGTGGGATCATGCCGCCTCGGACCTGCGCGGGATGCGGGACAAGAACGCCGACCGGACGCGCTTCATGCTGCGGCAGGCCCTGGACACGGTTTCGCCCTCGAACTTCGCGCCCACCAATCCCGAAATCCTGGAATCCTTGCAGGAGACGGGCGGCGGCGCGCTGCTGAAGGGGGCGCAGAACCTGGGCCGCGACGTTCTGCAGGAAATGAGCCAGACGCCCCCGCCCGAGGGCTATGTCGTGGGCGAGGATCTGGCCTGTACGCCGGGACAGGTGGTCTATCGCAACGACATCTTCGAACTGATCCAGTACAGCCCCCAGACCGAGACGGTCCACCCCGAGCCTGTGCTGGTCGTGCCGGCCTGGATCATGAAATACTACATCCTCGACCTCAGCCCGCACAATTCGCTGATCAACTGGCTGGTGGGCCAGGGATTCACGGTCTTCGCGATGTCCTGGTGCAACCCGACCGCGGCGCAGGCCGACCTGTCGCTGGCCGATTACCGTGAACGCGGGGTGATGACCGCGCTGGAGGCGGTGAACGCCATCGTCCCCGACCGCAAGGTGCATGCCTGCGGTTACTGCCTGGGCGGCACCATCCTGAGCATCGCCGCGTCCGCGATGGCGCGGGACGGCGATGACCGGCTGGCCTCGATCACGCTCTTGGCGGCGCAAACCGACTTCGCCCAGGCCGGGGAGCTTCTGCTTTTCGTGGACGAAAGCCAGGTCGCCTTCCTGGAGGACATGATGTGGGACCAGGGCTACCTGGATCCCGAGCAGATGACCGGGGCCTTCAAGGCCCTGCGGGCCGAGGATCTGGTCTGGACCCGGGCGGTGCGCCGGTACCTGATGGGCGAGGCGGACATGCCTACCGACATGGGCGTGTGGAACGCCGATGCCACCCGGATGCCGGCGCGGATGCATGGCGAATACCTGCGCGGCCTGTTCCTGGAGAACCGCCTGTCGGCGGGCCGCTTCGCGGTGGATGGCCGGGTCATCGCGCTGAAGGACATCAAGGCGCCGCTGTTCGTGGTGGGCACCGAGGAGGACCACATCGCGCCCTGGCGGTCGGTCTACAAGATCAAGCTGTTCACCGACGCCGACCTGCGGTTCGTTCTGTCGAACAAGGGCCACAACGGCGGGATCGTGTCAGAGCCGGGGCACCGCGGCCGCCACTACAGAATCGGGCATCGGGCACCCGGGGCACTCTACAGCGATCCCGATACCTGGGCCGAGCGCCAGCCCCCGCAGGAGGGGTCGTGGTGGCCGGAGTGGTCCGGCTGGCTGGCCGAGCGCTCCGGCGCGCGCACCACGCCGCCGGCAATGGGCGCGCCCGGGGCCGGCTATGTGCCGTTGGCGCCGGCGCCCGGAACCTACGTGCACCAGCGGTAGGCGCCGGGCCTACCGCCCGGCCATCAGGCGCACCATCGTGTCCTGAGAGACGTAGCCGGTGACGGGCAGGCCGCGGCTGCGCTGGTAGCGGCGGATGGCGCGGCGCGCTTCGGCGTCGAACGCGCCGTCCACCGTGCCGGGATCGAAACGCAACTGTTCCAGCCGCTTCTCGACCAGAAGGCGGGCGATGCGATTGTTCACGAAGCGGTCCTCCTCGGCCCGGGCGCGGCGGGCGGCCTCGGAGTCGCGGGCCTTCCGGCGCAATTCGTCCAGCCGGCTGCGCGCGGCCTCGGCGAAGGTGCTGTCGGGATAGGCGTCAACGAAGTCGCGGTATCCGGCGATCGTGTCCATCTCGCGCGCCGCCTGCCAGGCGTCGCGCTCGGCGCGTTCGGCCTCGGACAGCTTGGAGTCCTCGATCTCCGCGAGCCGTTGGCGGGCCAGGTCCGCGAACTGGCCGTCGGGATAGCGTTCGAGATAGGCGCGCAGGCCGGCCTCGTCGCTACCCCGGCCGATCTCGCGCCAGTAGGCGCGGTCCTGCCGCTCTTCCTGCTGGCGCCGCTGGCGGGCCTCCTCTTCCAGTTCCTCGGCCCGGGCACGGGCCTGATCGCGCAGCCGCAGGAGCTGGTTGCCGGTCAGATAGCCGGTTTCGGCGAAGCCATTGGCCCGCTGCCAGGCGGTCAGCGCCGAGCGGGTCCCGGGGCCGAAGATGCCGTCGATGCCGCGCGGATCGAACCCCAGAAGCGAGAGGTTGCGCTGCACCTCGCGGCGGGCTTCGCGGCTGAGTTCGAGCGCCTGTTCCTCCTGCGCGGCCCGGCGCTCTGGCGCGGCCTTCAGCCGATCGATCCGTTCCCGCGCGTCCTCGGCGTGCGGACCCTCGGGGTAGTCATCAAGATAGACTTCATAGGCGGCCACTGTGTCCAGCGCCTGCACGGCCCGCCAGAAACCCTGTTCGACCGCCGCCGGAGAGGGCGCGACGGCGGCCCGCCCCATCAGCCCCACCTCGTCGGAGAGAAAGCCGGAAAAGGCGACGCTGTCGGGCGCGGCGCGGGCGGCGGCGGTCAGGGCGGTGCCGCGGTCCAGCAGGTGATCGCGCAGCACCCGGGCGAGCGCCGGTGCCGGGCCGGTGGCGTAGGTCACGCCCTCTGCCCGGCGGAAGGGCCCCAGGCCGGCGTCGAGGCCCGGGCCCGCCGCATCGGGGGCGGGGCCGGGGGCGACCAGCACCACCGCCCGGCCACGGGCCTGCGCCGCCAGCTCGCCCAGCATCCCCAGCGAAAGCCCGACGGCGGGCACACCGGCGCGCCCGGGGCGATCCGCCCCGTCGCCGAGCAGCCAGCTGTCGTGGTCGGAATGGGCGAAGGGCCCCGCCGCAACAATCACGAGGCGCGCCACCTCGCCCGCGGCGAGCGCGGCTTCGACCCGCCCCGCGGCCCGGCGCAGGGCCCCGGGCGCACGGGAGTCGGGGGTGACGATGGTGAAGCCTGCGGCGCGCAGGGGATCGGCGAAATCCTCGGGCGCGGCCGAATCGCGGCCGGAGAGGAACCCGGGCGCCTCGCCCCCGATCAGGATGAGCGCGCGATCCTCGGCCCGCAACGGCGCGGCCAGAAGGCACAGGACCAGAAGCAGGCCGGACGGAACGTGCAAGAGCCGCATGATACCCCCGGTCTTTCGGTGTCAGTCGTAGCTGCGCTGATCCTCTATCACTTTGCCGTCGTTGGGAAGAGTGCCCTTCGGCAGGATTTCCACCCGGCCCTTGAGCTTCAGCGCCTCGGCCACCGCGCCGGCATAGGTTTCGGGATCGCCCTGCTCGGCCTCGATCTGGACGGTCATGACGTCCTGTTCGCCTTCGCGGGTGGCGATCACGCGGGCGCGCGAAATCTCGCCGTGCCGGTCGACCAGCGCGGCCACCTGTTCGGGGCGCACGAACATGCCCTTGATCTTGGTGGTCTGGTCGGCCCGGCCCATCCAGCCCTTGATGCGAATATTCGTGCGGCCGCAGGGGCTTGCGCCCTCCATCAGGGCCGACAGGTCGCCGGTGGCGAAACGGATCAGCGGGTAGTCGGGATTGAGCGTGGTCACCACGACCTCGCCGACTTCGCCGGGGGGCACCGGGTCGCCCGTGCCGGGGCGGACGATCTCGACCAGCACGCCCTCGTCCACGATCAGGCCCTCCTGGGCTTGGGATTCGTAGGCGATGTTGCCCAGATCGGCGGTGGCATAGCATTGCAGGCAGGTGATGCCGCGGTCGGCATATTCCTGCCGGAGCGACGGGAAGAGCGCCCCGCCCCCAACCGCCGCCTTGGTGATGCCGAGCGGCAGGCCCATCTCGGCGGCCTTGTCCAGGATCACCTTCAGGTAATCCGGTGTCCCGGCATAGGCGGTCACGCCGATGTCGTGCGCCGCCCGCGCCTGCAATTCGGTCTGCCCGGTGCCGGCGGGCAGCACGGCGGCCCCCACGGCGCGCGCGCCGTTCTCGAAGATCATGCCCGCCGGCGTGAGGTGGTAGCCGAAACAGTTCTGCACGATGTCGTTCGCCCCCACGCCGCAGGCATGCAGGAAGCGGCCCATGCGCCACCAGTCCTGTGCGACCCGGCCGGGTTCGTAGATCGGGCCCGGCGACTGGAAGACATGGTCGAACCCGCTGGGGGGCCGCGTGGTCAGCCCGCCGAAGGGGGCCGCATCGCCCTGGGCGCGGCCCAGGTCGGCCTTGCGCAACACCGGCAGGGCCGCGAGGTCCGCCGCGCTGCGGATGGTCAGCGGATCGACACCGGCCAGCATGTCGCCGTAGCCCGGCAGCTTCTGCGCGCGGGCGATCTGCTGCGGCAGCGCGAGGGCGATCGCCTCGGCGCGTTCCGCGGGGCTTCGGGTTTCCAGATCGTCGAAATGGGTGCTCATGGCGTCATCCTCCAGCCACGATTGGCGTTGCGGCGTCTTGGCCGGCCGGGGCGGCGCCGGGCCCTGCGCCGTGCGGGCGGTGTTCGAACGGACGGGGGCGGGGCCGGCGCACGGCTGCCCCCTCAGCTCAGCCAGCGCTTGCGGCGGCGGTAGGACCGCACGTCGCGGAAGCTCTTGCGCCCTTCCTCGGACATGCCGAGGTAGAATTCCTTGACGTCGGGGTTCTCGCGCAGGTCATCGGCGGGGCCGTCCATCACGACGCGCCCCGATTCCAGGATATAACCGTAATGGGCGAAGCGCAGGGCCACGTTGGTGTTCTGTTCGGCCAGAAGGAAGGTGGCGCCCTCGTTCTCGTTGAGAGACTTCACGATGTTGAAGATTTCCTCCACCAGCTGCGGGGCCAGCCCCATGGAGGGCTCATCCAGCAGGATCGTCTCGGGCCGGCTCATCAGGGCGCGGCCGATGGCGGTCATCTGCTGCTCGCCGCCCGAGGTGTAGCCGGCCTGGCTCTTGCGGCGTTCCTTGAGGCGGGGGAAATAGGAATAGACCAGGTCGAGGTCGGCCTCGATGTCGCCGCGCCCGGCATTGCGGGTGTAGGCGCCGGTCAGCAGGTTTTCCTCGACGGTGAGGTGTTCGAAACAGTGGCGGCCCTCCATCACCTGGATGACGCCCTTCTTGACCACGTCCGAGGGCGCGAGATCCTGCACCCGCTCGCCGTGATAGCGGATGTTGCCCTTGGTGACCTCGCCGCGCTCGGATTTCAGCAGGTTCGAGATCGCCTTGAGCGTGGTGGTCTTGCCGGCGCCGTTGCCGCCCAGCAGCGCGGTGATGCCGCCCTTGGGCACCGCAAGGCTGACACCCTTGAGCACGAGGATCACGTGGTTGTAGATCACCTCGATGTTGTTGACCTCGAGCAGTGCCTCTTCGGTCGGTCCTGCATCCAGCATTTGGCCTGTCTCCGTCGCGTCCCGGTGGCCCGGGCCCTTTGGGTCATGGGGGTGGGGCGGCGGCGTGCCCGCCGCCCCCTTTTGTCATGGCCGCGCGATCACTCGTCGCAGCGCAGTTCGATGTCGTTCTCCTCGGCGTACTGCATAGAGTCTTCCTCGATGAGCGGCTGGAGGATTTCCTGATCCGACTGGAAGTAGTCGGTGATCAGGCTCCATTCCTCGGCCTCGGCGTCCCACTGGGCCACCGCGCCCATGCCGTTGCCGCCGTGGTTCTCGCAGGTGACGGTGAACTCGGGGCCGAAGTTCGGAAGGCCGATGGCGGCCATCTTCTCCTCGGTCATTTCCAGGTTCTCCATGCCGTCGCGCATCTGTTCCGCCGTGATGGCGGAGGTGTCGTGGATTTCCTGCGCCGTCTTGGCGGCCTCCGTAGCCAGCATCGCGGCATACATCCCGCGATTGTAGAGCACGGTGCCGATCTGGTCCCCGGCGCCGGCGGCCTTGCCACGATCGACGACGTATTCCTGGATGTCGTCATAGACCGGGTAGTCGCTGCCGAGGTTGTGGAAGGTCAGCGCCTTGTAGCCGTCGGCGGCCTTGCCGGCGGGCTTCACGTCGTTCTCGGAGCCGGACCACCAGATGCCGATGAAGTTCTCCATCGGGAAGCGGATGTTCACGGCTTCCTGGATGGCGACCTGGTTCATCACGCCCCAGCCCCACATGATGACGTAGTCGGGCTTCTCGCGGCGGATCTGCAGCCACTGCGACTTCTGCTCCTGCCCGGGGTGGTCCACCGGCAGCAGGGTCAGGTCGTAGCCGTGCTTCTCGGAAAGCTTTTCAAGCGTGCGGATCGGCTCCTTGCCGTAGGCGGAGTTGTGGTAGACCAGCGCGATGGTCTTGTCGCTGATGTCGCCGTCGTTTTCGTTCAGGATGTGGGTGACCGCGTGGCTGGCGCCGTCCCAGTAGTTTGCCGGGTAGTTGAAGACCCACTTGAACACCCGGCCGTTCTTGGCCGAGGTCCGGCCGTAGCCCATGGTGTGCATCGGGATTCCGTCGGCGCTGACCTTGGGGATCAGCTGATATGTGATGCCGGTGCTCAGCGGCTGGTAGACCAGGCTTCCCTCGCCCTTGGTCGATTCGTAACACTCCACGCCCTTTTCGGTGTTGTAGCCCGTCTCGCACTCGTTGATGGTGATCTTCTCGCCGCCGATGCCGCCGTCGCGCTCGTTCAGCAGGGTCAGGTAATCCTGATACCCGTCCGAGAACGGGATGCCGTTTGCGGCGTAGGGCCCCGTGCGATAGCTCAGATCCGGGAAGACCAGATCCGCCATCGCAGGGGCGGCGGCCAGTATGGCCGCGGCTGTTGCGGTTGCCAGTTTCAGTTTCATCGGTACGTATCCTCCCTTGGTCATGGTCCGATGGTTGCAAGTGCCGGGGGTTTGCGCCCCCGGTCCGTTCGGTCCGCCCGTCCCTAGTGGGGGAAGGGCCAGAGCCTCAGTTTCTCCTTGGCCACGCGCCAGAGCTGCGCCAGGCCGTGCGGCTCGGCCACCAGGAAGGTGACGATGAGCCCGCCGACGATGATGAACTCCAGATGCGCGGCGAGGTCCGTGGGCCAGCCGAGGCCGCCCACCAGCAGGTTCTTGAGCAGGACTGGCAGGAGCACCAGGAAGGCCGCCCCGGCGAAACTGCCGAAGATCGATCCCAGCCCGCCGATGATCACCATGAACAGGACCAGGAACGACTTGTTGATGCCGAAGACCTCGCCCACCTCGACCGCGCCCAGATAGACGGCGAAGAACAGCGCCCCGGCGATGCCCACGAAGAAGGAGCTGACGGCAAAGGCCGAGAGCTTGGCACGCAGGGGGTTCACCCCGATGATCTCGGCGGCGATGTCCATGTCGCGGATGGCCATCCACTTGCGCCCGGCCATGCCGCGCGTGAGGTTGCGCGCGATCAGCGCGCTGGCCGTCAGGAACACCAGACACAGCAGGTACGTGGCCCAGGGCGCGGTCTCGGCCCCGGTGACGGGGATGCCGAAGATCGTCCGCTCGGGCGCGTTGATCTGGCCGGAGGCGGAGTAGTTGTAGAACCACGGCACACGGTTGAAGAGCCAGACCAGGAAGAATTGCGCCGCCAGGGTCGCCACCGCCAGGTAGAAGCCCTTGATCCGCAGCGAGGGCAGGCCGAAGAGCGTTCCGACCGCCGCCGTCACGCCGCCGGCGATGATGACGTGGAAGAAGATGTTCACGTCGGGAAAGGCGGTCATCAGCTTGTAGCAGGCGTAGGCGCCCACGGCCATGAACCCGCCGGTGCCAAGGCTGACCTGCCCGCAGTAGCCCACGAGGATGTTCAGCCCGATCGCCGCGATCGAGTAGATCAGGAAGGGCAGGAAGACGGCGTTCAGCCAGTAGTCGTTGATGACGAAGGGCACCACCAGGAAGGCCACCGCCAGCACCGCGAAGTACCGATAGCGGTCGAAGCGGATCGGGAAGGTCTGGGTGTCTTCTGCGTAGGAGGTTTTGAAGTCCCCCGCTTCACGATAGAACATTTAGATTACCTCCCCTTCGGTTTCTTCGCTCGTATCGGGTTCGCGTTTCTCGGCGCGGTTGGGCGGTTTGGCGTAACCGGTGCGTTCCGAGTGGCGCACCAGCCAGAAAAAGGCGAGCATCCCCACCCCGCCGCCCAGCGCGGCGAGGAGCGCGGCGGTAACCATCTGCCCGGTCTGGGCGGGCTGCGCCGTGAGGGCGAGGTAGCCGAAGGCCCAGAAGCCCGCCCAGGCGATGACGTTGAGGATGGCGATGAGCTTGGTCATGCGCCCGTGCCCCCCTCGAATTCGGCCGCGGCGCCGGGCCAGTCGGCGCCCTGCGGGCCGACCAGGCAGAACCGGTGCCCGGTGGGGGCCTCCATCACGATCCAGTCGCGCATGCGCGCCACCTCGGTGGCGCCGAGGCCCTCGAGCCGGGCGCATTCGGCGTTCATGTCGTCCGTCTCGATATCGAGATGCACGCGCGGGGCGTGATCGACCGCCTGCAGCAGCACCTTGGGATGGCCGGCGTGGCCGTCGAAAACGGTGTATTTCCCGCGTTCGTCGATCTCGCCCCGCATGCCCAGCATCGCCGACCAGAACGCCGTTGCCTGGCTCAGGTCCTGCGTCCGGCAATCTATGCAGACCACGCCGATGCGTGACTTGTGCGCCATGCCGTCACACCCTCTCGATGATCTTCTCGCCGAACAGGCCCTGCGGCCGGAAGACGAGGAAGACGAGCGCCAGCACGTAGGCGAACCAGTTCTCGGTCGCGCCGCCCACGAGCGGGCCGACGATGAACTCGAACAGCTTCTCGCCCACCCCGATGATCAGCCCGCCGACGATGGCGCCGGGGATCGAGGTGAAGCCGCCCAGCATGAGCACCGGCAGCGCCTTGAGCGCGATCAGCGACAGCGAGAACTGCACGCCGGACTTGGTGCCCCACATGATGCCGGCGACCAGCGCCACGAAGCCGGCCAGCGACCAGACCATCACCCAGATGAAGTTCAGGCTGATGCCCACCGACAGGGCCGCCTGGTGGTCGTCGGCGACGGCCCGCATGGCGCGACCCTGCTTTGTATACTGCGCGAAGACCACCAGCGCCACGACCAGGACCGCCGCGATGCCGGTGGCCCAGAGGTCCAGATTGTCGATGAAGAACCCGTAGCCGAAAATGCCGTAGGTGACCTCGTCGATCATGGGGTTGATCCCCTGCGGCAGGCCGACGTCGAGCGTCTTGATGTCACTGCCCCACATCATGTCGCCCATGCCTTCCAGGAAATAGGCCAGGCCGATGGTGGCCATGAACAGGATGATCGGCTCCTGGTTCACCAGGTGCTGGAAGACCAGCTTGTTCACCAGCCAGGCCAGGAGCACCATCACCGCCATGGTCAGCAGGATCGCGAGCAGCGCCGGCACGTGCCAGCCGAAGTGGTGGATCTCGGTGCCGAAGGTCGCGTTGATGAGGTGGCTGAAGGGCACCTGCCCTTCCATGATGCCCACCAGGGTCAGCGCCGCGAAGAGCGCCATGACCCCCTGGCTGTAGTTGAAGATGCCGCTGGCCTTGAAGATCAGCACGAAGCCCAGGGCGACGAGGGCATAGAGAACCCCGGCCATGAGGCCGTTCAGAAAGACCTCCATTCCCCAAATGACCTGTTCAGGCATGTGCTCTCTCCCGCATGGTGTCTGTCGCGTTCCGGGCGCAGGCCGGGGCCTGGCGACCAAGAGATCCCGGATCAAGTCCGGGATGTTTCTGCGCCGCAAAGTCAGTCATGGGCGACCCCCAGGTAGGCGTCGATCACGTCCTGGTTGTTGCGCACCTCGTCCGGCGAGCCGTCGCCGATCTTCTTGCCGTAGTCCATCACCACGACGCGGTCGGAGAGGTCCATGACCACGCCCATGTCGTGTTCGATCAGCGCGATGGTGGTGCCGAACTCGTCGTTCACGTCGAGGACGAAGCGCGACATGTCCTCCTTCTCCTCGACGTTCATGCCCGCCATCGGCTCATCCAGCAGCAGGATGGACGGCTCGGCGGCCAGTGCGCGCGCCAGTTCCACCCGCTTCTTGAGGCCATAGGGCAGGCGGCCCACCGGCGTCTTGCGGATGTGCTGGATTTCGAGGAAGTCGATGATCTTCTCCACCGACTCGCGGTTCTTGACCTCCTCGGCCTCGGCGCGGCCTTTCCAGAGGCTCTGCGCCACAAGCCCGGCGTGCATGTGCCGCAACCGGCCGGTCATCACGTTGTCCAGCACCGTCATGCCCTCGAAGAGCGCGATGTTCTGGAACGTGCGGGCGATGCCCTGGCGGGCGACCTGGTAGGGTTTCATCTGGGGGCGGCGTTCGCCCTTGTACCAGACCTCGCCCACCTGGGGGTTGTAGAACCCCGAGATGACGTTGAGCATCGACGACTTTCCGGCGCCGTTGGGCCCGATGATCGCGCGGATCTCGCCCTGGCGTATGTCGAAGGAGATGTCCTTGATCGCCACGACCCCGCCGAAGCGCAGGGTGATGTTGCGCATTTCCATCACCACGCCGCCGATCTTGCGGCCGTCCTCGGTGACGTATCCTTCGGTGTTCATCTCGTTCATTCCGCCGCCACCTTCTTGTCGTCGGCCACGTCCACAACCGCGGCATCACGGATTTCCAGCGTCGCGCTGATCGAGCCCTTGCGGCCGTCCTCGTAGGTGACCTCGGTCGTCGTCGAGATCTCCTTGGAGCCGTCATAAAGGGCCGTGAGCAGATCGCCGTATTTCTCGGCGACGACACCGCGGCGCACCTTGCGGGTGCGGGTGATCTCGCCGTCGTCGGCATCCAGTTCCTTGTGCAGCACGAGGAAGCGGTGCACCTGGCAATGCGACAGCATCGGGTCCTCGGACAGGGAGCGGTTCACGTCCTCCACGTGTTGCTGGATCATGTCCAGCACCCGCGGGTGCCCGGCCAGTTCCTGGTAGGAGGCATAGCCGATGTTGTTGCGCTCGGCCCAGTTGCCGACGGCGTTGAGGTCGATGTTGATGAAGGCCGTGCAGGCATCGCGGCCGTCGCCGAAGACCACCGCTTCGAGGATGTTGGGGAAGAACTTTAGCTTGTTCTCCACGTATTTCGGCGCGAACATCTTCCCGTCGGCCATCTTGCCGACGTCCTTGGCCCGGTCGATGATGCGCAGGTGGCCCGAGTCCTCCTCGAAGAAGCCGGCGTCGCCCGTGGCCACCCAGCCGTCCTCGGTCTTGGTCTTCTTCGTGCTTTCCTCGTTCTTGTAATAGTACTCGAAAACGCCCGGGCCGCGGTACCAGACCTCGCCGTTCTCGTCGATCTCGACCTCCACCCCCGGGGCGGGCACGCCCACCGTGTCCGAGCGGACCTCGCCGTCGGGCTGCACGGTGATGAACACGCTCGCCTCGGTCTGGCCGTAGAGCTGCTTGAGGTTGATGCCGAGCGAGCGGTAGAAATCGAAGATCTCGGGCCCGATCGCCTCGCCCGCGGTATAGCCGACCCGCACCCTGGAAAAGCCCAGGGTATCCTTGAGCGGCCCGTAGACCAGGGCGTGGCCCAGCGCGTACTTGGCCCGGTCCCAGGCGCCGACGGGCTTGCCGTCGAGGATCGCGGGGCCGACCTTGCGCGCGTGTTCCATGAAGACGTCGAAAAGCCACTTCTTGAGCCGGCCCGCGTCCTCCATCCGGATCATCACGTTGGTCAGCTGGGTCTCGAAGACCCGCGGCGGGGCGAAGTAATAGGTCGGTCCGATCTCGCGCAGGTCGATCTGCATGGTATCCGCCGATTCCGGGCAATTCACGCAGAAGCCGCACCAGTAGGCCTGACCGACCGAGAAGATGAAGTCGCCCACCCAGGCCATGGGCAGGTAGGCCAGCACCTCTTCGTGTTCGGTGAGGTTGTCGAACTCGGCCGAGGCCCTGGAGGCCTCGATGATGTTGCGGTTGGACAGCACCACGCCCTTGGGCTTGCCCGTCGTCCCGGAGGTGTAGAGCATCACGCAGATGCTGTCATAGTCGAGCTTGCCGCGCCGTTCCTTGAGGTCCTCGATGAATTCCCAGTAGGCGGCGCGCCCCTGCTCCTGGATGTCCGCGAAGATGTGCAGCTTGTGGTGGTCGTATTTCCGCAGCCCCCGCGGATCGACGTAGATCATGTGCTCGAACTGGTGGAGCTCTTCCTGGATCTCGATGACCTTGTCGACCTGCTCCTGGTCCTCCACCACGGCAAAGCGCGCGCCGCAATGTCCCATCACATAGGCCATCTCCTCGGCCGCGGCGTCCTGGTAGAGCGGCACGGGGATCGCGCCCACGGACTGCGCGGCGACCATCGCCCAGTAGAAATAGGGCCGGTTGCGCCCGATGATGGCGACGAAATCGCCCTCGTCGACGCCGAGGTTGAGAAACCCCAGCGCGAGCGCCTCGATCTCCTTCTCGGTTTCCGCCCAGGTCCAGCTTTGCCAGATGCCGAACTCTTTCTCGCGGTAGGCGGGGCGTGTACCGAAGCGTTCGGCGTTACGCTGCAATAGCGCGGGAACGGAGGCCATGCCCTCCGCCGCCTGTGACGACTGTCCCAAAATGTCTCCTCCCTTGTCCGCCTGCGCGAACCGATCACCCTTGCCGGCGATTCCTCCTCCGTCAAAAGTGCCGAGGTGACGGTCGTCGTCAATCATTTCCTGATCATTTCGCAATCCTTACGAATTGTAACAGGGTGGCGGGGGGCTTTGCGCCCCTGCCCAACGGTGCTAGCGAATGGGAAAAGAGACAACGCCATGACCCCCGCTCCTACCGATACAGACACGATGACCATGGCGGGCCTGAACCTGATCCAGCAGGCCCTGTCGATCTACGACGCCAACCTGCGGCTGGCCGTGTGCAACCAGCGGTTCCAGGAGATGTTCGCCCTGCCCGATCACCTGGTCACGCCAGGGGCGAGCTTCGCCGACACGATCCGCCACCTGGCCGAGCGGGGCGATTACGGCGACGTGGGCGATGTGGCGGCCTTCGTGCGGGCGCGCGTCGACCAGGCCCGCGCCTTCGAGCCGCACTACATGGAACGCACCCGCGCCAACGGCCGCACGATCAGCGTGGAGGGCACGCCCCTGCCCGAGGGCGGCTGGGTCACGGTCTATACCGACATCACCCGCACCAAGCGGCAAGAGGCGCTGCTGCGCGCGCGCTCGGCGGAACTGTCGGACCAGCTTCTGAGCTATTCCGAGGAACTGGCGGCGACGAACCGCGAATTGTCGGCCACGATCACCGCACTGGAAGAGGCCAAGCGGCAGCTCACGGCCTCGGAGGCGCGCACGCGTCTGACGACGGAAATGATGCCGGCCCATATCGCCCACGTCGGCCGGGACCGGCGCTACACCTATTCCAACCGTCGGCTGAGCACCGTGATGCCCGGCTCGCAGAGCGACCCCGTCGGCCTGCACGCTCGCGACGCCCTGGGCGAAGAGACCTTTGCCGTCATCGCGCCCTACCTCGACCGCGCGGATCGGGGCGAACCCTCGGTTTTCGAATTCACGCACGAGCCCAGTTCCCGGCGGATCCGCGTGGCCTTCACCCCCGACGAGACCGAGGGCGGCGTCTACATCCTGTCGATGGACATCACCGAGGAGGCGCAGACCCGGGCCGCCCTGCAGCAGACCCGGCGGCGCGAGATGGCCGCGCAGCTGACCAGCGGGCTGGCCCACGACTTCTCCAACCTGCTGACGATCATCCTTGGCCTGCAGTCCAAGCTCCAGCGGATGGACCTGCCCGCCGGCGCCGAAGAGATGGTCGCCGGCACCCTGGCGGCGGCACGGCGCGGGGGCGGGCTGCTGAACCGGATCGCCGACATGACCGGCCCGCGCGAACATGCGCCCGTACCCACTGATCTGGCGAACTTCCTGGGCGACCTGGAAACGCTGGCGCGCTCCACCCTGCCCGACGCCGTGACGCTGACCGTGAACAACCTGGCCGGGTCGGGCGCCTTCCTGCTGGATGCGGCAATGTTGCAGGATTCGCTTCTGAACCTGGTCATCAACGCGCGCGATGCCTGCGGCCCGCGCGGCCGGATCGACCTGACGGCGCGGCTGGTGCAGGACACCTGGCTGGAGTTCACGATCAGCGACACCGGGCCCGGATTCTCCGACGAGGCGCTGGCCCACGCGCTCGACCCCTTCTTCACCACCAAGGGGGGCGAGGGATCCGGCCTGGGGCTGTCGATGGTCTATGACATGACAAAGCTGGCCGGCGGGCGGGTGACGCTGAACAACACGGACACGGGCGGGCAGGTGACATTGCGCCTGCCGCTGCGCCGCGCCGACCGCCCCGGCGACCCGGGGCTGGTGCTGCTGGTGGAGGACAGCCCGGACCTGCGCGGCGCAGTGCGCGACATGCTGCGCGAGGCCGGCCACGCCGTGGTCGAGGCGGCCAGCGCCGGGGAGGCGCTGGCGCTTTTGCCCGACCTTCCGGAGATCTCGGCGCTTCTGTCCGACATATCGCTGGAGGGCGCGCGCACGGGCCTGGACCTGATCGACGCGCTACCCGAGGGGCACTGCCCGGCCTACCTGATGACCTCGCTGCCGCCCGACGATCCTCTGCACCGCGCTGCCCGCGCCCGCGCGCCGGTCCTGCGCAAGCCCTTTACCTCGGCGCAGCTTGATGCCTTCCTTGCCGGGGGGGGCGCGCCATGAGCGCGCCGCTGATCACGATCCTCGATGACGAGCCGGCGATCCGCAGCATGCTGGCCGACGCGCTGGAAGAGGCGGGGTTCCGCACCCGCGCCTTCGCCCGCGCCACCGAGTTCGAGGCCGCGCTGCGCACCGCCACGCCGGATGTCTGCCTGGTGGACCTGTCCTTGCCCGACCGCGACGGGCTGACGCTCGTGCACCGGCTGGCGCTGGAACGGGGGGCGGCGGTCATCATCATCTCGGGCCGTGCGGAAGTGCAGGATCGCGTCACCGGCCTGGAACTGGGCGCGGACGACTACATCATCAAACCCTTTGATCCGGCCGAAGTGGTCGCCCGAATCCGCGCCCGCCTGCGCCGCGATGCCCCCGTGGCCCCGGGCGGCGCGACCGCGCGTTTCAACGGCTGGGTCGCACATTTCGACCGCTACGTCCTGCAGGACGAGACAGGGGCCGAGACCCCGTTTTCCCACGCCGAGGGCGAGGTCCTGCGCTTGTTCCTGGAACGGCCCAAGCGGCTGATCTCGCGGCAGGCCATGCAGGAGGCCCTGGGCGGGGCGGCGGGTGACAGCTTCGACCGGGCGATGGACGTCCGCATTTCGCGCCTGCGCACCAAGCTGCGCGAGGACCCAAAGAACCCCCGCCTTATCAAGACGATATACGGGGCCGGCTACATCTTCCTCGGCGATGTGAGCTGGAACTGACCGGCTGTCGCCTTTCTGGCATCGGCTCATCGGAGCGCGGCGGGGATTGATCGGGAACACCCCGCGTCACGAGACGTTACCCTGCCATGTAGCGTATCTGTGAGCAGAGGGGGCAAGGCCATGACAAGGAGCGTCGCCATCGTCGGTTTCCAGGAGGACAGCCGTGAATACCTGGAGGACAGCCTGCGCACGGACGTGCATTTCTTCAATGCCGTCAGCCGCGCGGAGTCCATCGTCTGGACGCCCGACTATCCCTTCGGCGAACGGGTGGAAACGGGGTACGCGCGGCTGAAGGATGCCGCGGCCGAGGGTATCATGACCTACTGGGACTTTCCCGCCTCGATGCTGACGGCCTTCATCGCCGAACGCGCCGGCCTGCCCTATGCCGGCACCTCCGCCGTGATGCAGTGCGAGCACAAGTACTGGTTCCGGCAGCAGCAAAGCAAGGTGACGGACACGCCGGGATTCTGCGCCTTCGATCCCTTCGCCGACGATCCCCTGGCGCAGATCGACCTCGACTATCCGTTCTGGATCAAGCCGGTTGTGGGTCATTCCTCGATGCTGGGATTCGAGATCCAGAGCGAGGAGGATTTCGCCGAAGCCCTGTCCGAGATCCGCGAGGGGATCGAGCTGCTGACGCGGCCGTTCCGCTATCCGCTGGACAACGTCGATATGCCGAAGGACATCGCGGATCTGGGCGCGACCTGCTGCCTGGCCGAAGAGATCATCTCGCACGGCGAGCAATACACGCTGGAAGGCTACGTGCGCGACGGCGAGGTCGTGGTCTACGGCGTGGTCGCCTCGATCCGCCACCCCAACGGCCACACCTTCGCGCGGTATCAGTATCCCGCACGGCTGCCGAAGGGGGTGGAGGCGCGCATGATCGACACCACCAAGAAGATCCTCGCGCAGATCGGCTATGACGGTTCCCCGTTCAACATCGAGTTCTTCTACAACGAGGATACCGGCCGGCTGGACGTGGTGGAGCTGAATTCGCGGCTGTCGCAGTCCCATTCCGACCTTTTCAAGAAGGTGGACGGCCAGCCGCATCAGCAGATCGCCGTGGCCCTGGCCCTGGACGAGACGCCGCAGTGGCGGCGCCGCGAAGGCGAATTCGCCATGGCCGCCAAATGCTTCCTGCGCAAGTTCGAGGACGCCACTGTGACCCGCGTTCCCACCGAAGAGGACTTCGAGCGCCTGCACGCGGAAATGCCGGATGTGCGCGTGGACGTGGCCGTGCACGAGGGCACGCGGCTGAGCGCGATGGTGGAGCAGGAAAGCTACAGCTACGAGATCGCCGACATCTTCGTGGGCGGTGCCGACGAGGACGAGATCGTCCGGAAATACGATCGCGCAGTGGAAATCCTCCAGTTCCGATACGAATGATCCGGCCCCTGCCCGCCGACCGGCAGGGGCCGCGACCGGTCAAACGCGTCCCCAGAGCCGAAAAAGCCCGCCATCCCTTCAAACGGGAAGGCAGGCCTGGCAGGCGTTGCGAAACCCGATCTTTGCCAGAGCGCCCGCTGCGGGACCGTCCCGGCTGAAGCCCGGAAAGGCGTTATTCGTCCCAGGGGCGGAGTTCCTCCAGTTGCTGGGCGGTCATCTTGGAGACGTACTGCGCGCCGTTCCATTCCAGCGCCTCGGCCGGCACGGCCACTTCCGAATCGGCCAGGCCGAAGAAGCCGCCCAGTTCCAGAAGGAAGCCCGCGGGGTGGCCCTTCTCGTCGATGAGGATTTCCTCGATTTCGGCGATGATCTCGCCGTCATTGTTGAGCACGTCGATATCCTCGGCGCTCTGCATATAGGACGCGTCGCGGAAATCCCGGGGGCCCGCGGCGCCCTCTTCGGCATCCTGCGCGAAACCCGCTGCGGGCGCGAGCGTCAGGGCCGAGATGACAAGTGTCGTCCGGATCATAACATCCTCCTTCTCAGGTCTGGTCACGATCCGAACGCCACGCGCGGGCGGCGGGTTCCCTATTCCGCCGCCACCCGCTCGTCGACCGGTTCGACCTTCACGGCGCAATACTTGAATTCGGGGATCTTGCCGTAGGGATCGATCGCGGGATTGGTCAGGATGTTCGCGGCCGCCTCGACATAGGCGAAGGGCAGGAACACCATGTCCGGGGCGATCGCACGGTCCGCCCGGGCCATCAGGCGGATGCTACCGCGCCGGGTGCTCAGGCGCACGTAATCGCCGGCCTCCAGCCCCATCTTGCGCAGGGTGGAGGGATGCAGCGAGCAGTTGGCCTCGGGCTCGACCGCGTCCAGCACCTTGGCGCGGCGGGTCATGGACCCGGTGTGCCAATGCTCCAGCTGCCGGCCGGTGGTCAGCACCATCGGATAGTCCGCATCCGGCATCTCGTCGGGCGGGATGACGCTTGCGGGGGTGAAGCGCGCCCGCCCCTCGCCGCGCGGGAACCCGTCGCCGAAGACCACCGCCTCGCCGGGGCCCTCGGGATCCTTGCAGGGGTAGGTGACGGCATTCTCGCGCTCCAGCCGCTCCCAGGTGATGTTGTCCAGCGAGCGCATGTTGACCTTCATCTCAGCAAACACGTCCGCGGGGCTGTCATACTGCCACTGCAGGCCCATCCGGTTGGCCAGATCGACGGTGATCGCCCAGTCCTCGCGCGCGCCGCCCGGCGGGGGCACGGCCGGCCGGCCCATCTGGACCTGCCGGTTGGTGTTCGTGACGGTGCCCGTCTTCTCGAAAAAGGCCGAGGCGGGCAGGATGACATCGGCGTAGTTCGCCGTCTCGGTCAGGAAGATGTCCTGCACCACCAGATGCTCCAGCCTTGCTAGCGCCGCGCGGGCGTGATCGACATCCGGGTCGGACATCGCCGGGTTCTCGCCCAGGATATACATGCCGCGGATCCGATCGGCGTGGACGGCATCCATGATCTCGGTGACGGTCAGACCTTTCTCGTCGCTGAAATCGTCGGCCCCCCAGACCTCGGTGAAGGCCGAGCGCACCCCGTCGTCGGTCACGGTTTGATAGTCGGGCAGGAACATCGGGATGAGCCCCGCGTCGGACGCGCCCTGCACGTTGTTCTGGCCACGCAGGGGATGGAGGCCCGTGCCGGGGCGGCCGACGTGGCCGCACATCAGCGCGAGGCTGATGAGGCAGCGCGAGTTGTCGGTGCCGTGGATGTGCTGCGACACGCCCATGCCCCAGAAGATCATGCCGGCCTGCGCCTTCGCGAATTCGCGCGCGACCTGCCGCAGCGTCTCGGCCGGGATGCCGCAGAGCGCCTCCATCTTCTCGGGGGGGAACTGGGCCAGGTGTTCCTTTTCGGCCTCCCAGTTCTCGGTGAAGGCCTCGATGTACTGCCGGTCGTAGAGCCCCTCCTCGACGATCACATGCATCAGCGCGTTCAGCATCGAGACATCCGAGCCCGGCTTGAACTGCAGCATGTGGGTGGCAAACCGGCGCAGCCCCACGCCGCGCGGGTCCATCACGATCAGCTTGCCGCCGCGCTTGGTGAACTGCTTGAAATAGGTCGCCGCGACGGGGTGGTTCTCGATCGGGTTGGCGCCGATGATGATCGCGACGTCGGCGTTCTCGATCTCGTTGAAGGTGGCCGTCACCCCGCCCGAGCCGATGTTCTCGATCAGCGCGGCGACCGAGGAGGCGTGGCACAGCCGCGTGCAGTGGTCCACGTTGTTGTGGCCGAAGCCCTGCCGGATGAATTTCTGGAAAAGGTAGGCTTCCTCGTTGGTGCACTTGGCGCTGCCGAAGCCCGCGACCGCCTTGCCGCCGTGGTCGTCCTTGAGGCGCTTCAGACCGCCCGCCGCGACGTCCAGCGCCTCGTCCCAGTCCGCCTCGCGGAAGAAATCGTGCCAGTTGGAGGGATCGACGTTCAGCCCCTTGGCCGGCGCGTCCTCGCGCCGGATCAGCGGCCTGGTCAGGCGGTGGTCGTGGTGGATGTAGTCGAAGCCGAACCGCCCCTTGACGCACAGCCGCCCCTCGTTGGCGGGGCCGTTGATGCCCTCGACGAATTTCACCTTGTCGTCCTTGACCTTCAGGCTGACCTGGCAGCCCACCCCGCAGAAGGGGCAGACGCTCTCGACCTCGCGGTCGTAGTCGGCGCTGTCACCGACCTGGTTGTCGTCGACGACCGTGGCCTCCATCAGCGCGCCGGTGGGGCAGGCCTGCACGCATTCGCCGCAGGCCACGCAGGTCGACTCGCCCATCGGATCGTCGAAGTCGAACACCGGGAAGCTGTCATGCCCGCGCCCGGCCATGCCGATGACGTCGTTGACCTGCACCTCGCGGCAGGCGCGGACGCACAGGTTGCACTGGATGCAGGCGTCAAGGTTGACGCGCATGGCGACGTGGCTGTCGTCCAGCAGCGGCACGCGGTCGGATTCCATCGCCGGGAAGCGGCTTTCCGAAACGCCGTTGAGCGCGGCCATGTCCCACAGGTGGGAGGACTTGTCATGCGCCGCGTCCTGCGCCGGCTGGTCGGCCAGAAGCATTTCCATGACGGTCTTGCGGGCCTTCTCGGCCCGGTCGGTGGTGGTCTTCACCACCATGCCGTCGCGGGCCTCGCGGATGCAGGAGGCGACCAGCACGCGCTCGCCCTCCACCTCGACCATGCAGGCCCGGCAGTTCCCGTCGGGCCGGTAGCCGGGGGCGGGCTTGTGGCACAGGTGCGGAATCACCAGGCCGCAGCCGTGGGCGACCTCCCAGATCGTCTGGCCGGCCTCGGCCTCCACCTCCTGGCCGTCCAGGGTGATGCGAATCTTCTCGGACATGCGCGCCTCCTTGCTGGCCTCATGATAAAACATGGGGCCGCGATCGGGAGTCCGCCAATTTCGACACCTACCTGCGTGTTTGCGCCACTCTCCTGCCCGGAAAATATTTCGCGGCCCCGCCTTTTCCCTCGGCGGGCCCGGCGGTAACGTGCCGGCGTTGCGGAAATGAGAGGGCGTACGACGCGTGGCGGAGATCATCCTGGTACGGCACGGACAGGCGAACAGCCGGGCCGAAAACGAGGCGGAATATGACCGCCTCTCGCCCCTGGGGCGGGAACAGGCCCGTTGGCTGGGTGCGCATCTGGCCGCGACGAACGGTCATTTCGACCGGGTCGTCACCGGCACGCTGACGCGGCAGCGCGACACCGCCAGCGCCATGGGCTACCGGGTCACCGAAGAGGATCCGCGCCTGAACGAGTTGAGCTATTTCAGCCTGGCGCAGGCGATGGAGGCGCAGCACGGCATCCCCGCCCCGCGCGACGCGCGCGAGTTCGCCACGCATCTGCCGCAGGTGATCGACCACTGGACGCGCGACGGGCTGGAGCAGGTGCCCGAGACCTATGCCGCCTTCGCCGCCCGCGTCACCGCGGTGATCGACGAGATCTGCGCACGGCCCGGAAGGGTGCTGGTGGTCACCTCGGGCGGCGTGATCGGCATGACCCTTCGGCATGCCCTGGGGCTGCAAAACGGCGGCATGGCCAAGGTGATGCTGCAGATCATGAACAGCTCGCTGCATCGGTTCGAGTTCGTGCACGGCCAGTTCATGCTGGCGGGGTTCAACGCCACGCCGCATCTGGACACCCCCGACCGCGCCCATGCCCGTACCTATGTCTGAAGGAGGCCCACCATGACACATCTCTGGGTCCGCGCCGAGACCCGCCCCAACGAGCAGCGGGTAGGCCTGACGCCCGACGGCGCGGCGCAGCTCGTCGCCCGCGGCATCGCGGTGACGGTGGAGGACAGCCCCACCCGCATCCTGCCGCTGGAGCCCTACCGCGCGGCCGGGTGCACCATCGCGCCCGCGGGCAGTTGGCCACGGGCCCCGGCAGAGGCCATCATCTTCGGCCTCAAGGAACTGCCCGATGACGGCACGCCCCTGCCCCACCGCCACATCATGTTCGGCCACGCCTTCAAGGGCCAGCACGCCGGCCGCCGCCTGCTGGACCGCTTCCGGGCGGGGGGCGGCACGCTCTACGACCTGGAATACCTGGTCGATGCGGCGGGCCGGCGCGTGGCCGCCTTCGGCTACTGGGCGGGGTATGCCGGCGCGGCCGTCAGCCTCAAGGCCTGGGCGGCGCAGCACCGCGGCGAGATCTGCCCGGCCGTGGACACATGGCCCGACAAGGCGGCGCTGCTGTCGGATCTGGAGGCCGATCTGGCCGGCATACCCGAGCGCCCGCGCGCCATCGTGATCGGCGCCCTGGGGCGGGTCGGCACCGGCGCGGCCGACCTGTGCAGCGCCATGGGCGTCACGCCCACGTCGTGGGACATCGCCGAAACCGCCCAAGGCGGACCTTTTCCCGAAATCCTGGCGCACGAGATCTTTCTCAACTGCATCCTGGCGCGGCCCGGCACACCGGTCTTCGTGCCCGAAACGGCGCTGACGGCCGAGCGGCGGCTGCGGGTCGTGGGCGACGTGGCCTGCGACCCGGACAGCGATTACAATCCCGTGCCGGTCTATTCCGCGGCGACCACCTGGGACAGGCCGGTGACGCGGGTTCACGAGCATCCGCCGCTGGATGTCATGGCCATCGACAACCTGCCCTCGCTGCTGCCCAAGGAGTCCTCGGAGGATTACGCGGCGCAGCTCTTGCCCTCGCTCATGGGCTTGGACAGGCTGGACCAGGGGGTCTGGGCGCGCGCCGAGGCCACGTTCAACGAAAACATGGAAGAAGAGGTGTGAGATGACGATTCACTGGTGCGGCACCGGCCTGTCGGCCATTCCCGGCCTGCGCCGCCTGATCGAGGCGGGCCACGACGTGACCGTCTGGAACCGGACGGTCGACAAGGCGCAGGAGGCCGTCGGCGACCTGACAAGCGACATCCGCGCCTTCGACAGGGACGCGCTGGCCGAAACGCTGGCCAAGGGCGATGTCGTCGTCTCCATGCTGCCGGGCGACTGGCACGTGCCGCTGGCGGAGCTCTGCATCGAGACGGGCGCGCACTTCGTGTCGTCAAGCTATATCGCGCCGGAGATGCGCGCGCTGGACGCCGCCGCGCGCGAGGCCGGCGTCTGCGCGGTCAACGAGGTGGGCCTGGATCCGGGCATCGACCACCTGATGGCGCACCACCTGGTGGCCGATTACCGCGCCTCGGACGCCTACGACGCGCAGAACGTCATCAGCTTCACCTCCTATTGCGGGGGCGTGCCGAAGCATCCCAATCCCTTCCGCTACAAGTTCAGCTGGTCGCCCCTGGGCGTGCTCAAGGCGCTGCGCTCGCCCTCGCGGTCGATCCGCGATTTCTCGGAACTCAACGTCGCCCGGCCCTGGGACGCGCTGTCGAGCTATACCGCGCCCCTGCCGCAGCCGGAGACCTTCGAGGTCTATCCCAACCGCGATTCCATCCCCTTCATGGAGGATTACCGCTTCGACCCGGACTGGAAGGTCAAGCATTTCGTCCGGGGCACCCTGCGGCTCAAGGGCTGGTCCGAGGCCTGGTCGGAGATCTTCCGCGAGATCGAGACGCTGGAGGGCCCCGAGGGCGAGGCGCGGCTCAAGGAGATGTCCGAAAAGTTCTGGGCCGAGAACGCCTATGCCGAGGGCGAACCCGACCGGGTGGTGCTTTGCGTGTCGCTGAAGGCCGAGCGCGACGGCGTCCCCGTCTGGCACAAGACCTATGTCATGGATGCCTGGGGCGATGCCCGCGGCACGGCGATGTCACGGCTGGTCTCGATCCCGCTGTCGATGGTGGTCGAGGCGGTGCAGAACCACGAGATCCCCGCGGGCGTCACCCCCGCCCCGCACGACCCGAAACTGGTGAACCGGCTCCTGGGCGAGGTCGACCGGCTGGCGCAGCATCTAGAGGTGGTCGACCACCTGTGAGCGCGGCCCGGGTGGGCGTGCGGGCAGCGACCCTGGCGGCGCTGCTCCAGACCCCGGAACGTCTCCGGCAATACGACGATGGCGTGCGGCGGGATCAGCCGCCGCGCACCAGATCGTCCTCGGCGTCGACGATGGAGATGCCCAGCTCGTCCAGGCCGTTCTCCAGATGGTCGGACAGATGCGGCGTGCCCAGCAGGTAATCCGCCGTCGGCGTCGTCGCCTCGGCCATCGCGGTGGCCTTGGCCTCCTCCAGGTCGTCGGAGGTGAAGCTGTCGCGCCCGATCCACATGAGCGCCACCAGGCTGGCCTGCTCCTCCTCGGTCAGGCGGTCGATGAAGGCCCTGAGCTCGGGCTCTGCCCGGTCGAGTTCGCGCGCCATCAGGACGACCTGCGCGATCTTGTATGTGCTGATATCAAGCATGTCTTCCTCCTGTCAGCGCCAGACTAGCACAGCTTGCGCCGGCGGCGATGCCACCGTCCTTGATCCTACGCAAAAAGGCGGTAATAGGCCCAGTCCGGCAGGAACCGCGAGGCGCGGAATATCAGGCTGAAGGCCCAGGGAAAATGCTTTTCGAAGCGGTGCTCGTCGCACATCAGTTCGAACATCTCCTGCGCGGCCGCCTCGGGGGTCATCAGGAAGGGCATGTGGAAATCGTTCTTGTCCGTGAGGCGTGTCTCGATGAAGCCGGGATTGGCCAGCTGGACCCGCACGCCGGTGCGCCACATGTCCGCGCGCATCGATTGGGCCAGGGCCATGACGCCGGACTTGGAGGCGACGTAACCGATCGCGCCGGGTAGCCCGCGAAAGCCCGAAAGCGACCCTGTCAGCACGATATGGCCCGTATCCCGCGCCACCATGTCCGGTACGACCTGGCCCAGCACGCGCACAGCGCCGGTGAAGTTCACGTCGGCCATGGCGGTGACCTTGCCGGCCTCCCAGGCGCGGGAGGACATGGGCCAATACACGCCGGCCAGATAGACCAGCCCGTCGACCTGCCCCGCGGCACGGGCAGCCTGCGCGACGCTGTCGTCATCGCGGACATCCATCGGCACGCTCCGGGCACGGCAGGGCAAGTCCCGCGCCAGGGCCTCCAGGCGGTCGGTATCTCGCGCCGAAAGGATCAGTTCGGCACCCGCCGCGCCCAGCTTGTACGCCAGCGCCCGGCCCAGGCCCTCGCTCGCGCCGACCAGCCAGTAGCGTTTGCCGCGGAAGTCGCTCATGTCGTCTCGACCTTTCTCATCGTGGCCACCAGTTCGGCCACCTTGATCCCGAACTTGCGGAACTGCGACCGGTTCACGATGGTGCCATTGGGCGCCAGATACATCCAGTCGGTCACGTCCAGAACATGGCCGCCGGCCTCTTGCGGCAACCGCAGGCGATAGCGCAGCTGCACGGCCGATCCGGCCTGCCGGCCCTGCCCGGCCCCCACGACATCCGCGGCCTCGGCCCGGATCCGGCCATCGTTGCCAAGGCTCATGTGCCACGCGCGGTCCTGCGTGCGGCCACTGTCGTACCGGAAGTGCTCGTGCATGACACCGCAGCTACCCTCCCAGCTGGCCTGGAAGTCGCCGGTGAACCGCGACACGACCCGCCCGGTCGGCCCGTAGATGACGCCCTCGCAGATCAGATCGCCGTCAAGATGCCGGCGCAGGTCGAACTGCGGCTGCCCCTCGGCGTAGTCCGCCGGGCGTTGCGCCACGAATCCGGCCAGCCGTTCCCGCAGGGCCGTCAGCAGCAGCGCCAGGGCGGCGCCCAGCCCGAACCAGGTCAATCCGGTCATGATCCAATACTCCCTTGGTTGACGGCAGATGCCGGCACGTCGCGCGGGCCGATGCGGGCCGTGGCCAGCAGCCCGATCGCCACGGCCTTGAGCGTGCAGGGCAGCGCGCCGTAGAGCAGGCTGAGCAGCTGAAGCGCCGTTGGGTCGTTTTCCTGTCCCGCCCGGAAACCGCCGGCTTCCAGCAGCGGCAGAATCCCCGCGGCGGCCAGCGCCAGGGTGAACTTCGACACGAAGGACCAGAGCCCGAACCCTTCGCTGGCCCCGGGCGAGATCGTTTCCATCCTGCGCGCGAAGAGCGCGGGCAGCACGGTCATGTCGGCCCCCAGCGCCGCGCCCGAGGCCAGGCAGATCGCCGCGAAGGGCCAGACATCGCCCGCGCGCAGGCTCACCGCCGCCGCGAAGGCCAGGATCGACAGCACCATGCCCGCGATCAGTACGCGCTTGGCGCCCAGCCTCTCGGCCAGCCGCCCCCAGGCGGGCGCGGCCACGGCCGCCGACAGGAAGAACAGCAGCAGAAACGGCCCCGCCAGGCCCGGCGCCTGCAACCGGCTTTCGACAAAGAACAGGAACAGGGTCGAGGTCACGGCGACGGGCGCGGCATTGACCAGCGCCACCGCCAGCAACCGCCGCGCCACCGGGTCGCGCAGAACGGGGCCGAATCCGCCCGACGCCACCGGCGCGCCGTGCCATTGGCCGCGCATCGCAAGGCCCGCCGCCAGCGCCAGCCCCGCGAAGGCCAGGGCGAATCCCGCGTAGCCCCCCAGGGCCACGGGCGCCACGGCCGCGGCACAGATCCCCAGAAGCGCCCCGGTCTCGCGCCAGCGCGCCAGCCGCAGGTGCCCCTGCTCGGGCAGGCGACCGGCGGCCGAGACACCCTGCGCGTAAAAGCAGATGGTCAGGTAGCTGAAGGCCGAGAACACAAGCGTCAGCATCGCCGCGAACCACGCCAGCGGCCAGACCGGCGGCGTGACGGCGAAAAGCCCCAGCATCCCGCCGGCCATCACCGTCACGGCGAGCGTGACCGACAGCCCCCGCCGGGCGCGCAGCCGCTCGGCCAGCCGCCCCAGAAGCGGATCCTGCACCACGTCCAGCAGGCGCAGGGCGAACAGGACGCTGCCGAGGCTGGCCAGCGAGACGCCGTAGGCATCCACGTAGAACTTGGGCGCGTGGATGTAGAGCGGCAGGCCGGCAGCGGCCAGCATCGCGGCGAAAAGCGCATAGGCAGGCAGGCGGGGCGCCGTCATCGGCTGGTCTCCTGCGCCGGAGGCGCGGGCCGCGCCCGATAGCGGGCGCCCTTCCACCAGAGCTTCAGGGCCTGCCAATGGATGAGGGCCAGGACCCGGCGCGACCCCAGGGGGCGGCGCAGGCAGGCGCGCAGCAGGCCCCGCGTGCTCAGGCAGCGGCGCGGGCCGGTCAGGGTGGCGGTCAGGCCGTCGGAACCGTCGGTGAAATCGATCCAGATCCCGATACGGTCGTCGCGCAGATCGAACCGGAAGCGATAGCCGCCCGCGACCCGCTGAAAGGGCGATACGTGAAAGATCTTGCTTGCCTCCAGCCGATCATGGGGGGTGATCGGTTCAAGGTCATCGCGGTGGCACAGGTACGAGTGGCGGTCGCCAAAGGTATTGGTCACCTCCGCGATCACGACCCGCAGCTCGCCGCCCTCGTCCCGGCAGATCCAGAAGGAGACCGGATTGAAGACGTGGCCCAGGACCCGCGGCTGCGCCAGCAGCTCGATCCGCGCGGGCGCGGGCAGGTCATGGGCGTCGAGCACTTGGCGCACCCAGGCGGCGCCGCGGCCGTGACGGGGCGCGCCGCCGTGGTCGATGTCCCACAACGAGGCCAGCCCCGCCCGGTTGCGCCCGAAAAGCGCAGGCGTGGCGACATCGGCCTCGGCGTCCAGCAGCACGTAATCCACACCGTAGCGGAAGGCGTTCCCGATGGCGCCCTTCCGCCCGTGCCAGGTATGGCCCGGGATATGGTCGATCCGGCTCATTCCGCTGCCACCGCCGGGGCGGCGCGCGCCGTGATTCCTTCGGCCACCTCCAGCGCGGTTGCCAGGCCGTCCTCGTGGAACCCGTTGCGCATCCAGGCCCCGCAGAACCAGGTGCCGTTCCGGCCGTTCATGGCGCGCACCGCGTCCTGCGCGTCCAGCACGCCCTGGTCGTAGACCGGGTGATGAAGCGTCACCCTGTCATAGGTCAGGTCATCGCGGATCGGGCGCGTCGCGTTCAGCGTGACGAAATGGGGATCGTCGTGCGGGATGGGCTGAAGACGGTTCATCCAGTAGGTGACACCGATCCGCGCATCGGGGCCTCCGGCGCCCTCGGTGTAGTTCCAGGACGACCAGACGGCGCGCCGTCGCGGCATGACGGCGGGATCGGCATGCAGGACGATGTCGTTGGGCTGGTAGCGCACCGCGCCGAGCGCCGAACGTTCCTGCGGTGTCGGGTCGGCCAGCAGGCGCAGGGTGACATCGGAATGGGTGGCGAAGATGACCTCGTCGAAAAGCTCCCACTCGCCGCCTTCGGCGCGCACTTCGGCCCCGGCCGGGCCGCGCCGGACCCCCGCCACGGGACACCCCGTGCGCAGGCCGACGCCGCGTGCACGCAGGACGGCGGCAAGCCGCTCCACGTAGCGCACCGAGCCGCCCTGCACGGTATACCATTGGTGCTGTCCGCTGGCCTGCAGCAGCGCGTGATTGTCGAAAAAGCGGATCATGGCGCTGGCGGGAAACTGCATGATCCGGTCCTTGGGTGTCGACCAGATGGCACCGGAAAAGGGCAGCAGATAGCAATCGCGGAACCAGGCGCCCGTGCCCAGCTCCGCCAGGAAGTCGCGCAGCGGCAGGTCGGGCTGCGCCGCGGCCAGCTCCACCGCCCGGGCGTTGAATCGCAGGATGTCGCGCAGCATCCGCAGGAAACGCGGGTCGAGCGCATTCCACGGCTGGGCGAAGAGTTTCCGGGGACTTTCCAGCGCGTATTCCAGCCGCCCGCCGCGCAGGGAGGCACCGAAGCTCATGTCGCTCCTGGCCACTGGCACATCCAGCTCGTCGAAGAGCCGGGACAGCGCAGGATAGTTGGCGTAATTGAACACGATGAACCCGGTATCCACCGGCTGGTCGCCGCGCTTGCCCGCGGTGACGGTGCGCGCATGCCCGCCAAGCCGCGGTTCGGCCTCGAAGAGGGTGACATCATGGCTGTCGGACAGCGCATGAGCCGCGCCGAGCCCCGAGATACCTGCCCCGATCACCGCGATCCGCCTGCGCCCCGCCGCGCCCGTTTCGAATGGCATTTTCTTTTCCGCCTCCGTTTGGGATGTTTCGGGGTCCTACGAAGGCCGCCACGTTATGGATGAAACGAATTTTTTTTCCGCCCCACTGATCCGGTGTGGAGCCCCGCGCGTAAGCTGGTCATGTATTGCGAAACCGACACCCTGGATCCAAGGCGCGCCTCGCCCGTTCCGCCTGCGTGTGGTAAGGCCGGGGTCAAAGAACGCGGGATGTCGGAATCGTATACTGTGACACGGACGAAAGATAGCGAGAACGCGGAGTGGGTGGCCTGTATCGCCCGGATCCGCGACAATCAGGATCAGGCGGCCTTCACCCGGCTGTTCCGCCACTTCGCCCCGCGGGTCAAGGCGTTCCTGATACGCTCGGGCGCCGACGACACGCTGGCCGAGGAATGCACACAGGAGGTCATGGTCACGCTCTGGCGCAAGGCGCATCTGTTCGACCCGACCCGGGCCAGTGCGGCGACCTGGATCTTCACAATCGCCCGGAACCGCAAGATCGACGCGATCCGCCGGGTGAAACGGCCCGAGCCCGAAGACCTGCCCTGGGGTCCGGAACAGGAGCCCGACCAGGCCGACGTGCTGGTGCTGCAACAGGAAAGCGAACATCTGGGCACGGCCATCTCCGCCCTGCCCGAGAAGCAACGGGTGCTGATCGAGAAAGCCTATTACGGCGATCTCACCCATTCCGAGATCGCCGAGGAAACCGGCCTGCCGCTCGGCACAATAAAATCCCGCATCCGCCTGGCGCTGGACCGCCTGCGCCATGCCATGAAGTAGAAGACGGACATGAAAGAGACGATCAAACACCACCTGACAGACGCGTTGCTGATGGCCTACTCGGCCGGCACCCTGCCCGAGGCGTTCAGCCTGACAGTGGCCGCGCATGTCTCCATGTGTGACGAATGCCGCGCCCGGCTGGGCGCCTTCGACTCCGTGGGCGGTGCCCTGATCGAAGAGGGCGAGACCGCGGCTCTGTCGCAGGGCAGCCTGGAGGACACGCTGGCCCGGATCGCCCGGGCCGGTCCGCCCGAAGCACCGCGCCGGGCGCCGGGTCGCAAGGGTGTGCTACCCGCGCCGATCCGGGATTACGTGGGCGGCGATCTTGAGGCCGTGCACTGGCGGCCCGTCGGCATGGGGGTGAAGCAGGCGATCCTGCCCACGGCCCAGGATGCCTCGGCCCGCCTGCTGTACATCCCGGCCGGCGCAGCCGTCCCCGACCACGGCCACCGCGGCACGGAACTGACGCTGGTCTTGCAGGGGGCCTTCGAGGACGAGGTCGATCATTTCGGCCCCGGCGATATCGAGGTGGCGGACGAAGAGCTTGACCACACGCCGGTCGCGGACATCGGGCAGGACTGCATCTGCCTGGCGGCCACCGACGCACCGCTGCGCTTCAAGGGATGGATGCCGCGGCTCGCGCAGCCCTTCCTGCGCATCTGAGACACGGGCCAGGCGTAGCAGCAGCACCGGGGCGATCAGACGCCGATATAGCGCTCCACGATGCCGTGATCGGCGCGCAGCGTCTCTGCCGGGAGGGTTTCGGTGACGCATCCGGTTTCAAGGAAGGTGACCCTGTCGGCCACCGGCAGCACCGCGTCGACCCGCTGCTCGACCATCAGGACGGCGACGCCGGCGGCGCGCATGCGGATTATGACGTCGCGGATGGCCTCGATCATCGAGGGTTGAAGCCCCTCGGTCGGTTCATCCAGCAACAGCGCGCGGGGGCGCAGGCACAGGGCACGGGCGGTGGCCAGCATTTGCTGCTCGCCGCCCGAAAGGGTCTGCGCCCGCTGGCGGAACCGATCGCCCAGGCGAGGGAACAGCGCCAGCACCTCCTCCAGCGTCGTCGCGTCCGCGCCCCCCGCGCGCAGACCGATCTCCAGGTTCTGCGCGACCGTCAGCCCGGCGAACAGGCGCCGCCCCTGCGGGACGTACCCGATCCCGGCCTTTGGCACGTGGTGGGCGGGCAGGCGGCTGACCTCGATCCCGTCCAGCCGGACCGCGCCCCCCATGAGCGGCAGCAGCCCCATGATCGCCTTCATCGCCGTGGTCTTGCCGGCGCCATTGCGGCCCAGCAGGCAGAGGATCTCGCCAGCCGCCACCCGCAGCGAGACCTGCCGCAGCACCTGTGCCCGGCCGTATCCGGCGCTGACGGCGTCGAGTTCCAGCATCAGTTCGTCCCCAGGTAGGCCGCCTGCACGGCCGGGTTGTCGTGGATCTCGGCGGGCGTGCCCTCGGCCAGGATGGCACCCTGGTTCATAACCGTCACCGCGTCGGCCACCTGCATGACGACGTGCATGTTATGCTCGATCAGAAGGACGGTGACCTGCCCGGCGAGCGCGCGCACCAGCCCGGTGAAGCGCGCGATCTCGCTGTCGGAAAGCCCTTGGGTGGGCTCGTCCAGGATCAGCAGCCGCGGCGCCTGCACCAGCCCCATCGCCAGTTCCAGAAGCCGCTGGTGGCCGTAGCTCAGATCGCCCGCGGGCCGGTCGGGATCCTCGGTCAGCCCCACACGGTCCAGCGCCTCGCGCACGGCCGCATCCACCTGCGGACCCGCCAGCCGGCGGCGTGCGGCCAGCGCCACGTTCTCGTGCACCGGCAGCCGCCCGAACACCGAGGTGATCTGGAAGGTATAGGCCATGCCGCGCCGGATCCGGCGATGCGCGGCCATGCCGGTGACGTCACGCCCGTCAAAGACCACCCGGCCCGCGTCCGCCCGCAGGCGGCCGCAAATCATGCCAACCAGGGTCGTCTTGCCGGCACCGTTGGGGCCGATGAGGGCGCGCACCTGGCCTTCGGGCAGGTCGAAATCCACCTCCGCCACCGCGCTCAGCCCGGCGAAGTGCTTGGACAGCCCCTCGGTGCACAGAAGGCTCATGGCAACCACCCCCAGAGCCGGCGGCGCACCTCGCCCATGAGCCCCTGCGGCGCGAAAAGCGTGAGCGCCACCAGCACCACGCCGGCGATCAGCATGTAGGCGGTCGTCACCCCCGAGGCCAGATCGATCAGGTAGAACATGAACAGCGTGCCGACGAAGGGGCCCAGCACCGTGCCCGCGCCGCCCAGGAGCACCCAGAGCAGCGGGAAGATCGAGTACTGGACGCTGGCGAAGGTTGCCCCCGCGTAGCCGAACAGCAGGCCATAGACGGCGCCCGCCGCAGCCGACATCGTGCCCGACACCACCAGCGCCCCCAGCTTGTGCAGGAAGGGATCGTAGCCCAGCATGCGCACCCGTTCCTCGTTCTCGCGGATGGCGATCAGCACCTTCCCGAAGGGCCGGCGCACCAACCAGAGCGTGGACAGCAGGCACACCGCGAAAAGGCCCCAGGCGGCGAAATACCGGCTGACCGGGTCGGCAAGGTCGATCCCCCACAGCACCCGCCGGGTCGCCGCTATCACGAAGCCCTCGTCGCCCCGGGTCCACTCGCCGAAATACAGGATCGTCAGGTGCCCCGCCTGCGCGAACATCAGCGTCACGATCATGAAGGCCACCCCGGCCGTGCGCAGGGCCAGCAGCCCCAGCAGCGCCGAGACGGCGATGCCCGCCGCCAGCCCCGCCAGCAGCGCCGGGGCCGGCGCGGCCTCCAGGTGCTGCATGCTCAGGGCCATGCCGTACATGCCGGCCGCGAAGAACAGGGCGTGGCCCAGGCTGAGCAGCCCGGTGTAGCCGAACAGCAGGTTGTAGCCCAGCGCGTAGCTGGCCAGCACCATGATCCGGGCCAGGTTGCCGTGGTGATAGGCGGGCAGCACGAACTGCGCCGCGAAAAGCACCGCCAGCAGCCCCCCGTGCAGGGCGAGGATCCTGGCCCGCCGGCTCACGGCGCGCGCACCCCGAACAGCCCCTGCGGCCGGAACACCAGCACCAGCCCCACCAGAAGCGTGGCCAGGATCTTGGCCAGCGTGGGCGAGAAGAAGACCGAGATGATCCCGTCGCTCAGCCCGATCAGCACCGCCGCCAGCACCGTGCCCGGCAGGCTGCCCAGCCCGCCGATGATGACCACGACGAAGGACAGAAGCAGCGGATCACCCCCCATCAGGTAGTGCGCCTGCTGGATGGGCACGATCAGCACCGCCGCCAGCGCGGCCAGCCCCGCGCCCAGCCCGAAGACCAGGGCATAGACCCGCTCCACCGGGATCGCGAAGGCCAGGGCCATCTCGCGGTCCATCTGGGTGGCGCGCATCAACAGGCCGATGCGCGTGCGCGCCATCAGCGCCCAGACCCCCAGCAGCACGGCCACCGCGGCGCCGATCACGGCCAGCTTGTAGGTGGTCGTGCCCAGACCCCAGGGCCAGATCACCTGCCATCCCTCGGGGCCGTGCTCCAGCCAGGGCAGCGCGATCCGGGTGCTGAAGGGCGCCTGCACCGGCCGCGCCTCGGGGCCGTAGGTCATCAGGGTGAGTTGCTGGATGATGTAGAGCAGCCCGATGGTGGCCACGATCGTGCGCTCGGGGTCGTAGTCCAGATGCCGCAGGATGGTCACGTCGGCGGCCACGGCCACGGCGCCCACCACCACCGGCGCCACCACCAATGCTGCGGCGAAGCCAAGCGCGGGATGCCCGGCGATGCCCTGGGCCACCCACCAGGCGATCACGGCCCCCAGCATGAAGAACTCGCCATGCGCGATGTTGACCACGCGCATGACGCCGAAGACAAGGCTCAGCCCGCAGGCCGTCAGCGCCAGCACGGCGGCCGTGACCGCCCCTTCGAGCGAGGCGAGCATGATATAGGGCCCGATTTCCATCGGCGCGCACCATTGCCCGCAATCGCGCCGGTGGCAAGCGGAATGGCGCCAAGGCGCCTGCGCCGTTTGGTCCGTCCAGCGGCGGTCGGCGACCTGCGCGCCATCGCCCGCCACGTCCGCGCGGCCAGGCGGGAGCTGCCGGCCTGACGGCCGGCACCCGGTCCCCTCAGAGCGGGCGCTTGGTGTAATCCACCTCGTCGGGGTAGAAGGTGTCCTCGATGGAGGTGGTATGCACCTTGACGAGGTTGCCGTTCTCCACGCGCGAGATGTGCTGCTGGCCGAAGACCTGGTGGGTCTTGCCGTTGAACACCTTGGGCCCTTGCGGATGCTCGCGGGAGTGCGGCATCACGGTGATGTCCTCCACCGCCTCGACCAGGGAGGCGCGATCCTGCGGGCCGCGGTAGCCCGCCGCCTCCATCGCCTGCTTGATGACATACAGCGTCTCCCAGCAGCCGAACATGTGACCGTAGGTCGAGACATCGGCGGGATCGTTGATGGCGGCGCCGCGGTCGTTCACGCCCACCTGTGCGCGATAGTACTTGTCGAACTCAGACTGGTCGGGCTGCGCATGGCGCGGCATGCCTTCCCAGAAGTGCGAGCCCTCGAGAAACTCAAGGCCGGGGCTGTCCATGGCCACCGCCTCGAGGCTGTCGATGAAGCCGAAGAGCTCCGGGCCCCGCCCCCCGAAGAATTCGCCCAGTTCCTTTACGAAGGTCAGCACCCCGGGCCCCACCATGACGTGGTAGAGCACCTCCGTCTCGCGCGGGATCTTGGGGAAATACTTCGTGAACGAGGTCTCGGACGGCGGGATTGCGAGCTTGGCCAGCACCTCGCCACCCTGTGCCTCCACCGCGGCGGAAAAGAAATCGCGATGGTCGTGGCCGTAGGCGTAGTCGGGAAAGACCAGGGTGACCTTCTTGCCAAGGTTTTCGGTCACGAACGGGGCCATTGCCTTCACCTGGCTTTTCACATCGGTGATCCCCGGTTGCAGCGTGTAGCGGTTGAGCATGCCGCTGGCGACGTGATGGCCCTCGGAGACCACGAAATAGGGAAGCTTCAGTTCCCCTGCCCGCGGGGCCGACCCGATGACGACATGGCTGAACAGCGTGCCGAAGGCCACGTCGGCATTGTGCTGCGTGGCGAATTTCTCGACGACCTCGGCACCGCGCTTGGGGTCGGTGCCGTCGTCTTCGGCGACGATCTCCACCGGCCGGCCATTGATGCCGCCGGCGTCGTTGATGAGCTTCGCCGCCGCCTCGGTGGTGCGACCGTACCAGCGTCCGTAGGCGGCCCCGATGCCCGTGCGGTGCACCTGGAAACCGATCCGGATCGGTTCGGCCGACTGGGCATGGCTGAAGCGCGCCCAGAGCGGCAGACTGGCCGCGCCCGCGGCCCCGCCGGCCAGCGTCTTGAGCGCGCCGCGGCGCGTGGTGCCGGTCTTGGGGTTGGTCATGTCGTTCGTCCTCCAGAATTTGGCCGACCATCTTACCGGTTCGGCACCTTACGTTGCGTCACAATCAAATCCCGGCCGGATTGTCCAGCCGGCCGGGCCCTACACGCCGCGTGGCGAGGCCAGCAGCCAGAGCCCGAAGAAGGTATAGGCGACCATGAAGCCGGCCAAGGGGGCCTGCCCCAGCGTGGCCCGCCAGGAACTGCCGTGGCCGCGCACCGCCAGGGCATGGGCCACCAGGATGGCCAGGACATGGCCGCCCACCACGGCGCCGGCCTGGGTGAGCCAGATTGCCTGCACGGTGCCGGGCGTGTTCAGGAACCCGGTCGTGACGTGGAAGGTTCCCAGGCCCAGAAGATCGGCCCCGCTGTTCAGCGGATCGTTCAGCGCCTTGAGCACGTATTGCCCGTTGACCAGGGCGCTGGTGAGGTAATGCGCGATGTGATAGCCCAGCGCGATCGGCAGGATGGAGGGGGCGAAGACGCGAACCGACTGCAGGACCGTCCGGTTCGTACCGGCGATCCGTTCGCCCAGCCAGAGGCTGACCGCGAAGATCGCCACCAGCGCCACGTTGGCGACGAGAAGGCCCACGAGGTTCTCGGCAACCACCGCCGAGCGGCCGGGAAACTCCAGCGGGTTGATCCCGATCTGGACCAGCCACCAGAAGGTTTCGTTCACGCCGTCGAAGCTGCCGGCGCCCAGCATGAGCAGGATGAAGAGCGCCAGGCTTGCAGGCACCTTCCGGCCGCGCGCGTAGCTGCGCATAAGCACGGTCAGCGCCTCGCCCCGGACCATCCAGCGCGGACCGAAAAGCACCACCCCGGCCAGCATCGCCAGCCAGTATAGCCCTGCCACCACCGCCAGGCGATGCGGATCCGCCGGCGCGATATCGGCCATCAGGAATCCCGCGAACCCCATGAACAGAACGATCGCCGGCGCATGGCCCAGGGCGCGCGGCAGGCGCAGTGGCGGCCGCCCCCCGCTCATGCGGGCCAGGGCCGCCGCCGGGCCGGTAAAGGGATTGGTCCAGCGCCAGTGATTGCCAAGCAGCCCCTGCACCGTCACCAGCCCGATCCACCAGACCGTCCAGACCGCCAGCGGCAGCGGATTGGTCAGCGGATCGTGACCGCCGGTCAGGCCGCGCCAGACCAGAAAGGCCAGCAGCGCCGCCGACAGGCAGCTTGTCACGTGCCGCAGCGGGATTCCCGACCGGGGCAGCAGCGCGACCGGCCGAAACAGCGCCGCGGCCACCCCAGGGGGCAGGACCGCCAGAAGCCCCACCGTCAGGGCCACCGTCGCCACGCCGGCGGCGATGTAGATATCCGTTGGCAGCAGCAGCACGAAGCCCTGGTCGGCGGCATGTGCCAGCGCCTTGCCGGGCCCTAGGGTCAGCGCTGCCGCGACGGCGACACCCAAGCGCCGCATGTGGTTTCCTCCCTCGCAGAATTGGCGGGTCATCAAGCGGGGTCTCACCGGTTCCTAAAGCGCCCGACCGCCGCCTGCCCTGCGGCAGAGCGTCACCCAAGCAGGTAGAGCGCCCCATACAGCGTGGCCGCGCCCAGGCAGATCGACAAAACGACGTTGCGGGTGCCCACCCCGACACCGAGGGTCACCGCGGCGGCCATCATCCGCGGGGCATCCATTTGACCGCCCGTGGCCTCGGGCCAGACGACAAGCGGCGCCACGAGCCCCGGCAGCACGGCGACGGCCGTGTAGCGCAGGTGGCGCAGCACCCAGGCCGGCATGGCGCGGTCCCCGATCAGGCCGGTGAAGACGAAACGCAGGCCGAAGGTGCCCACCCCCAGCAGACCGATCACGGTCCAGAGCGCGCCGGTTTCGATCATGCCCCCTCCCCGCGCGCGGCGCGGCGCGCCTCGATCACCTCGACGCGCGCACCGGTCATCATCGCCAGGACCGCGGCGAGCAGAAGCCCCAGATTGTACGGCAGGAAGGCGAAGACCAGCGCCGCCGTCACCGACACGACCGCCGCGGCCAGATGCGCCCGGGTATGCAGCATCGGCCCCACCATGGCCAGGAAGGTGATCGGCACCGCGAAATCCAGCGCCAGCCCGGCGGGCATCGCGCTGCCCACCAGCGCGCCGACCAGGGTAAAGGCATACCACAGGGGCACGATCGGCACGGCGACCGCCAGGAAATACCCGAGCTTTTGTCGCGCGGTCCAGTCGGGGCGGTTCTGGTACTTCAGGATCGAGCAGGCGTAGGTCTGATCCACCGTCAGGTAGGCCGCCAGCGCCCGCTGCCACAGCGGCGCGGCCCCCAGGTGCGGCGTGAGCGAGGCGGAATACATCGCCATGCGAAGGTTGACGGCCAGCGCCGAGACCAGCGCGATCACCGCCGGCGCGTCCTTGCTGAGCAGTTCCACCGCCGTGAACTGCGCCGCCCCCGCGATCACGAGGACCGAAAAGGCCATCGTTTCCACGAGGTTCAGCCCGGCCTCGGTGGCCACGACGCCGAACAGCAGGGCGAAGGGCACGATCACCAGCACGAAGGGCGCGCCATCGCGCACCCCCTGCCAGAAGATGGATTTCGTGGTTTCCGTCGTCACCGCGAGGCCCTAGATTGTCCGGTATCCGGCGTTGGCCTACGCCCTCGCGGAAGGAGATGCAATTGGCAAGACCCGACGACCCAGACGGCTACGTCATCGCGCCCGATCCCAAGGCGCCGCGCCTGACCCGGGCGGTGGAGGGCGTGGACCAGAACGGCGCGCCCGCGGCCATCCGCGTGGTCGAGGAACGGCCCCTGACGATCTTCCTCAACGGGCAGGAGATCGTGACCGCGATGACCATCGGGGATTATCCCGAATACCTGGCCCTCGGCTTTCTGCGCAACCAGGGCATGCTGCGGGCCGACGAGACGGTCGAGCGCGTCGATTTCGACGAGGATCTGGACACCGTGGTGGTGCGCACCGACGGGCAGACCACCTACGAGGAAAAACTGAAGAAGAAGACCCGGACCAGCGGCTGCGCCGTCGGGACCGTCTTCGGCGACATGATGGAGGGGCTGGAGGCGGTGGAACTGCCGGATCTGGCGGTGCGCGCCTCGCATCTCTACGCGCTGGCCAGCACGATCAACCGGACGCCGTCCTTGTATCTCGAGGCGGGCGCGATCCACGGCACGGTGCTGTGCCAGGGGGACCGGCCGCTTGTCTACATGGAGGACGTGGGCCGGCACAACGCCGTCGACAAGATCGCGGGCTGGATGTTCTCCGAAGGCGTCTCGCCGGGGGACAAGCTGCTTTACACCACCGGGCGGCTGACCTCGGAGATGGTGATCAAGACGGCGCTGATGGGCATTCCGGCACTGGCCTCGCGCTCGGGCTTCACCGCCTGGGGGGTGGAGATCGCCCGCGAGGTGGGCCTCACGCTGATCGGCCGGATGCGCGGCAAGCGGTTCGTCTGCCTCAGCGGCGCGGCGCGGCTGGTGCGCGATGCCGACCCCGAGAGCGTGCCCGAGGAAGACGCGCGGCACCGCCGCAAGGGAGCGCAGGCATGAGCGCGGCGGACCCGGCGGCATGAAGCAGCCCCTGGGCGTCATCCTTGCCGGCGGGCGGGCGACCCGCATGGGCGGCGGCGACAAGGGCCTGCTGCCGCTCGGGACAGGCACGATCCTCGACCAGGTGATCGACCGGCTGCGCCCGCAGGTGGCGGGGCTCGCCCTGAACGCCAACGGCGATCCGGCGCGCTTCGCGTTCTTGGGGGTGCCCGTCCTGCCCGACAGCGTGGAGGGCTTTGCCGGGCCGCTGGCCGGGGTGCTGGCGGGGCTTGATTGGGCGGCGGGCGAAGGGGCCGAGACCATCGTCACCGTGGCCGCCGATACGCCGTTCTTCCCCTGCGACCTTGTCCCGCGCCTGCAGCTGGCCGCCGAGGGCATGGCGCATCCGCTGGCCCTGGCCGCCACACCGGACGGACGCCAGCCCACCTTCGGCCTCTGGCCCGTGGTCCTGCGCGCGGACCTGCGCGCCGCCCTTGCCGGCGGACTGCGCAAGGTGGTCCAATGGACCGACGCACACGGCGGGCGGCGCGCGCTTTTCGACGAGGGGGGCGATCCCTTCTTCAACGTCAACACGCCGCAGGATCTTGCGCGGGCACAGCACATGGCGGCGCGTTCATGAGGCTTTACGGCGTGGTCGGCTGGAAGAACGCGGGCAAGACCGGGCTGATGGAACGGCTGGTGGCCGAGATTTCGGGCCGCGGGCTGCGCGTCTCCACCGTCAAGCACGCCCATCACCGCATCGACGTGGACCAGCCCGGGACCGACAGCCACCGCCACCGGCAGGCCGGCGCGACCGAGGTGCTGCTGGCCTCCGCCACGCGGTTCGCCCTGATGCACGAGCTGCGCGACGAGGGCGAGCCGGCGCTGGAGACGCTTCTGGCGCGCCTCGCCCCGGTCGACCTGGTGCTCGTGGAAGGCTACAAGCGCGCGGCCCATCCCAAGGTCGAGGCGCATCGCGCCGAGACGGGCAAGGGCCTCATCGCGGAAAACGACGCCTCGGTGCGCGCGGTGGCCAGCGATGTCGCGCTGGATCTCGACCGGCCGGTTTTCGCCCTTGACGACACGCGGGCAATCGCGGATTTCATCCTGTCCGAGGTCGGTCTGTGAGACCCTTCGACAGCTTCGCGATGATCGACTGGTCGGGTGGCAACGACACCGGCCCCCGTCCGCGGCGCGATGCCATCTGGATGGGCACGGTTCTGGGCGGCGTCGAGGGCCAGCCGCGCTACCTGCGCAACCGGCGATTGGCCGAGGTGGCCCTCGCCCACCTCATCGAAACCGAAAGCGCCGCGCGCCGGCGGCTTCTGATCGGTTTCGATTTCCCCTTCGGCTATCCGGCCGGCTTTGCTCGGGCCTTGACCGGGCGCGCCGATCCCTTCGCCGTCTGGGACTGGCTGGAGGAACGGATCATCGACGGCCCCGGCTCCAACAACCGGTTCGAGGTCGCCGGCGCGATCAACCGCCTGCTGGGCGGCGGGGCCGGGCCCTTCTGGGGCAATGCCCGGCCCAATCACGACGTGGCCGGCCTGCCGCGCAACAAGCGGGGGTATCGCACGCCCTTTCCCGAGCGGCGGCAGTGCGAGCGCCGTGCCAGGGGCAGCTTCACCTGCTGGCAACTCGCCGGCGCGGGGGCCGTCGGCTCGCAGGCGCTGACCGGCCTGCCGGTGCTGGCGCGCCTGCGCCGGCGTTTTCCCGAAGAGATCGCCGTCTGGCCATTCGAGCCCCTGGCGGCGCCGGTGGCCTTTGTCGAGATCTGGCCGGGCCTGATCGAGCGCGCGGTGAAACGCGCCGAGGCGCGGGGCGGTCTGCGCGATGCGCACCAGGTGCGGCTGATGGCCCGGGCGCTGGCGCGCTTGCCCGCGGCCGATCTGGGTGAGATGCTGGCGGTCGACACCGGCGAGGAGGGCTGGATCATGGGCCTGGGACATGAGGACAGACTGACCCAAGCGGCGGGGGAGCGGCTGCAGCCCCCGCCGCTGCGCGACGACTGCTTCGCACTGCCCGCCGGCGTCGACTGGACGCCGGTGGACGCGGCGCTGGCCCGCCTGCGCGACAGCCTGCACCCGGTGGTGGGACAAGAAACCGTGCCGCTGACGCAGGCACAGGGCCGGGTTCTGGCCGCCCCGGTCAGCGCGCAGCGCTCCAACCCGCCGCAGGCCAATTCGGCGGTCGACGGCTACGGCTTCGCCCATGCCGCGCTTGGGCCCGGCGACCAGGTTCTGCCGCTGGTCCCGGGCCGCGCAGCCGCGGGCGCCCCCTACGACGGGGCGGTGCCGGCGGGTCACGCGGTGCGGGTTCTGACCGGCGCGGCCCTGCCCGAGGGCGTGGATACCGTAATCCTGGAAGAGGACGTGACCCTGGGCGCGGGTGAGATCGCGTTCCGCCCTGGCATCAAGCCGGGTGCGAACACGCGCGCGGCCGGCGAAGACGTGACCGCCGGCCAGAGCGTGCTGGACGCGGGCCGCCGCGTCACCGCCGCCGACCTCGCGCTTCTGGCCGCCGTCGGCGTTGACTCGCTGGCCGTGCATGACCCCCTGCGCATCGCCGTGATCTCCACTGGCGACGAACTGGTCGACCCGGGGGACACGGCCGGGCCCGGGCAGATCTTCGATGCCAACCGCCCGATGCTGCTGGGGCTGGTCCGCGATTTCGGCTTCCAGGCGCTGGACCTGGGCCGGGTGGTCGACGACCGCGAAGCCCTTCGCGCCGCGCTGGACCGCGGGGCGGAGGCGGCGCACTTGGTGCTGACCTCGGGCGGCGCGTCGGCGGGTGACGAGGACCATGTCTCGGCCCTGCTGAACGAGGCAGGGGCCATGGCCGAATGGCGGGTCGCGGTGAAACCCGGCCGGCCCCTTGCCCTTGGCCTTTGGCAGGGCACGCCGGTTATCGGGCTGCCGGGCAACCCGGTGGCCGCGATGGTCTGCACGCTCGTGTTCGCGCGCCCGGCGATGGGGCTGCTGGCGGGGGCGGGATGGCACGTTCCGCAGGGTTTCGACGTGCCCGCGAACTTCGCCAAGTCGAAGAAGCCGGGGCGCCGCGAATACCTGCGCGCCCGCATGCGCGACGGCCGGGCCGAGGTCTTCAAGTCCGAAGGATCCGGCAGGATCAGCGGACTGAGCTGGGCGGAGGGACTGGTGGAACTGCCCGATGGCGCGGCAGAGATCGCACCGGGCGATCCGGTGCGCTACATCCCCTTCTCTGCCTTCCATCACCCCTGAGCCCGCTTGCAGGGCCCATCTTCCCCGGGGACAGAATGTCAGAGCCAAGCCTTCTCCTGCGCCGCCTTTTCCACCGCGCCGTGGCTGCAGCGGATCCGATGCGCTGCGTGCCGCCGCATTTGCCACCCCGGCCCGCGGGACGGCTGGTGGTCGTGGGCGCCGGCAAGGCCAGCGCGCGCATGGCCGAGGCGGTCGAAGGCGTCTACGGCCCCTGCGACGGGCTGGTGATCACCCGCCATGGCCATGCCCGCCCCTGCCGGGGCGTGGAGGTCGTGGAGGCAGGCCACCCGGTGCCGGATGCGTCCGGCGTGACGGCAACGGCGCGGATGCTGGCGCTCTTGCGGGACCTCGGGCCGGAGGACCGCGTGCTCGCGCTGATGTCCGGCGGGGCCTCCGCGCTCCTGGTGCAGCCGGCGGACGGGATCAGCCTGGCGGAGAAACGGGCGCTCACCGCCGCTTTGCTGGATTCCGGCGCGCCCATCAGCGAGATCAACACCCTGCGAAAGCACCTGAGCACCGTGAAGGGCGGCCAGCTGGCGGCCGCGGCCCATCCCGCGCGGATGCTGACGCTCATGATTTCGGATGTGCCGGGCGACGACCCGGGCGTCATCGGCTCCGGGCCCACGGTTGGCGAAGCAAGCACCCCGGCGGACGCGCGCGCGATCCTGGATCGCCATGGCATTGCCGTGCCGGCCCCGGTGGCGAAGGTCTTGAGCGGCCCGTCACGGGTTGTCGCACCGGACGACCCGCGCCTTGCGCATAGCGAGACGGTGATATGCGCCGCCCCGGCGATGTCGCTGGCGGCAGCCGCGGATTGCGCGCGCCGGTCGGGGCTGACCGTGGCCTGCCTGGGCGACGCGGTGGAAGGAGAGGCGCGCAGGCTCGCCAGGCAGCATGCCGCCCTGGCCCTGGAGGCGCAGGCCGCGATGACCCCGGACGCGGCCCCGCACCTGCTGTTGTCGGGCGGGGAACTGACGGTCACCCGCCGCGGCGCGGGCTGCGGCGGCCCGAACGCCGAATACGCGCTCGCCCTCGCCCTGGCCCTGAATGGCGCGCCGGGCATTCACGGCCTGGCCTGCGACACCGACGGGGTGGACGGCGCCGCCGAGGTCGCCGGCGCGGTCATCGGTCCGGCCACTCTGTCGCAGGCCGATACGATGGGCCTGGATGCCGCGACCGCCCTGGCCGACAACGATGCACACGCGTTCTTCGGGGCCCTCAACGATCAGGTCGTGACGGGCCCGACCTTGACCAACGTCAACGACTTCCGCGCCGTCCTCATCACGTAAGCGCCGCTCCAGAACGAGCAAGGGGAACGACCCGACCAGAACCGCCTGCCCAAGACCGCCTTGGATAGCTAAGACAGGTGCGCGCCGCCGCGGTCTTCCATCGCAGTGAGCCAATGGGATGATGATCCTGCCCCGAATCGGTGGACACCCATGACAGGCTGTCGAGCTAAAGGAAGGAGTGTCCGATGGAGAAGAAGAAGCGCCAGTATTTTCCGGATGAGTTCAAGCGGCAGCCTGCGGAGCCCGTCGAGACGAGCGGGGTGTCGGTCATGGATGTCGCGGCGGAACCGGGCGTTCACGAGACGCAGTTGCGTCGTTGGACACGACAGTTTGGCACGTCGGGGGCGGCCCTGCGCGGCGCCCCAATACGCAGGCGCAGGGCACGTCCCCGGCCGACCTGGCGGCGGAGAACGATGAGCCATCGTCGCGCCGTCGATGGGGTGGAGCATGCGCGAACCGCTGGATGCCTCGATTGCCCTCGAAGCACGCGACATGGCCATCAGACGCCAGCGCCCGGCGCCCGGCGCCGGGGCTAATCCAGCACTCGGATCGCGGCATTCAATACCCGGCCGACGAGTATCGCCAAGCCCTTGCCGCCGCGAAGATAACGCCTTCCATGAGTCGGAAGGGCAATAGCCTCGACAACGCGCCCATGGAGAGCTTCCTCCACCCGCTCAAGGTCCAACGCGTTCATCACCGCATTTACGCCACACGGGACGAAGCGCGCCGGGATCTCTTCGCCTACATCGAGGGATTCTACAATTCACGCCGCCTGCATTCCGCGATAGGCTACAGATCACCGGCCGACATGGAGATCATGCCGGCCTGATCCCGTCCACTTTTTCAGGGCAGAATCACGGCGGCTGGGAAATCTTCTTGGCCATCGATGGGAGCGGCACGGCCAAGCAAATCGGCGACATGTCGAAGGGCACGAGGTTCCGGCTCTATCTGGCGCTGTGCCCGGCGGCATTTGAACAGATGGTAGCTCAAGGGGGTCTCCTGCCCGTCTTCTGCGACGACGTCTTCGAAACTTTCGACGAGTATCGCACCCGGGCGATTTGTTGGTGGATGGAGCGGATCGGGAAAAGCGGCCAGGCGGTCTATCTGACGCACCATGGCAACGTCGTGGAGCTCACGAGGGAGGTCTGCGAGGTCCAGCCGATGGTCCACGAAATCTAGCGGTAGAAGCTACCTGCTATCAAGCGAATGGGACCGAATTACGAAGCGATATGAAGGGCTTCGGCCCCTCTTGCTTCCACAGTGCTTCCACGGGCGGTGCAGACGCAAACGCCGCCCCGGAGGGCGGCCCTTAAGCGTTTGATAACGCGAAAAATTTTGGTTGCGGGAGCAGGATTTGGTCTTTGGCGAACAACCCTGCTGGTTTCGAAACCATAGGAGCCAAGCTTGATCGGGACTTGGGGGCGGTCCTTCCCACGCACCTCTCAGGTGAAGGCGTTCAGGCGTCAGCGCCGTCGTCGTCGGTGGAGGCGCTTTCGCCGTCGGGCCCGAACTTCTCTTTCAACCGTTCGAACTGCTCGCGCTCCTTCTGGCGCCGTTCCGCCTCGCGTTGCGCCTTGGCCTTCTCCGCCTCTTTAGCCCGCGCTGCATCGACCTGCTCAACGAGTTCATCCACGCCGTCGGGGCGCAGGGGATGCGTGGCGATAAGCTTTCGCTGAGACGTGGAAGCAAGGCCTTCAAGTCCGGCGAAGATGTCACGCCGCAAGTCCTCATCCAATGCGCCCAGCGCGTTGGAAAGATTCGCCACAATCGCCTTGTCGCGGTCTCGCTCAAGCTTCTGCTGCTTACGGACATCTTTCTCAGTCATCCGGATGTAGCTGTCGAAGATCCGTTGCTTGGGATCCGGTTTCGCATCGGACGCCTCCGCCTGCCCAAGCTTGGTCATTTTGGGCGTGTCGGCCAGCTGTGCGACGATCGAGTTGGTGGCCATATCAATGTCCTTTCAGGGTCTGGTTTCCATTCCTCATTGGCTTGGCGGGCAAGGTCCGCGTCAGCCGGGTGATCTGGAAATGGATGGTTCCGATTCTCCCGGAAATTCGAAGGCGCAATTTCCGACGGAACCGCTCTTAAATGTCTGATTTTACGGCAAAGAAATTCCCAAACCAGGCCCTCCGGACATCACAGACGGTCCCGATCAGCGTTCCGCCCGTCGCCTCGCCCCTTGGAAGAGGGATCCAGGGACATGATTCGGGCCGTCAGCACGCGGCGCGATTGGGCGATGCGCTCGCGCAGGTGTGCCGGCAGTTGCGCCGCGATGTCGAATATCGTCTGATCAGCCTGCTTGATATCCGCGACTGCAGCTTCAACCTGTTTTGCCGCCCTTGCTTCGGCTTGCTTGCGCGCGCGCCTCTGAAAGCGTTTCGACGCAGCGAGGAATGCCCGCCGCGCCCGCGCAAATCCGGCTGAGCCGATGCGCAAGCGTCCCACCGGTTTCGATGGCTCGGATCCGCCGTCCGCTCGACCACGGTCGTCGGACACCGTTTGCCCTTTCTCGTCGATGGTACCCTCGGCGACGGCATCGGCGAACCCGATGATGCCGTCGGCCTCGGCCTCGCGCTCTTCCAGCCCGCGCTTGCGCTTTTCCAGCCGCGCCGCCTTCTCGGCGAGGCGCTTTTCCTCATGACGGCGCCATTCGGCCGGCCGCACATGGCGGCGCTTCGCTGGCGGTTCGCGACCGTCCGACAGGGCATCCCGGATGGCCTGCTTGCGCCGTTCGCCCCGCACCAGCCCCAACTCGGCGAACCATTCGCCGACGCTGTCCTGCGCTACCTCATAGTCGCGGATGACCTCGAACTTCGACGGCTGCAACATCTGCCGGGTCGCGATCGTCCTGGTCTCGCCGGTCGTCTTGTCGGTTCGGGTCATCTCGACCGTGGCCCGCGGCATGATGACGGCGTGGATATGATAGGCCTGCTCGTCGAGGTCGGCGCGGGCGTGGATCACGTCGTCGCCGAACTGATGCTTCAGCCATCCGACGGCCAGCCGTTCGAATGCTTCCACGCGCGGGTTGGCACCTTCACCGAGGAACTCCGACAGGTCGTCGTCGAACCATTCCTTGTTGGCCGTCAGGATCACCTCGCGCATCGGGCCATGGCGCGTGGGGCGCCACGGGTCGTGGGGCCCTTCGGCCAGGCGGCGCCTGACGTCCTTCTTGCGCTTGCGGGCTTCCAGGCTTTCCAGTTCGGCGGCGAAGTTCCCGGCGCGGATCTTATCGATCTCGGCCAGCGCCTGCTTCGCCCAATCCTCGTCGCCGATCAGCCGCCGGTTACGGCCTCCGCGCTCACGATCGATGTGCCCGAGGTCCCCGCCCTTGCGCATCCGGTGCGCCTCGTAGCCGCCGAGATCCGAGGGGCTGAGACCCTCGAACCGCAGCACGACCGGGTAGCGTTTCTCGATGTTGGCGCCATCCATGACCTGACCTCCGTGCAGTGGAGGTCAGGAGATGGATGCTTTTGATCTTATCGTGAGTCGAAAGACTGGCGGCTTGCCAGCGGAGGGATCTCGGCTGAACGAGCGCGCGCATTCCTCACCTCGGCAGCCTGCCGCGTGAGGTTCCGATGTCAGCCCCGGAGAGCACCCATAGTGGTCAACCCAGCAGCCTCGCACACGCAGGTTTGGGCGGGAAGCAGACGTTCGCTGTAAATGCACGTTGACCTTCGCTCACTAATGACGCAATACCGCGCGGCAATCCATTACGTAGAAATCTCGCGCCTCGGCACTTACAGAAGTTCGACGATTCATCAGGTCGCTTGACGATCGCCTTCGGCGGTCAGTTAGCGTTTCAACGATGCAAATTTCTCGAAAGGCAATTCAATTGGCTCGGCATGCGGAATTGCTGCGGACGAATTATCGCAGAGGAGGCGTATCACGCCAGAATGCGTGACTATTAGTGGCCTTGCGCCGACGATATGGGGTAGCGTATCCGCTACTCGCGCACGGAACCCCTCGGTGGTCTCGCCGCCCTCAGGATCTTGGCATCGGGCGCGCTCCGATTTCGGACGTCCTTCGAGAATACCCCAATGCCGTTCCGAGAGGCCCTTGAAGACCGTTACCGGCAACCCGAGGCACTCGCCGATGATCTCGGCAGACTCCTTGCAGCGGGAAAGTGGACTTGAGTAGATCGCGTTGATCCCTGCCAGCGATCTTACCGCCCTTCTCGCTTCCTGCCGCCCGCCAGCATCGAGTGCTATATCCTTCTGGCCAATGAGGATTTCGGCGCGATTCCACGCGGTCCGCCCATGACGTAGTAGGACAATCGTAGTGGGTGAACCTATCTCCATGGCTTGATGGTTGATCATGTTCACAGGAGAAGCGCTTCCATGAGAGGGTCGCCGCGCGTATCCATATCAAGAAGAGTCAGAAGTTCAGCCTTGAATTCACGGGCCACTTCAGCGAATTGCGCGAATTCAGGTGTGGATAGTCCCTTAGCTCCGGGCAACTCCAGCTGTGATCGAACCGCCTCACGGTCCAGGGCCGACAGGAAGGTGGCGTAGAGAGCTCGGACCGGCATCATTGCGTCCTGCCCGTGGATCTGCGTAAGACGTTCCAAAGGCGGAAAAGCGAGCAGTTCGGCAAGCTTCTCCCTCTTGGCCGCCGCGTCACGGTCGACGGTCTGCCGAGCCGCCGCAATGCCTGCAACGTAGAGGAGCATGCGCGAGAGTCGCAGCTTCACGAGCCGGATTGCCCGCGGCTTGGTCGAATCAGCGGTCTTGTTCTCAAAGTCCACGCAGATCGTGCGCCAGTAGCGGATCACATCATTGAGGAAGAAGCGCACAATCTTATGGTCATTAAGATCTTCGGAGATGTAGCGCGCAATAAGGTCTAAGCGAAGACGGTTGAAACCATCCTCATTCGCCACCCATTCTCCTTCGAGAAGATAGAGCATTCGGCGAGTGATGTAGGTGTTCGTGTCGTCCTCCCCTCCGATGGTTGCCGTAAGCTGCGTCGTCCGAAGAGGACTCTCGAACACTCCGCCATGCGCGGGCATTTTTATTCCCTCTTCGACCAGGCGCTTGCGATACTCGTCCTGTGCCGCCTTGGCCGCCGCAAGATCACCGCTAAGCGTCAGAAAGAAGAGGTCGACGTCTGAGCCGCTCGTCGCTTCCCGACGCGCGACGCTGCCATTCACACCGATTACGAGATCTGAGTTTCCGCCGCGTAGGTCCGCCGCGACCGAGCGAAGGGTTTCAAGAATGTCTTCGGATCTTTTGCGAGCGTCATCGAGTACGGCGGCCACATCGGCGCCGTCTTTCAGCTTTGATATTTTCATAGGGCTTCGACCAGTTCTTCAATCGTAACGCGTCGTGTGCGTTTGCTTTGTGTATAACGCTCGTCGAGTTGGTTAGGCTCTTTCAATTCTCTATCTGTCCGCACTGTGAAAGCCCGGTCCTTGGTCGTCACTTCTTCCTTCATCCAACTGCCAGGAAGACGATCTTTCAGGGATACTCGTCGGTCAGCTACAAGACCGAGCACCTCAAACAACTGGCGGTGACGCTTGCGAAGCGTTCCCTCACTACGTTCGAAATCCGTTGCATCGAACTCATCGATATTAGTCTTCATGTAGGCCTGCGCAACGGCATCCATCAGGCGGCCACGTGCGCCGCCGATCAGAAGAGTGTAGACGTCATGCTTGAGCGTCCAGAACGCGTCGAACTCCGAAAGCGGAGCCTGGCCCGACTTAGCCCAAATTCGAACTGCCTTCAGCATGGCGCGCGGTGCGGCACGAGGCTTCATGAAGGCACGGCTTCGCGCGATGCCATCCAATGTATCAAAGTTGATAGAGCCTGCGAAGAGAAACGCGTCGGGTCCATCGTGATAGCCATCTATCATGGCGAGCACTTCTTCGGGATCGAGACCCGCCGCACGCAAGGAAAGGCAGACATCACGCCCATGGTGCGTCTCCCCGCGCACGATACGACGGGTCATCGAGTGGTGATCGACATCGAATGCCTCCGCAAATACTGGCTCCAGTGTATGCGACAGCGGTCCGTGCCCGACATCATGCAGCAGCGCGGCAGCGAGGAGCAAGCGGCGGCGCTTCTCGCATAGCCCTGCCTCGTGCGCATATGTGTCGGCAAGGCGAGCCACGCCGAGAGTGTGCTCGAAGCGATTATGACGCCGCCTATGGGCGGAGCGTCCTGACCCGTGGCGGATGAAGTCTATGGCGCCGAGAAAGCCGATGCCCGCAAGCCGGCGCACAGGCGCAGTGGACATGAGTTCAAGGGCAAAAGGATCATCAAAACTTATCGTCTCATCAGAACGGAACGTAGCTTCGGCGGCCGCAAGAGGCATGAGTTCGCACGCACCTGACGAAAGCATGTCGATCCTGCGCCCTCCCATCACATCCAGCATCCGAAATCCTTCTGAAACCATTGCCCGCTTGAAGCACGCGTCGCACCACATAGACTACACTGTTCGATCAGATATAAGTGCTTTTTCCAACCGTGTCCAAAGCTCCTGCTATCAAATTTTCGATGTGATCACCTTCTGATGTGCCGCATCGCAGCATCCGCGAGTTCCATGAAGGTCCGCTCCGGGCCGGTAGCGCTTGATAACGCCGCTACGAATCGCGACTTCGCAGCGACGGCGTCGTGCAGACCGTAGACGGTGCAGTAGAACGCAGCAGACGGCAGCTCTGACGCCGGCTCGGGAAGGTCCGGGCCACGAAGCTTCTACCGCCGCATCACCATCGACCGTGGTGCCAAGGCCACCGTGGCCCGTGGTGCCGACGCTGGCAACCCTGATCGCTTACCGCTCGCCACTTACTCACTAATCAGCTGGCACTCCGGCGCTTCGCGCCTGCGTTCCAGCTGTCGTTCGCCAGGGCGCTGCCCTGGACCCGCTTGGGGGAGCGTCGTTCCGCACTCCTCCCCCAAGACCCCCACCTGCTCGCGCGCCCCGCGCGGGCCAAGGGGCGTCGTTCGCCACTCCCCCTTGGATCCCCCTGGCGCCGGCCCGGCGGGGAGAGGGGCAGGCTCGCCGCATCCCCTCTTCACGCCCCCTCGGCGTCTGCCGCCAGCGCCGCCACGGCCCGGTGCGCATCACCCAAGGTGGGCCGCACCAAGGCCTGACCGCCCTATGACCGGTCCCTGGTAAGCGGCGTGTCCCCCCGTGCTGTGCGGTCGTGCGTGACGCACAGCACGGGGCGACATGCCTGTCAGGCTTCGCGCTTTGCGTCTGTTCTACCACCACAGGAGGCGCATATGCCATTCGACAAACCCGATCTCGAGCAATCCGAGAGTTCGGACAGCTGGAAGGCCACCCTGAGCCACGGCGACGTGGTCCGATTCCGGTTCCCGATTGCCAAACCCCTGCCCGGCCAGGGCCGCCCCAAGCGCAGGCCCTGCCTCGTGCTGGAGGTCATCACATGGGCGCAGAGGCGGCTGGCGAAGCTCGCCTATGGCACCTCGGCCGATACCAACGCCAACCGCGGCTACGAGGTCCGCATCCGGGAACCCGACGCGATCAGGATGGCCGGTCTCGACCGCCCTTCGCGTTTCGTCTGCGCCCGAACCCTCATCGTCAGCCTCGACAACCCGGCGTTCGCGCCGCTGCCGGGGACCGGCACCCCCGTCATCGGCCATCTGGATGACAGCCTCATGGCCCGGATGAACGCCGTGCGCGCACGGCTCGACGCGGAGGCCGCAATCGCGGCCGACGCCCGCGCAGGACGGCACCGGGAGCAACGGCGCTGGCGGCACGAGGGCGACGGTTTCCGAAAGCGGAACCGCGCCCTGCGCACCGCCAACGCCATCGAAACACAGGAGCCTTACAATGAGTGATCACCTCCCCCTCGCATTCGACAACATCGAGATCCGGGCCGCCGAGGCCTTCGCGGCCTCACGGCATTGCGCCGTGGCCTTGCGCCAGGACGTCATCCCGTATCTGCGACCGCAGGAACGGCCCCGTGCCGAACGCCTGATCTCCGTGATCGAACGTCAGCGCATTTTCGATCAAGGGGCCCTGAATGAGATCGATGGGTTGGCCGACCTGATATCCCGCCGCATTCTCAACGGTACAACGACCGCCGAGCAGTTCGTCGCCGATGAATGCGATATCGAGGGTGGTCGCGTCCTCACGCACGAGCATCGAACGGAAGAGGCCGATGCCTTTGCCCGTGCGCTGCCATTGCTGTTGGAGCTCACCGACTGCCTACAAGATGTGTTCGATCTGATGCACGCGAGCCGCGCACTCGACGACCTGCGCCAGCGCATCTGATCCCCCGGAACCGGGCTGCGGCCCGGTAGGCGGGCGCGCCAGTAACCAACCCTCCTTGCTGCTACTCGGAGACTGGCGCGCCCGTCTGACAACTTCGGCTGGACAACCCACAGCCGGACGCCACGCGTCCCCCAGTGGAATTTCGATTTCAGCACGGAGCAGATCCACGGCCATTGACCCCAATCTGCGGTGGCAAGGCACGTCGGCTTTCCGCTTGAATGGTCAGGGCGGTTTGACGATCCTGCCCTTGGGACAGAGAGGGGCAGAGCGGTGCATCTGGTATTTGTCGGCGCGATCATCGCGGCCGTGGTCGCGACCCTTGGGGTGTTCCAACCCGCCGGTTGGGTCTGGGCGCTGTCGCTGTTGTGGGTCGTCCTTTTCGGCCTGCTGAATTACGATCACCACCGCGACCGTGTCTCGATCCTCAACGGGTTGAAGCGCCGCGACAATGCCTTGGTCTATACCAAACTTGTGGATGCCATGCTCGGCGGGCTGCGTCGCATGTTGTCGCCCCCCGTCGCCGTGACTGACCCGATGCCCGCTACAGGCTGGTTTTGCAGCTCATATGGTTCTTGACACCGCGGGCGCGCGACCCCGAGGACCTGACACGCCTGCAATCCAGCACATTCTCTTGGCCGGTGATGGATGCGGCGCTGAAGGTCGCGATGGTCTATCCGCTGCTGCTGCTGCTCGTCCAATGGGGGCTAAGCGGGGCGGATACGGGTATCGGGGCGGTCACGATCCTTCCGGCGGAAGATCGGCCCTGGTGGCGCGCTGCGCTGGTATGCCCTGTTGTCGCGTTTGTGATCACCCGTGTCCTGGCGTCAGCCAGTCAGATGCGTGTCTTCGAAAAAGCATCTGACTGGCTGTTTTTTCTCGCATTCGCAGGCGCAACACTCGCAGGCGCAGCCGCAGGCGCAGCCGCAGGCGCAATCGCAGTCGCACTCGGCGCCGCAGGCGCAGGCGAAGCCGCAGCACTCGCAGGCGCATTCGCAGGCGCACTCGCAGCCGCAGCCGCAGTCGCAATCGCAGACGCATTCGCAGGCGCACTCGCAGTCGCAATCGCAGTCGCAATCGCAGGCGCACTCGCAGTCGGGTATGGCTGCGCCAAGGGAAAGGGCGGACGCAGCTATGCGGTGCTTGTCATTGCGCTTTGGACTTATCTTGTTGTGACCTTTGCCCTCGCAACCGATGCGCTGGACCCGGAGCGCCGAGTTCTTGTCTTCGCCCTCGGCCTGCTGCCGCTTGTCAACGCCGTGTTCGACTATCTGTCCTACGGCGTCACGCTGGGATTGGTCCGCTATGGACGCGGTCAACGCAATGTGCTGACCGGCCTTGTCTGGGTTGTTGACGGCATTGCCGCTGTTGTGTTGCTGATCGGGCTTGGTCTGGCGCTGAGCGGGACCATCGCGCTGATCAACCACCTGGCGGGGCAGGAGTTCATCGCCCTGCGCCCGGTCTTTGACGATCTGAAAACGCCCGAGGGGCGCGCGGGCTATACCTGGCTCACGCTAACGCTGCTTTCGACGCTGGTGCCGACGCTGGTACATCTGGTGCTGGTGTTCCTGTCTGCCTTCACCTGGGTGCCGACGCGGTTCAAGCTCTGGATCGCGCGCGGGATCGGGGACACTGACACCGGCGATCTTGCCACGCTGGGCGGCAGCTTGGCCGCCGCGACGCTCGGCGCGCTCTGGGCGGCGCTGATGGCCGGTGGGCTGTGGGGTGTCTGGCTGTTTATCACGGCTTACCTTAAGCCTGCTGGGCTGACGGTTCTGTGGGCCGTCGAGAGCGTCGCGCTCTCGCTTGGATGGGTGGAGCCCGGCGCGGCGGCGGTCGTGGCACCAAGGATCGACATTTGATCACCCCACTGCACTGCCAGCCCACGCAACAGCGATAACTCGAAATGACCCTACGACTTTGCAAACCCCGCTTCCTGGGCATTACGGGCCTTCTGCCAAATGCGGCGGAAAGCGCTACTGTGCCGTTCAGAGTCTCGGCGGCTATCACGACGTGTGACGCCGCCCGCTGATGGCAGACGTCCGCCCAATGCCTTTAGATTGGAACGGCCCGCGTGGATCGCTCCACGCGGGCCTTCATGACCGACCGGACCGAGGCATCCGTCTTTCGCGCTGTGGTTCTCTTCGTGTCCACTGCCGAAGGAGACGAGAATGCACCTCACAAACCTGATCGACCTCATCGCCGAAGTTGCCGCCAAGCGAGTCGCCAAGGAAGGCGAATCGAAGGAGGACACCTCGGACGCAGTAGCCCGCTTGTGCAGGATGATTTCGGCAACAGGATGGAGGCCATGCCTTAATTTCATCAGGTTCTACGGATTAAGACTCCGGCTGGACAAGCCGTGAAGATGGAGCGATGCTCCCCCCTTCGACCCGACCGACCGAGAGACAGGAATGACCAAGCTCCAGCAGCCCCGCCGCGTTGCCATCTACGCCCGCTATTCGACCGAGATGCAGAACCCCAAGTCCGTCGATGATCAGCTGCGCGACTGCGCCGAAGAGGCCGAGCGCAACGGCTGGGTTGTCGTGGCGCGGTATGCCGATCACGCCATGTCGGGGGCACGCACCGACCGCCCGGAGTTCCAACGACTTCAAGATGACCTGTCCTCGGGCGCCTTCGACACCGTCCTCGTCGAGGATCTCGACCGCCTGTCGCGCGATCAGGAGCACATCGCGCGCTTCTACAAGCTGGCACTGTTCAATGACGTCCAGCTGAATCAACTCGGGCGGGGCGAAGTGTCGCCGCTGCACATCGGGATGAACGGCGCCATGGCGGCGGTTTATCTCGATGTGGTCAGCCAGAAGACGATCCGGGGCATGCGCGGCCGGGTGGTCGAAGGCAAGAACGCCGGCGGACTATCGTATGGCTACGAGCCGGTGCCTTGCTTCGACGAGAAAGGCCAGCACGACGGCAGCGAGCTGGCCATCGTGCCGGAGCAAGCGGCAGTGATCCGCCGCATCTTCGAGGAATATGCCCAGGGACGCTCCCCCCGTGACATCGCCGCCCAGCTCAATGCGGATGGCATCCCGGCGCCACGGGGCCGTGGTGAGGGCAGCGGTCATTGGAAGCAGAACACGATCTACGGGCATCGCGCCCGCGGCACCGGCATACTCAACAACGAGCTTTATATCGGCCGGCGGGTCTGGAACCGGCTGTCCTATCGCAAGCATCCGATCACGCAGAAGCGCGTGTCCCGTCTCAACCCGCCGGAGGAATGGAAGACCGCCGAGGTGCCGCATCTGCGTATCGTCGGCGACGATCTCTGGAACGCCGTCAAGGCACGGCAAGAGGCCGTGGATCGGACCCGCAAGACTGCCGAGGCGGCGGGCAAGACCGGCGCAGCCGCGTCGCAGAGCACGCGCCGCCGGAAATACCTTCTGTCCGGGTTGCTGAGTTGCGGCCAGTGCGGTGGCAAGCTCACCGTGGCCGGCAAGGGCCATCGGCGCCTCTACTACTGTGCCAATGCCAAGGAGAAAGGGGCCGCCGTCTGTGAGGGAATGCCCGGGCTGCGCGAAACCGACGCGGCCGAGGCGATCCTGGGCTGCCTGCGCGGCGGCCTGATGCAGGACGCGGCGTATGAGGACTTCCGCGCCCGCTTCATCGCCAAGCTGCGTGCGCAGGAAGAGGACAGCGGTGCTGCCCTACGGCGGCACGACGAGAAGGTGCGGGACCTGGAAAAGATCCACGCGAACCTTCTACGCGCAGTGGAGGGGGGCCAGTATTCAGAAGCGTTGATCACGCGGCTCAACACCGTGGATGCCGACCTGAAGGCGCTGCGTGAGCAGCGCGAGGCGCTCGTGCCAGCGCCGATCGAGCTGCCCGACGATCTGCCGGCGCTCTACCGGGCGTATGTGGAAGATCTTGTCGGCACGCTGACCAGCGAGGAGGTCGCGGGCCCGGCAGCCGACGAGTTACACAGCTTGCTCGACCGCGTCGTCGTGTCCTGGGACGCGGATGCGCGTATTCATGAACTCGATGTGCGGGGCAAGTTGGTGGAGATGCTTGAAAAGGCAAGGCCCGCCGTGGGGGCGGGCCTTGCCGCGAACTCGCGTTCGCTAAAGCTGGTTGCGGGAGTAGGATTTGAACCTACGACCTTCAGGTTATGAGCCTGACGAGCTACCGGACTGCTCCATCCCGCGCCAATTAGACTGCCCGAGCAAAAATAGGTGTCCAGGGCAGGCATCGCAAGAGAGATACATACTCGAGGACTTTACTAGGTTTGGCGGCGACCTACTCTCCCACGTCTTGAGACGCAGTACCATTGGCGCTACAGCGCTTAACGGCCGGGTTCGGGATGGGACCGGGTGTTTCGCTTGTGCTATGACCACCAAACCGAGAAAAATCCTCGTGTCCAAGCCAATGCTGGCTTTCGTCTAGCAGAAGTCTGACTTCTACTGGATCAAATCAAGCCTATCGGGCAATTAGTACCGGTCAACTGAACGCATTGCTGCGCTTACATCTCCGGCCTATCGACGTGGTGGTCTACCACGGCCCTCGGGGATACCTTGTTTTGAGGGAGGCTTCCCGCTTAGATGCCTTCAGCGGTTATCCTGTCCGTTCATAGCTACCCTGCACTGCGGCTGGCGCCACAACAGGTCCACCAGTGGAACGTTCATCCCGGTCCTCTCGTACTAGGGACAACTCCTCTCAAGTATCCTACACCCACGGCAGATAGGGACCGAACTGTCTCACGACGTTCTAAACCCAGCTCACGTACCTCTTTAAACGGCGAACAGCCGTACCCTTGGGACCTGCTCCAGCCCCAGGATGAGATGAGCCGACATCGAGGTGCCAAACACTGCCGTCGATATGGACTCTTGGGCAGTATCAGCCTGTTATCCCCGGAGTACCTTTTATCCGTTGAGCGATGGCCCTTCCACTCGGGACCACCGGATCACTATGGCCGTCTTTCGACTCTGCTCGACTTGTAGGTCTCGCAGTCAGGCTGGCTTCTGCCATTGCACTCAACGAGCGATTTCCGACCGCTCTGAGCCAACCTTCGCGCGCCTCCGTTACAGTTTAGGAGGCGACCGCCCCAGTCAAACTACCCGCCACGCAGGGTCCCGGATCCGGATAACGGACCGCGGTTAGACATCAAGCAGAGCAAGGGTGGTATCTCAAGGATGGCTCCACCGGAACTAGCGTCCCGGCTTCGAAGCCTGCCACCTATCCTGCACATGCTGTGCCTGATGCCAGTGCGAAGCTGTAGTAAAGGTTCACGGGGTCTTTCCGTCTAACCGCGGGAAGCCTGCATCTTAACAGGCAATTCAATTTCGCTGAGTCGATGTTGGAGACAGCGGGGCAGTCGTTACGCCATTCGTGCAGGTCGGAACTTACCCGACAAGGAATTTCGCTACCTTAGGACCGTTATAGTTACGGCCGCCGTTTACCTGGGCTTCAATTCGGTGCTCTCACACCTCCTTTTAACCTTCAGGCACCGGGCAGGCGTCAGACCCTATACGTCGTCTTACGACTTCGCAGAGCCCTGTGTTTTTAGTAAACAGTCGCCACCCCCTGGTTTGTGCCCCCGGACCCTGGTTGCCCAAGACCCGGGCCTCCTTCTCGCGAACTTACGGAGGTATTTTGCCGAGTTCCTTCAACATCGTTCTCTCAAGCGCCTTGGTATGCTCTACCAGTCCACCTGTGTTGGTTTAGGGTACGGTCTGATGGAGGTGCTATTTCCAGGGACCTGCTGGCTGCCCACCCAATCCGATAAGGGCGGACAACGTCCCAGATCCGTCACATCCTCCTGGCCCAGGAATATTAACCTGGTTCCCATCGTCTACGCCTTTCGGCCTCGACTTAGGGGCCGGCTTACCCTGCTCAGATTAGCTTTAAGCAGGAACCCTTGGACTTTCGGCGACAGGGTCTCTCACCCTGTTTGTCGCTACTCATGTCATCATTCTCGCTAGTGATCTCTCCACCGGATGGCTCGCGCCCCGGCTTCACAGAAAGCTCCGCTCCTCCAGTGCGGCCGAGGCCGCGAAGGAGGAATGGCGCTATGTCACACTACGCTCTGCTACCAGTGCTTACGCACTCCTAAGCTTCGGCTCGTGGCTTGAGCCCCGTTACATCTTCGCCGCAAGACAGCTTGATTAGACCAGTGAGCTGTTACGCTATCTTTAAAGGATGGCTGCTTCTAAGCCAACCTCCTGGTTGTTTTGGCCGTCTCACCTGCTTTCCCACTTAGCCACGAATTGGGGGCCTTAGCTGTAGGTCAGGGTTGTTTCCCTCTCCTCCATGGGCGTTAGCACCCACAGAGTGTCTGCCATCTAGTACTCCCCGGTATTCGGAGTTTGGTTAGGATCAGTAAGCCTGTGGGGCCCCATTACCCATCCAGTGCTCTACCCCCGGGGGTATTCGGATGACGCTCTACCTAAATAGATTTCGCAGAGAACCAGCTATCTCCGAGTTTGATTGGCCTTTCACCCCTAGGCACAACTCATCCCGACCTTTTTCAACAGGTGTGGGTTCGGCCCTCCAGTAAGTGTTACCTTACCTTCAGCCTGGTCATGCCTAGATCACTCGGTTTCGGGTCTGATCCATCTAACTCGACGCCCATTTAAGACTCGCTTTCGCTGCGCCTACACCTAACGGCTTAAGCTTGCTAGATAGACCAAGTCGATGACCCATTATACAAAAGGTACGCCGTCACAAGACTGGACACTAATAACAATCATTTCGTCGGTATCGACACGCGGAAGTGCACGGTTTCCAGCCCTGGGTTCGGGCTGTCGATCCCTGCATTTGACCGATGATCGAACCCCAGGCTCATGCGAACACCGCGATCGGTTTGGTAGCCGAATTCGATGCCCGATCGAAACTGGATCGGTCCGCCGAGATCCACACCGTCGCCCTCCGCATACAGGCCCGCCATCGTGTGGAACTGCATGTAAAGGTGGTCGCTGCGATCACTGATGCGGTAGGCCGCGCCAGCGCCGCCCCACAATTCGCCATCCGACGTGGCGGAGAAGCCGTAAACCGGCTGGAACGGGCCATAGGTATGACCGACGTCCCGGCGAAAGTACAGCTCCTCGCCGACTTGGTTTTCCTGGAAGTAGGTTGCACCAGCGGAAAGCGAGGCATGCGGCTGCACCTCTTGCCGCGCCAGACAGCCACCTGCCGTGCAGTGGTTGGCCCCCATGTCGATCAACCCCAGAACGAGGCCGACGACCGCGAAGGTTCCGTCCGTGACAAATGCGATGTCCGACATGTCCGTCTCCCTGAACGTTGGTTCGTTCGTTCATGGATCAGATTGTCATTAGAGTCCAGTCAAGCTCCGACTGCTTGTAGGCGTCCGGTTTCAGGTACTGTTTCACTCCCCTCGTCGGGGTGCTTTTCACCTTTCCCTCACGGTACTGGTTCGCTATCGGTCAGCAAGGAGTACTTAGCCTTCGAAGGTGGTCCTCCGATCTTCAGACAGGATTTCACGTGTCCCGCCCTACTTAATACGTCCCATCGAGCTTCCCTTACGGGGCTGTCACCCGCTCTGGCCATGCTTTCCAGCATGTTCTGGTCACTCTCAAGGCTCGGCTGGTCCCCGTTCGCTCGCCGCTACTAGGGGAGTATCAATTGATATCCTTTCCTCCGGGTACTTAGATGTTTCAGTTCTCCGGGTTCGCTCTTAAAACCCTATGTATTCAGGTTTTAAGTACCTGTTTCAGCCCTCTATTGATCGGCATAGCCGACAATAGACAACTGT
>NHTQ01000003.1:140000-421092 GCA_002166865.1 Rhodobacteraceae bacterium WFHF2C18
CGTGGCGAGTTGGAAGAACTGGCGCGCTTTCAGCACGCCGTGCGCAGTATCCTGAAACTGATCGAAAAAGGGTATTAGGTCGCAGCAGGTGCGCGCTCAAGCTCGCTTATTTTCCAACCGGTCGCGGCGGTTTCGGTATCGTTGCTGATTGGGAGCAATCTCTGCCGCGCGCGCCAGTGCGGAAACCGCCCCTTCGGTATCGTTCATGGTTCTGCAGAGTTCGGCCAGCGACGCGTGCAGTTCCGGCGTGCTGTCATCCATGTTCGCGGCTGTCACGTAGCTCCGCCGGGCCCTTTCGACGTCGCCCGCGGATTCGTGGACATGCCCCATCACGAAATGCCAGAAGGCGTGCTCAGGCGCATGCGCCATGCAGCGGTCCATCTGGTCGAGCGCACCGCGAAAATCACCTATCATCGCCAGCATTTCGGCATGCCGCTTGCGTAGCAACGGATCATCGGGCGCTGCATTGATGGCCTTGGCGTTTCGTGCGAGCCCGGCTTCGGGATCGCCCATCCGCGCCTCAAGAAGTGCCGAGAAACTGTATGGCCCGGGGCCCGGTTCCTGCGCGTGCTCAACAAGCGCTTCTTTCATTCGGCCCAGGACGGCGGGGCTTTGCATGAGGCGCTTCATCTTGCCGTCCATGGCGAAATACGGCCATTCGAGCACGATCGCGGAAAGATCGACAATCCGCCGGGTAAGAACCTTGTTCTGGGTCAGCAGGATGTTCCTGCTCTGGTAGGGAAGCTTGAGTTGAAACAGGGTATCGCGGTCAAACGGCAAGGTTCTTCCAGGACGCAGCCGCCTACGGACCATCATGAAGCTTCCCACAACCAGCACATCCGGCAGTACCGGCTTCTGCCAGAAGGCCCTCAGGAAGGTGCGCCGTGCCCGGTGCCGCTTGCCGAGCGCGGCGAGGATATGCGCACGGATCGCCAAGGCGCTGACGTAGTTCTCTTGCCACAATCCCGGCGCGGCCAGAGCCCGATCCACATGGGCCAGCGCGTCGTCCCATCTGCAAAGGTAGAGTCCGTTGATTGCCTGGAAAAGCGGAAGGAATGCATTGTCGGCACCGCTTGCGAGGATCGCCTGACCAATCTGCCACGCTTCGCTCTCGCGCCCCTCACCGTGAAGCCAGCGCGATACTTTGGCAAAGAGCTGCGCGGCCTCGCTTGGGGTGATGAAGGCATCGGGGCCACGGTGCAGGCGCTGCACCGTCTGCTCGTACGCAGAATCTACCTCCTCCCTACTCAGCACGTTCCCAAAACTCATGCGTTCCTTACCGCTCAGACGGGCGGCCGCGCGACTGAAGGCGCTCACCGGCGGGGCAACAATCTCGGCCGCACGCGACATCGCGAAAAGTTCGAGGAAATCGCGCTGCACCGGCTTGCAATCGGACAGGTCCACGAGGTCATCGATGCTCCGGACCTGCGGGTGTGCGGTGGTGAAGCGCGCGATGCTTTGGGGCTGGTCCGAGAAGACCAGCGCGCCGGCGTCGGGGTTCTTGTTCAGGTAGGCCGAGTACAACTCGTCGGCGTCGATCTTGGCCTGCCAGTGCTTGTGTTTCCAAGGGGCCTCGTTGAGGATGTCCCCGCGGCGAATGTGGTAGGCGATGGTGCGCTCGCCCTGCGCGGCCATTGCCGTTTCGATCGCCTGCATGTGGCGTGCCACCACCGGGTTGAACTCGATCCTCGAGATGAAGCCGCGGAACCGCGTATGCAGGTCGCCGCCATCCTCCCAGGGGAACGCGACGATCTCGAAACCCTCGTCCAGAAGGACATCCTTGCCTCGCGCCAGATGCCCCTCGAGCCGCCCGGGCCCCTCCTCCTTGAGGAACCGCCAAAGCGGTTCGGGGGGCGGGTCCAGCGCCTCGAAGGTCGCGTTGTCAATGAAATGCCGCGCGATGAAGGAACCGGCGAAAAGATCCGTGGGCGTATCCAGCTTGGGCGCCGCCGCCCCACGCGGAAACCAGTTGATGCGAAAGTCCGTACCGTAGTCCTCGGCCAAGCGGATGCAGTTGAGCATCATCAGCAACCGCGCGCCAAGCTGATCCTTGCGCAGGCCGATGAAGCAGCCGCGCTGAGGGTTGGTCGGGTTCGTCATAAAACGGCCTTTTCTGCCCGAAAAAAAATGCTTACAGATAGCGAAGAGGGCATGCAATAGCTGCCGCTCTGCACGGATACCCCAATGGATGGTTGAAGGGAAGATGAGCGCCGCATCGACAATCCTCCTGTCGGCCTTCGTTCCCTATCAGACCTCGGCTCTTCTGGAATGGCTTGCCTACCACAGGCTGATTGGCGCCAACCGGATCAGGCTGTTTCTGGATCGTCGCCAGCGCGGAAGGCAACCGCTGATCGCTGCCCTCGAAAGGGCCCGCATCGTGGAAACCGAATATGTCGTTCCCGACCACGAGCCCGAGGAGGAAATCCGCAACTCGGCCCTGTGGGCCGCGGAAAGGGAGCACCAAGAAACCGATGGTTTCGGGCTTTTCATTACGCCGGAAGAATTTCTTGTCCTGGGCCCTGAAGCCCGAACGATAGGCGATCTCATGGTATCGGCGAGCGCTCCCGACGTTCTGACAGCACCGGTCCGGGTTTACGGTCCCGGCGGTCGCATCCAGCACACGCCGGGCGCTGTCCTGCCCGGCGCGCACCTGCATGGGCCCGCTTCGACCGCCGCGAATGACGGCGATCTTCGCAGCATCGTTCGTCTGGGACTTTTCCGCGGGCGCAATCCGGCAATCCCGACCGGGCCGCCAAGCCGCGGCCAGCGGGAGGATCTGGCCTGGGTCAACGGCACCGGCCGGACAGTCCCAACACCGCGCAGCATGATCGCATGGCGCGAAATGCCGGAAATCATGAATACTGACGGCGCGACGGTGGCCAGGATTTCGGCGCCTTCCGTAGAAACATTGCTGCTGCGTGTTCACATGCTTCCAGAAAAGCTGCGCCCGTCCCGTGACGCGCTTCTGGACCGCATCGACACCCTATCCAAAGCCGATGTAGGGGATTCCACACTCACAGACATGGGAGAGACCGTCGCCGAGGAGGTAGGCCGATTGTCTGCCCTTTCCGGTGTCGCCGACGCTCAGGCGGCCCAGTGCGAAAACGAACTGACCCGCATCTCTGACCTGCGCGCCACGTCTTCGCTTTTCCGCGAGGTGATCGAGCAGTGCACCGGCAAGCAACTACCGCCATCGTCCGGCCCGACGGGGCCGCCCGAAGCGGCCGCCAAGACACGCAAGGCCCAGAAACCGCGCCAGCCGGATGCAGAGGAGGACACGACACCGCCCACACCGCCCCCTTGGTTTGCCGAGATACATACCGGTGGGGACCGGCAGGGATTCTTCACCCGCTTGGCGAACCACGCAGTTCTGTGTATAAGACGGGACCCTGGAACGCTGGTGGTGAGTTTCGACAACCTTTCCAATGTCAATGACCTGTCCTTTTCACGCGAGCCCTGGGCCTACAAGTTCGTTCGTGATAACGGTGCGTCTCATCTTGCCGTCATGGCGCGACGCAAGGACTGGTACCGCGATCCGCAATTGATAGGCGAACTGGAAAGGCTCGCGGCCGGCGGGCTGTTCGAGGAATTCGACCGGGTTCTGATGACCGGCACCTCGATGGGGGGGTTTGCTGCGCTCGCCTTTGCGTCGCTGGCACCGGGATGCACGGTCATGAGCTTCAATCCCCAGACAACGCTGGACGAGAACCTCGTTCCTTGGGAAAAGCGTTTTGGAATGGGGCGTAGAAGGAACTGGTCCCTACCCTATAGCGACTGCGCCTTCGAGATCGACGAGGTCGAAAAGGCTTTCGTCTTCTACGATCCGTTCTTCGAACCCGACCGCCGCCACATCGAACGCCTTGAAGGCGACAACGTGATCCCGCTCAAGACCTGGTGCTCTGGACATTTCTCACCGGTTTTCCTGCGCCGGGCGAACCTCCTTAAACCCGTCATGCAACATGCGCTGGATGACACGCTGACCCCGGCAATCTTCTACGCTCTCTTCCGTGGCCGCCGTTACCTGCCGTGGTATCGCAATTCTTTGGAAAGCAACCTTATCGAACGGGGCCACGATCAGTTGGCGCAACGGGTAACGCCGGCCTTTCGGGCCCTCAGGCGACGGGCCACCCGCAAACGACAGGCAGCGGAATGACAGAGGTGTCTCTGGATACTCTTTCGGCGCCCGCACCCGGCGCAGACCGGATCATCATGACAACGATGAAGAACGAGGGCCCCTTCCTGCTGGAGTGGGTGGCCTACAACTTGACAATCGGGTTCACCGGCTTTGTGATCTTCACCAACGACTGCGACGACGGCACCGACCTGATGGCGCAGCGGCTGGAGGAACTGGGATACTGCAGTCACAGGCCCAATCCGATCCGCGCCGGCGACAATCCTCAGCACAAGGCGCTTTTACGCGCTCGAACGCATCCTTGGGTTCAGCGCGCTGACTGGCTCATTTGCATGGACGTGGACGAATTCATCAATCTGCGTGGCGGCTGCCGGACGCTTGATGATCTTCTGGACCGCGTTGGCGACGTAGATGCCGTATCCTTCGCCTGGAAACTGTTTGGCTGCGGGGGCGTGGAATGTTTCGAGGACATCCCCGTAACGGATCAATTCATCCTCTGTGACGAGGAAGAGGATTTCGCGAACGGCCGCGCCATCGGCTTGAAGACGCTTTTTCGCAACAACGGGCATTTTCAGCGGTTCGCGCCGCACAGACCCCGAACCGGATCGAAAGAAACCGCGAGCGCGATCCGATGGTCCGACTCGGGCGGGACCCTCCACCCCGTGGACCAGATCGGGTGGCGAGCGTGGAAAGGATTCAGCCATGAATACGCCCGCTTGCATCACTATTCTGTCCGGTCACTGGAGAGCTTCCTGGTCAAGCGGGACCGGGGGCGTACAAACCACATCGGACGCGACCAAGCAGAACATTACTGGTCCGACATGAACGTGAATCGGGTCCGCGACGACACGATCCTGCACCATGCAAAGCGAGCCGCGCCGATACGCAATGCGCTGCAAGCCGACCCGGTTCTAGGAGAGCTCCATGAGAGGGCCTGCGGCTGGCACCGCGCCAAGATCGCGGAACTTAAGGAACGCCCGGAGTGGGCGGATTTCCGTGGCTGGCTGACCAAGAACAAGCTCGAAAAGAAAGGCCCGATCAAACAGAGGGACTACTGAGTATAAGGATCATCACGCCACAGCTTGGACGCGTCACAGCGGATCGCCGACACCCACCCGAAACATTCACCGCGAAAAGCCGGATTTCGAAATGAACGTCGAGAGAAAACTTACACCGAAGGCGAAACACCTCAGGGAGATCGCCGGCAAGGGGGGGGCAATGGGTGCGGTGGCGCGGCTATCGCGGTATTCCGACCGTAAGGGCGCGGTTCTTGATGTCGGTGTGAACCGCGGCACGATGGCGCTCTATCTCTGCAGGCTGTTTTGCGACATGCCCATACACCTGATCGAGCCCATTCCCGCGCAATGCACCTACGTCCGTGAACGCTTCGCTCGGTTCCCAACCGTCAAGGTGCACCAGTTGGCGCTGTCCGGCAGAACCGGGAAGGCCGAGTTCCAGCTGGCTGACCACACAGGCAGTTCCTCGCTCTTCACCAATATCGGCGAGGAAGCAGCCCGGCATTCTGCCCATAACGTCGAAAAGACGATCATCGTCGACACCGTCCGGCTCGATACGTTCCGCAGCCGCGAAGGAATCCGGCACGTCTCCTGTATGAAGATCGACGCGCAGGGCAGCGAGCACGACATCCTCTCCGGCGCGTCACATATGCTGGACAATCATGACATCGACATCATCATGCTGGAGTGGTTCGCTGTTCCGCACTATGACGGCGTGCCGTTGCTGGACGAGATCTGGAGCCTCCTGCGCGGACACGACTATTTTCTCTACGACCTTTTCCCGTCGCGGCGCTTCCACAACGGACAGTTACGTTTCGGCGATGCCGTCTTCATTTCCGACCGGTTTCGAAAAACTCGGCTGCCGGATCCAGATACACGCCTGACCTGAACACCATGCCCGCCGCCAGCTCCACCGAGGGACCGCAATGAACCAAGCCTCCCGTTTCGTTATCGTTACACCCATGAAGAACGAGGGGCCATTCATCCTCGAGTGGATCGCTCACAACCTCGCCATCGGGGCGGACGAGATAGCCGTCTTCTCGAACGATTGCACCGACGGTTCCGATGCGCTGCTCGACCGGCTGGCGGCAATGCGCAGGATCCGACATTTCGACAACACGTCACGAAGGCCCGCCCCGCAACGCAGGGCCTATCGCAGGTTCATGAAAACGGACCTGGCCGGCCCGCAGGACTGGGTGATCCCTATCGACGCTGATGAATTCATCAATGTCAAGATCGGCGACAATACGCTGCGCACGCTCACCGAGGCGGTGCCGCAGGCGCGCACGCTGTCGATGACGTGGCGGCTTTTCGGCAATGCCGGAGTCAAAGAATACCGCGACGAATTCTTGACTGATCAGTTCCGCCTGGCCGCACCCGAGAACATCCCGCGGCCTGCCCAGGCATGGGGGTTGAAAACCATGTTCCAGCGCGCGCTTTGGGATCATATCGGTGTGCACCGTCCCAAGCATCCCACCGTGAAAACTTTCGGTGAAACAAGATGGTACAACGGCTCGGGCCAACCAATGCCTGAGGACTACATGTATGCGCGGTGGCGCTCGGGGCCGGATTCGGTCGGATATGACCTTGTGCAACTCAACCACTACGCGCTCAAGTCATGCGAATCCTACTTGGTGAAAAAAGCGCGCGGCCGGGCACATCATGGTGGCGATACACTGGGGCTCGAATACTGGCGGAAGATGAACCACAACAAGGTCGAGGACCGGTCAATCGACGCCATTCGCCCGCGAAAGAAGGCGATTTTCGACGAACTTCTTTCGGACGGCGAACTGCGCAGGTTGCACGAGGCTTGCTGTGAGAAACACCGTGCCAAGATCCGCGAGTTGCATCAAACCAGCGACTACGGCGATTTGATGAGGGGACTTCTGGCGAGCTAGCACTCCAGCCGTATCTTTGAGGAGGCCTATAGCCTAAGTGCCAAGCTCATGCCGGACTGTGTTGTTGCCGGCGGCGCGCATCGTCCTCTTACCGGGCATGTCGGTGGCTTGGATCGGGGGACACCGAAACGCGCGTATTCCAGACGCAGCGAGGATGTCAGCCCGGGTTCGCGAATCACGGCGACCAGGAGCACCGGGGAAGTCGGTTCGATGGTGATGGAGTCAGCTGGCTCGAAAATCGGAAACGGAGGGTGCGGCCGTCTCGGTCGTCCAACGCTGCGGAAGCTTCAACGGCGGGCGGTCCGGGTCGTGCCGGCAATCCAGCGGATGAGGCAGGACCGTGACCGGGCGCGGATTTCGCACCCGGTTGCGCCGCAGTAGTGTCACCTCGACCACCCTGGGCACGGCGGTGCCATCCACCTCCACCGTTCCGGCCACGTTGTTGGGATGCAGATGCACGGCCTGGAACAGGTTTTCCAGCTTTTCGATTGCCCGCAATGCCCGGCGCTGAAAGCCGGGCTTGGTGAGAACCGAGGGCAGAAAATGCAGTTCGACCACTATGACCCGGAACCGCCTTAGAAGGGCCGATGGTATTGCAGCGAGGGTGTCATACTCGTTGCCTTCGATATCCATCTGCAACAGCAAGTCCGTCCCGGGATCGGGGTCAGTCGCGGCCACCCAACTCTCCAGTGTCATAGTTCTGGCCGTGTCCTTAGCGCCCAGATGGCGCTGCAGGAAATGCGCGCCGGGTATGTCCAGTGGCGGATGCCGGACCGAGGCGTCGGCAAGGAACGACGGGATTCCGCGCTTGGCCATGTCCATCTCGAAGGAAGCCTGCTGTGAGACCCCCCGGAGAATAACAGGCCGCGATGCCAGCCAAATCGTCGGGTACAAGATACCCGCCGTCACCAAAATCTCCCATGCGGATCAAGGGTGTGTCGGTCGCGACGGGCCTAAGGAATCGATCGACGCGCCAAGCGCCTTCGGTGTGTCTGCTCGATCTCTCGCTCATCTTATTCTGCCCCGCGGGACGCGGCCAAATCCTTTCTCGCGCATGTTGCGGGGGCACCCCGAAAAAATCAAGCCACGCCTGGAAACGCAAAGGGCCCCGCAGATCACCTGCAGGGCCCCTTCTTACTTGCCTCGACGCAAGATCAGTGCACCACGGCGTCCTCGGGTGGCTGCCGGTTGGAACTGCCGACGCGCTCGCCGATGATCAGGCCCTCGGACCCGACCGTGACGGGCACGGTGCTGCCGTCCAGGATGTCGCCGGCCAGCAGCATCTCGGCCAGCGGATCCTGAAGGGCGCGCTGGATCACCCGCTTGAGCGGGCGCGCGCCGTAGACCGGATCGTAGCCTTGGTCGGCCAGCCACTTGTGCGCCGCCTCGTCCAGCTCCAGCGTGATGTTCCGGCTTGCCAGACGTTTCTGCAAGCGCCGCAACTGGATGTCGACGATGCCGCCCATGTCGCCCCGGGTGAGCCGGTCGAAGATCACCGTCTCGTCCAGGCGGTTCAGGAACTCGGGGCGGAAGTGCGCCCGCACCGCGTCCATCACGTCGCGTTTGGCGTCGGCGGCATCCGCCCCCTCCGGCAGCTGGCTCAACGCCTGGCTGCCCAGATTGGACGTCAGCACGATCAGGGTCTGCTTGAAGTCCACCGTGCGGCCCTGGCCATCGGTCAGGACGCCGTCGTCGAGAACCTGCAAGAGCACGTTGAAGACATCCTGGTGCGCCTTTTCCACTTCGTCGAACAGGACCACCTGGTAGGGGCGCCTGCGCACGGCTTCGGTCAGGACGCCGCCCTCCTCATAGCCCACGTAGCCCGGCGGCGCCCCGATCAGGCGCGCGACCGAGTGCTTCTCCATGAACTCAGACATGTCGATGCGGACCATCGCCTGGTCGTCGTCGAACAGGAACTCGGCGACCGCCTTGGTCAGTTCGGTCTTGCCCACGCCCGTGGGACCGAGGAACAGGAACGAACCCAGGGGCCGGTTCTCGTCGTTCAGCCCGGCGCGCGCCCGGCGCACGGCATTGGCCACGGCCTTGACGGCCTGGTCCTGGCCGATCACCCGGCGGTGCAGGTTGTCCTCCATCTTCAAAAGCTTCTCGCGCTCGCCCTCAAGCATCTTGGCCGTGGGAATACCGGTCCAGCGTTCGACCACGCTGGCGATCTGCTCTGGCCGCACGGCCTCCTCGACCATGACATCGCCTTCTTCCTCGGCCTGCTCGGCCTCGGAAAGCTGCTTTTCGAGCTGGGGAATGATCCCGTAGCTGAGCTCACCAGCCCGCGCCAGGTCCCCTTCGCGCTTGGCGTGATCGAGTTCGATACGGGCCTTGTCCAGCTGCTCCTTCAGGTCGCGGGCGCTGGCCAGCTTGTCGCGCTCGGCCTGCCACTTCGCGGTCATCTGCGCCGATTTCTCCTGCAGGTCGGAAAGCTCCTTCTCGAGCTTTTCCAGCCGGTCACGGGAGGCCGCGTCGTCCTCCTTGCGCAGGGCCTCGGCCTCGATCTGCTTCTGCAGGATGTCGCGGTCGAGCGCGTCGAGCTCCTCGGGTTTTGAATCGACCTCCATGCGCAGCCGGCTCGCCGCCTCGTCGACGAGGTCGATGGCCTTGTCCGGCAGGAAACGGTCGGTGATGTAGCGGTGCGACAGCGTCGCCGCCGTCACCAGCGCGCTGTCGGAGATGCGCACGCCGTGGTGCAACTCGTACTTCTCCTTCAGGCCCCGCAGGATCGAGATCGTGTCCTCCACGGTGGGTTCCTCCACGATGAGCGGCTGGAACCGGCGGGCCAGGGCCGCGTCCTTCTCGACGTGCTTGCGATATTCGTCCAGCGTTGTGGCGCCGATGCAGTGCAACTCGCCCCGCGCCAGTGCCGGCTTGATCAGGTTGGCGGCATCCATCGCGCCGTCCGTCTTGCCCGCGCCCACAAGGGTGTGCATCTCGTCGATGAAGAGGATGATCTCGCCGGCGGCGGCGGTGATCTCGTTCAGAACGGCCTTCAACCGCTCCTCGAACTCGCCGCGGTATTTCGCCCCCGCGATCAGCGCCCCCATGTCCAGCGCAAGCAGCCGCTTGTCCGCCAGGCTCTCGGGCACGTCGCCGTTGACGATGCGTAGCGCGAGGCCCTCGGCGATGGCCGTCTTGCCCACCCCCGGCTCGCCGATGAGCACAGGGTTGTTCTTGGTGCGACGGCTGAGCACCTGCATGGCGCGGCGGATCTCGTCATCGCGGCCGATGATGGGATCGACCTTGCCCTCCTCGGCGGACTTGGTCAGGTCGATGGCATATTTCTCAAGCGCCTCGTAGGTATCTTCGGCACTGGCTGTATCGGCCTTGCGGCCCTTGCGCAGATCGTTGATCGCTTCGTTCAGGGTCTGGGCGCTGACCCCGCCGTTCTCCAGCGCATCCCGCGCCGGGCTGCGGACCACGGCAAGCGCGGTGAGCATGCGCTCGACCGGCACGAAGCTGTCGCCCGCCTTCTCGGCCATCTTCTCGGCCTCGGCCAAGACCTTGCCGGTCTGCTGATCCATGTAGGTCTGGCCGGCGTCACCGGACACCTGCGGGATCTTGCCCAGGGCGAGGTCGACGGCCTGCACGACGCGCTCGGGCTGCCCGCCCGCGCGCTTGACCAGGTTGCTGGCCAGCCCCTCGTCGTCATCCATCAAGGCCTTGAGCAGGTGCTCGGGCGCCAGTTTCTGATGGCTTTCCCGCATCGCAATGGTCTGCGCGGCCTGAATGAATCCGCGCGACCGTTCCGTGAACTTGTTCAAGTCCATGGTCTTTCTCCTTGTCACAAGCGTTACCCCGGTCGCACCCCCTTCCAAGAGGCGAGCGCTGTCGGGAACCTCGGTATGGAAATGGGAAAGGGCACGCCCGCGTTCAAGTCGCGGGTGGACTTGGGAGCGGGGTTTTCCCGCGGTGGCGCTCAGTTCTCCGCGCCAGATCCGTCAGCGCCTTCGCCGTTTTGCTCCGGGATCTGGGCTTCCTGCTCGGAAAAGCCCTCGTCCACCGGCGGCGTCTCGGTCTTGTTGAAGTTGTCCATTTCCTCGGCGTCCGTGGCGTCGGCGCTGCCCTCGATGATCTCGGAGGGCTCGGGATCCTTGACCACGCCATCGACATGCTTGGCGGCCACGCCCTCCCCCTTGCTTCCCGCACCTGTGGGAAGCTGCTCGTCCTCGTTCTCCAGGACGTTCGTGGCGGCAACCGGCACACGATCGGCCACGCCGACCGCGATAGCGATCGCGGCCACCACCACGACCGCCACCACCGCCACGATGGAGGGCACGGTCCACCGCCTGATGCCTGATCTGGATGCGTTGTCTTGGGACATGGCTCACCTCCGCAATCGTTTCATCGCCAACGCGGCACCGGCCGCCCGGGTTCCGCGGCGGGGGCCTTGACGCTGGCACGGGCGGCGGCAACAAGGGGGCGCCCGCCGCAATGGAGTTGCCCCCATGTCCGATGACCGCCTGATCGTCGCCCTCGACCTTCCCAACGCGATCGAGGCCCTGGCCCTGACCGAACGGCTGGGTCCGGCGGTTTCCTTCTACAAGATCGGACTGGGCATGCTGACGGGCGGGGGACTGGCCCTGGCCAACGAACTCAAGCAGGAGCACGGCAAGCGGATCTTTCTGGATCTCAAGCTGTTCGATATCGGCGCGACGGTCGAGAACGCGGTACGGGGGCTTGCCCAGTTCGATCTCGATTTCCTCACCGTGCACGGCGACCCGCACGTCGTGCGGGCCGCCAAGGAAGGGGCGGCAGGCCACGCCACCCGGATCCTGGCCGTCACGGTCCTGACGTCGCTCGACCGCGCAGATCTGGACGCGGCGCTGATGAAGCCCGGCGAGGTTGCGGACCTGGTGGTCGAGCGGGCCGCCCGCGCCTTCGCGGCAGGGGCCGACGGCGTCATCGCCTCCCCGCAGGAGGCGGCCCGGATCCGCGCCCTGCCCGAGGCGCGCGACCGGCTGATCGTCACCCCCGGCGTGCGGCCCGCCGGCGCGGCGAAGGGCGATCAGAAACGCGTGGCAACCCCCGCCCAGGCCTTCCGCGACGGGGCCGACCACATCGTCGTGGGCCGTCCGGTCTGGGCGGCGCCCGATCCGGCGGGCGCAGCGCAGGCGATCCTGTCGGAAATGCGCGGCTGACCGCGGGCGGGCTCAGCCCGACTGGACCTTTTGCAACTGGGCGTACAGGCCCCCGCGGGCCAGCAGTTCGTCATGGCGGCCCTGCTCGACCAGCCGGCCGGCCTCCAGCACGAAGATCCGGTCGGCATCGGCGATGGAGGACAGCCGATGCGCCACCACGATCGTGGTACGTCCGCGGGTGAGCCGCGTCAGCGCCGACTTGATCCGCGCCTCCGTCGCCTGGTCCAGCGCGCTGGTGGCTTCGTCCAGCAGCAGGATCGGCGCATCACTCAGGAAGGCGCGGGCGATGGCGATGCGCTGTTTCTGTCCACCCGACAGCTGTGCCCCCTTAGGCCCAACCGGCGCATCGCCCCGCGCGCGGATCAGATCGGCGATCTCGGCGTTTTCCGCCGCCTCCCAGATCGCCGCCTCACTTGCCTGCGGATTGACGTAACGGATGTTCTCCCAGATCGAATTGTTGAAGATCACGATGTCCTGCGCCACCACGGAGAAGGCCGCGCGCAGGCTGTCCACCTTCAGCTTGGAAATGGGCGTGCCCCCGATGGTGATCTCGCCGTCCTGCACATCGTAAAGCCGGGCGAGCAAAGACAGCACCGTGGTCTTGCCCGAACCGGTGGCGCCCACGATGGCCGAGACCTTCTCGCCCTCGAAGGTCATGTTCAGGCCATCGAAAAGCGGGTGATCGGGGCTGTACGCGAACCGCACGTCCCGCAGCACGATATCACCGCCGGTATCGAAGTCCTCGGCGGCATCCGGCGCTTCGTCGATCGACGGATGCTCGTGGTATAGGCTGCGCACCCGATCCAGCAGCACCAGCTGCGATTGAAGGTCCCCGAAGAACTTTGCCAGCAGCCGTGCCGGATCGAAGACCATCACCATCCCCAGCAGAAAGGTGATGATGCCGGCCCCGTCCACGTCGAACGCCGGGTCCAGGACCATGTAGCCGCCCCCGCCGATCACAAGGACGTAGACGAAGGCCGAGGACAGGTCGATCGAGGGCATGACAAGAGCCTGGGTGATCTGCACGCGGGTCATCATGTCCCGGATCGCCGCCGTGCCCTTCATCAGCCGCGTTTCCTCGACCGGTTCCTGGCGGGCGATCTTGACGGTGCGCATGCCGCTCACCGTTTCCTCGATTCCGTTGATGTATTCCCCCAGGGCATGCTCGGCCGCGCCCTGGGCCTGTTTCACCCGCTCGGACACGTAGTTCATCACCCAGATTATGAAGGGCAGAACGACCACCGCCGCGGTGAAAAGGATCGGGTTCTTGTAGATGAGGTAGCCCGAAACGATCACCACCGTGACGGCGTCGCGCACGGCGTTCGCGATACCCTGGCCGACGAAGACGCCAAGCTGCTGCGTCTGCGTCACCAGCCGCTGGATGATCTCTCCGGACTTGGTGCGCTCGAAATAGGCCAGGTCAAGCGCCATCAGGTGCCCGATCAGGTCACGGCGCATCTGGTAGATCGCATCGTTGCTGATCCAGACGGTCAGCCGCGGCACCAGATAGGACATCAGCCCGCGAATGGCGAAAAGGAAAAAGACGACGACACAGACCTCGATCAGATCGGCAATCGCGCCGCTTTCGAAAATCAGGCGCAGGCCGCTTTCCGTCATCGCTAGGAACTGCTGGTACACCAGGCCCTGGATCAGGATCATGACCAGCACCAGACCCAGCCACGGGCTCTTGCTGCGCAGATAGTGCGTCCAGAACCAGCGCATGTTGTCACGATCAGCCGCGGAATAGATCGGCGAACGCGTCTTGGGGCTATCAGTCGTCATGCGGGCACCCGGCTCCCTTGTGTCCCTTGTGCCCGCTCATAGAGCTTTCCGGGCCCAAGGTCATCCCGCCGCGTCCGATTTCCCGGCCGAGGGCCGCGCGCGCCGGCCTCATCCATAGCGGGACACGAAGCTGCGCAGGATACGTTCGGGTGCATCGACCCGCGCCGCCCGGCACATCGCGATCAGGTCGTCGGCCGTCTCGGGCGGAAAATAGCCGCGGTGCCGGTAGATGCGAATGCGGGTCTCGAAGCCGTCGCTGTCGGCCTCGGGGTGGAACTGCGTGGCATAGACGTTGCGCCCGTGGCGGACCATCTGGAAGGGGCAGGGCCCCGACCTCACCAAGTGCACGCACCCCGCCGGCAGGTCCTGCAGCGCCTCCTTGTGGCCCACGAAGGCCGTGAACCGATCAGGCACGTCGGCCAGGAGCGGGTCCATCCGGCCCTCTGGTGTGAGCGCACAGTCCGAGGTGCCCACGGGCTCGCCGTAGGCTGCCTTGCTGACCTCGCCGCGAAGATGCTTGCCAAGAATCCCGATGCCGTAACAGCAGCCAAGGAAGGGCACGTCATGGGTGGTGACAGCCGGCATCAGCGACAGAACGGCCGCTTCGATACGGGCCTCGACCTCGGACTTCTCTTCGGGGGCATCGCTGACGCAGCCGGGCCCGCCGCCGACGATCACGCCCGCGTAATCCTCAAGCCGCAGATCGGCCGGCAGCGGGTGCTGATCCAGGCGGATGCGGTGCGCGCGCTGGCGCGTGATTCCGCCCTTGCGCAGGATCGCCGCGAACTCGTCGTCCGCGGCCTCTGCCTCGGGGCGGAGCTGGAGGATAAGAAAGGGTTTGGGCATCTGTGTCTCGTCCGGGCCGGCCTGGGGTTGCGTTGCCGTGTTTCGCGCCCGCCGTCAAGCCGGGGTTGCCCCGGCCCGGTTGACCCTGCCGGGCATTCGAATACCCTGCGCGCCACCCAAGACCCGGACAAGGAGTGCCCCAATGGCCCAACGGCTGCACCTCGTATTCGGCGGGGAACTCGTGGATCCCAGCCGCAACGTCTTCAAGAATGTCGACGACCTGCATATCGTCGGGATCTTTCCCGATTACGAGTCCGCCTACGACGCCTGGAAGGCCGAGGCGCAGCGCACCGTCGACAACGCGCACATGCGCTATTACATCGCGCACCTTCACCGCCTGCGCGACGAGGAAAGCCAAGCCTCGTCCACCGAGGAACTGGGGTAACGCATTCATGGCGCCATCGCTGGGGCTGGCCGCCTATCTGGCCTATGCACGCCGGGCCAGCCACACCGCGCCTCCTGCGCAACCGCCCCGGCCCGACGGCACGCTGGTCTGGATCCACACCGCCGACACCGCACGGCTGGACGCGCTCGCCGATCTGGCGGCGCGGCTCGTTGCGCTCCGGCCGGGCGTCAACGTCTTGATCACGATGCCGGACACGGCGGATACGACCGGGACGCAGGGCACGACCGCCGCAGTCACGGCGGAATTGCCGGTCGATACCGTCCCGGCGGCAGAGGCGTTCCTGGCACACTGGTCACCGGACCTGTGCCTCTGGACCGGGGGTGATCTGCGGCCGGCGCTTCTGAGTTGCGCACATGAACGCGGCGTCCCGCTCTTCCTGATCGATGCCGAGGAATCGCGCCTTGCGACTACTGCCGGGCGCTGGTTTCCCGATATGACCCGCGCGCTTCTGCCGGTGTTTTCGGGCTTCACTGCCCGGTCCGAGGCCGGTGCGCGGGCGCTGCGCCGCTTGGGCGTTCGCGACGGCGCAATATCCATTGTCGGCCCCTTGAGGGAAGGGGCGCGGATGCTGCCCTACAACGAGACGGACCGCGAAACCCTCTCCGCGCTGTTGCGCGGGCGGCCAACATGGCTGGCGGCCGCGATCCAGCCCGAGGAACTGCCCGAGGTGCTCAGGGCATACCGCAGGGTGAACCGCCTGGCGCACCGCTCTCTTCTGGTGATCGTGCCGGACGATCCCGCCCGGGGCCCGGATTTCCGGGACGCGCTTGCGGCCGGGGGCTGGCGGCACGTCGTCTGGTCCGAGGGGCAGATGCCCGAAGAGACAACCCAGATCCTGCTGGCGGATACCGCCGGCGAGCTGGGCCTTTGGTACGCGGTGGCCGCGATCACCTTCATGGGCAGTTCGCTGGTCGCCGGGCACCAGGGCCGCGACCCCAATGCGCCGGCGGCGCATGGCTCTGCCATCCTCTACGGTCCGAACGTGCGCCGGCACCTGGACACCTACAGGCGGTATGCCGAGGCCGGGGCCGCGCGGCAGGTGCGCGATGCCGCGGATCTGGCCGCCACCGTCCAGGAGCTGCTTCCGCCGGACAGATCAGCGGCGATGGCCCACGCGGCCTGGGACGTGGCCTCGGAAGCTGCGGGCGTGACCGACCATATCATTGAAATAGTTCAGGAATCCCTCGACGAAGCGGAGACGCCCTGATGCGCGCGCCGCGGTTCTGGTACCGTCCACCGGATCGGCCGGGCATGCTGGCGCGGGTGCTGGGGCCTCTGGGCCGGGTCTATGCCGCGGCGACCGCGCGGCGGCTGTCGCGCGGCGCGGCCCTGCGACCGGCTGTGCCGGTGATCTGTGTCGGCAACCTGAACGCGGGCGGAACGGGCAAGACCCCCACGGTGATCGCCCTGGTTTCATGGTTACAGAACAAGGGCTTGCGCCCCTTCGTCATTTCACGCGGGCACGGCGGGCGGCTGTCGGGGCCGGTCGAGGTGGACCCCCGCCGGCACACCGCGGAGGCGGTCGGGGACGAGCCGCTGCTGGCCGCGGCCTTCGCACGCACCTGGATCGCGCGGGATCGCTCGGCGGCCGCCCGGGCCGCCGAAGCGGCCGGCGCCGGCGTGATCGTGATGGACGACGGATTTCAGAACCCATTGGTCGAAAAGGATTTTTCAGTCGTTGTGGTCGATGCGGCCAAGGGTTTCGGCAATGGCCGGTGCCTGCCCGCCGGCCCCCTGCGCGAACCGGTGGCGGACGGCCTTGCCCGGGCCGGGGCCGTGCTGTCCATCGGCCCGGGACCGGCACAGCGCCAGTTCGCCCGGACCTGGGGCACGGCCGTCACGGTGCCCCATGTCACGGGCCGGCTTCAGCCGCTGCAAACCGGCATGGACTGGCAGGATACGCGCGTTCTGGCCTTTGCCGGCATCGGCCACCCCGAGAAATTCTTCGCGACATTGCAAGACCTTGGCGCCGATCTGGTCCGCGGCGAGGCGCTGGAGGACCACCAGCCCCTGACCACCGCGCTGATGGCACGGCTCGAACGCGAGGCGCTGTTGCGGGGGGCGCAACTGGTCACCACCGAAAAGGACGCGGTCCGCCTGCCGGCGGAGTTCCGCACCAAGGTTCTGACCCTGCCCGTGAGGCTGGAGATCGACGATTGGGCCCCGCTGGAGGCGGGATTGACGCGGGCCGGCGTCCTGGGATGAGCCGTACGGCCGGTACGGACCGTACGGGTGTGTCGTCCGGTTGGCGCCTCAAGCCACCTCAGCCGTCCTCGCCCAGTTTCGGCGAGGGGCGCTCCAGCCGCAGATCGGCACCGGAAAAGCGGAAGGGCGCCCGCACCCCCGGCACCCCGTCAAGATCCACCCGCAGGCCGCGGGCCTGGACCTGCGGGTCGGCGAAGACCTCGGACAGATCGTTGATCGGGCCGGCGGGCACGCCCTGCGCCTCGCAGGCGGCCAGAAGATCGGCCTTGGTGAACCGCCGGGTCGCCGTGGTCAGCAGATCGGAAAGGCGCGCGCGATTCGCCACCCGGTCGGCGTTGGTCAGGAATTCGGGCGCCTCGGCCAGCTCCGGCACGCCGAGCAGGTGGCAAAGCCGCTGGTACTGCCGGTCGTTGCCGGTGGCGATGATGATGTAGCCATCGGCGCAGTCGAACACCTGGTAGGGGCACAGGTTGGGGTGGAAGTTGCCCAGCCGCCCCGGCGGCGTGCCGGTGGCGAGGTAATTCATCGCCTGGTTCGCGGTGACCGCCACGGCCACGTCCAGCAGGGCCATGTCCACCTGCTGCCCCTTGCCGGTCTGCGCGCGTTGGTGCAGCGCGGCCAGGATCGCGGTGGTGGCGTAGACCCCGGTGAAGACATCCGTCACCGCGACGCCCACCTTGGTCGGCTGGCCCTCGGGGTGGCCCGTGATCGACATCAGCCCGGACATGCCCTGAATGATGTAATCGTATCCCGCCCGGTGGGCATAGGGCCCGTCCTGCCCGAAGCCGGTGATCGAGCAGTAGATCAGGCCGGGGTTGATCCGCGACAGGCTGTCGTAGTCCAGCCCGTACTTGGCCAGCCCGCCGACCTTGAAGTTCTCGATCACCACGTCGGCCTCGCGGATCATCTCGCGCACCTGGGCCTGGCCCGCCTCGGTGCGGAAATCCACCGCCACGCTGCGCTTGCCGCGGTTGCAGGAATGGAAGTAGGCGGCCGAGCGGTCATCGTCACGGTCGATGAAGGGCGGGCCCCAGTTCCGGGTGTCGTCGCCCGCGGGGCTTTCCACCTTCACGACCTCGGCCCCCAGGTCGGCCAGCGTCTGCCCGGCCCAGGGGCCGGCCAGGATGCGGGCAAGTTCGACGACCTTGAGGCCGCAGAGCGGTGCCGTCATTGCTGCGCCAACTCGTCCTGGATGATCCCCTTGAGCTTGTCGTAGGACATGTTCGAATAGGTCTCGCCGTTGATGACGAGGCTGGGGGTCGCCTCGATCTCGTGCTTGTCGGCGTTTTCCTCGAACCAGTTGACCAGCGCCTCGGCCTTGGCGCTGTCGCTGAGGCAGGCGTTGAGCTGATCGGGGTCAAGCCCCGCGGCGCGGCCGAGCTTGCGCAGGTTATCCGCGACCTCCACCGGGTCGCCCGAGCCGATCCAGTCCTCCTGCTGCGTGTAGAGCATCTGGGTGATGCCGAAGAAGCGGTCCTGCCCGCCGCACCGCGCGACCATCGCGGCCCAGAGCCCGAAGCGGTCGAAATAGACATCGCGGTATATGTAATGCACCTTGCCCGCCTCGATGAACTCCGAGCGCAGCTTCTTGAAGGGGCCGGTGTGGAAACTGGCGCAGTGCGGGCAGGTGAAGGAGGCGTATTCCATGACCGTGACCGGCGCGTCCTCGTCGCCGAGGGTCATCTCGGTGATCCGGGCCTCGCCGGCCGGCTCCGCCGCCCCCTCGGTTTCCTCGGAGGTGGCGGCCCCCAGGCCGGGCGCGGGCGGCGTCGCGGTACGGCTGGTCAGCCAGTAGGCGCCGGCGATCACCACCGCGAGGCAGGCCACCCCGATCACGATCATGCGTTTCATGGACGGATCCTTTCGCTTAGCGTTTGGACTTGGATAGAACGTTCCGACCGAGGGCTTCAAGCGCCCGGCGCAGATCGGCGTCGGCCACGGGGCGCGCGAGGTCGGCCGCCTGCCCCGTCACCTGCGGATCGGGCCGGTCCGCCGCAGGCTGCGCCGGGGCGGGTGCGAAGGCCGCCTGCCCCTCGGCAAAGCCCGTGGGCGCGGTCTGGGTGATGGCGATTCGGGAGATCGCGTTGTAGCCGTAGACGGCGTTCACCTTCTCGCGCAGCGTTTCCTTCTGCATTTCCAGCATCGGCGCCTGCGCGCCGGTGGTCAGCAAGGTCAGCGTGGCGCCGAACCCCTGCCGGGTGTAGGACACCTTGACCGGCCGGGCGATGGCCGCCACCTCGGGCCCGGCAATCTCGGGCCAGCGGGTCAGCAGGCGCGATTCGGCGAAGCCGCGGGTTTCCGAGGCGCGCCGGATCCGTTCCTGCAGCAGCTGTGCGGTGCGGGTGAAGCCGCGGGTGGTGGCCTTGCGGCGGGGCATGGGTGTTCCTTTGCCTGTTCGCGCCTATTTTAGGCCGGGAATCGCCGCGCGCCACCCCCCGGCGCCACAGAAGGAGGCAGCGCATGACCGACCGGCCGGAGCCCGCCGACCTGCTGGCCTGGTATGACGCCCACGCCCGCGAGATGCCCTGGCGCGTCGGACCGGCGGCGCGGGCGGCCGGGGCCCGGCCCGACCCCTATGCCGTCTGGCTGTCGGAGGTGATGCTGCAGCAGACCACCGTGGCGGCGGTGACCCCCTATTTCCGGCGCTTCACCGCGCGCTGGCCGACGGTCACGCGGCTGGCCGCGGCGGAGGACGCCGCGGTGATGGCCGAATGGGCGGGGCTGGGCTACTACGCCCGGGCGCGGAACCTGCTGAAATGCGCGCGGACCATCGTGGCCGAGCATGGCGGGCGCTTCCCCGACACGCGCGCGGCCCTGCAGCAGCTGCCCGGCATCGGTCCCTATACCGCCGCGGCCGTGGCGGCCATCGCCTTCGACCGGGCCGAGACGGTGGTGGACGGCAACGTCGAACGCGTCATGGCCCGCCTGCACGACATCCGCGCGCCCCTGCCCGGCGCCAAGCGCGCCCTGGGCGAGGCCGCGGCGGCATTGACCCCGGCGGAGCGGCCCGGGGATTATGCCCAGGCGGTCATGGATCTGGGTGCGACGGTCTGCACGCCGACCGCGCCGGCCTGCGGGATCTGCCCCTGGGCCGGCGCCTGCCGGGCGCGCGCCGCGGGCATCCAGGCGGAGCTGCCGCGCAAGGCGCCCCGGGCGGCCAAGCCCGTCCGGCGCGGCATCGCCTACGTGGCGCAGCGCGAGGATGGCGCGCTGCTGCTGGAGCGCCGGCCCGACCGCGGGCTGCTGGGCGGGATGCTGGGCTGGCCCGGCAGCGACTGGGGCGAGGCGCCCGCCCCCGCGCCCCCCGTCGCGGCGGAGTGGCAGCGGCTGGAGGCCGAGGCGCGGCACACCTTCACCCATTTCCACCTGCGCCTCGAAATCGCGGTGGCGCGCGTGCCCGCCGGATCCCGGCCCGCGCGCGGCCAGTTCGTGCCCCGCCACGCCTTCCGCCCGGCCGATCTGCCCACGGTCATGCGCAAGGTGTTTGACCTAGCGCATGGCAGGCTGGAGAATATCGCGCATTCTGGCCCCGAGGTATCGCCATGGACGGAGTGAAAGACATGATTCCCGCCGATCAGGTGGCCCGGTTCCGCAACGCCGTGCCCTTCTGGATGTCGCTTCTGCTGGTGCCGGTGGCCCTGCTGGGGGCGTTTCACGGCGGCTGGACCGTGATCCTGCTGCCGGTGATGACCTGGTACTTCTTCTCGGCCCTCGATGCGATGCTGGGCCTGAACCTTGAGAACGCGGACCTCGAGACCGGCGAGGACAAGCTGACCTGGTACAAGGCGATCACGCTGATCTGGGCGCCGGTGCAGTTCGTCCTGCTGCTGTGGATGATCTGGTACGTCACCGGGCCGGGCGACGCGCATCTGTCGGCGCTGGAGACGATCGTGCTGTTCTTCGGGGTGGGCGTGATCACCGGCACGGTGGGGATCAACTACAGCCACGAGTTGATGCACCAGTCCGACCGGGGCGAGCGGTTCCTGGGCGATGCGCTGCTGGCGATGGTGCTGTATTCGCACTTCCGCTCCGAGCACCTGCTGGTGCACCACCGCTACGTGGGCACGCCGCGCGACCCGGTCACGGCGCGCTACAACGAGGGGTTCCACCGCTTCTTCCCGCGGGTGCTGGCCGGGTCGCTGAAATCCGCCTTCCGGGCCGAGAAGGAGCGCCTGGCGCGCAAGGACCGGCCGTGGACCGACCGGGCCAATCCCTTCTGGCGCTACTGGGGGCTGCAGGCCTGGATGCTGCTGCTGGCGGGCCTGGTCGGCGGCTGGGCGGGGCTGGCGCTGTTCATCTGGCAGGCGGCGGTGGCCATCTGGCAACTGGAACTGGTGAACTACGTGGAGCACTACGGCCTGACGCGCAAGCACCTGGGCGAGGGCAAGTACGAACACGTCAAGCCGCGGCACAGCTGGAACGCGGCGCACAAGGCCTCGAACTGGCTGCTGATCAACCTGCAGCGCCATTCCGACCACCACTACAAGCCCAACCGGCGCTTCCCGCTGTTGCAGAATCACTCCGAGGCGGAAGCGCCGCAGCTGCCCTACGGCTACCCCATCATGACCATGGCGGCGATGGTGCCGCCCGTGTGGCGCCGCGTGATGAACCCGCGCGTGCGGCGCTGGCGGCAGATGTACTACCCCGAGATCACCGACTGGCGCCCCTACAACAAGGCCCGCACACCGCTGCCGCGCTGAGGCGGTTGCGCGGTGTCGTCGCGGGCGCGGGGCGCGGGTTCGTGCTATGCTTCGGCGGCGCGCGACCCAAAACGACCGGAGAATCGCAGATGGCCCCGACCGAAAGGCAGCTTGAACTGGTGCGCGACAGCTTCGCAGAACTGCGCAAGGATCCGCGGCCGCGCTTCGTCGAGTTCTACGAGGCGTTCTTTCGCCGCGCGCCGGAGTTGCGCAGCATGTTCCGCGAGGACGACCTTGGCGGCCAGGGCATGCGGTTCATGTCCACCCTCGGGGTCATCGTGGACGACCTCAACCGCCCCGAGGCGCTGGAGGACCGGCTGACCGAACTGGGGCAGGCGCACCGGGCCATGGGCGTGAAGGCGGCGCATTTCGAGCCCATGGGCGCGGCGCTGCTGGAGACGCTGGAAAACACCCTGGGCGCGGATTTCACGCCCGAGGCGCGCGCGGCCTGGGAAGCGGCCTATGCCCAGGTCGCCGACGAGATCATCAGGCGCGGCGACATTCCGCCCGAATGAGCCCGGTCCGCCGGCGCGCCCCGATGGACAGGCCCCGCCCGGGCGCCTAGGCTCGGCCCCACGCCGCCCAGGGAGTCCGCCATGCAACTGATCTCTGCCCCGCCCTCGCCCTTCGTGCGCAAGGTGCGCGTGGTCCTGCACGAAACCGGCCAGACCGAGGAGGTCGAGACCGTCCACGTCATGACCACGCCCACGCAAAGCGACCCGGCGGCGACGGCCGCCAACCCGCTGGGCAAGATCCCCGCGCTGGTCCGCGAGGAGGGGCCGGCGCTTTACGACAGCCGGGTGATCTGCCGCTATCTGGACGCGCGCGTCCATGCCGGGCTCTACCCCGGCGCGCGCCTGTGGGAGACCCTGACGCTGGAAGCCACCGCCGACGGTATCATGGAGGCCGCGGTGCTGATGGTCTACGAGCATCGGGTGCGCCCCCACGAAAAGGTCTACGAGGGCTGGATCGAGGCGCAGTGGCAGAAGATCACCCGCGCCGTCGCCGCGCTGGAGGCGCGCTGGATGAGCCACCTGAACGGCCCGCTGGACATGGGCCAGATCGCCGTTGGCTGCGCCCTGGGATACCTGGATTTCCGCCATCCGGACCGGTCCTGGCGACAGGGCAACGGCGCGCTGGACGATTGGTTCGCCGTCTTCGCCGAACGGCCCAGCATGCAGGAGACCGCGCCGGAGTGACGCGCGGCGCCCGCGCGTGAAACTTCCCGGCCTCCCGCCGCGTTAGCCGCGCAAGGAGGTTTCCATGCACGACCCCGGTTCCCGATACGCGGAGCAGATCGTCGCGACCGTCTCGCAGCCCTTGGTGGTTCTGACCGGGGGGCTGGAGGTGGAAACCGTGAACGACGCGTTCTGCCGGACCTTCCGGGTGTCGCCCGAGGAAAGCCGGGGCCGGCAATTTTACGACCTGGGAAACGGGCAGTGGGACATCCCCGAACTGCGCCGACTGCTGGGAGAGGTGCTGGCCGGGCGCACCGCGCTGAGCGGTTATCGCGTGGACCATGACTTCGAGACGATCGGGCGGCGGGTCATGTACCTCAACGCGCGCCGGATGCAGCACGACGAGGGGCCCGACCGCATCCTGCTGACCATCAACGACCTCACCGAGGTGGAGCGCCAGCGCGCCGAACTGGAGGCCCGGGCGGAGTTCTCCGAGAAGCTGATCGACAGCATCCGCGAGGGCCTGCTGGTTCTGGACAAGGATCTGACCGTGGTCACGGCCAACGAATCCTTCCACGAGATGTTCAACATGCGCCCCGCGGACACCGAGGGCGCCCGGATCTACGACCTGGGCAATGGACAATGGAACATCCCCGACCTGCGCGAGGCGCTGGAAGGCATCCTGCCGCGCGAGGAACGGTTCAACGACTACGAGGTCGAGCGCGATTTTGAGGGCCTCGGCCGGCGGGTGATGCTGCTCAACGCGCGGCGGCTGGACCACCGTGACCAGATCCTGCTGGCCTTTCGGGACGTGACCGAGCGGCGCGAGCAGCAGCACCGGCAGCATGTTTTCGTGGCTGAGTTGCAGCACCGGGTAAAGAACATCCTGGGCAACGTCCATGCGCTGGCCAACCAGACGCGGCGGCACAGCCGCGACCTGGACGCGTTCTTCGACGCCTTCACCGCCCGGCTGTCGGCGCTGTCGCGCACGCAGGACCTGCTGGTGCGCAGCCCGCAAGAGGCGGCCGAGATCGGCGATATCCTTCGCGCGGAGCTGGAGGCCGTCGGCGCCGTGGAGGGGCGCAGCTTCACGCTGGAGGGCCCCGAGATCCGCCTGAACCCGCGCGACACGCAGGCCATCGCCATGGCCGTTCACGAACTGGCCACCAACGCCGGCAAGTACGGCGCCCTGCGCGCGCCGGGGGGCTGCGTGCGCGTGGCCTGGTGGATCGGGCGGGAGGCGGAAAAGACGCTTCATTTCCGTTGGCGCGAAACCGGCGTGACGATCCGCCCGTCAGAGGCGGCGCGCGGCTTCGGCTCGGACGTCATCACGCGCAGCGTTCCGCACATGCTGGGCGGCACCGCGGACCTGAGCCTGCATCCCGACGGCGCGCATTGCCGCCTGTCCTTTCCCCTGCCTGACGGGAAGGAGGATGGATGATGGCCAAGTTTCTGGAGGGCCGGCGCATCCTGGTGGTGGACGACGACTACCTGATCGCGATGGACATCGCCGAAACGGTGGAATCCTACGGTGGAAAGGTGGTGGGCCCGGTCGGCCGGCTGCCCGAGGCGCAGGAGCTTGCCCGCCGCGAACAGCCCGACGGCGCCATCCTGGACGTCAACCTGAACGGCAACACCTCCTACCCTCTGGCGCGCGAGCTGTGCGCGGCGGGGGTGACGGTGGTGTTCCTGACGGGATACGAGGCCACGGTGATGACCGCTGAGTTCGCCGACCTGCCGCGCCTGAGCAAGCCGTTCAGCCCGCGCCTGGGCGAGCACGTCCTGCGCAACGCCTTTGGCAGCGGCTGAGGCCAGGAATCAGAAGCTGTAACTGACCCCGAGGTTCAGTGCGTGGGTCACGATCTCGGTGTCGAAGCTGCCGGCGGTCTCGCCCGGATCGGGGTCGATGGTAATGTCGTTGTCCGACCAGGTGATCTGGTATTCCCCGAAGATCGACCAGCGCTCGTTCAGCGCGTAGCTCATGCCGGCGATGCCGCGCGCGGCCGGTCCCGTCACCTCGAATCCGTGGGTGCGGTTGGCGGCGCCGGTCACCTGGACATCCACATGCGGCACGGCCACGCCGAGGCCCGCACCGAGGTAGGGGGTCAGGCGCGGCGCACCGAAGGCGTCGGGCCACCGCTTGAGCACGTTGGCGGTAATGATGTTGTGCCCGTCGGACAGTTCCATCCGGTCAACGCCGATGGCCGCGCGGTCGGCCGCCGGGGCGTAGGCCTTGGTGTGCGTGCCCTCGACCCCGAAGCCCAGGTCGTTCGCCGTCCACCATGTGGCGCGCCCGCCGTAATAGAGCGGCGCGTCCAGCGGGTTGCCCTCCCAGTCGATGGAGCGCGAGAAGGGCGTGCCGCCCGGCAATGTGCCGGTGGCGGTGCTTTCATCCACGGACTGGACACCGAGGTAGAAGCTCAGTTCCATCTCGGCGGCGGCAGGCGCGGCGATGGCCATCAGTGCGGCGGTGGCGGCGGCAAGGCGTTTCATCGGGATGCTGCTTTCGGTTGCGAAGATGTCGTCATTTCCCCCTGCTTATACAGCCGACGCGCGCGCCACAAGCGCGACACATGCGCACTCGCGGCAAAATCGGCAGGATTGCGCACTGGACTGGTCCGCTCTGCCCCGCTAAATACCGGTCCGGAACAGATGGCGGTTCTGCGCCGTCGCCAACCCGCATGAGGCCGTGCGCGGCCTTGAGAATGGAGACGAAGCCGTGTCCCACGCAGAAGACCACGAAGGCACCCGGAGAGATTTCCTATACTACGCGACGGCCAGTGCCGGTGCCGTCGCCGCAGGGGCCGCGATCTGGCCGCTGGTCAACCAGATGAACCCCTCTGCCGACGTCCAGGCGCTGAGTTCGATCCGCGTCGACGTGGGCGGCCTGTCCGAGGGGTCGCAGATCACGGTGAAATGGCTGGGCAAGCCGGTCTTCATCCGCCGCCGCACCGCTGCCGAGATCGAGGAGGCCCGCGGCGTGGACGTGTCCGACCTGCCCGATCCCGTCGCGCGCAACAACAACATCGCGGACCAGGTGCCCGCCACCGATGAAAACCGCGCGCTGGACGAGAACGGCGAATGGCTGGTCCAGATGGGCGTGTGCACGCACCTTGGCTGCGTGCCGCTGAACGACGCGGGCGACTACGTGGGCCCGAACGGCCAGGGCGGCTGGTTCTGCCCCTGCCACGGGTCCCACTACGACACCTCGGGCCGGATCCGCAGCGGCCCCGCGCCGGAGAACCTGCCGGTGCCCGTGGCCGAATTCGTCGAAGAGACGACGATCAAACTGGGATAAGGAAGCGCGCTCATGTCCGGAATTCCACACGATCATTACGAACCCGCATCGGGCGGCGCGAAGTGGCTGCACAAGCGGCTGCCCATCGTCGGCCTGCTCTATGACACGATCATGATCCCCACCCCCAAGAACCTGAACTGGATGTGGATCTGGGGAATCGTGCTGACCTTCTGCCTGGTGCTGCAAATCGTCACCGGCATCGTTCTGGCGATGCACTACACGCCGCATGTCGATCTGGCCTTCGCCTCGATCGAGCATATCATGCGCAACGTGAACGGCGGGCACTTCATCCGCTATCTGCACATGAACGGCGCCTCGCTGTTCTTCTTCGCCGTCTACCTGCACATCTTCCGCGGGCTCTACTACGGCTCCTACAAGCCGCCGCGCGAGATCACCTGGATCATCGGCATGCTGATCTACCTGCTGATGATGGGCACCGCCTTCATGGGTTACGTGCTGCCCTGGGGCCAGATGTCGTTCTGGGGGGCGACGGTGATCACCGGCCTGTTCGGCGCGATTCCCTTCGTGGGGGACGCGATCCAGACCTGGCTGCTGGGCGGACCGGCGGTGGACAACGCGACGCTGAACCGCTTCTTCTCGCTGCACTACCTGCTGCCCTTCGTCATCGCGGCGCTGGTCGTGGTCCATATCTGGGCCTTCCACACCACCGGCAACAACAACCCCACCGGGGTGGAGGTGCGCCGCGGCTCCAAGGCGGAGGCCGAGAAGGACACCGTGCCGTTCTGGCCCTATTTCGTGCTGAAGGACCTCTTCGCGCTGGCGCTGATCCTGGTCGTCTTCTTCGCCATCGTGGGCTTCATGCCCAACTACCTCGGTCACCCCGACAACTACATCGAGGCCAACCCGCTGGTCACGCCCTCGCACATCGTGCCGGAATGGTACTTCCTGCCCTTCTACGCGATCCTGCGGGCCTTCACCTCGGATGTCTGGGTGGTGATGGCCGCCAACTGGATCACGGGCGGCATCATCGACGCCAAGTTCTTCGGGGTGCTGGCGATGTTCGGCGCGATCATCGTGATGGCGCTGGCGCCCTGGCTGGATACCTCGGGCGTGCGCTCGGGCCGCTACCGGCCGATGTTCAAGTGGTGGTTCGCGCTACTGGTCGTGGACTTCATCGTGCTGATGTGGGCCGGGGCCATGCCGGCAGAGCCGCCCTACTCCACCATCTCGCTGATCGGCTCGGCCTACTGGTTCGTCTACTTCCTGGTCATCCTGCCCCTGCTGGGCGTGATCGAGAAGCCGCTGCCGCAGCCCGAGACCATCGAAGAGGATTTCGCGGCCCACAAGACCGCGACGGGCGGCACCGAAACCGTCGTCAGCCCCGCCGAGTGAGAAAGGAAACAGGGACCATGATGAAAAAGATCGCGATCTCCGCCATCACCGCCCTGGGCCTTTCGGCCGGGGCGGGCCTCGCGGCCGAGGGCGGGAAAGTCCACGACGTGGACTTCTCCTTCGAAGGGCCCTTCGGCACGTTCGACCAGATGCAGCTGCAGCGCGGGCTGAAGGTCTACACCCAGGTCTGCTCGGCCTGCCACGGCCTGAAATACGTGCCGATCCGCACCCTGGGCAACGAGGGCGGGCCGAACCTGCCCGACGACCAAGTGCGGGCCTACGCCGCCCAGAACTTCGAGGTCTTCGACGAGGCGCTGGAGGATTACCGCCCGGCCAAGCCCACCGATCACTTCCCCGAATCGGCGCTGGAGAACTCCCCGGATCTCAGCCTGATGGCCAAGGCGCGGGCCGGGTTCCACGGGCCCTACGGCACCGGGATGGCCCAGCTGTTCAAGGGCATGGGCGGGCCGGAATACATCGTTTCGCTTCTGACCGGATACACCGGCGAGACCAAGACGCAGGCCGGGACCACGCTTTACGAGAACACCGCCTTCCCCGGCGGCTGGATCTCGATGGCGCCGCCGCTTTATGGCGAGGATGTCGAGTTCGCCGACGGCCACGAGAACACCATCGAGAGCCAGGCCGAGGACGTGGCCGCCTTCCTGATGTGGACGGCCGAGCCCAAGATGATGGCGCGCAAAGATGCGGGCCTGACCGGCGTGATCTTCCTGACCGTGCTGACGGTTCTGCTGTACCTGACGAACAAGCGGATCTGGAAGCCGGTGAAGAACCGGAACAAGACCGGCTGACAGCCGCCCTGACAGGTGTTGAATGATCCCGCCGGCCTCTCCCGGCGGGATTTTTCGTTGCCCCGGCGTGAGCCGCCGGGCGGCCTGCGATCAAGGGATCGGGGCGGGATCAGGTGGCGATCAACTGGTTGTCGCGCACCCCGGTGACCGTCGCCGTCACGATCTGGCCCTCGGGCCGGTCCGTGGCGAAGGCGACCTCGGCGAACTGCTCGGTCCGGCCCATGCGCGGGCTTTCCATCAGCACGGCGTGGCGGCGCCCCTGCTGGCCGTCCAGGTGCCGGGCCACGCGCGCCTGGCCGGCGGCGCGCAGGCGGGCGGCGCGGCCCTTGACCGTGCCACCGTCCAGCTGCGGCATCCGGGCCGCCGGCGTGCCGGGCCGGGCGGAGAACGGAAAGACATGCAGCCAGGTCAGCCCGCAGTCCTCCACCAGGCGCAAAGAGTTCTCGAAGGCGGCCTCTGTCTCGGTCGGGAAGCCGGCGATGATGTCGGCGCCGAAGGTCATCTCGGGGCGCAGCGCGCGCGCCTCCTCGCAGAAGCGGATGGCGTCGTCGCGCAGGTGGCGGCGCTTCATCCGCTTGAGGATCAGGTCGTCGCCGTGTTGAAGGCTGAGGTGCAGGTGCGGCATCAGGCGCGGCTCGGTGGCGATGGCGCGCATCAGGTTCTCGTCGGCCTCGATGGAATCGATGGAACTGATTCGCAGACGCGGCAGATCGGGCACCAGGCGCAGGATCCGCATCACCAGATCCCCCAGCCGCGGCGCGCCCGGCAGATCCGCGCCCCAGCTGGTCAGATCGACGCCGGTGAGCACCACCTCGTTGTAGCCGCGCCCGACCAGCCGCTTGACCTGATCCACGACCACGCCGGCAGGCACCGACCGCGAATTGCCGCGGCCATAGGGAATGATGCAGAAGGTGCAGCGATGGTCGCAGCCGTTCTGCACCTGCACGTAGGCGCGCGACCGCGTGCCGAAACCGTCGATCAGGTGGCCGGCGGTTTCCCGGACCGACATGATGTCGTCCACCAGGGGGCGTTCGGTGGCACCGATGAAATCGGCGGCCAGCCGGCCCCAGGTGTCGGGCTGCATCTTTTCGGCGTTGCCGACGACGGCATCCACCTCTTCCATCGCGGCGAAGCGCTCGGGCTCGGTCTGGGCGGCGCAGCCGGTGACGATCAGCCGGGCCTGCGGGTTCTCGCGGCGCAGGCGGCGGATCTCCTGCCGGGCCTTGCGCACGGCCTCCTGCGTGACGGCGCAGGTGTTCACCACCACCGCGTTCTCGAGCCCGGCCTCCCGGGTGAGTTCCTTCATCGCCTCGGTCTCGTAGGCGTTCAGCCGGCAGCCGAGCGTGGTGAAGCGGGGCGCCTCGGTCATGCCGCGCCCTCCAGGAACGCGGAGGTCAGCACCCCGTCGAAGACATGGGCCGTCGCGCCCGTCATCCAGACCCCCTCGGTCCGCCAGTCGATCCAGAGGGGGCCACCGTCGAGGTCCACGCGCACGCGGTCGCCTGTCAGGCCCCGCCGTGCGGCCGCCACCGCCGCCGCACAGGCCGAGGTGCCCGAGGCGCGGGTCACGCCCACGCCGCGCTCCCAGACCCGCAGGCGCAGCCTGTCAGGCCCCGTGACGCTGACCACCTGAACGTTGGTGCGCTCGGGATAAAGGGGGTGGTGTTCGTAGCGCGGGCCGAACTGCTCCAGCGGGACGGCCTCGGCATCCTCGACGAAGAAGGTGCAGTGCGGGTTGCCCATGCCCGTGGCCGTGGGACCGCCCTCGATCGGCAGTTCCAGGGTCTCCACCGCCTCGGCCAGCGGGATCTCGCGCCAGCCCAGCTGCGGCGCCCCCATGTTGACGGCCGTCAGCCCCCCGCCCGCGTCCCGCGCCGCCAGCGTGCCGCGCGCCGTGCTCAGCGTCAGGCTGTCGCGGCCGGTCTCGTCCATCAGGAAGCGGGCGATGCAGCGCGTGGCATTGCCGCAGGCGCCCGCCCGGCTGCCGTCGGCATTGTAGAAGGTCAGATGCGCGTCGGCCTCGGCATCGCCGGCGCCGATCACCGCCAGCTGGTCGAAGCCCACGCCGGTGCTGCGGTCGGCGATGGCCCTTGCAAGGCCGGGCGTCATCGCGCGGTCGCGCGCGCGGGCATCGACGACGACGAAGTCGTTTCCCAGCCCGTGCATCTTCATGAAGGGCAGCCCTGTTTCGCGCGCGTCACTCATCGGCGGGGATATAAACCGCACGCGGGCGCGAATCCAGTAGCCACTGCCAATATCCCGTTTTTTCGGGGTTGACCCCCGGAGCGCCTGTTTCTAGATACGCCGCTACGTGGGCCGTTAGCTCAGTTGGTAGAGCAACTGACTTTTAATCAGTGGGTCGCAGGTTCGAATCCTGCACGGCTCACCACTGTCACCGGACAATCCTTTCGCAAGAAGATGCCGCGCAGCGTCACAGACGCGCGTCCTCGACCAGAAGCGAGAAACGCCGGGATTTGCCGCTGACGTCACCGCTGATCCCGCCGGTCCCCTCGACCCCCACGGTGCCGGTCACGCCGTCGGCGGCATCGGTCGCATCGTCCAGCGATTTGACGAGGTCGTTGCCGACATCCTCGGTCGCCCGGCTGCCCGACGCGCCGGGGTCTTTCGGCGAGACCAGCGGGAAGGGCCTGTCGCGCAGGATCTGGCCGGTTGCGCGGTTCAGCGCGATTTCGCGCAGGTAGGTGCCGTTCTTGGCGGTGATGAGGATCCGGCCCAGCCAGGTGCGCGAGATCTCGGAGACGGTGTAGCCCTGGTGCTCGATCAGCGCGACCACAGGGTCGGCCACCTCCGGTTCGGCCGCGGCCGGGGCGGTCGCGGCGAGCGAGGCGGCGATTGCAAGGGCGGCAAGGCGTGGCATGGCAGGATCCCGTCGCGGGGGATCAAGCCCCAAGACCGCGGGGCGCGGGCTGTCAATGCCCGCCCCCCGCCGTCGCAACGGGGATCAGAAGCGCGCCCAGGCCGCGGCGCCGCCGACGGCGCCGAGCGTCATGGTCAATTTCGCGAAACGCATGGGTTTCATGGCGTTTCCCCCTCGTTCGGGTTGCCGCGCACACGGCGTCGCGCCGTGCCCTGCCCGAGTCAGAGGGCGAAACGCCCGGAAAATACCGGACCTAAGGCCCGTTCGGCCGCGCATAAACGACCGTCACAGGCGGCAATCCGGGCCGGATCGCCGCCCGCGGCGCGATACGGGCGGAATATCCGCGCACGGGCCGGTCACTGCGCGGCGCGGGTGGGCTCCCCCCGGGCCTCGGCCACCCAGGCGTGCAGGGCGCGCAGATCCGGTGGCAACCGGCGGGCCAGGTCGCCGGCAAAGGCATGAAAGGCCGCCTCGTTCAGCCGGCCCACGCCGCAGAGCACCGGCACGTCCCGGGCCAGGGCCTCGGCGATGAGATCGCGGAAGCCCCGGCCCTCGGCCTCGTGCTTGCCGAACTTGTTGACGATCAGAAGCTCCGCCGCGCCGGGAAAGCCCGCGCGCACCTCCTCGACCGCGCGGTCCAGCGCGGCGGGGTCCAGCCGGCAGCCGCGCGCATGCGCGCCCAATGACTGCGAGATGCAATGGGTCGCGCCATCCGGCAGCACCCGCACGTCCATGTCGCAGCGGTGGGTCGCCTCGCGCGGGGTGTTCGTCTGAACCACGCCGGCAAGGGTGACGCCCCGGCCGGAAAGCTCGGCGGCCAGGCTGCTGAGCAGCCGGTCGGTGCCGCCGGGGCCGTCGGCCATCACGTAGGCCAGTTGCATGCGTTCCTCCGTCTTGGGCCCTCAGAAGGGCAGGAATTCCAGCAGGTCCCCGGCCGGCACCTCCGCGCGGTCGCCGGGGATCAGGACCAGCCCGTCAGCCTGCATCAACGGATCGAGCCGGCCCGAGTGCGTTCCGCCCTGGGCGGCGACACGCTCGACGCCGGTGTGATCGTAACCCAGAAGCCGGGCCGGGCGAAACTCGCAACGGCCCGGTTTGTGGCGCAGGGCCTCGGCCGGGCGGACGTGGCGGCGCGGGGGCTGCGCCGCGCCGCTGCCGCCCAGGCGCGCGGCCACGGGCCGGCCCAGAACCTGCCAGGTGACGAAGGCCGAGACCGGATTGCCCGGCAGGGCGAGCACGACGGCCCCGTCCAATTCGCCGACCGTGACCGGCTTGCCCGGCTTGATGGCCACGCCAGAGACCGCGATGCGCCCGCCCGCGGCCTGCAGCGCGGGCTTGAGGTGATCCCGGTCCCCCACCGAAACGCCGCCGGAGGTGATCACCATGTCGGCCGCCCCCGCGGCCTCGGCCAGGGCCGCGCGCAGGGCCGCCGGGTCGTCCGGAACCTGGCGGACCGCCACGACCTCGCCGCCGGCCTCCTGCGCGAGGCCGGTGAGCATGGGCGTGTTCACGTCCCAGATGGCGCCGCCCGGCAGCGCCTGCCCGGCCGGCACGATCTCGTCGCCGGTCAGCAGCAGGGCCACCCGCGGGCGGCGGTGAACGCGGACCTCGCCGGCCCCGGCGCCGGCGCAGATCGCGATCGCGCGCGCATCGATCCGGGTGCCGGCGCGCAGGACGCGCTGGCCGGCGTGCCGGTCCTCGCCCCGGCGCCGGATGTTGGCGCCGGGCGCGGGCGGCGTGAGGATCTCGACCGTGCGCGCCCCGGCGCGGGCATGTTCCTGCATGACCACCGCGTCGGCGCCGCGCGGCAGGACGGCGCCGGTGTAGATGCGCATCGCCGCCCCCGGCGGCAGGTCCGCCGCGGCCTCGCCGGCCGCGCAGGTTCCAGCCAGCGGCAGGGGGGCGCCCTCGGCCAGGTCCGCCGCGCGCAGGGCGTAGCCATCCATGCCGGCATTGTCGAAGCGCGGCATGTCGGCGCGGGCGGTGACGTCGCGCGCCAGCACCCGGCCCCGGGCCGCGGCCAGGGGCACCACCTCGGAGCCGGTGACAGGCCGGGCCAGGGCCAGGGCGGCGGTCACGGCCTCGGGCACCGAGGCCAGGGCGGGGGCCACCCCGGCGCTGTCACAGTCGCAGCCCGGCGTGCGGATTCGATCGAGAACGGTCATTGCGCGGCCTCCGGTGTCTGATCGGCCAGGGACACGGTGCAGCCGAGATCGCGCAGCCGCCCGTCGCTCAGCCCGTAGATCAGGCCGTGCACGGCGACCGGCTCGCCCCGGGCCCAGGCGCGCTGCAGGATCGGCGTTTCCGAAACGCGCCGCACGCCCTCGGCGACATTCAGTTCGGCCAGCCTGTCGCGGCGGCCGCGCGCGTCCGGGGCCTGGTCAAGATCGGCGGCGCGCCGCCGCGCCAGGCGGCGCACCGGCGCCAGCCAGTGATCGGCCAGGCCATGCGGCATATCCTCCATCGCGGCCTTCACGCCGCCGCAGCCGTAGTGGCCGCAGATGATGATCTTGCGGATGTGCAGCGCATCGACCGCGAATTCCAGCGCACTCAGAAGGTTCACATCGGCCGAATGCACGACGTTGGCCACATTGCGGTGCACGAAGACCTCGCCCGCGTCCAATCCGGCGACGACGTTGGCGGGCACGCGGCTGTCGCAGCAGCCGATCCAGAAGTATTCCGGCGTCTGGCCCTTGGCAAGGCGGCTGAAATAGGTCGGGTCCTCGCTTTGCCGCGCGGCGGACCAGTGGCGATTGCGCTCGATCAGGTGTTCGACCATGTCGGACCCTCCTTTTGCCATTGCGTCAAGCCGGGACAGGGCCGGCGGGGATTGTCTCCAGGTCCAAGCCCGAGATCTCGGCCCGGTCGATCAGTCCTTGCACGAAACCGCGGGCGGCACGGGTCCAGTTCGCCTTCTCGCAGGCGCGCGCCAGGCGCGGGCGCACGGCCTCGAACGGCAGGATCGCGCCGTCCGCGCGCATGTCAAGCCGCAGCACGTGATACCCGTAACGGGTTTCGACAAGCTGGTCGTGGATTTCGCCCAGGGGCGCGGCACGCAGGGCCGCCTCGAACTCGGGCACCGTCTCGCCGCTGCCGATCTGGCCCAGTTCGCCGCCGGCGTCGCGCGAGGGGCAATCGCTTTCCTCGCGCGCCAGCTCGGCGAAGCGCCGGGGATTGTCGCGCAGGGTCTGCAGCGCCGCCTTTGCGCGCTCGCGGGCGCGGGTGCGGACCGGCGTGTCGTCGGGCCGCGCCGCGAAGAGGATATGCGCCGGCTGGTACAGCGCGGGCGCGCGGTAGGCGCCCGGCGCCCGGTCATAGGCGGCGCGCAGGTCCGCCTCGGTCACCGGGTCGGGGCAGACGCCCTCTTCCATGACGGCGCGGATCCTGGCCTCGGCCTCGGTTTCGTGCTTGCCGGGGGCGAGTTCCTGCGGGGCGGCGGCGAGGGACCGCCGCTCCGCTTCTTCCAGCAGCAGGCGCCGCACCACCAGGGCGCGGGCCGCCATGCGCCAGGCCAGCCCGGGCTTGCCCTGCGGCGCGGGGTGATGCTGGGCCTCGGCCGCGATATCCGCGGCCGGGATGGTGGTGCCGTTGACCACGATATCGGGGAAGAGCGGGCTCGACATGACGCTCACTCCGCCGGGGTTTTCCGCACGGCAAGCGTGCGCTCTGGCAAGGGCGCCGAACGGCGCGACCGCACGACCTGGTAGCCCGGGCGCGTCAGCAGGTAGCGGAACGGCGCCGCGAAGCCCGACCAGATATGCACCAGCCGCGAGAACGGGAACAGGATGGTGATCACGAGCCCAAGGAAGATGTGCAGCTTGTACAGCCAATGCACGTTGACCACGTTGGCCCACGCGTTGACGTTCCAGGTCACCACGCTTTGCGACCATTCCATGAACAGGACCATCTTGCCGCCGTCCATGTGTTGCAGGGTCTGCGTGATCGTCAGCAGGCCGATGGCCAGCTGCAGCCAGATCAGGCCCATGATGGTGATGTCCATGTAGCTCGAGGTGGCGCGGATCCGCGGGTCGCTCAGGCGCCGGTGCAGCAGCATGGTCGAGCCGATCAGCGCGGCGATGCCCGCCGGGCCGCCGATGATGACCGCCATCCACTGCTTGAGGCCATAGGGGACGCCCAGGGCGTCAAGCACCCAGATCGGCGTGAACAGGCCGATCAGGTGGCCGAAGAAGACGACGATGATCCCGACGTGGAACAGGATCGAGCCCCAGATCAGCTGCTTGCGGCGCAGGAGCTGAGACGACGACGATTTCCAGGTGAAGGGATCGCGCTCGTACCGGGCGATGGAGCCCACGAGGAACACCGTCAGCGCAACATAGGGCATGACGCCGAAGATCACGAAGTTGATGTCGAAGTTTGCGAACATTGGTTCGGTCTCCTATTCGGCCGCCGGCCGTGAGGCGGGGGCGACGGGTTTGTCCATTTTCGCGAGCATGTCGCGCACCTGCGGGCAACCGCCGTTGGGGTCGGGGCCGAAGGTGACCTCGGTCTCCTCCCAGACGGCATCCAGCGCCTCAAGGTCGTCGGGATCGGTCTCGGGCTCCTCCAGCAGTTCGGCGACGGCCTCGCCGTCCACCTGTTGGCCCGAGATCTGGCGCAGCGCGGCGAAGGCCGGCGCGTAAAGGCTTTCGCGGCGCACCAGCCGCGTCTCAAGCGCGGTGAGGATATGGCCGGTGTCGCCCAGGATCTCGCGCGCCTCGGCCTCGGGCCGCATAGACAGGAACTCCAGCAGCACCGGCAGGTGATCTGGCAGTTCCGCGGTGTCGGGGTCGAACCCGGCGGCGCGGTAGGTTTCCACCAGATCCACCATGGCGCCGCCGCGATCCCGGCTTTCGCCGTGGACATGCTCGAAAAGGTTGAGCGACAGCGTGCGCGAGCGGTCGAAAAGCCCGACATAGGTTTCCTGCAGGGTGTAGATGTCGGCCTCGGCGAGGTGGTCCAGCAGGGTCCGCAGGCAGCCGCGGCCGGAGGTGGTGAGCCGCCGGTCCGACAGGATCACGCCCGCGATTTCCGGCATCGCCGCCTGCAATTCGCGCGTGGGGTAGCTGAGGATGGCCGAGAAGGCCTTGAGAGTGCGATCCATCATCACATTGCCTCCGGGATCTTGAGGGGCCGTTTCTTGCCGCCGAAAAGCGAGCGCGAATCCATGCCCGTGGAGCAGCCGTTGCCGTCGGTGAAGCCGCAGCCGCCGCGCAGTTCGTAGGCATCCTCGACCTGTTCGCGATGGGTGGTGGGGATCACGAAGCGGTCTTCGTAGTTGGCCAGGGCCATGATCCTGTACATGTCCTCGATCACCCGCCCCGACAGGCCGACGCGGGCCGCGATGGCCTCGTCGATGACGCCGTCGACGGTCTTGGCGCGCATGTAGGTCCGCATGGCCGACATCCGCTCCAGCGCCTGCACGACCGGCGCCTCGTCGCCGGCGGTCAGCATGTTGGCCAGGTAGCGCACGGGAATGCGCAGCGAGCGCACGTCGGGCATCTCGCCGTCGTGGCCGATCTTGCCGGCCTCGGCGGCGTTCTGGATCGGGCTGAGCGGCGGGATGTACCACACCATCGGCAGCGTCCGGTATTCGGGGTGCAGCGGGAAGGCCACCTTCCATTCCATCGCCATCTTCCAGATGGGCGAGTTCTTGGCCGCCTCGATCCAGTCGTCGGGGATGCCGTCGGCGCGGGCGGTTTCCTGCACCACCGGGTCGTGCGGATCGAGGAACAGGCCCAGTTGCGCGTCGTAGAGCTCCTGCTCGCCGGCGGCGCTGGCGGCTTCCTCGATCTTGTCGGCGTCATAGAGCATCACGCCCAGGTAGCGGATGCGCCCGACGCAGGTTTCCGAGCAGACGGTGGGATTGCCGCTTTCGATCCGGGGATAGCACAGGGTGCATTTCTCGGATTTGCCCGATTCCCAGTTGTAGTAGATCTTCTTGTAGGGGCAGCCCGAGACGCACATCCGCCAGCCGCGGCATTTCTCCTGATCGATCAGGACGATGCCGTCCTCCTCGCGCTTGTAGATCGCGCCCGAAGGGCAGGAAGCCACGCAGGTGGGGTTGAGGCAGTGCTCGCACAGCCGCGGCAGGTACATCATGAAGGTGTTCTCGTACTCGCCGTAGATGTCCTTCTGCACGCCGTCGAAGTTGTAGTCCTGGCTGCGCTTCTCGAATTCGCCGCCCAGGATCTCCTCCCAGTTGGGGCCCCATTCGATCTTTTCCATGCGCTCGCCGGTGATGCGCGAGCGCGCCCGCGCGGTCGGGAAATGTTCCATCTCCGGGGCCGACTTCAGGTGGTCGTAGTCGAAATCGAACGGCTCGTAGTAGTCGTCGATCTCGGGCAGGTCGGGATTGCCGAAGATATTGGCCAGGATCCGCCACTTGCTGCCCTGCTTGGGCTGCAGGTTGCCGGCGCGCGTGCGCTCCCAGCCGCCGTTCCAGCGCTGCTGGCTTTCCCAGTTCTTGGGATAGCCGATGCCGGGCTTGGTCTCGACGTTGTTGAACCAGGCGTATTCCACGCCGTCGCGGCTGGTCCAGACGTTCTTGCAGGTGACCGAGCAGGTGTGACACCCGATGCACTTGTCGAGGTTCAGCACCATGCCGATTTGCGCGCGAATTCTCATTCCGCTGCCTCCTTGGTCTTGGCAGGCTGGTCCAGCCAGTCCACCTTGTTCATCTTGCGCACCACCACGAATTCGTCGCGGTTGGCGCCGACGGTCCCGTAGTAGTTGAAGCCGTAGCTCTGCTGGGCGTAGCCGCCGATCATGTGCGTGGGCTTGAGCACCGTGCGGGTCACCGAATTGTGGATGCCCCCGCGCCGGCCCGTGCGTTCCGAGCCTGGGGTGTTCACGATCTTCTCCTGCGCGTGATACATGAAGGTCGTGCCTTCCTTCATCCGCTGGGAGACGACCGCCCGGGCGGTCAGCGCACCGTTGGTGTTGTAAAGCTCGATCCAGTCGTTATCGACGATGCCGGCCTTGCGGGCGTCCACCTCGGAGATCCAGACAACCGGGCCGCCGCGGTTCAGCGTCAGCATGTGCAGGTTGTCCGAATAGGTGGAGTGGATCCCCCACTTCTGGTGCGGGGTGATGAAGTTCAGCACCACGTGCTTCTGCCCGCGCTGCGCGTCGGTGTTGATCTCGTCGGTGATGGTCTTGAGATCGACGGGCGGCCGCCAGGTGCAGAAGCCCTCGCCGAAGGCGCGCATCCACAGGTGGTCCTGGTAGAGCTGCTGGCGCCCCGTCAGCGTGCGCCAGGGGATCCGCTCGTGAACGTTGGTGTAGCCCGCGTTGTAGCACACCTCCTCGCTCTCGATGCCCGACCAGGTGGGCGAGCTGATGATCTTGCGCGGCTGCGCGGCGATGTCGTGGAAACGGATCTTCACGTGCTCCTGGCCCTCGGCCAGATGCTTGTGCGCGAGGCCGGTGGCCTTGCCCAGCTGTTCCCAGGACTTCACGGCGACATGGCCGTTGGTCTCGGGTGCCAGCATCAGGATCACCTCGGTGGCGTCCACGTCCGTCTCGATCCTGGCGCAGCCCTTGGCCGGGCCGTCGGCGTGCACGCCGTTGAGATCGCGCAGGTGCTGGACCTCTTCCTTGGTGTCCCAGGAAATGCCCTTGCCGCCGTTGCCGAGCTTGTCCATCAACGGCCCGAGCGCGGTGAAGCGCGCGTGGAGCGCGGGGTAATCCCGCTCGACAGCGATGAAGTTGGGCGCCGTCTTGCCCGGGATCAGCTCGCATTCGCCCTTCTTCCAGTCGCGCACCTGGTCCTGGGCGATCTCGGCGGGCGTGTCGTGCAGGATGGGCAGCGACACGACATCGGTTTCCTGGCCCAGCACCTCCGGCGCGACCTCTGAGAACTTCTTGGCGATCGCCTTGAAGATCTCCCAGTCCGACTTGGACTCGTAGGCCGGATCCACCGCCGCCTGCAGCGGGTGGATGAAGGGGTGCATGTCGCTGGTGTTCAGATCGTTCTTCTCGTACCAGGACGCGGTGGGCAGCACGATATCGGAGTAGACCGCCGTGGTGGACATGCGGAAGTCGATGTTGACCAGCAGGTCCAGCTTGCCGCGCGGCGCCTCGTCGTGCCAGACGACCTCCTTGTGGGGCACATGCGCCTCGTCGCGCACGTCATGGCCCAGCACGCCGTTGTCCGTGCCCAGCAGGTGCTTGAGGAAGTACTCGTGCCCCTTGCCCGAGGACCCCAGCAGGTTCGAGCGCCAGACGAACAGGTTGCGCGGCCAGTTCTCGGGCGCGTCCGGGTCCTCGCAGGACATCTCCAGATCGCCCGAGGTCAGCCCCTCGGCCACGTAGTCGCGGACCTCCTTGCCCGCGACCTTGGCGGCCTTGGCGACCTCCAGCGGGTTCTGCTTGAGTTGCGGGGCCGAGGGCAGCCACCCCATCCGCTCGGCGCGGATGTTGTAATCGATCATGCTGGCGTCCCAGTCGCCCTCGGGCGCGGTGGGGCTGAGGATCTCGCGCACGCTGACCGTCTCGTAGCGCCACTGGTCGGTATGCGCGTACCAGGCGGAGGTGGAGTTCATGTGCCGCGGGGGCCGCGACCAGTCCAGCCCGAAGGCCAGCGGCAGCCAGCCCGTCTGCGGGCGCAGCTTCTCCTGGCCGACGTAGTGCGACCAGCCCCCGCCGGACTGCCCGATGCAGCCGCACATCACCAGCATGTTGATGATGCCGCGGTAGTTCATGTCCATGTGGTACCAGTGGTTCAGCCCGGCCCCGAGGATCACCATGGACTTGCCGTTCGTCTTCTCGGCGTTCAGCGCGAACTCGCGCGCGACCGTGGCGATCTTGTCGGCCGGCACGCCGGTGACCTTCTCGGCCCAGGTGGGGGTGTAGGGCACGTCCTCGTCATAGGACATGGCCACGCCCTCGCCGCCCAGGCCGCGATCGAGGCCGTAGTTGGCGCAGAACAGGTCGAAGACCGTGGCGACCATCGCCTCGCCATCGGCCAGCGTGACCGACTTGGCGGGGATGTTCCGCGTGAGGATGTCGGGATGGTCGCACTTGACGAAGTTCTCGGTGGCCTGCCCCCCGAAATAGGGAAAGTCCACGCCGACCACATCGTCGTGGTCCTCGTCCAGGACGAACGACATCTTGAGCCGCGTCTCGGCCTCGCTGGCGCGTTCCTCGAGGTTCCACTCGCCGTCCTCGCCCCAGCGGTAGCCGATCGCGCCGTTGGGCGAGACGTAGCGGCCCGATGTCTCGTCGAAGGCCACCGTCTTCCACTCGGGGTTGTTGTCCTCGCCCAGCTTGTCGTCGAAGTCCTGCGCGCGCAGGAAGCGGCCCGGCACCAGCCGGCCGTCGCGGTCCTCCAGCCGCACCAGCATCGGCATGTCGGTGTAGCGGCGGCAGTAGTCCTCGAAATAGTCGGCCTGCCGGTCCAGGTGGAACTCGCGCAGGATGACGTGGCCCATGGCCATGGCAAGCGCGGCATCGGTCCCCTGCTGCGGCGCCAGCCAGACATCCCCGAATTTCGACGCCTCGGAATAGTCGGGGCAGATCACCGCCGACTTGGTGCCGCGGTAGCGGGCCTCGGTGTAGAAATGCGCGTCCGGCGTGCGGGTCTGCGGCACGTTCGAGCCCCAGATCAGCAGGAAGCCGGCGTTGTACCAGTCCGCCGATTCCGGCACGTCGGTCTGTTCGCCCCAGGTCATCGGCGAGGCGGGCGGCAGGTCGCAGTACCAGTCGTAGAAGGACATGCAGGTACCGCCCAGCAGGGACAGGTACCGCGAGCCGGCGGCATAGCTGACCATCGACATCGCCGGGATGGGCGAGAAGCCGAACACCCGGTCGGGGCCGTAGGTCTTGGCGGTGTAGGCGTTGGCGGCGGCCGTGATCTCGGTCGCCTCGTCCCAGCTGGCGCGCACGAACCCGCCCTTGCCGCGCGCCTCGACGTATTGCGCGCGCAGGATCGGGTCGTTCTGCAGCTTGGTCCAGGCGGCGACGGGGCTCATGCTCTCGCGCATCTGGCGCCAGGCCTTCATCAGGCGCCCGCGCACCAGCGGGTACTTCACCCGGTTGGCCGAGTACAGGTACCAGCTGTACGATGCGCCGCGGGCGCAGCCGCGCGGTTCGTGGTTGGGCAGATCGGGCCGGGTGCGCGGGTAGTCGGTGTGCTGGGTCTCCCAGGTGACGATCCCGCTCTTGACGTAGATCTTCCACGAACAGGACCCGGTGCAGTTCACCCCGTGGGTGGAGCGCACGACCTTGTCATGGCGCCAGCGGTTGCGGTAGGTGTCCTCCCAGCCGCGACCCTCGCGCGTGACCTGGCCGTGGCCGTCCGCGAACTGTTCCAGTTCCTTGGACTGGAAGAAGTTCAGACGATCGAGCAGATGGCTCATTTGGTAACTCCTTGGATTGGCGGGGGCGCCCCGGCCCGACAGCCGGGACGCGCCGTTGCTGTCTGGCTCAGGGGTTCTTCACGTAGGCGTTCGGGCGCAGGTAGAACCACCAGTTGATCAGGATGCACAGCCCGTAGAAGGCGGCGAAGCCGTAGAGCGCGTACTCCGGCGTCTCGGCCTTGATCTGCTCGCCGAAGACCTTGGGGATGATGAAGGCGCCGAAGGCGGCCACCGCGCTGGTCCAGCCCAGAACCGGGCCGGCCTGCTCCTTGTCGAAGACGATGGCGATGGTGCGGAAGGTGGAGCCGTTGCCGATGCCCGTCGCGGTGAACAGGATCAGAAACAGGATCATGAAGGGCAGGAAGTAGTCCTGCGGCGTGGCCGAGACATAGGCCTGCTGCAGGAAATAGGCCACGCCCAGCGCCGAGGCGACCATCACCACCGAGATCCACTGCGTCACCCGCGCGCCGCCCAGCTTGTCGGCCAGCATCCCGCCGATGGGCCGGATCAGCGCCCCGATGAAGGGCCCCATCCAGGCATACATCAGCGCCGAGGGCCCGTCGGGGTTGGGCGTGTCGTGGGTCATCACGCCGTCCACCAGGATGTGCTGGTAGCCGAAGACCACCTTGATCGCCAGCCCGAAGGTCGCGGCATAGCCGATGAAGCTGCCGAAGGTCATGATGTAGATGACCGTCATCGCCCAGGTGTGCTTGTTGCCGAAGATGCGGTACTGGCGCGTCAGGTTCTGGCCGACCTCGCCGGGGATCATCTTGAGCATCCACACGGTCAGCGCGATGACGATGGGCAGCACGATCCACTTCGAGATGTTCCAGCCCGAGCCGCCGACATCCGCGGGCAGCATCAGCCACAGCCCGATCCCGGCGGCCAGGAAACCGATCAGCAGCATCACCGTGATGATCCCGAAGGCGCCGAAGGGGCCCGGAATGTTGGGCGAGACATGCTCGTCACGGATGTTGTTCATCCCGAACCAGGCGGCGATGGTCAGCGGCATCAGCGCCAGCAGCCAGACGTAGCCGGCGTTGTGGATGTAGGTTTCCGAGCCGGCGGGGATCTTGCCGATCAGCGTGCCGGAGGTGGTCTCCAGCACCATCGGCTCGCCGCCGAACAGGCCGAAGGTCATCACCAGCGGGATCACGATCTGCATCGTGGTCACGCCGAAGTTGCCCAGCCCGGCGTTCATCCCCAGCGCGTAGCCCTGCACCTTCTTGGGGAAGAAGTAGCTGATGTTGGACATCGAGCTGGCGAAGTTGCCGCCGCCGATCCCCGACAGGAAGGCAAGGATCTGGAACACCCAGAGCGGCGTGTCGCGGTCCTGCAGGAAGTAGCCCGTGCCGGCGGCCGGGATGATCAGCAGCGCGGTGGTGAAGAAGATCGTGTTCCGCCCCCCCGCGATGCGGATGAAGAAGGTGGAAGGGATGCGCAGCGTCGCGCCGGTCAGGCCCGCCACCGCGGACAGCGTGAACAGCTCGGACTTCGCGAAGGGGAAGCCCAGGTTCAGCATCTGCACCGTGATGATGCCCCAGTAGAGCCACACGGCGAACCCGCACAGAAGGGCGGGAATGGAAATCCAGAGATTGCGGTTGGCAATCCCCTTGCCGGTCGTGTCCCAGAACTGGGTGTCCTCCGGCGTGTAGTTTCTAAGGTCTTGTCCCACGACTGTCTCCGTCTTGATGGGTCTTCGGGTCAGGGGCGCGGGCGGGCCGGGCGGCCCGCCCGGCCTGCGTCATTCTGCGGGGCGGGGCGCGCCAGCGGTGCCCGGCCGGGGGGAGTCCTCGCCGCTTTGCGCCGGGGCGGGCAACGGTTCATCGGGCACGTCGGAAAGGTAGCGTTCCTCTTCCAGGCCGGGGTGGCGGCGGCGCTCCATCTTGCGGATCGCCACGTGCATCCAGACAGTCATGATGGCGACCAGCACGAAGGTCAGCATGAAGGGCGCGGTCCAGACGCCGGTGAGATCCAGCAGCGCGCCGTAGGCAATGGGCAGGAAGAAGCCGCCCAGACCGCCGATCATGCCCACCAGGCCGCCGACCGAGCCGACGTGATAGGGGTAGTAGACGGGGATGTGCTTGTAGACCGCGGCCTTGCCCAGGCTCATCACGAAGCCCAGGATCACCGTCAAAGTGACGAAGACACCCACCGAGATGCCGAAGGTGAACTCGATCGGGCCGGAGAGGCCAGAGACCACGTAGCGCGTCTCGGGGTAGCTCATGACGAAGAGCACGATCAGGCTGACGATGAAGGTCAGGTACATCACGAAGCGCGCGCCCCACTTGTCCGACATCCAGCCGCCGAGCGCGCGGAAGACCGAGCCGGGCAGGCTGTAGAGCCCGGCGAAGATGCCGGCGGTGGTCAGCTCCAGCCCGTAGGCGCCCACGTAGTAGCGCGGCAGGAACGAGGCCAGCGCGACGAAGCCGCCGAAGACGAAGAAGTAATAGGTGGCGAAGCGCCAGACCTGGATGTTCTTCAGCGGCGCCAGCTGGTCCGCGGTGGACACCGCGCCCTTGCCCGTGCGCTTGCGTTCCTCGTGCACCGGGTCGGTCTTGGCGAAGACGTAGAACAGCACCGCGGTGATCGCCAGGACGATGGCATAGATCCGCGCGGTGCCTTCCCAGCCGGCAGCGACCACCAGGAAGGGCGCGGCGAAGTTCGTCACGGCGGCGCCCACGTTGCCGGCGCCGAAGATGCCCAGGGCCGTGCCCTGGCGCTCCTTCTCGAACCAGCGCGAGGTATAGGCGATGCCCACGATGAAGGACCCGCCGGCCAGGCCCAGGCCCAGCGCCGCGATCAGGAACACCGGGTAGCTGGTCACGCTGGTCAACAGCCAGACGCAGACCGCGGTGATCATCATCTGCAGCGGGAACATCACCCGCCCGCCGAACTGTTCCGTCCAGACGCCGAGGAAAATCCGGCTGATCGAGCCGGTCAGAACCGGCGTGGCCACCAAAAGGCCGAACTGTGTGTCGCTGAGCCCCAGCTCACCTTTGATCTTGACGCCGATGATCGAAAAAATCGTCCAGACGGCGAAGCAGACGGTAAAGGCGAAGGTGCTCAACCCAAGCGCGCGGTACTGGTCCCCGCGTGTAACGCCATCAAGCGTGCTCATTGGACTTGCCTCCTGCTTTGCGGCGCGGTGCGCCATGCATGTCGGAGGCAACCAAGCCTTTCCGCGCCACCCGATTCTTGATTCAGGTCAAAGGAGCCGCGCCGCACCGGCGAAATAAACGGCCCCCCGAAAACCGTGGCACGGCCCGCTTACGAATGTCGGCCGCCGCGCCGGCGGATGCGGTCCGGCATCTTGACAATTGTCAAATTCACGACCTACGTCTGCGGGATTGATGAAAGGAGGCCGCGTGCGACCCGACGACATCCCGGCGATTCGGTCCCTCGATCTGTTCTCGGACATGTCCGAGGACAGCTTCCACGATCTCGTCCGGGGCGCCTACATGCAGACCTTCCCGCCGCAGGTGGACCTCATCAGCGAGGGTGACCCGGCCGATTTCCTCTATGTCGTCGTCTCGGGCAGCGTGGAGCTTTACGCGCGCTGGAACGGGCGCGAGACCTCGTTGTCCACCGTCCGGCCGATCTCGACCTTCATCCTGGCGGCGACGATCAAGGACGCCCCCTACCTGATGTCCGCCCGCACGACCGAGAAATCGCGCCTCATCCTCCTGCCCTCGCAGGATGTCCGCGATGTCTTCGAACGGGACAACGCCTTCGCCCGCGCGGTGGTGACGGAACTGGCGCAATGCTATCGGACGGTCGTCAAGAACGCCAAGAACCTCAAGCTGCGCACCTCGATCGAGCGGCTGGCCAACTACGTGCTGCGCTGGAGCGCGCGCAACGGCGGCGCGACCGAGTTCGAGCTTGCCATGGAGAAACGGCGCCTGGCCTCCTTCCTGGGCATGACGCCCGAGAACCTGTCCCGCGCGATCAAGGCGCTGCGCCCCTACGGCCTAGAGATCGACGGCGCGCGGGTGCGCATCACCAACCGCACGGACCTGGAGCTGCTGGCCAAGCCCAACCCGCTCATCGACGATTTCACCACCTGACGCGGCCCTTGCCGGCGCCGCGGGCGGGGCGCGGCCTGCGGCTGCGTCGAAAATGCCGCGCCCGTGCGCGGGCCGGCGGGGGCGCGAAACTGCGGCCTTGCGCGCGCCGCCCGGGCGTGCATCTCTTTGGCAAGCGTTGCAACCGCGGCGCAACTCTCGCAAAGCGTCGGCACGCGGAACTGCAGTGAGGGGACGATATGCTGTTCGAAGTCTTCGCCGTGGGCGCAGCTTTCATCTTCGGCCTCGCCGTAAGGCCGCTGGGGCTGCCGCCGCTTGTCGGGTTCCTGGCCGCGGGGTTCTTCATCAACGCGGTCGGGCCCAGATTCGGCATGCCGGCAAACACCGGGCCGATCCTGGAATACCTGGCCAACCTGGGCGTGCTGCTGCTGCTGTTCACGGTCGGGCTGAAGCTCAAGCTCAAGCAGATCGGCGAGCCGCACGTGATCGGCGGCGCGCTGTTGCACTTCGCCCTTTCCGTGGCCTTCTTCACGCCGATCGCGTGGCTGCTGTTCACGCCCGACTGGACCGTGGCGCTGCTGGTGGGGATCGCGCTGGCGTTTTCCTCCACCGTGCTGGCGGCCAAGATCCTGGAAGCCAAGCGCGAGATGGGCAGTTTCCACGGGCGCACCGCCATCGGCATCCTGATCGTGCAGGACATCATCGCGCTGGTCGTGCTGGCGGTCTTCTCGGGCAAGGTGCCGGGGCCCTGGGCGCTTCTGGTCTTCGCGACGCCCCTGTTGCGGCCGGTACTGCACCGCCTGCTCGACCTTGCCGGCCGCGACGAGATCCTCGTGCTCACCGGCATGATGCTGAGCCTGGTGCTGGGCGGCTACGGGTTCGAGTTGATCGGCCTGAAAGGCGAGATCGGGGCGCTGGTGATGGGGCTTCTGCTGTCCAACCATCCCCGGGCCGGCGAGCTGTCGAAATCCCTATGGGCGCTGAAGGAGGTCTTCCTGGTGGGATTCTTCCTGTCCATCGGCATGTCGGGCCTGCCGGACTGGAACGCGGTGATCTTCGCCGTGGTACTGGGCCTGCTGCTGCCGCTCAAGGGGGTGCTGTTCTTCCTGCTGCTCGTGGCCTTCCGCCTGCGGGCGCGCACGGCCTTCCTGTCGGCGCTGTCGCTGACGGCGTATTCCGAGTTCGGGCTGATCGTGGCGGCGGGCATACCGGCGGCCGAGCCCTTCCTGGTGCCGCTGGCGATCACGGTCGCCGTCTCGTTCCTGGCGGCCGCGCCGCTCAACCGTCTGGGCCATCCGCTCTACAAGCGGTTCGAACACCGGCTGGCCCGTTTCCAGCGCAAGACCCGGCATCCCGACGAACAGCCCACCGAGCTGGGCGATGCCAATGTCCTTGTCTTCGGCATGGGACGCACCGGATCGGCCGCCTACGAGGCACTGGTGGCCGAGGGCAAGCGCCCCGTCGGGCTGGATGCGGACACCTACAAGGCCACCGCCCACGCCGAGGCGGGGCGCAACGTGGTCTTTGCCGACGCCGAGGACAGCAATTTCTGGAACGGGGTCAACCTTGAGGGCATCGAGGCCGCCGTGCTGGCGATGGACGACATCGAGGCCAAGCTGATCTCGGCCCGCACCCTGCGCGCGCGCGGTTTCACCGGCCCGATCGTCAGCCACGCCCTGTTCGAGGACCACGTGACCAAGATCAAGGAGGCCGGCGCCGACGAGACCTACCTGACCATGCGCGAGGCCGGGCGCAGCCTGGCCAACAATGCGCTCGACGCGATCACGCCCCGCAACAGCGAGGGCTAGCGCCGAACCACGCCGCGCCGGATCGCCCGGGTCTGGAAAGAGGGGATTGGTGGAGCCTAGGGGGATCGAACCCCTGACCTCTTGCATGCCATGCAAGCGCTCTCCCAGCTGAGCTAAGGCCCCGTGACAGGCGGGCCCGCGGGCCCCGTCGTTCGCCGCTGTCTAGGCAAAGCGGCGGGCGGGATCAAGTGGAAAATCCCGCCCGTTCCGACCGAAAGTCAGCCCTCGCTGTCCTCGGAGGAGACATCGGCGATATCGTCCAGCGAGACGTTGTCGTCGTCCTCGTCCTCCAGCACGTCATCGCCCAGATCGACCTCCACGTCGCCGCCTTCGATGACCTCGCTGTCCTCCGACGAGGTGCTCTGGCGCTTCTTGGTTTCGGCATCTTCCGCGTCCGCCGTGATCGAGCGGCTGCGGCCGGTCTCGATGTTCACGATCTCGCCGGTGTAGGGGCTGACGATCGGATCCTTGTTCAGGTCGTAAAACCGCTTTCCGGTGGTCGGGCAAACGCGTTTGACGCCCCATTCTTCCTTGGGCATGGGTGATCCCTTCTGAAACTCTCGGTCTTGTCGACGATCCGCGCCACCTGCCATAAGCGGAATCAGGTGTCAAAGGCTTATGGAACGCGCGCGAGCGCCGGGCAGGAGCGCATATGGGCAATCACGTCCTTCCGGGCAACCCCCCCGTTGAAATCACCCTGCGCCGGTCCCCCCGGGCGCGGCGGATTTCGCTGCGCGTTTCGGGGCTTGACGGGCGCGTGACCCTCACCCTGCCGCGCGGCACCAGCGAGCGCGAGGCGCTGGATTTCGCCGCCACCAAGGGCGACTGGCTGCGCCGCCACCTGGCCGCCCGGCCCGAGGCCGTGCCCGTGGCCCTGGGCGGGGATCTGCCGGTCGAGGGGCGGATGCTGCGAATCGCCCCTGGCCGGGGCCGCAGCGTGACCGAAGAGGCCGGCACCCTGCTTGTGCCCGGCCCGGTCGAGCGCGTGCCCGCCCGCCTGCAGGGCTGGCTCAAGGCCCGCGCGCGCGATCGGCTCGCGGCGGCCTCGGATCACCATGCGGCGCGGCTGGGCCGTCGCTACGCCGCGATCACCCTGCGCGACCCGCGCTCGCGCTGGGGCTCCTGCTCGGCCCGCGGGGGGCTGATGTATTCCTGGCGGCTGGTGATGGCGCCGGCGGACGTGCTGGATTACGTCGCCGCGCACGAGGTCGCGCACCTGGTCGAGATGAACCACTCCGCCGCCTTCTGGGCGGTGGTCGCCCGGCTTTGCCCGCGGTACGAGGCGCCGCGCCTCTGGCTGCGCCGCAACGGCGCGGCCCTGCACCGCTACCGATTCGGAGATTGACGCCGGCACGGTTCGTGATCACAAATTGCCCATGCTGCTCAATCCCCGCACCGATCCCGCGCCGTCCGCGCACGACCGTGTCTATCGCGGCTTGCGCACGCGCATCATGCACGGGCAGATCGCCCCGGGCGAGGCCCTGACCCTGCGGGGCATCGGCGCCGAGTTCGAGGTTTCCATGACCCCCGCGCGCGAGGCCGTGCGGCGCCTGTCCGCCGAAGGGGCGCTGACGATCTCCAGCTCGGGCCGGGTGACGACCCCGGAACTCAGCAACGAGCGGATCGAGGAACTGGCCGCGCTGCGCTCGCTTCTGGAGGTGGAACTGGCCAGCCGGGCGCTGCCGCGGGCGCACATGGCGCTGATCGACCGCCTGCAAAGCATCAACGGCCGCATCTCCGAGGATATCGCGCGCCACGACGCCGTGGGCTACATCCGCCGCAACCTGGAATTTCACCGCACGCTCTACCTGCGCGCCCAGGCGCCGGCGATGCTGGCGATGGTCGAGACCGTCTGGCTGCAACTGGGGCCCACCATGCGCGCGCTCTACGGGCGCCTGCAGCGCAAGGAGCCGCCGCACTACCACCGCCTGATGATCGGCGCACTCAAGGCCGGCGACGAACCGGGCCTGCGGCTGGCGGTGCGCTCGGACGTGACGCAGGGGTTGCGCATGCTGGTGGCCTGACACCATGGATCTGCCGGTTCTCTTCATCGCGCTCGGCGGGCTGTTCCTGGTGGGGCTTGCCGCCGACCAGGTGGGCCGGCAGACCCGCCTGCCCCGGGTGACGCTGCTGCTGGCCTGCGGCATCGCCGTGGGCAGATCGGGGCTGGACATCATCCCGCCCGAGGCGCAGGCGCTCTATGATTTCCTGTCCACGACCGCGCTGACCATGGTTGCCTTCCTGCTGGGCAGTTCGCTGTCGCGCGAGAATCTCGCGCGGCACGGTTGGGAAATCCTCGCCGTCTCCGTCTCGATCGTCGTGGTCACGCTTGCGATGGTGGCTGCGGGGCTGTGGCTGATCGGGGTGCCGGGGCCCGTCGCGCTGCTGCTGGGCGCCATCGCGACGGCCACGGCGCCGGCCGCGACCCAGGACGCGATCCACCAGTCCGGGGCGAAAGGCCCCTTCGTCGAGATGGTCAAGGGAATCGTCGCCATCGACGACGCCTGGGGCCTGCTGGCCTTTTCCGTCGCGGCGGTCTTCGCCCACGGGCTCAACGGCCAGTTCGACCTCGCCCTGCTGGGCGAGTCCGGCTACGAGATCGCCGGCGCGCTGGCCCTGGGGCTGGGGCTGGGGCTGCCCGCGGCCTACCTGACCGGCCGCCTCACCCGCGGCGAACCCTTGCAGAGCGAGGCGCTCGGCATCGTCTTCCTCACCGCCGGTCTGGCGATATGGGCGGGGGTGTCCTTCCTCATCGCGGGGATGACCGCCGGGGCGGTGATCGCCAACCTTGCCCGCCACCACGACCGCGCCTTCCACGAGATCGAGCATATCCAGTGGCCCTTCATGATCCTGTTCTTCCTGCTGGCCGGGGCCTCGCTGAAGGTCGGGCTGCTGGCCGAGGTCGGGCTGATCGGCGCCGCCTTCGTGGGCCTGAGGCTGGTGTCGCGTCTGGCCGGCGGCTGGCTGGGCGGCGCGCTGGCCGGCGCGCCCCCGCGGCATCGCCCGTGGTACGGCGTGGCGCTGCTGCCGCAGGCGGGGGTGGCCGTGGGCATGGCGCTGGTGGCCGCGCAGGAGTTTCCGCAGGCCGGCGAGCTGATCATCACGCTGACCATTGGCACCACGGTGGTCTTCGAACTCTTCGGCCCCGCCGCCACCCTGCTGGCGATCCGCCGGGTGCAGCGCGCGGGCGCGGGCTCAGGCCGCCAGCCCCTTTGACCCCATGTCGAGGAACTTGCGGCGGCGGTCCTCCACCAGTTGCGCGGGGCTTTTCGCGCCCAACTCGCTGAGCATCGCCTCCAGCGCGCGCCCCACCGCCGTGATCGTGGCCTCGGTGTCGCGGTGCGCCCCGCCCAGGGGCTCGTCCACGATCCGGTCGGCCACGCCCAGCCGTGCCAGGTCCTGCGCCGTCAGGCGCAGCGCCTCGGCGGCCTCGCGCATCTTCTCGGCGTCCTTCCACAGGATCGAGGCGCAGCCCTCGGGGCTGATGACGGAATAGACCGAATGCTGAAGCATCGCCACGCGGTTCGCGCTCGCAAAGGCCACCGCCCCGCCCGAGCCGCCCTCGCCGATGATGACGCTGACAAGCGGCACGCCGATCTGCAGGCATTTCTCGGTGGCGCGGGCGATCGCCTCGCTCTGGCCGCGTTCCTCGGCGCCCTTGCCGGGGTAGGCACCCGGCGTATCCACCAGCGTCACGACCGGCAGTCCGAACCGGTCGGCCATGTCCATCAGGCGGATCGCCTTGCGGTAGCCCTCGGGCCGGGCCATGCCGAAGTTGTGCGCGATCCGGCTTTTGGTGTCGTGGCCCTTCTCGTGGCCGATCACCATCACCGGGCGGTCCGCCAGACGCGCCAGCCCGCCCATCACCGCGTGATCGTCGGCGAAGTTCCGGTCCCCGGCCAGCGGCGTGTACTCGGTGAAAAGCTGCGCGATGTAGTCCCGGCAATGGGGCCGCTCGGGGTGCCGGGCGACCTGGCACTTCCGCCACGGCGTGAGATTCCTGTAAAGGTCGCGCAGCATCGCCTCGGCCTTGCGGTCCAGCGCCCCGGCCTCTTCCTCGACGTCCATGCCGTCGCTGGTGCGGGCCATGGCACGCAGTTCCTCGGCCTTGCCTTCGATCTCGGCCAGCGGCTTTTCGAAGTCGAGGTAGTTGGTCATCGCGTCGGTCCCCTGTGATCCCGTTTTATATGGCCGGGCACGCCGCGATTTGCAATCAACTCCGCGCCCGGGCGGTGTGCAGGGGACTCAGCGGCATGTCCCCCGTCAGCTTCCCCCCGGCCAGAGCACCGGCACCAGCGTCGCCACCAGAAGCGCGGCCATCACCCAGTTGAAGGCCCGCAGCCGCCCGGGCCGCCGCAGCAGGCGGCGCAGTTGCTGGCCCAGCACCGTCCAGCTGGTGGTGCTGACGGCCGAGACCCCCACGTAGGTGCCCGCCACCCACAGCACCGCCGCCAGGTCGCGGCTGGCGGCATAGAGCGTGATCGCCGACAGCGCCATGCTCCAGGCCTTGGGGTTGACCCACTGGAAGGCCGCCGATTGCACGAATGTCAGCGGCCGCCCCTCGGCGGTGCCCTCGGCATCCGCCGGGGGGGCGGCATTGGCGATCTTCCACGCCAGATACAGCAGATAGGAAACACTGAGCACCTTGAGGATCACGTAGCTCACCGGCCAAAGGTCGAAAACCTGCATGACCCCCACGCCCACCAGCAGGACCATCGCGGGAAACCCCAGCCCGATACCCAGCATGTGCGGAATCGTCCGGCGGAAGCCGAAGTTCGCGCCCGAGGCCATGAGCATCAGGTTGTTGGGCCCCGGCGTTATGACGGTGACCAGCGCGAAGGTGACGAGGGCAGTGAAGATATCGAGGGTCATGGGCGGGGTCCTGGCACGGCGCGGCGGTCCGGGCGCCTTCTTCGCGCAGGCGCGGCCGCGGTGCAACAGCCCTTCGCCGATGCCGGGCCGCTTGATCCGCGCGGGAACCCGGGCGGGGGCCCGGTGGTTGCCCCCCATATCCCCTCGCGGCAGGCTCTCATCGCGCCGCCGCCCCCGCGTGGCACTCTGATGCGGCTAGAAAAGGAGGCCCCCATGTACAAGGACAGACAAGACGCCGGCGAGACGCTGGCCCGCGCGCTTTCCGACCTGTCGCTGCCCGATCCGGTCGTCTTTGCCCTGCCGCGCGGCGGGCTGCCCGTGGCGGTGCCCGTGGCCCGCGCGCTCGATGCCCCGCTCGACCTGATCCTGGTGCGCAAGATCGGCGTTCCCACCCAGCCCGAGGTCGCCGCCGGCGCCATCGTGGACGGCCCGCCCGAGCACGTCTACTACAACGAGCGCGTCCTCAACGTCGCCAACCTCACCGAGGCCGACCTGCAATCGACCGTCGAGCGCAAACGCGGCGAACTGGCCGACCGCCGGCAGACCTACCTTCAGGGGCGCGACCCGCTGCCGGTGCGGGACCGCACCGCGATCGTGGTGGACGACGGGATCGCCACCGGCGCCACCGTCCGCGCGGCGCTGATGGCCCTGCGCGACCGCGGCCCGGCGCAGGTGGTGCTGGCCGTGCCGGTGGCCCCGCCCGACACGCTGGAGGCACTGCGCCCGCTGGTGGACCGTGTCGTCTGCCCCGAGACGCCCAGCTTCTTCCGCGCGGTCGGGCTGCATTACCAGACCTTCGATCAGGTCTCGGACGAGGAGGTGACGCGCATCATGCATGACGCTATGAAGACGGGCAACGGAAACCAAGGACAGGAGCAAGGCGAATGACACTCAAGGTCTATCTGGCGGGCGAGATCCACAGCGACTGGCGCGACGAGATCACCCGCGGCGCGCAGGGCCTCGACGTCAGTTTCTCCGCCCCCGTGACCGATCACGCCGCCAGCGACGACTGCGGCGTGGCCATCCTGGGCGCGGAGGACGACAAGTACTGGCACGACCACAAGGGCGCGATGCTCAACGCCATCCGCACCCGCAAGGCGCTTGACGAGGCCGACGTGGTCGTCGTCCGCTTCGGCGACAAGTACAAGCAGTGGAACGCCGCCTTCGATGCCGGCTATGCCGCCGCGCTTGGCAAGTCCCTCGTCATCCTGCAGCCGCCCGAACACGACCACGCGCTGAAAGAGGTCGACGCCGCCGCCCTGGCCGTCGCCCGCGAACCGGGGCAGGTGGTGCAGATCCTCACCTACGTGCTGGAAGGCACGCTGCCCGCGCGATAGGATGGCCCCGTCGGCCCCGCCCGCATCGCGGGGCCGGCACAACACGCGGCCGCGGCCCGGGGCATGCAGACCGCCCCCCGCGCGACAGAGGGATGGAACATGCAGGGAATGATGGAAGAGATGGGCAGCTACGCGCCCATCGTGTGGAACGCGGTCAAGGCGCTGATCGTCCTGGTCCTGGGCTGGATCGCGGCCGGCGCGATTGCGGGCCTGGTCAAGCGGCGGCTGACCGCCAGCCCGCGCATCGACAAGACGATCGGCAGCTTCGCCGCCAGCATCGTCAAGTGGGTGATCCTGATCGTGGTGCTGATCGCGGTGCTGGGGCTTTTCGGCATCCAGGCCACCAGCCTGGTCGCCATCCTCGGCGCGGCCACCCTGGCCATCGGCATGGCGTTGCAGGGCACGCTGGCCGACCTGGCGGCGGGATTCATGCTGATCCTTTTCCGCCCCTACGGCACGGACGATTACGTGGACATCGGCGGCACCGCCGGCACGGTGGTGGAAATCAACCTGTTCTTCACCGAACTGGTCACCCCGGACAACGTGCAGATCATCATCCCCAACGGCCAGGCGTGGGGGTCGATCATCACGAATTATTCCACCCATGCGACCCGGCGCTGCGACCTGACCTTCGGCATCGACTACGATGACGACGCGGGCCGCGCCATGCAGGTGATCCTGGACACCGCCCGCGCCGACGGCCGCGTCCACGCCGACCCCGAGCCCTGGGTGCGCGTGACGAACCTGGGCGCCAGTTCGGTCGATGTCACCGCCCGGCTGTGGTGCGATGCCGCCGACTACTGGCCGCTGAAGTTCGACATGACCCGGGCGGTGAAGGAAGCCTTCGACGACGCGGGGATCTCGATCCCCTATCCCCACCAGGTCGAGATCCAGAAGACCGCCTGAGGCGGGGGCGCTGCCCCCCCTCTCGCCCCGGCACCCTGGCCGGGGCCATGCACCCCGGCGGATCCCGGGCAGGATGGCGGGCATCCCCGCCCCGGTCAGAACACCGCGCGCGGCAGCCATGTCGCCAAGGCCGGCAGCGCCCAGATCACCGCGATTCCGACGATCTGAAGCACGATGAAGGGGGCCACGCCGGCATAGATCTGACCCGTCGAGATCTCGGGCGGGGCCGCCCCGCGCAGGTAGAACAACGAGAACCCGAAGGGCGGCGTCAGGAACGATGTTTGCAGGTTGATCGCGATCAGGATCGCCAGCCAGATCGGATCGTGCCCCATCAGGATCAGCACCGGCGCCACCAGCGGCAGCAGGATCACCGTGATCTCCACGAAATCCAGGAAAAATCCCAGCACGAAGATCAGCGCCATGGCGAAGATCAGCGCGCCGGTGGGCCCGCCGGGCATGGATTGCAGGATCTGGGCGACGCGCTCCTCGCCGCCCAGCCCGACGAAGACCAGGCTGAAGATGCTGGCCGTCAGGATGGTGGCGAAGATCATCGCCGTCACCGTCATGGTGGTGGTGAGCGCCCCCACCAGCAGATCGCGCCGGAACAGCCGGACAAGCGCCGCGGCCACCGCCCAGATCCCGACGAGCGCCAGCGCGCCGTAGAGCGCGCCCAGTGCCCAGTCCGCCGCGCCGGCGTCGCTGCGCTGCAGCCGCACGGGAGCCAGGCCCGCCGCCACCGCAAGCGTCAGCAGCGCCGCGGCCCCGGCCAGGATCAGCCGGCGGTCCACGCCCTGGCGGGCCCCGGCCATCAGGATCGCCCCCACCGCCCCGACCGAAGCCGCCTCGGTCGGGGTTGCAACGCCGCCGAGGATGGCGCCCAGCACGGCCACGATCAGCACCACGGGCGGCACCACCGCCCCCGTCACCGCGGCCAGGCCGGGCCGGCCCTCGGGCGTGGGCGCGGGCGGCATGTCCTGCGGGCGCACCGCGCCGCGTGCCAGGATGTAGAGGATGTAGATCGTCACCAGCGCCAGCCCCGGCACCAGCGCGCCGGCGAAGATCTGGCCGACCGAGATCGTCTCGACGCTGAACTTGCCCTGTTCGTACTGCGCCTGCTGATAGGCCGAGGACATCACGTCGGACAGGATGATCAGCAGCGTCGACGGCGGGATGATCTGGCCCAGCGTGCCCGCGGTGCAGACAAGGCCGGAGGCCAGCCGCGGATCATACCCCGTGCGCAGCATGGTCGGCAGGGCGATCATGCCCATCGCGATCACCGTGGCGCCGACGATGCCCGTGGACGCGGCCAGCAACGCACCCACCAGCACGACCGAGATCCCCAGCCCCCCGCGCAACTGGCCGAAAAGGCGCCCCATGTTGTCCAGCAGGTCCTCGGCGATGCGCGACCGCTCCAGCACCACCCCCATGGTGACGAAAAGCGGGATGGCGATCAGAACATCGTTGGTCAGCACCCCGTAGACGCGCTGCGCCAAAGCGCCCAGAAGGCCGACCTGCATGGCACCGGTCGCCCAGCCCAGGTAGGCGAACAGGATCGCCGTGCCGGCGATGGCGAAGGAAACGGGAAACCCCGACAGGATCACCGCCATCAGCGCGGCGAACATCAGAAGGTCGATGTATTCCACGATCATTCGGCGGCTCCCCCGGCCAGGACCGTCAGCTTGCGCAGGAGACAGGCCAGCGACTGCACCAGCAGGAGGACGCAGAAGGCCGGAATCAGCGACTTCAGCAGGAAGACCGCCGGGATCCCCCCGACCGAGATCGGCCCCTCGTAGATCGCCCAGGCGTTACGCACCGAGGGCCACGACCAGTAGAGCAGCGCCAGCATCGACGGAATCAGCAGGACAAGGTGGCCAAGAAGGTCGATGCGGGCCTTTCCGCGCGGGCCGGCCTTCGACTGGAAGATGTCCACGCGGACGTGACCGTCCACCAGCAGGGTATAGCCCGCGCCCAGCATGAACAGCGTTGCGTGCATGTAGAGCACGCTTTCGTTCAGCGCGATCCAGCTCATCCCGTAGACGTAGCGCAGCAGCACCACGCCGAACTGGACCAGCACCATCACCAGCGCCAGCCAGCGCACGACGCGACCCACGGCGCGGTTGATCGCGTCCAGCCCGTCGGCGATCCGTTCCATGATCGTCCCCCGTCTCCGCGATACCCCGGGCTGCGGGGCGCGCGGGTGCCAAAGAGGCCCCGGCCCAGGGCCGGGGCCCGCGTGCCCTGCCTCAGAAGCCCAGGACCTTCGCCCGGGCGTTCATCTGGCCGTTGTCGGCATGGACCATGTAGTCGCCGATCGCGTCGCGGTAGGCCACGAAGCTCTCGGCGATGCGGCGCACGAGCTCGTCGTCGTCCTCACGCAGCTTGCCGATCACGGTCCCGGCCGCCTCGCCCATGGCCATGACCACCTCCTCGGGGAGCTTGCGGGGTGTCACGCCCTCCGTCTCCACCAGCTGGGTCAGGGCCTTGGCGTGCTTGGTCTCGTACTCGGTCCAGACGTCGTTGTAGAGGCTGGAACAGGCCGTGCGCACCACTTCCTTCAGATCGTCCGGCAGCGCCTCGTAGGCATCCAGGTTCACGCCGCATTCCTCGGCCGAGGAGGGCTCGCCCACGCCCGGCCAGTAATAGTTCTTGGCGATCTGGTGATAGCCCAGCGCCGAATCGGTCCAGGGCCCGATGAACTCGCCGGCATCCAGCGCGCCCGACTGCATCGCCTGGAACATCGCCGGGCCGCTCATCGCCTGGACCGCCATCCCCAGCTCGGCGCACATCTCCGAGGCCAGGCCGGTGGTGCGGTATTTCATGCCCCGCAGGTCATCGACCGAGGTGATCTCCTCGCGGAACCAGCCGAACCATTGCGGGCCGGAGTTGCCGCACAGGAAGGGCTTGATGCCGAAGCGGGCGTACATCTCGTCATAAAGCGCTTGCCCGCCACCGTGGACCATCCAGCCCACCTGCTCCTCGGCACGCAGGCCGAAGGGCTGCGAGCCGAACAGCAGGATGCCCTTGGATTTCGAGCCCCAGTATGCGGGCACGGCGTGGTAGAGGTCGGCCGTGCCTTCCGACACGGCGTCGAAGACACCGCGCCCCGGGACGATCTCGCCCGCGGCGTGCAGCTTGACCTCGAGCCGCCCGCCCGAGAGCGTGCTGATGCGGTCGGCCAGGGTCTGCGCGGCCACGCCCGGCCCCGGCAGGTTCTTCGGCCAGGCGGTGACCATGGTCCACTGGCGCTTGTCCTGCGCCACGGCCGGCGCGGCCAGGGCGGCGGCCGCCGTGCCGACGGCACCGGCCTTCATGAAGTCGCGTCTTTTCATCGTCTTTACCTCCTTGCTTGCAGGGTTGTTAATCTGCACGATCCCCGCCCTGCGTCGGGGTGTCCTGTGGCGACCGGTCTAGCATCGCGCGCGTCCGGTCGCATGGGCGGCCGCCGTAAAAGGTATCGAGCAGGGCCGCGAAAACGGGCGCGTCGGGGGCGGCCGCCTGAAAAAGCGTCGCGCAGGAGCGCAGCTTGAGCGCGTCCACCGGGCCGAGGATATTCCCGGGCGGGGTGTCCGCGTGCGCCAGCATCGCCTGCGCGATCTCGGTCAGCCGCGGCCCCAGAACGGGGTGCGCAAGATAGGCGCGGGCCTCGTCGAGATCCTTGAGCCCGTAGTGCTGCGCCGTGGCCGACCGGCCCAGCCCGCGCAACTGCGGAAAGACGAACCACATCCAGTGGCTTTCCTTGCGGCCCGCCCGGATCTCGTCCAGCGGGGCGGGCCAGATGCGCGCCTGCGCCTGCGTGAATCGCTCAAGGCTCATGGCGCCCAACCTGCCCCGGCCTCCGAGACGGGGCCTGCCCCGGCCCCCGAGCCGGGGCCTCGCGCCTCCCCGCCGCGAGGTCCCGGATCAAGTCCGGGACGCGACAGGCGCAGACTGCGGCCGGCTGGCCGCGCGGTCACCGCCAGGCACGCCGGGGCCCGGCTCACGTCAAGATCCCCGGCAGGGTCAACCCGTGCTCCCGCGCGCAATCGAGCGCGATGTCGTAGCCCGCGTCGGCGTGGCGCATCACGCCGGTCGCGGGGTCGTTCCAAAGCACGTTGGCAAGGCGCCGGTCCGCGTCCTCGGTGCCATCGCAGCAGATCACCATGCCCGAGTGCTGGGAAAACCCCATGCCGACGCCCCCGCCGTGATGCAGGCTGACCCAAGTCGCGCCCGAGGCGGTGTTCAGCAGCGCGTTCAGAAGCGGCCAGTCGCTGACCGCGTCGGAGCCGTCCTTCATCGCCTCGGTCTCGCGGTTGGGGCTGGCCACCGACCCGCTGTCGAGGTGGTCGCGCCCGATCACCACGGGCGCCTTCAGCTCGCCGTTGCGCACCATCTCGTTGAACGCCAGCCCCGCGCGGTGCCGCTCGCCCAGCCCGACCCAGCAGATCCGCGCCGGCAGCCCCTGGAAGGAAATCCGCTCCCGCGCCATGTCGAGCCAGCGATGCAGGTCGGCATGGCCGGGAAACAGCTCCTTCATCTTGGCGTCGGTGCGGTAGATGTCCTCGGGGTCGCCCGACAGGGCGCACCAGCGGAACGGGCCCACCCCGCGGCAGAACAGCGGCCGGATATAGGCCGGCACGAAGCCGGGGAAGGCGAAGGCGTTTTCCAGACCCTCCTCCAGCGCCACCTGCCGGATGTTGTTGCCGTAATCGAGCGTCGGAACGCCGGCGTTCCAGAAATCCACCATCGCCTTGACATGTGTCTTCATGCTGGCACGCGCGGCGGCCTCCACCGCCTTGGGGTCGCTTTCCTGCTTCGCGCGCCACTCGGCCACGCTCCAGCCCTGCGGAAGATAGCCGTGCACGGGGTCGTGCGCGCTGGTCTGGTCGGTGACGATGTCGGGGTGCACACCCCGTTCCACCAGTTCGGGGAACACGTCCGCCGCGTTGCCGATCAGCGCCACCGACTTCGCCTCGCCCGCCCCGGTCCAGCGCTCGATCATCCCCAGCGCGGTGTCGAGGTCGTGGGCGATCTCGTCGACGTAACCGGTGCGCTTGCGGAACTCGGCGCGCGACTCGTCGCATTCCACCGCCAGGCAGCAGGCCCCGGCGAAAACCGCGGCCAGCGGCTGCGCCCCGCCCATGCCGCCCAGCCCCGCGGTCAGGATCCAGCGGCCCTCCAGCCGCCCGTCATAGTGCTGGCGCCCGGCCTCCGCGAAGGTCTCGAAGGTGCCCTGCACGATGCCCTGGCTACCGATATAGATCCACGACCCGGCCGTCATCTGGCCGTACATCATCAGCCCCTTTTTATCGAGCTCGCCGAAATGGTCCCAGGTGGCCCAGTGCGGCACGAGGTTGGAGTTGGCGATCAGCACGCGCGGCGCATCGCTGTGCGTGCGGAACACGCCCACCGGCTTGCCCGACTGCACCAGCAGGGTCTCGTCCGCCTCCAGCCCCTTCAGGGTGTCCACGATCCGGTCGAAGTCCTCCCATGTCCGCGCCGCGCGCCCGATCCCGCCGTAAACCACCAGTTCGTGCGGGTTCTCGGCCACGTCGGGGTGCAGGTTGTTCATCAGCATCCGCATCGGCGCCTCCGTCACCCAGTGCTTGGCGCTGATCTCGGCGCCGGTGTCGGGATAGATGTCGCGCAGGTTGTGGCGGGGATCGGTCATGTCAGGTCTCCTTGTCGCACCAGCTCGTCGAGCCTGGCCAGCAGTTCGCGCAGCGGCCGCCGGACATCCGCGGCGCGCTCTTCGTCATAGGCCCAGGGCGGGCATTCCCCGTTCAGGTAGGTGGACTGCGCCAGTTCCATCTGGATGGCGTGCCAGCCCTCCTCCGGGCGGCCGTAGTGCCGCGTCGTCCAGCCGCCCTTGAACCGGCCGTTCGCCACCGTGGTGAACCCCGGCGCGGCCCGGCACACGGCCTCGGCCACCGCGGCGACCTCGGCCGCACAGGTGGCGCCGTCGTTCGTGCCGATATTGAAATCCGGCAGGGTGCCGTCGAACAGGAACGGAATACGCGAGCGAATGGAATGGCAGTCATACAGGATCGCCGCCCCGTGCAGGTAACGCACGCGGCTCAGCTCGTCGTGCAGCGCGGCATGGTAGGGCGCATGCCAGTCGGCCAGCCGCTCCGCGATCTCCGCCTCGGTGGGCGGCACCTGCCAGATGTCGTGCCCGTCGAAATCCGTCAGCGGCACCAGACCCGTGGTGTTCCGGCCCGGATACAGGCTGCGCCCCTCCGGATCGCGGTTGGCGTCGACCAGGTAGCGATGGAAATTGGCCCGGACGATCGTCGCGTCCGGCAGCAGGTCCTGGTACAGGCGGTCGATGTGCCAGTCGGTGTCGGCTAGCGCACGGCCGCGCGCGTTCAGCCGGTCCCGGATGGGCTCGGGTATGTACGTTCCCGTATGGGGCATCCCCAGAACGATGCGTCCGTCACCGCGTGTCACCGCCACCGGATCCATCACGCTACCCCCAGGTCCAGGTCCATCCCGGCCGCCGCGGACAGTTCCCCGTCGCGGATGAGCTCGCCGGCGGCCTGCAGGTCGGGCGCAAGGTAGCGGTCGGCCTCGATGGCCGGCACTCTTTCGCGCAGCCGCGCCACCGCCCGCTGCAACGGCACGCTCGTCGCCAGCGGCGCACGGAAACCGATGCCCTGCGCCCCGCAGATCGCCTCGACGCCGAGGATGGTGTGCAGATTCGCGTTCATCCGCGAAAGCCGGCGGGCGGCGTGGGCGGCCATGCTGACATGGTCCTCCTGGTTGGCGCTCGTCGGTGTGCTGTCCGTCGTGCAGGGATTGGCGAGATGCTTGTTCTCGCTCATCAGCGCGGCGGTGGTCACCTCGGCGATCATCAGGCCGGAATTGAGCCCCGGCTCGGGCGTCAGGAAGGGCGGCAGATCGAAGCTCAGGTTGGGATCGACCATCAGCGCCACCCGCCGCTGCGCGATGGCGCCGATCTCGGCCACGGCCAGGGCGATCTGGTCGGCGGCGAAGCCCACCGGTTCCGCGTGGAAGTTCCCGCCCGACACGATCCGGCCCTCCTCGACCAGCACGAGCGGGTTGTCGGTCACCGCGTTGGCCTCGATCTCAAGGACCTCGCCGGCGCGGCGCAACAGGTCGATCGCGGCGCCCGTGACCTGCGCCTGGCAGCGGATGCAATAGGGGTCCTGCACCCGGGGGTCGCCCTCGCGGTGGCTTTCGCGAATCTCCGAGCCGTCCATCAGGGCCCGTTGCGCCCGCGCGGCGGCGATCTGCCCCGAATGGCCGCGCAGGGTGTGGATGGCATCCACCAGCGGCGCGGTCGAGCCCATGATGGCATCGGTGGACAGCGCCGCGGTGACGATGCACTCGCGCGCGCTGCGCCAGGCCGTCCAGAGCCCCACCAGCGCGCAGGCGGTGGAGAACTGGGTGCCGTTGATCATCGCCAGCCCTTCCTTGGGGCCCAGCACGATCGGGGCCAGCCCGGCGCGTTCCAGCGCCGCGGCCCCCGGTAGCCGTTCGCCGCCGTACAGGGCTTCGCCCGCACCGATCATCACGGCGGCCATGTGCGCCAGCGGCGCCAGGTCCCCCGAGGCGCCGACCGATCCCTGGTCCGGCACCACGGGCGTCACCCCCTGCGCCAGCATCCCCTCGATCAGTTCGATGGTCTCCCATTTGACGCCCGAGGCCCCGCGCCCCAGCGACAAGAGCTTCAGCACCATCATCAGCCGGGTGGCGGGCGTGTCCAGCGGTTCGCCCACGCCGCAGCAATGCGACAGGATCAGGTTGCGCTGCAGCGCCTCGGTCTGCTCGGCCGGGATCTTGACGCTGGCCAGCTTGCCGAAGCCGGTGTTGACGCCGTAAACCGCCTCCTCGCCCTCGGCCGCCTGCCGCACAAGCGCCTCGGCCGCCTCGACGGCCGGTTTCACCGCGCGGTCCAGAACCGCGGGCTCCCCGCTGCGCCAGATGGCCTCCAGTTGCGCCAGCCGCGCCTGCCCCGGTGTCAAGGTCTCGGTCATCCGTCCCCTCCGAAGATCCGCCGGCAAAGCGGGTTGTATCCGATGCGATAGGCCAGTTCCGCCGGCTGCCGAACATCCCACACCGCGAGGTCGGCCCGCATCCCCGGGGCGATCACCCCGGTGTCGGCCAGCCCGAGGGCCTTCGCGGCGTTGCGCGTGACGCCCGCCAGCGCCTCTTCCGGTGTCAGGCGGAACAGTGTGCAGCCCATGTTCATCGTCAGCAGCAGCGAGGCCAGCGGTGACGAGCCGGGGTTGCAATCCGTGGCCAGCGCCATCGGCACGCCCCGGGCCCGGAAGGCCGCCACCGGCGGACGCTGCGTTTCATGCAGGGTGTAGAAGGCCCCCGGCAGCAGCACCGCCACGCTGCCCGCATCGGCCAGAGCGGCGGCATCTTCCTCGGTGGTGTATTCCACGTGATCGGCCGACAGCGCCCCGTAGCGCGCGGCCAGCCGCGTGCCGCCCTGGTGCGACAGCTGCTCGGCATGCAGTTTCACCGGCAGGCCCAGCGCGCGCGCCCGGTCGAAAACCGGCGCGATTTCCTCGGCGGAAAAGGCGATGGTCTCGCAAAACCCGTCCACCGCGTCCACCAGCCCCGCGCCCGCGGCCTGTTCCAGCGCCGGCAGGCAGACCTCGGAAACATACGCCGCCGCACGGCCCTCGTACTCCGCCGGCACCGCATGCGCGCCCAGGAAACTTGTCCTCACCCGGACGGGGCGCATGCTTTCGATCGCGCGGGCGGCGCGCAGCATGCGCAACTCGGTCTCCACGTCCAGGCCGTAACCCGACTTCACCTCGATGACCGAAACGCCCTCGGCGATCAGCGCATCGGCAAAGCGAAGCGCCCCGGCCAGAAGCTCCGCCTCGCTGGCCTCGCGCGTTGCCCGCACGGTGGAAACGATGCCCCCCCCTGCCCGCGCCACCTCCTCGTAGCTCGCGCCCTCCAGCCGCATCTCGAACTCGCGCGCCCGGTCGCCGCCGTGCACGATATGGGTGTGACAGTCGATGGGCGCCGGCGTGATCAGACGTCCGCCCATGTCCTCGCCCGGCGCCGCGTAGCTGTCCGGCAGGTCGGACTCCAGCCCCACCCACCGGATCAGGCCGCCCTCCACGGCTACGGCCGCGTCCTCGATCAGGCCATAGGCCGGGCCGTCGGCCATGGTCGCCACCGTCGCGTTCCTCAGCAGCATGGCGCCGTGCCCCCCTTGATTTCCGAGTCGTCACCTGCCATTATGTCTAGACATATATACCTGTCAAGACGGGAGTCGCTCATGACACGGATCTGGGCCGAACAGGCGCTTCTGCCCGAGGGCTGGGCGCAGGACGTGCGCGTGACCATCGGCCCCGACGGCCGCATCGCCGAGGTGGCGGCGCACCGCCCCGCCCAGGGGCACCGCGTGGGCCTGCTGCTGCCGGCGCCCGCAAACGCCCATTCCCACGCCTTCCAGCGCGCCATGGCCGGCCTGACCGAATCCCGTGGTCCCGACGCGGCGGACAGCTTCTGGAGCTGGCGGCGGCTGATGTACGCCTTCCTCGACCGGCTGGACCCGGACCAGGTGCAGGCCATCGCGGCACTGGTTCAGATGGAAATGCTGGAGGCGGGGTACGCCACCAACGTCGAATTCCACTATCTCCACCACGCGCCCGGTGGGCGCCCCTACGACGATCTCGGCGAAATGGCCGGCCGCATCGCCGCCGCCGCGGCGCAGAGCGGAATCGGCCTGACGCTCCTGCCCGTGCAATACCGCTTCGGCGGGTGCGACGGCCGGCCCCTGGGCCCGGGGCAGGACCGCTTCGGCACCACGCCCCGGCAATTCGCGGATCTGATCGATCGCAGCCGCGCGGCCCTCGCCGCCCTGCCCGGGGACGCGCACTTGGGCGTCGCGCCCCATTCCCTGCGCGCCGTCGCCCCCGATGATCTGGAACGCGCCCCCGCGCTGGTGCCCGACGGGCCCGTTCACATGCATGTCGCCGAACAATTGGCCGAAGTGGACGAAGTGCAGGCCGCCCTTGGCGCGCGGCCCGTGGAGTGGCTGCTGGACAACACCGCGGTGGACGACCGCTGGTGCCTCATCCACTGCACCCGGATGCAACCATACGAAACCGAAGGGCTGGCCCGCACGGGCGCCGTGGCCGGGCTCTGCCCGATCACCGAATCCAGCCTGGGCGACGGCATCTTCGATGGCGTGCGCTGGATGGGGGCCGGCGGGCGAATCGCCGTGGGCTCGGATTCCAACATCCGTATCGCGCTGTCCGAAGAGCTGCGCACCCTCGACTATTCCCAGCGGCTGCGCGACAACTCGCGCGCCGCGCTCGCCACGCCCGCGCACTCCACCGGGCGCCGCCTGTTCCAGGCCGCCTGCCAGGGCGGCGCCCAGGCGGCGGGGCGCGACTCGGGGCGCATCGCCCCGGGCGCCTGGGCGGACCTCGCCGTGCTCGACACCGGCCATATCGACCTGGCCGGCCAGCGCGGCGACCGCGCGCTCGATACCTGGATCTTCGCCGGCGACGACCGCATGGTGACAGACGTCTGGGCGGCCGGTCGCCACCTGGTGCAGCAGGGCCGCCACATCGCCCGCGACAGCATCGCCCCGGCCTACGCCCGCGCCGTTTCCAACCTGCGCGAGGACGCATGAGCGGGCCGGCCTTCAAGAACTGGCAGACCATCCAGGACGAGGTGCTGCGCCGCATCCACGCGCGCGAATGGCCCCCCGGCCACGTCATTCCCGGCGAGGTGGCCCTGGCCCGCGAATTCGGCTGCGCCCGGGCCACCGTCAACCGGGCCCTGCGCGCCCTGGCCGACGCGGGCATCCTGGAACGCCGGCGCAAGGCCGGCACCCGCGTTGCCCTGCATCCCGTCAGCAAGGCCACGGTGGACATTCCCGTGATCCGGCGGGAGATCGAGGATCGGGGCCGCGCCTACGATTACCGGCTGCTCACCCGCGAAACCGCCCCGCCGCCCCCGCGGGTGCAGGCCGAGCTCGGCCTCAACGGCGCCGCGCCCTGCCTGCATGTCACTGCGCTGCACAGTGCCGACGGCGCCCCCTACGTGCACGAGGACCGCTGGATCAGCCTCGCCACCGTTCCGCAGGCCGCGGAGGCGGATTTCACCACCGTCAGCGCCAACGAATGGCTCTTGACCACCGCGCCCTACACCCACGGCGACATAACCTTCGCCGCCGAGGGCGCGGCCCACCCCGCGGCCGAGATCCTGACCTGCCCCGAGGGCACCCCCGTTTTCGTGATCGCGCGCATCACCTGGGACCACGGGCGGGCCATCACCACCGTCCGGCTCACCTACGCGCCTGGCTACCGCGTCCGGAGCGAGATCGGGCCCGCCACCCTGTGACCGGCCCGCCCCCGGGGAGCGTACGGCAGTTCCGTACGGCGCGTACTACCCGTACGGGTCTCACCCCTCGGCGGCAAGCAGGGCCGCCAGGCCGTCACGATAGCCTGGATACATCAGATCGACCCCCAGCTCCCGCTTGATCCGCGTGTTCTCCACCCGCTTGGATTCCGCGTAAAAACTGCGTGCCATGGGGCTCAACTCCGCGGAATCGAAAGGAATTTCCGGCGGCATCGGCGCACCCAACAACTCGGCCGCATGGGCGATCACGTCCTGTGGCGGCGCCGGATCGTCATCGCAGACGTTGTAGACAGCCCCGGGGTTCGGCCGGGCGATCGACGCCTCCAGAACCTGCGCGATATCGGCGACGTGTATCCGGCTAAATACTTGATTTTCCTTTATGATGCGCCGCGCGGTGCCTTGGCGAACCTTCTCGAAGGGGCCCCGCCCGGGCCCGTAGATCCCGGCCAGCCGGAAAATATGCAGCGGCAGACAAGGGATTGATTTCCATTGATTTTCCGCCATGACCCGCAACCGGCCCCGCTGGGTCGAGGGGGCAGGCGGCGTGGATTCGTCCACCCACCCGCCCTTGTGATCGCCGTAGACGCCCGTCGTGGACAGGTAGCCCGCCCAGTGCAGTCTTGGCGCCAAGTCCCTGATTTCGCTTTCGTATTTGGCCAGAACCGGGTCACCGTCCGGCTCCGGGCCGGCCGAGATCAGCAGGTGCGTGGCCTGCGCCAAGGCGGGCCCCAAGTCCCCGTCGGGCCACAGGACCGGAGTCACCCCCTCATCCTGCAACTCTTTGATCTTGCTTTCTTTTCTGGTGGTTCCGTAAACCGTCCACCCCCTTGGCAACAGCCGCCGCGCCAGCGCGCGCGCCGAGTAGCCGTGTCCGAATGACAAAAGAGTCCGTTCCATGCGTTCTCACTTGGTCGGCACGACGGGATTGGCAAGCCCGCCCGCCCCCTCAAGCCGCGTAATCCGACCCTTCTGCATCCAGAATCCTTTTCAATTCAGATAGATGGCGTTCATCCTGCTCGGGATAGTCTTCCAGTTCCCGTGCGGTTTTCTCGGCCACCTCGTCGCTCAGCACGCGCAGCGGCTGGCCCGTTTGCAGGGCCCGGATGTAGGTTTCGGCGGCCCGCTCGAAGTAGTAAAGGCGGTTGAAGGTCTCCGCCACCGTCTGTCCGATCACCATAAGTCCATGATTTCCCATGATCATGACTTTCTTGCGCGGGTCGTCGAACAGCCCGGCACAACGCTCTCCCTCTTCCTCGAACGCCAGCCCACCATAGGCATCGTCGATGACGTAACGGTTGAAAAACGTTGCACAATTCTGATCGATCGGGGGCAGGCGCGGATCCTGCAGTGTCGCCAGCACCGTGGCGTGGATCGAATGCACGTGCATGGCGCAGCGCGCGTGCGGGCAATGACGGTGCAGCCCGCCGTGCAACCCCCAGGCCGTGGGATCGGGCGCATCCGGACCGCTCAGCGCCTCCGCGTCGTTGGCATCCACCACGATCAGGTCGCTCGCCTTGATCCGGGCGAAATGCATCTGATTGGGATTCATCAGGAATTTCGTCCCGTCCTCGTTGATGGACAGGCTGAAGTGATTGGCCACGCCCTCGTGCATGTTCAGCCGCGCGGTCCAGCGGAACGCGGCGGCCAGATCCACGCGCTCGGGCCAGTGGTCCAGGTTGGGCTTGAGGTCGGTCACGCTCATGTCTCGTCTCCTTGCAAGGCGCCGGGCAGCGGCCGGCTGGGCACCCAGGCATAGCCGTTGTCGCACAGGATGAAGGTTTCGCGCAGGCCGTGGGGCTTGTCCATGGGCGGCTGCAGAACATGCGCGCCCCGGGTGCGGGCCCGCTCGGCTGCCGCATCCGGATCCGTGTGGAACAGCCGGATCTCCGCCCCGGCGCCCCGCGGCCCAGCCTCGGGCAGCAGGCCCAGAAGCGGGTTTTCGGCATAGGTGGCATCGGCATGCAGCTGCAGGACATGGCCGTGATAGGTCATGATGGCGTAATCGCGGCTTACACGGTGGCCGCCCATTTCGAAAACCCCTTGCAGAAAGGCCACTTGCGCCGGGACATCCCGGACAAGCAGGTTCAGGCCCAGCCCCCTGAGCGATGCACCGAAGACCGGCGGGCTGACGGTTTCATAGTCCATGACGCCCCTTTGCTGTCGCGGCCTGCAGCGCAGCTTGATCCCGCCCCGCCCGCGTGTCAACGTGCCCCGCAGGACGCCCAGCCAAGGATTAGCGATGGCCGCGAAGGACGACACGCCGGGGATGCGGACGCCGCCGGTGCCCGGTCCTGAAACATTTTCGGACGCCACCGCGGCGGTCGACCGCCTTGTTGCGCTTTACGAGACGGCCACCCGGTTTCTGTGCGACGCCTTCGCCCAGGCCATGCGCGACGGCGCCCCCGCAGAGCGTATCCGCGCCTTCTATCCCGAGATCCGCGTGACCACCTTCAGCCATGCCCAGGTGGACAGCCGGCTGAGCTTCGGTCACATCGTGGAACCCGGCACGCGCGCCGCGACGATCACGCGCCCCGACCTGTTCCGCGCCTACCTGGAACAGCAGATCGAATTGATCGTGGAAAACCACGGCGTGCCCGTCACGATCAGGGCGTCGGACACGCCCATGCCCGTGCACTTCGCGGTCGCCAGCGATCCCGCGATCACCGTGCCGCAGGAAGGCGCCGCGCAGTTCACCCTGCGCGATGTCTTCGACGTGCCGGACCTTGCGGGCACCAGTGACGACATCGTCAACGGCACCTATGCGCCCGGCCCCGACGGCGCCGGCCCGCTGGCCCCCTTCACCGCGCCACGGGTGGATTATTCGCTCGCGCGCCTGGCGCATTACACCGCCACCGACCCCGCGCATTTCCAGAACCACGTGCTGTTCACCAACTACCAGTTCTACGTGTCCGAGTTCGAGGCGGTGGCGCGACAGATGCTGGCCGACCCCGAAAGCGGGTACACCAGTTTCGTCGGCACCGGCAACGTGGAGATCACCCAGCCCGACGACGCCTTGCCCAGCCCCGGCAAGATGCCGCAGATGCCGGCCTATCACCTCAAGCGGCCGGGGCAGGCGGGCATCACGCTGGTCAACATCGGGGTGGGACCGTCGAACGCGAAGACGGCGACCGATCACATCGCGGTGCTGCGTCCGCATGCCTGGATCATGGTCGGGCACTGCGCGGGGCTGCGCAACACCCAGGCCCTTGGCGACTTCGTGCTGGCCCATGCCTACCTGCGCGAGGACCGGGTGCTGGACGCCGACCTGCCCACCTGGGTGCCCATTCCGGCACTGGCCGAGATCCAGATCGCCCTTGAACAGGCAGTCGCGGCGGAGTCCGAGCTGGAAGGCTACGACCTCAAGCGGATCATGCGCACCGGCACCGTTGCCAGCTTCGACAACCGCAACTGGGAACTGCGCGAACATTCCGGACCGGTCAAGCGGCTCAGCCAGTCGCGCGCGATCGCGCTGGACATGGAAAGCGCGACCATCGCGGCCAACGGGTTCCGCTTCCGCGTGCCCTACGGCACGCTTTTGTGTGTCTCCGACAAACCGCTGCACGGGGAACTGAAGCTGCCCGGCATGGCCAGCGACTTCTACAAGACGCAGGTCGCCCGCCACCTGCGCATCGGAATCCGTGCGATGGAGACCCTGCGGCAGATGCCGCTGGAGCGGATCCACAGCCGCAAATTGCGCAGTTTCGACGAAACCGCCTTCCTTTGACGGCAGGAAAGCAACACAAAATGCGCGAAAATCCTTGCTTTTCGCCCCCATTCGTTGTGTTTCTACGCAAGATAAAGCAAAAATTGCCGGATAAGGCCCAAGACTAGAGGGCAGTGAAGGGAGACCCGAAATGGCAAAACCGATGACAAAAACCCAGCTCGTCGCAGCCCTGGCCGAGGAGATGGACACCGACAAGAAACAGGCCAACAAGGCGCTGGACAGCCTCGTCAACGTGATCACCCGCGAGGTGTCGAACGGCGGCGCGGTCACGCTGCCCGGCGTGGGCAAGTTTTATTGCCGCGAGCGGCCAGAGCGCATGGTGCGCAACCCCGCCACCGGCGAGCAGATCCGCAAGGAGGCCGACAAGGTCGTGAAGGTCACCGTCGCCAAGGCGCTCAAGGACAGCGTGAACGACTGATCTTGCAAACCGCAGGCGTTTGCTGAAGGGTCGCTGCGCAAGCGGCCCTTTTCATTTTCGGAGGAAGAGGATGGACATCCGGGCGATCGGCATGGGCCTGGCCTTTGCGGTCATGTGGTCGAGCGCGTTCACCTCGGCGCGCGTGATCGTCGCCGCCGCGCCGCCATTGACCACGCTGAGCCTGCGGTTCCTGATCTCGGGATGCCTGGGCGTTCTGCTGGCGCGGATGCTGGGGCAAAGCTGGCGCCTCACGCCCGCCCAGTGGCGGGCGACGATCGTCTTCGGCGTTTGCCAGAACGCGCTGTACCTCGGGCTAAACTTCGTCGCCATGCAGACGGTAGAAGCCTCGCTCGCCGCCATCATCGCCTCGACCATGCCGCTGCTGGTGGGGTTGGCCTGCTGGATGCTCTTCGGGGAACGCATCGGCATCCTCGGCATCGCGGGCCTGATCGCGGGGATCACGGGTGTCATCCTCATCATGGGCGCCCGGCTGGAGGCCGGGGTGGATCTCTTCGGTGTCGGGCTTTGCGTGATCGGGGTCGCGGCGCTGACCCTGGCGACACTGGCGGTGCGGGGGGCCACGTCGGGCGGGAACCACCTCATGATCGTTGGACTGCAGATGCTGGTGGGCAGCCTGGTCCTAGGGCTCGTGGCACTTCCGACCGAGACGCTCGCGGTGGACTGGAGTTGGCAACTGGTCGTGGCCTTCACCTATACCACGCTGGTTCCCGGCCTTGCCGCGACCCTGGTTTGGTTCCGCCTCGTCGGGCGGATCGGCGCAACGCGGGCGGCGACCTTCCATTTCCTAAACCCGTTCCTGGGCGTGGCGATCGCCGCCGCGCTGCTGGGGGAACGGCTGGGCGCCAACGACCTGCTGGGCGTCGCGGTCATCATGGGCGGCATCCTGGCGGTGCAGCTCTCGCGACAAAGAAGCGCCGCCACCCTCACCGAGGGGGGCACGCGGCCCCGCGGCTAGGTCGTGGCGCTGTCCGTCCGCATGCCGGCTGGCGCGCCGACCCAGTTCGCGGCGCGCTCGCCCATCTCGTGGAACTTGTTCGAGACCTTTTCGAGACGGCCGACCCATTCGGGATCGGGCACCTGCCCCTGCGTCACCTTGAAATAGGCCTGCAGCAGGCACGCCAGCGCGAAGGGCTCCAGCACCGCGGCCTTGACCGCCCAGGCGAACAGCACCGCGAAGACGAACCCGCCGGCGGACCAAGCGCCCGGGATCATGTAGACCACCGCCGCCGCGGGCGCCAGCATCAGCAGGAACACGACGAAGGCAAGCACATAGACCACCAGCGTGATCCAGGCCGCATTGCCCAGCATCGGACGCGCGTTCTGGCCGTAGAGCACCAGCGCCTCGCGCGCGCCGCTCCAGGGGTTTTCGGATTTGCTGCGGATCAGGTGGCCAAGGATCACCTCGTCCAGCAGCCCGACGGCCACCCGCAAAAAGGCGCGCACAACGCGCATCAACCCGTCCAGCGCCGGGATCGGCAGCAACGAGGCGATCCCTTCGATCAGGCCGGTGATCGTGCGCAGCACGCCTTTCACAAACTGGTCCATCGCGAACAGCACGTTTGCCTGCGCAAAGCGCTCTTTCACGACCTCCTGGGCGTGGGTGATCTGGCTGCGGCCCTCGGGCAGGTCGCGGCCCTCGATATGTTCGACCATGACCGCGATATGCCCGGCCTTGACGATATAAAGGATGTATTCGCGCAGGAAGTAGAGCACCGCGGCCGTCAGGCCGAAGCCGATGCCGCCGCCCCAGAAGGTGGTGGTCGCCTGGAAATCCGCGTCGCCCATGGCCCCGATGCCCCAGCCGATGCCGGCCCCGGTTCCGGTGACCAGGACATAGGCCACCGCGATGCCGAAATAGACCAGCATGCGAAAGACCAGGAAAGGCGCGGTCCGGCGCATGATCGTCACGGATGTGCCAAAAGAGAAATCGGTCATGTTTCAGAAACCTGCTGCGCAAATTCGGCGACAGTCTGCACACGATCCGTATGAAATCAACGGTGAGTGGAACTCGGCCGAAATGCCCGCCCACCAATCAAGGCGGCGAATGTCACGGGTAACTCTTGTTTGGGTAGGCGTTGTAGTAGTTCCCTGACCGTGAGTGGTAATAGATATACCGGCCATTGTTGCGACGGAAAAACGTGTAGTTCGTGGAGCCACCTGACAAGGCACCGCGATCCGTCATGCGGTAAATCCACGTACCCCATTCTTCACGGTCATCGAAATTGTAGTATGAATAGGTTCCGTCTGTTCTGAAAATGAATGCTCCGGAATCAGAGTGCCATGGCGTTCCTATGAATATCTCGCGAACTTCCTGCGGCGAAAGGCGCTCAGCGGCTTTTGCGGATCCCGCGATTCCGGACGCCATAGCAAGAAACGTCAATCCAATCACGGCAACAAGAAAATGGCGCATCATAGAGAAACCTCTGAAAACAGCTGTTTCAGTGAAAGCGTTGCATAACTTTGGTTCAGTGGTCAACACGAATCGGCGCACACTGTCCTAGCCGATCCGCCCCTGCGGCCCGTCGCCCACCTGGCCGCGGTGCAGCAGCAGGTGATCGAGGATCACGCAGGCCATCATCGCCTCGCCCACCGGCACGGCACGGATGCCGACGCAGGGGTCGTGCCGGCCCTTGGTCACCACTTCCGTGGCGGTGCCATCGGTCGTGATCGAACGACGCGGCGTCAGGATCGACGAGGTCGGCTTCACCGCGAAACGAACCACGATGTCCTGTCCCGTGGAGATCCCCCCAAGCACGCCGCCCGCGTGGTTCGTTGTATATTCCGGCCCCTGGGCCCCCATGACGATCTCGTCGGCGTTCTCCGTGCCCGTCAGGCCGGCCGCGGCCATGCCTTCGCCGATCTCCACGCCCTTCACCGCGTTGATCGACATCATCGCCGCCGCAAGGTCGGTGTCCAGCTTGCCATAGACCGGCGCGCCCAGCCCCGGCGGCGCGCCCCGCGCCACCACCTCGATTTCGGCTCCGACGGAATTCTGCGCCTTGCGGATGGATTGCAGATAGGTTTCCCACTCCGGCAGGGCCTGCGGGTCGGGCATCCAGAAATCGTTGCCCTCGATCGCGTCCCAGTCGAAACGCGCGCGGTCGATCTCCATCTCGCCCATGCGGGTCATGTAGCCCTTGATTTCCAGCCCCGGGGCCAGGGCCGCCAGCGCAGCCCGGGCCAGACCGCCGGCCGCCACGCGCGCCGCCGTCTCGCGCGCGGAACTGCGCCCGCCACCGCGGTAATCCCGCAGCCCGTATTTCAGGTGATAGGTGATGTCGGCATGGCCGGGTCGGAAGGTGCGGGCGATCTCCCCGTAGTCGCGCGACCGCTGATCGGTATTCTCGATCATCAGCTGCACGGGCGTGCCCGTGGTCTGCCCCTCGAACACGCCCGAGAGGATGCGCACCGCATCCGGCTCCTTGCGTTGGGTGGTGTGCTTGCTCTGACCCGGGCGCCGGCGGTCAAGCCAGTGCTGCAGCCCCGCCTCGTCCACCGGCACGCCGGGCGGGCAGCCGTCCACCGTCGCCCCCAAGGCCGGGCCGTGGCTTTCGCCCCAGGTGGTGACGCGGAAGAGGTGGCCGAAGGTATTGAGGCTCATGAGCGGGCTCCTTTGACGCGATGATCTAGCGGCGCACCAATCCCGCCTCAAGCCATTTCGGCCGCGCGGGGGATCGCGGTGCCGTCGCAAACGGGCCCGGCGCCCGCGCCGCGCGACGACGCGGGTATCGCGGCTGACCGCCCGTTCTCAGCCCTTCACGACCTTCTGGGGCGAGATCACGTCAATGCCGAGCGCCTTGCCGACCGCGTAATAGGTCAGCTGCCCGGCATGCACGTTGAGACCGTTGAGCAGGTGGGGATCATCGGCGCAGGCCTGCCGCCAGCCCTTGTCCGCCAGGGCGAGCATGAAGGGCATCGTGGCATTGCCGAGCGCGATCGTCGAGGTGCGCGCCACCGCCCCGGGCATGTTCGCCACGCAATAGTGCATGATCCCGTCGACCTCGTAGATCGGATCCTCATGGGTCGTGGGCCTGGAGGTTTCGAAACAGCCGCCCTGGTCGATCGCCACGTCGACCAGCGTCGCCCCGGGCTTCATGTCGGCGAACTGCGCGCGCTTGACCAGTTTGGGTGCCTCTGCACCGGGGATCAGCACGGCGCCGATCACCATGTCCGCTTCGGCCAGGTGCTCGGCCAGCAGTCCGGCAGAGGAATAGCCATTGTTGAACTGGTGGCCGAAGACATCGTCCAGATAGCGCAGTCGCGGCAGCGACCGGTCCAGAACCGTCACGTCCGCCCCCATGCCTGCGGCGATGCGGGCCGCGTTGGTCCCGACCACGCCGCCGCCGATGACCAGAACTTTCGCCGGGCCCACCCCCGGAACGCCGCCCATCAGGACGCCGCGCCCGCCATTTGCCTTCTGCAGGGTCCAGGCCCCCATCTGCGGGGCCAGGCGCCCGGCCACTTCCGACATCGGCGCCAGAAGGGGCAGGCCCCCGGTGTCATCGGTCACCGTCTCATACGCGATCGCGGTGCAGCCCGAGTCCAGCAGATCCCGCGTTTGCGCCGGATCGGGGGCGAGGTGCAGGTAGGTGAAAAGCACCTGGTCCGGGCGCAGCATCTTGCGCTCGGACGCCTGGGGTTCCTTCACCTTCACGATCATCTCCGCGGTCTCGAAGATCTCGGCGGCGGTTTCGGCGATATGTGCACCGGCCGCGACATAGACGGTATCGTCGAACCCCGCGCCCGTCCCGGCACCGGCCTGAATGATCACCTCGTGACCGTGGGCCACCGCTTCCTGCACGGCATTGGGGGTGAGCCCCACGCGGAACTCCTGCGCCTTGATTTCCGTCGGGCATCCGATCTTCATGGGGTTCTCCTCCGTCCTTTGGATGCGAGAATGTCGCAGGTGACGCGCAAGCAGGTTGAAAATTCGCGCGCACTTCGCGATAAACTTCGCAGGATATTCCGTATATCAAGCTATTACGCGAAGGATCTGCGATGCCTTTGGATGCCATCGACCACCGCTTGCTTGCCGTCCTGCAACGGCGCGGCCGCATTTCCAACGCCGATCTGGCCGAGGCGATCAACCTCTCGCCCAGTGCCTGTCACAGGCGGGTGCAGCGGCTGGAGACCGAGGGGTATATCCGCGATTACGTGGCGCTGCTGGACGCGCGCAAGCTGGGCGTGCCGGCCACGATCTTCGTCGAGATCACGCTGACCACGCAGGCGGATGAGGTGCTCGAGGCGTTCGAGACGGCGGTCAAGCGGATCCCCGACGTGCTGGAATGCCACCTGACGGCCGGCACGGCCGACTACATTCTCAAGCTCGTGGCCGAGAACACCGAGGATTTCGCCCGCATCCACCGCCAGTACCTGACCCGTCTGCCCGGCGTGGCAAAGATGCAGTCAAGCTTTGCCCTGCGCACGGTTCTGTCCACCACGGCCCTGCCGGTGTGAGGCCACGAAAAAGGCCCCGGCGCATCCGCCGGGGCCGTCGCTTCGCATGCCGGGCGCGGCTCAGCCCTGGGCTGCCTCGCCCTTCTTGGCCTCCTGGCCGGTCTCCTGGTCGACGTCTTTCATCGAAAGGCGGACCTTGCCCCGGTCGTCAAAGCCCAGAAGCTTGACCCAGACTTCCTGGCCTTCTTCCAGGACGTCCGAGGGATGCTTGAGCCGCCGGTCGGCGATCTGGCTGACGTGCACCAGCCCGTCGCGCTTGCCGAAGAAGTTCACGAAGGCGCCGAAATCGACGATCTTGACGACCTTACCCTTGTAGATCTCGCCTTCCTCCGGCTCGGCCACGATCGAATGGATCATGTCGTAGGCCTTCTGGATCGACTCGTTGTTCGGGCTGGCGATCTTGACGACGCCGTCGTCGTTGATGTCCACCTTGGCGCCCGAGGTCTCGACGATCTCGCGGATCACCTTGCCGCCCGAGCCGATGACTTCGCGGATCTTGTCCTGCGGGATGGTCATGGTTTCGATCCGCGGCGCGTGAACGGAGAACTCGCCCGCCTCGCTCAGCGCCTTGGACATCTCGCCGAGGATGTGCATCCGCCCGTCCTTGGCCTGGGCCAGGGCCTGCTTCATGATCTCGGGCGTGATGCCAGCGACCTTGATGTCCATCTGAAGCGAGGTGATCCCGGCCTCGGTGCCGGCCACCTTGAAGTCCATGTCGCCCAGGTGGTCCTCGTCGCCAAGAATGTCGGTCAGCACGGCGAATTCACCGTCGTCTTCAAGGATCAGGCCCATGGCCACACCGGCAACCGGCGCCTTCAGGGGCACGCCCGCGTCCATCATCGACAGCGACCCGCCGCACACCGACGCCATCGAGCTCGACCCGTTGGACTCGGTGATCTCCGACACGACGCGGATCGTGTAGGGGAAATCGGTCGGCGCCGGCAGCACCGCCTGCAACGCGCGCCAGGCCAGCTTGCCATGACCGATCTCGCGCCGGCCCGGAGGGCCCACGCGGCCCGCTTCGCCGACAGAGTAGGGCGGGAAGTTGTAGTGCAGCAGGAAGTTGGCACGGAAGTTGCCGTGCAGCGCATCGATGATCTGTTCGTCATCGCCGGTGCCAAGCGTCGTGACGACGAGCGCCTGCGTCTCGCCCCGCGTGAACAGCGACGAGCCATGCGTCCGCGGAAGGAAGCCGACCTCGCTGGCGATGGGGCGCACGGCGTCCAGGCTGCGCCCGTCGATGCGCTTGCCCCCGCGGACAACGTCACCACGCAGGACCGCCGATTCCAGTTTCTTGATCGCGGCGTCAAGGTTGGGATCCTCGCGCTGCTCGTCGGTCAGCTGCTCCTTGATCGCCTGGCGGGTAGCCGAGACCGCGGCGGTGCGCTCTTGCTTGTCCGTGATCGCGAAGGCTTCGCGCATCTTGTCCTCGCCCGCCTTCTTCACGGCCTCGAAGAGATCGCTGAAATCCGGCGGGTTGAAATCAAAGGGCTCCTTGGCCGCGTCTTCCGCAAGGCTGACGATAAGGTCAGTCACCGGTTTGATCTGCTCGTGCGCGAACTGAACGGCATTCAGCATCTCGTCTTCGCTGAGCTCGTAGGCCTCGGACTCCACCATCATCACGGCGTCCTTGGTCCCCGCCACGACAAGGTCCAGCCGCTGCTCGGGATTGTTGCGCAGATCGTGCGTATCCTCGACATCGGGGTTGAGGATGTATTCACCATCCGCGTAACCGACGCGGCAGCCGGCGATCGGGCCCATGAAGGGCGCGCCGGAAATCGTCAGCGCGGCCGAGGCGGCGATCATCGCCACGATATCGGGATCATTGACCAGGTCGTGGCTGAGGACGGTACACATCACCAGCACTTCGTTCTTGAAGCCGTCCACGAAAAGCGGGCGGATCGGGCGGTCGATCAGGCGGGCGGTCAGGGTTTCCTTTTCGGTCGGGCGCGCCTCGCGCTTGAAAAACCCGCCCGGCACCTTGCCGGCAGCATAGTATTTCTCTTGGTAGTGAACGGTGAGCGGGAAGAAATCCTGCCCTTCCTTCGCTTCCTTTGCGAAGGTCACGTTGGCCATGACGCTGGTTTCCCCCAGCGTGGCAATGACGGATCCATCCGCCTGACGGGCCACCTTGCCCGTTTCCAAGGTGAGGGTCTCCTCCCCCCACTGCATCGATTTTTTCGTCTGGTTAAACATCACGTATCCTGTGTTGGCCGCCCGGGCGGATCCCGTTTGGCCCATTTGCATCCGGGGCCCCATTGCCCCGCGGCCTTCCTCTTCTTCATCCCTGTCCGCCGCAAGGCCGGGCGGCGAACACATCGGATCATACGAAAACCGCGCCCCGAGGGCGCGGTCTTTTTCCTTAGCGGCGGATACCCAGGCGCTTGATGAGGGCGCGGTAGCGGTCCTCGTCCTTGCCCTTGAGGTAGTCCAGCAGCTTGCGGCGCTGCGCGACCATCTTCAGAAGGCCACGACGCCCGTGGTTGTCCTTCTTGTGGGTCTTGAAGTGCTCCGTCAGCGCGGTGATGCGCGTCGTCAGGATGGCGATCTGGACTTCGGGCGAGCCGGTGTCGCCGTCCTTCGTCGCGTAATCCTTGATGACGCGTTCCTTCTCTGCGGGTGTGATCGACATCGGGGTCTCCTTTTGAGTTCGGGTTCTGGGCACGAGCCGGGATGTCGTCCAGCACGGTCCAATGGAGATGCTCCATCCAAGGCGCAGCCGGGTGGAGATGCGCGCGTATAGGAGAAATCGCAGCGAATGAAAAGGGGAAATCGCTCACGGAGCGATCGAGGAGGCCAGGCCGCTTTGCGGAACCAGCGCGATATCCCCGAGGGCGAGCTCGGCCGCCCCCTCTATCACCGCTAACCTCACACCGTTCAGCAGCAAGTACTGGCGCGTCGCGTCCGTTTCGTCCGGTTCCAGGGCGAGTTCGGGATCGGAATCCGCGGCATCGTCGAAGACCACCATCAGCTTGTCCTCCGAGGCAGAGAAATCCAGGATCTCGGCCTGATGGCCCGCCGCGATCCAGTCGCCGACGGCGATGCTGTCGGCGCCACTGCCCGCGGTGACGACGTCCTGCCCGCCCGCCACGATGGTATCCGCGCCGCCGCCGCCGTTGAGGTAGTCGCGTGTGCCGGTGCCTTCCGGCCCGGCCCCCGCATCGGATCCTTCGATGGTCGGAGGGCCAGAGTGCCCATGCAGCTCCGCCGCTTCGCGCCCATCCAGTGCGTCGTCGCCCCAGCCGCCGAACAGGCTGTCGGCCCCCGCGCCGCCATGCAGGCTGTCCTGTCCCAGGTCACCGTGCAGCGCGTCATCCCCGCCGGCGCCGTGAAGTGTGTCGTCGCCCTCGCTTCCGACAAGGCTGTCGTTCCCTGCGCCGCCATCCAGCGTGTCATCATCACCGGCCCCGAACACCTGGTCGGCCCCGTCACCGCCCTCAATCGAGTCGGCGGCTTCACCACCGTGGAGCGTATCGGGGCCGGCCTCGCCGGACAGGGTATCCTGCCCCGGACCGCCGAATATCTGGTCCCCTCCGTCCCCGCCCCGCAGGGCATCGGCACCACCGTACCCATGCATCCGGTCGTCGCCGTCGGACCCCTCCAGGCTGTCGCCTTCCGGATTGCCGGACATGATACTGCCCGCGGCCGCGTCTGCTTCGGCGCCGGCGGTTGCCTCATCGATCGGAACGGCTTCGCCCTCGGCCCCGTCGGCCCCCGCCTGTTCAAGCGGGTCTGTGTCCTGCGACGGCGCATCGTCGTCTTCGTCCCCGCCGAGCAAGGGTTCCAGACTCCAAAGGGCGGTGGCACCCGCCACCATACCCATGAACCCCGCGAGCATCATCATCGCGCACACCCACACTGAACCCCCACCGGAATCCCGCCACACATCGGCGATCCGATCAATCTGGATCTGTCGCGATGGTTAACCCCCGCTCACCCGCGGCGCAGTGTGTCGCCCAGGTCGATGGTCGGGGTCAGAACGATCCGCTGGGGCGCGCCGCCCTCGCCCTCGGCGACGCGCGCCGCCACGATCCGCGCGGCGCGCTGCCCGATTTCCAGCCGGCAGGCATCCATCGTGGCCAGCCTGCGCGGCAGGCCTTTCAGAAGGTTGACGCCGTTGAACCCGGCCAGCCCGATCTCGCCGGGAATGTCGGCACCTTGCTCCAGCAGGTAAAGCAGCCCCCCGGCGCCGATCATGTCGTTGGAATAGTAAAGGAAATCCAGGTCCGGCGTCCTTTGAAGGATGGCCTGGGTCATCTCGCGCCCCTTTACCAGCGCCGATCCGCCGGAATAGAACTCCTGGTCCGCCACCTCGATGCCTGCCTTGGCCAGTGCCTCGGTGAACCCCTCGAAGCGTTTGCGCGCCCGGTGGTCCAGCGGCATCTTCGTGCCCAGGAAACCGATACGGCGATATCCCCCCGCAAGGATCGCCTGCGCCATCTGCTGCCCGGCCCGCCGGTGCGAGATCCCCACGACCGAGTCCACCGGCGTGCCGTCGACATCCATGATCTCGACGACCGGGATACCCGAGGCACGCAGCATCGCGCGCGAGGCATCGGAGTGCTCCAATCCCGCGATGATCACGCCTGAGGGCCGCCACGACAGCATCTCGTAGAGGACCTTTTCCTCCTTTTCCGGCAGGTAGTCGGTGATGCCCACCACGGGCTGAAGCTCGGTATCCTCCAGCACCTGGCTGATGCCGGTCATGACCTCGGGAAACACCATGTTGGACATCGACGGGATGATGACCGCCACCAGGTTGACCCGCTGGCTGGCCAGTGCCCCGGCGATCTTGTTGGGCACGTATCCCAGCCGCTTGGCCGCCTCCAGGACGCGGGTGCGCGTGCCCTCGGACACGTCGCCGCGGTTGCGCAGCACGCGGCTGACGGTCATCTCCGACACGCCCGAGGCCTCGGAGACATCGCGCAAGGTAAGGGGGCGGTGGGGCTGATCGGTCACTGAAATCGGATCCGGAACGGTTTTTCGACTGTTACCGCGAACAACTCCCCGGGATCAAGCGGCTGTGCTCGCCGATTCAGGCGATGACAAGTCCGGCCGCACAGGATAAAGAAGACGAGGACGGCCCCGTGGCTCAACTGGATAGAGCAGCCCCCTCCTAAGGGGCAGGTTGCAGGTTCGAATCCTGCCGGGGTCGCCACGGACGCACCCCCTTATACCGGTTTACCACACACTTCGCGGCACAGGCCCTTGCGACCGGTGCCGCCCCGCGACAGCGCCGCAGCCGATCGGGAGCCTCGCGCCCCCGCTTGGCCTTGGCGGCCTGTTCGGCGCACACTAGACAGACGTGTCCATTAAGAGTAGCGTCGTTTCCGACAATCGAATGCGGGGAGGCATCATGAAATCACACTATCGCGTCGTGGTCATCGGCGGGGGCGTCGTCGGGGCCTCGGTCCTCTATCACCTTGCCAAGCTCGGCTGGTCGGATGTCTGCCTGATCGAGCGGTCCGTCCTGACCGCCGGGTCGAGCTGGCACGCCGCCGGCGGGTTCCACGCCCTCAACGCCGACCCCAACATCGCAGCCCTGCAATCCTACACCATCAACCTGCTGTCCGAGATCGAGGCGGAAAGCGGCCAGTCCGTCGGCATGCACATGACCGGCGGCATGACGCTGGCCGGCACGCCGGACCGGTGGGAATGGCTGCAATCGGCCTACCGCGTGTTCCAGTCCATCGGCATCGAGGACGTGCACCTGATCACGCCCGAGGAGGCGGGTGAACTCTGCCCCGTCATGTCCACCCATGGCATCCTCGGCGGCATGTGGGCCGAGCGCGAGGGATACGTCGACACCACCGGCACGGTCCACGCCTATGCCGGCGCGGCACGCAAGCACGGCGCCGAGGTGATCGAGCACAACCGCGTGCTGGAGCTGAACCAGACCGCCGAGGGCTGGGAAGTCGTCACGGAGAAGGGCACGATCCAGTGCGAGCACGTGGTCAACGCCGCCGGCCTCTGGGCCAAGCAGGTGGGGCGTATGGCCGGTATCGAGCTGCCGGTCAGCCCGCTGGCGCATCACTACCTGCTGACCGAAACCATTCCCGAGGTCGCCGCGCTGGACAAGGAAATGCCGCTGGTGGTCGACCTGGAGGGGTTCACCTACATGCGGCAGGACCAGAAAGGGATGCTGTTGGGCATCTACGAGATCAACCACCAGCACTGGATGATGGACGGCGCGCCGTGGACCTACGGCATCGAGCTGCTGCAGGAAGATCCAGACCGGATCGAGAACGAACTCACCCTCGGCTTCGAGCGCTACCCGGTGCTGCAGACGGCCGGGGTGCGCAACTGGGTCAACGGGGCCTTCACCTTCTCGCCCGACGGCAACCCGCTGGTGGGGCCCGTGCGCGGCAAGCGCGGCTACTGGTGCGCCTGCGCGGTCATGGCCGGCTTCCTGCAGGGCGGCGGCGTGGGCAAGAGCCTTGCCGAGTGGATGATCCACGGCGAGCCAGAGGCGGATGTTTTCGGCATGGATGTCGCCCGTTACGGAGACTATGCGCAGAACAAGCAATACATCAAGGAAACGACCGGCCAGTTCTACACGCGCCGCTTCGTCATGACCTACCCCAACGAGCAGCTGCCGGCCGGGCGGCCGCTGCGCATGTCGCCGGCCTATGCCGACATGAGCGCCGCCGGCGCCCGATGGGGGGCGAGTTACGGGCTGGAGTTGCCGCTCTATTTCGCCCCCTCGAAGGATTTCGAGGAAACGCCGACGCTCAAGCGCTCCAACGCCTTCCCCGTCATCGCAGAGGAATGCCGGGCCGTGCGCGAGGCCGCGGGCCTGATCGACATCTCCGGCTTCTCCCGCTTCGAGGTGACGGGCCCGGGGGCCGAGCGCTGGCTGGATCACCTCGTGGCCTCGAAGTTGCCCGGCCCGGGGCGCGCCCGCCTGGCCCCGATGCTGAGCGAGACCGGCCGGCTAAAGGGCGACCTGACGATCATGAACTGGGGCGACGGGACCTGGTGGATCATGGGATCCTACTACCTGCGCGAATGGCACATGCGCTGGTTCGAGGATCACATGGCCGACGATGTGGGCGTCCGCGACCTGTCGGATACCGTCGTGGGCTTTGGCGTAATGGGGCCACGGAGCCTGGAGGTGCTGGCCCGCGTGACTGACGGGCCGATTGACGAATTGCCCTTCATGGGCTGCGGGACCTTCGATATCGGGCTGATCCGCGCAAGGGTCGGGCGGCTGTCGGTGTCGGGCGAGCGCGGTTACGAGATCCACTGCGCGGCGAGCGAGCACATCGCGCTGCGAAAGACGCTGCTTGAGGCCGGCGCGGATCTGGGGCTGCGGGAGGTCGGTTTCGGCGCGCTGCTGTCGCTGCGGCTGGAGAAGTCCTTCGGCATCTGGTCGGCCGAGTTCACGCAGGGCTACACACCCGCGCAGACCGGAATGGACCGCTGGATCGCGTGGGACAAGGGCGATTTCATCGGCCGCGACGCCGCCCTGGCCGAGCGTGACGGCGACGGCCCCGACCAGATCACCGTCACCCTCGAGGTCGGGGCCGCCGACGCCGATGCCAGCGGGTTCGAACCCGTCTGGCAGAACGGGAAGCGCGTGGGCTTTGTCACCTCGGGCGGCTACGGCCACACGACCGGAAAATCGCTGGCCATGGCCATGATCGACCGGGGCGCGGCGGCCGAGGGCACCGATCTCACCGTCCATATCGTCGGCGCCGAGCGGCCGGCCAGGGTCATCGCGCCCTCCCCCTACGACCCGCAAGGCAAGGCCATGAGGAGCTGATGGAACAGGAAACCCGCAGCCGCACCAATCGCCGCCGCCGCACCCGTGGCGGCGGCGCGGGCGACGCCCCGAAACGCGAGGTCAACTATCGCCATTTGCGCAATCCCTTCCCGCAGATGGGCGTCTTCTCCGACGACCGGATCGCCGCGATGCACGACAGCGCGCTGCGGATACTGGAGGAGACGGGCATCAGGGTCCTGCTGCCCGAGGCGCGGCAGATCTTCGCCCGCGCCGGCGCGACGGTCGACGAGGACACCGGGATGGTCTTCATCGGCCGCGACATCGTCGAACAGGCCCTTGCCACCGCGCCCAAATCCATCACCGCCCGCGCCGCCACGCGCGAGCGCGACCTGACGCTTGAACTGGGCGCGCTCACCTTCCAGTGCGGGGCCGGGGCGCCGCATGCAACCGATCTGGAACGCGGCCGCCGCCCGGGCTCCGGCCGCGACTTCCGCGAATTCGTGCAGATCGTGCAGCATTACGACGCCCTGCACATGATGCCACCCGTGGTCGAACCGCAGGATGTCGACACCAACGTCCGGCATTACTTCACGATGGAGTCGCAGCTGACGCTGTCCGACAAGCTGCCCTTCGTCTTCTCACGCGGCACCGCGCAGGTCACCGAAAGCTTCGAGATCCTGCGCGACTTCCGCGGCCTGACCGACGACCAGTTCCGGGCCGACCCGCATTGCTATACCGTGATCAACACCAACAGCCCCCGCGTGCTCGACACGCCGATGGCGCAGGGGCTGATCGACTTCGCCCGGCACCGGCAGCTTTCCATCGTCACGCCCTTCACCCTGATGGGCGCGATGGCCCCGATCACCGTGGCGGGCGCGGTCACGCTGTCCCATGCCGAGGCGCTGGCCGCCATCGCGCTCACCCAGCTCGTCAATCCCGGCGCGCCGGTGATGTACGGCACCTTCACCTCGAACGTCGACATGAAATCGGGCGCCCCCGCCTTCGGCACGCCCGAGCATTTCAAGGCGTCCCTGGCGGCGGGGCAGATGGCCCGGCTGATCGGCCTGCCCTGGCGCTGCGCCGGGGGCACGGCGGCCAACGTGAACGACGCCCAGGCCGCCAATGAAACCCAGTTCGCGCTCTGGGGCTGCCTCATGGCCGGGGCGACCACGATCATCCATGCCGCGGGCTGGCTCGAAGGCGGGCTGACCGTCTCTTACGAGAAGATCATCACCGACATGGAGGTGCTCCAGATGGTGGCCGAGATGTGCGCCATCACCCCGGCCGACCCCGACGAGATCGCGCTGGAGGCGCACCGCGAGGTCATGCCATCGGGCCATTTCTTCGGCTGCACCCACACGATGGCGCGCTACCAGACCGAATTCTACCAGCCCCTCGTTGCCGACTGGTCGAATTTCGGCACATGGGAAGAAAACGGCCGTCGCACGGCCAGCGACCGCGCCACCGGCATCTGGAAAAAAATCCTCCGCGACGACCTGCGCCCCGCGCTCGACGAGGTCAGGGTCGAGGCCATGCACCGTTACATCGAAAAGCGCACCGCCGAAGGCGGCGCCCCCCCTCAGAGCTGAATGGGCAAGCAAGAGATGTCGATACTGCACCGCGACGATCCCGAGAAGGAACCGCTCGTCGGCCATGTCAAGGTCACGCGCGACGACTGGCTGAACGTCGCCCGCGACGTGCTGGTCAGCGACGGCGTGGCCGAGGTGAAGGTTCTGGCGCTCGGCCAGCGGCTCGACGTGTCGCGCTCCAGTTTCTACTGGTATTTCAAAAGCCGCAAGCACCTGCTCGAAGCGCTGCTCGACGACTGGGAGGCACGCAGCACCCGCAGCATCGTCACGCAATGCGGGCTGCCCGCCCGAACCATCACCGAGGCGGTCGGCAACTTCTTCAAGTGCTTTCTCAACCCCGACCTCTTCGACCGCGGCCTCGATTTCGCGGTGCGCGAATGGGCGCGCCGCGACGGTGCCGTGCGCCAGCGCATCGACCAGGCCGACCGCGAACGCCTCGACGCCGTGACCGAGATGTTCATGCGCCACGGCTTCACCCACTACGAGTCGGACGTGCGCGCCCGCATCCTCTATTACATGCAGCTTGGCTATCACGCGCTCGACGTGCGCGAACCCATGCAGGCGCGCTGCGACCGGCTGGCGGGCTACCTGAAGGGGTTCACCGGACAGGAGGCGACGGAGGCGGAAATCGCCGTCATCACCGCCTACGCGGCCGAACAGGAGGGCCGTCAATGACACGCTACTCGGCCTTCACCCTCTTCCGCGAAGGGCTGCGCGGCCAAAAGGGCTGGGGCCGGGCCTGGCGCTCGCCCGAGCCGAAAGCGACCTACGACGCCATCGTGATCGGCGGCGGCGGCCACGGGCTCGCCACCGCCTATTACCTCGCCCGGAACCACGGCGTCACGAATGTCGCGGTTCTGGAAAAGGGCTGGATCGGTGGCGGCAATACCGGCCGCAACACCACCGCCGTGCGGTCCAACTACTTCTATCCCGAAAGCGTGGCGCTCTACGATCTCGCGCTGCGGCTCTACGAGGACCTGTCGAAAGATCTGAACTTCAACGTGATGCTCAGCCAGCGGGGCATGCTGATCGCCGCGCACACGCCCATGCAGATGGAAATCTGCACGCGCATTGCCAACGCCATGCAACTCAACGGCGTTGACGGGGAGCTGATCGGCGCCGAGGCGGCGGTGAAGCGCGCCCCGCTGCTCAACCAGGACCCGCAGGCGCGCTACAAGTGCATGGGCGGGGTATGGCAACAGCGCGCCGGCGTGGCCCGTCACGATGCCGTGGCGTGGGGCTATGCCCGCGCGGCCAGCGACATGGGCGTTGACATCATCGAGGGCTGCACCGTCACGGACCTGCTGGTCGAGGGCGGGCGGATCACCGGGGTGGAAACCGACAGGGGCACCATCCGGGCCGACCGCGTGGGGCTGGCCGCCGCCGGGGCGACGCCGGGACTGGCGGCCATGGCCGGCGTGCGCCTGCCGATTCACACCTACGCGCTCCAGGCTTTCGTATCCGAGCCGGTCAAGCCGATGCTGGACATCGTCCTGCTGTATCTCGGCACCGGCACCTATGTCTCGCAGTCCGACAAGGGCGAGCTGGTGATCGGCGGGGGGCTGGACCGGGTGCCCACCCATGGCCAGCGCGGCAACCTGCCCGCGCAGGAAACGGTGCTGGCGGGCCTGCTGGAGATGTTCCCCGCCTTCGCGCAGCTCAAGCTGCTGCGGCAATGGGCCGGGGTCGTCGACGTGGTGCCCGACAGCTCGCCCGTCATCGGCCCCGCCGGGCCGGAGGGGCTGTTCCTCAACTGCGGGTGGGGCACCGGCGGCTTCAAGGCGATCCCCGCGGGGGGTTGGCTGCTGGCGCACCTACTGGCCACGGGGGCGCATCACGAGATCAGCCGCCCCTTCGACCTCGACCGCTTCGCCCGGGGCCGCCTCATCGACGAGGCGGCGGGCGCGGGCATCGCCCACTGACAGGAGGACCGGGATGCAAATTTTCACCTGCCCGTTCTGTGGCCCCCGCGAGGAGGCGGAATTCCACTTTGCCGCCGAGGCGGGCAAGCACCGCCCGCAACCGGCCGAGGAGACATCGGACGCGGACTGGGCCGACTACCTCTATTTCAACGACGCGCCGCGCGGGCCGGCGCGCGAGGTCTGGGTGCATGTGACCTGTGGCGAGTTCTTCGTGATGACGCGCGACACCGTGACCCGCGAGGTCAGCGACGTCGCACCCCTGCCGGGGAGGACCGCATGACCGGATGGCGCCACGATAATGCCGGGTCGTGTATCGACCGGGATCGGCCGGTCTCCTTCACCTTCGACGGGGCCGAGCTGGCGGGCTTCACCGGCGACACGCTTGCCTCCGCGCTGCTGGCCTCGGGCGTGCGGGTTCTGGGCCGCAGCTTCAAGTATCACCGGCCGCGCGGCCTGTGGGGCATGGGCGGCGAGGAGCCCAACGCGATCTTCGACATCACCGAGGATGGCGTGACAACGCCCAACATCCGCGCCACCACCGAACCGCTGCGCGAGGGCATGGCGCTGCGCTCGGTCAATACCGCGCCGGACGCCGCGCGCGACCGTGCCGGGGCGCTCGACATGTTGAGCCGGTTCCTGCCCGCGGGGTTCTACTACAAGACGTTCATGACCCCGGGCTGGATGCGGTGGGAGCCGATGATCCGGCGCATGGCCGGGCTCGGGCGGCTTGACCCCGGCCACCGGCCGCCGGCCGACACGCCGCAGACCAACGGGCGCTGCGACCTGCTGGTCATCGGCGCCGGCCCGGCGGGGCTGGCGGCCGCGCGTGCGGCGGCGCGGGCGGGCCGCGAGGTCTGGCTGGTGGACGAGGCCGACGAGATCGGCGGCAGCCTGCGCTGGCGCGGTGGCGAGATCGATGGCGGCGATTGGCGCGAGTTCGCCCGCGACACGCGACACGCCGTATCGGCCGCGGGCGGGCGGGTGCTGACCGGCACGACCCTCTGGGGCGCGTTCGATCACGGCCTGTTCGCGGCGTGGGAACGGCGCACCGGCGCGCCCGACCGGCACTGGCGCATCCGCGCGCGGGACACGGTGCTGGCCGCGGGCGCGATCGAGCGGCCCCTGTGGTTTGCCAACAACGACCTGCCCGGTATCATGTCGGCGGAGGCGGCCCTGCATTACCTCGCCCTGCACGGCGCGGTGGCGGGGCGGCGCATCCTGCTGGCCACCGGCAACGACGCGAGCTACCCGGTCGCCGCGGCGCTGGCCGGGGCCGGGTGCACGGTCACGCTCGCCGATGCACGCGCCACGACGCCGGACCCGCCCGAGGGCGTGACCGTTTTGAAGGACGCACGGATCACGCGCGCGCGGGGGCGGCCGTCGGTCATGGCCGCCGCGGTCGGCGGCCGCCGGATCGAGGCGGACACGATCCTCGTCTCGGGCGGGTACACACCCTCGGTCCACCTGCACTGCCAGGCCGGCGGCAAGCTGGACTGGAACGCGAAGGCGGACTCGCTCGTGCCACGGCCCGACACCTCGCCGCTGCACGTGGCCGGGGCGGCGAATGGCAGCTTCGGCCTCGCCCGCGCGCTGGAGGAGGGGCACGCGGCCGGTGGCGGTACGGGCCCGGCCCCGCAGGTCGCCGCGGGCGACTGGACCCTGGGCGCCATGCGCCCCGACCCGGCGCTGCCCGGCCGGCAATGGGTGGACCCGCAGAACGACGTGACGCTGAAGGACGTGCGGATCGCCGCGCAGGAAGGCTATCGCTCGGTCGAGCACCTCAAGCGCTACACCACCCTTGGCATGGCTACCGATCAGGGGCGCAGTGCCAATTTCGCGGGGCTTGCGGCGATGGCGGCGCTGACGGGACGAAGCATCCCCGAGACCGGCACAACCACCTACCGCCCGCCCTTTTCGCCCGTGCCCCTTGGCGTGATCGCCGGCCCGCGGCGGGGCGATTTGTTCAACGCGCCGCGGCGGCTGTCGCTGGAGGCGCTGCACAGGGCGCAGGGCGCGGAATTCCGCGAATACGGCGGATGGCTGCGCCCCGCGGCCTACGGGCGCGGCGAGGAAGCAGAGCACGCGCAGGCCGAGGCGCGCGCCGCGCGTGACACCGTGGGTATCTACGACGCCTCCCCGCTCGGCAAGATCGAGGTCATCGGCCCCGGTGCGGCGGACCTGCTGGATTACTGCGGCTACGTGCGCCTCTCGACACTCGAACCGGGGCGCGCGCGCTACGGCTTCATGCTGAACGAGACGGGCATCGTGCATGACGACGGCGTGGTGTTCCGCCTGGCCGCGGACCGGTTCATCGTGTCGGCCTCGTCCTCGCACGCCACCAGCGTGCGCATGATGCTGGAGGAGGCCCGGCAGGACATCTTCGACCCCCGCCAAAGCTACATCCACGACGTGACTGCGGGGTTCGTCACGCTGACCGTCACCGGCCCCGCAGCGCGCGGCCTGCTGCGCGCGGCAGGTATACCCGAGGCGGTCCTCGACGATGCCACGATGCCCCACATGTCGGTAACGGAAACCACATGGAACGGACACGCCCTGCGGGTCGCGCGGGTCAGCTTCACCGGCGACCGGTCGTACGAGCTGACGGTCGCCGCCCGGCACGGCGCCGCGCTGCACGCCGCGCTCGACGCGGCGCGCGCAGAGGTGGACGGCCGCTGGATCGGGATGGAGGCCGTCATGATCCTGCGGGCGGAAAAGGGGTTCATCCTCGTCGGCAAGGACACCGACGGGCTGACCATGCCGCACGACCTCGGCTGGACGGGCCCCCGGGACAAGCGCACCGACGAGTATCTCGGCCGCCGCGCGCTTTTCACCCCCGAAGCCAACCGCGACGACCGCCGCCAACTCGTCGGGCTTGAAATCGCGGGTGACACGCCCCTGCCCACCGGCGCGCACCTCGTGCCGCCGGAGGGGGCGCGGCGCTCGCTGGGGTTCGTGACGTCCAGCTATTTCAGCCCGACCCTGGACCGGCCCGTTGCCCTGGCCCTGCTGGAAGGCGGCCGGGCCCGCATCGGGCAGGAGGTCGGGGTATTCCACATGGGTGAAACGGCCCTTGCGCGGGTCTGCCCGGCCTGCGCGCTCGATCCGAAATGGGAGAGGCTGCATGCGTGAACGCGACTGGACCAACCCCGCGCCCGGGGCCGGCGACAGCATCGAGGGACCCGGCGTTACCGTGCGGTGCCTCGCCCCCGGGCGGGCGGCCGTCATATCGGGCGGCCTGGATGCCGCGATTGCGGCCCTCGCGCCCGGCGCAGAGATGATCGGGCTGCTCGGCACCTTGCCCGGGTCGAGGGCCTACGCCCTGCGCATCGCCCGCGACCGGGCGCTTCTCTGCACGCCCGAGCCGCTCGGCGCCGCGCCGGGCTGGCACGGGGACTACGCGCTCAGCGCGGCGGATGACCTGTACGTGCCGATGCAGATCGCGGGCGATGCCGACGGCACCTTCCTTTCCAGTTGCATGTCGGCGCAGGGCGGATCCCCGTCGGCCCTGACACTCTTTGCCGAGAAACCCTGCCTCGTGGCGCGGGTTGATGAGCAGGCCGTGCGCGTCTGGGTGCCCCGCCCCGACACGGCAGAGGTCTGGACACGCCTCGCGCGGCTGTCCGGGGCATAATCCCGGACAGCCGCGTCTACATCAGGTCGAGCAGGCGCGGAATCGTCAGTGACAGGTCCGGCCAGAACGTCGTCAGCAGCATCACCGGCAACGCCACGAACCCCATCAGGCCGATCGCCGGCATCACGGCCTGCAGAATGGGCACGCGGCATATCTTGCACGACAGGAACAGCGTCGGCGCGACCGGCGGGCTGTTCGCGCCGATGACCACGGAAGTGGCCACGATGGCCGCGTAATGCACCGGGTCCACGCCGTTGGCGACCACCAGCGGCAGGAACAGCGGCGCGATGACCACCGTCACCGAGACGTCGTCCATCAGCGCGCCCGCAACGATCAGTACGAGGTTGACCACCAGCAATGCCGCGATCGGGTTGCCGATGACGGATTGAATCGCCTCCGTCATGTCCTGGGGAATGCGCTCGAAGGACAGGATGCGCGAGATCATGAAGGAAAACAGCAGGATCAGGATGATCGAGCCCGTCGTCTCGGCCGCGCTCACCACACTGCGGCCTAGGCTGCCCCAGGTGAATTCGCGGTAAATCACGCCGCCGACGACCAGCGCGGCAACCGCGGCCACCGCCGCGGCCTCGGTCGGGGTGAAGATACCGCCATAGATGCCGCCGAGAATGATCAGCGGCAGCGACAGGGCCGGCAATGCCTTGAACGTGACTCGGCCGAAGCTTTCCTCCGGCGCCTCGGTCTGCGCGGTCTCGTCGAAAGCGCGCCCCACGAGGAACCGGTTGTAAAGGATGAGGCCGATGATCAGGATGATCGCCGGCCCGATCGTTGCCGCGAAACAGGCCGCCACGGACTGGCGGGTGACCACCGCGAACAGGATCATCGTGATCGAGGGTGGGATCAGGATCCCGAGAAGCGAGGAGATCCCCAGAAGTGCGGCGATGCGCCCGCGGGGATAGCCCCGCTCGGCCAAGGGGTCGGTCATGATCGAGCCGATCGACGCGATCGCGGCGGTCGCGGTGCCCGAGATCGCCCCGAACACGCTGGACGACAGCACCATCGCCGTGCCCATCCCGCCACGGCCCGTCGCGATGCGGCTGACGAAGGCGATGATGCGCTGCGCGATCCCGCCCGACTGCATGAGATAGCCGGTCAGGATGAACAGGGGCAGCGCCACGAGCACCACGGAATTGAGCGACCGGAACCCTTGCAGCATCAGGGTGTTAAGGTTTGCATCGTACACCCACGTCAGATAGGCCAGCACGCCGGCGAACGACCAGGCGACAGGAAGTCCAAGCCCCATCAGAATGATGAGGAGCGGTAGGGCGATAAGGGCATACATGCGTGTTTTTCCGTGATCTCAGCGTCGTTTGAGACGGAGCAGAGCCTGCACCGCGTCCCGGATGGCATAGGCAAAACATCCCACGGCGGCCGCGCCGATGGCGACCTGCGGAATCCACAGCGGGATCTGGTAGGCCGGCGTCGTCTGCGGCCGCTTCATCCCCCAGGTGAACATGTAGTAGGCCCAGACCATGAAGAAGCAGGTTATCACGACCGTCAGCACCGCGATCAGGAGGTCGTGCGCCGCCTTTGTGCGGGGGTTCACGATGTTGCCCGCGATCCAGTCCACGGTCAGATGCTCGCGCTTGCGAGAGGCGATCACCGCCCCGGTCATGTAAAGCGCCACGGCGGCCAGCATGATGAGTTCATGCAGCCCGACCACCGACAGCCCCAGCACGTAGCGGGCGACGACGAGAAAGAACATCAGCCCGACAACCACGGCGGAGGACGCCACCCCGATCACGTCCAGCGTGACCGCGATGGCGCCGCCCGCCCGGGCGAGGCCGGGCGTCCGCTCAGAGGTCGCTGGCATTTTCACGGATCGTGTCCATGATCTCGCTGCCGATGCGCTTCTCCATCAGCGGCCAGACTTCGGCGCGAACCTTCTTGGCCATCTCGGCAAGCTGCTCTTCGGAGGGCTCGATATATTCCATGCCCGCCTTCTTGGCTTGCTCGATATAGTACTGGTCACGCTCCTGGGCCTGTTCGAAGGCCTCTTCCATCACGGTCAGGGCCGACTCCCGCACGACCTCCTGGTGCTCCTCCGACAGGCTTTCCCAGGACTGATTGTTCATCGCGATCACGCCGGTCACGAACTGCATCTTCGTCTGGTTGTAGTAGTCGAGCACGTCGCGGAAGTACTCGTAATCCCAGTAGATGATGTTCGCGCCGTCCCCGTCGACGACGCCCGTCTGGATCGCGGTGAAGACCTCGCTCCAGTCGATCGTCGCCGTCTGGTAGCCGAGCGCCTGGACCGATTCCGCCATCGGGAACATCGCCGGCACGCGGATCTTGAGATCGGCGGCCTCCTCCTCGGTCATCGCGTACTTGTCCGCCGATGCGATGCCGTTGAAGCCCTCGGGCCACGGGCCGAAGAACTTCAGCCCCAGGTCGTCGTAGATGCCAACCAGCATGTCGTTGACCCAGCCGCCGGGCTTGTATGCCTCGAAGGCCTCGTCCCAGCTGGTGACCATGTAAGGCGTGAAGAGCACGCCGAGGCGCTCGTCATAGGCCGTGATCGGCCAGTTGATCATCATGTCGATGTCGCCGGCGACGAACAGGTCGAACACCTCGGCCTGGCTGCCCAGCTCGTTCTGGTAGAAGACGTCGACCTCGACCTCGCCATCTGTGCCCTCCTCGATGAGGCTGGCCCAACGGTCCAGCGCATCTCCCGAGGGCGAGCCCTTGGCCCCGGAATCAGTGGCAAGCTTGAGTTCGGTCTGCGCCCAAGCCGGCGCCACGGCGAGCATCGCCACCGTGGCACTCAAAGTCATGATTTTCCTTAAGAACATTATTGATACTCCCTGTGTGCGACGCGCCACATCCACCGCTGGCCGTCGGTCGTTGGAAACCTTGGACATAATTGTCCATTGTTGTCAATCTCGAACCCGGGAGGGTCGTTCAAGTCCTGCGCAAGTCGCTCTGGCCGTATCCCCGATCGTCACCTTTGGCCCACCGTCGCAGGGGATGATCCCCGCGGCAAACGGGTGTGGTCGACGACCAGAACACCATTTCTTGCCCGAAACCCGGCAGGCAGGCGTTTCCCGTACGTCGTCAGGTCCTGGCAAGATCGTCAAGCGTCAAGAGGCCGGGGTTTGCCGGTGTCTCCAAGAGACCAGTGAGTTGGAGCATCATGAGCAAGACGACGCGCAATATTATCGGAAAGGGCACGCGCGAGCCGTTCGATTTGCGCCAACGGTAACGCAGGAACCAGCCCTGCGACGGTTTGAGACGACACGTTGGCCAGGCCGGCCGGTTCCGCGGTCAGGCAGGTTGTCCCGGCCGGACCCGGCCCAGGCATCGCGGCCGGGAGCCAAAACGCCTTCACAGGGGATGAACCCCACCACCCGTATGGCGAAAACGCGAAGCGCAGTCGATCATGCCGCCCCGGGGACTCCGGGCTTGTCTCACGCGGTCGACAGGTTGGACACCACAGCGGGATGCACGGGTTTGCCGGCGGTCAAACCGTTCACTCTTTCGACGATGGCGGCAGCATCCATGCCGTGATCCCGATAGAGATCCGCGATCGTTCCGGTCTGGCCGAAATGCTCGACGCCCAGGGCAATGGTCCGATGGCCCGCGACAGACCCCAGCCAGGCGAGCGTCGCCGGGTGGCCGTCAATGACGGTAATGATTTTGCAGTGCGGTGGCAGGTCCGCGATCAGGCTTTCGATATGGGATTGCGCGGCCCGGTTGCCGCGCGACCGGGCGCGTTGCGCAGCCGTCCACCCGGCGTTCAGCCGGTCGGCGGATGTCACGGCAAGAACGCCGACATCCCGGCGTCCCTCGCCGATCATGCCGGCGGCCTTGATGGCCTCGGGGGCTATGGCGCCCTGATAGGCGATCACCACGTCGCAATTCTGCCCCGGCTTACGCAGCCAGTAGCCGCCGTCGATCGCACCTTGGCGGAAGTCGTCATCGACGCGCTTTCCGGGCTGTTCGATCGGGTTGGTGGACAGGCGCAGATAGACAGAGCCGCCGGTTTCGTCGCGCAGCCAGGTACGTTCGTCCGGATCTCCCTCGCCATCGCGCTGCAGATAATCGAAGACCCATTCCATGATTACGGCCAGCTCATCGGCGAAGGCGGGCTCGAAGGCGGCCAACCCGTCCTGCGACATGCCGATAAGGGGCGTGCCGACGGACTGGTGCGCGCCCCCTTCCGGCGCTAGGGTCACGCCCGAAGGCGTCCCGACCAGCATGAAGCGCGCATCCTGGTAGCAGGCATAGGTCAAGGCATCGAGGCCGCGGGCGACGAAGGGATCGTAGAGCGTACCGATGGGGATGAGCCGCTTGCCGAAAAGGCTGTGCGACAGCCCCGCCGCGCCCAGAAGCAGCATCAGGTTCATCTCCGCGATACCCAGTTCGATATGCTGCCCCTGGGGCGAGAACTCCCATTTCGCCGTCGAGGGGATGCGGTTTTCGATGAAGGCATCGGTCTGCTCGGACCGCGCGAACAGCTTCCGCCGGTTGACCCATGGACCGAGGCTCGTGGTTCCGGTAACGTCAGGAGAGGCGGTGACGATGCGGTCCGCCAGCGGACTGTCGCCTTTGGACAGGTCGTCGAGGACCCTGCCGAACGCCATCTGGGTCGAGATCTCCCGGGAGCCGTCCAGAGCGATGGACGGGACATCAAGCTTGTCGTCACGATACCGCCGAGGGCCGGCCGCGAAAAACGGGACATCCGACAGAAACGCACGAAGCGCTTGCGGATCATCCACCGTTGCGAAGGGATCCCATTCCGCGCCCTGCGCGACCCCCATGTGGGCCTGCCATTCCGCGAACTGGGCCTTGCTCATCAGCCCGCCATGATTGTCCTTGTGCCCCGCAATCGGGGTGCCCCAGCCCTTGATCGTATAGGCCAGGAAGCAGGTCGGTCGGTCATGGTCGATAGCGGCGAACGCCTCGGCCATGCTCTCCACACAGTTGCCCCCGAGGTTCTCCATAAGGGCGGCCAGTTCCGTGTCGCTGCGCCGGTCTATCAGCGCCGCGACATCGCCCTGGTCGCCCAGATCGTCCTTCAGGCGCTTGCGCCAGACCGCCCCGCCCATATAGGTCAGCGCCGCATATTCCTGGTTCTGGCAGGCGTCTATCCAGTCGCGCAGGCGCTCGCCGCCCGGCTCGGCGAAGGCCGCGCGCTGCAACGCGCCATGCTTGATGCGCACCACGTCCCAGCCGAAGGCGTCGAAGATCTTCTCGATCCGTTCGAACAGGCCCTCGCGCACGATCCCGTCAAGCGATTGGCGGTTGTAATCGACGATCCACCAACAGTTGCGCAGATCGTTCTTCCAGCCCTCTTGCAGCGCCTCGTAGATATTGCCCTCGTCCAGCTCGGCATCGCCCAGCAGCGCCACCATCCGGCCCGCTGGGGCCGCTGCACCCCAGCTCTTGACGGCAATGTAGTCCTGCACGATTGACGCGAAGGAGGTGATCGCCACCCCGAGCCCCACCGAACCGGTCGAGAAATCGACATCGTCAATGTCCTTGGTGCGCGAGGGGTAGGATTGCACCCCCCCGAATCCGCGGAAATCTTCCATCTTCTCGCGGGTCTGGTTGCCCATCAGGAACTGCATGGCGTGGAAAACCGGCGAGGCATGCGGCTTGACGGCCACCCGGTCCTCGGGGCGCAGGGCCGAGAAATACAGCGCCGTCATGATGGACACCACCGAGGCCGTCGATGCCTGGTGACCACCGACCTTGATCGCGTCGGCCTTGGGCCGAACATGGTTGGCATGGTGGATCATCCAGTGCGACAGCCACAGCAGGCGCTGCTCGATGGTTTTCAGGTGGACCAGATCGTTGGTCATGATGCGATCCCTCACTCGGCGGCGTGGCGCTCGGGGGCCGGCAGCGCCTGGGACAGGTCGGCGATGATGTCCTCGACCTCTTCCAGCCCGACGGACAGGCGGATCAGCCCGTCACTGATGCCGTGCGCGGCGCGCTCTTCGGGCGTGTAGGTGGAGTGCGTCATCGAGGCGGGATGCTGGATCAGGGTTTCAGCGTCCCCGAGCGACACCGCCCGCTGGATCATCTTCAAGCCGTTCATGAAGCGGGCGCCGCCCTCCATCCCGCCTTCGATCTCGAACGCGATCATGGCACCGGGCTGCGTCATCTGGCGCTCGGCAAGGTCTCTTTGCAAAAAGCTGTCCAGCCCGGGAAAATGCACCGCCCGGACGGCGGGATGCGCGTCGAGGAAGGCGGCAACACGCCCAGCCGATGCGCAGTGGCGGTCCATGCGCAGGGCAAGCGTCTTCAAACCTCGCAGGACCAGCATCGCGTTGAACGGCGCCATCACCGCCCCTGTCATGTCCTTCATCCCGACCAGCCGGATCTCGGCGACCTGCTCGGCCGTTCCGACCACGAGCCCGGCCACGACGTCCCCATGCCCGCCGAGGTACTTGGTGGCGGAATGCACAACGATATCGGCGCCCTGCTCGATCGGGCGCGTCAGGTAAGGGGTCGCATAGGTGTTATCGACCACCACCTGCGCCCCGGCGGCATGGGCGATCTCGGCGGCCGCCGCGATGTCCACGAGGCGCATGTTCGGATTGGCCGGTGTCTCGAAATAGACGATGCGGGTCTTGCCCGAGATCGCCGCCCGGAGGTTTTCGGGCCGGCTCATGTCGACATGGGTGATCGTCACGCCCCACTTGGCCAGACCGTCCCGCATGAAGGCGAAGGTGCAGCCATAGAGCGTCTTGTCCACGATCACCTCGTCGCCGGGCGACAGAAGCGTCCAGAGAACCGCCGTGATCGCCCCCATGCCGCTTGCCAGGGCCAGACCGGCCTCGGCGCCCTCCAGCGTGGCGATGCGCCGTTCCAGCAGATCGCAGGTCGGGTTCGAGATGCGGCTGTATACATGGCCCTCGCGCTCGCCAGCGAAGATCTCGCCCCCGGCTTCGGTGCTGCCGAAGGAAAAGGTCGACGTCAGGTGCAGGGGCGGGGTCAGGGCGCCGTCGTTTTCCATCGGGTCATAGGCGTGATGAATGGCACGTGTGGCAAAGCCTTGAGGAGAGTTCATGGCAACCTCGTTTCTCGGATCTTCCGACAGCTTGCCTTGGCCAAAGGGACATTTGCTTGCAAATTATACCAATCAAATTTAATTTTATGGCATTTTCTGCCAATGAGCCGCGATATGGACAGCAAAGACCGCCAGATCATCCGCGCCCTGCAGGCCAATGGCCGCATGACCAACCAGGACCTTGCCGCACGGGTCAATCTTTCACCGTCGCCCTGCCTGCGCCGGCTGCGCCTCCTGGAAGACGGCGGCGCGATCCGCGGCTACAGCGCCGAGGTCGACGCCAAGGCCTACGGCCTGCCGATCACCGTCTTCGTCCGCGTTCGCCTGGAACGTCACAACGAAGAGGACGTGCAGCGTTTCGAGACCCGTGTGATGGCCATCGAAGAGGTTCTGGAGTGCCACGTGCTGACCGGGGCATCGGACTATCAACTACGGGTAGTCGTGCCAGATCTGGATGCCTACGAGGACTTCATCCGCAATCGCATCCACCGCATCGGCGGCATCGCCTCGATCGACACCAGCTTCGTTTATGGGACGGTCAAGAAAACCAGCGTGTTTCCGGCGGTTGGATAGCGCGCGCCATCGCCGCCGGGACCTGTGTCCGGCGGACGGCGTGGCGCTCACCTGCGTTGCGAATGGCCGTCTCCTGCGCGAGGGGGCTCCGACGACGTCTTGATCCCGCCCGCGTCAGGCGATGCGGATGGTGCGCGCTGGCGAACGGCAAGGCGGTCGGCTGGATGAATGGCCGGATGCAATTCGCCCCACGCGCCCTTGGCGGAGGAAAAGGCACTTTTCGCGACCGACCAGCCGAATGTGCCGCGCTGCGAGATCCCGGCGGTCACGCGGGTGGATCACAGCGCCTGCATCCAGACCGTGCCCCACCAGACCAATCCCCGGTCACATGCCCTGATCGACAGCGCCTCTTTCAATGGCCGGAACGACCCGATCCCGGACTGCCTCGAGGATGGCTTTCGCTGCATCATGGGCACCCGGCTGGACGTGCTGGTGGTGGGCAACGCGTTTCTGAAAAACCGGGAACAGGCCCCCTCGCCGAACGGGAATTCCAAGGACAAGTTTCAACTGGATTGGGTCCGGGCCATCTGTCCGCACCCGGGCTTCGGCGAAATCGACAAGTACACCGAGATCCTCAGCGGGCTCGCGGGTCTGCGCGCCGACGTGGCCGAGGACGCCTGGATCGGGCGGGTTGCCGACCGTTACCTGCGAGATTGGGCCAGGACATTACCGAAGGCATCGCGCGGCCACATGCCTGTGCGCGGGCACGGTTCGTCAGACCATCTTTATGACGTCCTTGTCGATGGCCAGCATGTAGCCCCGGCGCGCGATGTTCTTGACCAGAAGCTCGCTGACCAGCTGGTTGCCCAGGGCATCCCGCAGCCGCTTGACCCGGGTCGCGCCGGCCGCCTCTTCGCAGTCGTCAGCGATGCGCCCCGAGATCATCGCCTCGATCTCGGCCCCGGAAAGCACGTCACCGTCCAGACGCGCCTCCGCCAGGACCGAGAGCGTCTCCATCGCCGCGTCGGTCAGCTTGAAGTCCAGGTTGTTGAGGTAGACCGTGTTCTCGGCGCGGCTGATCATCAACGAACTCACCTGGATGCCCGAGCGCTCGATCTGGGCCATGCGGCGGTTGAGCGTGATCAGCATGATCAGGAAAACCAGCGCCGCCACCAGCAACGCCGTGGCAAAGACCAGCAGCACGAAGATCACCATGCGGTAACTGGTCAGCGTGTCGGAAAAGGCGGTGCCCGATTGCGCCAGGATCTCAAGCAACTTGATCTCGGCCTGCGAGGTCAGGTCGTCGTTCTCGACGAAAATCCGCTCGACCCGTTCGTTGAAGGCGTTGGCGTCCGGAAGGTTGAGGAACAACAGCACCGCCGCCCCCAGCAGGATCGCCACGACGGCCGCGAGCCCCGCGACGACGATCCGGTTGCCGGACCTGAGGGTTTCAGTAGCGGAGGTAGTACTGTCCTGCACGCGACTTCCTCTCGTTGTTCAGGCCGGACTCGTCGAACACCGAAAGCACCTTCAGCAGCGTCCAGCCGTCCCGTTCAAGCCGCGGCGCGATCTCCGCGGCGGCGGCCGTGCGGTCACAGGACGAAACCTGCATGACACCATAATGCAGCTCAAGCGGATTGTCGCGCTTGGCCTTGTAGTCGGCGTAACAGGCCGCCTCGGCCGCCGCGGCAGAACCGAGGGCGACACCCGCGGCGAGCATCAGGGAAAAGAACATCTGTTTCATGCCGCCACGATGATGCGCCGGGCCCGGCTATTCAATATCCCAAGCGCCCGCCGGGACGGTTTCGGGGCCGTTATCGGATAACATCGTGGCGATATTGCCTTTCCCGGCCCCCGCGCTGACCGTCGGGTCATGCCGCGCGGCCCGCTTCGATGTACCACGGCCGCGCTCCCCGCAGCCCATACAGACCCGACAGGGCAGGAAAGGACCCCCCGATGACACATCGCACCTTCATCTGCACGATACTGGCCGCCGCGCTCGCGCTGGCCGGACTGACCGCCGCCCCCGCACGCGCCGGCGACGACGACCTTGCCAAATGGATCGCCGGCGCCGCCGCGCTCGCCATCATCGGCGCCGCGATCGCCGACAAGGACGATGCCGCCGTCACGCGATACAGGCACCACCGGGGTCATCACGGCCGCACACACCGGCACCACGACCGCTACCACAAGGTGCTGCCGGGCCGGTGCCACGTCCGTCTGCACACCCGCGCCGGCCCGCTGCGCGGCTTTGGCCGGCACTGCCTGCGGCGCCATTACGGCCATCACACCGCCCTGCCCCGGAAATGCGCCACGCGAATCGGGCACCACCGGCACGCAGGGGGGCGCCATCTTCACCATCGCCACCACGCCCACCACGGCCGCGTGGTCTACCGGGGTCGCTGCCTGCACCGGCACGGATACCGCATGGGCCAGGGGCGTTGACATCCCCCCAGACATGGTCGAGCAGGCGGGAAGGGCCTTGGCCCTTCCCTTTTCATTCCGGCTGTGATTTCTGACCCCCATGCCCAGCGACGGCCCCAGCTTTCACCACGAATCCGCCGCCCTGAAGGGCGGGGCCCTGCGCGTGGCCGGGGTCGACGAGGTCGGGCGCGGGCCGCTGGCGGGCCCGGTCACGGCGGCGGCAGTGGTTCTGGATCCCGCCTGCATCCCGGACGGGCTGCACGATTCCAAGGCCCTGACGCCACAGCGTCGGAGCGCCCTGTGCGAGAGGCTGATGGGCTGCGCCGAAGTCTCAATCGGGCACGCGTCGGTGGAAGAGATTGACGCTCTGAACATCCTGTACGCCTCGCATCTGGCGATGGTCCGGGCCGTGGCCGGGCTGAGCCGGCCGCCCTGCCTGGCGCTGGTCGACGGAAACATGATCCCCAGGGACCTCCCTGTCCCTGCGCAGGCGCTGGTGAAGGGCGATGCCCTGTCGGTCTCGGTCGCGGCCGCATCGATCATGGCCAAGGTGCACCGCGATGCCGTGATGCGGGAGCTGGCGCAACAGTTCCCGGGCTATGGATGGGAAACCAACGTGGGATACAGTTCGCGGGCGCACCAGCAGGCGCTTCTAGATCTCGGCGTAACCCCACACCATAGGCGCTCCTTCACCACGGTGCACAATATATTGTATCAAGAAAAATCAATAAGTCCCTGATTCAAAAAAGAAATTGACGACGAATCGGGTTTGACTCATCTTTTGTGCCCATAACCAGAGCGCAGGAAGCGCCGGGGAACGAGGCAGAAGATGAAAACCAAGACAAAGACCGCGGGCGCGCAGGCGCTCCCTCTGAACACGATTCTGGACGGCGATTGCATCGAGGTCATGCAGAGCCTTCCGGCCGAATCCGTCGACCTGGTCTTCGCGGATCCGCCTTACAACCTGCAGCTCCGCGGCGATCTTCAGCGCCCCGAGGGCAGCCAGGTGGACGCCGTCGATGATGCCTGGGATCAGTTCGCGTCCTTTGCCGCCTACGACGCGTTTACGCGCGAATGGCTGGCCGCGGCCCGCCGCCTTCTGAAACCTGGCGGCGCGATCTGGGTGATCGGCAGCTATCACAACATCTACCGCGTTGGCGCGGCCTTGCAGGATACCGGTTACTGGATCCTCAACGACGTGGTCTGGCGCAAGTCCAACCCGATGCCGAATTTCCGCGGCAAGCGCTTCACCAACGCGCATGAAACGATGATCTGGGCCAGCAAGGAAGAAGGCGGCAGGTACACCTTCAACTACGAGGCGCTGAAGGCGCTGAATGACGGGTTGCAGATGCGCAGCGACTGGGTGCTGCCGCTATGCACCGGCCAGGAACGGCTGAAGACCGAAAACGGCGAAAAGGCCCATCCCACGCAAAAGCCCGAGGGGCTGCTGCATCGCGTCCTTGTGGGCAGCACCAACCCCGGCGACGTGGTGCTCGACCCCTTCTTCGGCACCGGGACCACCGGCGCCGTGGCCAAGATGCTGGGACGCGATTTCATCGGGATCGAGCGCGAGGCCGCCTACCGGGAGGTGGCCGAGAAACGGCTTGCCAGCATCCGCAAGTACGACCGGGAGGCCCTGGCCGTCTCGACCAGCAAGCGCGCGGCGCCGCGGATTCCCTTCGGCCAGTTGATCGAGCGGGGCATGCTGCGACCGGGGGAGACGCTGACTTCGGCCAACGGCAAGGCCGCCGCCAAGGTCCGCGCGGACGGCACGCTCGTGGCCGACAACGTCACAGGCTCGATACACCAGGTCGGGGCCGCGCTGGAGGGGGCGCCCTCCTGCAACGGCTGGACCTACTGGTGCTTCAAGCGCGACGGCAAGACGATCCCCATCGACATCCTGCGCCAGCAGATCCGCGCCGAAATGGGCGACCGGCCCAACTGACGCCGGATCCAGGGCGGACGCCCGAGGGCGGACGGCGGGCCCGGCCACCGGCGTCCGCACCACGCCGGACGGCTGACCGGGCCGACCCGTACGCCGCAACCGTACGCGCCCCGACCCATCGGTGCCGGCTCCGCCGGCACCGCCCGGGAACACCTTGCCCGAGGCGGCTTTTGCCTCACATAAAGGGGACAGGCGCAGCGGAGTCCCGATGACACAGACCAGTCCATCAGACCAGACGCAATCCCCCCCTCACCTTCTTGTCGTTGGGGCCAGCCGCGGTATCGGCCGCGCCACGGTCGCGCGGGCGCTGGAGTCGGGGATGCGGGTACGGGCCTTCGCCCGCTCGGCCGAGGCGATCCCGGCCGATCACGACATGCTGGAACGCATGCCCGGCGATGCACGCAGCCGGCTCGACGTGGCCCGCGCGGTCGAGGGGGTGGATGCCGTTGTCATGGCGCTCGGCGTCAGCGAGACCCCGGCGAATTTCATCAAGCCGACGCGGCTGTTTTCCGAAGCCACCGAGGTGATGATCGATGCCATGAAAAAGGCCGAGGCCCGCCGCCTGCTGGCGGTCACCGGCATCGGTGCCGGCCGCAGCCGCGCCGCCTTGAGCCGCCCGGAACGGCGCCTTGCCGATCTCGTGCTGGGGCGCATCTACACCGACAAGAGCCGGCAGGAGGACCTGATCGAGGCCAGCGACCTGGACTGGACCATCGTGCGGCCCACCCTGCTGACCCGCAGCGACCGGGTTGCCAACTACAAGGTGCTCGACCGGCCCGAGACCTGGCACAACGGCGTCATCTCGCGCGCGTCGGTCGCCGACTTCCTGGTGCGGGCGGTACAGGACGGCAGCCACATCCGGCAGGACGTGGTGCTGACCAACTGACACGCCGGGGCACCGGTCATCCGCGGGCATAGACGTCGTCGTAGCGGGTGATGTCGTCCTCGCCCAGGTAGGATCCGGTCTGGACCTCGATCAGGACCATGGGCAGCTTGCCGGGGTTTTCCATGCGGTGCACCGCGCCCAGGGGGATGTAGACGCTCTCGTTCTCGGTGACCAGCTTGACCGTGTCGTCCACCGTGACCCTGGCGGTGCCCTGCACCACGATCCAGTGCTCCGACCGGTGGTGATGGCTCTGCAACGACAGCGCCGCGCCGGGATGGACGACGATGCGCTTGACCTGGAAGCGCTCGCCGACCACCAGGCTCTCGAACCAGCCCCAGGGGCGGTGATCCACGGGGAAGGCCGCCGCCTGCCTGGCGCCGCGGTGCTTGAGGGCCGCGACCGCCTCTTTCACGCGCTGCGCCTCGGACTTGTGGGCCACCAGCACCGCGTCGTTCATGGCCACCGCCACCACGTCCTCCAGCCCGATCCCCACCAGTTCCAGCGTGCCGCTCTCCGAGCGCAGGAGCGTGTCGCGGCAGTCGATCGCGGTGGCGTTGTCGGAGGTGACATTGCCGGCCGCGTCGGGCCCGGATTCGCGCCAGACCGCGTCCCAGCCGCCCAGGTCCGACCAGGCCCCGCCGTAGGGCATCACCGCGAGGTTGGGGGCCTTCTCCATGATCGCGTAGTCGATCGAGATGTCCTCCACCCCCGTCCAGGGGTCGCTGTCCAGGCGGCAGAAGCCCAGGTCGCTCTCGGCCCCGGCGAGGGCGGCGCGCACCCCCTCCAGCAGCGCCGGCGCATGCGCCTCGTAGGCCTCAAGGATCGCGCGCACGGAGAACAGGAAGATCCCCGCGTTCCACAGGTAGCGGCCCGCCGCCAGCATCTCGGCGGCGCGGGCGGCGTCGGGTTTCTCGACGAAGCGGGCCAGGTCCTGCGGCGCCCCCGCCCCCGGATCGGCGCCCGGCGCCAGTTCGAGGTAGCCATAGCCCGTCTCGGGCCGGTCGGGCGCGATCCCGAAGGTCACCAGATCGCCGCCGGCCGCCCGCGGCGCCGCCGCCCGCACCGCCGCGCGGAAGCCCTCGGGCCCGGGGATCACGTGGTCGGAGGGCGCCACCAGCATCAGCGCCCCGGGGTCGCGCGCCTGCAGCCAGAGCGCGGCGGCCAGCACCGCCGGCGCCGTGTTGCGGCCCTCGGGCTCGATCAGGATGGTCTGCGGGGCCTGCTCGACCGCGGCCAGCTGCTCGGTGACGATGAAGCGGAAGGGCTCGCCCGTCAGGATCACCGGCGCCGCGAACTCCGCCCCCGACAGCCGCCGCGCGGAGGCCTGGAACAGGCTCTCGCGGCCCATCAAGGGCGCGAACTGCTTGGGGTAGGACTTGCGCGAGAGCGGCCAGAGCCGCGTGCCGGACCCGCCGCAAAGCAGGACGGGGGTGATGGTCTGCTGGCTCAAGGGTGCCTCCTCTTCCTGCTCATCCGCGCCGCTCACGCGCGCAGCGTCTCGGCCCGGCGGAACCAGTCGTAGGTCTGCGCGATGCCCTCTTCCAGCCCGATCCGCGCCGTCCAGCCCATCCGCGCCAGCCGCGAGACATCCATCAGCTTGCGCGGCGTGCCGTCGGGTTTCGACGGGTCCGTGGTGATGCGGCCGGTGAAGCCGGTCACCTTCGCCACCATCCCGGCCAGTTCCAGGATCGACACGTCGCTGCCCGTGCCCACGTTGATATGGCTGAGCATCGGCGCGGTGTTGGCGGCGTAGGTGGCCTTGTCGAGGTCCAGCACGAAGAGCGAGGCCTCGGCCATGTCGTCCACGTGCAGGAACTCGCGCCGGGGGCGGCCGCTGCCCCAGATCGTCACCTCGGACCGGCCGGCCTGCACCGCCTCGTGGAAGCGGCGGATCAGGGCGGGCAGGACATGGGAGTTCTCGGGGTGGAAGTTGTCGCCGGGGCCGTAGAGATTGGTGGGCATCACCGAGCGGAAATCGGTGCCGTGCTGGCGGTTGTAGCTCTCGCAGAGCTTGATCCCGGCGATCTTGGCGATGGCATAGGGTTCGTTCGTGGGCTCCAGCGGGCCGGTCAGCAGCGCGTCCTCGCGCATCGGCTGCTCGGCGAGCCGGGGATAGATGCAGGAGGATCCCAGCTGCAGCAGCCGCGTGACGCCCGCCCCGAAGGCCTGGTGGATCACGTTGCAGGCGATCATCGTGTTGTCGTGGATGAAATCCGCCGGGTAGCTGTTGTTGGCCTGGATGCCCCCCACCCGCGCGGCGGCCAGGATCACCACGTCGGGGCGCTCCGCGGCGAAGAAGGCGCGCACCGCCGCCTGGTCGGTCAGGTCAAGCTCGGCGTGGGTGCGGGTGACAAGATCGATGTCCTCCCCCGCCGCCCGCCGGGCCTGCAGCCGGCGCAGGATCGCGCCTCCGACCATGCCCCGGTGGCCCGCGACGTAATACTTCATCCCCACCTCCCGCGGCCGGCCCGGCGGGCCGGGCTCATTCCATGCTCACGGGCAGGTCGTACCCGTGCTCCTTGAGCAGCGCGTGACGCCGCGCGGTGCGCAGATCCTCGGCCACCATCTCCGCGCACATCTCGCGGGCCGAGATCTCGGGCTGCCAGCCCAGCCGGGCCCTGGCGCGGCCGGGATCGCCCAGCAGCGTCTCGACCTCGGCGGGGCGGAAATAGGCGGGATCGATGCGCAGGATCACGTCACCCGGCTTCACCGCCGGCGCGGCGTCGCCCGTCACCGCCGTCACCGTGCCGATCTCCTCCACGCCGGTGCCGGAAAACGCCAGGGTGATCCCCAGTTCCGCCGCGGCCCAGGTGATGAACGCGCGCACCGAATGCTGCTGGCCGGTGGCGATGACGAAATCCTCCGGCACCTCCTGCTGCAGCATCAGCCACTGCATGCGTACGTAATCCTTCGCATGGCCCCAGTCGCGCAGGGCGTCGATGTTGCCCATGTACAGGCAGGGCTCCAGCCCCTGGGCGATATTGGCCAGCCCGCGGGTGATCTTGCGGGTGACGAAGGTCTCGCCGCGGCGCGGGCTCTCGTGGTTGAACAGGATCCCGTTGCAGGCGTAGATCCCGTAGGCCTCGCGGTAGTTCACGCAGATCCAGTAGGCATAGAGCTTGGCCACCGCGTAGGGCGAGCGCGGGTGGAACGGCGTCGTCTCGGTCTGCGGCGTCTCCTGCACCAGCCCGTAGAGTTCCGAGGTGGAGGCCTGGTAGAACCGCGTCGTCGTCTCCAGCCCGAGAAAGCGGATCGCCTCCAGCAGGCGCAGGGTGCCGATGGCGTCCACGTCCGCCGTGTACTCCGGCGTCTCGAAGCTGACCGCGACGTGGCTCTGCGCCCCGAGGTTGTAGACCTCGTCGGGCCGCACCTCCGACAGGATCCGCGTCAGGTTCAGCGTGTCGGCCAGATCGCCGTAGTGCAGCTTGAGCCTGGGATGCGGATCGTGCGGATCCTGGTAGATGTGATCGATCCGCTGCGTGTTGAAAGACGAGGCACGCCGCTTGATCCCGTGCACCTCGTAGCCCTTCTCAAGCAGAAACTCCGCCAGATACGAGCCGTCCTGCCCCGTGATCCCGGTGATGAGCGCCGTCTTGGTCATGCGGTCCGTCCCCTTCGTGGCAAGGCCCTTCGCGCGCCGGCAAAGACCCAATTTCAGGTAGTGCGGGTATTGAACGGGATTTTCAAGATGCCTGCCGGAATATCGCGACGCTTGCCCGCCCGAAACCGGGGAATGTGCCGGGCACGGTGGATGGTTGCCAGTGGCCCTCGGGCCGTGACTGACGCAATACCTGCCTGCGAGGGGGCAATGGCCAGGACGCAGGACAACCGCTTCACGCAGGGGCCGTTGATTTTCGGGCGACACCGGCCCACGGTGGGCCCTGACGAACGCCCGGGCATCGGCTCGGTGAAGCAAAGGGAGGCACGTCATGAAGGCCATCGCAGGATTGATTGTCACGCTCGCGGCTTCGGCGGCCGCACAGGCCCAGGAGGCGCGCGCGCCGGTCCTGGTCGAGTATCCGCTGTTGTGCCCCGGCTGCGAGGAGGCGCGCGCGATCTCTGTTCGCTACGCCGGCGACGGCACCTCGATCCTCGAGACGCACGCGCGCGCCGACACGCCGCAGATCGCGCCGGCCAACGACAGCTCGAAATACCTGCCGGGCGAATGGATCGCCGGCCCCATGACCGAGTTCCAGCCCGCCCGCATCCAGCACTGGGAGGACGAGGTCGGCACCAACTTCATCGAGGTGCAGGACGGCCCGGCCCTGCAGGACGGCCTGCGCTACGTCGACAGGCGGCTGACCCCGGCAAGCGCGGCGCCGGGAGAGGAAAGCTGGAGCATCGATGACGTCGGCATCACGGTCGCGGAGGGGCCCGACGACCGCCAGATCGCTGGCCTGCAGGCCGATCACCTGACGGCCACGCTGGCCTACACGCGCACCGAGTACGACGCCGAGGGCACCCAGACCGCCAGCACCCGCACGACCCACGCCTTCGACCTCTGGATGGCCGAGGCGCTGCCCTTCTCGCCGCTGCCGCTGAAATACGAACCCTTCGCCGGCAACCGCGTTCCGCCCTACAACGGCGGGGCCGTGGGCGCGCGGCTGATGGCGGCGCTGGCCCCGCGGCTGGAGCCGCACGGCGGCATCCTGCGCGCCGAGATCACGACCGAAGGCGACACCGCCGCGATGGAGGCGCGCAGGGTGCAGGACACGCCCGAACCGCCGATGGAGAAATTCGCCGCCCTGCCGGTGGTGGCTGCCGAGCAGGTGGGCAAGTTCGCCGGGCCGCTTTTCATCGCGTCCTTGCTGCGGGGCGGCATGCTGGGCGAGGCGCCGAGCGCGCGCTTCACCCTCGACGGGCGCGACTACGAGGCGGTGAGCGCCTGGAAGACGAACGACGCCGGTGATCTGGTGATCGTCCTGTCCTCGGTAGAGGAGAATACCAGCCTGTTCCTCAGCCGCCCGGTGAACGGCCTGCCCGATCCTGGCACGTACGGCGGCACGGCGGCCGCCCCCTTTTCCACGCTGCGGCAGATGGGCGAGGATGCGCTGGCAGCCCATACGGGCAAGTTCCAGCTCAACGGCGTGGTGACGCATGGTCGCCTGCCCACGGTGCTGACCGGGTTCCGGGATGGCACCGTCACGATCAGCGCGGTCTCGGGCGACACGATCTCGGGGTCGGTCACCGGCACCGTTTCGGCCCTGCCGACCGAGACGGTTTCCCAACCCCGCGCCATCCCCGTCGAGATGACCTTCGAAACCCCGGGCGGGTTGGAGGATTTCCGCTTCCGCAGCGTAGAATCGCGTCTGGTTCGCTGAGACCGGCCCGGGGCGGCTCCTGCGGTCGGGGGGGGCCCGAGGCAATGATTATCTGGGAAAGGAAAAGGGGCCCTGCCGGTCCCTTGTTACCTGGTCGGAGTGGCAGGATTCGAGCCTACGACCCCTGCCTCCCGAAGGCTAAGGAATTAGTGATCCGGAGCATTCAGCCCATGACTTATCTACCCCTATAGCATTTGATTTTTCAATGAAAATAGTGTTCTACTTGAGTGTGTCGCTCTTTCGGAGCGCGCCTAGATTTACCTGTATTTACCCACCCCATGCTTCCTATGTGCTTCCTGTAGCGAAATAGCCCAAGACCGACTGACCAAGACCCTAGTGGACAAGCTCGAACCGCGAGAGAAAGAGTACTTTGTCTGGTGTGGCAAACTTGCGGGCTTTGGCGTTCGGGTCTGGCCCACTGGCCGCAAGGTTTTCGTTGTCCAGTATCGAGCTGGAGGCCGTGACGCTCCAATGATCCTGCCCGTATATGATGTGCAGATAGAAGATCGCAGCGGTCATTATCTTTGGAAGGATGAAGACGTTGCCCAAGGACAAAATGATAGGACCAGGGAAACAGACCCTTATCGGTTGGGAGATACCGTGACTTTTCGGGGTGGGCTTAGTTCCCACCCCAGAAGCGGCTCGAACGAACGCATGGTGAAGCAATCGTTAACCTTGCCTCCCTATAGTCGAACGCGTCTATGTTCCGTTGGGGGCTTCCATGTACGAATTTCGCGGATCAACGCTCTTGGAGGCTGTTCAGCAGGCCGTTGGTCGATCCGACTTACAGCTTTCACACAAGAAGCTCGTCAAAAGGAAAGGGAAATTCGACTTCTCGGCACGTATGCGGCTGGGCAGCGTCCTGTTCGTCGAAGAAGGCAATTTCAGCGTTTCCCTGTCATTGGCAAAGTGTCAAGCTGGGCCAGTAAGTGCCATCCTCGCGACGTCCTATGAAGCGGAAGACGACCTGACTGACACGGCCTATCAGAATGCCCGAAAACTCATCGGACTTGGTGTGCAGGTTAAGACAGGAGTTGACGCAACCCGCCTCTCCGAAACTATCGGCAGCCGCAGATTTGCGACGATCATCTTTCAGTTCCCGAATGTCGCGTCTCGCGATCCGAAGTATGGCCAGAATCCAAACCATGTTTTGGTCTCGCGCTTTCTGAAAAGCAGCCGATCGCACCTGAAACGCGGTGGCGTTGTCGTGATTTCCACGGTGGACAGCCCATTCTATGAAGGCGCGTTCAAAATGAACGAAGCCGCACGAAAGGCGGGATTCACAGAACCCGACATCTACGATTTCCAACCATCGGACTTCGCGGGATACACACACCAAAACAACGCAGACGAGGACAGCGCGATAGATGACCACGGCTCCTTCGCAACTTTCGCTTTTTCCGGCTGATCCGTCGCCCGAGCTTCCGGACGGCCTGACATACCGCGAAGACTACATCACGGGGCGCGATGCCGATGGCCTGCTTGCCGCTGTCGATGCGTCCGAGTGGCTTGCCGATCTCAAACGGCGCGTTCAACACTACGGCTACAGCTATGACTACAAGGCGAGGCAGGCGCGACGCGAAGACCGTATCGGCCCTTTGCCTGACTTTTTGAAGGGGTCAGCAATACGGCTGGCCCGCGAAGGCATTTTCTCGAAACCGCCGGATCAAGTCATCGTCAACGAGTATCTACCCGGACAAGGCATCTCAGCACATATCGACTGCCGCCCTTGCTTTGGCGAGACAATCGCAATCCTGAGCCTCGGATCGGCCTGCGTGATGAGGTTCGAGCATCATCCAAGTTCCCGTAAGGTTGATCTGGCTCTCTGGCCCCTCAGCCTTCTGACCATCTCGGGCGAAGCGCGGCATGAATGGACCCACGCCATACCCGCGCGAAAAAGCGACGTGATCGACGGCGAAAAACACCTGCGCTCGCGTCGGGTTTCGTTGACCTTCCGAACGATGCGATTTGATTGACTGAAAGCGTGGGGCACTGATCCATCTGCGCCACCTCATTTGACTACAGAACGTTCTTTCATCAACACATAACGTACGTGGCCATACTGTGCCTCCGCGGAACATATCGTTCCTATGGAGATATTGTCACAGAGGTTGCGGGAAAGAGTGAAGCAACTCGGCATTTCAAATGCCGAAGCTGCCCGACGTGTCGGGCTGGATGAACGGAGATACGCGCATTATGCATCTGGGCGGCGGGAGCCAGATTTGGCGACGCTTGTTCGGATCGCAGAAAAACTCGGCACAACGCCGAATTGGCTCTTGGACGTTTCATCCGAGAGGTCGCGCGACGAGGTGAAATCCGGCCTGATCGAGCGGTTTGAGAATGCGGCAACCGGGATGACATCGGATGAACTGGAACTGTGCGTTATTCAAGTCGAAGCAATATCGGCCCGCTCACGCGAGAACAGCGATCCTTAGTCGTCTCATCGCCGCCATACTGGTGTCACTTGGCATCGCAACACCGCTTCATGCCGACATAGCTGCCGACGCCTCACGCGTACTTGAAATGTGGTCACCCGATAGCGTTGCGTATGAATCCGGGACGTTGAGCGTTGTTCTGCCACAGGACCGGATAACGGAGCAAATCTACCTTTCAGTCATCAAGTCTGGCCTGTGTTTGGGTCCGCTGCAAGGCGTTGACCTGCAAGCCGTCGAGAACATCGAAATCGTCAACCGACATGCCAGGCAAGGCTATGTCTACGAAAGCGGATTGGCTGACTGTGCGAGGTTCAATGACCGAGCAGCCAACGACAGAACAACAGACATCGAGATTCTGGGGAACACGCATTGGTATCCTTAAGCAACGCCTATGCCGGAGCCGTCCTGGCGGTGGCCTTGGCGGCTCCTGCACAGTCCTTTGCGCGCGATCTGACCGAGGCAGAGCGGGACAGGATTGCTCAACTTGTTGAGCTTGAGTTGCGGGATGCCGCGACGGCAATATTTGAGTGGCCAGAAGTTGAACTCCCTGAAACCGGCGCGGATTTCGTGGAGTATTGTGGTTGGGTCAACGGCAAGAACGCCTACGGAGCCTATGCCGGGTTCGTTTCGTTCTCAGTGTGGCTTGTCATGCACGATGGCGAGATCACAAGCATCCAGATTCCATCCGGCCCCGGTTCAGGCGGCGTCCCGAGTCTGGACGCGGTATGTGTTGAACAGGGTTTTGGGCGTTCTTGACACTCTTGCTCACCAAGGAAAACCCGCTTGTTTCCCTCGGAGCCACCTCCGCCGCGCGTGTGAGGGGCGCGAAGGCGGCTCCGAGGAAAACAAGCTCTCTATAGGGTATATCTATCTCTATCTATCTTAGGGGGCGGAGCGGCAGCGGATGACCTATGAAGACGTCGAGCCATTGAGGGCAAGTTATCGGCCCGCGCAGATCAAGGCGCTTTTCGTCGGAGAAAGCGCGCCCGCCGGGGGCGCGTTCTTCTACAAGCAGACCGGTCAGGTTCACGGGCAGTTTCACCAAGCCCTCGCGCCATACATCGGAAACACCCCAACCTTTGTTGATGCTTTCAAGCAAGCGGGCTTCTATCTGGACGATCTGGTACTGGAACCGGTGAACTGGCTGTCCCGGTCGGAGCGACAGGCGGTCCACGCTGCCAGCATCGCCTCACTGGCAAAGCGATTGAGGGACTACGACGCGCCGCTTGTTGTGGCCTTCATGAAAGGTATCGCGGCACCAGTCAAAGCTGCGATTGCAGCGTCGGGAACACCGTGTCAGTTTGCGGTTGTGCCGTTTCCGGGTAACGGGCGACAAGCCGAGTTCCGTTCGGCAATGATGGCAATCATGCCGATGGTACTGAACCGGTAACCGAACGGGTCAGATTCGACCCGAAATGACCCGGATTTACCTCTGCCGTGCTTACTATGTGCTTACCGTAGCAGAAAGCACATTTGCGGAGGGCTTGTAAGTCTCTGAATTTATTGGTCGGAGTGGCAGGATTCGAACCTACGACCCCTGCCTCCCGAAGACAGTGCTCTACCAGGCTGAGCTACACTCCGACCGTGGACAGCCGCTTATACATCTGAGACGCTTTTGACAAGAGGCGATCGCGTGGAACAAGGCCTTTGAGACAGCGTTCGATGAAGACCGACATGACGTATCATCTGGAACCGAACAAACCGCTTGTCGACGAACTGCGCGAGGTCGCGGATGACCAGCTCGGCCGCGCCTGCGATTCCCTGGACAAGGCCGACGAAGACCTTGAGAACTCGGTACACGACCTGCGCAAGCGGATGAAGAAGCTGCGCGGGCTGCTCCGGCTGGTGCGGCCGGGGCTGGAGAAGACCTACAGGGTGGAAAACCGCGTTTTCCGCGATACCGCGCGTCTTTTTTCGGACATCCGCGACGCGCAGGTCCTGGCCGAGACGATCGACAGCCTGGCCGAGCATGTTCCGGGCGACCAGGCCGACGAGATGCTTGCGCCGGTGCGCGACTGGGCCGCGGAGAAGCGGCACGAGGTTCTGTCCGAGAAAGGCGTGCACGATCGCCTGGCCGAGGCCGGCGAGCGCCTTGCCGCGGCGCGCGCGCGTGTCGAGGACTGGGAGATCGCGGGGGCGCCCGCCGATGTCCTGCGGGGCGGGCTGAAGAAGACCTACAAGCGTGCGCGCAAGCGTTTCCACGAGGCGCAGGAAGAGCCCGAACCGGCCCTCCTGCACGAATGGCGCAAGCGCGTGAAATACCACTGGTACCACTGCCGCCTTTTGCGTGAGGCCTGGCCCGAGGTGATGACGGCCCGGGCCGACGCGCTGGACGAGCTGGGCGACCTTCTGGGCGATGACCATGATCTCGTCGTTCTCAGCGCCACGCTGCGCGACGAGGCGCCGGACAGCGTGCCGCCATCCTCCTCCCTCCGCTTCACGATCGAAGCCGCGACGGATCGCAGCCTCGACCTTCGCCGCCGCGCCTTTGCCCTCGCCCCGCAGCTCATGGTCGAGAAGAAGGGCGCGCTGGCCCGCCGGATCGCCGGTTACTGGACGGCTGCCACTGCGATGCCCCGGGCCGGCTGAGCCCGCACCTCAGAGGCTGGCGTCGAGCGCCGCGACGATGGCGTCGCCCATGTCCGAGGTGGTCACGGGCGTGGTGCCCTCGACGTTCAGCAGATCACCGGTGCGCAGGCCGTCGGACAGCACCTTTTCCACGGCACGTTCCAGCCGCTCCGCCTCGCTGCCCCGGTCGAAGCTGTAGCGCAGCGCCATAGCGAAGCTGAGAATGCAGGCGCAGGGGTTGGCCTTGCCCTGCCCCGCGATATCGGGGGCGCTGCCGTGCACCGGCTCGTAAAGGGCCTTGGGCCGGCCGTTCTCCATCGGGGCGCCGAGCGAGGCCGAGGGCAGCATCCCCAGGGAGCCGGTCAGCATCGCTGCCGCGTCCGACAGCAGGTCCCCGAACAGGTTATCGGTCACGATCACGTCGAACTGCTTCGGCCAGCGGCACAGCTGCATGGCACCGGCGTCGGCATACATGTGGGAAAGCCCCACGTCCGGGTAATCGGCATCGTGCACGGCCTGCACCACCTCGCGCCACAGGATACCGGATTCCATGACGTTGGCCTTTTCCATCGAGCAGACCTTGTTCCCGCGCTTTCGCGCCAGTTCGAAGGCCGCGCGTGCCACGCGGTCGATCTCGGACTCGGTATAGCGCTGCGTGTTGATGCCCACGCGCTCGCCCCCCTCCTCGAAGATGCCGCGCGGTTCGCCGAAATATACCCCGCTGGTCAGTTCACGGACGATCATGATATCCAGCCCCGCGACCACCTCGCGCTTGAGGCTGGAGAAATCGGCAAGCGCGTCGAAACACTGCGCCGGGCGCAGGTTGGCGAAGAGGTCCATCTCCTTGCGCAGGCGCAGCAGGCCGCGCTCGGGCTTGACCGAGAAATCCAGGTTGTCGTAGCGCGGCCCGCCCACGGCGCCCAGCAGAACGGCATCGGCGGACTGCGCCAGCGCCATGGTGTCGTCGTGCAGGGGCGTACCATGCGCATCGTAGGCCGCGCCGCCCACCAGATCCTCGCGCACGTCAAAGGCAAGGTCACGCTTGGTGCCGAACCAGTCGATCACCTTGCGCACCTCGGCCATCACTTCCGGGCCGATGCCGTCGCCGGGCAGGATGAGTAGCATGGGGGGGGTCATGGGCCGTGTCCTTCCTGTGATCCGCGTCCCGCTTCGCCTAGCCCGAAGGCCCGCAAGGGTCAAGAAAGGCGCGCGCCGCCCTAGTCTAGGGCCACGTCCACCCAGACCACCCGGTGACGGCTGGCGGCGCGGGCCGCGGCCGCGCCGGGCGCGCCCTCGGACGGCCAGTGCACCCCCGCATCGATGACCCGCAGGTCGGCCGAGGGCAGCACGTAGGACACGCGCAGGTGGCCAGGGTCCGGGGTGGGCCAGGCCACGGTATCCAGCCGCGGGTCGCCGGCCTGCCCCGCAGACTGGCGCGCAGGCGCCGGCCGGGCCGGGCGCGGATCCTGAAGCCGCGGGTCGGCCAAAAGGGCGCGAATCGCGCCTTTGCGGCCTACCCCATCCACGGGATCCAGGTTCGCATCGCCCAGAAGCACGAAGCGTTCACCGGGGGCGGGTCCGAACCGGCCGTCGAGGAACAGCCGCCAGAACCGCAATTGATCATGGTTGCGGCGGCCGTTGCGATCTTCCGGCCCGTCGAAGACTGGCGGCGCCGCGTGAAAGGCCAGCAGGTGCAGACGGCCCTGCGGCACCTCGACCGGAACGACCCAGTGCGCGACCGAGGCCAACCGCAGCGCCGCCCGGGCATCGGCTGACGGGAAGGGCCGGCCATCGGTTTCCGGCAGGAGCGCCCCGGGCAGATCGTGCCACAACAGCCCGCTGAAATCCTGTGCCTGCGCGGCCAGAACAGGGTGGCGGGACAGGAGCGCCATACCGCCCTGCCCGGAGAAGAGGCCGAACCCCTGCCTGTCACGCGCCCGGCCGCGGCGGCCGTCGCCGTCCATGTCATGGCCCGTCGGCATGCCCGTGTTGGGCCGCAGGGCGAAAAGATGGGGGTAATCGGCCCCTGATTGCGCGATCACGTCGCGCAGGGCGCGAAGGGTGACAAGCCCGTGATCGTAATCCACCCCCTGCAAAAGCAGGATGTCGGGATCGACCCGCGCCACCACCGCCGCCACCGCCGCCACCTGGCGGTCCTCACCGCGCAGAATGTCGCGCAGCAGCAGGCCCGGGCCCTTGCGCTCCAGTTCGGCGTGGAACGTGGCGATGCGGAGGGTGTCGCCCCGGCCCGGCAGGGCCGCGGCCAGGATCAGACCCAGCAACAGGATCAGGCGCGTTGCAACAGTTCCGTTTCCGCGCGGGCGTAGGCGCGGCGGCGCTTTTCCTCGATCAGGTCGGCGATCCGGGATATGGCGATGCCCCGCATAAGGATGCTTGCCGGAAGGAAGGCCCATATCGTCATCGTCCAGATCATCGCCTGCGGGTTGCTGAGCGCCAGGGGATCGAACATCGCGCCGCCCACGCGCACCAGTGCCGGGAAGAAAAATGGCAAGAGGATCCCTAACACAACGTTAAGGCCGGCGTCGCGTTTGAGCCGTTTCAGGACATCGCCACCCCGTGTGGGATCGAACAGGGGCAGGTTGACCCAGACGTTGAAGGCGCCGTTGCGCACCGGCCACCCGAACAAGCGCACCATGACGATGAAGACCGCCAGCATGGTCAGCGAGACGGCATAGGAGACGCCCGCGGCGGTCCGCAGGGCGGCAACCATCTCCGGATCGGCGTCGGGAGGCATCATCAGCACCACCAGCCGCACAGGCGAATAGGGAAAATCGATGGCCCGGCCAAGGACGTTGCCGTAGTCCGCCAGCGCCTCGGTCAGGGCCGTCGGCTCGGCCTGGCCGCGGGTTATAAGGGACAGCCCCAGAACCGTGAGAGCCAGCGCCGTGAACCTCAGCCGGTTGTAGGGCGGCGCGAAGCGGAACTCGATGATGCTGGGATAGCGTCCGTAGTAGTCCACGAATGTCAGGAAAAAGGCCAGGATTGCCAGCACGATCACGATTTGCGCGGTGTCGGCCTCGGTCCCCGGCAGCAGAAGCGAGGGCAACGCCACCAGCAGACCGACCAGGACTGCGCGCAACAGCGCGGATGTCACCCGTGAGATCACTGCCCGTTTTCCTTCAAACTGGCCCGGCGCGGTACGTCGCCGCCCCGTGGTCGCAACTTGATCCCGCCGTTTGTGGCGGTCTGCCTCATTCTTGTCCAATTTTTGCCTACTTTCATTTTCCGGCTCAAGGACTGTGAGCAGAGAACAAAACCATTTGGGCAAATTGATGGACAGTGTGGTGCGGGAATGCATCAATTCGGGTCCGGAATTTTGGCGCCCCGGCGGCAGGCACCAACATGTTGCGGGCCCTGCGGAATCGGCCACAAGCGCCCGTCACGCACACGTTAACAATCCGGATTTCGGGGGCCGGGAAAGAAAGGCCGCCGGCGCGGTGCCGGCGGCCCCTGCAACGGGTCAGTCCGCTGCGATCAGAGCCAAGGGCGTTCGGCCCGCGCCCGCGCCTCGAAGGCGTCGATCGCGGCGCCCTTCTCCAGCGTCTGGCCGATGTCGTCCAGCCCTTCCAGCAGGCAGTGCTTCTTGAAGGCGTCGATCTCGAAGGGGATGACCTCGCCCTCCGAGGTGGTGATCGTCTGTGCCTCCAGATCCACCTCGATCCGGGCGTTGGAGCCCTTTTCCGCGTCCTTCATCAGACGGTCGACCTGGTCTTGCGGCAGCGCGATCGGCAGGATGCCGTTCTTGAAGCAGTTGTTGTAGAAGATATCGGCGAAGCTGGGCGCGATGATGCAGCGGATGCCGAAATCCTTGATGGCCCAGGGCGCGTGCTCCCGCGAGGAGCCGCAGCCGAAGTTGTCCCCCGTCACCAGGATCTGCGCATCCCGGTATTGCGGCTGGTTCAGCACGAAATCGGGATTCTCGGCCCCCTCGCGGTCATACCGCATCTCGTCGAACAGGTTCACGCCCAGCCCGGTGCGCTTGATCGTCTTGAGGAACTGCTTGGGGATGATCATGTCGGTGTCGACATTCATCATCGGCAGGGGCGCCGCGACGCCGGTGAGGTTCTCGAATTTTTCCATCACATCATCTCCCGCACGTCGGTCAATTTCCCAGTCACCGCGGCGGCGGCGGCCATGGCGGGGCTCATCAGGTGGGTGCGGCCCTTGTAGCCCTGCCGCCCCTCGAAATTCCGGTTCGAGGTCGAGGCGCAGCGTTCGCCAGGCGACAACTGGTCGGGGTTCATGCCCAGGCACATCGAGCAGCCGGCCATGCGCCATTCGAACCCCGCCTCCTGCAATTTCTGGGCGATGCCCTCTTCCTCGGCCTGGGCGCGCACGAGGCCCGAGCCGGGCACGATCATCGCCCGCAGGCCGTCCTTGACGCGCTTGCCCTCCATGACGCGGGCGACCTCGCGCAGGTCCTCGATCCGGCCGTTGGTGCAGGAGCCGATGAAGACGGTATCGATCTCGATGTCGGACAGGCGCTGTCCCGCCTCCAGCCCCATGTATTCAAGCGCGCGGCGCGCCGCGTCCGCCTTGCCGCCCTCGAAATCCTCCGGCGCCGGCACGGTGCCGGTGATGGGCAGCACGTCCTCCGGGGAGGTGCCCCAGGTCACCACCGGGGTGATCTCGGCGGCGTCGATCTCGATCACCTTGTCGTAGTGCGCGCCCGCGTCCGAGCGCAGGGATTTCCAGTAGTCCACCGCGGCCTCCCAGGCCGCGCCCTTGGGCGCGTGCGGGCGCCCCTTGACGTAGTCGAAGGTCTTTTCGTCCGGCGCGATCAGCCCGGCCCGCGCGCCGCCCTCGATCGCCATGTTGCAGACCGTCATCCGCCCTTCCATCGAAAGCTCGCGGATGGCGCTACCGGCGTATTCGATCACGTGGCCCGTGCCGCCGGCGGTGCCGGTCCGCCCGATGATCGTCAGCGTGATGTCCTTGGCCGTCACACCGGGGGGCAGCTTGCCCTCCACCTTCACCAGCATGTTCTTCGACTTCGACTGGATCAGCGTCTGGGTGGCCAGCACGTGCTCGACCTCGGAGGTGCCGATGCCGTGGGCCAGCGCGCCGAAGGCGCCGTGCGTGGCGGTGTGGCTGTCGCCGCAAACGATGGTCATGCCCGGCTGGGTCCAGCCCTGCTCGGGCCCGATGATGTGCACGATGCCCTGGCGGACGTCGTCCACATCGTACATCTCGATGCCGAATTCACGCGCGTTCTCGCGCAGCGCCTCGACCTGGATGCGCGACTGCTCGTCCCGGATGCCCTGGATCCGGGTGGGATCGGTCGGCACGTTGTGGTCGGGCACCGCGATGGTCTTCTCGGGGTGGCGGACCGGCCGGCCGGCAAGGCGCAGCCCCTCGAAGGCCTGCGGACTGGTCACCTCGTGCACCAGGTGGCGGTCGATATAAAGCAGGGATGTGCCGTCGGCGTCCTCGTGCACCAGGTGGGCATCCCAGATCTTGTCGTAGAGCGTTTTGGGGGACATCGGTCCTCTCCCGTCGTGAATGGCTTGGTCTCTGGCGAAACGGGTGGAAGACGCCTTATAGGCGGGCCAGGACAGTCAGCCGCGCGCCGAAAAAGCGCCAGGGGAGGCGCGCGCGGTCGTCCATGTCGAAAATCCGTGTCATACCTTATCAGATACAGTCTGCCCCCCCGCGTATCAAGGGGCCCGCCCGCCGTGTGGCGGCGGACGGCGCAAAGCCTTGCTGCTCGGGCCGCGGCGGCGGCACGCCCGCACCGGGCGTGCCGCCAAACCCACGGGGCGCGTCACTCGTCCTGAGTGATGGGCAACGCCACGAAGCGCGGCTCCCCGGCGCGGCGAATCAACAACAGGATCGACTTGCGGCCCGCCTCGCGGGCCTCCTCGATACGCGCATCCAGTTCCGCGATACCGCTCAGGTTTTCCTGACCGGCCTTGGTGATGACATCGCCGGCGCGCAGGCCCTTCTCGTAGGCCTCCGACAGGGTATCGACATCCCGCACGACCAATCCCTCGGTGGTCTCGTCCACGTCGAGCTGCTGGCGCAAAGCATCGTCCAGCGGCACCAGCGTCAGCCCGAGCATGGTCTTCTCCTTGGGCTCGGCGGGGGCCTCGTCCTCTTCGGTGGTGTCCTCGCTGACGGTTCCCTCGGCCTCCTCGCGGCGGCCCAGCGTCACTTTTAGCGTCCTCGTCTTGCCGTCGCGGAAGACGACAACGCGCACTGTCTTGCCCACGGGGCTGTTGCCGACCTGCTGGACGAGACCGCGGGTATCCTCGACCTCCTGGCCGTCGAAATTCACGATGACGTCGCCGGACTCCACCCCGGCCTCCTGGGCCGGCCCGTCGGGCACGTCGGTGACAAGGGCGCCGCGGACCTCTTCGAGGCCGATGGCCTCGGCCACGTCCTCGGTCACGTCCTGGATGCGCACACCCAGCCATCCCCGGCGCGTCTCGCCGAATTCCTGAAGCTGTTCGACGACGCGGGTGACAACGTTGGAGGCCATCGAGAAACCGATGCCGATCGACCCGCCGCTGGGGCTGAGGATCGCCGTGTTCACGCCGATCACCTCGCCGTCCATGTTGAAGAGCGGCCCGCCCGAGTTGCCGCGGTTGATGGCGGCATCTGTCTGGATGTAGTCGTCATAGGTGCCCGAAAGCGCCCGGTTGCGGGCCGAGACGATCCCGGCCGAGGCCGAGAATCCCTGACCCAACGGGTTGCCCATGGCCATGACCCAGTCGCCAACGCGGGCGCTGTCGCTGTCCCCGAACTGGACAAAGGGCAGCGGCCCTTCGGCCTCGACCTTGAGCAGCGCGATGTCTGTCTTGGGATCGGTGCCCACGACCTCGGCCGCCAGCTCGTCGCCCGAGAAGAACTCGACGATGATCTCGTCGGCCTTCTCGATGACGTGGTTGTTGGTCACCACGAAACCGTCCTCGGAAATGACGAACCCCGAGCCGAGCGCCGAGGTGCGCCGCGGCTGACCCTCTTCGCGGTCCTGGAACTCGCGGAAGAAGTCCTCGAAGGGCGAGCCCTCGGGGACGATGGGCGAACGGTCGGCGTTGCCGGCAACCACGGTCTCGGTGGTGATGTTGACCACCGCGGGGCTGACCTCGTTGGCGAGGTCGGCGAAGCTCTCGCGCGCCTGCGCCGCCAGCGCCTGCGCGACGATCAGCGTCATCGTCAGCGCCGTCAGCCAGGCGGCCCGCACGAGGCCGGGATGTTCACGTGTCTGGGAAACGGATTTGGCGGTCACTCCGGGATCTCCTTGCCTGTCTCTGTGCCGGCATCGGTCCGGCGTCGCGTGGCGCACAATGTAGGCCGGCCCGCGCGGCGCGCAAAGGTGGCGGCCCGTAGTCACGCCCATGTGAACGCGAAACCGCCGGCCAATCAAGCGCCCAGTGTCTTGGCCGCCCAGACCATCGCCAGCCCCACGGCCAGCGCCGCCAGCCCCAGCAGGCGGCGGCTGTCTTCGGGCATGGCCCTCAGCGCCTCCAGCATCTGCTCCACAAGCGAAGGGGCCAGCGCGTAGACCAGCCCCTCCACCAGCAATACCAGCCCTATGGCCAGAAGCAGGTTCGCGATCATTGCGCCGCCGCCGGCTCGGGCTCGGCGGCCTCGCCTGCGGCCGAAGCGGCCCCGTTCTGCCCTTGGGTTTCACCTGCGTCCCCGGTGACGTCATCCGCGGCGGCCTGCCCGCCCTGGGCCTCGACCGTTTCGGCCTCGGTTTCCACGGCGGTAGACTCCGCACCCGGTGCCGCGGGAATCGCCCGGCGGGCGGCTTCGGCCATACCCGACGGATCGGGATTGCGCAGGTAGTTGAAGAAATCGCTGTCCGGCGACATCACCATCGACGAATTCTCGCCCTTCAGCGCCTTTCGGTACGCGTTGAGCGACCGGTAGAATTCGAAGAACTCCTGGTCGCGGCTGAAGGCTTCGGCGAAGATGGCGTTGCGGCGGGCATCCGCTTCACCGCGGGTGATCTCGGCCTCGCGTTCGGCCTCCGACACGGTTTCAACGCTCGTCCGGTCAGCCTGCGCGCGGATCCGCTGCGCCGCCTCCTTGCCGCGGGCAACCTCGTCGGCGGCCTCGCGCTCACGCTCGGCGCGCATCCGCGCGAAGGTCGCGTCCAGGTTCTGGCGCGGCAGGTCGGTGCGCTTGAGGCGCACGTCGACGATCTCGATGCCCAGCTCCGTGGCCTCCTCGATCGCGGCATCGCGGATACGTAGCATCAGCGCGGCACGGTCCGTGCTCAGGATGTCATTGGAGGACACGGTGCCGAGGATCTCCCGCGTCTGCGACCGCAGGATCGAATCAAGCCGGCTTTCCGCCGAGGCGATCCCGCCGACACCGACGGCCTGGCGGAACCGTTCCACATCCACGATGCGGTAGCGCGCGAAGGCATCGACGACGAGGCGTCGATCGTCCAGCGGCGTGACCTCCAGCGGATCGATGTCACGGCTCAGGATCCGGTCGTCGTAACGCACGACGTTCTGCACCAGCGGGATCTTGAAGCTCAGGCCCGGGTCGTCCTTGACCTTGGCCACCCGGCCGAACTGGAGCACCAGCGCCTTTTCCCGTTCATCGACGACGAACACCGAACTCAGTCCGACGATGATCGCCAGAACGAGTATGGGCAGTATGATGGCGGTCTTACGCATCTCAGTTGGCCTCCTGGGTGCCGTCGCTTTGGTTACGCCGCTTCTGTAGCTGGTCAAGCGGCAGGTAGGGCACGACGCCAGAACCGCCGCCCTGCTCATCGAGGATGATCTTGTCGATATCGCCCAGGACTTCCTCCATGGCTTCAAGGTAGAGGCGGTTGCGCGTCACGTCAGGCGCCTTCTCGTACTCGGAAAGCACGGCCTTGAAGCGGCTGGCCTCGCCCTCGGCCTCGTTGACGACGCGGGCGCGGTAGCCTTCGGCCTGTTCCAGGGTCTCGGCCGCCTGGCCGCGTGCCTCGGCGAGAACGCGGGCCGCGTAGGCGTCGGCCTCTTTCTCTAGGCGGTCGCGTTCCTGTTCGGCGGCCTGCACATCGCGGAAGGCATCGATCACCGACTGCGGCGGGTCGGCCTTGTCGAAGTTGACGCGGATGATGTTGACCCCGCTGTCATAGCTGTCCAGCGTGGACTGGATCAGGTCTTCCAGCCGCCCGGCGATCGGGCCGCGGTCACGGTTGAGGATCGGGGCAAGCTGCGACTGCGCGATGATCTCGCGCATCGCGGATTCCGAAACCGCGCGAATGGTCGAGCGCGGGTCGCGCAGGTTGAACAGATACTTGGCGGGGTCGCGGATGTTCCAGACCACCTGGAAGTCGATGTCGACGATGTTCTCGTCGCCCGTCAGCATCAGGCCCGCGTCGCTACCGCGGGCGCCCACGCCGATATCCTCGTTCTGTTCGCGCGTGACGGCCAGCTTCTCGTAGGTCACCAGCGGCCACGGAGCGAAGTTCAAGCCCGGGTCGGCGGTGCGGTAGTAGTCGCCGAGAAACAGTTCCACAGACTGTTCCTCGGGCTTGACGGTGTAGATGCTTGCCATGCCCCAGAGCACGACGGCGATCACCACGCCAAGCAGCACGGTGCCACGGCCGAAACTCGGCCCGCCGTCGCCGCCCGAGCCCGAGCCGCCACCGCCGCCGCGCCCGCCCATGAGCACGCGCAGCTGATCCTGGCCCTTTTTCACCAGATCGTCGATTTCGGGGATCTGCCCGCCTTCGGGCGGCCGCCGGCCACCCCGGTTCCCGCCGCGGTCCCGGTCATCGCCGCCCCCGCCGCCAGAGTTTCCGCCGCCGCCCCAGGGGCCGCCAGAATGTCCAGCCATGTATCTCTTTCCCTTGTTGTCGTGTCGTCTCGGACGATGTCCCTAAACTGTGCAGCCATGTCGAAAAATCAAGCGCTGCGGATCGGCTCGGCCATGGTGACGATTTCCTCGGCCATTGTCGGGTGCACCGCCACCGTGCGGTCGAAGTCCTCCTTGGTGGCGCCCATTTTCACCGCGATGCCGGCCAGCTGGATCATCTCGCCCGCGCCGGGCGCGACGATATGACAGCCCAGAACCCGGCGGCTTTCCTTGGCGACCACCAATTTCATCAGAACCCGGTCGGCCCGGCCGGCGAATGCTTCCTGCATCGGCCGGAAGGAGGTGCAATAGACGTCGATCGGCTCCTGCTCGCGCGCGGCCTCCTCGCTCAGGCCCACGGTGCCGAACTCGGGCTGCGTGAAGATCGCGGTGGGGATCAGGTCGTGATCCACCGGCGTGGGGTTGCCCTTGAAGACCGTCTCGACGAAGGCCATGCCCTCGCGGATGGCGACGGGGGTCAGGTTCACCCGGTCGGTGACGTCGCCGATGGCGTAGATCGAGGGCACGTTCGTCTGGCTGTATTCGTCCACCAGGATCTCGCCCCGGCGGCCCAGTTTCACGCCCGCGTCCTCAAGCCCCATGTTGCCGGTGTTGGGGCTGCGGCCGGTGGCGAACATGACTTGGCCGAAGGTGCGCTCGGTCCCGTTGGAGGCCTTCACGCGGAAGCCGTCCTCGGTCTCGGCCATTTCCAGGATGTTGGTCCCCAGGTGCAGGTCCACGCCGCGCTGGATCATCTCCTCGGAAATCAGCCCGCGCGCCTCGGAGTCGAAGCCGCGCAGGATCTGCGCGCCGCGGTAGAACTGCGTCACCTCCACGCCCAGGCCGTTGAGGATTCCCGCGAACTCGCAGGCGATATATCCTCCGCCGACGACCAGGATCGATTTCGGCAGCTCCTTGAGATGGAAGACATCATTGCTGGTCAGGGCATGCTCGGCGCCCGGCAGGTCGGGGCGCACCGGCCAACCGCCCGTGGCCACGAGGATGTGCTTGGCGCTCTTCGTCCCGCCGTCGGCCAGTTCCACGGTATGCGGATCCTTCACGCGTGCGCGACTGTCGAAGGTTTCGACCCCGTTGCTGGACAGGATCTTGCGATAGACACCTTCCAGGCGGTCCAGTTCGCCATGCATCTTGTCGTGGAACGCGGGCCAGTCGAAGCTGCCGGCCTCCACCTTCCAGCCGAAGGCCTGTGCATCCTCGACATAGCCGGGATACTCGCTGGCGAAGACCATGAGCTTTTTCGGAACGCATCCCCGGATCACGCAGGTTCCGCCATAACGGCTTTCCTCCGCCAGGGCCACGCTGGCGCCCGCCTGCGCCGCCACCCGCGCGGCCCGCACGCCGCCCGAACCGCCGCCGATCACGAAAAGATCGTAGTCGAATGTCTTTGCCATGCTGCCTCTGGTGTTGCCCTGTCGTTCAGTCCTGCAGATCGGTGAAGAGGTTCTCGGATTCCAGAAAATCCAGCCGGTCCTCCTCGACCGTGCCCTCGTTGATGTCGCGCGCCTCGACCCGGCCGTCACCGTAGCCCAGGATCACGACGTCGCAGATGTCGATGAAGAGCCCGTTTTCCACCACGCCGGGCACCTGGTTGAGCACCATCGACAGCTGGTTGGGATTGCCGATCCGGCCGAGGTGCAGATCAAGGATGTAGTTGCCCTCGTCGGTTATGAACGGCCGGTCCCCGTTCATCCGCAGCGTGGCGTCGCGGCCCAGAACGTCCATCGAGATCAGCATTTCCTCGACCAGCGCCTTGGAGGTCTCCCAGCCGAAGGGGATCACCTCGATCGGCAGCGGGAAGGACCCCAGCGATTCCACCTCCTTGCCCACGTCGGCGATCACGACCATCTGGTCGCTGGCGGTGGCCACGATCTTCTCCTGCAGAAGCGCGCCGCCGCCGCCCTTGATGAGGTTGAGGTTGCCGTCGAACTCGTCCGCGCCGTCGATGGTGATGTCCAGCCACTTCGCCTCGTCGAGGCTGACCACGTCGATTCCGACATCGCGGGCCAGTTCGGCCGTGCGCGTCGAGGTGGGCACGCCGCGGATCTTCAGGCCGTCCTCGCGCACCAGCTCGCCAAGGCAGCGCACCATCCATGCCGCCGTGCTGCCGGTTCCCAGGCCGACGCGCATCCCGTCCTCGACGTAATCGACCGACCGCTTGGCAGCGACGAACTTGGCCTTGTCGATCGGCGACAATTCTCCGGTCATGGCAGCGACTCCCTCAGGACGTTTGCCCGGTTTATAGGGGAGAAGCCCGCCACGTGCGAGGGGGAATTCCCCGGCTCCGCGCTCCCGGCCCGACAGGTCGCATTCCGGCGCGCGCCCCGCGTCCGGCCGGCGCTAGGATGCACTCATGAGCCCATTCTATCGCCTGCATTATGCCCCGGACAACGCCTCGCTCGTGGTGCGGCTGGCGCTGGAGGACCTTGCCGTCCCCTATGTCACCGCCCTGGTCGACCGCGCCGCGCGGGGCCAGAAGGCGCCCGCCTACCTGCGGCTCAACCCCGCCGGCCTTATCCCGGTTCTGGAAACACCGGACGGCGCGATCTTCGAGACCGGGGCGATCCTGTTGTGGCTGGCCGACCGGCACGGCCGGCTGGCACCCGGCATTGGCAGCCCCGACCGCGCGGGGTTCCTGAAATGGCTGTTTTTCGTTTCCAACACGCTGCACCCGGCCATGCGCATGACCTTCTACCCCGAACAGTACATCGGGCCCCACGGCGATCACTCCCGGCTGCACCAGCACATGCAAGGCGCGATCGCCGGGCACCTGGACAAGCTGGATGCGCTGGCCGGCCAGGCGCCCGCGTTTTTCGCCGGTGCGCGGCCCACGGTGCTGGACTACTACGTCGGCCCGCTCTTGCGCTGGCTGGCGCTCTACCCCACCTCGCAGGCAGGATGGTTCGACCCGTCCCGCTGGCCGCGGTTGCACGACATGGCAGGCCGGCTGGAACAGAGCGCGGCGATGGCCCGTGCCGCAGAGGCCGAGGGGCTGGGTCCCAACCCGCTGACAGCACCGCGCCACGCCACCCCGCCCGAGGGCAGCGCAACCTGAGCCCGCGCCGCGAAAGGAGCCCGCAGATGAGCGAAATCGCCCTGACGACCATGCTGACCTGCCCGCAATGCGGGCACAAGGAAGAGATCGCCATGCCCCGGGACGCCTGCCAGTGGTATTTCGACTGCAACGGCTGTGGCAAGGTGCTGCGTCCCAAGCGCGGGGATTGCTGTGTCTTCTGCTCCTACGGGTCCACGCCCTGCCCGTCCAAGCAGGCCGGCGACGGGCGCTGCGGTTAGGCGCCGCGCGGGGTCGCTTTCGGACAAGCCGGCCCCGGCGCGGGCGGCGATAAGGCCGCCAAAGGGAGCGCGCTAATGTTTCTGTCAGTCTTCGAGATGTTCAAGGTCGGTATCGGCCCCTCGTCCTCGCACACCATGGGGCCGATGGTGGCGGCCGCCCGGTTCCTGGACAAGATCCGCGCGGCCCCCTTCGCGCCCGCCGGTCTCAAGGGGTCCCTGCACGGCAGCTTGGCCTTCACCGGCGTGGGCCACGCCACGGACCGCGCCACCATCCTCGGCCTCGCGGGGTTCCGCCCCGACGACTACGACGCCGACGCGGCCGAGGAGACCCTGGCGCGGATCCGCGAGACCCATACCGTCACGCCGCCCGGCCTGCCCGAACTCAGGTTCAACCCCAGGGAGGATCTGGTCTTCGACTTCGGGCCGAACCTGCCGGGCCATGCCAACGGCATGATCCTGATGGCCACCGACGCCCAGGGCGACGTGATCCTGCAGGAAACCTATTACTCGGTCGGCGGCGGCTTCGTGATGACCGAGGACGAACTGGCCGCCGGCCGCGACACCGACGAGGGCGCGCCGGTGCCCTACCCCTTCAAGTCCGCCGCCGAGATGCTGACGATGGCCGAGACCAGCGGCAAGACCATCGCGCGGATGAAGAAGGACAACGAGATCGCCCGCGGCGGGCCCGAGAACCTGCGCAGCGGCGTTGCCCGCATCTGGCAGGTGATGAACGACTGCATCGAACGCGGCATGCACACCGAGGGCGACCTGCCCGGCGGCCTGATGGTGCGCCGCCGCGCCAAGGGCATCCGCGATGCGCTGATCGAGGAGCGTGGCACCAATCTCAACGCGCCGCACAAGATCAACGACTGGATCAGCCTCTACGCCATGGCGGTGAACGAGGAGAACGCCGCCGGCGGGCAGGTCGTAACGGCCCCCACGAACGGCGCGGCGGGCGTGGTCCCGGCGGTGATCAAGTACTGGCTGGAGCATGTCCCCGGCGCCTCCGAGGCGCAGATCGAGGACTTCCTGCTCACCGCCGCCGCCATCGGCGGGCTGGTGAAATACAACGCCTCGATCTCGGGCGCCGAGGCGGGCTGCCAGGCCGAGGTGGGCAGCGCCTCGTCGATGGGTGCGGCAGGATTGGCCGCGGTTCTGGGCGGCACGCCGGCGCAAATCGAAAACGCCGCCGAGATCGCGCTGGAGCATCACCTCGGCATGACCTGCGACCCGGTGAAAGGGCTGGTGCAGGTCCCCTGCATCGAGCGCAACGGCCTGGGCGCGATCAAGGCGGTGAGCGCCGCAAGCCTCGCCCTGCGCGGCGACGGCACCCACCTGGTGCCGCTGGACGCCTGCATCGAGACCATGCGCCAGACCGGCGCGGACATGAGCGAGAAATACAAGGAAACCTCCCTGGGCGGGCTGGCGGTGAACGTGCCCAACTGCTGAGACACGCGGTGCAAGCCTGCATCGCACCCGAATATCGGTCTTGCGCACCAAGGGGGGATTGGCAGAACCCTGGCCGTTTCCGTAGCGAGCCCGGAACCCGACCGCGAGGATTGGCAGGACCGGGCCAGTGCCGGGCATCTGCCGTTCGGGCGACAGGCCGCGCGGCCAAATGAAATACGGAACGCCTCAGCCGGTCGCATCACGGCGACTTGACCGGCCCGGCAGGGAGGTCCGCCCTGACCAGCCCCACCGTTTCGCGTCAGGGCCGCGCCGGGCCGCAAGCAAATTGTCGTAGGGCGGGGGGTCTCACCCGTCACGCGGCAACATCGCGAGTTTTGTGCCGCCCACAGCCATCCAACGCTTGCTGCGTTCCGCCGGTTTTCCGGATTGCGCAGGAAGCGGGCCTTGCAAGGCCCATGCCGTTTCGCCGAAGCCGGTGTTCGCACCGGCAAGAGCGGACCGGGCCGTTGGATCAGTCGATCACGTCAGGAGGCCTTCCGGCTTTCGATCTCCTCGTTCAGGCGGTCGAGTTCGCGCTCGTCCTCGGGAAGCCCCTCGCGCGAGAGCAGCACCGCGACCTGGCGCAAGCCCGGGACGTGGCTGCAGATCACCAGAAGCATGACCATGATCGGCACCGACAGAAACATGCCGGGGATCCCCCAGAGGGCCCCCCAGAAGGCGAGACTGATGATGATCCCGAAGGATGAGAGGCGCAGCGCCCGGCCCATCATCCACGGATCGATCACGTTGCCGTTCACGAACTGGATGGCACCGGTGATCACGAACAGCAGGGCCGTCGTCGTGGCATCGCCGGTTTCGACATAGCCCACGAGCGCCACCATGCCGGTCGAGACAATCGAGCCGATGTTGGGAATGTAGTTGAGAATGAACGTGAGAATCCCCAAGGACAACGCGAGCTCGATGCCCGAAAACCGCGCCACCGCATAGACCATTGCACCGGTGATCAGGCTGACCACGGTCTTGACCAGCAGGTAATAGTTCACCCGGTGAATGATCGAGATGATGATCTTGTTCACGCGCTCGGCCTGAGCCTGGTCGTCGAAGAAATTCGACATCTTGGTGTCGAACCAGATCCGCTCGGCGAACAGGAAGCCGACGAAAAGGATGACCAGAACCGTGCCCTGCATCAGGTTGCCCGCCTGCCCGGCCGCGGTGCGCACGTAGTTCGACAGCTCGACGCTGTTCAGCGAGCCGAGAACGGCCCGCTCCACATCCTCTCCCATCCAGGCGAACAGCGAGGCCACCGCCGACGGCGCACGCGCGGCATAGGAAAGCGTGGTGCTCAGGACCGTATTGAGTTGCGCCAGAAGGATGGAAGACAACAGAAGGAGGGCCGTCGAAATGAGCAGGAGGGCCGTGATCGAGGCGAGCCAGTTGGGAACACCGAAGCGCCCGATCCGTTGCCGCGCGATCAGCCGGATCACATCCGAGGTCAGCGAAAACAGGATGATTGCCACCGCCAGGCAGATCAGCAGGAACCGCGCCTGAACCAACAGGAACAACACCACCGCGAAGGCAATGATGACGAGTGCGCTGGTGCGGACCCGCGCGGAGTTCTCGGTTTCGCCCAGAAGACCGGACATTCTGTCTTTTTCTGGCGGCATGGTCCCCGTTTTCTCCCCTGATCCGACTATGAGCTTCTCGGCAACATGACACAAGGCATGTCGCGGCTGTGCCGACGGCTTGTTCGCCGGGCCGTTTTACCGCTGGCAAGGCAGCACGCGTGCCTCACTGGACCGTCCTTGCCGAATGGCCGTGTTCGGGCCCATGCGCGCCTCGTCCTCGCCATCGGCCACAGGACCAGTCCGATGCGAGGCCCCCCGCACCAGCCCCGCGGTTTCGCGTGATGGCCGCTTCGGGCCGCAACCGGTCAAGTTCTTCTTGGCATGTAAAAGCCTCCGGGGTCGGAACCGACGGGGCCAGGTGCCGTCAGGCCAACCGGCAGTTCCCGGAAACGTGCCTTCCTTGCTTTGACATCTCCGGGTTTTTGACGAAGCTTGCAGCGCCGGGCCGGGGGCCGGGGCGTGTCATGAGAAGGCGGGTATATGGACGGCAGGACGACTCTGGGCATCGTGCTGATGGTGGGCTTCACGCTGCTGGCCCCCTTGCAGGATACCTTTGCCAAGCTGGTCGGCGATGCGGTGGCGGTGGGGCAGATCGCGGCCACGCGCTTCGTCTTCCAGGCGGGGCTGCTGTTACCGCTCGCCCTGGCCTTCGGCTGGATGCACCGGCCCCGGGCAGGCGAAATCGGCCTGCACCTGGTGCGCGGGGCGCTTCTGCTCTGCGCCACCGCGGCCTTCTTCACCGCGCTGCGCTACATGGCCATCGCCGACGCCATCGCGATCTTCTTCGTCGAGCCCTTCATCCTGACCCTGCTGGGCAGCCTGCTGCTGGGCGAGGATATCGGCCCGCGCCGCTACATCGCCTGCGCCATCGGCTTCGCGGGGGCGCTTTTGATCATCCAGCCCAGCTTCCAGGAGGTGGGCGCTGTCGCCTTCCTGCCGCTGGTGACCGCGCTGTGCTTCGCCATCTACATGATCCTGACCCGGCGCATGGCCACGCGGATGCACCCCATCACCCTGCAGGTCTATACCGGTTTCGCGGCGCTGGTGATCGCGCTGCCGCTGCTCTGGGCCTTCGCTGGGACGGGGGTGGCCCCGCTTGATCCCGTCTGGCCGGCCCCGCGCGAGATGCAGCTGCTGGTCGGCCTGGGCGCGGTGGCCACGCTCAGCCATGTCTGCATCAGCTTCGCGCTGTCGCTGGCGCCCGCCTCGCTGCTGGCGCCGCTGCAATACCTGGAAATCGTCGCCGCGACCTTCTTCGGCTACGTGGTCTTCGACGATCTGCCCGACGCGCTCAGCACCGCGGGGATCACGCTCATCGTCGCCTCGGGCGTCTTCGTCTTCCTGCGCGAACGCCACCTGCAGCGCCGCCCGGCGCCCCCGCCGTGAGATCAGGGGGCCGGCCAGCGCGCCCCGGCATCCAGCAGGGCGCGCGCGGCCTCTTCCATCATCGCCTCGGGCAGGATGACCAGCATCTTGGGCGCCGTCACCGACAGGTCCACCGGCCCGGTCGCCGTGTTGGAGGTGCCCACCCGGCCGTCGGGCGCGAAATTCACCCCCCCGACGGGATGGAACAGCCCGTCCGACACGGCCTCCACCGCCGCCATCGGGAACAGCGAAACGGGACAGCCCGGCTCCAGCCCCAGCCGGAGCGCGGGCGGGGCGAGGAAAACCAGCTCCTCGCTGCCCAGAAGCAGGCAGCGCCTGTCGGGCTGGCGCACCAGCGTGTTGTAGGCCGCCAGTTGATGATCCAGCCGCGCCCCGGAAAAGCCGATGCCGATGACGAGCGGGGCGGCAATGTTGCGCAGACACTTGTCGAAATCGGTCGTGTCCTGCTCGGCGATGGGGTGCAGGCTGTCGGGCGGCAGACGGCGGCGTGCGGCCGCGCTGAGCGAGTCGAAATCGCCGATCACCGCCTCGGGTACCACCCCCAGTTCCAAGGCCGCATCGGCGCCGCTGTCGGCAGCCACGACCCGTGGGCCCAGTGCGCGGGCACGATCCAGACGGCCCTTGGTGATTTCGGCCCCGCCGATCAGGGTGACTGGCTCTGATGCCTGAACAATCATTCCTTGCACCCCTTCAAAAACCCCCGATCCGGAAACAGATCACATTTAGGCCACGAAATGATACGCTAAAATTCTAAGAATCGGGCCCGTTTCGACGTGGCGAGAATGGAGAAATCGGGCTTTGCAGGCAATGCGAAGCGAGCGCTGACATGATTAGTTCAAGTAAGATTCTCACGGTCTCCTACGGCACCTTTTCCTGTACGCTGGAAGGGTTCGACGATTCCTTCGAGACGATGAAGGCAATCGCTGAATACTTCCGCGATCTGGCTGCCGACGACCGGTATTTCGGGGCCGAACCCCCGACCCCGGACGCCGAGACGCTGGCGCGCATCGCCGAGCGCGAGATCGCCCGCCGCGTGGAGGCCCATGAAAGCGCGGGCGGAATCGTGCTGCGCGCCGGTGACGGCGGCACCCCGGCGCCCCGCGCGGCCGCACCCGCCGCCGAAAGCGAACCCGCCGAACAGCCCCAGGCGCCCGCCGAAGAAGCGGCCGAGCCCGCGCCGCCCGAGGCCCGCATCGGGGACGAGCCCGCCCCGACCCCCGAGGTGACACCGCAGGCCGATACCGCGGCTGAACCCGAAACCGGGGCTGAGCCCGAGCCCGCCGCCGCAGGCGAATCGTTGCCGGCAGCGCCCACGGCGCAGCCCGAACCGGAAACCCCGACTGAGACGGAGGAAGCCGCCGAAACGCCGGAACCGGCCGAGGAACCCGGCACTGCCACCGCCGCCTCCGAGGCCCCCACCGCCGACCTGGTCGAGCCCGAACCCGAGGCCGCGCCCCAAGCGGCCGACGCCGCGCCGGCGCCTGTCACGGAAGCCCCCGAGGGCGGCCCAGCCGCAGAAGCCGAGGAGCCCGCCGAAGCGCTGGAGCCCGCGGCGGAGGAAGAAACCGCAGCGGCCATGCCGACCGAGCCCGAGGAGCCCGCCGCGCCCGAGGCCCCTGAGGCCGAGGAACCGGGCGCCGCCACGGATGTCACCGAGGCGCCCATGGCCGACCTGGTGGAGCCCGAGGCCGCGCGCGACGCGGCCGAGGCCCCTCCCGCCCCTGTCACCGAAGCCCCCGAAACCGGCCCGGCCGCCGAGGCCGAGGAGCCCGTTGAGCCGGAAGAGGTCCGGGAGGCGGAAGAACGCGAATCGGCGCCGACCCCGGAGCCCGCAGAGCCGGCCGAACCCGAAGCCCCCGCAGCAAAGGAACCCGCCGGGCCGACAGAGGCTGCCGCAGAGGCCGAGGAACCCATCACCGCCGCTGCGCCGGCGGGCGCCGCACCCGAAGCCGGCGAACCCGCGTCCGAGGAAGAACCCGAAAGCGTCGCGGCCAAGCTGCGCCGCATCCGCGCGGTCGTCGCCCGTGCCGAACCGCCCGCCGAGGACTACGACGAATCCTACGCCGAGGCGGACTTCACCCCCGACTTCCTTGCCGGCCCGCCGGTGAGCTTCGACGCCCCCGCGGGCGAAGAGGCGGAGGAAGCGGACCACCCCGAAGCCGGGAGCGCCGAGGAATCCGCGCCCGCACCGGAGGCAGGGACCGAGGAATTCGAGGAAGAAGACGAGACCGCTGCGCCCGCAGACGCGGCGCAGGACACGCTGGCGGAACTTCTGGCCGATGCCATGCCCGAACCCGCCCCGGGGTCAGCCGAGGAAAAGACCGCCCACGCGAGCGAGGACGCGGAAACGGCCGAACCCGCGCAGACGAGCGCCCGGGTGGTGCGGATGAAACGGCAGCAGTTCGAGGCCGCCGTCGCCGAAGGCTACATCCAGGCCGAGATCGAAGAGACCGAGACCGCCGGGAACCTCTTCAGCGAAGCCGATATCGAGGACGCGGAAACCCCGGAAGGATCCACCCTCAGCGCCGAGGACGAAGCAGAGTTGCAGCGCGAACTCGCCGAGGTCGAGGCGGAACTGGGCCTGGAGGAGGAAACCGGCAGCGCCCCGGACACCGCCGAAGAGGCCGAGACCCGTCTGCTCCACCCCGAGGAAATGACGGACGCGCAGGCGCCTGACCAAGAGATGCCCGAGGCCCGCAGCGGGATCGACAAGCTTGACCAGGCCGGCCCGGGCGCGGAACTGGCGCGCATCTTCGACGAGACGGACAATCAGCTGGAAAGGCCCGAATCCAGTGAACGCCGCAGCGCGATACAGCGCCTGCGCGCCGCCGTGGCCGCGACCCGCGCCGAAAAGGACGCCGGCACCGAACTCAAGAAGGATGTGGACGAAGCCGCCTACCGCTCGGATCTGCAGGAGGTGGTGCGCCCCCGCCGTACCCGCGTGGCCGACGGCGAACGCTCTCAGCGGCCCGAAACCGCCCGCCCCGCTCCGCTCAAGCTGGTGGCGGAGCAGCGTATCGACATGCCGCACGAGCCGGTCCGCCCGCGCCGCGTCTCTACCGCGGACCGGATGCAGCCCCAGGCCCGCCCCGAAGAGCCGGGGGGGTTCCAGGACTTCGTGGCGGAGATGGGCGCGACCAACCTGCCCGACCTGCTGGAGGCGGCCGCCGCCTACCTGTCGGATGTCGAGGGGCGCCCGCAATTCTCCCGCCCGATGCTCATGAGCAAGCTCAAGGAGGTCAAGCAGGACCAGTTCTCGCGCGAGGACGGCCTGCGGTCCTTCGGGCAGTTGCTGCGCCAGGGCAAGTTGCAGAAGCTCAAGGGCGGACGCTTCAGCATCACGGACGAGACCGAGTACCGCACCGACGCCCGCAGCGTCGGCTGATGCGGCGTCTCACCCCGCCGGTTGGTAGGGCCGCAGGTCCGTGTCCTTGCGCAGGTAGAGCGGATGCTTGGCCGATCCGTCCTTGTTGTGCCCCAGGCAGAAGATCGGCCGGCCCGTGGCCGCAAGTTCGGCGGTTATCTCCTCCAGCAGGGGATGAAACCGCGCCGGCAGCTTGCCCGAGGCCATGACCAGCGTGTCCGCCGCCCGGGCCATGTCGCGCAGGGCCGGAATGTTGTCGGGGCTGCAAGCCATCGCCGGATCATGGGGAATGTCGCGCGGCGAGGTCGCCCGCCAGTCCAGAACGTTGCCCTTCAGATAGCGGGTATACCCCCACCGCTGCGCGAACATCAGTTCGCGGTGACAGGTCGGATCGGAAACCTCGGCCGCGGCGACCGAGGGGTTCATGCCGACGAACAGGATGGCTCGGGCCGTCTGGTCCGCCGGCGTCCAGTCGCGGGTCAGCGCCTGCCGGTATCGCCCGCACTCAGAAAAGCGTGCCCCGCCGGTCACACCTTCGGGCAGCTTCAGCCGCACCTTGCCGCCGGGATCATGCGTGGCCTGCGGATCGCCCCGGCTCATCGCGCGCCCATCACTGGTTGAACACCCGGCTGGGGTGCAACTCCCCGGCCTTGAACCGCCCCACGGCCACCGCGCGGTCCGCGTAGGCGGCCCAGCATTCCTCGCCGTAGTCCACGTCGTGGGCGATCACCATGCCCGGGTTGCCGTTCCTCAGCCGCGCCAGCCCCTGCTCGGTGCAGGTCACCCGGGGCAATTCCTCCAGCCCGTCCTCGAGCGGGCGCAGATGCGCGTCCAGCTCCGGGGTCCGGGCCATGCGCTCGATCTCGTCGATGCTCAGCCCGTCTTCCGCCGCGAAGGGCCCCGACCACAGCCGGCGCAGGTCCGTCACATGGCCGTGACAGCCCAGGGCCTCGCCCAGATCACGGGCGATGGCGCGAACATAGCCGCCCTTGCCACAGGTCATCTCCAGGGTGACGTGGTCGGCGTCGGGCCGGTCGGTCATGACCAGTTCCTCAACCCACAGCGGCCGGGGCTCGACCTCGAAGTCCTCGCCCTCGCGGGCCAGCTTGTAGGCGCGCTCCCCCTCGATCTTGACGGCCGAATACTTCGGCGGCACCTGCATGATCTCGCCCACGAAGGCGTTGAGCGCCGCCTTGATCTCGGCGTCACCGGGGCGGTGGTCGGACTCCGCGATCACCGCGCCCTCGGCATCGTCGGTATTGGTGGCCTGACCCAGGCGAACGGTGAATTCGTAGGCCTTCAGCGCGTCGGTGACGTAAGGGACGGTCTTGGTGGCCTCGCCCAGGGCCACCGCAAGCACACCGGTCGCGTCGGGATCCAGCGTGCCGGCATGGCCGGCCTTGCGGGCCTGCAACGCCCAGCGGACCTTGTTGACCACGGCGGTCGAGGTCAGGCCGCGCGGCTTGTCCACCACCAGCCAGCCCGAAATGTCGCGGCCCTTGCGTTTGCGTCCCATTGCGCCGTCCCTGATTTGCCGGATGAGGCCGGCGGCGTAGCCCAAGGACCCGCGCCTGTCAATTCGGCCGCGGCATCACCCGGGCCAACCGCACGGCCGGCGCGCGCACCGGCGGCCAGTCCAGCGCCAGAAGCCCCACCGCCCGGCAGGCCACAAGCGCCCCCCAGACCGCCGCCAGGTTGCCCGCCACCGCGGCCGCCAGGACACCGGCATATCCCGCCAGATAGACCCCCGCCCAGGCCAGAGGGATGTAGAACGCCGCGATTCGCGCAAGGCTCAGCCCCAGGGACCAGAGCGCGCGGTCCCGCGCGTTCATGGCGGCATTCCCGGTGACCAGGATGCCGTAGCCGAAGAAACTCCAGCTCACCACGCGCAGATACCGCTCGGTGAAAGGCGCGGCCCCGTCGCCGCCCGTCATCAGCGCCGCCACCGGTCCGGCCAGCCACCACAGGGCCGCCGCCACGCACAGCCCGTAGCCAAGGCACAGCAGAAAGGTCAGCCGGACCGCGTCGCGCGCCCGCGCGTGATGCCCCGCGCCCCAGGCCTGTCCCACCACCGGCCCGATGCCCGAGGACAGCGCCAGCATCGGCACGAACAGCAGCGATTGCACCCGCGCCGCCGCGCCGAAACCCGCGACCGCCTGGTCGCCGATCACCGCGACCGCCGCGGTCACCGCCGCCATGCCGGCCGGGTTGATCGCGTTCGACAGCGCCGCCGGCGCGCCCACGCGCGTGATCCGCCGCGCCGAGCCCAGCAGATCGCGCCCCGGCGCGCAATCGAACCGCAGCGCCCCGCGCCGCCAGGCGTAGGCGGCCAGCCCCACGAAAGCCAGCGCCCGCGCCAGGAAGGTGGCCACCCCCGCCCCCTGGGCGTTCATCGCCGGCAGGGGCCCAAGGCCGAAGATGAACACCGGGTCCAGCGCGATGTTCATCGCCGCCTGGATGACCATGACCGTGGCCGCGACACCGGCCCGTCCCCCGGCCCGGAACACCGCGTTGAGCGCCATGCCCGTCACCATCGGCGGAAAGCTCAGACACCAGAAAGAGACATAGGCCAGCGCCTCGGCCAGCACCGCGTCCCGCGCGCCCATGGCCCAGAACAGCCAGGGCGCGACCAGGTAGAACAGCGCCGACACGCTTGCCGACAATGCCAGCGCCAAGCCCATCGCGTGCAGCGTAAGCCGATGGCGGCGGCTGCCCGGTTCGCCCCGGCCGATGGCCTGCGACACCACCGCGTTCGTGCCCGCCGCCAGCCCGATCGCCAGCGAGGTCAGGGCCACGATCACCGGATAGACGAATCCGATCGCGGCCAGGGCCGCCTCGCCGTCGCGCGCCAGGAAGAAGGCATCGGCCAGCCCGACCGACAAGACGCCCAGAATGCCCAGCGTCATCGGCGCGCTCACCCCGATGAGCGCGCGATGGACCGGCCCTCGGGTCAGATCCAGGTTTGTCGTCATGCCGTGCCGCCGTGCGTCATGGCGCGCAAACTAGCCCGCGGCGTCGGCCCGTCCACGCGGGCGACCGCCGGCTGCAGCAGAAGCGGAACGCTCCGCATCCTTCCCGTCCTGCGGCCATGCGGCGCTCGCCAGTGGTGCGCTGCGGGCCGCGCCCCTGCCCAAAACGCAGCAGATCGCATGGCCGGTATTGCAGGCGTGCCCGGTTCCGCGGTTACGGCGCCGGCGCGACCACGCCGATGATGGGCCCCATGGGAAAACCGCCGTCCCGGCGGCCCAGGCCGGGGGCGTAGAGGCGCGAGATGCTGCCGTCGAGGTAGAGCGCCTGGGGCGTTCCCAGCCGATCGCGGAAGAAGCGCCCGAACTCGTGGAAGGTCACGGGCGTGTTCGACATGGCGAACCACGCGCGCCGTCCATCGGCCGAGGTGCCCACCCCGTTGCGCACGTAGCGGCTGTCACTGTCGGGCAGGAAGCGGGGGTGCAGATCCCCGTCTATCACCAGCATCGGCCCCGACTGCGTCGCATAGCGGCAGTCCGGACCTGTCCGGCGGAACCGCTCCGTCTCGATGACGCGGGCGCGGCCGGGCTGGATGCACAGCACGCCGTTGGGCCGCAGGCTGAAGTTGCCCGTGCCGCGGCCTTCGACCAGCGGCGTGATCTCCCGGCCCGCCTCGACATACAGCCCGACGGGCCGCCGGTCGGTGTGGTACATCCCGCCGTTCATAGCGAATTCCAGCCGCAGCCCGCGTTCGGCCAGCCGCCCCGCAACGTTCGAGAAACTGCCCAGGGGCCGGCCCGTCTCGGGATCCGTCAGGAACAGGCGCAGATCCTCGCGCGCCGCGTCCACCTGGCACAGGCTGTAGAGCGTGCCCTCGTGCCGGGTCTCGCGGCATTCCACCGCCGCCGCCGGGCCGGCCAGCACGGCCAGCGCCAGCAGCCAGCGCGGCATCCTAGCTTTCCACATCCCGGCGCACCCGGTCCTGCTCCAGCAGGCGGCGGGTCTCGTCCATCTGGTCGAAGGTCCGGTCGATGCGGAACCGCAGATCAGGCGCGAACTTCAGGTCGCACTTGCGTCCGATGATCCGGCGCAATTCGCCCTTGTTGCGCGCCAGCAGGGCGATCACGTCCTCCTGGCCCTCGCCCCCCAGCGGCAGCACGTAGGCCGTGGCGATCTTCAGGTCCGGCGAGGTCTGCACCTCGCCCACGGTGATCGAGTAACGGTTGAGCTCGGGATCGTGGATATCGCCCTGCATCAGGACTTCGGACAGCGTCCGCCGGATCAGTTCGCCGACGCGAAGCTGCCGCTGCGAGGGGCCGGAGCCGCCGTGGGATTTGTTCTTTGCCATGACCCGCATCTAATCGGTCAGGCAGGCTTTGCCAAGCATGGCGGGCTCCGCTAAGCAGGAGCCGGAAACGAGAAGGAGGGTCGGATGACGGATCTGCCGGGAATAGTCGTGACAGGCGCCTCGGGCCGGATGGGACGGACGCTGATCCGCACGGTTCTGGACAGCGACCGCGCGCGGCTGATCGGCGCGATCGAGCGCCAGGGGCACGACTGGATCGGCCGGGATGTCGGCGAGGCCATGGGCGGTGCGCCGGTGGACGTGGCCGTCAGCGACGATCCCCTCGAACTCTTCGCCCGCGCTCATGCGGTGCTGGATTTCACCGCCCCCGCCGCCACGGTCGCATTCGCCGGCCTGGCCGCGCAGGCGCGCTGCGTACACGTCATCGGCACCACAGGCTTCGACGCGGAGGACCTCAAGAAGATCGCCGCCGCCGCGCGGCACGCCGTCGTGGTCCGCGCCGGCAACATGAGCCTGGGCGTGAACCTGCTGGTCCAGTTGACCAGGAAGGTGGCCCGCGCGCTGGACGAGGATTTCGACATCGAGATCACCGAGGCGCATCACAACCAGAAGGTCGACGCGCCCTCCGGCACCGCGCTGATGCTGGGCGAGGCCGCCGCCGAGGGCCGCGGTGTCAGCCTGCCGGAGGTGGCCGACCGCGGCCGTGACGGGATAACGGGCAAGCGCGAGCGCGGCCACATCGGCTTTGCCGCCATCCGCGGCGGCGACATCGTGGGCGAACACGACGTGCTCTTCGCCGGCCCGGGCGAGCGCATCACGCTGCGCCATGTCGCCAGTGACCGCGCGGTCTTTGCCCGGGGCGCGCTCAAGGCCGCGCTCTGGGGGCAGGGCCGCAAACCCGGCGAATACGGCATGCTGGATGTCCTTGGCCTGAACGAAAACTGATCCGGCACGGGGGATCGCGCGTACCTCCGCCAAAACCCGGAGAACGCACCATGCTCCGCCTGATCCCCGTCCTGATCTGCCTTGGCCTCGCGATCCCCGCTGGTGCCGAAGGCTTCGACCCGGTGCAAGAGCGCGACACCTTCGTCTCTCTGGTCGAGGGGCGCAAGCTCACCCGGTTCGGCATCAAGCTCACTGTCACACGCGATGGCGAGATTCGCGGTCGCGCGTTCGGCCGGGCCGTGACTGGCGCCTGGAATTGGCGCGGGGGCTACTTCTGCCGCGATCTTTACTGGGGCAGCCGCGCGCTTGCCCCCAATTGTCAGGCCGTCAAGCGACAGGGGCGCACCCTGCGCTTCATCTCGGACCGCGGCACCGGCCGATACGCCGATCTGACCCTGCGCTAATCGTTCCAGAGCGCGTGGAAGTGATGCGTGGGGCCGTGCCCCCCGCCGACGTCCAGCTTGTCCGCCGCGGCAATCGCCCCGGCGACATGGGCCTTGGCCGCGCCGCACGCGGCCTGCAGACCCTGTCCCTGCCCCAGCAGCGCGGCCAGCGCCGCTGACAGCGTGCAGCCCGTGCCATGCGTGTTGCCGGTGTCGTGCCGCGGCGCGGTGAAGCAAGCGCTGCCCTCCGCCGTGGCCAGAATGTCGAAGGCCAGGTCGCCCCGCAGGTGCCCGCCCTTGAGGAACACCGCGCCCGGACCCAGCCGCAGCAGCGCCGCGGCCTGCCGGTGCATCTCTTCGCGGTCATCCGCCTCGCCGGTGTCCAGAAGATCGGCAGCCTCGGGCAGGTTGGGCGTGATGACGTCTGCGCGCGGCAGCAGCCGGTCGCGCAGCGCCGCCACTGCCTCGGCCGCCAGCAGGCGGTCCCCGCCCTTGGCCACCATCACCGGATCCAGGACCACCGGCGCCGCCAGGCCCTCCAGCGCCCCGGCGACGGCCCGGACGATTTCGGCGCTGCCCAGCATCCCGATCTTGACGGCATCCACCCGGATGTCCTCGCGGATCGCTGCCACCTGCGCCGACACCATCTCGGGATCGGTCAAGGCGACCGCACGCACGCCCCGCGTATTCTGCGCGGTCAGCCCGGTGATCGCGGCCATCGCATAGCCGCCGTTGGCGGAGATCGCCTTGATATCGGCCTGAATCCCGGCCCCGCCCGACGGATCCGAGCCGGCAATCGACAGGATGTTCGCAATCATTCCGCGCCTCCGCGGATGCAGCGCGGCCGGGTCGCAACGTTCCGGCTGCAAGCCGGCCCTGTCGCGGCGGTGTCTTTTCGTGTCATCGTCATCCTACCTCCCCGCCGGACGGGGAGCGGGGAGGGGGCCTGATGGCCGTGCGTCCCCGCGACTTCCTCCGCCGGCATGATCCGGTTCAGGTTCCGAGGGTCCGTCTCAGCCCGCCGCGCGGGCGCCCCTGTCGCATGGTCTCAGGCTAAGGATCGGGCCGGCGGCGTCAAGCTGCCGCCCCGATCTCAGAAATCGATGGCCAGGCCCTTGTTTTCCCAGTCGCCGTAGCGCACCGGCTCGGGCCCGTCACGCCCGCCCAGTTCCCGGGGCATATCAAGCTCTCTGGCCTTGCGGCGCCGCTCCTCGGCCTCGGCGAGGGCGCGCTGCGCTTCGGGCGGCAGGTCGGTCTTGTCAGAAGGCATCGGTGCAGCTTCCCATGTTGTCCTGTGCTTGATATACGCCTCCTTTGCGCCCAAGCAAGGAATACCCATGTCGCAGCCCCCTCCGTCCGCCCGCCGCAGCGCGGTTCACCTGCTTGACGAGATCCTGGGCGAGGGCCGGCTGCTGGCCGATCTCCTGGGCAGCAGCGCGCTGGAGGATCTGGCCCCGGCCGATCGCGCCCGCGCCCAACGACTGGCCACGGAAACCCTGCGCGGGCTGGAACGCGCCGACCGGCTGCTCGCCCGTCACCTGCGCAAGGCGCCGCCCCTGCACGTCCGCAACATCCTGCGCCTCGGCACGGTCGAACTGTGCACCGGCGGCGACGCGCACGGCGTGGTCAACGACCTGGTGGCGCTCGTGGCGGGCCACCGCCGCTACGGCCGGCTCAAGGGGCTCGTCAACGCCGTTCTGCGCAAGATGACATCCGAGGGGCCGCGCACCTGGCCCGACCTGCGAGTGCCGCGGCTTCCCCGGTGGCTGCGCGCGCCGCTGCTCGATGCCTACGGGGCGCAGGCCGTCGCGGCGATGGAGCGGGCCCATTTCGCCGGCGCGCCGCTGGACCTGACGGCCCGCGATGAGCCCGAAACCCTGGCCGCGCGGCTGGGCGGAACGTTGCTGCCCACCGGCACCATCCGCCTGGCCAACGGGGGGCAGGTCTCCGCGCTGCCGGGTTTCCGCGACGGCGCTTTCTGGGTTCAGGACGCGGCCGCGGCGCTGCCGGCGCGGCTTCTGGCCCCGCAAGAGGGCGAGGCGGCGCTGGATCTCTGCGCCGCGCCGGGGGGCAAGACCCTGCAAATGGCCGCCGCGGGCGCGCGGGTCACCGCCGTGGACCTCTCCGCGCCCCGCATGGCGCGGGTGGAGGAGAACCTTGCCCGCACGGGCCTCTCGGCCACCTGCGTGGTGGGCGACGCGCTGGAATACGCCGGGGGCCCTTTCGATGCGATCCTGCTCGACGCGCCCTGTTCCGCGACGGGCACCATCCGGCGCCACCCCGATCTGCCCCACGCCCGCGACGGCAGCGGCATCGGCGCGCTGATCGATCTGCAGCGCGCGCTGCTCGACCATGCCCTCGGCCTGCTCGCCCCCGGGGGGCGGCTGGTGTTCTGCACCTGCTCGCTTCTGCCAGACGAGGGCGAATGCCAGGTCGAGGACGCCCTGGCCCGCCACCCCGGCCTGCGGGTGGACCGGGCCGCGGGCGACCGGCCCGGCGTCGATCCCTCCTGGATGACCGAGGAAGGCGGCCTGCGTCTGCGCCCCGATTACTGGCCCGAGGCCGGCGGCATGGACGGGTTCTACATGGCCTGCCTGCGGCACGGGTGACCGGGCAGCTGGACGGTCCGCGCGTCCGGAGCGCGCGGGCGCACCGTCATGCCCGGCCCGCGCGCCAATCAGCCGGTGACTTGCCCGCGCCGGGGGGCTATAGTGGTTACGGAAAACGCCGCCAAGAGCGTGCAGAGGCAAGGCCAATGTCGGAGTCGGAAAACCTGTCGGCGCGCTGGTCGCGCCTCATGGATCGCGTCCAGGCCAAGCGCGCCACCCTGGGGCGTCCGGCCACCGCCATCGTGTCGCAGCCGGATCCCCGCACGATCGGCAGCTTCGCCCGCGGGCGGCAGCTTTCGGCGGGGAACTTCCTGTTCGCCGGCCACCTGATCGAAGCCCCCGATACCGGCATCTGGGACATCGAGCCGCCCGACCGGCCCTTCGCCGAGGCGCTGCACGGGTTCGGCTGGCTGGACGACCTGGCCGCCGCCGGCGATGCCTTTGCGCGGGCGCGCGCGCAGATGTGGCTCCGGGAATGGATCGCGCGCTATGGCCAGGGGCGCGGCCCGGGCTGGACCGCCGATCTGACCGGACGGCGGCTGATCCGCTGGATCAGCCATGCCATCTTCCTGCTGGGGGGGCACGATCGCGACAGCGCGGCGGCCTTCTACAGGTCCCTTGCGCAGCAGACGGCATTCCTCAGCCGGCGCTGGCAGGCGGCCCGCCCGGGCCTGCCCCGCTTCGAGGCGCTGACCGGGCTTATCTATGCCGGGTTGTCGCTGGAAGGAATGGAGCGGCACCTCGACCCGGCGGTCAGGGCCCTGGCGCGGGAATGCGACAGCCAGATCGACGCCGCCGGCGGCCTGCCCACACGCAATCCCGAGGAGCTTCTGGAGGTCTTCACCCTGCTGACCTGGGCTGCCGTCACCCTCAGCGAAGCGGGGCGGTCGGCCAGCCATTCCCACTGGAGCGCGATCGAGCGGATCGCGCCCACCCTGCGCACCCTGCGCCACGCCGATGGCGGACTTGCGCGCTTTCACGGCGGCGGGCGCGGGCTGGAAGGCCGGCTCGATGCCGCCTTGGCCAACAGCGGCGTGCGGGGCCGGCAGCCGGATGGGCTGTCCATGGGGTTCGCGCGGCTGAGCGCGGGGCGCACCAGCGTCATCGTCGATGCCGCGCCTCCGCCCGAGGGCCGCCCATCGGTCAACGCGCACGCCTCGACCCTGGCCTTCGAACTGACCTCCGGCCGGCGCCCCCTTGTCGTCAACTGCGGGTCGGGGCGCAGTTTCGGGCAGGCGTGGCGCCGGGCGGGGCGGGCGACGCCCTCGCATTCGGCCCTGGTTCTGGCAGGGCGGTCCAGCGCGCGGCTGGGCACCTCCGGCAAGACCCAGGACTGGCTGACCGACGCCCCCCGCGAAGTGCCGATCAAGATGAGCAAGGCCCCCGACGGCATGCGGTTCGAGGGCGGGCACGACGGCTATCGCCGGGGGCACGGACTGACCCATGCCCGCACCCTCGATCTGGCGCAGGACGGGCGCGGGCTGGCCGGGGAGGACATGCTTGTCTGCCTTGACGAGGCCGACCGCCGCCGTTTCGACAAGGCGATGGACAAGGCCCGCCTTCAGGGCGTCCCCTTCGACATCCGCTTTCACCTGCATCCCGATGTCGATGCCTCGGTGGACATGGGGGGCGCGGCGATCTCGCTGGCGCTGCGCAGCGGGGAAATCTGGATCTTCCGAACGGACGCGCGCATCCGGATGGTGCTGGAACCCTCGGTCTATCTTGAGCGGACCCGCCTGAAACCGCGTGCGACCAAACAGATCGTTCTCTCCGGCCGCGCGATGGAGTATGCGACCCGCATCCGATGGTCGCTGGCCAAGGCGCAGTCCACGCCGGACGCGATCCGCGACGTGGACGAGGACGCGCTTGAGCCCGTGACCGAAACCTGACAGACAGCCCCGATCCGAGGACGCCAACGATGACCGATCTCGCCCCCGTGCGCCGTGCCCTTCTTTCCGTTTCCGACAAGACCGGCCTGGTCGATCTGGGCCGGGCCCTGGCCGGGCGGGGGGTCGAGCTGATCTCGACCGGCGGCAGCGCGCGGGCGCTGCGCGACGCGGGCCTGGCGGTCAGGGATGTCTCCGAGATCACCGATTTCCCCGAGATGATGGATGGCCGGGTCAAGACCCTGCACCCCAAGGTGCACGGCGGCCTCTTGGCGCTGCGCGACGACGAGGCGCATGCCGCCGCCATGCAGGAGCACGGCATCGGCGCGATCGACCTGCTGGTGGTCAACCTCTACCCCTTCGAGGACACGGTGCGCAGCGGCGCCGATTACGATACCTGCATCGAGAACATCGATATCGGCGGCCCGGCCATGATCCGCGCCGCAGCCAAGAATCACGCCTTCGTCAACGTCGTGGTCGATGTCGCGGACTACCAGCCCCTGCTGGAGGAGATGGACGCCAACGACGGGCGAACGCGCCGCGCCTTCCGCCAGCGGCTGGCCCTGACAGCCTACGCCCGCACCGCCGCCTACGACGCCGCGGTGTCGGAATGGATGGCCGCCGCGCTGGAGGAGCCCGCGCCGCGCCGCCGCGCCGTCGCCGGCTCGCTGGCGCAGACCCTGCGCTACGGCGAGAACCCGCACCAGCGCGCGGCCTTCTACACCGACGGCAGCGATCGCCCCGGCGTGGCCACCGCCGTGCAGCACCAGGGCAAGGAGCTGAGCTACAACAACATCAACGACACCGACGCCGCCTTCGAACTGGTCAGCGAGTTCCGCCCCGAGGACGGGCCGGCCTGCGCCATCATCAAGCACGCCAACCCCTGCGGCGCCGCCCGCGGCGACAGCCTGGTCGAGGCCTATCGCAGGGCCTTCGACTGCGACCGCACATCGGCCTTCGGCGGGATCGTGGCGCTCAACGCCGTCCTCGACGCCGACACGGCGCGCGAGATCGCGGGGATCTTCACCGAGGTCGTCATCGCCCCCGACGCCGAGGCGGAGGCGCGCGAGGTCTTCGCGGCGAAGAAGAACCTTCGCCTGCTGACCACCGGCGCGCTGGCCGATCCCTCGGACGCGGCCCAGATGCTGCGCCAGGTGTCCGGGGGCTTCCTGATGCAGGACAAGGACACCGGCGTGCTGCGTCCCGGGGACCTCAAGATCGTGACCCGGCGCACGCCCTCCGATCGGGAAATGGCCGACATGCTCTTCGCCTGGAAAGTGGCCAAGCACGTGAAGTCGAACGCCATCGTCTACGTCAGGGACGGCGCCACCGTGGGCGTGGGCGCCGGCCAGATGAGCCGCGTGGACAGCTGCCGAATCGCCGCACGCAAGGCAGAGGACATGGCCGGGACACTGGAACTGCCCGAGGTGCCCACGCGGGGCAGCGCGGTCGCCTCGGACGCCTTTTTCCCCTTCCCCGACGGCCTGCTGACCGCGGCCGCGGCCGGGGCCAGCGCGGTGATCCAGCCCGGCGGATCGATGCGCGACGACGAGGTGATCGCCGCCGCCGACGAGGCGGGTCTGGCCATGTGCTTCACCGGCATGCGCCACTTCCGGCACTAGGGGGCGGGGATGCGGCTGGTTTTTCTCACGGCGCTCGTCACCTTCGTGCTGGACCAGGTCACGAAGTACTGGGTCGTGCACGCGATGGGCCTGGCCCGGGTGGGCGCGATCGATGTCTTCCCGCCCTTCTTCAACCTGCGCATGGCCTGGAATTACGGCGTGAATTTCGGGCTCTTGGCACAGGACAGCCCGCTCACCCGCTGGGCGCTGATCGCGGTGGCGCTGGCGATTTCCGCCGCGGTGCTGTGGTGGGTGCATCGCGATCCCGCCGGCCCGCTTCAGAAGATCTCGGCGGGGTTGCTGGTGGGCGGGGCGCTCGGCAACGTGCTTGACCGGCTCGTTTACGGCGCGGTGGCGGACTTCATCAACATGTCCTGCTGCGGCCTGAACAACCCCTTCGCCTTCAACGTGGCGGATGTCGCGGTCTTCGCCGGGGCCTTCGGCCTTATCCTTTTCGGCACGGACAAACCGGAAAAGGCCCCGTGACGCCGGCGGCGCGATGCGCTATGCAAGGCGCCAAACGTGCAGGAGAGTGGCGATGAGTCTGCCGCGAACGACTATTCTGGTGCTGGCACTGGCCGTCACGGCGGCCTGCGGCGACCGTGGGGAGGAAGTGACCCTCACCCGGATCAAGAACACCGGCTCGGGGCCGGACGAATTCACGATCCTGCCGACCAAGCCGCTGCAATCGCCCGACAGCTACAACGACCTGCCGCCGCCGGCGCCGGGGGCGCCCAACCTGGTCGATCCCAATCCCAAGGCCGAGGGCGTCGCGGCCCTGGGCGGCAACCCCGCGGCCACCGCCGGGCGGCAGCCCGCGGCCGCCGACAGCGCGCTGGTGCGCCACGCGGCCCGGCACGGCGTGCCCGAGGACATCCGCCGGGAACTGGCCCTTGAGGACCGCGAGACGCGCCGCCGGCACGGCCGCGTCAATATCCTGCGCCTCGGCCCCACCGACGACTACACCGACGCCTACAAGGATCAGTGGCTGAACGCCCAGGCCGAAGAGCGGCGCCTGCGCCTGCGCGGCATAGAAACGCCGACGAACCCGCCGGGCGAGGACTCCCGCTAAGCCGCGCCGCCGGCAGCGGTTGAAACGCGGCACAGGCGGCGTATCTTGCAGGGCACCGGCCACCGGTCATGGAGATACCCGATGCGCAGCCTACTCGCCTGCCTGGCGATCCTCGCCTGGGCGGCCCTTCCCGCCCGAGCCGAGGACGCGGTCACAACCTACGATTTGGACAACGGCATGCAGGTCGTGGTGATCGAGGATCACCGCGCGCCGGTGGTCGTGCACATGGTCTGGTACCGTGCCGGCGCCGCAGACGAAAGGCCGGGGGTATCCGGCGTTGCCCACTTCCTTGAACACCTGATGTTCAAGGGCACGGACACCCTGGATCCGGGGGAATTTTCAGCAACGGTGGCGCGGCAGGGCGGATCGGACAACGCCTTCACCAGCTACGACTACACCGCCTATTTCCAGCGCGTCGCGGCCGACCGGCTGGACCTGATGATGGAGATGGAAAGCGACCGGATGGTCAACCTCCAGCTCGCCGAAGACGACGTCGTGACCGAGCGCGATGTCATCATCGAGGAGCGCAACCAGCGGGTCGAGAACAACCCCGGCGCCCTCTTCAGCGAACAGAAACGCGCCGCCCAGTACCTCAACCACCCCTACGGAACGCCCATCGTGGGCTGGCCGCAGGAGGTCCGGCAACTGGACCGGGCCGCCGCGCTGGATTTCTACCGGACCTACTACGCCCCCAACAACGCGATCCTGATCGTCGCCGGGGACGTCCAGCCCGGCGATGTCCGCGAACTGGCCCGGAAACACTACGGCGCGATCCCGGCCAATCCCGACCTGCCCCCGCGCACCCGCCCGCAAGAGCCCCGGCAACTGGCCGAACGGCGCCTGGTGTTCAAGGACGACCGCGTCGCGCAACCCTACGTGACGCGTTCGTACCTGGCCCCCGAACGCGACAGCGGCGCGCAGGAGGACGCGGCCGCGCTGACGCTGCTGGCACAGATCCTTGGCGGTGGCACCACGTCGCTCCTGGCCGAGAAGCTGCAGTTCGAAGATCGCAAGGCAGTGCACACGGCGGCCTACTACCGGGGCCGGGCCCTGGATGACACGACGTTCCAGTTTGTCGTCGTGCCCGCCCCGGGCGTAACCCTCGACGAGGCCGAATCGGCGCTGGACGGGGTGCTCGCCTCATTTCTGGAAGAGGGGGTCGATCCCGACCAGCTCGATCGTATCAAGCGCGAATTCCGCGCCGACCTGATCTATGCCCGCGACAGCGTCGGCACCCTGGCCAACCGCTACGGCCGGGCGCTGACCCAGGGCCTGACGGTCGAGGATGTGCAGGCCTGGCCCGAAATCGTTCAGGCCGTGACCGAGGAGGACATCATGCAGGCGGCGCGTGATCTGCTGGATCGCGATCGCGCGGTGACAGGCTGGCTGCGCGCACCGGAGGTTACCCAATGATCCGCTTTTTTCTGGCCGCGCTGTTCGTGCTGGCGGCCCTGCCCGCCCGGGCCCAGATCGACGTGCAGGAAGTCACCACCCCCGGCGGCATCGATGCCTGGCTGGTCGAGGACCACTCGATTCCCTTCACCGCGCTCGAAATCCGATTCCGGGGCGGCGCCTCGCTGGATCCCGACGGCAAGGAAGGGGTGACGAACCTCATGGTCGGCCTTCTTGAGGAGGGCGCCGGCGACATGGATGCCCGCGCCTTCGCCCGCGCGACCGAACGCGAGGCCGCCGAGTTTTCCTATGACGTGCACGAGGACGCGGTGCGCGTCTCCGCCCGGTTCCTGACCGAGACGCGGGCGGATTCGGTCGCGCTGCTGCGCGAGAGCCTTGTCGCCCCGCGCTTCGACGCCTCGGCAATCGAGCGCGTGCGCGCCCAGGTCCTGTCGGTGATCCGCTCCAACGGCAAGGATCCCCGCCGGATCGCCGGGCGCGCCTTCGACAGGAAGGTCTACGGCGACCACCCCTATGCCACGCCCGTCAACGGCACGCTGGAAAGCGTCAGGGCGCTCGGCCGCGCGGATATCGTTGCCGCGCACGAGGCCGCGCTCGCGCGTGACAGGCTCTATGTCAGCGCCGTGGGCGACATAACGGCCGAAGAACTCTCGGCGCTGCTCGACAACCTGCTGGGCGATCTGCCGGCCGAGGGCGCCCCGCTGCCCGGCCCGGCCGATCCCGACCTGCCCGGCGGCACCACGGTGGAGGAATTCCAGACCCCGCAATCGGTCGCGCTGTTCGCGCAGCCCGGCATCGACCGGGACGATCCGGATTTCTTCGCCGCCTACATCCTGAACCACATCTTGGGCGGCGGCTCCTTCGAAAGCCGCCTGATGGAGGAAGTGCGCGAGAAGCGCGGGCTGACCTACGGCGTCTATTCCTACCTGGTGGACATGGAGGGCGCGCAGCTCTGGCGCGGCTCGGTCTCCTCGGCCAACGACCGCGTCGCCGAAGCGATCGAGGTGATCCGGAACGAATGGCGGGACATCCATGAAAACGGCGTGACGGAAAAGGAACTGCGCGACGCCAAGACCTACCTCACGGGCGCCTATCCCCTGCGGTTCGACGGAAACGGCCCGATCGCCGAGATCGCGGTTTCCATGCAGATGGAGGGCCTGCCGACCGATTACATCGACAACCGCAACGACAAGGTCCGCGCCGTCACGCTGGAGGAGGTCAACCGCGTGGCGCGGGAGTTGGTGGCACCCGAAAGGCTAACCTTCGTCGTGGTGGGCGCGCCCCAGGGGCTGTCGACGACCACGAACTGATCCCGCCCTACCCCAGCGTTCCGGCCAGGTTCGGGCCCACGGCCGGGTCGGCGTCGCGCAGCGGCGGGCGCAGGGTCAGCCAGCGGGAATCCCCCGTCTGATGGGCCTTCAACGCCTTCAGCCCGTGGGTCAACCCGGCCTCCTGTACCGCGCGGCGGTGCATGTTCACGGCGGGCAGCGCGCCCTTGGCCGCCTCCAGCGCACCGTCGGCCACCAGGTCGTAGAGCGCGCGGATCGCGGTGACATTGGAATTGCAGGTGGCCGAGATGCAGCCGCCGCCGCCAAGCTCCATCGCCTGCATCAGGTAGCTTTCCGACCCGGGAAAGACGGAAATGCCCGGCGCCGCCTCGATCACGGCGCGCGTATTGTCCCAGTCGCCGGAACTGTCCTTGTAGGCCACCACGATCTGCGGGAAGGCCGCGTTCAGCCGTGCGGCAAGCTCCGGCGAGATGCCGACGCCCGTCATCTGCGGAATGTGGTAAAGACAGATCCGCGGCACCGGGGTGCCCAGCCGATCGATCAGCGTGGCGAAATAGCGGTAAAGGCCCTCGTCATCGGCATTCGCAAAAAAGAACGGCGGCAGGACCATCACCGCGGCACAGCCCAGGCCGGCGGCGTGGCGGGCCAGTTCCGCCACCTCGGGCAGGGCGCAGCCGCCGATCCCGGGCATCAGCCGGTCGGCAGGGGCCGCCCCGCTCTCCACAAGGGCCTCCAGGGTTTCCATCCGCTCGCGCATGGAATGGCTGGGTCCCTCGCCGGTGGTGCCGAAGGGTGACAGGTAATGCGCCCCGCCCGCCAGAACCTCGGCGGCATGCGCCAGATAGAGGTCCTGCGCGATCGCGAGGTCATCGTTGTAAGGGGTCAGGAGCGGAGCGATCACCCCGGCAAGCCGGTCTGCCATCTCATGCCTCAATAGCCGCGTTGCGGATTCACCACGTTGCGCAGCGGCGCGCCGCGCTGCCACCGTTCCAGGTTATCCATGAACATCTCGAAGGCCGCCATGTTCCATCCGTCGTAAACGGCCGAGCAATGCGGCGAGACGATCACGTTCTCCAATTCCCACACGGGGCTGTCGGGCGGCAGCGGTTCGGTCTCGAACACGTCGCGCGCCGCCCCGGCGATGGCCCCGCGGCGCATCGCCTCGACGAAGGCATCGGTATCCACCACACCGCCGCGCGACACGTCGATCAGAATCGCGCTGTCCTTCATCGCCGTGAAGGCGCCTTCGTCCACCAGCCCCCGCGTGCTGTCCAGCAGAGGCACCGACACCACAATCAGGTCCGCTCGCTCCCAGAGTCCGGGCAGATCCGCGGCCGCGTGCACCTCGTCCAGGTTTTCCATCGGCGCAGGGCGGGCGCGGGTGCCGATCACATGCATGCCGAAGGCGCGCGCCCGGGCCGCCACGGCCTGCCCGGTCTGGCCCAGACCGACGATCAGCACCGTCTTGCCCGCCAGCGGCGTCATTGTCCGTTCGCGCCAGCGATGCGCGGCCTTGTCCGCCTGCAACCCCGGCACATCCAGCGTGAAGTGCAGCGCGCAACCCAGCACGTATTCGGCCATCATCGGCGCGGCAACGCCGGCGGCATTCGTCACGGTGACGGCATCGGTCTGCCAGGGGCGCAGGTGATCGACCCCGGATCCCCCGACCGCGATCCAGCGCGGCCCGCCCTCGCCCAGAAGCGCCTCGCGCGGGTATCCGGCGCGGCCGTCGAAGGCAATGGAATAAACCACGTCGGGCCGGAACTCCGCCAGCACGGGGCCAAGCCCGTCGTAACTGTCATGCCCGCGCGCTGCGACCGCCGGCATGGCCTGCTCCAGCCGCTCAAGCAACGGCGCGGGATCGCGCGTGTGAACCAGTACTCTGGGTGTGTCCGCCATGGTGTCTCCGGGTCGGGGTGAGGTCGTTTCCGACAGGGTGGCGGAATTCCCGCCCGCGTCAAGCAGATGCCCGGGCCGGCCCCGCAGGGAACCCTTGGCCGCGCTTGCGCATTCCTCCTGCAAAACGCGGGCCGATGCGGACGGTTCGCCCGCGGCGAGAGCAAGGAAGATGCACCCAACCATCCGGAACGGAGCGAACCATGAGTGAGGTCACTATCCCGGTCACCGGCGCGCCGCGGCCGCTGCCCGGTCTTCTGGATGTCGCGGCGGGGGCGCAGGGGCTGATCGTCTTCGCGCACGGCAGCGGCAGCAGCCGCCTGAGCCGACGCAATCAGGCGGTCGCGGCAGACCTGCGCGCGGCCGGTTTCGGCACGCTGCTTTTCGATCTGCTCGACCCGGCCGAGGCCGCGCATCGCCGGAACGTCTTCGACATTCCCTTGCTGGGCGGTCGCGTCAGCGCGGCGGTCGACTGGCTGCGCGACCGCGACGACCTGACGGACATGCCCCTGGGCCTTTTCGGGGCCAGCACGGGGGCGGCCGCGGCTCTGGTCTGCGCGGCCGAACGGCCGCGGGAGATCGGCGCCGTGGTCTCTCGCGGGGGGCGGCCGGACCTTGCCGGCAAGCTTCTGAGCGCGGTGCGGTGCCCGACGCTGTTGATCGTGGGCGGCGCGGATACCGAGGTGCTGGCGCTCAACCGGCAGGCGCTGGAAAAGCTGACCTGCGAGAAGTCGCTGGAAGTCGTGCCCGGCGCCACCCATCTTTTCGAAGAGGAAGGCGCGCTTGACGCCGTGACCGGCCACGCGATCACCTGGTTCCGGCAGGCCCTGCCCCGGGCCGCCGAATCGGGCTGAGGCCGCGATGCGGCTGTTTTTGGGCGGCGACGTCATGACCGGCCGCGGGATCGACCAGATCCTGCGCCACCCAAGCGATCCGCGCCTCTACGAATCCTGGGTCAAGCAGGCGGACGATTACCTGCGCCTGGCCGAGCGCAAATCCGGGCCGATCCCCCGCCCCGTGCCGGACAGCTACGTCTGGGGCGATCTGCTGGACGATCTTGCAAGGCTGGCGCCCGACCTTCGGATCGTGAACCTGGAAACCGCCGTGACCCGGGCGGACCGCCCCGAACCCAAGGGCATCAACTACCGCATGCACCCCGCCAACGCCGGCGTGCTGACTGCGGCCGGGCTGGATGCCTGCATCCTCGCCAACAATCACGTGATGGACTGGGGGATCGACGGGTTGCTGGAGACGCTGGAAACGCTGCACGCCCGCGGCCTTGCCACCGCCGGCGCCGGGGCCGACGCGGCGCGGGCCCAGGCGCTGGTGCCCCTGCCGGCCGGGGCGGCGCAGCTCTGGGTCGCCGCCGTGGCCGCCACCGACAGCGGCGTGCCGCCCGCCTGGCGCCCCGGGCCGATCCGGCCGGGCGTGGCCCTGTTGCCCGACCCGCCCGAAAGCTACGCCGAGGACCTGCGCGACCGGCTCGCACCGATGCGCCAGGCGGGCGACCGGCTGCTTGTGTCGATTCACTGGGGCGGCAACTGGGGCTACGACGTGCCCGATTGGCAGCGGCGGCTTGCCCATGCCCTGATCGAGGGGGCGGACGCCGATGTCGTCTTCGGCCACTCCTCGCACCATCCGAAAGCGGCCGAGGTGCACCGAGGCGGCCTCATCCTATACGGTTCCGGCGATCTTCTGAACGATTACGAGGGGATCGGCGGCCACGCCGCCTATCCGGCCGACACCGCCCTCGGCCTTTTCGTGGATCTGTCCGCCACCGGCGTCCAATGCCGGATGCGCCCCTACCAGATCAGCCGCTTCCGCCTGCAACGGGCGGATGACGAGGCCGCCGCCCGCATCGCCGCGATCATGGCCGAGCAATGCGCCCGCTTCGCCACGGTCGCGGCGCCGCAGGACAGCGGCGACATCCTCGTCGCCTCAGATTGACAGGCGCGCATCGCGGGTTGCGCGCCCTCCCGGTTATTCGGACCAGTCATGGACGTGCACGTCGCGGCCCGAGTGCCCTTCCATGATCTTGACGGCGAGATCCTCTTTCTCCTTGTCGGTGACGCGCACCCACATGAGGATGCCGCCATGCGCGATCTGGTTGGCATAGTGATCCCGGTGCTTCTTTGCGACACGATGCGCCAGCAGCGCCCCGAGCGCGCCCGCCGGCCCGCCCCCGACGGCGATGGCTGCGATGGAGGCCGCAAGCGTGCTGGCTGGCGTCAGCAGCGCGGCCATCGCGATGTAGGACCCCACGAAGAAAAACCCGCCGGCGATACCGCCCTCCAGTTCGCCCATGGCCTCCTCGGAAACGAAGGTGGCGCGGGGGGCGTCGGGATTGTCCTCCAGATCCTCCGCACGCCAATAGGCCCTTCCCAGCTTCTCCTCGAGAACTTCCTGCCGAGCCAGAACGCTGATCTCGTCCATGCGAAATCCTACCAGTCGCAGGTCATGAAACGCGGCGCGCAGATCCTCGTCGGTGTCGAAGACGCCGACCGCTTCGGATATGGGGATGTATGTCTTCTTTCTCGACATATCTGGGGAATCGGGCATCGAACCTCCCTCGCGGCACACTCTTGATCGGCCGCATTGTTGTCGCATGGCTCCCCGGGGCTTGAAGACGGGGAGGGGTCAGACCCAGCCGGCGTTGGCCACGGCCATACCTTCGACGGGCGCGTGCGTCGCTCATACGGGCAAGCCTGGCCCCACGCATTGATGCCCGTCAATCCTGCAGGCACGCCGCAGGTCCCCTGCCTCGGCACAACCGGCACAATCGCCCGGTTGGCATCAGCTTTCCCGATCCGCCGCGCCTCCGGCGCGCGCCGGGCCGTCGCTAGCGGCAAACCGCGAAAGACGCCGCGATCGACCGAAGGTACCGCGGATAGAAATCCGGGCCGGTGGGGATGTCGGTGCCCATCGGATCGATCACCGCCGTTTGCGCGCCGGTGCCCGAGAACACCGCCTTTAGGATGCCGGGATCGAACTGCGGTTCCGCGAAGGCGCAGGTGATGTCGCGCGCCGCGACCATGTCGCGGATCTTCTCCACCCGCGCGGGGCTGGGATCCGTGGCGTCGCTGAGCGAGATCGCGCCGGCCGCGGGCATGTCGAACCGCGTCTCGAAATACTGGTAGGCGTCGTGGAAGACGATGAACTCCATGTCCCGCAGCGGCGCGAGGGTCTCCGCGATCTCGGCGGTCGCGGCGTCGATCTCCTGTTTGCCGGCGGCGGCATTGGCGCGGTAGGTTTCCGCGTTGTCCGGATCCAGGCGCGCCAGCTCCGCCGCGATCACGTCCAGCCAGGCCTTGCCGTTGGCCGGGTCCATCCAGGCGTGGGGATCGATGGCTGCCTGCGCGTGGCCGTGTTCGTGGTCGTGGTCCGCGTCATGCCCGTGGTCGTCCTGGTCATGATCCGCCGCCTGCCCGTGCGCCTCCGCCTCGTGGCCGTGGTGGGCGTCGTGCCCGTGGCCGTTTTCGTCATGCCCGTGCTCGGCGTCGTGCCCGTGGCCGTTATCGTCATGCCCGTGGTCATGCGCCGCGAAGCTGGCGCCGGTCCGCACCTCCAGCCTCCGGGTTTCGGGATGCTCCAGCAGGCCGACATGCGCGGCGTCCGCCGCAAGCGTCTCGATCGTGCGCCCCAGCCAGGGCGTGAGCGGCGCGCCGACCCAGACCACGAGATCGGCCGCCTCCAGCGCCGCGGCCTCGGACGGGCGGAGGCTGTAGCCATGCGGCGAGGCCCCGGGCCTGACGATCAGCTCGGGCTCTGCCACGCCCTGCATGACCCGCGCCGCCAGCGAATGCACCGGCGCGATGTCGGCCGCGACCCGCGGCGCTTCCGCGGCGGCCGGTGCCGCCAGAACGCCGATTGCGACCGCGATGGATGCGAATTTCAAAGACCGCATGGACATGCCGCTCTCCTGTGATTACATAACAGTCCCTGGTCAGTTATACGATACAGTATATCATTGCAAGAACTCGCGGGGCTGAAAACAGGCACGATGACCACGATGGCATTCGAAACCCACGATCACGCCCAGTGCATCTCGGAGGCGCTCACCAGCGCCGAGAGGTTCTGCGCTGACCGGCGGCTGCAGATGACGCCGGTCCGCCGCCGCGTGCTGGAAATCCTGCTCGAAGCCCACCGCGCGATGGGGGCCTACGACATCCTCGACCGGTTGCGCGACGAGGGCCTCGGCTCACAGCCGCCGGTGGCCTACCGGGCGCTGGAGTTCCTGACGACGCACGGGTTTGTCCACCGGATCGAAGGGCTGAACGCCTTCATCGCCTGCACGCACCTCGACCACGGGCATGCGCCGGCCTTCCTGATCTGCCGCGCCTGCGAGCGCGTCGTCGAGGCCGAGGTCGATCCGGCGGCGGGCGAGCTGGGCCGCGCGGCCAACGCCGCCGGCTTCGCCATCGAACGCACCGTGCGCGAGGCCATCGGCCTGTGCCCCGCCTGCGCATCGGCGCAGCCGGCATGACCGCCCCTCTTGTGGAAACCACCGGGCTGGGCGTGCGCTACGGCGACGTGACGGTGCTGGAGAACGTCGATTTCCGGATCGAGCGGGGCGAGATCGTCACGGTTGTCGGGCCCAACGGCTCGGGCAAGTCCACGCTCCTGCGCGCGATCCTCGGCGGGGTGAGCCCGGCCCGGGGCCGGGTGCAGCACGCGCCGGGGCTGCGCATCGGCTACGTCCCGCAGAAACTGGTGCTCGACCCCACGCTGCCGCTGACGGTGGCGCGCTTCCTGTCGCTGCCGCGCCGGGTGCCGCGCGCCGCCGCGCAAACCGCGCTGGAGCGCGCGGGCGTGCCGGGGCTGGAGGGCCGGCAGATGGCCGCGCTCTCGGGCGGGCAGTTCCAGCGCGTGCTGCTGGCGCGCGCCCTGCTGTCACGCCCCGATCTACTGATCCTCGACGAGGCGACGGCGGGGCTGGACCAGCCGGGCGCCGCCGCCTTCTACCGCCGGATCGAGGAGGTGCGCGACGAAACCGGCTGCGCCGTTCTGATGGTCAGCCACGACCTGCACGTCGTGATGAGCGCCTCGGACCGGGTGATCTGCCTCAACGGGCACGTCTGCTGCGAGGGCACGCCGCAAGTGGTCGCCGCCGCCCCCGACTACCGCGCGCTCTTCGGCGAGGGCACGCGCGGGGCGCTGGCGCTCTACCAGCATCACCACGACCACCGCCACGAACACCTTGAAGGGGCCGAGTGATGTTCGACGATTTCATGACGCGCGCCACGCTGGGCGGCATGGGCACCGCGCTGGCCGCCGCGCCGCTGGGCTGTTTCGTGGTCTGGCGCCGCATGGCCTATTTCGGCGACGCCACCGCACACGCCGCGATCCTTGGTGTCGCGCTGTCGCTGGCCCTCCAGATGCCGATCTTCGCCGGGGCGATGGTGATCGCGCTGGTCATGGCCGCGGCGGTCACGCTGCTGTCGGGCCGCGGCTACGCGATGGACACGCTGCTGGGCGTCATGGCGCATTCGGCGCTGGCCTTCGGGCTGGTGGCGGTGTCCTTCCTGTCGGGTATCCAGCTGGACCTGATGGCCTATCTCTTCGGCGACATCCTGGCCGTCTCGCACGGCGACCTCGCTGTGATCTGGGGCGGTGCGGCGCTGGTGGTGGCGCTGGTGGCCTGGCGCTGGTCGGCGCTGCTGACGGCGACGCTGAACCCCGATCTGGCCCGCGCCGCCGGTATCGATCCGCGGCGCGAGGAACTGGTGCTGACGCTCGCGTTGGCGGTGGTGGTCGCGGTGGCGATCAAGGTGGTGGGCGTTCTGCTGATCACGGCCATGCTGATCATCCCCGCGGCCACCGCCCGGCCCTTCGCCCGCACGCCCGAGGCGATGGCGCTGATCGCCGCGGGTATCGCCGTGGCCGGCGCCTGGGCGGGCCTGCACGCCTCTTACCGGCTGGATTCGCCCACCGGCCCCACCATCGTCTGCGTCATCGCCGGGCTCTTCGCGGTATCCGGTGTGGTGGCCCGGCTGCGCCACGCCGGCTGAGCCGCCCCGCCACGCCGCTCAGAAATCCAGGTTTTCCACGCTCAGGGCGTTCTTCTGGATGAAGTTGCGCCGCGGCTCGACCAGATCGCCCATGAGCTTGGTGAACAGTTCGTCCGCCTCGGCGACATCGTCGATCTCGACCCGCAGCAGCGTGCGGGCATCGGGATCCAGCGTCGTTTCCCACAACTGGTCGGGGTTCATCTCGCCCAGGCCCTTGTAGCGCTGCAGCGTCAGGCCCTTCTCGCCCTCCTTCAGAACCGCGTCCAGCAGGTCCAGCGGGCCATAGATGGCCTGCTGCCGCTCCTTGCGCACAAGCGTGGCCGGCTCGACATAGATCTCGCGCAGCGCCTCGGTCAACTGGCCAAGGCGCCGGGCCTCGCCACCGCGCAGGATCGGGCCGTCAAACACGCGCACCTCTTCGACGCCGCGCACCGTCCGGCTCAGCCGCAGGCCCTTGTCCTGGGTCGGGCGCCCCTGCCAGCCGCGCTCGTATTCCACGGCGATGAGATCCAGCCGCCCGGCCACCGCGTCGGCCACCGCTTGCAGGTCGGCATCGGCCTGGCCGGGCACGAAGGCCCCCGCGATGGCGGCCTGTTCCAGGATATGCCGGGGGTAGTGCGTCGGGAAGGCCTCCAGTATGCGGCGCGCCTGCCGGGCCTCCTCGACCACGCGGACGAGGTCGGGGCCCGTGATCTCCTCGCCCGAACCGAGCCGCAGGACGGCCTCTTCGGTGCCTTGCTGGATCAGGTAATCCTCCAGCGCCGGTTCGTCCTTGAGGTAGACCTCGGATTTCCCGCGCGCCACCTTGTACAGGGGCGGCTGCGCGATGTAGAGGTGCCCCTGCTCGATCAGTTCCGGCATCTGCCGGTAGAAGAAGGTCAGCAGCAGCGTGCGGATATGCGCGCCGTCCACGTCCGCGTCGGTCATGATGATGATCTTGTGATAGCGCAGCTTCGAGATGTCGAACTCGTCGCGCCCGATCCCGGTGCCCAGCGCCATCACCAGGTTGCCGATCTCCTGGCTGCCCAGCATCCGGTCGAAACGCGCGCGCTCGACGTTCAGGATCTTGCCGCGCAGGGGCAGTACAGCCTGGGTCGCGCGGTCGCGGCCGGTCTGGGCGCTGCCGCCGGCGCTGTCGCCCTCCACCAGGAACAACTCGGTCTTGGCCGGATCCTTCTCCGAGCAGTCCTTGAGCTTGCCGGCAAGGTAGTTCACGTCCATCGCCGTCTTGCGCCGGGTCAGCTCCCGGGCCTTGCGCGCGGCCTCCCGCGCCAGCGCCGCCTCGACGATCTTGCCGACGATCGCCTTGGCCTCGGCGGGGTTTTCCTCGAACCACTCCGAAAGCTTCTCGCCCAGCAGGCTCTCAACCGCCGGGCGCACCTCGGAACTGACAAGCTTGTCCTTGGTCTGGCTGGAGAATTTCGGATCCGGCACCTTGACCGACAGCACGCAGGTCAGCCCCTCGCGCGCGTCGTCGCCGGTGAAGCTGACCTTCTCCTTCTTGGCGATGCCCGAGTCCTGGGCATAGCGCTGGAGTGTCCGGGTCAGCGCGCCGCGGAAACCGGCCATGTGCGTGCCGCCATCGCGCTGCGGGATGTTGTTGGTGAAGGGCAGGACCGTCTCGTGGTAACTATCGTTCCACCACATCGCCACCTCGATGCCGATACCGTCGCGGTCACCTTCGATGAAGATCGGCTCGGGGATCATCGGCGTCTTGTGCCGGTCCAGGTATTTGACGAACTCCCGCACGCCGCCCTCGTAGTGCAGGTCGGCCACCAGCGGCTCCTCGGGCCGCTCGTCGCGCAGCACGATGCGCACGCCCGAGTTCAGGAAGGCCAGTTCGCGCAGGCGCTTCTCCAGCGTCTCGAAACTGTATTCCAGGTTCGAGAAGGTATCGGTGGAGGCCAGGAACCGCACCTCGGTGCCCTGCCGGCCGGCCGCATCGCCCACGACGCGCAGATGCTCCACCGTCTCGCCGCGCTCGAACCGGGCGTAATGCTCCTTGCCGCCGCGCCAGATGCGCAGTTCCAGCCAGTCGCTCAGCGCATTGACCACCGACACGCCCACGCCGTGCAGCCCGCCCGAAACCTTGTAGGAGTTCTGGTCGAACTTGCCGCCGGCGTGCAGCTGGGTCATGATGACCTCGGCGGCCGACACGCCCTCTTCCTCGTGCATCTCCACCGGAACGCCGCGGCCGTTGTCGCTGACCGAGACGCTTTCGTCGCGGTGGATCGTGACCGTCACGCTGTCGGCGTAGCCCGCCAGCGCCTCGTCGATGCCGTTGTCCACCACCTCGTAGACCATGTGGTGCAGGCCCGAGCCGTCGTCGGTGTCGCCGATGTACATGCCGGGCCGCTTGCGCACGGCCTCCAGGCCCTTGAGAACCTTGATGGAATCGGCGCCGTAATCTTCAGGTGCCGGTGCGGCGTCTGCCATGCGGTAGATCCTTCATGCTTTTGTGATCTTATACGAGTCATGGGGGGCAATGTCACGTGGATACGCTATATTTTGCGCATGCCCGGCCCGCGCGCGGCTTCAGGTAAAGGGGATCGCCAGCCCCACCAGGATCAGCGCCGCGCCCGCCCCGATATTGGTCCGCCGAAGCGCCCGTGGCGAGGTCATGAGCGCGCGGATCCGGTCCACGAAAAGCGCCAGGATCAGGTTGCCCACCAGCGGGATCACGAAGGACAGCGTGACGATCACCGCGATGTCCCCTGGCGTGATCCGCCCCAGATCGAAGAATCCGGGCAGCACCCCCATGTAGAACAGGATCGCCTTCGGATTGCCCAGGATCGCCGCCAGCCCGGCCATGAACCCCGCCCACATCCCCGGCCGGGTCAGCCGGCTGTCGGCGGCGATGGTGCTGTCGGCGTTGCGGATCAGCACCACGCCCATCCCCAGGAACATCACCGAGGCGACAATCCGCAGCGCCACCATGAACCCCGAGAAGACCGAGACGATCCAGCTCACCCCCAGGATCGCGAGGAACGGCCAGAGCACGTCCCCCACCACCACGCCCAGGGCCAACGGCCAGGCGGCGTGAAACCCGCCGGTTACCGCCCGCGCCAGCATCGCCACCCAGACCGGGCCGGGGGTTAGGAACAGGATCAGAAGCGCGCCGGCATAAAGCGCGGCGTCGCCGGCCGAGATGGTCATGGCGCCTCCGCCGGCAGGGTCAGGCTGCCATCCTGGCCAAGCGGCCAGAACGGATTGAAGGCCACTTCCCATACATGCCCGTCGGGATCGGCGAAGTAGCCCGCATATCCGCCCCAGAACACCGTCTGCGGGCGCTTGAGCCCGGTGGCCCCGGCCGCCAGCGCGGCGGCATACGCGGCATCGACCTCGGCCTCGGTGGCAAGGTTCTGGGCAAGGGTCATCGCGCCCGTGCCCAGGTCGGCCCCGGGCCGATCCTGGTCGGCGGCCAGCGCCGCCCGCCCGAAGAGGGCCAGGACCATGCCCGGCAGCTGGTAGAAGACGATGCCCTCCTGAACCGATGCCGGCGCCCAGCCCAGCGCATCGTAGAAGGCCCGCGCGCGGTCGATATCCGCCACGCCCAGGGTAATCACGCTCACGCGTTGTGCCACGGTCATGGATCCTGCTCCTCGATACGGCTGGTGCCCGAGTCCTCGCTGACACGAAGGTGTTGCGCCCGCGCCCCGAGATCCGCGAACAGTTCGGGGCCCGTGCCGGTCATCCAGGCCTGCGCGCCCAGCGCACAGACCTCGTCATACAACGCCGCGCGCCGGTCTGCATCCAGATGCGCCGCCACCTCGTCAAGCAGCACGATCGGCGGCGCACCGAAATCCCGCGCCAGGGCACGCGCATTGGCCAGGATCAGCGAAACCAGAAGCGCCTTCTGCTCCCCGGTGGAGCAATCCCGCGCCGGCACGCCCTTCGCGGCATAGACCGCATGCAGATCCGCCCGGTGCGGCCCCACCAGCGCCCGGCCCGCCGCCATGTCGCGGAACCGGCTCTCGGCCAGCGCATCGCGCAGGTCGGCAAGCGCCTCGGGCATCGCGCCCTCGCTGGCGGTCAGCTCCAGTTCCGCGGCCGGAAAGGCCGTCTCGGCCCCGCGTTGCGCCTCGGCGATCCGGCTCAGGGCGGCCTGCCGGTTGGCGTGGATCGCCGCGCCAGCCTCGGCCATCTGCCATTCCAGCGCGTGGTACCAATGCGCATCGCGCACCTGATCCTTCAACAGCCGGTTCCGTTCGCGCATGGCCTTGTCATAGGCCAGGGCGGCCTCGGCGTGATCCGGCGCGAAGCTCATCGTCATCCGGTCGAGGAACCGCCGCCGCCCCTCGGCCCCTTCGATCCACAGCCTGTCCATCGCCGGAACCAGCCAGAGCACCCGCGCGATGCGCCCGAGCACCACCTGCGGGGCCGTCTTGCCATCCAGCCGCAGCTGCCGGGGGCCGCCTTCCTCGGACCAGAACGCGACCTCGTGAAGCTGATTCAGCGACCACAGGTGCCCCGTGACCTTCCAGCCCAGGCTTTCGGGTCGCCGGGCCATGTCCTGCGCCGCCGCCCGGCGCAGCCCGCGCCCCGGCGAGAAAAGCGAAACCGCCTCCAGCACGTTGGTCTTGCCCGCCCCGTTCGGCCCGTGAATGGCCACCGGGCGCCCGTCCAGCGCCAGCCGCGCCCCCCTGTGCGAGCGGAAGTGCGACAGACTCAAGCGCGAGATATAAAGAGGGCCGCCGGTCATGGAACTGGAGTAACCGGTCATGACGTCGTGAGCCAGCCACGAAAAAACCCCGCCTTTCAGCGGGGCCTTTCAGCATCAGACCGCGGCTTGGTATCGCCGGAGGGTCTGATGGCCCTTGTTAGGGTCTTAAAGCGGATGTTTTCCAGAGCCGCGACAACCTAGATATGATCACTCATAAGTGTTTTGTCAAATTCGAAAGCGCCAGACCGTGAAGCATGCATGTCTGAACTCGCCTGAAATCATCCCTGCCCAAGGTTTCAGTCTGGTAAACACGTTTGCCTGTCTTGTCCTTATCGAGCAAAAGCAAATCGACACGGTGAAATCCCGCTGAGTATACCATATCGCCTTTCACCCAACGGGTCGTACGTTGCCACTTCGGCGGCAAATCAAATGGAATATTCAGCTGACAATGATATGGCATAATCCGTGCTGGCGGCGTGGTGCTAAGCGGGATGACCGTGCACAACGCCGGACGCGCTTTCATTGGCTTCGAAACCACCACGCAAAGGCGCGGCTTAACCATTTCAGGTTCTTTGAATGCTTCGTCAAATTTGACGCGTACAACCGTCCCCTGCTTGGGGTGATACCTGAGTGCCAACTTTCGGCCTCACACCCGCATCGGCATGACCACGTAGATGGCGCTGGTGTCGTCCCCTTCGCGCATCAGCGTGGGGTCCCCGGCGGAGTTGAACAGGAAGACCGCATTCTCGCGGTCCACTTGGCTGGCGATCTCCAGAAGGTATTTCGCATTGAACCCGATCTCCAGCCGCTCGTCGCCATAGGCCACGGCCAGCTCCTCCTCGGCGGCGCCGCTGTCGGGGGCGTTCACCGACAGGACCAGCCGGTCCTCTTCCAGCGCCATCTTCACCGCGCGGGAGCGTTCGGAACTGACCGTCGCCACCCGGTCGACCGCCTGCGCGAACTCCGCGGCATCCACCTCCATCCGGCGGGTGTTGTTCTGGGGGATAACCCGGCTGTAGTCCGGGAAGGTGCCGTCGATCACCTTGGAGGTCAGCGTGATCTCCGGCGTGGCGAAGCGCACCTTGGTCTCGGACACCGAAACCGCGATCTCGGCGTCGTCGTCCTCCAGCAGCTTGCGCAATTCGCCAACGGTCTTGCGTGGCACGATCACGCCGGGCATCTCCTCGGCGCCCGCGGGCAGATCGGCGTCGATCCGGGCCAGGCGGTGGCCATCGGTCGCCACGCAGCGCAGCACCTGCCCGCCCTCGCCCTCGGCCACGTGCATGTAGACGCCGTTGAGGTAATAACGTGTCTCCTCGGTCGAGATGGCGAACTTCGACTTGTCGAACAGCCGGCGCAGCTCCGCGGCCTTGGCCGCGAAATTGCTGGTGTATTCCGCGGTCGCCATGACCGGGAAGTCCTCTTTCGGCAGGGTGGCCAGGTTGAAGGTCGAACGCCCCGCCTGCACCGTCAGGCGGCCCGCCGCGCCGTCCTCGCTCAGGGTGACCAGCGCCCCGTCCGGCAACTTGCGCACGATCTCGTGCAGGGTGACGGCGCTCACGGTGGTGGCACCGGGCCGCTCCACCTGGGCCGGGGCACGGTCCAGCACCTCGATGTCCAGGTCGGTGGCCCGGAAATGCACCGCCTCGCCCTCGGCCTCGATCAGGACATTGGCAAGGATCGGGATGGTATTGCGGCGCTCGACGACCGATTGCGCCTGCGCCACCGCCTTGAGCAGCGTGCCCCGTTCGATGCTGAGTTTCATGCCCCTCGCTCCCTGTCAGGTGCCGGTCTTGCGCCGGGAGGGGCAAGGTAGCAACTTCCCCTTACGGCTCAAGCCATTTTTGCATCTTTTCGGTGCAATCGCGGGGCACGTCAAGGCCGCCGGCCCCCTGGGCGCGGCGGCCTGTCGGGGCGGGCTCGCCGGCCGCCCGGGATTTCATCGCTAGCCTTCCAGGGTCCGCCGCAGCAGTTCGAGATCCTCGGCGATCTGGGCGTCCTGGGCGCGCAGTTCCTCGATCCGCTTGACCCCGTGCATGACCGTGGTGTGATCGCGCCCCCCGAAGCGGCGGCCGATTTCGGGGAGGGAGCGGCTGGTCATCTGCTTGCACAGATACATCGCCACCTGCCGCGGCCGGGCGAAGGTGCGCACGCGCTTGGGCCCGATCATGTCGGACAGGCGGATGTTGTAGTGCTCCGACACCTGTCGCTGGATCTCCTCGATCGAGACCTTGCGCTCGGAAGCGCGCAGAACGTCGGCCAGACAGTCCTGGGTCAGTTCCAGAGTGATTTCGTGCCCCACCAGCGAGGCGAAGGCGTAGAGCCGCGTGAGCGCCCCCTCCAGCACCCGCACGTTGGTGCTGATCCGGTGGGCCAGGAATTCCAGCACGCCATCGGACATCTTCAGGTCCGGGTATTGCAGGCGGAACTGCTCCACCTTGGATTGCAGGATGCCCAGGCGCAGCTCGTAATCGGTGGGGTGCAGGTCCACCACCAGCCCGCACTGAAGGCGCGACTTGATGCGGTCCTCAAGGTGCTCGATCTCGCCCGGCGCGCGGTCGCCGGAGATCACGATCTGCTTGTTCTGATCCACCAGCGCGTTGAAGGTGTGAAAGAACTCCTCCTGCGTGCTGTCCTTGCCGGCGATGAACTGCACGTCATCCACCATCAGCACATCGACCGACCGGAACATTTCCTTGAAGTCCATCATGCGGCGCTCGCGCAGGGCCTGGACGAACCGGTACATGAACTGTTCCGCCGACAGGTAAACGACGTTCAGCTCGGGTCGCCGGCTCTGCAATTCCCAGGCAATGGCGTGCATCAGGTGGGTCTTGCCCAGGCCCACGCCGCCATACAGGAACAGCGGGTTGAAGGTCACCGGCCCGCCCTCGGCCACGCGCTTGGCCGCGGCATGGGCCAGTTCGTTGGGCTTGCCCACCACGAAGGTGTCGAAGGTGAACCGCTCGTCCAGCGGTGCGGTCGGCAGGCCGCTGTCCGTCGCGGTGGCCTGCGGTGTTTTCGGCGCCGCCTCTGCCTGGGGCGCCGTCTCCCGGGCCGGGCTTGCCCGGCGCTGCGCCTCCGGGGCCACCTCGAAATGTAGGCGCCGCACCTCGGGGCATATCTGGTTCATCTTGTACAGGATCAGGTCGCCGAAGTTCTGCGAAACGTAATTGCCCAGAAAGTTCGTTGGCACGTTCAGTGTCGCGACCCCGTCGTTGACCTCGGCCAGGTCCAGCGGCGCGATCCAGTTGGTGTAGTTGCTCTTGCCGACGGACATCAGAATGTCCTGCTTGAGCTGGCCCCATTGCTCTTGTGTCATGCGTCCCCGTTCCGCAACTGCCAATCCCCTGCTCCGGCCCGTGGTTGCCCAGGCGCCGTTTCTCTCGATCACAGCTCTCAGGGGCGCTCGAAAAAGGCCGTCCACACCGGTTGTCACGACAACCAGTGGTGGTCCCCTTTCCGGGCCATGTGCATGTCATTAAACGTAGCTTGCGGAAAGTCCCCGAAACCCGCAGAAGCCACACAACCTTAACATGCAATCGCTTCGGACAATGACCGATCTTGTCGGCTGGTTCGTTCCCGGATGTGCAGCGGCCTGTTGGCCGCCAACCCCGGAAAGATCCTGTCCCCCCAAGTGTGAATCGCTGGCAACAAGCTAGCAATTCGGCGCCAGCGGCGGCAACTGATCTTCTAACTTGACATAACAGTTCTGTGAAAAGAATCCCTTCGCCGTAACACCGCCCACGCAACGCGAAAGGCGCCGCTTCTCAGCGACGCCTTTTTTCAATCAAAGGGTTAGTGCCCGGCCTCAGCCCAGGGCCTTCACCCGGGCCGCCAGGCGCGACATTTTCCGCGCCGCCGTGTTCTTGTGAAAGACACCCTTCGTCACCCCGCGCATCAGTTCGGGCTGCGCGGCGCGCAGGGCTTTCTCGGCCGCCTGCTTGTCACCGGCCGCGATGGCCGATTCGACATTCCGCAGGAACGTGCGGATGCGCGAGCGGCGTGCCTTTTTGACGGCCAGGCGACGCGCGTTCTGGCGCGCCCGTTTCTTGGACTGGGGTGTATTTGCCATGTGAGTCGGACCTTTGTTCGGGTTCACGTTACGGGAATGCACGTCACGAACCCGGACCGGCACGGGGCCAATCGAGGAGACTCAGGCCAGAGCGGGCCGCACGCGCATGTCTGGCCGCTGCTCTTACCGGATCACGTCAAGAATGCAACCCGAATCTGCGCCCTTGCCCGCTCAGGCGGCCTGTGACGTCTGGCTCCGGTCCGTGGGCGCCGCCGCTTCCAGATCAACGAAGAAGGTCGTTCCCACGCCCAGCTCGCCCTCATAGTCGATGACGCCGCCATGCGCCTCGACGATTCGCTTCGAGATGTTCAGGCCCAGCCCCGTCCCGCCGATCTTGCGCTGGTCCGAGGAATCAAGCTGGCTGAATTCCTCGAAGACGCGGTCGTGGGCTTCCCGCGGCAGGCCGATCCCGTCGTCGGCCACCAGGATACGGACCATGCCGTCCCGGTCTTCCACGCTGACCCGGACTTCACCCCCGCTGTTCGAGAACTTGGCCGCATTGGACAACAGATTGGTAATCACCTGGTCGATGCGCTTGCGATCGGCCCGGGTCCAGAACCGGGCCTCCGGCACGTCGCACGTCAGGGTCACTTTCAGCTCTTCCGCGATGGGGCGCATGCGCGCGACGCTTTCCTTCATCAGGACACCAAGGTCGCACAATTCTAAGTTGAACTCCATCCGCCCCGCATCGGCGCGCTGCAAGTCCAGCAGATCGTTGATCAGATCGGCCAGGCGCCCGCTGTTGCGCCGCGCCAGGTCGAGCGTCATTTTCATCTTGTCCGGTATCGGCCCCATGACGCCGGAGTTGATCAGGTCCAGCGACCCCTTGATCGATGTCAGCGGCGTACGCAGCTCGTGGCTGACAGTTGCCAGGAATTCCGATTTCGCCTTATAGGCAACCTTTGTCTGCTCGTGCTCTTGCTCCAGTTCCTTTATGTGCCGCAGGTTGCGCATGTAACCGGCGATGAAGTTGCGCGCGCATTCCATGATGAAAATGAGCACGAAGAGCACCGTCAGGAACTGCAGCCAGAGTTCGGACGACATCGGCGGCTGCACTGCGACAAGATCTCGAATCGGAATGAATAGCAGGGCCGCGACATAGATCACCAGGCGCAGGCCCAGCACGGAAATGAAGTGGTGGTTGTTCATGGCGGCGAAGATCGCCGCCGAGAACAGCATGAAAAGCGGCATGAAATGCGTGGTGTGGCCCTGCTGCACCGCCACCGAGATCGAGAAAAGCGAGATCACGGTCGCGCTCAGCGCGGTGCCCACGTAGATTTCCACGATAAGTTGCCGGGCCGTGGCCACATCGCGCCCGCGCCAGCGCAGGATCCGCTTGAAAACGATGGCGTCATAGGCCTCGGCCACCCAGACCATGGCGTAGAAGAACAGCGCGACCCGCCAGTCGTAGTACCCTGCGGCCAGCGCGATCGCGGCGCTGTAGATAATGATGCGCTGAAGGAACAGTTCTCGTCCGATGGTTGCATAGTCGCGCAGCCGCCGCCGCAGGGACAGCACGTCCGTCGGCCCCGTTTCGGGGAGGTTCACGATACCGCTTTCCTTGGCCACCACACGGTGCCTCCGCATTCCACTCCGGAATTGATTATCGCAGGCAATCGCGACCCAAGTATGAGGCAGCAGGGCCAAAAGGTGGTGACAACGTGGTATTTTTGTGGTCCCATAGGTTGAATAGAACCAATCGCTGAAAACAGCGCGCCTTGAGGCAGAGCAAGAAACAATGGGATACCAGTCACGTTTACGGGGCGGTAAGGCGCGGGATGCGTTTCCCGAGCTCGAACCGGCTCAGGCCAAGCCGTCGCAGCGCGGCCGCTTCCTCAAAGGTCGGCTCACCGATGCGGTCAATATCCGGATGGCGCCGCTCTGGACCACGTCGCGAACGCTGCGCGCCACCACCTTGTCGGTCACAAACATGCACCGCTACGGGGAACTCTACACGGAATTCCTGCGCGCGCGGAAACGCGTCTTCATCGACGCAAAGGAATGGGACCTGCCCCGGACCGAGGGCATGGAATTCGACCAGTACGACACGCCGCTGGCCCGCTCGGTCGTGATCCACGAATTCGGCGAGATCCTGGCCGGCATCCGGCTCGTGCCCACCACGGCGCGCTGCGGCTGCTACACCTACATGCTGCGCGATGCACAGCGCGGCCTGCTGGACGGGATCCCGCCCCACGTCCTGTACGAAGACGCCCCCGTCGCACCGCATATCTGGGAGGCCACGCGCCTGTTCCTGTCTCCAGACCTGCCGGCCAAGCGCCGGGCGCTGGTGCAGACCGGCCTGCTGACCGAGATGTCGCGCACCGCCGTGGCCGAGGGCGCCACCCACGTCATCGGCATCGTGCCGGCGGTCTTCAAGCGGTGGATGGCACGGCTGGGGATGAGCGCACTGCCCATCGGCCCCAGCATGGAAATCGACGGCGACCGCACGCAGGCCGCGATGATGCATGTCGCCAACTACGTCATGTCCGAGGAGAGCAAGAAGCCCCGGGCCGTCCACTGAAGGGCGCGGGGGCACCGCGCCCCCGCCACATGCCTACTTGTCGCGGAACTGCGCCTCGCGCTTTTCCATGAAGGCGGCCATGCCCTCGGACTGGTCCTCGGTGGCGAACAGCGAGTGGAACACGCGCCGCTCGAACAGAAGCCCCTCGCGCAGCGTGGTCTCGTAGGAGCGGTTCACCGCCTCCTTCACCGCCATGGTGGTGATCATGGACTTCTCGGCGATCTTGTCGGCGGCGGCGCGGGCCTCCTCCATCAGCTTCTTCACCGGCACCACGCGGCTGACCAGCCCCGAACGCTCCGCCTCCTCGGCGTCCATGAAGCGGCCCGTCAGGTTCATGTCCATCGCCTTGGACTTGCCGATGAACCGGGTCAGCCGCTGCGAGCCGCCCAGCCCGGCCATGACGCCCAGGTTGATCTCGGGCTGGCCGAACTTGGCGGTTTCCGAGGCGATGATGAAATCGCACATCATCGCCAGCTCGCACCCCCCGCCCAGGGCATAGCCCGACACCGCCCCGATGACCGGCTTGCGCACCCGCATGAGCGCATCGGTCGTCGGGCCGAAAAGATCCTCGGTGAAGACTTCGACGAAATCCTTGTCGCTCATCATCTTGATGTCGGCGCCCGCCGCGAAGGCCTTGTCCGAACCGGTGAGGATGATGCAGCGCACCTTCTCGTTCCTTTCGGCCTCGGCCAGCGCCTTGCCCAGTTCCGTCAGCAACTGGTCGTTCAGCGCGTTCAGCGCGTCGGGACGGTTCAGCTTGATCAGCGCGACGTGGTCTTCGATTTCGACGACGATCGTCTCATAGGCCATGAGATCTGCTTTCGCTTGGTTCCAATCAGGGCCGCACCCTTACCAGCACCACGTCCCGGATCAACCTTATCTTTGGCACGCCGGGCAATAGAAGCTCGACCGCCCCGATTGCACGATGCGACGCACCGTGCCGGCGCAGCCGTCCCTGCGGCAGGCAAGCCCCTCCCGGCCGTAGACGTCGAACGAGGCCTGGAAATAGCCAAGTTCCCCGTCGGCTTGCCGGAAATCCCGCAACGAGGACCCCCCGGCGGCGATCGCGTCGTGCAACACCTCGCGGATCGCCGGCACCAGCCGCCCGATGCGACGGGCCGAGATCCGTCGCGCCCGCCGGCGGGGGGACACGCCGGCGCGGAAAAGCGCCTCACAGACATAGATGTTACCCAGGCCCGAAACGATTCGCTGATCCAGCAGCACGGCCTTCACCGGGCTGGTCCGGCTCTTGATCGCGTCCACCAGGTACCCTTCGTGAAAGGCGTTGCCCAGCGGCTCGGGCCCCAGCCGCGCCAGCAGCGGATGCGCCTCCGCCTCGGCCGTGGGCATCAGGTCCATCGCGCCGAACCTGCGCGGATCGTTGAAGGTCACGCGCGCCCCGCCGGCCATGTCCAGCACCACGTGGTCGTGTTTCTGCGGCGCCGGATGGTCGTGGGCGAACCGCCCCAACGGGTCGCCCGACACCAGGATCCGCCCCGACATGCCCAGGTGCACCAGCAACGTCTCCGCCGAATCCAGGTCGGCCAGCAGGTATTTCGAACGGCGCCGCAGCACCAGCACCCGCCGCCCCGTCAGGCGCGCCGCCATGCCCTCCGGCAGGGGCCACCGCAGATCGGGGCGGTTGACCTGCGCCCGCTCTATGACATCTCCCTCCATCACGGGGGCCAGACCGCGGCGGACTGTCTCAACCTCGGGCAGTTCGGGCATGGGGCTCCTTTCCGGCGCACGGGGCACGTTGTATCCAGCCCCGGGCGCCCTATAAGAAGGGCGAACAAAGCGGACGGCAAGACCCATGAGCGACAGGACCACCCATTTCGGATTTCAGGAAGTGCCCGAGGCCGAGAAGGCCGGGCGCGTGCGCGGGGTCTTCGGCTCGGTCGCGACGAAATACGACGTGATGAACGATGCCATGTCCTTCGGCATCCACCGCCTCTGGAAGGATGCCATGATGGACTGGCTGGCGCCGCGGCCCGGGCAGCATCTGCTGGACGTGGCCGGCGGCACCGGTGACATCGCCTTCCGCTTCCTCGACCGGGCCGGGCGCGGGCACGCCACGGTGCTGGACCTCACCGCCGAAATGCTGGAGGCGGGCCGCCGCCGCGCCGAGGCCGCGGAACTCCAGGACAGCCTCGACTGGGTGGTGGGCGATGCCATGGCCCTGCCCTTCGAGGATGCCAGCTTCGACGTCTATACCGTCAGCTTCGGCATCCGCAACGTCACCCGCCCCCAGGACGCGCTGGCCGAGGCCTACCGCGTGCTGCGCCCCGGCGGGCGGCTGATGGTGCTAGAGTTCAGCCAGGTCCCCAACGACCTGCTGCGCTGGGTCTACGATCTCTATTCCTTCCACATCATCCCGCGCATGGGGCAGGCGATCGCGGGCGACCGGGACAGCTACCAGTATCTGGTCGAATCGATTCGCCGGTTCCCCGATCAGGAAAGCTTCCTGCAGATGATCCGCGACGCGGGCTTCGAGATGGCCAAGTACCGCAACCTGTCCATGGGCATCGCCTGCCTGCACTCCGGCTGGAAGATCTGAGCGGATGCGCGGCCCCCATAACCTCCTGCGGCTGATCCGCACCGGCGCCACCCTCGAACGCACCGGCGCGATGCACGTCATCATGGATGCCTTCGACGCGCCGCCGCTGGTGCGCGGCACCATGCGCGCCCTGGCCTGGCCCTTCCAGTGGCTCGGCGACCGCGGCGACCCGGCCATGCCGCCGGCCACCCGCGCGCTCACCGCGCTCGGGCCGGCCTACATCAAGTTCGGGCAGATCCTGTCCACCCGGCCCGACGTGGTGGGCGAGGAACTGGCGGACCAGCTGCGCGTCCTTCAGGACAAGCTGCCGCCCTTCCCGGTCGAGAAGGCGCGCGAGAGCATCGAACACGAACTGGACCGCGACCTTGATTCGATGTTCGCCGAATTCGGGGCGCCGGTCGCGGCCGCCTCCATCGCCCAGGTGCACAAGGCGCGCCTGCGCGAAACCGGCGAACACGTGGCCGTCAAGGTGCTGCGCCCGGGAATCGAGGCCGCCTTCCGCCGCGACATCGACGCCTTCTATTTCGCCGCCCGCATGATCGAACTGTTGTCACCGGCCTCCCGCCGCCTGCGGCCCACGGACGTGATCGCGCATTTCGAAAGTGTGGTGACAGGCGAACAGGACCTGCGGCTGGAGGCCGCCTCGGCCTCGGAATTCGCCGCCAACACCGCCGAGGATCCGGGCTTCGAACTGCCCGCGGTGAAATGGCCCTACTCGGCCCGCCGGGTCCTGACCATGGGCTGGGCCGAGGGCATCCCCCTGGGCGACAACGCCGCGCTGGACGCCGCCGGGCACGACCGCGCCGAACTGGGCCGCCGGGTCCTGCAGCTCTTCCTGTCCCACGCGCTGCGCGACGGCTATTTCCACGCCGACATGCACCAGGGCAACATGAAGGTCGCCCAGAACGGCGACATCCTGGTCTACGACTTCGGCATCATGGGCCATATCGACGAGTATACCCGCCGCGTCTACGCCGAGATCCTCTATGGTTTCATCAGCCGCGACTACTACCGCGTGGCCGAGGTCCACTTCGAGGCGGGCTATGTCCCGCCCGACCGCAACGTCCACGAATTCGCCCGCGCCCTGCGCGCCGTGGGCGAGCCCATCTTCGGCATGGACGCCAGCCATATCTCGATGGGCGCGCTTCTGAGCTACCTCTTCGAGGTGACAGAGCGGTTCGGCATGGAAACCCGGACGGAACTGATCCTGCTGCAACGCACCATGGTGGTGGTCGAGGGCGTCGCCCGCGGCCTCAGCCCGCAGATCAACATCTGGCAGGTCGCCCAACCCGTCGTCGAGGATTACATCCGGCAGAACATCGGCCCCCGCGGCGTGGTCAACGACCTGCAGAAGACGGCCGAGGTGCTGGCCCGATTCGGCCCGCGCCTGCCCGGCCTGGTCGAGGGCGCGCTGATCCGGCAGGCGCACAAGTCCGATTCCGCCGATCCCCCGCGCCGGGGGCGCTCCGCCCTCTGGGCGCTGGCCGGGGCGGCCGGCGGGGTGGCCGCGACCCTCCTGGCGGTGCTGCTGGCCTGAGCCGCTGCCCGGCTTCAGAAATCCAGATCGGCGTAATGCGGCGGCGGCGGGAAACCCGGCACCTGGTCGGCCAGGATCCCGCGGAAGGCCGGGCGCGACTTGGTCTTGGCGTACCAGTCCTTGACCGCCTCGCTGCGGTGCCAGTCCACATCGCTGATATAGTCCAGCGCCGACAGATGCGCCGCGGCCGCGAAATCGGCCAGGGTCATGGTGTCGCCGGCCAGCCAGCGGCGATGGTCCAGCAACCAGTGCATGTAATCCAGGTGATACTTGATCGCCTTGGCCCCCGCCTTGACGTTGGAACTGTCGGGGAACCCCTGTTTCATCACCTTCTTGTTCACCCGCTCGTACAAAAGCTTCGAGGTGACCTCGTCATGGAACTTGTCGTCGAACCAGGCGACCAGCCGGCGCACCTCGTAGCGCGCCTCGGCGCTCTTCGGCATCAGCGGCGGCTCGGGATGCTTTTCCTCGATGTATTCGCAGATGGCGCTGCTTTCGGCCATGGTCCGGTTGTCCAGCCGCAGCACCGGCACCTTGCCGGCCGGGTTGCGCCGCAGGAAATCGGGGTCGCGCTCCCAATAGCGCTCCTCGACCAGTTCGCACTCGATCTTCTTCTCGGCAAGGCTCAGGCGGACCTTGCGGCAGAAGGGCGACAGGGGAACGTGAAACAGCTTGGCCATCGTGCAATCTATTCTCGTGGGGTGCTCCCTCCATGAACCGAAAGCCCGGCGGTTTCAATCCTCCAGGCAGTCGGCCCGCCCGTCGCGGCGGATCGTGGCCGCCCCGTCCAGGATCGATGCCGCCCGCGTCCGCAGCCAGTCCGAGGGCGCGTCGGGTGCGCGCTCCTTCGGGGCCGGCAACGCCGCGGCCAGCCGCGCGGCCTGCGCCGGGGTCAGGTTCTCGGGGCCCACGCCGAAATAGTGCTCGGCCGCCGCCGCCACGCCGAAGACGCCCCGGTCGAACTCGGCCACGTTCAGGTAGACCTCGACGATCCGCCGCTTGGTCCAGAAGGCCTCCACCAGCGGCGTGATCAAGGCCTCCAGCGCCTTTCGCGGCCAGCTCCGCCCGTGCCAGAGGTAGACGTTCTTGACCACCTGCTGCGTCAGGGTCGAGGCGCCGCGGTCGCCCCCCTGCCGGATGGCGGTGCGGATCGCGCCCATGTCGAACCCCCAGTGACGGCAGAAATTGGCGTCCTCCGCGGCGACCAGCGCCCGCGCCATCACCGGCGCAACCGCATCCAGCGGCACCCAGCGGTGCACGATCCCGTCCCAGCGGCGGGCCTCCTGCCCCATGTAGAAGGTGGGCGGCGGATCGACCACGCGATGCGCCAGCACCGTGCCCGCCACGATCAGCGCGGCGACGGCCAGCAGCCGCAGGACCCAGCGCCGCAACCAGCGCAGGGGCCGCCAGCGCCCGGTGGCCGGCGCCGCATCGCTTGATGTCCCGGTTCGCGTCATCCCGCCAGCTATAGCGCCGCCGCGCCGCGCGCAAAAGCCGCCAATGCGCCCCGGCGCGCCTTAACCGGGCTCACCGCCCTTCAACTGCATGGCCAGCCTTTCCTCTTCCTCCGCGTTCAGCGGGGATTGCAGCAGGTAGCCCTTCTCGGGAAAAGCGTCGATCACCTGCATGACCGCGTCGGTATCCATGTCCCGCACCCAAAGGCAAACCGCCGACCCGCCCGGTTTCAGCGTCTCGGCGATCCTTTTCAGGAAATCCGAATCCACGCCCGGATCGCGGAACTGGCCGGCCAGCGCGCCGGTGGCCGCGCCCACGGCCGCCCCCGCGATCGGCACCATGAAGGCCGCGCCCAGCACCAGCCCCCAGACCGCGCCGCCGGCGGTCTGGGCCGCCGGCACGTTGACGGGCCGGTGCATGTGCACGCCGCCCTCTTCGTCCCGTGTGACGACGGTGGTGTCCTGCGTCTCCAGCTTCTGCTGGCGCCGCAGCCAGCTCAACTGCCGATCCAGATCGAAGGCCGAGTCGCGGTCGTCGAAGGCGATGATGAGAAATTCGGACATGTTCCAGTTCCCCGTTTGCGGGTAAACGCCCCGCAACCGCCGTGGTTCCGCCCCCGGGCGGCGGGCCCGCCCGGGGGCCCCGGCGCGTCACTGCGCCGGGATAGCGATGTCCTCCTCGATGCCCAAGGGATGGTCCAGCTTGTCCAGCATCTCCTTCGGGCAGACCTGCAGGAACTTCTCGCGCTCCAGGTCCCAGTATTGCAGGATCGCCCGCGCCTTGGCACTGCCCGTCTCGGCGACGTGGCGGCGGATCAGCTCCTCCAGTTCCGACAGCCAGTGCGCCTGCGTCACCGGGCAGGTAACAAGCGATTCCATGTTGATCAGCTTCCGCGCGCGGTCGTCCGGATCGTAGAGATAGGCCATGCCTCCGGTCATGCCGGCGCCGAAGTTCGCGCCGATCTCGCCCAGGATCACCGCGACCCCGCCGGTCATGTACTCGCAGCCGTTCGATCCGCAGCCCTCGATCACCACATGCGCGCCCGAGTTGCGCACCGCGAAACGCTCCCCGGCCCGGCCGGCGGCGAACAGGTAGCCGCCCGTCGCCCCGTAAAGCACGGTGTTGCCGATGATCGTGTTCTCGCTGGCCTCCAGTGGACTGGCCATCGGCGGGCGCACCACCACGGTGCCCCCCGAAAGGCCCTTGCCGACGTAGTCGTTGGCATCCCCCGACACCTCCAGCTTCAGCCCCGGCGCGGCGAAGGCCCCCAGGCTCTGCCCCGCGCTGCCCGTCAGCTTGACCGTCAGGTGATCGGGCTGCAGCGCGTTGCGCATGCCGAAGTTGCGGACGATATGGCTGGACACCCGCGTGCCCACCGTGCGGTCCGTGTTCTGGATGGCGTAGTGCAGCTGCATCTTCTCGCCATCCTGAAGGAAGCGCTGCGCATCGCGCACGATCTCGGCATCCAGCGTGTCGATCACCTCGTTGCGCGGCTTGTCGCGGTCATAGCGGATGTCCTTGGCCCGATCCACCGTGATGAGCAGGGGGTTCAGGTCCAGGTCGTCCAGGTGCGCGCTGCCCCGGCTGACCTGCGTCAGCAGGTCGGCCCGGCCCACCACCTCGTCCAGCGACCGCGCACCGATGGAGGCGAGGATCTCGCGAACCTCCTGCGCGTAGAAGGTGATCAGGTTCACCACCTTGTCCGCATCGCCCGTGAACTTCTCGCGCAGGCGCGGATCCTGCGTGCACACGCCCACCGGGCAGGTGTTGGACTGGCACTGGCGCACCATGATGCAGCCCATCGCGATCAGCGCGGCGGTGCCGATGCCGTATTCCTCGGCCCCCATCATCGCGGCCATGACGATGTCGCGGCCGGTGCGCAGCCCGCCGTCGGTGCGCAGGGTGATACGCCCGCGCAGGTTGTTCATCGACAGAACCTGGTGTGCCTCGGTCACGCCCATCTCCCAGGGCAGGCCGGCGTACTTGATGCTGGTCGCGGGGCTCGCGCCCGTCCCGCCGTTGTGGCCCGAGATCAGGATCACGTCGGCCTTGGCCTTGGCCACGCCCGCCGCGATGGTGCCCACGCCGGACTGCGCCACCAGTTTCACCGTCACCTTCACGGTGGGATTGATCTGCTTGAGATCGTAGATCAGCTGCGCCAGGTCCTCGATCGAGTAGATATCGTGGTGCGGCGGCGGGCTGATCAGGGTCACGCCGGGGGTGGAATGCCGCAGCCGCGCGATCAGCTTGGTCACCTTCATCCCCGGCAGCTGCCCGCCCTCGCCCGGCTTGGCGCCCTGGGCAACCTTGATCTCCAGTTCCTCGCACTGGTTGAGGTACTCCGCCGTCACGCCGAAGCGCCCCGAGGCGACCTGCTTGATCTTGGCCGAGGGGTTGTCGCCGTTGGGCTCGGGCACGAAATGCGCCGGGTCCTCGCCGCCCTCGCCGCTGTCAGACCGCGCGCCGATCCGGTTCATCGCCACGTTCAGCGTCTTGTGCGCCTCCGGGCTCAGCGCGCCCAGGCTCATCCCCGGGGTGACGAACCGCTTGCGGATCGCGGTGACGCTTTCCACTTCCTCCAGCGGCACCGGCCCGCCCAGCGGCTTGATGGCCAGCAGGTCGCGCAGGTGGATGGGCGGCGCCGACTGCATCTTCTTGGAATACTGCTGCCAGAGCTGATAGCTCGCCTTGTTGCACGCCATCTGCATCATGTGCATGGACTGCGCACCCCAGGCGTGCGTCTCGCCCTTCGTGCGGGCCTTGTAGAAACCGCCGATGGGCAGCACGTCCTGCCCGCCGCGGAAGGCCTGGTCATGCACCTCCTCCAGCTTGGCCTGGATGCCGCTGACCCCGATGCCGGAGATGCGGCTGACCAGGCCGGGGAAGTATTCCGCGCACATCGCCCGGCTCAGGCCCACGGCCTCGAAGTTCAGACCGCCCCGATACGAGGAAATCACCGAGATCCCCATCTTCGACATGATCTTCAGAAGCCCCTGGTCGATGGCCTGGCGGTACCGCGCCACGACCTCCGTCAGGCTGCCCTCCAGCAGGCCGCGCTCGATCCGGTCGTTCAGCGAATCCTCGGCAAGATAGGCGTTCACCACCGTCGCGCCCGCCCCGATCAGCACGGCGAAATAATGCGGGTCGATGCATTCCGCCGAGCGCACGTTCAGGCTGCAGAAGGTGCGCAGCCCCTTGCGCGTCAAGTGGCTGTGCACCGCCGAGGTGGCCAGGATCATCGGCATGCCCACGCGATCCGCGTCCAGGTATTGATCGGTCAGCACGAGATGCCCCGCGCCCGAGCGCACGGCATCCTCGGCCTCGGCCCGGATGCGCGCCAGCCCCTCGCGCAGCGCCCCCTTGCCGGCCGCGAAGGTGCAATCGATCTCGGTCACGTCGCCGTCGAACTGCCGCAGCAGCGCGTCCCACTGGGCATTGCCCACAAAGGGGCTCTCCAGCACCAGGATCTCGGTCTGGGCCGACGATTCGTCCAGCACGTTCTTGAGGTTGCCGAACCGCGTCTTCAGGCTCATCACCCGGTATTCGCGCAAGGAATCGATCGGCGGGTTCGTCACCTGGCTGAAGTTCTGCCGGAAATAGTGGCTCAGCGGGCGATACTTCTTCGACAGCACGGCCGAGGGCGTGTCATCGCCCATGCTGGCCACCGCTTCCTTGCCGTCTTCGGCCATCGGCGCCAGGATCGATTCCAGCTCTTCCAGCGAATACCCGGCCGCGATCTGGCGCCGGCGCAATTCGCCGCCCGTGAACAGCGGGGCCTCGCTTATGCCGGCCAGCTGCGAATCAAGGTCGTTGATCTTGCCCACCCAGTCCCCGAAGGGCTGGGAATGCGCCAGTTTGTCCTTGATCTCGGTGTCGTGGTAAAGCGCCCCCTCGGCCATGTCCACGGCCAGCATCTGGCCCGGGCCCAGGGCGCCCTTTTCCGTCACCCGCGATTCGTCCACCGGCACCATGCCGGCTTCCGAGCCCGCGATCACCAGCCCGTCCCCCGTCACCACGTAGCGCATGGGCCGCAGGCCGTTGCGGTCCATCCCCGCGCAGACCCAGCGCCCGTCGGTCATCGCCAGCGCCGCCGGCCCGTCCCAGGGCTCCATCACCGAGTTGCAGTAGGAATACATGTCGCGCCAGGCCTGCGGCAGTTCCTCGCGCTGCTTCGACCAGCTTTCGGGGATCAGCATGGTCTTGGCCATGGGCGCGTTGCGCCCTGCCCGCACCAGCACCTCGAAAACCGAATCCAGCGCCGCGGAATCGCTCGATCCCCCCGCGATGATCGGCTTGATGTCCTCGGCCATCTCGCCGAAGGCGCTGGAGGCCATGCGGATCTCGTGGCTCTTCATCCAGTTGATGTTGCCCTTCAGCGTGTTGATCTCGCCGTTGTGCGCCAGCATGCGGAAGGGCTGCGCCAGCCACCACTGCGGGAAGGTGTTGGTGGAATAGCGCTGGTGATAGATCGCGAAAGCCGACTTGAACCGCTCGTCCTTGAGGTCGGGGTAGAACTCGGCCACCTGCTCGGCCAGCATCATCCCCTTGTAGATGATGCTCCGGCAGCTCAGGCTGGCGATGTAAAGGCCATGCACCCCGGCCGCCGCCACGGCCTTCTCGATCCGGCGGCGGATGACGTAGAGTTCCCGCTCGAAGGCTTCCTCGTCGATGTCCTTGGCATTCGAGATCAGGATCTGCTCGATCTCGGGGCGGGTCGCGTTGGCCTTTTCGCCCAGAACCTCGATGTTCACGGGCACGTGCCGCCAGCCGTAGATCGCGTGGCCCATGCGCAGCACCTCGGATTCCACGATGGTCCGGCAGGTCTCCTGCGCGCCGAAATCGGTGCGCGGCAGGAAGACCTGGCCAACGGCCACCAACTGGTCCTCCTGCGGCTCGTGGCCGGTGCGCCGGATCTGGTCATAGAAGAACGGCACCGGGATCTGCACGTGGATGCCCGCGCCATCGCCGGTCTTGCCGTCGGCATCCACGGCGCCGCGGTGCCAGATCGCCTTGAGCGCATCGATGCCGGCCGCCACCACCTGCCGCGACGGCGCGCCATCCAGCGAGACGACCAGCCCGACGCCGCAGTTGTCGCGTTCCTGCTCGGCGCGATACATGCCGTTTTCGGCCAGCCAGGCGCGCTTGGCACCCTCGGCGGCGGCCCAGTTATCGTCCAGTTTCGTCATCGTGCTTCACCCTTCCTTTACCCGGTGGGTCAGGGGCATTGCCCTATCCAAACCTCTTGCCATGGCCCCGCGGCCCATGTCGCGGGTCACGCCGTCGATCGCGGCAGCCGTACGATACACCCGTACGGCTCGTACGACCCGTACAGTTCCTATTCGGCCGCAACCGCCCGCGCCGCGCCCAGATAATCCAGGATCGCGGCCGCCGAGTCCCGGCCGTCGCGGATGGCCCAGACCACCAGGCTCGCCCCGCGCACGATATCGCCCACGGCAAACACGCCCTCCATCGAGGTCCGCCCACTCGTGAACTCCGCTTTCACCGTGCCCCAGCGGGTCACTTCCAGCTCCGCCTGCCCCCAAAGCGCCGGCAGGTCCTCCGGCTCGAAGCCCAAGGCCTTGATGACCATCTCGGCCGGCTCCTCGTGCTCGGCGCCCTCGATGGGTTCGGGGCTCTGCCGGCCGGTTGCATCGGGCGGGCCCAGGCGCATCTGCTGCACCACCACCCCCGTCACGGGATCGCCGGTGAAGCCTTTGGGCGCGCTAAGCCACTGGAACTCCACGCCTTCCTCCTCGGCATTGGCGACCTCTCGCTGGCTGCCGGGCATGTTGTCGCGGTCCCGCCGATACAGGCACTTGACCGATTTCGCGCCCTGCCGGATGGCCGTGCGCACGCAATCCATCGCCGTGTCGCCACCGCCCACGACGACCACGCGCTTGCCCTCGGCGTTAAGTTCCCCGCTGTCGTATTCCGGCACGCTGTCCCCGAATCCCACGCGGTTCGACGCGGTCAGGTAATCGATCGCGCGCACGATCCCCTGCGCGCCGGCGCCGGGACCTTGCAGGTCGCGGCTCTTGTAGACGCCGGTGGCGATCAACACGGCGTCGTGCTTTGCGCGGATATCCTCGAACGCGATATCCGTGCCCACGTCACAGTTCAGGACGAATTCGACACCGCCGTCCTCCAGCTGGGCCATGCGCTGCATGACCACATCCTTCTCCAGCTTGAACCCGGGGATGCCGTAGGTCATCAGCCCGCCGCCGCGGTCGTAGCGATCATAGACCGTGACCTGCACTCCCTCGCGGCGCAGCATGTCCGCGGCTGCCAGCCCCCCCGGCCCGGCGCCGATTATCCCAACGGAATCAGTGCGTTCATGGCTCGGTCGGATCGGCTGCACCCAGCCGCGCTCCCAGGCCGTGTCGGTGATGTACTTCTCCACCTGCCCGATCGTGACCGTGCCGTGGCCCGACTGCTCGATCACGCAGTTGCCCTCGCACAGCCGGTCCTGCGGGCAGATGCGGCCGCAGATCTCGGGGAAGGTATTGGTCGCCTGGCTGACCTCGTAGGCCTCCTGCAGCCGCCCCTCGGCGGTCAGGCGCAGCCAGTCGGGGATGTTGTTGTGCAGCGGGCAATGCGTCTGGCAATAGGGCACACCGCATTGGCTGCAGCGCCCGGACTGCTCGCGCGCCTTCTCGTCGGCATACTCGGCGTAGATCTCGTTGAAGTCCCTGTTGCGCTCCTCCGCCGCCCGCTTCTCGGGCATGTCGCGCCCCACGGTCACGAATTTCAGCATCGCTTGCTTCGCCACGTCGCAGCCTCCGGACTTTTTCAGTGCCGGATCGTTCTAAAGCAGGGCCGAAAGAAAATAAAGGCAGCATAGCTTACCTAATTGCAAAAAATTCTGCGCGGTCCTATGCCTGAACCGTAAAGCGCCCGCATATTTAAGTATCAACCCGGACCTAAAAGAGACCTTTTTCCTGACTCACAATGGTTTATAGCTGGGCCGCGCCCCACGAGGAGCATTGTCCATGCCGTTGTTTCATCTTTTTCTTGTTGCCGTCATTCAGGGCGTGACCGAATTTTTACCCGTGTCATCATCCGGCCACCTGATTCTCTTGCCGAATCTCTCCGGGCTGGAGGACCAAGGGCAAGCGATCGACGTCGCCGTTCATGTCGGGACGCTTCTGGCAGTCATCGTCTATTTCTGGTCGGACGTGCGCGACGCGCTCGGCGGACTGCCGCGGCTTGCCACCGGGCGCCGCGACACGCCCGGGGCGCAACTGGCCTTCTTGTTGATCCTGTCGACGATTCCGGTGGTCGCTTTGGGCCTCGTCATCGAGTTGACCGGAACGGATCAGGCCATTCGATCCATGCGCGTCATCGGGTGGACGACCCTGGTGTTCGGCATCCTGCTGTACTGGAGCGATCAGCGCGGCGCCCGTCGGCTGCGGCACGAGGACTGGACCGTGAGGCATGCCCTGCAGATGGGACTGTGGCAGGCGCTGGCACTTATTCCCGGGACGTCGCGGTCCGGGATCACGATAACGGGCGCCCGGCTGTTGGGCTATGCCCGACACGACGCGGCCCAGCTGGCCATGTTGATGTCGATTCCCACGATCCTGGCCAGCGGGCTGCTGATGGGGGCCGAGGTGGCCGCCGCGGCCAACGTGCCGCTCATGCGGGACGGCGCCATCGCCGCGGTGCTGGCGTTCGCAGCTGCGCTTCTGGCGCTGAGTGTCATGATGCGCCTTCTCAACAGCGTGAGCTTCACGCCCTACGTCGTCTACCGCATCTTCCTGGGCCTGCTGCTTCTGGGCCTGGCCTACAGTTAATCCGTCCGCAGGTTCCGTGCCGATTCCTGGATGGCCGCGTATTGGCCGCCCGGCCGGAACCGCCAGAGGTAATCGGGCAAGACCGCCTCCGACGCCGTTGGCTCGATCCCGAGATCTGCGAAGGTCTTGTGCTTGCCGGAGACAACGTTGTCGACCTTCAAGGTCTTCACCTGGTCCCGGGTGATCTGCGGGGGGAAAAGCCCCAGCGTAATCGTCTGAAGCGCCTCCATGACCGCGGCCATCACGGTGGCCATCCAGAAAGGGATATTCATGATCAGCCGGCGGCGCCGGATGATCTGCAGCATTTCGCGCATGAGCTCCCGGAAGGTATTCACGTCCGGCCCCCCGAGCTCGTAAATGCCCGGTGCAGCCCTCCCTTCAACCCCCATCGCCGCGGCCTTCGCCACGTCGTCCACGTAGACCGTCTGGAACTTCGTGTCCGCGCCCACGATCGGAAGGACCGGGCCCCAGCGGCTCATCGAGGCGAAGCGGTTGAAGAATGCATCCTCGGGCCCGAAAATCACCGACGGGCGGAGAATGACGGCCTCGGGGAAGTGCTCGAGGATGCCCTGTTCGCCCTCGCCCTTCGTCCGGGCGTAATCGCTGTCAGAACCCGGATCGGCCCCGATCGCCGACAAGTGGACCAAGCGTGCGGCGCCTTCTTCGGCGGCGAGGCGGGCGATCCTCGTGGCGCCACTTTCCTGCACGGCGTCGAAGTTGTTCTTCCCCTTGCGATCGAACGTGCCCACGCAATTGACCACCGCGTCGGCGTCCGTCATCACCGCGCGGACGCTGGCGTCATCGCGGATGTTGCACAGAACCGGTGCGATCTGGCCGACCACCCCGTATGTCTTGACGTGCATGGCTTCGTTGGGATGCCGCACAGCCACGCGGATCCGCCAGCCCGCCTGCGCCAACCGCCGGGTGATGTATCGGCCGACGAATCCTGATCCGCCGTAGATGGTGACGAGCTTCGACATGCCTGGCCTCCGGGCTGTGCAGATTTCCCTTACTTCCTATAGCCCAGCAGGCCGCGCGACAAGGCGGTAGAGCGGATGCGGCCGCCGGAAAAAAGGCCGTTGACACCGCAGGTGGGGGCCATTACATGCCGCTCCTACGACACCAGCCCAGGTGGCGGAATTGGTAGACGCGCTAGCTTCAGGTGCTAGTGTCCGTATGGACGTGGTGGTTCGAGTCCACTCCTGGGCACCATCTCCTCCGGGATCAGGAGTAGATCGTGACGAACACCCTGTACAAAAGGGATATTCCGGCTGACTTGGCGCTTGGCCCCGTGGTTGCGATCGATTGCGAGACCATGGGCCTCAACCCGCACCGTGACCGTCTTTGCGTCGTTCAGATGTCGGGCGGGGACGGCAACGCGCATATCGTCCAGATCGAACAGGGCCAGACCGACGCCCCGAACCTGGCCGCGCTTCTGCAGGATCCGGCCGTGCTGAAGCTCTTTCATTTCGGCCGTTTCGACATCGCCGCGATGTACAATGCCTTCGGCGCTCTGGCTGCCCCGGTTTATTGTACAAAGATCGCCAGCAAACTGGTCCGCACTTATACCGATCGCCACGGGCTGAAGGTTCTGCTGCAGGAGATGCTGGGTATAGACGTCTCGAAGCAGCAGCAATCCTCCGACTGGGGGGCGCCGGAACTAACCGCGGCGCAATTGGACTATGCCGCCTCGGACGTGCTCTACCTGCACCGCCTGCGGGCCGCGTTGGACGCCATGCTTGCCCGCGAGGGGCGCAGCGACATGGCGCAGGCCTGTTTCGACTTCCTGCCGACACGCGCGCGGCTTGATCTTGCCGGCTGGCCCGAGATCGATATCTTCGCCCACTGACCATGGCCTGGGGCGACAATTTCTATTCGCGGCTCGTGGCCTGGATGAAGATCCTCCTGCCGCTCGCCGCGCTCGGTTTGCTCTCCACGCTTTTCCTGATCTCCCGCACGATCGATCCCACGGCTCCCATGCCGCTGACCGCGATCGATCTGGAACAGCGGGCGCAGGATCTCGGGGCGACGCGCCCGGCATTCGCCGGCGTTACCCGCGGCGGTGACGAGATCCGCCTGCAAGCCACCCGCGCCCGCCCCGATCCCGACAATCCCCGAACGCTTTTTGCCGAAGACATCCGGGCAGAGCTTCGCCTGACCGAAGGGACGATCGTCGACATCGCCGCACGCTCCGCCACGGTTGATCAACGGCGTTCCAGCGCACGGCTGTTCGGCGAGGTCCGGCTGACCACGACCACGGGCTATGACATCACGACCGAAGCGCTCGAGGCCCGGTTCGACCAGCTGCGTGCCGAAACCCCGGGCGCCGTGAGGGGAACCGGGCCGGCCGGCGAATTGACAGCGGGGCGCATGATCCTGGAAGGCAATGACGAAGACGGCTCCGCACATTTGCTTTTCACCGATGGTGTCAAGCTGCTATACACCCCGAAAACCTCCGAGGATTAGTATCAGTGACCTTTCCGGCGCGTCTGCTCCTTTGCATCGGCCTTGTCTGCACCCCGGCGCTGTCGGCGGCGCAGGGCCCCAGCGTGGCCTTCGGACAGACCCAGCAGACCGGAGATCTGCCTGTCGAAGTCACGGCCGACAATCTGGACGTGGATCAGAGCGCGGGCACCGCCGTGTTCACGGGCAACGTCGTGGTGGGCCGCGGCGACATGCGGCTTTCGGCATCGCGGGTGCTGGTCGTCTATCACGAGGGCCAGAGCCGGATCGAACGGCTTAAGGCCAGCGGCGGGGTCACGCTGGTCAGCGGCGAGGACGCGGCCGAAGCGCAGCGCGCGGACTACAACCTCGACACCGGCGTGATCGATATGCAGGGTGATGTGCTGGTGGTTCAGGGGCCGCAGGCCGTCACGGCCGACAGCGTGGTGGTGGACCTTCGGGCCGGCACGGCCCGCATGCGGGGACGGGTCAAGACCGTGCTCCAGCCGGAGGCCCAGAACTGATCGCATGGCAACGGCCGATCTGCATATCGCGCACGAAAATACCGGGCTTCGGGTCGAGAACCTGCGCAAGAGCTACAAAAAGCGCGTCGTCATCCGCGACGTTACACTGTCGCTTCAGCGCGGCGAGGTCGTGGCCCTTCTGGGGCCGAACGGGTCCGGCAAGACCACGACATTCTATGCCATCGCGGGGCTGATCTACCCCGAGGGCGGGCACGTTCTGCTGGACGGCCAGGACGTGACCAACCTGCCCATGTATCGCCGCGCCAAGCGGGGGATCGGCTATCTTCCGCAGGAGATGTCGATCTTTCGCGGCATGTCTGTCGAGGACAACATCATGGCGATCCTCGACATTTCCGAGCCTGACAGGCACAGGCGCCGCGAACGGCTGGAAGCGCTGCTGTCCGAGTTCTCGATCGAGCATCTGCGCCGAGCCTCTGCGCTTGCCCTGTCGGGCGGGGAACGGCGGCGCGTGGAAATCGCCCGCTGCCTCGCCGCGCATCCGCGCTACCTCCTGCTCGACGAACCCTTCGCCGGGGTCGATCCCATTTCCGTCGGCGATATCCGTCACCTCGTGGCGGATCTGAAGAAGCGCGGTATCGGGGTCCTGATCACCGATCACAACGTGCGCGAAACGCTCGAGATCGTCGATCGGGCCTACATCCTGCACGACGGTCAGGTCCTGATGTCGGGCAGCCCCGCCGAGGTGGTCGCCAACGAGAACGTCCGCCGCGTCTATCTGGGCGACAATTTCCGTATCTCGTGACCGCGCGCGACGGACCGGTAAACCCCGCCGATCTTCATTGACAACGACGGCCGAACGCGCCGTAATTGATCCATGGCATTTTCTTCCGGCCCAGTCCCTGTTCCGACGCGGCCCTTGATCAATGGGCCCCGGCCCGGACGCGCCGACGACATGCCGCTTTCCCACGTCCGGCGATAGGCGGGCCCGCTCATTGCCCGGCACGCGCCCGGATTGTCAAACGAAGGAGAAAAGATGCGCTATCAAATCAGTGGAAAGCAGATCGACATCGGGGACGCCCTTCAGACACACGTGAAGGAAGAGCTTGGCGCGGCGGTCGCGAAATATGCCGAGCGCCCCACCGACGCCCACGTCATCTTCTCCAAGAATGCCAGTGAATACGCCTGCGAGGCGATCGTGCATCTTTCCACGGGGCTGACTGCGCAGGCCAAGGCGCACGCGCATGAGATCTATGCCGCCTTCGACAAGTGCTGCGACAAGATGGAAAAGCAACTGCGTCGCTACAAGCGCAGGTTGAAAGATCATCACAAGGAACGCAAGCACCCTGTTGAACTCTCGGACGCCTCCTCTTATATCCTCGCCTCGGAACGCGAGGGTACAGAATCGGAACCCGAGGGGTTGCAGCCTATCATCGTGGCCGAAATCGAGACGAAGATACCCTCTCTTTCGGTCGGCGAAGCGGTGATGCAGATGGAACTCGCCGGTGCGCCGGTACTGGTTTTTCGCAACGAAGGAAGCGACGGGGTGAATGTCGTATACCGCCGCGACGACGGCAACATCGGCTGGATCGACCCCTAAACGGGACGGAGATCGTGCAACACGGCGCAGCCGTGTCGAGGCGGCTCGGACAATGGATTATTCTATGCTTCTGAAACCCGAGGCGGTCCGCGTGCTATCGTCGGCATCCAGCAAGAAGCGCCTTCTGCACGAGATAGCCAACATAGGCGAAAGCGCCTATGGCCTTGACCACGACAACGTGGTCGAGGCCCTGCTGGAACGCGAAAGCCTGGGCCCCACGGGCGTCGGCAACGGTGTCGCCCTACCCCACGCCCGTGTGGATGGACTTGAAGAAGTGGTCGGCGCGTTGCTGCTGCTTGAAAAGCCCGTTGAATTCGAGGCCGTGGACCGCCAGCCGGTTGACCTTGCCTTCGGGCTTTTCGCGCCGCGCGAAGCCGGGGTGGAACACCTAAAGGCCCTTGCCCTTGTATCGCGCACCCTGCGCGATCCGGGCGTTTGTGCGAAGCTGCGGGCGAACGACGACCCCGCGACCCTCCACATGATCGTGACCGAAGCCCAGGCCGCGCAGGCAGCCTGACTGCTTTTCACCCCCAGTCGCGAAAGCCGAACATCATGTAGTCGCGCTGGTAGACGGTGCTGACCAGTTGCTCGATCTCCTCGTCATAGATCGATGTCAGGGGATAAGGTCCCTCCTGCGGCGGCACCGTGGGGCGGCACGCGTGGCAATAGCCCACCTTGGCGGCCAGATCGGGCAGCGCGGTGTACATCTCGTCCTCGCGGATCACCATGTCCGGAACGCCGAACTGGGCCATCCCCTGCAAGACAGAGGCCTGGCTGGCCCAGTGGGCGTCGATGCGAATACCCGTCTGGCCACCAAGGTTCGCGCGCAGGAATTTGAGAAAACCAAGGAAAGCGGCGCGATGCGTCGCCACATCGTAGTCGGCGTCGGGCCCGCTTCCGGGCAGTGGCACCTTGTAGAAATTCCGCAGCGTCTTGCGAATATCTGAATAGGTTCCCGGCCCCCGCGTCAGGATCTTGTCGCAGAAGGCGCGATGCGCGCGCACGACGGGATGCGGCAGCACGGTAAAACTACGGTGCCCCTTGTGGCGGCGCTTCCACTGCCGAAGGCCCTTCTGATCGAGGTGCGTGGGCAGGGTGTCCTCCGTCACGCCATCCAATTCGGCCAGCCACGACGTGACGGCGGCTTCCGGCCCAGAGCGCACCGGCATGTAAAGCAAAGGCGCCTCTGCCGCGGTCACGTAGCCCGGTACCGCCGGGCCGCGGCGCGGCTCGAAATTCGGCGTGCGGCTCAGGTTGAAGGAGTCCAGCCGCGACAGTTCAGATTCCATGTCGTCGAAATTCACCACGCGATCCCGCAGCGGGCTGGGATTCTGCTTCTTCAGTGCGGAGTCGAGCGCATCAAGCCGTTCTGCGCTGCCAAGGAACCGGGCCAGCCCGTTCATCACGTCGAGATCCTGAAGGTCCTCGTAGGCCAGGTGAAAGGCCGTCTGCCCTGTTGTCTGCAAGGCCTTCAGCAGGAAAAGCTGAAAGGACTGTAGTCGCGCGAGATATTCGTGGAACTCGGCCGCGTCGAACTCTGCCCGGCTGTCCCTGCGCCGCTTGACGTTGGTCAGTTTCCACTGGCCCGTGGCCTGGGCGATCTTTAACGAGACGTAGCTTTCGACCGGGTTGCGCGTGAGGATGATCTTGGCGCAGCGCGGATCCTCCAGACAGATATCCAGAACCCGCGGGTCATGGTCATGGAAATACCGGAAGCCCCCCATCCCGGTCGAGCCGGTCTTGATACGCTCGATCAGCCGCGCGGGATCGGCGTCCCGCGCCTCGCGTGTGACGCCAAGGATCTCGGTGCGGTTGGGATAGCCTATGAAATGCGGATTGAATGCTTCGCCGTGGCATTCGAAACTCTCGAAGGCGTTGAGGTTGCTCTCCAAGAAATTGGAGCCGGTTCGCATTTCGGCGAATAGAACGAAATAATCGAAAGGGGCCATGCAGGACTATCGCACGAGATAGGGTTTGGGGGGTGCGGTGGAAGGCTGGCCGATACCACCCGTCGAGACAGGGAAATCGCCCATCAGGTAAGGGTGCATTCCTTGGTTCTTCAGGGCTTGCAGGAACTGACCGAACCCCGTCAGGTCCACCATGCGCGGCACCTGGGCCAAGCCGCGCCGCTCCTGATGACCGATCTCGTCGATGATGGTTTGCAGGGGTTCCATGGGGGCTTCGGTGAAGTCCGCAAGCGACCAGATCCGAATCCGCGCCTTGGCCCATTGCGAGCGCAGGACATTCAGGTGCTGGCTCTCTATCTGCTGAAGTCGGGCAGCTTCCCGGCGGATCTCGATGAAGTCCTTGGTCGACTTGAAAAGCGGTACCGCCCATGCCCCGGTGATCACCGAGATCTGCGCATTGGGATCCTTGGCGATGTCCCATTCGATGGCCTGGTTGTCGCGAGGCCCGAACTGGAAGCACTGCCGCTCCCCCCGGGTGTTCCAGATGAGATTTGCCAGGAAAGCCCGTGGATTGTAGTCGCGCAGGGCCGCACTGTCGCTCAGCGCGCCGTTGATCACGGGCTGGCCGCCGGCGAATTCCGCCCGCTCGGGCGCGAAGAGATGACCGTGCACCCGGGTTTCGGTGGTTCTGGCCAGCCAGTCCTCGAAGTTCTCGAACAATTCGCTGAAACCCTCGAAAACGGAATACTGAGCGCTGGTCAGGCCGTTCTCGCGTCCCTCCACGGGAAAACGGCTCTGCATGTAAAGCCCCGGGCGCCCCCGAGTGCGTCGTTCCACGGCCTTTGCAAAGATCCGGTCGATTTTTCCGGGGTTGGGCTCAGTCCGCTTCATCGCCTCGCCCTGTTCGGTCAGGAACGCCCGGTAGAGGCGGTCGGCAAAGGGCCAGATCTTGCGGGCAACGAAACAGTCGGATCGGCGCAGCAGTTGCAGGTGATCGTCGTAGAAAATGTGCGGCTTGCCCTGATAATCGAATTTCGACAACGTCAGCGACCGGCTTTCGATCTGCTGCGAGTAAAGCCGCACAAGGGTCTGGAAGTAACTTTCATCGGGTATCCAGACGCGGCGGAAGTAGCGATCGTAAACCTCCCGGTCCGGGTCCTCCAGAATGGCCGACAGGGTGGCACGGGTCAGGCACCACCACTGGCTGCCCATGTGCGGCACGATGCCGTTGGGTATGCGCCGCTTGAAACCGACGGCACGCTGGAGCTGCACATACTTGTCGAACAGGAACCTCTGTTTCCGCCAGGAAAAGGGGAAGCGAAGGGTGAAACGCTCCTGGTCCAGTCCCCCGATGGTCCAGGGAACCTCCGCGGTGGTGGCGGATTCGATGAAATCGGTCTGCGGCCGCGCGGCAAGATAGTCGATCAGCTCCTGCACCGGCCGCAATGGCAGGCACGAGCCGGAGGCGAGATAGACGTGACGGACCTGCGGAAACTCGTCCAGCATCATCTGCGCGGCGCTTTGCGTTGCCGCCACCAGCCCCCATGTGCCCCATTCACAGCGGTGACGCTCGCAAAAACGGATATCCGGCAGATCCGACAGCGCCCTGACGAAGGCATCGTAGGTCTTGGCGGGCACGTTCTTGTCGGCATGGATCACCAGGGGACAGCCGGCCGCCGACCAGTGGCGCGCCACCTGTTCGGCCCGGCCGAAGGCCGTGTGCACCAGCATGATGATCCCGACGCTCACCTGCCCCACCTCACGCCCAGTTGCCTTTGGACATCAGTCCAAGGATCTCTAATTGCCGCCAGTTTATATATTTTTCAGACCATTTGCACCAAAGCTCGGGCTCGTTGCGCAGGTTTTCGGCGTAGGCGCGGTATTCCACGCTTCCGGCGTAGTGCTGCCTGCGTTGCAGTTCTTCCTCGGCCTTGCGGGTGAAAGTATCCAGGAACTTCGCGTGCAAAAGCACGCCGCTGGCCTTTTCCCCGCCCCATTCGTCGTAGGTGAGGTTCAGCCCCCTTGGCAGCAGCGCATGGGTGGAACTGACGTAGGTGTAGCGCTTGTTCCATTTCACCAGTGGGATCTTGTTGAGCGCCGGCGCACGCCGGGGATTATCGGGAAAAAAGACCCGCGCCCGTGGCCCGCCCTGAATCCAGAGATTGCCGTACAGGTGGTTTTTCTCGATCGTGTAGTTGCCGGGATCGAACCAGGCGGCGATCTCCAGCGGATCTTGGCCCATCTGGTAGGGAACAGCGTCAATCCGCCCCTTTGGATACATGTCGAGCAGCATGGCACCGAAGGACCGTACCTGGCTGACATCCAGCCAGTCGGTCAGCGCGCGGATGGAACGGGTGTCGCAGAACGGGTACACGAACAGTTCGTCTGGATCTACGACAAGCGTCCAGTGACCGTGCGCGTACTTGCGCTGCAACCAGTTCAGCCAATCGACCCCGAAGCGTGCGCCTTTGTAACTGGCCTTCGTGGTCCAAAGCGAGACATCCTCCTGCTCGGCAAGGAAACCGCGGCCGCCGTCGCTGCTGTCGTTATCGACCATCAGGAAATGCGAGACCCCAAGCTCGCGATAATACTTGAGGAAATAGGGCAGGCGGATGTATTCGTCCCTGAAGGTCGAGAACAACAGGATCTCACCGGGCCGGATACGGCGCGTGCGATCGGCCACCGGCCGAAGCGCGAAATGCTTTCGGAACGCACGGACCTGAGCCCGTTTGCGCCGCAGGCGCATCCGGTATGATTGGGCCAGCTTCACGGCCGGGATCCTTCCCGTGTTTGGCGGATTGTCGTACAGTTTGACCGGTGCGGCTTAAAGGAGGCTTGCCGCAAACGGCCTCTGTCGTCCCGCCACCGGCCACCGGCCCCTTTTGTGCTGGTGCAATACGCCATGTCCCTGCCCCCTTTCATCCTCATATCCAATTTCCCTTGGACATCAAACCCATGGCTTCCAGTTGCCGCCATCCAGTGAAGCGCGTGGAATGGACGCACCAGAGATCTGGATTGCCGATGAGAGCGTCATAATAACCTTCGTAGAGGGCGCTGTTGGCGAAATGCTCGCGCCGTCGCTTTTCCTCGACCGATTTATCCACGATGGTTGGCAGGAACTTGGTGTGCAGCAGGATACCCGACAGCGCCTCTCCCCCGGACTCATCGTACGTGTGGTTGAGGTGCCGCGGCAACAGGGAATGGGTCGAGCTGACATAGGCGTAGCGCCAGTGCCACTTGACGAGCGGTGTCTTCCCCATGGTGGGCGCCCGCCTGGGCCGGTCGGCGAAGAAGCGCCTGGCCCGCACGCCGCCCTGTATCCAGAGGTTTTCCAGATCCGGTTTTTTCCGGATCATGTAATTGCCGCCATCGAACCAGCACAGGACATCGAAAGGGTCTTCGCCCGGTCGATACCGTTGGTCCTGCAGCGGCCCCTTGGGATACATGTCAAGCATCAGTGTGCCGAACGAACGACGCCCGTGCCGTTCCAGCCAATCCACCAAGGCCGGAAGCGGGCGGGTATCATGATGGGGGTAGATCAGGATTTCGTCCGCGTCGAGGGTCAGGCACCAATGGCCGTTGCCGTACCGGGCCAACAGCCAGGTCAACCAGTCGACCCCGAAACGGGACAGCTTGTAACTGGCTGGCGTCGTCCATAGCGAAACATCCGGCTGATCCACCAGATAGGCTTGGGTATCGTCCGTGCTGTTGTTCTCCACGATCAGGAAATGGCGCACACCGAGCCCGCGGTGATGCGCGAGAAAATGGGGCAGCCGCACGGCCTCGTTGCGCACGGTTGCGAACCCGAGGATATCGCCCGGGGCAATCTCGGCGGTTCGATCAATGACGCAGCGAAGCTGGCGGCGCTTGCGTAGCGCGCGGAACAGAAGGTGCCGCCGCTTCCAGCGAAGCCGGTATGCCTCTGCCGCCCGTCTGGCCCCAGTCAACCTTGCCAATCGCTCCTCATGCCGGCTTTCAGGGCAGAATCGGGCCTATTTCTCGTAATGTCCAGCCTGATGCCATCGCCAGGCATCCGCGATCATCTCTGCCAGGTTTGAGCGACGGGGGCGCCAGCCCAGTTCGGATTCGGCGCGCGACGAGCCTGACACCAGCCGGGTGCAATCGCCGGGTCGGCGCGGGCCTTCCACGAAGGGCACCTCGCAGCCGGTGACCGCGGCGCCCTGATCCATCACTTCCCGCACCGAAAAGCCCGCCCCGGTACCCAGATTGAAGACACGGCTGCCCCGCCCCTCTTCGAGCCACGCAAGACCCAGCAGGTGCGCCTCCACCAGGTCCATGACGTGCACGTAGTCGCGCACGCAGGTTCCATCGGCGGTGTCGTAGTCCGTGCCAAAGATCGTCAGCGCATCGCGCTTGCCCCGGACCGCGTCCAGCATCAGCGGAATCAGGTGCGTTTCGGGCCGGTGGAACTCGCCCACTTCGGCCTCCGGATCGGCACCGGCCACGTTGAAATAACGAAACGTCACGCTGTTGAGCCCGTAAGCGGCGCCGAAATCGCGCAGCATGTCCTCGATCGCGCGCTTGCTGGCGCCGTAGGCGTTGATCGGGTGTTGCGGCGTCGTCTCGTCAAGGACGACGTTGTCGTGATCGCCGTAGGTCGCACAGGTCGAAGAGAAAACGAAATCCAGGCACCCCGCCTGCACCGCCGCCTGCAGAAGGCAAAGGGAGCCCGCCACGTTGTTGTGCCAGTAGAGCCCGGGGTCGCGCATGCTCTCGCCAACCTGGCTGAGAGCCGCGAAATGCATCACCGCCGCCGGTCTATAGGCAGCGAAGATCTGGTCGAGCCGATCGCGGTCTGTAAGGTCCCCTTTTTCGAAAGGTCCGAACTTGACCGCATCCTGCCAACCGGTCGCGAGATTGTCGTACGTGACCGGCGTGTATCCCGCAGCGCTAAGCGCCTTGCAGGCATGCGACCCGATGTATCCGGCGCCGCCGGTCACGAGGACATTCACCAAGATCGGCCTCCGCTGCCTATTGCGCCGCCTTCGGGGCGTGCACGACGTCGCTGAGATACCCCATCAGATCGTCGCGCAGATCATCCCGGGCCAGCGCGAAGGCGACGGTGGCTTGCAGGAACCCCGCCTTGGACCCGCAATCGAAACGGTGTCCGCTGAAACGATATCCGAAGACCTCTTCTCCGCCCTCGCGCGCATCGGCGATAGCGTCGGTCAACTGGATCTCGCCGCCCGCACCCGTTTTCTTCTTGTTGAGTTGCTGAAGAACCTTCGGCGTCAGGATGTAGCGCCCGATCACCGCCAGATTGGACGGCGCGTCTTCGGGTGCCGGCTTTTCGATCATGCCCTTGGTCGACACGACGGTGCCCATATCCTCCTTCACGTCGAGAATGCCGTAGGAACCGGTATTGTCCTCCGGTACCTCCATGCAGGCGACGAAATTGCCCTGCTTTTCCTCGAAGGCTTCGACCATCTGTGCCAGGCAGGGTTTTTCCGCCGCAACCACGTCATCGGGCAGGATCACCGCGAAGGGCTCATTCGCGATCAGGCGCCGCGCGCACCAGACCGCATGGCCCAGCCCGAGGGGCTTGTGCTGGCGCATGTAGGCAATCTCACCGCTGTCCATGTTGGTGGATTTGAGAAGGTCCAGAAGCTCCGTCTTTCCCTTGCGCCGCAGTTCCTGCTCCAGTTGCGGTGCATTGTCGAAATAATCCTCCAGCGCGCCCTTGCCGCGTGAAGTGACGAAAATGAACTCCTTGATGCCGGCAGCGCGCGCCTCGTCGATGGCGTATTGCACCAGGGGCCGGTCCACCAGCGTCATGATTTCCTTGGGAACCGATTTCGTCGCCGGCAGGAACCGGGTCCCCAATCCCGCCACCGGAAAAATCGCCTTGGTCACTTTCGCCCGCATGCGCTGCTCCTCGCACTGCTTTTGTTTCAAGCGTTTCGCGCGTCCTGCTTCATCACAGACAATGACAAATTCCAGGTTGCATTAACACCCGAATTTGTCGGTTTTCGGGCTGGGAAAGCCCTTATTCCATGCGCATTTCCAACATCATTGCCTCAATGCGGGCGATATCCTCGGGATTGTTGAGCTCCCAGAAGGCCCGGCCCCGGCTTTCAACCTCAACGCAAAGAAGGGTTCCTCCATGCTCGATGAATCGCAGTTGCTCCAGGCCCTCCAGCGATTCCAGAGGGCCAGTCTGCAACCCCGGATACGCTTGAAGCGCCGCGGGACGGTACGCGTAGACCCCGACATGGTGGTAGACCGGGGTGACCTCGTTATCCGCGTAGGCACGGCCCGTGTGGGGCACGACCTCCTTCGAGAAATACAGGGCGTGGTGGCGGCGATCGAAAACAGCGGTCGTGCCGCCGACCCGCCCCGCCGCGCGATCATGCAGGAATCCCCGCAATGCGCGGCCGTCGCAGCGCAGGACCGGCGTGGCCACCTCCGCCGCCGGATCCGCGCGAAGCCCGTCGATCAAGGCCTCCACGAACCACGGCGGGGTCAGCGGCGCATCCCCCTGCAGGTTGACGATGATCCCGTGGTCTTCTCCGAGCCTTTCATAGGCTTCGGCGCAGCGCTCGGTCCCGTTGGCGCAGTCGGGCGACGTCATGACCACCTCGGCGCCGAAATCCTCGCAGGCATGCTGGATACGTGTGTCATCGGTGGCAACGACGACCCGGTCAACACCGGTCACGCCCTGGGCCGCGTCCCATGATCGCCGGATCAGGCTTTTGGACACACCAGTCGCCCCGCTCAACTCGGCCAGAGGTTTTCCCGGGTAGCGCGAGGAAGCGTAGCGCGCGGGGATGACGACAAGAATGCTCATGCGGGCGCCTTGAGTTCGACACCCGGGGAATGCGCGATGAAGAACGGGTTCTCGAAACCGGCTTTTCCGTAGCGTAGCGGTGCATGATCGTCGAAGCGAACGACGGCTCCCCCGGCCGCGCGCAGAACCGCGTGCCCTGCCGCCGTGTCCCACTCCATCGTGCGCCCAAGCCGAGGGTACAGATCCGCCTCGCCGGCCGCGACCAGACAGAACTTCAGGGAAGAGCCGGCGCTTGTCATGTCACGGACGTTGTACTTGGCGATGTAGGCGTCTGTCGCCTGGTCACGGTGGGACTTGCTGGCGACAACCATGAGCGCCTCGTTGTCCGGCGGCGCAACGCCGAGCGCGCGGAGCGTTCCCAAGCGGGTCATGGCGAAAGGGCCATCCTCCTCGGCGGCGCTGCCGTCTGCCAGGGTTTGGAACATGCGCTGCCGCGCGGGGGCATAGACCACGCCGCGCACGGGCACCCCGTTTTCGACATAGGCGATATTGACGGTGAAGTCGCCCCGGCGCTTCACGAACTCCTTTGTCCCGTCAAGCGGGTCCACGATCAGGAAGGTATCCGTTGTTTGTGCGTGGGAATCCGCCTGCTCCTCGGTCACCAGCGGCACGTCGGGAAAAGCCGCCCGCAGCCCGCGCGAAATGATCGCGTCGGCCGCCTCGTCGGCCTCGGTGACCGGGCTGTCATCGGATTTCACCTTCACGTTGAAGTCATCCGCCTCGTAGATTTCCAGGATCCTTTCACCGGCCTCCAAGGCGAGGCGGCGCATTTCGCTTGCAAGTCTTTCGTAATCCAAAACCGGGCTCCTTGTCGGCCAGCCACGCGCAGAATGCAGCCGGATGTTGCGGGACAGCGACGGCGTCCTTATGGTATTTCCTCAACGGAACGGCAAGAATTCCGTGCAATACCGCATAGGGCAGTTCCGTCGCAGCAAGGTTATGTTTCAAAACATCAAACCCAGATCGACTCTTCAATCCGCGCTCGTGATCGCGGAATTGGTGTACCACACAACTGTACGTAACGTGCGCAAGGGACATGCAAACGCCTTCATGGCCATCGTGAGCAACCTGTTCACGGCGATTATCCTGGTGCTGGCGTTCTACGTGATGTTCAGCGTCCTCGGTCTGCGCGGGGCCAAGCTGCGTGGCGACTTCCTGTTGTACCTTATGTCGGGTATTTTTCTGTTCCTCACGCATGTCAAAACAGTCGGGGCGGTCGCCGGCGCCGAAGGGCCTTCCTCACCGATGATGCAGCATGCGCCGATGAACACGATCATCTCGATCTCGGCGGCCGCCCTTTCAACTTTGTATATCCAGACGCTGACGCTCGTGGTGCTGCTTTTCGTCTATCACGTCGCGTTCACCCCGATCAGCATCGCAGAACCGGTACCGGCCTTCGGCATGTTTCTGTCGTCGTGGTTCGTAGGCGTGGCGGTGGGGCTTGTCCTGCTGGCATTGAAGCCCTGGTTTCCCACTTTCGTCGGCCTATTCACGATGGTCTACCAACGGGCCAACATGGTCGCCTCGGGAAAGATGTTCGTTGCCAACAGCCTGCCGAGCTTCATGCTGGCCATGTTCGACTGGAACCCGCTTTTCCACCTGATTGACCAGTGCCGCGGATTCACCTTCGTGAATTACTTCCCGCGGTATACGTCGATCGAATATCCGTTGTATGTTGGGATCGTCCTCCTGGTGATCGGCTTGATGGGGGAATTCTATACGCGGCAATACGCGTCTTTCAGCTGGAACGCGCGGCGATGAAATGGTTGTGCGCCCTTTTCCTGCTTGTCGCCCCGGCCTTCGCCGCAGCACAGTCCCTGCCGGCCTTGTATGATGTGGAAGGCGTCGCCGAAGAAGATGTACTCAATATCCGGGCGCTCCCCGACGCATCGGCCCCGATCATCGGGGGGCTGGCACCGGACCGGACCGGCGTAGAGATCACGCGCCTCAACGAGCGGGGCACGTGGGGGCGGGTCAACGCCGGTGACCGCGCCGGCTGGGCCTCCATGTACTACCTTGCACGCCAGCCCGGGCAGCCCGCGGGCCGCTTACCTCGGCCGCTTCTGTGCACGGGAACCGAACCGTTCTGGAGCCTGGAAATCGGTGCGGACCCCTCAGCCATCTTCGAGGCGCCCGGACAGGCACCGCGTCGCTACCGCAACCTATGGGCCGTCACCTCGGCCAACCGAACTGACCGGTACGCCGTGATGGGAGACGGTTCCGATAACAGCCGACTGAGCGCGATGATCGGCCGGACAACCTGCACTGACGGAATGTCCGATCGCGCCTACGGCCTCGACATCGGCCTCCTGCTTCGCGGCGGTGATGGCACCGATTTTCTGTCGGGCTGCTGCCGGCTGCAGCGTTAATCAACCACGCGCATCGTCAGATTGAGCCGCCCGCCCCCGGACAGAAGATCACAACTTCCGGGTCGAATCCGGTCGATGCCGTGGTAGACGAGCCGGGCTTCGCCGCGCAGGAGGAGTGCGTCCCCCGACCGCAACCAGACCGACCCTGTGCTTCCGCTGCGCTTGGTTCCACCGACGCGGAACAGCCCGTCGTCCCCGAGCGAAATCGAAAGGACAGGCCAGGAAAAATCCGTTTCGTCCCGGTCCTGGTGCAACCCCATGCGCGCGCGGCCACGGTAAAGGTTGACGAGGCAGCAGTCTGGGTCGCGCTCGTCAGAGACCAAGGCCCGCCAAACCGCCAAAGCAGCCGCGGGGATCGGGGGCCACGGCTGGCCCTCCGGATGCCGGCGTTCGTAGCGGTACCCGCCACGATCCGAAAACCACCCGTACTTTCCAGCGGAGGTCATCTGGACGGACATCGGCTTGCCGTAAGGGGTCATCGGGGAAAAGAGCGGCGCGCGTCGAACCACCTCGCGGATCTCGTCCAGGAGGTCGACCTGCTCGGTTCGGCTCAGACAAGCCTAGTAAACCTCGACCCCCCTCAGGGTCAGTGTCGGTTGCATCACACCCTCTTCCTTCCGGGATCGCCCCCGCTTCACCAAGAAATTGCAAAATCCTCAGCTTTCCGGCGCTTGCAGGCCGAAATTGGCCTGCCTATATACGCCACGAAGCGCGGCGATGCACCATCTTTGTCGCGGCACACAGGGGGCCGATGCCGGAACGGGTCGTGTCTCCGTCAAAATCGCCTCAGAATGAAGGGATCGAAAAACATGTCAAAAGTCATTGGGATCGACCTCGGAACCACCAACAGCTGTGTCGCCATCATGGATGGCAGCCAGGCCAAGGTGATCGAGAATGCCGAAGGCGCCCGCACCACGCCGTCGATCGTGGCCTTCACGGATGACGAACGCCTCGTGGGCCAGCCCGCGAAACGGCAGGCTGTCACCAACCCCGAGAATACCATCTTCGGCGTCAAGCGCCTTGTCGGTCGCCGGGTCGACGACTCTGATCTGGCAAAGGACAAGAAGAACATGCCCTTCAAGGTAATCGACGGCGGCAACGGCGATGCCTGGGTCGAAGCCAAGGGTGACAAGTATTCCCCCAGCCAGATCTCTGCCTTCATCCTCGGCAAGATGAAGGAAACCGCCGAGTCTTACTTGGGCGAGGAAGTGACCCAGGCCGTCATCACCGTACCCGCCTACTTCAACGACCAACAGCGTCAGGCCACGAAAGACGCCGGCAAGATCGCAGGGCTGGAAGTGCTGCGGATCATCAACGAGCCGACGGCTGCCGCGCTGGCCTATGGTCTGGACAAGAAGGATAGCGAAACGATCGCCGTTTATGACCTTGGCGGCGGCACCTTCGACATCACCATCCTGGAAATCGACGACGGCCTGTTCGAAGTGAAGTCGACCAACGGTGACACCTTCCTGGGCGGTGAAGACTTCGACATGCGGATCGTCAACTACCTCGCCGAGGAGTTCAAGAAAGAGCACGGCGTCGACCTGACGAAGGACAAGATGGCCCTTCAGCGCCTCAAGGAGGCCGCCGAGAAGGCCAAGATCGAGCTGTCCAGTGCCTCGCAGACCGAGATCAACCAGCCCTTCATCTCGATGGGCTCGGACGGCGCGCCTCTGCACATGGTCATGAAGCTGACCCGCGCCAAGCTGGAAAGCCTGGTGAGCGATCTGATCAAGAATTCGATCAAGCCGTGTCAGGCCGCGTTGAAGGATGCCGGGATTTCGCCCGATGATGTAGACGAGGTGGTTCTCGTCGGCGGCATGACCCGCATGCCGAAGGTCGTCGAGGAAGTGACCAAGTTCTTCGGCAAGGAGCCGCACAAGGGCGTGAACCCCGACGAGGTCGTTGCAATGGGCGCCGCCATTCAGGCCGGCGTGCTGCAGGGTGACGTCAAGGACGTTGTCCTGCTGGACGTGACGCCCCTGTCGCTTGGCATTGAAACGCTTGGTGGTGTCTTCACGCGGCTGATCGACCGCAACACCACGATCCCGACCAACAAGTCGCAGATCTTCTCGACCGCCGAGGACAACCAGAGCGCGGTGACGATCCGTGTTTTCCAAGGCGAGCGTGAAATGGCCTCCGACAACAAGCTGCTCGGCCAGTTCAACCTCGAGGACATCCCGCCCGCACCGCGCGGCATGCCGCAGATCGAGGTGACCTTCGACATCGACGCCAACGGCGTGGTCAATGTCTCGGCCAAGGACAAGGGCACTGGCAAGGACCAGAAGATCACGATCCAGGCATCCGGCGGCCTCTCCGAGGACGAGATCGAGACCATGGTCAAGGATGCCGAAGAACATGCCGAGGCCGACAAGAAGCGCAAGGAACTGGTCGAGACCAAGAACCAGGCCGAAAGCCTGATCGATTCGACCGAGAAATCGCTTGAAGAGCACTCCGACAAGGTCGATCCCTCGACCGTGGAGGCTATCGAACTGGCGATCTCGGCGCTCAAGGACGAACTGGAAGGCGACGATGTCGACAAGATCAAGGCCGGCATCCAGAACGTCACCGACTCGGCCATGAAGCTGGGCGAAGCGATCTACAAGGCGAGCCAGGAGGAAGGCGCGGAGGCCCCCGAGGCCGCGGACGAAGGCGGATCCAAGGGGTCGGACGATGAGGACATCGTTGACGCCGACTTCGAAGATCTCGACGACGACAAGCGCGCCTGAAGGCGTCCAGTAATGGGATCTGCGGGGCCGGTCCGTGCGTAGGACCGGCCCTCGCTATTGTCCAAGAAGGAGTTCCCAATGGCCAAACGCGACTATTATGAAGTGCTCGGCATCTCCAAGGGCGCCTCGGCGGACGAGATCAAGAAGGCCTATCGCAAAAAGGCCAAGGAACTGCATCCCGACCGAAACACGGACAATCCGAATGCCGAGTCCGAGTTCAAGGAAGCCGGCGAAGCCTACGATGTTCTGAAAGACCCCGAGAAGAAGGCCGCCTATGACCGCTTCGGGCATGCGGCCTTCGATGGCGGCATGGGCGCGGGCGCCCGTCCCGGCGGTGGATTCGGCGGCGCAGGACAGGGAGATTTCGCCTCGGCCTTCTCGGATGTCTTCGACGATCTGTTCGGCGACTTCATGGGCGGCCGCGCAGGCGCCGGCCGGCAACGTGCAGCCCGTGGGTCCGACCTGCGCTACAACATGCGTGTCACGCTGGAAGACGCCTATTCCGGACTGCAGAAAACCATAACGGTCCCGACCTCGGTTCCCTGCGATGCCTGCGAGGGGTCGGGCGCCGAGGGTGGCGCCGAACCGACCACCTGCCCGACCTGTTCAGGCATGGGCAAGGTGCGCGCCCAGCAGGGCTTTTTCACGGTCGAACGCACTTGCCCCACTTGCGGCGGGATGGGCCAGATCGTCAAGAATCCCTGCAAGGTCTGCCAGGGCCAGGGCCGGGTCGAGAAGGACCGTGCGCTGAACGTGAACATCCCCGCCGGTGTTGAGACAGGAACCCGGATCCGACTTGCCGGCGAGGGCGAGGCCGGAATGCGCGGCGGTCCGCCGGGCGATCTTTACATCTTCATCGAGGTCGCCCAGCACGAACTTTTCGAACGCGAGGGCACGGACCTCTACTGTCGCGTTCCGGTCTCGATGACCGCGGCGGCCCTTGGCGGCGACATCGAGGTGCCGACGATCGACGGGGGCCGCTCTCGTGTGAAGATCCCCGCCGGGAGCCAGTCAGGGCGGCAAATGCGCCTGCGCAACAAGGGGATGCCGGCCCTCCGTGGCGGCGGATATGGTGACATGTTCATCGAATTGGCCGTCGAGACGCCCGTGAACCTGACCGCTAAGCAGAAAGACCTGCTGCGCGAGTTCGAGAAGCTGTCTGAGGACAACAACCCCGAAAGCCACAGTTTCTTCAAGTCGGTCAAGAGCTTCTGGGACAGCATGAAAAGCTGACCTGCCAGCCTCACGCCGGTCACAGGTCAGTGGTCACCGGCGTGAGGCCACCCCGATCCGCGGTTTGGCATTAACCCTTCCCTAACCCAGGTGCGGCACCCTGCTGGTATGTCCCAGCCGCCCGCATTCTCCGAAATGCCCCTGCCGTTGTTTACCGGTGACGAGGCCGCGGCGCGGCCCGTGGACCAAGAAAGACTGCCCTCCTACATCCGCGATCACCGTAAGCGGCTGCGCAACCGCTTCCTCACCGGCGGGGCACAAGCCGTGCCGGACTACGAGCTTCTGGAACTCGTCCTGTTCCGGGCCATCCCACGCCGGGATGTCAAACCCTTGGCGCGCTCCCTTCTGGACCGGTTCGGAGACTTCAACGGGGTTCTGTCCGCGCCGCCCGAACGGTTGAGCGAGGTCCCGGGCGTGGGTGAGGCAGTCGTGTGTGAGCTCAAGGTGGTCGAGGCAGCCGCGCACCGGCTCTCTCGCGCACGGGTCGTCCAGCGGCAGGTGATCTCTTCCTGGGACGCCTTGCTGGATTATTGCCACACCACGATGGCACACCGTGAAACGGAACAGTTCCGCGTTTTCTACCTGGACCGGAAGAACGTGCTCATCGCCGACGAGGAACAAGCGCGCGGCACCGTGGATCACGTGCCCGTCTATCCGCGCGAAGTCGTCAAGCGCGCCCTGCACCTCAACGCCAGCGCGCTGATCCTCGTCCACAACCACCCTTCCGGTGATCCGACTCCCTCGGAAGCCGACGTCGCGGTCACCCAACGGGTCCAGGCCGCGGCTGAAACTCTCGGCATCACGCTGCACGATCACATCATCATCGGCCGATCCTGCGAGATGAGTTTCCGTGCACAGGGCCTGATCTAGTCACTCCGGGCACTGTCAACGCACCCAGACCTCAACCCGCCGGTTCACCTTACGGCCCCACGCACTGTCATCGCAGGCCATCGGCAGCGCCTCGCCGAAGGCCGCGGTCTCGACGGTGAGTCTATCCAACTGCGCGGTTTCGGCGCCCCCAAGGACCGCGGCGCGCACCGCCTTGGCCCGGCGCATCGCGATATCCCGATTGGCCGCAGCACTGCCCTGTCCGTCGCTGAACCCGACAAAAACGATGCGCCGCGCATCGTAGAGACCCATTTCCAATGCGCGGGCGAGCGCCTGGACGTTAGAGCGCGATTGCGCGTCCAGCCGTGCCGATCCGGCCTCGAAACGGAAGGTCGTGGTCAGCCGCGCCAGCGGGGTGAGCAAGGCCATCATCCGTTTCAGCTCGCCCAGGCCCACCTCGGGGCCGGCCTGTGCGATCGCGTTGGCAAACCGATCCCCCTGGGCTGAAATCGCGATCTCTTCGGGGGCCTGATCAACGAAGCCCGCACGCCGGATCACCAGTTGCGCGGAAGGATGGCGGAGATAGTCTAGGAATTCCCGGACCAACTTGGGGAACCGCCGCGCCGGGAGATAGAGAAAGAGAGGCGCCGTCAGCGGATAGTCCTCGGTCTTGATCGCCCGGCGCGACGCTTGCACGGCGAAGCCGCAGGACCCTTCCAAGACCAAAGGCAGGGCCTCGCCCGTCTCGGACCGGTACGTGACACCGAGGGCGAAGGGATCTTGAGTAACAGCTTCCAGAAGCGCGCGGCTGGTGCCGTGGCGCTGTGCCCCGGCCGCAAGACCCCTGTCCGCGGGTGCCAGAAGGCGATCCTCGGTTGCCTGTCCCAGGCCCGATGTCTCATCCCGAAGGTGCACGGCGATCGGGGCATCGGGACCGCCCAATGCGCTCCAGTTCGCGATATCGCCGGACAGAACGCCCGCCAGTTCCGCGGGCGTGACCCCCTGCACCGGGTTGCTGGGCGATACGACCGGAACAAGCGCATCCAGGGCGATCACCCGGCTGCGCCCCTTGCTTTCCAGGTCACCCAAACCGGCCTGGCGGGCATGGCGCAATTCCTCGGAGCGGATTTCACGGTCTGCCATGACGATATCGGCCTCGTTGGCCAAGAGGTCGGCAAACCCTTCCTCGGTATTCGGTAGGCGCAGCGTGAATTCCCCGGCCGGACGCTCGCGGCCGTCGCCGAATAGCCGATAGACAAGCGTGTTGCCGTCCGTCTCCAGACGCTCCACATCGTAGGCTTTACGGATAGCGAAGGCTTCGATGAGCGCGGGCAACAGCACCCGGCCCATCACCGGAGCCCCGGAAATCGAAACGCGTGCAACGTAGTCTTCAAGGCTGGGGCACCCGGGACCTTCACAGAGAACGCCAGAGCCGTCCACGGTCAGTTCACCGTAGATGGTTTCGACCCGGTAGAATTCACCGTCGAAACCCAGAAGATCACCGGAAATCTCGATTTCGCCGTCGCGCGCGGTCAGGGTCACATCCTGCGCCTGCGCGCGGGGCGCGGCGCACATCGCTGCGACAAGTGCGACAATCCACGCCGCACGCAAAGATCCCATCAGATGCCCCCGGTTCCCGCCTGTCAGTTGCGGGCGATCTTCAGGTCATCCAGCATGTTTTTCAACACCAGAAAATCCCCGACGGCCGCGCAATCGGGTATCGCGAGCGTCAGATCCTGGGCAACGGGGCGCCCGCCGGCGGGCAGCTGGATGGACTGCGCTTCCACGTCGCGCCCGCAGTTGTCCTTGGTCACTTCGGCCTCGATGCTGAGCGCGACATCGCCGGCCCTTGACACGGTTCCCGATGGAAAGGTGTAGACATCCGCCTTGCGGGCCAGCTCAAGATCCCGGGCGCCGAGACGCACCAGGAAGCCGCCCTCAGCCTTTGTCGCAGCCGAGGTGCTGCGCGGCGCCCCCGACCAGACATGACCGGACTCGCCATACCCGGCGCCGAATTCGCGCGCGTGCAGCTCCAGCCCGCTTTGTCCGATCCACTGCACGACAACCCGGTCATAGGCATCCAGCCCGGAAACCTGCGTGTTTGCCATGGCGCCGTCACCGTTGGCGAAGGACGCGATGAAAATGGCCTGTTCGGAAAGCGCGGGAACGATCACCCGGCTCTGGCCCGCCTCGTCGGTGACGGCGGAAAACATCATGCCGTTGTGATGCAGGGTAAAGCGCTGCCGGACCATGCAGGGGGCGGACAGGTCCAGCCGAACCATGGCCGCCGGCGCGGGTTCGGCCGACATGTCCAGATCACATCCGAACGCCGGTGAGGGTTCCTCGGACGGGAGAGAACCGCGCATCGGCTCGACAGCGACAGCAGTCAGCTTCACCGGTTCGGGCGGCAAGCCCGCGGGTTGCGGGGCACCTTCCGGTGGCACGGGAATGGCCGCTGTGTGCTGCACGTCCGTCAGGGTCAGGCGTGTTTCGGCGGCGGTCTCGGGCGTTGGCTCGGCCATGCTTTGCATGACGTAGCCGATCCCGAAGGCACAGGTCAGCGTGCCTATGGCGATTGCGAAGCGTCCGGCCTTGATCATGTCGCGGTCTCGCATCTTGTTCCTGTGCGAACCGGACTACCCCCAGATCGTGGCCGCCATATGGCGTCGCCGCGGACTCAATTTGACACCCGGCGCAGGCCGGGCGGGTGGCTCAGACCAGCCGCCCGTGGCAATGCTTGAATTTCTTGCCCGACCCGCAGGGACAGGGCTGGTTGCGGCCCGGATTGCCCCAGGTTTCGGGATCGGATTCGACAAAGCCCTCTGCCGCGCCTTCACGTTCGGGCTCGGTGGCCTCGCCCGGGTGGCTCGGCTCGGCAGACTGCGCCATGGCCTCACGCTGTTGCTCGATCTCGCGCATCATCGACGCCTGCTCCTCCTCGCTCATCGGACGAATCTGCGCGAGTTTCTGGGTGACGTCCTGGCGCAGGCTGTCCAGCATAGACTCAAACAGCTGGAACGCCTCGGTCTTGTATTCGTTTAGCGGGTCGCGCTGTGCGTACCCGCGGAAGCCGACGACGCTGCGCAGGTGTTCGAGGGTCAGCAGATGTTCGCGCCACTTGGTGTCGATCGTCTGAAGCAGGATCTGCTTTTCGATGGCGCGCATGTTCTCGGGGCCGAACTGCGCCGTCTTTTGCGCCATCATCTCGTCCGCCGCGTTTTCCAGGCGCTCGGCAATCGCTTCGTCGTCCACGCCTTCCTCGTCGGCCCATTCGCCAATGGGCAGATCCATGGACAAGTGTTCCTGCACAGCGGCATGCAGGCCGTCGGTATCCCATTGATCGGCATAGGTCTTGGGGGGCATGTAGGTCGCGACAAGGTCGTCGATGACCTCGCTGCGCATGTCCTGCACGATTTCCGACAGGTCCTCTGCCTTCATGATGTCGAGGCGCTGGTTGAAAATCACCTTGCGCTGTTCGTTCATCACGTCGTCAAACTTCAGAAGCTGCTTTCGGATGTCGAAGTTCCGGCCCTCCACCTTGGCTTGGGCGCGTTCGAGGGACTTGTTGACCCACGGATGAACGATGGCTTCGCCTTCCTTCATCCCAAGACCCGAGAGCACTTTTTCCAGACGCTCTGAGCCGAAAATGCGCATCAGGTCATCATCGAGGCTGAGGAAGAAGGCCGAGCGCCCCGGGTCGCCCTGCCGGCCGGAGCGGCCGCGCAGCTGGTTGTCGATCCGGCGGCTTTCGTGCCGCTCGGTGCCCAGGACGAAAAGCCCGCCGGCCTCCAGCACCTTCTTCTTCTCGTCGGCGTGTTCGGATTCGATCCTGCGGCGCAGCGCCTCGGGGTCAGCTTCGGGATCGGCGTCCAGCGCCTCCATCACCTTGAGCTCGACGTTTCCGCCAAGCTGGATGTCCGTGCCGCGGCCGGCCATATTCGTTGCGATCGTCACCGCCCCGGGCTTGCCCGCCTCGGCGATGATCTGTGCTTCCTTCTCGTGTTGGCGAGCGTTGAGCACGTTGTGCTGCACCCCGGCCTTCTTGAGCGCCTGGCTCAACATCTCGGACTTCTCGATCGAAGTGGTACCGACGAGGATCGGCTGCCCCTTCTCGTGGGCTTCGCGGATCGATTCGATGATGGCGTTGTACTTGTCTTCCTGGGTTCGGTAGACAGCGTCGTCCTCGTCCGCCCGGGCGATCGGCATGTTCGTCGGCACCTCGACCACGCCGAGGCCATAGATTTCCATGAATTCCTCGGCCTCGGTTGCGGCCGTACCAGTCATGCCGGCCAGTTTCTCGTACAAACGGAAATAGTTCTGGAAGGTGACCTGCGCCAGCGTGACGTTCTCGGGCTGGATATCGCAGCCCTCCTTCGCCTCGATCGCTTGATGCAGGCCATCGCTCAGGCGGCGGCCGGGCATCATCCGGCCCGTGAACTCGTCGATAAGAACGACATCGCCGTCACGCACGATGTAATCCTTGTCCTTCTGGAACATCTTGTGCGCGCGCAGGCCCTGGTTGACGTGGTGCACGATGGTCGTGCTTTCGGGGTCATAAAGCGACTGGCCCTCGTCCAGAAGCCCGCGGGAATGCAGCAGACCCTCCAGGAATTCGTTGCCTTCATCCGTGAAGGTCACGTTCTTGGACTTCTCGTCGATGGTGTAGTGCTCGTCGGAAAGCTCGGGGATCAGCTTGTCGATGGCGACATAAAGGTCGCTTCGATCTTGGGAGGGCCCCGAAATGATGAGCGGCGTGCGCGCTTCGTCGATCAGGATCGAATCGACCTCGTCCACGATGGCGAAGTGATGCCCGCGCTGGTTCATTTGCTCCAGCGAGGACTTCATGTTGTCGCGAAGATAATCGAAACCCAGTTCGTTATTGGTCGCATAGGTGACATCGGCGGCATAGGCACCCTTCTTCTCGGCCTCGGGCTGCTGCGGGTAAACGACCCCGGTGGTCATCCCGAGCGCACCGTAAACCTTGCCCATCCACTCCGCATCGCGCTTGGCCAGGTAATCGTTGACGGTGACGATATGCACGCCCTTGCCGGTCAGGGCGTTGAGGTAGGTCGGGAAGGTCGCGACCAATGTCTTGCCCTCGCCCGTCTTCATTTCCGAAATATTGCCCTGATGCAGGAAGATGCCGCCCATCAACTGCACGTCGAAGGCACGCAGCCCGAGCGCGCGCTTGCCGGCCTCGCGGCAGTTGGCGAAGGCTTCGGGGAGGATCGAATCCAGGCTTTCACCGTCGGCGACGCGCTTCTTGAACTCCGCCGTCTTTTCCTTGAGGCCTTCGTCGCTCAGGGCCTCGAACTCGGGTTCTAGCGCGTTTATCCTGTCGACCAGCGGGCGTGTCGCCTTGATCTTGCGGTCATTCGGCGTGCCGAAGATCTTTCGGGCGACAGTTCCAATACCCAGCATATCCAATCCGTTCCGGTCGTTCGCTTGTCATTGAAGGCATTTGCTTGCCCCGCGATCTGCCTGACCCTAAAAGGGGCGCAAGAAGGCGGTCCTGCCTTGATCCAAAGGCGATGTAAGGGGCCGCCGTATAAGTGTCAACGTTGCGCGATGGCGCAGCAACCCACGCCGAAACGCAAAGGAAGGCCCCAAATGTTCGATCGCCTCACGCTTCTGCCCGCCGCGTTCGTGGCCGCCGCAATCGGCTTCGGCCAGCCGGCGCCGGCTCAGGACGGTCCCGACCCCGACAAGGTCGTCGCAACCGTGAACGGAACCGAGATCAAGCTGGCCCACATGATCGCGCTGCGTTCCAGCCTGCCACAACAGTACAGCCAGCTGCCGCCCGATGTTCTGTTCAACGGCATCCTCGATCAACTGATCCAGCAGACCCTGCTGATGCATGCGAACGAGGACGACCTCTCCAAGCGCAGCAAGATCATGCTCGAGAACGAGCGGCGGGCCATCATCGCCGGCGAGAAGATCAACGAGGTGATGGACACCGAAATCGGCGAAGCCGAGCTTCAGACCGCCTACGAGGCGAAATACGTCGATGCCGAGGATGAAACCGAATACAGGGCCGCGCACATCCTGGTGGAAAGCGAGGAAAAGGCGCAATCCCTCGTCGATGAACTGTCGGAAGGCGCCGATTTCGCCGCTCTGGCAAAGGAACACTCCACCGGTCCCTCGGCCGCCAGCGGCGGCGACCTGGGCTGGTTCGGCGAGGGCGTGATGGTCCAGAGCTTTTTCGATGCCGTGGCCGCGCTGGAGCCCGGCGAGGTTTCCCAGCCGGTAAGAACCGAATTCGGATGGCACGTCATCAAGCTGAAGGAGACCCGCGTGAAAGAACGCCCCGAGCTTGCGGAAGTTCGCGAAGAGCTTGAGACGGAACTGCAGCAGGCGGCCTTCGACGATTACGTGGCCAGTCTTCAGGCCGAGGCCGAAATCGACCGGGCCGGCACCGAGGGGATCGACCCCGGGACGCTGAACAAGACCGACTTGCTGGAGGACTGACGATGGCGTCCCTGCCGGTCTCGCCGCTGGCCCCCGACCGTTTTCCCGACCTTCCGCACATCGGCGGGGTTACCTTGGCCACCGGCAAGGCCGGCGTGCGCTATTCTGGCCGGACTGACGTCATGCTTGCGCATCTGGACCCGGGAACGAAAGTTGCCGGGGTCTTTACCCGATCAAAGACCCGCGCGGCACCGGTTCTGGACTGCGAAGCCAAGATCGGCGCGTCCAGCGACTCCGGCGCGGCCTTTGTCGTGAACTCCGGAAACGCCAATGCCTTCACCGGCCGGTACGGCGCCGAAGCGACCCAAGCCATCACCGGCGCCGTCGCGGCGGCCCTGGACCTGCCCGAAAGCAGGGTCTTTTCCTCTTCCACTGGCGTGATCGGGGAACCGCTGCCACATCAGCGAATCACCGACAGGATCGGCGACCTGGCCGCCCAGCTTGCCCCGGACGGGTTCGAACAGGCCGCCCGCGCGATCATGACGACCGACACCTTTCCCAAGGGGGCCGGCACCACTGTCACGGTCGGTGGCCAACCCGTGCGGATCGCGGGAATCGCCAAGGGATCCGGCATGATTGCGCCGGACATGGCCACGATGCTCGCCTATATCTTCACCGACGCGATCATCGATCAGCGGGTCCTGCAGTCCATGGTCGCCGCCCTCACCGCGACCACGTTCAACTGCATCACGGTCGACAGCGACACCTCGACCTCCGATACTGTTCTGGTGGCAGCCACCGGGGCATCCGGTATCCCTGCCACGGAGAACGATCTGGGCTTCATCGAAGGGCTGCGCCGCGTGATGCTGGACCTGGCCCATCAGGTCGTCCGCGACGGAGAGGGCGCCACCAAATTCGTCGAGATCTCGATCACCGGCGCGGTCAGCGAGGTGGATGCCCGCAAACACGCGATGGCCATTGCGAACTCGCCGCTGGTCAAGACCGCAATCGCCGGGGAAGATCCGAACTGGGGGCGTATCGTGATGGCCGTGGGCAAATCCGGCGCAGACGCCGAGCGCGATCGCATGACGATATGGTTCGGCGATATCCTGGTGGCACGCGACGGCTGGGTCAGCCCGGACTACGACGAGGCCCGGGCCGCAGCCTACATGAAGAACCAGGAGCTGACGATACACGTTGACCTTGGCCTCGGCGGCGGCACCGCCACGGTCTGGACCTGCGACCTGACCCATGGATACGTCGATATCAACGCCGACTATCGGTCATGAAGGTTGTGCTCGTCTCCGCGGTTGCGTTGATCGACGTCGATGGGCGCGTTTTGCTGACGCAACGCCCCGAAGGTAAATCGATGGCCGGCCTTTGGGAATTCCCCGGCGGCAAGGTCGAGGCCGGGGAAAGCCCGGAAAGCGCGCTGATTCGCGAATTGCACGAAGAGCTGGGAATCGACACTTGGGAAAGCTGCCTTGCGCCTTTGACCTTCGCGAGTCATGGCTACGAGGATTTCCACCTGCTCATGCCGCTGTTTGCCTGCCGCAAATGGGGTGGTGTCCCGCAGTCCCGCGAAGGGCAGGCCCTGAAATGGGTGCGCCCGGCCCGCCTGCGCGACTATCCCATGCCACCGGCGGATGTCCCCCTGATCCCGGTCCTGCGCGATTGGCTGTAGGCCCCGGCGGAAGGGCACTGTTTCCCTTCAACTTTCGTAACAGCTGTCTGTTGTTTTTTGCTGAGCGCCGTATCCGGAGGAGGATCCGCATGAGACCAACGAGTCTTCTGGGCAGCCGCACTTCGATGCAGAAGAGGCTGCTGCGCCGATACCCGGAGGACCGAAGAGGTGCGGCTCGGCGGCAAGGCCGGCAACCGCCATCGGGTCTCCAATGACATGTGACACCCGCCGAGCATCGTGAATGAGAAAGGGCGGCCCATGGCCGCCCTTTTCCGATCAGTCCAGCGTGCGGGTGACTTCCTCGCGCTCGAAGATCTCGATGACATCGCCTTGACGAATGTCCTCGTAGTTCTCGAAGGCCATCCCGCATTCCTGGCCGGACTGCACTTCGCTGACCTCGTCCTTGAAGCGCTTGAGCGTCTTCAGCGTGCCCTCGTGGACCACCACGTCGTCGCGCAGCAGGCGCACGCCGGCGGACCGGCGCGCGATACCCTCGGTGACCAGGCAGCCCGCGACCTTGCCGACGCCGGAGACCTTGAAAACTTCCCGGATCTCGGCATAGCCGATGAATTTCTCGCGAATTTCCGCACCCAGCAGGCCAGAGGCGGCCGCCTTCACGTCATCAACAAGATCGTAGATCACCGAGTAATAGCGGATTTCAACGCCCTTCTGATTCGCGCTGCGCCGCGCCGACGCGTTGGCCCGCACGTTGAAGCCCAGAACCGGCGCGCCGCTGGCCTCTGCCAGGCCGATATCCGACTCGGTGATTGCACCCACGCCGGAATGCAGCACGCGGACGCGCACTTCCTCGTTGCCGATCTTTTCCATGGCCTGGATGATCGCCTCGGCACTGCCCTGCACGTCGGCCTTGACGACGATGGGCATCTCCTTGACGTTCTCGTCCTCCTTCGCCTGTGCCAGAAGCTGCTCCAGAGAGGCGCCGGCACCGGCGGCGGCGCGCCTTTCCTTCGCCTTTTCTTGACGGTATTCAGCGATCTCGCGGGCCTGCGACTCGGTTTCGACGACGTTCAGGACGTCGCCCGCCTCAGGCGTACCGTTGATGCCCAGAACCTCGACCGGGACGGAGGGCCCCGCCTCTTTCACGCGCTCTCCGCGGTCGTTGATCAGGGCGCGGACCTTGCCGTACTGTTCCCCGACGACGAAAACGTCGCCTTGGCGCAGGGTGCCGCGCTGCACAAGGACGGTGGCAACGGGGCCGCGGCCCACGTCGAGCTGCGCCTCGATCACCGCCCCCTCGGCGGACCGGGTGGGGTTGGCCTCGAGTTCGAGGATCTCGGCCTGCAACGCAATCGATTCCAGAAGGTCATCCAGCCCCTGCCCGGTCTGGGCCGAGACCTCGACATCCTGCACGTCACCCGACAGCTTTTCGACGATCACCTCGTGATGCAGCAGATCCGTGCGCACCTTGTCAGGGTCCGCTTCGGGCTTGTCGACCTTGTTGATCGCAACGATCATGGGAACGCCCGCCGCCTTGGCGTGGTTAACGGCCTCCACCGTCTGGGGCATCACCGCGTCATCCGCGGCGACCACCAGCACGACAATATCCGTCACCTGCGCCCCGCGCGCCCGCATCGAGGTGAAGGCGGCATGGCCCGGCGTGTCGAGGAAGGTCAGAGTCGTACCGCCCTCGGACTCGACCTGGTAGGCCCCGATGTGCTGGGTAATGCCGCCGGCTTCGCCCGAAACGACCTTGGCGTTGCGGATCGCATCAAGAAGCGAGGTCTTGCCGTGGTCGACGTGCCCCATGACGGTAATGACAGGCGGACGGGGCCGCATGTCTTCGGGCCTGTCTTCTTCCTGGCTGATTACGTCCTCAACATCGGCATCCGAAACGCGCACGACCCGGTGGCCGAATTCCTCGATGATGAGTTCGGCGGTATCGGCGTCGATCGACTGGTTCTGCGTGACCATCATGCCGTTCTGCATCAGCGCCTTGATCACGTCGCCGACCCGCTCGGCCATGCGGTTGGCGAGTTCCGAAACGACGATGGTCTCGGGCAACTGGACATCACGGACGACCTTTTCGCGTTCCTGCTTGCCGCCCATGGCCTTCTGGCGGGCGCGCTCCTGCTTGCGCTTCATCGCCGCCAAGGATTTTTGCCGCCCGTCACCGCCCGAGAGCGCCTGGTTGAGCGTCAGCTTGCCCGAGCGGCGACCCTCGCCGCCCTTGCCCTTGCCGCGGCCGCGGTCCTGCTCGCGCTCCTTGTCCCGGGCTTTCGGCGCCTGCTTCGGCGCCGGCTTTGCCGTCGTGGCCTCTTCGGGCTGGCCCGCCGCCTGTTGGGCGGCCTGCTTCGCGGCATCCTCAGCCTCGCGCTTCTTGCGCTCCTCTTCTTCCGCCTTCTGGCGTGCGCGCTCCTCGGCCTCGCGCTGTTCGCGCTCCTTAGCCTCGGCCTCTTCGCGGCGGCGCTGGCGCTCTTCCTCGCGCTTGCGTTCTTCTTCCTCGCGGCGGCGGGCCTCTTCGGCCTCGCGCTCCTTCGCGGCCTGCAGCGCCTTCATCCGGCGCTCCATTTCGGCGTCCGAAATCCCGGCGGGGCGCTTCTTGGGGTCCACAGACGGCGTCTTGCCCTTGCCCGCATCCGCGCCGCCCGCGCCGCTGCCTGGCTTTGGCTTGACGACACGCTTGCGCTTGGTTTCAACCACGACGTTTTTGGTACGGCCATGGCTGAAGCTCTGCTTCACGTTCCCCGAGCGGGGGCCGCCACGCACACCCAAAGTCTTCTTTCCGTCGTTGTCGCTCATCTGCTTCCACTTCCTTTCCGGCGGATCGTTTCGCCGTCCGAGGCGCGCAGGCCCTTCAGCCTTGCGGCCTCCTCTACAACACGTTGGACCAAACCGCCAGCACCCAGTGCTGCATGAATAGCGGTTTGGCGCCCAAAGGCCCGCCCAAGTTCATCCGCCGTGAGCCAGCCGATGTAGTTTCCGCGATACGGCGTGCTCAGTTTCGATTTTCCCCGATCCGAGCCGTCACTGGCCTGGATCAGAACGCTGGCCCGGCCCTGGTCCAGCCAATCCTTGACCTTCTCGTAACCCGCGACCGCCTCGCCGCTCTTGCGGGCGAGGCTGATCAGATCCACGACACGGCGCGACAGCCTTTCGTCCAGCAGGCCCGGCAAATCCTCCGGCACCGTCACCTGCTGGCGGGCCGCCCTGGCGAACAGGCCCTTGCGCGCCGCCTTCTCCACCGCGGCGCGGTCGGCCGCCACCCAGATGCCCCGGCCCGGCAGCTTCTCCGCCAGGTCCGGCGCGAGCTGCCCGTCGGGCCCAATCACGAACCGGATCAGCCCAGGTTTGGGCTGCACCTCGCCCGTGGCGATGCATTTGCGCTCGGGATCGCCGCCGCGATCCCTGGGCTTGCCTCCTCGGGTCATGCCGTGCCTCCCGGAGATTCGGGGACTCAGGCCTCGGCCTCCTCGGTGGTTTCCGCGTCCTCGACCTCGTCCTCTTCGTCGGGTTCAAGATCGGCCGGGTCGACCCAGCCCAGCATGACACGCGCGGTCATGACCATGTTCTGCGCCTCGGCAAGGGAGACATCGAAGGGTTCCAGGATACCTTCATCCTTGACGCGCTCGCCATCCACCGTGGTCCAGCCGCCAGCCAGTTCCCAATCAGCGCAGGTGGCGAAATCCTCAAGCGTCTTGATCCCGTCCTCTGCCAGCGCCTGCACCATTTGGGGTGTCAGCCCCTCGAATTCAATGAGGCTGTCCTCGGCGCCCAGGTCGCGCGCCTTCTCCAGCGCCGCGCGCGCCTGCGCCTCAAGCACATCGCGTGCCCGCGCCTGCAGTTCTTCGGCGGTGTCTTCGTCCACGCCGTCGATCACCAGAAGCTCGTCCTGTTCGACAAAAGCCACCTCTTCGAGGTTGGTGAAACCTTCCGACACGAGGAGCTGGGCGAAGAATTCGTCAAGGTCGAGCGTGTCCATGAACAGCTTCGTCCGTTCCTCGAATTCCTTCTGGCGGCGCTCGGAATCCTCCGCCTCGGTCATGATATCGATGTCCAACCCGGTCAACTGGCTGGCCAGCCGCACGTTCTGACCCCGGCGGCCGATGGCCAGCGAAAGCTGATCCTCGGGCACGACGACCTCGATGCGCTCGGCCTCTTCGTCCAGAACCACCTTGGACACCTCGGCAGGCTGCAACGCGTTGACCAAGAACGTCGGTTGATCCTCGTTCCAGGGGATGATGTCGATCTTTTCGCCCTGAAGCTCGTTGACCACCGCCTGCACGCGACTGCCGCGCATGCCGACGCAGGCGCCGACCGGATCGATGGAGCCGTCATAGGAGATGACCGCGATCTTCGCGCGGCTACCCGGATCGCGGGCCACCGCCTTGATCTCAATGATGCCGTCGTAGATCTCCGGCACTTCCATCTTGAACAGCTCGGCCATGAATTCCGGCGCGGTGCGGCTAAGGAAGATCTGCGGCCCGCGCGCTTCCCGGCGGACGTCCTTGATGTAGGCGCGGATGCGGTCGCCGTTGCGATAGCTCTCGCGTCCGATCTTTTCGTTGCGGCGCAGGATCGCCTCGCCGCGGCCGACATCCACGATCACGTTGCCGTATTCCTCGCGCTTGACGATGCCGTTGATGATGGTGCCGACGCGGTCCTTGAATTCCTCGTACTGGCGATCGCGCTCGGCCTCGCGCACCTTCTGCAGGATAACCTGCTTGGCCGACTGCGCGGCGATGCGGCCCAGGTCGACGGGGGGCACTTCTTCGACGTACTGATCGCCCACCTCGGGGTTGTCCATGTACTGTTTGGCCTGTTCGACCGTCATCTCGGCCTGGTAATTCTCAAGCTCGTCATCCGGGACGACCGTCCGCACACGGGTGAAGGTCGCGCGGCCGGTCTTGCGGTCGATGCTGACCCGGATATCCATCTCGGAGCCGTAGCGGCTCTTGGCGGCCCGGGCGAGGGATTCTTCCATCGCCTCGACCACCAGCGAGGGGTCGATCATCTTTTCCCGGGCCACGGCCTCGGCGGTTTGCAGCAATTCCAGCTGGTTGGCAGAGGTGATTGCCATTTCTCAGTCCTCCTCGGAGCCGGTCTCGGTCTCTATTTGGTCAAAAGCGTCCTCGCTGAGGGTGCCGGCATCCTTGCGCGCCTTCAGCATGTCCTTGATCAGCTCGTCCGTCAGGACGAGCTTGGCATCGGCCAGCCAGTCGAACTCGAGCCCGACCGTGCCCGCCTCGATGTTGATGAGCACTTCGGACCCCTCGACGCCGGCGAGGACCCCCTTGAAGCGCTTGCGCCCGTCGATCAATTCGGAGGTTTCCAGCTTGGCCTCATACCCCTCGAACTCCTCGAAATCCTTCAGGCGCGTCAGGGGCCGGTCGATGCCGGGCGAGGATACCTCGAGCGTGTAGGCGTCGGTAATGGGGTCCTCCACGTCCAGCACGGCGCTGACGGCGTTCGAGATCTCGGCACATTCATCCACCTCGATCCCGCCGCCCGGCTTCTCGGCCATGATCTGAAGGGTCGGGGATTTTCCGCCCATCAGCCGCACACGGACCAGTTCATACCCCATGTCCTCGATGACGGGGGTGATGATCTCGGCCATGCGGCGGTCGATGGCGGTCTTGGCGATCAGATCGTTGCTCATGAATCCAACACAAAAAAACGGGCGCGCGGCCCGTCATGTCCTGTCCGGTGGGGCCGACCGGTTTGGACCCGGTGGCGCCGCTGTTGGAGTGCATATACGCATCAACGCGTGACTTCGCAAGGGCCCAACCGGCAAATGAGGTGAAACTGTCGCCTCACACCGCCTGGGGAAGGCGATTCATGACCCTCACAAGCTCGGCGCTGATGCCCGGTTCCGACAGCGCGTGCCCCGCCACTGGTATCATCCGCAAGCGGGCCTTGGGCCATGCGGTTGCCAGATCATGCGCCGCCTTGGGCGGGCAAATCATGTCGTAACGGCCCTGCACGATCGTGCCGGGAATATGCGCGATCCTCTGGGCATCGCTCAGGATCTGACCGTCGTGGTCCAGAAAACCCGCATTGATGAAATAATGATTCTCCAGCCGCGCAAAGGCACGGGCGTATCCCGCAGGGCTGTCACCGCCGACGCCAGTGGAATGGACCGTCGCAAGGGCGTTTTCCCAAGCTGACCATGCCTTGGCATACTTTGTCTCCTCCTCCCGGTCGCCGGAGAAGAGCCGCCGGTTGTAGGCCGTGATCATGTCTCCGCGCTCGGCCTCCGGCACCAGCTCCTGGAAACGCGCCCAGGTCTCCGGCCAGAAGCGTCCGGCCCCTCCGCCATAGAACCAGTCAAGCTCGGCCCGTGTCATGGTGAACACCCCGCGCAGGACTAGGTGACGCACGCGATCGGGGTGCGCCTGCGCGTAGACAAGCGCCAGGGTTGCCCCCCAACTGCCGCCGAAGACGACCCAGCTATCGATTCCAAGGGCGCTTCTGATCCGTTCGATATCCGCGACCAAGTGCCAGGTCGTGTTGGCCTCGATGCTTGCATGGGGGCGCGAGCGGCCACAACCTCGTTGATCGAAAAGGATGATCCGGTAGACCGCGGGATCGAAATAGCGCCGCATCGCGGGGCTGCAGCCACCGCCGGGCCCCCCGTGCAGGACCACTACAGGCAAGCCGTCCCGGCGCCCGGACTGTTCGACGTATATCTCGTGGCCGTCGCCCACGTCCATCATGCGCCGGTCGAACGGATCGAGGGCGGGATAAAGGTACTGGACTGCGCTCTTTTGGCCCGCGAATTTATCCATGACCGTCCTATATTGATCGTGACCACATGACCACACGGAGAGCATAATGCAAACCGCTGCGACGACAATCGATGATACCGAGGTCGCCAAGTTCGAGGCCATGGCCGCCGAATGGTGGGACCCGAACGGCAAGTTCAAACCGCTGCATATGCTCAATCCCTGCCGGCTGGACTACATCACCACGCAGATCGCCGCCGAGTTTGACCGCGACCGAAGCGCCGACGCCCCGTTCTGCGGACTGCGGGTGCTGGACATCGGTTGCGGCGGTGGCTTGCTGAGCGAACCGATGGCCCGGCTTGGCGCCGACGTCGTGGGCGCGGACGCAGCAGAGCGCAACATACCCGTCGCCCGCGTCCACGCGGAACAATCGGGCCTCGATATCGACTATCGCCACACCACGGCCGAGGCCCTGGCCGCAGCCGGCGAGGAATTCGACGTGGTCCTGAACATGGAGGTCGTCGAACACGTGAGCGATCCGGCCGCCTACCTTGGCGCTTGCCGGCAGTTGCTGAAGCCGGGCGGACTGCACGTCTGTTCCACCATCAACCGTACCTCCAAGAGCTTCGCGTTGGCCATCGTCGGGGCGGAATACGTCATGCGGTGGCTGCCGAAGGGCACGCACGCGTGGAACAAATTCATCACGCCCGACGAACTCTACGACCTCTTGCACCGTGCCGGTCTGGCGCCGGTTGACCGCAAGGGGTTCGTCTTCAATCCGATCCGCTGGAACTGGTCGCTTTCGCCACGGGACCTCAGCGTGAACTACGTGACTACCAGCGTGAAGCGCTCGGCGTGATCAATCGGTTTCCAGCTTCGCGCGCAGTTCGCGCAGAACGGGCAGGGTGGCACGCACCCGCGTGTCGCCCAGTTCGCGCACGACCTCGGTGATCATGGGGGCAATCGCTGCGATCGCCGCTTCGCGCGCCTGCCGACCCGAGGGCGAAATCGCTACCATCTTGCGCCGCGCATCGTCCCAATCGGGGCGAATGTGGATATACCCGGCCCATTCCAGCTTGGACAGCGTGTTGGTCATGGCCCCACGGGTGACATGGAAGCTCTTGGCCAGTTGCGCGGGGCTGCGCTCCGCCCCGACGCGCGCGAGGTGGTTGAGCACCGAGAAATGCGAAATCTCCATGCCCTTGGGCAAGACGCGGCTCAGCCTGTTACGGATAAGCTGATCGTTGGTCAGAATCTCGCTGAAAAGGGCTACGGCCAGGGAATTGCTAGTCGTTTCGTTCATTTACGGGCCATCGAAAGGGTATTCCTGGTTGATCGAAGGCACGCGGGCACGCGAACTTTCCACCTCCGCCATGTCGATATCGACATATATCACACCAGGCTCCGTTCCGGCATCCGCCAGAACGTCACCCCACGGATCGACAGCCATCGCGTGGCCGTAGGTTTCGCGCTGCCTGCCACGGCTTGCGGCGTGGCGGCCAGTTTGTGCCGGCGCCAGCACAAAGGCACCCGTTTCGATCGCACGGGCCCGCAGCAGGGGTTCCCAGTGCGCGGCCCCGGTGACCGGCGAGAAGGCCGACGGCACGGTCAGGATCTGCGCCCCCGCCTGCCCCAGGCGTCGGTAGAGATGGGGAAAGCGGATGTCGTAGCATATTGTCAGCCCCAGCTTGCCGAGGGGCGTTTCGGCAAGAACGCAGCGCTGGCCGGGCCGATAGCCCGCCGATTCGCGGTAGGTCTCGGTCTCGGAAACCTGCACGTCGAACATGTGGATCTTGTCGTACCGGGCCGCCACGCTGCCATCCGGCGCAATCAGGAACGACCGGTTGGCGAACCGGCCGTCCGGATCCGCCGTTTTCAGCGCCAGCGATCCGATAAGGAGCCATATCCCAAGATCGGCGGCCTGGTCCCGCAGTGCGGCCAGGGTCGGATCCTCCGATTCCCGGTGCAGCACCGCTTTCTGGTGAGTCCGGCTGGCAGAGACACAGTTGGTCACCTCGGGCGTGAGCACGAAATCTGCCCCGCCGACGGCCGCCTCGGCAATGGCGCGCCGGGTTGCCGGCAGGTTCTCCATAGGGTCGTCGCTGCCGTTGAGTTGAAGGAGAGCCGCTTTCATCGCCCGTCAGGCCGCCAGAAGCGCGTCCAGCTTGCCCGCCCGTTCAAGCGCATAAAGCTCATCGCAACCGCCCACGTGCGTATCGCCGATGAAGATCTGTGGAACGGTGCGCCCACCATTGGCGCGCTGGATCATTTCGGGCTTGCGGGCCGGATCGGCGAAAACGTCGATCTCGGCGAACGAAACGCCCTTTTGGGTAAGCAAACGCTTGGCCGCATGACAGAACCCGCAAAGCGGTGATGTGTAGATTTCGATTGGCTTCATCCGGATGGTCCTGTTGCTGTTGTCTTGCTGCAACCTAAGGATCCTTGGCCACACGCGCCAGAGTGACGATGCGCACATCGGCCGCTCCGCCCGCGTGGCAGGCCTGCGTAGCGGCCGAAAGCGTGGCCCCCGAGGTCATCACGTCATCGACCAGCAGGACCGCTCGGCCCCTGAGCAAGTGCACGCGGCGCGGATGCACGGTAATCGCCTCATCCAGCATGCTGTGACGGGCGTCCCGCCCGAAACCGTCCAGCGGCCGGGTGCGCCGGGGACGGATAAGAAGGTCGGGGCATTGCGCCAGGCCGGCCTCGCGCGCCACGGCGGCGGACAGCAACGCCGCCTGGTTGAAACGGCGCCGCAAAAGCCTCGTCCAGTGAAGCGGCACCGGCGCAACCAGCGTTTCTGGCCCTATGAGCGGCCGCGCCGCCCGGCTCATCCACACACCGGCGATCCCGCCAATATCGTGGCGGTCCCCGTGCTTAAGCGCCAGGACAAGGCGCCGGCCGTTGTCGCGATAGAGCATCGCCGTCCGCCCCTTGCTCCAGGGCCTTGCCGAGGCCAGGCAATCGTCGCAGTGCAGCGGCTCGCCCGGGTCCGTTCCCGGTAACGGAAGGCCGCATGTATCGCAGCACAGCCCGGCAACGAATGGTGTCTCGCGCCAGCAGGGGCCGCAAAGGCCGAAGTCGCTGTCCACCTGGGTGCCACAGGCTGTACAGCGCGGCGGATAAACCAGGCGCAAAGCGGTTTGAAATGCGGCCCGCATCAGCCTATCTGTCCGTCCATGGCACGTCCCCTGACCGATCGCGCGGCCCTGCTCCGCAACCGCCGCCGCGCATGGCACGACCCCGCGCTTTTCCTGCACGAAATCGCGGGCGACGAGGTCAAGGATCGCCTGTCCATGGTTAACAGAACCTTTCGCGATCCCGCCGTCATCTCTGGTTTCGGTTCCTTCTGGTCCCGCATTATTTCCGACGCACCCCATCTTGACGACAGCGAGGTTTTGGACCTTCCCCAGTCAGCGCACGATCTGGTGGTCCACGCCATGAGCCTGCACTGGGCGGACGATCCCGTGGGCCAGCTCATCCAGGCCCGGCGGGCATTGCGCCCCGATGGACTTTTCCTGGCGGTGCTTCCGGGCGGGCGCAGCTTACACGAACTGCGCTCCACCCTGGCCCAGGCGGAATCCGATATCACCGGCGGATTGTCCCCCCGCGTCGCCCCGATGGCGGATATCCGCGATCTCGGCGCTCTGCTGCAACGGGCCGGGTTCGCCTTGCCCGTGGCCGACAACCTGCCCCTTACCGTTTCCTATGCGTCACCGCGCCACCTCATGCGCGACCTGCGGGCCATGGGCGAGGCCAACGCCCTAGCCGACCGGGCACGCCGGCCCCTGCGCCGCGACGTGCTGGAGCGCGCCTGCACCCTTTACCACGACGCCTTCGGCACCGGCGACGGCGGGGTGCGCGCCACCTTCGAACTGGTGGTGCTGACGGGTTGGGCTCCGGACGAAAGCCAGCAGAAACCGCTGCGCCCCGGCTCCGCCACGATGCGGCTGGCCGATGCGCTCGGCGCCACGGAAACGCCGATGAAGGATTGACTGCCAGCGCCGCGCCGTTATGTCCAACGGTGTCAGTGACACAGGGACAGGACCGACGATGCTTGACGCTCAGATCAACGCCAAACGCCCCGAGCACGCCCCCGCCGATCACCCGGCCATCCCGACGGCGAAAGTGGGCGTCTTGCTTGCCAACCTCGGGACGCCGGACAACTACGACTACTGGTCGATGCGGCGGTATCTCAACGAGTTCCTGTCCGACCGGCGTGTGATCGACTACAGCCCGTGGAAATGGCAGCCCTTGCTGCAAACCGTCATCCTGTCCAAGCGTCCGTTTTCAAGCGGCGCGGCCTACAAGTCCATCTGGAACGAGGAGAAGGGCGAAAGCCCGCTGATGACGATCACGCGGGACCAGACCGCCAAGATGGCTGAGCGTCTGCAGGAGCGCTACGGCGATCAGGTGATGGTGGATTTCTGCATGCGCTACGGCAACCCCTCGACCAAGTCGAAGGTCCGGGAAATGGCCGCGGCGGGCTGCACCCGCATCCTGTTCTTTCCGCTGTATCCGCATTACGCCGGCGCGACGTCTGCGACGGCCAATGACCAGTTCTTCCGCGCGCTCATGGAAGAGCCCTGGCAACCAACGGCCCGGATTGTGGAACCCTATTTCGAGAACCCGCTGTATATCCAGGCGCTCGCGGAGAGTGTCGAGAAAGCTTATGCCAAGCTGGACGAGCGGCCCGAGGTCCTCGTGGCGTCCTACCACGGAATGCCCAAGCGATACCTTATGCAGGGCGACCCCTATCACTGTCAGTGCCAGAAAACGACCCGGCTGTTGAAAGAGAAGCTGGGATGGGACGACTCCGAGATCACGACGACGTTCCAGTCCGTCTTCGGACCCGAGGAGTGGTTGCGACCCTACACGGTCGAGGAAGTGGCGCGCCTGGCGCGCGAGGACGGCAAGAAACGGATCGCCGTCATCGCGCCGGCTTTCTCCGCCGATTGCATCGAGACCCTCGAGGAGATCAACGAGGAAATCCGCGAGAGCTTTGAAGAGGCGGGGGGTGAGCAGTTCACCTATATTCCCTGCCTCAACGACGATGATGCGCACATATCCGCCCTGGCATCGGTTGCCGAGGATAACCTCAAGGGTTGGCTTGACTAGGAAAAGGCGAACGGGCCTCCGAATTGGCCGAGAGATCTTCGGTTTGCTCCCCTGTCACCAAAACAATGCGGCACGGCGCCCCCCGGCGGGCACCGTGCCCTCGTCGTCAGACCAACAGGACCTGGGTGCCCACCTTGGAAAGCGCGAAAAGTTCCTGGATGTGCTCGTTGTAAAGACCGATGCAGCCGTTCGAGGACCTCCGCCCGATCTTGCGCGTGTCATGCGTGCCGTGAATCCGGTAATAGGTCCAGCTGAGATACAGCGCATGAGTTCCAAGCGGATTGTCCGGGCCCGGCGGCACGTATTCGGGCCAGTCAGGATTACGCTCCAGCATTGACGGGGTAGGACGCCAGTCCGGGCCTTCGACCTTGCGCACAACGCGCGTGCGGCCGCGCCGGGTCAATTCCTCGGACATGGGCACGCTGGAGGGGTACAACTTGTAGACCGTCTCATCCTCGGACCAGTAGTGCAGAGCACGCGAATCGATATCCACGAGGATGGCGCCATCCTTGAGGTTCGAGAAATAGGGCTTCCAATCCAGCGCCCGGAAACTCGAGATGTTGCGACGAACCGATTCCGTCACGCTCTTTTCCATCTCGACAGTGCCGGCGCCATCGACATCTTGCGCGATCGCAGGCACGCCGATCGTGGCAGCGCCCCCCGCCAGAAAGGCGCGGCGGCTGAAAATGTTTCTGGGATCGGCCATTTCCGTCCTCCTGAGCGCGGTACCTCTTTTACGGCGAGCAATATATGACCCGGAAACCCGGGCCGCAATTCAAAGACGCGTTAGATGGCGATTTGGCGCTTGGGCGGTTTGAAAACCTGCGCGAGCCGCGATAGAGCTTCTTCATCACTCCCTTTTGCAATGGGCAGGCTCATGGCGCGACTTCTTGGACTGGTCTTCTCGGCTCTCTTCGTTCTGGCGAGCTGCGCAGCACCGCCACCGTCGCCGCAGACAGGGCCCGACGGCAAACCATTGCCCAAGGTCTACTGGATCCGTAGCAGCCAGAAGGCCGAAATCCAGTTCAGTATGCTCGATTCCGTCAACGCCTTGCGCGAGGCCGCGGGCAAACCGCCGGTGGAGCTGGACCCCAAGCTCAACGCGGCGGCGGCAACGCATTCGCGCGATATGGCGGTTCAGAACCGGCCGTGGCATTTCGGGTCAGACGGTTCTTCGCCGATCGATCGCATCCGGCGCGTCGGGTACGAGGGCGAACTCGTGGGAGAGACGATCTCGGAAACCTACGAAACCGAGGTCGAAACGCTTGCGGCCTGGATGGACAAACCCACGACCCGGGAGGTGATCCTGGATCCCGATGCCCGAAAGATGGGGTTTGCCTGGCACCAGGAAAGCAACGGCAAGATCTGGTGGACCCTGGTGCTGGGCACCTGACGGCCGCTAAGGCATGAGACGGATGGGCGTGTCGTTGTCCACCATCGCGTATATCTCTTCCATCTCGCGATTGCTGACCGATATGCAGCCGGCGGTCCAGTCCGGCCTCGTCCCGAAAAGCCGCCAGGGACGGCCGTGGATGAAGATGTCCCCGCCCGGCGAAAGTCCCGCGGATCGTGCACGGGTCACATCCGCTTCGTTCGGGTAGGAAATGCCAAGCGACAGGTGGAACGCGCTTTCGGGGTTGCGGCGGTCGATGGTGTAGTCGCCCTCGGGCGTGCGCCCGTCGCCTTCGAACCGCTTATGGCCGTTCGGAGCGAAGCCCAGATCGACATCGTAAGTCCTGAGCACCTGATCGTGATGCATCAGGAACATCCGACGATCACCCTTGTCCACCAGGATCTTCGTCACTTCCGGGCCGTCATAGGTCTTGAACTTGGACGAGGCACAGCCGGTTATGGCGACCAGCCCGAAAAGACACAGCACCAAGGTCAATCGTCGCATTTTTCGTTACCTGCCCTCGTTTTTCCTTGGGCGCTATTTTACCCCATTTGAAATGGGCAGGCATTCCCTTTTTTGTCAGGCATCCCGGCGAAATTCCGCCACCAGTTCCACGTGCGCGGACCAGCGGAATTGGTCCACAACGCGCACCCCGGCCAGATGATACCCCGCCACCAGCAGATCCCGCGCATCGCGGGCGAAGCTGGCCGGATGACACGAGACATAGGCGATGACCGGTAGCCCGGCGCGGACGAGTTCGGCAACCTGTGCCGAGGCGCCGGCGCGCGGCGGGTCAATCACCGCCCCGTCGTATCCCGCCAGTTCCTCGGCCATCAGGGGGCGCCGGAAAAGATCGCGTGTTCCCGCCGTAAGGGATTTCAGGCCCGTTGCATGCCGCCACGCGTGGTCCAGCGCCGCTACCATTCCCGGGGCACCTTCCGCCGCGTCCACGCGCGCCCCGCGCGCAAGCGGCAGGGCGAAGGTGCCGCAGCCCGCGAACAAGTCCACCACCCGCCGCGCCGTCGCCAGCGCCGCCGTCACATCCGCCCGCAGCGCTGCCTCGCCTTCGGCTGTTGCCTGCAAGAACGCCCCGGGCGGTGGCACGACCGTGACGCCGTCGAAATCCTGCTCGGGCGCCAGGCGGGTCGCGATGGTTTCGCCGTTCCAGGCAATCCGCGCCAGATCGTGCCGTTGAGCGAGCTGCGCAAGCTCCTGCCGCAGCGGCCCGTCCAGTTCCTTGCCGTCGCTCACCGCGATATCCAGGCCGTTCCGGCTGGTCGTGGCACTGACGGCCAGGGCGTGCTTGCGGCTGGCCCCGCACCGTGCTGCGTCCTCGGCGACGGGCAGGGCCGCCATCAGATCGGGATGCAGAAGCTGGCAGTCCGGTATCTCGACGATCTGATCGGACCCCCGCCTGTGGAACCCGGCCATCGCGCCCTTTTTCGTGCGTCGGGCTGCCAGGGTTGCCCGACGCCGCGAGTTGGGCGGCGAGATCGCCATCGGCCGAAACGGCGCCTCGATGCCTTGAGCAGCCAGGGCTGTGCGAACCACCTGTTCCTTCCAGTCCGCGACGAAATCGTCCGAAGCGTGCTGCAATTGGCAGCCCCCGCAGGTGCTGAAATGGCGACAGGGCGGCGTGACCCGCGCGGGCGAAGGCGCATGGATCCGCACATCCCGCAGCGTGTTTCCGTCAAGCGCCCCGCTCACGACCTCGCCGGGAAGCGTGCGGGGGGCGTAGATCGGCCCCTCGGCGATTCCATCGCCCTGGTGGCCCAAGCGGTCAATCGTGACTTTTTGCATGATGGTGCCTCGATGATGCGGCTCACTGCTGCAAGAGCTGTTCGCGGCTCAGGCGGAAGCCGGAGTCGATCCAGGCCCGCTCCAGTTCCGCGAGCTTCGCGCCCAAGGCCGGCCCGGTATACCTCGGCATCAGGTCACGGGCAGTGACCGGGAAACGCGCCGCCGCACCTTCGCTCAGGGCGGGGCGAGGGTCACTGTTCAGCGGCTGCTCCAGAAGGGCCGCACGCAAAAGGACGATATCAAGGCCCATCTCTGCGCCGTGACGATACCCCAGTTCGGCAGGCGCCCGGCCCGCGGCCGCCTCTTCGCGCAGCGTGTCGAGGCGGCGAGCCTGCGCCTTGCTCAGCCGCAGGTGGCTGGTATCCTCCGGATGCAGGGCCGCAAGTCGCCGTAGGCTGTCCGGTGCCGCGTCGAACTGCCGTTCCAGATGCACCAGTGGCGCGAGCGCCCGATCTTCGGCCCCCGGCAGAACCACGGCCAAAACACCGGCAACCCGCATCGCCGCCACCGATGGGGCGGGATCAGCCGCCGCCAAGAGCTTGAGCATCTCGCCGGTGATCCGCTCGCGCGACAACCCCGACAGGCCATCGGCATGACGGGCCGCCGCTGCCAAGCCCTCGGGATCCAGGCCGTGACCCGGATCCCCATACCGTGCATGGAAACGGAAGAACCTCAGGATTCGCAGGTAATCCTCACGAATGCGCTGATCCGGGTCATCGATGAAGCGCACGCGCCGCGCGCGCAGGTCGGGCAAGCCGCCAAGCGGATCGACCAGCGTGCCGTCGCAGCGGGCGTAAAGCGCGTTCATCGTGAAATCGCGGCGGCGGGCATCATGGCTGACTTCGGTCGCGTAGGCCACGACAGCGTGGCGACCGAAGGTTTCTACATCCTCTCGGAACGTCGTGACCTCGTGCGGAATGTGGTCAGAGACGATAGTGACTGTTCCATGATCTATCCCCGTCGGCACCGCCTTCAGGCCGGCGGCCACCGCCAGATCCATCACCGTTTCCGGGTGCGCGTCGGTTGCCAGATCGATATCGTCCACAGGTTCGTCCAGCAGCGCATTGCGCACGCAGCCGCCCACGAAGAGCGCCTGGTGCCCCGCCCATTCCAACATCCGACAGACGGCCTGCGTCCCCGCGCCCTCGATCCAATCGCCGGTGACCTTCATGCGCGCCCCCCGCCAGCCAAGGCACGGAGAATACGCGCCGTGGCGCCCCATATGTAATAGGGGCCGAAAGGCACGGTGTAATAGCGCCGCCAGGTTCCCCGCCACCGACGGGCCTGAACGCTGTAAAGGTCGGGATCCAGGATATGCGCCAGCGGGACCTCGAAGATCTCTTCGACCTCGCCCGCCTCGGGCACGGGTTTGAACGCTGATCGGACCCGCGCCACCACCGGCGTCACCTCGAAGCCCGTCACGGTCTCATGGGCGGGCATGCATCCCAGGATCTCGACGTTTCCGGGATCGAGCCCGATCTCCTCGCGCGCTTCACGAAGCGCGGCGGCGGTAATATCGGTGTCTCCGTCGTCTTTCTTGCCGCCCGGAAAGGCGACCTGCCCGGGATGATGCTTGAGCGCCGAAGAGCGCTTCGTCAGGAACAAACGCGCCGTACCGCCATTGCAAAGGATGCCAACCAAGACGGCGGCCGGGCGCAATCGCCGCCCCGTCGGCAGAACCGCATCGGGGTTCAAATCATAATCCGACGAGGGCGCATGCGGGGTTTCCAGCGCCCTTCTGACGGATGCGAGGGGATCACGTACCGTCACCAGGCGACTCGTCGGCATCGAAACCAAGGGTCTTGGGGTCCAGCCGGTAATGGGCGCCGCAGAACTGGCAATCCGCGGTCACGAGCCCTTCGTCGGTGGTCATCTTCGCGATATCCTTGGCAGAATAGATCGAAAGGCTGTTGCGGACGCGATCTTCGGAACAGGTACATCCAAAGCGCACAGGCTGCATGTCGAAGACGCGTGGCACCTCTTCATGGAAAAGCCTGACAAGCAGGTCGGTGGGGCTAACGTCGGGACCAACCAGTTCGGCATCCTCAACGGTGTCAAGCAGGGTATTGACCCGGTACCAGTTCTCTTCGTCGTCATCGCTGACCACGTCCGAGGGTGTCAGCAGGCCGTTGACCCCCGATCCGCCGCCCTGGATGTGCGGCGACGCCTTGGGCATGTGTTGCAACATGACGCCACCGGCGCGCCAAGCGTCGCCACGACCGTTTTCCTGCACCTTTGTAAAGGTGATCGCGAACCTTGTCGGCAACTGCTCGGACTGCGCAAAATACGTCTCCGCGCACCCGCTGAGGCTCTCACCCCCAAGCGGCGTGATCCCTTGGTAAGGTTCGGTTCCACGGCCCTGGTCGATCAGCACGGCGAAATAGCCTTCACCGATCTGCTCGAAAGCTCCCGCATCGGTGATCCTATCCCGGTCGAAGCTGGCATAGGCCCGGATACGGGCGGGTTCGCCTTCCTGCGCGGGTGCGAAGTAGTCGGTGGCGATCATCCGCACCGCGCCCCGTGACTGCACCTGCAGCGACAGCTTCCAGCGCAACTTGACCGTCTGGCCGATGAGCGCCGTCAGCACCGTCATCTCGGCCACCAGCGCCTCCACGGGCGCGGGATAGTCGTGCTGGGCCAGAACGCCGTCAAGAACACCGTCCAGGCGCGCGACCCGCCCACGGATATCCGAGTTGTCCAGCTGGAACGGCAGGATGGTGTCGTCCCAGGCGATTTTCTGTCCGATGGTCATGGGGTTTCCTTGTGCGCCGGTGGTTGGCATACCGCGTCTATATAGGCAGGACAAGGCAGGGACCAAGGCCCCATGACTCCTCGATTCGGCACGCCGCCACGACCCGACGTGGCCTATACCCGCAGGCCCGGGGCCTATGCCGTGCTGCCAAGGCATGGCCAATTGCTGCTCACGCACCAGGCGCAGCCCGTTCCCGAACTCCAACTGCCGGGCGGGGGAATCGACCCGGGCGAAAGCCCGATCCGGGCGCTCCACCGCGAAGTTTTCGAAGAAACGGGCTGGACGATAACACAGCCGCGCCGCCTCGGCGCGTTCCGTCGGTTCGCCTACATGCCGGAATACGATCTATGGGCAGAGAAGCTTTGCATCATCTATCTTGCTTGGCCCGTACGCATGCGGGATCTGCCCACGGAACCCGGGCACACCGCTGTCTGGGCCAACCCCGCAAAGGCGGCGAGGGACCTCGGCAATGCCGGGGACAGGTACTTCGTCAGCCGGATTCTGCCCCGGGCTTGAGTTCCATAAGCACCGCCGACACATCGTCACCAAAGGCCGTGCTCCCGGCGTGGTCCGACAGCGCAGCCGTCACCGAGTCCAGGCATTCCGGCCCCCGGACATGGCGCAGGCGACGCATCATTCGGGCCAGTCCCGCCTCTCCGAGAAAACGGGCCTGGGGATCGGCACATTCGACGATCCCGTCCGAGTAGATCATAAACCGGTCCCCCGGGTTCAGGATCACCTCGAACTCCTGATAAACGGCCTCCTGGATCAGGCCAACGGGCAACCCGCCGTCACCCACGAACTCTACCGAACCGTCGGCACGTTGAACGAGCGGGCAGGGATGGCCAGCCTGCGCCACGGTCACACGCCCGGTTTGCAGGCAGGCATCCGCCAGAAGAGCGGTGAAATAATGTTCCGTCTCCATGTCATCCAGGATGAGACGATTGAGCACGGCAACCGTTTCGGCCGGTGATCGCGGGACGTAGGCGCCCTGCTGGGTTCGGCGGAACGCGACGTTCTGATCCGGGGCCGAGGTGGACAGATAACCGGCCAGGCGCGCGGTCATCAGGGCCGAACTGATACCGTGGCCAGAGACATCGATACCGAAAAGGCCCACGCGCCCCTGTGCTATGGGAAACATGCCCACCAGATCGCCGCCGACGTGCCCGCTGGAGCGAAGGGCAAGAGAAACTTCAGCCAGACCGAAATCCCGGTAGCGGTCGCGCACCAGGGATTGTTGCAGATTCTTCGCCTCGACCAGATCGTCGTCGAGCGACTTGTAAACCCGCCGCAGTTCACTCAGGGTCGTTTCGACAAGGCGTTTCTTCTCAGTCAGTTCACGTTCCATGCGCAGGATCCGGTCGCCCGCAGCTATCCGGGCGCGCAGTTCCGCGCCGCTGACCGGCTTGGTCAGGAAATCGTCCGCCCCGGCATCCAGCCCCGCCGCGATATCATCCTTTTCGCTTTTCGAAGTCAGCAGGATGAAATACCCATAGCTGTCGCGCGGCAGGTTCCGGAATTCGCGGCAGAACTCCGGGCCGGACATCTCGGGCATCATCCAGTCGCTCAAGACAAGGTCGGGGGGCGACACCGCGCATACCTTCAAGGCCTCGCCCCCCGATGCGGCCTGGTCAACCAGAAACCCCCATCGTTCCAGCAGCGATATCAGGATTCGCCTTTGCAACCGGCTATCGTCCACGACGAGAACACGCCGGATCGCCGCTTGATCCCCCAGCGTATCCTCGGCCGCCTGAATCGCCGTTTCCAAAACATCCACCTCGCACCACCCGTTCAAGGCGGTGCTAGGCCCCTTTTCTTAAGACGGAATGAAGGCGCAAATTGGCGGGAATTTCCAACGCGTGGCAAGATTTTCTTCACTAGGGCAAGGCAGAAACGTCGGGCATGATTGATTGGGACAGGATATCGGAACTGCGGGCCGAAATCGGGCCCGATGACTTCCGCGAGGTTGTCGCGCTTTTCCTGCAGGAGGTCGATGAAGAGATTGCCGTCCTGCGCGCGGCTCCCCCGGAGGACGAGCTGGAGGCACGCCTTCACTATCTCAAGGGCAGCGCCTTGAACCTCGGGTTCGCGGATTTCTCTCGCTTGTGTCAGGACGGCGAGCGCGCTGCAGCCCAAGGGCTTCATGCTCGGATCGATCTGGGTGCAATCCTTGAGTGTTTCGATGCGTCCAAGGCCGCGTTCCTTGAACGGATGGAGGCGCGGCCGCCACCCTAGATCAGGAATTCGGCCAGTACCTCATCATCAGTGATGTCGCGGTAATCGAACCCGGCTGCGTCGAGCTTGTACTGGATATGAACGAAGTTCTCCGGGTGACTGGTTTCAATGCCGATGAGGACTGATCCGAAGTTCCGCGCCGATTTCTTGAGATACTCGAACCGCGCGATATCGTCATCCGGGCCAAGAATGTTCAGGAAGTCCTTCAGCGCCCCCGGTCGCTGTGGCATCCGCAGGACGAAGTATTTCTTGATCCCCGAGTAGCGCTGTGCACGTTCCTTCACTTCCGGCAGTCGTTCGAAGTCGAAATTGCCCCCGGAGGTGACGCAGACCACGGTCTTGCCGCGAATGGCGTGGCCCAGATCCTTCAGCGCGTCCACCGCCAAGGCGCCCGCAGGTTCCAGCACGATGCCCTCGGCGTTCAGCATCTCCAGCATCGTCGTGCACAGGCGATCCTCGTCAATGGCGATCGTGTTGGCCGGGTCAAGATCGTGCAGATGCGCAAAGGGCCGCGAACCGATCTGCGCCACTGCCGCGCCGTCGGCAAAATTGTTCACGTGGTTCAACCGCTTGGGCTTCCCGGCGGCCAAGGCGGCCGCCAAGCAGGCGCCGCCTTCGGGCTCCACCAGCGTCAGCGCGCAGTCCCGCCCCATGTAACTGCGGATGCCGGAAGACAGGCCGCCACCGCCAACCGGCATCACGATCCGGTCGGGCAGGGCCTCCATTTGATGTTCGACCTCCACGGCGACAGAGGCCTGGCCCTCGATCACGTCCTCGTCGTCGAAGGGAGACAGGAAATGGCCCTTCACTTCCGCGCAATGCGCCTTGGCCGCGGCCAGCGTATCGTCGAAATAGTCCCCGGTCAGCCGGATCGAGATCGCGTCACCTCCGAATTTCTCGGTCTTGCCGATCTTCTGCTGCGGCGTCGTCACGGGCATGAAGATCACCCCCTGCACCCCGAAATGCCGGCACATGAAGGCCACGCCCTGCGCGTGATTGCCTGCCGAGGCGCAAACGAAGGTGCCGGTACCCGGATGCGCCTCCAGCACCTTGCGCATCGCGTTGAAAGCCCCGCGCAGCTTGTACGACCGCACCGGCGTGAGATCCTCGCGCTTGAGAAGGATATCGGCGTGATAACGTTCCGACAGATGGTCGTTACGCTGAAGCGGGGTGGGCTTGAAAACGGCACGCATGGCCGCTTCGGCGGAACGGGCTCTGTCGCGAAAATCGGTCATGCCCTTGAGTGGCCCAACCCGGCGCCGCTGGCAAGAGGCGTACGCAAAGCATGCCGTGGTACACCCGCCCGAACCGTCAGCGCAAGGCGCGGCCCTCGATGAAATGGCCGTAGAAACTCGTCAGCAGGCTGGCCGCCAGCAGGCCGCTGAATACGGCGACGCCGTAGGCGGCCAGGATGCCGAGGGGCGCGAGGATCGCCGCCATGATCGCCGCGACCAATTGCATAACCATCTGCAGGACCAAGAAGATAATGACAATCGCAACGAGGGCACCGGTCGTGCCCCGCGTGGCCTGCCAAACGTCCCGCAGGGTAAGGAATTCGCCGATAGCCCTGGCCGGCAGGACCGGCGACAGGCGAAAGATCACGACGGACACGGCCAAGACACCGACCGGCCCGAGAAGCAGGGCGATCACACCGCCGCCAGTGACGCTCGCGGCAAGGATCACTACGATACCCGCCGGCACCATCAGGGCGATCGACAAGCCCAGAAGCATCACCATGCGGCCAAGATATCCGAGGATACGGGAGGGGTGAAACGCCGGGACCCAGCCGCTGGGATATTCCGCGAGCAGCACGAACCCGTGCCAGGCCACGAAGATCCAGGCGGTGCCGGCCAACCAGATCAGGCAAAGCAAGAATGCCGCTGTGCCGGTCAGGGTCCCGCCGCCGGATATCCCGCTGGCCTGACCGGCCGAATGGGTGGTGAGGGTGAAGCCGCTCGCGGACAGGATGGCCCAGGTGGCAAGGTGGAGCCCCGCCACCGGCAGTGCCGCGATGCGCGCGGCCTGCCGACGGTTGCCAAGGACCAGTTGCAACGCGTGCCCGAAGATCATCCAGCCTTTCATGGTACTCCCCAGCCCCAGCAGGAACGGGCCCTGCCCGCGTGTCGGTCATAACCGGCGGCCCTTACCCTGCAAACCCCGCAGGCTTGCCCCACGGCTCAAAACCCGGTAAGCGCGCGCAAGATCCGGAAAACGGGGGAGATAATGTCCGCGCCCAAGAAAGTTGTGCTTGCCTACTCCGGCGGCCTCGACACCTCGATCATCCTGAAATGGCTGCAGACCGAATACGGCTGCGAGGTGGTGACCTTCACCGCCGACCTGGGCCAGGGCGAAGAGTTGGACCCCGCGCGCAAGAAGGCGGAACTTCTTGGAATCAAACCGGAAAACATCTTCATCGAGGATATCCGCGAGGAATTCGTGCGGGATTTCGTGTTTCCCATGTTCCGCGCGAACGCGGTCTACGAGGGGCTGTACCTGCTGGGCACCTCGATCGCCCGGCCGCTGATTTCCAAGCGTCTGGTGGAAATCGCCGCCGAAACGGGGGCCGACGCCGTGGCCCACGGGGCCACCGGCAAGGGCAACGACCAGGTGCGGTTCGAACTGGCGGCCTACGCGCTCGACCCCGAGATCAAGGTCATCGCGCCCTGGCGGGAATGGGATCTGACAAGCCGCACCAAACTGATTGATTTCGCAGAAAAAAATCAGATCCCGATCGCCAAGGACAAGCGTGGCGAGGCGCCGTTCTCGGTGGATGCGAACCTGCTGCACACCTCAAGCGAGGGCAAGGTGCTGGAGGATCCCGCGCAGGAGGCGCCGGATTACGTGTACCAGCGCACCACCCATCCCGAGGATGCGCCCGACGCGCCGCAATTCGTGGAAATCGGGTTCGAGAAAGGCGACGCCGTCAGCATCGACGGTGACCGCCTTAGCCCTGCCAACCTGTTGACAAAGCTCAATGAATTGGGCGGCACGCATGGCATCGGCCGGCTTGACCTGGTCGAGGGCCGCTTTGTCGGGATGAAGAGCCGCGGCATCTACGAGACGCCGGGCGGTACCATCCTGCTGGAAGCGCATCGCGGGATCGAGCAGATCACGCTGGACCGGGGCGCCGCGCACCTCAAGGATGAGTTGATGCCGCGCTATGCCGAGCTGATCTACAACGGATTCTGGTACAGCCCCGAACGCGAGATGTTGCAGGCGGCGATCGATCATTCGCAACATCATGTGACCGGAACAGTGCGCTTGAAACTTTACAAGGGCAATGTCCGGACGGTTGGCCGCTGGTCCGACCACTCGCTTTATTCCGAGGCGCATGTCACCTTCGAGGAAGACGCCGGCGCCTATGACCAGGCCGACGCCGCCGGGTTCATCCAGCTCAACGCGCTGCGGCTGAAGCTGCTGGCGGCGCGGGACCGGCGCTTGAAGGGCTGAGCCGAGCCGTACGGGCCGTACGAACCGTACGGATTTTCCGCACGGTAAACGCCTGCCAGTGGCGCGGCGCCCGCGTGGTCGGGAAGGCCGTCAGAGGGCGACGGCGCGCAGCTTTTCGTAGGCCGGCATTGCGGCACGGGCCAACTCGGCGCGGGCCCCGTCGAGCACGGGCAGATCGCCCTCGGGCGGGGCGAAGCCGGTGGAGCCGTGCACCGTGCCATACCAGTGCGGGGCCCAGACGCCGTCGAAGGGCTTGGGCCCGGGGGGCCATGTCAACATCGCGGGATCCCACGGCAGGCCGATGGCATCGCAAAGCCGCGCTAGGAGCCCGGCCGGGTCGCGGCGGATGTCGGCGGAATCGATCACCACGGGGACGTTTCCCGATTCGGCAAGCTGGTCGTAGAGCGCCGCCTGCTGGACGAAGCCGATATCGGCCAGCGCGGGATTGTCATACTTGGCCGAGAAACTGGCGGCCACGCGCGTCGGGTGGCGGATCAGGAAAACGTTGGTGACCTGCCCGATCCAGCCGCGCGGGATACCGGGGATCATGTGCTGCGCCATGTGCTTCTGATAGAAATGGGGCTTTCCCTGCGGGACGGGGCCAAGCAGCGTGTCGATGACGCGGGCCGGATCGCGGGGCTGGGCCGCCAGGATCTGCTGGCGCATGGGGTGATCCAGCCCGGTTTGATCCAGGTAGGCGGCATAGAAGGGCTCATCGATCGCGGCGCAGTCCCCGCGTGCGGCGAAGGCATACATCAAGGCCGTGGAAAGGTTGCGCGGCCCCGACCACACCGCGATGCGCATCAGGCAGATTCCCGCCGGATCAGGGCCTTGTAAAGGCCCTGGATGCGTTCCGTCACCGGGCCGGGCCGGCCGTCGCCGATCATGCGGCCGTCGATCTGGGCCACCGGGGTCTGGGCTCCGAAGGTGCCGGTGAGAAAGGCCTCGTCGGCCGAATAGGCCTCCACCAGGCTGAAGTTCTTTTCGAACACGGGGATGCCGTCGGCGCGGCAAAGGTCGATCACCTTTTGCCGGGTGATCCCGTTCATGCAGTAGTCGCCGGTGCTGGTCCAGACCTCGCCGCCGCGCACGATGAAGAAATTGCAGGCGTTGGTCGTGTTCACGAATCCATGCACATCCAGCATCAGCGCCTCGTCCGCGCCGGCCTTTTCAGCGGCGACGCAGGCCAGGACGCAGTTGAGCTTGGAATGGGAGTTGAGCTTGGGATCCTGGCTCATCGGCAGACCGCGGATATGCGGCACCGTCGCAAGGCGGATGGGCCGGGCGATCTGTGGCCGGGAATGTTCCATCAGGATCACCACCGTCGGCCCCCGCCGAGACAGAGCGGGGTGCTGGAAGGGGCGGGTTTTCACCCCGCGCGTCACCATCACCCGGGCATGGGCGTCGGTGTGCATCGCGTTGGCCTGTTGTGTCTCTTTTATTGCCTCGAACAGCGCGTCCGGCGTCAGGCCGATGTCCAGGTCGATGGCCTTGGCCGCCTCGAACAGGCGGGCGAGATGTTCTTGGGCAAAGGCCCATGTGCCGTCGTAGAGGCGCAGGCCCTCCCAGATTCCGTCCCCCAGCATGAAACCGCTGTCATAGACGCTGACCAGCGCCTCGGCCTTGGGCACGATCCGCCCGTCGAGCCAGATCCGGATATCTTCGTTGCGCGCATCCTCCGCGGCCTCGTGGGTGGTCTGTCGATCCTGCATCCTGTCCCCCTGGTTGGGCGGAACGCTAGGCCCGTGACGGGCCCCTGCCAAGGGATAACTTCCGGTCACCAGGTCGTGATCCGATCCTGACAGCCCTTTCGGCCGCCGCAGTTTAACGGGATAGTGACGGCAAATCCGGAGGATTTCGACGATGACGATGCAGATCAGAAAGTTTTCACACGGCTCCGAGATCAAGGCGACGCTGTTGGCGGTGCTGATCGGTCTGGCCGTCTGGTGCCAGCAGGCGCGCGCCGCGGAAACGGACAGCATCGTGGTGGCGGGCGGCTGCTTCTGGTGCGTCGAGGCGGACTTCGAGAAGGTGGCAGGCGTGCAGGAGGTCATCTCCGGCTATACCGGTGGCCACACGAAGAACCCGACCTACGACGACGTGACCGGTGGCGATACCGGCCATTACGAGGCGGCGAAGATCATCTACGATCCCGCGCAGGTCGGGCCGCGGCGGCTTTATGACCTGTTCTTCCGCTCCATCGATCCGCTGGATGCCGGCGGCCAGTTCTGCGACCGAGGCGACAGTTATCGTACGGCGGTATTCGTCTCTGATCCGGCCAAGAAGAAGGCGGCTCGGGCCGCCAAGGCGGAGGCCGAGAAGGAGCTGGGCCAGGAGGTCGTGACGCCGATCCTGCCGCGTGAAACCTTCTACAAGGCAGAGGACTATCACCAGGACTACTACAAGGGGGACGACCTTGTGCTGCGGGGATTCGGGCTGAAGACCCAGGCCGAGGCCTATGAGTATTACCGTGATCGCTGCGGTCGCGACGAACGCGTGCGCGAGTTGTGGGGCGACGACGCGCCTTTCGCGGGCTAGTCAAGTTCGTCCAACGAGGGAATGGCCGCCGCCGCCCCGGGCCGCTGAACCTGCAGCGCGGCCGCCTGCGCGGCCCGCTGCAGCGCCGCCCGAGGGTCGAGGCCCTGCGCCAGGCCGGCCAAGGCATAGCCGGCGAAGCAATCCCCCGCGCCTGTCGTGTCCACGGGCGTGACCGCAGGCGCGGGAACCGAAAGGCTGGCCCCGCCTGCCGTTTCGATCCAGTCGGCGCCGCCGGGGCCCTTGGTGACGAGGACGTTTGCCACCGGCATATCCTTCGGCGCCATGCCGGTGACATCGCCAAGCTGTGCTGCCTCCACCGCGTTGAGGATCAGAAGCGTCACATGCGGCAGGATGGCCTGCACGGCGGCGGGATCGAACGGCGCGGCGGAATAGGCCACGGACATGCCGCGGCCGCGCGCGCGATCCGCCGCGGCGCGTTGATGCGAGGTTTCGTTCTGCAGCAGCAACCAGTCGCCGGCGCGGCCCTCGTCGAGCGCGGCGGCGATCGCATCGGGATCCTGCAGGCGATTGGCCCCCGGATAGAGGGTGATGGCGTTTTCGCCGGCGTCGTCCACGTGGATGATGGCGTGACCCGACGGCCCCTCGGCCTGTACCACATGGGTGGTATCGATCCCCTCGGCGGCGAGGCGGCGCACCATCCAGGTGCCATCGGGACCCACGGCACCGAGGTGGACGACGCGCGCCCCCGCACGGGCCGCCGCGATAGACTGATTCGCGCCCTTGCCGCCCAGACCGGCGTGGTAGTGGCTGGCTGCCAGCGTTTCGCCGGGACGGGGCAGGCGGGGGACGCGATAGGTATGGTCGGCGTTGATCGAACCCAGGGTATGGATGCGGGCGCCGGCCACGGCTCAGCCGACCTCGCAGGCGGCGAGAACCGCCATGTTGAGGACGTCACTGGCCGTCGAGGTGGTCGAGCAGATCTGGATCGACTTGTCCACGCCGGCCAGGATCGGCCCGATTACGGTGGCGCCGGCCATTTCCTGCATGAGCTTGGTGGAGATCGAGGCCGAGTGCCGCGCGGGCACGACAAGGATGTTGGCCGGCCCGGTCAGACGCTGGAAGGGATAGGCCTCCTGCGCGCGGCCGTTGAGAGCCACATCCACCGTCATTTCGCCCTCGAACTCGAAATCCACGCCGCGCCGTTCCAGAACCCTGGGGGCGCCGTGCATTTTCTCGGCCCGCTCGGACCGGGGATACCCGAAGGTGGAGAAGGAAACGAAGGCGACCCGCGGCTCAAGCCCGAGGTGCCGGGCCACGTCGGCGCCGCGGGTGGCGATATTGGCCAGATCCTCTTCGTCCGGCCATTCGTGGACCAGCGTGTCGGCGATCATCACGATCCGGCCCTTGTGCAGAAGGGCGGTAACGCCGGCGGCGCCGTGTTCGGCATCCGCATCGAAGACGTGGTTGATGAGTTCCATCACGTGGGCGGACTTCCGCGTCGCCCCGGTGACAAGACCGTCGCCATGACCGTGCGCCAGCATCAGCGCCGAGAAGACGTGACGATCGCGCGCGGCAAGCCGGTGGATATCGTGCTGGTCGTGTCCTTTCCGCTGGAGCCGGCCGTAGAGGAAATCCTTGTAGTCCTCCAGGCGTCCCGCCTCGGCGGCCTTGGCGGCGTTGGTGACCTCAAGCTCGCGCACCGCGTCGCCCAGGCCGGTGGCCTCGAGCTTTTCGCGCACGTCGTCGTCCCGGCCGACCACGATGGCCTTGCCCAGGCCGGTGCGCTGGTACTGCACGGCGGCGCGCAGCACGCGGGGGTCGTCCCCCTCGGCGAAGATCATCCGGGCCTGCGCCCGACGCGCGCGGGCGTTGATTGATCGCAGGATCGAGGCAGTCGGGTCCATGCGGGCCTTCAGGCTTTGCTGGTAGGCCTCCATGTCCACGATGGGGCGGCGGGCCGCGCCGGTATCCATCCCCGCCTTCGCGACGGCCGGCGGCACCGTATGGATCAACCGGGGATCGAAAGGCGTGGGAATGATGTAGTCGCGCCCGAATGACAGCTTGCGGTTATAGGCCATCGCGACCTCGTCGGGCACGTCCTCGCGGGCGAGCCGCGCCAGGGCCTCGGCGCAGGCGATCTTCATCTCGTCGTTGATGGCGCGGGCATGCACGTCCAGCGCGCCCCGGAAAAGGTAGGGGAAGCCCAGGACGTTGTTGACCTGGTTGGGATAATCGCTGCGGCCGGTGGCGACGATGGCGTCGGGGCGGACGTCATGCGCCTCTTCCGGCGTGATCTCGGGGTCGGGGTTGGCCATGGCGAAGATGACCGGGTTCTCGGCCATGCTTTCCACCATGTCCTGCGTGACCGCCCCCTTGACCGAGACGCCCAGGAAGACATCGGCGCCCCTCATCGCCTCGGCCAGGCTGCGCAGATCGGTCTTGACGGCGTGGGCCGATTTCCACTGGTTCATGCCCTCCGTCCGGCCCTGATAGATGACGCCCTTGGTGTCACAGGCGATGCAGTTCTCGGGCCGCGCGCCCATGGCCTTGACCAGCTCCAGGCAGGCGATCCCGGCCGCGCCGGCACCGTTGAGCACGATGCGGCACTCGGCCAGCTTCTTGCCCGAAAGATGCAGCGCGTTGATCAGGCCGGCGGCGCAGATCACGGCGGTGCCGTGCTGGTCGTCGTGGAAGACGGGGATGTCCATCTCTTCCTTGAGCTTCTGCTCGATGATGAAGCATTCCGGGGCCTTGATGTCTTCGAGGTTGATGCCACCGAAGGTGGGGCCCATGAGCCGGACGGCATTGATGAAGGCGTCCGGATCCTCGGTGTCCAGCTCGATATCGATGGAATTGACATCGGCAAAACGTTTGAAGAGGACGGACTTGCCCTCCATCACCGGCTTGGACCCCAGGGCGCCGAGGTTGCCCAGGCCCAGCACCGCGGTCCCGTTGGAGACGACGGCAACCAGGTTGCCCTTGTTGGTGTAGTCGTAGGCCAGTTCCGGGGTCCTGGCGATCTCCTCGCAGGGGACGGCGACGCCTGGGGAATAGGCGAGGCTGAGATCCCGCTGCGTGGTCATGGGCACGGTGGCCTGGATCTCGAACTTGCCCGGCGTGGGCTCGTGGTGAAAAGCCAGCGCCTCTTCGCGGGTGAACTTGGTCTTTGACATATTGAGCCTGTGGGTTTCCGGCGGTTTTACCCTGCATAGCGGGGCCGGGCCGCGGCCTCAACTGAAAGGCTGTTTTGGGTTTCACGGACCGCCACGGATTTGTAAGGTCTGGCCCATCGATTTGGGGGGCAGCCGTGACATCCGCGAAACCGGCCGTGACGCCGATGATGGCGCAATACCTTGAGATCAAGGCGCAGTATCCACAGGCGCTCTTGTTCTACCGGATGGGGGATTTCTACGAGCTGTTCTTCGACGACGCCGCCGCGGCGGCGGAGGCGCTGGACATCGCCCTGACCAAGCGGGGCAAGCACCTGGGCGAGGACATCCCGATGTGCGGGGTGCCGGTGCACTCGGCCGAAAGCTACCTTCTGACGCTGATCCGTAAGGGGTTCCGCGTGGCCGTCTGCGAACAGACCGAGGACCCCGCCGAGGCGAAGAAGCGCGGCTCCAAGGCCGTGGTCCGGCGGGAGGTGGTGCGCCTTGTCACCCCCGGCACGCTGACCGAGGAAAGCCTGCTGGACGCGCGGCGGCACAACTACCTCGCCGCTTTCGGGCAGGTTCGGGACGAATCCGCCCTGGCCTGGGTGGATATTTCGACCGGCGCGTTCCACGTCATGGCGGTGCCGCCCGTGCGGCTGGGCCCCGAATTGGCCCGTCTGGGCCCGGCCGAGGTGGTGCTGGCCGAGGGCGTCGGCGAGGCCCGTGTCGTGGCCGAGGAGGCGGGCGCCGCGGTCACGGAGCTGGGGCGGGCCGCCTTTGACAGCACGGGCGCCGAGCGCCGGCTGTGCCGGCTTTTCGGGTTGGAGACGCTGGAGGGGCACGGGCAGTTCGGCCGGGCGGAACTGGCCGCAATGGGCGCCTTGGTGGAATACCTGGAGATCACGCAGAAGGGCAAGCTGCCCCTGCTGCAGCCGCCCCAGCGCGAAAGCCATGCGCGTGTCATGCAGATCGACGCGGCCACGCGGCGCAATCTGGAACTTACGCAGGGGGCCGGCGGCGGGCGGGCCGGATCGCTTCTGTCGGCGGTGGACCGGACAGTGACGGCAGGGGGCGGGCGCCTGCTGGAACGGCGCATCGCGAGCCCCAGCCGGGCGCTGGAGGTGGTGCGCGAGCGGCTGGACGCCGTGCAGTTCGCGGTGGAGCAAACCCGGCTGAGCGCGGATCTGCGCGCCCTTTTGCGGCGGGTGCCGGACATGGACCGGGCGCTGTCACGCCTTGGACTGGACCGCGGCGGCCCCCGGGACCTGGCGGCGGTGCGCACCGGGCTGGAACAGGCGGCCGAGATCGCCGCACTGGCCGCGGGGCAGGATCTGCCCCCGCTTTTGGCCCGGGCGGTCCAGGCCTTGAGTGGGCAAGATGCGCTGCTGGAACTGTTGGACCGGGCCTTGGTGGCCGAACCGCCGCTTCTGGTGCGCGACGGCGGGTTCATCGCGGCGGGCCATGACACCGAGCTGGACGAGGCCCGGCAACTGCGCGACGAGGGCCGGGGCGTGATCGCGGCGATGCAGAAGGACTATGTCGAGCTGACGGGCATCGCCTCGCTCAAGGTCAAGCACAACAACGTGCTGGGCTATTTCGTGGAAGTCACGGCGACGCATGCCGACAAGATGCTGTCGGAGCCCCTGAACGAAACCTTCCGCCACCGGCAGACGACGGCGAACCAGTTGCGCTTTACCACCGCGGAACTGAGCGAGATGGAAACCCGGATCCTGAACGCCGGGGGCCGGGCGCTGGAGATCGAAAAGCGGCTCTATGACAGCCTGAAAGAGGCCATCCTGGCGGCTGCCGCACCCCTGACGCAGGCCGCGCAGGCCCTGGCCGAACTGGACCTGGCCACCGCGCTTGCCGACCTGGCCCGGGCCGGGGACTGGTGCCGGCCCAAGGTGGACGAGGGCCGCGCGCTGAGGATAGAGGGCGGCCGGCACCCGGTCGTGGAACAGGCGCTGGCGGCGCAGGGTGCGCCCTTCATCGCCAATGATTGCCATCTGGGGCAGGACAGCGACATCTGGCTGCTGACCGGGCCGAACATGGCGGGCAAGTCCACCTTCCTGCGCCAGAACGCGCTGATCGCGGTGCTTGCGCAGATGGGCAGCTATGTGCCGGCGCGGGCGGCCCATGTGGGACTGGTCAGCCAGCTGTTCAGCCGGGTGGGCGCCTCGGACGACCTGGCGCGGGGGCGCTCCACCTTCATGGTGGAAATGGTGGAAACCGCGGCGATCCTGAACCAGGCCGACGACCACGCGCTGGTCATCCTTGACGAGATCGGGCGTGGCACCGCCACCTACGACGGTCTGTCAATCGCCTGGGCAACGCTAGAACATCTGCATGACGTCAATCGCTGCCGCGCGCTTTTCGCAACGCATTATCACGAATTGACCAACCTGTCGGAAAAGCTGGACGGCGTGGAAAACGGGACCGTCACCGTCAAGGAGCACGAGGGCGAGGTGATCTTCCTGCACGAGGTGCGGCGGGGTGCGGCGGACCGTTCCTACGGGGTGCAGGTGGCCAAGCTGGCCGGCCTGCCCGCGCCGGTGGTGGATCGGGCGCGCGTGGTGCTGGACGCGCTGGAGAAGGGCGAGCGCGAGGGCGGGCGCGCACGCGAGGCCCTGATCGACGATCTGCCCCTGTTTGCCAGCCCGCCGCCGGCGCCGCCCGCCCCGCAGGGGGATTCGGCGGTCGAGAAACGGCTGGCCGAGGTGCTGCCCGATGACCTGAGCCCGCGCGAGGCGCTTGAGTTGATCTACGAGTTGAAAACCCTGGCAAAGGACGGGTGACCGCCCCGCCGCGCCTCAGCCGGGGTTGGAAGACACGCCCACCTGCGCCGGGCGCAGCATGCGATCGTGGAGCAGGAATCCCTCGGCCTGGACCTGGATGATCTCGCCCGCGGTGGTGCCGGGCACCGGCGCCTCGAACATGGCCTCGTGCTGCTGGGGGTCGAACTTGTCGCCCACCTGCGGGGAGATCGCGGTAATCCCGTGCTTTGAGAAGACGTGGCGCAATTCGCGCAGGGTGAGTTCCACCCCTTCGATAAGCGCCGCGGTCGTCTCGGTCTGGTCGTGGGTGGCGGCCTCCAGCGCGCGCTTGAGGTTGTCATACACCGGCAGCATGTCGCGGGCCAGCTTGGAGCCGCCGTAATTCTCGGCCTCGCGGCGGTCTTTTTGGGCGCGTTTGCGGGCGTTCTCCGCATCCGCGAGGGCGCGCATGAACTTGTCCTGAAGCTCATCGCGTTCGGCGCGCAGCGATGTCAGCTCGTCCTGCTCGCTGCTTTCGGCGGAAATCTCTTCGGTCAACGGTTCCTGTTCTTCCGATTCGGCCTGTTCGATGTCGTCCAGGAACTCTTCGTTTCTCGGCTCTGCCATTATGTCACCTCTAGCTCCGGTCGGTGATCAGCTTCCCGACCAGTTGCGCCGTGTAATCCACGATCGGCACAATTCGTCCGTAGTTCAGGCGGGTCGGTCCGATCACGCCGACCGCACCGATGATCTTTCGATCCGCGTTCATATATGGAGAGACCACCAGAGAGGAACCCGTCAGCGAAAAAAGTTTGTTCTCGGAGCCGATGAAAATGCGCACACCTTCGCCCTCGTCGGCGAGTTCCAGGAATTCGGCGATGTCGCGCTTGCGCTCAAGGTCGTCGAACAGCAGGCGGATCCGGTCGAGATCCTCTTCGCCCGCCTCGGTGTCGAGGAGGTTCGCGCGCCCGCGCACGATCAGGCGCTCGTAGCTGTCGCCGTCGCCGTCCCAGACGGCAAGGCCGCTTTCCACCAGGCCGCGGGACAGGTCGTCGATTTCCTGCCGGCGGGCGGCGATCTGTTTGCGGATGACGCCCTGCAGTTCGCTGAGGGTCTTGCCCTCGGCCAGGGCGTTGAGGAAATTCGCCGCCTCGCGCATGGAACTGGGGGTCTGCCCCGGCGGGGGCGTGAATATCCGGTTCTCGACATGGCCGTCCGCGAAGACCAGGACGACGAGCGACCGGTCATGGCCCAGGCCCACGAACTCGATATGCTTGATGGGCGCCTCGTGCTTGGGCGCAAGGACGAGGGAGGCGCCATGGGTCACGCCGGACAGGGCCGCGCCGATCCGGTCGAGCGCGCCCTGCACGTCCTGCGAATTGCTGCCGAGGGTGGCATCGATCATCTCGCGGTCGGCGTTCTGCAGGTCGCCGACTTCGAGCAGGCCATCCACGAAAAGCCGCAATCCTTCCTGGGTGGGCACGCGGCCGGCACTGATGTGCGGGCTGTCCAGCAGGCCGAGGTATTCGAGATCCTGCATCACGTTGCGGATGGTCGCGGCGCTGACCCGTTCGGTCATGTCACGGGTCAGACTGCGCGAGCCCACGGGATCGCCAGTGGCAAGATAGCTTTCGACCACCCGGCGAAATACTTCGCGCGAGCGTTCGTTCATCTCTTCGAGGATCTTGCTGGCGTCGGTCATCGGTTGGGTCATTCGGTCTGATGCGTCATTAAAGACGCGGCGCGCGATACGTCAATCGGGGTTGCGGTTCACCGGCGGGGGGCTGTATCCCGGCCCCGACGAACAAGGGGTTTTGCCATGCGGCCTTCGGGAAGAGATTTAAGCGAAATGCGCCCGGTTTCAATCGAGACCGGGGTCACAAAGCACGCCGAGGGGTCCTGCATGATCCGCATCGGCGACACCCATGTGCTGTGCACCGCCAGCCTGGAAGAGCGGGTGCCGCCCTTCCTGAAAGGGGCCGGACTGGGCTGGGTGACGGCCGAATACGGCATGCTGCCGCGCTCCACCTCCAGCCGGATGCGGCGCGAATCGACGGCCGGCAAACAGGGCGGCCGCACCGTTGAAATCCAGCGCCTGATCGGGCGGTCGCTGCGCGCCGGCGTGGACCGGGTGGCCCTGGGCGAACGGCAGATCACCGTTGATTGCGACGTGATCCAGGCCGACGGCGGCACGCGCTGCGCCGCGATCACCGGCGGCTGGGTGGCCCTGCGGCTGGCGGTGAACAGGCTGATGAAGGCCGGCGAGGTCCTGAGCGACCCGCTGGCGCAGCCCGTCGCCGCGGTATCCTGCGGGATCTATGCCGGCCAGCCGGTGCTGGACCTGGATTATCCCGAGGACAGCGAGGCGGGCGTCGACGGGAATTTCATCATGACCGGGGACAAGCGCCTGATCGAGGTACAGATGAGCGCCGAAGGCGCGACCTATACGCGGGACCAGATGACGCAACTGATGGACCTGGCCGAGAAGGGCGTGGATGACCTGGTGGCGGCGCAAAAGGCGGCGACGCATGCGTAGATTCGAGGCCGATACCCTTCTGGTGGCGACCCACAACCGCGGCAAGCTGGAAGAGATCGCGACCCTGCTGGAGCCCTATGGCGTCACGGTGGTGGGCGCCGCCGACAAGGGCCTGTCCGAGCCGGAGGAAACCGAAACCACCTTCGAGGGCAACGCGCGGATCAAGGCCCATGCCGCGGCGCGGGCCACCGGCCTTCCGGCGCTGGCGGACGATTCGGGCATCGAGATCGACGCGCTCGACGGCGCGCCGGGTGTGTTCACCGCGAACTGGGCCGAGACCGAGACGGGGCGCGATTTCGTGATGGCCATGGGCAAGGCGCACGACAGCCTGGTTGAAAGCGGTGCGGAGCGCCCCTGGACGGCGCGGTTCCGTTGCACGCTGGTTCTGGCCTGGCCGGACGGGCACGACGAGGTCTTTCCCGGAAAGGTGGAAGGCCAGATCGTCTGGCCCATGCGGGGGAACCAGGGGCACGGGTACGACCCGATATTCATGCCGGACGGCTATCTGGAAACCTTCGGCGAAATGGACCGGTGGGAAAAGAACCGCATCAGCCACCGCGCGGATGCCTTCGCCAAGCTGGTGTCGGGGTGTTTTGACTGAGGATTGGCAGGCCGGGGGCTTCGGCCTTTATCTGCATTGGCCATACTGCGCGGCCAAGTGCCCCTACTGCGATTTCAACAGCCACGTGGCACGCGACATCGATCACGCGCGTTGGCGCGATGCCTACCTGACCGAGATCGACCGCTGGGCCGACCGGGTGCCGGGCCGCGTCCTGACCTCGGTTTTCTTTGGCGGGGGCACGCCAAGCCTGATGCTGCCGGAGACCGTTGGCGCCATACTGGAGCGTATAGAACGCGCCTGGCCGGTCGCCAATGATCTGGAAGTGACGTTGGAAGCCAATCCCGGCTCGGTCGAGGCGGGGCGGTTCCGCGAGTTCGCGCAGGCCGGTGTTTCACGTGTGTCACTGGGTATCCAGGCGATGAACGATACCGATCTGCGGCGGCTGGGCCGGATCCACAGCGCCGCCGAGGCGCGGCAAGCCTTCGAAATCGCGCGCGCCCATTTCGACCGGGTTAGTTTCGATCTGATCTACGCCCGGCAAGATCAGAGCCTGGCCGAGTGGCAAGGCGAACTTCGCGCGGCACTGGAGATGGCGGCGGACCACCTTTCCCTTTATCAGTTGACGATCGAGCCCGGCACCGCCTTCGGGGACCGGCACGCGCGCGGTGGTTTGCGCGGTTTGCCGCAGGATACGCTTGCCGCCGACATGTTTGAGGCGACGCAGGACCTGTGCGCGGCGGCCGGGCTGCCGGCCTACGAGGTGTCCAATCATGCCCGGCCGGGGGCCGAGTCCCGGCATAACCTGATCTACTGGCGCTACGGCGACTATGTTGGGATCGGGCCGGGGGCGCACGGCCGGGTGACGCTTGCGGGCCAGCGGCACGCGACCGAAAGCTGGTCCTCGCCAGAGCGGTGGTTGAACGCGGTTGATGAAGGAGAAGCGGAGAAGCTTCTTGATCCGATTCCGGCAGGCGACCAGGCGGCGGAATACCTGATGATGGGATTACGCATCACGGACGGGATTGACGCGGCCCGCTATCGCGCGCTCGCGGGTCGGGACCTTCCCAAGGATACGCTGGATCATTTGCAGGAAATCGGCATGATCGCGACGGATGGCGCCCGGGTGCGCGTAACGCCCCGGGGCAGGATGGTTCTGAATGCGGTGGTCACGGGGATGCTGGCAGGGTAGGAAATGCGCGTTGTCTGGGTCTTCCTGGGGTTGGTCAGCGTCGGTCTGGGCGTGCTGGGCGTGGCCCTTCCGCTGGTTCCGACCGTTCCGTTCATGCTCTTGGCCGCGTTCTGCTTCGCGCGGTCCTCCGAAAGGTTGCACAACTGGCTGCTGTCGCACCCGCGCTTTGGTCCGGCCATCGACGATTGGAACACGCGTGGCGCCATCAACCCCCGGGTCAAGCGGCTGTCCACCTTGTCCGTTGCGGCCGTCTTCGGCCTTTCGTTGGTGATGGGGCTGCGCCCGACGATCCTGGTGATTCAGGCGGTGGTTCTGGGATGCGTCCTGCTTTTCGTGTGGTCGCGGCCGAACTACTAGCCGCTAAGCATCCGGCAAAGCGTATCCAGTTCATCCAATGACCCGTACTGGATGGTAACCTGCCCCGATTCCTGCCCCGGCTTGTGGTTGATGGACACCTTCAAACCGAGGTTGGCAGACAGGTCTCCTTCGAGCGCCTTGGTATCGGCGTCCTTTTCCGCCGTGGCGCCGGCGCCTGCCGCCTTGGCGGCTCCCGTCGGTCCGGGCGCCGGCGTCTTGCTCAGCTTTTCCGTTTCGCGAACCGACAGCCCTTTCTTGATGACCTCCCGGGCCAGCGCGGCCGGATCGTCCGCGGTGATCAGCGCGCGTGCATGGCCGGAGGACAGCTTGCCCTCCCGCAGGTAGCCCTGCACCTCATCCGGCAGTACGAGGAGGCGCACCGCGTTGGCGATATGGCTGCGGCTCTTGCCCAGGACCTCGGCCAGCTTTTCCTGGGTGTGGCCGAATTTCTCCATCAGCTGCTGGAAACCCGCGGCCTCTTCCACCGGATTGAGATCGGCGCGTTGAATGTTTTCGATGATCGCAATTTCCAGCACTTCCGTGTCGTCGAACGCGCGCACCAGCACCGGGATTTCGTGCAGCTTGGCCATCTGCGCCGCGCGCCAACGGCGTTCGCCGGCCACGATCTCGAACTCGTCGTCGGTGCCGGGCTTTGGCCGCACGATGAGCGGCTGGATGATCCCCTTTTCGCGGATCGACGCGGCGAGATCTTCCAGGGCCTCGCCATCGAAACTGCGGCGGGGCTGTTCGGGGTTCGGAGTGATCTTTTCGATCGGGATAAAGCGGTCGGCGGGTTTGGCCTCTTCCTCGGTGCTGGCGGTATCCTCGTTCACGTCCGCCATCAGGGCGGACAGGCCGCGGCCAAGGCCGCGTTGCTTGGTCTTCTTGTCGGCCATTTCTTGGCTCCTCGTTGTCGTCACGCGGCAGCGCGGACTTGATTCTGCATGAGTTCACGGGCCAATTGCCTGTAGGCCTGTGCCCCTTTGGACGTGGTATCGTAACGCAGCACCGAGACCGCGTAGGAGGGCGCCTCGCTCACCCGCACATTGCGGGGGATTCGGGTGCGGAACACCAGATCGCCAAGGTTGTCGCGGGCGTCCTGTTCGACCTGGGCCGAGAGGTTGTTGCGCGAATCGAACATCGTCAGAACGATGCCCTCGATCCGGAGGCCGGGGTTGGCGCTTTGCCGAACTTCGCGGATCGTCAGCATCAATTGGGACAAGCCCTCGAGCGCGAAGAATTCGCTTTGCAGCGGCACGAGCACCGAATGGGCGGCGACCATCGCGTTGACCGTCAGAAGGTTCAGCGAGGGCGGGCAATCGATCAGGATGAAATCGAGGTCATAGCTGTCGATTGCCCGCTGGCGAAGGGCATCGTGAAGCAGGTAGCTGCGTTTTTCATTCGAGATGAGTTCAAGATCCGCGGAACTCAGGTCAACCGTGGCCGGGATGATCATGAGGTTGTCGCTGTCCAGCGGCCGCACGACCTCGGCAAGGTCGATTTCCTCGAGCAGGAGTTCGTAGGTAGTATGTTCCCGCTCATCCGGTTCCACGCCCAGCCCGGTGGATGCATTTCCCTGCGGATCCAGATCAACGATCATCACGCGGTTGCCGGCCTCAGCCAGGGCCGCGCCCAGATTGATCGTCGTCGTGGTCTTGCCCACACCGCCTTTCTGGTTGGCGACGGCGATGATCTTGGGGCCTTGGGGACGGGTGGGATCAGGCACGGGCGACTCCTGTGATGCTGAGAATGACCGAAGCGGTGTCCGTCTCACTTTTAGCAATGCGGGGGCTGAAGTTCCACGTCGTTTGCGCGGCTTCCACCTCTTCCCGCCAGGACGCGCCTTTCGGAAACAGGGCGGTGCCACCGGGCGCGAGGTGCCGCTCCGTCATCGCGAGCAATGTATCCAGGTCAGCCAGCGCCCGCGCCGACAGGACATCGGCCGCCAAGGGCGGGACCTCCTCGATACGGCCGGAGACCACGGTGGCAGGCGCCTGGGTTTCCCGGATGACCGTCCGAAGAAACGCGCATTTGCGCTGATCGCTTTCAACCAGTGTCACGCGGGCAGGGGAGCCGGACGGCATCCCCAGAATCGCGATGACCAGCCCCGGGAAACCGCCGCCCGACCCCAGATCGGCCCAGTGGGCAACCGGGTGCGGTGCAAGATCGTGAAGCTGCACCGAATCCTGGAAATGGCGCCGCCACAAGTCGGGCACCGTCGATTTGCCGACCAGGTTTATCCGCGGGTTCCACTTGCGCAGCAAATCGGCATATACCTGCAGCCGCCCTTTTGTTTCACGTGAAACATCGTAGGCCACGCCGTCGTTCATGCGGATTTCGCGCGCTTGTTCTGCCGCAAACGCGCCAGCAGGAGCGTCAGCGCCGCCGGGGTCATCCCGTCTATCCGGCCGGCCTGCGCCAGATTCGCCGGCCGCGCCTGTTCCAACTTCGCCTTCAGTTCGTTCGACACCCCGTCGAGTTCGGCGAAATCGAAGTCCTCGGGAATCTCCTGCGCCTCGTCGCGCTTCATCGCCGCGACATCGCGATTCTGTCGCGCGATATAATTGGCATAGAGCGCGTCTTTTTCAAGTTGCGCGCGCGTCATGATATCTACCCCGGCAAGGTCTCCGTCGAGTTGAACGAGAAACTCGAAGTCGACATCGGGAAATGCGAGAAGCTGAAATCCCGTTCGCCGCGTGCCATCCTGATTCACCTTCAGCCCGGCATCGTTCAGCTGTTTCGGCGTATAGCTTTGCGCCTGTACCCGGTCACGCGCATCCGACAGCCGCGTCATTTTCTCGGAAAACACCTGCTTACGCGTCTCCCCCACACAGCCGACGGCCAGCCCCAGCGGTGTCAGCCGCTGGTCGGCATTGTCCGCCCGCAGCGACAGCCGAAATTCGGCCCGGGAGGTGAACATCCGATACGGTTCGCTGACGCCGCGGGTGGTGAGGTCATCGATCATGACACCGATATAGCTATCCGCGCGGCTGAAGGTGACGGGATCACGCCCCGCAACCGATAGCGCCGCATTGATACCTGCCACCAGCCCTTGCGCCGCGGCCTCTTCATACCCCGTGGTCCCGTTGATCTGACCGGCGAGGTACAGCCCCGGCACAGATTTCACCGCCAAGGTCGCATCCAGAGCGCGGGGATCGACGTAGTCGTACTCAATGGCATAGCCGGGCTGGACAATCCTGGCCCGTTCCAGCCCCCGGATGGAGCGCACGTAATCCTCTTGCACCTCTTCGGGCAACGAAGTGGAGATCCCGTTGGGATAGATAACGTCGTCCGACAGGCTTTCCGGTTCAAGGAATATCTGGTGGGAGTCCTTGTCGCCGAAGCGCACGATCTTGTCCTCGATCGAGGGACAATAGCGCGGGCCGACACCGTCGATCTGCCCGCCGTACATCGCCGAACGATCAAGATTCGCGCGGATTATCTCGTGCGTCCGTTCGTTGGTGTGCGTGATCCCGCAGGACACCTGCGGCACCGCCGGTGCCGCCGAGAGGAACGAGAACATCACCGGCTGATCGTCGCCGGGCTGGCCTTCGAGGTGATCCCAAGCGATCGTCGTGCCGTCCAGGCGGGGTGGTGTGCCTGTCTTTAGCCGGCCAAGCGGCAGACCGAAGGAATCGATGCGTTCGGCCAGTTTGACCGACGGCTTGTCGCCCATACGCCCGCCGGGCCGCGCGGTATCGCCGATATGGATCACGCCCCGCAGGAAGGTGCCCGTTGTCAGGACGACGGCCCCTGCGCCGATCTGACTGCCATCCGCGAGCGCGATACCGACGACCCGATCGCCTGCCATCACGAAATCAGCCGCTTCCCCCTCGATGATTGTCAGGTTCGGCTGTGCCTCCATCTCCGCCAGCATCGATTCGCGGTAGATCTTTCGATCCGCCTGCGCGCGCGGGCCTTGAACGGCGGGGCCCTTCCGGCGGTTCAGCAAACGGAACTGGATTCCCGCGCGGTCGGCCACGCGCCCCATGACACCGTCCAGCGCGTCGATTTCACGGACCAGATGCCCCTTGCCCAGGCCCCCGATGGCCGGATTACAGGACATCACCCCGATGCCGCCCCGCGTCAGGGTTATCAATGCGGTCGTCGCACCCATGCGGGCCGCGGCGTGCGCTGCATCGGCACCAGCGTGCCCGCCGCCGATCACCAGAACATCGAAGTCGCGATGTTTCACGTGAAACACTCCTTACTTCCCGAGGCAGAAGCTCGTGAATATCTCGTCCAGAACATTTTCGATATCGACGCGTCCTACCAGAGAATCAAGGGCGCGGATAGCAGTTCGCAATTCCTCCGCGGCGATCTCTGCCGTGGCTTCGCCACCCGGCAGCATCGCCTCCGCCGCTTGCAATGCTTCCAGCCCCCGGACCATCGCCTGCTTGTGCCGCAACCGCGTGGCCAGTCCCGCCCCCGACGCGCGCTCTTGCAACGTGGCGCCGACGCGTTCGATCAAGCGCGATACGCCCAACCCGGTCTTCCCCGAAATCGCGTTTTCCACCGCTTCGTGCAGGTCCCCCTTGGCCCGCAGAACGATGTCCTCATGGTCGGGCACCGGATCACGGGGTGCTTCGCCTTCGGTCAGGAAAACGCGCAGGTCGGCCTGCTTCGCCCGGGCCCGCGCCCGGTCGATCCCGATGGATTCCACGGCGTCCTCCGCCTCCCGCAGCCCCGCCGTATCCAGCAAGGTCACCGGCAGCCCCGCGAGGTCCATCCGCACTTCGATCACATCCCGCGTCGTCCCTGCATATTCCGAGGTGATCGCCGCATCGCGCCCGGCCAGCGCGTTCAAAAGCGTGGATTTCCCAACATTCGGGGCGCCCACGATCGCCACCTCGAAGCCCGACCGGATCCGCTCCGCCGTCTGAACCCCGGCGATCTCCCGGTCCAGCCCGGCCTTCACCCGAGAGATCAGCTCGGCCACCTCGGGGGTGACATCGGTCGGCACCTCCTCATCGGCGAAATCGATCGTGGCTTCCAGCAGCGCGGCAGCACGGATCAAATCCTGCCGCCATCCCTCGGCCCGGGTGCCGAGATCCCCCGAGAGTACGCGCAGCGCTTGCCGCCGCTGCGCCTCGGTTTCGGCTACGATCAGGTCCGCCAGCCCCTCGACCTGCGCGAGGTCCAGCCGCCCGTTTTCCAGCGCACGACGCGTGAATTCTCCAGGCTGTGCCGGCCGGAGCCCTTCACACCGCCCGAGCGCATCCAGGACGGCGGCAACGACGGCGGTGCTGCCATGCGTTTGAAATTCGACCGATGCCTCACCGGTGAAACTGTTCTTCTCGGCAAAGGTCAGGACAAGCGCTTCGTCCAGGCGCACCCCGTCCCGATCCGTCAGAACCCGCAGCGACGCCTGCCGATGTGGCGGGATGTCGCCGGCCAAGGCCAGGCACGCGTCAAAGGCCCGCGCGCCGGAGACGCGAATGACCGCGACGCCCGCCTTTCCCTGCGCCGTCGAGAGTGCATAGATCGTGTCCATGGGGGTGTCCCCGCCACGTGCCTCAGGTGTTCATGGAATCGAAGAACTCGGAATTCGTCTTCGTCTGCTTCAGTTTCGACAGCAGGAACTCTATCGCGTCCGTCGTCCCCATCGGGTTCAGGATGCGGCGCAGAACGAAGGTTTTCTGCAAGTCGGCCTTGTCCACCAACAAATCTTCCTTGCGGGTACCGGACTTGAGAATATCGATCGCGGGGAACACGCGCTTGTCCGCGATCTTGCGATCGAGAACGATCTCGGAGTTGCCGGTGCCCTTGAACTCTTCGAAGATCACTTCGTCCATCCGGCTGCCCGTGTCGATCAGCGCCGTGGAAATGATGGTGAGCGATCCACCCTCTTCGATGTTGCGCGCCGCGCCGAAGAACCGCTTCGGCCGTTGCAGCGCGTTCGCATCCACGCCGCCGGTCAGCACCTTGCCCGAGGAGGGCACAACCGTGTTGTACGCCCGGCCCAGGCGCGTGATCGAATCCAGCAGGATCACCACGTCACGCTTGTGTTCGACCAATCTCTTGGCCTTCTCGATCACCATTTCGCTAACGGCAACGTGCCGCGCGGCGGGTTCGTCGAAGGTGGAACTGATGACCTCGCCCTGAACGCTGCGCTGCATGTCCGTCACTTCTTCGGGGCGTTCGTCGATCAGCAGGACGATCAGGTAGCATTCGGGGTGGTTGGTTTCGATCGAATGCGCGATGTTCTGAAGAAGAACGGTCTTGCCCGTGCGCGGGGGCGCCACGATCAGGGCGCGCTGGCCTTTGCCGATGGGTGAGACCAGGTCGATCACCCGCGCCGAACGATCCTTGACGGTGGGGTCCTCGATCTCCATCCGAAGACGTTGATCGGGGTAGAGCGGCGTCAGGTTGTCGAAGGCAATCTTGTGCCGGGCATTGTCCGGTTCCTGGAAGTTGATCTGCGTGACCGACGTCAGCGCGAAGTACCGCTCGTTGTCCTCGGGTGCCTGGATCTCGCCCTCGACGGTGTCCCCCGTCCGCAGCGAGTAGCGCCGGATCGTGTCCGGCGAGACATAGATGTCGTCCGGGCCGGGCAGGTAGTTCGCTTCGGGCGAGCGCAGGAAACCGAAGCCGTCCTGCAGCACCTCCAGAACGCCATCTCCAAAGACGGTCCAGCCGTCCTCGGCGCGTTCCTTGAGGATCGAGAACATCATCTCGCCCTTCCGCATGGTCGAGGCATTCTCGATCTCCAACTCCTCGGCCATGGCGAGGAGATCCTTGGCGGACTGCGCCTTGAGATCGGACAGGTTGAGACGGTCGTCAGACATCGGGGAATCCTTCGGTGCCGGCGCGATCTGGCGCGGCATCAGCATATGGCAGGGAATGTCGTCACCCGGACGGGTACTGGCCACGGATATACGCACGCACAGGGTGCGAGTCAACGCGGCTCAGAACCGGACGACCACCGCCAGCACGATCACCACCATCAGAAATGTCGGCAATTCGTTCATCATCCGGTAACGCCGGCCGGTGAGCGCATTGTCACCGCGCACGAAATCCTTCCGCCGCGCCGCCAGCCACATGTGGAACCAGGTCATGCCAATGATACCGGCCCCCTTCACATAGGGCCATGCCGCGCCCCAATCGACGATCCCGGGGGTGAAAACCAAGGCGAGACCCACCACCCACGTCGTGATCATCGCGGGGTTCATGATGACGCGCAGAAGTTTCATCTCCATCGTCTGGAAGATCTCGTCCCGGCTGTCGCCCGGTTCGCTTTCCTCGGCGTGATAGACGAACAAGCGAGGCAGGTAGAAAATACCCGCCATCCAGGCGATCACCGCCATGATGTGCAGCGCCTTTGTCCAAGGGTACAGGCTGATAAGGATGTCTGTCATCAGGTTTTCCCGTTCCGCCGCTCTGTTCTGCTATAACTTAAAAAAAGAAATGAAAAGGATGATGTTTTTGTTGGGGGTGTCGGCGGCTGTGGATTGATTGACTGCTCACAGGGTTATCACCACGATACGTTTGTTGTGGAAAAATCTGTTGACCAAAATCGCGGGGCTATCGATATTCCAAATTTAATGTAACAATTTCAATTACTTGGGAAATCAAAATACCGCCCTGGAGCGGTGGATGAAATCGACTGTGGCACGGAACTTTCGCTGTTTTCCCATCGCGCCGTTTTCCTGTTCCACAACGGGACAATCGGTGCGACGTCGCGGTGAGAACACGGAACTCTTCCCAATCGGACGCGCGGGATGGATTTTGTGCGCAAGTATTCTTAAAGACCTACCGAGAAGTTCAAAGAGTTGTCCACATGGCGCGTAACCTCATCCTGGCATCGGGCTCCGCAACACGGCGCGAACTGCTGCGCAATGCCGGCCTTTCCTTCGACATTGAAGTTCCGCACGTGGATGAAGCGGCAATCCGCGAGTCGCTGGTTGCGGAGGGGGCGCCGGCCCGGGATGTGGCCGACGCCCTTGCCGAGGCCAAGGCGCGCCGGATCAGCGCCAAACGGCCCGGGGCAATGGTTCTGGGGTGTGACCAGGTCCTTGACTTCGCGGGGGAGCTGATCGCGAAGCCGGAAACACCCGAAGCCGCCCGCGAGCAGCTTGCCCGCATGCGTGGCAAGCGCCATCAGCTTTTGTCCGCCGCGGTGATCTATGAAGATGCCGAACCGATCTGGCGGCACGTCGGTGTGGTGCGGATGGCGATGCGCGAGGTGTCCGACGCGTATCTGGACACCTACGTGGCGCGAAACTGGAACAGCATCCGGCATTCTGTCGGGGCCTACAAGCTGGAGGAAGAGGGCGTGAGGCTTTTCTCTCAGGTTCAAGGCGATTACTTCAGCGTGCTAGGCTTGCCCCTGCTTGATCTTCTGTCGTTTCTCATCCTGCGCGGGGACCTCGAAACATGAGTGAACACCGCATTCCGCTGGCTGGCGTGATCGGCGCCCCCGTTGCCCATTCGAAATCTCCGCAGCTTCATCAGCATTGGCTGAAGGTGCACGGGTTGCGCGGCTATTATATCCCGATGCATGTCGAAGCCGAGGATCTGGCCCAGGCCCTGGGAGCCATGCCAAGGATGGGCTTCGTGGGGGCCAATGTGACAGTGCCGCACAAGGAAAGGATCCTGGAGATTGCCGATATCGTGACCGATCGGGCCAGCCTGATCGGGGCAGCGAACACGCTGATTTTCCGCGAGGACGGAAAGCTGCACGCCGATAATACGGACGGCTATGGGTTCATCCAGAACCTGCGTCAATCCGCGCCCGAGTGGGATCCGACCGCGGGCCCGGCCGCCGTTCTGGGCGCGGGGGGTGCGGCGCGTGCGGTGATCTCGGCCCTGCTCGACGAGGGAGTGCCAGAAATCCTGCTGTCGAACCGCACGCGCGTGCGCGCCGAGGCGCTGCGCGACGCCTTCGGCCAGCGAGTCGTCGTCGTTGACTGGGTGCAGGCCGGCAACATGCTGGAGGATGCCGCGACGGTCGTGAACACCACATCCCTCGGCATGCTGGGCCAGCCGCCGTTGCGCGTGCCGCTGGACGGCTTGCAGCGCCAGGCGCTGGTGACAGATCTTGTGTATACGCCCTTGAAGACGCGATTGTTGGCCGAGGCGGAGGACCTGGGCTGTATCACCGTCGATGGGCTGGGCATGCTGTTGCACCAGGCGGTGCCCGGGTTCGAGCGCTGGTTCGGTGAACGCCCGGTGGTGGACAGCGCGGCGCGCGCGGCGGCCCTGCGATGACGATCAAGGTGGGGCTCACCGGGTCGATCGGCATGGGAAAATCGACCACCGCGCGCCTGTTCGCCGAAGAGGGCTGCGCCGTCTGGGATGCGGATGCGGCCGTTCACCGCCTGTACGACAAAGGGGGGGCGGCGGTGGCGCCCATCCGGGACTTGTTTCCCAAGGCCGTGCAAAACAATGCCGTATCGCGTGCCCATCTGAAACAGATCATCGCCGAGGATCCCGATGCGCTGCGCCGGATCGAGGAAATTGTACATCCGCTGGTGGCCAGGGATCGGGCGGATTTCGTAGCCGATGCGGACGCGGACATCGTCGTGCTGGATATCCCGTTGCTGTTCGAAACGGGCGGCGACCGCGACATGGACCATACCGTTTGCGTCAGTGCCCCGCCCGAGGTGCAGCGCCGGCGTGTCCTGTCGCGCCCCGGCATGACCGAAGAACAGTTCGCGGCGATCCTGGAGAAACAGACGCCGGATGCCGAGAAGCGCCGCCGCGCCGATTTCGTGGTCGAGACCGACACGCTTGAGCACGCTCGGAAACAGGTTCAGGATATCCTGGCGGAGATCAGGAAGGAGGACCAGGATGCGCGAGATCGTTCTTGATACCGAAACAACGGGTTTCGAACCCGAAAACGGTGATCGCGTCGTGGAAATCGGTGCCGTTGAACTGGCGAACCACATGCCGACGGGCCGCACGTTTCACAAGTACATCAATCCCGAACGGTCCATGCCGCAGGATGCCTTCGAGGTGCACGGGCTGGGTGATGATTTCCTGCGCGGGCAGCCCTTGTTCCGGGACGTGGCGCAGGAATTTCTGGAATTCGTGCAGGATGCCAAGCTGGTGATCCACAATGCGGCGTTTGATATGAAGTTCCTCAATGCCGAACTGGGCTGGCTCAAGATGCCGTTGCTGCCCTGGGAACAGGCCGTCGATACGCTGGCGCTGGCGCGGCGGAAGTTTCCGGGCTCGCCGGCCTCGCTGGATGCGCTGTGCCGGCGGTTTGCCATCGACAATTCGACACGAACCCTGCACGGTGCCTTGCTGGACTCCGAGATCCTGGCCGAGGTCTATCTTGAGCTGATCGGCGGACGGCAGCCGGATTTCGCGCTGAGCGCGATGCACCACAGCGGCGACAACAAGAAAGGCGCGGAAGCGGATTGGCGCCCGCATCCGCGTCCTGTCCCCCTGCCGTCGCGGCTGACCGAGGCCGAAGCGGCCGCCCACGCCGATTTCGTGGCCGGCATGGGCGATGACGCCTTGTGGAAGGGACTGACCTAGGCGTCCGGTGTTTCGGGGCTGCCCGAGGTCGCTTGCCGGCGCTTGATCTCGTTCCGGTACAACTGGACGAAATCGATGTTTTCAAGGTTCAGCGGCGGGAATCCACCGTCGCGCGTGACGTCGTGAACGATGCGCCGCATGAAGGGAAACACCATCCTCGGACATTCGATCAGCAGAAAAGGATGCAACTGGTCCTCGGGGACGTTTTCGACATGGAAAACCCCGACGTATTCCATCTCCAGAAGGAACAAGGGTTCTTGCGACTCCTTGTTCTTGGAGTCGACGGACAACTTGGTCGTCACCTCGTACTGGTTTTCGCGCGACCGGCGCTTGGCATCGAGATTGACCGAAACCTGAACGTCGGGCTGCATCTCCCCGCCGCCGCCCCGCTGGGCCAGGATGTTCTCGAACGACAGATCGCGCACGAATTGGGTGAGCGTGCTCATCTTGATCTGCTGTTGTTGCTGCTCGGTGTCCTGCCCGGCTGCGGCAGTTTCGTCTTCGGCCATTCCTTGGATCTCCGGAAACAGATAACGTTTGTGGCGAGGCTTAGCAGGAAGGGGTGTGCGCCTCAATGCCTCGTCCAGCCGGAATTGCCGTGTGTGGGGCGTTTGGGCGGGTCTACCTCGTGGAATTCGGCATCGATCACGTCGGCGTCCTGGCGCGGGCCGGGGTCATGATGCGGCCCCCGGTGAGTTTGCCGCGGGCCGTCGGGGCCCATTTCGAACCGGCGTACCGCGACCCGCTTGCGCATAAACTCGAATGCCAGGTGCCGTACGGGCGGCATCAGCAGCGCGAAGCCGGCCCCGTCGGTGAAGAATCCGGGCGTCAGCAGCAAGGCCCCGGCCACTAGGATCATCGCCGCATGCGCCAGCGGCTCGGTCGGGTCATCCAGCCGCGAGAAAGAGCCGCGAAGGTTGCCGATGGCGAGCCGGCCCTGGGCGCGGACAAGCCAGGTGCCCAGCACCGCCGTCAGCACCACGATGGCAAGGGTCGGCCACAGGCCGATCGCGCCCCCGACCTGGATGAACAGGGCGATTTCGATCAGCGGGACCGCCAGAAAGGCGATAAAAAGCCACATGCGCGAAACTCCTTTCCCGTGCCGGCGCAAGGTGGACTTGCCTGCGCCAGTCCCCTACATAGGGGCGAGAGGGACGCCATACCATGCCCCCTGGCTCACGAGGTTTCAATGAATTCGCCCATCCTTCAGTTACTGGTGCTGGCCGGCATCGCCATCTTCTTGATCCTAAGGCTGAAAAGCGTGTTGGGAACCCGCGATGGTTTCGAGGGCCCGCCGCGGAGCCAACAGGCCCGCGGCCCCGACCGCCGGCAGGGTTTCGAGGTGATCGAGGGCGGACCGGATCGCGACATCACCGACAACGTGCCCGAAGATTCCAACGCCGCCACTGCGTTGGCGGAAATGAAGCGCGTCGAACCCAGCTTTGGTGTCACGGACTTCCTCCAAGGCGCGCGCGGGGCCTACGAGATGATCCTCATGGCCTTCGAGAACGGCAACCTGGAGGACGTGGCGCCCTTCCTGTCCGAAGATGTCTACGAAAGTTTCGCCCAGGTGGTCGACGCGCGCCAGGACCAGGGCCTGACGGTCGAGGCGGATTTCTTCGGCGTGCGCGAGACGAAATTGCTGGATGCCCAGTTCGACAGTGACAGCAACCGCGCCGAGATCACGGTGCGCTTCGTGGGCGAATTGATCTCGGTCGTGCGCGACAAGGACGGCGAGATTGTCGAGGGCACGCCCGGCACACCCAAGCGCCAGAAGGACGTCTGGACGTTCGAGCGGGTCATGGGCTCGGATGATCCCAATTGGCGTCTGGTGGCCACGGGCGAATGACCCGGCGGCTGTGGGCTGCTGCCGCGCTCTGGCTGTCGCTGGCCGGCAGCCCTTGGTCGAGCGAGGTAACCCGCAGCATCCTGGACTTCGAAGATCTGGACGGCTGGGCGCAGGACGACCACGGCCACGCGCTCGATGTCTTCGTGAAGACCTGTCCGGACCTGGAGGAGCCCGATTGGCGCGCGCTCTGCGCCCTGGCGCAGCAGCAGCCCGAGCCGCAGCCCTTTTTCGAGCTGTTCTTCCGCCCGGTTCTGATCGAGAACGGATCGCGTGCGCTGGTAACCGGGTACTTCGAGCCCGAGCTTTCGGGGGCGCGGCAACCCACGGCGCGCTTTCGCTATCCCGTCTACCGGCAACCGCCCGAGGCGAAGGGCGCCAAGCCCTGGCTGACGCGTCGCGAGATCGCGGAGAGCGACGTGATGCGCGGCCGGGACCTGGCCATCGCCTGGGTGGATGATCCGGTCGACCTGTTTTTCCTGCAGATACAGGGATCCGGCCGGATACGTTTGCGGGACGGGGCGGTGATCCGCGTGGGCTATGGCGGATCGAACGGGCACCCCTACCGATCGATCGGGGTGGAGCTTGTCCGGCGCGGGATCTACGAGGCGCACCAGGTTTCGGCCCAGGTCATCAAGAACTGGGTTCGGCGCAACCCGCAGAAGGGGCGGGAGCTGTTGTATCACAATCCTTCCTACGTCTTCTTTCGCCGGATCGATTCCGTGCCCGCGCATGCAGGGCCGTTGGGGGCGATGAACCGCTCGGTCACGGCGGGGCGCAGTATCGCGGTGGACCCCGAGTTCGTTCCATTGGGGGCGCCGGTCTGGCTGGAAAAGAAGGGCCCGCGCCGAATGCGCCGGTTGATGGTGGCCCAGGATACGGGATCGGCAATCAAGGGGCCGCAGCGGGCCGATGTCTTTTTCGGCACCGGCGATCAGGCGGGGCGGCGTGCCGGGAAGCTCCGCGATCCGGGCCGGATGGTGGTTCTGCTGCCGATCCAGCGCGCCTATGCCCTGTTGCAGGAGCGCCTGCGATGAGCCGCCGGCGGTTGACGGCGGAGGAACGCGCGCTGTGGCAGCAGGTGGCGCGAAGCACCGACCGGCGCCTGCATCCCGAACGGCACGAGGCATCGGCACCCTTGCAGCGATCGCAATCCGGACCGGAAAACCGCCCGGCATCGCAGGTGGAACCCTTCCGCCTTGGGGAGAAGGCCAAGAACGAGACGGCGGGGCACGATATCCTGCCGGGATTGCCCGACAGGCTGGCGGCCGCGCCGGTGACCATGGACAAGAAGGCCTTCGGCCGGCTCAAGCGCGGTAAGCTGGAGCCGCAGGCCCGGCTGGACCTGCACGGCATGACGCGGGAGCGCGCGCACCCCGCGCTGACCGGCTTCATCCTGCGCGCCCAGGCCGAGGGCAAGCGCCTGGTGCTGGTGATCACCGGCAAGGGCAAGGACCGGGACGACGGCGGGCCGATCCCGGAGCGCGCCGGCATCCTGCGCCACAGCGTGCCGCAATGGTTGGCACAGCCGCCACTGGCGCAGGCGGTGCTTCAGGTCAGCCCGGCGCATGCGCGGCACGGCGGCGGCGGAGCCTATTACGTTTACCTAAGGCGCCGCCGGTAACAGCCGCCGCGCGCGTGTGATCCCGATCAGCATCATCACGGTCGTGAAGAGGAAATACCCCGCCACGATCACGTACTGCGCCTCGATCCCGAGCCCGGCGTCGATGGCCAGGCCAGTCAGCCCCGGCCCGATGGCCGAGCCCAGAACCATGATCGCCGCCGCCATCGCCTTGATCGCGCCGATGTTGCCGGTACCGTAGAATTCCGCCCAGAAGGCATTGGGCACGGTTGTGTTGGCCCCTGTCGTCAGGCCCAGGCAGATGAACCCCAGGAAGATGCCGGCCGGCCCCGGCGCATAGGCGAACAGAAGGAAGGCCGCGACCATCGGAAGCTGGATGAAGGGGATCAGCCGACCGGTGCCCACCCTGTCCAGCAGCCAGCCCGACAGAACCATCGTCCCCACGCCCGTCGCGGTGTAGAACGGGAACATCGCCACCAGTTCGACATGGGCCATGTCCTTGACCTCGGCATAATGCACCTGGTGAAAGAAGAACGCCGTGTTGAAGGCCGACGGCCCCAGAAGCGCGGGCACCATGAACCAGAACAGGAAGTGGGCCAGGGTTTGGTGCCTGGTCCAGTGACGCGCCAGCATGCCGAGGGCCTGTTCGGCATGGGCCATGGACTGGGGTGTGCGTTCGCGTCTGAGCAGGATCACCAGCAAGGGAACGCCGGCCGCGGCGATGAGGCCGGCAAGCACCCAGAGAGCGCGCCAGTCCCAGGTCATCATCAGCGACACGAACAGAAGCGGCAACAGCGCCTCGCCCGCGGCCAAGCCAAGCGTGGCCACCGACAGCGCCTTGCCCCGGGTGGCGATGAACCAGCGCGACATGGCGACCACCGCGATATGGCTGGTCATGCCCTGCCCGGTGAACCGCAGGGCGAAGATCACCAGCGGCAAGAGCCACCAGACCGGGTTCAGCGCCATCGCCAGGCAGGCAAGCAGGGACAGTGCCAGGATGACAGGGCCGAGGGTGCGGACGCGGAACCGGTCGGTCAGGCCGCCGGCCCAGACCATCACCAGCGCCGAGGCGAAGGTGCCCAGCGTGTAGATCCCGCCCCATTGCCCGTGACTGAGGCCGAACGCGGCCCGGATCTCGCCCGCGAAGACCGAGATGAAAAAGGTCTGGCCGAAGCTGCTGAGAAAGGTCAGCAGCACCCCGGCGGTCAGCCAGGGCGCGTTATCGCGGAGAAAGGCGAGAATCGGCATGCCCAATCTGTCCCCCGAATTGCCGGGGATGAAAAGCGGGATCGCGCATCGCCGGACCAGAGAAAGGGGAACCCGCGCGGAGAACCCCGCGTTTGGCCGGTTCAAGGATCCAGCATCGAGCGATGCAACCCGAAGACGGAAAAGGAGGTTCGAGATGACCATCCGGACACCCGGCAAGACGGCCATTCTGGCCATGTCCACTGCCCTGGTGATGAGTGGCGGGCATGCGGCTGCACAGGACGACAACACGGCAAATCAGCAGGAGGATCCGAACGCGCAGGTGACCACCGAGGATACCACCTGGGTGGACATCACGACCTGGAACGCGCAGGCGATCTATGACGGCTGGAGCGCCGATTTCCTGCTGGACGAGGACGCCTACAACGCCGAGGGCGAGGAAATCGGCGAGGTCGAGGACCTGATCATCGGGCCCGACGGGATGATTCAGAAGGTCATCGTGGAAACCGGTGGCCTGCTTGATCTGGGCGACAAGCACGCCGCGATCCCGTGGGACGACGTGACGCGCGTCGGCACCTCGTCGATCCGCGTCGACGTGGAGGGTGACAGCCTTCAGGGGTACGGGCGGTTTCCCAACATGGATGATCTGCCGGCGAAGCCCGAGAATTTCCGGCTGCGCAACATGCTCGGCGACACGGTGACCGCCGCGCAGGTGGGCTATGGCACGGTGGACGATGTGATCTTCACCGACGCGGGGAAAATCGAGGCCGTGGTCGTTTATCCCGCCTATGGCTACGGCTACCGCGATCGCCCCGTCGCCGTGCCCTACAACGCCGATGCCTATGACGCCTACGCGCCCTATTTCGCCGTGCCCTACACCGTCGAGGAGCTGGAGGATATCCGGCCCTTCAATTACGGCGAATTTGACTGATGCAGGGATGCGGCGGGGCGGCGCGCGGACGCCACCCCGCCGAGCGTGCGTTCGGATCTAGAGAACGTAGCGCGACAGATCGGCCGATTTCATCAGTTCGCCGAGGTTCGCCTCCACGAAATCGGAGTCCACCGTGACGGTTTCGCCCGCCTTGTCGGGCGCGGTGTAGGACAGTTCCTCGAAAACCCGTTCCATCACCGTGTACAGGCGGCGGGCGCCGATATTCTCGACGCTCTGGTTCACTTCGGCGGCGATCCGCGCCAGGGCCTTGATGCCGTCCTCGGTGAATTCGACCGTCACGTCCTCGGTGCCCATCAGCGCGCTGTACTGGCGGGTAAGGGCATTGTCCGTCTCTGTCAGGATACGCACGAAATCCTCTTCGCTCAGGGCGCGCAATTCCACCCGGATGGGCAGCCGGCCCTGAAGTTCGGGCAACAGGTCCGATGGCTTTGCAAGATGAAAGGCCCCGGAGGCGATGAAGAGGATGTGGTCCGTTTTCACCGGGCCGTGCTTCGTTGACACGGTCGTGCCCTCGATCAGCGGCAGAAGATCCCGCTGCACGCCCTCGCGGCTGACATCGCCGCCGCGCGCCTCGGACTTGGCGCAAACCTTGTCGATCTCGTCGAGAAAGACGATGCCGTTCTGCTCGACGGAGTCCAGAGCGGTCCTGGTCACCGTCTCGTCGTCCAGAAGCTTGTCGGCCTCCTCGCTGATCAGGACGTCGTAGCTTTCGCCGACGGTCATGCGCTTGCGCGTGGTGCGCCCGCCGAATGCCTTGCCGAAAAGGTCGCCCAGGTTCATCATGCCCATCTGGCCGCCCGGCTGTCCGGGGACATCCATGAACCCCATGGGATTGGATTGGTCGGTCACGTCGAGTTCGATCACCTTGTCGTCAAGCTGGCCGTCCTTGAGCTTCTTGCGGAACATCTCGCGCGTGCCCTCGCGGGCGTCCTCGCCGGCCAGCGCCGAGATCACCCGGTCCTCGGCGTTCTTGTGGGCGGTCGCCTTGACCTCTTCGCGCATGAACTCGCGCGTCTGCGAGATGGCGGTGTCGACCAGGTCGCGCACGATCTGCTCCACGTCGCGGCCGACATAGCCCACTTCGGTGAACTTGGTGGCCTCGACCTTGACGAAGGGCGCGCGCGCAAGCTTGGCCAGCCGGCGGCTGATCTCGGTCTTGCCGACGCCCGTGGGGCCGATCATGAGGATGTTCTTGGGATAGACTTCTTCCTGAAGCTCGGGGTCAAGCTGCTTGCGGCGCCAGCGGTTGCGCAGGGCGACGGCGGTGGCGCGCTTGGCGTCCCGCTGCCCGATGATGAACCGGTCCAGTTCCGTGACGATTTCGCGGGGGGTGAGGTCGGTCATTCGTGATCTGGACTTGGATCAGCCCGAAGCTTTATATTTCCTGCTAGTATCGCCGCTGAGATGGGTCCCCCAACTCCGACAACCAAGAATGCAATTGTAAGCAGCATTTTTGTCCAGCTAAGCTCTGCGTCTGTTATTAACACATATGCACAAGTGCCAATTGCAAGCAGTCCGAAGACTGCAGCAACAACCTGCGCGGCGGTAGACTGTGCTATGCCTATCCACGAGTGTCGGTTAGCTAGTCGTCGCTCTAGACGACTGCGTTCAATGCCTTCCTCAACCACGTCTTTCCCGCAACCTGGTACGGCTTGTTCAAGGCCCTGAACCGCAATGTGAGGAGGAGGAGGTCCATCATACCACTCTATGGTTGCCTCAAGCTCGAAAAGCTCCTCGGTGTCGAAAGCGACGAGTTTTTCTGCCAACTCTGGCGGTACCAGAGAAACCCAATCGGGAACGACCTCAGATTTCTCCTCCTCATCTTGATTTTTCGGCTTACCAGGCATTGAACTTAGCAGGGCGCATTTTGTCGGACCCGTCGGCCCTAATCGCTCCTCCGGCATCCACAGATTGGTTCAAACCATTGTGCATCGAAGCAAGCTTTGCCAAACGCATTGCCTTTGCACGACGCCTGATAATGCTCCGCTTTTCATTCTCTGGGAGCGTATCAAATTTCCGAGAGGCCGCAAGAGAAACAAGCGTGAGAACATCGCTCACGTGAGCGGAAGCAGAGTTGGAGCTCGACAGCTTAGACCGATGAATTTTCACAGGCACAATGTTAGCTCCATTCAGCAAGCCCTTGGACCAGCATGAACGCCCTCGCTTGCCAAGCGCAGATAGCGTTGTCATTGGTGCTCCGATTGTTTCCGCACCGATGGTACGAGAAAACTTTGTCTTGGCCATTTGCATCCTCCTCAAGGAGCGTAGCACACTCAGAAGCTCAGAGACCAGACGATATAAAGGATTCGCCCAAAGATTCAACACCATACGCATCTGCTCGCCTCCGATTCGTTTGATTCGATTCTGCGAGTCAAGACGATTCGCGTCAAGACCAAGGACTATAGGTAGCGATAGTTCTGCCGTGTCGCACTAGATACAGCGATCAAGCACCATCATCTGGCGAGCGTCTCCACCGTCAGCTGGCCGTTGGTGTAGACGCAGATGTCGGCGGCGATGGCCATGGCGGCGCGCGCGATCGCCTCGGCGGTGCGGTCGCTGTCCATCATGCCGCGCGCGGCGGCCAGCGCGTAGTTGCCGCCCGATCCGATGGCCGCAACGTCGTGCTCGGGTTCCAGAACGTCGCCCGCCCCGGTGACCACGTAGATCTGATCGCCATCGGTGACGATCAGCATCGCCTCGAGCTTCTGCAGGTACTTGTCGGTGCGCCATTCCTTGGCCATCTCGACACAGGCGCGTTGAAGCTGGCCGGGGGTTGCCTCCAGCTTGCTTTCGAGCCGTTCCAGCAGCGCGAAGGCATCCGCGGTGGAACCGGCGAAACCCGCGACCACGTCATAGCCGCCGGGCGACAGCCGCCGGACCTTGCGGGCCGACCCCTTGATGACGGTCTGGCCCAGACTGACCTGTCCGTCGCCGGCTACCACGACCTGGCCGCCCTTTTTCACGCCGATGATCGTCGTGCCGTGCCATCCGGGAAAGGTGTCGTCCGCCATGCGATCCTCCTGTCGTTGCCGCTCTATATGACCGTTGCGGCCGCGCGCCACAAGGCCGGGCCGGGATACGAAAAAGGGCGCCCGCGGGCGCCCTTAGCCGGGGCCTTTGCCACCGGTTCAGATCGATTCCTGAATCCAGCTCTGCAGCGCGGCCTTGGGGGCGGCGCCGGCGCGGTTCGACACGACCTCACCGTTCTTGAAGATGAACAGTGCCGGGATGCCCCGCACGCCCATGGCGGCGGCGGTGTTGGGGTTGCTGTCCACGTCAACCTTGGCGACCTTGATCTTGCCGCTCATTTCCTCGGACAGTTCCTCGAGCGCGGGACCGATCTGTTTGCAGGGGCCGCACCATTCGGCCCAGAAGTCCACTACGACGGGGACATCGGAATTCTTCACTTCGGCATCGAAAGTCTCGTCGGTAACGGCAACGGTGGCCATGATCGCTCTCCTGAAAGGGTCGGGGTTTCGAGGGTGCAACCTATGGAGGCCCCCGCCGGGCGTCAAGCTATCCCCGCCTCGGCCAGCGCGCGGGTCACGAGATCGTGCGGCAGGCGCATCAGCGTGGCGGTGCGCGTCCACAAGAGCGCGGTCTCGATCCGCCGGTCGGGATAGACCTGAGCCAGCGCTAGCGCATAGGCACCCATCTGCCGCAGCAGGCACTCGGGCACCTCGGCGGGAGTGCCGGGGACCTCGGCGTTGGTCTTGAAATCGACGGCCAGGATGCGGCCGGGTTCCACCACCAGGCGATCGATTGTGCCGTGGATGCGCCGCCCGCCGAGTTCGGCCAGCGGGGCGGTCACGGGGACTTCGGCCAGGGCATCGGGCGCGAAGAGGGGCGCGAGCGAGGGTCGCGTCAGGACCTTTTCGGCCTCGGCCAGCAGCAGGGCGCGTTCGTCCGGGTCGGCGGCGTCGGGGCCCTGGCCCAGCAATCGCGCGGCGGTTTCGGGCCAGTCAGGCCGCGGCGACTGCGGCAGGAATTCCAGCAGGCGGTGTATCTGCCGACCGCGGCGCTTGGCGGCCTCCTCGTCCAGCCCGGCCTCGCCGGGCAGGGCCTTCGCGCCCCCAAGCTGGGAAGGGCTGAGCGTCTCGGGCGGGCCCTCGGCCACGGGCGCGGGCGTCTCGCACCAGGCGGGCAGGGCGGGACGAGCGTCGCGATGCGCGTCCGTGGCTGCCGCCGCCTGGGCGTGCCAATCGCCCATTTCGTACCGCAGGCCGGCGCCCAGAGCGAAGGAGTGCTCGGCGGCGCCGGCGCGTTCCAGGCCGGTTCGGACCTTGTCGTACCAGCTTTCGCCGTCGCGGCCCAGATCGCCCGCGGCGCCGACGATGAGCCAGCTTTCGGCACGGGTCATCGCGACGTAGAGCAGGCGATCACGCTCGGCCCGCTCCGCGGCACGCTCGCCCTCGATCGCCGTCTTCATCGGCGCCGGAGATTCCTCGGCGGGCATGCGCCACAGGACGGTTCCGTCCGCCGCGATCAGATTGCCGCGCGGACGGATATCGCGGCGGGCGCTGTCGGGCAGGATAACGACCGGGGATTCCAGCCCCTTGGCGCCGTGCACGGTCATCACGCGGATGCGGTCGCCGGCGTTGTCCAACTGGCGCTTGATCTCCAGATCATCCGTTTCCATCCAGACAAGGAAGCCCGTGAGGCTGCCGACGGCCTGCTGTTCGAAACGCATGGCCTGGCTCAGCAGCGCGTCGATGCCATCCTCCGCCTCGGCACCGAGCCGGGCGAGGAGGCGCCGGCGGCCGTCGTGGCGGGTGAGGATACGCTCCAGCAGGTCGTAGGGCCGCAGGTAATCGGCATGATCGCGCAGGTCGTGCAGGACGGCCAGCGTTTCGGGGAACTCCGAGCCGCGCCGTTGCAGGTCCGGCCAAAGGTGGCGCGTGTCGCGTTTGTGCGCGAGATCGAAAAGTTGCGCCTCGGACCAGCCGAAAAGGGGCGATCGCAGGGCGGTCGCGAGGGCAAGGCTGTCCTCGGGCGTGGCGAGGAAGGACAGAAGCGCAGCCAGATCGCGCACGGCCAGTTCGCCGCCCACCTTCAGCCGGTCGGCTCCGGCGATGGGCAGGCCCGCGGCCTTGCATTCGCGGATGATCTCGTGAAACAGGCTCGATCGCCGCTGGACCAGCACCATGACGTCGCCGGGGCGGACGGGCCGCATCCCGCCGTGCCGGGGGTCCGGGACGGTTTGCCCGGTGTCGATCATGCCCCGGATCCGTGCGGCGACCTGCCGGGCCAGCAGGACGGCGGGATCGTCAGAGGCCTTGACGTCCACCGGCGTATGCCATGGGGGCTCTTCGGGTTTGTCGGGCGGTTCGATCACCGGCCAGAGGTCCACACGGCCGGGCAGGTCGGCCTTGAAGGCCATGTGCGGCGACTCCTGCGTGAACCCGGCTTCTGCCCGATCGGCGAAGGTATGATCCACAACCGTCAAGATGGCCTGCGCCGAACGGAAGGAATAGGCCATTTCCATCGCCTGAAGCGGGGTTCCGGCGTCGGACAGCCGCTGCCCGAAATCGGCGCGCATCCTGTCGAAGGCGCCCGGATCGGCGCCCTGGAAGGAATAGATCGACTGTTTCTTGTCACCGACGACGAAGATGGTGCGCGTGACCTCGGGCCGGGCCCCGGCGCCGCTGGTGAATTCCTGCGACAGCCGTTCGATCACCTGCCACTGCAGGGGGCTGGTGTCCTGCGCCTCGTCCACCAGGATGTGATCGATCCCGCCATCTAGGCGGTAAAGGACCCAGGCCGCGACCTCGGCATTGGTCAGAAGGTCCCGCGCCTTCAGGATGAGATCGTCGAAATCCAGCAGCCCCCGGCGTGCCTTGGCGGCGTCGTAGGCGGGCAGGAAGACGGCCGCGAAATCGTGCAGGGCCCGGGCCTTTTGCATCGCCGCAAGGGCGAGGCGGGCTTCGCGCGCATCCTCGACCCGGCGCATCCAGTCCTCCAGCCGGGGCAGGAGCGATCCGAGCCCCTCGCGGCATTTCTTCGTCGGGAAAGAGCCGATTTTTGCCGAAAACGGCTCCTTCGCACTGGCGCCTGTGAGAAACACCCGTTCGAGGATGGGCAGAGCGGACAGATCGAGGGTGCCGATTTCCTTCAGGCTTTCGCCGGCGCCCTGATCTCTGGTGCCGCTTGCCAGCAGGGCCGGGATCAGCGCATCAAGGATCTCTTCCTCTCCGCCCCGGAAAACCATGCGCGCGATGGCCTGCGCAGTCAGACCCATTGGCTGGCCCAGGATCGCGGCCAGCCGCGTATCCGAGAGCGGGGCGGCGAAGCCGGTGCGGTGATGGACGATCTCGGCGGTGATCCGGTCCAGGCTGTCGCCGGTATGATGCCGCGCGAGGGCGTGCAGCACGGATGCTTGCGGACCATCGGCGATCTCTTCGACGATCTCGCCGCGCAGGAGAGTCGCGGTCCGCTCCTCCATTTCCGTGAAGTTCGGAGTGACCCCGGCCTCCAGCGGAAAGCGCCGCAATAACCCGGCGCAGAACGAGTGAATGGTCTGGATCTTCAGCCCGCCCGGCGTTTCGATGGCGCGCGCGAAAAGGCGGCGCGCGCGGCGCAGGGCGTCACCATCGATGCCCCCCGCGTATCCGAGGGCTTCCAGGGCCGCGGTCAGGTCCCGTGCGGGCAGCATCGCCCAGCCGCCCAGCCGGTTGAACAGGCGGTTCTGCATCTCGCTGGCGGCGGCCTTGGTATAGGTCAGGCACAGGATGTGCTGGGGATCGACGCCATCAAGCAATAGCCGCGCCACCCGGTCGGTCAGCACACGGGTCTTGCCCGAACCGGCGTTCGCCGCAAGCCAGGTGGAGCGATCCGGGCGCGCCGCATCGACCTGGCGCTGGCTGGCGTCGTCGCGTGCCATCACCTGACCTCGGTCTTTCGGGGCGGATCCGTGATGTCCCATTCGCCGAAGCGGGCCAGATCGTCATAGTCGCCGCGTTCGCGTGTGCTGTGCATCGCGCGGCGGGCGGGATATCCGCGGCCGGGTTCCTGATAGGCCGCGATGAGGGCCTCGAGATCCGCCCAGACCTTGGCGGGCGGTTCTTCGGACAGGGGGGCCGACACTTCCGGTGCCCCGGGTCCAAGGCCGAGGAAGGTGGCGCTGGCGACAGGAAGTGCACCGATCTCGCCGAAGCCGCCTTGCTCCGCGATCGCAGCTTCGAGCAGGAGCTGTTTGTCGAAGAAGCGCTGTTCCTTCTGCGAGGGGGGTGCGCCGGTCTTGTAGTCATAGAGGTGCAGGGCACCCGCGGTATCCACGTCGATCCGGTCGGCGGTTGCGGAAAGGGCGAAGTCCAGCGCTTCGGCCCGACGCGTGCCCGAGACCTCGAAGCCGAGGGGCCTTGCCAACCGCTGGCGGGCGGTTTCGGCGGCGATAAACCGGTCCGCGACCCGATCCAACCGGGCCTGCCACATCGCCCGTGCCTCGGCCCAGGGAACGTTTTCAGCCAGAACGGACTCGGCATGATCCATCAGGTGGTCGCGCGTCAGGCGCGCGGGATCCGCTCTGGCGTCCTTGATGAACCCTTCCAGAACGCTGTGCAGCACGATGCCGCGCAGGAGCGCGTCCGGCACCTTCATCAGTGGATCGAGGGGCCGTAGGCGCAGGACATGACGGGCGTAGATCGCGTATGGATCGCGGATCAGCTTCTTGATCTCGGTGACCGACAGGCGGGTGGGGCGCGCTGTGACCGGCGGGCAGGGGGCGGGGCGTGCTTCCGGCGCCGTGGGCTCCGGCGCTTCGAGCGCTTCGGCGATGGTGAGCCAATGCGCGCCCCGCGCCCGCATGCCCTCCAGGGCCGCGGGGCCGCCCTGTTCCTGCAGGCCGCCCAGCAGGTTCTGAACGCGGTTCAGCCAGCGGGCGGGGACGGTCTGCGCATCATCGGACCGGATGGCGCGGGTCATCCAGATTTCGGGCGCAGTGACCGCCTGCTGGAAATCATGGGCGGAAAGGCCGATGCGCCGCTCGGGCAAGAGCAGGCCGACCCGGTTGCGCAGGGTGCGGTTGAGCCAGGGATCAGGTGCGGGCGGCTCGGGCCAGGTGCCTTCGTTGAGGCCGGCCAGGATCAGAAGGTCGGCGCCGTGAACGCGCGCCTCAAGTGTACCCCAGATAAGGATGCGCGGGTGGGGGACCTCGGGGTTGCGCACCTCGTGACGCGCGAGGACGGACTGGAACAGGCTGGCGTAGTCGGAGGCACCGATGTGGCCGCCATGTCGGGCGCTGGCGCGCAGGTCTCCGACCACTTCGGCGGCTTTCCGGCCGGCCTCGGCCTGCCACAGCTGCCCCGCCCCGGGGCCATCAGCGCCCTGTGCGATCCGTTCCGCCAGAGATAGGTGCCTGGTCACGCGCGAGTCGAGCGGCGCCTCTGCCATCTCTTGTTTGCCCGTGAAACAGTCACGCACCCAGGCCGCCCAGGCGGTTGTTGCGGGATCGTTCCTTTCGGCCGCCCAGGCGGCAAGATCGGCGGGCCGGGGATTCGGCGGGCCATTGCGCCGCAAATGGAGTTCCAGATCCCGAGTGCGCAGAAGATGCGGGCCCCGGCCCGCCCCGGAATGGGTCAGCGGATGCTTCAGCAGGGTCAAGAGCGCCTCGGCCGTCAGGGGCTGGGCGAACAGATCCGCCACGTGCCGCAGGAACCGACCCGGTGGCGAAAGCGGAAGCGGCACCCCGGCGCTGTCGTCGGGGATGATGCCCCACCGGTCAAGAGCGGCGGTGACCTGCCGGGTGATCGTGCGATCCGGCGTGATAAGGGCGGCGGTACGGCCTTCTTCGGCGGCGTGGCGCAGGCGCAAGGCGATGGCAAGGGCCTCGGCACGCAGTGACGGGGCCTCGACCAGCGTCACGTTTTCCGTTGCCTCCTTGATGGCGGTCAGTTTCGGCCCGTCTTCGAGCCATTGGTCGGTGACCGGCGCAGGCCGTAGCGCGAGCGAGATAAGCCGATTCCGTGCCGGGCTTGCGGGTGTGTCTCCCGACCAGCGCCGAATGTCCTCCGGGCCCAGCCCGAGCCGTCGCATCAGCGTGGAGAAGCGGAACTGCGGATGATCCTCGGACAGCATCGGATCCTCGAGGCTCCCCCAGACGTGATCGGGCATGTCGAAATCGAATCCAGGAAGGATGACCGCGCCCTGCGGAAGGTTTGCGACGGCGCGCATGAGCAACTGGGTCGCCCCGCGGGAACCGCTGGAGCCGGCCACGATGACCGGGTGCTCGGGCGGGTGGTCCTGCCAGAGGCTGGCGAGATGCTCGACAACCTGGCGCTGCCGGGTCTCGACGTCGGGCTGGGTGGTTCCGGTTTCGAAATAGGGCCGCAGGATATCGAGGAATGCCTTGATCCTGTCCCAGTGGCCCGACTGGTCAGAGATATCGAGGGTGGCAAGCTCCTCGGGCGGCACACCCTCTCCGTGCATCTCGTCCATCAGCCCGGCGAGGCTGTCGGTGAGATCGAAGAGCGAACTGCGCGGGGCGAGATCCGGGGCGCGATCCAGCAGCCGGGCGACAAGGTGCACGAGTTCCAGGCGCCTTTGCAGGGGCGACACCGGATCGGGGATCGCAGCCAGATCCCAGTTTTCACCCAGATCCGTGATCAACTGGACGCGCGGAAGCAGGCGAGGGGGGCCGGCATCGAACAACGCGCGGATGCGCCGTGCCATGCGCCGTGTATTGACGATGAGCTGGACGCGCGCCAGCGCCTCCGGCGGGGCACTGGCGAGCCGCGCGTCAAGCCCGGCGAGCAACGCCTTGGGGAAGTCCACACCCAGGGGCACACCGAAGACGCGGGGCCGGTCCGACGGGTCAAACACGGTGCACCCCCAGCATCCTCTCGGCCTCGGCGATGCCGTCGGGCCGGCCCACGTCGCACCATTCGCCGGGATATTCGGCGGCGAAAAGGCTTCCGCGCGCCAGCATCCCGTCCCAGAGGCGGTTGAGCGAAAACGCGGTGTCCGCGATGTCGTGCAATCCTTCGGTCCGAAGGATCTGGAGCCCGGAATAGACGGCCCCGGGGCCGCGGGCGGCGGGCGCGCCGGGCTGGACCAGGAAATCGCCCGCGCCCCGGTGGCCATGCGCGCGCGCCGTCGGGATGCAGAGCAACAGGGCTTCCATCCGGTCCGGCTGCCACAGCTCGGCGAGCAGATCCAGGGGGTTGGGCCCTTTCCAGACGGCATCGGTGTTCATGGTGAACACGGGCCCCTCGCCGAGAAGCGGCAGGGCCGCGCGCAGCCCGCCGCCGGTGTCCAGGATCTCGGGGTCTTCGTGGGAAATGCCCACCCCGGTGCCGGCCAAGTGGTGGATCAGCGGATCCGGGCGGTAATGGACGTTGGCGACGATGTGTTCGGGGCCGTGGGCGCGCACCACCTCCAGCGCATGATCGATGAGGGGGCGCCCGGCCACCTCGATCATCGGTTTCGGGCGGTCCGCCGTCAGCGGCCGCATCCGGGTGCCGAACCCGGCGGCAAAGAGCATCACGGAGCGGGGGCGGCTGCGCATCTGGCCTGGATCGCTGTCAGCGTGCGTGGGGAGGGGGCAGGCAGGGCGGATTCGACAAGCCGACGCATGCGGGCCAGATCGGGATGGGCCAGGTCGCGCATGAGATAGCCCCACACGCGGGGCATGAGGTGCAGGTACCGGGGCTTGCCGTCGCGCAGGCCGAGGCGCGCGAAAACACCGAGGATCCGCAAGTTCCGCTGCGCGCCAAGCGCGTGATACGCGGCCTGGAATCCCGCTGCATCCAGGCCCGTGCGATCCAGGTAGCGCGCGATCATCGCCTGTTCGGTTTCGCGCGGCACGTCGCGGCGGGCATCCTGCAACAGCGAGACAAGATCGTAGGCGCGGTGGCCCTTCATGGCGTCCTGGAAATCCAGAAGGCCAACCCGCGCGATGCCCGCCCGGTCGGGAAGCCAGAGAAGGTTCTCAGCGTGGTAGTCCCGCTGCACGAGAACATCCAAAGGCGTGGCGAGGTGGGACAGATCGCTTGCTATCGCCTCGACGAAGGCGGCGCGCGTGGCCGCGTCGGCGCCCCCCGCGTACCAATCGAGGGCGAGGGCGGCCCGGTCCGCCATCACCTCGGGCCCGTAGGTTGCAAGGTCCGGGGGCGGGTCATGGCGGTGGAGGTCGGCCAGAAGTTCGGTCGCCGCAGTGTAGAGCTGGGCCTCTCGGTCCGGTCTGTCCTCCAGTACGCGGGCAAAGAGGGCATCGCCGAGATCCTCGAGCAGCAGAAGGCCCGTGCCGGCGTCGCGGGCCAGGATTGCCGGGGCCGACAGCCCAAGGCTGCGCAGGTGATCGGCGATGCGCAGGAAGGGCCGCACGTCCTCCCCGCGTTCGGGCGGCGCGTCCATAAGGACCGCCGTTGACCCATCGGCCCTTGTCAGGCGCAGGTAGCGGCGGTTCGAGGCGTCGCCGGCCAAGGTCGCCCTGGCCGCGTCGGACCAATCGGTGTTCGCGAGGAACCGCTGGATCTGGCCGCCACGGTCAGGCATGCGTCACCTCCGCGATGCGCCGATCCCAGCCGGGATCGACCCAGGAAAAGGTGAGCAGCCGGGCCTCCGGGGCCGGGGTAGTCTGGAAATCGATGACCAGGGCGGAATTCGGGGCGTCGGGGCCAAGCCGTTCGGGCCATTCCACAAGGCAGATGGCCTGGGTGAAGGCCTCGGAAAGCCCCAGTTCGAAAAGCTCGCCCGGATCCCCGAGGCGGTAGAGATCGGCATGCACGATCTCGCCGGTGCGCCCCGCGTAGGTCTGTATGAGCGTATAGGTGGGCGAAGGCACGTCCTCGGGGCGGTCCTGCAAGTTCTGGATCAGGCAGCGGGCAAAATGCGTCTTGCCCGCGCCAAGATCGCCGCGCAGCAGTATCACGTCGCCGGGGCCCAGGCTTGGAGCGAGCCGTCGGGCGATATGGCAGGTTTCTTCGGGGTTGGCGGCTTGGACGCGGGCCTGACGGTCGGACATGGGGCGAGATTACACGTGCCGCCCCGCGCTGCAACAGGGTTCACGCGCCAAGCGCCGCGTTCTCGGGAACCGGCGTTTCGGCGCGATCGAGTGTCAGCATGAGCGCCCCGTCCGGAAGCGGCGCCAGGCGGCAGCCGATCTTCTGCCCTTTGTCATCCGTGACCCGGCGCTTGAGCGGCGCGCTGGGCCTCGCGCCCTTGATCCTTGCCTCTATCTCTCGCCAGGCCGAGGGATTCGGGAAAACCCTATTGCAAACCGTCATCAGGTCGGTCGCCGTCATGTCGGCGAAACTGGATTCGGGGTCGACGCCCAGCATCCTGCGGCAAGCGGCATTGCACAGCGTCACGACCCGGTCGCGGCCGATCACCGCCACGGCGGCGGGCATCCCGTCAAGCGCCGCCTGCCGCAGGTCCAGTTGCGCGCGAAAGCGCCTGCGCAAGGAGACCTCGTCCGAGATATCCTCGAACAGGAACGCGACGGCGTTGTCGGGATGTGGGCGACCGGTCACGCGGTAGGTCAGGCCGGTGGCCAGGGTCCATGTCTCGACATACAGTCCGCCGGCGGCCGTGTCGGTCATGTTCTCAATCTGTTTGCGCCAATCCCCGTAATCCTTGGGTTCCGGCATCACCCGGCGGTCGCGGAGCCGGTCGAAGAACTCCATGAGCGAGGGCTGCCCGCTCAGAAGCTCGGCGGGCAGGCCCGTGAGATCGACAAGGGCCGGGTTGAACAGGGCGAGCTGGCGGTTGCTGTCGAAAACGGCAAGGCCGGTCGTGAGGTTGGCGAAGGTCTTGGCGAGGGTTTGGAGGAGCTCTTTCCGCGCGGTTTCGGCCCGGACCAGTGACGTGACATCGGTCGCGTGATGGAGATACCGGTCACCGTCGATCTGCGTGGTCACGTCGAACCAGCGTGCGCGGTCCTCGCTGCATCCACGGGGCGAGATTCGGCGTGGGGTATCGACAGCGGGCGTTCCGTCGAAAAGTTCCTGTTGCGCGGGATCCGGAAGCGCCCGGCCGGCAGCGTTGGCCCAAAGCAGGGTTCCCGACCCGTCGGTAAGGCCGATTGGTCCCGGCGCATGTTCGGCGGCGGCAAGGCGCGCCGTCTGGATGTGCGAGAGCGTCAGCGCCGCGTGCCGCTCCGCCACCCCGGTTGCCGCGGGATCGTGCAGGGTCACGCGCAAGACGTCGCCTTGCCGCCGAAGGATCAGAACGGCCCGGTCGGCCGGGTCCACGGCGGCGAGGCGCGCATCCCCCGTCAGGTCGCCAGGAGTATCCGGGATCCCCGCGAAGCGCCCACCCAGCCACGCCTTCAGGCCGGCCCAATCGCTGATCGGGTCAGTCCGGTCGGGTAGGGTTGCCGGCAAGTCAAGATCGTCGTCGGCCAGCTCCGTGCCGTGGAACAGGAAGGTGATGCTCTCATCGGTTCCCCGCGCCTCGGCCGACATTGACGGCGCGGTCGCCGTCAGCCAGCCCGCAAGCCAGACCACCGCCAGGGACACCAGGCCGGACAAGATGGCCAGCCCCACCCAGGACCAGGGTGAAATCGCGATCATGCTGTGTTACCTCCCGCCTTTGAAAGTCGGCGTCAGGTTGGGTGGATTATGGTTAAGGCCCAGTTAATCCTCGGCGACTCAGGAGCGGATCGGTTCATTCTCACCCAGCGGCGCGCGCGTTTCGCCGCTGGAAATCTCGAGCGCGGTGCGCGGCCAGACGACCTCGACCACGGCACCCGTTCGCGCGGAATGGCTGGCCCGTTTCCGGAAGGATTCGGTGCCATTGGCGAATGTCAGGTCGGCGCCCGTGCGCTCCAGCAGTGTCTTGGCGATGAAAAGGCCCAGTCCCATGCCCTCGTATTCCGGGCGCCGCGGATCATTGGGCGGCCCGCGCCGGCGCATGAAAGGGTCCCCAATCCGGCCCAGGAGGGACGGGGGATAACCGCGTCCGTCATCCATGATCCGTATCGTGATGGACTCGTCTGACCAGCGCGATTCCACCCAGACGTTGCTGCGGGCGAAATCCACCCCGTTCTGGATGAGGTTTCGCAGGCCGTGGATCACCTCGGGGCGACGATGGATGGTGGGCTGTGGCGCGTCCGAGCCCCGGCTGGGCTTGTGATCGAAGTGAATGGTCTTGCCGCGCTCGACATGCGGGTCGGCAGCCTCCTCGACCACGGTGGTCAGCGGCGCGTGGCGCAGGTGCAGATCGTCCTTTCCGGCCCTTCCCATCGAGCGCAGGATGTCGCGGCAACGATCGGCCTGGTCGCCGATCAGTCGGGCATCTTCCTGAAGGTCGGGGCGGTCCGACAGATCCTCGGCCAGTTCCGAACTGGTCAGCTTGATGGTGGCCAGGGGTGTGCCCAGTTCGTGCGCCGCCGCCGCGACCACGCCGCCCAGATCGGTCAGCTTCTGTTCCCTTGCGAGCGCCATCTGTGTGGCTTGCAGCGCGTTGGACATCGCGCTCATCTCCGACACGATCCAGCGGGAATAGACCCCGAGGAAGACCACCGCGATGACGATGGCGACCCAGTTCCCGAACAGGAAGATGTCCGGCATCCGCAGGATGAAGCCCATGTCGCTGCGCAAGGGCAGGTGAAATTCGATCAGGATCGATGTGATGAGGATCGCCACCAACCCCAGGAAAGTCGTTGACCGCGCGGACAGGGCCGAGGCCGACACGGTCACGGGCCCCACGACAAGAATGGAAAAGGGATTGTTCAGCCCGCCGGTCAGGTAGAGCATCAGGCCCAGCTGGATCATGTCGAACAGCACGAACAGAAGGGTTTCGAGTTCCGACAGGCGCTTCGTCTCGGGATAGACGAAGGACGCGATCAGGTTGCTGATCGCGGCGATGCCGACCACGAGGTAGCACAAGCCGAGTTCGAGGTTCAGATCGTAAAGGCGTTCGGCCACGATAAGGGCCGCCACCTGTCCCGCGATGGCCCACCAGCGCAACAGGATAAGGGTCCGCAGGCGGATCCAGTTGCCGCGGCTGCGCGAATGCAGGATGTCGGGGCCGGGGTCTGCCATCTGCGCCGTCACGTCCCGTTGCAAGTGTGGCGTTCGATGTTAGATGTGACACAGGTTTCGGGCGATGCCCAGCAGAACGAGGATCCGGGAATGACGCGAATGCTTGCGATTGCGGGGGCCGCGGCGGTGGCGGCGCTGTTGGGTGGGCTCTACTACGCCATGCAGCCGGCGGGAGAGGATCGTTTCGCCCAGTGCCGCAGCGGCCAGGTCGCCGGTGGCACATCCCAGATCGGGGGGCCGTTCACGCTGGTCAGCGAAACCGGGGAAACGGTGACCAGCGAAGAGGTGATCGACAAGCCGTCGCTCATCTACTTCGGCTACACCTTCTGCCCGGATGTCTGCCCTCTTGACAGTGTGCGCAACGCGCAGGCCGTGGACATCCTGCAGGAGCGCGGCAGGACGGTGAAGCCGGTCTTCATCTCCATTGATCCTGAACGCGACACGCCCGAGGTGATGGCCGATTTCACCGATAACCTGCATCCACGCATGCTGGGCCTGACGGGCAGCCCCGAGCAGGTCAAGCAGGCCAGCCAGGCCTACCGCACCTATTATCAGAAGCGTCCGCCGGCGGAGGGCGAGGAGGACTATTACCTCGTCGATCATTCCACCTTCACTTACCTGACGCTGCCGGAGCATGGATTCGTCGAGTACTTCCGGCGCGACATCGGCCCCGAGGAGCTGGCCGGCAGGGTGCAGTGCTTTCTGGAAGCCCGCTGAGATGCAGCCGCGTTCGTTTGACGCAACCTGCCCGGCAAGCTAATGTTTCCGTCCACGAATGTGTGCAAACGGGAGGCCGGCCGCATGAGCGAGGACCTGCGGGAAATCGGCGAGGACAAGTCGCTGCTGCTTGTCGACGATGACGAGGCCTTCCGCCGTCGTCTGGCCAAGGCGATGGAAAAGCGGGGTTTCGAGGTGGAAACCGCCGAGTCGGTCGCCGGCGGCACCGCCATCGCCACGGCGCGGCCCCCCGCGTATGCCGTGATCGACCTGCGTCTCGAGGATGGCAACGGGCTGGATGTGGTCGAGGTGCTGCGCGAAAAACGGCCCGACAGCCGGATTGTCGTTCTCACCGGCTACGGCGCGATCGCAACCGCCGTCGCCGCCGTCAAGATCGGGGCGACCGATTACCTTTCCAAGCCTGCCGATGCCACCGACATCACCCATGCGTTGCTGGCCACCAGTGACGAGATGCCGCCGCCGCCCGAGAACCCGATGTCGGCCGACCGGGTCCGCTGGGAGCACATCCAGCGGGTCTACGAGCTTTGCGATCGCAATGTCTCGGAAACGGCCCGCCGGCTGAACATGCATCGCCGCACGCTGCAGCGCATTCTGGCCAAACGCTCCCCGCGTTAACGCGGAGGCTCAGGTCATCTCCGCCATGAGCGCCGCGTGCCGCGCGGTATAGGCTGCGCGGGTCTCGACCGGCGGGCGCAGGGTGATGCTCAGCCCGTCGATCAACTCGGGCCGGGGGCGGCCGAAGAACCGGTTGGCCTCGGCCTCGGTGAAGCCGGCGATGCGGGTCGCCTCCATCCAGGCGCTGATCCGGTCCGCGCGCTTGATCTGGCGTTTGACCCGGTCGGGCAGGGCTGCGGGCAGGCCGAAGCGCAGGTGAATCGCGGCCGACAGCCGCTTTTCCATTTCGCCGTAGCCGGGCCCGACGGCCGCCTTCACCGGCGAGATCAGATCCCCGATCACGTATTCGGGCGCATCGTGCAGCAGCGCGGCCAGCCGCCACTTGGGCGGCGATGCCGGGGCGATCCGGGCATGGAGCGTTTCGACAAGCAGCGAATGCTCGGCCACCGAATAGGGAAAATCGCCCAGTGTCTGGCCGTTCCAGCGCGCCACGAAGCTCAGCCCGTGCGCGATATCCTCGATCTCGATGTCCACCGGCGTGGGATCGAGCAGGTCGAGGCGGCGCCCCGAGAGCATCTTTTGCCAGGCGCGGGGTTGCGGCACGGATCCTCCGGTGACTGCAAGCGGCGGGACGCCCCGTTCTAACGGGTCGCGCCGCCGGCGAAAAGGGCCCAGAAGAGGCGCGTTGCCCCGCGCCATTGTCGGTGCTATCTGCCATACAAACCATTGCTTGGGGAGCCAATAACATGGCCGATGATTACATTATCCGCGACATTTCCCTGTCGGATTACGGCCGTCGGGAGATTGCGATTGCGGAGACGGAGATGCCGGGGCTTATGGCCCTTCGGGAAGAGTATGGCGATGCGCAGCCGTTGAAGGGGGC
>NHTQ01000004.1 GCA_002166865.1 Rhodobacteraceae bacterium WFHF2C18
ACGTGCTGGCAGCCCCCGTAGTAGCGCCGCCCCGGGTAGCCCTCGGCGTATTTGTTCGTCAGGACGCTGCCCTGCGCCTCAAGCACCGCCGCAGAGACGATGTTCTCGCTCGCGATCAGCTCGATCTCGGCCCGCTGGCGCCCAAGCTCCCCGCCGATCGCCTCCGAAACCTCCGGATCCCGAGACGAAAGCGACTCCGTGAAGAAATCCTTGTCGGCGAAAGCGGGATTTCCATCGTGCGGCATGGTCAATACTCCGTGGTGGGTGTTTGGCAATTTCTTATCGGAAACCTAGTGCGCGCGAAAGGTTTTAAAGCGACAAATGGCCCTGCGGGACCGGCATCTCTGGCATGAGGTGGAGATTTGTGCTTCGATCCGAGGCTCAAGACGCGCATCGGAAACGGAGCGGGAATGGTCAGGAAGATTGCCTTCGTTGCCAGCGACGTGCCCTCGGCCCAGACGGGGCGGGCGGCGCTGATCGCCCGCTACGGCAATGTCCCCGAGACGCAGGCCGAGGTGATCGTGGCCCTGGGCGGCGACGGCTTCATGCTGCACACCCTGCACCGTACGCAGGACCTCGATGCGCCTGTCTACGGGATGAACCGAGGGACGGTCGGTTTCCTGATGAACGAATACAGCGAAAGCGATCTGCTGGACCGGCTGGAGGCCGCCGAGGAAGAGGTGATCAACCCCCTTCGGATGACCGCGAAATGCGTGGACGGCGCCATGCACGAGGCGCTGGCGATCAACGAGGTCTCGCTTTTGCGGGCGGGGCCGCAGGCGGCGAAGCTGAAGATCACCATAGACGGGCACCTCCGGCTGGCCGAGCTTGTCTGCGACGGGGCGCTGGTGGCGACGCCGGCGGGGTCCACGGCCTACAACTATTCCGCGCATGGACCGATCCTGCCGATCGGATCCGACGTGCTGGCTCTGACGGCGGTCGCGGCCTTCCGGCCACGGCGGTGGCGCGGGGCGCTCCTGCCGAAGACTGCGCACGTCCGGTTCGATATCCTGGACCCAAAGAAGCGGCCCGTCATGGCGGATGCCGACAGCCGCTGGGTGGAGAATGTCCTCTGGGTCGAGATCCAGTCGGCGGAGGAGATCGCGCATCGCATCCTCTTCGATCCGGGGCACGGGCTGGAGGAACGTCTGATCCGCGAGCAGTTCGTCTGAGGGGAACTGCGCCGGGTGCGCCGTGTTGAGCGCCCGGAGGTGCCAGCATGGAAACACTGCGCGCGATCATGTCCAGCCCGTGGTTCATCGTCGGCTGGGCGCTGTTGATGTTGCCCAGCCTGGCGGTGCTGATCCGCGACCTGCAGGTGCGCAACGCGCATCTGATGCCGCTGATGAAATGGGTCTGGGGGCTGACCGTCGTCTACTCGGGGCCGCTGGGGCTGGCCCTCTACTGGGGCACGGGCCGCAAGGAGATCGCGGCCGATGGCCCCTTCCGCCGCGCCGTGCGGTCGGTGGCGCACTGTTATTCGGGCTGCGGCATGGGCGAGATCGTGGGGCTGGTCCTGGCCGTGGGGATCCTGGCGCTTGGCACCCACTGGGTTGTCGTGGTGACGTTCTCCTTTGCCTATGCCGCCGGTTTTGCCCTGACGGTGGGGCCGCTCGTCCAGGAGGGCACGCCCTGGAGCCGGGCCCTGTGGGATGCCTTCTATTCCGAGACGCCCAGCATCGTCGTGATGGAGATCGTGGCGATCGGCGTCGATCTGTATCTGGCCGGTGACGCCCGGCTGGGGGACGTGCTGTTCTGGTCCTCGCTCATCGTGTCGCTGACCTGCGGGCTGATCGCGGCCTATCCGGTCAACTACGTCCTGATCCGGATGGGGGTGAAGGAGGGCATGATGGACCCCCGCGAAACCGGCCACGCATCCTAGCGCGCCGGTTCGCGCCTTGGCGCCCGCCCTGCCGGCGCAAACCACGCAGGCGGCCTCCCTGAACTGTACGTCAAGGCGCATTCATTCATAACATTCGAAAACTAAAGCGTTTTTTCCCCGCCGTTATCCGATATCGGCCGGCTTTCCACTGCGCGTCATCGGATAGCCCGGCCAAGATATTGCCTGACTTTCCGGGCCGGCCTCACGCTTGCCTCATCGACAGCGCGGTCCCCGCGTCCCGTCGATCCCGCAAACCAGTCGCCACGCGGCGACACGCGAAAGAAGGCAATTTGAGAAGAGGACCGAACCAATGACCATGACACGTATTCTGAAGACCACCGCCCTTTCCCTGATGGTGATGACCGGCGCCGCCGCCCAGAGCTTTGCCGGCGGCAACAGTGTCGTCATCGAGCAATGGGGCGCCGACAACGGTGCCGGCGGCGCGCAGAGCGGGCATTCGAACCGGCTCAGCGTCTTTCAGGACGGATGGGGCAACACCTCTGTCTCCACCCAGGACGGCGCGGGCAACCGGACCGTCGTCGGCCAGTCGGGCCACCGCAACAACGCCAGCACCCAGCAGGACGGGCGCTGCAACGTCAGCGGCGTGGCGCAGTTCGGGGGCCATCACCAGGCCGATACCCGCCAGCGCGGTAATTGCAACGCCGTCGGGGTGATCCAGTCCGGCCACGGCAATTCCGCCACCTCGCGCCAGCACGGCGACGGCAACGTGGCCGTCATCGTTCAGGATTGAGGCCCCCGCCGCCCCCGGGCCCGGGGCGCGATCCGCCCCGGTGCCCGCCCCGACAAGCAAGGAGACGAGACATGACCCCCATCAAGACACCCCTCCGCCTGGCGGCGCTGGCGGCGATCCCCGCGGCCGCGCTTCTGGCCGAGGCGATGCCCGGTATCGCCCATCAATCGGCAGAGCCCGAGATGCCCCTGACCTGCGAGATCGTCAAGCGCGCGACCGGCACGGGCGTGCAACTGGAAGGCCATGTTCACGCCGATGCCGACCTTTCGGGCCGCTACGCGATGAACATCACGCAAGCGGGCGGCGGCGGATCCTCGGTGATCCGGCAGTCCGGCGACTTCTCGGTCGCCGCCGGCCGCTCGGCCACGCTGGGGAAAGCCCGCTTCGGCGGCGATCCCGGCGAATACGACGTGGAACTGACGCTGAGCTGGGGCGGCCGCACCGTCGTCTGTCGCTCGGCGTCGGAGGCCACCGACCTGTAAAAGTCCACCCTCAATCCGACAGGAGACCATCGCCATGAAACGCACGCTTCTTTCCACAGCCATCGCCCTTGCCACCCTTGCGACGGGTGTCGCTCATGCGGGCGGTTCGGTCAGCCTGACCGTCAATCCGCGCAATGCCCAGGAGGCGCAGGCGCTGCGGGTCGGCCTGGGGCTCTACGCCCTGCACAAGCAGGTCGAATCGGATGCGCATGTCTCTCAGCAGGGCAACGGCAACGCGGCGGCCATCGGCCAGAGCGGCCAGGGCCACCGGGGCATCATCGAGCAGGACGGTGACGGCCACGAGGCCACGCTGGATCAATCGGGCCGGGGGCATTCCTGCGGCATTTTCCAGTTTGGCGAGGGCACCCGCGCCAACGTGCGCCAGCGTGGCCGCGGCGAAAGCTGCCTGGTGCTGCAGGCCGGGTGGGACTGAGCCGGCGCCGTCAGGAAAAGCCAAGGCCGGCCCGGATGATCGCGGGCCGGCCTTGCCGGTTCTGCACCCCCCGTCCCGGCCCCCGAGCCGGGACCCCCTGGTCTGCCCCGAGGCCCCGGGTCAAGCCCGGGGCGGGCCGTGCCGCCTTCAGCCCTTGGGATAGCCGATCCGGCTGAGGGCCTCGCGGATTTCGTCCAGGATCGCCGGGTCGTCGATCGTGGCGGGCGTCTTGAACTCCGCGCCGTCCGCGATCTTGACCATTGTGCCGCGCAGGATCTTGCCCGAGCGCGTCTTGGGCAGGCGGTCAACGACCACCGCGGTCTTGAAGGCGGCGACGGGGCCGATGTGATCGCGGATCATGTCCACGCATTCCTTCACGATCTCTTCCTCGGGCCGGTTCACGCCCTTGGTCAGGCACAGAAAGCCGACGGGCAACTGGCCCTTCAGCTCGTCGCTCACCCCGATCACCGCGCATTCGGCCACGTCGGGGTGATCGGCCAGCACTTCCTCCATTCCCCCCGTGGACAGGCGGTGGCCGGCCACGTTGATCACGTCGTCGGTGCGCGCCATGATGTAGAGGTAGCCGTCCTGGTCGATCATGCCGGCGTCACCGGTTTCGTAATAGCCGGGGAAGTGATCGAGGTAGGAGTTGCGGAACCGCCCTTCGGCGTTCCATAGCGTCGGCAGGGTGCCCGGCGCCAGCGGCAGCTTGATCGCGACCGCGCCCAGGGTGTCCGGGCCCTGCGGCTGGCCCGCCTCGTCGAGGATCTGGACGTCGTAGCCCGGCATCGGCACGCCCGAGGAGCCGATCTTGATCTCCATCTCCTCGATCCCCATCGGGATCGCCGTGATCGCCCAGCCGGTTTCCGTCTGCCACCAGTGGTCGACCACCGGCACCTGAAGCTGCGCCGCGGCCCAGTTGATGGTATCCGGGTCGGCCCGCTCACCGGCAAGGTAGAGCGTTTTCAGACAGCTCAGGTCGTGTTTCTTGACGAACTCGCCCTTGGGATCCTCGCGCTTGATCGCGCGGAAGGCGGTTGGTGCGGTGAAGAAACTCTTGACCTTGTGCTCCGAGATCACCCGCCAGAAGGTGCCGGCATCGGGCGTGCCAACGGGCTTGCCCTCGAAGACGACGGTCGTGTTGCCGTGGATGAGCGGGGCGTAGCATATGTAGCTGTGCCCGACGACCCAGCCCACGTCGGAGGCGGCCCAGAACACATCGCCCGGGTCGACGTTGTAGATGTTCTTCATCGACCAGTTCAGCGCCACCAAGTGTCCGGCCGTGGGGCGCACCACGCCCTTGGGCTGTCCCGTGGTGCCCGACGTATAAAGGATATAGGCGGGGTGGTTGCCTTCCACCGGCACGCAGGCGGCCGGCTCCACGCCGTACTGGAAACCGTGCCAATTCACGTCGCGCCCGGGTTTGAGGTCGGCCACCTCCTGTTCGCGCTGGAAGATCACGCAGAAATCGGGCTGGTGCGCCGCCTGCTCCAGGGCCCCGTCCAGAAGCGGCTTGTAATGCACCACGCGGCCCGGCTCGATCCCGCAGGAGGCGGCGATGATCGCCTTGGGCTTGCAGTCATCGATGCGCACGGCCAGCTCGTGACTGGCGAAGCCGCCGAACACGACGGAGTGGATCGCCCCCAGCCGGGCGCAGGCCAGCATGGCCTCCAGCGCCTCGGGGATCATCGGCATGTAGATGATGACGCGGTCGCCTTTCTCGACGCCCTTGGCGCGCAGCGCGCCGGCGAGCGTGGCCACGCGGTTGCGCAGCTCGACGTAAGGGATCTCGCGCTTGGTGTGGGTGACGGGGCTGTCATAGATGATCGCGGTCTGCTCGCCCCGGCCCTGTTCGACGTGCCGGTCAACGGCGTTCCAGCAGGTGTTGACCATGCCATCGACGAACCACTCCGGCACGGGCGCCTCGGTCTCGAAAAGCGCCTTGGACGGCATCTGGTCCCAGTCGATGGCTCTGGCCTGCTCCATCCAGAAACCGTCGGGATCGGCTTTCCAGCTCTCGTAGACGTCCTTGTATGCCATCGTGTCCTCCTCCAATCGGTCGCGCTTCTGTTACGGACAGGCTCGCATTGCGACAAGATGCGCGCCCGCGACGTGGCAGAATACCGCATGGATTCTGCAACAATGCGGGCCCAAAAGCCTGCGAATTTTTGCAAAGTCCCTGCCCGCAATATCTTTCACCGGAAAACACTTTCCGGTTTTGCAAATGTGCAAACTGCCCGCTTGCAAACATCGCGCGGCAAGGGGGCGGCCCGTCCGCGGGGATTCGGGCCGTCTCATCCGTAGTGCGCCACCGGCGTCCCGGCGATGGCAGCCATGTTCAGAAGCCCCCGCGCCGTCACCCCCGGCGTCACGATATGGACCCGGTTGCCCATGCCCATGAGGATGGGCCCCACTTCCAGCCCGCCCGCCTTCATCTTGAGGATGTTGCGCACGCCCGAAGCGGCATCGGCATGGGCGAAGATCAGGACGTTCGCCGCGCCGTCCAGGCGGTTGTCCGGCAGCAGACGCGCTCGCAACCTGGCATCCAGCGCCGCATCGACGTTCATTTCCCCCTCGTAGGAAAATCCCCGCTCGGTGTGGTCCAGGATGCTCAGGGCCTCGCGCAGGCGCTTGCCCGCGCCCTCGGCCTGGTTGCCGAACTGCGACTGGGAACACAGCGCGACCTTGGGCTCGATCCCGAACCGCCGGACGTGTCGCGCGGCGCCGATCGCGGCCTCGGCCAACTGGGCGGGCGTCGGCAGCGAATGCACATGCGTATCGGCGATGAACAGCGGACCGTCCTCCAGGATGATCATGGATAGCGCGCCGTGGGGGTAGAAGGTCTCGTTGCTCAGCACCTGCGTGACGTAGCCGAGGTGCCAGCGGTATTCTCCGAAGGTGCCGCAGATCAGAGAGTCCGCTTCCCCCCGATGGACCATCACGGCCCCGATCGCGGTGGTGTTGGTGCGCATGATCGCCTTGGCGATATCCGGTGTCACGCCGCGGCGCTTCATGAGTTCATGGTAGCTGCCCCAGTAGTCGCGGTAACGCGGATCGTTCTCGGGGTTCACGATGTTGAAGTCGCGCCCGGGGCGGATCTCCAGCCCCATGCGTTCGCAACGCGTCTCGATGACGCCGGGGCGGCCGATCAGTATCGGTTGCTCGGTCGTCTCTTCCAGGATCGCCTGGGCGGCGCGCAGCACGCGTTCGTCCTCGCCCTCGGCGAAGACGATGCGCCGCTCGGCGGTGGCCGCGGCTTCGAACACCGGGCGCATGAGCAGCGCGGACTTGTAGACACTGGCGTCCAAGCGCTGCTTGTAGGTATCCATGTCTTCCAGCGGACGCGCCGCCACCCCGGTCTCCATCGCGGCGCGCGCCACGGCGGAGGAAACGATGCCCGACAGGCGCGGATCGAAGGGCTTGGGAATCAGGTAGTCCGCCCCGAAGGTCAACTGCTCTCCGCGGTAGGCCGCGGCGGCCTCGGCGCTTGTCGTCTGGCGGGCGAGTTCCGCGATCCCGTCGACGCAGGCGATCTGCATGGCGTCGTTGATCTCGGTTGCGCCCACGTCCAGCGCCCCGCGGAAGATGAAGGGAAAGCACAGCACGTTGTTGACCTGGTTGGGAAAATCGCTGCGCCCGGTCGCGATGATGGCATCGGGGGAGACCTCGCGCGCGACATCGGGCATGATCTCGGGCACGGGGTTGGCCAGGGCGAAGATGATCGGCCGGTCCGCCATGCGCGCCACCATCTCGGGCTTGAGCACGTCGGGCCCTGACAGGCCCAGGAAGAGGTCCGCGTCCTCGATCACCTCGTCCAGAGTGCGCAGCTGGCTGGCCTGCGCGAATTCCGCCTTCTGCGGGGTCATGTCTTCGGTGCGTCCTTCGTGGACTAGGCCGTGAATGTCGCAAAGCCAGACGTTCTCGCGCCGCACCCCCAGTTTCAGTAGCAGGTTCAGGCAGGCGATGCCGGCCGCGCCGCCCCCCGTCGAGACGATCTTGATCTCCTCGAAGGATTTGCCCGCGACATGCAGCGCGTTCGTGGCCGCCGCCCCCACCACGATGGCGGTGCCGTGCTGGTCGTCGTGGAAGACGGGGATGTTCATCCGCTCGCGGCAGAGCTTTTCCACGATGAAACAGTCGGGTGCCTTGATGTCCTCGAGGTTGATCGCGCCGAAGGTGGGCTCCAGCGCGCAGACGATCTCGGCCAGCTTTTCCGGGTCGCTCTCGTTGATCTCCAGGTCGAAACAGTCGATATCGGCAAATTTCTTGAACAGGACCGCCTTGCCCTCCATCACCGGCTTGGACGGCAACGGCCCGATGTTGCCCAGGCCCAGCACGGCCGATCCGTTCGACACCACGGCCACCAGGTTGGCGCGGGCGGTGTAGCGGCTCGCGCTGGTCTCGTCCTTGGCGATTTCCAGGCTGGCCTCGGCCACCCCCGGCGAATAGGCGCGGGCAAGGTCACGACCATTGGCCAACGGCTTGGTCGCGCGGATCTCCAGTTTCCCGGGCTGGGGGTGCTCGTGATAGGCCAGGGCCGCTTGGCGCAATGTCTCCTTGGTTGTCTCGGACATGGCTGATCGGCCCTCCCCCTTGGCGTTTAGTTTAAGGCTAAACAAGATTGGCGCAGGGGGGAAGGCGGGATTTCGGCGGGCACCTTGTAATGCGGCCGAGGGTGCTTAAGGTCACGAGGGAAGGGTGGCCGGCGCGTTTGGCACGCGATCACGCCGCGGGCACCCGTTTGGGAATGCGAAAAGGATAGGTCCGGGCTGATGTGCGGTTTTGTTTGTCTGTGGAATATCGGGGACGAGGCGCTCGCCTCGCGCATGATCAAGAAGATCGCGCATCGCGGGCCCGACGCGGTGGAGGTCATCCGCGGTCAAGGCGCGCCTGTCGTCATGGCGCACTGCCGGTTGTCGATAATCGGCACCCAGGACGGTCTCCAGCCCATCTACCAGGACCGCGACATGCTGGTCGCCAACGGCGAGATCTACAACCATGCCGACCTGCGCGCGATCCTGGGCGAGTCGGCCTTCGAGACCGAAAGCGACAGCGAATCGATCCTGCACCTGTTCCGCTCTGGCGCGCTTCGCTGGGTCGCGCGGCTGGACGGCATGTTCGCCTTCGTGCTGGCCACCCGCAGCCGCATCATCGCCGCCCGCGATCCCTTGGGCATCAAGCCGCTCTATCTCGCGCGCATCGGTGACGGGATGGCCTTCGCCTCGGAACTCAAGGCATTCGACGGGCTGCAGGTCGACAGCGTGGAATCGATCGGCCCCGGTGCACTTTTCGACAGCCACGACGGGATGCGCCAGTGGTACCGCACCCCCCACGGCGCCGGCGAGGAGGAGGCCGACCTGGACATCGACGCGACAGCGGCCGAGCTGCGGCTGGTGCTTGAGGAAGCGGTGGCCAAGTGGATGGTCGCCGACGTGGAGGTGGGCAGCTTCCTCTCGGGCGGGCTGGACAGTTCGATCATCGCCGCGCTCGCGGCGCAGCAGCGCGATCGCCCGCTCAAGACCTTCGCCGTCGGCATGGCCGGCAGCCCCGATCTCGCCGCCGCGCGCGAAGTGGCCGCCCACATCGGCTCGGACCACTACGAACAGGTCTTCACCGCGCAGGACGTGGCCGAGGTGCTGCCGCATGTGATCTACCATCTCGAAAGCGCCGATGTGGATCTTGTGCGCTCGGCCGTGCCCACGCATTTCGTGGCCAAGCTCGCCGCCCAGCACGTCAAGGCGGTGCTGACGGGGGAGGGCGCGGATGAACTCTTCGCCGGCTACAGTTACCATCACGCCTATGCCGATCACCCCCGCGACCTGGCCGAGGAACTGACCCGCAGCCTGAACGCGATGCACAATATCAACCTCCAGCGGGTCGACCGGATCACCATGGCCGAAAGCCTGGAGGCGCGCACACCCTTCCTGGACCGCGACCTGATCGATTTCGCACAGTCGATCCCGGCCACGCTGAAGATGCGCAAGACCGACCCCGCCGATCACGAAAGCACCGGCGAGACGACCGAGAAATGGATCCTGCGCAAGGCCTGCGCCGATCTGCTGCCCGACAGCCTGGTCTGGCGCAAGAAGGCGCAGTTCGACGAGGGGTCGGGCACTGTTGCCGCGCTGGAGCGGGCGCTGATGATCGTCTCGGGCAAGGATCGTCCCCTCGACAAGGAGGAGGAGGCCGCGCTTTACGAAGACATCCTGCGCGGCGCCTTCGAGGATCCCGATTTCATCCTCGAGAATGCCGGCACCTGGGAAAGCGAGGACCGCGTGACCGCCTCGTGACGGGTGGTGCGCCTCTTGCATTCGGGGGCGCTGGCGCGCAGTCTCAAGGCCCGGCGCGCGGCGCCGGAGGTTTGCAGACAGGGGGGCGCGATGTCTCTCATACAGGCTGCGCGGGAGGCGCGCGAGAACGCGCATGCGCCCTATTCCGGCTTCCGGGTGGGGGCGGCGGTGCGCGGTGCCTCGGGGCGCGTCTATGCCGGATGCAACGTGGAAAACGCCGCCTACCCCGAGGGCACCTGCGCCGAAACCGGCGCCATCGCCGCCATGGTGGCGGCGGGCGAGACGGCCCTGACCGAGGTCGCGGTCATCGCCGACAGCGCCGATCCGATCAGTCCCTGCGGGGGCTGCCGCCAGCGGCTGGCGGAATTCGGCGGCCCGCAGGTGCCCGTGACCATGGCCGCTCTCGACGGGCGCGAAACCCGCGCCACCCTGGGCGAACTTCTGCCGGGCGCTTTCGGGCGCGCGCATGTGGTGCGGGGCTGACGTGACGGACGCGCGCCGCCTCCTCGCCGCGCTGCGTGACAAGGCGCCCGTCGCCCCCGAGGATCTGCGGTGGTTCGCCCAGGGCCTGGCCGATGGCCGCGTAAGCGATGCCCAGGCCGGCGCCTTTGCCATGGCGGTGGCCCTGAGCGGCCTAGACGCGGCGGGGCGCACCGCGCTGACCCTGGCCATGCGCGACAGCGGCGAGACGCTGGCCTGGCAACTCGACGGGCCGGTGCTTGACAAGCACTCCACCGGCGGCCTGGGCGACTGCGTCAGCCTGGTGCTGGCGCCGGCGCTCGCCGCCTGCGGGGCCGTCGTTCCGATGGTCTCGGGCCGTGGATTGGGGCACACGGGCGGCACGCTGGACAAGATCGAGGCGATCCCGGGCGTGGGGACGCAGCTGACCCGCGGCCGGTTCCGCCGCGTCGTGCAGCAGGCGGGATGCGTCATAGCCGGGGCCACGGCCGAGCTCGCCCCGGCGGACCGACGCCTCTATGCCGTGCGCGACGTGACCGCGACCGTGGAAAGCCTGGATCTCATCACCGCCTCGATCCTGTCCAAGAAGCTGGCAGCGGGGCTAGAGGGGCTGGTGCTGGACGTGAAGCTGGGCAGCGGCGCCTTCATGAAGACGCCCGCAGACGCCCGGGCCCTGGCCGGGGCGCTGGTCGAGACCGCAAATGCCGCCGGGTGCCCGGCCCGTGCGCTGGTGTCCGACATGAGCCAGCCGCTTGCCCCGGCTGTCGGCAACGCACTGGAAGTGGCCGCGGCCCTGCGTGTGCTGACCGGCGAGGCAGAGGGCCCCCTGGCGGAGGTGAGCGCGGCGCTCGGCGGGGCCGTGCTGGCCGGGGCAGGGCTTGCGGAGGGGCCGGAAGAGGGCGCCTGCCACATCGCCCGCGCCATCGCCCGAGGTGAGGCCGCCGAACGCTTCGGCCGCATGGTGGCCGGCCTGGGCGGGCCGGTGCAATTCGTCGACTGCTGGCCGCGCTTCCTGCCCGAGGCGGCGGTCATCCGCGAACTGGTCGCCGACCGCGACGGATACGTCGCGGGGATGGACGGTGAGGCGATGGGATTTGCCGTGATCGACCTCGGCGGCGGCCGGCGGGTCGAGACCGACGGCATCGATCCCGCGGTGGGGCTGGACCAGGTCGTGCGGCTCGGCACGCAGGTGCACGCGGGCCAACCGCTTTTGCGCATTCATGCCGCCCGCACTGAACAGGCCGACCGGGCGGAAGCCGCCCTGCATCGCGCCATAACCATCGCGCCGTCCCCGCCGACGGTGCCGCCATTGATCCACGAAAGGCTGGGCTGATGGCGCGCGCCTTCCTGGTCGTTCTGGATTCGGTGGGAATCGGCGGGGCGCCGGATGCCGCGGACTTCACGACCGGCGGGGCGCCGGATACCGGGGCCAACACGGTGGCCCACATCGCCCGGGCACGGCCCGCGGGGCTTAACCTGCCGACCCTCGATCGCCTGGGGCTGGGGGCCGCGGTCGACCTGGCCTCGGGCGCGCGGGTGCCGGGCCTGGGGCGCCGGCCAGAGGGGCTGTGGGGGGCGGCGACCGAGATCTCGCGGGGCAAGGACACACCCTCGGGCCACTGGGAGCTGGCCGGCGTGCCGGTGCCCTGGGAGTGGCACCATTTCCCCGACACGTGCCCCGCCTTCCCCGAAGCAGTTGTCGAAACCGTCAAGGCCGCCGCCGGGGTGGCGGGCATTCTTGGCAATTGCCACGCCTCGGGCACGCGCATCCTCGACGACCTGGGCGAGGTGCATATCCATACTGGCTGGCCGATCTGCTACACCTCGGCCGACAGCGTCTTCCAGATCGCCGCCCACGAGGCGCATTTCGGCCTTCAGCGCCTGCTGGATCTATGCCGGGCGGTCGCCCCGCCGCTGCACGCGATGCGCGTGGCCCGCGTGATTGCCCGGCCCTTTGTCGGCACACCCGAGGACGGGTTCATCCGAACGGCAAACCGGCGCGACTTCGCCCTGCCGCCACCGGAACCCACGCTGTGCGATTGGGTGCAGCAGGCCGGCGGCACGGTCCACGCGATCGGCAAGATCGGCGACATCTTCGCGATGCAGGGCATCGACGATCTGTGCACCGGGCCGGATTCGGACCTGATGGCCCATCTCGCCCGCGCCGTGGCGGAGGCCGGGGAGGGCAGCCTGACTTTCGCCAACCTGGTCGAGTTCGACAGCCTCTATGGCCACCGCCGCGACGTGGCCGGCTACGCCGCGGCGCTGGAACGCTTCGACGCGCAGCTTGGGGATCTGCTGGCGGGTCTGCGCGGGGGGGACATGCTGCTGATCACGGCCGATCACGGCAACGATCCCACCTGGCCGGGCACCGATCACACGCGCGAGCGCGTGCCGGTCCTCGTTGCGGGCTACGGAGCCGGGGAGATCGGGCAGGTGGCCTTTGCCGATGTTGGCGCCAGCGTGGCCGCCCATCTGGGCGTGCCCTCCCCGGGGCCGGGGCGCAGCTTCCTTCCCGTTGGCTGACCGGGCCCGGCGCGCTTTGGCGATTGCCAGCGGCGCAGTCACTGGATAGTCAGGGACAGCGGCCGCAACTGAGGAAGAGATGATGGACCAGCACCTGACCGTCGTGAAGCATCCGCTCATTCAGCACAAGCTCACGATCATGCGTGAAAAGGACACCTCGACGGCCGTCTTCCGCCAGCTCCTGCGCGAGATCAGCCAGCTGCTTGCCTACGAAGTGACCTACGAGCTGCCGATGACCACCCGGCGCATCGAAACGCCGCTGGAAGAAATGGACGCCCCGGTGCTGGCGGGCCGCAAGCTTGCGCTCGTGTCGATCCTGCGGGCCGGTAACGGGCTGCTGGACGGGATGCTGGAGCTGATCCCCTCGGCCCGCGTCGGCTTCATCGGGCTCTACCGGGACGAACAGACCCTGAAACCGGTGCAATACTACTTCAAGGTTCCCGAGCTCCTGTCCGAACGGATGGTGATCGTGGTGGACCCGATGCTGGCCACCGGCAATTCCTCGGCCGCGGCGATCGACATGCTTAAGGAGAGGGGCGCGCGCCACCTGCGTTTCCTGTGCCTGCTGGCCGCCCCCGAAGGCGTGGCCCGGATGCAAGAAGCGCACCCCGACGTGCCCATCGTGACCGCCGCGGTGGACGAGCGGTTGAACGAAAAGGGATACATCCTGCCTGGCCTAGGTGATGCGGGCGACCGCATGTACGGCACCAAATAGGCCAATACCTGTTTACTCACCCAGGCAAATCGGGCACTCTTCCCCCGTCTGCTTGGGGGAAAACATGATTGTTCAGAGGGCAATAGCGATTGCTGCCATCGCTGCGTCGGCCTGCCTTGGGAGCGCGCAGGCCCAGACCCTGTCCGAGATGCAGGTTCCGGCCGAATTCCCGCCGGCCTCCTACGAGGGCCGGCAATACGTGGATAGCCGCGGCTGCGTCTTCGTCCGGGCAGGTATCGACGGCGAGGTGAACTGGGTGCCCCGTGTCACGCGCGACCGCAAGGTGATCTGCGGCCAGCAGCCCACCTTCGCCAAGAGCGCCCCCGCACAAGAGACGGCCCCGCGGGCCGCGCCGGAGCCCGATCCGGCACCCAAGAAGGTCGTTCGCAAACCCGCGCCGAAACCGGCGGCCGGCACCGATGTGGCCGCGGTCAAGGCCCCGCGCGTCGACGGCACCAAGGCCAAGCCGCCGAAACGGGCCCCGCGCACGAGCGCGCAGCCGGCCGCCCCGGCCAAGCCGGCCAAGCCCAAGGCGGTCAAGCGCGTCGTGGTGCGCAAGCCCGCCTCCCAGCGGCCGGCCTGCGACGAAGTGAGCGGCGTTTCGGCACGCTATTTGCGGGGTGACGGCGTGCGCTGCAGCCCGCAGGCGGTGCCGCACGTCACCGTTGCCGACCGGCCGCGGCCGCAGGCGACAGGGGCCGGACCAGCGCGCGTGGCCCCTCCGCCCTCGCCGCGTCCCGCACCGCGGACCGTGCCAAAGCGGCCCCGGGACGCAATGACGACGCGGATCGTGCCGAGCCACGTCTACGAAAAGCAGCGGGCCGCCCGCGGCGTGCGTGTTCCCGAAGGCTACGAAGCTGCCTGGGATGACGGGCGCCTGAACCCCAGGCGCGCGCATCAGTCGCCCGCGGGCCGCACCAAGATGCAAGCGGTCTGGACCGACACGGTGCCGCGGCGGCTTGTCGATCCCCGGACCGGGCAGGATGTGACGCACAAATATCCAGGCCTGCAATACCCCGACAGCAGCCATGCGGCGCAGCGGGCAGCCGGGGGCACGGTGGCCACGCAGGGCCGCGTGCCGAAGACGACGCAGCGCACGGCCGCCACGCGGGACATTCCGGCGCGGGCCACGGTCTCGACCCGTTCCGAACCCGCGCAGAAGATGGCGCGCAACGCCAGCCACCGGTACGTGCAGGCGGCCGTCTACAGCGATCGGGCCCAGGCCAAGCGCGCCGCCCGGCGGCTGGCGGGGACCGGCCTGCCGGCGCGGATCGGCCGGCTCAGCCGCAACGGGAAATCCTACACGGTTGTCCTGGCCGGCCCCTTCCGCACGCAGCCAAAGCTCGACACGGCTATGCGCAGGGTGCGCGGGGCAGGCTTTTCCAACGCCCGGCTGCGCAAGTAGCGCGCGCCGGGCGGGCCGCTCAATCGCCCGGGCGCTGCAGGCTGAATTTCTCGCGGATCACCGAATAATCGCGGTATCCCATGCGCGTCAGCGGGTTGAAGCGCAGCACGTCGAAAATGCCGTCGACGAGGCAGTCGTCACGCAGGTGCACCCCCGTCACTTCGCCGAAGGTCACGAAATTCGCCTCGCCGGGCAACTGCACGATCCGGGTGAGCCTGCATTCCAATGCGGCGGGCGCATTGGCCACGCGCGAACAGGCGATCGTTTCGCAGGCGGCCTTCTCGACGCCGGCAAGCTCGAACTCGTCGGTTTCCTTTTCCCAGGGCCCCGAGGTGCGGTTCATCACGTCCCGCATGGCGTATTCCACGATATTCACGCAGAAGACCTCGGTCTCGCGGATATTGGACACGCTGTCCTTGGTCCCTTCGCGGTCGGGCTTGGCCGAGGTAGAGGCGAACATCACCTGCGGCGGCACATAGGCCACCGCGTTGAAGAAGGAATAGGGCGCCAGGTTCTCCGCGCCGTCTGCGCCGCGGGTGGCGATCCAGCCGATGGGCCGGGGCGTGACGATGGCGTTGAAGGGATTGTGCGGCAGACCGTGGCCGTCTTCCGGTTTGTAGAACATCGGGCTCTCGCATTTACTGGTTTGTGCCAGACCTAACGCCGTGCTACCGGCAACGCCAGCCGATTTCACGGGGAAATCCGCATGTTCGATCTGCGGCCCGAAACGCCCGAGGACTGGTGGGAGGTCGAGGCCCTGTTCGACCTCTGTTTCGCGCCGGGCCGCGAGGCGCTGTCCTCCTATCGCCTGCGCGACGGGGTGCCCCCCGTCGCGGGGCTCAGCCTGGTCGCGCGGGATGCCGAGGGCATTCTCGCCGGGGCCATCCGGTTCTGGCCGGTCAGGGTGGGTGGCGCGCCCGCGCTGCTGCTGGGGCCCGTCGCGGTGCATCCGACCCACCAGGGCGAGGGGCTGGGCGGCTGGCTGATCCGGGAAAGCCTGCGCGAGGCCGCGAGCCTGGGCTGGGCGCGGGTGATGCTGGTGGGGGATGCCCCCTATTACGGGCGTTTCGGGTTTGCCCCGCTGACAGGGGTCGAGATGCCGCCGCCGACCAACCCCGCCCGGATCCTCGGTCTTGCGCTTGTGCCCGGCGGATGGCGGGGAATTTCGGGGCGGGTGCGGCCCGCCACTTGAAAGCGCGCGGGTTTCGGCCGATCTTCGTGGGGACAAAGCCGGAGCCACGCGATGGAAGTCCTCGAAAACCCCATTGAGCCGCAGACGGCCGAGGCGCGGATGCAGGCGCTCGTCCGCCGCCACGCCAAGGCCGGGAACGCCGGGATCAAGGTGCTCAACATGATCGGCGGGCAGGCCGAGTCCCTGCTTGACCGTCTGCCCGTGGCCGTACGCCACCGGCTGAACGACGCGACGGAAGAGGCCCTGACCGCGGCCATGGCGGCCGCGCATCGCTCTCGCGGGGTGGTGCCGGAAAACACCGTCTGGATGAGCCGCGCGATGACCACCGCCATGGGGGCCGCCGGCGGCTGGGGCGGTCTGGGCAGCGCGCTTGCCGAACTGCCGTTCACCACCACGGTGCTGCTGCGCGCCATCCAGGACGTCGCCGTTACCCACGGCTTCAACCCCGAAGAGCCCGGCGTGCGCTTCGACTGCGTGCAGGTGTTCGCGGCGGCCGGCCCGCTCGATCACGACGACGGCGCCGACCTGGCCTTCCTCAGCACCCGCATGGCGGTGACCGGGGCGACGGTCCAGGCGCTGGTTGCCCGGGTGGCGCCGCGGCTGGCGACCGTTCTTGGGCAGAAACTGGCGGCCCAGACGGTGCCGGTACTCGGGGCCGCCGCGGGGGCGGCCACGAACTATGCCTACACGGCCTATTACCAGCAGATGGCGCATGTGCATTTCGGGCTGCGCCGCTTGGCGATCGAGGCCGACCGGGATCATGCGGACGTGATCGCGGAGTTCCGGGAAAGGGTCGAGGGCCGGCTCGCCGACCGGTCCTGACGCGGGGTCATTCCTCCGCCGCGCCCGCTTGGGAAAAGAGCCGCGCGATTTCCTCGGGATAGTCCGTGATCAGCGCATCCACCCCCCAGTTTCCCAGTTTCAGGGCCGTTTCCGCGCGGTTCACCGTCCAGGCGAAGACCTGCAGGCCGGCCCGATGTGCCGTTTCGACCAGATCGGGGGTCAGGTCGGACTCCGCGGGTGCCCAGACCTGCCCGCCCAGCCCCGCCACCGCCATCGGCGGGGGCAGCTTGCTGGCGTGCCAGGCCGCCTCGCCAAGCCAGGGCGAGCCGGGATAGAGGTTGCGGGGCGCGCCGGCCGCGGCCACAGAGGTCAGGAAGGACAGCCGCGTGCCCCCGTTCAGCAGCCGCAGCGCATCCAGTACGCGCCAGTCGAAGGATTGGTAGATCACCCGCGCGGCCATGCCGGCGCGGGCGACGTCGTCCGCCACTGTCCGGGCCAGTTGGCCAGGGGCGGCGTAAAGCCCGGGGTAGTCCGGGTCGCTCTTGATCTCAACCAGCACCTCGGCGCCTTCGGGCCGGACCCTGTCCAGCACCGCCGCCAGCGTCGGGATCCGCGCCCGCGCCTCGGCCGTCTGGGCCGGGAAGGCCGCGGCCGTCGGCGAGCGGGGGCGTACCGCGCCCACGTCGTAGGCGTGCAGCTGCGCCACCGTCAGCCGACCGACCGCCGGCCCCGGGGAGGGCACCCAGGCTCCTCCGGCATCGCGCACCAGATCAGCGTTGAGCCGCGGGTCGTGCGTGACCATCGGGACACCCTCGGCCGACAGCTGCACGTCCACCTCGATCAGGTCGAGGCCGAGGCCGAGCGCGTAGTCCACCGCGGCGAGCGTGTTTTCAGGCCGCGCGCCCCGCGCGCCCCTGTGGCCGACGATGCGCGGGCACCGGACCTGGCAGGCCATGCTCACAGCAGCCGTATTCCCTGCGCGGCGTCGAAGACGTGCCATTTGCCGGCCCCGGCGGTCAGCCGCAGGGTGTCGCCCGGCGCGGGCAGGTCGGTACCGGACAGGCTGGCGATGATCTCGGCATCGGTGCCGGCCAGCCGGCCGTGCACGTTGGCCGTGGCGCCAAGGCGCTCGACCACCCGCACGGACAGTTCGACCGGCCCGGCCGGATCCACGTGCAGATCCTCGGGGCGCACGCCCAGATCCACCCGCCCGCCGGTCAGGCCGGGCAGGGCGATGTCGACGCCATTGTCCAGGCGCACGCCGGTGGTGTGCGCCTCGCCGGGCAGGAAGTTCATCGGCGGCGAGCCGATGAACCCCGCGACGAAGGCCGTGGCGGGGCGTTCGTAAACCCCCAGCGGCGGGCCGACCTGCTCGATCCGGCCGGCGTGCATCACCACCAGCTTGTCGGCCAGGGTCATGGCTTCGAGTTGGTCGTGGGTGACGTAGATCGAGGTGGTGCCCAGGCGCTGCTGCAACGCACGAATCTCCACCCGTGTCTTTACCCGCAGCTTTGCGTCGAGGTTCGACAGCGGCTCGTCGAAGAGAAAGGCCGCGGGTTCCCGCACGATGGCGCGGCCCATGGCGACACGCTGCCGCTGCCCGCCGGACAGCTGCCTCGGCTTGCGGTCGAGGAACCCCTCCAGGCCAAGCGCGCCGGCGGCCGCGTCCACCCGGGTGCGGATCTCGGGCTTGGGCATGCGGCGGTTGCGCAGGCCGTAGGCCATGTTGTCGAAAACGCTCATGTGCGGGTAAAGGGCGTAATTCTGGAACACCATCGAGATGTCGCGCGCCGCCGGTTCCAGGTCGTTCACACGGCGCCCGCCGATGCGGATCTCGCCCTCGGTCACCTCTTCCAGCCCGGCCACCATGCGCAGCAGGGTGGACTTGCCGCAGCCCGAGGGGCCCACGAGCACGCAAAGCTCGCCCGCCGCGATGTCCAGGCTGAGCCCCGGGATCACCTCCACCCCGCCGGGGTAGATCTTCTTGATGGTGTCGATGCTGATATTTGCCATTGTCTTCTTACTTCTCGACTTCGACGAGGCCGCGCACGAACAGCCGCTGCATCCCCAGGATGACGACGACCGGCGGCAGCAGCGCCATGATCGCCGTGGCCATGATAAGGTGCCACTGCGGCGTTTCCTCGCCGGCGTTGGCCATGCGCTGGATGCCCATCACGATGGTGTAGTAACTCTCGTCGGTGGTCACCAGCAGCGGCCAGAGGTACTGGTTCCAGCCGTAGATGAAGAGGATCACGAACAGCGCGGCGAGGTTGGTACGCGACAGGGGCACCAGGATGTCGCGGAAGAACTTCATGGGCCCGGCGCCGTCGATGCGCGCCGCTTCGGTCAGTTCGTCCGGCACGGTCATGAAGAACTGACGGAACAGGAACGTGGCCGTGGCGCTCGCGATCAGCGGGATCGACAGCCCGGCGTAGCTGTTGAGCATGCCAAGCGAGGCCACGACCTCGTAGGTCGGCAGGATGCGCACCTCCACCGGCAGCATCAGCGTGATGAAGATGGTCCAGAACGCCAGAACCCGGAAGGGAAACCGGAAATAGACGATGGCGAAGGATGACAGAAGCGAGATCGCGATCTTGCCGGCGGTGATCGACAGGGCCATGACGGCCGAGTTGAACAGCATCAGCCCCAGCGGCGGGGCCCCGACCGTGGACAGCCCCTCGCCCAGGACCTGTGCGTAGTTCGTCCACATCTCGTCGCCGGGCAGCAGCGGGATGCCGGTGTTCACTTCCTGCGCGGTGTGGGTCGAGGCGACGAAGGCCAGGTAGATGGGAAACACGAAGATCGCGGCGCCGAGGATCAGGACGGCGTGCTGGATGAATGTCAGGAGGGGGCGGCGTTCGACCATCAGTATTCCACCCTGCGTTCGATATAGCGGAACTGGATCGCCGTCAGAGCGATGACGATCACCATCAGCACCACCGACTGCGCCGCCGAGGACCCGAGGTTGAGCCCCTCGAAGGCGTCCCGCCAGACCTTGTAGACGAGGATGTTGGTGGCGTTGCCGGGGCCGCCGCTGGTGGTGGCATGGACGATCCCGAAGGTTTCGAAGAAGGCATAGACCACGTTCACGACGATCAGGAAGAAGACGGTGGGCGACAGAAGCGGCATCTGGATCGACCAGAACCGCTTGAACGGGCCGGCGCCGTCGATCGCGGCCGCCTCGGTCAGCGACCGCGGGATCGCCTGCAGCCCGGCGAGGAAGAACAGGAAGTTGTAGCTGACCTGCCGCCAGGCCGCGGCGATGACGATCAGCGCCATGGCGTCGCTGCCGCTGGAATAGTGATTCCAGTCATAGCCCAACTGGTCCAAGGCATAGGCGGCGATGCCGATGGTGGGGTTGAACAGGAACCACCACAGCACGCCGGCGACGGCGGGGGCGACGGCATAGGGCCAGATCAGCAATGTGCGGTAGACCGTGGCGCGGCGGATCACCCGGTCGGCCATGACGGCGAGGATCAGCGCGACCAGCATTGACAGCCCGGCCACCATCGCGCTGAAGGCGATGGTTGTGAAGAAGCTCTTGATGTAGAGCGGATCGGCGAACAGCCGCGCGAAATTCTGCAGGCCCACGAACTCGGTGCGCAGGCCGAAGGCGTCCTGGCGCAGGACCGATTGGTAAAGCGCCTGGCTGGCCGGCCAGATGAAAAAGACGATCGTGATGGCGATCTGCGGCGCCACCAGCAGATAGGGCAGCCAGCGGTGCCGGAATGTGACCTTCTTGGTGCGCACGGGGGGCGACCTCGTCCTTGGCTGGGTCTGGAACGGATCGGGGCGGGCCGGTCGCCGGCCCGCCCATGTCTGCCGGGTCGGCAGGATTACATGTTCTGGTCCTCGAACTCGCGCAGCATGGCATCGCCACGTTCGGCCGCGGTCGAGAGCGCCTCTTCGGCGGTCTTGTTGCCGGCCCAGAGTTCCTCCAGTTCTTCGTTGATCACGTCACGGATCTGCACGAAGTTGCCGAAGCGCAGGCCGGCGGAGTTCTCGGTCGGCTCGTTCAGTGACAGCTGCTTGATCGCGGTGTCGGTGCCCGGCTCTTCCTCGTAGAAGCCTTCTTCTTGCGCCATCTCGTAGGCAGCGGTGGTGATGGGCACGTAGCCGGTGGACTTGTGCCAGTCGGCCTGCACCTCGGGCTTGGACATGTAGTCGAAGAACTCTGCCACGCCCTGGTAGTCGCCATCTTCGTGGCCTTCCAGCACCCACAGGGTCGCACCGCCGATGATCGAGTTCTGCGGCTCTTCCGCACCGTCGGTGTTCAGCGGCAGCATCGCCTGGCCGAAGTCGAACTCCGCCTGGTCCTTGATCGAGGCATAGTAGGCCGAGGAATTCATCCACATGGCGCATTCACCGCTGGTGAACAGCGGCAGCGAGTCGCCGCGGCGGCCGCCGTACTTGAAGGTGCCCTCTTCCTGGCTGTCGGCGATGCGCTGCAGCAGGTTGGTCAGGTCCTCGCTCTCGTCGATGGCCAGTTCGGTTTCCAGGCCGCCGAAGCCGTTTTCCAGCGTGCCGATCGGCTGGTCGTGCCAGGCCAGGTAGTTCTCGATCATCACCCAGGACTGCCACCCGAAGGAAAAGGCGCAGTCATGATCGATCTCGTGCAGCTTGTCGGCGGCCGCGAACATCTCGTCCCAGGTCGAGGGAACCTCCTCGACGCCCGCCTCGTCCAGCAGGTCCGTGTTGTACCAAAGCACCGGGGTGGAAGAGTTGAAGGGCAGCGACAGCAGCTCGCCGGCAGAGGTGGAGTAGTAGGAGCGCACGGCCGGCAGGTAGGCGTCGGAGTTCCAGTCGATGTCGGCCTCGGACATCACCTGGTAGACGGGCTTCACCGCGCCCTCGGCGGCCATCATGGTGGCGGTGCCCACCTCGAAGACCTGCACGATGTGGGGCTGCTCGCCGGCGCGGAAGGCGGCGATCGCGGCGGTCATGTTCTCGGTGTAGTTGCCCTTGTAGGTGGGCACCAACTTGTAGGTGTCCTGGCTGGCGTTGTAGCCGTTGGCGATTTCCTCGACCTTCTCGCCGAGGGCGCCGCCCATGGCGTGCCAGAACTGGATTTCGGTCTGGGCAAAGGCGGGTGCGGCCGTCAGGGCCAGAACGCTGGCCAGGGCCGTCAGGGAGCGGTTGCTTTGCATGGGGCTTTCTCCAAGATTTCCATGGATCGGTCGGTACGACGGGGGCCGTTTCCGGCGCCCGCGATACGGAAAGAAAAACCACCACCCACGCTATTCTTCAAATGAAGTTATTCTGACAACAGCTATAACAGCGTGTTATGGACGATGTCGGAACCGGGGGCACCGATGAGCGATGACAAGCAGACAGCGCTGCCGGGCACCGATGTGCGCGTGCGGCAGCTCGAGGCCTTTCAGGCGGTCGCGCAAACGGGAAGCTACACCCGCGCCGCCGGTCTTCTGGGCATATCGCAACCGGCGGTCAGCCGCCTGGTCAAGGCGCTCTCGGCGGCCACGGGCATTCGGCTGTTCACCCGCGAAAACGGACGGACCCAGCCCACGCAGGAGGCCCGGCTGCTGTTGGAAGAGGCCGGCCGCGTGCTGGAGACGCTTTCGGGGTTCGAGCAGCTTCACCGGGATCTGTCGGATCAGCGCGCCGGGCGGCTGCGCATCGCCTGCCTGCCCGGTTTCGCCACCACGCACTTGCCGGGCGTTCTGGCGCGGTTCCTGCGGGCCCGGCCGCAGGTGCAGGTCACGCTGGAACCCGACCGGCCCGAACGCATCCTTGAATGGATCATCGGCGGCAACTGCGACGTGGGCCTGACCGCGGATTTCGCGGGGCATCCGGCGGTGCATGCCCGCCGCATTCCCGTGCGCGCCGTGTGCATCCTGCCGCCAGGCCACCCACTGGCATCCGTGGACGAGGTGGCGCCCGCCCATCTGCGCGACACCCCCTTGATCCACACCAAGCGCGACGATCCCTTCTACCAGTCGGTGCTGTCGGCCTTCGAGCAATGCGGGGTGACGCCCCAATCCTCGGTCGAGACGCGGCAATTCGGCGCCGCCTGCCGACTGGTGGCCGAGGGGTTGGGCGTGTCCATCGTCAGCGAGTTGGACGCACGCGAGTTCGCGCACACCGGGATCGTCATCAAGCCCTTCTTTCCGCGCGTCCACCACAATCTGGACGTGCTGCACTCGCGGCTCTCGCGCTCCTCGATGATCGCGCTGGAGTTCGTGGACCAGTTCGTCGGCAGCCTCGACGCGGTGCGCGTCACCCCGCGGTAACGCCGGCGCGGCTCAGAGCTTGCCGCGCAGGTAGTCCATCACGGCAGGGCGCACCGACTGCTGGCCGCTTGCCCGCGCGGTATCGATCACACTGCGCAGTTCGCCCAGGTCCGTGCGGCGCAGGATGGATTTCACCGGCCCGATGGAGGCCGGCCGCATGGACAGTGCCCGGATGCCGATGGCCGCCAGGCAGGCGGCCTCGATCGGGCGCCCCGCGTCCTCGCCGCAGAAGCTCAGCGGCGTGCCGCGGTCCGCGCAGCGGTTCACGATCTGCTCGATGAACATCAGAAAACTGACGTTCAGCGTGTCATAGCGCCGGCGCACCAGTTCGTTCTCGCGATCCGCGGCGAAGAAGAACTGCTTGAGATCGTTGCCGCCGATCGAGATGAAATCGACCTCGTCGTAGAAGGAGTCGGGCGCGAAGGCCAGGCTGGGCGTCTCCAGCATGGCGCCGACCTCGACCGTCTCGGGCAGCACGTGCCCAAGGATCCGTTCGCGTTCCAGCGCCTTGTCCATCTCGGCCCGCGCGGCCGAGAACTCCTCTCGTTGCGCGACGAAGGGAAACATCACCGACAGGGGCCGGCCGGCGGCGGCACGCACCAGCGCCTGCAACTGCATACGCATCACGCCGGGCTTATCCAGCCCCACGCGCACCGCGCGCCAGCCCAGGGCGGGGTTGGGCTCGTCCACCGCCTTCATGTAGGGCAAGACCTTGTCCGAGCCGATGTCGAGCGTGCGGAAGACCACCTTCTTGCCCTTGGCGGCGTCGATTACCCGCGCGTAAAGTTCCGACAGCTCGGCCCGCTTGGGCATGTGATTCCGGATGAGGAACTGAAGTTCGGTACGGAACAGGCCGACGGCCTCGGCCCCGGAGCTTTCCAGGCTGGGCAGATCGGCCATCAGTCCGGCGTTCATCGTCAGCGCGATGCGGGTGCCACAGCGGGTTTCGGCGGGCTTGTCGCGGATCGACGCATAACGCTCCTGCGCCTGCGCCTGCATGGCCATCTTGTCACGGAAGGCCGTCACGACCGAATCATCGGGCCGCAGGTGCACCACCCCGTGATCGGCATCCACGAGGATGTGGTCGCCGTTCAGGGCCTCGGTGGTGATGCGATCGGCGTGGATGATCAGCGGAATGGCCAGCGCGCGCGCCACGATGGTCGCGTGGGAGCCGACGGCGCCCTCCTCCAGAACGATTGCCTTGAGCCGCCGGTCATAGTCCAGCAGCTCGCCGGGTCCGATGTTGCGGGCGATCAGGATCGGGTCGTCCGGCATCTCGGCGCCGGTCTCCCGGCCTTGGCCGGTGAGGATGCGCAGCAGCCTGTTCGACAAATCGTCGAGGTCGTGCAGCCGGTCGCGCAGGTAGGTGTCGGTCACCTGGGACATCCGGGTGCGCGTGGCCGATTGCTCCTTCTCGACCGCCGCCTCGGCGGACAGGCCGCGGCCGATGTCCTCTTCCATGCGGCGCAGCCAGCCCTTGGAATTGGCGAACATCCGGTAGGCTTGCAGTACCTCCCGTTGCTCGGTGTCGCCGGTTGCGGCCGAATCGAGCATCTTGTCGACGCCGACGCGCAACTCGTCGATGGCGGCGTGCAGGCGCTCGCGCTCGCGCTGCGGGTCCTCGGCGATGGGGTTGGCGATCACCACCCGGGGTTCGTGCAGCCAGACATGCCCCTGGGCCGCGCCTTCCTGTGCGCAGGTGCCGCGGAACAGCACGGCCTGCTGGTGGCGGGCGGACATGGCCGCGCCCTCGCCCACGAAGGCGCCCAGTTCGGCCATCTCGGCGATGACCATCGCCACCACCTCGACGGCATAGATCTCGTCCTCGGAAAAGACGCGGGCATCGCGCGACTGCACCACCAGCACGCCCAGCATCTCACCAAGGCGCTGGATCGGCACGCCCAGGAAGGCGCAGTAGGCTTCCTCGCCGGTCTCGGGCATGTAGCGGAAGCCGCGGGTGCCCGGCGCGTCGGCGGTGTTGATGACCTTGCCGGTCCGCGCCACGCGTCCCACAAGACCCTCGCCGAGACGCATGCGGGTCTCGTGCACGGCATCGCGATTCAGGCCTTCGGTGGCGCAGAGTTCGAGTGTTTCCTCGTCCCGGAACAGGTAGATCGAGCAGACCTCGGTCCGCATCTCCTCGGCGATGAGCTCGGTGATACGGTCTAGCCGCTGCTGCCCGGCGGCATCCTCGGCCATGACGCCACGCAGGCGGGCCAGCATTTGCCGGCTGTCTGTTTCAAATGTCTCGGTCATGGACTGCGTCAATCCCGGCCGGTCGGGGCCGGCTGTGTGCCTTTTGGTTTTCTGAGATCGGAAGGGTGCCGCTTTCAGGCCACCTTGTCCAATCCGAAGGCATCATGCAGCGCCTGAACCGCGAGTTCCATATATTTCCGGTCGATCAGGACGGAAATTTTTATCTCGGAGGTTGCAATGACCTTGATATTGACACCCTCGTCGCTGAGGGTCTTGAACATCTGCGCGGCCACCCCCGACTGCGAGCGCATGCCGATCCCCACGGCGGAAACCTTGGCAACGGCGGTGTCGGCCACCAGTTCGTGGTAGTTGATCTGCCCCTCCGCCTTGGCCGCCTCCAGCGCCTTCTCGGCCCGCGCCACCTGGTTGGTCGGGCAGGAGAAGGTCATGTCCGTGCGCCCCTCCTCCGAGATGTTCTGCACGATCATGTCCACGTTGACCCCGGCCTCCGAAAGCGGCCCGAAGATCGCCGCGGCGATGCCGGGGCGGTCGGCCACCGAGATGAGCGTCATCTTGGCCTCGTCGCGCGAATAGGCGATGCCGTTGACCACGTTGGATTCCATGATTTCCTCCTCGGCACAGACGAGTGTTCCGGCCTCGTCAGACTGTTCCTCGAAACTCGACAGCACCCGCAGCTTGACGTTGTAGCGCATGGCCAGCTCGACCGAGCGGGTCTGCAGCACCTTGGCGCCCAGGCTGGCCAGTTCCAGCATCTCCTCGAAGGCGATTCGGTCAAGCTTGCGCGCGCGGTCGCAGATGCGCGGGTCGGTGGTGTAGACGCCGTCCACGTCGGTGTAGATGTCGCAGCGCTCGGCCTCGAAGGCGGCGGCAAAGGCAACCGCGGTGGTGTCGCTGCCGCCACGGCCCAGGGTGGTGATCCGGCCCTCGGGGCTGAGCCCCTGGAAACCGGCGACGACGGCCACGCGCATGCCCTCGGCGAATTTCGCGGCGATGTTTTCGGTGCCGATGTCCTCGATGCGGGCGGCGGAGTGGGCGCTGCTTGTCTGCAACGGAACCTGCCAGCCCTGCCACGAGCGGGCGGGCACCTCCATTTCCTGCAGGGTGAGGGCCATCAATCCGGCGGTCACGTTCTCGCCGGAACTCACCACGGCGTCGTATTCGCGCGCGTCGTAAAGGGGCGAGATGTCGTCCACCAGGCCCACCAGTTCGTTCGTCTTGCCCGCCATGGCCGAGACGATGACGATGACATCGTAGCCCTTCGCGACTTCCACGCCGACGCGCTTTGCGGCGCGGCGGATGCGGTCGGGCGTGGCGACCGAGGTGCCGCCGAATTTCATCACGAGAATGGGCATGGTTCATCCCTGACCTTGGATCGGGGGCGGTTTACGCGGGCCGGACGGGAAGGGCAATAGGCGAGGCGGCCACCGGCGCTGCGACGAAAACGGATGACAGTTTTCCGGTCCCGCTTGGCCGGTACGGGGCGTCCTTACGGCCCGTGCGGGTGGGCCGGACGGATCAGTGGGGCAGGTCGCGCCCCTGCCAGTCCTGGAAGCAGCCGGTCGTCGCGCGGGAGAGATCGGCGAACCGCGCAATAAGGCCCTCGGCGGCCTCCGCCACCTCCAGGTCCGCGTTCGGCCCGCCCATGTCGGTGCGCACCCATCCGGGATGGTAGATGCCGACGGCGATGCCGAGCGCCTCGAGATCGGCCGCCAGATTGCGCCCGAGGTTCAGTGCCGCCGCCTTGGAGGCGCGGTAGATGTAACTGCCGCCCTGGGCGTGCGCCTGGCTGCCCAGGCGGCTTGCGACCACCGCCACCTTGGCGGTCTGCGCCACTTGCAGGTTGGGCAAAAGGGTCTGCACCGTCAGGAACACCCCCGTGACATTCGTCGCGAAGGTTTCCGCCCACATCCGCGGGGGGTAACCATCGGCAAGACTTTCCGCCTTGTCGGGATAGATGCCCGCGTTGCAGATGAGGAGGTCGATCTCGCGCCCGTCGAGGCGCTGCGCGAGCGCGGCATGGCTGTCGGCATCGGTCACGTCGAGGGGCAGCAGATCGCCCCCGCCGGCGCGCGAGGTGCCGGTCACCAGATGCCCGGCGGCGCGGTAGCGATCGAACAGCGCCTTGCCGATGCCGCGGCTGGCCCCGGTTATTACGACATGCATGACCGGGGCCTCCTGCGGATCAATTGGATTTCGTGTCGGTACGGAAGGGCAGGGGCGCGACGGGCACGCCGTCCTCGATCAGCGCGCGGGCCTCCTCGGCCCGAGCCTCGCCATGAATGGCGCGTTCGGGCGCGATCCCGGCATGCATGTCGCGTGCCTCGCGCGCGAAATCCGCGCCCACGTATTCTGAATGGGCCTCGACATGGCGGCGCAGCCGGGCGAGGGCCTGTTCGGCCGGATGCGCCTGCTGGGTGAGCGGACGCGAGCGCGTTTCCGGCTGGGGTTTCTCATCCGTGGTGGTGGCCTCGGTCTTGCGGCCGCTGCTCACATGGGGCGCCATGGGCGCCTTATCCACCTCGGTGGTGCCGCAGACCGAACAGGCGACCATGCCGGCGGCGCGCAGCTTGTCAAAGGCCTCGGCCGATCCGAACCAGCTGTCGAAGCGGTGGCCGGCGCTGCATTTCAGCGTGAACTGGATCATACCCATACCCGTTGTGCGGATCATCTGATACTTATCGCGAACCCCGGCCAGATCAAGGGGTTGGCCCCGGCCCGGGCAGGTCGCGCGGATCGAAGTGGCGCACGATCCGCGCCAGTTCGGGTTCGCTCAGCCGCGCCGCCGCCTTGCGCGGGCTCAGCCACTTGCGCTTGCGCTGTCCGGCCTCGGGGAAGCGGCTCGCTAGCCGTTCCACCTTGACGGGGTAGACCATCGCGAGACAGGGCAGGCGGCGCCCGCGGCCCGGTGCCTTCCGGTAGGCGAAGACGCCAAGGCACTGGTCGAAGGCCGCGCCCTGAACGCCGGCCTCTTCCCAGGCCTCGATCAGCGCGGCCTCGCCGGGGGTGCGACCGTCCATCGGCCAGCCCTTGGGAATGATCCAGCGCCCCGTCCCGCGGCTTGTCACCAGGAGCACTTCGGACTTCGCGCCCTTTTGACGGTAGCACAGGGCCGCGAACTGCGTGCGAACGTCCCACTTTCGCCGCGCCTGCAGAGAAATCGGCGCCTGCGGAATCGCCTGGATGGTCATGCGGGCCGTCCTCCCTGCGGGCTGTGCCGTGCCAAGAGCATACGTCACGATCACCCCCGGGGACCACAGAAAATTTCCGCTTTCCCGTTGTTTTGGGGCTATGCGTGGTGTGGCGGCGCCCTGACGACCCCAATATCTGGGCGCGCCGGGCGGGGTGCGCGGGTTTGCGGCATCGGTCGGGCGATCATACCTGACGGATAAAATCAGGATTGACAATTCCGACAATTTTCGTAAGTAAATCGGGAGAAAGCCCAGCCAGCCCGCAGGTGGCCCAGCCCGGCGCACGATGCGACAGAGTAGGGAGAAAAGGCATGCAAGACAGGACAAAGGGCGCGCCGCCGCGTCCGGCCGGGCTCGACGGCGGTCTGGTGCAGGATCTCCTGGGCGCCGCGCTGCAGGACGGGCTGCCCGGAGAGATCTGGCTGGAACACCTGATCGACCGGGTGGAGGGGCGGCCATGATCCGCGCGCAGAGCAAACACGAACCCGACCTCCGGCCCGATCCGGCCTGTCACGACGCCCGCGCGCTGACCTGCGGTGCGAGGACCGCCACCATCGTCCTGGACGACCAAGTTTATACTCTGCGGATCACCCGCGCCGGCAAGCTGATCCTGACGAAATGAAGCACGAACGGGATATGCGCGGGGCCTTCCCCGTTGCCGCGATGGAGCGTTTGCCGGCCACCGAGGCGCTTCTGGTGCAGCTTTTGCGGGCATGGTGCGACGGGCCGAAGGGGCGCGTGCGCGCGCAGGCGGCTCTCGTCGACCGGCTTGGCGCGGCGCGCGGCGAAGCCTGTCATGCCGCCTTCACGCAGGTGATGCAGACTTTGCTGCGTCACGGTCGCCGGCGGCTGGTGCGCCATCACGCCGATTGCGGCTGCGTGGGCGCGGACGAGGCCATCCTCGCCCATTTCGTGTCCACCGCCGCCACGGGCGAGCGCGAGGATGCCATGCTGATCGCATCCCTGCTGGTCGATGGCGCGGTCCTGATGCCGCTGACGGAGGCGGCGGTGCAACTGGGTCTGCATCTGCGGCGCGCGGAGGGGCGCGCGGGCGGGCAGATCCCCGAACCGGCCCGCGCGACGCGGCACTGACGCCGGCCGGACAGGAAAGGAGAGCGCAGGAAATGATGATCTGTCACTGCATGTCGATTACCGACAAGGATATCCGCCGTGCGATGGACTGGATGCGTGCCTCCGATCCAGACACGATCATCACGCCCGGCAAGGTGTACCGCGCCCTGGGCAAAAAGGCCGATTGCGGCGGGTGCTTGCCGCACTTTGTTGACACCATGCAGAAAACTGACAGTCTGGCAGTACCGAAGGAATTGCGCGGCCTGCGCCGGGCACAGATGCATGGAGACAACGATGAAGGGCGACGAGAAGGTCATCGAGTACCTGAACAAAGCGCTACGGAGTGAACTGACGGCCGTCAGCCAGTACTGGCTGCACTACCGGCTTCAGGAAGACTGGGGGTATGGCCATAACGCCGCCAAGTCGCGCGAGGAAAGCATCGAGGAGATGTGGCACGCCGACAAGCTGATCGAGCGCATCATCTTCCTCGAAGGGCATCCCAACCTTCAGAAACTGGATCCCCTGCGCATCGGCGAAAGCCTGCGCGAGACGCTGGACGCCGACCTGGCCGCCGAGCACGAGGCGCGCACCCTCTACATCGAGGCGCGCGATCACTGCGAGAAGGTGGGCGACTACGTCAGCAAGAACCTGTTCGAGGAACTGATCGCCGACGAGGAAGGCCACATCGACTTCCTGGAGACACAGATCGAGCTTTACGACTCGATCGGGTCGGAGCGTTACGGCCAGCTCAACGCCGCCAAGGCCGACGAGGGCGAGGCCGAGTAGGCGCGGGGCGTCGCCCCGCTTGCCCCGGCCCAAGGCCGGGGCAATTCACCCCTGAGTATTTCGGGCAAGATGACATGCGGGGCCGTGACGACGGCCCCTTTTTCATTCCGCGAAATGACAGGCCGCCAGCGTGCCGTCGGACACCTGGCGCAGTTCCGGCCGATCCTGGCGGCAGATGGCCTCGGCCATGTGGCAGCGCGGCGCGAAGGGGCAGCCGGGCGGCGGGTTCACGGGGTCGGGCAGTTCGCCGGGCTTGCGCGGGTTGTCGAAGGAGCCGCCCTCGAGTTTCGGGATCGCGTCCAGCAGCAACTGGGTATAGGGATGCTTGGGCGCGCGGAAGATCGTCTCGGCCTCGGCCAGTTCCATGATCCGGCCCAGGTACATCACCGCGACGCGGGTTCCGAAATGTTCCACCACGCTGAGGTCGTGGGTGATGAAAAGGTAGGTCAGCCCGCGCTCGGCCTGCAGATCGTTGAGCAGGTTGAGGATCTGCGCCTGGATCGAGACGTCGAGCGCCGAGATCGGCTCGTCGGCGACGATGAAGGCGGGATTGGTCACCAGCGCGCGGGCGATGGCGATGCGCTGGCGCTGGCCGCCCGAGAACTCGTGCGGCAGGCGGCGCTGCCAGCTCTGGTCGCAGCCGGTGGCGTCCAGCACGGCCTCGACCTGTGCGCGGACCTCCCTGGACGATTTCTCGGGCATCAGGTGCCGGATCGGCTCGGCCAGGGTCTCGAACACGTTGCGCCGCGGGTTGAGCGAGGCATAGGGGTTCTGGAACACCATCTGCATCTCGGCGCGGATCGGCTTGCGCTCGGCCTCTCCCATCGTGTCGATGCGCCGGCCCTCGAAATCGATCTCGCCGGCGGAGGGTGTCAGAAGGCCCATGATCGCGCGGCCGAGCGTGGTCTTGCCGCAGCCCGACTCGCCCACGACGCAGAAGCTTTCGCCGGGCCGGATCGCCACGTCCACGCCGTTCAGCGCGTGCAGAACCGGCTTTTCGCGGCTGAGAAAGTGCGTGGGCAGCGGGAAGCGCAGCTCCAGCCCCTTTGTTTCGACGATGGGTTGGCTCATGAGGTGGCCTCGGTCTCGGTCGCATGCGCGGTCAGCGGGTGGTAGCAGGCCGCGCCGCCCTCGAAGGGCGGGATCTTCTGTTTGCAGATCTCGGTCGCCCGTTCGCAGCGCGGATGATAGGCGCAGCCCGGCGGCAGGGCGGTGATCGGGGGCATGGCCCCCGGGATCTGGTAGAGCTTTGTGCCGCGGCCCGCGAATTGCGGCAGCGCCCGGAGCAGGCCGGCGGTATAGGGATGGGCGGGATTGTCGATGATCTCGCGGGTCGGGCCGGCCTCGACGCAGAGACCGGCGTACATGATCATGATCCGCTGGGTCACCTCGGCCACGACGCCCAGGTCGTGGGTGATGAGGATGAGCGCCACGTCGTTTTCCCGGCACAGCTTGAGGATCAGTGCCATGATCTCGGCCTGGATCGTGACGTCGAGCGCCGTGGTGGGTTCGTCGGCAATGATGAGTTCGGGGTCGGTCAGCAGGGCGATGGCGATCACGACGCGCTGGCGCAGCCCGCCCGAGAGTTCGTGCGGGTAGGCATCGAGCCGCGATTCGGCAGAAGGAATGGCCACCTCCTTGAGCTTGGCGATGCAGAGCCTGCGCGCCTCCGTCTCGGAGATCTTGCGGTGCGCCTTGAGCGTTTCCATCATCTGCGTGCCGATGGTCAGAACCGGGTTGAGCGTGACCATCGGGTCCTGGAAGATCATGGAGATGCGGTTGCCGCGGATACCGCGGATGTCGCGTTCGCTGAGGTCCAGCAGGTTCTCGCCGTGGAACATGATCCGGCCCTGACTGACGCGGCCGGGCTCGGCGATCAGGTTGAGAATGGCGAAGGCCAGCATGGACTTGCCCGCCCCGGACTCGCCAACGACCCCCAGGCGTTCGCCGCGCTCCAGCGTCAGGTTCACGCCGCGCAGGGCCTCGACCTCGCCGGCCTTGCCGCGCGGGAAGGCGACATGCAGGTCTTGCACTTCGAGCATGGCCATCAGTCTTCTCCGCGTCTGAGTTTCGGATTGAGCACGTCGCGCAGCCAGTCGCCCAGAAGGTTCAGCGCCAGGATCAGGGCCACCAGCACGATGGCGGGGTAGAGGGTGATCCACCACGATCCCGAGAAGATGAACTCGAAGCCCGAGCGGATCAGCGACCCGAGCGAGGGCCGGTCGGTCGGCATCCCCAGCCCGAGGAAGGACAGCGAGGCCTCGATCATGATCGCCTCGGCCACCTGGATGGTGGAGATCACCAGCACCGGGGTGAGCGTGTTGGGCAGGATGTGGCCCCACATGATCTTGCGCGCGGGCAGGCCGATGACGCGGGCGGCGTCCACGTATTCCTTCTTCTTCTCGCCCAGAACCGACGAGCGCACGGTGCGCGCGAACTTGGGCCATTCGGCGATGCCGATCACCAGGATCAGCATGATGATGGCGTAGTCGGCGTAGGTATTGGCATCGAAGGCCGCCTGGAAGAGCGCCAGCGCGATGATCGCCATCATCAGTGTCGACAGCGACAGCTGGATGTCTGCAAGGCGCATGAGGAAACTGTCGATCCAGCCGCCCTTGTAGCCCGCGATCAGCCCCAGCGTGATGCCCAGGACGCCCTGCACGATCACGGCGCCGATACCGATCAGAAGCGAGATTCCGGTGCCGTACATGATGGTGGACAGCACGCCGCGCCCCTGCGCGTCCGTGCCCAGAAGGAACTGCTCATCCCCGCCCGGGCGCCAGGAGGGCGGCATTTCGCTGTCCATGATGTCCAGTTGCATCAGGTCGTAGGGGTTCTGCGGCGCGATCACTGGCGCGAAGACGGCCATGAGCACGAGGATCAGCAGGACCGTCCCTGCGCCGATGGCCACTGGGTCGGAGAGGAATCTTCTCACGAAGGCGGAAAAGGAAATCATGTCAGCCCTTGGCCCCCGGCAGTTTCACCATCGGGTTGATCAGCGTGTAGACGAAGTCCACGATCGTGTTCACGATCACGAAGATCAGGCCGACGATGATGATGTAGGCGATGATGAGCGGGGTATCGACGCGGTTCACCGCCTCCAGGAACAGAAAGCCCATCCCGGGCCACTGGAAGACGGTCTCGGTCAGGATGGTATAGGCGATCAGCGTGCCGATCATCAGCCCGCCAACGGTGACGACGGGCAGCAGCGTGTTCCGGAACGCATGGACGTAGCGCACCCGCTGCGTGCTCAGGCCCTTGGCCCGGGCGAAGCGGACGTAATCGGTGCTCATGGCCTCCATCATCTCGGCCCGGATGAGGCGGATGAAAAGCGGCAGCATGATCGAGCTCAGCGTGATCGAGGGCAGGATCAGGTGGCTCAGCCCGTCGAGCGTCAGCAGGCCGGTATCCCAGCCCCAGGGCAGTTCAACCGTGTCGCCCCGGCCGAAGGCGGGCAGCCAGCCCAGTTCCACCCCGAACAGCCAGACCATGAAGATGGCGGTCAGGAAGACGGGGACCGAGATCCCGATGATCGAGCCGGTCATGATGACCCGGGTCAGCCAGGCGTCGCGGTGGATGGCGCAGTAGATGCCCGCCGGGATCGACAGCGAGACGAAGATCACCACCGCCCCCAACACCAGTTCGAAGGTGGCCGGGAACTTGTCCATGATGACGTCCAGCGCCGGGCGCTTGAAGAAGTAGGAAGTGCCCAGGTCCCCCTGCACGGCATTGCCGAGGAAGCGGACGTATTGCACGAGGAAGGGGTCGTTGAGCCCCATCTCCTCGCGCAGGGCATCGCGCTCCTCTTCGGAGACGGACTGGCCCACGAGTTCGCGCAGCGGGTCGCCCAGGTTGTCCTGGATCGAGAAACCGATGATCGAGATGACGAACATCACGATCACGGCCTGCGCGGCGCGGCGGATGAGGAAGGCAAGAATATGCATGGGGATTCGATCTTTGGTGGGGCGGGCCGGCGTGACCGGCCCGCCCCTATCACATCATTCTTCCTTGATGACAAGGTCACCCAGGTAGGGGAAGTTCATGACGTTGACGACATCCTCGATCATCACCCCCTTGCGGGCGCCCCAGGCCAGATCCTGCCAGTGGAACGGGATGAAGGCGGCCTCCTCGTAGAGGATCTCTTCCACCCGCTGCAGCATCTCCGCGCGCTTTTCGGGGTCCGTCTCGGTCAGCGAGGCGATGGTCAGGCGGTCCACCTCGGGGTTGGAGTAGTAGCCCGAGTTGTACTGCCCGCGGCCGGTGTCGGGGTCCGGGGTCATGGTCAGGAACTCGTTGAAATTCGCCGAGTCCTCGGTGTCCGAATGCCAGCCGATCATCATGATGTCGGCCGCGCGCTCGTCGAACTTGGGCCAGTACTGGGCCTTGGGCATGGTCGTCAGGTCGATCTCGATGCCGATCTTGGCCATCATGGCCGCCGCCGCTTCGCAGATCTTGTAATCGTTCACGTAGCGGTTGTTGGGGCACATCATGGTGGCCGAGAAACCGTCCTCGTAGCCGGCCTCCTTCATCAGCTGCTGGGCCCGCTCGACGTCGTAGCGCGCTTCGAGCTCGGGGTTGTGGCCCACGTAGCCCTCGGGCGACTGCTGCGCCGCGACCGTGCCGAAGCCCTTCATGATCTTCTCGACGATGCCCTCGTTGTTGATGGCGTGGGCGATCGCCAGGCGCACCTTGGTGTTGGCCAGGGCCTCGTGCCGCTTCTGGTTCATCTGCAGCGTGATGATCCGGGTGCCGGTCTTGGTCACCAGCTTGGTCTCGGGGTTCTCCCGCACGCGCGCGAGGTCCGTCGGCGGCACCGGCGCGATGAAGTCCACGTCCCCGGCCAGCAGGGCGGCGACGCGCGTCGGCGCTTCCTTGATCGGAGTCAGGATCGCGGTCTGGACGTTGCCCGGGCTGTCCTCGTCCCAGTAGTTCTCGTTGCGCTCGAACACCACCTTCACGCCCTGCTCGCGCTCGGCGATGGTGAAGGGGCCCGTGCCCGAGACGTTCTGGCTGGCAAAGCTGTCGCCGTGCTTGGCGATCTCGGCGCCGCCTTCCTCGTAGAACTCCTTGTCCATCGGGAAGACGTAGGTCGCGGTATGCAGTACCAGCGGGCTGGGCCCGTCGGTCTTGATCTCCACCGTGTTCTCGTCAATCGCCTCGGCCGAGACCCAGCCGGCGAAGATGCCCTTGAAGTCGGGCGAGGACTTCAGGCGCTCGATCGTCCAGACGACATCCTCGGCCGTCATGTCGTTACCGGAGTGGAACTGCACGTCCTCGCGCAGGTTGAAGCGCATTGTCGTTTCGTCCACCCGGTCCCAGCTTTCGGCCAGGCGCGCGTCGAAGCCCAGATCCTGGTTCCAGCGGACCAGCGGATCGAAGATCATGTGCGACAGCTGCAGGGTGCCGCCCGAAAGCTGCTCGTGCGGATCGAGCGAGACCGGGTCGGCGTCATAGGCGAACTCCAGGGTCTGCGCCTGCGACAGGCCGGCAAACCCCAGCGTCATCGCAGTTGCGATGGCCAGGTTTCTGATGGTTTTCATTGAATACTCCCTGAATTGGGGCGAGTGCGCAGCGCGGAATGCACCGGCAGCCCGTGCGTGCTCGCCACGTTGTGACGATTCTGTCGCAGTGTAAAGACGGGTTGCCGCCGCGTCATCCTGTCCTATTGAGTTGTCCGGCGACTCACTGCCGGCACCTGACAAAAAGAATAGGAAATGCGTTGACAGGTGCGGCGGCGCTCAATACCAACAAAAACGCTAGGAAATTCCAGCGGGAGCGAACAGATGACGGAAGAGATCAAGAAACCACGGCGCGTGGTCGCCGCCCGGCGCAGCCTGGCCCTGGGAACCCTTGCCGCCGCGGTGGCCGGTCCCGGGGCGCACGCCGCGGCCATCGCGCCGAAGGTGAGCGGCGGCCCTGACTGGGTGCAGATGGCCTCGGCCGAGGGCGAAGGCGAAGCCGCCATGACCGAAGGCGAAGGTGAAGGCGAGGGTGAAGCTGCGTCCGGCGAAGGCGAAGGTGAAGCCGCTGCCGGCGAAGGTGAGGGCGAAGGCGAAGCCGCGTCCGGCGAGGGCGAAGCTGCCTCTGGTGAAGGCGAAGGCGAAGCCGCTGCCGGCGAAGGTGAAGGTGAAGGCGAAGGTGAAGGCGAAGGAGAAGGTGAGGGCGAAGGAGAAGGTGAAGGCGAAGGCGGCGGAGCCGCGCTGGACGCCGAAGCGGCCCTCATGCGGGACCTCGGTTTCATCGAAGGCCACCTTCGCGCCGGCATGGCCCTTTATGAAGCCGGGGAGATGAAGGCCGCCAAGACCCACATCGGCCACCCCATCGAAGAGAAATATGACGCCGTGGCCGAGCCGCTGGCCGAGCGCGGCCATGACGGGCTGAAGGACCAGCTTCAGGCGCTGGCGGCCGCTGCCGAGGCCGGCGAGGATGCCGGCACGGTCCGGGAGCGCTACGCGGCGGTGCGCGGCACCATCGAAGAGGTGCGTGCGGAGGCCTCGGCAAAGCACAAGATCACCGGGCTGATCGCGCTGACCCGTGTTGCCGGGGACGAATACAGCGTGGCCGTCAAGGGCGGCGAGATCTCGAACCTGCACGAATACCAGGACAGCTGGGGCTTCCTCCGGGTGGTCGCGGACGAGGCCACCGAACTGAGCGAGAGCGCCGATGCCCAGGTCGCCAATGTGGCGCAGAAGATGCTGGGGGCGCTGGAGGCTACCGGTGCCGTCTACGGCGACCTGCAGGGCGAAGGCGACTACGAGATGGATCCCGGCGTGATCTACGGCGCCGCGGCGCGCATGGAACTGGCAGCGGCAGGACTGACGTAGACGATGTTCATCGTGATCGGAAACGTGCTGGACAAGCACGAGGTGGCGGCCTTGAAAGAGGCCGCCGCCGGCATCGAGTTCCAGGACGGCAAGGCCACCGCCGGGCGCTATGCCCGCGGGGTGAAGCAGAACCTGCAGGCCAAGCCCTCGGACGAACTGGAGGCGATCCTTGAGCAGGTCCGCGGGAAGCTGTGGAAGAACGAGGTGTTCAAGTCCGCCGCGCGTCCGCGCAAGTTCGCGCGGATGCTGCTGTCGCGCTACGGGCCGGGCATGGAATACGGCTATCACGTCGATGACCCGATCATGAAGGGCAGCCGCACAGACCTGTCCTTCACGCTCTATCTGTCCGATCCTTCCGAGTACGAGGGCGGCGGGCTGCTGGTGGATGATGTCATTGAGGAGCGGGTGATCCGCCTCGAGGCCGGGGACATGGTGCTCTATCCCACCTCGGCGCTACACCGGGTGGAGCCGGTAACCCGCGGCGAGCGCATGGCCGTCGTCGGCTGGGTGACGAGCTGGGTGCGCGACGCGGCCCGGCGCGAGGTGCTGCACGATCTGGACGTCGCCACGCGCGCCGTTTTCGACGAACAGGGCAAGACCCCGACATTCGACCGCCTGTTCAAGGCGAAAAGCAATCTCTACCGCATGTGGGCCGAGGGCTGAGCCGCACGCCAGGCACCCGTCCGCGTGGATCCAACCCACCGAAGAAAGGACCCGACCATGATGATGATCCGGACCCTCGCCGCCGCGGCGGCCCTGTCGCTTGCCGCGCTGCCCGTCGCCGCGGACGAAGACGAGGCGATCGACCACTACGCAGCCAAGGACTCCGAGACCCTGGCGGAAGCCGTGGAGAACTTCGTCACCTACAATGACAAGGTGCAGGAGGTGCTGGCGCGGGACGAGCTGACCCCGGCCGACATGGAGGAAATCCACCAGTACACCTACACCATCGAGACCGCGCTGGCGAAGATCAACGCCGAGTTGGGCGCGCTGGCCGTGGTACTGGAGGAAGTGCACCTGGCCTCGGAAAGCGACAATCCCGCCCGCCTGCGCGGCGCCGCCGAGGTCTACCTGGAACAGGCCGAGGCGTTGGACCGCTGAGCGCGGCCCCCGACGCCGGTGACAGCCTGCCCGGGTCGGGGGCGGCCCGGGCTTCATGCCGCACGGTTTCTGTCGGCAACTGTCTGGACCCCGCTCGGCGGATGTGGCAGCCAAGGGCCCTGTTGCAACCGCGAGGACGCGCATGAGCGAACGTCTGCTGCACCGCCTGGCCTGGGTCATCGTCGCCGTTTGCGTCGCGCCGATCGTGGCCGCGGCGCTTTCGGCCTTCACCGGGGATCTGGACACTTGGCGCGAGGTCCTCGCGACCGTGCTGCCGCGCTACACGCGCGTGACGCTGACGCTGGTGGTCATCGTCGGGCTGGGCAGCGCCGTTCTGGGCAGTGTCACCGCTTGGCTGGTCACCGTTTACCGATTTCCCGGGGCGCGGTTGCTGGAGGTGGCGCTGGCCCTGCCGCTGGCCTTTCCGGCCTATGTCATGGCCTATGCCTATACCCATCTGCTGGACCACCCCGGCCCGGTGCAGACGCTGCTGCGCGAGATGACCGGCTGGGGGCCGCGCGATTACTGGTTTCCAGAGATCCGCAGCCTTGGCGGGGCGGCCCTGATGCTGACCATCGTCCTTTACCCTTACGTCTATCTTCTTGCCCGCGCCTCCTTCAAGCAGCAGTCTGCAAACGCCTTTCTGGTGGCGCGCACGCTGGGGCGCTCGCCCGTGCGGGCATTCGTGCGGGTGGCGCTGCCCATGGCGCGACCGGCGATCGCGGGCGGCGCGCTGCTGGCGGTGATGGAGACCATCGCGGACTACGGCACGGTCGCCTTCTTCAACGTGCAGACCTTCGCCACGGGAATCTACCAGGCGTGGTTCTCTCTCGGCGACAGGCCGGCGGCGGCACAGCTTTCGCTGTGCCTGCTGACCTTCGCGCTGCTGCTGGCGGGACTGGAACGGGCGCAGCGGGGCGGGGCGCGCACCGCCGGGCGAGGCGCGCGGTTCGAGACGATGGAGCGGCCCACCCTGCGCGGGGCGGCCGGCTGGCTGGCCACCGCCATCTGCCTGGCACCGGTGCTTCTGGGGTTCGTCCTTCCGGCGGTCATGCTGGGGGTGATGGCCGTGGGCTCGGGGCAGAACCTCTTCGAGGACCGCTACCTGGAACTGATGACCAGTTCGGTCACGCTGGCCGGGGTGGCCGCGGTCCTGACGGTTGCAGGGGCGGTGCTGATCGGCTTCCGCGCGCGCACGCGGCCGGGCAAGTCGTCCAAGCTGATCGTGATCGGCGCCGGGCTGGGCTACGCCGTCCCCGGCGGCGTGATCGCGGTGGGGCTGATGGTGCCGATGGCGGCGCTGGACAACGCCATCGACGCCGTGATGGAGGCGCGCTTCGGCATCGACACGGGGCTTCTGATCACCGGGTCGATCTGGCTGATGGTCGTGGCCTACATGGCGCGCTTCATGGCGGCGGCGCTGAACGCCTACGACAGCGGCATGGCCACGGTGCCGGTGCATTACGACGCGATCGGCCGGTCGCTTGGCCAGACCGGTCCGCGGTTGTTGTGGCGGGTGCACCTGCCGGTGGCCCGCACCAGCGTGCTGACCGCGCTGCTCATCGTCTTTGTCGACGTGATGAAGGAGCTGCCGGCCACCCTGATCCTGCATCCCTTCAACTTCCAGACGCTCGCCGTGCAGGCGCACCGCCTGGCCGAGGACGAGCGTCTGGCACAGGCGGCGGTGCCCTCGCTGGTGCTTGTGGCCTTCGGGCTGATCCCGGTGGCGATCCTGTGCCGGACCCTCGGCCGCGAGGGTACGGGCCGCCGCAGCGCCCGGCTGGGCACGGCCATGACACCGGGATAGGCGCCGCCGTATCAGCCCTTGTGTCGGATCCCGATGCTGCGGCCCACGCCCTCGGGCCGGGGCAGGGCGGCGTGGGCCTGTGCCATCGCCGCGATGCGCGCCCGGATCTCTTCAGGCATCGGTACGACCCTCGGCCCCGACAGGTCCACGTGCAGGGTCAGCCCCTCGCCCGTCGCGGCCAGCCAGCCGTCCTCGTGGTAGAGTTCCTGGAAACTGTGGAAGCGCTTTGCGTCGTGGTCGATCAGGTGGAAGTTGCTGGCCACCCGGTCGCCCGGTTTCAGCTCGCGGATGTAGCGCACATGGAACTCGCCGGTGAAGGTGGTGTGGTTCCGCGCCGCCTTGTAGGCGGGGCCCAGGCCCAGCTCCTCGAAGGCCTCGTCGGCCGCCCGGTCGAAGAGCACCGTGTAATACCCCATGTTCATGTGGCCGTTGTAGTCGATCCAGCCGTCTTCGACCCGTTGCGGCGCGGAGAGGAAGGGGCCGGCCATCGTGCCCTCACGCGAAGGCCAGAACGGCAAAGACCACGGCCAGCACCGCCGCGCCATTCATTACCGGGCGCAGCAGGCGCGCCCGCGCGGCCCGCGCCGAGGGCTCCAGCCGCTTGATGGAGACCTGCATGACCACGGCGGCCACGGTCAGGACCGCGACCGCGGCCATCTTGACCCAGAACCAGGCCGGCATCGCGGCCCAGCCGCCATAGTCCGTCAGCAGGGCCGAGCCGGTCAGCCACAGGCCGATCAATGCCAGGAAGCCGTAGCGCGCCAGCCGCACCTGAACGGCGCCGGCCAGGGCGGGATCCTTGGGGCCGACCACGTGGGCGACGATGCCGGCCGCGATGCCCCCGCCCAGCCCCACGGCGAGGGCGAGGTAATGCACGATCTTCAGCGCCTCGGCCAGCACGTCACAGCCCCAGCTTGGCTTGCACGATCTCGTTGACGGCCTTCGGATTGGCCTTGCCGCCCGTGGCCTTCATCACCTGGCCCACGAACCAGCCCGCCAGCTTGGGATTGGACTGCGCCTTTTCCACCTGCGCGGGGTTGTCGGCGATGATCTGGTCCACCGCCGCCTCGATCGCGCCGGTATCGGTGACCTGCTTCATGCCCTCGGTCTCCACGATCTCTTCGGGGGCGCGGCCGGTCTCGATGTGGATCTCCAGCACCTCCTTGGCGATCTTGGTCGAGATCTCGTCGCGCGCGACCATGGCAAGGATCGCGGCGTTGGCCTGCGGCGCGGCGATCTCGCGGGCGGTCACCTCCGCCTTGTTGGCGCGGCCCAGAACCTCGTTGATGACCCAGTTGGCGGTCTTCTTGCCGTCGCCGCCGCCGACCGACTCCTCGAAATAATCCGCCAGGTCGCGATCCGCGGTGAGGACGCTGGCATCGTATTCGGTCACGCCGTAGTCGGTGACGAAGCGTGCCTTCTTCTCGTCGGGCAGTTCCGGCAGGTTTTCCGCGATCGCGTTGACCCAGGCCTGCTCCAGTTCCAGCGGCAGCAGGTCGGGATCGGGGAAGTAGCGGTAATCATGCGCCTCTTCCTTGGATCGCATCGACCGCGTCTCGCCACGGTCGGGGTCGTAGAGGCGGGTTTCCTGGTCCACCGCGCCGCCCGCTTCGAGGATGGCGATCTGCCGGCGGGCCTCGTAATCGATGGCCTGCTGGATGAAACGCATGGAATTCATGTTCTTGATCTCGCAGCGCGTGCCAAGATGGCCGGGATCGCCGGTTTCCATGAATTCCTCGTAGGCGCCGGCCCGGCAGACGCTGACGTTGACATCGGCACGCAGGTTGCCCGACTGCATGTTGCCCTCGCAGGTGCCGAGGTAGCGCATGATCTGGCGCAGCTTGCCCAGGTAGGCCGCGGCCTCTTCGGGGCCGCGGATGTCGGGGCGGCTTACGATCTCCATCAGGGCCACGCCGGTGCGGTTGAGATCCACGAAGGTCACGTTGGGGTCCATGTCGTGGATCGACTTGCCGGCATCCTGCTCGACGTGGATGCGCTCGATCCGCACGCGCCGGGCGACGCCGGGTTCCATGTCGACCAGGATCTCGCCCTCGCCGACCAGCGGGTGGTAAAGCTGGCTGATCTGGTAGCCCTGCGGCAGGTCGGGGTAGAAATAGTTCTTCCGGTCGAAGGCCGAATGCAGGTTGATCTGCGCCCTCAGGCCCAGACCGGTGCGCACCGCTTGTTCGATGCAGAACTCGTTGATCACCGGCAGCATCCCCGGCATCGCGGCGTCCACGAAGGAGACGTTGGAATTGGGCTCGGCCCCGAACTCGGTGGAGGCGCCGGAAAACAGCTTGGCCTTCGAGGCGACCTGGGCGTGCACTTCCATCCCGATCACCAGTTCCCAGTCGTGCTTGGCCCCGGCGATCACCTTGGGGTGGGGCGGCTCATAGGTCAGGTCCAGCATTGCGCGTCTCCGGTCATGCGTCTGCGCGGGTTCTAGGCCAGCCGCGGCGGGCGGGCAAGAGCCGGATGGGCCGGCTCAGAGCGCCGGCAGGCGATACATGCCCGAACGCGAGAAGGCCAGGGAACTGCCGTCGGCGATCTCGTCGGCATAGCGTTCGGCGATGACCCGCAGGGCCGCTTGCCGCCCGCTCTGCACCAGGGCACGGCGCGGCGGCCGCTTCGGTGCGCGGGACGGGCGCGCCATCGCCCGCGCCCAGACGTAGGGGTGCAATTCCTGCAGATGCCGCGACAGCAGCCAGTCCAGACAGTCGTGAAGTTCGGCCCGCGTGGCCTCGGCCGTGGCGGGAAGTTCCTTGTCGCACAGGCCGCGCGGGGCCATCGGAAGCGCGCAGAAGGCGGCCAGCTGGTTGACGACGTGCTGGTCGTCGCGCACCGCGAGGATATCGCGCATGCCGCCGATGAAAAGGGTGGCATCCACCTCGCGCAGGGCCCGCTGATCGCGCGCCAGCGCATCAAGGTAGACCCAGACATACCCCCCCGCGCCCCAGACTTCGGCGGTGCGCTCTGCGGTGCGGCGGGCGGCGCGCTCCAGCATCGCGAAGGGCGTGTCGTATTTTTCCAGGACCGCCCGGCCGAAGCGGCGCATGTGGCGGGGGCTGTCGGGGTCGAGGTCGATCAGGGTCTTGAAGCCGCGCGCGAGATGCCGCCCCGGGCGGGGCCGGGTGCAGATCAGCGTGCAGCCCCCCGCTGCCAGGGCGGGCGAGTCGCATTCCACAGCATCGAAGGTGGCAAGGATCTCGGCCGCCCGGTCGAAATGCGTCTGCGCCTTGAGGTGGTGGGTGGGCGATTCGCCGGCCTGCGGGCTGTTCCGCCAGGCCAGGCCGATATCGTGATGGGCCATCGCCACCACCAGGGCGCAGGGATAGCTTTCGGGATGCTCGGCCTGCATCTCTTCGAGCGCCTCCAGCCCCTGCGGCTCCGGCTTGGCACCATCGCAGATCGCGTCCTGGGCGGCGGCGACCACATCGGCGCGCGCGCCCTCGGCAAGAAGCAGCGCGGCCGGCGCGCCGCCGTGGGTGGTCAGCCGGGCGGCATCGGCATAATCGACCATGTCCGCAAATTCCGCCCAGGACTCCTGCCGCGCGAGTTTCCGACCCTTTTCACGATGGGTGGCGCGCGCCATTTCCTCGTCGCTGACTGGCAGGGAGGGCAGCAGGATCCGCTTGGCCAGCGTGTCCAGGTCCTGCCTGGGTGTGCGCCGCAGCCGCGCGAGAAAGCCGCCACCACCACCACGGCGGGCGCTTCGCAGGCGTGCAAACGCCTGCGCCAGATCGGATCCGGTGGCGAATGTTAAGGGCATGGGCGTCTCTCGCGGTCTGCTCATCTCAAGTCTGCCCCTTCATTCCGGCCAAATCTTGGCAAGGGTGAGGAGATGCGGGGGAATCCGCCGATGACCATGCGTCAGCTTGCGCCGGCGGCGCTGTCGCGCGATGCTGTCGCCATGTCCCGATATGTTGCCGTTTTCCTCCTGATCTTGCTGTTGCCCGTCAGTGCAGCGGCCGAGTCCGTGGCACCCGAGGCGACGACGCGCCCCGCCGCGCGGGCCGGGGAACTGCCCCCGGCGCGCTGGATGCACGTCGAGGGCGGCGGGCTTTGGTCACGCGCCGCGCTGGCGGCGCTGAAGGCGCATGGCCGGGCGTTGACCGACATGGTGCCCGCCGACATCGCCGACTGGTGTCCGGGCTACCCTGACCGCCCCGCCGCCGAGCGGCGGGCATTCTGGGTGCGCTTCCTCTCGGCGCTGGCGAAGCACGAAAGCACCTACCGCCCGCATGCCGTGGGCGGCGGGGGCCGTTGGTTCGGCCTGCTGCAGATCAAGCCGGCGACGGCGCGCGGCTACGGCTGCCGGGTGGGCAGCGGTGCGGCCCTGCGCGACGGGCCTGCCAATCTCAGCTGTGCCATCCGGATCATGGCCCGGACCGTCCCGCGGGACGGCGTGGTGTCGCGCGGGATGCGCGGCGTGGCGGCGGACTGGGGGCCGCTGCACAGCCAAGCCAAGCGGACCGACATGATCCGCTGGCTTCGCGGGCAGCGCTACTGTCAATTGGCCGCCAGCCCGCGCCCGCGGTCGCGGCCGGGCGACCTGACCCCGACAACCCGGCCGCGCGGCCGGCCGGCGGCGCTGATCCCGGTGGTGGCGGCCCGCGACTGACCCTGCCCCCTGCATGGGCGGCCGCGCACCGCGGCCGTTGTTGCCACCGCGATGCGCCTCAGGCGCCGCGGATCCGGCTCAGCATCTCGGTCGTGTCGCGGCTCAGCCCTTCGGTCGCCAGGATGCGGTCGATCTGCGCGCGGATCATGGTCTGCCGCTCGCCGTCGTAACGCCGCCAGGTCTCGAACGCGGTGCACATCCGCGCGGTCGTCTGGGGGTTCACCGGGTCCAGCCGGATCAGCCAGTCCGCAAGCAGCGTGTAACCCCGGCCCGAGACATGGTGGAACCCCGCGGCGTTGCCCGTCAGCCCGCCCAGGACCGCCCGGAAGCGGTTGGGATTCTTCATGTCGAAATCGGCATGCTCGGTGAGCGCGCGGGCCACATCCGCAGCGTCCTCCGGCGGGGCGTGCAGCACTTGCAGCATGAACCACTTGTCCAGAACCAGCCGGTCCTGGCGCCACTGTTCGTAAAAGGCGCGGACCGCGCCCTTGCCGCGGCCGGCCTGAAGCAGGCAGGAGAAGGCGGCAAGCTGCTGGGTCATGTTCTGCGCGCCGTCGTACTGCGCCTGGGCCTGTGCGCCGCCGTCCAGCCGGGTGATCATCGCAAGCGCGGCGTTGGCCAGCGCCCGGTCGCCCGCCTGCGCCGCATCGGGCCGGTAGGGCGCGTCGACCTGGTTTTCCAGATAGAGCTGCCGGGCGGCATCGCCGAAATGCGCGGCGCGGGCGTGGCGCAGGGTTTCCAGCGCCTCCCAGATCGCCTGTGGGTCGGGCGTGTGGCCGTCTTCGTGCAGGGCCTGTGCAAGTTCGTCCTGGGTCGGCAGCCCCAGCGCCAGCGCGCGGAAGGCGGGATCGAGGCTTTCGTCGCGGGCCATGGCGTGGACCGCGTCCAGGTAGGCGGGGTCCGGCTCCGCGCCATCGCGGATCATGGAAAGCAATCCGGCACGGGCCAAGGCGCGCCCGGCCTCCCACTTGTTGAAGGGGTCCGTGTCGTGGGCCAGGAGGAAGGCGCGTTCGGCGTTGTCGGCCGCGCGCGTGACGATCACCGGCGCCGAGAAATCGCGCAGGATCGAGGGCACGGGCCGCGCCGAAAGCCCGTCGAAGGTGAAACTCTGCTTTTGCTCGGTCATCTCGCAGATCACCGTCTCCTGCACCTCGTCGCCGTTGGGGCCCAGCAGGCCCACGGCGATGGGGATCACGCGCGGGCCATGATCGTCGCGGTCCGGCGTGGGCGGGGTATGCTGTTCGAAGTGCAGGGTATAGGTGCCGTCGGCGTATTCCTCGCTGACATGCAGGCGCGGCGTGCCGGCCTCGTCGTACCAGCGCTTGAACTGCGTCAGGTCGCGGCCGGTGGTGTCCTCGAAGACCGTCAGCCAATCCTCGATCGTCGCCGCCTCGCCATCGTGGCGCTCGAAGTAGAGGTCGAGCGCCCGGTCGTAGGCATCATCGCCCACCAGCCGCTTGAGCATGCCGATCACCTCGGCGCCTTTCTCGTAGACGGTGGCGGTGTAGAAGTTGTTGATCTCGACAAAGCTCTGCGGGCGCACGGGATGGGCCAGCGGCCCGTTGTCCTCGCGGAACTGGCGCGCGCGAAGCATCTGCACGTCCGAGATCCGCTTGACCGGGGCGGAGCGCTCATCGGCGGTGAACTGCTGGTCGCGGAAGACGGTCAGCCCCTCTTTCAGGCACAGCTGGAACCAGTCGCGGCAGGTGACGCGGTTGCCCGTCCAGTTGTGGAAGTATTCGTGCGCGATGATGGCCTCGATGCGTTCGAAATTGGCATCTGTCGCCGTTTCGGGGCTGGCCAGCACCGCGGCCGAGTTGAAGATGTTCAGCCCCTTGTTCTCCATCGCGCCCATGTTGAAGTCGTCCACCGCCACGATGTTGAAGACGTCGAGGTCGTATTCGCGGCCATAGACCTCTTCGTCCCATTTCATCGCCTTCTTCAGGGAGTCCATCGCGAAGGCGCACTTGGTCTCGTCGCCGGGGCGGACCCAGACGTTGAGGGCGACCTCGCGGCCAGTGCGTGTTTCGAACCTGTCCGAGTGGGCCACCAGGTCGCCGGCGACCAGCGCGAACAGGTAGGCGGGCTTGGGCCAGGGATCGTGCCATTCGGCATAGCCGGGGCCGTAGTCCCCAAGGTTGCCGTTCGACAGAAGAACCGGCGCCTGCCCTTCGATGCGCACGGTGAAGGGCGCCATCACGTCGGGGCGGTCGGGATAATAGGTGATCTTGCGGAACCCCTCGGCCTCGCACTGCGTGCAGTACATGCCACGCGACATGTACAGCCCTTCGAGCGCGGTATTGGCGGCCGGGTCGATCTCCACCTCGGCTTCCCAGGTGAAGGGGCCGTCGGGCACCGCGCAGCGCAATCCGCCCTCCAGACGCTCCGGCGTCACGGGATGGCCATCGATTTCGGCCCGGATCAGCTGCAGGTCCTCGCCATGCAGGAAGAACTCGTCGCTGACCGCGGCGGGATTCGGGCGAAAGCGTATCCGGCTCAGGACTCGGGTGCGCCCGGGATCCAGGCGGAAGGTCAGGTGCACCTCCTCCACCAGGTAGGCGGGCGGCGTGTAGTCGGACAGGTGAATGGTCTGCGGCGCGGCGTCTTTCATCGCGGGCGTCTCCGTGGGGAACCTTGCAAGCCTGTGGGACGTTAGGATGGTGCGGACGGGGCTTCAATGGCCGATCCGTCCGGGACAGGACGAAGATGGAGGAAAGCATGTCGCCGCCCGACACAGATCTTGAAAAGCAGGAACGCCGTCACAAGGGGCCCCTTGGCGGGATGGCCGCGGCGATGATCTTCGCGGCCGTACTGCTGGTGGGGCTGGTGCTCTACCTTGCCTATGCCGGCAACGAACCCGGCGAACCGGAAGAGCACATCGACAGCCGCACCGGGCAGGAGGTCGAAGCCGAATAACCCTTTCCGCCCGCGCGCGGCCCGCTAGGTCGCGCGTCATGCGACCGGTCGTCATCTGCTGGTTCAAGCGCGATCTGCGCCTTGAGGATCACCCCGCGCTGCACCGCGCCGCGGGAAACGGGATAGTCATACCCCTGTATATCGTCGAACCGGAACTCTGGCAGCGGGCCGATGCCTCGGCGCGCCACTACGCGTTCCTGCGCGAGTGTCTGGATGATCTTGGCACCCGGCTGGCGGCCCGGGGCGCGCCGCTGAGGATCCGCGTGGGCCCCGCGGTCGCGGTTCTGGAGGACCTGCGCCGCCGTTACGGCGTCACGCAACTGTTCAGCCACGAGGAAACGGGCAACGCCGCGACCTATGCGCGCGATCGTGCCGTCGCCGAATGGGCGCGCACACAGGGCGTGACCTGGCAGGAGTTGCCGCAGTGCGGGGTCGTGCGCCGGCTGGACGGGCGCGACCGCTGGCAGGCCCGGCGTGATGCCTTCGTCGCCGCGCCGCAATGTCCCGCACCCGGTCATGTCCCGGGTGTGGCCGGCGTGCCCTCGGAGCCGTTGCCGGATCCGGCCGACCTGGGCCTTGCCCCGGACCCCTGCCCGCAGCGGCAGGCGGGCGGGCGCGGCCCGGCCGAGAGGGCGCTGACCGGGTTCCTGCAGGTGCGCGGCCGCACCTACCGGCGGGCCATGTCGTCGCCCTTGGCTGGGGCCAGCGCCTGTTCACGGATCAGCCCGTACCTGGCGCTCGGCGCGCTGTCGGTGCGTGAGGTGGCGCAGGCCGCGCAGGCGCGCGCCGAAGAGGTACGCGGCGCGCGCGATGGCTGGGCCGGCGCGCTGCGTTCGTTCCAGGCGCGGCTGGCCTGGCGGGATCACTTCATCCAGAAGCTGGAAAGCGAACCCGCCCTGGAATACCGGTGCCTGCATCCCGCCTACGAGGGGTTGCGCCCCGCCACGCCCGACGCGGCGCGGCTGGCCGCCTGGGCCGCGGGGCAGACGGGCCTGCCGTTCGTCGACGCCTGCATGCGGCAGCTGCGCGCGACCGGCTGGCTGAATTTCCGGATGCGGGCCATGGTGATGGCGGTGGCCTCCTACCATCTGTGGCTGGACTGGCGGGCCACCGGGGAGGTCCTGGCGCGGCGCTTCACCGATTACGAACCGGGCATCCACTGGAGCCAGGTGCAGACGCAATCCGGCACCACGGGCATGAACGCGATCCGCGTCTACAATCCGGTCAAGCAGGGGCGCGAGCAGGATCCCGAGGGCACCTTTACCCGCCGGTGGGTTCCCGAACTGGCCCCGGTGCCCGGCGAGTTCCTGCAAGAGCCGTGGCGGTGGCCGGGCGCCGGCGGTTTCCTGGGGCGGGGCTATCCCGCGCCGGTGGTCGATCCCGTGCAGGCGGCCAGAACGGCGCGCGCGGCGGTCTGGGCGGTGCGCCGGCAGGAAGGGTTTTCCGACACGGCGCAACGGCTGGTCGCGAAACACGGCAGCCGCAGGCGCCGCCGCCCGCACCCCTCACCGGACCGTCAACTGCGGCTGGACCTGTGATGGGGCGCGCAAGGAGCAAATCGAACCTGCCGCGGAAAACCTGCGCGACCTGCGGCCGGCCCTTCGCCTGGCGACGCAAATGGGCCCGTGACTGGGACAAGGTGCGCCATTGCAGCGAAAGGTGCCGCCGAAACAGGCGCCGCGGCCCGTCTTGACCGGCTATGCGCCTGCGCGCGGAGGGCTGTGCGCCTTTGGGTGTTTTCACGCGGCGGTGAAGCCTATATTCAGTATTCAGGGCAACCGACGGAAACCTCATGACACGTCCGGTCATCGGCATCATCGGCAACCATTATCTGATCGACGACAGCTACCCGGTCCACGCCGGGGGCACCATGAATTCCGAGGCGGTCTCCGGCGTCGCCGGGGCCATGCCCCTGGTCGTTCCCACCGACCCGCGGTTCGTGTCCGTCGTGGAACTTCTGGACACCTGCGACGGGTTCCTGCTGACCGGGGGGCGGCCCAACGTCCATCCCGAGGAATACGGCGAGACCCCGACGGAGGCGCATGGCGCCTTCGACCGCGCGCGCGACGCCATCACGCTGCCCCTCGTGCGGGCCTGCGTCGAACGGGGGCAGCCGCTCCTGGGGGTCTGCCGCGGCTTCCAGGAGGTCAACGTGGCCATGGGGGGCACCCTGCACCCCGAGATCCGCGAACTGCCCGGCCGCGACAACCACCGCATGCCGCCCGATGGCACGCTGGAAGAGAAATTCGCGCTGCGCCACACCGTGCGTTTCACCCCCGGCGGCCCCTTCCATCGCCTGTTGGGCGCCGAGGAGGTGATGACCAACACGCTGCACGGGCAGGGGATCGTCACCCCCGGCCACCGCATTGTCATCGACGGCCACGCCAGTGACGGCACGCCCGAGGCCGTCTATGTCAAGGAGGCGCCGGGATTTGCCCTCGCCGTGCAGTGGCACCCCGAGTACAATGCCGCCAACGATCCCGTCAGCCAGCCGCTGTTCTCGGCCTTCGGCGCGGCCGCGCGGGACTGGGCGGCGATGCGCACGGTTCCGGGGCGGCGCACGGCGTGATCGCGGCGCGGCGGGGTCTGTCACGCGTGGAGGAACCATGAAGATCCTGATCGTCTATGCCACGACCGAGGGGCAGACGCGCAAGATCGCGCGCGCCTGCGCCGACACCTTGGTCGGGGCAGGGCATTCCGTCGAACTCGTCGAGGCGCCGGGCGATGCCGGCCTGGGCGTGGCGCGCCACGACGCCGCGATCCTGGCCGCCTCGGTCCACATGGGCCGCTACCAGGAGGAGATGGCCCGCTTCGCCGCCGCCCACGCCGAAGATCTTGCTGCCCGGCCGACGCTGTTTCTGGCGGTATCGCTTGCGGCGGCGGGCACGGATGCGACAGAACACGCCGACCTCGACCGCATCGCGCAGGATTTCTTTGCCAAGGCCGGCTGGCAGCCCACCCGCATCGCCCAGGTGGCCGGGGCGTTCCGGTTCACGCAGTACGATTTCTTCAAATCCTGGGCGATGCGCTGGATCGCGGCGCAGAAGGGCGAAAGCGTCGATCCCCACGCCGATCGCGAATACACCGACTGGGCCGCGCTGCGCGCGCTCGTGCTGGACTGGGCGGCGGCCGCAGAAGCCCACCCGGCCTGACCGCGGGGTCAGGCCGCCAGCAGCCGGGCTTCGTGCGCCTTGGCGCAGGGCCGCGCCGTCGGCCCGTGCGCGCCGGCATGGCTGCGCAACGCGGGAAAGAGCGCGAAAAGCTCCTCGCGCGCGGGTTCTTGCAGGGCCGACAGCGCCTCGGTGCCGGCATGCAGGCTCTCGGTCGCTGCGCCCTCGGCATAGATGACCTCGTGCCGGTCGAACATCAGGTGGATATAGCTGACCCTGTGGCAGGCCCGCTCTCGCACGCCGGCGGTGCCCAGAAGGTGCCGGGCCGCAACCAGCATCTCCCCCGCGCCGAAAAGGAGTTCCGCCCGGAAACCGCCGAAAAGCACGCGGTGCTGGGGCGAGACCAGAAGCGGCCGCCGCGCACCGCTCAGAACCTCCGGAGCGATCTCGATCGGGGCGAAACGCCCCGTTCCGGCCACGCTGCGCCGCCCGATCCAGCGCAGCGGCTGAAGCCCGTGATCGCGCGTCACCACCCGGTCGCCGGGGCGCAGGGTTTCGACGGCCCGTTCGCCGGTTTCCGTCAGGATGCCCGTCCCCGGGGTGAAGCAGATGATGTTCTCGATCTCGGAAAAGTTCACCTGCGTGCCGTCCGCCAGGGCGAAGTTGCCCGACAGCCCGCCGGCAGTGTCATCGGTGTTGGTGAAGGTGATGTCGGCGAAACTCACCTCGGGCGTCAGTTGCAGGGTGTCGCCGGCGGTTTCCCCGTCTTCCCCGCCGGTGATGTCGATCGTCCCGCTGCCGGCCTCTCCGAAGTCGGTCAGCACGAAGGTGTCATCGCCGGCCCCGCCCGCGGCGGTGTCGCCCTCGGCAATCGTCAACAGATCCTCGCCGGCCCCGCCCGACAGGCTGTCGTCCCCGGTTCCGCCCGAGACCGTGTCATCGCCGCCCTCGCCCAGGATCGTGTCGTCCCCGCTGCCACCGGCCAGCAGGTCGTTCCCGCTCGGCCGCAAACCGGACGGCGGCCCCGCGATCAGGGGGCTGTCGTGCAGGCTGGTCGTCGTGCCGCCGGGCGCTGTGACCGTGCCCGAAAGGACCTCCTGGCCCTGGTTTTCCCAGTGGCGCACCTCGATCGTGTAGGTCTCCCCGGCGGTCAGCTCCACCTCGCCGGACCGCGTGGTCGCGGGCTGGTGTTGGTCGTTGTTCATGTAGTCGGCGGTCTTCCCGTCCTGGTTCAGGAACTGAAGCGGCGTTCCTTCCGAATCCAGGATCCGGATCGTGGACCCGTCGTCCGAGGTCGTGGCGAACGTGTAGGTTCCGTCCTGGGTGGGCGCCAGCGTCGAGGTGTAGACCATCCCGAAGTCGCTGGGATCGCTGTAATCGCCGCGCGCCGCCTGCACCAGCGCGGTGCTGTCGAAGCCGTCGGTGAAACCGTTGTCGATGCGCGTGCCGCTTTCGATATCGGGCGCCTGGCCGTCTGCCGAGGAAAAGTCACGGTCGTAGACCTCGTAGTGCCACGCGCCGCCGGGAGGGCCGTGGTCACCGTGGATCACGTCGTTGCCGGGGCCGGCCCCGACGGTGTCGTCGCCGGCTTGGCCAAGCACCGTATCGTCGCCCAGGCCCGACACGATGCTGTCCTGCCCGTGCCCCGCGTGAACGACATCCGCGTGGCCCGCCGGGCCCTGACCGTCGCCGCCGTCGATCACGTCGCCGTCGCCGGGATCGGTGTAGCCTGAATCGATCGTGTCATCGCCCGAGGTGCCCTCGACGATCTGGTCGGTCGCGATGTACTCATCGTAATTGAAAACCGGATCGCCGTTCCGGACATCGGGGATGGAATCGTACGCCACCACCTCGTAGGCGGTATCCGGGTCGAAGGGCCGTTCCGACAACGTATATCGGCCCGCCGCGGCACCGTCTTCCACGTCGAGTTCCACCACCTGGAAGGTCTCGCCGGTGTTGGTGTCGCGGACGGTCCAGCTGCGCTCGGCATCCACGTTCGAGCCGGTGGAGGTCTGCCAGCCGACCGAGACATCGGCCGTCGCGGACTCGCCGTAATAATCGTCGTCCAGTGTTTCGCCCTCGGCGCCCGGCTCGGTGTCGGTGATCGTGGCCGTGCCGCTCTGCGTCGGCGCGCCTGTCCAGGTGAACGTGGCCCCCGGATAGGTCGGAAGGATGGAATTCGGGGAATCGGCGTAGAACCCCACCGTGTAGGTCGGCATCGTCTGCTCTCCTGCCGCTGTGCCGGGCCGCGCATCGGCCTCCGGCCCCCGGGCGCCGGGCGCGCCGGTCGTTTGATTTGCACGGTCCGTTCTACCAGGCGCTTGCGGCGCGAGTTTGGGGAATCCGTGGCCGGAATTGGCCGCCGCTCAGGTCACGGCGGCGCGGGTCCGGTAGGCCGGGTCATCCCAGATCCTGCCGTTCAGGATCTCGGCCAGGGTTTGGGCCGCGCGGTCGATATCGCCTTCGTCAAGGTAAAGCGGCGTGATTCCGAAGCGCATGATGTCCGGCGCGCGGAAATCCCCGATGACCCCGCGGGCGATCAGCGCTTGCGTGGCGGCATAGCCCTCCGCGAAGCGGAAACTTACCTGGCTGCCGCGGCATTCCGGGTCACGGGGCGAGGCCAGCGTCAGGTCGGGGCAGGCGGCCTCGACGGCCGAGATGAAACGCTCCGACAGGGATTGCGACCGGGCGCGCAGATCCGCCATCGCGACGCCCTCCCAGACATCGAGCGCCGCGTCGAGGGCCGCAAGTGCCAGCACCGGGGGCGTGCCCACCCGCATCCGCGCCACGCCCGCGCCGGCGCGGTAGCGTGGCTCGAAGTCGAAGGGCGCGGCATGGCCCAGCCATCCCGAAAGCGCCGGCTGCACCGCGTCGGCGTGCCGGGGGGCGACATAGATGAAGGCCGGTGCCCCGGGTCCTCCGTTGAGGAACTTGTAGGTGCAGCCCACGGCGAAATCCGCGCCCGCGTCGGCCAGGTTCACGGGCACCGCCCCGGCGGAATGCGCCAGGTCCCAGACGGTCAGCGCGCCAGCGGCATGGGCGGCCTTGGTCAGCGCCGCCATGTCGTGCAGCCGCCCGGTGCGGTAGTCGACCTCGGTCAGCATCAGCACCGCCACCTCGTCGGTGATCTGCGCGGCCACCTCCCCGGGTGCGACGACGCGCAGTTCGTGCCCCTGGCCCAATGCCCGAATTAGCCCCTCGGCCATGTAGAGGTCAGAGGGGAAGTTCCCGCTGTCGCTGAGGATCACGCGACGGTCCGGCCGCAACGCGAGCGCTGCCGCGAGCGCCTGGTAGACCTTGATCGAAAGGGTGTCGCCCATGACCACCTGGCCCGGCTCGGCCCCGATCAGCCGGCCGATCCGATCCCCCACCCGCAAGGGCGCCTCCATCCAGCCGGCCCTGTTCCAGCCGGTGATCAGCATTTCGCCCCACTCGTCCTCGATCACCTGCTGCATCCGGTGCGACGCCGCGCGGGGCAGGGGCCCCAGCGAATTGCCGTCAAGGTAGACCACGCCCTCGGGGAGGTGGAACATCGCCTTGGTCGCCGTGAAATCGGTCATCGTTTCGGTGCTCCTGCCATCTGTGCCCGTCCCGGTTTCAGAACTGGCCGCCGGCGATCTCGATCGCCTGTCCGTTCACGCTCTGCGCGCCGGGGCTACAGAGCCACAGGACAGCCGCGGCGACTTCCTCGGGCGCGACGAGGCGTTTGTGGGGGTTGGCCTCGACCATCATGGCGCGGGCCTGAGCGGCATCGACGCCCGCGCGTTCCTGGATCGTCTCGACGTTGCGGGTGACGATCTCGGTGTCCACGTAGCCGGGGCAGATCGCGTTGAAGGTGATGGGCTTGCCCAGGTAATCCGCGCTCAATCCGCGGATCAGGCCCACGACACCGTGCTTGGAGGCGGTGTAGGCGGCGGCGCCCTTGAGGCCCTTGACCCCCGCGATCGAGGAAACCGCGATCACCCGGCCCCACGCGGCCTCGCGCATCGAGGACAGGCTTTCGCGGATCGTGAGGAACGCCCCGTCGAGGTTGGTGTCCATCACCCGCCGCCAGAGGGCCGTGTCGGTCTTGTGGAGGGCGCGGCCCTCGGCGATACCGGCATTGGGGATGCAGATCTGGACCGGCCCGCGCGCCGCGACGGCCTGCGCGATACCCGTGCGCACCTGTTTCTCGTCGGTGACATCCATGACCAGCGGGTGCAGTCCCGGGCCGGCGGCTGCTTCCAGCACCTCGGCGCGCCGGCCGGTGATCGTGACCGCGGCGCCCTGCGCGGCCAGCGCCCGGGCCACCGCCAGCCCGATGCCCGTGCCGCCGCCGGTGATCAGCGCGTGTGTGCCGTCCATCGTCATCATGTCCTCCCCGTGCTTGGGCCACCCTAGCGATCCGGGCAGGGCGCACAAGATTGCGCGGGCCGCCCCTAGACATTCATTAAGATGAATGCGTAGGATCGCCCAGATACGATCTGGGAGGAAGACGATGAAGACCATTTCCGCCGCCTTCGCCGGGGCCGCAATGCTGGCCCTGCCCGCCCTTGCCAGCGAGGACATTGCGGACAAGTACCCGCAGTCGGAACTCTACGACAAGCCGGTGGAGGTGATCCCGCACGTCTTCTCGGCCATCGGCGCCACGGCCCCGCCCACCTACGAGAACGCGGGACACAACAACAATCTCAGTTTCGTGGTCACCGGCGACGGCGTGGTGGTCGTCAACGGGGGCGCCTCGGCCCGACTGGCCGAGGCCCTGCACGCCGAGATCAAGCAGGTCACCGACCAGCCCGTGAAGCTTGTCATCAACGAGAACGGACAGGGCCATGCGATGCTGGGCAATTCCTACTGGGCCGGCCTGGGCGTCGACATCCTTGCGCATGAGGACGCGATCCACGAGATCGAGGCGGAGGGGGATTTCATACTCCAGCGCATGCAGGGCTACAACCGCGATCGCGCCGAGGGCACCGAGGTCGTGGTGCCCAACCTCAGCTTCGAGGATCGCCACGTCGTCGAGATGGGCGACGTGACGATGGAGGTGCTGCACCTCGGGCCCGCGCACGGGCCCGGCGACACCCAGGTCTGGATCCCGCAGTGGGAGATCGTGATCGCCGGCGACATCGCCTTTCACGAACGCATGCTGCCCATCTTCCCCGGGACCGATACCGATGCCTGGATCGAGACCTTCGAGGGCCCCTTCACCGAGCTGGGGGCGACCTACGTGATCCCCGGCCACGGGCACCCGACCAACATGGCGCAGGTTCGGCGCTACACCACGGCCTATCTGAAGGACCTTCGCGCCAAGATCGGCGCGCACCTCGATGCCGGGGGAGACCTGGCCGACGCCTACTACGTGGATCAGTCGCGCTGGTCGCACCTGGACACCTTCGAGGAGCTGGCCACCAAGAACGCCGGCCGCGTTTACGAGGAAATGGAATGGGAGTGACGGTGCGCGCGCGCAGAACGGGTGCAGGCCTGGGAAACGGGCTGAATGGGTAAATGGATCGACATGCCGCCGGTCTGGCTGCTTGGGTTCCTGGTGGTGGCCTGGGTGCAGTCGGCCCGCCTTCCGATGGGCTTGACCTTCGGGGGGCAATGGGCGGATTTCGCCGGTGGGCTTCTGGTGGGGGGCGGCGTGGTCCTGATGGCGCTGGCCTTTGCCGAGTTCCGCCGGCACCGCACCACCATCGTCCCGCACGAGAACGCCGAGCGCCTGATCCAGACGGGCATATTCTCGCGCACGCGCAACCCGATCTACCTGGGCGACACGCTGGTGCTGGCCGGGTTCATCCTGCGATGGGATGCGGTTCTGTCGCTGCCGCTGGTGCCGATCTTCCTTTGGGTGCTGGAGACGCGATTCGTCATCCCCGAGGAAAACCGCCTGCGGCGCAAGTTCCGGGCGGATTTTGCGCGCTACTGCCAGAAAACCAGGCGGTGGGTTTGACCGGATGTGACAATCTTGGTGTCGCATATGCGCTGCGAGTGTGAAATAACGACGCTTGAAAGTAGAAATGCGGCCCACACAGGCCGGCGCCGCCGGCCCGCAACCACAGGAGACGCGCAATGGCTGACAACAGCAAGTCCACCAAGCAGGGCACCCAGCAGAAAAACCCGTTCGATTTCTCGGAAATGTTCAAGATGTACGACCCCGAGAAGATCGCGCGTCTTTTCGATCCGCAGCAGTTCTTCGCGCAGATGCCGGCGCTGCAATCGGCCGGCATGGACGCCGAGAAGCTGATCGAGCGCAACAAGGCCTCCTACGAGGCGATGGTCGCCGCCAACCAGGCGGCCGCCGAGACCTACCGCGACATGCTCGAAAAGCAGATGGACATCTTCCATCGCCTTACGGCGGCTGCGCAGGATGCCGCCCAGAACGTCCAGCCGCCGGTTGACTCGGGCGCGGCCTCGAAGAACGCGGAGGTCTACGCCGAGGCCGCGCAGAAGGCCTTCGATCTGATGCGCGAGATGGCCGAGGCGGCCCAGGCAGCCAACCAGGAGGCTTTCGACCGGCTCAGCGGCGAGGTCGCCAAGGCGACGGAAGACCTCAAGAAGCAATAACGCGCCACAGGCGCTGAACCAGGGGGACATGACAGTGAAGATCGGAACGCCAAAGGAAGTGGCCGAGGGCGAAGCGCGCGTGGCCATGACGCCGGATTCGGCGAAGGCGCTGCAGAAACTGGGGTACGCCTGCGCCATCGAAACCGGTGCGGGCAAGGCCGCCGGCTTTGCCGATGCCGCCTACGAGGAAGCGGGGGTCGAGATCATCAAGACCGGCGCCCAACTCTACAAGGCCGCCGATATCGTGGCCAAGGTGCGCCCGCCCACCGAGACCGAGGCCAAGCGCCTGCGCAAGGGCCAGCTGCTCATCTCCTTCTTCTGGCCCGCCCAGAACGAGGAACAGATGCAGATGCTGGCCGATAAGGGCACCAGCGTCATCGCGATGGACATGGTCCCGCGCATCAGCCGCGCCCAGAAGATGGACGCGCTGAGCTCGATGGCCAACATCGCGGGCTACCGCGCGGTGATCGAGGCGGGCAACAACTTCGGTCGCTTCTTCACCGGGCAGGTCACGGCCGCCGGCAAGGTGCCGCCGGCAAAGGTGCTGGTCGTGGGGGCCGGCGTGGCCGGCCTGGCGGCCATCGGCACGTCCACGAGCCTGGGCGCGATCACCTATGCCTTCGACGTGCGCCCCGAGGTGGCCGAGCAGGTCGAATCGATGGGTGCGGAGTTCGTCTACCTCGATTTCGCGGAGGAAACCCAGGACGGCGCGGCCACCGGCGGCTACGCCGCGCCCTCCAGCCCCGAGTTCCGCGAGGCGCAGCTGGCCAAGTTCCGCGAACTGGCGCCGGAGATGGACATCGTCATCACCACCGCCCTCATTCCGGGCCGCGAGGCGCCGGAACTCTGGACCGAGGACATGGTCAAGAGCATGAAGCGCGGGTCGGTCATCGTCGATCTGGCCGCGGAGAAGGGCGGCAACTGCAAGCTGACCGTGATGGATGACAAGATCGTCACCGACAACGGCGTCACGATCATCGGATACACCGACTTCCCCAGCCGCATGGCGACGCAGTCCTCCAGCCTCTATGCCACCAACGTCCGCCACATGATGACCGACCTGACGCCGGAAAAGGACGGGCAAGTGGTGCACGACATGGAGGATGACGTGATCCGCGGCGCCACCGTGGCCCACGCCGGCGAGGTGACCTATCCGCCCCCGCCGCCCAAGGTGCAGGCGATCGCCGCCGCGCCCAAGAAGGAGCCGGAAAAGGAACTGACGCCAGAGGAAAAGCGCGCGCAGGAACTGGCCGCGTTCAAGGACCAGACCAAGCGCCAGGTCACGCTTCTGGGCGTCGGCGCGGTGCTGGTGCTGGCGGTGGGGCTGGTGGCGCCCGCGAGCTTCATGCAGCACTTCATCGTCTTCGTGCTGTCGGTCTTCGTCGGATTCCAGGTCATCTGGGGGGTCAGCCACAGCCTGCACACCCCGCTCATGGCGGTGACCAACGCGATCTCTTCGATCATCATCCTGGGCGCGCTGATGCAGATCGGCTCCGGCTCGGTCCTGATCACGGTCCTGGCCGCGCTGGCCGTCTTCATGGCCGCGATCAACATCTTCGGCGGCTTCCTCGTGACACGGCGCATGCTCGCCATGTTCCAGAAATCCTGAGGCGGAGGCGACAATGGATTACGGATTTACCATTGCGGCCTACGTGGTCGCGGCTGTTCTCTTCATCCTCAGCCTCGGCGGCCTGAGCGGACAGGAAAGCGCCAAGCGCGCCATCTGGTACGGCATCGCGGGCATGGCCATCGCGGTGCTGGCCACGCTGATCGGCCCCGGACTGGGGCTGTGGTGGCTCTCGCTGGTGCTGATCGCCGCGGGGGCGGTGGTGGGCTATCAACTCGCCACGCGGGTCGGGATGACCCAGATGCCCGAACTGGTGGCGATCATGCACAGCCTCGTCGGGCTGGCGGCGGTTTTCGTGGGGTTCAACGCCGACATCGAGCTGGGCCGCGTTGCCGCGGCCTTCACCGAAGCCGGTCTCGCCTTCCCGCGTCCCGAGGATGTCAGCCCCGCGGCGGCGGAGTTCGCCAAGGCCTTCACCGGTTTCGCGGCGATCGTGGCCAAGAAGACGGCCGTCGAGGTCTCGATCCTCAAGGTCGAGCTGGTGCTGGGCATCTGGATCGGCGCCGTCACCTTCACCGGTTCGGTCGTCGCCTACGGCAAGCTGGCCGGCAAGGTCGACTCCGCGGCCAGGAAACTGCCGGGCGGGCACATGCTCAACGCCGGTGCCGCGGCGCTGTCACTGCTGTTCGCGGTGATGTATCTGGGCGGTGCGGGGACCTGGACGCTGGTCCTGCTGACGCTGCTGGCGCTCTTCATCGGCTATCACCTGATCATGGGGATCGGCGGGGCGGACATGCCCGTGGTCGTGTCGATGCTCAACAGCTATTCCGGCTGGGCGGCGGCCGCCATCGGCTTCAGCCTGGGCAACGACCTGCTGATCGTGGTCGGCGCGCTCGTCGGCTCGTCGGGGGCGATCCTGTCCTACATCATGTGCAAGGCGATGAACCGGCAGTTCGTCAGCGTGATCCTGGGCGGCTTCGGTGGCGCGCAGGGCCCCGCGGCCGAGATCGAGGGCGAACAGGTCGCCATCGACTCCGACGGCGTGGCGGCGGCGCTCAACGAGGCCGACAGCGTCATCATCGTGCCGGGCTACGGCATGGCCGTGGCGCAGGCGCAGAACGCGGTGAGCGACATGACCCGCCGTCTGCGCAATGCGGGAAAGGAGGTGCGCTTTGCCATCCACCCCGTCGCGGGGCGTCTGCCGGGGCACATGAACGTGCTGCTGGCCGAGGCCAAGGTGCCCTACGACATCGTGCTCGAGATGGACGAGATCAACGACGACTTCCCCGACACCGATGTGGTGATCGTCATCGGCTCCAACGACATCGTCAACCCGGCGGCACAGGAGGATCCCAACAGCCCCATTGCCGGGATGCCGGTCCTGGAGGTCTGGAAGGCCAAGCAGGTGATCGTCTGCAAGCGCGGGCAGGGCACCGGCTATTCGGGCATCGAGAACCCGCTGTTCTTCCGCGAGAACACGCGCATGTTCTACGGCGACGCGCGGCAGAGCATCGACAGCGTGCTGTCGAAAATCGATTGAGCGGCCTCGTACGGGCGATGCACCGCGAAATTCATCAAGCGCGCCCCGCGGGGCGCGCTTTTTCCGTCGCGCAAGCGGGCAGGGCGTTCCGCCCGACGGACCGGCGCGGGACACGCCTTGGCCGCGCAAATGCTCGCGGTATACCGCCGTGTGCCGCTAAATCCTTGGGCAGGCACGAAAAACGTGGTTTACACATGGGGCCGAATGGCTAGGTTTCCGCCACCCACCGGAGAAAGCCCATGCCGCCCATCCAAGATCATCCCCTGCGCTACCGCCTCGCCAATGAGTTGCATGCGCGCCCCTTTCCCTCGATGGGCGTGCCCACCACGGCGGTCTATCTGGCGGTCAAGCGGCCCGAGGATGCCGCCGCGCGCGACAGGGCGGCCGATCTGTCGCATCTTACCGCCCTGCTGGATCGGCACGGCGCGCCGCACCCGCAGCCGGGGGCCACGCACTACTTCGGGCGCATCGGCCGGCATACGCTCAAGTGGGAAAGCCATACCGAGTTCGTGACCTATACCGCCTTCACCGACGGGCTCAGCGATAGGCCCTTCGACCCGGCCGATTTCGACGTCTTCCCCGAGGACTGGCTGGCGCAGGCGCCGGGCGCGCGCATCACTTCGGCGCTCATCCGTGTGGCGCCCTGGCAGGACCGCGAGACCGTGCGCAGGGAGGTGGCCGACTGGTTCGTGCCCGAAAGCGTCGCGGTGGCGCGGGTGCTGGACGATGCCGCCGTTGTCGCCGGGGATTTCCGCATCGACCCCGCCGGGCACCTGCGCTTTGCCGTGACCGTCGCCCAGGGGACCGGCCAGCGCCGCGTCGGTCGGATCGTCCAGCGCCTGTGCGAGATCGAGACCTACAAGGCGATGTCGATGCTGGGTTTCTCGCGCGTGAAGCAGATGGGCCCCCGCATGGGCGAGCTGGACGCGCAACTCAGCCGCCTTATCGGCGACATGACCGGCGGGGAGACGGGGGCCGAGGAGACGCTGAAGGGCTTGCTGGCCATCTCGGCCGAACTGGAGGGGATGGTGGCGCAGGCCTCCTTCCGCTTCGGCGCCACCGCCGCCTACGAGCAGATCGTCAACCAGCGGATCGCGGTCCTGCGCGAGGAGCGTTTCGAGGGGCGCCAGACCTTCTCGGAGTTCATGATGCGCCGCTACGAGCCGGCCATGCGCACCGTGCGCTCCAGCAAGGACCGCCTGGCGGCCATGGCCGACCGCGCGATGCGGGCCGGCGAGTTGTTGCGCACCCGCGTGGACGTGGAACGCAGCGCCCAGAACCAGGCGCTTCTGGAAAGCATGGACCGCCGCGCCGACCTGCAACTGCGGTTGCAGAAGACCGTGGAGGGGCTGTCGGTCGTGGCGATCAGCTACTACGCGGTCTCGCTGGCGGGCTATCTGCTCTACCCGCTGGCCGGGCCCCTCGGGCTGAGCAAGGGGATGATCACCGCCATCGTCACGCTGCCGGTGGTGGCCCTGGTCTGGTGGCTGATCCACCGCATCCGCAAGAACATGGAGTGATCCGCCCCCGGTCGCCGGGCCGGACCCGCGCAGCGGCGCAATCCCCTCTGGCCAAGGCGTGCCCCCTGGGTTATCTGGCTCTCTGCACTACGTTGAGGGGGCGTCATGTCCGACACCACGCGCTATGAAGACCCCGGCCCTGTCGAGGACAGCCTGAGCCACGCGATCGCGCCGACCGAAGAGATCATCGCCGAGGCACGCGCGGGCCGCATGTTCATCCTCGTGGATCACGAGGACCGCGAGAACGAGGGGGATCTGGTCATCCCCGCGGAGTTCGCCACGCCCCGAGCGATCAATTTCATGGCCACCCACGGGCGCGGCCTCGTCTGCCTGCCGATGACGGCCGACCGGATCGAGAACCTGGGCCTGCCGATGATGGCGCAGAACAATTCCTCGCGGCACGAGACGGCCTTCACCGTGTCCATCGAGGCGCGCGAGGGCGTGACCACCGGGATCTCGGCCGCGGACCGCGCCCATACCATCGCCACGGCCATCAACGACCAGAACACCGCCGCCGCGATCGCCACGCCGGGCCATGTCTTCCCGCTGCGCGCCCGGCGCGGAGGCGTTCTGGTACGCGCCGGCCACACGGAGGCGGCGGTCGATATCTCGCGGCTGGCCGGCCTCTATCCCGCCGGCGTGATCTGCGAGATCATGAACGAGGACGGCACGATGGCCCGTCTGCCCGACCTGGTGACCTTCGCCGAGCGGCACGGGATGAAGATCGGCACCATCTCCGATCTCATCGCCTACCGGCACAAGCACGACAACCTGGTGCGCGAACTCCGGCGCGACACGGTGCATTCGGCCCACGGGGGCACATGGCAGATGCGCATCTTCGCCGATCTCATTACCGAGACCGAACACGTGGTGCTGACCAAGGGCGACATCGCCGACGGCCGCCCCGTTCTGGCGCGGGCGCATGCGCTGAACGCGCTGGAAGACGTGCTCGGCATCGGTGGCCATCCGCCGGGCAAGCTGCAGCGCGCGATGGAGATCATAGGGGCGGAAGGGCGCGGCGCGGTCTTCCTTTTCCGCCAGCCGCGGCCCAGCCTCGCCTCGGAGATGGAGGACGAAGATGCGCCCCGCACGGTCAAGCAGACCGGCCTGGGGGCGCAGATCATGTCCACCATGGGCTTGCAGGAGCTGATCCTGCTGACCGACAGCCCCGAGACGCGCTACCTCGGTCTCGACGCCTACGGCATCTCGATCGTGGGCACGCACCCCATCAGCGAAGGAGACGGAGATGGCTGAAACCGAGTATACCCTGCCGCGGCCCGAATTCGACCGGCCCGTGAAGCTTCTGCTGGTGGTCGCGCCCTTCTACCGCGACATCGCCGATCAGCTGATCTCCGGCGCCCGGGCCGAGATCGAGGCCGCCGGCGGTGCCCACGATCTGGTCGAGGTGCCTGGCGCGCTGGAAATCCCCTCCGCCGTCACCCTTGCCGAACGGCTGTCGAATTACGACGGCTACGTCGCGCTTGGCTGCGTGATCCGCGGCGAGACCACGCATTATGAAACCGTCTGCAACGACAGTTCGCGCGGGCTGATGCTGCTTGGGCTTCAGGGGCTGTGCATCGGCAACGGTATCCTGACAGTGGAAAATCGTGATCAGGCCGAGGCGCGCGCGGATCCCGCCCGCGGCAACAAGGGCGCGGGTGCCGCCGCGGCGGCCTTGCATCTGATCGCGCTGACGCATAAGTGGGGCGGCCGCAGTCAGGGTGTGGGCTTCGTGCCCGCGACCGAGGAATTCAGGCTGGCCGGCCAGGACAAGGACACCCCCAAGGCATGACCACACCGGACCGACAACTCTCGGGCAACCGTCGTCGTCAGATGAAATCGGCCGCGCGCCTTTATGCCGTGCAGGCGCTGTTCCAGATGGAGCACTCCCGCCAGACCGTCGAACGCGTGATCCACGAGTTCGAGGATCACCGCTTCGGGACAAGCTACGACGACGAGGACGAACTGGTCGAGGGCGATGTCGAGCTTTTCGAGATGGTCATGCGCGATGCGGTGAACTGGCAGAGCAGCATCGACCAGATGACCAACCGCGCGCTGGTGGCGCGCTGGCCTCTGGGGCGGATCGACCCGACGCTGCGGGCGCTGTTCCGCGCCGCGGGCGCGGAACTGACCCAGTCCGACACGCCGCCGCGGGTTGTCATCATGGAATACGTCGATATCGCCAAGAGCTTCTACCCCGACGGGCGCGAACCGCGGCTGGTCAACGCTGTGCTGGACCACATGGCCCGCGAGGCCCGGCCCGAGGCGTTCTGACACACGCGTGGCGATCCTTGCACGCCTGTCTTTTCGGAACAAAGCAGGGCCGTGGCCGTTCTTCCGGTGCAAGCGGGGGCTGAGACGTCACGCCACAGGCCGGGCGCTGCTCCTGCGGCCTTGAGAGATAGCAGTTCCATGTTATCTTTGATGCAAACGAAAGGAGCGTCCAGCCATGCCCAAGCTCATTCGACTGTATATCATCAACGTCGCCATCGGTTTTGCAATCGCGGCGGCCTTCGTGGGCATGCTGCTGTGGTTCGACGTCGCCAACCTCTGGCATCTCGTCACGCATAACGACAAGGGCCTGATCGCCGTCGCCATCCTTTGGATTTCCAACGGCATCATCTTTGCCGGCGTGCAGTTCGGCATCGCCATCATGCGCATGAAGGACGACGATGACGACGACAGTCACGGCGGCCTGCGCCAGCACGCGGCGGAGCGCCGCGAATACGCGACCATCCCGGTCCCCGCCGAGGAAGAGCCGCAGCACAGCTTTCTGAAGAACCGCTGACAGGCGGGTATACACGGATCGAAAGGGGCGCTGCGGCGCCCCTTTTCGTGTCCGGTGTCTTCTCGGCGTTGTCCCGCCTATCCGTACAACACGCCCGTACGGGCGTGACGGATGTTTCGTCATGTCGGGGGGGATGTGGCGGGCCCGCGCGCGACCGTTTGGTTCTCTCATTCCCGAGGACCTGTATGTACAGGTGGGCGCCGGTATAACCGGACCAGGGCCCGGACAGAGCCAGCTCCCTCGGAATTGCTATAGGCCACCGGAATGCAACCGTTCACGGGAAGGGCAGAACCCGCCACGCGCCTTACGTAGTCGCGGCCGGGCGGCAGGGCAAGGGGTTGCGCCTGTTCGATGTTTGTTCAATATGGACGCATGGTGGAGACAGGCCCCGCCCCCCTGCAGCCCGGCCAACGCATCGCGCGTGGCGTCTGCCGCCATCTTCTGGGCCATGATTTTGTTTCCGTTGAGGAATTCTCGCCAGAGCGGGGCAAGCGCGTGGATGTGATGGCCCTGGGGCCGCGCGGCGAGATCTGGGTGGTGGAGTGCAAGTCCGGCCCGGCGGACTTCCGCGCGGACGCGAAATGGCAGGGCTACCTGGACTGGTGCGACCGCTTCTTCTGGGCCGTGGACGCGGATTTTCCGGTGGAGCTGCTGCCGGAGGAGACGGGCCTCATCCTCGCCGATGACTACGATGCCGAGATCCTGCGCATGGCCCCCGAGGCGCGCCTGCCGGGGGCCCGCCGCGCCGCGCTGACCCGCCGGTTCGCCCGCCATGCCGCGCAGCGCCTGCACGGCCTGCGTGATCCGGGCCTCAGGACGACATGAGCCGCGCGGCCTTGGCCGCGGCCACGATCTCGGCGGCGATTTCATCGGCCTCGTCCGGCGAGAAATCCATGGGGATCTCCGCGCCTTGCGACTCGACGTACAGGCGCACCATGCCCTGGTCGGTGGGGCCGATCTGCAGGTTGGATTCGATGTCGCGCTCGGTGTTGATGCCCATGACCGTCTCCTTCAGCCGTCCGCTTCGGTAACGCGATCCCCCTTGGTTGGCAAGCGTCGTGCGCGGGGCATGCATCCATGCCCGCTGCCCGGCCGGTGGACCGACCGGGCCGGAGGGATGCAGAAATGGCGCCGAATCCCCTTGCAAGAGACTTGCAATCACGGGGCGCGGAAGTTAAATCGCCCCGCAGTGCCGCCTTAGCTCAGTAGGTTAGAGCGCTTGATTGTGGATCAAGAGGTCCCCCGTTCGAGCCGGGGAGGCGGTACCACTTCCGCGCATGCCGTCATTGCAGGTCGATGGTCCGTCGCAGGGTGCCGTCGGCGCGGTCGAAGACCAGGATCCTGTCATCTTCGGTGACCACGGCGTACCAGTCGCCGCCGACAGTGAAGGCCGCGGCCTCCGTGCCGTCGGGCAGGTTGATCGCGTCGGGCAATGGCGGAGCGCTTTCGGGGAAGCGGATGACAAGGAGCGTGATCAGGATTACAAGGCCCGCGATCATCGTCCCGGTCAAGATCGTGACCAGGATACGCAGGAACTTCACCGTGGCCGCATCCACCGGCGCAGGTTGAGGGGTGTCGTCCATGACTGTCTCTTTCTTGACCGTCGAGATCGCAGGCGATCCGCCTGCCCGCCTTGATAAGGCGCTTTCCCGCGATGTGCCAGAGGAGGCCGCGCTTTCGCGCACGCGGCTGGCCCGGCTGATCGAGGCGGGCGAGGTGCGGGTCAATGGAACCCTCGTGCGCGATGCCAAGGCCCGTGTCGCGGCAGGTGACCGGGTCGAGATCGGCTTGCCGCCGGCCACGGAAAGCGACATCGCGGCCGAGGCCATAGCTTTGGACGTGCTCCACGAGGATGACGACCTGATCGTGGTGAACAAGCCGGCCGGAATGGTCGTGCATCCCGCGCCCGGCAGTGGCGGGGGAACGCTGGTCAACGCCTTGCTGCACCACTGCGGGGACAGCCTGTCCGGCGTCGGCGGCGAGAAGCGCCCGGGCATCGTGCATCGCATCGACAAGGACACCAGCGGCCTGCTGGTCGCGGCCAAGACCGACCGCGCCCATCACGGCCTTGCGGCGCAGTTCGCCGCGCACAGCGCCGAGCGGCTGTACAAGGCTGTCGTTCACGGCGTGCCCGAACCGTCGGACCCGCGCCTGCGCGGCACCCGGGGCGTGAGCTTCGAGCCCGGCAGCGTCCTGCGGATCACCACGCAACTGGCAAGGCACCGCACCGACCGGCAGAAACAGGCGGTGGTCTTTCAGGGCGGGCGGCACGCGGTGACGCGGGCGCGCGTGGCCGAACGGTTCGGGTCGCCTCCGGCGGCCGCGCTGCTGGATTGCTGGCTGGAAACGGGGCGGACGCACCAGATCCGCCTGCATCTGGCCCATGTCGGACACGCCCTGATCGGCGATCCCGTCTACGGGGGCCGGCGCAAGCTGTCGCGCTCGGCGCTGTCGCCGCGGGCCATCGCCGCCGCGGCGGCCTTTCCGCGGCAGGCCCTGCACGCCGCGGTGCTGGGGATCACGCATCCGCGCACCGGCGCGTCCCTGCGATTCGAGGCTCCCTTGCCCCGGGACATGGCGGAACTCATCACCGCCCTGCGGGGTTGAGCCGGTGAAAGCTGCGTGATCACGTTGAAACATGGCTCGCGTCGCGACGGAAATGCGTTCATGCTTCGTTAAACTATTCGGTTCATTAGCCTTGAAGAAAACGCGCTGAGGCCCCAAATGAATGTTAAAGACAAAAACATCCAAAGGGACAGAAACGTGAGCAACTATGCGAATCTGCCCGCTCCCTCCCCGGAAGGCGGGCTGAACAGGTATCTTCAGGAAATCCGGAAGTTTCCGCTTCTGGAACCCGAAGAGGAATACATGCTGGCCAAACGGTGGGCCGAAGAGCAGGACACCGAGGCCGCCCATGCGCTGGTCACCAGCCACCTGCGGCTGGCGGCCAAGATCGCCATGGGGTACCGTGGCTACGGCCTGCCGCAGGCCGAGGTCATCTCGGAAGCCAATGTCGGCCTGATGCAGGCGGTCAAACGCTTCGATCCCGACCGCGGGTTCCGCCTGGCGACCTACGCGATGTGGTGGATCCGCGCCAGCATCCAGGAATATATTCTGCGCAGCTGGTCGATGGTGAAACTGGGCACCACCAGTGCCCAGAAGAAGCTGTTCTTCAACCTGCGCAAGGCCAAGGCGCGCATCGGCGCGCTGGAGGAAGGCGACCTGCGCCCCGAGAACGTCAAGCAGATCGCGGATGATCTGGGCGTGACCGAGGACGAGGTCATCTCGATGAACCGGCGCATGTCGGGCAGCGACGCCTCTCTCAACGCCACGGTGGGCAACGAGAGCGAAGGCACCATGCAGTGGCAGGACTGGCTGGAGGACGAGGGCGCGGATCAGGCCGCCGATTATGAACGGCAGGACGAACTGGACGCGCGCCGCGAGTTGATGGCCGAAGCGATGGATGTCCTGAACGACCGCGAGAAGGACGTGCTGACGCAGCGCCGCCTGACCGACCAGCCCGTGACGCTGGAAGAGTTGTCCGGCCAATACGATGTCAGCCGCGAGCGCATCCGCCAGATCGAGGTGCGGGCCTTCGAGAAGCTCCAGAAACGCATGCGAAGCCTGGCACAGGAAAAAGGCATGCTGTCGGCCTCGTGACAGGTTGGCGCGGCGCGCGAATGAAAGTAGCCTCTTCCGCGAATCCCGATGCGAAAGGGGCTTTTTCATGCCGTGCAGGACCGTGGTCAGCCACGTCGATGCCCGTCGCCTTGTCAGGCTGGGGGGCGCCTTGCTCTTGTCGGTCACCCTCGCGGCCTGTGCACCGCGCCCGACGGCCGAGCGGGCCCCGCCCCATCCCGACGCGCGTGTCGTGCCGATCCATGTGGCGATGCTGCGTCCGCTCGCCGACCCTGGTGTGAAGTTCGGGCAGGAGCGCCCGGAGGAGTTGAACTACTTCCGGGCAAGGATATCCGTGCCGCCCACCCACAATCCCGGCCAGATCGAATGGCCGGAGGGCCAGCCCGACCCGGCCACGGATTTCGTGGTGGCCGAGACCAAGGTCTATGCCGGCCCCGACGCGATGAAGCGGCAGATGCGGCGTCAGGCGCCCGGCCGGCCCGCGCTTGTCTACATCCACGGATACAACAATTCCCTGTCCGAGGCGATGTACCGGTTGGCGCAGATGCAGGCCGATTTCGACACGGATCTGGCCCCGGTCCTGTTCTCCTGGCCTTCGGCGGGCGATCCGCGCGGATACATCTATGACCGTGACAGCGTGCTCTACGCGCGGGACTATCTTGAGCGCGTGCTTTTGCAATTGACGGCAGGCCCCGGCGAGCGGGTCTTCCTTGTCGCCCATTCGATGGGTGCGCATTTGCTGATGGAGGCGCTGCGGCAGGCGGCCCTCAGCGGCGACCGCCGGCTGCTGTCCCGCGTGGCGGGCGTGGTGCTGATGTCGCCCGATATCGATCCCGACCTCTTCCGCAAGCAGGCCGAGGTGATCGGTGACCTGCCGGAGCCCTTCATGATCTTCGTCTCAAGACGTGACCAGATCCTGAACCTCGCCGGCTTGCTGACCGGGCGCAAGCCCCGCCTGGGTATCATCGACAACCCCGAACAACTGCGCGGGCTGGACGTGACGCTGGTGGATTTCACCAACCTGTCGGACGGCGAGAGGTACAGCCACTTCGTTCCCGTCACCTCGCCCGCCGCGATCTCGGTGCTGCGGGGGATGATCGATCAGGCGGGTCTTCGGGGCAGCGACTTTGCCGATTTCATGCGCATCCCGGCGAATCCCTGAGCGATCGGCGCCCTTTGCACGCGGGGCCGGATGGGTCTAGACTGCCACGGGCGAAGGGAGGGCACCATGGCCGGTGGATGGACACGCGACGGCGCGGTGAGCGAACAGATCGAGGCGTCGGTGCAAGACGAACTGGCGCGACTGAAAGCGCAGCCACGCCCCGTGGGCGAGAGCCTGATCCATTGCGCCGAATGCGAGGAAGAAATCCCGCAGGCACGGCGTCAGGCCCTGCCCGGGGTCAAGCTCTGCATCGAGTGTCAGCAGGAGCGGGACGGCGCTCCCCAGACCCGCGCCGGCATCAACCGGCGCGGATCGAAGGACAGCCAGCTGAAATAAGCAAGATCAGGCCAGTTCCACCGATCCGTCGGGGCTCGTACCGTCATACCATCTCATTTCCGCCTCGCGGCTGTGCTGCGTGTCCTTTCGGCGCTTCTCCTCGGCCTCGACCTTTATTTCCAGAACCATCTCCCCGGGCAGGTCCAGATCGATTTCGCTGCCCGGCTGGCGCAGCGTGTTGCGCCCGGCCTCCACCCGATCGGCCAGATCGCGTAGGCACGCGCTGACGTCCTGGCGGGATTTCGGATCCTTGCTGCTGAACAGGATGGTTTCGCGGCCCATCTTGGCCTTCTTTCGCACGGTTCACTGGAAGGGACAGGCAAGAGGGGCGCTCCGCTGTCCGCGCCAGCCTCCTGCGTCGTGACCCTTACCGTCGAAGTGACGATCCAGACCCGGACTCCGATAATATGCGGCGAGATGCAGCAGGCGGCTCAATCCTCCATCTCTTCCAGTTCGTCGATGAGCCGCGAGATCATGCTGAGCCCCTTGTCCCAGAAAGCCGGGTCGGTCGCATCGAGGCCGAAGGGGGCCAGAAGCTCCTTGTGGTGCTTCGATCCGCCCGCCTTGAGCATCTCGAAATACTTCTCCTGGAAGCCCTCGGGCTGCTCCTCGTAGACGGCATAAAGCGCGTTCACCAGCCCGTCGCCGAAGGCATAGGCGTAGACGTAGAAGGGCGAGTGGACGAAGTGCGGGATATAGGCCCAGAAGGTCTCGTAGCCGTCCATGAACTCGAAGGCGGGACCCAGCGATTCGGCCTGCACGCTCATCCAGAGCTGGTTGATGTCGTCCGGCGTGAGCTCCCCTTGCCGGCGCGCGGCGTGCAGCTTGCACTCGAAGTCGTAAAACGCGATCTGGCGCACCACGGTGTTGATCATGTCCTCCACCTTGCCGGCCAGCAGCACCTTGCGCTCGCGCGCGTCCGCGGCGTTGTCCAGCATGCGGCGGAAGGTCAGCATCTCGCCGAAGACGCTGGCGGTTTCGGCCAGGGTCAGGGGCGTGTTGGCCAGTAGTTCACCTTGATCGGCGGCCAGGACCTGATGCACGCCGTGGCCCAGTTCGTGGGCCAGGGTCATCACGTCGCGTGGCTTGCCCAGATAGTTCAGCAGGACATAGGGGTGCACATCCGTGACCGTGGGATGGGCGAAGGCGCCGGGCGCCTTGCCCGGCTTCACGGCGGCGTCGATCCAGCCCTTGTCGAAAAAGGGTTCGGCCAGTTCCCCCATCCGCGGGTCGAAGGCGGCGTAGGCGTTCATCACCGTCTCGCGCGCGGTTTCCCAGTCCACCACCTTCTCGTCCTGGATGGGCAGCGGCGCGTTGCGGTCCCAGACCTGCATCTTGTCCAGGCCCAGCCACCGGCGCTTGAGCTCGTAGTAACGGTGGCTGAGCTTGGGATAGGCGGCAACGACCGCGTCGCGCAGTGCCTCCACGACCTCCGGCTCGACATCGTTGGACAGGTGGCGGCCGGTCTGTGGCGTGGGCATGCCGCGCCAGCGGTCGACCACCTCCTTTTCCTTTACGGCGGTATTGTGCACGCGGGAAAACGTGCGGACATTCTTGCCGAAAACGCGGCCCAGCTCCCGCGCCGCGGCCTCGCGCTTGTCGCGGTCCTGGTCGGTCAGCAGGTTGAGCGTGGCCTCGATGCCCAAATCCTCGCCCGCGACCGAGAAGGTCAGGCCCGCGATGGTCTCGTCAAAAAGCCGCTCCCAGGCATCGCCCACGACGCCCATGTCGTGAAGGAAGCGTTCCAGTTCGTCCGACAGCTGGTAGGGCTTCATGGCGCGGATGCGGCGCAGCACCGGTTCGTAGCGCGCCAGTTCGGCGTTCTGCGCGTACATCCGCGTCAGCCGGTCCTCCTCAAGCCGGTTGAGTTCCAGCGTGAAGAAGACCAGCGGCGTGGTGTAGTTCGTGACCTTTTCCTGGCAATCGGAGAGGAACTTGGCGCGCGCGCCGTCCGTGGTGTCCTGCTGATAGCGCAGCCCGGCGAAGGACATGATGCGCCCGGCGACGTTGCTGATCCTTTCGTCGCGCTTGATGCATTCAAGCAGGCCATCGGCGTCCAGCGTGTCGAGCTTGCCCTCGTAACCGGCGGCGAAGTCGGCACAGGCCTTTTCCAGCCAGTCAAGGTCGCGCTTGAGTTCCGGTGCGTCCTCGCCCGTGTAGAGGTCGGTCAGGTCCCATTCCGGCAAGGCGCCAAGCTCGTGCGCGCCGCCCTCCTGCGCTGCGTCGTAGGCGGGGCTGGGCGCGGGGCGCAGGGCGGCAAAACGGAACATGGGCAATCTCCTTTGGCGTTTCGGTCACAGATATGCGGCAAGCCCGGCGGGCTCAAGCCCGCTCAGCCGTATTGGTCGAGCATCTGGTGAAGATCGTCCAGCGTGTTGGCCTCTGCCGGCGGCTTGTCGTGGCGCCAGCGAGCCATGCGCGGGAATCGCAGTGCCACGCCCGATTTGTGACGCGGGCTGCGCTGGATCCCCTCGAAGGCGATCTCGAAGACATGTTCGGGCCGAACCTGACGCACCGGGCCGAACCGCTGGAGCGTGTTGCGGCGCACCCACTGGGTGATCTGGCGGAACTCGGCGTCGGTCAGGCCCGAATAGGCCTTGGTGAAGGGGACAAGCTCAGTGCCGTGCCACACCGCGAAGGTGAAATCCGTGAAGAGGTTGGCCCGGCGGCCGTGACCCTGCTGGGCGTAGATCAGGACGGCATCCAGCGTCAGCGGGTCGAGTTTCCACTTCCACCAGTCGCCCTTCTTGCGGCCCACAAGGTAGATACTGTCTCGGCGCTTCAGCATGACGCCCTCGGCCCGGTGCGCGCGGGCGCCCCCGCGCAGGCGGTCCAGTTCTTGCCAGCCGACGAAGGAAAGCAGGGGAGAGGGGCGCAGGCCCGCCGTCTCCGGCACTGCCTGCAGCAGCCCCTCAAGGCGCGCCCGGCGGTTGGAAAAGGCCAGGCCGCGCAGGTCGCGGCCCGCCTCTTCCAGAAGGTCGTAGGCCAGGAAGGCGACGGGGGCTTCGGTCAGGAGTTTCTTCGGCACGCTCTTGCGGCCGATCCGGCGCTGAAGCGCGGCGAAGGGCAGCGGCGCATCGCCCCGCCAGGCCAGGATCTCGCCGTCCAGCACCGTGCCGTCGGGCAGGTAATCCCGGGCCCGGGCGAGTTCGGGGAAGCGATCGGTCATCAATTCCTCGCCGCGGGACCAGACGAAGTGATCCTCGCCGCGGCGGATGAGCTGACCGCGGATGCCGTCCCATTTCCACTCGGCGATCCAGTCATCGGGCGGGCCCAGGCTTTCCGGCCCCGCCGCCTCGTCGATGGGATGGGCAAGGCAGAAGGGGTAGGGCCGTGACAGTTCGGCGGTCGGGTCCGGGGCCTCGACCAGCGCGTGAAAGGTCGTGGTATCGGGATGCCATTCCCCCATCAGCCGATGCGCGAGCTCGGCCTCGTCCCGGCCGGTGGCCCGGGCCAGAGCCCGGGTCATCAGCTTGCGGCTGACGCCCACCCGGAAACCGCCGGTCAGCAACTTGTTGAACACCAGCCGTTCGACCGGCTGCATGCGTGACCAGGCATCGAGGATCGCGGCCTTGCGCGCCGCCTCATCGGCCGAGTCGAGGTCGCGCAGGCGCGCGATCCAGGTGCTCAGGCCGTCGTCATGGGTGGCCGCGGGCGCCGGCAGAACCAGGGCGATCGTCTCGGCCAGGTCGCCGACGATGGGGTAGCACTCCTCGAAAAGCCACAGCGGGATGCCGGCGCGTTCGGCGGCCCATTCACGCAGGCGGGTGGTTGTGATCGCCCGGCGCGGGCGCCGGCCGGCGAACAGCGCGATGGTCCAGAGCTTGTCGTCATCCGGGGCACTGGCGAAATACGCGGCCAGGGCCGCCACCTTCTTGCTGGTCCGGGTCGTCTGATCGACGGCCGAATAGAGCGCGGCGAAGCGTTTCATTGCTCTCCGGCCTCGTCCAGGGTCTCGCCGGTGAATTCCGTGGGAACGATGCGCGCGTCATATCCCTGTTCGCCAAGCCATTTGGCGAAGATATCGGTGTAGCCGTGGGTGACACAGACGGTTTCGGCGCCGGTCTGGGCGATCGCGCGGTTCAGGCCGGCCCAGTCGGCGTGATCGGACAGGACGAAACCCCGATCCGCCGCGCGCCGCCGCCGAACCCCGCGCAGGCGCATCCAGCCGCTGGCATAACCCGTCGAGGCGGGCCGGAACCGCCGCGCCCAGGACGTGGACAGCGCCCCCGGCGGCGCGACCACCAGCGCGCCGGGATGGTCCGCGGCCCGGGTTTCCGGCGTGACCTGCCGGGTGGCGGGCAACGAAAGGCCCTGTGCGCGCAGCACGGCGTTGGTATTCTCCACCGCCCCGTGGGTGAGGATCGGCCCGATGTCCGGGTCCAGCAGCGAGAGCACGCGCTGCGCCTTGCCAAGGGCGTAGGCCCCCAGCAGGCAGAAGCGGCCCGCGGCGGCATTCCCGGCCCACCAGCCGTTGATCTCCCGCGCGACCTCGGCCTCGTCCGGCCAGTCGAAGACGGGCAGACCGAAGGTGCACTCGGTGACGAAGCCGTGGCAGCGCAGCGGCTCGAAAGGGGTGCTGAGCCTGTCCGTGGCGAGCTTGTAGTCCCCCGAGACGACCCAGACGGCGCCCTTCACCTCGACGCGGACCTGGGCGGAGCCGGGCACATGTCCCGCCGGATGGAACGAGACGCGCGCATCACCGATCTGCCGCGTTTCGCCATAAGCGACGGTTTCCAGGGCGATATCGCCCAGCCTGTGGCGCATGACGGGCGCGGCCCCGTCCGTGGCCAGGTAGTGGCGGTGGCCGGGGCGGGCGTGATCGGCGTGCCCGTGCGTGATGAGCGCGCGGTCCACCGGCTGCCAGGGATCGATATGGAAATCTCCCGCCGGGCAGTAGATGCCGCGCTCGGTGAACTCAAGAACCATGTCCGTAGGATAGGGCGCGTTGCGGCGCGTGCCAGCCCCTTGCAGTCCGGGGGCGGCTGGCTATCCTGCCGTCGAGCGGGAAAAACGGGACAGGGGGGCGCGATGCGTTTCGTCAGATACGGGGATCCGGGCGCGGAGAAGCCCGGCATGCTGGACGCGGCCGGGCGGCTTCGCGATCTGTCGGGGGTGGTGTCCGACATTTCCGGGCCGGTGCTGGCCAAGCTGCCGGAGGTGGCGCCCGAGGGCCTGCCCGAGGTTGCCGGCAGCCCCCGCCTGGGCCCGCCGGTGGGCGGCGTGGGCAAGTTCATCGGCATCGGGCTGAACTATGCCGACCACGCGGCCGAGGCGGGGCTGACGCCGCCGCCCGAACCCATTGTCTTCATGAAAGCGACGTCGTCGATCATCGGACCGAACGACACGGTCAGCCTGCCGCGCGGATCGGAGAAGTCCGACTGGGAGGTGGAACTGGGGGCCGTGATCGGCCGGCGTGCCAAATATGTCTCGGAGCCGGAGGCCCTGGCGCATGTCGCCGGCTACTGCATCGTCAATGACATATCCGAGCGCGCCTTCCAGGCGGAGCGGTCCGGTCAGTGGACCAAGGGCAAGAGTTGCGACACCTTCGGCCCGGTCGGTCCGTGGCTGGTCACGCCGGAAGAGGCGGGCGATCCGCAGGCGCTGGACTTGCATCTGGATGTCAACGGCGAGCGGATGCAGACGGGCAACAGCCGCGCCATGATCTTTTCGGTGGCCCGGATCATATCCTATCTCAGCGAGATGATGACGCTGCACCCCGGCGACATCATCGCCACCGGCACGCCGCCCGGTGTGGGCATGGGGATGCGCCCGCCCCGGTTCCTGCGCGACGGCGACGAGATGATGCTTGAGATCACGGGTTTGGGGCGTCAGCGCCAGCGGGTCGTCCGGGATCCGTGACGTCCTCCTGCGGGCGCGGGGGGGCCGAGTCGAACAGATCGCAGATCAGCTTGAAAACCCAGGCGCGGGCGGCGGGCCCTTCCATCATCACCTCGTGGCGCGCGCCCTCGATGACTTCCAGGTGCCCACCGGGCCAGCCCGCCATCCGCTCGCGGATGCGTCTGACATCGACGATCTTCTCCTCCTCGCCGACGATGGTGACGCAGGGCACCCCGGGCGCCGGCAGGCGGTGCAGATCGCGCGCTTCGCGCAGAGCCTCGTGCAGCCACCGCAGGCTGGGGCCACCGAGCGCGAGCTCGGGGTGGCGGCGCAGCTGGTCGACCATGTGCGCGTGCATGGCGCGATCGCTGGTCAGGTTGTTGGTCTCGAACGGTTCGGAAAGAACGTAACTTCCCGCGTCGGTGCCGGGGGCATAGAAGTGATCGATGCCCAGCTGGCGCCCGCCCCAGCTGACCGTCCAGGCGACGGGGCGCAGCGGGCCGGCGATCTCGATCCCCCACATGGGGCCGGTAAATGCGCAGGCCCGCACGGGCAGGTCCGCCATCACCGCCCGCAAACCGATGCTGCCGCCCATCGAGTGGCCGAGCAGGAACCAGGGCCGCGGCAACGCCAGATCGCTCGCCGCCGCCAGCATCGCGCGGAGATCGTGCTGGTAATCGGTGAAATCGTGAACGTGGCCGGCCATCTCGTCGTCGGCAAGGCGGTCCGCCAGCCCCTGGCCGCGCCAGTCGATCGCGCAGGTGCAGTAGCCGCGCGCGGCGAAATCCGCCGCGGCAAGCCCGTATTTCTCGACGAACTCGGTGCGCCCGGGCAGGAGCAGGATCGTGCCCCGGGGGGCCTGCCGCGCCCAGCTTCCGATGCGCAGGCGGACCCCGTCCCGCGCCGAGACCCACCAGGCCGCACCGTCCTCGGGCCCGTCGGTGATATCGGCGTAGTAGGGGGCCTGTTCCATCAAGACAGGAGGTTGCCCAGTTTCATGGCCTGCGCCATGTCGCCGTCCACCGTCAGCTTGCCGCTCATGAAGGCGGCGGTCGGGTCCAGGTCGCCTTCCATGATCGACTGGAAGGTTTCAGCATCGGCGGTCAGGGTCACATCGGCGTCCTCGTCGGCGGCCCGGGCGCCATCGCCGTCCACCATGATCGCGCCCTCGCCCTCGATCACGAACTTCGCCGTGCCGTCGAACGCGCCGTCCATCCGGGTGTTCAGGGCGGTGACAGCTGCCGGGATCACGTCACTCATTTGCGTCTCCTTCGGAATTGTCCAACGGGGGCGTTGATTCCCCGCGCATGGCGCTTACTCTAAGGGTGTTATGGGCGCATCGCATCGCTTTCTCAATCGTTTCGTCGCGGCATTTCTGCTTGGATGGATCTCCGCTCAAGGGGCGCTCGCGGCTGACGAGGCGCGGCTCGACGAGCTGTTCTCGCGGTTGCAGGCCGCCGAACCGGCGGATGCGCGGCGCATCGCCAAGGAGATCGAGCACGAATTCACCAAGTCCGGCTCCCCGGCCATGGATCTGCTGCTCAGACGGGGGCGCGAGGCGCTGGAGGCCGGCGAGACGCGCGCCGCCATCGAACACCTGACGGCGCTGACCGATCATGCGCCCGGATTCGCCGAAGGCTGGCACATGCGCGCGGTGGCCTTTGCCCGCCAGGAGATGTTCGGCCCCGCGCTGGCGGATCTGAAACGGGCGCTGTCGCTGAGGCCGCGGCATTTCGCCGCGATCTTCAGTCTGGGATCGATCATGCAGGAACTGAACCGTCCCGAGATGGCAAGGCGCGCCTTCACCAGGGCTCTGGCGATCCATCCCCACTACGAGCCCGTCACCAAGGCCCTCGACACCCTGGGCAGCCAGGACGGAGGCAAAACCCTCTGACCAGAACGGAGGCGGCCGATGGCTGAGCAGTCGAGAACCCTTGCGGTTCTGGGCCCCACCAACACCGGCAAGACGCATTTCGCGATCGAGCGGATGCTGGGCTATCGCACCGGCGTGATCGGCCTGCCGCTGCGTCTGCTGGCGCGGGAGGTGTATGACCGCATCGTCGCGGTGCGCGGGCCCTCGGTGGTGGCACTTGTCACCGGCGAAGAGCGCATCGTGCCGGAGCGCACCCAGTACTGGGTCTGCACGGTGGAGGCCATGCCCGAGGGGATCGGGGCGGATTTCGTTGCGGTGGACGAGATCCAGCTGTGCGCCGACCCCGAGCGCGGCCATGTCTTCACCGATCGGCTGCTGCGGATGCGCGGGCTGCGCGAAACCCAGTTCCTCGGCGCGCATACCATGCGCGGTGCCATCGCCGCGCTGGTGCCCGGGGTCGAGTTCCTCAGCCGCGAGCGCATGTCGCAGCTTGCCTATGCCGGGTCGAAGAAGATCTCCAAGATGCCGCCGCGCAGCGCGGTGGTGGGTTTTTCGGTCGACGGGGTCTATGCCACCGCGGAACTCCTGCGGCGCCAGAAGGGCGGTGCGGCCGTTGTCATGGGCGCGCTCAGCCCCCGCACCCGCAACGCGCAGGTGGAACTCTATCAGAACGGCGATGTGGATTACCTGGTCGCGACCGATGCCATCGGCATGGGGCTGAACCTGGACATCGACCACGTGGCGTTCTCGGCGCTCAGCAAGTTCGACGGCCGCCGGATGCGGCCGCTTGCACCCAACGAGCTTGCCCAGATCGCCGGCCGGGCGGGGCGCGGCATGAGCCACGGAACCTTCGGCGTGACGGGCGAAGCGCCCGACCTGTCCGACGAGGTGGCCCGCGCGATCATGGATCACCGCTTCACACCGATCCGCAAGCTGCAGTGGCGCAATGCGCGGCTTCCTTTCGGCGATGTGGACGCGCTGATCGCGGCGCTGGAGGCCAAGCCCGAGAACGACTGGCTGACACGGGCGCGCGAGGCCGATGACCTGGGCGCGTTGAAGTCCCTGGCGCGGGCCGACACGGTGCGCGACCGCGCGCGGGACGGCCGCTCGGTGCGCCTGTTGTGGGATGTTTGCCGGATTCCCGACTTCCGCGGGATCAGTCACGCGGAACATGCGGGCCTGCTTGAGCGTATCTACTGTGACCTGCACGAATTCGGGCGGGTGCCGGACGACTGGCTGGCGCGCCAGGTAAAGCGCATCGACCGGACCGACGGCGACATCGACACGCTGTCGAAACGGCTGGCCTACATCCGCACCTGGACGTATGTCGCGCAGCGGAAAGGGTGGGTCGATGACGAAAGCCATTGGCGCGGCGCCACACGCGCGGTAGAAGATCGCCTGTCGGATGCGCTGCACGAGCGTCTGACCCAGAGATTTGTGGATCGGCGCACCTCCGTGCTGCTGCGCCGGCTCAAGCAGAAGGAGGCCATGGTGGCCGAAGTGAACGACAACGGCGAGGTGACGGTCGAGGGCGAATTCATCGGCCGGCTCGAGGGTTTCCGATTCATCCAGGACAAGGGCGCGGCGGGGCGCGAGGCCAAGACGCTGCAACAGGCCAGCCTGCAGGCGCTGGCCCCGCATTTCCACCTGCGAGCCGACCGGTTCTACAATGCGCCCGATACCGAGATCGACTTCACCGAACAGGGCGGGCTGATGTGGGGCGACCAGGCCGTGGGCAAGCTCGTGGCCGGGCCCGATCCGCTGAAACCCCAGGTTGCCGCCTTCGTGGACGAAGCCGCCGGCGACGACGTGATGCAGAAGGTGCAGCGCCGCCTGCAGCACTTCATCGACCGCAAGGTCGCCACCCTGTTCGAACCCTTGCTGAACATCCAGCGCGACGAGACGCTGAGCGGCCTTGCGCGCGGCTTCGGTTTCCGCATGGTCGAGAACTTCGGCATCATCCCGCGCGGCGAGGTGGCCTCGGAGGTCAAGGCGCTGGACCAGGACGCCCGCGGCGCGTTGCGCAAGCACGGGGTCCGCTTCGGCCAGTTCACGGTTTTCATGCCGCTGCTGCTAAAACCCGCGCCGACGCGGCTGCGTCTGGTCCTGTGGTCGCTGGCCCAGGGGCTTGAGGAGTTCCCTGAGGCCCCGCCGCCGGGCCTGGTCACCGTGCCGGCCGCGGTTTCGGCGCCGAAGGGATATCACTCGATGGCCGGCTACCGCGCCGCCGGCGAACGGGCGATCCGCATCGACATGCTTGAACGCCTGGCCGATATGCTGCGCGCCGAGGACAGCCGCGGGGGCTTCGAAGCCAGCGCCGACATGCTGTCGATCACGGGCATGACGCTGCCCCAGTTCGCCGACCTGATGCGCGGACTGGGCTACAAGGCCGACCAGCACGAACGCGAGAAGGTCAAGCCGGTGGACAAGGCGGTTGACCAGGCCCCGGCCCAGACCGGCGAAACAGAGACAGCCGAGGATGTCGTCGCGGATATCCCCGCCGAGGGCGAGGCCCCGATCGTGGCCGAGCCGGCCGAGCACGAGGAGGTGCCCGCCGAGATCCCCGCCGCGACCGAGGAGGAGGTCGTGCCGGGCCAGACCCCGCCGGCCGAACCGCCCGAGCCCGAAACGGAGATCTACTATATCTTCACCTGGGCGGGCCGGCCGGGCCGCAACAGGCAGAACAACGGCAAACCGCAGGGCGCCAAACCGAAGGGCAAGGGCGGCAAGCCGGGCAAGGGCAAGCCGCGCCGGGATGAGGGGCCCAAGGCCTATTCGGCCAAGCCCGACAAGGGCAAGAAGGACAAGATCGACCCCGACAACCCCTTTGCGGCCGCGCTCATGGGGCTGCGCGACAAGTCCTGACGCCGCGGTGACGGAGCCCCGGATCCGCCTTGACAAGTGGCTCTGGCAGGCGCGGTTCTTCAAGACCCGCAGCCTGTCCGCCAAGCTCGTCTCGGGCGGGCACGTCCGGGTGAACGGCACGAAGGTGGCCAAACCCGCCCATGCGGTCGGGGCGGGCGATGTCCTGACCTTCCCGCAGGCGCGCGCGGTGCGGGTCGTGCGGATCCTGGCCCTGGGCACGCGGCGCGGCCCGGCCTCCGAGGCGCGCGCGCTATACGAGGATCTCGGCGCGCCGGCGTCGGAACCGCCCGAAGACATCGTTCCGCATCCGCCCAGATACGAAGGAAAGGGTCGGCCGACCAAGCGGGAGCGCCGCAAACTGGATCTGAACCGCCGCGACCGGCTTGATTGATCCCCGCCGCTGGATTAGGTCAGCCTGACAGGCCCGAAAACGAGAGATGACGATGACCTACGTGGTGACCGACAATTGCATCGAGTGCAAATACACCGACTGCGTCGAAGTGTGCCCGGTGGATTGCTTTTACGAAGGCGAGAACATGTTGGTCATCCATCCCGACGAATGCATCGATTGCGGGGTTTGCGAGCCCGAATGCCCGGCCGACGCTATCCGCCCGGATACCGAGCCGGACATGGAGCAATGGGTGGAGTTCAACCGGAAATATTCCGAGATGTGGCCAGTCATCATCACCAAGAAGGACGAATTGCCGCATGCCGGGGAGCGCGACGGCGAATCCGGCAAACTGGACAAGTATTTCTCGGAAAAACCGGGCGAGGGGGGCTGACCCGCTATCCCGTTCGCGTGATCGCCGAAGGCCGGGACGAAATCGAGCCCTTGACGCTGCGTCACTTTGCGTGGCAGCAACCTTTTAGGCTGTAGTGTATCCGCACCCCTTTCGAAAAGGGGGTGTATGTGATATATCTCTGTTACAAATGAAGACCGCTGCCTGATATCCATCACCCGCCTCGCCGCCCGGGGATGGGTTTCTCTGCGTCCCGATGACCCTTTGGGAGGACAGCTCGTCCGGAAGGGGGTCGTCTGCGCTGTGGATGGGCAATCCTGTGAGGAAGACCTGCATGACGAAAGCCAAGAAAACCGAATTTCGCCCTGACGACTACGTCGTGTACCCGGCGCACGGCGTCGGCCAGATCATTTCGATCGAGGAGCAGGAGATCGCCGGGATCAGCATGGAACTCTTCGTGATCTCCTTCGAGAAGGACAAGATGACGTTGCGCGTGCCGACCAACAAGGCGACGGAGATCGGGATGCGCTCCTTGTCGAGCCCCGACGTCGTCAGCCAGGCGCTGAAGACGCTCAGGGGCAAGGCCAAGGTCAAGCGCGCCATGTGGTCCCGCCGTGCACAGGAGTACGAACAGAAAATCAACTCGGGCGATCTGATCGCGATCGCCGAGGTCGTGCGCGACCTGCACCGCACCGACGACCAGCGCGAGCAGAGCTATTCGGAACGCCAGCTGTACGAGGCCGCGCTTGAGCGTCTCACGCGCGAAGTGGCCGCCGTGAGCGGCGGTGATGAGGTCCAGGCTGCCAAGAAGGTGGATGAGGTCCTGATCACGCGCGCCGCCTGACACGTGCCGACATCCAGGCGAAAAGGCCGCGCCGGCCGGCGCGGCCTTTTTTGCGCCTAGGGGAGCAGGCAGAAAAGGGCCGCGATTTCCGTAACCTGCTGGGCCGCGCCAAGGATGTCGCCGGTCTGGCCGCCGATCCGGGCGCGGGCGATGTGCCCTGTCACCACGGCCGCGAGTCCAACGGCGATGGCGGCGGCCAGCCCGCTCCATCCGAACGCCAGCACCGCGATGACCGCCCCCACCGCCGCGGCAAGCAGGGCAGTGTCCCGCGGCGGTCGCCCCACGGCCCGCGCAAGCCCGTCCGGGCGCGCGGGCGGCAGGGCGGCCATGAGCGCCGGCAGGCTGGCGCGGGAAAGCGCCGCCGCCGCGACAAGGCCCCAGAAGGCCGTGCCGAACCCAACGTCAAACAGGATCCAGAGCGCCGCCCAACGGGCTGAAATCCCGAAGACAAGAGCGATCACGCCATAGCTGCCGATGCGGCTGTCGCGCATGATGTCGAGCCGTTGAGCGCGGTTCCAGCCGCCCCAAAGGCCATCTGCGGCATCGGCCAGGCCGTCTTCGTGCAGCGCGCCTGTCATGATGACGAGACATGCAAGCGCGACCAGGGCGCAAAGGGGCGCGGGCAAGCCGAGCCAGAGCGCCAGCCCGCCGGTCAGGCCCGCCAGCGCCCCCAGGGCGGCTCCGGCCAGCGGATAGGCCCAGGCGGCCCGGGCGCCCCGCCGCACCCCGGCGGCGGGCCCGGGCAGCCGGCTGAGCAGGCCGAGGGCAAGCACGAAATCCGACGTTGAAACAAGGGCTTTATCGCTTTTCATCAGGTAGGGGCCTTTTTCGGCTGCGCGGGATGCCGGGGCTGCGATACACAGGGCCCGCGCAGCATGCAACGGATAAGCCCATGCACCAAGACCTGACCTCTCTCACCGCGTTTTCGCAGCTTTTGCTGGACCTGCCGGGCGAAGACCCCGCGGCGCGGGCCGCGGCCGAGGCGCGCGAGGCAGAGTTGACCAAGCCGCCGGGTTCTCTGGGCCGGCTGGAGACGCTGGCGGCGTGGTATTGCGGTTGGCGCGGTGTGAGCCGGCCTGTCATCCAATCGCCACAAATCATTGTTTTTGCAGGGAATCATGGGGTCACGGCGCAGGGTGTCTCGGCCTTTCCGGCGGATGTGACCGCGCAAATGGTGGGGAATTTCCAGAACGGCGGCGCCGCGATCAACCAGTTGGCGCGGACAGTCGGGGCGAAGATGGATGTCCATGCCCTGGCACTGGACCGGCCGACGGCGGACATCACGACGGGCCCCGCGATGTCCGAGCAAGAGGTTTGCGAAGCCCTCAAGACCGGGTGGCAAGCTGTTGAGTCCACGTCAGATTTGGTCGTTGTCGGGGAAATGGGGATCGGCAATACAACGAGCGCGGCGGCGATCGCCCTGGCCCTTTTCGGGGGCACATCGGCGGAGTGGACGGGGCGGGGCACCGGCGTGGAGGGTGGCGCCCTGACCCATAAGGCGGCGGTGGTGGCGCGGGCGGTGGAAGCAAATATATCAAATAATATCAATGGCCTGGAGGCTTTGCGTTGCCTGGGCGGCCGGGAATTGGCGGCGATGGCGGGGGCGGTGGCACGGGCAAGAATGCTGCGCATCCCCGTGATCCTGGACGGTTTCATATGCACTGCCGCGGCGGCCTGCCTGGAGGTGGCACAGCCCGGCGCGCTGGATCATGCGGTGGCCGGGCATGTCAGTAGCGAGCCCGGGCATGACAAGTTGCTGAAAAATCTGGGGAAAGAGCCCATCCTGTCGCTGGGGATGCGGCTTGGCGAAGGCTCCGGCGCGGCCCTGGCCATCAGCGTTCTGAAGGCGGCGCTGGCGTGCCATTCGGGCATGGCGACCTTCGCGGAAGCCGGCGTGGCAGGGGGGTAAGACTTGTACGGATCGTACGGCCCGTACGGGGTTTTCGCACGATTGCCCCTGATCCATTGAACAAAACCAACCTTTGATCGCGTTCGATCTCATTCGGTGCGCTCCTCCCCCGTATCGGCGGTGACGCCTTCTTCGAGCTGGGAGAGCAGCATGGTTTCCAGATCGCGTTCCAACTGGCGGGCGCGTGCGATGTAGGCCTTGTTCTCGAGCGTGGGGATCTCCGGATCCCAGAGGCTGGCCAGTTCGCGGACCGATTCGCGGTCGTGGCGGTAGAAGGTCTTTTCCACCTGCGCGGCCTCGAACTCGGTCAGGCCCATGTTCTCCAGCGCGTAGCGCCCGGCGCGCAGGGAGCTGTCGAAAACCTCGCGCACGATGTGATCGGCGCCGGCCTTGTAAAGGCGGAAGACATGGGTGCGGTCGCGGGCCCGGGCGATGATGCGCAGGTCGGGCCGTTCGCGGCGGGCGAAGGCCACCAGGCGCGTGACATTGTCGGGATTGTCGAGCGCGGCCACCAGCACCCGCGCCTCCGCCAGCCCCGCGGCATGCAGCAGTTCGGGGCGGGTGGGGTCGCCGAAGAATCCCTTCACCCCGAAGCGGCGCATCCGCTGGATCGCGGTCAGGTCATGATCGAGGACGACGGTGTTGAAACCGCTGGAACGGAGCAGCCGGTTGACGATCTGCCCGAAGCGCCCGATGCCGGCGATGATGACGGGGGCCTGGGCGTCGATCCTGTCCGGCTCGCGCGGCTCGGCCACCTCTTCCATCCGGCGCGAGAGCCAGTGGTAGAGGATGAACAGCAGCGGGGTGATGAGCATGGTCACCGCCACCACCAGCAGCAGGATCTCGGTCATCATGGCCGGGATGACGTTCTGCTGATCGGAGAACGAGATCAGGACGAAGCCGAATTCCCCCGCCTGCGCCAGCGAGAGGGTGAAAAGCCACAGGTTGCGCCCGCGCAGCCCGAAGGCGCGCCCCAGACCGTAGAGGATCAGCCCCTTGAGCAGGATCAGCGCGGCGGCCACCGCCGGGACGACCACGGGGTATTTCACCAGCACGGTGAAATCGATCCCGGCGCCCACGGTGATGAAGAACAGCCCCAGAAGCAGGCCCTTGAAGGGCTCGATGTCACTTTCCAGTTCGTGCCGGAACTCGGAGGAGGCCAGGACCACGCCGGCCAGGAAGGCGCCGAGCGCCGGGGAGAGGCCGACGAGGTTCATCAGGAAGGCGATGCCCACGACAATGAGCAGCGCGAGCGCGGTATACATCTCGCGCAGGCGCGCGGCGTGGATGAAGCGGAACACGGGCCGGGTGGCGTAGATCCCGGTGAGGATGATCGCCGCCACGGCGCCGAGGGTCAGGAGGGTCACGCCCCAGCCGGGCAGGCTTTCCACGAAGGAGGTGGCGACCTCATGCGCGCCGGCCTGGCCCGCGGCCTGGTCGTCGGGATCGAGGCGGCCCATCGCCTCGCCCAGGACGACGTCGGGGGGCTTGGGCATGGCCAGCAGCGGCAGCAGCGCCAGCATGGGAATGACCGCGATGTCCTGCGTGAGCAGGACCGAGAAGGCCGAGCGCCCCCCGCCGGTCTGCATCAGGCCCTTTTCGGACAGGGTTTGCAGCACGATCGCGGTGGAGGACAGCGCGAAGACGAGCCCGATGGCCAGCGCGATCGACCAGGGCTGGCCCAGGGCCACGGCGCCGGCCATGACCGCAAGGGTGGTGAGGACGATCTGAAGCCCCCCGAGGCCAAGCAGCCGGTGGCGCATGTTCCACAGCGCCCGGGGGTCGAGGTCGAGCCCGATGAGGAACAGCATCATCACCACGCCGAATTCGGCGAAGTGCTGCAGTTCCCTGGTTTCGTGGCCCCCCACCAGGCCCAGCACCGGCCCGATCAGGATTCCGGCGGCCAGGTAGCCCAGCACGGACCCCAGCCCCAGCCGCGCCGCGAGCGGAACGGCGATCACTGCCGCGGCGAGGTAGATCGAGGCCTGGAAGAGGAAGGTTTCCATCGCGGGTCCTGTGCGGCTCAGGTTGGCAGGGGCGCGTCGGCCTTGGGTTGGTCCATGACGATCTGGCTGTGCACCTTGGACACCGCATCGTGGGGCAGAAGGACATCATGCACCAGGCGGTTCAGCGCCGTGAGGTCGTCGCAGTAGACGCGCAGCAGGTAGTCGGCGCGCCCTGTCAGGGTCCAGGCGCTGACGACCTCGGTGCGCGTCTCGATCAGGCGGGCAAAGCTGCGCGCGTCCCGGGGCGCGTGGCTGGCCATCTGGACCTGCACGAATGCCTGCACCGCCAGCCCCAGCCGGCCGGGATCCAGCCGCGCGGTGTAGCCGCGAATGATGCCGGCCTGTTCCAGTCGCTGCCGCCGGCGCCCGGCCTGGCTGGCCGAGAGGCCAAGCATGTCACCCAGTTCCTGCGCCGTCAGGTGCGCGTTCGCCTGCAGCGCGGCGAGAAGGCGTTTGTCTGTGTCGTCGAACATTTGCGGACATCGTGCTTGTTCGGGGTTCTGCGTGCAAACCTTGCGCATCGCGGGCGCAAATTCCACAGCAGATTGCGCAAAACCCGTGCGCTTGTGCGGCTATAACGGCAACACATCACATCAGCGCGCACAGGAGGACATCATGGGACCGTTTCCACACGACAGGCCGCAATCTCAGATCACCGCAGACAACCCTGCCGGCACCGACGGATTCGAATTCGTGGAATTCGCGCATCCCGATCCGCAGGCGCTGCGCGAGCTCTTTGCGAAGATGGGCTACGAGAAGGTGGCCCGCCACCGCGAGAAGGATGTCGAGCTGTGGCAGCAGGGCGACATAACCTATGTGGTCAATGCCGAGCCCGACAGCTTCGCCGCGACGTTCGTTGAGGAGCACGGGCCCTGCGCGCCTTCGATGGCTTGGCGCGTGGCCGATGCGCAGCATGCCTTCGACCACGCCGTGAGGATGGGCGCGGAGCCCTATGAGGGGGACGACAAGACCGTGGACTGGCCGGCGATCCGCGGTATCGGCGGCTCGCTTATCTATTTCACCGACCAGTACCACGACACCTCGCCCTACAACACCGAGTTCGAATGGCTGGCGACCTCGAAACCGGCGGGGGTGGGATTCTACTACCTCGATCACCTGACCCACAACGTCTTCAAGGGCAACATGGACAAGTGGTTCCGCTTCTACGGGGATCTCTTCAATTTTCGCGAGATTCGCTTCTTCGACATCGAGGGGAAACACACCGGCCTCTACAGCCGAGCGCTGACCTCGCCCTGCGGGCGCATCCGTATCCCCATCAACGAGGACAGGGGCGAAACCGGGCAGATCGTTTCCTACCTGAAGAAATACAATGGCGAGGGAATCCAGCACATCGCCGTGGGCACGGAAGGGATCTACGATTCCACCGATGCAATCGCGGAGCGCGGCATCCGCTTCATGCCGGCGCCGCCGGAGGCCTATTACGAAATGAGCACGACCCGCGTGCAGGGCCACCAAGAGCCGCTGGACCGGATGAAGAAGCACGGCATTCTGATCGACGGTGAGGGTGTCGTGGACGGCGGCGAGACGAAGATCCTTTTGCAGATCTTTTCCAAAACCGTGATCGGCCCGATCTTCTTCGAATTCATCCAACGCAAGGGGGACGACGGATTCGGCGAGGGCAACTTCAAGGCGCTTTTCGAGTCGATCGAGCGCGAACAGATCGAGGCGGGCGAGATCGCGGCGGGCGAGTGATGCGCCGCGGCGCGTTGCGTGCCCGCCCGCGACCAATGGCGCGGAGGGCCGTCCCGGTGGGGGCGCCCTTTGCGGCCTGGCAGGTTTGCACGAGCGGTTGTCAGCCCCGCGGCATCCGCAGGGTGACGCTGCGGCCGCGCTTCTGGAGGCGCAGCTCGTCGTCGCCGATGGCGGCGACGCGGCCCCCGTCCAGGCGGTCGCCGACTTTCACCTTCTTGTAGCGCCCGTTGGCCAGCCGCACCAGCGCGCGGCGGCTGTCGGGCTTGCCGTAGACGCCGATCAGGTTGACGCGGCGCATGCGCAGGGCGTTGCGGTCGGTCGCCGCCTTGGCGACGGTGGTGCCCGAGGGCGCGTCGGGCACCACCCGTTGCGAACTGCTGACCGGTTCGCTGGCGCGCGCTGCGCGGGCCTCTTTCACGACGCGGGCGAAGTTGCCCGGCCGCTTGGACGGGGCGAGCGAGGCCTCGACCGCCTGTGGCGTGGGATCGACAAAGAAGCCCTCTCCGGTTTCCGCGGCCTCGGCCACGGCAGCCTCGACCGCGTCGGAATCGGTGCGGGCCAGTTGCTGCGCGCTCTGGGGCCGCAGCCTGGGGCGCAGGCTGGCCAGCTCGGTCCGGGTGCGCCCGCCGAGGGCGCCGCGCTCGTTCTGTTCGATCAGGTCCTGTGGCCGCGGCCGCGGGCGGACCTGCGACATGCGCTCGCGCTCGGCGGGGGTGATGCCCTCGGGCTCCAGCCGCTCGGGCACGGCGGGGGCCACGGCCGGCGGCAGGCCCGCGTAGACGCGGACGCCGTCGGGATTGAGCGCGCCCTCCTCGGTCGCCACGACCAGTCCGCGTTCGTCCACCCGGAACCGCGTACCGGCCGGGGCGGGCGGCGCCGGCGTGGGCGGGCGCAGGTCGGTGCGGGCGGCCCCGGGATCGGGCAGGGCGACGGCATCCTGGGCGACGACCTGCCGGTCGATGGAGGTCTGGTAGAAATCCTCAAGCCCTTCAAGGCCGGGCGGGCGCGGGGCATCGGGGGCCAATTGCCAGATCCCCGTGGCGGCATAGCGCGCGCGGGCCTCGTCGGGGGACAGGTCCGCCGGATCCGGCTGCGGCAGGGCGCGCTGGCCCGTCGGCTCGCGCGCGTCGCCGGCATCGGCGGGGGCGGTCTCCTGTGGCAGGGCGGCGACCACCACGTCGTCCTCGGCCCCCTCGTCCGGGGCTGCGGGGGCGGCGGGGGCGCTTGTCTCGGGCCGGGGGGCGGGATCCTCGGCCAGCCCGGCGGGCTGTTCCGCCTCGGGCGGCGCGGAGACGGTGGCCGTTTCGGCCGCCGTGGCGCTGTCTTGCGGGGCGGGCGCCTCGGCCACCGGCGCGGGATCGCGGAACAACCGCGCCAGCGCGTTGTCGTCGAGGAAGATCGCGGCCCAGGCGCCGATTCCCACCAGCAAGAGCAGCACGATCGCGGTCAGCACGAGGCCAACCCGGCGGCCCCCGGCGGGCGCGGGCCTGGCCGGTTCGCGGGCGCCGAAGATCGTCAGGCGCTGCGCCTCGGACTGGACCTCTTGCTGGTCGGCGGGCGGGGCGCTTGCCGTGGGGGCGCTGCGCCGGCTGGTGAAGGCGCCGCCCGCGGCCGGTTTGTCGGCGGCATCGGCGTGCAGCGAGGCCACGAGCGCGGCGGCCTGCGCCTGTTCGGTGGCCGCGGCTGTGTCCTCCGCCTCCTGCTCGGCGGCGGCATGCGGTGGCGGCGTGAAGCGCGCCGCCCCGGGCAGGGGCGGGGCATCCGCGGGCCCGGCATCGCCGCGCTGCGCCCGGATGGAGGTGAAGGCGGGCGCGGGGGGCGCGCCGGGCGCCGGGGCGTCCTCCGCCTCGGTGGGCGGGGCGTCGCGCGTGGGGGGCTGCTCCTCTGCGTCGGTGTCCGGCCGGGGCGGCGCGCGGTCGGTGACCGCGCCCTCGGCCGCGGGCGTTGCCTCGGCGGGCGTGTCGGCCTCGGGCGTCTCGGGCGGCGCGGAAACCGGCGCCTCCGTCGGGGCCGGGGCGGGATCGGGCAGGCGCTCGGCCCCGATGACACGGATGGGGGAGGTGTCGCGCTCGATGCTTTCGCCTTCGGTCAGGGTGGCGGCGGCATGCGCGGTCTGGCCGAAGAAGGGCTCGCCCACGAAATTGCCGTTCTCGGGGATCGCCACGAAGATCAGCGGGTTGAAGTCGTGTTCCAGCGCGAAGCTCTCGGCCTCGTCCAGGGTTTCCTGCGCCACGGCGGCGACATGGACCTGGCCCGCGCCGACCGAGTAGTCATAGGCCAGTTCCGAGACGGCGTAGGGCGTGGCCCCTTCGAGCGCGGCGCGCACCATCCGGGCCAGTTCGTCGCCCGTGGCGCCGCCGGCCTCGAACGAGAAATACTTGATCTGGTCGTTGGGAATGACGACCTTGCTGCGCAGGCCGGAGGGGTCGAGCGCCAGGGCCTTTTCGCGCAGCGCGGCCAGATCGCCGGGCAGGTCGGGCACGTCCAGCGCGACCTCGCCGACGAGATGCCAGCCCGGGAAGGACCTGTGCAACAGGCCGATTCCTTCCTGGGACAGGGTCAAGGCGAAATTGGGTTTCATCGTCGCCGCTGTAACACCGGGTCGGTCATGGCGTAAGTCCGTGGCCATTTCGCATGATTTTACAGCAGCTTCCCGCCGAGGAAAAGGGCGCGTCCCGCCGCAGGGGCGGGGCGCGGCGGGGTCAGCCCGCGGCCTTGGCTAGCCCCTGCTCGAGATCGGCGATGATGTCGTCGGCGTCCTCGATGCCGATGGAGATGCGCACGACGTTGGGATCGGCGCCGGCGGCCGTCTGCTGCTCGGGGGTGAGCTGGCGGTGGGTGGTCGAGGCCGAGTGGATGATCAGCGAGCGCGTGTCACCGAGATTGGCGACATGGCTGAACAGCTCCAGGCTGTCGACGAGCTTCACGCAGGCGTCGTAGCCGCCCTTGAGTGCCACGGTGAACAACCCGCCCGCGCCCTTGGGGCATATCTTGGCCACCCGGTCGTTATAGGGCGAGGACGGCAGCCCGGCATAGGTGACGTGATCCACCGCCGCGTGGCCCTCCAGCCAGCCGGCCACCTTTTCCGCGTTCTCGCAGTGGCGCTGCATCCGCAGGGACAGCGTTTCGATCCCCATGAGCGTGTAATGCGCGGCCTGGGGGTTCAGCGTCATGCCCAGGTCGCGCAGCCCCACGGCGATACCGTGGAAGGTGAAGGCCAGCGGGCCGAAGGTCTCGTGGAACTTCAGGCCGTGATAGGCGGGCTCGGGCTCCGCCAGCGAGGGGAACTTGCCGCTGGCCGACCAGTCGAACTTGCCCGAATCCACGACGACGCCGCCGGTGACGGTGCCGTTGCCGGTGAGGAACTTGGTCATGGAGTGCACCACCAGCGTCGCGCCGTGCTCGATCGGGCGGCAGAGGTAGGGGGTGGCCGAGGTGTTGTCGACGATGAGCGGCAGGCCGGCGGCGTCGGCGAGCTTCGCCACCGCGTCGAGATCGGCGATATGCCCGCCGGGGTTGGCGATCGATTCGCAGAAGATGGCGCGGGTGTTGTCGTCGATGGCGCCCTTGATGGCGTCGGCATCGTCGATGTCGACGAACTTGGCCTCCCAGCCAAAGCGCTTGATCGTCTGGCTGAACTGGGTGACCGAGCCCCCGTAGAGCCGGGTGGAGACGACCACGTTGCAGCCCGGGCCCATCAGCGGGAAGAGCGCCATGATCTGCGCCGCGTGCCCCGAGGAGCAGCAGACCGCGCCCGCGCCGCCCTCAAGCGTGGCCATGCGTTCCTGCAGGACCGCCACGGTGGGGTTCGTCAGCCGGGAATAGATGTAGCCCACTTCCTGAAGGTTGAAGAGCGCCGCGGCATGTTCGGCGTCCCGGAAGACGTAGCTGGTCGTCTGGTAGATGGGCGTCTGGCGGGCGCCGGTGGCCGGATCGGGGCGGGCGCCGGCGTGGATCTGCAGGGTGTCGAAGCCGTAGGCCATCTTGGTCCTCCCGTTATAGGTATCTTTCGAGAGGTGTATGGCATTGCCTGCGCGGGAACAACTGCGATCCGGCCCGGCCCGGCACCGGCTGCGACGGGGCCTGCATCGCGCGGTCGGGCCTCTGCCCGCGGTCGAAGATCGGCAATCCCGCCGGGGCCGGCCCCCGTACGCGGCGCGGGCCCTAGCGTATCCAGAAACCGTGGCGTTTGATCTTGTTGCGGATCGCCTGCTCCTTGACGGGAAGGGCGTCGCGGTCGAAGAGCGCGCGCACCTTCCGGCCGCGGCCGTGGTAGATCATGTACTTCATGGCGTCGTGGGCCTTGAGCGCCTTCTTGATCCAGTTGGGCGCGGTCACCTCTTCCAGGACCTCGACCACGCGGTCGGATTCGCGCGCGTAGAGCAACGGCAGAAGCCGGTAGTGGCAGGTCACCTCGCCGTCCAGCAGGCCGGGCGGCAGGGTGTCCTTGCCGCCGCCCAAGGAATGGATCACCAGCGGCAGCGCCACCTGGTCGAGCCAGGGGTCGAGGGACTGGCAGACCAGTTCGGGCGGGGGGTCGTCGCGGATGGCCACCGCGTAGTCGCGGAAGCGCTGCCCGAACACGCGCGGGCAGCGGTAGAAGAAGAAGCCCGCGTTGAAATAGAGGTAGCGGCGCCAGAACTCGTCGGGGTAGGCGGGGTCCAGCGACGTGGCGAAATCCAGCCCGAACTTGTCGTAGAGCGATTTCCAGGTCTCGGTATAGCCCGGCCCGTAGAGTTCGATCCGGGGCCAGGTGCCCTCGCGCCGCAGCGAGGCGGTGGGCCGGTCGAAATCGAAGGGCACCCGGGCGAGATCGTCCAGCACGAGGGTATCGCTGTCGAAGAAAACGAAGGGTTCGTCCGCGGGCAGGGCCAGCAGCGCCTCGATCTTGTTGCCGTAGGGGTAGCTCTGGCCGAAGTGGCGCGACTCGAAGGGCAGGATCTCGGCCCCGAGGCGGTCGAGGGCGGCGCGTGTCTCTTGCCCGCGGATGCGCGGATCGTCCTGCCACAGCGGGCCGGGCTGCGGTTCGGCCACGAAGAGGCGGCCGGTGAAACCGGGGCTCTGCGCGCACAGCGAGGCGGCGAAGAGCAGCGCCTCGTATTGCAGGCGCCCGCCCTGGCCGACGATCACGATGTTGAAATGCTGGTCCTGCGGCGATGTCGCGGCCATACTGTCGCCATCCTGCCCCTGTCGTCCACCGGGCGCAGTATAGGGAGGTTGGCGCCGGCGCAGAAGGGGCAGATTGGCCCGATTGCAGGGCGCGCGCGATGATGGCGGGGACGCTGGTGATCGCCTTGGCGGGGGAGAATGGTGGGCGACCTAGGAATCGAACCTAGCATGGGTCTCCCCGGCGGAGTTACAGTCCGCTGCCGCACCTTGCAGCTCGTCGCCCGACGGCCGGCCTCTGCCGGCCGGCGTAGAGGGCGAATTAATGGCGCGCGGGCCAAGCGTCAACCCGAAAATGCCTTGCACGGGGATGCGCGGGCGCGCATTGTCGCGCGCTCACGGCAAGAGGGTGACCAAGGATGAAGAAGCCCCGCTGGGTGATCCAGAAGGAACAGGCCAGGAAGGCGGCCGAGGCGGAAACGGTGTGGCTGTTCGGGCTGCACGCGGTGCGCGACGCGCTGCGCAATCCCCGGCGCGAGAAGCTCCGGCTGATCCTGACCAAGAACGCCGCCGACCGGCTGTCGCCCGAGGTTGCCGCGGCGGCGGTCGTGCCCGAGATCGCGGATGCGCGCAAGTTTCCCGCGCCGCTGGATCCGCAGTCCGTGCATCAGGGCGCGGCGCTGGAAGTCAGGCCGCTGGACTGGGGCCCGCTGGAGGAGGTCTGCGCCGGCGCGGGGGCGGGGGCCGGCCCGCCGCGGGCGGTGCTGCTGGACCGTGTGACCGATCCGCACAACGTGGGGGCCATCCTGCGCTCGGCCGAGGTTTTCGGCGCCTGCGCGGTGGTGGCGCCGCGCCGCCATTCCGCCCCCGAGACGGGGGCCCTGGCGAAGGCCGCCAGCGGCGCGCTGGAACGCCAGCCCTACCTGCGGGTGGGCAACCTGGCCGAGGCGATCGGCACCTTGCAGGGCGTGGGCTATGCGGTGCTGGGTCTTGACGGCGCGGCGGAGACGACGATCGGCCAGGCCTTCGCCGACCGGCCCGGGCGCGCGGTCGCGCTGGTGCTGGGGGCCGAGGGGCCGGGCCTGCGCCCGCGCACGCGGCAGGCCTGCGACGGCCTGGTCAGGATCCCGGCGGCGGGGGATTTCGGTTCGCTCAACGTCTCCAACGCGGCGGCCGTGGCCCTATATGCATCCCAGGGTAACTGAACGAGGCGAGATGGCCCACAAGATCGTCACATGCTGCTACTGCGGCACGCGCGCCGCGCTGGTGCTGGACCAGGGGCGGCACGAACTGAGCTGTTCGGCCTGCGGGGCCCCCCTGCACGAGATGAAGGCCCTGCCGCGGAAGAAGGCGGCGGCCGGCGCGCCCGCCCACGCACCGGCCGGCGACAAGCGCCGCAAGGGCCGCCGCAAGGTCAAGGTGGACTGGGAGGCCGAGCGCGCCCAGGCCCTGCGCGAGATGGGCAAGCCGGTGTCGCCACGGCGCCCGAAACGGCGGGGCAAGCCGCGCAAATCCCTTGGCCGCAAGCTGTGGGGGGAGTTCGTGGATGCCATCGAGGACATTTTCGACTGAGGCGCGTGCGCAACAGTCAAGAAAATGCTCACACGAATATTACACCCTCTTTTCTTCCCGAAACCGGTACCTATCTAGTGTGGTGCAAACGCTGGAATGGAACATCAGCGTTTCACTTCACTGTCCCTCGTTCCGCGACTGGCGCCCAAGGTTCCCTTGGGCGCTTTTTTCTCGGCCGCCCTGCGGCTATGCTCGCGCCATGAGCGAGACCTATTCAGACGCGCATCTGCGCGAGATCCTGCAGCGCACCCGCCGCATCGCGGTGGTGGGCGTGTCGATGAACCCGGTGCGGCCCAGCTACTACGTGGCGCGTTACCTTGACCTCAAGGGTTACGAGGTGGTGCCGGTCAATCCCGGCCACGCGGGCAAGACCCTTTTCGGGGCCGAGGTGCGGGCCAGCCTGAGCGAGGTCGCGGGCGGGGTGGACATGGTGGACATCTTCCGCCGGTCCGAGCACGTGCCGCCCGTCGTGGACGAGGCGCTGGCGGCCTTTCCCGATCTGCAGACCGTCTGGATGCAGATCGGCGTGGAACATCCCCAGGCCGCAGAGACCGCCCGGGCCCGCGGCGTCGACGTGGTGATGAACCGCTGCCCCAAGATCGAGTACCAGCGGCTTTTCGGCGAACTGCGCATGGGCGGGTTCAACACCGGCGTCATCTCGTCCAAGCTGTAGGGGGTGCCGGCTCAGCGCACCCGGACGGTGGCCTGGCAATAGACCGTGTCCTCGAAGGGGCGGTTTTCCCAGGGATGCTTGTACTTGAGGTAGATGATCCCGCGGCTGCGGTTGGCGCAGATCTGCGTCACCGGGTTCCGGCCCGTCGCCGCCGTGCCGATGCCGTTGCCGGGGATGCTGCCGCAGATCGCGGTGCCGTTGTGGAATGTCTGCCGCAGGTGGGCGATGCGGGTGTTCATGAGAAAGAGCTCTCCCTGTCCGCCGACCGGTTGATTGTACCCCAGCTCCGAGCCGTCGGTGCAGGTCGCGATCCAGGTCTCCGCATTCGCCACGGTGGCGGCCGCCGCCAGGCCCGCGGCCGTGATGACTTTCAGCAGCATGTGTCCTCCTCGTCTTTGCCTGCCTTCGCTGTGCGCGCCGCCCATTGGGGCGGTGGCGGCAGCCTGACAGCCCATGCCGCTTTGCCACAAGCCTTTTCGCAACATGCCGATCGGTGGTGGCCCCCGCCATCCGGCGCCGCCGGCGGTTTATGCGCGGGGCCGCGCGGCGTGGAAATCCGCGGCGATTCGCGCCTCCCGCAGGGGGCGGACCCGGGCGATGGCCTGGGTGTAGAGGGGATGCGCCTTGTAGGCGGCGAGATCGGCCTCGCTGTCGAACTCGGCGTAGACTACCAGATCCACCTGCTGGCCCGGGATGCCGTCGGCGCCGAGGTTGCGGCCCACTTCGAAATGGCGGGCGTGGGGGATTTCGGCCAGCGTCATGAGGCCGGCGCGGATCTCCTCCAGGTCGGCGGAGTCGCGCGCGGTGAAGAAGACGACGTGCCGGATCATCGGTCGCGGGCGGCCTTCTCCGCCAGTCCGGAGCGCGCCTGCCGGCGCTCCAGTTCGGCCATCACGTCCGACAGGGGCACGCCCCGGGCCCGCAGCATCACGAGGAAATGAAACAGGACGTCCGCCGCCTCGTTGGCGAGCTTCTCGCGGTCGCCCCGGGCGACCTCGATGATCGCCTCGATGGCCTCTTCCCCGAATTTCTCGGCCGCCTTGTCCGGCCCCTTGGCCAGGAGCCTGGCCGTCCAGCTTTCGTCGGGGTCCGCGGTGGCGCGGGTGGCGATGATGGTGTCGAGTTCCTCAAGGGTCATGCGCCTGTCCTTACCGGAATGCCGGCCGCGGCCATATGGGCCTTGGCCGCGTCGATGGAATGTTCGCCGAAGTGGAAGATCGAGGCGGCGAGCACCGCGCTTGCCCCGCCGTCGCGCACGCCCTCGACCAGGTGATCCAGCGTCCCCACCCCGCCCGAGGCGATCACGGGGATCTCCACCGCGTCGCTGATCGCGCGGGTGAGCGCCAGGTTGAAACCTTCGCGGGTGCCGTCGCGGTCCATCGAGGTGAGCAGGATCTCGCCCGCGCCCTTCGATTCGACCAGCCGGGCGAATTCGACCGCGTCGACGCCGGTGGGGCGCCGCCCCCCGTGGGTGAAGATTTCCCACTTGCCGGGGGCGACGGTCTTGGCGTCGATGGCCACCACGATGCACTGGCTGCCGAACTGGTCGGCGGCGCGGCGCACCACGTCGGGGTCGGCCACCGCGGCGGAGTTGAAGCTGACCTTGTCGGCCCCGGCCAGCAGCAGCGCGCGGACATCCTCGACGCTGCGCACGCCGCCGCCCACGGTAAGCGGGATGTAGCAGGTTTCGGCGGTGCGGCGCACCACGTCGAGCATCACGCCGCGGTTCTCGTGCGTGGCATGGATGTCGAGAAAGCAGATCTCGTCGGCGCCGGCGGCGTCGTAGGCGCGCGCGGCATCGACCGGGTCGCCCGCGTCGCGCAGATCGACGAAGTTGACGCCCTTGACCACGCGGCCGTCGGCCACGTCGAGACAGGGGATGATGCGGGTCTTGAGCATGGACTTGCCTTTGTCGTGGCGTTCACGGAGTTGTTTATGGGCAATCGGCCAGTGATGCCAGAGGGTGCGGGCGAAACCGATGGAACGGAAGGAGCTTGCCATGAGACGATTGATTGCCGCCGTGCTGCTGGCCGTGATCGCGCTGCCGGGATGGGCGGGCGACGACGGCATCCGCAAATTGCGCGCCGAGGGCAGCGTGCCCCAGACGGTCAAGGCGCTGGAGGCCGCGGTGGCCGGGGGCGGCGCGCGCGTCTTCGCGCGGGTGAACCACGCCGGCGGCGCGATGGATGCCGGCATGGATCTGGCGCCGGCGCAGCTGTTGATCTTCGGCAACCCGAAGATGGGCACGCCGGTGATGCAGGATGACCCGCTGGCGGGGCTCTACCTGCCGATGCGGGTGCTGGTCTACGAGGATGCCGAGGGGCAGACCTGGCTGGCCTACGAGACGCCGGAGGCCATGCTGTCCGGGCTGGACGGCATTCCCGCCGAGGCGGGCTATCTGGACAAGATGGCCGGGGCGCTGGACAAGCTGACGCGCAAGGCCGCGGGGCGCTAGGGTCCGGTTTTCAGCGTGGCCAGCGCCTCTTGCAGGTCCAGCGCCCCGTCGTAGAGGGCGCGGCCCGAGATCGCGCCGTTCAGCGGCGCGCCACAGTCGCGCAGCGCGATCAGGTCTGCCAGCGAGCTGACCCCGCCCGAGGCGATTACGGGAATCGAGACCGCCTGCGCCAAGGCGGCGGTCGCGGGAATGTTGGGCCCGCCCATGGCGCCGTCGCGGTCGATATCGGTGTAGATGATGGCGGCGACGCCGGCGTCCTCGTAGGAGCGGGCGAGGTCGGTCGCCTGCACGCCGGTTTCATGGGCCCAGCCCTCGGTGGCGACGCGGCCGTCGCGGGCGTCGATCCCCACGGCGACCTGCCCGGGGAAGGCGCGGGCGGCCTCGCGGACAAGCTGGGGTTTCTCCACCGCCACGGTGCCCAGGATCACGCGCGCCAGCCCCCTGTCCAGCCAGCGTTCGATGGTGGCCATGTCGCGGATGCCGCCGCCCAGCTGCGCGGGCACGCCGGTACGGGCCAGGATCGCCTCGACCGCCGCCGCGTTGACCGGCGTGCCGGCGAAGGCGCCGTTGAGATCGACCAGGTGCAGCCATTCGCAGCCCGCGGCGACGAAGGCTTCGGCCTGGGCGGCGGGGTCGTCGTTGAAGACCGTGGCCTGGTCCATGTCGCCCTTGTAAAGGCGCACGGCCTGGCCGTCCTTGAGGTCGATGGCGGGGTAGAGGATCATGGGGTCCGGTCCGGCTTGGCTGCGTCGGGTCGGGGTTTTGCACGCGGGACGGGGAATTGCAACGCGACCCAACGGCAGACTTGATCGCGGCGCCGCGCCCGGCGCAGACTCGCGAAACGGACAACGGGAGGAGACGTGATGAGACAGGCGATCCTGGGCCTTGCGGCGCTGGCGCTGAGCGCGGGCGCGGCGCTGGCCGACCCGGTGCTGGGCACCTGGAAGACCGAAGTGGACGACGGGGCCTATGCGCATGTCAGGATGCGCGAATGCGGGGCCAAGATCTGCGGCCATATCGTGCGCACCTTCAAGGACGGTGGCGAATACGAGTCCGAGAACATCGGCAAGATGCTGGTGCGGCAGATGGAGCCCAGGGGCGGCGGGCATTACCGCGGCCGGGTCTGGCGGCCCTCCAACAACAGGGTCTACATCGGCAAGATCGACCTGCAGGGCGAGGACCGTCTGAAGCTGAGGGGATGCGTCGCCGGCGGGCTGATCTGCGCCAAGCAGACCTGGACGCGGGTGAACTGAGCGGCGCGGGGCGCCGTCACGGTGCCCAGGCCAGGAAGTTGGCGATCATGCGCAGGCCGGTGGCCGCGCTTTTTTCGGGGTGGAACTGGGTGCCGACGATGTTGTCGCGGCCCACCACGGCCGTGATGGGCAGGCCGTAGTCCACGTGGGCGACCAGGTGGGCGGGGTCTGCCACGTGGAAATGGTAGGAATGGACGAAATAGGCGTGATCGCCGGTCGCCACGCCCGCCAGAACCGGGTGGGGGCGGTCGATCACCAGGTCGTTCCAGCCCATGTGCGGCACCTTGAGCGCGGGATCGGGGGGCGCGATCCGCTCGACCGTGCCGCCGATCCAGTCGAAACCTGCCGTTTCGCGGTATTCCATGCCGCGCGTGGCCATCATCTGCATCCCGATGCAGATGCCCAGGAAGGGGCGGCCGCCGCGGATGACCGATTCCGCGATGGCCTCGAACAGGCCGCGGTGATCGTAGAGCGCATCGCGGCAGGCGGGAAAGGCACCGTCGCCGGGCAGCACGATCCGGCTGGCGCGGCGCACCGCGTCGGGATCGGCCGTCACCGTGACCGGGCCCGCGCCGGTTTCGGCGGCCATGCGCTGAAACGCCTTTTCCGCGGAATGCAGGTTGCCGCTTTCGTAGTCGATGATGGCCGTGGTCATGGGGCTAAAGCGTCCCCTTGGTCGAGGGCACCGCATCGCCCTTGCGCGGATCGGGCTCGACGGCGTCGCGCAGGGCGCGGGCCACGGCCTTGAAGGCCGCCTCGGCCAGGTGGTGACTGTTGATGCCGTCCAGGGCTTCCACGTGGAGGGTGATCCCGCCGTGGGTGCTGAGCGCCTGGAAGAACTCGCGTATCAGCTCGGTGTCGAAGGTGCCGATCTTGGCGGTGGGGAAGTCCACTTTCCAGACCAGATAGGGTCGGCCCGACAGGTCGAGCGCGGCGCGCACCAGCGTGTCGTCCATCGGCAGCAGGCAGGCGCCGTAGCGGCGGATGCCGCGCTTGTCCTCGAGCGCGGCGCGCAGGGCCTGGCCCAGGGCGATGCCGCAATCCTCGACGGTGTGGTGGTCGTCGATCCGGGTGTCGCCGCTGCAGCGCAGGGAGATGTCGATGAGCGAATGCCGCGCCAACTGGTCGAGCATGTGGTCGAAAAAGCCCACGCCGGTGGCCATGTCGTAGGCGCCGGTGCCGTTGAGGCCGATCTCGACCCGGATGTCCGTCTCGGCGGTGGTGCGGGTGATCGTGGCTGTGCGCATCGCGGACCCCTTGTTGTCGTTGCGGCCCTTATAGGGCGGGGGGCGCGCGGCGCCAAGGGCCGCCGCGTGATTGCCGGGGCTCGCGCGCGCGTCAGGCGGCCTGTTCCCGCGCCGCGGGGCGCGGCAGGCTGACGATGAAGCGCGCGCCGTCGCCCCTGGCGCTGTCAACGCGGATCTGGCCGCCATGCGCCTCGACGATGGATTTCACGATGTGCAGGCCCAGCCCGAGGCCGGTGGATTCGCGGGTGTCGCCCATGTCGACTTGCGAGAAGGGCGAAAAGATCGCCTCGTGCTCGGCGGTGTCGATGCCGGGGCCGTCGTCGGCCACGGTCAGCAGGGCATGCTCGGCGGTTTCTTCCACTGCGACCCGCACCGACGAGCGGGCGGGCGCGTGCTTGACCGCGTTGCCGATCAGGTTGCCGGCCACCTGGAACAGCCGCCGCGCGTCGCCTTCGACGGTGACCGCGCGGTCGGGGCGCGCGAGATCGAGGCTTATGTCGCGGTCGCCCGCGGTGGCGCGGAATGTCTCCACCGCCTCCTCCGCGGTCTCGGCCAGGTCGACGGGGACGCGCGCGATCTCGATCTTGCCGGTCTCGATCCGGCTGAGATCCAGCAGGTCCTCGATCAGCCCGGTCAGGCGCCGCCCGTTGCGGTCGGCGAGCGTGACCAGTTTCTCCTGCGTCTGGCTGAGGTTGCCCAGAGAGCCGGACCTGAGCATGCTGATCGCCCCGGTGATGGAGGTGAGGGGGGTGCGCAGTTCGTGCCCCACGAGCGCCAGGAACCGGGTCTTGGCGGCGCTGGCGGCGCGGGCCTGTTCGTAGAGTTCTTCGCGTTCGGCGGCCAGTTCGTGGCTGCGACGCAGGTCGACGGCGAAGAAGGCGATGATCGCCGGCACCATCAGGATGGCCAGGACCGTCAGGACGAGGATCCAGGTCTGCAACCGCTCGATCCCGCGGGCCATTTCGAGGCTGGCCTGCGCGCGTCTGTCCAGCACGAACAGCGTGAGTTCGCGCATCTCGGCCTTCAGGTCGCCGAAGGCCGACTGCATCTGCTGCGCCGCCGCGGTCTGGCCGGGGGCAAGGTTCTGTATCACCGGATCGTAACGTTCCAGCAGGCGGTGCAGCTTCTGCGCGGCATCGGGGGCCTCGGGATCGGTCACGAAGGCGCGGGCGCCGTGGCTGCCCTGCTGCAGGGTGCGTTCGCGGCTGTAGAGGATCTCGTAGCGCAGGCGCACGTCCTCGACCCCGACCTCGCCGAGGCGGAACAGGGCCAGGGATTTCAGGAACCGCTCCAGTTCGAACTGGAGCTCGGAGACGATGTAGATCGGGCGGTCGGTTTGGCTTGTCTTGATCGCCTCGGCGCGTTCCGAAAGCCGTCCGGAGAGCAGCACCAGCCCGAAAAGAACCGTCAGCGTGGCGGTGGCCACGACATACTGCAGCCGGAATCCCGTCTGCCTGGTCATTTGATCCGAAGACTGTCCAGTTGCCATATGAGTTTGTGATTCGTGTCCGCCGGGGTCAGGTCCGCGTGGGCGTCGAGCGGATAGATGATCCACAGCGGTCCCTTGTCGCGGATGCGCATCGGCGTGCCGTCGCGGTAGCGCGCCACGATGACCTTGTAATCCAGTGCGTCGCTGACCGGGATCTCGACGGCGTAGTCGTTGAGCGCCGTGGCCTTGATGACCTCATCGGCAGACGGATCGAGGGGTGCGATCACGTGGCGTAGCAACGGCCCGCGGAACGCCGTCTTTTCCGGTACGTATTCGTTGTTGGTGACAAGCCTGTGCTGCGGCAGGGCAAGCAATTCTTCCTCGCTGTAGGCGATGCTGCGGGTACCGTCTGACACGGTCAGCATCTGCGCCGACGCGGTGGCGCCCCACAGGAGCAGGACGGCAACCAGGGCAACCAGGCGATGAAACATGGCTCGTTTCTCCACAACTGACAATATTTTTAGTGCGCCGGCGCGCCATGCCAAGACCGGACCCGCACGAGAATATTGTTACGATGGGAGAAGTTAATGGAGCGGGTGATGAGATTCGAACTCACGACATCAACCTTGGCAAGGTTGCGCTCTACCCCTGAGCTACACCCGCGTCCTTGGGTGAGGCGTGAGATATAAAGTCTGGCGGGCGGCTGCAAGGAAAAAATTCGGAGGCCCGGGAAATTTTTCGGCCGCGGGCGGGGCGGTCGGCCCGGCCCGCCAAAACGCCGGGCCGGGGCCGGATCGCGGCGCGTGTCAGTCGAGTTCGACCAGCAGGTCCTTGGCGTCGATCTGCACACCCGGCTGCACGTGAACCGCCTTGATCATGGCGTCGCGTTCGGCATGGATGCCGGTTTCCATTTTCATCGCCTCGATGGTCAGCAGCAGATCGCCCTCTTTCACCTGGCGGCCCGCCTCGGCCACGACCGAGGCCACGACGCCCGGCATCGGTGCGGCGACGTGGGCGCTGTTGCCGGGCTCGGCCTTGGGGCGGGTGGCGGCATCGGCCTTGAACCGGCGGTCGGGCACGCGGATGACGCGGGGCTGGCCGTTGAGTTCGAAGAAGACCTTGACCTCGCCTTCCTCGTTGGTCTCGCCCACGGTCTGCAATTGGATTTCCAGCGTCTTGCCCGGGTCGATGTCGACGCTGATCTCCTCGCCCGGCGACATCCCGTAGAAGAAGGTGCGCGTGGGCAGGGTGCGCACCGGGCCGTACTGGCGGTGCCGGGCCATGTAGTCGAGGAAGACCTTGGGATACATCAGGTAGCCGTTGAGATCCTCGTCGTCGATGGCCATGCCGTCCAGGTCGTCGCTGAGGCGGGCGCGCGTGGCCTCCAGGTCCACCGGTTCCAGGTGCTTGCCCGGGCGGTCGGTGTTGGGCGCCTCGTCCTTGAGGACCTTGCGCAGGATGCCGTCGGGGAAGCCGCCCGGCGGCTGGCCCAGGTTGCCGCGCATCATGTCGATCACCGAATCGGGGAAGGCGACCTCGGTGTCGGGGTCCTCGACCTGGGCGCGGGTCAGGCCCTGGCTGACCATCATTAGCGCCATGTCGCCCACGACCTTGGAACTGGGCGTGACCTTGACGATGTCGCCGAACATCCGGTTCACCTCGGCGTAGGTGCGGGCGACCTCGGGCCAGCGATCCTCGAGCCCCATGGAGCGCGCTTGCGCCTTGAGGTTGGTGAACTGCCCGCCGGGCATCTCGTGCAGGTAGACCTCGGAGGCCGGGGCCATCAGCCCCGATTCGAAGGCGGCGTACTGGGCGCGCACCTGTTCCCAATAGTTCGAGATCGCGCGGATCGCGTCGATGTCCAGCCCGGTGGCGCGGTCGGTATGGGCCAGGGCGGAGACGATCGAGCCCAGGCAGGGCTGCGAGGTGCCGCCCGAGAAGGCGTCCATCGCCGCGTCGGCCGCATCCACCCCCGCCTCGGCCGCGGCCAGCACGGTGCCGCCCGCGATGCCGCTGGTGTCGTGGGTGTGGAAATGCAGGGGGATGTCGATCTCCTGCTTGAGCGCGCGCACGAGCGCCGTGGCGGCCGCCGGCTTGAGCAGCCCGGCCATGTCCTTCAGCCCCAGCACATGGGCCCCGGCGGCCTGCAGGTCCTTGGCCATGGCGACATAGTACTTGAGGTCGTATTTCGCCCGGTCGGGATCTAGGATGTCGCCGGTATAGCAGATGGTGCCCTCGCAGATGCGCCCGGTCTCCTGCACGGCGTCCATGGCCACGCGCATGTTCTCGACCCAGTTTAGGCTGTCGAAGACGCGGAAGACGTCGATGCCCGTCTCGGCCGCCTGGTGGACGAAGGCGCGCACCACGTTGTCGGGGTAGTTGGTGTAGCCCACCCCGTTGGAGCCCCGCAGCAGCATCTGGGTCATGACATTGGGCATGGCCTCGCGGAGCTGGCGCAGCCGCTGCCAGGGACATTCCTGCAGGAAGCGGTAGGCCACGTCGAAGGTCGCCCCGCCCCAGCATTCCACGCTGAACAGCCCGGGCAGATTGGCGGCGTAGCTGGGCGCGACGCGGATCATGTCGATCGAGCGCATCCGCGTGGCCAGCAGGCTCTGGTGGCCGTCGCGCATGGTGGTATCGGTCAGCAGCAGCCGGTCCTGCTCCAGCATCCAGTCGGCCACGGCGCCGGGGCCCTTTTCCTGCAGCAGGGTTCGGGTGCCCGGCGCGGGCGCCTGCGCCGGGCGGGGCGGCTTGGGCACGCGGGCCTCGGCCGGGGGCGCCGCGCGGCCCTGCGTTTCGGGGTGGCCGTTGACGGTGATGTCGGCGATGTAGCTGAGAACCTTGGTCCCGCGGTCCTGCCGCTTGGAGAAGGTGAACAGCTCGGGCGTCTCGTCGATGAAACGCGTGGTGTACTCGTTGCGCAGGAAGGTGGGATGCTTGAGCAGGTTCTCGACAAAGGCGATGTTGGTCGACACGCCGCGTATGCGGAACTCGCGCAGGGCACGGTCCATCCGGGAGATCGCCGCCTCGGGCGTCTGGGCATGGGCCGTGACCTTCACCAGCAGCGAATCGTAGTAGCGGGTGATCACCCCGCCGGCATAGGCGGTGCCGCCGTCCAGCCGGATGCCCATGCCCGTGGCGCTGCGGTAGGCGGTGATGCGCCCGTAATCGGGGATGAAGTTGTTCTGAGGGTCCTCGGTGGTGATCCGGGTCTGCAGGGCGTGGCCGTTGAGCGTGATCTCGTCCTGGGTGGCCTTGCGCGTCGCCTCGGCCAGGGGCTTGCCCTCGGCGATCTTGATCTGGGCCTGCACGATGTCGACGCCGGTGACCTCCTCGGTCACGGTGTGCTCGACCTGGACGCGTGGGTTCACCTCGATGAAGTAGAACCGGTCGGTGTCCATGTCCATGAGGAACTCGACCGTGCCGGCGCACTCGTAGTTCACGTGCTTGCAGATCCTGTAGCCCAGATCGCAGATCTCTTCGCGCTGCGCATCGCTGAGGTAGGGCGCGGGGGCGCGTTCCACGACCTTCTGGTTGCGCCGCTGGACCGAGCAGTCGCGCTCGAACAGGTGGTACATGTTGCCGTGCTTGTCGCCCAGGATCTGCACCTCGACGTGGCGGGCCCGGGTGATCATCTTCTCCAGGTAGCCCTCGCCGTTGCCGAAGGCCGCCTCGGCCTCGCGGCGGCCCTCGCGCACCTTCTCCTCCAGTTCGTCGGGGCCGGTGATGGGGCGCATGCCGCGCCCGCCGCCGCCCCAGCTGGCCTTGAGCATCATCGGATAGCCGATTTCCTCGGCCGCGCGGCGGGTGCGGTCCATGTCCTCGTCGAGCACGTGGCTGGCCGGGATCACCGGCACGCCCGCCGCCTCGGCCACGGCGCGCGCGCTGGCCTTGTCGCCAAGTGCGCGCATCGTCTCGGCCCGGGGGCCGATGAAGGCGATGTTGTTGGCCGCGCAGGCCTCCACGAAGTCGGGATTCTCGCTGAGCAGGCCATAGCCGGGATGGATGGCGTCGGCGCCGGATTCCTTGGCGACCCGCAGGATTTCGTCGATCGAGAGATAGGCCTGCACGGGGCCGAGCCCCTCGCCGATGCGATAGGCCTCGTCCGCCTTGAAGCGGTGCAGGCCCAGCTTGTCCTCCTCGGCGAAGACGGCCACCGTCCGCTTGCCCAGTTCGTTGGCCGCGCGCATGATGCGGATGGCGATCTCGCCGCGGTTGGCGATCAGGATCTTCTTGAACTCACTCACGGCTCGCGTCCCCCTGTCCGTCCTGTCCGGGCGTTTGCTGCGGTGCAGCGCCCAATTGGCGGATCTTGTAGGATTTGTGACGGGTTTGCGCAACGCCGCTGCGAACCTGCGCGGGCTTTTCGCGACATCGCGGGCGATGGGAAAGGGTTTGCTAAGCTTCTCGCGCGATCCTGCCGGCGCATGGGACTTGGTGAGGAACAGATGCTGTTTCGCCGTATCTACGTGAGCCTGGCCGCGCCGGAATTGGATGACCGAAATCTGGACGACATCCTGGCCGCGTCGCGGCGCAACAACGCCGACGCGGGAGTGACGGGGCTGCTTGTGCTGTATCAGGGGCGTTTCTTCCAGGTGCTGGAAGGGCCCAGGGCCGGTGTCGTGACATGTTACGACCGAATCGCGTGCGATCCGCGCCATCGCGACATGCGCCTGATCCACGAGGCCCCCGATCACGACAGGGCCTTCGCGCAGTGGCGGATGGGATTCAGCCGGCCCGACAGCCTGCGCCCGGACCTGCGCGCGGCGGTCGTCTCGCTTTTCGACCTGGTGCCGCCGGACAGCCCGGCGCGCGGACAGGACGACCGTGTCCGGCGGGAGGTGCGCGCCTTCCTCGCCGGGATGCGGCATCTGCCGGACCGGGCGTCGGGGCCGTAACCGGCCGCGCCCGCCCTCAGGCCGGCGGGGCCGGTCCGCGGCGCAGGCGCGCGGCGGCATCGGCGGGCCGGGCCAGGCCGAGCTGGCCCATGTTGGCCTCAAGGTCGGCGCGCAGGATATGGGCCAAGTGCGCCGGCCCGAAGGGCCCGAGGGCGGCCAGGGCGTAGTGCCAGCCCCGGCCCAGCATGACGAAATCGGCCCCGAGCGCGCAGGCGCGCAGGATGTCCAGCCCGCCCTCGATGCCGCCGTCCAGGATCACCGGAAGGTCCGTGGCCGCCCGGATTTCGGGCAGCACCTCGATCGTGGCCGGGGCGGCGTCGAACTGCCGCCCGGCGTGGTTGGAGATCCACAGCGCGTCGATGCCCGCGGCCTGCAGCTCGCGGGCGTCCGCGGGGTCCAGCACGCCCTTGACGACAAGCGGGCCGGTCCAGTTGTCCCGCAGCCACCGCAGGTAATCCCAGTCGGGCGCCGTGCGCAGGAGATAGCCCGCGTGCCGGTTCGACGGCAGCCCCCGGGTCGGGCCGGCGTAATCGTCGATCAGCCGCATGCGCGGCATCCCCCGGCGCGCCGTGGCAAGCGCCCAGGCGGGCCGCGCCGCCACCTGCGCCAGCAGCCGCGGGGTCAGGCGCGGCGGCTGCGTGAGGCCCGAGCGCTGTTGCCGCTCGCGGCGCGAGCCCACGGGCACGTCCACCGTCAGCACCAGCGCGGCGAAGCCCGCGACGCGCGCGCGGCGCAGCATGTCGGCGCGGATCTCGGGGTCACGGGGGGGATACATCTGGAACCAGGCCCGCGGGCCCAGCACATCGGCGATGTCCTCGGGGGTGCGGCTGGCCACGGTGGACAGCGTGTAGGGGATTTCGGCCTCCGCCGCCGCGCGGGCCAGGTGCCGCTCGGCCCCCGGCCAGACCAGCCCGGACATGCCCACGGGCGCGATTCCCACCGGCAGCGCCATGTCCTGCCCCAAAAGCGGCGTGCGCAGGTCCGGCGTGACCTCGCCGTGCAGGACCGAGGGGGTCAGCAGCACCGCGTCGAGCTTTGCGCGGTTGCGGCGCGTGGTGGCCTCGCTCCCCGTTCCGCTGTCGAGGTAGTCCCAGACGAAGCGCGGCACCCGCCGCCGGGCGCGCGCGCGCAGGTCGCTCAGGGCCGGGTATCTGGCATCTAGGTGCATCGGGCGCCATTTGGGCCCCGCGGCCGGGAAATGTCCAGCCGCGGCCGTGCCGGGCTGCACCCATCTTGGAACAATCCCTGAACAAATCTTTAACTCCGGGCGCGGGCGCGCTATCTTGCCGCCATGAGCACCTACGACGACTCCGAGGCCTTCGAGGCCGCCTCGCTGAGCCAGCGCGCCATGGCCGCGCGCCCCACGCCCTATCTGGACGGGTTGAACCCCGCGCAGCGCGCGGCGGTGGAGCGTCTGGATGGCCCCGTGCTGATGCTGGCCGGCGCCGGGACCGGAAAGACGAAGGCCCTGACGGCGCGCATCGTGCATCTGCTCAACACCGGCCGGGCCCGGCCCAACGAGATCCTGGCGGTGACCTTCACCAACAAGGCCGCGCGCGAGATGAAGGGGCGCGTGCACGAGTTGCTGGGCCACCAGATCGAGGGCATGCCCTGGCTTGGCACGTTTCATGCCATCTGCGTGAAGATATTGCGCCGGCACGCGGAACTCGCGGGGCTGAAATCGAACTTCACGATCCTCGACACCGATGACCAGATCCGGCTTCTCAAGCAACTGATCCAGGCCGCCGGCATCGACGAGAAACGCTGGCCGGCCCGGCAACTGGCGGGCGTGATCGACCACTGGAAGAACCGGGCCTGGACGCCGGCGAACGTGCCGGGGGGCGAGGCAGCGGCCTATGACGGCAAGGGCGTGGCGCTCTACGCGCAGTACCAGCAGCGACTGCAAGAGCTCAACGCCGTGGATTTCGGCGACCTGCTGCTGCATGTCGTCACGATCTTCCAGACGCACGAGGACGTGCTGGCGCAATACCAGCGCTGGTTCCGCTATATCCTGGTGGACGAGTACCAGGATACCAACGTGGCCCAGTACCTGTGGCTGCGGCTGCTGGCGGCGGGGCACCGCAACATCTGCTGCGTGGGCGACGACGACCAGTCGATCTACGGCTGGCGCGGGGCCGAGGTGGGCAACATCCTGCGCTTCGAAAAGGATTTTCCCGGCGCGCACGTCGTGCGGCTGGAGCAGAACTACCGCTCCACCCCGCATATCCTGGGGGCCGCGGGCGGCGTGATCGCCGCCAACCAGGGCCGTCTGGGCAAGGAACTCTGGACCGATGCCGCCGAGGGCGAGAAGGTGCGCCTGATCGGGCACTGGGACGGCGAGGAGGAGGCCCGCTGGGTGGGCGAGGAGATCGAGGCGATGCAGGGCGGCACCCGCGGGATGCGGCCCTTCAGCCTGGACGAGATGGCGATTCTGGTGCGCGCCAGTCACCAGATGCGCGCCTTCGAGGACCGCTTCCTGACCATCGGCCTGCCCTACAGGGTGATCGGCGGCCCGCGCTTCTACGAACGGATGGAGATCCGCGACGCCATGGCCTATTTCCGGCTGGTGGTGTCCCCCACGGACGACCTGGCCTTCGAGCGGATCGTGAACACGCCCAAGCGCGGGCTGGGCGACAAGGCGCAGCAGACCATCCAGCGCACCGCGCGCGACAACGCGGTGCCGCTGCTGGACGGGGCCGCGCTGGCGGTGGAGCAGGGGGCGCTCAAGGGCAAGGGCGCGGCCGAGCTTTCGCGGCTGGTCACCGACCTGTCCCGCTGGGGCCGTCTGGCCGGCGACCCGGAGGTCAGCCATGTCGAACTGGCCGAGATGATCCTGGACGAATCCGGCTACACCGCGATGTGGCAGAACGACAAGACGCCCGAGGCGCCAGGCCGGCTGGAGAACCTCAAGGAACTGGTCAAGGCGCTGGAGGGCTTCGAGAACCTGCAGGGGTTCCTGGAACACGTCAGCCTCATCATGGACAACGAGTCCGAGGAGCAGGGCGCGAAGGTGTCGATCATGACCCTCCACGCCGCCAAGGGGCTGGAATTTCCCGCCGTCTTCCTGCCGGGGTGGGAGGACGGGCTGTTTCCCTCGCAGCGGTCGATGGACGAAAGCGGCCTGAAGGGCCTGGAGGAGGAGCGGCGGCTGGCCTATGTCGGCATTACCCGCGCCGGGGAGGTCTGCACCATCTCGTTTGCCGGCAACCGCCGCGTTTTCGGTCAGTGGCAAAGCCAGATGCCCTCGCGCTTCATCGACGAGCTGCCGCAGGAGCACGTGGAGGTGCTGACGCCGCCGGGGCTCTACGGCGGTGGATACGGGGCCGCCGGCATGGACAGCGGGGTCGAGACGCGCGCGGCCCGGGCGGATGTCTACAACTCGCCCGGCTGGCGCCGGATGCAGGCGCGGGCGGGCCAGCGGCCCGTCAGCCAGCCGCGCGAATCGAAGGCCAGCGTGATCGACAGCCAGGCGGTCAGCGCCCACACCGAGGGCGAGCGCGTCTTCCACCAGAAATTCGGCTACGGCACGATCACCGGGATCGAGGGCGACAAGCTGGATGTGGATTTCGAAAAGGCGGGCCGCAAGAAGGTGGTCGCGCGATTCGTGACCGGGGCTGACGACGTCCCCTTCTGATCCGCGTCGCCGTGCCCGGCCCGCGCGGTCAGGGGCGGCGGGATTTCGGTCTTGCGCGCGCCGGGCGGCTTGGTCACAGTGCCCGGACAGGGTGCCGCCCCCCGGGGCGGAGAATTGGGAAGCCGGTGAGACTCCGGCGCTGCCCCCGCAACGGTAAGGACGGGGGATGCCGCATCACGCCACTGGACCGCCCGGTCCGGGAAGGCGCGGCATCCAGACCCCCCGAGCCCGGAAACCAGCCCTGTGCCACGTCCACCCGCGGGAGGCGGTGTGCAGGGTCCATGTCCCGGCCATTCGCGCGCCTGCCCTTCCGCCCCAATCCGGCCCGGGGTGTGGCCGGCGGAGAACAGTTGATGAGCGTGACACGAATCCTCGACGGGCTGGAGGACAGCCCCGCCACGGGCCAGGAGGCCGATGCCGCGGCGCGGATGGGATTATTGGAATGGGTCTTTGCCGGATCCGGGGTCGCAACGCCCCAGGCCGCGCGCGATGCGCTGGCACAACCGGCCGCCCAGAACCCGCGCAGCCCGGCCGCCCGGGCCTTCGTCGCGTTTCTGGAGCAGGCCTGCCACGGCTTGCCGTCCGGCCCGCGCCGCCGGGGACGCAACAGGATTCTGCAATAAGAAAACGGCGGCGCCAGGGAGGAGGAGAGGCGCCGCCGTTCCTTTTACGCTTGGCCCATAGGGAGGAGGAAAGGGCCTTACGTAACCAGTTCGGGCCATTCGGCCCGGATTTTGCGGCGGCGGCACCAGGGAGGAGGAGGAAGTGCCGCCGCCGAGTGACAGATGCCCCAGGGAGGAGGAGGGGGCACCTGAACCTCTTGTGTTACCCGCGCGTGCCGTACACGGCGCGGATCGCCTCGGCGCGCAGGCCCGACCGGTGCAGGCCGAGGTCGGCCAGCGTGCGGTTGTCCAGCGCGCGCAGTTCCGCAAGCGTCTTGCGATAGGCGCGGTAATCCACCGCGCGGGTCATCAGGGTGTGCACCACCGCGCTGATTTCCAGCGAGAGGCCCGTGTCGGTGGCCCGGGTGTAATTTGCAAATGCCATCGTCGGCTCCTTGCGGTTATTCTTGTTGTCCTCGGGCGGCGCATCGCGTCGCTTTCGTTATTCTCAACATACGTCGATGCTGCGCTTGCACAATCCCCGGAAGGTTCAATGCTGCTATGCAGCGAACGCATATGGCGAGCGTGACGTAACGTTATGCAATACTTGCATTTTCTAAGCACTGACCTACGCCACCCTTGTCGCCACGGCCGAAATCGCCACCTTTCTAAGCAGGTTTGATCGGAGATTGACCATGGCATTGACCCGCGACGCGATCGAAGCGGAGCTGAAGCGGCTGACCCTGCCCGACGGGGGCGACCTGATCTCGCGCGACATGGTGCGCGCGCTCGCCATCGAGGGCGGCGAGGTGCGATTCGTCATCGAGGCGCCCACCGCGGACCTGGCCCGCCAGATGGAGCCGGTGCGCGCGGCCGCCGAACAGGCCGTGGCGGCGATGGAGGGGGTCGAGAAGACCTCGGTCGCGCTGACGGCGCATGGCCCCGCCGCCAAGGCGCCGCCCAAGAAACCGCCCGAGGATCTCAAGATCGGGGGCCATCCCAAGGGCGGGCAGGAGCCGATCCGCCCCGCCGGCGTGAAATCGATCCTGGCCGTGGCCTCGGGCAAGGGGGGCGTGGGCAAGTCCACCGTCTCGGCCAACCTGGCCGTGGCCCTGGCCCGTCAGGGGCGGCGCGTGGGGCTGCTGGACGCCGACATCTACGGGCCCAGCCAGCCGCGCATGATGGGCGTGAGCAAGCGCCCGGCCAGTCCCGACGGCAAGATCATCGAACCGCTGACCGCCCACGGTGTTACCCTGATGTCGATCGGTCTGATGCTGGACCCCGACAAGGCGGTGGTCTGGCGCGGGCCGATGCTGATGGGCGCGTTGCAGCAGATGCTGTCCCAGGTCAACTGGGGGGAACTGGACGTGCTGCTTGTCGACCTGCCGCCGGGCACGGGGGACGTGCAACTGACCCTGTGCCAGCGGGCGCAGCCCACCGCGGCGCTGGTGGTTTCCACCCCGCAGGATGTGGCGCTGCTGGACGTGCGCAAGGCGATGGACATGTTCAAGACGCTCAAGACCCCCATCCTGGGGCTGATCGAGAACATGTCGACCTTCCACTGCCCGAACTGCGGCTACGAGGCGCAGATCTTCGGCCACGGCGGGGTGAAGGCGGAGGCCGAGAAACTGGGGCTTCCGTTCCTGGCGGCGCTGCCCATCGACCTGGAGACCCGGACGGCCGGGGACGCGGGCACGCCGATCGCCGCGGGCGAGGGCCCCATCGCCGAGGCCTACCGCGCCCTCGCCGATCGGCTGGTCGAGGGCGGCATGGCCTGACGGGGCGCGGGGCCCGCATCGGACCGTGACGCGGGCGACGCAGGTGGGGTATCCTTGCCCCATGCTGATCGCCCTCATCTGCATCTTCATGGCCGTCTGGTCCTGCGCCTACCTGGCCGCGCGCGTCTACCGCGGCTGGCCGGCCTTCATCGCGCTCTACCTGTTGGCCGTGATCGCCGCGCCCGCCGTCTTCGCCGGGGGGTTCCACCTGATCTACCGCGGCGTGGACGCGCAGAACGCGGCCGCATTCACCCGGCTGGTGGCCCTGCTGGGGGTGGCCGTGGGCGTGGTGTTCTTCCCGCTGAGCTATCTGCGCCTGCGGCGCGAGGGCGGGGGTTAGCCGCCCTTGGCCAGCGTGACGTCGGACAGCGGCCTGCGGGGGGCGGCCGGCAGGCTGTCGGTGGCATGGCCCAGGCGCAGCAGGATCTGCGGATGCCCCGGCTGGCCCGCAAGGTCCGCCAGCCGCGGCCGCAGCCGCGCCACCTGGACGGGCTGGTTGAGGTAGGAGGCCTGAAGCCCCGCCCGAACCCCGGCCAGCAGCAGCCGTTCCAGGGCCTGTCCGGCGCGCAGCCAGTCCGCCGGCGTGTCGCCCGCGGTGCCCAGCACGGCCAGCAGCGGGGAATGTTCGGCCAGCGCCTCGTCACGGGCCGCCACGCCGTTGCCCATGTCGAAGGTGCGCACAACCATCCGCGCGACCGGCACCGCCAGCCAGGGCAGGCTGAGCCCGTCGCCCTGCCGGCGGGGATGCATCCACTGGGCCAGTTCCCGCCGCCAGGCGGGATCGGCCCATTGCGCCGCGTCGCCCTCGGCCACCAGCGCGGCGGCATCGCCATGCGCCGCCGCGCTGGTCAAGGGGGTCAGCCAGGCGCCCTCGGCCGCGGCCTCGTCGCGCAGGATGTCGGTCTCGGCCGCGGTCACCGGCCGGTCCGCGAAACGCGCGCGGTGCGTGCGGCGGCCCTCGATGCCGGCGGCCAGGGGCGCCAGCGCCGCGTCGGGCGGCCCCCCCAGGCGGACATGCGCCAGCCGGTCGGCCTCGGGGCCGTCGGGCAGCAGCGTGACCTGCGTGCCGGCCCCCTCGGCGGCGGCGGCCGCGCGCAGGTTGAGAAGCGCGCAGCCGCAGCTGATGGTCAGTTCGCGGTCGGCGGGGTCGTTGGCCGGCAGGGCGCGTGTGCGGTCGGCCAGCAAGTCGACCCCATCGGGACGCGGGCGGAACAGCCACGGCTGGGTGTTGTGGCTGGACGGGGCCCGCACGGCGCTTTCCAGCAGGGGTTCAAGCGGTGCGTCATCGGTCATGGGATCCCTCGGGACTGATTCGCTGTTCGCAGGCTACGTTCGGGACACGACGCGGGCTTTGCGATGAATCAAGGGTGCGGGCTATTCGGCCGCGGGGCGTTCGATGGCCACAAGCCCCAGTTCCCGCGCGGAGGCCAGCGACAGGATCCCCGAATCGATCCCGCGCGGCTGCTGGAACCGGCGGACCGCGGCGCGCGTGGGCGCATCCATGCGGCCGGTCACCGGGCCGTCGTACAGCCCGCGCACCTTCAGCGCGCGCTGCACCGAGGCGGCGAAATCCGGCGTGCGGGCTTCGGGGCAGGGGATCTCGATCCAGGTGACGGTGCGGTCCTGCACGATGGCCTGCCGAGTCTTGGTTTCGTAGACGGCCGGGCCGGTGAGGGTGCCGTCCTCGGCCACGGTGGCGGGTTCGGCCACCGCCTGTTCGGTCACCGTCTCGACGATAGCGGGGGTGACCTCCTTGCCCCAGCAGGTGCCCGGGGCCGCGCCGGGCGGCGCGGCGGCCACGCTCTGGGCGATGTCGGACCCGCCGCTGCCGGGCAGGGTGGTCTGGCACGCGGTCGCAAGCAGCGCGGCCAGCAAGGCGGGCGGAAGGGAACGGATCATGATGCTCGGGCCCCGGAGGCGGTGTTTTGCCCGTGATTCTAGCCGCTTTCGGCGGACGGGGGAAGGGCGCCGGGGGTGGCCAGCCGGTCCAGCAGGGGCGAGAGATCCTCGATCCGTTCGGCAACAAGGTGCACCACCCCCGCCTCGCGCTGGAGCCGCCCCGTGACCCGCAGCAGCCGCCCGGCGATCACGGCCCGGCGGAAGCGTTCGTAGAGCGCGCGCCAGACCACCACATTGGCGACCCCGGTCTCGTCCTCCAGCGTGAGAAAGATCACCCCCTTGGCCGTGCCGGGGCGCTGGCGCAGGATGACGAGCCCGGCCACCGTCACCCGTGCGCCCGCGGGCGGTTCGTGCAGACGGGCGGCGACCAGCGCCGCGGGCGGACGCGGCCAGTCGCCGGTGGCGGGGGCGGCGCGGAGAATCTGCATAGTGAACAAAAATAGAACATTCGGGATTTGTCGCAACTCTTTTCCGACGGGGTCGCAAATGGGGGTGGTCCGGCCTAGATCGCTTGGCTAGGAACCGCACCAGAGCGACAGAAGGGGAGCGCAGTAGATGGCGAAGATCACCTACATCGAGCACAACGGCACCGAACACGTGGTGGAGGTCCCCAATGGCCTGACGGTCATGGAAGGCGCCCGCGACAACAACATCCCCGGCATCGAGGCCGATTGCGGCGGGGCCTGCGCCTGTTCCACCTGCCATGTCTACGTCGATCCCGCCTGGGTCGAGAAGCTGCCCGAGAAGGACGACATGGAAGAGGACATGCTCGATTTCGCCTACGAGCCCGACCCCGCGCGCTCGCGCCTGACCTGCCAGCTGAAAGTCACCGACGATCTGGACGGCCTGGTGGTTCAGATGCCCGAAAAGCAGATCTGATTCGCGCCACCGCGCAGCCCGATCCGGTGCGGCGCTGTCGGGCGCTCGCCCGTCGCGCATGGGTGACATTGGGTCGCGGGCTGGCCGCGCAGGCGGCCGGCGCCATCGCCGGGGTCGATCATGCCGCGCGCACCACGCGTAACGCGCACCGGGGCCGGGCGATGCGGTGAAATGGGGGCGCCGCGCCCGGGCTTGGCCGGTGGCCGCGGCCTGACCATGGCATTGCCCGAATTTCTTGTCTTCGAGAACGGCGCCCCCGGCTGGCCGACCCGGGTGGCGACGGGCATGGCATACAGCGGCCTGACATCGCGCCCGACACGGGCCCTGACAGCCTGAATACGGTGCTGCCCTGTCGCTGGCTCTTTCTTCTTTGAAAAATATCCCGGGGAGTACGAGGTGCAGCGCCCCTCGCCTTGGTCGGACGGCGTCAGCGATCCGAAACCGCTCAACTCAGGTAATAGTTTTTCGGACACAGCGCCTTTGGCGGCTCCAGCCCCAGATGCGGTGCGATGCTGATCTCGATCGTGCGACACATGGCATCCAGCGCCAGGCCGTTGACCGATTCACCAAAGGGCGTGGCCAGTTCCTCGGTGACTTCCGCGAGACCGAAGAATACATAGGCGATCACCGCCACGAAGGCCGGGGTCATCCAGCCCGCGGACTCCAGCAGGGCAAATGGCACCAGCAGGCAGTAAAGGTAGGTCGTGCGGAACACCAAGAGTGAATAGACATAGGGCAAAGGCGTGGTTGCGATGCGTTCGCACCCCGCCTGTGCCAATGCGATGCGCCCGGTGCGTTCCGACAGCGCCTTGAGGCCGAATCCGTCGATTTGTCCGGCCTGTTTTGCGGCGATGAGGTCATCGTTCAACCGGTTGAGCACGGCGCAGGGGGGATGCGGCGCGTCGCTGAAATCCGCCTCGAACCAGTCTTGCGCCGCTTTGGGCGCGGGCAGCCCGCGCAGTTGTGCGCGGTGGTGGTGGATGAAGGCCAGGGTCAGGCGCTGGATGGATTCGCGGCGCGCCTCATCCTCGATGAACAGCCCCGCTTCGCGGGCCAAGGCGCGGGTGTCGGCCACCAGTTGCCCCCAGAGTTTGCGCGCCTCCCACCAACGGTCATAGGCGGCGTTGTTGCGAAAGCCCAAGAACAGCGACAGCGCCACGCCGAAAACCGCGAAGGGCGCGGCGCTGGTATGTGTGAGGGTGACGACATAGCGATCCACCGCGACAAGCGCGGTGGCGATCACCGTGACCCCGACAATGCGCGGCAGGATATGGGGCAGGACCGAGCCGCGCAGCGCAAAGAGGAGTTCCAGCGGCCCCGGCTTGTCGCGCAGGATCATTTGAGCGCGCGCCAGCCGATGTCGCGGCGGCAGATCCCTTCGGGCCAGTCGATGCGATCGACCATCGCATAGGCACGGTCGCGGGCCTGCCGCAGCGTGTCACCGCGCGCCGTGACGTTCAGCACGCGGCCGCCGGCGGCGACGAAATGCCCGGCCTTCTCGGCCGTGCCGGCATGAAAGACCATGTGGCAACTGTCCTCGGGGCAGTCCTCCAGCCCCTTGATGACGCTGCCCTTCTCGTAGGCGCCGGGGTAGCCCGCGGCGGCCAGGACCACGGTCAGGGCGTGATCCTCGGCCCAGTTGACCGTGCACTCGGCAAGCCGGTCCTCGGCGGCGGCCTGCATCAGGTCCAGCGCCTGCGCGCCGAGGCGCATCATCAGCACCTGGCACTCCGGATCGCCGAAGCGCACGTTGTATTCCACCAGGCGCGGCTGGCCGTCGCGGATCATCAGGCCGGCGTAGAGCACGCCCTGGTAGGGGGTGCCGCGGCGGGCCATCTCGGCCAGGGTGGGGCGGATGATCTCGGTCATGGCGCGCTCGGTCACCGCGTCGGTCATCACCGGGGCCGGCGAATAGGCGCCCATGCCGCCGGTGTTGGGGCCGGTGTCGCCCTCTCCCACGCGCTTGTGATCCTGCGCGGTGCCCAGGGGCAGGGCCGTTTCGCCGTCGCAAAGCACGAAGAGCGAGGCCTCCTCGCCCTCCATGAATTCCTCGATCACCACCTCGGCGCCCGCCGCGCCGAACTCGCCCCCGAACATGTCGTCGATGGCGGCCTCGGCCTCGGCCACGGTCTGGGCCACGATGACGCCCTTGCCGGCGGCCAGCCCGTCGGCCTTGACCACGATCGGCGCGCCCTGCGCCCGCACGTGGGCCTTCGCCGGGGCCGCCTCGGTGAAGCGCGCGTAGGCGGCCGTGGGCGCCCCGGCGGCATCGCAGACCTCCTTGGTGAAGCTCTTGGAGGCTTCCAGCCGCGCCGCGGCCTGCGCGGGGCCGAAGACAAGAAGCCCCGCGTCGCGCAGCCGGTCCGCCACGCCGGAGGCCAAGGGCGCCTCGGGGCCCACGATCACGAATTCGATCGCGTTGCCCTCGCAGAAGTTGACCACGGCCGCGCCGTTGCCGATGTCCAGCTGCGCGCATTCGGCGATCTCGGCGATCCCGGCGTTGCCGGGGGCGACGATCAGCTTGTCGCACTTGGGATTCTGCATCGCCGCCCAGGCGAGACTGTGCTCGCGCCCGCCGCCACCGAGGATCAGGATGTTCATGCGCCCACGCTCCGCTTGGCCCTGCTTGCCACGCGTTCTAGGATGAGCCGGACACGGATACAAGGCGCGCGCATGTCTGACCTGATCGACGATTCCACCCCGGGGGAGAACGCCCCGGAATTCTCCGTCTCCGAGCTTTCGGGCGCCATCAAGCGCGTCATCGAGGGCGAGTTCGGCCATGTCCGCGTGAAGGGCGAGATCGGCCGCGTCTCGCGCCCCCGGTCGGGGCACATCTACCTTGATCTCAAGGATGAGCGCGCGGTGCTGTCGGGGGTCATCTGGAAAGGCGTGGCCGGCCGTCTGAGCGTGCAGCCCGAAGAGGGGATGGAAGTCGTGGCCACCGGGCGGCTGACGACCTTCGCGGGCCAGTCGCGCTACCAGATCGTGATCGAGGACATCAAGCCGGCGGGCGTGGGCGCGCTCATGGCCATGCTGGAGAAGCGCAAGAAGGCGCTGGCGGCCGAGGGCCTGTTCGAGGCCGCGCGCAAGCGCCCGCTGCCCTACCTGCCCGAGGTGATCGGGGTGGTGACCTCGCCCTCTGGCTCGGTCATCCGGGACATCCTGCACCGCCTGCGCGAGCGGTTCCCGCGCAAGGTGCTGATCTGGCCGGTGGCCGTGCAGGGCGAGCGCTGCGGGCCCGAGGTGGCCCGGGGCATCCGCGGCTTCAACGCGCTGAGCCCCGGCGGGGCGCTGCCGCGGCCCGATCTGCTCATCGTGGCGCGCGGTGGCGGTTCGATCGAGGATCTCTGGGGGTTCAATGACGAGGACGTGGTGCGTGCCGCCGCGGCCTCGAAGATCCCGCTGATCTCGGCGGTGGGGCACGAAACGGATACCACGCTGATCGACTACGCCGCCGACAAGCGCGCGCCGACCCCGACTGCGGCGGCGGAAATCGCCGTGCCCGTGCGGCTGGATCTGCTGGCCTGGCTCGACAACCAGGAAGCCCGGCTGTCCCAGGCGCTCAGCGCCGGCGTGACGACGCGGGGCCAGCGCCTGCGCGATCTGGCGCGTGCGCTGCGCCGGCCCGAAACCGTGCTGGAGGGGCCGCGCCAGCGGCTCGACGCCTATGCCGACAGGCTGCCAGCCGCGCTCATCCGGTCGGTTCAGGAGCGCCGGGTCCGCCTGTCCGACAGCGCCGGCGCGCTGCGCCCCGGCCTGCTGCGCCAAACGGTGCAGGGAGAACGCCGGCGGCTGGACGGTACCGCCGCCCGGCTCAACATCCGCGCGCTGGAACGCGATATCGCGGCCAGGCGGCGCGAGCTGTCCGCCCTCGACGCCCGTTTTCGCGAAGCGGCCGAGCGTCAGGCCCGCGGTTGGCGCGAACGTCTGGCGGCGCTGGACCGCCTGCGCGAGACCCTGGGCTACCGCGCGACCCTGCGGCGCGGCTATGCCGTTGTGCGGGGCGACGGCGCTCTGGTCACCACGCGCGCCGCCGCCGAGACCGCGGGCGCGCTCGAGATCGAGTTCGCGGACGGGCGCCTGCCCGTGGGCGGCCCCGGCCCCGGCCCCGGGCGCAAGGCCGCGCCCAAGCGCAAGCCCGAGCCCCCCGATCAAGGCAGCCTGTTCTGAGAAAGCGCGCGCCTCGCTGGATCTGCAGCGGCGCCGGCGTGCTGCGCGCGTTTGTTGAAAAATGTAAAATCAGGGCGGTTTGCCGGCAAAACGCCGACGTTCAACGTTGAATATTTGACTCCTCAGACGCCCACGTCGGGCCCCTTGCAAGCCAGTGGCGCGTCGCTTCGCTCCACTTCGTAAAGCTCGGTCTGGGCCGGATCGTTCTCGAAGCGCGCCACCAGCCCGCCCGCGTTGCGGTGGAAACTCCAGCACTGCGGGTCGGGGTGGTTTTCGTAGACGAAACAGATCAGTCCGTCCTCGGCGTACCAGCGTCCTTCCTGGCACTCACCGTCGAGGAAGGACCACCGCACGCGCCGGTCGTCGAGGTATTCCTCGGCCCCGTAGGGCCTGCCGTCGCTGGCGTAATAGAAGGTCTTGCCGCGCGTGTAGGCATCGAACTCCGCGGCGGTCATCCGCTCGGCGGCCTGCACCGCCGGGGCCGCGAGGGCGAGAATGGAGAAAGCCAGCCAACGCATGGGCCCATGATGGCAGAGCCCGCCAGGCAGCGCCAGCCCCCTGTCGGCGCCGGGCCGTCCGGCGATTTCGCCGTTGTCCAACGTTTCCGGCGGTGCGAATGTCGTTTTTGGTCAGGCAGCGACGTGGGGCACGCGCTACCTCTCGGCCCGATCGCAGGGAAAGGGGATCGCATGGCACTCGACGAGCGCAACGGCGTCTGGAAATCCGGCAAGGGCAAGGGCCGGCACACGCCCAAGGGGCGCCAGCTTGAGGATCGGGCCTGGGACGAGGTCAAGGCGCTGCTGGGTGACGCGCCGCGCCGGCGCGACCTGCTGATCGAGCATCTGCACCGCATACAGGATGCCTATGGCCACCTGTCTGCGGCCCACCTGCGCGCGCTGGCCGAAGAGATGAAGATCCCCCAGGCCGAGGTCTACGAGGTCGCGACCTTCTATGCGCATTTCGACGTGGTCAAGGAGGGCGAGACGCCGCCGCCGGCGCTGACCATCCGGGTCTGCGATTCGCTGTCCTGCGAACTCGCGGGCGCGCAGGAACTGAAGGCCGCGCTGGAGGAGGGCATGGACCCCTCCGAGGTGCGGGTGGTGCGCGCGCCCTGCATGGGCCGCTGCGATACCGCGCCGGTGCTGGAACTGGGACACAACCATATCGACCACGCCACGCCGGAGAAGGTCCAGGCGGCCATTGCCGCCGGGGACACGCATGCGCATGTGCCGGATTATCAAGGGCTTGAAGCATACCGTTCATCCGGTGGCTACAAGACGCTGGCGCAGCTGCGCCGCGATGGCGATTTCGAGACCGTCCAGCAGGAATTGCTGGACGCCGGGGTCCGCGGCCTGGGCGGTGCGGGGTTCCCCTCGGGCAGGAAGTGGGGCTTCGTCCGGGCCGAGCCGGGGCCGCGCTACGTGGCCGTGAACGGTGACGAGGGCGAGCCCGGCACCTTCAAGGATCGCTTTTACCTTGAGCGATACCCCCATGTTTTCCTTGAGGGAATGCTGATCGCCGCCTGGGCGGTGGAGGCCGATCGCTGCTTTATCTACATGCGCGACGAATACCCCGCGGTGCTGGAGATCCTGCGCCGCGAGATCGCCGCGCTGGAGGAGGCGGGCATCGTCGCGGAAGGCTACATCGATCTGCGCCGCGGCGCGGGCGCCTACATCTGCGGCGAGGAATCGGCCATGATCGAATCGATCGAGGGCAAGCGCGGGCTGCCGCGGCATCGCCCGCCCTTCGTCGCCAACGTCGGGATCTTCGGCCGGCCCACGCTCGTCAACAACGTCGAGACGCTGTACTGGGTCACCCGCGTGCTGCGCGAGGGCAAGGAGGTCTTGGCCGGGGTGAAAAAGAACGGCCGCACGGGCCTGCGCTCCTACTCGGTCTCGGGCCGGGTGGCGGCGCCGGGCGTCTACCTGCTGCCCGCGGGCTCGACCATCCGCGATATCGTCGCGGCGTCGGGCGGCATGCTGGCGGGGCACGAACTCAAGGCCTACCAGCCGGGCGGCCCCTCCTCGGGCCTGCTGCCGGCGCGGCTGGACGACGTGCCGCTGGATTTCGACGTGTTGCAGGAGCACGGCAGCTTCATCGGCTCGGCCGCGGTGGTGGTGCTGTCCGATCAGGACAGCGCCAGGGCCGCCGCGCTGAACATGCTGCGTTTCTTCGAGGACGAAAGCTGCGGCCAGTGCACGCCCTGCCGGGTTGGCTGCGAGAAGGCGGTGAAACTCATGCAGGCCGACGCCTGGGACGAGGGCCTGCTGGAGGATCTCTGCCAGGCGATGTCCGATGCCTCGATCTGCGGCCTGGGCCAGGCCGCGCCGAACCCGATCCGCCTGACGATGGCGCATTTTCCCGAGGAGGTCGGCCTGCAGCCGCCGCGGCCGGGCGAATACGGGACCGAGCAGGCGCTGGAACGCCGGCAGGACTGAGGCCGCGCTATCTTCCATCCGGGCCCGATCCGCATTAGGTGGGGATGAGCAACCCAGGTGGAGGTGGCATGGCCTTTTTCAGAAAGCTCAAGGACCGGCTGTTCAAGTCGTCCTCGAAGATCGAGGAGGGGCTCGACGCGATCGTCGAGGAAGGCGGCGAGGCCGAGGCCGCCGCCGCGCCCGACCCGCGGCGCGAGCCCGAGCAGCCGCCGCAACCCGATCCCGAACCCCGGCCCGAGCCCGAGCCGGTGCCGGAGCCCGCGCCCGAACCGGGCCCGCAGCCCGAGCCCCGGCCAACGCCCGAGCCCGAGCCGGTGCCCGACCCCGAGCCGGCCCCGCGACCGGGCCCGCGCGAACGCCCGCCGCGCCCCGAGGAGGAACCGGCCACGCCGCCCCCCGAGCGGCCCGGCGAGAACCCGCCGGAAACCCCGCCGCGCCAGCCCGAGCCCGGCCCCGCGCCCGCGCCGGTGGAGATCCCCGACGAACCGGGCCCGCCCGAGGTGTCCGAGGGCGGCGGCCTGCTGGGCCGTCTTCTGGGCCGGGGGGAGCGCCGCGCGGTGGTGCGCCGCACGCTCGACGACGACATGCTGGAACAGCTGGAGGATCTGCTGATCACCGCGGACATGGGGGTGGAGACGGCCACGCGCGTCACCGCCAACATGGCCGAGGGGCGCATGGGCAGGAAACTGTCGACCGAGGAGATCAAGACGCTTCTGGCCCGCGAAATCGCCCGCATCATGGAGCCGGTGGCCCGGCCCATGCCGCTGTATCCCAAGCGGCCGCAGGTGGTGCTGGTGGTGGGCGTCAACGGGTCGGGCAAGACCACCACGATCGGCAAGCTGGCCAGCCAGTTCAAGGCGGCCGGCAAGAAGGTGGTGATCGCCGCCGGGGACACGTTCCGCGCGGCGGCCGTGGAACAGCTCCAGATCTGGGGCGAGCGGGCCGATGTGCCGGTGCTCACGGCGCCCGAGGGCTCTGACCCCGCCAGCCTGGCCTTCGACGCGATGACCCAGGCGCAGGCCGAGGGGGCCGATCTGTTGATGATCGATACCGCCGGGCGCCTGCAGAACCGCCAGGACCTGATGGAGGAACTGGCCAAGATCGTGCGCGTCATCCGCAAGAAGGACGAAAGCGCCCCGCACAACACGCTGCTGGTGCTTGACGCCACCACCGGCCAGAACGCGATCAACCAGGTCGAGATCTTCCAGAAACTGGCCGATGTCAGCGGCCTGGTGATGACCAAGCTGGACGGCACGGCCCGCGGCGGCGTGCTGGTCGCCCTGGCGGACCGTTTCGGCCTGCCGATTCACGCCATCGGCGTGGGCGAGCAGATCGACGATCTTGCCCCCTTCGACCCCGAGGAGTTCGCGGCCGCCCTCACCGGGCTGGACGCGCGATGATCCGCCCCCGCGGCGCGGGTCAGTCCGTGCCCATCCATTTTTCCAGAAAGCGCAGCAGGAACAGGACCAGGAGGACGATTCCCGTGGCCAGCCCCGCCAGCGGGATCTGCCCCGAGCCGCAGCTCAGCCCGATGGCCCCGGCCAGCCACAGCGAGGCGCCGGTGGTCACGTTCTGCACCTTTCCCTGCGCGGTGAAGATGACGCCGGCAGCCAGGAAGGCGACCCCGGCCGTCACCGCCTCGACCAGGCGCAGGGGATCGACGCGCAGCCCTTCCTGGTCGCTGAAGGTCATGGCCCCCAGTTGCTGGCTGACGATGATGAACAGGCAGGCGGCCATGGACACCAGCATGTGCGTGCGCAGGCCCGCGGGTTTCTCGCGGTGCTCGCGCTCGAAGCCGATGATGCCGCCAAGGAAGATCGCGGCCACGAGCCGCGTGGCCGCGATCAGCGGATCCACCACCGTGAAGCTGCCGGTGAGTTCCCCGAGGATCTCTGCTGAGACATATTCCCACATGGTCCGACTCTGGCACGTTTTCCCGCGATCTCAAACCCTTGCCGCATCGGCCCATGTCACGGCAGGCCCGCGCGGTTCCGGGGGGCCGCGGGCATGAGCGACTGGCTGCTGGCGCTGGAAGGAACCGAGGCGGGGCACCACCTGGCCATGGTGCTGGCGCTCATGGCGGCCTTCCTGCACGCGGTGTTCGGCGCCCTGCAGAAGGGCCGGCACGACCCCTGGCTCAGCCGCGGGGCCATCGATTTCAGCTATGCCGTCATGGCGGCGCCGCTGGCGTTTTTCGTGGTGCCCTGGCCCGCGCCGCAGATGTGGCCGATCTTCGCCGGTGTCTTCGTCATCCACCTGGCCTACAAGGTGCTGCAGGCCCAGGCCTATACCAAGGGCGCCTACACGGTGGTCTACCCGGTGGTCCGCGGGACGGGGCCGCTGTTCACCGTGATCGGCGCCTACCTGCTGTTCGGCGAGACCTTCACGGCGGTGCAATGGCTGGGGGTCGCGGTGCTGCTGTCGGGGATCTACGGGCTGGCGGTCTACAACCTGCGCTATCTGACGGCCGGCCGCGAAACCCTGCCGCTGGCGCTGGGCCTTGCGGTGCTGACGGGGTTGTTCGTGGCGCTTTACACCACTTACGACGCCTACGGCATCCGCGCGGCCGCCGATCCCTTCACCTTCCTGGCCTGGTTCTTCCTGATCGACGGGGTGATACTGCCGGTCTATGCCTTCCTGCGGTGGCGGGCCAGCACATTGCGCCCCGCGGTGGGGCCGCTGATGCTTCGCGGGGTGATCGGCGGGCTGGTGGCCTTCGGCAGTTTCGGCGCGGTCATGCTGGCCACGCGGCTGGACAAGGTGGGCGAGGCCGCCGTCCTGCGCGAGACCTCGACGGTCTTTGCCGCGCTCATCGGCTGGCTTGCCCTGGGCGACACGGTCGGCCCCCGCCGGATCGCGCTCATGGCATTGATCGCCGCCGGCGCTGTGATAGTTGAGGCGGGCGGATAGACCGCGCCCGCCCGCTTGCCAAGAGGAGAGCCCCATGGCCGAGAAATCCCCCCCTGCCTTGCTGAAGACCGCGCTCGAACTGGGCCCGGTGTTGGCCTTCTTCGTCGCCTACCTGGCGCTGAAGGACCGTGTCTTTGCCATCGCGGGGAACGACTACGACGGGTTCATCGTGGTGACGGCGGGGTTCGTCCCGGTCTTCCTGCTGGCGATGGGGGCGCTCTGGTGGCTGACGGGGCACCTGTCGCGGATGCAGGTGGTGACGGCGGTCCTGATCGTGGTCTTCGGGGGATTGAGCGTGTGGTTCAACGACCCGCGGTTCTTCAAGATGAAACCCACGATCATCTACCTCTTCTTCGGCGGGGTTCTGGGCGCGGGGCTGCTGCGCGGCCGCTCGTACCTGCAATACGTGATGGAGGGGCTGATGCCGCTGACGCACGCGGGCTGGATGATCCTGACCCGCCGGCTGACGGTCTTCTTTCTCGGTCTGGCCCTGCTGAACGAGGCCGTCTGGCGCCTGATGAGCGAGGAGGCCTGGGTCTATTTCAAGACCTTCGGCCTGACGGCGGCCATCTTCGTGTTCTTCATCGCCCAGGGCCGGGTGTTTCGCGATCACGGCACGCAGGACAGCGAACCGAACTAGCCTCCGCTGCAGCGCGGTCTCGAACAGCACGGATCGGCTGTGCTTGTCGCGTTGCAGCGCCTGACGCTTGTTCAGGGCCGGCGCGCGGCACGGGCGAACCGCGGGCCGGGCCGCCACCCTGTCAAGCCTGCGCGCGAGGTGGGGCTTGTCCTTGCGGAGCGGAGCCCGGGGCAAGATCGTCGTGTTCACGACGGAACAGAAATCCCCGGCAACGAAGCCGTTATCGGCCTGTCGAGGGGCAGCAGGCGGTCAAGGCGCGCCACCTCGCCCCAGGGTCGTTCTTTCGCCCGGGGCAGATCCTGGGGCGGGTCATGGCATCCTGTCACCGTCGCGGTGCCCTCAGGACGGCGCTTTCGGCCGCGATGGCAAGGACAGCCGAATCTCCGGCACGGCAAGAAAGCGCGACCAGCGCGGTTCGGGCCGCTCGGGCAGCGCGGCGCGCAGCCGGGCCAGGGGGAAATCCCCGTCCCGCCGCAGAAGCGCGCGGTAAAGCGGGAAGACACCGGGCCGCAGGTAGGACGACCAGTGGCAGACCCGCCCGGACGGCGGCGCGATCCGGAAGCCCGCGCCGGCCAGGGCCTCCAGCGTTTCGGGATGATCCAGTTGCAGCGTCAGCGTGTTGGGGCGCTGCGGCATGCGCTGGCCGAGGGTCCAGTCGCCGCGCTCGGGCGGGGCGATGACGCGTTCCAGCATGAAATCGAACAGATCGTTCTCGCGGCTGGTGACGTTGAGGAATTCCGCCGTCGCGCCGGCCTCGCTGCGCAGGGCGGCGGCCGCCCGGCTGCCGTATTCCGCACCCGACAGCAGGATCGCGCGGCCCAGGCTGCCGGCCGGCAGATGGGGCAGGGCGCTCAGCACCACGCGGGCGCCGAGCGAATGCGCCAGCATGTGCACGGGCCGGTGCGGCGCCCGGCGCCGGAGGGTCAAGACAAGCTCGGCCAGCGCGCGGCCCGCGGCCTCGGCCCGGCGGTAGGCCTGCCAGATCGTGCCGCGGGCCCGCCAGCCGAAGGCGATGGCCAGCCCCTCGTCCGGTCGGCCCGTGCCGAACCCCAGTTCGCGCGGCCAACTGCGCGCTTTCCAGCACGATTCGGGCGGATCCAGCGACAGGATGTGCCGGTGCGGGCAGGCCGTCACGTGCCCCGGGGCGAACTTGAAGCCGTGCAGCATGACGACGATCGGGCCGGTGCCGCGAAGTGCTTCGTCCAACAGCGGTGCGAAGGGCCGGCTGCTGCCGTGAAGCTCGGGGCCGGAGTGGCCTGCGTTTATCTGCACCAACGGCATTCTGCGCGAGTCCCACTACATCTTGTGGGCAGCAGGTACCCGAGCCATACGAAACTTTCTTGAACCTTGGGTTAAAGCCCCGTGACAGTGTTGACGCGCAACACCGCGGCGGCTAATCGGTCCACGTGGCGATTTGTTACCGGATTGCGGGCCACGTTAAACATCCCGCTAAAGAGGTCAGGATGAAAGAGCCCCCTTTCGCTTGGCCGCGTTCGGGGGCTTTTTTTGATGGGCCGCTGCGCCCCGGAGGACGAAGATGAGCGACGATTGGAAAATGCGCACCCGGCTGGTTCACGGCGGCACGCGACGCAGCCAGTGGGGCGAGGTCAGCGAAGCGCTCTTTCTGACCCAGGGGTTCGTCTACGATACGGCCGAGGCCGCGCAGGCGCGCTTCGAGGCGGCCGGCCCGGACGACTTCATCTACGCCCGTTACGGCAACCCCACCGTGGCGATGTTCGAGCAACGCATGGCCGCGCTGGAAGGCGCCGAGGACGCCTTTGCCACCGCCAGCGGCATGGCCGCCGTCAGCGGCGCGCTGACCGCGATGCTGCGCGCGGGTGATCACGTCGTGGCCGCGCGGGCGCTGTTCGGGTCGTGCCTTTACGTGCTGGAGGAGGTGCTCAGCCGCTTCGGGGTCGAGGTGACCTTCGTGGACGGCACCGACCTCGACCAGTGGCGCGCCGCGATGCGGCCCGATACGCGCGTGGTGTTTTTCGAAACGGTTGCCAATCCCACCCTGGACGTGGTCGACATCAGGGCCGTGTCAGCGATCGCCCACGAGGTCGGCGCGACGGTCGTCGCCGACAATGTCTTCGCCACGCCGGTCTTCTCCGATGCCATCGCGCAGGGCGCGGACGTGGTGGTCTACTCGGCCACCAAGCATATCGACGGGCAGGGCCGCGTGCTGGGCGGCGTGATCCTGGGCCGGCAGGAGTTCATCCGCGGCACGGTCGAGCCCTACATGAAGCACACCGGCGGGTCCATGTCGCCCTTCAACGCCTGGGTGCTGCTCAAGGGGCTGGAAACCATCGACCTGCGCGTGCGGGCCCAGGCGGCGACGGCCATGGCGCTGGCCGAGGCGCTTCAGGGTCATGACAGGCTGGCGCGCGTGATCTATCCCGGTCATCCCTCGCACCCCCAGCACGACCTGGTGGTGCGGCAGACGGGCGAGGGCGGGACGATCCTGGCGCTCGACATCAGGGGCGGGCAGGCGGCGGCCTTCGCCTTTCTCAATGCGCTCGAGGTGGTGTTGATCTCCAACAATCTCGGCGATGCCAAGTCGATCGCGACGCACCCGGCCACCACCACCCACCAGCGGCTGCCCGACGCGCAGAAGGCCCGGCTGGGCATCACGCCGGGGCTGGTGCGCCTGTCGGTGGGGATCGAGGACAGCGCCGACCTCGTCGAGGATGTGCGCCGGGCGCTCGACGCCGTGCCGGCGGGGTAGCGGGGCCGCCCCGCGGATCGGAATTTGCCCGCGCGGAGTGATCCGGCGCGTCGCTTTCGACGTAAATCCCTGCGATATTGGAAATTCAGGCCGCAAACCTCTATGTAAGGGTTGGCACCGCGAACAGGGGACCATGCCATGAACGTTCATACCTCCCGCCTCGAAACGCCTCCTGACCGCGACGACGCGGAAACGGCCCTGTCGGTCCTGCGCCGTTGGGCGGCCGTTGCCAGCCCGGAGGAACTGGCCGCCCTCGACCCGGCGCTGGCCCGGGCGCTGGGCGACGACGCGCAGGCGGCCTACCCCGAGTTCTCGCGCGAGTACCCCGAGGACTTCGAGGTGACGGAGGCCTACAAGGCCACGCTGCCGGACCTTCAGAACGGTCCCAGCTCCCTCATCCGGGGGGCGCGGGCGCAGCTTCAGCATGTCGGCATCTCGAACTTCCGGCTGCCCGTGCGCTTCCACACCCGTGACAACGGTGACCTGACCCTGGAATGCAGCGTCACGGGAACCGTGAGCCTGGAGGAAGAGCGCAAGGGCATCAACATGTCGCGCATCATGCGCAGCTTCTACAAGCACGCGGAAAAGACCTTCAGCTTCGACGTGATCGAATCCGCGCTGGACGACTACATCGCCGATCTGGACAGCATCGACGCACGGCTGCAGATGCGGTTTTCCTACCCGGTGAAGGTCACCTCGCTGCGGTCAGGGCTGGAGGGGTACCAGTACTACGACATCGCGATGGAGCTGGTCGAACGCGATGGTGTGCGGCGCAAGTACATGCACCTGGATTACGTCTATTCCTCGACCTGCCCCTGCTCGCTGGAACTGGCCGAACACGCGCGCGCCACGCGCGGCCAGCTGGCCACGCCGCATTCGCAGCGGTCGGTGGCGCGCCTGTCGGTCGAGGTCGCGGCGGGGTCCCGCCTGTGGTTCGAGGACCTGATCGATCTTGCCCGCGCGGCGGTGCCGACGGAGACCCAGGTGATGGTCAAGCGCGAGGACGAACAGGCCTTCGCCGAACTCAACGCCGCCAACCCCATCTTCGTGGAGGATGCCACGCGCCTGTTCTGCGAGCAGCTGGAACAGGACGGCCGCATCGGGGATTTCCGGGTTCTGGCCAGCCACCAGGAAAGCCTGCACAGTCATGACGCGGTCAGCGTCCTGACCCGCGGTGATAGCTTCGCCTCCGACAGCATCGATCCCAAGACCTTCGCGACGCTGGTGCACGCGGGCTGACGGCCGGGGGCGCTCCTGCTTACTTCGTGGGCATTCGGCCCGATTTCGCCCATTCGCCATGCTGCGCTGCGGCAAATTCGTTGACGCTGGGGCAATTCGATGAGACACAGCATCGAGGCCCGCGTTACGTGCTTGTCACAGAGTCGGTTTATCGCGCGGGATGAGGACATCGGAAAGGATACTCGAATGACACCTGTAGTGACCCCGTTCCAGATCTCGGCTGCCAGCATGCGCATGGCGGGGTACATGATCGAGAACAACCTCCGCGTCGCGCAGGTTCTCAGCCGGGCGGCACTCGAGACGAACCCCTTCCTCTTCGGCGTTCGCCGCAACGGCGCGACCGCCAAGCCGGACCGGGCGCAGGCGGCCAGGTCGGGTGCAGCGGCCAAGCCCGCCGCCAAGTCGGCGTCCGCCCCGGCAAAGAAGGCGGCGAAGGCGCCTGCGGCGGCGAAACAGGCGGCCGAAGCGCCAGCCGCGCCGGCAAAGAAAACGGCGGCCAAGCCCGCGAAGCCGCAGCAGCCCAAGGCGCCCGCCGCGCAGTCGCAGAAAGCGAAGGCACCTGCCGCGAAGACGCAGCAGGCCAAGGCGCCCGCCGCCAAGCAGGCGCAGGCGACAACGCCCGCCACGAAGCCCGAGCCGGCCAAGACCCAGCCCGCGAAAGCGCAGGCCGCGGCGGGCCAGGCGGCGACCCAGGCCAAGACCGACGCGACAAAAGACAGCGGCGCGAATCCCGCGGCAAAGTCCCCGCAGCAGCAGAAGGCCGGCGCCCCGGAACAGCCCGCCGGTAGTGACAAGCCCGCGACCCCCGCCGCCAAGCGGACGCGGCAGCCCTCCAAACCGCCCGCGATGCCCGGGGACGACGACAAGAAATCGTCGCAGGGCTGACGCCCCGGCCCGCCCGCCGCCACGCGACTCGCGCGGCGGCGCGGCAATGCCGGTTTCCACGACATTTCCTTTACACACGATGCCTTGGCCGCCGCGGTGTGCTGCACTGCAGCAACACCGCGGCGCCGCGCCTGCGCCGGACATGACCGCGCGGGCCGAATGCCCTAGAATAGACGATGGAGGAGGAACCCGAATCCGCAACGAAAGGGGTTCCCATGACACCGTCGAATTTGCACGTGCACTTCCCGCACCCGGGCTGGCGCCGCGACCTGGATCTTTTCCTGGCCGAACGGGCCCCCGGCATGAACGCCTACATGCTCAGCCGCAACCGTCTTGCCAGCGTCGCGCGGCTGGCCGCCATGTCCGACGCGGAGCTGGCCGCCATGGGGCTGCGCCGCTGCGACATCCCGGCCTTCGTCTTCGAGGACATCCTGCCCGATCAGGACCCGTGACAGGCCGGCCCGCGGGGGGCGGCGAACGCGCTTGACACCCGGGCAGGGCGGGGCCAACTCTGCCCGGCATGTTTGACCTGCGCCCCGTGGGATATGTCGTCGGCCTGATGGTCATGGCGCTTGGGATCGCCATGGTCCTGCCCCTGCTGGTGGACATCGCCGAGGGCCGGGGCCATTGGCCCGTGTTCCTGGAAAGCGCCATCCTGACGGTCCTCATCGGCAGCCTGGTGGCGGTGGCCTGCCGCAACGGCGTGCGCGCGGGGCTGACGCTGCAGCAGACCTTCCTGCTGACCACGGGGGTCTGGGTGGTGCTGCCGTTCTTCGGCGCGATCCCCTTCGTCATCGGGGCCACCGAGGCGCGCATCGTGGACGCCGTGTTCGAGGCGATGTCGGGGCTGACCACCACCGGCTCCACCGTGCTGTCGGGCCTGGATGCCCTGCCCAAGGGGCTGCTGCTGTGGCGCGGGCTGATGCAGTGGCTGGGCGGCATCGGGATCATCGTGGTGGCCATGGTCTTCCTGCCCGAGCTGCGGGTGGGCGGCATGCAGATCTTCCGCACCGAGGGGTTCGACACCTCCGAAAAGATCCTGCCGCGCGCCACCGAGATCGCCGCGCGCGTGTCGGTCATCTACCTCAGCCTGACGCTGATCTGCGTGCTGTGCTACCTGGCCACGGGCATGGATGCCTTCGACGCGACGGTGCATGCCATGACCACCGTCGCCACCGGCGGATTCGCGAATTACGACGCCTCCTTCGCTGCCTTCGGGATGGCTGCGGAATACGTCGCGGTGGCGTTCATGCTGCTGGCCGCGCTGCCGTTCATCCGCTTCGTCCAGATGACCGCCGGCGCCACGCGGCCGCTCTTGACCGATCCGCAGGTGCGCGGGTTCCTCGCGACCGCCGCGGCGCTGGTGGCCGGGCTGACGCTGTGGCAGCTTTTCCAGATGGAGGCCGCCACCGAGACGGCCTTCCGCAAGGTGCTTTTCAACACGGTGTCGCTGCTGACGGGCACGGGCTATGCCAGCACCGATTACATGCTCTGGGGGGCATTCCCGGTGGCGGTACTGTTCTTCGCCGGGCTGATCGGGGGCTGTGCCGGGTCGACCTCCTGCTCGATCAAGATCTTCCGCTACCAGCTTCTCTTTGCCTCGATCCGGTCGCAGCTGCGGCGCATCCACTCGCCCCACGGCGTGTTCACGCCGCGTTACGCGCACCGTGCCATCGGCGAGGACGTTCTGAACTCGGTCATGTCGTTCTTCGTCTTCTTCATCGTAACGCTGGGGCTGGTGTCGGTGGGCCTGGGCCTCACGGGGCTGGATTTCACCACCTCCGTTTCCGGCGCGGCGGCCGCGCTGGCCAACATCGGGCCCGGCCTGGGCGAAAGGATCGGGCCCTCGGCGAATTTCGCGGGCTTGAACGATACCGCGAAATGGCTTCTAAGCGTGGCCATGCTCATCGGGCGGCTAGAGCTTCTGGCCGTCTACGCGATCTTTACCGTGAATTTCTGGAGGACGTGAATGACCACCCGCCCGTTGGGCGCGCAGATCAGCCACCTGCTGAAGGCGCGCGGCATCGACACGATTTTCGGCATCCCCGGGGTGCACAATCAGGAAATGTACCGCGGGATCGAGGAGGCGGGCATCACCCACGTCCTGGCCCGGCACGAACAGGGGGCGGGCTTCATGGCCGATGGCTATGCCCGCGCCAGCGGCAAGCCGGGGGTGGCCTATGTCATCACCGGGCCGGGGCTGTGCAACATCATGACACCGCTGGGGCAGGCCAATTCCGACAGCGTGCCGGTGCTGGCGCTGTCGTCGTGCCTGGATGAAACCGCCGCGCGCAAGGGCCAGCTTCACCAGATGCCCGACCAGGAGGCAGCCGCCGCCACCGTCTGCGCATGGAGCGCGGAAGCCCGCGATGCCGCCAGCGCCTATCGCCTGATCGACCGCGCCCTGACCGAGTTCGCCACCGCCCGCCCCGGTCCGCGGCACATCCAGGTGCCGATCGCCGCGCTGGAGGGGGCGGCGCCCGAACCGCCGCGCGCGCGGGCGCTGACCGCCGAACGTGCCGTTTCGCAAGAGGCGGTGGACCGTGTGCTGGGGGCCCTGCGCGCTGCGAAGACCCCCCTGTTCGTTCTGGGCGGCGGGGCCCTGTCCGGCGCCCCGGACTGGCGCGAGGTGATCGGCCGGCTGCGGGCGGCCACCTTCACGACCTATGCCGGCTGCGGGATCATGGGGGCCGATTACGACCTGGATTTCGGGACCTATCTGGCCCGGCCCGATAGCGCCGCCGCCATCGCCGAGGCCGATCTGGTGGTGGCCGTGGGCACCGAACTGTCCGAGGTCGATCTCTGGCGGGACCATCTGGGCCACACGGGGCCGATGATCCGGGTGGACATCGACCCCGCGCAACTTGCCGGGGGCGACGGGGCCACCGATGCGGTGCTGGCCGATGCCGCGGCGCTGGCGCGGGCGCTGCGTGCCGCCGACCTGCCCCGGGCGGAGGGCTGGGCCCCTGCGCGGATCGCCGCGGCCCGCAGCCGCTGGCGCGCCGAGACGGATGCCGAGCGCCCGGGCATCGTGCCGGTCTGCGACGCCCTGCGCGCCGCTTTGCCGGGGCAGACGATGATCTTCTCCGACATGACGCAGTTCGCCTATGTGGCCAAGGAGGTCTGGCCGATGGACCGCCCCGGCCACTGGCACCATCCCTACGGTTTCGGCACGCTGGGGTACGCCCTGCCGGCCGCCATCGGCGGCGCCGTCGCCAGGCCGGGGCAGCCGACGCTCTGCATCGCGGGCGACTACGGTTTCCAGTACACGCTGCCCGAGCTTGGCGCCGCGGTCGAACTGGGCCTGCCCCTGCCGATCCTGCTGTGGGACAACGCCAAGCTGAAGGAAATCGAGGACAGCATGGTCGGCGCTCAGATCGCGCCCCGCGCCGTGGTGGCGCGCAACCCCGATTTCGGGGCGCTGGCCCGGGCCTACGGCGCGCAGGCGGCGGCCCCGCGAACGCTGGACGCGCTGGTCGACACGGTGCGCGCCGCGTTCAGCGCCGAAGGGCCGACGCTCATCCACGTGCGGGACGACATCGCCTGAGGCGTCAATAGACGTCGTCGAAGCCGTGCTGCACGATGTAGGCGGGGCAGCCGGGCCGGGCCGTGTTGATGATGAGGAACCACACGGTCTCCCCCGGCCGGCCGGCGCGCGAGTACTCGCAGCCGATCGGGTGTGTCCACCATTGCCCGCGGTAACCGTCGGGCGGCATGACGCTGTTGTCGGGGCGAAGCTCTGTCGCGCGCCCCAAGCGTTGCGAAAGATCGGCCTGCGCGCCGCTCGCCAATGTGGCAAGCGCCAGCGCGCCGGATGCAAGCAAACCCCTGACCATGTAAAGCACTCCCGTTCTCGCCGGGGATCCCCCGGATCACGCGCGCCCCGCACCCTCACGGGAGGGAGGATGCGGGGCGATGTCTTGCCCGGGCGTTAAGGCGGGGCCGGGCGACGCGGCCGAAGTGCCGTGAATTTGACGCGAATGCGCCGCGTCACTCCCAGCAGCTGACCAGCACGGTCATGCGCGTGGCGCGGTCGGTCAGCGTTTCGGCGGCGATGCGCGTCTGCTCCGACGTGGCCGCGGGCGAGATCCCGGCCTCTTCCAGAAGGTCCCGGATCGCCGCGGCATCGGCGGCGAAGCTCACGCCCTCGGGATATGTCCGCGCCCCGGTATCACCGGGCAGCAGCATGCCCAGGACGGCGCCGCCGGCGTCCACGACCGGTCCCCCCACGTCGCCCTCCAGCGCGGCAAGCGCCAGGCGCTTGAGGTTCTCCTCGCCGTTCAGGCCGGTCATGTCCGCCAGTTGGCCGAAGGTCAGCGTCGGCGCGCCCAGCAGGCCGCCATAGGAATACCCGGCCACCGCCACCTCGGATTGCAGGCGCGGCGCGTCCTTCTGGAAGGAAGCCACGTTGAGCGGCGCCAGCGGCTCCTTGGGGCGCAGGACCGCGACGCCCAGCTCGGGGCCGGTGGCGACGACCTCGGCCTCGTAGTCGCCGTCGATGGTGATCCGCTCGCACCCGCGGACCACCTGCGCGGTCGTGACCACGGTGCCCGCGCGATCCACGTAGAAGCCCGAGCGCGACATCTCGGGCTGCCGGACCCGCAGACCGGCGACAAGGTCGATGCTCTGCGCCGCGCCTTCGCCCGCGCTGGCCGGCAATACGCCGTCGATCCGGCGGAAACTGTCCTGCATCGCGTCCAGCAGCCGCGTGCGGCGGTCCTCGTCGCCCGCGGGCCAGACCAGTGTGAACCCCTTGATCCGCCCGTCTTCCAGCCGCGCCTCGGTGTGCGACACGCGGTCCTCGTCGCGCCCGACAAGCGTGAAGGTCCGGCTGTTCAGTTCGCGGGGGCCTTCGGGCGGCACGATCTCCAGCGTCTGCATGATGTCGAAAAGCCCGCCAAGCGTGTTCTCGTCGCCCTCCTGGCTGATCAGCAGGACGCGCGCGGCGATCTCGCCGGTGGCGGGATAATGGGCGAAGGGCGGCTCGTATTTCTCGAAGGCGACGACCTCGGTGGGCAGCTTCACCTCGATCCCGGCGGTGTCGTCGCGCACCGGTTCCAGGCCAAGGCCGTCCAGCACCGCGTTGTACTGGCGTAGAAGCTCGGCGCGCTGGCGGGTCGTCAGGATGCCGGTGCGTTCGTAGTTGTTGGCCTCTTGCCAGTCGGCCATGGCGCCGCGCGTGCGGGGGCCGAAGGCCGCGTCGATGCGCCCGTCGTAATGCCCGGCCCATTGCAGCGCGATCTGCAGGTCCTTGCGTTCCCGGCGCGACAGTTCACGCTCGCTCGCCCTTGCCTGCTGCCGGGTTTCTTCCGGTGCGCGCGGCGCGGGCTCGGTCGCGGCCTGCTGCGCGCTGTCGGGCGCGGCCGTCTGGCCGTTCTGGGCCAGGTCGTCCTCGCCCACGGGCCAGAACTGGCTGCGGTAGTCCGCGCTTTGCGTGATGTAGCTGTCGCGCGGTATCACCCGTTCCGAGCGGTAGACCCGCAGAACCTGCCGGGCATCCTGCGCGGAATAGGGGCCGAGGGCGATGGCGTACCATCCCCCGCCCATGGAGAAGCCGTTCACATCCTCCAGTTCGGCGGCGTACTGCCGGGCGCTTTGCTTGGCCCGCGCGAGGCTGGGCTGCGCCTCGATCTGCACCCAGGATGTCTCCTGGGCCCGTGCCGGCGCCAACGGCACCGCCAGCAGGAGCGCAACGATCATCACAAGAAATCCGCGCGTCATCTGTTTCCTGGTCCTCGTCCTGTCATCGCAATCTCGAAAACTCGTGTCTTCGTTGTATCAAATCCCTGCGCCCGTGCACTGAAAATATGGGCGCGTGCCTGATTGACCCCATCGGGCAGGGGCCGTAGGTAAAGCGGGCGATTTCAGCGGTGCCAGACCGGAGGCCGGCATGTCCGATCAAAGCGCCAAGCCGCGCAGTTTCCAGGAAGTGATCCTGCGGCTCCAGTCCTACTGGGCCCGCCAGGGTTGCGCGATCATGCAGCCCTACGACATGGAGGTGGGCGCGGGCACCTTCCACCCGGCGACGACCCTGCGCTCGCTGGGCACGCGGCCCTGGGCGGCGGCCTACGTGCAGCCCTCGCGCCGGCCCACCGACGGGCGCTACGGCGAGAACCCCAACCGGCTGCAGCACTACTACCAGTTCCAGGTGCTCATCAAACCCAGCCCCCCGGACCTGCAGGAGCTCTATCTCGGCAGTCTTGAGGCGATCGGCATCGACATGGCCCTGCACGACATCCGGTTTGTCGAGGACGACTGGGAAAGCCCCACCCTCGGCGCCTGGGGCCTGGGCTGGGAGGTCTGGTGCGACGGCATGGAGGTGAGCCAGTTCACCTATTTCCAGCAGGTGGGCGGGCACGATTGCCACCCGGTCTCGGGCGAGCTGACCTACGGGATCGAGCGGCTGGCGATGTATGTGCTGGGCATCGACCACGTGATGGAAATGCCCTTCAACGACCCCGACGCGCCCATTGCGCTCAGCTACGGCGACGTCTTCCGCCAGACCGAGGAGGAATACAGCCGCTGGAACTTCGACGTGGCCGAGACCGAGATGCTGTTTCGCCACTTCGAGGACGCCGAGGCCGAGTGCGAACGCATCCTGTCCCACGAGGCGGTGGACCCCAAGACGGGCCAGCGCATCGTCATGGCCCATCCCGCCTATGACCAGTGCATCAAGGCCAGCCACATCTTCAACCTTCTGGATGCGCGCGGCGTGATCTCGGTGACCGAGCGGCAGGCCTACATCGGCCGCGTGCGCGCGCTGGCCAAGAAATGCGCCGACGCCTTCGTCCAGACCGAGGCCGGGGGGCACGCGGCGTGAACATGGGCAAGGTCCTGGGCGTGGTGATCGTGGCGACGGCCCTGGTGGCCGGTGCGGCGCTGTATTACCTTCAGATCTACGCCTTCTACGAAGAGGTGCCCGCCACCGGCACGGACGACGTGCAAGCGACAGCCCGGCAAACCGGGATGCCCGAACCCATCGCTTACAGCGATTTCCGGGCCATCGATGCCGACAGTTCGCCCATCCGGTACCGGGCCTGTTTCACCACCGACCTGACGCCTGGCGAGATGGGCAAGACCTATGTGCCCTACCCGGATGCCGTGCCGCTGGAAGCGCCCGGCTGGTTCGAGTGCTTCGACGCCGGCGCGATCGGCGCCGCGCTGGAGGCGGGGCGCGCGCGGGCCTTTCTGGGCGAAAAGCATATCGAATACGGAATCGACCGGGTCGTCGCCGTCACGCAGGGCGGCCGCGGCTACGTCTGGCACCAGATCAACCATTGCGGCGAGGTGGTGTTCGACGGCCGGCCCGCGCCCGCGGACTGCCCCGAACCACCCGAAGGGTACCGATAACCATGCCTGATCTGCTGATCGAACTGTTTTCCGAGGAAATCCCCGCCCGCATGCAGGCGCGCGCGGCCGAGGACCTGAGAACCCGCGTGACCGACGGGCTCGTGGAGGCGGGATTGACCTACGCGGGCGCGGTGGCCTTTTCCACGCCGCGGCGGCTGGCGCTCAGCCTTCACGACCTGGCCGAGAGCAGCCCCACCGTCACAGAAGAGCGCAAGGGCCCCCGCGTCGATGCGCCCGAGAAGGCCATCGAGGGCTTTCTGCGCGGCGCCGGGGTCGCGCGCGAGGATCTGGAGGTGCGCGACGACAAGAAGGGCCGCGTCTATTTCGCCACCGTGACCAAGCCCGGCCGCTCCGCCGACGTGATCGTCGCCGAGGTTCTGGAACAGGTGATCCGCAACTTCCCCTGGCCCAAGGCGATGCGGTGGGGCAACGGCACGCTTCGCTGGGTGCGGCCGCTGCACTCGATCCTGTGCCTGCTCACCGACGACGCGGGCGAGGCCCGGGTGGTCGCGCTGACCATCGACGGCATCACGGCCGGGAACACGACCGCGGGCCATCGCTTCATGGGCGGGGGACGCTTCGCCGTCACCTCTTTCGACGATTACCGCGCCAAGCTGCGGCGCGACCACGTGATCCTCGATGCGGGCGAGCGCGCCGATCACATCTGGCAGGCCGCCAGCAACGAGGCCTTCGCCCAGGGCCTGGAGGTGGTCGAGGATCGCGGGCTTCTGGCCGAGGTGGCCGCGCTGGTGGAATGGCCCGTTGTCCTGATGGGCCAGATCGCGCCCGACTTCCTCGACCTGCCGCCCGAGGTGCTGCAGACCTCGATGAAGGAACACCAGAAGTTCTTTTCCGTACGAAACCCCCGTACGGGCCGTATCGAACGCTTCGTCACCGTGGCCAACATCGAGACCGCCGACAACGGCGCGACGATCCTGGCGGGCAACAAGAAGGTCCTCTCGGCGCGACTGGCGGATGCCAAGTTCTTCTGGGAAAACGACCTGCGCGTCGCCCGTGCGGGCATGGGCGCCTGGCTGGAAAGCCTCGAGAAGGTGACCTTCGAACGGCAGTTGGGCAGCCAGGCCGCCCGCATCGCCCGTATCGAGGCGCTGGCGCGCGAGATCGCACCCCACCTCGGGGCCGATCCCGATCTGGCGGCACAGGCCGCCAAGGTGGCCAAGGCCGACCTGGAGTCCGAAATGGTCGGGGAATTTCCGGAACTTCAAGGGGTTATGGGCCGCTACTACGCCGAGGCGGCGGGCATGCCCGCCGAGGTCGCGGCCGCCTGCGCGGAGCATTACAAGCCGATTGGCCCCTCGGACGCGGTGCCGCAGGCGCCGGTCTCCGCGGCGGTGGCGCTGGCCGACAAGCTGGACATGCTGACCGGTTTCTGGGCGATCGACCAGCGGCCCACGGGCTCCAAGGACCCCTTCGCGCTGCGGCGCGCGGCGCTCGGCGTGATCCGGATCATCCTCGAGGGCGGTTACCGGCTGAAGCTCGACCGCTTCATCGACGCCCAGCTTCTGCGGCACAAGATCAATCTGCACAGTCTGCGCGCCAGCGCGGGCGAAATCGACACGCTGGAGGAGGTCCTTGACGAGGTGGCCGACCGCGGCGTCTTCGGCTCGGCCTTCCACGCCGTGATGGACAGGCTGCACGGCACCGCGCACCCCCCCGACACGGGCGATGGCAGCCTGCTGCGCACCGTGGGCGATGCCGTGCCCGATCTTTCCACCGACCTGCTGGCCTTCATTCATGACCGGTTGAAGGTGCACCTGCGCGACCAGGGGCTTCGGCACGACGTGATCGATGCCTGCCTCAATCTCGACGGGGGCGATGACCTTGCGCTTATCACGGCCCGGGCCCGTGCCCTCGCCGATGTGCTCGACACCGACGACGGCGAGAACCTCCTGCAGGGGTTCAAGCGCGCCAACAACATCCTGGCCCAGGCCGAGGAACGCGACGGCGTGGAGTATTCCTTTGGCGCGAGCCAGAAATTTGCCGAGACCGGGGAGGAACGCGCCCTGTTCGCGGCGCTGGACAGCGCCGAAGAGAAGATCGCGGCCGCGACACGCGACGAGGATTTCGTCGCCGCGATGAACGCCATGGCGGACCTGCGCGGCCCCATCGACGATTTTTTCGAATCCGTTCAGGTGAACACCGACAACGAGGTCGTGCGCCGCAACCGCCTCAACCTTCTGGCACGCATACGCCAGATCTGTCTGCGGGCGGCCGATCTGACCCGGGTGGAGGGCTGAGGCCGCGCCACCGCACGGGCATCCGGCCCGGCGTTGCCGGGCCGCGGCCTGCGGGGCCTTGTGTCGTGATTTGCCTTCCCTATGCTGCGGGGACAAACAGAAGGTGCCGCAGTGCAGAAAAACGATCCGGATATCACGCTCATCACGGCCGACGCGCCGCTTGCGGAGGCCACGCACGGCGGGCGCGCGAAATGCCTGCAGCGTCTGGTTCGTCTGGATCTGCCGGTTCCACGCACGATCGCGCTGTCCTTCAACACCGTGCATGCCATCGCCTCGGGCGAATTGCCGGACATGGCGCGCCTGTTGGCGCCCTTCGGCGACGCGCCGCTGCTTTGCGTGCGGCCCTCGTCGCAGGATCCCGACTGGGGCGGGCCTGGCGCGGTGCTCAATATCGGGATGAACGATGCCCGACACGCGGAGCTTGCCGACAGGATCGGTGAGCGGGCGGCCGCCATCCTCTATCGCCGTTTCATCCAGGCCTACGCGATCCATGTCGCGCGGCTGGACCCGGACATCTTCGAGGACCTTCCCGATGATCCAGGCCAGGGGGTCAGCCAGGCGCTTCGCGCCTACGAGGACGAGACCGAGGAACCCTTCCCCCAGGACGCGACCGTGCAACTGGCCGAGGTGCTGCGCTCGATGGCGCGGGCCTGGGAGGGCACCACCGCCCGGCTGTTGCGGCAGGCCAAGGGCGCCCCGGCGGATGCCGGGCTGGGGCTGGTCGTGCAGGAACTGGCGCTCGGGCTGGGCAAGGGCGAGTGCGGCTCGGGCGTGATGCAGCTGGTGGACAGCCAGACCGGCGCACGCCAGATCACGGGCCGCTACCTGAGCCAGAGCCAAGGACGCGAGGCCTTGTCGGGAGATTCCGGCGCGCTCTATCTGGAACGTGATCCGCGCGGTCCCTCGCTGGAGGAACTCGCGCCGGAAGCCTTCGCCGAACTGAAGGCCTACACGGCCCGGATGCGTGCGCAGCTGCACGAAGAGATGCAGGCCGAATTCACCATTGAGGACGGAAAACTTTTCATCCTCGACGGCGTCCGGGTGGCACGGACTGCGCGGGCGGCGGTCAGCATCGCGGTGGCCCTGGCCGAGGACGGCATCATCACCCGCGAAGAGGCGCTGATGCGGGTTGAGCCGCGCGCATTGAACGAATTGCTGCACCGGCAGGTGGATCCGGAGGCCCCGCGCGACGTGCTGGGCCGCGGGGTCGCGGCCAGCCCCGGCGCGGCAAGCGGCCGGATCGTGTTCACTGCCGCTGCGGCGCAGGCGGCGGCGGCCCGCGATGAACCCTGCGTGCTGGTCCGGCGCGAAACCAGCCCCGAGGACATTCGCGGCATGCATGCCGCCGTCGCCGTGCTGACCGAGCGCGGCGGCATGACCAGCCACGCCGCGGTCATCGGGCGCGGCATCGGCCTGCCCTGCGTGGTCGGGGCCTCGGACATCCGCTTCCAGACCCGCAAGAAGCAGCTGACCGTGCCCGACGGGCGCGTCCTGAAGGAAGGCGAGGTCGTCACCGTGGACGGAACCAACGGCGAGGTCCTGGCCGGCACGCCCCGCATGCTGGAACCCGCGCGGGACGCCTCGTTCCGGACATTGATGGAATGGGCGGACGCCAACCGCGACATCGCCGTGCGCGCCAATGCCGACACCCCCGGCGACGCCGAGCTCGCCCGAACGTTCAAGGCGCAGGGCATCGGGCTGTGCCGGACGGAACACATGTTCTTCGAGGACGACCGGCTGACGGCGATGCGCGAGATGATATTCGCCGACTCCAGCGAAGGGCGCCTGGCCTCGCTGGAGCTGTTGCTGCCCATCCAGCGGGCCGATTTCATCGACCTGTTCCGCATCATGCAGGGTCAGCCGGTGTGCATCCGCCTGTTCGACCCGCCGCTGCACGAGTTCCTGCCCACCGACCGTGCCGGGCACCTGCAACTGGCCGAGGCGCTGGACCTGCCGCTGTCGAACGTCGAGCGCCGGGTCGAGGCGCTTGGCGAATACAACCCCATGCTGGGGATGCGAGGCGTGCGGCTGGGCATCACCGTGCCGGAGATCTACGAGATGCAGGCGCGGGCGATCTTCGAGGCCACGCTCGAGGCCAGTCGCGAAGGCGAACCCGTGGTGCCCGAGATCATGATCCCGCTGGTCTCGGCCCGGCGCGAAGTGGAACTCGTCAAGACGCGCGTCGACGCGGTCGCGGCGGCCGTCCGCAACGAGAACGGGCGCGATTTCGCCTATCGCCTCGGCGTGATGGTGGAAACGCCGCGCGCGGCCCTGCGCGCCGGCGAGATCGCCCCGCTGGTCGCCTTCCTCAGCTACGGGACCAACGACCTGACGCAGATGACCTACGGGCTGTCGCGCGATGATGCGGGGCGGTTCATGTCGGATTACGTGAAGCTGGGCGTCTATCCCGAGGATCCCTTTCACACCCTCGACACCGAAGGGGTGGGCGAACTGCTGCGCATCGGCGCTGATCGCGCCCGGGGGGCGAACGAGGATATCGTGTTATCGATATGCGGCGAACACGGGGGTAACCCCGAATCAATCGCCTTCTGCCGCGCCGCCGGTTTCGACTACGTCTCCTGTTCCCCCTTCCGCGTGCCGGTAGCGCGACTTGCCGCCGCACAGCTCGCCCTGAAGGACAAGATCGGGTAGAGCTGTACGGGAATGTGTCCAAATCTGGGCGGCTGTTGGCGCCGTTGTTGGCACCGGCGAGTGGCCGCCGGTTCGGGGCGGCGGGGCAGGCTGGACGGCACCCGCATATTTGGATAAACGGCGCGAATATTTCCGGGGCGACTTCCCGGAGAACGAAAGGAGACGTCGCATGCTTCGGATCGCTTTTGCTGTCATGCTCGTGGTTGCGGGCGCTGCCAAGGCGGACACATCGCTGCAACGCTTGGTCGATCAGGAGCGACGCGCCCTTGGGGCCATTCCCGGTGCGCAGCTTGCCACGTATCTCGGCCAGCCCGCGGCGGATCTTGAATATTCTCCAGAGTGGCTTGCGCGGCAAACGCCGGGCAAGGGGGGGCAACAATGGGAATGCCTCGCCGAGGCGCTTTATTTCGAGGCGCGCGGCGAAAGCATCAAGGGCCAGTTCGCCGTGGCCGAGGTGATCCTGAACCGCGTGGACGACCCGGGCTTTCCCGATAGCATCTGCGGCGTCGTCAACCAGGGAACCGGCCGCAAGTACGCCTGCCAGTTCACCTACACCTGCGACGGCCACGCCGAAGCGATCAGTGAGCCGGCCGCTTTTCGCCGGGTGGGCAAGGTGGCCAAGCTCATGGTGGATGGCGCGCCCCGCCACCTGACGAAGGGGGCCACGCATTACCATACGCGCGCGGTGAACCCTCGCTGGGCCCGGGCCTTTCCGCGCACGGCGACAATCGGGGTCCATCACTTCTACCGCCGGCCGACGCGCCTGTCGCAGAACTGAGGGTCCCGCGGGCGGCGGCGCCAGCACCGGGGTGACAAACCCGGTTGACTCGGCCACAGGCACGTTTAAAAGGCGGGCTTCATGACGATTTCACGGGTGGCGTGCCACCCGTCCGCAGGAGACGACCAATGGCGAAGCCGACGACTATCAAGATCCGTTTGAACTCGACCGCGGGCACGGGCCATTTTTACGTGACCAAGAAGAACGCCCGCACGATGACGGAAAAGCTGACGCTCCGGAAATACGATCCGGTGGCGCGCAAGCATGTCGAGTACAAGGAAGGCAAGATCAAGTAAGGTCACGCTTTCTTTCGACCCACGAAGGCCGCGCCCCGTGCGCGGCCTTCGTCGTTGGGGTGTCTCCCGTCGGCGTGAACAGGGGCGGAAAAGAAAAGGGCCGGTCGCAATGACCGGCCCTTCGCGTGTCTGTCGTTGTAAGGCTCTGTTATTCGCGAGCGCCCATAAGGTTCAACAGCATGATGAACATGTTGATGAAGTCGAGGTAGAGCCGCAGGGCGCCCATGATCGCCGCCTTGCCCAGCCATTCGCTGTCGCCGTGGTGGGCGTGCGCCAGGTATTCGTTCTTGATGTCCTGGGTGTCATAGGCCGTCAGCCCGGCAAAGATGAGCACGCCGATGATGGAGATCGCGAACATGATCGCCGGCGAGCCGAGGAAGATGTTGACGATCGAGGCGACGATCAGGCCGATCAGCCCCATGATGAGGAAGCTGCCCCAGCCCGAGATGTCCTTCTTCGTGGTGTAGCCCCACAGCGACAAGCCGGCAAAGGCGATCGCGGTGATCAGGAAGACCTGCGCGATGGAGAAATCGGTGAACACCACGAAGATGTAGCTCAACGATACACCCATCACGGCCGAGAACACGAAGAAGAACAACTGCGCGGCCGCGGCCGACAGGCGGTTGATCACGGCGCCGAAGGCGAACACCAGGATGAGCGGCGCGAACATCACGATGTAGCGCGTGAAGCCGGTGAACAGGGTGTTCATCATGGCCGCGTTGTTCCCGACGGCCCAGGCCGCCAGGAAGGTGATGATCATGCCCACGGACATCGTGCCGTAGACCTTGTTCATGTGGGCGCGCAGCCCCTCGTCCACCGCCGTGGTGCGGGCACCCGCCCGCGACCTGATCGAGTCAAATTCAGCCATTCAAGCCTCCGCGTTGTAACCTGGATACCCCGGATGCGGGGTTTGCCGACAATATCGGTCAGGTGCCCGTCCGTTTCAAGGTTTTCCGGTCTTTGCGCGGTCCGCTTTCGTCATCTTTTCAGCAGCGCCAGTGATCCGGGGCGTCCCAGGGCGGACGGCGCGCTTCGTCAAGCGCCTCGGCGCGCGTGAGGCCAATGTCGTCGAGCGCCCGGGCGTCAAGCTGCGCCAGCCGGCGCCGCTGACGGGAAAGGGCAATCAGACTACGCAGCGACGGGCGCCGCCGCGAGGTGGCGGTGCAGCGGGACAGGTCGGCGCGGGTGAGGGCGGTCATTTCGGTTTCCTTTCGATTTCGTGATTCATGACTGACATGGGATTTCTTCTGTTGATCATTGTGCCCATTCCTGTTGTATTCCGAAAATGAATGTTCATTACCATCATCATCAGGCAGTGTGATATGAGGAATCTGGATATGACGACCCTGCGCTCCTTCCAGGCGGTGGCCGAGCATGGCGGCGTCACCCGCGCGGCGGCGGCGCTCAACCTCACGCAGTCCGCGGTCTCGATGCAGATCAAGCGGCTTGAGGAGATGCTGGGCCTGGATCTTCTGGACCGCAGCAACCGGCGCGTGGCGCTGACGCCCGCCGGCGAGCAGTTGCTGGGCTATGCCCGGCGCATGGTCTCGCTCAACGACGAGGCCGTGGGCCGCCTGACCGACCGGGTCTACGAGGGCGAGATCGTGCTGGGCGTGCCGCACGACATCGTCTACCCGGTGATCCCGCGGGTTCTGCAGCGGTTCAATGCCGCCTTTCCCCGGGTCAAGGTGCAGCTCAATTCCTCCTTTACGACCAACCTGCACGATGCCTTCGGCCGGGGCGAGATCGACCTGATTCTCACCACGGAGGCGGTGCTGGGCCCCGGGGGCGAGACGCTGATCGAGGTGCCGCTTCGCTGGGTCGGGGCGCCCGGCGGCGGCGCCTGGCGGCAGCGGCCGTTGCGGCTGGCTTTCTGCCGGCATTGCACCTTTCGTCCCGGTGTGCTTGCGCGGCTTGAAGCGGCGGGGATCGACTGGGAAATGGCAGTGGATGCCGAATCGGATCGCACGATCGAGGCCACGGTCAGCGCCGACCTTGCGGTCACGGCGATCCTGGAGGGCCATGCCCCCGCGCACCTTGAGGTGGTGATGGCGGGCCATGGGCTGCCGGATCTGGAAACGCAGAAGATCAACCTTTACGGCGCGCGCACCCCGCGCAGCGAAGTGACGGGCCACCTGGCCGACATGGTCCGGCAGGAATTCCGCGCCCGCGGTGCCAGCCAGGCGCGACCGGTTTCCGCCTGATGGGTCGCTAATGCGGGATGCGGACCACGACCTTGCCGGTGGATTTCCTGGCGCGCAGCAATTCCAGCGCCTCGGCCGCCTCGGCCAGGGGCATCACATGGCTGACGTGCGGCGCCAGGTGGCCCTCGGCGTACCACGCGAACAACGTGGCAAGGCTTTGGGTGACGACCTCGGGGCGGAAAGACAGGTAGCCGCCCCAGTAAAGGCCAAGGACGCTGAGGTTCTTCACCAGCAGGTGGTTGGCGGGAATCTGCGGCACCTCGCCGCTGGCGAAGCCCACGACCAGCAGCCGCGCCTCCGGCTTGCAGGCGCGCAAGGCGGTCTTGAAAAGCGCCCCGCCCACGGGATCGAAGACGACATCGGCCCCGCCAAGCGCCTTGCACTCGGCGCGGATATCCTGCGTCCGGGTGTCGATGAGATGGTCGGCCCCCGCCTGCCGGGCGACGTCGAGCTTGTCCGCGCCGCGGGCGCAAGCGATGACGCGCGCCCCCATGATCTTGCCGAGTTCCACCGCAGTCAGGCCCACGCCGCCGGCCGCCCCCAGCACAAGCAGCGTTTCCCCCGGTTGCAGCCGCGCCTTGTGATCCAGGGCCACGTGGCTGGTGCCGTAGGCAACCTGGAAAGCGGCCGCCTCGATCAGGTCCATTCCGTCGGGCAATGCGACGGCGCGGTCGGCCGGAAAGCAGCCGTACTCGGCCAGCCCGCCGGCGCCGCCGAAGACCGCCACACGCGTTCCGGGCGCCGGGGACGTCACGCCCGGTCCGACGGCATCGACCCTCCCGGCCACTTCCATCCCGAGGACGAAGGGTGGTTCCGGCGTTTCCTGGTATTGGCCCGTCATCATCAGCAGATCGGCGAAGTTGAGCCCGCAGGCCCCGATGCGCACACCGATTTCCCCGGGGCCGGGGGTTGGGTCCGGACGCGTCCCCAGTCTTGGGGGGGCTTCGAAGGAGGTCAGGGTGAAGGCGCGCATTTTCAACCTCGGAAAAGGGCAGGGAAAGCCGCAGGTGAGCTATCCGACGCCGCGACGTCCTGTCAATTTGTCGACTCCGCGGCGCGTGATCCATGCAGCGGACATGCGCCCGTACAGATTGTGCCTCAAGACGAGTGATCCCTTATTTGGGTGGCGATGAATCTTGTATTTTCGCGGGGGGCTGTATACACTCGTGATTGCGCTGTTGGGATGCGCGCTGGTCAAGTAGTGGTTGCGTGTCGGGCGGGATCGGTGCTGGTCTCTTTGTCTGTTGCGCCTAGTAGAGGAAGGAATGTTTTATGCCGCACCCCGTTGACGTTCACGTGGGCAAACGCATTCGCCATCGTCGGTGGCTGGTTGGGATGACCCAGCAGCAACTGGCCGAAAGCGTCGGGATCAAGTTCCAACAGATCCAGAAATATGAAACCGGCGCGAACCGCGTCAGCGCATCGCGCCTATGGGATATCGCCGATGCGCTTGATGTCGAGGTCAGCTTCTTCTTCGAGGGGCTGGACGAGACCGAAACGCAGCGCGGGGCCTCCGAACGTGTTCCGGCGGATTTGCTGGGCGACAAGGAAGCGCTGGATCTGGTCCGGTCGTATTACGCGATTCCGGAAAACCAGCGACGCCGCCTGTTCGATCTTGCCCGCGTTCTGAGCGACGTGGCTTGACCGCGACCGCCCGGCGGAGGCCGCTGGCCGCCCGTACAGGGGAGGCCAGCCTGACCGACGAAATCATCGAAACCGCGCATGCCGCCGCGGATGCCGCACGCGCGGCGGTGCTGCCCTTTTTCCGCGTTGACGAGCTGCACGCCGACAGCAAGCTTGCGGATGGCTTTGACCCTGTGACAGAAGGCGACCATGCAGCCGAGCACGCGATCCGCGCCGTGCTGGCCGAACGGCGCCCGCGCGACGCGATCCTGGGCGAGGAGCTTGGACACAGCACCGGGGACAGCGGCCTGACCTGGGTTCTGGACCCGATCGATGGCACGCGCGCCTTTCTGTCCGGGGCGCCCACCTGGGGCGTGCTGATCGCTGTCAGCGATGCGTCCGGTCCGATTTACGGGGTGATCGACCAGCCTTTCATCGGAGAACGCTTCGAGGGCGGGCTGGGCCGCGCCCGGTACCACGGTCCCCGCGGGCACCGGACGCTGGCCACACGGCCCGCGCGCCAATTGTCGCAGTCGATCCTTTTCACGACCTATCCCGAGGTGGGCACCGACGCCGAAACCGCCGCCTTCGCCCGCGTGGCGGCGCGGGCGCGGCTGACGCGGTATGGCCTGGATTGCTACGCCTACGGGTTGCTGGCGCTTGGCCAGGTCGACCTGGTGATCGAGGCCGGCCTGGCCGCCTATGATATTCAGGCCCCGATCGCAGTGATCGAGGCCGCGGGCGGGATCGTGACGGACTGGCAGGGAAATCCCGCGTCTCACGGCGGCCGCGTCCTGGCGGCCGCCAACCGGGAACAGCATCAGGCTGCTTTGCAGTTGTTATCCGGCCCGGGCTGACCGCCCGATGCGCGGGCTGCCCTCTTGCCCGGCTGGCAGTCGGGGCGACCCTCGTCTAACGTGGCCATTGTGCAGATGCCGGAGGATGAAGATGCCTGTCCGCACACTCATGACGCTGGTTCTTTGCCTGGCGCTCTTGGCTCCCGGATCGGACGTGCGAGCCGATGTCATCGACCACAGCGAGCGCGCAAAGGCGCGGCTCGACGCGTTGCGCGACCGGTACGGTCTGGCCGGCCTGCAGACAGATGCACGCCTGCTGCGGGCCGCGGCCGCGCACGCCCGGGATATGCGGCGCAATGGCTTTTTCGCCCACCAAGGTTCGGACGGATCGAGCCTGAGCGTCAGGCTCAGGCGCCAGGGTTACGGGTTCTGCTTTGCCGCCGAGAACATAGCGAGGGGGCACGAGACCCTCGCGGGGGTCCTAAGGAGCTGGATGGAATCACGCGGGCACCGGCGCAACATCCTCAATCCCAAGGCCGCCGAATTCGCTTTGGTGCGCGTAGACGGTCGGCTCTGGGTCATGGTTCTGGGTCGGCCGGGCTGCTGAACCCCGGCCGCCGGCGCGGGGAAACGCCGACGCGGCCGGCGCACGGGGAATAGCTTCGCCCGTATTGGCCTGTCGTGGCGCTGCCAAATGGCGGAGGCGCGCGCGTCCTGAAACGGTCGGCAGCCGTGCTGGCGCCGGCCGTCGCGGGCCTTACCCGAAGAGTTTCGGCTTCAGTTTCAGCAGCGTGTCGCAGACTTCCTGCCCCATCCGTTCGGCCAGGCCAAGCGCCTCGCGGTGCGCGCCGTGGCCCGTCGCGACGGCGGCCTCGATCGTGGCGCTTTGCACCAGGCTCGCGATGAGTTGCGGGTTTTCGCGCGCGTAGCCCGTGCCGAATTCGCGATCGACCGCCGCCACCGCCTGGGCGAAGCGGCGGCTGACAACAGGGTCCGGATCCTGATCCGGGCCGGAGAGGGGATTGCCGTCGTGGCTCATGGTGCGCTCCTTTCTCTTCGCATGCAGGAGATAGCGCGCCCCGTGTCGCGGGCGAGCGGCAGGCTGCGCCCTAGCTGATCGCGGAACGGACGGGGCGCCCCGCGATCCGGACCTCGCGCACCGCGCGGTCGTCGCCCATCATGATCGTGGGGAAAAGCGCCTCCCAGAGGGTCTCGGCCCGGGCGCTGCGCTGCGCGATGGCGGGGGTGGAGGCCAGGTCGAGCACGACGAGGTCCGCGTCGAGGCCCGGGGCGACATTGCCGATGCAGTCGCCCATGTGCAGGGCGCTGGCAGAGCCGGCGGTGGCCAGCCACATCAGCTGCGCGGGGTGCAGTGCGGTGCCGGTCAGCTGGCCGATCTCGTAGGTGGCGGCCATTGTCCGCAGCATGGAAAACGAAGATCCCCCGCCCGTGTCGGTCGCGAGGCCCAGGCGCTGCCCCTCCGCCACGCGGCGGCCGATCTCGAACAATCCCGACCCGATGAAGGTGTTCGACGTGGGACAATGAATGAGCGCGGCCCCCACTTCGGCCAGGCGGGCACGCTCGCGCGGCTCCAGGTGGATCGCGTGCCCAAAGAGCCCCCGCCGCCCAAGAAGACCATGCGCTTCGTAGACATCCAGGTAGTCGCGTGCCGCCGGATACAGGGATTTCACCCATGCGATCTCTTCGCCCTGTTCGCTCAGGTGGGTCTGCATCAGGCAGTCGGGGTGTTCCTGCCAGAGCGCCCCGAGTGCCTCGAGCTGCTCGGGCGTGGATGTCGGCGCGAAACGGGGGGTGATCGCGTAGGACAACCGGCCGGCACCGTGCCATCGCGCGATAAGGGCGCGGCTTTCGTCATAGGCCGACTGCGCCGTGTCCCGCAGGCCGGGCGGGGCGTTGCGATCCATGCAGGTCTTGCCGGCGGCCACGCGTTGTCCCCGGCGCTGCGCGGCGGCAAACAGCGCCTCAACGCTGGCAGAATGCACCGTGCAGAAACTGGCAATGGTCGTTGTCCCGTGGGAAAGGGTCAGGTCGAGGTAGCGTTCGGCCACCCCGGCGGCATAGGCGGGATCGCCGAAGCGGCCCTCCTCGGGGAAGGTGTAGGTCTCCAGCCAGTCGATCAGCCGCTTGCCCCAGCTGGCGATGATCCCGGTCTGCGGGTAATGGGCATGGGCATCGATGAATCCCGCGCAGATCACCGCCTTCCCATGATCCACGCGCTGCGCCCGGGGCGCGCGATCCGCCAGCCCGGCCAGATCGCCGACGGCCGCGATCCGGCCATTCCGGATCAGCACGGCCTCGTGCAGGCGTGCGGCGCTCTGCGCAGGCACATCGAAGGGCGAGGCGTCGAAGCTCAGGACGCGGCCGGTCAGAAGGATTTCGTCGGTCATGGGAAGGCTTGTGGACAAACGCGAATGGGCGCAATGACGATAGGCGGTCAGCCGGGCAGGGTAAATCGGGGTTGTCATTGTTTTCCCCCGGGGGCTGCATTAATCCTCGCTGAAGACGCGCAAAGGAGGGGCTATGGCTGAAGAAGACGATCAGGCGGACCCCGAGGCCGAGCGCGCGGACGAAGCCTACATTCTGGACCGGCAGGCGGTCGCACGGATCATCTATGCCGTGGACGTGGGCGACCGCGATTTGCTGGTTCAGGAGATGGAGTCGCTGCACGCCGCCGACATCGCCGACCTTCTTGAGCAGATCAATACCTACGACCGACGCCGCCTCGTGGAGCTCTACGGCCGCGATTTCGACGGCGACATCCTGTCGGAACTGGACGAATCCATCCGCGAAGAAGTGATCGGTCTGCTCCATCCCGAGGTGCTGGCCAGCGCGGTGCGTGACCTGGAATCCGATGATGTGGTCGACCTGGTCGAGGATCTGGAGGACCAGCAGCAGGCGGTGATCCTGGATGCGCTGGAGGCAAGCGACCGGCTGGCCGTGCAGCAGTCGCTGACCTATCCCGAATACTCGGCCGGTCGCCTCATGCAGCGCGAGGTGGTCATGGCCCCCGAGCACTGGACCGTGGGGGAGGCCATCGACTACCTGCGTGAACGCGAGGACCTGCCCGAACAGTTCTATCATATCATCCTCGTGGACCCCCGGATGCGCCCGGTGGGCAACGTGAGCCTGGGCAAGCTCATGGGCGCGCGCCGACGGGTGCCGCTCATGAACCTTGTCGAGGACGTGTTCCACGTCATGCCCGTGACCCGCGACGAGGAGGACGTGGCCTATGCCTTCAACCAGTATCACCTGATCTCCGCCCCGGTGGTGGACGAGAACGAGCGCCTGGTGGGCGTCATCACCATCGACGACGCCATGACGGTGCTGGACGAGGAGCACGAGGAAGACATCATGCGCCTAGCCGGTGTGGGCGAGGGCGGCCTGACCGTCGGTATCCTGGACACGACCTGGCGCCGGTTCCCCTGGCTGGCGGTGAACCTTGTCACCGCGATCCTGGCCTCGGTGGTGATCGCGCAGTTCGAGGCGGCCATCGCCCAGATCGTGGCGCTGGCCGTTCTGATGCCCATCGTGGCCTCGATGGGCGGCAATGCCGGCACCCAGAGCCTGACGGTCGCCGTGCGCGCCATCGCGACGAAGGACCTGACCGGCAGCAACGTCTGGCGGGTGATCGGCCGCGAGGTGACGGTGGGCCTGCTGAACGGGCTTGCCTTTGCCGTGATGATGGGCCTTGTCGGCATCGCGTGGTTCGGCGGGCCGGAACTGGGCTATGTCATCGCCGCCGCCATGGTCATCAATCTTGTCGTTGCCGGGCTCGCCGGCACCGTGATTCCGGTGATACTGGACCGCGTGGGGATCGACCCCGCGCTCGCCTCGGGCGCTTTCGTGACGACGGTGACCGACGTGGTGGGCTTCTTCGCCTTCCTCGGCTTGGCTGTGGTGATAATGCTGTGACCGAATTGACCGATATCAAGCGCGCTGCGCGGCAGGCGGCCTTCGCCCGGCGCAAGGCGGCGCATGCGGCAAGCGGCCCGGAAGAGGCGGCGTTGTTGTCCCGCGTCCTGGCCGACCACCGGGGCGCTGCCCTGTCGGGCTATCTGCCGATCCGGACCGAGATCGACCCGCGCCCCGCAATGGCCGAGGCCGCGGCCCACGGCCCCGTGGGCGTGCCGGTGATCCAGGGCAAGGGACAGCCGCTCAGGTTCGCCCGCTGGAGGCCCGGCTGCGCCCTGCGGCCGGGGCCGTTCGGCGCCATGGTGCCGGAAGTCGAGGAGGTCATGGAACCCGAGGTGATGATCGTGCCGCTCGTGGCTTTCGACCGGCAGGGCGGCCGGCTGGGATACGGGGGCGGTTTCTACGACAGGACGCTGCAAATGCTGCGGGCCAAACGGCCGACGTTGGCCATCGGCTTTGCCTATGCCGCGCAGGAAGACGACAACCTGCCGCTGGAACCGACGGATCAGCCGCTCGACATGGTGGTCATGGAGCGCGAGATCCTGGATCTCTCCGGCCGCTGAGCGGCGGAATGCGGAGCATGGTGGGTCGCGGCATCCGCGATGACACGGGCAGGAAACGCGGATGCTGTAACGCCGGTCTTGCCCTTGCCGGCCGCGGGCCCTACCACCCTGTCATGAGACTGTTGTTTTTGGGCGATGTCATGGGCCGCGCCGGGCGCCGTGCCGTGACCGAGGCCTTGCCGCGGCTGCGCACGGAGTGGCGCCTGGACGTCGTGGTGGTGAACGGAGAAAACGCGAGCCACGGAATGGGCCTGACGCCCGAGCACGCCCGGCTGCTGCTGGAGGCGGGCGCGGATTGCGTGACCCTGGGCGATCATGCCTTTGACCAGAAGGACATGCTGCAGTTCATCGAATCGGAACCGCGCGTCCTGCGGCCGATGAACTTCGCCAAGGAGGCGCCGGGCCGCGGGCACCGTGTTGTCACCGACGCCCGCGGCCGCAAGGTGCTGGTGGCCCCGGTTCTGGGGCAGGTTTTCATGAAGCGCTGTTTTGACGATCCCTTCTCGGCCGTCGATGCGGTGTTGCGCGCCCATCCCCTGGGCGGTGCGGTGCAGGCTGCGCTGGTCGAGATGCATTGCGAGGCCACCTCCGAGAAAATGGCGATGGGGCATTTCTGCGACGGCCGGGCCAGCGCGGTGGTGGGTACGCACACCCATGTGCCCACGGCCGATGCGCAGGTACTGCCGCGGGGAACCGGTTATCTGACCGATGCGGGCATGTGCGGCGACTACGACTCGGTGATCGGCATGGACAAGGCCGAACCCATGCGCCGCTTCGTCACCGGCATGCCGCGGGCGCGTTTCACCCCCGCGGCGGGAGAGGCCACGCTGTCCGGCGTCCTGGTGGAAACCGACGACCGGAGCGGACAAGCCACGGCCGTGACGCCGATCCGCCAGGCCGGGCGGCTGGAGCAGGCCGGGCCGTGAGGGAGCGGCTGGGGCTCGCCGCGGTGCTTGTCCTGATCGGGACGGGCTGGGGCCTGACCACGCCGCTGGCCAAGATCGCCGTCAGCGAAGGCTATGGGCCGCTGGGGCTGATATTCTGGCAACTCGTGATCTCCGGGGGGCTGCTCATGGCCGTCTCGGCCCTGCGCGGGAAGGGGCTGCCGCTGCGCCGTCGGCATCTGGCCTTTTTTCTGCTCATCGCGCTTCTGGGGACCGTCGTGCCTAATTCCGCATCCTATGCCGCGGCCCGGGAATTGCCGGCAGGGGTACTGGCGATCCTGATCTCGACCGTGCCGATGTTCGCCTTTCCGATCGCGCTCGGGCTCGGGGTTGATCGGTTCCGCGTTCTGCGGCTGTTCGGCCTCGTCTGCGGGCTGGTGGGGGTGGTGGTGCTGATCGGGCCCCGGACCAGCCTTCCCGAGCCGGGAATGGCGGCTTTCATTCCGCTCGCGCTGGTCGCGCCCGTCTTCTACGCCATCGAGGGCAACGTCGTCGCGCGGTGGGGCACGCATGGCCTGGACGCGGTCCAGGTTCTGGCCGGCGCGTCTCTGATCGGGGCGGTCGTCGCCCTGCCGCTGGCGCATGGCAGCGGGCAATGGATCGATCCCCGGCCGCCCTGGGGCGCGCCGGATTTGGCCCTGGCGGCCAGCGCCCTGGTGCACGCGGTGGTCTATTCCGCCTACGTCTGGCTGGTCGGGCGGGCCGGATCGGTCTTCACTGCGCAGGTTTCCTACCTGGTCACGGGGTTCGGCGTGATCTGGTCCATGCTTCTTCTGTCAGAGCGCTACACCGCCTTCGTCTGGATCGCGCTGGCGTTGATGCTTGTGGGGATCTTTCTGGTCCAGCCGCGGCCTCGCATCAAGCTTGCCCCCGCCGCGGCCTTGCGAGAAGATACCGCCGACAGGCAGCGGGACGGGCAGATTTGATTCAGTTCCTGGAGATCTCGCAAACGGGACAGGCCGTCATCGCATTGTGCGTGGTGGCGGTGATGTTCGTCTTCTTCGTCCGCGAGGTCTATCCCACCGAAGTCGTCGCCATGGCCGGCGCCGCGCTGCTGCTGGCGCTCGGCGTGCTGCCTTACGACGCCGCGCTGGACGTGCTGTCCAACCCCGCGCCCTGGACGATCGCGGCGCTCTTCATCGTGATGGGGGCGCTGGTGCGCACCGGTGCCCTGGATGCCGTCACCACGCTGGCCGACCAGCGCGCGAAAAGCCAGCCGCGGCTTGCCATCGCCATGCTGATGGGGGTCGTGATCCTTGGCTCGGCGATCATGAACAACACCCCCGTGGTGGTGATGATGATCCCGGTTTTCGTCCAGCTGGCGCGGACCCTTCAGGTGACGGCCAGCAAGCTTCTCATCCCGCTGAGCTACGCCGCGATCCTGGGCGGAACGCTCACGCTGATCGGGACATCGACCAACCTGCTTGTGGCCGGTGTGGCTGCCACCCACGGGATGGCGCCCTTCACGATCTTCGAGGTCACGCCGCTGGCCGCCGTGCTGGTGGGCTGGGGGCTTTTGTACCTGCGCTTCGTCAGCCCGCACCTTCTGCCCAACCGTGAAAGCATGGCCGACATGCTGTCGGACCGCTCGCGCATGAAGTTCTTCACCGAAGCGGTGATCCCGCCGGACTCGAACCTGATCGGGCGGGAGGTCACCGGCGTGCAGTTGTTCAAGCGCGAGGGCGTGCGCCTTGTCGACGTGATCCGTGGCGACGAGTCCCTGCGCCGCAACCTCGAAGGCGTGGAACTGCAGGTGGGCGACCGGGTGGTCCTGCGGACCCAGATGACCGAGCTTCTGTCCCTGCAGCGCAACAAGAGCCTCAAGCGGGTCGACCAGGTCTCGGCGGTGGAAACGACCACGGTCGAGGTCCTGATCACCCCTGGCTGCCGGATGGTCGGGCGCACCCTGGGGGCCCTGCGCCTGCGGCGACGCTATGGCGTCTATCCGCTGGCGGTGCACCGGCGCAATCAGAACATCGGCCGGCAACTCGACGATCTTGTCGTGCGTGTCGGGGACACGCTGCTACTGGAAGGGGCGCCGGAGGATATCCAGCGCCTGTCGCGCGAAATGGACCTCGTCGATGTCTCGCGCCCGTCGGCGCGGGCCTACAGGCGCGGGCACGCGCCGGTGGCGGTGGCGGCGCTGGCGGGCATCGTGGCCCTGGCCGCCCTGGGCGTGGCGCCGATCCTGCTTCTGGCGGTGGTCGCCGTGGCGCTGGTGTTGGTGACGCGGTGCATCGACGCCGAGGAGGCGTTTTCCTTTGTCGAGGGGCGGTTGCTGGCGCTGATCTTCTCGATGCTCGCGGTAGGGGCGGCGCTGGAGGCCTCGGGCGCGGTGCACCTGATCGTTCAGGGGCTCTCGCCCTTCCTGGCGATGGTGCCCGGCGTGCTCATCGTGTGGGCGATGTATCTTCTGACCTCGGTGCTGACCGAACTGGTCAGCAACAATGCCGTCGCCGTGGTCGTGACGCCGATCGCCATCGGTCTGGCCGACGCCTTGGGCATCGATGCGCGCCCGCTGGTTGTCGCGGTGATGGTCGCCGCCAGTGCCAGTTTTGCCACCCCGATCGGGTACCAGACGAACACGCTGGTTTACGGCCCCGGCGGCTACAAGTTCACCGATTTCATGCGCGTCGGTATCCCGCTGAACCTGAGCGTGGGGATCCTTGCCAGCGCCATCATTCCGCTGATCTGGCCACTGTGACTGCGGTCAGAGCGGCCAGACCACCAGGATCATCGGCACGGACACGATAACAACCAGGATTTCCAGCGGCAGCCCCATGCGCCAGTAATCCCCGAAACTGTAGCCACCGGCCCCGAGGATGAGCGTGTTGTTCTTGTGCCCGATCGGCGTGAGAAAGGCGCAGGAAGCTGCGATCGCCACCGCCATCAGGAAGGAATCCGGTGACACGCCCAGCCTCTGGGCCAGTTCGATCGCCACCGGGGCGGCCACGATGCTGGTGGCGGTGTTGTTGAGCACGTCCGACAGCGTCATCGTCACCACCATGAGCACAGCCATCACGGCCCAGGCGGGCAGGCCGGCCGTCACGGTATTGAGCTGCGAGGCCAGCAGATCGGTTCCGCCGGTGTCCTGAAGCGCCGTGCCAAGCGGAATGAGCGAGCCCAGAAGCACGATCACCGGCCACTCGATCTCGTTGTAGAGATCGTTCAACGGTACGATCCCGGTGAAGACATAGGCCACTACCACCAGTCCCAGCCCGATGGGCAGTTCCACCAGACCCGCGGTCGCCGCCAGGACCGCCGCGGCAAACAGGCCGATGGCCAGCCAGGTCTTGTCCTCTTTCGTGACGAAGAGGCCGCGTTCGGCCAGCGGCAGGCAGCCCAGCCAGCCGGCGACTTCGCGGGCGGCGTCCTCCGGCGTGAGCAGCAGCAGGATGTCGCCGGCACGGATGTGCACGCGGCGCAGGTTCTGCTTGATCTGGCGCCCTTCCCGGGAGATGCCGACGATGACGCTTCGCTGGCGCCAGTGCAGGCCGACCGACTGCGCGCTCTTGCCCACGATCCGTGCGTCGCGCGGCACGACCAGTTCCAGAAGCTGGAGACCCTCGGACTTCTCCTCGATGATCTCGCGGCGATCGGAATCGGTGTAGGCCAGGTTCAAGGCGGCGCGGAAATCCTCCAGCGCGCCGGCCCTGGCCTCCAGCACCAGAACGTCGTCGGCCTTGATCGGCGTCGACTTGGAACTGCCGTAGCGTCGCTTGCCCTCGCGGATCAGGCCCAGGATCGTGACGTCGTGATCGTCCGCGTCGTCGTAGAGGTCGCCCAGCTGCTTGCCGATCACGTCGTTGTCCTCGGGCACCGAGAGTTCCGCGATGTAGGCCGAGGTCTCCTCCTTCAGGGGCGCGCCGACTTTCTCCGTCACCCTTTTGGGCATCAGCCGCCAGCCGACAAGCGTGACGAAGACCAGGCCGATCAGGGCCGTCACCGCCCCGACGGGCGTGTAGTCGAACATGGTGAAGGGTTCGCCCAGCTTTTCCTCGCGGATCGAGGCGACGATGATGTTGGGCGGCGTGCCGATCATCGTGACCAGCCCGCCCAGGATCGTGGCGAAGGACAAGGGCATGAGCGTCAGCCCCGGCGACCGGCCGGCCTTGCGCGAGGTCTGCACGTCCACCGGCATCAACAGCGCGAGGGCCGCCACGTTGTTGATGAATCCCGACAGGACCGCACCGACCCCGCCAAGGACGCCGATATGGGACTGCATCGATCGGCGGCTCTTGATCACGGTGCGCGTGATCATCTGCACCGCGCCCGAATGCACCAGCCCCGCCGAAACCACCAGGACCAGGGCCACGATGATGGTTGCATGGTGGCCGAAGCCGCTGAAGGCGTCCTCGGCCGGCACGACGCCCAGGATCACGCCGAAGAGCAGCGCCGAAAGGGCGACCAGGTCGTACCGGATACGCCCCTACATCAGCATGCCGAAGAGCAGGATGAAGAGACTGAAGAGGATGATCTGATCCGCCGTCACGCGTCCACCTCGTGCTGGTTTGCGGGGGCCAACTCATGCGCGTCGCGAAAGGTCCGCGCGCCAAGCGCCTTGCGAGTGCCCCGGCCGCTGCCATATATCAGGCGGAACGCTGCGTCACGCAATTCGGAGGACGACCATGGCAGGCCATTCCAAATGGGCCAACATCCAGCATCGCAAGGGCCGGCAGGATGCCGCGCGCTCCAAGCTTTTCTCCAAGCTTTCCAAGGAGATCACCGTTGCCGCCAAGCTGGGGGACCCCGACCCGGACAAGAACCCGCGGCTGCGCATGGCCATCAAGGAAGCCAAGAAGGAATCCGTGCCCAAGGACGTGATCGAGCGCGCCGTCAAGAAAAGCCAAGCGGGCGACAGCGAGGATTACGAGGAGATCCGGTACGAAGGCTATGGCCCCGGCGGGGTGGCGGTCATCGTGGAGGCGATGACCGACAACCGCAACCGCACCGCCTCGACCGTGCGGTCCACCTTCACCAAGAACGGCGGCAACATGGGCGAAAGCGGCAGCGTGGCCTTCATGTTCGAACGCAAGGGCGAGGTGCGTTACCCCGCCGACGTGGGCGATGCCGAGACCGTGCTGATGGCCGCCATCGAGGCGGGGGCAGAGGATGTGGAATCGGGCGAGGTCGGCCACACCATCTGGTGTGTGGACACCGATCTCAACGATGTCTCCACCGCCCTTGAGGAAAGCCTGGGCGAAAGCGAGTCCACCCGCCTGGTCTGGCGCCCGCTGAACACCACCGAGCTGGACCTGGAAGGAATGCAAAAGCTGATGAAGCTGGTGGAGGCGCTGGAGGACGACGACGACGTACAGCGCGTGACCACCAATTTCGAAGCCAGCGACGAGGTCATGGCCCGACTCGCGGCCGAGTGAACGGCCCGCTCTTGCGCCGTACGGACCGTACGCGCCGTACGGGCTTTCCGGACAGCAGGCGCGCTTGGCACCGTGTCCCGGTGCGGGCTGAATGTGGCACCTCCGCGAGGCCCCGGGTCAGGCCCGGGGCGTGCGGCACCCCCGCCCGACCGCGGGGCAGCCCCGGCGCAAAGGCCGGGGCCGGGTGCGATCACTCGGGCATCAGAACGCCGTCGATGACGTGGACCACGCCGTTGGAGGCCATGATATCCGCCTGCACGACGGTCTCGCCGTTCACGGTGACCCCGGAGCCGTACTTGTCCATCCGGCCATCGACCGTCAGCTCCTGTCCCTGAACGGTGGTCACGGTGACCACCTCCCCCGCGAGCTGGTCGGAGGTGATGGTGCCCGGCACCACGTGGTAGGTCAGGATATCGGTCAGCTGGTCGCGGTTTTCCGGCGTCAGCAGGGTGTCGACCGTGCCCGCGGGCAGCGCGTCGAAGGCGGCATTGGTGGGCGCGAAGACCGTGAAGGGCCCGGGCCCGCGCAACGTGTCGGTCAGACCCGCTGTCTGGACGGCCGTGGCAAGCGTGGACAGGCTGTCCGTCGAGGTTGCGAGATCGACGATGTCGGGGCGCGGGTCCGGCTGGGTGCAGCCCACGAGGACGGCGGATGCGGCAGCGAGCGCGCTGCCCGTGAGCAGGAATCGACGGTTCATTGGAATAGGTCCTCCTTGTTGATCCAAACACAGGGTCTACGGAAACCGCGGCACATCGGATTTGTTCCGGATTGATTTCATTGCGCGCCATGGCGGGTCGGCCTATGGCTGGCGCGCGGGCGGCGCGGCAAGGAGAGGGCGATGCAGGCAGCGGCGGCGGGCTTTGCGCTGGGGATCTCGCTGATCCTGGCCATCGGAGCGCAGAACGCCTTTGTCCTGCGGCAGGGACTGCGGCGGGAGCACGTGGGCGCGGTGGTGATGACCTGCGCGGTCTCGGACGCGCTGCTGGTGAGCGCGGGCGTGGCCGGCTTCGGCGCCCTGGCCGCGGCGGTGCCGGGGCTGGCGGCGGTGATGCGCTGGGGCGGGGCGGTCTTCCTGGTCGTCTACGGGGGGCGGACCCTGCTGGCGGCCTGGCGCGGCGGCGCCGTGATGGAGGCGGGTCCGGCGGCCGGCGGCCTGCGCCGGGCGCTGGGGACCTGCCTGGCGCTGACCTGGCTCAACCCGCATGTCTACCTGGACACGGTGGTGCTGCTGGGCTCGGTCAGCGCGCAGTACGAGGCCAGGCTGGCCTTCGGGGCCGGCGCGGTGACGGCCAGTTTCGTCTTCTTCATCACGCTGGGCTACGGCGCGCGGGCGCTGGCGCCGCTGTTCCGGCGTCCCGAGAGCTGGCGGGTGCTGGACCTGGTGGTGGGGCTGACCATGTGGGCTATCGCCGCCAAGCTGATGGTGGGCTGAGGCTCACATGGCGATCTGGCGTTCGCGCCAGAGCACCAGCACGATCGCGGCGACCGCGGCCAGGGCCGTGGCCAGCATGATCCACAGCAGCGGAAAGGCCCCCGTGCCCGGGCCGAGCAGCGCGCCGGCCAGCGCCGAGAGCGCCGCGCCCCCGCCGATCATCAGCGCGCCGGCCAGCCCGCTGGCGGTGCCCGCCAGGTGCGGGCGCACCGAGAGCGCGCCCGCGGTGGCGTTGGGGATCACCATGCCGTTGCCCAGCCCCATGAGCGTCATGAGCCCGAAGAAGCCGAGCGCGCTGCCCAGCCCGGCGTGGAACAGCGCGAGGTTCGTGGCGATGCCGGCGGCGTTGGCCAGCGTGCCCCAAAGCACCATGCGGTTGACGCCCGCGCGCACCGAATAGCGGCCCGAGGCGAAGTTGCCCAGGAAATAGCCCACGGCCGGGGCCCCGAAGTAGAGGCCCAGCAGCGCCGGGTCGAGGCCGAAGACCTGGTCGCCCACGAAGGGCGCGCCGCCCAGGTAGGCGAAGAAGGCGCCCGAGGAGAAGGCGGTGGCCAGCGCGTAGCCCCAGAACCGCGGCGAGGCGAAGAGCTCGGGGTAGTCGCGGATCTGTTCGCGCAGGGTGCTGCCGCGGGCCGGCGCGGTCTCGCCCAGGTCGGCCCAGGCGAGCCAGGTCACCAGCGCGCCCAGGGCGAAGAGCGCCCAGAAGTTCGCCTTCCAGCCGAAGAACTCGTCCAGCAGGCCGCCGAAGGCGGGCCCGATCATCGGGACCACCGCCATGCCCATGGTCACGTAGCCGATCATCGAGGCCGCCTGGTCCTGCGGGACCATGTCGCGCACCACCGCGCGGGAGAGCACCATGGCGGCCACGATGGTGGCCTGCAGCATGCGGAAGGCCAGGAAGACCCAGACGTTGCCCGCCAGCAGGCAGCCGAGCGTGGCCAGCAGGAAGATCCCCAGCCCGCCCAGGATCACCGGGCGGCGGCCCAGCCGGTCCGAGATCGGGCCCATGACGATCTGCAGGGCGGCGTTCACCGCGAGGTAGAGCGCCACCGACAGCTGGATCAGCCGGTACTCGGTGTCGAAATGGGCGGTCATGCCCGGCAGGCTGGGCAGGAAGATGTTCATGGCCAGCGCCGAGATCCCCGCGAGCAGGATCAGCGTGAGGATATGCGGCGGTGTGGAACGGTCCAGGAAGCGGACCCCGGGAGGCTGGGCCATGCCCGGGGAGTACGCCCGCGCGGGCGGTTTGTCCATATGATCAAATTCGTGGCGGCATGCCCGCGCGGGCGGCGGGGCGAGGGGCGCTGCCCCTCGCGCTCCCCGGAGTATTTCGGCCAAGAAGAAGGGGCCGGGGGTCAGGCGCCGGGTGGCCAGGTATCGGAGAGGCGGTAGCCCTCGGGCCAGGGGTCGGCGGGGTCGCGCAGGATCTGGTGGGTGCCGGTGATCCAGGCGCGGCCGGTGATCTGCGGCACGATGGCGGGGCGGCCGGCGACCCGCGTCTCGCGCAGGAGGCGGCAGTGGAACCGCCCGCCCAGGAGCGAGCGGCCGGTGTAGGCCTGGCCGGGCGCCAGGCGGCCGCGGGCGTGCAGCGTGGCCATCCGTGCCGAGCAGCCGGTGCCCGTGGGCGAGCGGTCGACCTTGCCGGGGTCGATGACCACCGCCGAGAGGCCGGCGAGGGTGCCGGCATCGCGGGTCGTATCCTCGGTGAACTGGCAGAAGGAGATGTGGGGCCAGTTCGCGGCGGGGTGAGTGAAGCCGAGCTGGTCGTTGGCCGCGGTGGTGATGCGGGCGCCGAGGCCGGCGAGGTCGCGGGCGGCGTCGGGGGTGAGGGCGAGGTCGAGGTCGGCGGCGCGCAACAGCACGAAGCTGTCGCCGCCGAAGGCGGTGTCCACGGTGACGGTGCCCAGCCCCGGGACCTCCAGCGGCGCGTCGAGACAGTCGACGAAGGCGGGCACGTTGGTCAGGGTGATCGCCTCGGCCTTGCCGCCTTGGCAGCGGGCCGTGATCTCGAGCGGGCCGGCGGCGGCCTCGAGCACGAACCGGGTTTCGGGCTCTTGCATCGCGACCATGCCGGTTTCCAGCAGGACGGTGGCCACGCAGATGGTGTTGGAGCCGGACATCGGCGGGGTGTGGGCGGGTTCCATCGTCAGGAAACCGGCGGCGGCGCGCGGGTCGCGCGGGGGCACCAGCAGGTTGACATGGGTGAAGACGCCGCCGCGCGGTTCGTTGAGCAGCAGGTTGCGCAGGCGTCCGTCGGCGTGCAGCCGGTCGCGCATGTCCCACAGGCTTTCGCCCGGGGGCGGGGCGACGCCGCCGGTAACGACATTGCCGACCTCGCCCTCGGCATGGGCGGAGACCATCTGGATCACGAGATCGCTGCGCATGCGGCGCCCTTTGCAGGTTTTCAGGTTAGCGTTTGGCTGTTTGCACAACTTTGCAAATTTGCCAGATTCCGCTTTGTGCCGGAGGGCAGTTTCCCTATGGTCGCGCAAAATCGCAAGGGGAGCGCCATGAAAGACATCCTTCAGGAACTCGAGGACCGCCGGGGGGAGGCCCGGCTGGGCGGGGGGCAGAAGCGGATCGACGCCCAGCACGGCAAGGGAAAGCTGACGGCGCGCGAGCGCCTGGAGTTGTTGCTGGACGAGGGCAGCTTCGAGGAGTTCGACATGTTCGTCGCGCACCGCTGCACCGATTTCGGCATGGAGAAGAACCGCCCCTATGGCGACGGGGTGGTCACCGGCTGGGGCACGATCAACGGTCGCAAGGTCTATGTCTTCAGCCAGGATTTCACGGTGCTGGGCGGCTCGGTCAGTGCAACGCACGCGCAGAAGATCTGCAAGATCATGGACATGGCGGTGCAGAACGGGGCGCCGGTGATCGGGCTGAACGATTCGGGTGGCGCGCGCATCCAGGAGGGCGTGGACAGCCTGGCGGGCTACGGCGAGGTGTTCCAGCGCAACATCGAGGCCTCGGGCGTGATTCCGCAGATCTCGGTCATCATGGGGCCCTGCGCGGGCGGGGCGGTCTATTCGCCGGCGATGACCGACTTCATCTTCATGGTCAAGGACAGCTCTTACATGTTCGTGACCGGGCCCGACGTGGTCAAGACGGTGACGAACGAGCACGTCACGGCCGAGGAGCTGGGCGGCGCGCTGACGCACACCAAGAAGTCGTCGGTGGCCGACGGGGCCTTCGAGAACGAGGTCGAGGCGCTGGCCGAGGTGCGCCGGCTGGTGGACTTCCTGCCGGCCAACAACCGCGAGATGCCCCCGGTGCGGCCCTTCTTCGACGAGCCGGGGCGCGTGGAGTCCAGCCTGGACACCTTGGTGCCGGACAATCCCAACACGCCCTACGACATGAAGGAGTTGATCGGGAAGATCGCGGACGAAGGGGATTTCTACGAGATCCAGGAGGATTTCGCCAAGAACATCATCACCGGCTTCATCCGCCTGGAGGGGCGCACCGTGGGCGTCGTGGCCAACCAGCCGATGGTGCTGGCCGGGGTTCTGGACATCGACAGCGCGCGCAAGGCCGCGCGGTTCGTGCGGTTCTGCGATGCCTTCGAGATCCCGATCCTGACCTTCGTGGACGTGCCCGGCTTCCTGCCCGGGACGGGGCAGGAATACGGCGGCGTGATCAAGCACGGGGCCAAGCTGCTTTATGCCTATGGCGAGGCGACGGTGCCGAAGGTCACGGTCATCACGCGCAAGGCCTTCGGTGGGGCCTACGTGGTGATGAGCTCCAAGCACCTGCGCGGAGATTTCAACTATGCCTGGCCCACGTCGGAGGTGGCGGTGATGGGCGCCAAGGGCGCGACCGAGATCCTCTACCGCTCGGACCTGGACGACCCCGAGAAGATCGCGGCGCGGACCGCGGAATACGAGGAACGCTTTGCCAATCCCTTCGTCGCGGCCGAGCGCGGCTTCATCGATGAGGTGATCCAGCCGCGCAGCACTCGGATGCGCGTGGCGCGCGCCTTTGCCAGCCTGCGCAACAAGAAGGTCGCCAAGCCCTGGAAGAAGCACGACAACATCCCGCTGTGAGGGAATGTGCCGGGCCCCGGCTGCCCGGGCGGGGCCTGTGCGCGGTCGGTCCCGGCGCGGTGCGCGCGGGCCCGGGCCATGCCCGGCGTGAGGAAGGACGAAACCGGATCGGATGCGGCGACATCTCTTGCATATCCTGGCGCCCGCGGTGATGGCAGGGGCGGTTGCCGGCGAGGAGGCGGCGCCGCGGCTCGCTCTGCCATCGGGGTTGGAGGCGCGGTTTCACGAGCGTCTGCGCGACGTGGCCGCGGCCGGTGAGGTTGTGCGCTTCCGCTTCGTGGCATCGGCCTTTAGCGATTCCATGCCCTTCGAGACGGTGATGGCGGACCTGGAATACCTGTGCACCGAGTTCGTGGTGCCGCGCGTGCGGTCGGGTGGTGCCGTGCCCGATCGGGTAATCATCTCTCTTGCCGACAAGCCGGCGGAGTTCGGCGTTTTCGATCCGGAGACCGACCAGGTCTTCGAGGCCTACCGGATCGAGGACGGCGCCTGTATCTGGGAGATGTTCTGATGGCTGCACAATATCTTGCGGAAAAAACCTCGGGCCGGTGGAGGAATGCGGCATTCAGGTCACTGTCCGGAATCATCGTCCAGGCGGCATATCGCACGGAAAACTTTTGCGTTAATCTGGAAGCCGGTTACGGCCAAGTGACCCATACCTCGAAAGTGGGGCAGGTGGGGCGAATAGCCCTGCGCTCGTCCTTTGAGTCAGACAGGAGACATACATGTCGAACACCCTCAAGAGCATCGTGGCCCTGGGCCTCGTCGCATTCGTCGCAGCTTGCGCCCAGCAGGCCGAAGAAGAATTCGTCGTGGTCGAGCCCGAGCCGATCACGACCGAGCCCGAGCCGACCGGCAAGTACGGCTCGTAAGCTGTTATCGGGACAGGCCTTCGGGCCTGTCCCGCCCCGCGCGCGCCCCTGCGATCCGGGGGGTGGCGCATGATAAAGCATCGCGGGTTTCCCGGGCGTCTGCCGGGCACGGATTTCCAGTTCACCATTCGCCGCGCCAATCCCAAGGGGGCGACGCCGATCATCCGGCGCGAGCGCTACCGCGACCGACGCGGCGTGGATCGCGCGGCCGATGCTGCCTTCGTGCGCGCGCTGTGGGAGCATTTCGGCGCGGAGCCTTTCGCGCGCGGCAACCTGGATGCCGGGCGGCTGAGCTGGCTGTTCGGGCGCGAGGTGCTGCCGGCCGAAGAGCCCTTTGACCCGCAAAGCTACGACGCGATGCTGGTGCTGGATGTGGCGGCGGCGCGCGCGGCCTTCCCCGACGCCTTCGACGAGGACGCGTGGTGAGCGCGCCGGCGCGCATCCCGCGCACCGCGCCTGCGGCGGTGAATGGCAGGATTCCGCTTAGGTGCGCGGGATTTACGCAAGATACAGCCGATTTGGCGCGGCGGGGCGCGGCGCGTTTGGCGAAGGGCACCGGATTGGGCAGGGTCTGGGGCGTAGCGGTGGCCCCCCATCGGATCGTGACGCGAAGTCCGCGCCGTTACCCTTCCCCTGGCGGGCGGTCCTGTTCCCCATGCAGGCCGCCCGCATTTTTGTCCGCGAGCGGCGCGGCCCGCCCCCCTGCCACACCCAGGTTGCCCGCCCGCCCCCCGCGGGGGCGGCGCATTCATCGCGGGGCCGCGCGCGTCTTGCGCGGCGGCGGCCCCTGTCACGCCCGGCCCGCAGGGCCCAACACCGGAAGAAGGGACATCGCATGTTCAACAAGATCCTGATCGCCAACCGCGGCGAGATCGCCTGCCGCGTGATCAAGACCGCCCGAAAGATGGGCATTCAGACCGTCGCCGTCTATTCCGACGCCGACCGCAGCGCGCTGCACGTTCAGATGGCTGACGAGGCGGTGCATATCGGCCCGGCGCCGGCCAGCGATTCCTACATTGTCATCGACAAGGTGATGGAGGCCATCCGCCAGACGGGCGCCGAGGCGGTGCATCCGGGCTACGGCTTCCTCTCAGAGAACCCGAAGTTCGCCGAGGCGCTGGAGGCCGAGGGCGTGGCCTTCATCGGGCCGCCCAAGGGCGCGATCGAGGCCATGGGCGACAAGATCACCTCGAAGAAGATCGCCGACGAGGCCGGCGTGAACACCGTGCCCGGGGTGATGGGCCTGATCGATGACGCCGAGGAGGCGGTGCGGATCAGCCGGGAGATCGGCTATCCGGTGATGCTCAAGGCCAGTGCCGGCGGCGGCGGCAAGGGCATGCGCATCGCCTGGACCGACGAGGAGGCGCGCGAGGGGTTCCAGTCGTCCAAGAACGAGGCGGCCAGTTCCTTCGGCGACGACCGGATCTTCATCGAGAAGTTCGTCACCCAGCCGCGCCATATCGAGATCCAGGTGCTGTGCGACCAGCACGGCGGCGGCGTCTACCTGGGCGAGCGCGAATGCTCCATCCAGCGGCGCAACCAGAAGGTCATCGAGGAGGCGCCGAGCCCCTTCCTGGACGAGGCGACGCGCAAGCGCATGGGCGAGCAGGCCCTGGCACTGGCGCACGCGGTGGACTACGCCAGCGCGGGCACGGTGGAGTTCATCGTGGACGGCGACAAGAACTTCTACTTCCTGGAGATGAACACGCGCCTGCAGGTGGAGCACCCGGTGACCGAACTGATCACCGGCGTGGACCTGGTGGAGCAGATGATCCGCGTGGCCGCGGGCGAGAACCTGGCGCTGAGCCAGGACGAGATCCGGCTCAAGGGCTGGGCGATCGAGAGCCGGCTCTATGCCGAGGATCCCTATCGCAATTTCCTGCCCTCCATCGGGCGGCTGACGCGCTATCGCCCGCCGCAGGAACTGGCCGTCGAGGGCGCGGTGGTGCGCAACGACACCGGCGTCTTCGAGGGCGGCGAGATCTCGATGTACTACGATCCGATGATCGCCAAGCTGTGCACCTGGGGCCACACCCGTGCCGAGGCGATCGAGGGGATGCGCAACGCGCTCGACGCCTTCGAGGTGGAGGGCATCGGGCACAACCTACCGTTCCTGTCGGCGGTGATGGATCATCCCAAGTTCGTGGCCGGCGACATGACGACCGCCTTCATCGCCGAGGAATACCCCGAGGGTTTCGCCGGCGTGGAGTTGCCCGAGGACACGCTGCGGCGCATCGCGGCCAGCTGCGCGGCCATGCACCGCGTGGCCGAGATCCGGCGCACCCGCGTCTCGGGACGGATGGACAACCACGAACGCCACGTTGGCGAGGACTGGGTGGTGACCCTGCAGGGCCGGCAGTTCCCGGTGCAGGTCGCCGCCGATCCCGACGGCTCGACCGTGACCTTCGGCGACGGCGCGGTGATGCGCGTCAGCAGCCCCTGGACGCCGGGCGACCAGTTGGCCGAGATCTCGGTGGACGGGGCGCCGCTGGTGCTGAAGGTCGGCAAGATCTCGGGCGGCTTCCGCATCCGCAGCCGCGGCGCGGACCTGAAGGTGCACGTGCGCACGCCCCGGCAGGCGGAACTGGCCGCGTTAATGCCCGAGAAACAGCCGCCTGATACCTCCAAGATGCTGCTTTGCCCGATGCCCGGGCTTCTGGTCGGCCTGCACGTCGAGGCGGGCCAGGAGGTCCAGGAGGGGCAGGCGCTGTGCACCGTCGAGGCGATGAAGATGGAAAACATCCTGCGGGCCGAGCGCAAGGGCGTGGTCGCCAAGATCAACGCGGGCACGGGCGACAGCCTGGCGGTGGATGACGTGATCATGGAGTTCGAATGACGCGATGAGCCGGGCGCGCGGTCATATGGCGGGGCGGGCGGCGGCGCCGTTGGTGCTGGCCGCCCTGGCCCTTGCGGGCTGCGCGCGCGAGGACGAGGCGGCGCTGCGCGAAAGGCTGTCCCAGTGGTTCGCCCTCGGCGAAACGCGGGCCTTCGCCGCGCGCGCGGGCTGCGCGGCCGCGACCTTCACGGTGGTGGACGAACGGGTGCGGTCGGCCCTGCCGCGGCGGCGCGGCGTGGCCGGTTTCCTGCAGGCGCTGGAGGCGCGCGGCCGGGCGGCGCTGGACGATCCGGCCCGGAGCCCCGACGCCGGCATGGTGGCGCTGGCCAATGCCGCGCGCGGCACCGGCATGGCGCTGCGGCGTGCGGCGCTGGAGGGGCGGGCCTGCATGGACGAGACGACGACCAGCGCCTTCCGCTACGCGCTGGACAACCCGCGCGCCCTGCTGGGCTGGGACGGGGCGAGCGGCACGCTGATGCTGCTGGACCCCGATACCGGGCTGCTGGTCGCGGCCATGGGAGAGCGGTAGATGGCCCCCCGCGCGCGTCAGCTGTCGCCGCGCCGGCGGCGGATCTCCTGCTGGCGCATGGGCATCTTGTCGATCACGCGGGTGATCTCGCGCACGCTCCACGGCACGGGCTTGCGCAGGTATACTGTGCCGTCCTTGCCGACGAGCGCCAGCATGAAGCCGCGCGGGCGCAGCTCCTCGCGCAGGGGGCTGTCGGCATCGGGATCGGTGTCGGTGAGCACGACGACATCGCGCTCGGCCAGTTCATCCAGGCCCTCGGTAATGTATTCCATCTGCTCGATGAACCGGGGATCGTTGGGGCTTTCGGCGAAGACGACGAGGGGCCGGTTGGTCCACTTGAAGTCCTTGAGCGCCACGTCCTCGTCCGAAAGGATGATGGGCGGCGCGGGCTCGGCCTCTGTCTCTGCCGTCTCGCCCGTGTCCTGTGCGGACAGGCCGGTGGCAGCAAATGCCAGAAAAACCAGCGGCAAGATCAGTTTCATGGACCCTCCTGTGCGCGGGAATATAGGCCCCGGGGCGCCGAATGCGAAGCCGGAATGCCCAGCCGGCCGTGAAAATTTTACCGTTAAGCGCCTGCTCAGGAGCCGCGCGGCAGGATGGCGGCGGGGCAGCCCGCCCCGTCCGCAACCCGCGGCCCAGGCACGAAAGGCGCGTCAGCACATGGAAATCATTCTGCACCCCGGGGCGCATCGCACCGCCACCACCAGCCTTCAGCACTACCTGCGCGGCAATGCCGCGGCCCTCGGGCAACGCGGGGTCGGTTTCTGGGGACCGCTGCGCCTGCGCGACGGGCTGCTGAAGGGGGTGCTTCCACAGCCTGGCGTAATGGCCCTTCCGCGGGATCTGACCCGCGCGCGGGGGCGCCTCGCGCTGCAGTTGCGGCGCAGCGCGGACCGCGGTCTTGGCCTGCTGATCGTGAGCGACGAGAACCTGCTGGGCACGCCCCGGGCCAACCTGCGGGCCTGCGCGCTCTACCCCGCGGCCGGGGAGCGGATGGCCCGGTTGGCGGCGGCTTTCGGCGGGCAAACGGGCCGGGTGGTCCTGTCGGTGCGGGCGCAGGAAAGCTACTGGGCTTCGGTGCTGGCCTTCGCGGTGGCGCGCGGGCATCCGCTGCCCTCCGCGCGCAGGCTGGCGGCGTTGGCAGAGGCGCGGCGCGGCTGGCGCGAGGTCGTGGGCGACATCGCCTGCGCGGTGCCCGGGGCCGAGATCCGCGTGCTGCCCTTCGAAGGCTTCGGCGGCCGGCCAGAGGCGCTGCTGGCCCGCGGCATGGAACTGGCCGCGCCGCCCCGGCGGCACGCCCGAAGCTGGCGCAACCGCGCGCCGGACCTGCCGCGGCTGCGGGCGCTCGTAGCCGAGCGCGGCGAGGATCCGGCCCCCCTGGGCGCGGGCACGGGGCGCTGGCAGCCCTTCACGACGGAGCAGGCGGCGGCGCTGCGGGCCGCCTATGCGCGCGACCTGGCCTGGCTGCGCGCCGGCGCCGATGGCCTGGCGACATGGATCGAGGAAACCGGGCCGGACAGGGCGGGGCCACAGCCGCCCGCCGGCCGAACGACAAGAGGACACGGAGATGGCATCGAAAAAAGACACTTGGCGTGAGCTGGCCGAGAAGGAGCTCAAGGGCCGGCCCCTGGAGGAACTGACCTGGAAGACGCTGGAGGGGATCGAGGTCGCCCCGCTTTATACCGAAGAGGATGTCGCGGGGCTGGACCACCTTGGCAGCGTTCCCGGCGCGGCGCCCTTCGTGCGCGGGCCGCGGGCGACCATGTACGCCGGCCGGCCCTGGACCATCCGGCAATACGCGGGCTTTTCGACGGCGGAGGAATCGAACGCTTTCTACCGCCGCAACCTCGCCGCCGGGCAGCAGGGGGTTTCGGTCGCCTTCGACCTGGCCACCCATCGCGGCTATGACAGCGATCACCCCCGCGTGCTGGGCGACGTGGGCAAGGCGGGCGTGGCCATCGACAGCGTGGAGGACATGAAGATCCTCTTCGACGGCATCCCGCTGGACCAGGTGAGCGTGTCGATGACCATGAATGGCGCGGTCATCCCGGTGATGGCCAGCTACATCGTCGCCGGCGAGGAGCAGGGCGTCGCGCGTGCGGACCTGTCGGGCACCATCCAGAACGACATCCTCAAGGAATTCATGGTGCGCAACACCTATGTCTATCCGCCCGAACCCTCGATGCGGATCGTCAGCGACATCATCGAGTACACCGCGAACGAGATGCCGCGCTTCAACTCGATCTCGATTTCCGGCTACCACATGCAGGAGGCCGGGGCGAACCTGGTGCAGGAGCTGGCCTATACCCTGGCCGACGGGCGTGAATACGTGAAGGCGGCGATCGCGGCCGGCATGGACGTGGACCGTTTCGCGCCGCGGCTGTCGTTCTTCTTCGCCATCGGGATGAACTTCTTCATGGAGGCGGCCAAGCTGCGCGCCGCGCGCCTGCTGTGGCACCGCGTGATGGAGGAGTTCGGCGCGCAGAACGAGAAGTCCAAGATGCTGCGCACCCACTGCCAGACCAGCGGTGTCAGCCTGCAGGAGCAGGACCCCTACAACAATGTGGTGCGCACCGCCTACGAGGCGCTGAGCGCCGTTCTGGGCGGCACGCAGAGCCTGCACACCAACGCCCTGGACGAGGCGATGGCGCTGCCCACCGATTTCAGCGCCCGTATCGCGCGCAACACCCAGCTGATCCTGCAGGAGGAGACGGGGATCACCAACGTGGTCGATCCGCTGGCGGGATCCTACTACGTCGAGAAACTGACCCACGACCTGGCCGAGAAGGCCTGGGAACTGATGCAGGAGGTCGAGGAGATGGGCGGCATGACCAAGGCGGTGGCCAGTGGCATGCCCAAGCTCCGGATCGAGGAGACGGCCGCGACACGCCAGGCGATGATCGACCGCGGCGAGGAGGTGATCGTGGGCGTCAACAAGTACCGCCGCGACAAGGAGGACCCAATCGACCTGCTGGATATCGACAACTCGGCGGTCCTGAAGTCGCAGGTTCGGCGGCTGGAAACCGTCCGGGCCAACCGCGACGAGGCGGCCTGCACCGCGGCGCTGGAAGACCTGACGCGCCGGGCGCAGGAGGGGGGCAATCTGCTCGAGGCAGCGGTCGAGGCCGCCCGCGCCCGGGCCACGGTGGGAGAGATCAGCATGAGCATGGAAAAGGTCTTCGGCCGTCACCGCGCCGAGGTGAAGACGCTGGCCGGGGTCTACGGCAAGGCCTACGAGGGCGACGATGAATTCGCCGCCATCCAGAAATCGGTCGAGGACTTCGCCGAGGAGGAGGGCCGGCGCCCGCGCCTGCTGGTGGTCAAGATGGGCCAGGACGGCCATGACCGCGGCGCCAAGGTGATCGCCACGGCCTTCGCCGACATCGGTTTCGACGTGGACGTCGGCCCGCTGTTCCAGACCCCGGAAGAGGCCGCGCAGGATGCCATCGACAACGACGTGCACGTGGTGGGAATCTCCAGTCAGGCGGCGGGGCACAAGACGCTGGCCCCGCAGCTGATCGAGGCGCTGCGCGACAAGGGCGCGGAGGACATCATCGTGATCTGCGGCGGCGTCATCCCGCAGCAGGACTACGATTTCCTCAAGGAAGCCGGGGTCAAGGCGATCTTCGGGCCGGGCACGAACATCCCCGAGGCCGCGCAGGACATTCTGCGCTTGATCCGCGCGGCCCGCGCCTAACATCATGATCGCGGGCGCCCGGCGCCCGCGGCGCACGTGAAGGAGGGGCGGGGCATGCCGGCACGCGGACTGCTGATTCTGGACCTGGGCGGCGGACTGGCCTGGGGGCTGCTGTTGCTCGTCGTGGGCGCGCAGGTGGTCGAGATCCCGGTCTTCGCGCTGATGCCCACGATCATGACGGGTTTCTTGGCGCCGGGGCTGGTGCTTCTGGCGCTGGTGGGCCGGGTCGCGCTGCGCCGCGCGGGCGGGGCGGAGGCGGCCTTTGCCCCCGGCGGACCCGGGGAGGCCGACAACAGGGTCCTGGCCAACACGGTGGAACAGCTCGTTCTGGCGCTGACGATCTGGCCGGCGGCGGCGGTGATCCTGGGCGCGGCGGGCCCCGGCGTTCTGATGACCCTTGGCCTGGGCTTCGCCGTGGCGCGGATCATCTTCTGGATCGGGGCGCACCGGGGCGCGCCGTTGCGGGTGCTGGGCTTTGCCATGACCTTCCATCCCACGGTCCTCGTGGCGCTCTGGACGCTGTGGGAACTGGCGGCGCGCCTGGTCTGATCCCGCGGCGGCGGGCATTGCGGCCGGCCGCGGCCCGGGGCTAGGATCGGGGGGTGCGATGACGGGGCGCGGGGGAAGATGCTGGAACTCGATCACCTGGCGGTGGCCTGCACGGACCTGGCGGCGGGGCAGGCGGCCGTGGAAAAGGCGCTGGGCGTGCCGATGGCGCCCGGCGGGCGGCATGCGCATTTCGCCACCCACAACGTGCTGCTGGGGCTGGGCCCGGGCTGCTACCTGGAGGTGATCGCCATCGACCCGGAGGCGCCCACCCCTGGCTATCCCCGGTGGTTCGATCTGGACCGGTTCGCGGGGCCGCCGCGCCTGCACAACTGGATCTGCCGGACGCAGAGCCTGGAGGACGCCGTGGCGCGCCTGCCCGAGGCCGGACAGCCGGTCAGGCTGGCGCGGGGGGATCTGCGGTGGCGGATGGCGGTGCCCGCGGACGGGCGGCTGCCATTCGACAACCGGTTCCCGGCCCTGATCGAGTGGGAGGCGGGCGACCACCCCGCGGCGCGGCTGCCCGAAACGGGCTGCCGGCTGACGCGGCTGGTGGTCTGCCACCCGCGCGCGCCCGAACTGGAGGCCCGGCTGACGCCCGGGCTGCGCGACCCGCGGGTGGTTTTCCAGACGGGGGCGCCGGCCCTGCGCGCCGAGATCGCGACGCCGCGGGGCGCCCGGGTGCTGGCATGAGGCTGCGCCCGGCGCGTGCGGCGGACGCCGCCACGATCGCCGCCATCTGGAATCCGCAGATCCGTGACACCGCCGTGACCTTCAACAGCCGGGAAAAGACCGCCGCCGGCATGGCGGAGGAGATCGTGGCGCGGCAGGCGGCGGGCCATGCCTTTCTCGTGGCCGAGGATGCCGGCGGGCCGGCGGGATTTGCCACCTATTTCCAGTTTCGCGGCGGCCCCGGCTATGCGCGCACGATGGAACACACGGTGGTTCTGGGCCCGGCGGCACGGGGCCGCGGCATGGGCCGGGCGCTGGTGACGGCGCTGGAGGATCATGCCCGCGCCGCGGGCGCGCATTCCATGATCGCCGGCGTGAGCGGCGAGAATCCCGCCGGCGTGGCCTTCCACGAGCGGCTGGGTTACGCCCGGATCGCCTTGCTGCCGGAGGTGGGCTGGAAATTCGGGCGCTGGATGGACCTGATCGTGCTGCAGAAAGTTCTGGAGGCGCGCTGACTCCGTGCGCCACAACCGGTAGGGTCATGCCCATGTCGATCTGGAGCCGCATATCCCGGGCCGTCTCGGCCCTGGCCAAGGGCGAATCGCTGGCCAGCGTCTTCGACCGGCTGCGCACCCCGCCGGAGCGCAGCGTGGCCTTCACCATCGCGGTGATCGCGCTGAGCGCCAAGATGGCCAAGGCCGACGGGCTGGTGACGCGCGACGAGGTCACCGCCTTCCGCGAGGTGTTCCAGATCGCGCGCGAGGACGAGCCCGGCGCCGCGCGCGTCTTCAACCTGGCGCGGCAGGACGTGGCCGGCTACGAGGACTACGCGGCGCGCATCAAGCGGATGTTCCGCGGCGAGACGGGCACCCTGTGTGATCTGATGGAGGGGCTGTTCCACATCGCGCTGGCCGATGGCAGTTACCACCCCGAGGAGGACCGCTTTCTCGCGCGGGTGGCCGAGATCTTCGGCATCGGCGAGACCGAATTCCAGAGCCTGCGCAGCCGCTTCGTGCCCGATGCCGAGCCCGACCCCTACATGGTGCTCGGCGTCAGCCCGGACATGAGCCTGGAGGAGATCCGCCGCGCGTGGCGCCGGCAGGTCCGCGAGAGCCACCCCGACCGGATGATCGCGCGCGGCGTACCGCAGGAGGCGGTCAGGCTGGCCGAGCGGCGCATCGTGGACATCAACCGCGCCTGGGAGCGGATCAGCGCCGACCGCACGGGCGCGCGGGCCTGAGCGCCGGTTTCATCTTAAAACCGTCACGCGGTTGGCCTATATTGGAGCCATGAGACGCATCGTCATGACAGCCGCGACCGCGCTTTGCCTGGCGCAGCCCGCCGCGGCGCAGGACCCGGGGGCGGAGGCGGAGGCGAACAACGGCCTCTCGCTGATGGAGCGGGGCGCGCAGATGTTCTTCGAAGGCATGATGCGCGAGATGGAGCCGGCCCTGAAGGACCTGGAGGAAATGGCCGAGAAGATGGGCCCCCAACTGCGCCGTTTCGTGCAGGAGATGGGACCGGCCTTTGCCGAGTTGATGGGCGAGATCGAGGATCTCAGCAACTACCATCCGCCCGAGATGCTGCCGAACGGCGACATCATCATCCGTCGCAAGACCCCCGAGGAGATGGGCGAGGAGCCCGCCCCCAAGGAGGACATCGAGATCTGAGCCCGGTCGGGGCTCAGGCGCGGATCTCAGCAGTGGCGCCGAGCGAAGCGGCCAGCGACATGAAGCGCGCCCGGGCCACCTCGCCGAAGAGCGGCGCGGCCTGCGGCGACAGGCGCAAGTGCAGCACCTTCTTGCGCGACTGCCATCGCAACTCGCCGAGGTGGGCATCTTCCTTCAGCCAGAGCATCGCGGCGAAGCGCATCGCCTTGCCCAGAACCTCGGCCTCCTGGGCCGATTTCTCGTCGAGGATCTGGTAGAGATCCTCGAAACGGGTGCCCTCGCGCTTGTTGGAATAGCGGTGCAGCAGCGCCAGGCCCAGGTAGATGCGTTCGGCGTGCTTGAGCCCGCCCAGGTTGGCGCGGGTGGCGTTGTCGAAACAGTCCTCGGCGCGGTAGTCGGGATGGGCGCGCCAGCTGACATCGTGCAGCAGGCAGGCGGCCTTGATGATGCGCAGCCGGTCGGGGCGGGCGTTCTTGAACAACGGCTGGATGAATTCGAAGACCACCTTGCCGAAACCGGGCATGCGCGCGTCCTTGGATTCGGCGAAGCGGCAGGCCTCGATCAGCGGATCGCGGTCGCGCAACTGCTGGGGCATCTGCTCGTACAAGAGCCCCTCGCGGATGCCGTAGCTGGAAACGGCGATGTCGCGCGGGCGGAAGGCCTTGACGATTTCCTTGAGCACCTCGGCGGCGGTGCCGACCAGTTCCATGCGGCTGGCGGAGACGCCGGCGCGGTTGCGGACCTCTTCGAGGTTGTTCTTCTCGATGAACTTCACCGTGTCGCGCACGGCCTTGGGTGTCATGCGGTATTCGTGCAGCACGCGCAGCGGGTAGTTGCGGCGCTCCATGTCGATCTTGGCCAGGGCCCGCCATGACCCGCCGACAAGGAAAAGCCTGTTTTCCTGCGGTCCCAGCTGCTTGCGCATGGACTCCAGCGTGTCGCGGATGAGGGCCTTGCGCGCCTTCTTGCCGCCCTTGAGGTCGCGCAGCTTGAGCGGACCCAAGCCCGACGACAGCCGCTTGCCGACGCGGCCGCCGGCGATCTCGGCCAGTTCCATCGAGGACCCGCCGATGTCGCAGACCAGCCCGTAGGATCCGGGCCAGCCCAGCAGCACCCCCTGCGCGGAAAGCCGCGCCTCCTCCTGCCCGTCGGCCACCCACAGGCGCAGGCCGGTGCGCGCCTCGACCTCGGCGCGGAAGGCGGGCCCGTCCTCGGCGTCGCGCACGGCGGCCGTGGCCACGGCCGTGACCGGGTCGGCGCCGATGCCGTCGCAGAGCAACTTGAACCGGTTGAGCGCGGCCAGGGCGCGTTCACGCCCCTCGGGGTTCAGCCGGCCGGATTCGGCCATGCCGGCGCCCAGCCCGCACATGATCTTTTCGTTGTAGAAATAGGCCGGGCTGCGGGCCGCGCCGTCGAAGACGACAAGGCGCACAGAGTTCGAGCCGACGTCGATCACCCCCACGCGGCTGAGCGCGCGGGCCGAGGGTTTGTCGAACAGCGGCCGGCCGAAAGGCCCGGCGTCGTTCGGGGCGGGATCGGTGCTGGCATCCATCGGGCTCTCGCCATCCTCTCGCGCGCTGTATGCGACAGCCGGCCCGGGGCGTCAATTGTCGGCGTGCGTGAGCACCGGCACGTCGGCCGCCCCCGCCGAGCCCCGGCCTGAAAGCGAGGGGTTCTCCATGAAGAAGCGGTGGCAGTTGAAGGCGAACTCGCCTTCGCGGGGCGGCGTGCGGGTGAAGCTGCCGTCGGGCGCCATGACCCAGCTCTGGGCCACGTCGGCAAGATTGGCCGCCATGATCTGTTCGGTTATCTGGGCCTTGACGGTGGGGTTGGTGGCCTCGACCAGCGTTTCCACCCGACGGTTGAGATTGCGCCCCATCCAGTCGGCCGAACTGAAGAACACCCGCGCCTCGGGCGAGGGCAGGCCGTGGCCGTTGCCGTAGCAGACGATGCGCGAATGTTCGAGGAAACGGCCGACGATGGATTTCACGCGGATGTTCTCGGACAGGCCCTTGATTCCGGGGCGCAGGCCGCAGATGCCGCGCACCACCAGGCTGATCTGCACGCCGGCCTGGCTGGCCCGGTAGAGCGCGTCGATCACCTCCGGTTCAATCAGCGAGTTCATCTTTGCCCAGATCTCGGCCGGGCGGCCGGCGCGGGCATGGTCGATCTCGCGGTCGATCAGCTCGATCAGGCGGGGCTTCAGCGTGTGCGGCGAGATGGCGAGGTTTTCCAGGGTCTCGGGCTTGGCATAGCCCGACAGGTAGTTGAACACCTTGGTCGCGTCGCGCCCGAGCGCCGGATTGCAGGTGAAGAAACTGAGGTCGGTGTAGATCTTGGCGGTGATGGGGTGGTAGTTGCCGGTGCCGTAGTGGGTGTAGGTCACCAGGCTGTCGCCCTCGCGCCGGACCACCGTGGAGATCTTGGCATGGGTCTTCCAGTCCAGGAAACCGTAGCAGACATGCGCGCCGGAACGTTCCAGGCGGCGGGACTGGCGGATGTTGGCGGCCTCGTCGAAGCGCGCCTTGAGCTCCACCAGCGCCATGACCGACTTGCCGTCCTCGGCCGCCTCGCAGAGCGCCTCGACGATGGGCGAGTTCTTCGAGGTGCGGTAGAGCGTCTGCTTGATCGCCACCACGTCTGGGTCGCGCGCGGCCTGGTCGAGGAAGCGCACCACCATGTCGAAGGTTTCGTAGGGGTGGTGCAGCAGCATGTCCTTCTGCCGGATGGCGGCGAACATGTCGCCGTCGTGATCCTGCACGCGTTCGGGCACCCGCGGGGTGAAGGGCGGCCAAAGCAGATCGGGCCGGTCGTCCAGCACCAGTTCCTTGAGGTCGGCCACGCCGATCATGCCCTCGACCTCGACGACCTCGTCGGGGATGACGTGAAGTTCCTCCATGATGACCCTGCGCAGGGCGTCGGGCGCGCCGGAGGAGATCTTCATGCGCACGACCTCGCCGCGGCGGCGGCGCTTGAGCGCGACCTCGAACTCGCGCACCAGGTCCTCGGCTTCTTCCTCGACTTCAAGGTCGCTGTCGCGCAGGACGCGAAAGGTGCAATGCCCCTTGTAGCTGTAACCGGGGAACAGGCTGTCGAGATGCAGCAGCAGCAATTCCTCCAGCGGCAGGAAACGGTGCGTGCCCTCGGGCGCCGGCAGGGTGACGAAGCGGTCGATCTGGTGCGGGATCGGCAGCAACGCCTGCAGCGGGCGCTTGTCCGAGCGGCGCTCCAGTTGCAGGGCCAGCGAGAAACCCAGGTTGGGGATGAACGGGAAGGGATGCGCGGGGTCGATGGCCAGCGGCGAGAGAATGGGAAAGACCTTGTTCAGGAAGACATCGTCCAGATACGCCTTGTCGTCGCTGCTCAGCCCGTCGAGATCGAGGATCGCGATGTTCTCCGCTTCCATCTCGTGGCGCAGGTTCTGGTACGTGCGCTGCTGCGACTGCAGGAGCTGGCGGGCGTTCTCGTTGATGAGCACGAGCTGCTCGGCCGGGGTCAGCCCGTCGGCGGCGGGGGTGACGTTGCCGGCCTGCGCCAGTTCCCGCAGGCCGGCGACGCGCACGTTGTAGAACTCGTCGAGGTTGGTGGCCGAGATCGACAGGAAGCGCAGCCGCTCCAGCAGGGGCACGCGGGGGTTCTGGGCCTCTTCCAGGACGCGCCAGTTGAAGCCCAGCCAGCTGAGTTCGCGGTTGTAGAAGCGTCCCGGCCCGTCGAGGTCCAGGTCGGGCATCTCCACCGGGGCGGCGAAATCGGACTTGAGGAAATCTGCGTCGGTCATGCGGGCCTTATGGCGGGTTCTTGTAACGGCGGGATGTCGGATAGTGCCGTCAGCCGGCAGGCTTGTCCAGCACCTCGGCGGCCAGCGCGCGGGTGATGGGGCGGCCGGTGGCCAGCGCCCGGGCATCGAGCGCCGCGACGATGCGGTGCGCCGCCTCGAAGGAGCGGTCGATGCGCCGGGTGAGGTAGGGGATGGTCTCGGGCGTGGGGTGAAGCTGGCGGTCGGCCAGGAGTTTGGTCATGACCGCCTGCAGCAGCGCGTCGTCGGGCGCGCGCAGGGTGACGGCCGGCGTGCCCTGCATCCGGCTGGCCAGGTCTGGCAGTTCCAGCGGCCAGCTTGCCGGGGGGCTGTCCGACGTCAGCAGCAGCGCGCCCCCCTCGGCCAGGACCAGGTTGTGCAGGTGCTGAAGCGCGGCTTCGGCCGCGGGATCGCCGGCCACGCCGGCGGCGTCCTCCACCGCCACGGGGCCGGTGGCCAGGCCGGGGATATCGGCCGTGGCCAGCGTGGCCGCCGGTACGATCCGGGCGCCGGCGAGCTCGGCCCAGACATGGGCCAGGTGCGTCTTGCCGGCGGCCCTGGGGCCCAGCAGCAGCAGCTTGCGCGCGGGCCAGCCCTGCCACGCCTCGATCATCGCCACCGCCTCGGCGTTCGCGGGTGACACGAAGAAATCTGCCCGGCCCATGGCCGGGCGCACCGGCAGGTCGAAGCTGAGCTGGCGGGCTGTCATTCGCCGTCCTGCCTGTCCAGCCCCTGGTAGAGGCGGCTGTTCTTGTACTGCTGCACGACGAAGCGCAGGATGACCCCGATCGCGGCCGCCACCGGCACGGCGACCAGCAGACCGACGAAGCCGAAGAGCGAGCCGAAGACCGTGAGCGCGAAGATCAGCCAGACGGGGTGAAGGCCCACCTCGTTGCCCACGAGATTGGGCGTGAGCACGTTGTTCTCGGCCGCCTGGCCCACCATGAAGATGCCGGCCACCAGCGCGATGTTGATCCACTCGCCCCAGAACTGGAACAGCGCCAGCCCCATGGCCAGGATTCCGCCGATGATCGCGCCGAGGTAGGGGATGAAGGTCAGCAGCCCCGCCACGGCGCCCACCACCAGCCCGAACTGCAGCCCCACCAGCATCAGCGCCACGGCGTAGAAGACCCCGAGGACCAGGCAGACGGTCCCCATGCCCCGCACGAAGCCGGCCAGCACGCTGTCGATGTCGTGCGCCAGCTGGCGGATGACGGGCGCGTGATCGCGCGGCAGAAGATCGTCGATGCGCGCGACCATCCGGTCCCAGTCGTAGAGAAGATAGAAGGAGACCACCGGCACGATCACCAGCAGCGTGAGCATGTTGAGAAGCGAGGCGGCGGAACTCAGCACCGATTCCAGGACCTGGCCGCCGCGGTCGCGGATCGTCTCGCCCACGGCCAGGAGCGACTTGCGCAGGACCGAGTCCTCGTCCACCAGCTCGGGGAACCGCTTCGTGAGGAAGGCTTGCAGGTCCTCGAAGAGTTTCGGCGCGGTTTCGAAGAGCGTGACCGCCTGCTGGGTGAGTGTGGGCACCACCAGCAGCACCATCGCCACCAGGATCACCAGGACCAGAAGCGTTATCAGCGTGACCGCCACCGCGCGCGAGGTGCCCAGGGCCTCCAGCCGGTCGGCCACGGGGTCGAGGAAATAGGCCACGGCCGCGCCCAGAACGAAGGGCAGGATCGCGTCGCCCAGGTACCACATGGCTACCAGGAAGAGCACCGAGGCGATGCCCCAGTACTTCAGCTGCGTGCGAACGGGGAGTGCCATCTGCGCCTCGGGGTTGAACGGACGGCCTAGAGATGGCCGAAGGCGCGGATGCATGCAAGGGCGGGGGCGTCAAAAGGGGGCCGATGGCTTGTCTGTGTCCGCGCAACGCCATAAACGGGGCGAAACGCCAATCGCCGCGAGGTCCGCCATGCGTCTTAGCCGTTACTTCCTGCCCGTGCTCAAGGAAACCCCTGCCGAGGCCCAGATCGCCAGTCACCGGCTGATGCTGCGGGCGGGCATGATCAAGCAGGCCAGCGCGGGGATCTATTCCTGGCTGCCGCTGGGGTTCAAGGTGCTGCGCCGGATCGAGCGCATCGTGCACGAGGAACAGCAGCGGGCGGGCCATATCCCCATGCTGATGCCGACCCTGCAGGCGGCCGACCTGTGGCGCGAGAGCGGGCGCTACGACGACTACGGCGAGGAGATGCTGCGCATCCGTGACCGGCACGACCGGGACATGTTGTACGGGCCCACCAACGAGGAACTGATCACCGACATCTTCCGCAGCCACGTGGCAAGCTACCGCGACCTGCCGATGACGCTGTACCACATCCAGTGGAAGTTCCGCGACGAGGTGCGCCCGCGGTTCGGCGTGATGCGGGGGCGCGAGTTCTACATGAAGGACGGCTACAACTTCGACATCGACAAGGACGCCGCGGTTCATGCCTACAACCGGCACATGGTCAGCTACCTGCGCACCTACGAGCGGATGGGGCTGCAGGCGATCCCGATGCGCGCCGAGACCGGCCCCATCGGCGGCGATCTGAGCCACGAGTTCCTGGTGCTGGCCGATACCGGCGAATCGGAGGTCTTCTACGATTCGGCGATCACCGATCTGAGTCTGGGCGACCGGCAGGTCGATTACGACGACTGGGACGAATGCGCGGGCATCGTGCAGGAGTGGACCACCCCCTATGCCCGGACCGACGACACCCACGACGACTCTCTGTTCAACGAGGTGCCGGAGGACCGGCGCCGGACGCGCCGGGGCATCGAGGTGGGGCAGATCTTCTACTTCGGGACGAAGTATTCCGAACCCATGGGCGCCACGGTCCAGGGCCCGGACGGCAAGGCCGTGCCGGTGCACATGGGCAGCCACGGGATCGGCGTGAGCCGCCTCGTGGGCGCGATCATCGAGGCCAACCACGATGATCGCGGCATCATCTGGCCCGAGGGTGTCACGCCCTTCCACGTGGGGCTGGTCAACCTCAAGCCCGGCGACCCGGAGGCCGACCGCGCCTGCGAGAAGCTTTACCAGGCGATCGCGGATCTCGGCCTGGAAACCCTGTACGACGACACCGACGAACGGGCGGGCGGCAAGTTCGCCACCATGGACCTGATCGGCCTGCCCTGGCGGATCACCGTGGGGCCGCGGGGGCTCAAGCACGGGGTGGTCGAACTGACCTGCCGGCGCACGGGCGACAACGCGGAAATGAGCCCCGACGAGGCGGTGGAGCGGATCGCCGAGATCTACGCGCCCCACCATGGGCGGGAAATTGCCGAGCCCATGGCCCGGCGGTCGTTCCATACATGGCTGTAATCGGTTAATCTGCCTCAAAAAACGTGAGGCAGACCGAATGATTGTACGGGTGATCGCGGTGATGGGCGGCCTGGCCCTCGGGACGGGGCTGTCGCAGTTTCCCGAGTATTCCCAGCAATACCTTCAGCGGCTGTCAGGCGCCGTTTCCGAACTGGACGGCGTGGTAGCGCGATTCGATGCCGACGCCGCGGACCTTGGGCTTGATCGGCAGGCGGCGCTGGCCGAGATGCGCGCGACCGGCGGGATGGCCGAAGCGCGTGCCGAATCAATGGCCTACGTTCTGGAGCGTCACCGTAACCTCAGCCGTGACCTGGCGGCGCTGACCGCCGAAGGCCCGGCTGGCAAGGTCTTGAATGCCTGGCGTTTCACCGATCCGAAGCTGGCGCGCGCCACCTGGGCCGCCTATCGCCCGGCGCTGCCGCTGACGCTGCAGGGCGCGGGCTTCGCGGCGGCGGGGCTGATGGCCGGGTATTGCCTGTTCGGCGGGCTTTGCGCCGGGATTGGCCGGCTTGCCGGGCGCCGCCGCATGGCGGGGCCGGCCTGAGCCGGGTTGACGGGCGCGGGCCTCACGCCCTCACGCCAGGCCGCGCAGCGCGTAGACCACCAGCGCCAGAAGCAGCGCCGCGACGATCACGCGGACCGCCCAGAGGATGCGCAGCCGGCTGGGCAGGCGGCGGAAGGGATCAGTCATAGACGAATTGCTCCGACAGGATTCTGGCGGGCGGCACGCCGAGGGTGATGAGCGTGTCCTCCACGCTGCGCAGCATCGCCGGCGGGCCGCACAGGACATAGAGCCAGTCGCGGCGGTCGGGCCGGCCGAAACGGGCGCGCAGCAGGTCCGCGTCGATCACGCCGGTGGGGCCGGTCCAGCCGGGCGGCGGCTCGGAGAGGACATGGACGACCTCGGTGCCGTGGGTTCGCGAAAGGTCCGCCAGTTCCGCGCCGTGGATGATCTGCCCGGCGTGGCGGTTGCCGTAGATCAGGACGGTGGGGCGCGGATCGCCCGCGGCCGCCAGTTCGCGCAGGATGCCCAGAAGCGGGGCGAGGCCCACGCCACCGGCGATCAGCGCGATGCCGGGCGCATCCTCGTGGCCCTTCAGCGTCAGGTGGCCTTGCGGCCCCTCGACCCAGGCCCGGGTGCCCGGGGGTATCTGGCCGATCCGGTTGGTGAAATCGCCCAGTTCCTTGACGAGGAATTCCAGCCGCGGCCCCCCTGAGGGCGCCGAGGCGATGGAGAAGGGGTTCTCGTCGAGGGAAAACACGCTGTGGCCGATGTTCAGCCAGGCGAATTCGCCCGCGCGGTAGCGAAAGGGGCGCCGGAACCGGGGTTCGAGGGTCAGCGACCACGTGCGCTCGGCCACCGGCTGCACCGTGGCCACGCGCCAGGGCCGGCGCCGGCGCAGCAGCGGGGCGACCGCGTAGACATAGAGCAGCGCGGCCAGGGCCAGCACCAGCAGCCCGCCCCAGAGCCACGCCAAGGCCGAATCGGCGCTGTAGCGGCCCGCGCGCAGCGCGTGCAGCACGCCCAGCCCCGCGACCGCGGCCGCGGACAGCCCGTGCAGAAGCCGCCAGTGCTGATACCGCAGACCGCTGGCGTCGCGCCCGATGGCCAGCACGACCAGTGCCCCCAGCAGCAGCCAGGCGGCGATGCCCGGCCAGAGCCCGTGCCAGGTATAGTCCACCGCCGTCTGGCGGGTGACGTCCCAGGCCGGGGCCGGGTCGCGGTCGGAGACGTAGAGGAAGGGATGCAAGACCGCAAAGGCCAGCGCCGCGCGGGCGAGAAGCTGGTGGCTGCGCATCACCACGTCGCTGCCCACCCGCGAGGTGACCGCGCGGAAGCGGCCGAGCTGGAAGAACTCCACCAGGATCATCGCCAGCGCCAGAAGCCCCAGCCCGGTGGCCAGTTCGTCCCAGGGGCTGCGGGGCGCAAGGCCCCGCGCCCAGGCCAGGCCCAAGGGCGCGAGGACCACCAACAGATACGATGCAACGAGCAGGCCGGCCGGCATCTGTCTGTCTCCTGGCTGGGCGGCGGTTTTCGACGCGGACCCGGATAGCCGATAACCGCGGCCATTGACAGGGCCGTGACGCCGCAGGCCGGCCTTGACCCTGCCGGGGATTGGACGCAGGGTCCGCGCGACCCACCACCACGAGGTTTCCCGACGTGGCCAGTATCCCGGCCCCTTTCGCCCGCTTCGAATGGATGATCGCCTGGCGCTACCTGCGGGCCAAGCGCGCCGAGGGGGGTGTCTCGGTCATGACCTGGATCAGCCTGATCGGCATCACCCTGGCGGTCTTCGCGCTGATCGCCACGCTGGCGGTGCGCTCGGGTTTCCGGGCGGAGTTCGTGGATACCATCCTGGGCGCCAACGCGCATGCGACCCTTTACAGCGCGGGCCAGGTCGACGCGCAGACAGGGCGGGTGGACCGCACCATCGAGGATTACGCCGAGATGGCCGAGCGGGTGCGCGGCGTGCCGGGCGTGACGCGGGTGGCCCCGCTGGTCAAGGGGCAGGTCATGGCGGCCGCGCAGGGCCGCAACGCCGGTGTCGAGGTCTTCGGCATCAAGCCCGAGGATCTGCGCACCATCCCCCGCATCGCTGATCCCGAAACGGCCCGCGGCGACATCGGCGCCTTCGCCGGGGGCGTGGCGATCGGCTCGGGCGTGGCGCGGGAACTGGGCGTGGGCGTGGGCGACCGGGTCAAGCTCATTTCGCCGGACGGGGTCAAGACGGCCTTCGGCACCAGCCCGCGGGTGAACGCCTACGAGGTCACCTACATCTTTACCGCCGGGCGCTACGACATCGACCGCACGCGGGTCTACCTGCCCTTCGCGGAGGCGCAGAGCTTCTTCAACCGCGAGGGACGTGCCGACGAACTGGAGGTGATGGTGGCCGAGCCCGAGGCGGTGGAGGAGATGACCGCGCCGCTGATGCGCGCCGCCGGCGGGGCGGTGCAGGTCTGGACCTGGCGCGACGCCTCGGGCGGGTTCCTGCGCGCGCTGGAGGTCGAGGACAACGTGATGTTCGTGATCCTGTCGATCCTGGTGCTGATCGCGGCCATGAACATCACCAGCGGATTGATCATGCTGGTCAAGAACAAGGGCCGCGACATCGGCATCCTGCGCACCATGGGCCTGACCGAGGGCTCGGTGCTGCGCGTCTTCTTCATCTGCGGGGCCTTCACGGGGCTGATCGGCACGGTCTGCGGGGTCGTGCTGGGCTGTCTTTTCGCCGTCTACATCGACCCGATCTTTTCCTTCGTGAACGTGGTGATGGGCGGGCAGGTCTGGGATCCGTCGATCCGGGGAATCTATCACCTGCCGGCCAGGCTGGAGCCGTGGGACGTGGCCTCGGCGGTGGGGCTGTCGCTGGGGCTGTCCTTCGTCGTGACCATCTTCCCCGCGCGCCGGGCCGCGCGGCTGAACCCGGTGGAGGCGCTGCGCTATGAGTGAGACGATGCTGCGCCTGCGCGGGGTGGAGAAGACCTACAACAAGGGGCAGGTCAACGCGGTCGAGGTGCTGCGCGGGGTCGACCTGCATCTCGCGGCGGGCGAGATGGTGGCGCTGGTCGCGCCGTCGGGGGCGGGCAAGTCCACGCTGCTGCACATCGCGGGCCTGCTGGACACGCCCGACGCCGGCACGGTCGAGATCGCCGGGGCGCAGATGAGTGGGCTGGGCGACCGGCGGCGCACGATCGCGCGCCGCCGCGAGGTTGGGTTCATCTACCAGTTCCACCACCTGCTGCCGGAGTTCACCGCCTGCGAGAACATCGTGCTGCCCCAGCTTGCCAACGGCGTGGGCCGGGCGGCGGCCCTGGCGCGGGCCATGGACCTGCTGGGCCGCGTGGGGGTGGCCGAACGCGCGGAGCACCGGCCTTCGGCCCTGTCGGGCGGCGAGCAGCAAAGGGTGGCCTTCTGCCGGGCCCTGGCCAACGCGCCGAGGCTGCTGCTGGCCGACGAACCCACGGGCAACCTGGACCCCGAGACATCGGAACGGGTGTTCGGGGCGCTGGTCGACCTGGTGCGCCAGACCGGCCTTGCGGCGCTGATCGCCACCCACAACCTGGAGCTGGCCGCGCGCATGGACCGGGTGCTGCACCTGGACCAGGGCGGGATCGCCGCGGCGTGACGCCGGGCTTGCGTCAAGGCTGATTCTGGGATTTCCATGCCCAGAGGACGCGAGGGAGCATCGCCATGTGCCCGATCCTGGGGCGCGCGCCGGGCGCGCCGCATGCCAAGATTCACGATTGGTGGCCGCCGCCGCATGCGGCCGGCTCGTGAATCGCGCATCCCCCCTTTTTCGACAGGACGAGACACATGGAACTGGAAAACCGCGCCGAGGCGCGCATGCTGTCCCTGCGTTGGCCGGATGGCACGCGGGGCGATTTCCCCTATATCTGGCTGCGGGACAACTGTCCCGGCGGCTTTCATCCCGACACGCGGGAACGGACCTTCGACCTGATGAGTGTTCCGCTGGACGTGGCGCCCGAAGCGGTGCGCATGGACGGTGACGTGCTGGAGGTCCGCTGGGCCGGAGAGGCGCACGTCAGCCGCTTCGATTGCGGGTGGCTGCGGGCGCACCGTCCCGGCGCCGGTGCGGAGGACCCCGCGGCGGTACCGCCGGTGGTCTGGCGCGGCGCCGGCGGCGCGGCGCAGATCCCAAGGGCCGCGGCGGGCGATCTTCTGGCCTCGGACGCGGCGCTGGCCGATTGGCTCAGGCGGGCTCGCGCCTGGGGCCTGTCCATCGTCGAGGGCCTGTCGGAGGATCCCGAAGCCGGGATGGAGGTGGCCCGGCGCATCGGTTTCCTGCGCGAGACGAACTTCGGCAAGACCTTCCAGGTGAAATCGAAGAAACGGCCGAACAACCTGGCCTATACCGCCGAGGCGCTGCCGCTGCATACCGACCTGGCCAACCAGGAGTTGCCGCCGGGCTGGCAATTCCTGCATTGCCTGACCAACGCCGCCACCGGGGGCGGATCGGTCTTTGCCGACGGGGTCGCCATGGCCGAGGACCTGCGCGCCGAGGACCCGGGGGCCTTCGACCTGCTGAGCACCGTGTCGATCCCCTTCCGGTTCCACGACGCGGGCTGCGATATCCGCCGGCGGCAATACGTCATCACCCTGGACGAGGACGGCGCGGTGCGCGAGATCTGCTACAATGCGCATCTGGCGGCGATCTTTGACATGTCGCCCGAGGTGCTGCAGGCCTACTACCGCGCCTATCGCGCCTTCATGGCCAAGACGCGCGATCCCGCCTACCAGGTGACCTTGACCCTGGAGGGCGGGCAGATGGCCGTTTTCGACAACCGCCGCGTGCTGCATGGGCGGGCGGCCTTCGATCCGGCCAGCGGCGGGCGGCACCTGCATGGCTGTTACGTGGATCGCGGCGAATTCGACAGCCGCCTGCGGGTTCTTGCGGGCGGGCCCTGAGCCGACGCGGGCGGCCATGAACCAGAGATCCCGGCGCGGGGCCGGGTGGTGGGATCCGGGCTTGTGCGCCGGGCTGAGGACACCCCGGGGAAAGGCGGCGCCCATGTCGCCGATCACCGGTCATCGGCTCCGTCGGGGCCGGCCGCGCCGCCCGGTGCCGGCACGGGATGGGGACTTGCAGGCCGATTCCGGGCGCTTCCCGGGTTGGCACCTTTCGATGAGGCCGACAGGCGCGGCGCTGATCCAGATCAAGGCGCCGGGCCGGCGCGGGCGGTTGACTGGCAGCGAAACGGGCAGGGGACGGCGATGCGCATCATCCTGGTACTGGCGGGGCTCGCGCTGGCGGGCTGCATGCCCGCGCCCGAGGAGCGCGGCGCGCTGCTCTACGCCCGCTACTGCGCCGCCTGCCACGGCCCGACCGGCAAGGGTGACGGACCCTGGGCGGGGGATCTGATGGTGGCCCCCCCGGATCTGAGCCGCCTGGCCATCCGTAACGGCGGGGACTTCCCGGCCGGCGACGTCATGGCGCAGGTCCACGGCTATCCCGGGCGGTTCCACGAGATGCCGGAGTTCGGGGCGGTCCTGACCGGACCGACGGTCATCTGGACCGACGCAGAGGGCCGGCGGATCGAAACGCCGCGTGCGTTATTGGCGCTGGCGCGTTATCTTGAGGAAATTCAGGTCAACGACGGAACGAAGGAGTAAGGCGATGCGGGCCATGGGGGTATGGGCGATGCTGGCGGCAGCGGCAATGGCGGGGCCGGCGGCGGCGGCCGACGCCGAGGCGGGCCGGGAAACCTACGAACGCTACTGCGCCAGCTGCCACGGGATCGAGGCGACGGGAAGCGGGCCAATGCGCCCGGTGCTGACGGTGAAGCCGACGGACCTGACAGCGCTGAGCGCCGGGAACGAGGGCGTCTTTCCGCTGGCCCGGGTGGTCAAGCGCATCGATGGTCGCGACCCTTTGGTGGCCCACGGCAGCCCGATGCCGGTCTACGGTGACTTCTTTGAGGGCGAGGATGTCGCGCTCAAGACGCCGGCGGGCCAGCCGGTCCTGACCTCGCGGCCGGTGGCCGATCTGGTGGCCTATCTCGAGGGGCTGCAGGACGGGCAGGCCGATTGACCCGGCCGGCGTGCGGGCTATTTCCCGTCCAGCGGAGGTAGCCCCATGCGACGTTTCCTGCTTTTGGCGGTGCTGGCTCTCGGCCTCGCCGCGCCGGCGCGGGCGGACGAGGCAGCGATCCGCGGCGTCATCTCGTCCCAGATCGAGGCCTTCCTGGCCGACGATTTCGCAACCGCCTTCACCTACGCAAGCCCGACGATCCGGGACGTTTTCCGCACGCCGGAGAATTTCGGCCGCATGGTGCGCCAAGGCTACCCGATGGTCTGGCGCCCCGAGGAGGTCGAGTTCCTCGGGCTCGAACGCCGGGACGGGCGGCTTTGGCAGGACGTTCTGGTGCGTGATGCCGATGGCGCGCTGCACGTTCTGGAATACCGCATGATCGAGGGCCCGCAGGGCTGGAAGATCGACGCCGTGCGCCTGCGCCGCGCGCCCGCCGGGATGGCCTGAGCCGCGCCGCCCGATACGTCCCGACGCCGCTTTCCGTCCCGGCCCCGGTGTGCGCGCGGCCGCGGGCACCGTGACGGTGCGGTGATTTGCGATTAACCGTGCGTTGATACCCCCCTTTCCCGCCGGCCGCGTGCCGGGCGATGCAAGATGCGGATCCTGCCGGGCAGGTGCCGCCGGATGCGGAGAGGGAAGCAGATGAACAAGGCGATCACCGATGGGGTGCACTTCATGCCGCCGGCCTTTGCCGGCGGGCTCGATGTCTGGTCGAGCGGCGACGGCACGCCCGGGTCCGACACCTACGAGGACGCGCTGAACGCGGCCTTCGTCCCCGCCGACCAGGATTTCGGCGGGGCGCTGGAGATGCAGAAGACCGAAACCGTGCAACGGCTGCGCTACATGGGCGAGACGCCGATCCTGCCCGGCTGCTACCTGCGGGTGCGGGCGCGGATCAAGGCGGTCACGGGCAACCTGCCGACGGTGCGCATCGCCGGCTGGCCCGGCGGGCCGGACGGGGCGCATGTGAGCGGGCTGGCCGAAACGGGCCCGCAGGTGACGCTGACGACCTACGGCGAGGTGGTCGAGGTGTCGGCCATCGTGGGCACCGGCCAGCGCAGCGGCGTCGACATGGTCTGGGGCCCCACGCCGGTCTACGGTCACTTCGGGCTGGACCTGACAGGGCCCAACGGCGGGATCGTGCGCATCGACGACATCGAGATCGAGGATGTCACCCGCGTCTTCCTGCGCGACATGCTGAGCAGGGTGGACGTGCGCGACTACGGCGCCCTGGGCGACGGGGTGAGCGACGATCACGCCGCATTCGAGGCGGCCGACGCCGCGGCGGCGGGGCGCGAGGTGCTGATCCCGGCGGGGACCTACCACCTTGGCGACAGCGTGACCTTCCAGAGCCGCGTGCGTTTCGAGGGGACGGTCGCGATGCCTGACGACAAGATCCTTTCGCTGACCAAGAACTTCGATCTTCCGGCCTATATCGACGCCTTCGGGGACGAGGAACTGGCCTTCAAGAAGGCGTTCCAGGCGCTGCTGAACAATTCCGGGCACGAATCGCTGGACCTGGGCGGGCGGCTGGTGGGCCTGCGCGCGCCGGTGGACATGCAGGCGGCCGTGGCCAATCGCGATTTCTTCGCGCAGCGCCGCCACATCCGCAACGGTCAGTTCTCGGTCTATCCCGGCGCGGTCTGGGACACGCGCGAGGTGACGTCGCAGGCCACCTACGACCCCGCCGATCCCAAGCGCCTGACGGCGGTGGAGAACGTGGCCAACGTGCCTGTGGGGGCGCTGGTCGTGGGCGCGGGGGTGGGCCGCGAGGTCTATGTCCGGTCCAAGAACGTGGCATCGCGGGAAGTGGCGCTGAGCGCGCCGCTCTACGATGCGGCCGGCACGCAGGTCTTCACCTTCCGCCGGTTCCAGTACATGCTCGATTTCAGCGGCTTCGAAGATCTCAGCAAGTTCTCGATGTCCAACATCGAGTTCCAGTGCCAGGGCGAGTGCAGCGGCCTGCTGCTGCCCCCGAGCGGGTCGGGCTTTCAGTTGCGCGATTGCTTCGTCACCCGGCCCAAGGACCGTGGCATCACCAGCCACGGCGAGGGCGACCAGGGCATGCTGATCGATCGCTGCCAGTTCCTGTCGGACGAAAGCCCCAAGGCGGCGGTGGAGCGCGTCTCGATCGGGTTGAACGCCAATGCCAACGACGTGAAGCTGCGCGACAACCGCGCCGTCCACTTCCGCCATTTCGCGGTGCTGGCGGGGTCGAGTTCGATCATCACCGGCAACCACTGGTTCCAGGGGGATACGCTTCAGAACTCGCCGCGCACCGCCGGGCTGGTGCTGACCCGCACGAACAACCGCGGAACGATCACGGGCAACTACGTGGACAACAGCTTCATCGAGTGGGCGAACGAACACGATCAGGCGCCGGGGTTTTCCAGCGAGTTCTCCTTCAGCGCGCTGTCGATCACCGACAACGTCTTCCTGTCGGGGCACGTGGCGCCCTGGTTCACCTACATCGTGGTCAAGCCCCACGGGGCGGGCCATTTCATCAACGGCCTGACGGTGACGGGCAATTCCTTCCGCGTGATCGGGGATCCGATCGACCGGGTGGAAAGCGTGGACACCTCCTTTGCCGACCTGGATTACAACCGGTTCCGCAACATCGCCTTCCGCGACAACATGTTCAACCAGATCGGTACCCCCTCGGCCAGCCCGCTGATCCTGGAGCATACCGAGGCAAGCCCCGCGGCGACCTGGGAGATCGCGCCGGGACCCAAGCTTCCCTTCGGAGCCTGGGTGCAGACGGTGGAATCGGTGGTGGCGGCTGGGCCGGTGCGGGATGCTGGCGGGGATCCGCATTTCGGCGCTTGCTACTACGAGGCCAAGCAGGGCCCCGGCCGCGACCGGGCCAAGCTGCAATGGGGCACGCCGGTGTCGGGCACCGTGACCATGATCCTGCGCGTCGACGATCCGTTCTGAGCGCCGCCTAGAACCGGTGCCACAGACCGATCCGGGCGCCGATGCGCTCGCCGTCGCGCAGATCGGCCGCCACCCCCAGCAGCAGGTGGCGGCCGGATTGCCCGGCCAGAACGTAGGCGGGCGCGAAATCCAGGTAGGGATCGCCGCCCACGGCCCGGCCGGCGCGCAACTGCACGATCACCTTGTCGCCGCCGGGGCGGTTGAGCCCCAGAGTCGCGTCGCTGGACCAGCCGGTGCGGCGGTTCGCCAGGACGACGGCGCGGCTGTCGAGGCTTATCCAGGCGTCGTGATCCCACAGGCGCAGCCCGCGGCCCAGGCTGATTCCGGGGCGCAGGGCGGCGCGATCCTCGGCCAGGCCCGCGCCGATTTCCAGCGCCCGCCGCCAGGGCCCGGTCTCTGCGCCCAGAGGCACGCGCAGGAACGCCAGCGCCTTGGTCATGTCCGCGCGATCGCCGCCCAAGTCGAGGCCGATCGTCAGCCGGGGCTGCAGGCCGTATTCGGCGTAGAGGCCGGCATATCCGTCGCCGTCACGCAGCGGGATCTCGACCCCGCCGTCGACGAAGGTTTCCCCGGCCGCGCGGGGCCACGGCCCGGCCTGCGCCGTCGCGGCGAGGCAGACAAGCAGAGCGCACAGGCGCAGCATTGGACAACCTCCTGTCCCGCAGTCTTGGCGGGAATGGTAAACCACTGGTTAACGCGCGGAAGAATTTGCCCCCGGGCCGCAAGCTGATAGGCTGTCGCGGCAAGGAGGTGCACAATGCCCACGATCGCCAAGTCCGACAGTTACCAGACCGTCATCACGACCTTCGAGATGACGCCGGGCACCTGCCAAGACCTGCTGGACGAACTCACCGCGGCCTACGAGGAGTTCATCTCCCGCCAGCCCGGGTTCATCGCCGCCGGCCTGCACGTGAACGATGCCCAGACCCGCATCGCCAACTATTCCCAGTGGGAGCGCCGCGAGGATTTCCTGGCCATGCTGCGCAGCGAGGAGATGCGCCGGCGCAACCGCCGCATCAACGAGCTTTGCAAGAGCTTCGAGCCGGTGATGTACGATGTCGTGGCGACCTTCGATTGATCCGGCGGGACCGGCGGGACGACAGTGCGGAGGCCCCGCTGCCCCGCGACGTCCGCGCCGAGTTGCGCGCGCTCCGGGCCGAGGTGGCGCGACTGAACGCGCATCGCTACATCCGCATGCACAACTCGTTGCCGCGGCTCATCTTCTTCAACTTCGTGCGGGGCCTGGCCTTCGGCCTCGGCACGGTGCTGGGCGCTTCGGTGCTGCTGTCGGCGCTCGCCTGGTCGCTGAGCCAGGTGGAATTCCTGCCGATCATCGGCGAATGGGCGGCGGAGATCGTCCGCCAGATGGAGACCGCGGGACAGAACTGACGGCGGCTGCGTGACCTGGATCAAGGCCGGCCTTGCCGCAGGCTGATTGGATGCGGCGCAATCATCAGAGGACCATGCCATGTACAACCATATCCTAGTTCCCATTTCCTTCGACGATGACCGCGATGCCGCCGGTGCGATCGACGTGGCCCGCGCGCTTGCCGGCGCCGAGGGGCGCATCACCCTTCTGCACGTGATGGAGGAGATCCCGGGCTACGCCATTTCCTACATGCCGCCCGCCTACCTGACGGAAACCCGCCAGGCGATCGAGGCGGAGCTGGCCACGCTTGCCGCCGACCTGCCCAAGGGCACCGCCAAGGTGATCCAGGGGCATTCGGGCCGGAGCATCGTGGAATACGCAGACGCCGAGGGCGTGGACTGCATCGTGATCGCCGGGCACCGCCCGGGCATGCAGGATCTGCTTCTGGGCAGCACGGCGACGCAGGTCGTGCGGCACGCGACCTGTGCGGTGCACGTGATCCGCTGACGATCCAGCCAAAGGGAGGAACGAAAATGCCAACGACATTCAAAGCCTTGATGGCGGCGCTGGTTCTGGGCCTTGCGGGGCCCGCCGCCGCGCAGGACCCGGTGAACATCCGGCCGGACATGCCCTCTGTCACCGTGGAGACCCGTTCCGGCACGGCCGAGATCTCGCGCATCCAGGATACCGACAACCGCATCAGCGGCGACTGGGCGCGCACCTCGCGGCCCTGTCCGCCCTTCTGCATCCAGCCGATGACGCCGGCGGAGGGCGTGACCACCATCGGCGAGCTTGAGTTGCTGGACATGCTGCAGGACGAGGCGGCGATCGTCGTGGACAGCCGCACGCCCGACTGGTTCAAGGGCGGCTCGATCCCCGGTGCGATCAACATCCCTTACACCGAAGCCACCGACCGTCTGGGCGAACTGGGCTGCGCCATCGACTTCGACGGCTGGGACTGCGCCGAGGCCCGGCCCGTGGCGCTGTTCTGCAATGGCCTGTGGTGCGGGCAGAGCCCCTCGGCCATCCGCCGGATGATCGAGGCGGGCTATCCGGCCGACAAGATCCACTACTACCGCGGCGGCATGCAGACCTGGCGCCTGCTGGGGCTGTCCGTGACCGGCAGCGAATGAAGGCGGGCGGGGGCCCGCGCCACTTGCCGGCTGCGGCCACCGCCCCCACATGACCGGTGCACCCAACACGGAGGACGCTGATGAACTGCCCCATTGACGGAACGGAACTGGTGATGACCGAGCGCGCGGGCGTCGAGATCGACTATTGCCCCAAGTGCCGCGGCGTCTGGCTGGACCGCGGCGAGCTTGACAAGATCATCGAACGCTCCGCGCCTGCCGCGCCCGAGCCGCGCACCTGGGAGGCCGGCGACCGCCCGAAGAAGAAAAAGCGCGGCGGCTTCCTGGAAGAGATCTTCGATTTCTGAGGGGGCGCGCTCGCGCCCTCAGCCCTTGCCGCAAAGCCGGCGCAATTCGTCCTTGGCGTCTTCCAGCACCTGGCGTTGATCGGCGTCAAGCTGCTCGCCTGCGCGGTTGATGTAGAAGGTCAGCATGGACATGGCCGATTGCAGCACGCTGCCCTTGCGCCGCGTGCTCTCTTCGGCCGAGCGCTTGAGCGAGGCGGCGATCCGTTCGGGATCGTCCCAGGTGAACACGCCCTCTTCAAGGTCGAGCGCATCGCTGGTTTCCGTCACCTCCTGCGACCATTTTTGCGGCTCGTCACGGCTCATGCGACCAGGATAACACACAGGGGCGCCGCGTACGACAGCGCGGCGGGTCGCAAAGGGTGCCGGCCGCGCCCGGGCACCGGGCGGTGGCGGACAAACGCGGGCGCGGACGCCGCGTCAGGGGCGCGAGATGGTGGATCCGCGCGCCGGTTGCGATAAGCTCGCCGGCAGACAGGAGGCCCCCAATGCACCCCATCATCGCGCTCTGGTCGCATCCCCGCTCCATGTCCACGGCTATGGAGCGCATGATGCGCGAGCGCGGCGATCTGTGGTGCGCGCACGAACCCTTCATGTACGACTACTACGTCGGCCGGGGCGTGCGCCGGATGCCCGCGTTCGAGGTGCAGCCCGACCATCCCGTCGATTACGCGGATATCCGCGACATGCTCCTGGCGCGGGCCGCGGCGGGGCCGGTCTTCTTCAAGGACATGGCCTATTACGTGGTGCCCCGCATCCTCGACGATCCCGCCTTCCTGGGGCGGCTGACGCATGCCTTCCTGATCCGCGATCCGGTGGCGGCGATCCTCAGCTACCACAAGCTGGACCCGCAGGTGACTTGCGAGGAGATCGGGCTGGAGGCCGAATGGCAGCTTTACCAGGCCGTGGGCGCCCTGGGCCGGACGCCGCCGGTGATCGAGGCCGAGGCGGTGCGCGCCGATCCCCGCGGGACCATGCGCGCCTTCTGGGCGGCCGTGGGTCTTGAATGGTGCGGGGCCGCCTTCGACTGGCAGGAGGTCCCGCAGGACTGGGCCCAGGTGGCGGGCTGGCACGGCAGCGTCGCCGCCTCCGATGGTATCCGGCCTGCCGATCCCGACGAGGCTAGGCGCAAGAGGGCGCTGTTCGCGGACCGGGTGAACGCCGCGCCCCACCTGCGCGCCTACCTTGCCCATCACGCCCCTTTCTACGAGCGGCTGCGCGCGGTGGCGGCCGGTTCGTGACGGCCGCGGCGGCCCGATCAGGGGGCGATCAGGATCGAGCCCAGAACCTCGGCCGCCGCGCCCTTCATCCGGATCACAAGGATCTCGCCCGATCGCGTGAAGCGCCCCGTCAGGGCCGAGATGTTGACCTGGTGCGTCACCAGCAACCTGCGCCCCTCCGTGCGGTCCATGAGCGTCCGGGCCCCCCGGGTGCGCGTCGGTCTTTGCCCTTTCTCCTGGAAGAAGGAATTGAGCGCCGGCGCCGCCGTCACGGGGCCCGCGTCCAGCAGCCGGGCGGTTTCGCGGCAGCGGCACCACTGGCTGGTGAAGACGTGGTCGAAGGAAATGCCGCGGGCGCGCAGGGCCGCGCCGATGGCGCGCGCCTGGGCCCGGCCGGCGGCGTCGAGGGTGCGTTGCGTGCTGCAATCGCCCAGCGTGAACCCGGGCGGATCCCCGCTGCCCGGGGCGAGGGCGTGGCGCATCACCGCGACCGCGCCGGGCTGGCGCAGCGCCTGCCAGTCGTTGGCCAGCGCGGCGGCCGGCAGGAGGAGCAGGAGAAGCGTGAACAACCGTCCCATACGGGTCAGATAGGCGGGGAGGCGGCGCTGTCCACCCGCACGCGATACCGCGGGCAAAGCCGTGCCTCACCGCCCCAGGATCGCCCGGACCAACGCCACGAGGACCGACAGCACCACCGAGACGAGTATGGCGCTGGTGATGGGGATGTAGACGGTCAGGTTCTCGCGCTCGATCACGATGTCGCCGGGCAGCCGGCCCAGGCCCAGCCGGCTGAGCGGGCCCCAGAGAAGGCCGATGACGATCAGCACGATGCCGGCAAGGATCAGGAAACGCGCCATGTGGGCATCCTAGCGGCCAGCACGCGCCCTGTGTAGGGGCCGGCGCCGGCGGAAAGGTCGCGGGCCCGCCGCATGCGCCCCGTTGAATATGTCCCGGTCTTGCGGCATCCTGTTGTCATCGTGAGGAGGGGGATCATGCGCCTGATCCGCATTCTGGCCGCGCTCGCGGCCCTCTGCCTCGGCCCCGGCGTCGCCGCGCAGGAGCTGATCGGCAGCTACACGGCCCGGATCGGGACCGACGATCTTTACAATTCCAAGGGCCAGCCGCTCAGCGCGCCCTGGCAGGTCCTGCGGCAGGACCGGGCGAACTACCACCGCTTCGGCATTTCCCATCCCGGTGATGAATGGGATCCCTTCTTCGACAGCATCGAGAACCGCGCCGCGATGGAACGGCTGATCCGGCGCGGCGGGCTGCCGCCCGAGGTGCGCCGCCGGATCATGCAGGGCGGCGCGCAGGTGCGGGTGTCGATCTTCGGCAGCGGCGGGCGCGGCGACTGGGTGGAGGTCACGCTGGTCGGTGCCGCCGGGGTGCCGCAACTGGTGGCCAGCTACACCGCCTTCATCGGTGCGGACGACCTCTACAATTCCGAGGGCCAGCCGCTCGGCGCGCCCTGGCAGGTCCTGCGGCAGGACCGGGCGAACTACCACCGCTTCGGCATTTCCCAGCCCGGCGACGAATGGGACCCGGTCTTCGACAGCATGGAAAACCGCGCCGCGATGGAACGGATGCTGCGGCGCGGCTACATCGCCCCGGGCGCACGCAGCCGCCTGATGCAGGGCGGTGCGCGGGTGATGGTGCGCATCTACGGCACCGGCGGGCGGGGCGAATACATCGACGTCACCGTGCACTAGCGCCACAGGGTCAGCGGCAGGGCCAGGATCGCCGCTGCCTCGCGCAGCCAGCTGCGCGCCAGCGCCCGGCGGGAGGTGCCGCGCGGCGCCGGGCAGGAAACCCGGGCGCGCAGCCCCAGGGCCCGCGCCGTCAGCCAGGCCCGCGGGGCGTGATAGCGGTCGGTCACGATGACGGCCTCGCGGGCGCCGATCCGGGCCAGCAGGGGCCGCGCGCGGGCGATGTTCTCCAGCGTGCGGGTCGAGGTGTCCTCGCGCAGCAGCGCGGCGGCGGGCACGCCCGCCTCTAGGCAGATGCGGGCGATCGCCTCGGCCTCGGCGGGCGGGTGCCGGCCCGGGCCGCCGCAGCCGATGATGTGGGTGACGGCCCCCGCGTGGTAGAGCCGCGCGGCATGGCGGGCCCGGCGCCTGAGTGTGGGCGAGGGCTGCCCGCCCGGCCAGATCGCGGCGCCCAGCACCAGGGCGGCGCGCGGGCTCATGCCTGCCGCGCCGCCACGCGGAAGCCCGCCCCGTCCAGCGACAGCCGCCAGCCCCTGGCGCCGATCAGCGTTCCGGCGGCCGTGCGGTAGGGCGCCAGGCGCAGCACGCCACCCCGCAACTCCCCTTGGGCGGAACTCCCGTCGGCAAATCGGACCACCGCCGCGCCCTCGCCGGCGCGGCCCAGAACGCGCCCCCGCGCGCCGGGATAGAGGTGGGAGTGATGCGCCTCCAGCTCGATCATGGCGGCAGGATAGCAGGCCGGCGGCGGCTTGACACCCGGGTCCGGGCGGGGCTGGATGAGGCCAGGAACGGAGGACACAGATGGAAGCATTCCTGGACGCCCTGGGCACGGTCACGCTGGTGCTGCTGGTGGTGATCGGGCTGTTGTCGGGCTTCATCGCGGGCACGCTCACCGGTCGGCACCGGCTGCTCTACATGATCCTGGGGCTGGCGGGCGCGCTGCTCTTGCCCTTCGTGCTGGCCGCCCTAGGGCTGGGCATCCTTGCGGCCTACGGGGCGGTGGCGATCCTCATCGCCTCGCTCGTGGGGGCGGTCATCGTGATCCTGGTGGCGCGCGCCCTGTTCGACTGAGCGTATCGCGCGGCGCTGGCGGCTGGATGCGTGCATCCCTCCCACGGGTGGCGGGCCAAAGGGCTAGCGTTTTTTCCGCGCCACATTCCCGCCCTTCTGCCCCGGCCGCCCGGCCGTCGAGCGGCCCTTGGTGCCCACGGCCTCCTCTGACGCCTTCTCCACCGCCTGCTGGCGGGCCAGCGGGTCGTCGTGGACGGCGAGGTCCACCGCCTCCAGCCGCTTGATCTCGTCGCGCAGGCGGGCGGCCTCCTCGAATTCCAGGTTCTCCGCGGCCTTGCGCATGTCCGTGCGCAGCCCCTCCAGGTGCGCCTGAAGGTTCTCGCCCACCTTGGGCTTGTCCACCTGCGCGGTGACCCGGTTCATGTCCACGTCGCCCTGGTAGAGGCCGGCCAGAACATCCTCGACGTTCTTGCGGATGGTCTCGGGCGTGATGCCGTGTTCCTCGTTGTAGGCGATCTGCTTGGCGCGGCGGCGCTCGGTCTCGCCGATGGCGCGTTCCATGCTGCCGGTCACGCGGTCGGCATACATGATGACCCGGCCCTCGGCGTTGCGCGCCGCGCGCCCGATGGTCTGGATCAGCGAGGTTTCCGAGCGCAGGAAGCCCTCCTTGTCGGCATCGAGGATCGCCACCAGCCCGCATTCGGGGATGTCGAGCCCCTCGCGCAGCAGGTTGATGCCCACCAGCACGTCGAAGGCGCCCAAGCGCAGGTCGCGCAGGATCTCGATGCGCTCGATGGTGTCGATGTCGGAGTGCATGTAGCGCACGCGCACGCCCTGTTCGTGCAGGTATTCGGTCAGGTCCTCGGCCATGCGCTTGGTCAGCGTGGTGCACAGCGTGCGGTAGCCGGCCGCCGAGACCCGGCGCACCTCGTCCAGCAGGTCGTCCACCTGCATCTCGACGGGGCGGATCTCCACCTGCGGGTCCAGCAGGCCGGTGGGGCGGATCACCTGCTCGGTGAAGACGCCGCCCGCCTGCTCCAGCTCCCAGGCCGCGGGGGTGGCCGAGACGAAGACCGACTGCGGGCGCATGGCGTCCCACTCGTCGAACTTCAGCGGGCGGTTGTCCATGCACGACGGCAGGCGGAAGCCGTGCTCGGCCAGGGTGAACTTGCGCCGGTAGTCGCCGCGGTACATGCCGCCGATCTGGGGCACGCTGACGTGACTTTCGTCGGCGAAGACGATGGCCGAATCGGGGATGAATTCGAACAGGGTGGGCGGCGGCTCCCCCGGGGCGCGGCCCGTCAGGTAGCGCGAGTAGTTCTCGATCCCGTTGCAGGATCCAGTGGCCTCCAGCATCTCCAGGTCGAAGCTCGTGCGCTGCTCCAGCCGCTGTGCTTCCAGCAGCTTGCCCTCGTCCTCAAGTTGCTTGAGCCGCTGGGTCAGCTCCTTCTTGATGCCCTTGATCGCCTGCTGCAGCGTGGGCTTGGGCGTGACGTAGTGCGAATTGGCGTAGACGCGGATCTGCTCGAAGCTGTCGGTCTTCTCGCCGGTGAGCGGATCGAACTCGGTGATCGCCTCCAGTTCCTCCCCGAAGAAGCTCAGCCGCCAGGCGCGGTCCTCCAGGTGGGCGGGGAAGATCTCCAGCACGTCGCCGCGCACGCGGAAGCTGCCGCGCTGGAAGGCCTGGTCGTTGCGGCGGTACTGCTGGGCGACGAGGTCGGCCATGACCTTGCGCTGGTCGTACTCCTGCCCGACGCGCAGGTCCTGGGTCATGGCGCCGTAGGTCTCGACCGAGCCGATGCCGTAGATGCAGGACACCGAGGCCACGATGATCACGTCGTCGCGCTCCAGCAGCGCCCGGGTGGCGGAGTGGCGCATCCGGTCGATCTGCTCGTTGATCTGGCTCTCCTTCTCGATGTAGGTGTCCGAGCGCGGCACGTAGGCCTCGGGCTGGTAGTAGTCGTAGTAGCTGACGAAGTACTCGACCGCGTTGTCGGGGAAGAAGCCCTTGAACTCGCCGTAGAGCTGCGCGGCAAGCGTCTTGTTGGGGGCCAGGATGATGGCCGGGCGCTGCGTCTGCTCGATCACCCTGGCCATGGTGTAGGTCTTGCCGGTGCCGGTGGCGCCCAGCAGGACCTGGTCGCGCTCGCCGTCCAGAACGCCCTGCGACAGCTCGGCAATTGCCGTCGGCTGGTCGCCCGCGGGGGCGAATTCCGTCTGCATGACGAACCGCTTGCCGCCCTCCAGTTTCTCGCGCGCACCGACCGCGGGGGCGGCGGCGTGCATGGCGGCGGCGGATGAATCGGAATGGGCGTAGGGCATGGGCGGGGATCCTTCCTGGACCCCCTTAATGTGCCCTCATCGGGGGCCAGTTCAACCCCGGCCCCCGGCGGTTGGCCGCGCCTACATCCCGGCCTTCTCGAAGACGCCGCAGGCGATGCGCGCCCCGGCCGCGCCGGCGGGCTGGGACATGTAGTCGTCCGCCCCCTCGTGCATGACGAAGGCGGCGCCGTCCGCGTCGGTCAGGTGCTCGGGCGCGAGGCGCGCGTTGAAATGGGCGATCTGCAGGATGCCGTCGCCGCGGACATGGGCATTGGGCAGGTCGCCGGGGTGCGGCCCGCCTTCCACCATGACGCCGTGCTTGGCGTCTCCGGCCACGTGGCCGCCGGCCGAGGTGAAGTCGTCGGCCGAACAATCGCCCGTCTCGTGGATATGCACCGCGTGTTCGCCCGGCGGCACGCCGGTCAGGTCGAGGGTCACGATCATGACGCCCGAGGGCGTGGGCTCGACCGTCACGGTGCCGTCGATCTTGTCCTCGCGTCCGCCGACGTCGGCGGCGAAATGGCCCGCCTCGTGGTTGTCGGCCAGGGCCGGCGCCGCCAGCGGCAGCATCAGCGCGGCGGCCAGCAGGGATTTCGGTATGGCTGTCATGGTATCCTCCCGGGTGGTGTTGCGCCGGGGACAACGGCCGGGGTGGGGGCGTGGTTCCCGCCTCAGCCGATCATCAGCCGGATCAGGTAGGCGACCACGGCCAGCACGGCGACCGAGGCCGCCCAGAGGCCCACGAACCACGCCAGGCGCCGCAGGGTGTCGCGCCGCATCAGTGATACCCCTCGTCGGGGTCCACCTTGCCGCGGAACACCCAGTAGGCATAGGCGGTGTAGCCCAGGATAAGGGGGATCAGGATCGCCGTGCCCACCAGGGTGAAGGCCAGGCTGGACTCCGGCGCCGCGGCGGCCCGGATGCTCAGCGACGGAGGCACGATATAGGGGTAGAAGCTGATGCCCAGCCCGATGAAGCTGAACACGAAGAGCGCCAGGCTGGCCAGGAACGGCGCGTGATCGCCTTCGCGGTGCAGCCCGCGGAACAGCACGATGGCCGCTATCAGCAGCAGCACCGGCACGGCACCGCTGTAGAGGGCCGCCGGGAAGGTGAACCAGCGCTGGAAATAGACCGCGTCCTGAAACGGCGTCAGCAGGCTGACCACGCCGATCAGGGCCAGCGTGCCCAGCCCCAGCGGCCAGGCCAGCCGCCGCATCCGCGCCTGCAGGTCGCCTTCGGTCTTCATCACCAGCCAGGTGGCCCCCAGCAGGGCATAGCCCACCACCAGCGCCACGCCGGTCAGCAGGGAAAACGGCGTCAGCCAGTCCCACCAGCCGCCCGCGTAGGCGCGGTTCTCGATCTCGATGCCCTGCACCAGCGCGCCCAGGGCGATCCCCTGGCACAGCGCCGCCACCGTCGAGCCGCCGATGAAGGCGGCATCCCACACCCGCCGCCACCGCTGCGTGCGCCAGCGGTATTCGAAGGCCACGCCGCGGAACACCAGCGCCAGAAGCATCAGCACGATGGGCATGTAGAGCGCGGGCATCACCACCGCGTAGGCCAGCGGGAAGACGGCGAACAGCCCGCCGCCGCCCAGGATCAGCCAGGTCTCGTTGCCGTCCCAGACCGGCGCGACCGAGTTCATCATCACGTCGCGCTCCGGGGTGTCGCGGGCGAAGGGGAACAGGATGCCCACGCCCAGGTCGAAGCCGTCGAGGATCACGTAGACCAGCACGGCGAACGCGATGAGCCCCGCCCAGATGACTGCCAGATCGACCATCGTCTCGTCTCCTTATTCGCCGGGCATTTCCTGCGCCGGGGTGATGCCGGCACTCCGCAGCGGGCCCTCTTCCTCGATCCGGGGGCCGGTTTCGCCCGGCGCCCCGTTCATCAGCCGCAGGATGTAGTAGGTGCCGGCCCCGAAGATGAAGAAATAGACCACGATGAAGACCAGCAGCGAGGTGCCCACCGCCGGCGCATCCACCGGCGACAGCGAATCGGCGGTGCGCATCAGGCCGTAGACCGTAAAGGGCTGCCGGCCCACCTCGGTCGTGATCCAGCCCGCCAGCACCGCCACGAAACCCGAGGGCCCCATGACCACCGCCGCCCGGTGCAGCCAGGGCGCGTCGTACAGCCGGCCGCGCCAGCGGGCCCAGAGGCTCCAGAGCCCCAGCCCCAGCATGGCGAAGCCCAGGGCGACCATCACCCGGAACGACCAGAACACGATGCCGACGGGCGGCTCCTCGTCGTCGGGGATGGTGTCGAGCCCCGGCAGGGGCGCGTTGAGGTCGTGCTTGAGGATGAGCGAGGACAACTTGGGAATCTCGACGGCATAGTCGATCTCCTTGTTCTCGGCGTCCGGGATGCCGAACAGGATCAGCGGCGCGCCCTCGGGGTGGCTGTCATAGTGGCCTTCCATCGCCATGACCTTGGCGGGCTGGTGTTCCAGCGTGTTCAGCCCGTGCAGGTCGCCGGCGTAGATCTGCAGCGGCGTGACCAGCACCGCCATCCACATGCCCATCGAGAACATCTTGTGGGTGCCCGCGGTGGCCCGGCCGCGCCGCATCTGCCAGGCCGCGGCGCCCGCCACCACCAGGGCGGTGGTCAGGTAGGCCGCCAGCACCATGTGCCCCAGACGGTAGGGGAACGAGGGATTGAATACGATCTCCCACCAATCCTCGGGGACGAACTGCCCGTTCTCGGCGATGGCAAAACCCGCCGGCGTGTGCATCCAGCTGTTCACGCTCAGGATCCAGGTGGCCGAGATCAGCGTGCCCACGGCGACCAGCGCGGTCGCCAGCATGTGCAGCCCGTCGCCCACGCGCTCGCGGCCGAACAGCATGATCCCCAGAAACCCCGCCTCCAGGAAAAAGGCGGTCAGCACCTCGTAGGCCATGAGCGGGCCGATGACGGGCCCGGCCCGGTCGGAAAAGACCGACCAGTTGGTGCCGAACTGGTAGGACATCACGATACCCGAGACCACGCCCATGCCGAAGGCCACCGCGAAGATCTTCTTCCAGTAGTCGAAGAGGTCGCGGTACAGGCGCCGCCGCGTTTTCAGCCACAGCCCGTTCAGCACGGCCAGGTAGCTGGCCAGGCCGATCGAGAATGCGGGGAAGATGATGTGAAACGAGACCGTGAAGGCGAACTGGATGCGCGCCAGCGTCTCGGCCGTGAAACCCTCGAACATCTCGAATGCTCCCGTCGTGTCCGGTGTCACATATCGACTTTAGAATGTACCTGTCCCCGGTCGAGGGCGGCCCCCCGCGTCGGGTTGACGCGCGGGGGCGGGCCCGGGTTCCGTGCCCTCTTGTCCGCGCCGCCGATTTGGCCGATATAAGGCACAGATGGACACAGAGGGAGCGCCGATGCCCGCCCGTATCTACAAGCCCGCCCGCAACGCGATGCAGTCCGGCACCGCCCGGTCCAAGGAATGGGTGCTGGAATTCGTGCCCGCCACCCGGCGCGAGGTGGACCCGCTGATGGGCTGGACCTCGTCCTCGGATACCCAGGCCCAGGTCAAGCTGCATTTCCCGACCAAGAACGCGGCGCTGGAATACGCCGAGGAGCACGGGATCGACGCCGTCGTCCAAGAGCCCCACCGGCGCAAGCCCAACATCCGCCCCGGCGGTTACGGCGAGAATTTCGCCTGCAACCGGCGCACGACCTGGACCCACTGACCCTGATGCGGCGCTGTCTGCGCCGCAGTCCCCCGAAGTCATCCCCGGACCCGAACGCGCCGCGGCACGTTTCCGCCCGGTGCCGCGGCCCGCGGTGCCGCGCCCTTGCTCCGCCGTCGCGCCCGGCTTACAGATGCGCGGCATGGGACGTCTTTTCGTGATGCTGGCGGCGGTCTGGCTGGCCTTGGCACCTTCACAGGCCCGCGCGCACCCGCATGTCTTCGTCGATGTCGCGCTGCGGTTCGAGACGGACGACCAGGGCCGGCTGACCGGGGTCGAGGTCACCTGGCGATACGACGATTTCTACTCTCTGCTGGTGCTGTCCGACCGGGGCATGGATCCCGACGGCGACGGCCGGCTGACCGCCCGGGAAAAGGCGGCGCTTGAGGGCTTCGACCTGGTCGAATGGCCCGATGGCTTCGACGGCGGGCTGTTCCTTCGGCAAGAGGCGCGTGACATCGCGCTCGGCCCGCCCGAGGCGCTGGGCGTGACGTTGGAGGGCAACCGGATCGTCTCGCGTCACCGCCGTGCCTTGGGGCCGGTGGCGCCGGCCGGCCTGGTGGTCAAACCCTATGATCCCTCCTATTACGCGGCGCTGACGCTGGTGGACGTGTCCGGCTTGCCTGCGGGCTGTGCCGGCACGGTGCAATCGCCCGACCGGGCCGAGGCCGCGGCGCGGGCGCAGGATGTCATGGGCGAGGTGAGCGAGGACCGCTTCGCCGAGGTGGAAGTGGGCGTGTACTACGCCGATACGCTTGAGGTGAGATGCGCACCCTCCTCCTGATCGCCGCGCTCGCGCTTCTGGCCGGCGCGCTCTGGCTCTGGGGGCTGGGCGGGGCCGAGGCGGTGGCCCGCTGGGCCGCCGAGGGCCAGCGCGAGGTGCAGTCGGCCATGGCCGGTCTGCTGCGCCGCTTGCGCGCCGGCGAGGGCGGGGCGCTGGCGGGACTTGTGGGGCTGTGCTTCGCCTACGGTGTTCTGCACGCTGCCGGGCCGGGTCACGGCAAGATCCTGATCGGCGGTTACGGGCTGGGGCGGCGGGTGCCCCTGCTGCGCCTGTCGCTGCTGTCGCTGGCGGCCAGCCTTGCGCAGGCGGGCACGGCGGTGGCGCTTGTCTATTGCGGCGTCGCGCTGCTGGAGCTGAGCCGCCCCGCGCTGACCGGGATCGCCGAGGAGTTCATGGCACCGGCAAGCTACGCGGCCATCGCGCTTGTCGGGCTCTGGCTGGCGCTGCGCGGCCTGCGGCGGCTGGTGCGCGGGGCGGGCGCGGCCGGGGACTGCACGCAATGCGGCCATGCCCACGGTCCCTCCCCCGACGCGGCGGCCCGCGTGCGCGGCTGGCGCGACGGCGCCGCGCTGGTCGCGGCGGTGGCGCTGCGGCCCTGCACCGGCGCGCTTTTCGTGCTGATCCTGACCTGGCGCATGGGCATCGGCGCGGCCGGCATCATGGGGGCGGTGGCCATGGGGCTGGGCACCGCCGCGGTCACGGTCGGCGTGGCCCTGGCCGCCGTGACCCTGCGCGAGGGTCTTGTCACCCGCCTGGCCGCGACCGGGCCGCCGCGAGCCCTGCCGCTGGTGGAGCTTGGCGCCGGCCTGCTGGTCGCGGCGCTGGCCGCGCAGTTGCTGCTGGCCGCACTCTGAGCACCGGTCCGGGGCTTGCGGCCCCAATGCTGGCCCGCGCCGGGGCGTTCCGGCCCGCGCCGGGGTTCGTGCTTCCGCTCCGGGGCCGGTTGGGCTAGGGCTTGGCCATGCGCGCCACGACGACATACCGCCAGCATGCCCGGGCCGTCATCGGACTTGGGCTGCCGCTGGTCGGCAGCCACCTGGCGCAGTTTGCCATCACGCTCACCGACATCGCCATGCTGGGATGGTACGACGTGGGGGCGCTGGCCGCGGGCGTCATGGGCGGCGAGATGTTCTTCGTGCTCTTCATCATGGGGTCGGGTTTTGCCTGGGCGGTGATGCCCATGGTCGCCTCGGCCCGGAGCGCAGGCGACGAGCAGCAGGTCCGGCGGGTCACGCGGATGGGGCTCTGGGCCTCGGTGCTTTTCGGCTGCGCCGTGCTGCCGCTCCTGCTGGCCACCCAGCCCATCATGCGCGCGCTCGGCCAGACCGAGGAGGTCGCCCGCCTGGCCGGGGACTACAACCGCATCAACGGCTACGCGATCTGGCCGGCGCTGCTGGTCATGGTGCTGAAATCCTATTTCGCCGCACTGGAGCGCACCCAGGTGGTGCTGTGGGTCACGGTGGCGGCGGTCGCGGTCAACGCGGCTGTCAACTACGCCTTGATCTTCGGCAACCTCGGTGCGCCCGAGATGGGAATCGCGGGCGCCGCCGTGGCCTCGATCACGGTGCACGGGGTCTCGCTGGTCGCGCTGGTCGTGTACGCGCTGCGCGCCACGCCCCAGCACGCCCTGTTCCGGCGGCTGTGGCGGCCCGACTGGGAAGCCCTCGGCGCGGTCTTCCGGCTGGGCTGGCCCATCGGCATCACCAACCTGGCCGAGGTGGGGCTCTTCGCCGCCTCCTCGGTGATGATGGGCTGGCTGGGCACGCTGCCGCTGGCGGCCCACGGGATCGCGCTGCAGATCACCTCGGTCTTCTTCATGGTGCATCTGGGGTTGTCGAACGTGGCCACCGTGCGCGCCGGGCAGGCCCACGGCCGGGGCGACGGGCCCGGTCTGCGCGCTGGCGCGCAGGTGGTGATCGCGGTCTCGGCCGGAGCGGCACTGGCGACAGTGGTGATCTTTCTCACGCTTCCGGTGCCGCTGATCGGGTTGTTCATGGCCCCCGACGAGCCCGACCGCGCCGCGGTCACCGCCATCGGCGTGCGCCTGCTGGCGGCGGCGGCCCTGTTCCAGCTGGTGGACGCGGGGCAGGTGCTGGCCCTGGGGCTGCTGCGCGGGGTGCAGGACACCCGGGTGCCGATGGTGATCGCCGGGCTGAGCTACTGGGCCGTGGGCATTCCCTGCAGCTACCTCTTGGGCTTCGTGCTGGGGATGGGCGGGGTCGGCGTCTGGCTGGGCCTTGCCGTGGGGCTCAGCTGCGCCGGCGTGCTGATGATGGCGCGCTTCTGGGGCTGGTCGGTACGGCGGCTGGATACGGCGCGCTGACCCCGCGAGGCCCCGGCTCGGGGGCCGGGGCGGGACGGGCATGCGCCGGCCGTCCGGGCTCGGAGGCCCCGGCTCGGGGGCCGGGGCGGGGCGGGCACTGCGCCGGCCGTCCGGGCTCGGAGGTCCCGGCTCGGGGGCCGGGAGCGGGGCCTACTCCTCGTCCTTTTTCAGCAGGCGGTCGGCCTTCTTGCGCACCAGCACGGTGCGCAGGTCGTGCATGGCCAGCAGCAGCGCGTCGGTCACCTCTTCCAGCTGCGCGTCGGTCGCGCGGGCCTGGGCCCAGTGGGCGGTGGTGTTGAGGTAGTCCACCGCGCGGTGGATGTCGTCGATGTCGCGCCAGGCCAGGATCTCGGCGCGTTCGGCCATCCATTCCTCGATCGCGGCGATGTCCCGCGCCGAGAGTTCGCGGTTGCCGTGCGGCTTGATCTCGCCCTTGCGGATGTTGACCACCGCGATCTGGTCCATGTCGATCCGTCGCTGGCGGTTCTCGGTGTCCACGCGGAAGACGACGGCGCCGTTCTCGCGCACCCGGAAATAGTATTCGGGCAGATCGGCCGACATGGTCCTAGCGCAGTCCTTCGCAAAAGGCGGCGATGCGCCGGCAGGCCTCTTCCAGCGCCGCGTCCGAGGTAGCGTAGCTGACGCGGAAGGCCGGCGAAAGACCGAAGGCCGCGCCGAACACGACCGCCACCCCCGTCTCCTCCAGCAGGGCGCCGGCGAAGGCCGCGTCGCTGTCGATGACCCGCCCCCCCGCGCTTTTCCGCCCGATGAGTTCCGCGATCGAGGGATAGACGTAGAAGGCGCCCTGGGGCACGGGGCAGTCGATCCCGTCGATGGCGTTCAGGTGCGCGACCACCAGGTCGCGCCGGCGTTCGAAGACCTCGTTGTTCGCGGCGATGAAATCCTGCGGGCCGGTCAGCGCCTCGACCGCGGCCCACTGGCTGATCGTGCAGGGGTTCGATGTGCTCTGCGACTGGATCTTGCGCATGCCGCCGATCAGCGCCTCCGGCCCGCCGGCATAGCCGATGCGCCAGCCGGTCATGGCATAGGCCTTGGAGACGCCGTTGACCGTCAGCGTGCGCGCCTTCAGCGCCGGTTCGACCTGCGCGGGCGTGCAGAAGGCGAAGCCGTCATAGGCAAGGTGCTCGTAGATGTCGTCGCTCAGGACCCAGACGTGCGGGTGACGCACCAGGACCTCGGTCAGCGCTTCGATCTCGGCCCGGCAGTAGCCCGCGCCGGTGGGATTGGAGGGCGAGTTGAACACGAACCACCGGGTGCGCGGGGTGATCGCGCGCTCCAGCGCCTCCGGCGTCAGCTTGAATCCCGTCTCGATCCCGGCGGCAACGATCACCGGCTCGGCACCGGCCAGCCGCACCATGTCGGGGTAGCTGACCCAGTAGGGCGCGGGGATCACCACCTCGTCGCCCGGGTTCAGGGTGGCCATCAGCGCGTTGTAAAGCACCTGCTTGCCGCCCGTGCCAACGCTGATCTCGGCCTCGGTGTACGCCAGGCCGTTGTCGCGGGCGAATTTCTTGCGGATCGCGGCCTTCAGTTCGGGGATGCCGTCGGGCGCGGTGTATTTCGTGCGCCCCGCGCGAATGGCGCGGATCGCGGCCTCCTTGATGTTGTCGGGCGTGTCGAAATCGGGCTCGCCCGCGCCCAGCCCGATCACGTCGGCGCCCGCCGCGGCCATCTCGCGCGCGCGCTGCGTGACCGCGATGGTCGGGGACGGTTTCACGCGCGATAGTGTCGCGGAAAGGGGTTTCATGTCGCGCTCCGATTTGTATCGTTTCGCCGAATGTCTTAGGTTGCGCATCACGCGCGATCAAGCGCGGACCCAGGATCACCGAAAGGAACTGACATGGACAGCGACTCCCCCGACCGATGGTTCGACCCCGAGGCCACCACCTTCGGCGACCGGGTGGCGGGCGCCCGTGAACAGGCGGGGATGAGCCAGGGCGATCTGGCCAAGCGCCTCGGCGTCAAGCTCAAGACGCTGCGCGCCTGGGAAAACGACCTGAGCGAGCCGCGCGCCAACAAGCTGTCGATGATGGCGGGGCTTCTGAACGTCTCGCTGCTGTGGCTGCTCAGCGGCGAAGGGGACGGCCCCGGCAGCCCCGAGGAGGAGGGCGAACTGTCGACGGACGTCAACGAGATGCTGACCGAGATCCGCGAGATCCGCGCGAGCCTCACGCAGTACACCGACCGCCTCGGGCGGCTGGAAAAGAACCTGCGCGCCAAGCTCAAGGACGAGGCCAGTGCCTGACGAGGATACAGCGACCCGGCTCAAGCGGCTGCACATGCGTTCCATCCGGCGCGGCATCAAGGAGATGGATATCATCCTTTCGCGCTTCGCCGGGGAACGCCTGGCGGGGCTCGATGCTTCCGCGCTCGACACCTACGAGGACCTGCTTTCCGAAAACGATCAGGACCTTTACCAGTGGGTGACGGGCCAGCGGCCGCCGCCGACGCGCTACGCCGGTCTGATCGACCAGATCGAGGCCAGCGCCACCCCCGCGAAATAGCTGGCATTTTACCCGGTTTCTCCGGGGTTTAACCGATTATTCGGTATTTTCGCGCAGCGTCCCTCTCCGAGCGGTTTCGCACGGAGAGGATCATGAGCTTGCACTCCCCCATGCCCGCCACGGGCGCGCAGCAGTCGTTCATGGGCAGCTATCTGGATGCGCTGTCGCTTGTCGAGCGGCTTCACCGGCTGCTGCTGGACGTCATCAAGGACGAGTTCGAACGCCTCGGCGTGCTGGAAATCAACGCCGTGCAGGCGCTCTTGCTGTTCAACATCGGCGACAACGAGGTCACGGCCGGCGAGCTGAAGACGCGCGGCTACTACCAGGGCAGCAACGTCAGCTACAACCTCAAGAAGCTGGTCGAGATGGGCTACATGCACCACCAGCGCTGCGAGGTCGACCGCCGCTCGGTCCGCGTGCGGCTGACCCAGAAGGGGCGCGAGATCCGCGATATCGTCGCCGCCCTGTTCGAACGCCACGCCACCGGCCTGCAAACCCGCGGCGTGCTCAGTGCCGACGGGATGGACCAGATCACGGGGGCGCTGCGTCGTGTCGAACGCTACTGGACGGACCAGATCCGCTACATCTACTGACGCAGCGACAGCGCCGGCGGGGCAAGCTCGCGCAAGAGCTTGCGGCGCATGGCACGCGCGAAATCGTCGAAATCGCGGGCCGTCTCCACAAACGCGCCGGGCCCGCGGATCACGTGGGCGCGGTAATAGCCCTCCAGCGACTTGACGTTCGTCAGGTCCTTGGTGGTGTTGGCCCGGCTGCGCGGCCCGATGACCAGGCCGTTGACCGTCACGCCGGAAAACGCGCCGCCCGCGACCGCGGCGGGGTGTGGGCCGCTGTTGGAGGGCCCGTCGCCCGAGATGTCCAGCACCCGCCGCCAGCAGCGCGCCTGCCCCGCCAAGAGCCCGGCACCGTGGGCCAGGGCCGCGCCGATGGCCGTGGCGGGGTCGTCGTAGAGGCTGCTGGTCGCGCGCAGTCGCGCCGCGGCCCGGTCAAGCGCGGCGGGGCCGTCCACCACGGTCCAGTCCACCACCAGCCGTTGCTGCTCGGGTCCGCTCCACTCGAACACGGCCAGGCGCACCGGCGCCGCCGGCTGGGACAGGAAGGCCGCGCGCACCCCCGGCGCCTCGAGCGCCGCCGCCAGCCCGTCGCGCTGCAGCCCGTACTCGCGCGCGTCCACCGAACCCGAGACATCCAGCCCCAACGCCAGCGCCAGGCGGCAGTCGGCCCGGGCCGCGCCCGCGCACAGCAGGCAGGCCAGTGCCAGCAGCGCCGCCCTCATCCCCGCGGCCGCCCGGCTACGGCCCCGCCGATTACGATGTCGTTGATCTCGCGGAACAGCTTGCGTGTCATCGCGGCGCGGTAGCCGGCGAATCCCTGCGCGACCTCGACAAAGGCGCCGGGCCCGCCGATCACCTGCTGGCGGTAATGCGCCAGCACCTCCGGGTCGTGGCCCAGCACCGCCAGCCCGTTGACGGTGACGCCGGCCAGCGGGAAGTGGCGCCAGGCCATGCGCGGCCCGAAGCCCTCGTTGTTGATCCCGTCGCCGGAGACATCGATCACCCGCCGCGCGCAGGTCGGTCCCCGTGCCAGAAGGTTCGCCCCGTAGCCCAGCCCGTAGCCGAGCGCGGTGGGAAATTCGCTCTGGCTGCGTTCGGCGCGGGCCAGCGCGGCGACGGCGCGATCGATGTCAGCGGGCCCGCGCAGCGCCGTCCAGTTTAGCAGCATCTTCTGCTTGAACCGCCCGCTCCACTCGTAGGCGGCCAGCGCCACGTGGCCCGGCCCGCCCTGCAGGATGGCGTGCCGCACCTCCGGCGCGTCCAGGGCGGCGGCCAGCCCGTCGCGCTGCAGCACGTATTCCGCCGCATCGACCGAGGAAGAGACATCGAGCGCCAGCACCAAAGCCAGCCGGCAGGGTCCGGCCGGCTGCGCGCCGGCCAGCCCGGGCCACAGGAGCGCCCAGAGCGCAAGGCAAAGGGCGGCGCGCCTCACCAATGGCCGGTGTTCTCCATGCTGGCCCAGGGTTCCCTGGGGTCCTGCGCCTCGCCCTCCTGCAACAACTCGATCGAGATGTTGTCGGGGCTGCGGACGAAGGCCATGCGCCCGTCCCGCGGCGGGCGGTTGATCGTCACGCCGTTGTCCATCAGGTGCTGGCACATGGCATAGATGTCCTCGACCGAATAGGCCAGGTGCCCGAAGTGGCGGCTGTCATCCGGCAGGGCGGGGTCGCCGTCCCAGTTGTAGGTCAGTTCGATGGGGCATTCCTCCTGGCCCGGCGGGGCCATGAAGACCAGGGTGAAACGGCCCGCTTCCACCTCCTTGCGGTCGGTTTCGCGCAGGCCAAGGAGTTCGTAGAACGTCTTGGATCCCTCAAGGTCCTTCACCCGGACCATGGTATGCAGGTATCTGATGCGCATCCGGCACTCTCCTTCCGATTTCGGTGTCGCGTCCCTGACCCGAGGATAGTGGCCCCTGCACGCGTGTCGAGGCCGGCGTGCCCGCTCAGAACGCGGATTCGATGCCGATGCTCAGCGCGGTTTCGTCCACGTCGAAGCGGCTGATGTTCGATCGGCTCTTCTCGGCGGTCAGCGACACGGTCGGCACGAAGCCCATGTAGTCCCAGTCGGCGAAGGTGGCCGTGATGCCGCCGAACCACGAATCGTCCGCGCGGCCGCCGGGCACGGGGAAGACCACGGCGTAGCTGTCGTAGTCCACCCGGCTGTGGCCCGCCGAAACCTTCACCTCGGCCGGCCCCAACTGCCGCCCGAGCCGGTAACTGACGATGCCGGTCCATTGATCGAAGCTGCGGTTCGTGCCGGTGCTGTCGGTCTGCCGGTACTGCACGAACAGCCCCAGTTCGCCCCCGGTCGCCGGCATCTTCAGCCCCAGGCTGCCGAAGGCCCGCAGCGCGGTGGTATCGGCATTCGCCCGGGTCTGCCCCTGCCGGCGTTCCAGCATGCCGCCGAAGCCCAGCCGCATCCGGTCGCCCAGGGCCTGCCGCCGTGTCGCCGCGATCCGCCCGAAATCGTACAGCGGATGGCCCCCGTACCAGGTCCGCCCGCCTTCGAGATCGAAATGCCAGAGGCTGTCGGGCGCGGTGCCCGCGCGCAGATGGCTTATCCCCGCCTCCACGATCGCCGATGACAGATCCCCGCCGTCGACGCCCGGCACGCTTTCGGACAGGGAAACGCGGCGCAGGTAGCCGCGGCCTGTCACCCGTGTCTCGTGGCCGTCGCCGCGGTGCAGCCGGTATGCGGCGCGCAGGTCGCTGGTTGCCACGACGCCCCGCAACGCCTGGGCCGCGGGGCTCAGCCGACCGACCAGCGGCACCCCCTCGATGATGTTGTAGGGGCTGTTCGCGCCGTTGTTGACGTTGTCGGACGGCGTCACCGAGAACCGCAACTGCAAGTTCAGGGGGTTGCGCCGCCGCACGTTCTTGAAGGCGGTCACGGTCCGGGTCCGGGCGTCCTCGGAGGGGGCGTAGTCCACCGCGCGGCGCAGCCAGTACTGCGACCGCGTCAGCCGGGAGTCCGCGAAGGACAGCCTGGCCGCCAGGGTGGCCGCCGCGAAACGCTGCGTGTCGCTGCGCGAATGGCGAAAGGCCCGCTTCGCTGCCCGCCGCCCCCGATCATAGGCCCGCAGACCGCCCAGGGCCACGGCCTGGTAGTAGTGCGCGCGCCCGTTTTCCGCGTTCTCCTGCAACAGCCCGCGGCTCAGCGCATAGGCCAGATGCGGGCGGTCGTCCGCCAGCGCCGACTGCGCCATGGCATCGACCTGCGCGGTGCCGAGCGTGATGGCCCGCGGCCCGCCATCCCCGGTCTCCGCCCCCGCGGAGGTGCTCAGTGCAACGCAAAGGACGGCCGCCGCGGCAAGACCCCGGCGCGCCGCCCTAGGGGTTGACATTGGCGCAGATCGCGGCGTCCACGGCCTGCCCGCACTGATCCAGGACGAAGACCCCGTGTTCCACTTCGTTCTCGAAGCCCAGGTCGTCATTCGGCCCATCGAACTCTTCGAGCTTCACCAGCCCGGCCACGCCCGAGGCATCGGTGCCCCCGAAGGTGCCGCCGTAGCTCCCGATGGCGCTGCCGGTCACGTTGTCATTGGGGAAGTCGCGCTGCTCGTACTCCACCGAGCCCTCGAAGGTGCCGGTGTCCGTGATGCCGCTGCGTACCAGAACGACCGAGGGCAGGGCCGTGCCCGAATCCACCAGCTGCCGGTTGATGATGTTGCCCTCGACCGCGTTGTCGGCGAAGTCCGCCTGCAGGAAGATGTCGCCGCGCAGCTCGGCCGCCTCCGTCGGGACCAGTTCGGGCGCCGTGCCGGCCGGCACCGGCGCGAGGTCGCCGCCGTCGCCGTTGCCGTTGGTCAGCGCCGCATAGGTGCCCGCATAGCTCACCATCCCAGATGTCCCGGTTCCCTCGGGCGGGTCGTAGTCGCCGTCACGTTCGTAATAGCCGCCGGCGAAGAAGCGGTTGCGCGGCCCGCCCGAAACGGTCACGCCCGCCCGCGCCGCGCCCTCGTTGCTTGTCTCGCCCACATAGGCGGTGAAATGCCGGTCCAGGGGATCGTCCTGGGCGGTGTAGGCCTCGTAGGCCGGCACGGTATCCCCGGGGGTGGTGATGTCCATCCCCGGCCGCCGCCGGTAGGTCACCTCGATGGGCGTGCCGTCAAAGGTCATGCCCTCCACCCTCAGGGTCTGGGCGTCGGGATCGTAGACGAAGCGCGTCACGTCCCCCGCCAGCGCCTCGGGGATCTCGGTGGTCGCGCCGTCCTCGGGCGGGGCGGCGCCGCCGGTGTCCTGCGCGGGGGTAAAGGGATTCGAACCGCCGCCACAGGCGGCCAGAACGGCCGGCACGGCAAGCCACGCCATCAAGCGTTTCATGATCTCACTGCCCTCAACAAGCTTGTATGTTTTCTTGTCTTTTGCCCCAAATTCCTTGTTTTGCAGTGCAAAGTCAATCTTTCCGGGTGCGGGGGCCGGATTTATCGGCGGGTGTTGCCTCCATACCCGCACCGCATATTGAGTTGCCCGGGGGCGCCGCCGCAAGATATGGTAAGCCCGACTCGCCCAGCCAGAGAAAACCGGAGAACCGCGATGCCCCTCACCCCCGAGCAGCAGGCCGAAATCGACGCCCAGCGCGCCGCCCCGCGCGAAACCCTGCGTGCCACCGCCCCGGGGATGGAGGCGCACCTCTACACCGCCCAGCCGGTGCTCGACCACGGTTTCGTGCGGGTGGTCGACTACATGGGCGACGACGCCGCCATCACCCAGGCTGCGCGCGTCAGCTACGGCCGCGGCACCAAGTCGGTCAGCAACGACGAGGGGCTGATCCGCTACCTCATGCGGCACTGGCACTCCACCCCCTTCGAGATGTGCGAGATCAAGCTGCACGTGAAGCTGCCCGTCTTCGTCGCGCGCCAGTGGATCCGCCACCGCACCGCCAACGTGAACGAGTATTCGGCCCGCTACTCCATCCTCGACCGCGAGTTCTACATCCCCGCGCCCGAGGCGCTGGCCGCCCAGTCCACCACCAACGCCCAGGGCCGCGGCGACGTCTTGGAAGGAGCCGAGGCCGAGCGCGTGCTGAAAACCCTGCGCGACGACGCCATGCGTTGCTACGACCACTACGAGGCGATGATCGCGCAGGAGGGCCAGCAGGGCCTCGCGCGGGAGCTCGCGCGGATGAACCTGCCCGCCAACGTCTACACCCAGTGGTACTGGAAAACCGACCTGCACAACCTGCTGCACTTCCTGCGCCTGCGCGCCGATTCCCACGCCCAGTACGAGATCCGCGTCTACGCCGAGGCGATCTGTCGGATCGTCGCCGACTGGGTGCCCTTCACCTTTCGCGCCTTCGAGGACTACCGCATGGGCGGCGCCACGCTCTCGGCCACGGCCCTTGAGTGCATCCGCCGGATGCTGAAGGGGGAAGAGGTGACGCAGGAGACCTCCGGCATGTCCAAGGGCGAATGGCGGGAGTTTCGGGAGGTGATCGGGGAAGGGAAAAGCTTGCAGACTTGACACGCAAAGAGGTCACAGATCGAGAAAAGCATTTCTTGCCCCCTTGGACCGGCATTTCCGCCCCGAGCAATTGACAGGGCGCTCCGGGTTTTCCTTCGCACGAGGTACGGCACGCGCGACGGCGCGGCCACCCCAGGGACCGCAGGATCAGCGTGCGCCGCGTCCAACCGCTCCGCCCGGCCGGAACCGTCAGGCCGTGCCCGCCCCAGTGCCGCCAACCGTACGAAAAATCCGTACGGCCCGGACGGCCCGTACGGGTCGCGCGCCCACGGGGAAATTGACAGGGCCGGGCCCGTGTTTACCATCGGGGTTAACGTGACAGCGACAATTTGAGGGATCCCATGCGCATCAAGGCCGTTTTCACCGCCGTCCTGCTTGCCAGTGCCGCCACCGCGGGGGCAAGCGAGGTCACCGTCTACCCCGTCGCCTCGGCGCAGAACCACTGTCCCAAGGGGCTGCAGCCCGCCACGATCAACGGCGTGATCTTCTGCGGAACGCCCACGACAAGCGTGACCTATCAAGAGGTTAAGGCCCATCCCGTGCCGCGCGGCCACGCCGCCGACTGCCCCGAGGGGCAAAAGGGCTGCCGCTGAGGCGGCCGCGGTGCGGGACGGGGGCGCGGGCCTCTCGCGGATTCGTGTATAGGCGGGGTATATACACGGGCGTCATGAATCTGTTACATTGGGCGTTAACGGACATGAACCCGAGGTCTGCCCCGTGCGCCTGCTCTTGGCCCTGCTCCTGCTTCTGGCGACCCCCGCCATCCCCGCCTCGCCCATTGCCGAGGTGATCTGCCAACCTACTGAAAAGATGCAGAAAAAGCTGGCTCACCAGTTCGGGGAGACGCGCCGCGCGCGCGGCACGCGCGGTCCCGAACAGATCCTTGAGGTCTGGACCGATTCCCGCGGCGACTGGACCCTCGTGGTCACCTATGCCACCGGCACCTCCTGCATCGTCGCCATGGGCGAGAACTGGCAGGGCCTGGAGGACAATCCGGCGTGAAATACGCGGGAAATCAGTGAGTTATCGGGCGTGCGGGGTGATCACAACAGGGTAAGGTCGCCCGCCATCTGGCGCCCGTCGCGGCCATCCTGAAGCTCGTAGCCGACCTTCTGGTTGTCCGCCAGCCCGGTCAACCCGGACCGCTGCACGGCCGAGATGTGCACGAACACGTCCTTGCCGCCTTCGTCGGGCTCGATGAACCCGTAACCCTTTGTTGTATTGAACCATTTCACGGTGCCGGTCGGCATGCCGCTTCTCCTTCTGCGTCGCTTCCCCGGAAATGCCGGGCCATGTCACGTCGGGCCAGGACCCGGCATCGCGGCAAACGCAGGCAGAGTCGGAAAGCCCAATGTCACGCCCCGATGATTACAAGAGCCATGTAAAAAGCAAGCGAAACCCGCGTGACCTTGGTCTGCGGGCAGGCTAAGAGGGCGCAAATCAGGAGGGCCGCGCATGGTGCTATACGGTTTGAAGACCTGTGATACCTGCCGCAAGGCATTGAAATCGTTGCCGGACATCGCCTTCCGCGATGTCCGCGCCGACGGGGTGCCGGAGGCGATCCTGCAGGCGGCACATGCACAATTCGGCGCCGCTTTGCTCAATACCCGGTCAGCCACCTGGCGCGGACTGGATGCCGCCCAGAGGGCCCGCGACCCGGTGGAGCTCTTGCAGGCGAATCCCACCCTGATGAAGCGCCCGCTGATCGAGGCCGGTGGCGCGCTCTACCTGGGTTGGACACCCGAGGTGCGCGCCGCGCTTCTTGGATAACGGCGCGCGCTGCATATCTGGGGTGCGAGAAACGGGAGATCGACAATGCGCAACGCGGCACTGGTTCTGGGCGTGATCGGCGGGCTGGTGGCCATGCTGGTGGGATTTTTCAGCTACGGCTACACGGAATTCATCGCCGAATATGGCGAGATCGAGGGCCTGGCCAAACAGGTCGAGAACGTGGGCCTGATCCGGGCGGTCAGCTTCCTGTCGCCACTGCTGGCCATCGCCGGCGGGGCGATGGCCAAGGTGCGCGCGCTTTGGGGCGGGATCCTGATGCTGGTTTCGGCCGGGGCGATGATCTACGCCTTCGGGTTCAACGTCTTCACCATGTTCCCGGTGGGGTTCACGGCGCTTGGCGGGTTGCTGGCCGTGGCGGCGGGGAAGCCGGACGAACCCAAGGCGCATTTCTAGACAGCACGTGGTCGAGCGAGAGCGGACCGGCACCCTTGAAGACCAGCACGAGCAGCAGGAAGATCCAGAGCGCGCGTTGATCCAGCAGCGCCGCATCCGGGGCCCCGTCGAACCAGGCGCCCACGGTTTCGGGCTCGTCGATCGCGCCGTGGCCGTACAGATCGGTCAGGCTCTGCACCGCGACGAAGCCGATCATCCCGAGCGCGGCCAGCCGGGTGAGAAGCCCCAGAACGATCAGCAGGGGCAGCAGGAATTCCGCCCAGGTCCCGGCCAGGACGACCGCCGTGTGGTAAGCCGAGAGTTGGCCCACATCATAGCCTGCCGCCTCCATCGCCCTGGGGAAGATCTGCGCATAGGCGCCCATGGACGGAGAAAACAAGCCCGTCACGCCGCCGCCGAGCTTGGTCAGGGCCGAATTCCAGAAGTACACCAAAAGGATGGCGGCAAACATCAAGCGGGCCAGCGTGGGCAGGATCCAGTCCGCCCGTTCGACAGCTGCAAAGACGCGGCCGTGAAGCGATATCAGGTATCTCATCGGTCAATCTCCAACTTGAATGGCGGTAATCGCATGCCCCGACAGAAGCAGGCCGAGCGCGCCAGAAAGATCGAACTGCGCGGCCTCGGTCTGCCCGGCCTCGGCGGCCTCGGCCAGTGGTTGGCCCGCGTGCAGCGCCGCGATGAAGGCGGCGGCGCCCGCCGGCAGGACCATCGCCTCGGGGTCATAGCCGGGCCGCAGGATCAGGGTGTCCTGCGGATGCATTTCGGGCGCGGGCTGGCCCTCGACGGCCTGTCGCCAGAGGCCGTGCACCGGCCAGGACGAGCGCAGCAGGCACAGGGACGGGGCCAGGCGAAGGCGCGTTGCGGCCAAGGTGTCGGGGGGCAGGGCCTGCAGGTCGGCGGGATCGATCGGATCCGCGTCCGCGGCGTGATAGGCGGCGCGCAGCGCCTGCTCCAGCCGGGCGAGATCGGGCAGGTATTCCAGGTGCTGCAGCGGGACGAAGCCTGCAAGGAAGTCAGCAAACTCCGCCCCGTAAAACATCAGCATCGGGGTCCGGGGCGGATGCCGACGCAGGAAGATGCCGGCGATATCGCGGAACGCGTCCTGGCCCAGCAATGCGCGCACGGCCGGGAAGCCGACCTCGAGCGCCTCGGTCAGGCTGAGGGCCACGTTGTTGCGATAGACCGAGAAGCGGTTGCCCGCAGGCCGGCCGCGGCCGTCGCTCAATCCGGCGGGCACCGCGCGGGCGCCGTCCAGAAGCGCGTCGTGGAAGGTGGTCTGCGTGACTGTCATGCCGGCACCTTTTGCAGGGCCTGTTCCGCGCGGGTGGCTTCGTCCGCCAGATCGGGCCAGGGCGGGACATTGGCATCCCACTCGACCAGGACGGGACGCGGGCCCATGATCTCCAGCGCGTGATCGAGAAGCGCCCAGACCGGATCGGCCACTTCGCGCCCGTGACTGTCGATCAGGAGGGGGGCGCCGTTATCGTCGGCATCCTCGTCGTGGCCGCCCAGGTGGATCTCGCCAACCTCGTCCAGCGGAAAAGCGTCGATATAGGTGCGCGGGTCGGTCCCCAGATTGACGGCCGAGACGAAGACGTTGTTGACATCAAGAAGCAATCCACAGCCGGTGCGTCGCGCGAGTTCGGCCAGGAACTCGGTCTCGGCGTAGGTGCTTTCGTCGAAGGCCAGGTAGCTTGAGGGGTTCTCAAGCAGCATGCGCCGGCCCAGAACCTGCTGCACCTCGTCGATATGATCGGCCACGCGGGCCAGCGTGGCCCCGGTATAAGGCAAGGGAAGCAGATCGTTCAGGAAATGGCTGTCATGGGTGGACCACGCCAGGTGTTCGGAGAAGCTGGCGGGCTGCAGCCAGTCGCACAGGTGCCGCAGCCGTGCCAGATGGTCGGGATCCAGCCGGCCCTCCCCGCCGATCGACAGCCCGACACCGTGAACGGAGATCGGGAAGTGCTCGGACAGGTGGCGCAGTTGTGCAAGGGGGCGTCCGCCGTCGCCCATGTAGTTCTCGGCGTGAATTTCCAGCCACGCCACGGGCGTCGGATCGGTGGTGATGTCGGTGAAATGCTGCGGCTTGTAACCGACCCCGGGGGCGGCGGGCAGGCGCGGGGCGGGATGAGAGATATCGCGCATCGGGGGACCTCGTGCATGAAGGAAGGGGTGCGCGGGCGCCCGCGCACCCCCTTGGTCAGGTCAGGAGGGCAGATCGCGGTCCAGCTCCTCCAGCGAGCCCTTGCGGTCGCCGGGCAGCTCGACTTCGCCGCCGTCGGCCATGACGGGCGAACTGGTTTCGCAGGTGCCTTTCTCGACCAGCGTCCAGGCGTTGCCCTGGTAATCGACGGTCGATGTGCCGGCGCAGGTTGTGCCGGCGCCGGCCTTGCAGTCGTTCTCGCCGGCCAGGGATACGCCGTAGCACTTCACCGCCTCGGCCGCCGTGGCCGACTGGGTGTGCGCGGCGACGGCCGCCGTCACGGCACTGGCGATTGCCACGGTTTTCATCGTCTTGGACATTCGGGTCTCTCCCTTGAGGTTTGCGGTTCGTGCCGCCCTCGAACCGGGCGACAGGCAAAGCCTAAGCGGGAGAGGCCCGCGGGAACCATTCACGAGGCCGTCAGACACGCACGCGTTAACGCCCGTGAGCTGTCAAGCGTCACGCGTGCAGGAAAAACCGTGTGCAGGGAGAAAGTTGAGGGACCGGCAGCGGCGGCGCGGGCAAAATGTTTCAGCCCCGCGCCGCGCCCCGGCCCGCATTTGTTACAGCATGTCGGGCGGCGTGGCCTCTTGCGCGAGATGCGTGGAGACATCCGCAAGGGGCTCGACCCGGGTCTGTTTCTCGCCCAGGCGACGGACGGTAACGGTGCCGTCCTCCACCTCCTTCATGCCGCAGGCCAGGATGACGGGCACCTTGCCCACGGAATGTTCACGGACCTTGTAGTTGATCTTCTCGTTGCGGGTGTCGGCCTCGGCACGGATGCCTGCGGCAGTCAGGCGGCGGGTCACTTCGTGAACGTAATCATTGGCCTCGGACACGATCGAGGCCACGACCACCTGCCGCGGCGCCAGCCAGAAGGGCAGCTTGCCGGCGTGTTCCTCGATCAGGATCCCGATGAAGCGTTCGAAGCTGCCCAGGACCGCGCGGTGCAGCATGACGGGGCGGTGCTTGGCGCCGTCCTCGCCGATATAGGTGGCATCCAGCCGCTCGGGCAGGACGAAATCCACCTGCAACGTGCCGCACTGCCAGTCACGGCCGATGGCGTCGGTCAGCACGAATTCCAGCTTCGGGCCGTAGAACGCGCCCTCGCCGGGGTTGAGGTCAAAGGTGCTGCCGGCGGCGATGGTGGCCTGTTTCAGTGCTTCTTCGGACTTGTCCCAAACGTCGTCGCTGCCCGCGCGTTTCTCGGGCCGGTCCGAGAACTTCACTTTGAAGTCGGCAAAGCCGAGGTGGCGGTAGATCTCGGACAGGAAGCCGATGAACTTCTCGGTCTCGGCGGCGATCTGGTCCTCACGGCAGAAGATATGCGCGTCATCCTGGGTGAATCCGCGCACCCGCATGATGCCGTGCAGCGCGCCGGAGGGCTCATAGCGGTTGCACGAGCCGAATTCGGCCATGCGCAGGGGCAGGTCGCGATAGGATTTCAGCCCCTGGTTGAAGATTTGCACGTGGCAGGGACAATTCATCGGTTTCAGGGCGTTCACCGCCTTTTCACGGGCGTGTTCCTCATCCACCTCGACGATGAACATGTGCTCCTGGTACTTTTCCCAGTGGCCTGAGGCCTCCCACAGCTTGCGGTCCACCACCTGGGGGGTGTTGACCTCGACGTAGCCGTCCTTGACCTGCTGGCGGCGCATGTAGTCCTGTAGCGTGGTATAGATGCGCCAGCCGTTGGGATGCCAGAAGATCTGGCCGGGGGCCTCTTCCTGCATGTGGAACAGATGCATCTCGCGGCCCAGGCGGCGATGGTCGCGGCGTTCGGCTTCTTCGAGGAAATTCAGGTACTTCTTGAGATCCTCACGGTTCTTGAAGGCGACGCCGTAGATCCGTTGCAGCATCTTGCGCGCGCTGTCGCCGCGCCAGTAGGCGCCGGCCACGCTCATCAGCTTGAAGGCATCGGCGGGCACCTGGCCGGTGTGCTGCAGGTGCGGACCGCGGCACAGGTCCTGCCAGGGGCCGTGCCAGTACATGCGCACCGGCTCGCCCTCGGGGATGGCCTCGACCAGTTCGACCTTGAAGGGCTCGCCGTTGTCCCGGTAATGCGCGATGGCGCGGCCGCGATCCCAGACCTCGGTCGTGACCGGGTCGCGCATGTTGATGATTTCCTTCATCTTTTTTTCGATTTCGCCCAGGTCCTCGGGGGTGAAGGGCTCGTCCCGGTCGAAATCGTAGTACCAGCCGCGCTCGATCACCGGGCCGATGGTGACCTTCACCTCGGGCCAGAGTTCCTGCACGGCGCGCGCCATGATGTGGGCGAGGTCGTGGCGGATCAGCTCCAGCGCCTCGGCGTCGTCCTTCATGGTGTTGATCTTGATCTGCGCGTCATGCTCGATCGGCCACTGCAGATCCCAGTGCCGGCCATCGACCGTGGCCGAAATCGCCTTTTTCGCCAGGGAGTTGGAGATGTCGGCGGCGACTTCGGCGGGGGTGGTGCCGGCCTCGTAGCCGCGCGCGTTGCCATCGGGAAAGGTCAGGGAAATCTCGGCCATCGGCCTCAAGCTCCTCGTCGGTTTGGCGCCCACGGAACGCCCGGTTGCGGGTCATATGCTCAGCGTCGGATGTGACGGGTGCGGCGGGGAAAGTCAAGCATGGCGACCCGTACGACCCGTCCGGCCCGTACGGGCCGCCTGTACGGTCGCGGGCAGCGGCGGCAAAACCGGTTTGCCGCGGCCCCCCGGCCCGTGCAAGATCGCGGCGAAGGGAAAGGAGGCGCACATGACATCCCCCGATTTCATCGACGGCCCCGGCGGGCGCAGACTGGCCTACCACGTGACGCCGGGCGCGGGACCCGGCGTGGTGTTCCTGGGCGGTTTCAAGTCGGACATGGAGGGGACCAAGGCGCTTTACCTGGAAGACTGGGCGCGGCGGAACGGCCGCGCGTTCCTGCGGCTGGACTATTCCGGGCACGGCCAGTCCGCGGGCACCTTCGAAGAGGGGGCCATCGGGGACTGGGCGGCGGACGCGCAGGCCGTGATCGCCGCCGCGACGGAAGGGCCGCAGATCCTGGTGGGGTCGTCCATGGGGGGCTGGATCGCGCTGTTGTGCGTGAAGGCCATGCCCCAGCGGGTCGCGGGCCTGGTGACGGTGGCGGCGGCGCCGGATTTCACCGAGGACGCGATGTGGGCGGGGTTCACGGATGCGCAGCGGGCCGAGTTGATGGAAAAGGGCCGGCTGGAGTTTCCCAGCGAGTACGACGACTCGCCCTATGTCATCACCCGCAGGCTGATCGAGGAGGGGCGCGAGAACTTCGTCCTGCGCGCGCCACTGCCGCTGCCCTTCCCGGTGCGCTTCCTGCAGGGAACGGCGGATGAGGACGTGGACCGCGCGGTGGCGCTGCGGCTGATGGATCACGCCGAGGGGCCGGACATGCGCCTGACGCTGGTGGACGGCGCCGATCACCGTTTCTCGACGCCCGATTGCCTGGCGTTGATCGAGCAGTCGGTCGAGGAGGTGGTCGCGCGGGCGGGGCGCGCGTGATGCGCCGGCTGCGCCTGCCGCTGGCGGTGCTGGCCGCGCTGCTTGTCGCGCTGGTGGCCCTGGGCCCCTACGAGCCGGTGGCCGTTGATGTCCGCTTCGATCCCGCGCGGCTGAGCGGCGGGGTGAGCGATTACCTGACCGAGCGCGAGGCACAGGTGCCGGGCCTGCGCCCGGGGGCGCAGAAGCGGGTCATCTGGGCGCGCGCGCCCGAGGAGCGGACGGACCTGGCGCTGGTTTATTTCCACGGTTTTTCCTCCGGCCCCGAGGAGATCCGCCCGGTCCCCGACGAGGTGGCCGCGGCTCTGGGCGCCAACCTGGTCTATACCCGCTTTGCCGGCCACGGGCGCGACGGCGCGGCCCTGGCCGAGGCGCGCGTGCAGGACTGGATGACCGATGCCGCCGAGGCGCTGGCCATCGGCCGTGCCGTGGGACGCGAGGTGGTGGTCATCGCCACCTCGACCGGGGGCACCATCGCCGCCGCGGCCGCGGCGCAGCCGCGGATGGCCCGGGACGTGAAGGGCGTCGTGCTGGTGTCGCCCAACTTCGGCCTGCGCGATCCGCGGGCGCCGCTGCTGACCTGGCCCGGGGCGCGCTACTGGCTGCCGCTGGTCGCGGGACGCACGCGCAGCTTCGAGCCGCTGAACGCGGCCCAGGCCCGGCACTGGACGACCGAATACCCGGTGGCCGCCCTGTTTCCCATGGCGGCCATCGTGCGGCATGTCTCGGGTCTGGATCACGGGCAGATCGGGGTGCCGGCGCTGCTCTACTACGCGGACGCCGACACGGTGGTGGACCCGGCCGCGACGGACGAGGTGATGGAGGCCTGGGGCGGGCCGGTGACACGCGCCGTGCCCGAACTGGGCGCGGGGGTGGATCCCAAGGGTCACATTGTTGCCGGTGACATCCTTTCCCCCGCCAACACTCAGGCCGCGGCCCGGGTGATGACCGACTGGATCCGCGGGCTGGACTGACCGCGTGCTTGACCCTGCGCCTGCCTGTGGCAAGCTGGACCCCGAGGCGCCCCGCGGGGCCCCGGGCAGCAAGGATCCCGACCGATGCAGGAACCCCTGGTCTTGTTGCCGGGCATGATGTGCGATGCCCGGCTTTTCGCGCCGCAGGTGGCGGCCTTCAGCCCGGAGCGGGCCGTGACCGTGGCCCCGGTCAGCGGCGGCGAACGCATCGAAGAGATCGCCGCGTCCCTGCTGGACGCTTTGCCGCACCGTTTCGCGCTGGCGGGTTTGTCGATGGGCGGGATCGTGGCGATGGAGATCCTGCGCCGCGCGCCCGACCGGGTGAGCCGGATCGCCCTGATGGACACCTCGCCGCTGGCCGAGACGCCGAAGACCGCGGCCGACTACGAGCCGGCGGTCATCAAGCTGCGCGCGGGCCGGATTGACGAGGCGGTCCCGGCGCTTCTGCGCCCCGAGGCCCTGGCGCCCGGGCCGGGGCGGGCGGCGGCGATGGCGGAACTGGCGGCCATGGCCGAAAGCCTGGGCCCCGAGGCGATCATCCGCCAGATCCGGGCGTTGCAGCGGCGGCAGGACTACCAGGCGGTGTTGCGGCGCTGCGCAGTTCCTGCGCTGGTGCTGTGCGGCGCCGAGGACCGGCTGACCCCGGTCAAGCGGCACGCCTTCCTGGCCGAGCTGATCCCCGATGCGCGCCTGAGCGTGATCGAGGGCGCGGGGCACCTGCCGACCCTTGAACAGCCCGAGGCGGTGATCGACGCGCTGCGCCCCTGGCTGGCGCAGCCCCTGGCGCTGCGGCGGCGGGCCGATGCCTGAACCTCCCGACAACGGCCCGAACACGGCGCGCGCGCGCATCCGGCGCCTGCGCCGACGGATCCAGGTCTGGACGGGCCGGCGGCTGCCGCCCGGGCTGCGGCTGCTGGCCGGGCTGGCGCTGATGATCGGGGGGGTCTTCGGGTTCCTGCCGGTGCTGGGGTTCTGGATGATCCCCCTGGGCGCGGCGGTCGCGGCGCTGGACATCATGCCCATTGTCCGCTGCCTGCGGGCGGGGCGGCGCGGCCGGCGGCGGTGATGCGCCGGCCGGCCCGCGATGTCAGGCGGCGGCGTTCTTGTTGGCGGCCTTCTTGCGCGGCGAGGTGCGGTTGCGCTTGGCCGGGGCCTCGGAATTGGCGTCGATGAAATCCAGCACCAGCGGGCGGATGTTGTTGCGCCAGCTGCGCCCCGCGAAGATGCCGTAGTGACCGGCGTCGGGTTCGACGTGGCTGGCTTTCTTGGAGTCGGACAGCCCCGTGCAGAGGTCCAGCGCCGCGATGCACTGACCGGGGGCCGAGATGTCGTCCTTGGCGCCCTCGACGGTCTTGACGGCGACATTGGTGATCGCGCCGAAATCCACCCTGTGGCCGTCCACGACGAAGTCGTTGCGCGCCACCTCGCGGTCCTTGAAGATGCGCTCGACGGTGGAAAGGTAGAATTCCGCCGGCATGTCCATGACGGCGAGGTACTCGTCGTAGAACTTGTTGTGCGGGTCGTGATCGCTGGCCTCGCCGCGGGCGACGCGGCCGATCTGGTCGGTGAAGGCCTGGCTGTGGCGTTCGGCGTTCATGGACATGAAGGATGCCAGCTGCAGAAGGCCGGGATAGACCATGCGGCCCACGCCCTTGTACTTGAAGCCTACGCGCTGGATCATCGTCTCTTCGAGCTGGCCCATGGTGACGCGGCGGCCGAAGTCGGTCACGTCGGTCGGCGTGGCGTCGGGATCGACCGGCCCGCCGATCAGGGTGAGCGAGCGCGGCTGCGCATCCGGGTCCAGTTCGGCCAGGTAGGCCGTGGCGGCCAGCGTCAGCGGCGCGGGCTGGCAGACGGCGATGACGTGCAGGTCCGAGCCCAGTTCGCGCATGAATTCCATCAGGTAGCGGGTGTAGTCCTCGACATCGAACTTTCCGGCGGAGACGGGGATGTCGCGGGCATTGTGCCAGTCGGTGACGAAAACCTCGCAGTCGGGCAGCAGCGAGCGCACGGTCGAGCGCAGGAGCGTGGCATAGTGCCCCGACATCGGCGCCACCAGCAGCACGCGGCGGTCCATCTCGTCACGGCCCGTCACGTCGAAGTGGACGAGATCGGCGAAGTCGTTCTGCATGACGGTCTCGACCTTGATCAGGTGGTCGCGGCCGTCCTCGCCGGTGATCGAATCGATGCCCCAGTCGGGTTTGCACACCATGCGCTGAAAGGTGCGCTCGGTCACCTCGCCCCAGGCCGCCATCCACTGGAACAGCGGGTTTGGCGCCATGCTGAAAACCGGGTAGGATGCAAAGGACAGGGCAGAGGCCCCAAGCCACTGGTTGGTATTGCGGAGGGTTTCCATCAGGTCGTAGGTGAGCATGTAACGCATGGTCGTCTCCTTTGTGCCGGGCGGACCGGGTATTTCGCCGCACTGTCCCTCCGATCAGGGCGACGCTATGCTGCGAAGCAGAAATTAAAGGGGATTCTATCAAATGGCAACGCAAGAGGACGCCGCGGAAGAAAATCTGGAGCGACTGAACGAGAACCTCGCCCGTGTCGAGGAGCTCTCGCAGCGCCTGATAAAGGCGCTCTCGGTGCGCCAACCGGCCAAGGCGGCCCTGAACGCACCGTCGCAGGAGCTTTTCGCCAAGGCCGCGGCCTCCTACTGGAGCGAGATGCTGGAAAACCCCGGCAAGATCTACGAACAGCAACTGGAATACTGGGGCAAGTCGGTGCGCCATTTCATGGAGGCGCAGCAGATGGTGCTGCAGGGCGAGCCCCCCGAGGACGCCGAGACCGAGGACCCGTTGGCCGGGGACAAGCGGTTCTCCAACCCGCTGTGGGACAGGCACCCGTATTTCAAGTACATCAAGGATCAGTACGCCATCAACAAGCATGCTATCGAGCAGGCGGTGGCCGAACTCGACGATCTGGAGCCGGTGGAAAAGCGGCGGCTCGAGTACTTCTCGCAGCAGATCATCGACATGATGTCGCCCACGAATTTCCTGGGCACCAACCCCGACGCACTGGAGCGCGCGGTCGAGACCGAGGGCGAGAGCCTGGTCCAGGGTCTGGAGAACCTGGTGGCCGACCTGGAGGCCAACCAGGGCGAGATGGTCGTGCGGCTGGCCGATGAGTCCGCCTTTGAACTGGGGGAGAACATCGCGACCACGCCGGGCGAGGTGGTCTACCGCAACGAGATGATGGAGCTGATCCAGTACAGCCCCGCCACCGATGAGGTCTACGAGACGCCATTGGTGATCTTCCCGCCCTGGATCAACAAGTTCTACATCCTCGATCTCAAGGCCAAGAACAGCCTCATCAAGTGGATCACCGAGCAGGGCTACACCCTTTTCGTGGTCTCCTGGGTGAACCCCGATGTGTCTTACGCCGATACCGGCATGGAGGACTATATCGAGAAGGGCTACCTGACCGCGATCGAGGAAGTGAAGGCGATCACCGGCCAGAACCGCATCAACGTGGTGGGCTACTGCATCGCGGGGACCACGCTGGCACTGACGCTGTCATTGCTGAAGAAACGCGGCGACAAGTCGGTGAAATCCGCGACCTTCTTCACTGCGCTGACGGATTTCGAGGACCAGGGCGAGTTCACACCCTTCCTGCAGGACGATTTCATTGACGGGATCGAGGAGGAGGTCGCCGACCAGGGCATCCTGCGCGCCTTCATCATGGCGCGGACCTTCAGCTTCCTGCGTTCCAACGATCTGATCTACACCCCGGCCGTGCGCAGCTACATGATGGGCGAAACGCCCCCGGCCTTCGACCTGCTGTACTGGAACGGCGACGGCGCGAACCTGCCGGGGCGGATGGTCGTGCAGTATCTGCGCGGGCTGTGCCAGCAGAATCGCTTTGCCGAGGAGGGCTACGAACTCATGGGCGAGACCCTGCACGTCAAGGACGTTGATGTGCCTGTGATGTCGGTGAGTTGTCAGAGCGACCACATCGCCGCCTGGAAGGACTGCTATCGCGGCGTGCAGAAGATGGGATCGAAGAACAAGGTTTTCGTGGTCTCGGAGTCGGGGCACATCGCGGGGATCGTGAACCCGCCGGCCAAGAACAAGTACGGCCATTACATCAACGACGACCTGAACATGCCGGCCGACGAGTGGCTGGAAAACGCGGATTTCCACGAAGGGTCCTGGTGGCCCCGGTGGGAGGCCTGGCTGCGCAGGCGTTCGGGCAAGAAGGTGCCGGCCCGCGCGCCGGGGGATTCGGAGCACCCGCCACTGGAGCCGGCGCCGGGCAGCTACGTCCGGCGCAAGGCAAGTTCCTGAAATCTCGCCGAAAGGATCGGTGATTTGCTGCGGTGCAGAAAAAATCCTTGAAATGCTGCGCCGCAGCATGCATATTCTCTGCAGACACGGAAAGGCGGGGCAGCCCCGCTTGGGTCGAAAACGAGGATTGAACCGATGGCAAAAGCGCAAGACTTCAACACCATGATGAAAGACATGATGGGGGCGTTCCCCGTCGACACCAAGGCGATGGAAGACGCCTTCAAGAACCAGGCCGCGATGAACGAGAAGCTCTCGGGCGTGGCGCTGGAAGCCGCCGAGAAGTCGGCCGAGATCTCGAACAAGTGGACCAAGGAAACCCTGTCCAAGCTGAACGAGATGTCCAAGGCCAAGGAAGAGCCGGCCGACTACGCCAAGGCGGTGACCGATTTCGCCTCGGCCAATGCCGAGGTGGCCGCCGAGAACATGGCCGCCTTCGCCGAGGTCGCCAAGAAGGTCCAGATGGACACCGTCGAACTGATGATGGCCGCCGGCAAGGATCTGCAGGAAGACACCGCGAAGGCCGTCAAGAAGGCGACCGACGACATGACCGCGGCCACCAAGAAAGCCGCCGCGGCCAAGTAAACAAGGATATTCCGTACCCGTTCCCTCCCTCCCTGCCGGGTACGAATATCGGGCGAGCCTTCGGGCTCGCCCTTTCTTTTTGCGCTGCGCTGCCCTAAGCTGCACCGCAGCGCTGCTTTTCTTGGGAGGGAACTCCGTGGCCGAAACCGACAAGCCCCTGCTGATCAAACGTTATGCCAGCCGGCGGCTCTACAATACCGAAACATCCGACTACGTGACGCTCGACGATATTGCCGAGTTCATCCGCGATGGCCGCGAGGTGCAGATCATCGACCTGAAGTCGGGCGACGACCTGACCCGTCAGTACCTGCTGCAGATCATCGCCGAGCACGAAAGCCGCGGCGAGAATGTTCTGCCGATCAACGTGCTGACCGACCTGGTGCGCAGCTATACCACCCATGCCACCAGCGTGGTGCCCGATTTCCTGGCCGCGAGCTTCGAGATGCTGCGCGACGGGCAATCGAAGATGCTGGAGAACATGACCATGGCCAACCCCCTGGCGACCATGCCGGGGATGGAGGCGATGCGTGCCCAGCAGGAGGCCTTCATGAAGGCGATGACGGGGGGCGCGGGCGCGCGCGGCAGCGAGGGCGAGCAGGAAGACCTCGACGAGATCAAGAAGCAGCTTTCGGAGTTGCAGGAAAAGCTGTCCAAGATGGACAAGTAAGCCCGCATGGTCGAAAGCCCCGGCCGGATAACCCTGTGGGGAATCGAGGTTTTCATGGCCGTGGTGGACGAGCGCGCCATCTCGGCGGCGGCCAGGCGCCTGGGGGCCAGCCCCTCGACCGTCAGCCAGCAACTGACCAACCTTGAAGGCGCGGTCGGCGCGACGTTGCTGGAGCGCAGCGCCCGGCCCCTGCGGCTGACCCCGGCGGGCGAGATCATGCAGCGCCACGCGCAGGCCATCCTGAACGAGGCCGCCCAGGCCCGGGCCGCGCTGGCGATGTCGGATCTGTCGGCGCTCACCCGCGTCCGGCTGGGCATGATCGAGGACCTTGAGGCCGATGTCACCCCGCAGCTGCTGACCCACATGGCGGACGAGTTGACGGGCTGCCAGTTCCTGCTGGAGACGGGGGCTAGCCACCACCTGTACGATCTGCTGGATGCGCGGACGCTGGACATGATCGTGGCCGCCGAACTGGGCGGGGCGGACGACTGGGTCGAGGTGCACCCGCTCCTGCGCGAGGGGTTCGTGGCCGCGGTGCCGCGGGGCGCGGTGGATCCCGGCCGCGATGTCCTGCGGCAACTCAAGCGCCTGCCGATGGTGCAGTACACGCAACGCCACTACATGGGCCGGTTGGTGAGCGCGCATCTGGCCCGTCAGAACCTGGTCCTGCCGCACCGGTTCGAGATCGACAGCTACCACGCGATCCTGGCTCTGGTGGGGCAGGGGACGGGCTGGACGATCCTCACCCCCCTTGCGCTGATGCGGGCCCGGCGCTTCGCCGATCAGATCGATGTGCTGGAACTGCCCTTCGAGCCGCTGTCGCGGACCATTTCGCTGACCGCGCGGCGCGGCATCCTTCAGGACATGCCCGCGCGCCTGGCCGAGACTCTGCGGCCCATCCTGCGCCGCAGCATCCTGGAGCCGGCGATCGCGCGGCATCCCTTTCTGGAGAAAACGCTGACGCTGCTTTGAACCGCCATCGATACGCGCGGACCCGCCGGTGCGGCCTGTCCGCCCCGGCGGGGCAGGGTCGCCAGTGTCTCGGACCTGCCCGCCTGTGCCGTCGATGCGCGAAGCGCCTGGACGGTGCGGGCCAGTCCCTGCACGGTGCGCCGGCCCATGCCGTGGAGGGCGCCATCCTCGCCGACCGGCACGATGGCGGCCCGGAGCAAGGCGGCGCCCTGCGGATGTTCACGCAACGCTGTCCGCCCTGCGCCTGAAAAGGTGCAGGGGCATCGCGTCAAGCGCGGATCAGGTGCCGTAGGCGCGGGCCGGGCCCATGACGTCCTCCGCCGCGCCGGTGAGCGCGTCGGCGATCACGTCGAGCTCGGGCCGGGTAAGGCGGGCGGGCAGCCGCGCGTCGCAGGCGCGCATCAGCATGGCGCGGGTGCGGGGCAGTTCGGGCAGGGGGCCGGGAATGAATTGCCAGTTCCAGAAGGCGCGTGCGTTGTCGCTGGACAGGCCGAAGACCTGAACCTTGACGCCGCGGGCGGCCGCGGCCGCCGCGAAGGCGCGGGTTTCCGCCTCGTCGAGGCCCACCAGGTTGAACTGGATGGAGTCGGGCGCGCGCTGTTCGGGGCCGAGCTTGTCGGGGACATGCAGCCAGGGTGAGGCATTGAGCCGGGCGGCCATGTAGTCGTGGTTGGCGCGGCCATCGGCGACGCGGCGGTCGATCTCGCCCAGCTGGGCGCGGATGATCGCCGCCGACAGGTTGTTGAGCCGCAGGTTATAAAGCGGCAGTTTATTCTGCCAGCGCGCGAAGGCGGCCTCCAGCGCGGCGTCCGGGCCGGTGACGTGCTTGGCCCAGTTGTGTTCGTAGGCGCCGGACATGATGACGGCGCGCGCCACCAGGTCGGCATCATCGGTGACCATGATCCCGCCCTCGCCGGCGTTGACCAGCTTGTAGGACTGGAAACTGAAGCAGCCGACGCGACCCAGGGTGCCGATCTTGCGCCCGTGCCAGGTGGTGCCCAGGGAATGCGCGGCGTCCTCGACCACGGGGATGCCGCGGGCCGCGCAGGCGGCCATGATCGCGTCCATGTCCGAGGTGTGGCCGCGCATGTGGCTGACGATCACGGCCGAGATGTCCTCTGCCAGCCGGGACTCGAAATCGGGGATGTCGATGCGGTAATCCTCGCCCACTTCGCAGAGCACCGGCTGACAGTCGGCGTGCACGATCGCGGAGGGCACGGCGGCGAAAGTGAAGCCGGGGATCAGGACGCGCGCGCCGCGCGGCAGGGCGAGCGCCTTGAGCGACAGGAAGAGCGCCGCCGAGCAGCTGGAGACGGCGAGCGCGTATTTCGTGCCCATGAAGGCCGCGAAATCACGCTCCAGCAGGGTGACCGGTGCATTCTCGGGCGCCGTGTAGCGGAAGAGATCACCGGATTGCAGCATGCGGTCGATCTCGTCCCGGGCGGCCTGTGGGATCGGTTCGGCGTCATAGACGTTGGGCGGCAGGGTCATGTCTTCGGCTTTCCTGAAACTCTGCTTCGGATTTTCTGAAGGTATCTTTAATACAGGATGGCCGCACGCCAAAGCGAAACTTTTGCGACCTGGGCGATTTCCCGGGCAGATTTCAGCGTTTGGGGTCAGATCCCCATCCGGTCCCGCAGGGCGAACCATGACATGGCCAGGGCCAGCAGCGGGCTGCGCAGGGTCCGGCCCCCCGGAAAGGCGGCGGCGGGCACCCGGGCGAGGGTGTCGAAGCCCTCGGACTCGCCGGCGACGGCATCGCCCATCAGCTTGCCCGAAAGCGTGGCCAGGCCCACGCCGTGGCCCGAGTAGCCCGAGGCCGACAGGACATTCGGCGCGGGCCGTGCGAGATAGGGCATGCGTTTCATGGTGATGGCCAGCGTTCCGCCCCAGGCGTAGTCGATGCGGACATCGCGCAGATGGGGGAATATGCCCAGCATGGGCTTGCGCACGGTAGCTTCGATGTCGCGTGGGAAACGGTAGCCGTAGCTTTCCCCGCCGCCGAACAGCAGACGGCCGTCGTGACTGAGCCTGAAGTAATCGATCACGAACTTGGTGTCGGCCACGGCCACGTCGCGGGTCAGGACGCAGCGCGCCTCGGCCCCCAGGGGTTCGGTGGCGGCGATGAAGTTGTTGATGGGCATGACGCGCGCGGCGACATGGGGCGAGAGCCCGCCAAGGTAGCCGTTGCCCGCCAGGATCACGTGATCGGCCCGGACCTGCCCCGCGCCGGTGTGCACAACCGGCCGCGCGCCGGGGGCGATGTGTTCGGCCCGGCTGCGTTCGTGGATGCGCACGCCCGCATCCCGGGCCGCGCGCGCCAATCCCAGGGCGAACGCCAGCGGATGCAGGTGTGCCGCGCCGTGATCGAGCGTGCCGCCGTGATAGGCGGGCGAGGGGCAAAGCGCCTGCGCGGCCGCCGGGTCCAGTTTCTCGATTTCCGCGTAGCCGTAGCGCTCGGCCAGGAAGTCGGCGTAGGCGTGTTCCTCGGCCGTCTCGCGGGCGGTGAAACCCAGGTGCGCGACACCGGGCTTGAGGTGGCATGGAATGTCATGCGCCCCGATCAGCCGCTTGACCAGGGCCTTGGCGTCCTCGCCCAGGTGCCAGAGCCTTGCCGCGTCCTCGGGCCCGAGCATGCGTTCCAGCGCATCCTGGCCAACGCGCTGCCCGCTGCCCAGTTGCCCGCCGTTGCGCCCCGAGGCGCCGAAACCGACGCGCTGCGCCTCGAGCAGGACCACGTCATGCCCACGTTGGGCCAGGTGAAGCGCGGCCGACACCCCGGTGTAGCCGGCCCCCACGACGCAGACATCGGCCCGCGTCGAGCCCGAAAGCGCGGGAAAGGGCGGCAAGGGGTCCACAGTGGCGGCGTACCAGCTGCGGGGGTATTCCCCGGGGCGGTCGTTGGCGTCGAGCAGATCCATGCGCGTCTCCGGGGATCAGACGTTGAGCAGCAGGTGCTCGCGTTCCCAGGGGCTGATGATCTGGAGGAACTCCTCGTACTCCGTGCGCTTGACGATCGAGTAGACGCGGGCGAAGTCCTCGCCCAGGATGTCGTGCAGGGCCGCGGCCCCGTCGAACATGTCCAGGGCCGTGCCGAGGACGCGGGGAATGTCGGCCTTGCCGGCGTAGGCATCGCCCTTGAATTCGGAGTCGGGGCGGTCCTCGTTCATGAGGCCCAGAAGCCCGCAGGCCAGGCTGGCCGCGATCCCGAGGTAGGGGTTGCAGTCCATGCCCGCCAGCCGGTTTTCGATCCGGCGCGACTCGGGCGGCGAGAGCGGGATGCGGATCCCGGTGGTCCGGTTGTCGCGCGCCCAGGCGAGGTTGATCGGCGCGGCGTGATCCTTGACGTAGCGGCGGTAGGAATTGACGTACGGGGCAAGCACGGCGATCGCCGCCGGCAGGTTGGCCTGCAATCCGCCGAGGAATTGGTAGAAGGCCTGCGTCTCGCCGCCCTGGGGGCCGACGAAGAGGTTCTCGCCCGTGGCGGCGTCCAGCACCGAGTGGTGCACGTGCATCGAACTGCCGGGCTCATCCTCGATGGGTTTGGCCATGAAGGTGGCGAAGCAGTCGTGGCGCAACGCGGCCTCGCGGATCAGCCGCTTGAAGTAGAACACCTCGTCGGCCAGTTTCACCGGGTCACCGTGGCGCAGGTTGATCTCCACCTGACCGGCGCCGCCCTCCTGGGTGATGCCGTCGATTTCGAATCCCTGCGCTTCGGCGAAGTCGTAGATGTCGTCGATGACGGGGCCGTATTCGTCCACCGCCTGCATCGAATAGGCCTGCCGCGCCGCCGCCGGCCGGCCTGATCGGCCCATCATCGGCTCGATCTCGTGGGCGGGATTGGTATTGCGCGCAACAAGGAAGAATTCCATTTCCGGCGCGACCACGGGGGTCATGCCGCGGGCGTGATAGAGGCCGACGACCCGCTTGAGCACATTGCGCGGGCAGAAGGGAATGGGATTGCCGGCCTTGTCGTGGGCGTCGTGGATGACCTGGAGGGTCCAGTCGCCGGTCCAGGGGGCGGCGGTGGCGGTGGACATGTCGGGGGTCAGGACCATGTCGCGTTCGATGAAGCCCTCGTCGTCGGCGGCTTCGCTCCAGTCGCCGGTGATCGTCTGGAAGAAGATCGAGTCCGGCAGGTGAAAATGCGTCTGCCGGGCGAACTTGCTCGCCGGCACGGCCTTGCCCCGGGCGATGCCCGGCAGATCGGCGAGGATGCATTCCACCTCGTCCAGGCGCCGCCCTTCGAGATAGGCCTGCGCGGCCGGGGGCAGATTGCGGATCCAGTCGGCCATGTCAGGCCCTCCTCAGGAAGAAGCGCGCGATACGCGCGCCCAGCCGGTCGCTGTCGGTGGGCTGGTCCAGGCGCGCGGCGGCCTCCTCCAGCAGCGGGTCGGGCACCACGCCCCGGCCGCGGTGGCGAATCAGGCGATCGACCATTTCGGCGGTGAATTCGGGGTGGGGCTGGACGGTGTAGATCGTGTCACCATAGCGCATGGCGGCATAGGCGCAGAAATCATTGTGGCCCACGACCTCCGCCCCCGGGGGCGGGGCGATCACCTGGTCCTGGTGCCAGGCGTTCAGGGCCACGTGTTCGCCCTCGATCTCGTACTCGCGCCGGCCCACGGACCAGCCGCCCCGGAACTTCTCCACCTTGCCGCCCAGGGCCTGCGCGATGATCTGGTGGCCGAAGCAGATGCCGACCATGGGCCGGCCATCGGCGTGCACGGCACGGATGAAGTCCTCGAGCGGCGGGATCCAGGGGTGGTCCTCGTAGGCGCCGTGCTTGGAGCCGGTGATGAGCCAGCCGTCGGCCGCCGCGGGGCTGTCGGGGAACACGCCGTCCACCACGTTCCAGGTGGCGAAGGTGAAGCCGTTCCCGGCCAGCAGCCGCGCGAACATGTCGTCGTAATCGCCCAATTCGCCCAGCACCACGTCGGGAGCGTGACCGGTTTGCAGAATGCCGATTTTCATCGAAACCCCTAATTTGATCAAATTAAGGCTAGCGGAGTGCGCGGGAACGGGCAAGCCCCCCGTCGCCGGTCACACGGCCTCCAGATAGGTTTTCCAGTGCTCGGCCACGGGGATGTCGCCCATCTTGGCCAGTTCCTGCCGCTTGGTCATCACCAGATTGCGGATCAGCGTCGCGGGAAAGATGCGCGCGATGAGCGGATCGTGTTCGAAGCGGTCGATGGCGCCCTGCCAGGTTTCGGCCAGGCCCGGCAGCTCCTGATCGTAGGCGTTGCCGGTCAGGGGCGGCGGGGGGGGCATGTCATCCTCGATGCCCGTGATCGCGGCGCCGAGGATGGCGGCGAAGACCAGGTAGGGGTTGATGTCGCCGCCCGCGACACGGTGCTCGATCCGGCGGGCCGCGGGCGGGCCGCCCGGAATGCGGAGCGCGGTGGTGCGGTTCTCGTAGCCCCAGGCCGCGCCCGTCGGCGCATGCGCGCCCGGCACCAGCCGCGTGTAGCTGTTGGCGTGGGGCGCGAAGACCAGCGTGGCCCCCGGCATCGCGGCGAGGCATCCCGCCACCGCCGCGTGCAGGGCCGCGCTGCCCGCCGTGCCCCCGTCGTCGAAAACGTTGCGGCCGGCCGCGTCCAGCACCGAGAAGTGCAGATGCAGCCCGTTGCCCGACTCTTCGGCAAAGGGCTTGGCCATGAAGGTCGCGGCGAAGCCGTGCCGCCGGGCCAGCCCCTTGATCAGGGCCTTGAACGCCCAGGTATCGTCGGCGGCGCGCAGCGCATCCTGGTGGTGCAGGGTGATCTCGAACTGGCCCGCGCCGGCCTCGCTGGTGGCGGTCTGGGCGGGGATGCCCATCTCGGCGCAGCCCGCGTAGAGGCCGGTGAGGAAGGCGTCGAAGGCGTCGAGCTGGCTCATCGACAGGATCTCGGGTGCCTCGATCACGCGTCCGCTGCGCGGGTCGCGTGCCGGCGCAAGCGCTTCGCCGGTGTCGTCGACGAGGGTGAATTCCAGTTCGGTCGCGGCCACCACCCGCCAGTCGCGGGCCGCGAAGCGCTCCAGCACGGCCACCAGCGCATGGCGCGGGTCGCCCGCGAAGGGCGTGCCGTCCTCGTGGTGCATGGCCATGGGCACCAGCGGCTGCGGGGCATCCAGCCACGGCAGGGGCATCGGCCCGCGGCCCGTGGGCAGCAGGACGCCGTCGGCATCCCCGGTTTCGAAAACCAGCGGCGAGCCGTCGATATCGGCGCCGAAAATGTCCACGTTGAGCGCCGAGAGCGGCATGCGCACGGCCCCCTGCGCGAGCTTCCCGGCGTAGCTGCCGGGCACGCGCTTGCCGCGCATCTGGCCGTTGAGATCGCAGGCGGCGACGCGGAAAGTGGCACAGTCGCTGAGATCCATTTGCAGGCTCCCTTGACCCTTTTCGCGGGAGCCTAATGGGATCGGCGGGCGGGCGCTACCCGAATTTGATCAAAAGAAGCGGCGGCCTCAACCGGCGACCGAGGCGCGCCGGATGCTGTCGATCGAGTCCGCCAGCGTGGCGTTGAACGCGTCGTCGGACTGCTGGGCCGAGAGCCCCTCGGTCAGCGCGCGGGAGAAGCTGGCCACCATGCCGGTGTTCTGGGCCAGCCGCCGGTTGGCCTCGTCGCGGGAATACCCGCCCGACAGCGCCACCACCCGCAGTACGTTGGGGTGTTCCACCAGCGGGCGGTAGTGGTTGGGCGTTTCGGGCAGGGTGAGCTTGAGCATCACTTCCTGGTCCTCGGGCAGGGCGTCGAGATGCGCGCGCAACTCGTCCAGCAGGATCTCCTCGGCCTGCTGCTTGTCGGCGATGTCGATGCTGATCTCGGGTTCGATGATCGGCACCAGCCCGTGGTCGAGGATCTTGCGGGCAACCTCGAACTGCTGCGAGACCACGGCGCGGATACCGCTGGGGGAGGCAGCGTTGATGACCGAGCGCATCTTGGTGCCGAAGATGCCGGCATTGGCCGCCCGCGCGAGCAGCGAGTCGAGGTCGGGCATGGGTTTCATCAGGCGCACGCCGTCGGATTCGGCCTCTAGGCCCCTGTCCACCTTGAGGAAGGGCACCACGCCCCGCTCTTCCCACAGGTAGGCGGCGGCGGGCTTGCCGGCGATCTCGCGGTCCATCGTCTTCTCGAACAGGATCGCGCCGATCACGCCGGCGCCGTTGAAGGCCGGGGCGGTGGCGATGCGTGTGCGCATTGCGTGGACGAGGTCGAACATCTCGTCCTCCGAATCGTACTTGCCTTCGTCGATCCCGTAGAGGCGCAGCGCCTTGGGGGTGGAGCCGCCCGATTGGTCCAGCGCCGCGATGAAGCCCTGGCCGTTGCGGATCTGGTCCCGCTGCTGCTGATGCGTCATGAAGAATTCCCCCGTCGAGCCGGCTGTCTGAAACGTGCGTCCGCGTCCGCGCGCCACTTGCGCCGCTTCTAGGGGAGCGCGCGGGGCGGTGCAATTATGATGGCGCTAACAATTCACGGTCAGCCCGCCCGGGTCCTGACCCAGTCGAGCATCGGGATGACGGTGGGGCCCGGCAGCCGCCGGGGCGCGAGGGCAAGGAACTTCGTCATCGGTCCCGGCATGATGATGCGGCGGCCCGCGGGGATGGCCGCGCAGGCGGTTTGCACCCCCCGGTCCGCCTCGGCGCCGTGGCCGTGGCGAAGGCGCCGGATGTCGTCGATCCCGGTGCCGGCGAGCAATGAGGTCCGGGCGGGGCAACCACGCGCCCCGGCAACGCAAGGCCGCCGCTTCTCAGCCGCGCAGGGCCGCCACGCCGGGCAGGTCCTTGCCCTCCATCCATTCCAGGAAGGCGCCACCGGCGGTGGAGATATAGCTGAACTGCGCCGCCGCGTCGGCCTTGTTGAGCGCGGCGACGGTATCGCCACCTCCGGCGACCGAGATGAGCTTGCCCGAGCGGCTGAGCCCGGCCGCGTGGGCGGCCGCGGCGTTGGTGGCGGCGTCGAAGGGCGAGATTTCGAAGGCGCCGAGGGGCCCGTTCCAGACCAGCGTTTTCGCCCGGTCCAGTTCCATCTGGATATGCGCCACGCTGTCGGGGCCGGCATCGAGGATCATCGCGTCCTCGGGGCAGTCCTCGACCTTGACGATCTCGTGCTCCGCGCCTTCCTTGAATTCGCGCGCCACGACCACGTCGCGCGGCAGCAACAGTTCGCAGCCCGTTTCGGCCGCCTTGTGGGCAATGGCGCGCGCGGTTTCGGCCATGTCGTGCTCGCACAGGGACTTGCCGACGTCGATGCCTTCGGCTGCGAGGAAGGTGTTGGCCATGCCCCCGCCGATCACGAGGATGTCCACCTTCTCGATCAGGTTGGACAGCAGGTCGATCTTGGTGGAGACCTTCGCGCCGCCCACCACGGCCATCAGCGGACGCGCGGGATGGGACAGGGCGTTCTCCAGCGCTTCGAGTTCGGCCTGCATCAGCCGGCCGGCACAGGCCGGCATGTGACGGGCCAACCCCTCGGTCGAGGCATGGGCCCGGTGCGCGGCCGAGAAGGCGTCGTTGCAGAAGACATCGCCCAGCCCCGCCAGGCGCTTGACGAATGCGGGATCGTTGGCTTCCTCGCCGGGGTGGAAACGGATGTTCTCAAGCAGAAGGACCTCGGCGGCGCGCGCCTCCTCGGTGAGGGTCTCGGCGCCTTCCAGCGTCTCGATGAAGGTCACGGTCCGGCCCAGGGCCTTTTCCAGGGCCGGCACGATGGGGCGCAGCGACATCTCGTCGACGACCCTGCCCTTGGGCCGGCCGAAATGCGCCAGCAGCAGCGGTTTGCCGCCCCGATCCAGGATGTCGGTGATCGTCGGCACGACACGCTCCAGCCGTGTCACATCCGTCACCCGCCCGTTCTCGACGGGCACGTTGATGTCCACGCGCGTCAGAACGGTCTTGCCCGCGAGGTCCATGTCGTCAAGGGTCTTCCAGCTCATCCGGGTGGCCTCCCTGCCGGTGTTGCGGGGCACGTCATGGCCTGTCGGGGGCGGTGCGTCAAGTTCCCGGCGCTTGGCAAGCCCGCTGCGAGCGTCTAGGTATCGGACAGGTTTGACAAAGGAGGGCCGCATGGCCGAGATCAGGGACCCCGAGAACACGATACTGCTGGAGCTTCCGGGCGGCACCGTGGTGATCGAGCTGATGCCCGACGTCGCGCCCGGGCACAGCGCCCGGATGAAGGAGTTGGCGCGCGCGGGGCAATATGACAATGTGGCTTTCCACCGGGTGATCGACGGCTTCATGGCGCAGACCGGCGATGTGGCCAATGCGAACATGGAACACGGCTACAATCCGCGGCTGGCCGGGACCGGGGGGAGCGAGCTGCCCGACCTCAAGGCCGAGTTCAGCCGCATCCCCCACGACCGCGGCACCCTCGGCGCCGCGCGCAGCCAGAACCCCGACAGCGCCAATTCGCAATTCTTCATCAATTTCAAGGACAACCACTTCCTCAACGGGCAATACACCGTCTATGGCCGCGTGATCGAGGGGATGGAGCACGTCGATGCGCTGGCCCGTGGCGAACCGCCCGAGACCCCCGACCGGATGATCAGCGTCAAGGTGGCCGCCGATGCGTAAACTCCCTGTCCTTTTCCCCGTGGTCTCGATACTGGCCGGCCCGGCCCTGGCCGCCGGGCTGGAAATCGATGTGGCCGGTGACGCCGAGGGCACCGTGACGGTCGACCTGTTCGAGGAGGTGGCGCCCGCGCATGTCGCGCAGATCACCGCGCTGGCAGAGGAGGGCGCCTACGACGGCGTCGTCTTTCACCGTGTGATCGACGGCTTCATGGCGCAGACGGGCGACGTGCAGTTCGGCCGGCTCGAGGGCGGCGACATGGCCCGCGCCGGCACCGGCGGCAGCGACCGGCCCGATCTGAAGGCCGAGTTCTCGGACGTGCCCTTCACGCGCGGAACGGTCGGCATGGCCCGGTCGCGCGATCCCGACAGCGCCAATTCGCAGTTCTTCATCATGTTCGCCCCCGCTCCGCATCTGGACGGGCAGTACACCGTCGTGGGCAAGGTGACCGGGGGCATGGAGGTGGTGGACGCCATCAAGCGCGGCACGGGCCGCAACGGCGCCGTCGTGGGCCGGCCCGACGTCATGACGGATGTCCGGGTGACGGAGTAGCGCGATGCGGCCCACGGGATACGAGCCGCTGAACACGCTCAAGCCCGTGGGGACGGACCTTTGGCTGATCGACGGCCCGGCGCTGAAGTTCCACGGGCTGCCCTTTTCCACCCGCGCGACGGTCGTGCGGCTGGCAAACGGCGATCTGTGGGTGCATTCGCCCACCTTGCTGACCGAGGGGCTGAAGGACGAGCTCGCCGCCCTGGGGCCGGTGCGGCACCTGATCGCGCCGAACTGGCTCCACTATGCCCATATCGGCGACTGGCAGGCGGCCTTCCCGCGGGCCACGGCCTGGGCGGCGCCGGGGGTGGCCGCGCGGGCGGCGAAAAAGGGCCTGCCCCTGTCCTTCGACCGGGATCTGGGGGCCGAGGCCGACGCGCCCTGGGCCGGCGAGATCGACCAGATGATCGTGGCGGGCTCGAAGGTGCACCGCGAGGCCGTGTTCTTCCACCGCGGCAGCGAGACGCTGATCCTGACCGACCTGATCGAAGCCTTCGAGACGGCCAAGCTGCCCGCCTGGGCCCGGCCCGTCATCTGGCTGGCCGGGATCGACGACAGCGACGGCAAGATGCCGCCCGACATGGCCGTCACATTCCGCGACAAGGAGGCGCTGGCCGACAGCGTCGACCGGATGATCGCCTGGGGGCCGCAGCGGGTGATCCTGGCCCACGGGCGCTGGTACGCCCGCGACGGCGTGCAGGAACTGGAACGCGCCTTCCGCCGGGTGCTGCGCGCGCGCCGCTGGGACCAGGCCATCACCGACATGAAAGCGCGCGAGCGGCGGGGCCGCTGAGGCGCGCACGGCTGCTCACGATCACGTGCGCGGGGCTGGAATGCGTCGGCGCGCGGGCGCATCCTCTCCCTTGCGTCCCGCCGCAAGGAGACCCTGCCATGAAGCGTCTGCCGCTGATTGCCGCCGCCGCGCTCGTCGTGGCCGGCCTGGCCCAGGCCGAGCCCCGCCACTGGAAGGGCGCCTGGCCCAAGACCGACTTCACAAAGACGACGATCGACGACTGGTCCGAGATCAAGTCGGGCGGCCCGCCCAAGGACGGGATTCCCGCCCTGAGCGATCCGCGGGTCATCCCCGCCGGCCAGGCCCGGGGCATCGGCGGGCGCGAGCCGGTGATCACCGTCGAGATCGATGGCGCGCGCCCGCATGCCTATCCGCTCCGCTATCTCACCTGGCACGAGATCGTGAACGATACCCTGGGCGGCGTGCCGGTGGCCGTGACCTATTGCCCGCTGTGCAACTCCGGCATGGTCTTCGACCGCCGCACGCCCCACGGCACGCTCAGCTTCGGGGTCTCGGGCAAGCTGCGCCACTCGGACATGGTGATGTACGACCGCCAGACCGAAAGCTGGTGGCAGCAGGCCGTGGGCCGCGCCATCGTCGGCGACCTGACCGGCACCGAGCTGCGGCAGCTGCCCAGCTGGATGGAAAGCTGGGATCAGTTCAGGTCGCGCAACCCCGACGGTCTGGTCATGGCCGAACCCGATTACCGCCGCGCCTATGGCCGCAACCCCTATCGCAAATACGACAGCGCCAGCCGGCCCTTCCTCTACAGCGGCGCGCAACCCCCGCACGGCATTCCCGCCCTGGCCCGCGTCGTGCGGGTGGGCAGCCGCGCCTGGCCGCTCGGCCGCATCCGCCGCGAGGGCGGCGTGCAGGAGGCCGGCCTGCGCATCACCTGGCAGCAGGGGCAGGCCTCGGCGCTCGACACCGCCGAGATCGCCCGCGGCAAGGAGGTGGGCACCGTGCGCGTGCGCGATGCCCAGGGTCGTGACGTGCCTCACGATCTGCTGTTCGCCTTCGCCTTCCACGCCTTCTGGCCCCAGGGCACCTGGATGCTGGGCGATTAGAGGCGGCCGGGCGCGCGCCCCGTGCTTCTTCTTGGGCGAAATACTCCGGGGGAGTCGCCGCGCCCCGCGGCGACGGGGGCAGCGCCCCCGCCCCGGCGCCGCCGTCAGCGGATGACGTTGACGCGCAGGCGCAGACCGCGGCGGGCCTCCTGCGGAAGGTGGCGGTTGAGCCGGCGGTTGATCAGCCCGAAAAGCGTGATGATGACCAGCGTCAGCAGGATGAAATAGCCCGCCAGGATGGGGTAGGGCACGAAGGGGTTGAAGGTCTTGTCGGCGAAGTAGTTGGCGTAATAGAGCGCATCGCCCTTCTGGCGCCAGGCCGGGAAGCCCGAGAAGAAGACCAGCGTGGTGGCGTGGAACAGGAAGATCGCCTCGTTGGTATAAGCGGGCCAGGCCAGCCGCAGCATGGTGGGCCAGACGATGCGGCGGAACCGCGACCAGCCGGAAAAGCCGTAGGCATCCGCCGCCTCGACGTCGCCCTTGGGGATGGCGCGCAGCGCACCGTGGAAGATCTCGCCCGAGTAGGCGGCGGTGTTGAGAAACAGCACGATCAGCGCGCCCAGCCAGGCCGAGGTGAAGGGATCGAAGAAGGCGACGTGGGATTTTAGCGAGAGGAAAAGGAAATAGGCGAAGAAGAACTGGATGAAGAGCGGGCTGCCCCGGAAGACGAAGATGAACCATTCCGACAGCTTGCGGACCGGACGGTTGCGCGCGCCCTTGCCGACGGCCACGGCGGTCGCCAGGAAGAAACCGGCCAGCAGCGCCAGCGTGCCGAAGTAGATGTTCCACAAAAGCCCCGAACCGATCAGCGTGACCTGCTCGCACAGGGTGAAATCCTCGCGCGGCAAGAGCCGCTCCCCGATGCCGAGCGAGCGCAGGGCGTAGTCCTGGATGGTCTGCCAGCAGCTCATGCCCCGCCCCTTTTGGCCTGTGCCATGCCGCCGGTGGTGGCCTGGCCGTGGGTGAGTTTCCGCATGAGCCGTTCGAGGAAGATCTCCGACACGCGCGTGAACAGAAGGTAGAAGACCAGCAGCGCCAGGAAATACCAGGTACGCCAGTCGCCATGGGGGTAGGCGGTGAAGCGCGGGTTGGCGGTGCCGCCCAGTTCCCGCGCCCAGTAGACGATATCCTCCACGCCCAGAAGGAACAGAAGCGGGGTGGCCTTGATCAGCACCATCCAGAGGTTGCTGAGCCCGGGCAGGGCGTAGACCCACATCTGCGGGACCAGGATCCGCCAGAAGGTCTGCCGCCGGGACATGCCGTAGGCCTCGGCCGTCTCGAGCTGCGCGCGTGGCACGGCCCGCATGGCGCCGAAAAGGACATTGGCGGAAAAGGCGCCGAAGACGATGGCGAAGGTCAGCACCGCCACGAAGAAGCCGTAGACCTCGTGCACCCATTGCGGCGCCGAGGACAGCGGCAGCTTGGCGGCCGCGCAGACGACGAAGTCGTTGCCCTGGCGGATGGGTTGGTCCCAGTCGGGGCACAGGACCTGGTGCCGGACCCATTCGAACGCCTGGTCCAGCGCGATCACGAAGAACAGGAAGAAGGCGATGTCGGGCACGCCCCGTACCAGCGCGATATAGGCCTTGCCCAGCCAGGAGACCGGCCAGACGCGCGAGCGCGCGGCCATCGCGCCCCCGAAGCCGAAGGCCAGCGCCGTCGGCGCCGTGATCGCCAGCAGCAAGAGCACCGTGCCGAAGGAGATGTAGAAATTGGCATGCTTGCCGGTGGTCAGATAACAGGCCAGCCACCGGGCCGAGTCGAGCGTCTCGGGGTCTGTGCAGAACTCGAACATGACCCGTTACCTCCGGCTGGGCGCCACGCGCCGGATGTCACGATGAAGGGAAGGGACGCGGAAGGAGGGCGCGGCGGCCCTCCTTCCGGTGCGGGGTCAGAACGTGGTGGCCACGTCCCACTTCTTGATCAGCTCGTTGAGGCTGCCGTCGTCCTTCATGGACTGGATGGCGGCGTCGAGCGTCTTCTTCAGCTCCTCGTCGGATTCGCGGACACCGAGGCCCACGCCGCCACCGATGCGTTCCTGGCGGTCCAGAAGCACCAGATCGCCCTCTTCGTCCGCGATCGGGGCCAGGAAGGAATGGTCGGCCAGCACCGCGTCGGCCTCGCCGTTGCGCACGGCGGCGATGGTTTCCTCCGGCGTGGCGTATTCCACCAGCGTCCAGCCCTTCTCGGCGATGAAATTGGCCTGGATGGTGTTGGCCTGCGCGGCGACCACGGCCTCGTCAAGGTTCACGTCCTTGGAGAGTGCCAGGTAGGAGGAGGGATCGGGCGGCGTGTAGTTCTGGGTGAAGTCGATCACCTCGTCGCGCTCCCCGGTGATGGACATGCCCGCGATGATCACGTCGTAGTTGCCCGAGACAAGGTTGGGAATGATCGAATCCCAGTCGTTCGTGACCCATTCGCAGTCCAGATCGGCGCGCTCGCAAAGTTCGTCGCCCAGCTCGCGCTCGAATCCGTCGATCTCGCCCGCGTCGTTGATGAAGTTCCACGGCGGATAGGCGCCCTCCGTGCCCAGGCGGACGGTTTCCTCGGCCCAGCCCATGCCGGCACTGAAGGCCAGGACGGCGGCGGTTGCGATCAGTCGTTTCATGAGTGTCTCCCTCTTGGTTGGTGGTCTTGTGGTCAGGCGGCCATCGTCGAGCTCAGGAACTGTTGCAGCCGCTCGGATTCCGGGGCGCCGAGAAGGCGGCCGGGCGGGCCCTCCTCCTCGATCAGCCCCTGGTGCAGGAAGATGACGTGATCGGAAACGTCCCCGGCCATCTTCATGTCATGGGTCACGATCATCATGGTACGTCCCTCGGCGGCCAGATCCTTGATGACGCGGACGACCTCCTGCTCCAGCTCGGGATCGAGCGCCGAGGTGGGTTCGTCGAACAAAAGCGCCTCGGGTTCCATGCACAGGGCCCGGGCGATCGCCGCGCGCTGCTGTTGCCCGCCCGAGAGCTGGGCGGGATAGGCGTCGTGCTTGTCGCGGATGCCCACCTTGTCGAGGTAGGCGTGGGCGGCCTCCTCGACCTCGGCGCGGTCGCGGCCCAGGACGGTGACGGGCGCTTCCATCACGTTTTGCAGGATGGTCATGTGGGACCACAGGTTGAACTGCTGGAACACCATCGACAGGTTGGTGCGAATGCGCAGCACCTGGCGGGGATCGGCCGGGTGGCGGCCGTGGCCCGTGCCCTTCCATTTCACCGGTTCGCCCTTGAAGATGATGTCGCCCTGCTGGCTGTCCTCCAGCAGGTTGGCGCAGCGCAGGATCGTGGACTTGCCCGACCCCGACGAGCCGATCAGGGACACGACATCGCCCTTGCGGGCCGTTATGTCCACGCCCTTGATGACCTCCAGGCTGCCGAAGGCCTTGTGCAGGTTGCGGATTTCAATGACGGGCGTGTCGTCTTGCAAGGCAGCGTCCGATCTCTTTGGCACCGATTTAACCTGACAATAGGAACGAAAAAAAGGTGTGATGCAACTTGCAAAACGGACGAACGGCAGGATTTCGTGCCGAACCGGCGCCTGTCGGGGCCGATCCGGCGGCATTCACGCCGCGGGCGGCGACGGCGTGGCCACGGCAAGATAGGCGGCGGCCGGAAGCCGGCAGAGCCCCCTCAGGCCGAGCGCGTCGCGATCCCGGTCGTCAAGCCCCGCGATCGCCTGTTCAAGCGCGGCGAAGAGCGCCCCGGCATCGCGGCCCCTGGCGGTGATATAGGGCAGGGCGGGGGTCGGCGCCGTGCGGGCGATTTCGCGCAGGGCGCCGGCGACGGCGTCGTGGCGGCGCATCATCGCCCAGCTCAGCGCATCGAGGGCGGCAAGATCGGCGCGGCCATCGGCGACGGCCCGGGCAGAGGCGCCGTGTGCGCCGGTTTCGATCAGGTTGGAGAAGCGGAAGCCCAGGCGCTGCGCATGGGTCTGCGGCGCGGCCCATCCGCTTTGGGACAGGGCCTCGTTATAGGCGAAGGGTGCCTTGGCAAACGCGTGCAGGTCGGTGCGCGGATCGTCGGCGCGGGCGACAAGGACGCTGCAATAATGCCCCGGGGGACAGCCGCGCAGGCCGTAATCCGGCGTGGCGACCAGGGTCACCTTCCCGTGTAGCTGCGCGCGGTAGGGGTAGCCGCAGGTCTGCGACAGAACGAGATCGGGGCTGAGCCACTGGGTCCAGAGATCGCCGCCCCGCGTGAGCCGTTCCGGCCCCCAGCCCAGGGCGGCGCGCACCCCCTGCCAGAGCCGGTCGTTGGCCGCGGCCGTTTCCGGCCGGTCGTACATGGGCAGGCTGGCGATCATGCCTCGCCGGCAACGCGCCGGCGCGCCAGGGCGCTGTCGCGGTCGCTGACCCCCAGAAGGTTCGCCGTCAGGCGCAGAAGCGCGTCCTCCTCGTGGTCGCGCTCGCCATCGGCAAGCGCGACCTGCCAGAGCGCCTCGATCACGCCGAGGCGGTCCTCGTAGGGGACCGCGTCCTTGATCGCGCGGGTGAATCGCACGGTGTCCGGCGCCTCGGCCTCCAGTTGCTCGGCATCGTGGCGCAGCGCCTCTGCCTGTTCCTGGGAGAGCCCGTAGCGGGTGGCGGCGATGCGCGCGATCCGGTGCGCTTCCTCGGCCGCGTAGTGGCCATCGGAACGGGCCAGGCGGACCAGAAGGGCGGTGAGCGCCAGCCGGGCGTCGCTGTCGTCGAGCGCCTCGGGCTCTGGCTGGATGAGCGATTTCAGGAGTTGTCCGAACATGAGGCCCCATATAGGCCGTGCCAGCGTCCGCGCCAATGGGTTACATGCCTTCGGCGCGGCTGCGCGCGGTTTCGCTGTCCGCGGCGGAGAGGCCCAGGGCCTCCTGCGCGGCGGTCATCACCTCGAGTTCCGCGTCGCGGCGCATCCCGTCGGCAAGCACGACTTCCCAAAGGGCCTCGAGCGCATCGATTCGTGCCTCGAAGCGCACCGATTCGCGAATGATGTGGGCGAAATGTCCGGTTTCCGGCGCGGCGTGTTCCAGTTTTTCGCAGGTGGCGCGCATCTTGGCCGCGGCCACCGGATCGAGCCCGTAAAGACTGCCGAGCAGGCGGTCGATGCGGCTGATCTCGGCGAACTGGTAGCGGTGGTCGGACTTGGCCACGCGGACCATCAGGGCGCCGAGGGCCAGTTTCTCGTCCGGTTCGGGCAGCGGTTCGGGCTGTGGTGCACGCAAGGACCGCATCAGGCGCGTGACGATCTGCGGTGTTTCCATGCCCATCCCTCCCTCGGTTTTCCTGTCGTCAGCCGACGGCGGGCGAAGTTTGATAGAGGATGTCGTCGATGGCAATGCCGCCGGGGTCGTCGTTGGTGATGACGATGCCCGCGATGTCCGCCCTCCTGTCCGCCCGCCGGAAGCCGAGCGCGGTCACGCCGGTTTCCAGCCGCGCGGCGTGCCGTGCGATGATTCGCCCCTGCCGGTCGTAGAAGGCGATTCGCAGCGTGCCGCGCCGGCCCGGGCGGCTGCCCAGGGGATCGGGATAGTCGCTGTGCACCCGCAGCCCCAGGGCGGCCTGCCCGTCATCGAACAGGAGCGCGACCGCGCCCTCGCCCCGCGCCGCGCGCAGGGGAAACCCCCGCGGCCCGAGCGGAAACAGCGCCGTGGAGCCGAACCCGCGATGCAGGGCGACCGACAGGTTACGGCGCGGCGGCCCGGGGCGGATGGCCAGCGGTGCGGCGGGCCGGCCCGCGATTCGGTCGAAGGAATCCGCGGCGGTGTCGCGCCGCTGGCCGGCGAAGCGTTCACCCAGCACAACCCGGCCCGCGCGCAGCGGCGCGTCCAGCACGATGCCGGGTTCGGCGCGGCGCGGCATGGTCTCGAAATCCACGCGGCCGGTCAGGGCGCGCGCCAATTCGTCGTAGGGCGCCGGCACGACAGCCTGCGCCGCGCCGGTGCCCGGCAGCATGGCATGCAGCGCCGCCAGGGCGCAGAAAACCAAAAGTCGAAAACGGGTCACAATTGCTCCGCAGATTTTGCGTTTTGTCTGGGCAGTTTGCCAGCACGGGCTTCCGGTTCAAAGTAGCGGCTTTTGCGAGGCGTAGACATGCATTCATTCGACAGGTTCGACTGGTCACGGGGCAGCGCGGAGGCGCATCTGGCCATGGCCCGCCGCGGGACGGAGAACCAGGTGCGCGCGCTTGCCCGCCGGTATGACTGGAGCATGTATCCCGAGACGGTTCTGGGCTGGATCATGGCGCAGAAGTTCATCGACCTCGGCACCGCGCTGACCGCCTTTCTCAACGGCGAGCCGGAGCGCTTCAACTACCTGCCCAAGCGGGACGTGCCCGATGCCTACCGCGGGGCGGCGCGGGTGCTGGACAACATCTGTCTGCGGGTGAACAGCGGTTTCTACCTGGCCTCGGCCGAGCACGACGTCTCCGGTCATGGCCGGATCGCGCGCTGGCTGGAATACCAGGCCGCGGACCGCGAGGAGGGCCGCCGCGGCCGCTGGATCCTCGACGAGGAGATCGTGGCGGTGCTGACGGATGACAGGTTGCGCGCCGAGGCCCCGCCGGAGCGCCCCGCGGAGGCCGCCCGCGAGGGGCGGCTGCGCCGGCTCTTCACCCCGCTCTGGGGATAGCGAACCAGGCTCAGACCAGGCGCGAGGTCTCGACCGCCGCGCGAATGAAGTCCGCGAAAAGCGGATGGGGCGCGAAGGGTTTCGATTTCAACTCGGGGTGGAACTGCACGCCGATGAACCAGGGGTGATCGGACCACTCGACGATCTCGGGCAGGCGGCCGTCGGGCGACATGCCGGAGAAGCACAGCCCCGCTTCCTCCAGCTTTTCGCGGTACTTGGTATCAACTTCGTAGCGATGACGGTGACGTTCGTCGATCCGCGTCGTGCCGTAGGCACCGGCCACGCGCGAGCCCGCCTTGAGGTGCGCGTCATAGGCGCCAAGCCGCATGGTGCCGCCCTTGTCGTCGGTGATCTTGCGCTTGACCTTCTCGTTGCCCTGCACCCATTCCTTGAGGTGGTAGACGACAGGCGTGAAGCGCCGGGCGCCGGCCTCGACGTCGAACTCTTCCGAGCCGGCGTCGCGCAGGCCGGCCAGATTGCGCGCGGCCTCGATCACGGCCATCTGCATGCCCAGGCAGATGCCCAGATAGGGGATCCGGCGCTCCCGCGCGAACTGCGCGGCCTTGATCTTGCCCTCGGTGCCGCGCTCGCCGAAACCGCCGGGCACGAGGATGGCGTGAAAGCCTTCGAGGTAGGGGGCGGGATCCTCGGTATCGAAAACCTCCGAATCGACCCACTGCACGTTGACCTTGACCCGGTTGGCCATGCCGCCGTGGGTGAGCGCCTCCTTGATCGACTTGTAGGCATCCTCAAGCTGCACATACTTGCCCACGATGGCCACGTTGACGGCGCCGTCGACGTTGTGGATGCGATCGGCCACGTCCTGCCAGACGGCCAGGTCGGGGCGCGGGGCGGGGGAGATCCGGAAGGCATCCAGCACCGCCTGGTCCAGCCCTTCGCGGTGGTAGGCCAGCGGGGCCTCGTAGATCGATTTGAGGTCGTAGGCGGCGATCACGTCCTGCTTGCGGACGTTGCAGAACAGCCCGATCTTCTCGCGTTCCTTGTCGGGGATGGGCTGTTCGGACCGGCACACCAGGATGTCGGGCGCGATCCCGATGGAGCGCAGTTCCTTCACGCTGTGCTGGGTGGGCTTGGTCTTGAGCTCGCCGCTGGCGGCGATCCACGGCAGCAGCGTGAGGTGCATGAAGATGCACTGGCCGCGCGCGCGGTCCTGCGAGAACTGGCGGATCGCCTCGAAGAAGGGCAGGCCCTCGATGTCGCCGACGGTGCCGCCGATCTCGCACAGCATGAAGTCGACCTCGTCCTCGCCTATGGCCAGCCAGTCCTTGATCTGGTTCGTCACGTGCGGGATCACCTGGATGGTCTTGCCCAGGTAATCGCCCCGGCGCTCCTTCTCCAGCACGTCGGAATAGATCCGCCCCGAGCTGACCGAGTCGGTGGCGCGAGCGGCCACACCGGTGAAGCGTTCGTAATGGCCCAGGTCGAGATCGGTTTCGGCCCCGTCGTCGGTGACGAAGACCTCGCCGTGTTCGAAAGGGGACATCGTGCCGGGATCGACGTTGAGATAGGGGTCGAGCTTGCGCAGGCGCACGCTGAACCCACGCGCCTGCAGAAGCGCGCCGAGTGCCGCCGAGGCAAGCCCCTTGCCCAGGCTCGATACCACGCCGCCGGTGATGAAGATGTAGCGTGCCATGCCCGTGGCATCCCCCATGCGTTCAAGCCAGTCATGAGCCCTGATCGGCCCGCACAGGCCGCAGCACCACGGGACCCAAGGTATATAGGATTCGCGCTAGAAGCGCAAGCTGACCGCAAGATGCTGTTGCGGTGTCGCGGTTTGCCTCAAAGCCTTGTGTTTACTCGGCCTTGGGTGTCAGCGGGGCCGTGTCGTCCTCGCCCGGGGGAAGCAGATCCTCGGCCGCCGGAACGTCGGGGGCCGGCGCGGCGTCCTCCTCGGGGGCGTCGCTCATCCGGTCGAGCACGGAGGACTCGGCCGACTGCTGCGCTGCCAGGATGGTCAAAGTCAGCGAGGTGGCGATGAAGGCCACGGCGAGCGCCCAGGTCAGCTTGCCAAGCGCGGTCGCCGCACCCCGGCCCGACATGACGTTGCCGCCACCGCCGCCCATGCCAAGGCCGCCGCCCTCGGAACGTTGCAGCAGCACCACGCCGATCAGCGACAGCGCCAGAAGCAGGTGAATGATGAGGATGACGTTTTCCATGTATGGACGGCCTGTCTCGTGCTTCGGGTCAGGGCGGTATCTATGCAATTCGCGCGGCGCCCGCAACCCGGCTTCGGCGACGGGGCGGGGCGGCGTCACTCGTCGACGTCGTCCATGTCGGCCTGGCCCGAGAGATGGCGGCGCAGGTGGCTCCAGCTCATGCCGATCCCCAAGACAGCCGAGAGCGCGCCGAGCGCGAGCCAGGTGTTCAGGGCGTGATCCCGCAGCGTGAGAATGCCGTAGTCGTGCAGGACCCACAGCAAGGCGCCGACGATGGCCAGCACGAGGATCATGCCGAAAGCCCCGATGGAGCGCAGCGTGGCGCGGAGATAGACGATGTAGCCCACCATGAGCAGCAGCCCCAGCAGAACGGCCAGCGACATCTGCTCGGAGAAGTTCCGGCTTGCCCAGCTGGTGTAGTTCCAGCGGGTCGGGTTGAATGTCGCCGTCAGAAGGCCGAAGGCCATGATCCAGCGCAGCACGAATCCCATCGTCGGTCCCCCGGTTGCCTGCATGCGATTTGCCCAAAGCCGCCCGTGCTGTCCAGTCGCCGCGGCGAATTGAGGCTTTCACCGTGGCCGCGGCGCGGCTATACGGGCGCGGGTTTTCCAAGCCGAGGGATCAGCAGAATGGCCAACGTGGTTGTCGTGGGCGCCCAGTGGGGCGACGAGGGCAAGGGCAAGATCGTCGACTGGCTGAGCGAGCGCGCCGACGTGATCGCGCGCTTCCAGGGCGGGCACAACGCCGGGCACACGCTGGTCATCGGCGAGGAGGTCTACAAGCTGCACGCGCTGCCCTCGGGCGTGGTGCGGGCGGGCAAGCTGTCGGTGATCGGCAACGGCGTGGTGCTCGATCCCTGGCACCTGGTGGGCGAGATCGAGGCGCTACGCGGACAGGGCGTGACGATCACGCCCGAGACGCTGCTCATCGCGGAGAACACCCCGCTGATCCTGCCCATCCACGGCGAGTTGGACCGCGCGCGCGAGGCCGCCGTGGGGGTGGCCAAGATCGGCACCACTGGCCGCGGGATCGGCCCGGCCTACGAGGACAAGGTGGGCCGGCGCGCCGTGCGCGTGGCCGACCTGGCCGACGCGGAAACGCTGGAGCGGCGGGTGGACCGGGCGCTTGCGCATCACGATGCACTGCGCCGCGGACTGGGGCTCAACCCCGTTGACCGCGCGGCGCTGATCGCGCAGCTGCGCGACGTGGCGCCGAAAATCCTGCAATACGCCGCGCCCGTCTGGAAGGTGCTGGGCGAGAAGCGTCGCGCGGGCCGGCGCATCCTGTTCGAGGGCGCGCAGGGGGCGCTTCTGGATATCGATTTCGGCACCTATCCCTTCGTGACTTCCTCCAACGTCATCGCGGGGCAGGCGGCCACGGGCACGGGGATCGGGCCGGGATCGGTCGATTTCGTCCTGGGTATCGTGAAGGCCTATACGACCCGCGTGGGCGAGGGCCCGTTCCCGACCGAGCTGGACGATGACGACGGCCAGCGCCTGGGCGAGCGGGGCCACGAGTTCGGTACCACCACGGGGCGCAAGCGCCGCTGCGGCTGGTTCGACGCGGTGCTGGTGCGCCAGACCTGCGCCACCTCGGGCGTCAGCGGCATCGCGCTCACCAAGCTCGACGTTCTGGACGGGTTCGAGCGGCTGAAGATCTGCGTGGGCTACGAACTGGACGGGGAACGCTACGACTACCTTCCCACGGCGGCCGACCGGCAGGCGCGCTGCACGCCCATCTACGAAGAGCTTCCCGGCTGGAGCGAATCGACCGAGGGCGCGCGAAGCTGGGCGGACCTGCCCGCGAATGCGATCAAGTACGTCCGCCGGGTCGAGGAGTTGATCGATTGCCCCGTCGCGCTACTGTCCACGTCTCCCGAGCGTGACGACACGATCCTCGTCACGGACCCCTTCGCCGACTGACGGAGCGTTCATGGAACTGAGCTACAAGGCCCGCCGCCGCTGGTCGCTGGTGATCCTGCTGATCGGGTTGCCGGTCTATATCGTGGTGGCCGTCACAATTGTCAGCAACCTGGATCGGCCGCCCGTCTGGCTGGAGTTCCTTGTCTACGTCTTCCTGGGCTTTTTGTGGATCGCGCCGTTCAAGTTCGTCTTCAAGGGCGTGGGACAGAGCGACCCCGACGCGCCCGAGGACGACTGACCGCCGCCGCCGCGGCGCCTGTCAGAGCAGGTGGCCGGACTTGGCGGCCTTGGTCGCAAGGTAGGCGCGGTTGTGCGCCGTTTCGCCCACCCTCAGCGGCACGCGTTCGGTGACGGTGATGCCGTTCTCCTCCATCATGGCGATCTTTCCGGGGTTGTTCGTCAGGAGCCGCACGGCGGCGAATCCCATTTCCGAAAGGATCTGCGCGCCGATGCGGAAATCGCGCTCGTCGTCCTCGAACCCCAGGCGGTGGTTGGCCTCGACCGTGTCGAAGCCCTGGTCCTGCAACGAGTAGGCGCGCATCTTGTTCGCCAGCCCGATCCCGCGGCCCTCCTGGTTGAGGTATAGCAGAACGCCCGCGCCCTCCTCTCCCATCTGTTTCAGCGCGGCGCGCAGTTGGGGCCCGCAGTCGCATTTCAGGCTTCCCAGAAGATCGCCGGTGAAACAGGCCGAGTGCAGCCGCGCCAGCACCGGCGCGTGGCGGGAGGGGTCGCCGATCTCGACGGCGTAGTGTTCCTCGCCGCCATCCTCGGGGCGGAAGATGTGCAGGCGGCCGGCCTCGGACACCTCCAGCGGCAGCCGCGCAGTGACGACCGGCTCCAGCGGGCTGGGCCGTTCCAGCAGGTCGGCCGCCGCCCGCGCTGGCACCACGGTCAGCCGGTGCGCCGCCGCGAATTCCCGCGGCCGGCCCAGGTCCGCGACCAGCGCCGCCGGCAGCAGGCGGGCGGATTTCACCAGATGCAGCGCGAGCCGGTGCAGATCGGCGGCGCCGTCCCGGGCGGTCATCAACGGCCCCTTCATCGGCATCCTCAGGTCGTCCGCCGGATCGGCCACGGCCCGGATCCACGCCAGATCCGCCTCCGCTGGCAGAAGCACGCGGGCCAGATCCCCGTCGTAGGCGCGGGCCTTGAGCGTGGCGGCCCGCCGGGCGCTGATGGTCAGGACGGGCTGCGGACCGAGGGCGCGCAGGTCCGCCAGCCGCGCCGGCGTGAGCGTCTCCGCCGCCATCACCAGGGCGGCGGCCTCGGGCGTCTCCAGCACGACGGCCACGCCCATGCGAAGGTCGGCACGGGCGCGCGCGAGGGTCTCGACAAGATCGGGGGTCAGGCTCATCGCGGGCTCTGTCATGGTCTTTGCGGCAGATGTAGAGTGTTTCGGGACGGAATGAAACAATCCCTCGCGGGGCAACACGTGGGCGTGAGGGGCGTGTAGCATGCCTTGCCGCCCGGGACGGCGTGCCGCATCTGTGGACAAAGGCATGAGGAGGACCGGCATGGGACAGCTCAAGAAAATTCTTCTGGTCGACGACGACGAGGACCTGCGCGAGGCCCTGAGCGAACAACTCGTGATGACCGAGGACTTCGACGTCTTCGAAGCCGGAAACGCCAGCGAGGCCATGGCCAGGGCGAAGGAGGCGATCTACGACCTGGTGATCCTGGACGTCGGCCTGCCCGACACCGACGGGCGGGAACTGTGCCGGCTGATGCGCAAGCAGGGGGTAAAGGCGCCGATCATGATGCTCACCGGTCACGATGGCGATGCCGACACCATCCTCGGCCTGGACGCGGGCGCCAACGATTACGTGACCAAGCCCTTCAAGTTTCCCGTTCTGCTGGCGCGCATCCGCGCGCAACTGCGCCAGCACGAACAATCCGAGGACGCGGTGTTCCAGCTTGGGCCCTATACCTTCAAGCCGGCGACGAAGATGCTGGTCAGCGAGGACGACCGAAAGATCCGGCTGACCGAGAAGGAGACGAACATCCTCAAGTTTCTCTACCGGTCGACCGAGGGCGTGGTGCCCCGCGACGTGCTGCTGCACGAGGTCTGGGGATACAACGCGGGCGTGACCACCCACACGCTGGAGACCCACATCTATCGCCTGCGCCAGAAGATCGAGCCCGACCCCTCGAACGCGCAGATCCTGGTGACGGAGTCGGGCGGGTACCGGCTGCTGGTCTGATTGGGCCGCGGTTGAGTTAGATCAATGTGGAACTCATGTTCGCCGTGTACCGTTGAGCCACACCCGTTGCATGTGCGGGCCATCACATGCACCTCCCTGTTGGACTGGCCCCGGCTTCGCGTCGGGGCCTTTTTTCATTCTGCCGCGGCGGAGGTGTCTTCGCCCGCCTTCTGGAGCGTCGCCTGGAAATTGCCGTCCAGGGTGACCGCCTCCTCGGCGTCGGTCTGCACGATGCGATCCGCGCCGCCGGGCGTGAGCACGGCGGTGAAGCTGCCGGCAACGATCATCTCGCCGCCCATGGTATTGAGTGCGGTGAGCGTGAGGGTGGTGTTCTGCGGTCCGGCCTTCAGCGGTTGGTCGGTGTTCGCGCGCACCAGTTCCACCGTCAGATCATCCGAGCGCGCCTCGGTCGGGGCGCCTTCGGCGGTGAAGGTCAGGACCAGGGGCGTGCTGTCATCGGACGGTTCTTCCTCCGCGTAGCCGACAAGGCGCACCTTCTGGCGCGAATCGATGCCTTGCCAAGTGCTGCCGCGCGGGTCGGCCGGGCCGGCGACGTGCCAGGTGTGGCGTTCGAGGTCCAGCGTGGCGGTGATCGTGCCGCTGGTCTGCTGGGCGAAGAGCGGCGCAGCGGTAAAGGCGGCGGCCGCGAGCAGGGGAATGAAGCGTGTCATCTCTCCTCCGGTGTCAGGGTCATCGCGGGCTGAACGCGGGGAGGGGCGCCGCGTTCCCGGCTCTGGACCTTTGCCATGCCGGTCCCTAGGGTCTCCGCGTCACACGCAGGAGCAGCTCCCATGGCCTTCACCCTTGCCACCTGGAACATCAACTCCGTCCGCCTGCGCGAGGGGCTGGTCGCGCGTCTGCTGGAAGAGGAAGGCCCGGACATCCTGTGCCTGCAGGAATGCAAGAGCCCGGTGGACAAGATCCCCACCGAACGCTTCGCTGAACTGGGCTATCCCTACATGGTGGCCCGCGGGCAGAAGGGCTACAACGGCGTGGCGATCCTGTCGCGCCTGCCGGTGGAGGATGCGGGCGATCTGGATTTCGCGGGGCTGGGCCACGCGCGGCACGTGGCGGGGCGGCTGGAGGACGGGACGCTCATCCACAATTTCTACGTGCCCGCCGGCGGCGACAAGCCCGACCGCGAGGTGAACGAGAAATTCGGTCAGAAGCTAGACTACATGGCCGAGCTGCGCGACTGGTTCCGGGACAGCCGCCCGGAGCGGGCCATTCTGGTGGGAGATCTGAACATCGCCCCGCGCGAGGATGACGTCTGGGATCACAAGAAGATGCTGAAGGTGGTCAGCCACACGCCGGTCGAGGTGGACCACATGAGGACGGCGCAGGAAGCGGGCGACTGGGTGGACGTCACGCGCAGCGACATCCCGCAGGGACGGCTTTACAGCTGGTGGTCCTACCGGTCGCCCGACTGGGACGCGGCCGACAAGGGCCGGCGGCTGGATCATATCTGGGCCTCGGGTGACCTGGCCCACGCCTTCCATTCCAGCCGCGTCCTGCGCGCCGCGCGGGGGTGGGAGAAACCCAGTGACCACGCGCCCGTCTTCGCGACATTTGACCTTTGAATCCCGGCCGGCGTTGCTCATATAGGAGGCAACACACAGATTAGGGTGACGACAATGCTGGAACTGGGCCAAAACCAGAACGCCGCCGCAGGCGACGTGATCAAGGACGTATCCGAAGCCGACTTCATGAAGGAGGTGATCGAGGCCTCGCAGCAGGTGCCGGTCATCGTGGATTTCTGGGCGCCGTGGTGCGGCCCCTGCAAGACCCTGGGCCCGGCCCTGGAAGAAGCGGTGAAGAAGGCCGGCGGCAAGGTCAAGATGGCCAAGGTCAACGTTGACGAGAACCAGATGCTGGCGGGGCAGCTTCGCATCCAGTCGATCCCGACCGTCTATGCCTTTTCCAACGGCCAGCCGGTCGACGGATTCCAGGGCGCGGTGCCGCCGTCCGAGATCGACGGCTTCGTGCAGCGGGTGATCGCGGCCGCGGGCGGTGAGGAGGAAGGCGGCGGCCTGGAGGAGGCCGTCAAGGCCGCCGATGAGATGCTTGAGCAGGGCGCGGCCACCGATGCCGCGCAGACCTTCGCCGCCGTGCTGCAGGAAGACGAGAAGAACGCCGCGGCCTACGGTGGGCTGGTGCGGGCCTACATCGCGCTGGACGATCTGGACCAGGCCGAGGCGATCCTGAACGGTGCGCCGGCGGAGATTTCCAAGGCGCCCGAGATGGAGGCGGCCCATGCCGCCCTGGATCTGGCCAAGCAGGCCGCCGAGGCGGGCCCGGTGGGCGAGTTGCGCGCCAGGGTCGAGGCCGACCCCGACGACCACCAGGCGCGCTACGACCTGGCCAAGGCGCTTTATGCCCACGGCGAGACGCAGGAGGCGGTGGACCAGCTGCTGGAGCTGTTCCGGCGTGACCGCGCGTGGGGCGACGAGGCGGCCAAGACCCAGCTCTTCACGATCTTCGACGCGCTCAAGCCCAACGACCCGATCGCGCAGAGCGGCCGGCGCCGGCTGAGTTCGATGATATTTGCCTGAGGCGACGCGCGGGTTACGTTACGGGCATGTTCAATCAAGCCGACCTGCCCGAGGTGCTGCCCGTCTTTCCGTTGCCGGGGGCGCTGCTCCTGCCGCGCTCGCGGCTGCCGCTGCATCTGTTCGAACCACGCTACCTGGCCATGCTGGACGACGCGCTGAAGGCGCCGGGTCGGCTGATCGGGATGATCCAGCCCAATGAGGTGCCGGGCCGCGACGGCCCGGGCCTGCACACGATCGGGTGCGCAGGCCGGGTCACGCAGTTCTCGGAAACCGAGGACGGGCGCTACATGATCACGCTGACCGGGATCTCGCGGTATCGCGTGCTGGAGGAAGTGGAGGGGTTCACCCCCTATCGCCGCGCCCGGGTGTCCTGGGACGGGTTCGGGCGCGACTTGGGACCGGCGGACAGCGACCCGGAGTTCGATCGGGCCGGGTTCCTGCGGCTTTTGTCGCGTTATTTCGAGGCGCGCGAGTTGCAAACTGACTGGGAAACGCTCACGCAGGCCGATGACGAGCTGCTGATCAATTCGCTTTCGATGCTCCTGGGCTTCGAGCCGGAGGACAAGCAGGCGCTTCTGGAGGCGCCCTCGCTCTCGACGCGGCGCGAGACGCTCGTCACGTTGATCGAGTATGCCCTGCGCGGGGGCGACGGGGCAGAGGTGCGCCAGTGACCGGGGGCAATCCCGCCGGCCCCGCCTTCGACCGGCGCATGCTGGAGGCGCTGGTTTGTCCGCGGACCCAGACGACCCTGGAGTACGACGCCGAGGCGCAGGAACTTGTCAGCCGGGCGGCGGGGCTGGCCTTCCCGATCCGGGGCGGCATCCCGGTAATGCTGGAGGACGAGGCACGCAAGCTGGCGGACTGACGGGTACGCGGGCCGGTGCGGCTCAGGTCGCGCGGCGCGCCCGGGCGGCCATCACATCGCGCCCCAGATGCTGGGTATAGATTTCCAGTTCATGCAAAGCGCTTTCGGCCGTGGCGCCGTCGTGGGCCTCGACCCCGTCGGCGATACGCCCGTGCAGGCCCACGATCTCTTCGCGTGAGCGGGCGGTGAAGGTGATCATGTTCATAAGCGGCTGCATGGCCTCGACCGCGCCGGCAAGCTGGTAGCTGAGCACCGGGTTGCCGGCGGCATCCACGAGCGCGCGGTGAAAGGCCACGTCGGAGGCGCAGAAGCTTTCGTCGGACAGCCCCGGCTGGGCCTGGCGGTGGATCTCGGCGCGCATGGTGGCCAGATGGTCGGCGGTGCGCCGCTGCGCGGCCAGCGCGGTGCAGGCGCGTTCCAGCGCGTAGCGCGCCTCGCAGGCGGTTTCGAAGCTGACGGCATTCATCGACAGCAGCAGCGTCGAGGTGGTGATCTGCTGTCCGTAGGCCTCTTCGTAGCTCAGGCGATTGACGAAGGCCCCGCCGAAGGCACCGCGTGCGGTCCGGATCAGCGACTGCGCCGCCAGCCGCTTGAGCGCCTCGCGCACGGTGGGCCGCGAGACCGCGAACTGCTCGGCCAGTTCGGCCTCGGACGGCAGGCGCTCGTCCACGATCATGCGCCCGTCGATGATGGCATCCCGGATGGCCTGGGCAATCTGCGCCGACAGGTCGGCCTTCTTGGTCGAGTCGATTTTCATTTGTCAGACTTTTAAATGTCTGACAATTTGAGCGCAAGAAGCGAGTCGTATTGGGGGGGCATCGTGCTCGACCGGATCAGGGGCATGACGGGGCGGCACTGGATAGCGCTTTTCGCGCTGATCCTGACCAGCTGGGTGATGCTCTACCTCATGGCGCTGCCGGCCGAGTTGCGCGCCGCGGGCCGGATCTACGGGGCCGAGTTCCTAGCGGGGCTGTGCCGGGTAACGCCGGATGCCGCCGGCTTCGCGCGTGTCACGCTGATGTGGGCGCTGATGTCGGCCGCGATGATGGCCCCCACGGCCCTGCCGGCCTTCACCACCTACGACGATCTGCCCACGCGGGGCCGGTTCGGCACCCTCGTGGCGGGCTACCTGGCCGTCTGGCTGGGATTCTCGGTGCTGGCCGCGGGGCTGCAGATCGTGTTGTTCCGTGCGGACCTTGTCAGCGCCTTCGGCGACAGCCGCTCGGCCTGGCTGTCGGCGGGGCTGCTGGCGGTGGCGGGTGGCTATCAGTTCAGCCCGTTGAAGGACGCATGCCTGTCGCGCTGCCGGGCGCCGCTGACCTTCTTTTTCCAGCACTGGGACGAGGGGCCGTGGCGCAACGGGCTGCGGCTGGGGCTGGTGTGCCTGGGCTGTTGCTGGGCGCTGATGCTGCTGGCCTTCGTGGGCGGGGTGATGAGCCTGGCCTTCATGGGGGTGGCGACGCTGATCATGCTGACAGAGAAGCTGCCGCAGGCCGGGCAGGTGATGACGCGGCCCTTGGGAATCGGGCTGCTGGCCGCGGCGGCCTGGCTGGCCGCAAGGCAATTGGGACTGTAGGGAGGAGGCCGTCATGGCATCGGAAAAACTGGACACGCCGGCGAAGATCGACAACCGCATGCCGGGGGTGCCGCGCTCGGGTCAGGGCACGGTGCCCTGGGCGATCAAGGGGGAACTCATCCTCAACTGCAATTGCACGGTCTTCTGCCCCTGCGTGATCTCGCTGGGGGACCACCCGCCCACCGAAGGGCACTGCATGGGCTGGGCCGGCATCCGGATCGACGAGGGGCACTACGGCGATGCGGACCTTGGCGGGCTGAACGTGGGGCTGTTGCTGGAGATCCCGGGCAAGATGGCGCGCGGCAACTGGAAGGCCGCCGCCTACATCGACGAGCGCGCGGACGAGGCGGCCTTCAACGGGCTGGTGGACATCATGAGCGGCAAGGCCAAGGGGACGACGGGCCTGTTCAAGGTGCTTGTCAGCGAGTTCCTGGGTGCCGAGCGCGTGCCGGTGGTCTTCGAGACCGAAGGCAAGACGCGCCGGCTGATGGTGGGCCGCGCGATCCAGGGTGAAATCGCGCCGATAGAGGGCAGTGACGGCGGCGAGGTGGTGGTCACCAACACCAAGTACTGGATGGGCCCCGATATCACCGTGGCCAAGGCCAACCAGGGCCGGGTCCGCGCCTATGGACGGGTGTGGGATTTCGACGGCCGCTCGGCCGAGATCTGCCAGATCGACTGGAAGGGCCCGCGCTGATGCCGGTCAGCCCCGCCTGGTGCGCGATGATGGCGCGCTACAACATGTGGCAGAACCGGGATCTGCTGGGGGCGGCCGATGACCTGGCCCCCGCCGCGCGGGTTGCCGAGCGCGGCGCGTTCTTCGGGACCATCGCGGGCACGCTGAGCCACCTGCTGTGGGCGGATCTGGTCTGGATGGCCCGCTTTGCGGGGGGCGAGCGGCCGGCGGGGGATATTGCCGGCAGCGCGGGGCTTTTCGACGACTGGCCGGACTACAAGGCGCGGCACGCGGCCACCGACGACAGGATCCTTGCCTGGGCCGAGGGGCTGAGCCCGGAAGACGTGACCGGCGATCTGACCTGGCAGTCCGGTGCGGCGGGGCGCGAGGTGGTCAAGCCCCTTGGGCTGTGCATCGCCCATTTCTTCAATCACCAGACACACCACCGCGGGCAGTTGCATGCCATGCTGACCGCGGCCGGGGCGCGGCCGGGCGATACCGACCTGTTCCTCATGCCTGACGAGGTGCGCCTGTGACCGCGCCGCGACTGTCGCTCTCGCGCCGGCTGCGCCGCACGCCGTTTTCCGACGGCGTGGAGGCGGCGGGCGTCAAGGCCTATACCGTCTACAATCACATGCTGCTGCCGAGCGTCTTTCGCAGCCTCGAAGAGGATTATCGGCACCTGAAAGAGGCGGTGCAGATTTGGGACGTGGCCTGCGAGCGGCAGGTCGAACTGCGCGGCCCCGATGCCGGGCGGTTGATGCAGATGCTCACCCCGCGCGACCTGCGCGGCCTGCTGCCGGGGCGTTGCGCCTATGTGCCCATCGTGGACGAGACGGGCGGCATGCTGAACGATCCGGTCGCGGTCAAGCTGGCCGAGGATCGCTGGTGGATCTCGATCGCGGATTCCGACCTGCTCTACTGGGTGAAGGGAATCGCGCATGGCTGGCGGCTTGACGTGCTCGTGGACGAGCCCGATGTCTCGCCGCTGGCGGTGCAGGGGCCGCGGGCCGACGACCTGATGGCAGAGGTTTTCGGCGATGGCGTGCGCGATCTGCGTTTCTTCCGATTCGGGCGCTTCGATTTCATGGGGCGTGACCTGGTGGTCGCGCGCTCGGGTTATTCCAAGCAGGGCGGGTTCGAGCTCTACCTGGAGGGCTGCGATCTGGGCATGCCGCTGTGGTACGCGCTGATGGAGGCCGGCCGGCCGTGGGACGTGCGCGCGGGCTGTCCCAACCTGATCGAACGGATCGAGGGCGGCTTGCTGAGCTACGGCAACGACATGACCGACGACAACACCCCCTACGAGTGCTGGCTGGAGCGGTTCTGCAACACCGATTCCGCCATCGGCTGCATAGGCCGGGACGCGCTCTTGCGCGTGGCCAAGGACGGCCCCGTCCAGAAGATCCGCGCGCTGGAGATCGCCGGCGGGCCCGTGCCGGGTTGTGACCGGTGGTGGCCGCTGACTGCGGGGGAACAAGGGGTCGGTCGGGTGAGTTCGGCCGCCTGGAGCCCGGATTTCGGCACCAACGTCGCCATCGGCATGGTGCGCGTGACGCATTGGGCCCCGGGCACGGAACTGACGGTGCAGACCCCCGAGGGGCCGCGGGTCGCCGTCGTGCGCGAGCGTTTCTGGGCGTGAGCCCGGAGGTGGCCCGGGCAGCGAGGGCCAGCCCCTCGCGCTTCCCGGGGTATTTTTGGCAAGATGACGCAGGGATGGCCCTGCTCAGAGGAACAGGAGAAAGAGATGTTCAACGCGTTGGTTGTCGAGAAGGACGAGGAGACGGGTAAGACCAGTGCCTCGGTGCAGCAGATCAGCGAAGACGACCTGCCGCACGGCGAGGTGCTGGTCGCTGTGGAATATTCCACGCTCAATTACAAGGACGGGCTCTGCATCGGTCCGGGCGGGGGCCTTGTGCGGCAGTATCCGCATGTGCCGGGAATCGATTTCGCCGGCACGGTGGAGGAAAGCTCCGACGAGCGCTACAAGCCCGGCGACAAGGTGGTCCTGACCGGCTGGCGCGTCGGCGAGGCGCACTGGGGCGGCTACGCGCAAAAGGCGCGCGTGCTGGCCGACTGGCTGGTGCCGCTGCCCGAGGGGCTGACCACCCGCCAGGCCATGGCCGTGGGCACCGCGGGGTTCACCGCCATGCTGGCGGTCATGGCGCTGGAGGATCACGGGCTCGAGACGGGCCACGGGCCGGTATTGGTCACCGGCGCGACCGGCGGCGTCGGATCGGTGGCGACCGCCGTGCTGGCGCAATTGGGCCACGAGGTCGCGGCCGAGACGGGCAAGGCCGAGCACGAGGCCTATCTGACCGACCTCGGGGCAAGCCGGATCGTGCCGCGCGCCGAGCTGGAGGAGGTGACCAAGAAGCCTTTGGAATCGGAGAACTGGGCGGGCTGCGTGGATGCCGTGGCCGGGACAATCCTCGGCCGCGCGCTGAAGCAGATGAAATACGGAACCTCGGTGGCGGCCGTCGGGCTGGCCGGTGGCGCGGCCATCGAGGGGGCGCTCATCACCCCCTTCATCCTGCGCGGGGTGAACCTGCTGGGCATCGACAGCGTGATGCAGCCCTACGGCAACCGCCGGCGCGCCTGGGAGCGGATCGCGCGCGACCTGCCGATGGAAAAGCTTGAGGCCATGGTGCAGCCCGCGACCCTCTCCGATCTGCCCGAGCTGGGGCGCGATATCCTCAAGGGCCAGGTGAAGGGCCGGGTGCTGGTGGACGTCAACGGCTGATGGGCGCGGCGCGGAAGCGACCCGAGGTGACGGTATTTGCCTCTCAAGCGGCGCTGCTGATTGATTCCCGGGGCGCGACCGCGTTACCGTCTGCGCGAGGGGTGTTCGGCGCGGCTGCCGCGGCCCCAGATAATCCGTGCCCTCCGGCGGCGTCGGCGCCATGCCGCGCGGTCCATATGGGGCATCACGCGAAACAGGAGGGAACCCAATGTTCAAGACCATCATGACGCCGGTGGACCTGTCCCATCTCGGCGATCTGGACAAGGCGCTTCAGGTCAGCGCCGATCTGGCCAACCACTACGATGCGGAGGTCCACTATGTCGGCGTCACCGCGGCCACGCCGGGGTCGCTGGCCCACAACCCGCATGAATTCGCGCAGAAGCTCGACGAATTCGCCAAGCAACAGGCCGGGAAGCACGGAATCAAGGTGAAATCCGATCCGGTGACCAGCCATGATCCCACCACCGATCTGGACGATGCGCTGCTGAAGGCGGTTGGCGAGACCGGGGCCGACCTGGTCGTCATGCAAAGCCACATGCCGAGCGTGATGGACTACATCTGGCCTTCGAACGGGGGCAAGATGGCCGAGCATGCGAAATGCTCGGTTTTCGTGGTCCGCGGCTGATCCCTCAAGCCGGCCCCGGCGGGCGCCGCCGGGGCCAGTCGGGCAAGGTTGGCTGCCTTGCTCTTTTCTCGGCGGAAGCTAAGGTTCGGTCGCAGCGCGCAGAGCGAGGGTGACGCCTTGACCGATCTCGCCGATATCTCCGTCCGGCCCGCCCGGGCCGATGATGCCGAAAGCATCTGGCCCATGTTGCGCGGCGTGATCCGCGGGGGCGAAAGTTTCGCCATCGACCGCGGACTGACCCGCGACCGGGCACTGAAAATGTGGCTGGAGGCGCCGCGCGCCACCTACGTGACTGAACACCAGGGCGAGGTCCTGGGCACCTATTACATCAATACGAACCATCCAGGCGGCGGGGCGCATGTCTGCAACTGCGGCTACATCGTCGCGCCACAGGCGCGGGGGCAGGGGCTGGCGCGGGCGATGTGCCTGCATTCGCAGGCCGAGGCGCGCAAGCTTGGCTATCTCGCGATGCAGTTCAACCTGGTCGTGACCACCAACACCGCCGCTGTCCATCTGTGGCAGGACATGGGGTTCGACACCGTCGGCCGGCTGCCGCGGGCCTTCGATCATCCGCGCGACGGCCTGGTCGATGCCCTGGTGATGATGAAATGGCTGGACGGGGTATAGGCCCGCGACTTTACGGGAAATCGTGGGACGATCCGGCCGCCTTGGCGAATCCGCTCCGGAATTTCCGCGAATCACTGCCGATGATTCCCGGGATTCGCGGCAATTCCTGACCATTCCTGCGCGCTGACGCCTCCGCTCATAGCCGTCGGGGCATTTTTCCGGGAATTCGTGGGACGCTTCGGGCTTTCCATGGGTTTCACAATATCTTGTGTTCTCTGTGCCAGGTTATCGCTAGGTCCTGCGCGCGGTTCCCCGTATTGGCCACGAAATATTGAGTTGAAGGGAGGGCGTGAACAACATGAGGTAGCGATTTCCCGCAGAAAGTTATTGATTTCCATAAATTCCCATGGCATCCCTTAAATCACGATGAGGGACGGGACATAAGGGGCGCAGACAAGACCCCGTAAATCTCCCAAGACAGGTTTCATACAGGCACCCGCTTTCATCGACAAAAGGATCCGGCGCGCGGGCAAGCAGACATCCCCCCAGGTGGCGCGCGTAGTCGGACACCCGCTCGGCGGGACGAGGGCGGCGGATTGGGCATTGGCAGCAGCTCAATCCGCCGTTTCGTTTCCGGCCCGCGGTCACGGGACACGGGGGGAGAGAGGCGGTTGCAGGCAGTGGCTCGCAGGTTCAGAGGCGAGAGCCACCACAAGGTGGACAGCAAGGGCCGGGTTTCGATTCCGGCGTCCTTCCGCCGCGTGCTCGAAGCCTCCGACCCGAACTGGACCGACGGGCTGAACCCCGAACTGGTCATCGTCTACGGCGATCACCGCCGGAACTACCTGGAATGCTACACCATCGACGCCATCAACGAGGTGGACGAGCAGATCGCGCGCCTGCCGCGCGGATCGATGGAGCGCAAGATGCTGCAGCGGCTGTTTCACGGGCAATCCTATCCCACCAATGTGGACGAAACCGGCCGCTTGGTCCTGCCGGCCAAGCTGAGACAGAAGATCGGGCTTGAGGGCGAGGCCTTTTTCATCGCCGCCGGCGACACCTTCCAGATCTGGAAGCCCGAGACCTACGAGAGCGAGGAGCTGGCCAAGACCGAAGCCTGGCTGGACGAACTGCCCGAGGACTTCGACCCGCTGGTGCTTCTGGACGGAGCGAAGGGGGAGTGAGCGATGGCCGCCGCGTCCCGCCCCACTCAGGACGCCCCGCATGTCCCGGTCCTGCTGCGGCCCCTTCTGGAGGCGGTCGCGCCGGTCACGGGCACCTGGCTGGATGCGACCCTGGGCGCGGGGGGCTACGCGCGCGGCCTGCTGGAGGCCGGGGCGGAGCGGGTGATCGGGCTTGACCGCGATCCCCGTGCGCTGGAACTGGCGCGCGACTGGACGGCAGACTATCCCGGCCGGGTCACGCTGGTTCAGGACACCTTTTCGAACCTCGACAGGCACGGGCAGAACCTTGCGGGGGTGGTGCTGGACCTCGGCGTTTCCTCGATGCAACTGGACGAGGCCGCGCGCGGGTTTTCCTTCGCCAAGGAGGGCCCCCTGGACATGCGCATGAGCCAGCAGGGCCGTAGCGCCGCCGACATCGTCAACATGGCGAGCGAGCAGGAACTGGCCGAGATCCTCTTTCTTTACGGCGAGGAACGCGCGAGCCGCCGGATCGCCCGTGCCATCCTGCGCGCGCGGGCCGAGGCGCCGATCGAGACGACGCAGCGCCTGTCCGAGATCGTGGAGTCCTGCCTGCCGCGGCCCAAGCCCGGACAGGTGCACCCGGCGACCCGCAGCTTCCAGGCGCTGCGCGTCGCGGTGAATGACGAGTACGGCGAACTCATCGCCGGTCTGGAAGCGGCCGAGCGCGCCCTGGCACCCGGCGGGCGGCTGGCCGTCGTCACCTTCCATTCCATCGAGGACCGCATGGTCAAGCGGTTCCTGCAGGATCGTTCGGGGGGCGGTGGCCGCGGCAGCCGCCACGCCCCCGAGGTCGCGCGGCCCGACCCCCAGTTCACGCTGCTCACGCGCAAGGCGATCGGCCCCGACGCCGCCGAGGTCGCCCGCAACCCGCGCGCGCGCAGCGCGAAGCTGCGGTTGGCGCAGCGCACCGGGGCGCCGCCGGGCCGGACCGACCGCAAGGCCATCGGCATGCCGCTTCTGAAAGGGGAGAGATGATGCGCAGCCTGTTCTTCATCCTGACCGCCCTGATGGTCATGGGACTCGCCTTCTGGGCCTACCGCGAGAACTATGAAACCCAAGAGGCCCTGGCCGAGGCCGAACGGCTTCAGCGCGAGGTCAGCCGCGCGCGGCAGCGCCTGCGGGTGCTGAACGCGGAATGGGCCTACCTCAACCGTCCCGATCGCCTGCGCGACCTGGCGGAGCTGAATTTCGACAAGCTGGGATTGATGCCCTTGCAGCCGCACCAGTTCGGCAAGGTGGACCAGGTGGCCTATCCCCCGCGCCAGAGCCAGGCGCCGCTTGAGCTGAGTGATCCGATCGACGTATCCAACCAGGAGGAGGCCGCGCGATGATCCGCACGCCGCTGCGCCCGCTGGCCCGCATTCTGGAGGCCCGCGCGAAGGGCGAGAACCCCGACGCCATCGAACGCGAAAACATCCGCATCCGCCATGAACAGATGCGGGACCGTGCCCGCCGCCGGGCCGAGGGGCGGCTGCTTGTGCTGGGGGTGATGTTCGTCTGCGCCTTCGCCGTCATCGGGGGACGCATGGGCGTTCTGGCCAGTTCAGAGCCCTCCGAGCCCCGCACCAGCGTGGCCGGAAGCCGGATCCTTGCGCAGCGGGCCGACATCGTGGACCGCAAGGGCCGGATCCTGGCCACCAATTTCGAGACCCACAGCCTTTATGCGCAGCCGCCGCGGATGATCGACCCCGCGCGCGCGGCGCGCGAACTGGCCCGGATCTTTCCCGATCTCGACGAAGCGCGCCTGCGGCGGGATTTCACCGGCAAACGCAAGTTCCTGTGGATCAAGAAGAAGATCAGCCCCGAGCAGAAACAGAAGGTGCATGACATCGGCGAGCCCGGCCTTCTTTTCGGCCCACGCGAAATGCGGCTCTATCCCAACGGGCGGCTGGCCTCGCATGTGCTCGGCGGGGCAAGTTTCGGCCGCGAGGGCGTGCACGCCGCCGAAGTCATCGGCGTGGCCGGCATCGAAAAGCACTTCGACGCGCGCCTGCGCGATCCCGCCCGCGGGCACGCGCCGCTGCGCCTTGCGCTGGATCTTTCGGTGCAGGCCGCGACGGAACGCGTTCTGGCGGGCGGTATGCGCCTGATGAACGCCAAGGGGGCCTCGGCGATCCTGATGGAGGTTGACACCGGCGAGGTGATCTCGCTGGCCTCGTTGCCCGATTTCGACCCCAACGATCGACCGCGCCCGCCCACCGAGGGCCGCGCCGACGACAGCCCGCTTTTCAACCGGGCGGTCCAGGGGGTCTATGAACTGGGCTCCACCTTCAAGGTCTTCACCCTGGCGCAGGCGCTGGAAGAGGGCCTCGTGTCGCCCGACAGCACGATCGACACGCGCGGCCCGCTGACCTGGGGCAAGCATCGCATCCGCGACTTCCGCGACTACGGCAACGAGATGACGGCGACCAAGGTGCTGGTGAAATCCTCCAACATCGGGACGGCCCGCATCGCCCAGATGATCGGCGTGCCCAAGCACAAGGCCTTCCTGCGCTCTCTGGGGCTTTTCGAGCCCACTGATCTGGAGATCGTCGAGGCCGATGGCGCGCAGCCGCTTCTGCCGCCCAAGTGGTCGGAACTCTCCACGATGACGATTTCCTACGGGCACGGCCTGTCGGCCAGCCCCCTGCATCTGGCCGCGGCCTATGCCACCTTGGCCAACGGCGGCAAGCGCGTGACGCCGACTCTTCTGCGCCGCAGTGCGCCGCAGGACGGCCCGCGGGTGATCTCGGAGAAGACCACCAAGACGGTGATGAGGATGCTGCGCCAGGTCGTGACCGAAGGCACGGCCAGCTTCGGTGACGTCAAGGGATACGCCGTGGGCGGCAAGACCGGCACCGCGGACAAGCCCCGGACGTCCGGCGCGGGCTACTACGAGGACAAGGTGATCGCCAGCTTCGCCAGTGTCTTCCCGGTGCATGATCCCCGCTACGTGCTGGTGGTCACGCTGGACGAGCCGGTGGAAACGTCGGGCGAGACGCCGCGCCGCTCGGCGGGCTGGACGGCCGTGCCGGTGGCGGCCGAGATCATCAGCCGCGTCGCGCCGCTGCTCGGCCTGCGGCCGCAGATTGAACCCGGGGAATTGGCTGATATAACGCTGACGTCGAACTAGACGGACCGGGGCGCAATGGCGGCGGAACAGACGAAATCTCTGGCAGAACTGGGGCTGACCGCCCAGGGCGGGCGCGATGCGTCCATCACCGGCCTGTCGGTGGACAGCCGCGCGGTCCGGGCGGGCCACCTTTTCGCCGCGCTGCCGGGCACGCGGGTCCACGGGGCCGAGTACATCGCGACGGCCCTGCGGCAGGGCGCGGCGGCGGTGTTGACTGACGCGGAAGGGGCGCGTCTGGCACGGGCGGCCCTGGAGGACTCGCAGGCCGCGCTCGTCGTGGCCGAGGATCCGCGCCAGACCCTGGCCTTCACCGCGGCCCTGTGGTTCGGCGCCCAGCCCGAGGTGATGGTCGCCGTCACCGGGACGAACGGCAAGACCTCGGTCGCGAGCTTCTGCCGGCAGATCTGGCAGGCCCTGGACCTGCCGGCCGTGAGCATTGGCACCACCGGGGTCGAAGGCGACTTCGAAGCGCCTCTGAAGCACACCACGCCCGAGCCAGTCACCCTGCACCGGATCCTCGCGGAAGCGGCCGCTGCGGGCATCACGCACGGCGCGATGGAGGCGTCGAGCCACGGCCTCGCGCAGCGCCGGCTGGACGGCGTGCGCCTGGCGGCGGCGGGCTTCACGAACATCAGCCAGGATCACCTGGACTATCACGCCAGCTTTGCCGAGTATTTCGCCGCCAAGGCCGCGCTTTTCAGCCGGGTGCTGCCCGAGGAGGGTGTGGCGGTGCTGAACGCGGACTCCAACCGTGCCCCGGAAATGGCCGACGTGATCCGCGCCCGCGGGCAGGAGTGCATCACGATCGGCCGGGCGGACGGCACCGATCTGCACCTGCTGGGCCAGCGGTTCGAGCCCACGGGGCAGGACCTGCGCCTGGACTGGCGCGGACAGATCCACCAGATCAAGCTGGGCCTGATCGGCGGCTTCCAGGCCGAGAACGCGGCCCTGGCCGCCGGTCTGGTCATCGCCGCCGGGGCCGATCCCGACCGGGTCTTCGCGGTTCTGCCGCAGATGCGCACGGTGCGCGGACGGATGGAACTGGCGGCCACGCGCCGCAACGGCGCGGCCGTCTTCGTGGACTACGCCCACACCCCCGATGCGGTGGCGACCGCGCTCGCCGCGCTGCGCCCGCATGTCATGGGGCGGCTGGTCGTCCTGGTCGGCGCCGGGGGCGACCGGGACCGGGCCAAGCGCCCCTTGATGGGCCGGGCCGCGGCAGAGCATGCCGATACCGTGATCGTGACAGACGACAACCCCCGCAGCGAGGATCCCGCAGCGATCCGCGCCGCTGTGATGGAGGGGGTGGCGGCCGCAGGCGGCGCTGCGCGCGTGCATGAGGTCGGCGACCGGGCCGAAGCGATCCTGCGCGGGGTGGACCTCCTGGGGCCGGGCGATGCGCTGCTCGTCGCCGGCAAGGGCCACGAAACGGGCCAGATCGTGGGGGACGACGTCCTGCCCTTCGATGACAGCGAACAGGCCAGCGTCGCGGTCAGCGCGCTGGACGGGGGCGTCGCATGACCCTTTGGACCGCGGCGGAGGCCGCGCAGGCCACCGGTGGAGAGGCCCGCGGCGCCTGGACGGCCACCGGCGTGTCCATTGACAGCCGGACGCTTGCGCCGGGCGATCTTTTCGTCGCGCTGACGGCGGCGCGCGACGGCCACGATTTCGTCGCGCAGGCGCTGGAAAAGGGCGCGGCCGCCGCGATGGTCAGCCGCGTGCCCGACGACGTGCCGGCAGGGGCGCCGCTTCTCATCGTTGACGATGTGCTGCAGGGGCTGATCGCGCTCGGCCGGGCGGGCCGGGCCCGCACGGGGGCGCGGATCGTGGCCGTCACCGGCTCGGTCGGCAAGACCTCGACCAAGGAAATGCTGCGCCACGTGCTGTCGTGCCAGGGGCGCACCCATGCCGCCGAGGCCAGCTACAACAATCACTGGGGCGTGCCCCTGACCCTTGCGCGCATGCCCGCCGAGACCGATTACGCGGTGATCGAGATCGGCATGAATCGCCCCGGCGAAATCGCCCCGCTGTCCCGACTGGCCCGACCGCACGTGGCGATGGTCACCACGGTGGCCGCGGCCCATCTGGAGGCCTTCGAGGACATTGCGGGCATCGCGCATGAGAAGGCCGCGATCTGCGCGGGGCTGGAACCCGGCGGCAGCGCCATCCTCAACGGCGATATCGAGACGGCACCGATCCTGCGCGCCGCCGCACAGGCCGCCGGAGCGCGCATTGTCACCTTCGGCACGCGGGCTGGCAACCACCACCGCGTGACCAAGGTGACGGTTCACGACCGCTCGACCGTTGTGCAGGGGCGGGCCTGGCGCACGCCGCTGGTCTTCAAGGTCGGGGCGCCGGGGCGGCATTTCGCGCTCAACGCCTTGGCGGTTCTCGCCGCGGTCTGGCGGCTGGGGGCCGATCGCGCCGTCGCCATTTCCGACCTGGGCCGGTGGAGCCCGCCCGCCGGGCGCGGCACGCGCGAGCGACTGCAACTGGACCCGGCGGACGAGACCCTGGGAATCGACCTGATCGATGACGCCTTCAATGCCAATCCCGCCTCGATGGCGGCGGCGATCGAGGTTCTGGCGGCCGCCGAGCCGGAGGACGACGTGGGCCGGATCGCAAAGGGGCGGCGCATCGCCATCCTGGGCGATATGCTGGAACTGGGCCCGGAGGAGGCCCGGATGCACGCGGAACTCGCCGATCTGCCGGGCATGGCAGAGCTGGACGAGGTGCACTGCGTGGGGCCGCGGATGAAAAACCTGTGGCAGGCCCTGCCCGATGCGCAGCGCGGCCGCTGGCAGACATCGGCGGAAAAGCTGGCCGAGCGCGCGCACCGGATGATAGACGCAGGCGACGTGGTGCTGGTCAAGGGGTCCAAGGCCAGCCGCGTGAGCAAGGTGGTCGCGGCGCTGCGCAAGGCGGGCCGCCCCCTGCCGCAGGAACGAGAGGACGTCTAGTATGCTGTACTGGTTGAGCGCGCTGTCGGACGGGGGGGATTTCTTCAACCTCTTCCGCTACATCACCTTCCGCGCCGGCGGGGCGTTCATGACGGCGCTGTTCTTCGGGTTCATCTTTGGCCCGCCGCTGATCAACGTGCTGCGCAAGCATCAGGGCAAGGGCCAGCCGATCCGCACCGACGGCCCCGAGGCGCATGTGGCCAAGTCGGGCACGCCGACGATGGGCGGCTTGCTGATCGTGGGGGCCCTGATGGTCTCGACGCTGTTCTGGGCGCGGCTGGACAACCCCTATGTCTGGCTGTTGCTTTTCGTCACGCTGTCCTTCGGGCTGATCGGGTTCGCCGACGACTACGCCAAGGTGTCCAAGCAGAACGTCTCGGGCGTGCCCGGCAAGCTGCGGCTGGCGCTCGGTTTCGCGATCTCGGCGGTCGCGGCCTATTGGGCGACGCTGTTCCACCCCGAAGCGCTGCAGTATCAACTCGCCCTGCCGGTCTTCAAGGACACGCTCATCAACATGGGCTGGTTCTTCCTACCCTTCGCCATGTTCGTCATCGTGGGCGCCGCGAACGCGGTGAACCTGACCGACGGGCTGGACGGGCTGGCGATCATGCCCGTGATGATCGCCTCGGGCACGCTTGGCGTGATCGCCTACGCCGTGGGCCGTGTGGACTTCACCGAGTATCTCGATGTTCACTACGTGCCCGGCACCGGCGAGATCCTGATCTTCGTGGCGGGGCTGTTCGGCGGCGGCTTGGGTTTCCTGTGGTACAACGCGCCGCCGGCGGCGGTTTTCATGGGCGACACCGGGTCTCTGGCCCTGGGCGGGGCGCTTGGCGCGATCGCGGTGGTGACCAAACACGAGATCGTCCTGGGGATTGTCGGGGGGCTTTTCGTCGTCGAGGCGCTGTCGGTCATCATCCAGGTTCTCTACTTCAAGCGCACCGGCAAGCGCGTCTTCCTGATGGCGCCCATCCATCACCACTACGAGAAGAAGGGCTGGGCCGAGCCGCAGATCGTGATCCGGTTCTGGATCATCGCGGTGATCCTGGCGATGATCGGGCTGGCGACGCTGAAAGTGCGGTAAGGCGCCGGGCCATCGGTCCGGGCGAGGAGAGGGCATGATACCCGTCACGGGATTTGCGAAACAACGGGTCGCCGTTCTGGGCCTGGGCCGGTCCGGGCTGGCGGCGGCGCGGGCCCTGAGGGCCGGCGGCGCCGAGGTTCTGGCCTGGGACGACAACCCCGGCGCCCGCCAGGCCGCCCTTGAGGAAGGCCACGAGATCACGGACCTGACGCGGCAGGGCGCCTTCGACGCGGTGGCGCGGCTGGTCGTCTCGCCCGGTATTCCGCATCTCTATCCGCGGCCCAACAGGGTCGTGGCGGCGGCCCTGGCTGCGGGCGTGCCGGTGGACAATGACATCGGGCTGTTCTTCCGCTCGATCGCGACCACGGAATGGCATGGCCACGACGTGCCGCCGCGGGTGATCGCGGTGACGGGCAGCAACGGCAAGTCCACCACCGCCGCGCTGATCCACCACGTCCTTTCGGAGGCGGGCAAGGAGGCGCAGCTTGCCGGCAACATCGGCCGGGGCGTGCTGGACATCGACCCGCCGGGCGACGGCGGGGTGGTCGTTCTGGAACTGAGTTCCTACCAGATCGAGCTTGCGCGGGCGCTGACCCCGGATGTGGCTGTTTTCACGAACCTTTCCGCCGATCACCTGGACCGGCACGCCGGTCTGGGCGGGTATTTCGCGGCCAAGCGCCGGCTGTTCGCCGAAGGCGGGCCGGACCGTGCGGTGATCGGCGTGGACGAAGTCGAGGGCCGGTTCCTGGCCAACCAGATGGCCGAGGCGCCGAGCGACCCGCGGGTGATCCGTGTCTCGGTGACCGAAAAGCTGGCGGGGCCGGGGTGGTCGGTTTTCGCGCGCAAGGGATTCCTCAGCGAATACCGCAAGGGCAAGCAGGCGGGCGCCATCGACCTGCGGCGGATCAAGGGGTTGCCGGGCGACCATAATCACCAGAACGCCTGCGCGGCCTATGCGGCCTGCCGGACTCTGGGACTGGCGCCCAAGGTGATCGAGCGGGCCTTTCACAGCTTCCGGGGGCTGCCGCACCGCAGCCAGGTGATCGCCGAGCAGGGCGGCGTGACGATGGTCAACGACAGCAAGGCCACCAATGTGGAATCCGCACTCAATGCCTTGAAATCCTTCGACAAGATCCGCTGGATCTGCGGCGGCCTGGAAAAGGACGGCGGGCTGGAGGCGCTCGCCCCCGGCTTCGGCCACGTGGTGAAGGCCTATGTCATCGGCCGGGACGCGGCGGACTTCGCGCTGCAACTGGACGGGATCGAGGCCGAGGTCTGCACCACGATGGCCCGCGCGGTGGAGCGCGCGATGGCCGAGGCGCAGCCGGGCGAGACGGTTCTTCTGGCGCCGGCGGCGGCGAGTTTCGATCAGTACGACAACTTCGAGGACCGCGGCGCCGATTTCATCGCGGAAGTGCGGCAAAGGCTATAGCCCGCCCCGTACGGTCGGTACGGCCCGTACGGGCGCGCGGTACCGGCCGGCCCGGGCGCGGCGTCAGCCGGGCTGTCCGAGGGTCGCGGCCCGCCACAGGCGCAGCGCCGCCGCGGTTTCGGCCACGTCGTGGATCCGCAGCATCTGCACCCCCTGGGCGACGCCGGCCAGGGCCACCGCGATGGAGCCCGGCGCGCGGGCGCCGGCCGCGGGCGTCTGGCCGATCTCGCCGATGAAGCGCTTGCGCGAGGCCCCCAGCAGGACGGGGCACCCCAGCCCGTGAAAGAGCGAGAGGTTCTGCAGCAGCGCCAGGTTGTGGGCGGTGGTCTTGCCGAAGCCGATGCCGGGATCGACGAGAATCGCCCCGCGCGGAATACCGGCCTGGACCAGGGCCGCAACCCGCTCGGCCAGGTAGTCGTAGATGTCCAGCGCGACGTTGTCGTAGCGCGGGTCGTTCTGCATCGTCTCGGGCCGGCCCCGGGCGTGCATGGCGCAGACGGGCAGGCCGGCCTGGGCCGCGAAGGGGGCGAGCCCGGAATCGAAGGTGAAGGCGGAGACATCGTTGACCAGATCCGCCCCGGCCTCCCGGGCGGCGCGGGCGACCGGGGTCTTCCGCGTGTCGATGGAGAGGGGAACGCCGTTTTCGGCCCGGATGGCGGCGATGACCGGCGCGGTGCGGGCAATCTCGGTCTCGATGTCCACTTCCGTCGCGCCGGGGCGGGTGGATTCGCCGCCCACGTCGATCATGTCGGCGCCGGCCTCGGTCATGGCCCGGGCATGGGCCAGCGCCGGGTCGCGGCCGTAGTGTTCGCCGCCGTCCGAGAAGCTGTCGGGCGTGACGTTGAGGATGCCCATGAGCCGCGGCTGATCCAGCGTGAGCCCGGCGATCGGGACGCGCGGCGCGGTCAGACGCGCCAGCACCTCGGCGGGGGCCTCCTCGGCGGGCAGAAGGCGCGGGGGGGCGTCGCGGCGCAGTTCCTCGACGGTGTCGAACCAGCACCAGCCGCCGGCCAAGGGCCGGGCCCGTGCGGGGCGGGCGTGATCGCTGCGGGCGACGGGGCGGTAGTAGCTATCCATGAGGGCGGGCTGTGGCGGCGCTTTGGTGGAAGGGGGGAAGATGACGGGGCTCAGAGGCCCGAGCGGGCAGTGTCCTGCACCAGGACGGGAACGGGCGGGTCACGCGGGGGCGTTTCGCCGATGACCAGCAGGTCCGAGGCCTCGATATGGCCCGAGAACCAGGCGGCCAGGGCCACCGGATCCTCCGCGCCCACGGCGGGGCCGTCGACGGCATCGAGCACGATCTTGGACGGGGCCCAGACACTGATCTGGCCATGCTTCATGGCCCAGTCCAGCTCCGTGCGGGTATCGACCACCACGCACCGTGGATCGCGGCCCGCCAGGACCCAGGCGTTCTGTTCGATGGCCAGAAGGTCCACCCGGCGTTGCGTCATGCGGTGGCCGGTTTGCGGTGGCGGCGTGTCGGCGCGGCCCACGCAGAGGATCACGGGCTCGGCCCGGGCTTCCAGCTGGTCCAGCCAGCGGCCCAGGTTCGGCGAGGTGACGGCGGCGTTGCTGAGAAAGACGACATGCGGGTGCGGCACGGTATCGGCGTGGGGCGCGACCGGCTTGGTTTCGAGGTCGGCCACCGAGCGCACGATCTCGACCCCGAGGGCGCCGGGGCCGCGGTCGAGTTTCTCGATGCGCACGAAGGTGCGGACGGCCTGCGGCTCCCACAGGATGCGCTCTGCGATGCGTTCGGCCAACGTTTCGAGCAGGTTGAGGCGTTCCTCGGCCAGTTCGGCCTCGATCGCCTCGGTGACCTTGTCGTAGCTGAGGATGCGGTCGACGTCGTCGGCCAGCGGATCGGTGATCGGGCGCACCTCGACCACGACGTTGAAGGCGACGCGCTGCGTGGTGCCGCGCTCGGCCTGGAAGGCGCCGATCTCGACCTCGACGACGTGGTCGCGCACCGAGATGCGGTCAAGCGGGCCCTCGGGCGCGGTGGCGTCCGCGCGGGCGTCCGGGTGGGCGAAAGCGAGGCGGATTTCGTTGGACATGGGCGTTCCGGCTTCTGCGTGTCGCGACGCAGGTAGCACGGGGTCTGCGGCGGGTGAAAGGGCAATTGCGACCGATGAAGGGGACGCTGCGGCAGGCGGTGACCGGCCGGGTCCCAGACGTGGCCCGCAACAGAAAACGGGCCCCGGAAACCGGGGCCCGTCGCGGTCTGGCGGTTGGATGCGCTCAGTGCGCGTGCTTGGCTTCCCAGTCCTGCGGCTCGGGGAGCTTTTCGAATGTGTGCTCCGGCGGCGGGCTGGGCAGGGTCCATTCCAGCGTGTCGGCGTATTCGTTCCAGTAGTTGTTCTCGGTCACCTTGGCGCCGCGGAAGAGCGCGTAGATCACCACGCCGAAGAAGAAGACGAAGGACGCAAAGCTGAGGAAGGCGCCGATGGAGGACCACCAGTTCCAAAGGCCGAAGGCCTCGGGGTAGTCGATGTAGCGGCGCGGCATGCCCTGGCGGCCCAGGAAGTGCTGGGGGAAGAACGTCAGGTTCGCACCGATGAACATCGACCAGAAGTGCAGCTTGCCCGCCCATTCGGGGTACTGGCGGCCCGTCATCTTGCCGAAGTAGAAGTAGATGCCGGCGAAGATGGCAAAGACGGCGCCCAGGCTCATCACGTAGTGGAAGTGCGCCACGACGTAGTAGGTGTCGTGGTAGGCGCGGTCCACCCCGGCCTGGCTGAGCACCACGCCGGTCACGCCGCCGACGGTGAACAGGAACAGGAAGCCGAAGGCCCAGAGCATCGGCGTCTTGAACTCGATCGAGCCGCCCCACATCGTGGCGATCCAGCTGAACACCTTGACCCCGGTGGGCACGGCGATGACCATCGTGGCCAGCATGAAGTAGCTCTGCTGCGTCAGGCTCATGCCCACGGTGTACATGTGGTGCGCCCAGACCACGAAGCCCAGGAAGCCGATCGCGATCAGCGCCCAGACCATCGGCAGGTAGCCGAAGATGGGCTTGCGCGAGAAGGTGGCGATCACGTGGGAAATGATGCCGAACCCGGGCAGGATGATGATGTAGACCTCCGGGTGGCCGAAGAACCACAGCAGGTGCTGGTAGAGAACCGGGTCACCGCCACCCGCGGGATCGAAGAAGGTCGTGCCGAAGTTGCGGTCGGTCAGCAGCATGGTGATCGCGCCGGCGAGCACGGGCAGGGCCAGCAGGATCAGCCAGGCGGTGACGAAGATCGACCAGGCGAACAGCGGCACCTTGAACAGGGTCATGCCGGGGGCACGCATGTTGAGGAAGGTGGTGATCATGTTGATCGCGCCGAGGATCGAGCTGGCGCCCGAGACGTGCACGGCGAAGATCGCCAGGTCCATGGACATGCCGGCCTCGGTCGTCGACAGCGGCGGGTAGAGGACCCAGCCCACGCCCGAGCCGAGCTGGCCGTTGCCGCCCGGCGCCAACAGGGAGGCCACGCCAAGCGAGGTGCCGGCGACGTAGAGCCAGAAGCTGAGGTTGTTCATCCGCGGGAACGCCATGTCCGGCGCGCCGATCTGCAACGGCATGAAGTAGTTGCCGAACCCCCCGAAGAGCGCCGGGATCACCACGAAGAACATCATCAGGATGCCGTGATAGGTGATCATCACGTTCCACAGGTGGCCGTTGGGCGTGCACCCGCCCTCGGCCGGGAACAGCCGGGCGCCTTCCAGGCACATGTACTGAACCCCGGGGTTCATCAGTTCCATGCGCATGTAGACGGTGAAAAGCACCGCGATCAGCCCGACGATGGCCGAGGTCACCAGGTAGAGAATCCCGATGTCCTTGTGGTTCGTGGACATGAACCAGCGCGTGAAGAAGCCGCGCTCGTCCTCGTGCTCGTGGCCGTGAATGGCTGCGTCTGCCATTGGTTGCCTCCTGCTGGTCAATCGTGGGCGCGCACCACCATAGGTGCGGGCCGGAAATCCATTCTGGTTTTAGAATGCCGCGGGGGGTGGGGCAACGCCAGAGTTTGACATGGGTCAAAGAATTTTGTCGCACCCCGTGGTTCGGGCGCCGGGCCCGGACGGAGCGGGAAAGCCCCGGACGGCCGGGGCTTTCCGGGCGGGCCGCTCAGTCCTCGGAGAAGGTGGCCAAGTAGGCGGCCACGTCCTCGGCGCCGTTGCGCAGCCGGAAGGCCATCTTGGAGCGCGCGCTGTCCTGTTCCAGGTAGTCGGCCAGGAAGCCCTTGGGATCCTCGGTGTAGGCGGCCAGGTTTTCCTGGCCCCAGACGAGGCCCTCCTCGCCGGCCTTTTCCAGGCTGCTGCCGTAGCGGAAGCCCTCGACGCTGCCCGCCTCGCGGCCGATCACGCCGTAGAGGTTGGGCCCCACGCGCCCGCCGCGGACGATCATCTCGTCCTCGGACTTGATCATGTGGCATGCCTTGCAGCGGTTGAAGAGTTGCTCGCCCTTCTCGGCGTCGCCGGCGGCGACGGCCGGGGCGGCGAGGGCGAGGAGCGTTGCAGTGGCTGTCAGGAGTCGGGTCATCGTGAAACCTCTTTGCTGTGTCGAACGCGCGTTCTGACGGAGTCATAGTTGATCCTACCCGCGGGGCAATACCCGTCTCGGCTGGCCCCTATTGTCGCAGCGATCCGCATCTCCGCGCGGAATCAGGGACCAGCGTGAAGATCACGACGTCGTGAAAATCGCAAAAATTTGCTGTGTCGTGGAAACCCGTGGCGGTTTGGGGCGTTGTCGGGTCGGAAGGCGCCGAGGCGCCATCCGGGCGTGGAGTTTCGCCCGCACCGGAAATCGAAAGGAGGACACAATATGACTCGCATTCTGACGACCACCGCTATCCTCGGCGTGGCAGCCGCCTTTGCACAGCCGGCCGCGGCCATGACCTGCGAGGAGTTCATGGAACTCGAAGAGGTCGAACAGGTCGAGGCTATCGAGGAAATGGGCGGTCGTGCAGCGCGCATGGAAGAGGCGCGTGGCGATGACGAAATGGCCGACTCTGACGATATCGAAGCCGAGATGGAAGAGGACCATGTCGAAGGTGGCCGCGCTGATAAGATGGAAGAGGTGCGGGGCGACGATCCTGATGTCGCGCAGATCATCAAGGCCTGCGAAGAGAATCCGGAGGCAGATGTCATGGATATTCTTCCCGAAGCCGCAGGGCCGGTGGAAACCAAATAGGGTCAGGACTGCATAAGCTGCATGGCCAGAGCCGCCCCGGCGTGGTCCGGGGCGGCAATTTCATATGCCCCGATTCACGCCCCGGCGGTTTCCGCAAGCGGCGGGAAGTGTGCGGCGAAGGTGCGGCGCAGGGCGACATCCAGGTCGCCCATCGTGACCGGCAGGCCCAGGTCGACCAGGCTGGTGACGCCGTGGTCGGCGATTCCGCAGGGCACGATGCCCGAGAAGTGCTCCAGATCCGGTTCCACGTTGATGGCGATCCCGTGAAAGCTGACCCATTTGCGCAGCCGGATGCCGATGGCCGCGATCTTGTCCTCGCGCTGCGCGCCCGCGGGGGTGAGCGGCTTGTCCTCGCGCACTACCCAGACGCCGACCCGGCCGGGGCGCACCTCGCCCTTGACGTTGAACTGGTCGAGGGTGTCGATCACCCAGGCCTCCAGTTCCCCCACGAAGCGGCGCAGGTCACGGCCCCGGCGGCCCACGTCCAGCATGACATAGGCCACCCGCTGGCCGGGGCCGTGATAGGTGTACTGGCCGCCCCGCTTGCTGGGGTAGACGGGAAAACGATCCGGATCGCGCAGGTCCGCGCGCCGCGCGGAGGTGCCCGCGGTGTAGAGCGGCGGATGCTCCAGAAACCAAACGGCTTCCTCCGCGGTGCCCGCGGCGATGGCGGCGGCGCGCGCTTCCATTTCCCGCACGGCGGTGGCGTAGTCCGTCAGGCCGGGGGATATGATCCAGTCCACCATGCGGCGTGTTCCTTTTGCGGGATCGGCCCGCTGTTTGGCAGGGCCGGGAAACTTTGTCAAAGCGGGCCGCAAATCGCCCCTTCACAAGGTCGGTCACATTGCGTATATGCCCGCTCACCTACCGGCGACGTGCGGTCGTGGCGGAATTGGTAGACGCGCAGCGTTGAGGTCGCTGTGGGGTAACACCCGTGGAAGTTCGAATCTTCTCGACCGCACCACTTTTCCTGAAATCTCAGGGCGCTTCGGCCAGCATGTCGATCGTGCGGGCGATATCCGCCTGCGTGGTCAGCGGGTTGATGGTGCACAGCCGCAGCGCGGGCCGGCCCTTGAGCACGGTGGAGGACACGCAGGCATAGCCGGTGGCCGACACGCGCGCGGCCCGGTCCGCATGGGCCTGCGCATCCGCGCCGCGCAACGAGAAACAGACGATACCCAGTTGCGCGGGACTGGCGATTTCCCAGGTGCCGGGACGCGCGCGCAGGTAGGATTCGGCAAATTCCGCCAGGTCGATGCCGGTCTGGATCGCGCGTCGGAAGGCCGGCGCGCCGTAGGTCCTCAGCGACATCCATAGTTTCATGGCCCGCGACCGGCGGGACAGTTCCAGGCTGCGGTTGCCGTAACTGACCGCGCCCTCGGTCTGAACGTCGCGCAGGTACTCGGGGCTGATGGCGAAGCAGCGCTCCAGCGCGCCGGGCCGGGTGACCAGGCAGACACCCAGGTCGTAGGGCTGGAAGAACCACTTGTGCGGATCGAGGACCAGCGAATCCGCCCGCTCCAGGCCGCGCAGGGCGTGGCGGCCTGTCTCGGTCACGGCGGCCGGGGCACCGTAGGCGCCGTCCACGTGCAGCCAGACCCCTTCGGCGGCGCAGATGTCGGCCAGCGCATCCAGGGGATCGGCGGCGCCCGTGTTGGTGGTGCCGGCGCTGGCCACCACCATCATCGGGCGCCGCCCGGCGGCGCGGTCCGCGGCGATGGCCGCGGCCAGGGTTGCGGCGTCCATGCGCAGGCCGCCGTCGGAGGGCAGGATGCGGATCTCGTCCTCCGCCAGGCCCATCTGGCGCAGGTTGCGCGGCAGCGAGGCGTGGGTCTGGTCCGTCAGGTAGGCCACCCCGCGGCCGATCTCGGCGCGGGCGGTGCAGAAGGCGGTGAAATTGGCCATGGAGCCGCCCGAGAGCAGCACGCCCTCGCTCCGCTCCGGCAGGCCCAGCATCTGCGCCAGCCAGCGACAGACCGTGGTCTCCACCGTGGCCGGGCCCGCCGCGCCCCCCCAGCTGGCGCAGATCGCGTTGAAGCCCGTGCCCATCCACTCGCCCAGGATGGCCGCGAAGGAGGCCGGCCCCGGAACGCGCGCGAAATAGCGCGGGTGATCGCCCTTCTGCATGTGCGCCAGCGCCACCTCGGCCATCAGGTCCAGCGTGGCATCGGGGCTGACGGGGGCTTCGGGCAGCGGGCCGCCCAGCCGTGCGGCCAGGTCGGCGGGGTCGCCGGCCAGCACCGCCGGTTCGGCGTTGCGGCGCATGGCGCGGTCCACGACCATGTCCACCACCCGGTGGCCCAGGCGGCGCATTTCCTCGGGCGACAGGCCAAGCGTGTCGGCGGGGGTGGCGAAGGGGTCGGTCGGGTCGGGGGCGGCCATGCGGGTCTCCTCTGTGCTGGGCAAGGCTTTGCCCGGACGGCGCGCGAATGCAAGGGGTCAGACCCAGGCCGCGCACCGGTCGCGCAGGCGCCGCACGCGCGCGCGCACGTCGCCCCGGATCGCGCCGTGCCGCGGCGGATCCTGCAGCGTGGTGGTCCAGTGGCCCGGCCGGGGCGACGGGCCCTTCCGGTGCCATGTCAGATCCTCCAGCACGGCGCGGGCGGGCGGCGGCAGGCGGTCCGGGATCTCCGCGCCCGTCAGCGTGGCCCAGACCCCGGCCCAGAGCCGGCCGACCGTCCAGGGATTGTAGCCGCCCCCGCCCAGCACCAGCCGGCGCGGGGCCAGCGGTAACAGGTGGCCCACGGCGGCCCAGTGCGCATTGTTCGACAACGCCAGGCGGGCGAGCGGATCCTCCGCCACCGCGTCGGCGCCGCATTGCAGCACGATGGCCTCCGGGCGGTGGGCGGCCACCGCGGGCAGGATCAGCTCATGAAGGGCAAACGCGAAATCGTCGTCGCCCGCGCCGCGCGGCAGCGGCAGGTTGAGCGCGGTGCCCCCGGCGTGATCGTCCAGCGCCCCGGTGAAGGGCCAGCGGCCCTCCTCGTGGGTCGAGATCATCAGCAGCCCGTCGGTGCCGCCCAGGGCGGCCTCGACGCCGTCGGCATGGTGCGCGTCGATGTCCACATAGGCGATCCGCGACAGCCCTTGCGTGGCCAGCGCCTTGATCGCGAGGACGGGGTCATTGAGGTAACAGAAGCCGCTGGCGCGATCGGCCAGCCCGTGATGCGTGCCGCCGCCGGGATTGTAGACGGTGCCGCCCTCCCGCATCAGATCGGCCGCCAGAAGCGACCCGCCCGCCGCGGTGGCCGGACGGCGGAACATCTCGGGAAAGACCGGGTTGGACAGCGTGCCCAGGCCGTGCCGGGCGCGGGTGACGACATCCACCGCGCCGGTTTCCTCGGCCCGGTGAAGGGCGGCCACGTAGTCCGGCGCGTGGAAGGCGGTCAGCGCCTTCGCCCTGGCGCGCGGACTGGTGCGGTATTGCGCGCGCGGCAGCCAGTCCAGGGCGCGGACCAGATCGGTCACCGTGGACACCCGCGGAATGGACAGCGGATGCCGCGGCCCGTAACTGGAGCCGCGGTAGATCTCGGAGCCGATGAAGAGCGGGTCTTTCATGCCCCTCAGTGTAACCCCGCCGGCGCGCCCGGAAAGGGGGCGCCTCCGGCGGGAGTATTTGGACCAAGAAGAAATCCCTGCGCGTGATGCTTCTTCTTGGGGAGAAATACTCCGGGGGTGAATTGCCCCGGCCTCTGCCGGGGCAAGAGGGGGCAGCGCCCCCCAGCCACCCGGGCCGTCGCCCGCGACGCCCGGGGCCCTTTACTCGAGGAGCGGCTTGCTGTTGAGTTCCGCCGACGCACATGATCGGGGAGGGCAGCGGCGTGGAAATGGATCTCGGGATCAGGTCGGACAAGGCGGATCTGCTGGCGCGCGTGGCGGCCATGATCCGCGACGAGATCGTGCCGCTCGAGGCGGAGTACCAGGCCGAGATCGGCAAGGGCGATCGCTGGAGCTATACCCCGCGGCAGGCCGAGATCCTGGAGGGGCTCAAGGCGCGGGCCCGGGCGGCGGGCCTGTGGAACCTCTGGCTGTCGGACCCGGACCGGGGCAGGGGGCTGACCACGGTGGAATATGCCTATTTCGCCGAGGAGATGGGCCGCACGCCCCTGGCCGCGGAGGTCTTCAACTGCAACGCGCCGGATACCGGCAACATGGAGGTCTTCTGGCGCTACGGCAGCGCGGCGATGCGGCGCGCCTGGCTGGAGCCGCTGCTGGCGGGAGAGATCCGCTCGGCCTACCTGATGACCGAGCCGGAGGTGGCCAGCTCGGACGCCACCAACATCGCCATGTCCTGCGTGCGCGACGGCGACGCCTACGTGCTCGACGGCGAGAAGTGGTGGGCCTCCGGCGCGGGGGATCCGCGCTGCGCGGTCTACATCGTCATGGTGCGCACGGGCGGCGATGACGCGCCCAGGCACGGGCGTCATTCCATGATCGTCGTGCCGGCCGACACGCCGGGCATCGAGGTGCTCCGCCCGATGGAGGTCTACGGCCACGACGACGCGCCGCACGGGCACATGCACGTGCGGTTCACCGGGGTTCGGGTTCCGGCCGAGAACCTGCTGCTTGGCGAGGGGCGCGGGTTCGAGATCGCGCAGGGGCGGCTGGGGCCGGGGCGCATCCATCATTGCATGCGGGCCATCGGTCAGGCCGAGGCGGCGCTTGCGATGATGTGCCGCCGGTCGCTGGGGCGCACGGCCTTCGGCAAGCCGCTGGCGCAGCTCGGGGCCAACCACGACATCATCGCGGAGTGCCGCATGGAGATTGAGCAGGCGCGCCTGCTCTGCCTCAAGGCGGCCTGGATGATGGACCGCGGCGATCCGCGGGCGGCGGCGCCATGGATCCACCAGATCAAGGTGGTCGCGCCGCGCATGGCCCTGAAGGTGGTCGACGAGGCGGTGCAGATGTTCGGCGGGCAGGGCATCAGTCAGGACACGCCTCTGGCGGCGATGTGGACCCATCTGCGGACCCTGCGGCTGGCCGACGGGCCGGATGCGGTTCACCGCCGCCAGGTCGCCCGGGCCGAGTTGCGCAGTCACGACGGGACCCGGGCCTGAGGGCTCTCGGGCGCGTCACGCGATGGTGATGGACCGTGTCTTGGGCCGGGGGCGTTGGGGCAGCTAGGGTCGCCCCGAAACCCAAGACCACAGGAGACACGCGATGACTGCCGAGTACAAGCTGCAGATGACGCCCGTCAGCGACGAGGCGGCCGAGGGCCGGGCCAAGGAATTGCTGGACGGGGCCCGCGAGAAACTGGGCTTCGTGCCCAACATGTACCGGGCGATGGCCATCAACCCCGGCGTGCTGTCCACCTACCTGCACGGCTACGAGCATTTCCGGCAATCGGGGGTTTTCACTCCGCCCGAGCAGGAGGCGGTTTTCCTGGCGGTTTCCAGGGACAACGGCTGCGACTACTGCCTGGCGGCGCATTCCATGCTGGCGGTGAACGTCTCGAACCTGCCGCAGGAGGAGGCCTATGCCATCCGCGCGGGCCGGGTGCTGAAGGACGAGGCGCTGAACGCGCTGGTGCAGTTCACCGACCACATGTGGGCGACGCGCGGCCGCCCGACGGACAGCGAGGTCGCGGCCTTCAAGCAGGCGGGGTACAGCGACATACACCTGCTGGAGATCATCCTGGCGATGGCGGTCAAGACGCTGTCGAACTACACCAACCACGTCAACCACACCGAGGTGGACGACGCCTTTGCCGCGCATCGGGCCGCGGCGGAGTGAGCCCCTATTCGGCGGGCTGGAAGCCCTCGATCAGCTGGCGCAGGCCCAGGGCCGCGCCGGCGAGGATCGCCAGGAAGGTGACCGGCGCCGAGAGGCTGAGCACGGAGAAGGCCGACAGGCCCTGGCCCACGGTGCAGCCCATGGCGAGCACGGCGCCCGCGCCCATGAGCGCGGCGCCGGCCATCTGGCGGCGCAGTTCGCGGGGGTCCTCGCAGGCTTCCCAGCGGAAGTGCCCCTTGACCAGCGAGCCGATCACCGCGCCCAGGACCACGCCGGCGACCGAGCCCACGGCGAAGGACGGCGCCCGGGCCGAGGCGGTCATGGCGTAGAGCAGGGATTCGCCCACGGGCGCCGAGAAGCTGTGCGACACCACCGGCATGGCGGCGAAGCCGTGGGTGGCCACCCAGTAGCTGCCGGCCCAGCCGGCGGTGATGGCGAGCCCCACCAGCGCCCCCCAGAACACCGATTTCGGCGCCCGGAGCATCTCGCGCGAGGCAAGCGCGCCGAGCACGATCACCGCCCCCGCGACGATGCCGAGGGGGGCGAGCGGCAGGCCGGTGGCCCCGGCGGCCAGGTGCACCAGGCCCGGCGGCGTGTCGGTGGTGACGTCGACCTGCGGAAAGGCCCAGTTGCGCAGGTAGGCCAGCGGGCCCGAGAGCACCGCGTAGGCCGACACGCCCATCACCAGGACGATCACGAAGGCGCGGATGTCACCCCCGCCCAGCCGGGCGATGCAGCCGTAGCCGCAATTGCCCGCCAGCGCCATGCCGTAGCCGAACATCAGCCCGCCGAGGATCGAGGCCAGCGGCATCCAGCGGATCGAGAGGTAGAAGGACTGTTCGGGGGCGAAAAGGCCCGCGGCGGTGAGGCCGAAACTGCCCATCACGCCCATGCCGATGGCCAGCACCCACATGCGCATGCGCAGGCTCGACCCGCCGTAGAGCATGTCCTCGATCGCGCCCATGGTGCAGAAGCGGCCCAGGCGGGCGGCCAGGCCCAGCAGCACCCCCGAGGCCAGCCCGATGAGGGCCACCAGGGCGCTGTCGCTGATCCAGTCGTACATTATTGCACCCCCTCCCGTGCGGGGAGGTCAGCCCTTGGCGTCGTCCTCGCCCGCGTCTTCGGCGCAGAATAGCTCATAAACGAGTTCGAGTATACGGCGCGGGCGCTCGTCGGCGAGGCGGTAGTAGATCGCCTTGCCGTCGCGGCGGGGGACCACCAGCCCTTCCAGCCGCAGGCGCGAGAGTTGCTGCGACACCGCGGCCTGCCGCGCCGAGAGCAGCTCTTCGAGCTCGGTGACCGATTTCTCGCCGGTGACGAGGTGGCACAGGATCATCAGCCGGCCCTCGTGGCTGATCGCCTTGAGGAAGTTGGCGGCCGTCGTCGCGTTCTCGACCATCCGGTCCATCTCGGCTTCGGTCAGGGAGTCGTCGAAAACGGGCAGTGCCATGTCTGAAGCTCCGGTCTCCTGCCAGGCGCGGCATCCAGGCGCGTGCGGTTGGCCGCTTCTAATGGGTTTCGGCGGAATCTGCAAAGTCCGTGTGCTCCTCAAGCAGCATGCTCAGCAGCCCCCAGAAGAAGTCCTCGCCCGGGTAGCCCTCGATCCGGGCCAGTTCCCGCCCGTCCTCCACGAGGATGAAGGTGGGCGTGAAGGAGACGCCGCGCGCCAGGGTCACGCCCTCGGGCGGGAGCTCGGCCATCCGCACGCGGCGCAGCGGGGCATAGTCGCCCTCGGCGGTCTTGGGGTAGATGGGGCCCAGGTCCTCGGTCCAGGCGGTGCAGTAATGGCAACCGGGCTGTTCGACCATGATGAGCTCCGTCGCGGGGGCGGCGACGGCCAGCACCCCCCAGACGAGGCTTGCGAGGCAGAGACGGACGGCTGAGCGCATGGCGGACCCGATTGACGAGACGTATTCGCACAATCTAATTTGAATGTGTTGATTAGACAAGGGAGGGGCCGGATGCTCGAGATTTCCTACGCCGGCGCGGCGCTGGCGGGGCTGTTGTCCTTTTTCACGCCCTGCATCCTGCCCATGGTGCCCTTCTACCTGTGCTACATGGCCGGAATCTCGATGGCCGAACTGCGCGGCGACGGGGCGATCGCCACCGGGGCCCAGACCCGGCTGGTGATCTCGGCGGGGGCTTTCGCCCTGGGGGTGACGACCATCTTCATCCTGCTGGGGATGGGCGCGACGGCGCTGGGCCAGGCCTTTGCCCAGTGGAAGCAGCCGCTGAGCTACGTGGCGGCGGGGGTCCTGCTGCTGTTCGGGCTGCATTTCCTGGGGGTTGTGCGGATTCCGCTGCTTTATCGCGAGGCCAAGATCGAAACCGCGGCCGAGCCGACCAGCATGATCGGCGCCTACGTGATGGGGCTGGCCTTCGGTTTTGGCTGGACGCCCTGCGTGGGCCCGGCGCTGGCGGCGATCCTGATGGTGGCCAGCGGCATGGGCAGCCTGGGCGAGGGCGCCGCGCTGCTGCTGGTCTACGGCCTGGCGATGACCGCGCCCTTCGTGGTCGCGGCGCTGTTCGCCCGGCCGTTCCTGCACTGGATGCAGCGCCGGCGGCACCTGATGGCCCATGTCGAGAAGGTGATGGGCGGCATGCTGATCGTTTTCGCCGTGTTGATCGCCACGAACGCGGTGAACCTGATCGCCGATGCGATGATTCGCTGGTTCCCCAGCTTCCAGACCATCGGCTGAGACCGACAACAAGGGAGGAGACAATGACACGACTGATCGCGGCGGCCCTGCTGATGCTGGCGGGCCTGGCCCTGCCGGCAACGGCGGCGGAGGTGGGTGACGACGGCCTGCACAAGACCGACTGGATGCGCCAGACCTTCCTCGACCTGCGCGAGGATCTGGCCGAGGCCAACGCCGAGGACAAGCGCCTGGCCCTGATGGTGGAGCAGCGCGGCTGCATCTACTGCAAGAAGATGCACGAGGAGGTCTATCCCGACCCAGAGCTGTCCGCCTACATCCGCGAGAATTTCTTCGTGGTGCAGCTGAACCTTCACGGGGACCGCGAGGTCACGGACCTGGACGGCGAGGTGCTGCCCGAGAAGGATCTTCTGCGCAAGTGGGGGATTCTCTTCACGCCCACGGTGATCTTCCTGCCCGAGACCGTCGAGGAGGCGGTGCCGGCCAAGCAGGCGGCGGTGGCCGAGATGCCCGGGGCCTTCGCACTGGGGACGACGCTGGACATGTTCACATGGGTGAACGAGAAGCGCTATGCCATGGAAAACGAAGAGGATTTCCAGCGTTACCATGCCCGACGCATCCGCGAGCGGCAGGCCGCGCAAGAAGATTAGGCGCCAAGGGGAGGCGCGAGAAATAATTCACAATCGTGAATTTGATGTTGCGTCTTCACGCAGCCGTAAACTACGGTATACACAGCTATCCGAAAAGCAAGACAAGGTAGCCATGGGAGGAGACATGAAGCTTTCGACGACAATTCTGGCGGCCGCCGTCATCGCGGCGGGCACGGCCAAGGCCGAGCCTGTGGCGCCTGGCGAAGTACAGTTCGGGGATTACGGCGGCATCGCGGAGTCGCTGACCGGCAAGGCCGGCGATCCCGAGAACGGCGCCAAGGTCATGAAGACGAAGTCAATCGGCAACTGCATTTCGTGCCACAAGGTGACGGCGCTGAGCGATGCTCCCTTCCATGGCGAAGTCGGGCCGTCGCTGGACGGTGTCGCGGACCGCTGGGAAGAGGCGCAGGTGCGGGGCATCGTGACCAATGCCAAGATGACCTTCCCGGGCACGATCATGCCGGCCTACTACAAGACCGAGGGCTTCACCCGGCCTGGCAAGGCGTTCACCGGCAAGGCCGCCGAGGAACCCCTGCCGCCGCTGCTGACAGCGCAGCAGATCGAGGATGTGGTCGCCTTTCTGATGACCCTGTCGGAAGAGTGACCCTGCAACTGGACGCAAGGAGATGACCATGAACTTCACACGACGCGAAACGATGGTGATCGGCGCTGCGGCGGCAGCGGCGGCCACCCTGCCCATGCCGGCGCTGGCCTCCAAGACCGAGGACCTGATCGCCGAGTTCACCGGTGGCGCCGAGGTGGGCGAGGGCGGCGTCATGCTGGACGCCCCCGAGATCGCCGAGAACGGCAACACCGTGCCGATCGAGGTGTCGGCCGAGGGGGCCGAGGCCATCATGGTGCTGGCCGCCGGCAACCCCGAGCCGCCCGTGGCCACCTTCCGCTTCGGTCCGCTGGCCGGTGCGCACCGCGCCAAGACCCGGATCCGCCTGGCCGGCACGCAGGACGTGGTCGCCGTGGCGCGGATGGCCGACGGCAGCTTCACCAAGACATCCAAGACCGTGAAGGTCACCATCGGCGGCTGCGGCGGCTGATAGAAGAGGAGACGAGACAAATGGCAAAGAATGTACGCCCCCGCGTGAAGGCGCCCCGTTCGGCCGAAGCCGGCGAGGTGGTCGTCATCAAGACCCTGATCAGCCACAAGATGGAATCGGGTCAGCGCAAGGACAGCGACGGCAACATCATCCCGCGCTCGATCATTCACCGCTTCGTCTGTGACTTCAACGGCGAGAACGTGATCGACGTAAAGATGGAGCCGGCGATCTCGACCAACCCGTATTTCGAGTTCGAGGCCACGATCCCCGAATCGGGGGATTTCCAGTTCACCTGGCACGACGACGACGGCTCGGTCTACGAAGAAACGAAAACCGTCAAGGTTGGCTGAGTTCGGCACAAGGGTGCGCCGTGTCCGCCTGCTGTGCGGGCCGGCGGCTCAAGGGAGGTAAGACTACATGAGAATGCAAGCAAAGGCTGCAATCGCCGCGGCCCTGATCGCGGCGCCCGGTCTGGCCAGCGCTGATCCGGACGACGATACGCTGATCGTCAATGGCGAGATCGAGATGACCACCAAGACATCGGCCCCCGAGCACATGTCGGACACCTACATCGACACGATCATGTCGGGCTGGCATTTCCGCTCGGACGAGACGCAGGCGCTCCAGATGGACGACTTCGACAACTCGGGCATGATCTTCGTGGACACGGGCCGTGCCCAGTGGGAGCAGGTCGAGGGGTCCGAAGGCAATTCCTGCGCCAGCTGCCACGAGGATCCGGCCGACAGCATGAAGGGTGTGCGCGCCACCTATCCCAAGTGGGATCCGGAGGCGGAGGAGGTGCAGACCGTCGCCATGCAGATCAACGACTGCCGGACCGAGAACATGGGCGCCGAGCCCTACGGCTACACCAGCACCGAGATGGCGAACATGGAAGCGCTGATCGCGGTGCAATCGCGCGGCATGCCGGTGGACGTGAAGATCGACGGGCCCGCCCGCGAGATGTGGGAGAAGGGTAAGGATCTCTACTACACCCGCACCGGCCAGCTGGAGCTGAGCTGCGCCAACTGCCACGAGGACAACTACGGCAACATGATCCGCGCCGACCATCTGAGCCAGGGGCAGATCAACGGGTTTCCGACCTACCGCCTGAAGAACGCGAAGCTGAACACGGTGCATGCGCGTTTCAAGGGCTGTGTCCGCGACACCCGGGCCGAGACGTACAAGCCGGGCAGCGATGCCTTCGTGGCGCTGGAGCTTTACGTTGCAAGCCGCGGCAACGGGCTTTCGGTCGAGGGGCCGTCGGTTCGCAACTGATGTGATGAAGGGCGGGGGCAGGCACTGCCCCCGCCGTGCCGCTGCCTGCATTACATTGAATTCACTGACCCTTGCGGTCAAACCGGCCCGCGTTGCGCGGACCGGGTCAGAGGAAATCTAACCACTCGGAGCGCTAAATGATCTCTCGCCGCGATTTTCTTCAGGCCAGCATGGCAGCCTCGGCGCTGGTGGGCGCCAGCGGTTTCGGCAACTGGGCGAAGCTGGCCGCGCAGCAGCGGCTGACGCAGGACCAGCTGTTGGAGTTCGAGACCTACGGCAACGTCTCGCTGATCCATGTCACCGACATTCACGCTCAGCTCAAGCCGATCTATTTCCGCGAACCGGAGGTGAACATCGGCGTCGGCAAGAACAAGGGCGACGTGCCGCATGTGACCGGTCAGGCGTTCCGCAAGCTTTACGGGATCGAGGACGGCAGCCCGCGGCACTATGCGCTGACCTATGACGATTTCACGGCGTTGGCGCGCGAGTACGGCAAGATGGGCGGCATGGACCGGGTGGCGACCGTCGTGAACGCGATCCGCGCCGACCGCCCCGACGCGCTGCTGCTGGACGGCGGCGACACCTGGCACGGCTCCTACACCTGCTACCACACCCAGGGGCAGGACATGGTCAATGTCATGAACGCGCTGAAGCCCGATGCAATGACCTTCCACTGGGAGTTCACCCTGGGCCAGGAGCGCGTGCGCGAACTTGTGGGGGAGCTGCCCTTTGCCGCGCTGGGGCAGAACATCTTCGACGCGATGTGGGACGAGCCGGCGGCGGAATTCGCGCCCTACAAGTTCTACGAGCGCGGCGGCGTGAAGATCGCGGTGATCGGCCAGGCCTTCCCCTACATGCCGATCGCCAACCCCGGCTGGATGTTCCCCGACTACAGCTTCGGCATCCGCGACGAGCACATGCAGCAGATGGTGGACGAGGTGCGCGCCAAGGGCGCCGAACTGGTCGTCTGCCTGAGCCACAACGGCTTCGACGTGGACAAGAAGATGGCCGGCGTGGTCAAGGGGATCGACGTGATCCTGTCGGGGCACACCCATGACGCGCTGCCCGAGCCGGTGCTGGTGGGCGACACGATCGTCGTCGCCTCGGGGTCCAACGGCAAGTTCGTCAGCCGGGTGGACCTGAACGTGGAAGACGGCAAGATGACCGGCTTCCGCACCAAGCTCATCCCGATCTTCTCGGACGTGATCGCGCCGGACCCGGCGATGGCGCAGGTCATCGACGAACAGCGCGCCCCCTACGCGGCGGAGCTGAGCGAGGTGATCGGGCAGACCGACTCGCTGCTGTACCGCCGGGGGAATTTCAACGGCACCTGGGACGACCTGATCTGCGACGCGCTGATCGAGGAACGCGAGGCCGACATCTCGATGAGCCCGGGCGTGCGCTGGGGCCCCAGCATGATCCCCGGCCAGGACATCACCCGCGAGGACATCTGGAACGTCACCTCGATGACCTACCCCGAAGCCTACCGCACCGAGATGACCGGCGAATTCATCAAGGTCGTCCTGGAGGACGTGGCCGACAACATCTTCAACCCCAACCCCTATTACCAGCAGGGCGGCGACATGGTGCGCATCGGCGGCATGGGCTATGCCATCGACGTCTCCAAGCCGCAGGGCGAGCGGATCAGCGACATGACGCTGCTGAGCACGGGCGAGCCGATCGACCCGGCCAAGAACTACGTGGTCGCCGGCTGGGCCAGCGTGAACGAGGGGACCGAGGGGCCGCCGATCTGGGACGTGGTCGAAGCCTACATCCGCCGCAAGGGCACGGTGAGCGTGACGGAAAACGACAGCGTGAAGGTCAGCGGCACCTGAGGCGGCGGGCGATTGGACAGTAACGAGGATTTCATCAGACCGATGCAGATGACGACGAGGTCGGAAGAGGAGGCTTAGGAGAGATGACAGCCGAGAACAATGGCAAGGGCGCATCGCGCCGGGCGTTCCTGAAGGGCGCCGTGGCCGCGGGCGGTGCGGTGGCCGGGGCCACCATGGGCCGCGCGGCCGGCGGCCCGGATCCCTTGATCACCGAAACGCAGCCCTGGGCGACGGGGCTGGGCGAGGGCGTGGACGCCACGCCCTACGGCATGCCGATCCGGTTCGAGGATGACGTGATCCGGCGCAACGTCGAGTGGCTGACCGCGGACACGATCAGCTCGATCAACTTCACGCCGATCCATGCCCTCGACGGCACGATCACGCCGCAGGGCTGCGCCTTCGAGCGGCACCACTCGGGCGCGATCGAGCTCAAGAAAGAGGATTATCGGCTGATGATCAACGGGCTGGTGGACCGGCCGCTGGTCTTCACCTACGCGGATCTGGAGCGTTTCCCGCGCGAGAACCGCGTCTATTTCTGCGAGTGCGCCGCCAACACCGGCATGGAATGGGCCGGGGCGCAGCTCAACGGCGCGCAGTTCACCCACGGGATGATCCACAACATGGAATACTCGGGCGTGCCGCTGCGCACGCTGCTGGCCGAGGCCGGCCTGCCCAAGGACCTGGCCGGCAAGTGGATCTACGTGGAGGGCGCCGACGCCTCCTCGAACGGGCGCTCGATCCCGATCGACAAGGCGCTGGACGACGTGCTGGTGGCCTTCAAGGCCAACGGCGAGGCCCTGCGCAAGGAACACGGCTATCCCGTGCGCCTGGTGGTGCCGGGTTGGGAAGGTAACATGTGGGTCAAGTGGCTGCGCCGCGTCGAGGTCACCGACGGCCCCGTCGAAAGCCGCGAGGAAACCTCCAAGTACACCGACACGCTGGAGGACGGCACCAGCCGCAAGTGGACCTGGGAGATGGACGCCAAGTCGGTCATCACCAGCCCCAGCCCGCAGATGCCCATCACCCACGGGCCCGGGCCGCTGGTCATCACCGGGCTGGCCTGGTCGGGCCGGGGCGCGATCACGCAGGTCGACGTCTCGATCGACGGCGGCAAGAACTGGACCATCGCGCGCCTGGGCGCGCCGGGACAGCGCAAGGCCGTCAGCCGGTTCTACCTGGACATCGACTGGGACGGCAGCGAGTTGCTGTTGCAGAGCCGCGCGCACGACGAGACGGGGTACGTCCAGCCCACCAAGGACGCGCTGCGCGAGATCCGCGGCGAGAACTCGATCTATCACAACAACTGCATCCAGACCTGGTGGGTCAAGCCGAACGGGGAGGCCGAGAATGTCGAAGTGTCTTAAACTCACCGCCACGGCGGCCCTGGTGGCGCTGGCCGGTGCCCCGGCCTGGGCCGAGAAGTACGGGCTGGGCCGCGAGGCCCTGCCGGCCGAGATCGAGGCCTGGGACGTCAACATCATGCCCGACGGCGACGGCCTGCCCGAAGGGTCGGGCGACGTCTGGACGGGCGAGGAGCTGTTCGTCGAGAACTGCGCGGTCTGCCACGGCGACTTCGCCGAGGGTGTGGGCAACTGGCCGCCGCTGGCCGGTGGCGAGGACACGCTGGCCGACGAGGACCCGGTCAAGACCGTGGGCTCCTACTGGCCCTACCTGTCGACCGCATGGGACTACGTTCACCGTTCCATGCCCTACGGCAATGCGCAGAGCCTGAGCGATGACGAGGTCTACGCGATCGTGGCCTATATCCTCTATTCCAACTACCTGGTGGAGGACGACTTCGTGCTGTCCAAGGACAACTTCCTCGAGGTCGAGATGCCCAATGCCGACGGCTTCATCATCGATAACCGCGACGAGGTGGAATACCCCCGCTTCAGCCGCGAGGCGTGCTACGAGAACTGCAAGGACGAGGTGGAGATCACCATGCGCGCCTCGATCCTCGACGTCACGCCCGAGGAAGAGGGCGCCGACGAGGCCAGTGCCGAGGGCGGCGACGGCGACGTCGAGATGGCCACGGCCGAGCCCGAACCGACCAAGGAGGCGATGAAGGAAGACGTGGTCGAGGAGGTCGAGGCGAAGCTCGACATGGCCCTGGTGAACGAGGGCGAGAAGGTCTTTCGCAAGTGCAAGGCCTGCCACATGGTGGGCGAGGGCGCGAAGAACCGGGTCGGCCCGCATCTCAACAACCTCATGGGCCGCCAGTTCGCGGTGGTTGACGGCTTCCGCTACTCCAAGACCTTCGACACCATGGGCGCCGAGGGCAAGCACTGGAACGAGGAAGAACTGGCCGCGTTCCTGGCCGATCCGCGCGGATACGCCAAGGGCACCAAGATGGCCTTCCCCGGTCTGCGCAAGGACAGCGAGATCGAGGCCGTCACCGAATACCTCAAGTCCTTCTCGCAATAGCGAAAAGGCGGAAGGGGCCGGATGCGCCGGCCCCTTCTTGGCCAGCGCCCCGCGCTGCGGCATACTGGTGGCATCGATCTTGGGAGGAGGGATCATGCTGACGCGCCGCGACATGACGACTTTACCGGCGGCCCGTGCCCTGGCCCGGTGGCCCGCCGCGGCCGGCGCACAGGCTATGGCGCAGGCAAAGAGCTGTTTTGCGCCGAATGGCCCTGTCCAGCCCCTGTCCGCGCGGAAGGTCGTGGAGCGCGGCGCATCCAACCGACAATACGTCCAGCGGTGCCTGCGGGGCAGGCTGGAAGACCAGGGGGGAGAGCCCGATGCATGGTGACCTGACGCGGCGCCTGGCCGGCGCGTTCGCGATGATCTGTGCCGCGGGGGCGGCCTGGGCCGAAGAGATCGGCGACGCCGACCGCGGGAAGGAGGTCTTTGACTACTGTTCGGGCTGTCACGAGGTGGGCAAGGGCGCCCGGAACGGGATCGGCCCGCATCTGAACGGGATATTCGGGCGCCCGGCCGCCTCGGTCGCGGGCGACTACCGGTACTCCGAGGGGCTGGAACGGGCCGCGGCGGACGGGCTGGTGTGGCACCTGGACACCCTGGATGCCTACCTGGAGAATCCCAAGGCGCTGGTGACCGGCACGCGGATGAGCTTTGACGGGCTGGAGGATCCGCAGGAACGGGCGGATGTGCTGGCCTACCTGCGGCAATTCTCGGCGGATCCGCAGGACATCCCCGAGGCGGATCCCACGGCGCGCAAGTCCGAGGTCGAACTGCCGGCATCGGTTCTGGAGATCGTGGGCGATCCGGCCTACGGCGAGTATCTGTCGAGCGAATGCACCACCTGCCACCAGCGCGACGGCAGCGACGAGGGCATTCCCTCGATCGTGGGCTGGCCCGAGGAGGACTTCGTGGTGGCCATGCACGCCTACAAGCAGAAGCTGCGCCCGCACCCGGTGATGCAGATGATGGCCAGCCGCCTGACCGACGAGGAGATCGCGGCGCTGGCGGCCTATTTCAAGGAATTCGAATGACGCGCGGACGATAACAGGGCGCCCCGCGCCCGCCGATCTTTCAGGGAGGAGAAAGACATGAGCTTGAACAGACGAACCTTTATCGGAAGCGGTGCGGCGGCGGCCGCGATGTTGTCCGCGCCGCGGGTGATGGGCCAGGCCAAGGCGCGGGTCGTCGTCATCGGCGGGGGCGCCGGCGGCGCCACGGCCGCCCGTTACCTGGCCAAGGACAGCAAGGGTGCGATCGACGTCACCCTGGTGGAGCCCACACGGAAGTACTACACCTGTTTCTTCTCGAACCTCTACATCGGCGGGTTCCGCGAGCTGAGCTCGATCGGGCACACTTACGGCACGCTGGCCAGCGACTACGGGATCAACGTGGTGCACGACTGGGCCGACGCGATCGACCGCGACGCCAAGACCGTCACGCTGGCCGGCGGGGCCGTGCTGCCCTATGACCGGCTGATCCTCAGCCCCGGCATCGATTTCGTGGAGGGCTCGGTGCCGGGCTGGGACGTTTCGGCGCAGAACCGGATGCCCCACGCCTACAAGGCCGGCACGCAGACCGAGCTGCTGAAGGCGCAGGTCGAGGCGATGCCCGAGGGCGGGCTTTACGCCATGGTGGCGCCGCCCAACCCCTACCGCTGCCCGCCGGGGCCCTACGAGCGGGTGAGCATGGTGGCCCATCTGCTCAAGGAGATAAACCCGACGGCGAAGATCCTGATCGCCGATCCCAAGCCGAAATTCTCGAAGATGGCCCTGTTCCAGGAGGGCTGGCGCAAGCATTACGCCGGCATGATCGAATGGCTGGGGCCGGACTTCGGCGGCGGCAACGTGCGGGTCGATCCCGCCGAGATGACCCTGGATATCGACGGCGCGGTCGAGAACGTGGATGTCTGCAACGTCATCCCCGCCCAGAAGGCGGGACGCATCTGCGAGATGGCGGGCATCACCAAGGGCAACTGGGCGCCGGTGGTGCCGCAGACCATGCAGAGCCGCATGGACGAGAACATCCACGTCCTGGGGGATTCCACCGACCAGGGCGACATGCCGAAATCGGGGTTCTCGGCCAATTCGCAGGCCAAGGTCGCGGCCATGGCCATCCGCGGGGCCCTGACCGGGGCGCGGGTCTTCCCGCCGAAGTTCACCAATACCTGCTGGTCGCTGATCGACACCAACGACGGGGTCAAGGTCGGCGCCTCTTACGAGGCGACCGAGGAGAAGATCGCCAAGGTGGACGGTTTCATCAGCCAGACCGGCGAGGACGCGGCCCTGCGCAAGAAGACCTACGAGGAATCGCTGGGCTGGTACGCGGGGATCACCGAGGACATGTTCGGCTGACCGCCCCGGGCGCGAAGAAAGGGCCGGCCCCGGGCGGGGCCGGCCGGCAACTCAAACGGAGGATACCCATGCCGACTCTGAAGAATTTCCTGGCCGGCGCCGCCCTGGCGGTATTCGGCGCCATGCCGGCCGCGGCCGGGGACGGCCCCACGACCTACGATTACGACGGCAGCTTCGACGATGCCACCTTCGCGGTCCGGAACGCGATCATCGGGGAGGGCCTGGTGATCGATTACGTCAGCCACGTGGGCGACATGCTGAACCGCACGCGCGAGGACGTGGGCGGCGAGAAGCTGTTCGAGGCCGCGGACATCTTCATCTTCTGCTCGGCCGTGGTGTCGCGCGAGGTGATGGAGGCCGACCCGATGAACATCGCGCACTGCCCCTACGGCATCTTCGTGACCGAGCGCGACGGGCAGGTGCAGATCGGGTATCGCGACTATCCCGACGGGCCGATGGAGAAGGTCGAGGATCTGCTCGACCGGATCGTGCAGGACGCGATCGAGCAATGAGCCCGGACGGGCGGCCGGCCGCGCGCCGGTTGCCCGCCTACAGCCCCATGGCCGCCAGCAGGTCCGGAATGGACTTGCGGAAGCGGAAAAACCCGTGCGTGGCCAGCGGCCAGGCGCGCAGGTCATAGGGGCGCGGCACGCGCACCAGGGCAATCCCCTGCGCTGACAGATCCTGTTGCAGCCTGTCCAGCGCCGCGGCGGCCGGCCCGACGGGCGCATGGGGCGTCACGACGCGGTCCAGCCCCGCCGATACGGCCCAGTCAACCAGCGGCGCGACCGCATCGAACCGGCCACCATCCGTGCCCGCCCGATCCCGGCAGCGCATGGCGGCGTCGTCCAGGGCGCCGCCGGCGAAGTCCCGCACCATTTCGGAAACCGCGAGCGGCGAGCGCCCCCCCGTCGCCTGCAGGCGGGCCTGCGCGACGGGGCGCAGCCCGGCCGCGAACAGGAAGCCGGGAGCGAGGTCATCCTCGTGCAGCAGCAGCCCGTCGCGCGGCCCCGGCGCCCAGGCCGCCGGCGCGGGCGCGGGGCCCGGCGCGGGCGGCGGCGCG
>NHTQ01000005.1 GCA_002166865.1 Rhodobacteraceae bacterium WFHF2C18
CTGAACCTGGGCAACGCGACGGGCCACCCCAGCTTCGTGATGAGCGCCTCCTTCACCAACCAGGTGCTGGCGCAGATCGAGCTGTGGGCCAAGGGCGAGAGCTACGGCAACGAGGTCTATATCCTGCCCAAGCACCTCGACGAGAAGGTGGCGGCGCTGCACCTGGACAAGATCGGGGTGAAACTCACCAAGCTCGCCCCCGACCAGGCCGACTACATCGGTGTCAAACCGACAGGCCCCTTCAAACCCGAACACTACAGGTATTGAGGAACATTCTTTTTCCGGATGCGCCGGGATCATCCCGGATGGATTTTCCCCTGTGGCCGCCCCTAGCGGGCGGCCACATTTTTCTTTTTGATGGCGAATTTCGTGGCTATCGTCAAGACTGGTGCCCGGCCATCGCGGATGTCGGCACGGGATACTGCCTCGAACGGTGATTGGAGGGGAAAGATGGGACGACGGGACGATTTGATCGCGCAGTATGCGGATGACCTGCGGAACAAGTGCGGGATGAAGCCGGACATGGAGTTGCTCACCAAGGTGACGATCGGCTGCGGCCCTGCGATCTATGATGCCGACGCATCGACCGTCGCCGCGGGGCAGCCCCACGAGTTGGAGACGGTCAAGGAGAATTTCCTGGTCAGGAAACTCGGCCTCGCAGACGGGCCGGAGCTCATGGTCGCAATCAACGAGGTGATCGATACCTACGGCCGCTCCGAGCGAAACAAGTACCGCGCCGTCGTCTATTACATGCTGACGAAGCACTTCGGGAAAGAAGCGGTCTTCCGCTGACGTTTGAGGCCCGTACCGCTCCGGCCGCGCGCGTAACGGAAACGGGCGCCCCGGCGCAGTCGGCCTTTGTGCAGGAACAGGGCGCACGTCGGGCATTGGCCGAAGCGCGCGTCAATTTAACGGCATTCGAGATACTTCTGCTTTGAGCCGGGCCCCCGCTTGGGCTAGGGTCAAGGGGACGGGCCAGGACGGCCGGACCCAGATGCAGGATCGCGTGTGGTGTGTGGGAAGCACGTGGGAAGCGGGGGGTGCCGGCCGGCGGCCTGCATCCCCCGTCATTGCGCTTGGGGTCATTGGAATAGGACCAGAACCAGCTCGAAAAAGTTCTGCCGATCGTGGCATAGCCGCCGCCGTTCAGGGTCTGAAGGGCCGGCCGGCCGCTGGAAGCATAGCTCGTTGTCGTCCATGGCGTCGTGGTCAGGAACAGCCCGGGCCGGCGCCTGCTAGGGGGAAACGCCGGCCTTGTCGCAGATGATGCGCCACTCCTGTGCGCTGACCGGCTGCACGGACAGGCGCGGGTTCTTCACAAGGGCCATGTCCGAGAGCCGGTCGTCCGCCTTGATCTCGGCCAGGGAAACGGGGGTTTTCATTTCCGTGACGGCCTTGACGTCCACGCATTCCCAGCGGGGATCATCGGTGGTGCTGTCGGGGTGCGCTTCGGCGATCACTTCGACAATGCCCACCACGGCTTTCTCGCTCTGGCTGTGATAGAAGAAGCCCCGGTCGCCCACCGACATCTCACGCATGAAGTTGCGGGCCTGGTAGTTGCGGACGCCGTCCCATTCCTCGCCCGCGGCGCCCTTGGCGACCTGGTCCTGCCAGCTCCAGGTGGCGGGTTCGGATTTGAAAAGCCAGTAGCGCATTGAAACCTCGCGGGCAGCATTGTGAACTCAGGCGTATCATGCCGTGTCGCGCTGGCCCAGCCCTGCCCGCTGTGGGGGTCGTACCCTTGCGGTCAGCCGATCACCTTCTTCCAGGGAATGATCTCGACCGCCGAGAAAAGCTCGGCCTTGGCGTAAGGGTCGTTGTTGGCCCAGTCCTGCGCCTCGGCCAGGGTTTCGACCTCGAGAACGATGAGAGAACCGATCATTTCCTCGGCGTCGTTGAGCAGCGGACCGGCTTGCACCACCTTGCCGGTTTCCGCCGCATAGGCCAAGTGAGCCTCGCGGGTGTCGAGACGCGTTTGCAGGGCCCCGGGCTTGTCCCGGGCAATCAGAACGACAAGCATCACTCCTCCCTCAAGGGCCGCGACAGCAGCATATCCATGGCCTGGCGGACCTGCAATTGGCCATCGACGAGGCCCGTGATGGCGCCGGTGATCGGCATGTCGACCCCGAGCGCGGCCGCGCGGTCGCGCACGGCGCGGGCGGTGGCCGCGCCTTCGACGGTGATCGAGGTGTCGAAAGCTTCCGATCGGCCCAGGCTCAGCCCGAAACGGTAGTTGCGCGACTGGTCCGATGTGCAGGTCAGCACCAGATCACCGAAGCCCGAGAGGCCCGCAAGCGTGTCGGGATCGGCGCCGAGGGCATCGGCCATCCGGGACATCTCGGCAAAACCGCGCGTCATGAGGGCGGCGCGCGCGCTTTCGCCAAGGCCCGCCCCCATGACGGCGCCGCAGCCGATCGCCATCACGTTCTTGAGCGCGCCGCCAAGTTCGGCGCCGATGGTATCGACGGTGCGGTAGAGGCGCAGGTTGGGCGTTGTCAGGGTCTGTTGGAGTGCCGCGCCGGCGGCGGGATCATCGCAGGCGAGCGTCAGCGCCGTGGGAAGACCCCGTGCGATATCGACGGCAAAGGAGGGCCCCGTCAGGATGGCGGGCGTGGCGCCGGGCAGACAGTGGCGGATCACGCCCGTAGGGCCAAGCCCGGTTGCCCGTTCCATGCCCTTGCAGCAGGCGACCAGCCGGCCGTTTCCCAGTGCGTCGCCCTGGGCCAAAAGCAAACCGCGCAGGCGCTGCATCGGGACAGCCAGCAAGACGGGATCCTCCGGGCCCGGCGCGCTGATTTCCGCCGAAACCGTGATATCATCGGGAAACACCACGCCGGGCAGTCGCCGGCTGTTTTCGCGGGTGGCGCCCATTTGCGCCACGTGATCTGCATCGTGCGCCCATAGGCGCACGGGCCCGGTCCGTGCCAGGGAAATGGCCAGTGCCGTGCCGAAGGCACCCGCGCCGAGGATGGTGATCATGCCTTGGCCCCTTTCTTGCCGCCGCCGACAAGGGCGGGGCTGTTGCTATCCAAAGGCCAGCGCGGGCGGGCGGGCAGGCTCATGTCGTCGCGGTGCCCCGCCGCGAAGAGTTCTCCGCCGGCATAAGCGATGATCGCGGCGTTGTCGGTGCAAAGCGACAGGGGCGGGGCGGTGAAGATCGTGCCGTTCTCGGCGGCGATCGTCTCGATCCCCGCGCGGATCGTCGCGTTCGCGGCCACGCCGCCGGCGACGGCCAGCGCGGGTTGTGCGGGATTGTCCGCCAGATAGATCGTCAGCGCCCGGCGGGTCTTTTCCGCCAGGACCTCCGCCACTGCCGCCTGGAAGCCTGCGCAGAGGTCGGCCCTGTCCTGGGACGTGAGCCCGCGCTGGTCGGCCACAAGTGTATCCCGGGCGCGCATCAATGCCGTCTTGAGTCCCGAAAAGGACAGGTCGCAGCCGGGTTTGTTCAACAGCGGACGGGGAAAGGCGAAGCGGTGCGGATCGCCCTTGGTCGCCTCGCGCTCGACCGCCGGGCCACCGGGTTGCGGAAGGCCCAGAAGGCGCGCGGCCTTGTCGAATGCTTCGCCCGGGGCATCGTCGATCGTGCCGCCCAGCCGGGTGAAGTCATCGCATCCCCGCACGATCAGGAACTGGCAGTGCCCGCCCGAAACCAGAAGCATCAGGTAGGGATAGGCGATGGCATCTGTCAGCCGCGGGGTTAGCGCATGACCGGCCAGGTGGTTGACCCCAACCAGTGGTAGCCCAGCCCCTGCGGCGATGCCCTTGGCGCACATCACACCCGACAAGACCCCCCCGATCAGGCCGGGGCCGGCCGTGACGGCAACGGCGTCGATCGCGGGCAATGCGATACCTGCCCGGGCGAGCGCCTCCACGACGCAAAGGTCGAGCTTTTCTGCATGGGCGCGTGCCGCGATTTCGGGCACCACGCCGCCGTAGGCCGCGTGCAGCGTGCTTTGCCCGTACACGACCGAGGAGAGGATCTGCGCCCGCGCGGGGGCGGGCGGCATGCGGACAATGGCGGCGGCGGTATCGTCGCAGCTGCTTTCCAGCCCCAGTATCGTGCGCGCCTGCGCCATCTTGCCGCCCGTTGCGTGAACCTGGTGCGGCAGGTAACACCATTGGCGTATGCGAACAACTGTGGACAGAGCATGGCGCCCACGCTGCTGATACTGCGGCCGGAACCGGGCGCAAGCCGCTTCGCCGCGGCGGCGCGGGCCCGGTGGGGTCCGGACCTGCGCCTGATCGTCTCGCCGGTCATGCGGATCGAGCGCCGTGGGGATTTACCGCCGCTCGATGATGTGCGCACGCTCATTTTCACGTCGCGAAACGGCGTTGCGGCCTTCGCCGCGGCGAGTGACCGGCGCGATATACCCGCCTTTGCCGTGGGCGATGCCACGGCCGAGCGCGCGCGCGCGGCGGGACTGTCCGTCACCGCCTGCGGAGGTGACGCCCGGGATCTGATCGTCCGGGTCGCCGCCGCCGAGCCGGCGACGCCCTGCCTCCACCTGAGGGGGGAGCATGCCGCGGTGGATCTGGCGGCCGCGCTCAATCAGGCCGGAATAGAGACACGTGAAGCGGTGCTTTACAGGCAGGTCGCGCAAGAGATGACAGCGGCGGCCCGGGCGGCGCTTGACGGTGCCGCGCCAGTGCTCGTGCCGCTGTTTTCGGCCCGGAGCGCGCGCTTGTTCTTCGCCGCCGGCGCGGCGCGCGCGCCGCTTTTCGCCGCGGCGATCAGCGCGAATGTCGCAGCCGAGGTGCCGGATGAGCGGGTCCGACTGCTGAGCGTGGCGGAACGGCCCGACGGCGACGGCGTTATGATGGCGCTTGATGAACTGATGGATGCGGCGAAGCGGCTTGAGGGGAACAACCCCGCACAGTAAGGTCGCGTGAAAGGCGCGGCGGCAAGATTCGACAAAGGTGGTTCAAGGTGGCAGGAAAAAAGAAATCTTCGACCAAGGCCGACAAGCCCGAGGACGGGGCCGAACCGGAGACAGAGGGCACATCGCCGGCCGAGTCCCAACACGGGGACAAGGCCGATGAGACGACCGCCGAGCCGGCGGCGCAAACCGACGCCGCCACCGAATCGGAGGTGAGTGCGGAAGCGCAAGGCGAAGACCGCTTGCAAGACGAGCCTTCGGAAGAGCTCAGCGCGCTGGAACCTGCGGACGAAGCCGAGGGAAGGAAGGCCGAAGAGCCTGCCGCGCAGGACGCCTCCGAAGACTCCGCGATTGCGGACGCAGCCGAGGGTGCCCCACGAGACGAGAGCCACACCGACGAAACCAAAGCCGAGCCGCTCGGTGAAGAAAGAGCCGCGTGGGAGCCCGACGACGTGCAGGCGCCAGAAGACGCCCGCGCTGCGGAAACCACGCAAGCACCGCCCGCGCCCATGCCCGAGGGCCCGCGCGAGCGGGTTGTCGAGCGGCGTGGCGGGTTCATCCCGATGGTGCTCGGCGGTGTTTTGGCCGCCGTGATCGGCTTCGCCCTGGCGCGCTACGTCGTCCCCGAGGGCTGGCCGGTTCCGCGCCCCGGGGATGCCTCGCCCCGCGCCGAGATCACACAGCGGCTGGACAACCAAGCGGCCCAGTTGGCCGAGTTGGACGCACGCGTCGCGGCGCTTTCCGAAGGCCCGGATTTGAGCGGGCTGGAAGGGGCGCAGGAAAGCCTGGATGCCGCGCTTCAGACCCTGGCCGACCGGGTGACAACGCTGGACAGCCGCCTTGGCGAGGTGGAAAGCCAGATGTCCGATATGGAAAGCCGTCTGGCCGAGATCGCGGCGCGGCCCGCCGCCGAGGGGGAGGCTCCCGGCGCGGCGGCCCTGGAAGAATACCAGCGCGAGGTCGAAGCCCTGCGCGATGCCGTGGAAGACCAGCGGGCGGAAATGGCAGACTTGGCGGAGCGGGCCAGGGAACGCGAAGAGGAGGCCCTCGAATCCGCCCAACAAACCCTGCAGCGCGCAGCATTGACGCGGATCCAGACGGCCCTGGATTCCGGCACGGGATTTGCGCCGGCCCTGGCGGACCTCCGCGAGGCTGGGGTCACGCCGCCCGACGCGCTTGCGAGCGTTGCCGAGAGCGGCGTGCCATCGATGTCGGAGCTTCAGGAAAGCTTCCCAGAGGACGCGCGCGCCGCGCTGTCGGCGGCACGCCAGGCGCAGGCCGGCGACGGAGAAGGCGTCGATGTCGGAGGCTACCTGCGCAGCGTCCTCGGCATGCGCTCGCTGGAACCGCAGGAAGGCGATAGCCCGGACGCAATCCTGTCGCGCGCCGAGGCAGCGCTGGGCGATGGCCGCCTATCCGATGCGCTGGCCGAGATCGAGACCCTGCCGGAAGCCGGGCGCGAGAAGTTCGCGGCGTGGGTCGAACGGGCGCAGCGCCGGCAGGAGGCAATATCGGCCGCCGAGGCTCTGGCCGAGAAACTGAACGGATAAAGGGGCGCGCCGATGCTGTGGTCGATTATCAAGATTGTCGTGTTCATCGCGCTGGTGGCCGGCGCCGCCTACGGGGCCGGCTACCTCCTGGAACTCGAGGGTGGCGTACGCATCGTCATGGCCGGGGTCGAGATCAACATGACGCCGCTGACCGCGCTGATTGCCCTGGTGCTGCTGGTCGTGGCGATCTGGCTCCTGATGAAGCTGGCGGCTTTATTGGTGGCGGTGCTGCGCTTCATCAACGGGGACGAAACGGCGATTTCGCGGCATTTCGCCCAGCACCGGCAAGAGAAGGGCTATAACGCCTTGTCCGAGGGGCTGCTTGCGCTTGCCTCGGGCGAAGGGGCGGAGGCCATGACCAAGGCGCGCCGGGCGGAAAAATTCCTGCACAAACCCGCGCTGACCAACCTGATCGCGGCGCAGGGCGCCGAGATTTCCGGTGATCGCCGCAAGGCAGAGGAAATCTACAAGCGCTTGCTGAAGAACGAGAAGACCCGCTTCGTGGGCGTGCGCGGGATCATGCGCCAGAAACTGTCGGAGGGAGACACCGACACGGCCCTGCGGCTGGCCCAGACGGCCTTCTCGATCAAGCCCCGCCACAAGGAGGTGCAAGACACGCTTCTGCGCCTGCAGGCGCAGAAGGAGGATTGGGCCGGCGCGCGCGAGACCCTGAACGCGAAGCTGAAGTATGGAAACATGCCGCGCGACCTTCACCGCCGGCGGGACGCGGTGCTGGCCCTTTCGGAGGCACGCGAGGTCCTGGAGGACGGCCAGCACATCGAGGCCCGCGAAGCCGCGATCGAGGCCAATCGGCTGTCGCCCGATCTGGTGCCGGCCGCGGTGCTGGCGGCGCGCAGCTATATCGAAAAGGGATCGAAGCGGTATGCAACCCGCGTGGTGCGCAAAGCATGGGAGGCCCAGCCGCACCCGGACCTGGCCGCGGTCTTCGCCGAAATCGAACCTGACGAGACGCCCGATGACCGTCTGAAGCGCTTCGCCAAGCTGTTGAAGATCCACCCCGATCACCGCGAAACACGCTTGGTGGAAACCGAGTTGCACATCGCGGCCGAGGACTTCCCCGGCGCGCGGCGCGCCCTTGGCGATCTGGCCGAAACGGACCCGGATGCCCGGGCCTTGACGCTTATGGCCGCGATCGAGCGCGGGGAAGGCGCGTCTGACGCTGTTGTGGAAGGCTGGCTGGCGCGCGCCCTTTCGGCGCCCCGCGGGCCGCAATGGGTCTGCGAGAAGTGCCATCATATCCACGCGGAGTGGCAGCCGGTGTGCGAAAACTGCGAGGCCTTCGATACACTGAGCTGGACCTCGCCGCCGCCGATGAGCTTCTCCAGCGCCACGGGGGTCGAGGTGCTGCCGCTGATCGTGGGATCGCTCGAGGACAAGTCGGAGGAAGACGCCGATGCCGACGCGGCTGTCGTCGATGCCGAGATCGTGACTGACAGCGCGGAGGACGAACAGGCGCCCAAGGCGGAAAAATAGGGCTTTTCCCGCGCGTCAGGCGGTGCTATAGGCGCGCGGCACATGGGCCGGTGTAGCTCAGCTGGTAGAGCACGTCATTCGTAATGATGGGGTCGTAGGTTCGAGTCCTATCACCGGCACCATTTCTTCGTGTCCTTCAAGAAGGCGGATGTGGACCTGACGCGATACTCGCGCGGCTCCGTGTTCCTTCCTTGTGAAGGTCGTCCGGCGATCTGATCGGCCGCGCCGCCGGTCGAACAAGCTACGCAAGCGTTTCCGCCTGACCAAATGAGGGGCGGAGATGCGGGGGCCGGTGCCGCACTACTCCGATCAAAATGGCAGCAGCGTGTCCGGGCCGCCGAACGCGCCGGCGGCTTCCCGGGGGCGATACGCAGCGGGGTAAGAAACCTGGGCACGGTTCGGGCGCTGCGGGGCGCCGAATTTCCTGTCGCTGTGAACTGGTGGCCGGCGAACGTCATGAATTTCTTTGCCCAATGGACAGCTTGATATGCATGTGCGCCGGGATCTTGCCGAATGGTAATGGAAAAGATTCGAGGTGGATTCTTGTGCATTTTCCTGTCATTTCTTCCTGTATAGGGAGGAAACGCATAGATGGGCGACTTCTGGGGCACCATGGCAGAAGCCATCAGTCTGATCCTTCAATGGGATACGGACTTGATCGGCATCATTGCCCTGTCGCTGCGAGTGACACTGACGGCGGTCGCCATCGCCTGTGTGATCGGTTTGCCGCTCGGCGCCGTCGTGGGCGCCTTCCGCATTCCCGGGCGAACGCTCGTCACGGTGGTGCTGAATGCGCTGATGGGTCTGCCCCCGGTCGTGGTGGGGCTGATCGTCTACCTGATGCTTTCCGCCTCGGGCCCCCTCGGCCCGTTGCAACTGCTTTACACCCCCACGGCGATGATCATCGCGCAGACGATCCTGGTCACGCCGATCGTGGCCGCGCTGACCAAGCAGGTGGTGGAGGACCTCCACGGTGAATATGCAGAGCAGTTCGCCTCGCTCGGGGTGGGCCGTATCGACCGCGTGCTGGCGCTGCTTTGGGATGCGCGCTACAGCTTGCTGACCGTGGCGCTGGCCGGGTTCGGCCGCGCCGTGGCCGAGGTCGGGGCGGTCTTGATCGTGGGGGGTAACATCAACCACGTGACCAGGGTCATGACCACGACGATCGCGCTGGAAACCTCGAAAGGAAACTTGCAACTGGCCTTGGCGCTGGGGATCGTGCTCCTGGTTCTGGCGTTCTGCGTTAACGCTGCTGTGATGGCGGTGCGCGCCTCGGCCGTGAGGGCCGCCTATGTGTGAGGCGCTGCGCGATACCCCCATGCCGCCAACGCCGGTGGCGGCGCCTGCTTCGCCGGTGCTTGTCAGCGCCGCGGGTCTTTGCTTCGACGCTGGTGGCAAACGATTGATTGACGATTTGGACATCCGGATCCGTGAAGGCCGATGCAGCGTCATCATGGGGGCGAACGGCGCGGGCAAAAGCCTACTTTTGCGCCTGATGCACGGGCTGCTGACGCCATCGGCGGGGGAAATCCGGTGGCGCGGCCGCCCGATGGACCGGGCCGCGCGCCGCGCACAGGCCATGGTGTTTCAGCGCCCGGTGATGTTGCGCCGCTCGGTTCTGGCCAACCTGCGCTTCGCGCTTTCGGTTCGCGGGCTGCGCGCCGGCGACCGGGACAGCCGGATATTCGAGGCCCTGCGGCGCGCCCGTCTGGAGGACATGGCGCATCGCCCGGCCCGCGTTCTGTCGGGGGGAGAGCAACAACGCTTGGCGGTGGTGCGCGCGCTCGCCTGCGACCCGGAACTTCTGTTCCTCGACGAACCTACCGCCAGCCTCGATCCGTCCTCGGCGCAGGCGGTGGAAGATCTGATCGCGCACGCCCGGGCGCGGGGCGTCACTGTCGTCATGATCACCCACGATCCTGCACAGGCACGGCGGCTGGGTGAGGATCTTCACTTCGTTCACTCGGGGCAAGTGGTCGAAAGCGGCCCCGTTCAAGCGGTACTCGATCATCCACGGTCCGAGGCCGCACAGGCCTGGCTTGACGGCCGCCTATTCGTTGCGCCGGGCCAATCCACGCCAACCTAGAAACCAGGGAGTTCTTCATGATCAGACACATCTTCATGTCACTTGCCGCTGCGGTCGTGGTGGCCGGTGGGGCTTGGGTACCGGCTGCGGCGGCCGATGACGGCTTCATCGTGGTTCAGTCCACGACTTCAACCGAAAATTCCGGCCTGTTCGGGCGAATTCTCCCGATCTTCGAGGAAAAGAGCGGTATCGACGTGCGCGTCGTGGCGGTGGGCACGGGCCAGGCCATCAAGAATGCCGCGCGGGGCGATGGCGATGTTCTTTTCGTTCATGCCAAGCCCGCGGAAGAAAGATTCGTCGAGAATGGTCACGGCGTCGCGCGCCATGATGTCATGTACAACGATTTCGTCATCGTGGGCCCGCCCGGGGACCCCGCAGGTGTGAAGGGCATGGAGGATGCCGTTGCAGCCCTGACAAGAATCGCTGAGGCAGAGGCGAGCTTCGCGTCGCGCGGGGACGACAGCGGCACGAACAAGGCCGAGATGCGGCTTTGGAACCAAGCCGGCATCGATGCCCGGGCCGAATCAGGCAGCTGGTATCGCGAAACCGGGTCCGGCATGGGCGCCACTCTCAATACCGGCACGGCGATGGGCGCCTATATCATGACTGACAGGGCCACCTGGATCGCCTTTGGGAACAAGGGCGACTATGAGATCATGGTCGAGGGCGACCCGAAGCTCTTCAACCAGTACGGGATCATCCTGGTGAACCCGGAGAAGCATCCCAACGTGAAAGCCGAGATGGGACAACAATTCGTGGACTGGATCCTCTCGGAGGAGGGACAGGCCGCCATCGCCGCGTACGAGGTGGACGGGCAGCAGCTGTTTTTCCCCAACGCCGAAGGCTGATCGTATGGGGGCGGCGCCTGAGGAGCGGCGCCGTCCCTCAAGGAGACAGCCAGCGCACCTCTTCCATCACGGACAGGTCGTAGCCACCCATCGCCTCGGCCTTGCGGGCAAGGGCGGGTCTGCGGGCGAATCGCAGCAAACGCTGAATTTCCTCGGTGAAATAGGCGCGCCGGTCGATCAGCAGATCGAAACGTTCCTCGACGAGCGGCAGGAATTCCAGGTTGAAGGGGCGGGCAAGCGTAGACAACCCCATCGCGGCCTCTGCCTGGCCCGCCGCGACCTCGGCGGCGGCATCGCTTTCGGTGCGGGCAAGGCCGGGCGCGGGCTCCAAGTCCTCGGGGCGGAGGCCCGCTTCGGCGAGCAAGCGGTCGAAAAGGGCTGTCGCGCCCGCGCCGGGCTGACGCAATGCCACGCGCCGCCCCTTCAAATCGCTGATCGCGTTTATCTTCTTGGCGGCCGCTGGCGAGAGGAGCAATCCGCGCTGCCGCTTGGCCCAGCCGATCAATACGCAGTCACGCGGTGCGCGGGCCCGCACGGTACCCACGTTCCATCCGTCTTCATCGCGAAGATGCAGCCCGCAGAGGGCCGCCTGGCCGGAAAGGAAACGGTCCAGCCCCTCGGAACTGCCGTTCAGGAGGATGGCAAGCCCGCAGTCGGAATCCCGCACCGCCCAATCGAGAAGAGGGTCATGCGACCCGGTAAGAACAGGCGGCCGCGCGGCCGTGGCGGCATGTTCCGGGCCCTCGATCCAGGCCAGCAGTTCCGAACGCGGGAAAAGCAGCTTTCCGGTGATGCGGCGATGCGGAATCTCGCCGCTTGCGGCGAGGTCGTAAACCTTGCGCTCCTTTACGCGCAGCAGATCGGCAACCTCGCGCGTTGTCAGGTAGGGACTCACCCCTGTTTCGCCCTGATCGACCATGTCCGTCCCGGCTTGATGCGTCGCCAAGATGAGCCGAATCCGCTTCTGGCGCAAGCCGAGACGTGATTCGGACAAGCCCGGCACGGCCCGTTGCGCACCGCCGCCGGCCGAAGGGGGTATGCAGCGCTATTGACGCTTTATTACGCTACGTAAAGCGCGTCACTCGCTTTGACGCCGCGTGAAGCGGGCGCAGGTCAGCTCTTAGGCATTGTATTTGAAGGGATTCGTCGCATCAGTCATTGAATTGACAATTATCTCCCTCGTATCCGTAAAGTAATTTTCAAAAAAATCTAGCAATACCAGTGATGTGTTATTGGGTTTACAAAAATCGTGTATCGTATGCAGTTGAATACCAAATTGCAGGGCCTGCCTGCCTGCACGGCCAAGAAAGGAGGAGTTCCTTGACCGACACCACCGCACAAGATGCCGCCGCCGAAACGGTTCACGCCCCGCCGCGGGACATTGTCGCCCAGGCGCATGTGGACGCAGAAAAATACCAGAAGATGTATGATGCCTCGGTCGCCGACCCGGGCGCCTTCTGGGCCGAAGAGGGCAAGCGGCTCGACTGGATCAAGCCCTACACCAAGGTCAAGAACACCTCGTTCGATTACGACAACGTCTCGATCAAGTGGTTCGAGGATGGCACCCTGAACGTGGCGGCCAATTGCATCGACCGTCACCTTGAAGAGCGCGGTGACCAGACCGCCATCATCTGGGAACCGGACGAACCCACGGACGATGCAAAGCACATCACCTACCGCGAGCTTCACCACGAGGTTTCGGTCTTTGCCAACGTTCTGAAGGAAATGGGCGTGGGCCGGGGGGACCGGGTGGTGATCTACCTGCCCATGATTCCCGAAGCCGCTTATGCAATGCTGGCCTGCGCTCGGATCGGGGCGATCCATTCGGTGGTTTTTGCCGGCTTCTCGCCGGACGCGCTGGCCGACCGTGTCAACGGCTGCGAGGCCAAGGTCGTCATCACCGCGGACGGGGCGCCGCGCGGTGGCCGCGTGACGCACCTGAAGACCAACTGCGATCAGGCGCTGCGCCGCTGCGACGATCATGTCAAGCTTCTGGTCGTGGCTCGCACCGGCGAGCAGACCACCTGGGACGCCAAGCGCGATGTTCATTACGAGGACCTGCGCCAGACCGTCAGCGCCGACTGCCCCGCCGAGGAAATCGGGGCGGAAGACCCGCTTTTCATCCTCTACACATCTGGATCCACCGGGCACCCCAAGGGCGTCGTGCACACCTCCGGCGGCTACCTGGCCTATGCCGCGATGACGCATGAATACGTCTTCGATTATTGCCCTGGCGATGTCTACTGGTGCACCGCCGATGTGGGCTGGGTCACCGGCCACAGCTACATCGTTTACGGGCCGCTGGCGAATGGCGCGACGACGCTGATGTTCGAGGGCGTGCCCACCTACCCCGACGCGGGCCGGTTCTGGCAGGTGTGCGAACGCCATCGCGTCACGCAATTCTACACCGCGCCCACGGCCATCCGCGCGCTCATGGGCAAGGGCACGGAACCGGTGGAGGCCTGCGATCTGTCCAGCCTGCGCATTCTCGGCTCGGTGGGCGAGCCCATCAATCCCGAGGCCTGGAACTGGTACAATGACAACGTCGGCAAGGGCACTTGCCCCATCGTGGACACCTGGTGGCAAACGGAGACCGGCGGCATTCTCATCGCGCCGCTGCCCGGGGCCACGCCGACCAAGCCCGGCTCGGCCACGAAACCGTTCTTCGGCGTGCAGCCGGTCGTCCTGGATGATCAGGGCAACGAGCTCGACGGTGCCTGCGAGGGCGTTCTGGCCCTTCGCGACAGCTGGCCGGGCCAGATGCGCACCGTCTGGGGCGATCACGAGCGGTTCGTGAAGACCTACTTCGAGATGTTCAAGGGCTATTACTTCTCCGGCGATGGCTGCCGGCGCGATGCCGACGGCTACTACTGGATCACCGGCCGCGTGGATGACGTGATCAACGTCTCGGGCCACCGCATGGGCACGGCCGAAGTGGAAAGCGCCCTGGTCGCGCATCAAGCGGTCAGCGAGGCGGCGGTTGTCGGTTTCCCGCATGATGTCAAGGGCCAGGGCATCTACTGCTACGTCACCCTGATGGAGGACTACGAACCTTCCGAGGATCTGCGCGCGGAACTGACCAAGTGGGTCCGCACCGAGATCGGCCCGATCGCCAAGCCGGATGTCATCCAGTGGGCCCCGGGCCTGCCCAAGACCCGCTCGGGCAAGATCATGCGCCGTATCCTGCGCAAGATCGCCGAGAACGAGACCGATAGCCTTGGCGACACCTCCACGCTGGCCGATCCGGGCGTGGTGGACGACCTGATCGCCAATCGGCCCGAAGCCATCTGAGCCGGCTGATCCGCAGGAGGACACGACATGGACGCAAGCCAAACCCCCGCCACCGCCGCCAATCTGGTGCTGCTGGGCCCGCCCGGCGCCGGCAAGGGCACCCAAGCCCGGATGCTGCAGGATCGCTTCGGCATGGTGCAGCTTTCCACGGGCGACATGCTGCGCGCCGCCGTGGCCGCTGGCACCGAAGCCGGGCAGAAGGCCAAGGCGGTCATGGAGGCCGGCGAACTGGTCAGCGACGACATTGTCATCGCGATCCTGCGCGACAGGCTGGCCGAAGACGACTGCGCCGCCGGGGTGATCCTGGACGGCTTTCCGCGCACGGCGGACCAGGCGGCGGCGTTGGATGACCTGATGGCCGAAGTGGGCAAGCGGGTGGACGCCGCCATCAGCCTGGAGGTTGACGACGACGCCATGGTGACCCGGATCTCGGGCCGCTTCACCTGCGCCGGCTGCGGCGAGGGCTACCACGACAGTTTCAAGCAGCCGGCCTCGGAAGGTGTCTGCGACAAGTGCGGCGGCACCGAGATGAAGCGCCGGGCGGACGACAACGCCGAGACCGTCAAGCAGCGGCTGGAGGCCTACCATGCCCAGACCGCGCCGCTGATCGCCTTCTACGAGCAAAAGGGCGCGCTGAGCCGCGTCGACGCGATGGCGGATATCGATGCCGTCGCGAAAGAGCTGACCGCGGTCGTCGAACGATCGACCGCGTAAGGGAGAGCCGGCGCCGCACCGCCTGCGCCGGAAACGAGGAAACCGATGAAGGGAGGACAATTCATGTCCGAAAAAGACTCTAGCGCCGCATATTGGAAGGCCAATGTGCGGCTCATCGCCTGGAGCCTGGTGATCTGGGCCCTGGTATCGTTCGGGTTCGGCATCCTGCTGCGCCCGGTTCTTTCGGGAATTTCCGTCGGGGGCACCGACTTGGGATTCTGGTTCGCGCAGCAGGGGTCGATCCTGGTCTTTCTGGTCCTGATCTTCTTCTACGCCTGGCGGATGAACAAGCTCGACGCCGAACACGGCGTTGGCGAAGAATAAGGGGCCCGACCGATGGACCAGTTTATCATCAACCTGATCTTCGTGGGCGCGTCATTCGCGCTCTATATCGGGATCGCGGTCTGGGCCCGTGCCGGCTCCACCAGCGAATTCTACGCCGCCGGCCGCGGCGTGCATCCCATCACCAACGGCATGGCCACCGGGGCCGACTGGATGTCGGCCGCCTCGTTCATCTCGATGGCCGGCCTCATCGCCTTCGTGGGCTACGACAACTCCACCTTCCTCATGGGTTGGACCGGCGGCTACGTGCTGCTGGCGTTGCTGCTTGCGCCCTACCTGCGCAAGTTCGGCAAGTTCACGGTGTCGGAGTTCATCGGGGACCGCTACTACTCCAAGACCGCGCGATTGGTGGCGGTGATATGCCTGATCGTGGCCTCGACCACCTATGTCATCGGCCAGATGACCGGCGTCGGCGTGGCCTTCGGCCGCTTCCTGGAGGTGGACAACACCACCGGCCTGATCATCGGGGCGCTCGTGGTCTTCGCCTACGCGGTCTTCGGCGGCATGAAGGGTGTGACCTATACCCAGGTGGCGCAGTACATCGTGCTGATCCTGGCCTACACCATTCCGGCGATCTTCATCTCGCTGCAACTGACGGGGAACCCGATCCCGGGGCTGGGCCTGTTCGGCGAGCATACCGCCAGCGGCGAGCCGCTTCTGGCGAAGCTTGACCAGATCGTGACCGACCTCGGCTTCAAGGAATACACGGCGCATCACAGCAATACGTTGAACATGGTGCTGTTCACCCTGTCGCTGATGATCGGCACCGCCGGTCTGCCGCACGTCATCATGCGCTTCTTCACTGTGCCGCGGGTGTCCGACGCGCGCTGGTCCGCCGGCTGGACTCTGGTCTTCATCGCGCTGCTTTACCTGACGGCTCCGGCCGTGGGGGCCATGGCGCGGCTGAACATTACCGATCTGATGTGGCCCGAGGGGACCGAATCGCAGGCGGTCTCGGTCGAGCAGATCCAGACCGACCCGGAGTACCAGTGGATGCTGACCTGGCAGAAGACCGGGCTGCTCGGCTGGGAGGACAAGAACGATGACGGCCGGATCCAGTACTACAACGACGCCAGCGAAGAGATGCAGGCCAGGGCCGAGGAAGAAGGCTGGGTAGGCAACGAGCTGACCAACTTCAACCGCGACATTCTGGTGCTGGCCAACCCGGAAATCGCCAACCTGCCTGCCTGGGTGATCGGCCTCGTGGCGGCCGGCGGTCTTGCCGCGGCGCTGTCCACGGCTGCCGGGCTGTTGCTGGCCATATCCTCGGCGGTGAGCCATGACCTGATCAAGGGCCACTTCGTACCGGGGATCTCGGAGAAGGGCGAGCTTCTGTCCGCCCGGATCGCGATGGCCCTGGCGATCGTGGTGGCCTCTTACCTGGGGCTCAATCCACCGGGGTTCGCCGCGCAGACGGTGGCGCTGGCCTTCGGTCTGGCTGCGGCCTCGATTTTCCCGGCGCTGATGATGGGTATCTTCTGGAAGAAGATCAACAACTCCGGCGCGGTGGCAGGCATGCTGGCCGGCCTGGTGGTGACGCTGGTCTACATCTTCCTGCACAAGGGCTGGTTCTTCATCCCCGATACCAACCAGTTCAGCGATGCCGATCCGCTGCTGGGTCCGATCAAGTCGACCTCCTTCGGGGCGATCGGCGCGGCGGTGAACTTCCTGGTGGCTTACATCGTGGCCAGCATGACCAAGGAGACGCCGCAGGAGATCAAGGACCTTGTGGAAAGCGTCCGCGTGCCGAAAGGCGCGGGCGACGCCTCTGCCGGGCACTGATCGCGATGACAGACAGGGGGCGCCTCGGCGCCCCCTGTTGCCGGCCTGCCGGACGCGGTAGGCTGGTTTCCGGCCCCCGATATTTCCGGATCAGGGCTGTCTCTTAGACACTTTACAGGGGATTGACCCGATGCCAGAGGATCAGAGCAGTGTTCTGGAGAGCCTCACCCAGTACGCGCCCTTCGACCTGCTGCCCGAGGAGTCCCGGCCTCCCCTTGCCAGGGATGTTCGCCGGATCGATGTGGGCGAGGGGCAGGTCCTCTTTCATGAAAGCGATCCGCTAGACGGCCTCTACATAGTCGAAAGCGGCGCGCTCGACATCGAGTCGTCGAACTCCGATCTGGTCTCGCAACGCGGCCCCGGCGACATCATGGGAGAACGCGGCCTTCTGCGGGACGGGCGGGCGATGCTGACCGCCCGGGTGACGCAGCCGGGGAGCCTGCTGGTCGTTCCCGCCGATCGCTTTCACGAGTTGATCGAGACGGTCCCGGCCTTTGCCGACTGGTTCGGCCGCTCCACGCCGGCCCGACCGACCGAAGAAGGGCCGTATGCCACCGGGCTGACGGCGCTTCAGGTGTCGGACCTGATGAGCCGGCAGGCGGTGACCTGCGCGCGTGACAGTACCGTTCGCGATGTCGCTTGCCTGATGCGGGAGCACGGCATTTCCTCCGTCATGGTCATGGAGGAGGGTGAGTTGTGCGGCATCGTCACGGTGCATGACCTGACCAACCGCGTGCTTGCCGAGGGACTGGATGGCAGCGTTCCGGTGCACCGCATCATGACGCCCGATCCCATGACCATCACGCCCGAGCGCACGGGGCTGGATGCGCTGATGGCGTTGGCCGACCACGGGATCAACCATCTGCCGGTCGCCGCGCGGGGGCGCATCCTGGGCATGATCGGCAAGACCGATCTGTTCCGCCAGCAGGCCACGACGGCAAGTCACATGGTGGCGGAGGTCGTGCAGGCCGAGACGGCCACCCAGATGGCCGCCGTGATGGAGCGCGTGCCCGAGCTTCTGGCGCAGCTCGTCAGTGCCGGCACCCGCCACGCGGCCATCACCCGGCGGATCACCGATATCACCGATGCGATCACGCGCCGCCTGCTCGTGCTGGCAGAGGAGACGTTCGGGCCGCCGCCTGTTCCCTATCTCTGGCTTGCCTGCGGCTCCCAGGGGCGGCGCGAACAGACGGGGATATCGGATCAGGACAACTGCCTGATCCTCGACGACGGGGCAAAGCCGGAACACGATGCCTATTTCGCAAAACTGGCGCAATTCGTATCCGACGGGCTGGACACCTGCGGGTTCATCTATTGCCCGGGCGACATGATGGCGACCAACCCGCGTTGGCGACAACCGCGCCGGGTCTGGCGAGAGTATTTCGCCAAGTGGATCGCCGAACCGGACGAAGAGGCGCAGATGCTGGCCTCCGTCATGTTCGACCTGCGGCCCATTTCCGGCGATACTCGCCTGTTCGGGAACCTTCAGGCCGAGACACTCGAAATGGCACGGCGCAATTCGATCTTCGTGGCGCACATGGTGTCCAATTCGCTGAAGCACACGCCGCCGCTCAACCTTTTCCGCGGATTCGCGCTGATCCGTTCCGGCGAGCACAAGAACATGGTCGATCTCAAGCATTCCGGCGTGGTCCCGGTGGTCGATCTGGCGCGGGTCTATGCGCTGCGCGGTTCCATCGAGGCGGCGAACACCCGCGAAAGGCTGGAAGCGGCACAGGAGGCGGGCCTGATGTCCGACGCGGGCGCGCGAGACCTCATCGATGCCTACGACCTGATCGCCGAAACGCGCCTGCGCCATCAGGCCCAGCAGATCCGGGCGGGCAAGAAACCCGACAATTTCATGGCCCCCGGGCAGCTTTCCGAGCTTGAGCGCAATCACCTGCGCGATGCCTTCATGGTCATCAAGACAATGCAATCGGCTGTCGGTCAGGGCCGCGGGATAATGGGGTAGCACGACAATGTTTCTGGAACTCATCGCCATTTTCGCGGCCGGCTTCGGTGCCGCGGGCGCCGTGCTGCTTCTCAACCGGCTGACAGGCGGGCGCGTGCCGGGCTGGGTGATGCCGGCGGCCGCGGGGCTGACCATGCTGGGCTTCGGCATCTGGTCGGAATACACTTGGGCGGCGCGAACGGCCGAGGCGTTGCCCGAGGGCGTTGAGGTGGTCGACAGCACCGAGACACGCGCACTATGGAAACCCTGGACCTACCTCATGCCCCAGACCACCCGCCTGGTCGCGCTTGACAGGTCCACGATCCGCGACAATCCCGATGCCCCGCAGGTGCGGCTTGTGGAACTGTATCTGTTCCAGCGCTGGCGCGCGACCGAAAGCCTTCCGGTTTTGGTGGACTGCGCGCGTTCTGCCCGGGCCCTGGTCACGGATGCGGCCCTGGAGGAGCCCGCCAAGGCCGACTGGACGCAAATTCCGAAGGACGATCCCCTGATCCGGGCGGTATGCCCGGAGCAATAGCGGAGTAGGCCCAGATGACGCAGAAATCCGTTCTACTGGTGGAAGACGAGGACAACATCGCCCTGGCGCTGGAACACATGATCGGCCGTCAGGGATACCGCCTGCGGCGCGTGGCCTCGGGCAGCGACGCCATGCAGGCCGTGACCGAGGAGCGGCCCGATCTGGTGGTGCTCGACGTCATGCTGCCGGGAAAATCCGGCTACGAGATCTGCCAGATGATCCGCAAGGACGAGCGGCTGAACGACACCAAGGTCCTGATGATGACAGCCCGCGGCGGCGAGGTCGAGCGGCGCAAGGGTCTGGCACTGGGCGCAGACGCCTTCCTTGCCAAGCCCTTCGCCACGACCGAACTGACCGATCGGATCAGCGACCTTCTCGGGGACACAGCGGATGGGTGAGCGCCTGGGGCTTCGCCTGCGGTTCGCGCTGTTCTTCGCTGCTCTGGCGGCGGGCGGGGTGGCCGCGGTGGTTGCCGGGCTCTGGATTGCCCATGGACGCTACGGCGGGCCCGCGGAGGGTTACGTCGTGGCCGGCTTGGTGGCCGGTTTCGCGATCCTCGCGCTGACCACCTGGATCGGTCTTCTGTTCGATCAGAACGTGGCCAATCCGATTCGCCGGCTGGCCTCGGACCTGCATACCCGCGCCCAGGCCGAGGTCGGCGCCGGCATCGACGAGACACCGGCCCGCTACCTTGGGGCCCTCGCGCCCGCGGCCAACGAGATCAACGCCGCCCTGGCCGAAGCAAGGGCCGCCCAGGACCGCGCCATCGCCCGTGAAACCGAGCGGTTGAACCGCGAAAAGGCGCTTTTCGAGGCGCTCCTGCGCGATCTGGCCGAGGGCGTCGTGGTGGCCACGCCGGACAACCGGATCATGCTCTACAACCGCGTTGCCCAGGAGTTGCTGGGCGATATCGGCCTGGACCGCCGGCTTGAGGGGTTCCTCAGGCCGGAGCCGCTTCTGCACGCGGTCAACAGGATGGAGGCCCGGCGGGCCCGCGGGCAGGCCGAGTCGGAATCCTTTCTCGTCGCCACCGCCGAGGGCGAAAGGTTCCTTCTGGGACGGGTCAGCCCCGTGGTCGCTGACGGCGCGCACGTGGGTCACGTGGTGATCTTCCACGATGCCACGGACGACCTGAAATCCCACGCCGAGCGCGATCACCTGTTCAACGAACTGCTGGAACACGTCCGGCGGCCGGCCGCGGGGATCGGCGCCATCCTCGACGTCCTGCAGGCGGATTCCGAATTGCCGGCGGAAACACGCGCCACCTTCGACGCGGCCATGCGGGACGAGATCACGCGCCTTTTCAGCACGCTTCGTGACATGAGCCGGCGGCACGGCGAGGCGACGACGCGCCACTGGCCGCTGACCGAGGTGGCCGCCGAGGACATCTTCGACGCGCTCAAGGCCCGATGCCGGGCACCGCTGACCGTGCGCGGGGGGCAATCCTTCCTCAGGTGTGACGGCTTTGCCATCATGGAACTCCTGGCGCGGGTCCTCGATGGCCTGACGGAGTCCGATGCGCGTCATGATATCACGCTGAAGGCCGAGCGGCATGATACCGAGGTCTGGCTTACCGTCGAATGGCAGGGCCCGGAGGTGACCGAGGGGATGATCGACGGCTGGATGCGCACGCCCCTGTCGCAAAGCTACGGGGACTATTCCGGCCGCGACGCGCTGGATGGACACCGCACCGAGATATGGTGCGAAACCGCCGGCGACGGCGATCGTATCGTCCTGCCGCTGCAGGCCGCCGGAGCGCCGGCGCTGTCGCCCGAGGACTCGCGCCCGGAGTTCTACGATTTCGATCTTCCGCAAGCAGAGGTCAGCGGCGACCTGGCCGAGCGGCCGCTGAAGGATCTGTCCTATGTCGTCTTCGACACCGAGACGACGGGCCTGGCCCCGCGCGGCGGCGACGAGATCGTGCAGATCGCGGGGCTGCGCATCGTCAACGGGCGGATCCTGCACGGCGAGGCCTTCGATCAACTGGTCGATCCCGGGCGGCCGATTCCACCCGGCGCGACGGCCGTCCACGGCATCGACGACGCGCAGGTGCGCGATGCCCCGAAGATGGACGAGGTCGGGCGGGCCTTTCACGACTTTTGCGGGGGGTCGATCCTGGTTGCCCATAACGCACCGTTTGACATGACCTTCCTGCGGCTCAAGGAGGCGCAGATCGGACGCCGGTTCGACCAGCCGGCGCTCTGCACCGTGCTGTTGTCGGCGGCGCTTTTCGAGCACACCGGCGAACACACGCTCGATGCGCTGGCGGCCCGCTTCGGCGTCTCTATCCCGCCCGAACTGCGGCACACGGCCATGGGTGATACCGTTGCGACGGCCGAGATCTTCTTGCAGATGCAAGAGCTGATGCGGGCTCGTGGCATCGAAACGCTCGGCGATGCCGTTGGCGCGGCCGAGCGCATGACCCGAATCCGCAAGGCCCAGAACTACTGAGATCCGGCCAGCCGATCGGCCGCCGGGCCGACGTTAAGCAACAGGTAAGACCTTGATGCTAACCCTCGGATCGGGTGAGTAGACTAGGTGGTGAAGATGGGCGCGCTTGGCGATAATGCCGCGCCAGTCATCATCAGGAAAAAGAAGAAGGTCGTCGCGGGTGACGGGCACCACGGTGGGGCGTGGAAGGTTGCCTACGCGGATTTCGTGACGGCGATGATGGCCTTCTTCCTCTTGATGTGGCTGTTGAACGCGACGACAGAGAAGCAGAGGAAGGGAATTGCGGACTATTTCAGTCCGACGATCCCGGTCAGCCGCGTTTCGGGTGGCGGCGACGGCGCTTTCGGTGGTAACAGTATTTTCTCCGAAGAGGGGCTGCCGCAGAACGGTACGGGCGCCACGAATGCTCGCCCCACTGAATCACGGCAGGCGCGCGGGCAAATGGGCTTGGATCCGGATGGGGCCGGCCGTTCGGCAGGCATCCCCTCGCCCGAAAGCCAGCGCCAGTCCCAACTCGACGAGGTGGCGCAGGCGCTGGCCGGCGGAGATGGCGACAGCAGCGTTTCCCCGAAGGCCCGCCGCCACATTCTGACCCGGGTTACCGACGAGGGGCTGGTGATCGAACTGTTCGAGCGCGACGAAGCGCGCCTATTCGCAGCCGGCACCGCGCGGCCAACCGAGCTGCTTGTGGAACTGGCGGCGATCATTGCGTCGGTCAGTGCCATGGTCCAGAACGGTTTCGCCATAGAAGGGTACACACGGTCCGTGCCGGTGGTGCGGGCGGAAAATCCCGTCTGGGATCTTTCGACAGCCCGGGCCGACCGGATGCGTCGCCTGCTGCAGGATGCTGGCCTGCCGAAGACGCGAATGCGGCGCGTCACGGGTAATGCCGATCGCGCGCCAGTGGTCGCGGACGCCATGGCGCTGCGCAACAACCGTTTGGAGGTGATACTTCTGCGCTCGGACTGAGAAGAAATGTGAAGCTTTTTATCCGTTAGCGCGACATTAAAGGAGCGGGCGTAGATCTGGGCATCGGTGACAGTCGATGCAGCAGAAAGGCGTTTTCATGACCATGTCCTCCTCCCTGAACGCCGGCGTGGCGGGGCTGAGTTCGAATGCCACGCGGTTGGCGGCGATCTCTGACAACATCGCCAATTCCTCCACGTTCGGCTACCGCCGCGTGGAAACGGATTTCCAGTCGCTGGTTGTCTCGGCCAATGGTGGCAATTACTCGGCCGGCGGGGTGCGTTCGACAACGCAGCGACTGGTCGATGAAGGCGGGTCCCTGGTGACCACGTCGAATGCCAATGACCTTGCCGTGCGTGGGCGCGGCATGCTTCCTGTGGCCTCCGAATCGGACGTGGCGGCCGACAATGGTAAGCCACAGATGATGCTGACGACCACTGGATCCTTCCGCACGGACGCCGACGGGTTCCTGCGCACCGATTCCGGGTTGGTTCTGCTTGGCTGGCCGGCCAACCCGGACGGAACTATACCGCAGTACCCGCGAGACACCAGCGACGGGTTGGAACCGGTGCAGATCAATGTGAGTCAGCTTACAGGCGAACCGACGACCAAGATCGACCTTGGCATCAACCTCCCAGCGACCGAAACCATCGCGGGTGGCAATGGACGCGACCAGCAGCTTTCGGTCGAGTATTTCGACAACCTCGGCAAATCGGAAAACATCTTGATCGATTTCGATCCGACCGTTCCGGCAACGGGCGCCTCGAACGAATGGACGATGACCCTGAAGGACTCCGCGCAGGGGGGCGCCGTGATCGGGGAGTACACGCTGACCTTCGACGATGTCCGCGCCTCCGGTGGAACCCTCAAGGATGTCACGACCCTTTCGGGCGGCGCTTATGACCCCGCTAGTGGCAATCTGATCGTGAACGTCCAAGGTGGCCCGATGGAAATCAACATCGGGGCCCTCGGCACCTCGAATGGCTTGACGCAGCTTTCCGACGGCTTCGCGCCGCTGGCCATTTCCAAGGACGGCTCGCCGGTCGGCAACATGACCTCGGCCAAGGTGGATGACCGCGGCTTCGTCCACGCCTCTTTCGATACCGGTGCGACCCGCACGATCTACCAGGTGCCCCTCGTTGATCTGCCCAATCCCAACGGCTTGGTTGCCATGGACCAGCAGACGTATCTTCCGTCGACCGATAGCGGGTCCTTTTTCCTCTGGAATGCAGGCGACGGCCCCACCGGCGATGTGGTGGCCTTCGCGCGGGAGGAATCCGCCACCGACGTGGCGAGTGAACTGACCGAGATGATCCAGACGCAGCGGGCCTATTCCTCGAACGCAAAGGTCATCCAGACGGTCGACCAGATGCTCCAGGAAACCACGAATATCAAACGGTGACCCTCAAACCGTCGCGACCTCCGGAGGCGCCTGACAAATGACCCTTTCCACAGCTCTCTCCAGCGCGCTGAGCGGTTTGAAGGCCGGCGGACGGGCGGCTGATGTCGTCTCTTCGAACCTCGCGAATGCGACAACCGATGGCTACGCGCCGCGCGCGCTGGAACTCTCACCGGAACGCCTCGGCGGCGTCAGCGTTCAGGGCGTGACCCGGGCCGTCGAGGAGGGCCTTGTTAGCGAGAGTCGATTGTCACAGGCGCGGTTCTCCCGTGCCGAAACCCTGTCCAGTTTTGCCGCCGATATGGAAAGGGCGATCGGCAACCCGACGGAAGCGTCCTCGCTTTCGGCGCATGCTACGCGGTTCGAAGCCAGCCTTGTCGAAGCGGCCAGTCGTCCGGACGTGACCGTGCGACTGGAAGCGGCGGTCGACGAGGCGCAGGCGCTTGCTGGCAAACTGGGAGGCATTACCGACGCCATCCAGAACGCCCGCACGCGGGCGGATGCCGGGATCGAACGTGCGGTTGAAACCGTGAACGCGACCCTGTCCCGCCTGGAAAAACTCGACGCCCGGATCGTTCGTGCAGGACATGGCGGCGGCCAGACCGCCACGCTGGAGGATCACAGGGATCGAGCTCTTGACCAGCTGGCCGAATTTCTCCCTTTGCGCCGTGTTCCACGCGAGAATGGAGCGATCGCGCTTTACTCACGGGGCGGGGCCACGCTTCTGGACGGGAAGGCGGCGACCCTGGGATTCAGCCCGGTGAATGTCGTTACCCCCCATATGACCGTGCAGAACGGGCAACTGTCCGGTCTGACGATCAATGACGAACCTATCCGGGTGTCGGGAGATGATCACCCGATTGCGGGGGGGCGCCTAGGGGCACTTTTCGAACTGCGAGATGAGCAGGCCGTATCGGCCCAAGCCGGCGTGGATGCAATTGCCCGTGACCTGATCCAACGGTTTCAGACCCCGGGTCTTGATCCCACGCGGGCCCCCGGCGATGCTGGCCTTTTCACGGATTCCGATCAGTCTTTCTCGCCTGCCGACGAGACAGGCCTTGCCGGACGGATCGCCGTCAACCCGGCGGTCGTACCGGAAAAGGGCGGGGCAGCATGGCGCCTGCGCGATGGCATCAACGCGGCCGTGCCCGGCCCGGCAGGCGACGCCGGCCTACTCCGAAATCTGGAGGCCGCACTGGGCGCGTCCCAGAGCCTGACCAGCGGTGGTCTCGGCGTTGTGGCGCGTTCGGCTGCCGATCACATGGCTGCGCTTGCCTCGGACATCGGCCAGACCCGGCTGCGCATGGATCGCGATATGAGCCATGCCGCGGCCCAGCGAGAGGAACTCTACGACCTGCGCGCGCGGAAGGGTGTCGATAGCGACGCCGAGATGCAAAAGCTCCTGCTGATCGAGCAAGCCTACGGTGCGAACGTCCGGATGATCCAGACCCTGGACGAAATGATGCAAACGCTTCTGAGGATCTGAGCCATGAGCCTTCCCTCGATAGGAGACCTGGCAGCCTCTTTGGCCTTGAGACGCCAGAATGCCGAACTGAAAGGTCAGATGGCCCGGCTGACCGAAGAGCTCGCGACCGGCCGAACGTCGGACGTGACCGCGCGCGTGCAGGCCGATCATATGCGCCTGGCGGATATCGAACGAAACCTCACGGTGCTTTCCAGTCGCGCAACGGCGACGCAAGAAGTCATGATCACGGCGGGCGCCATGCAGACGGCTCTGGAACGGGTGATGGCCGACACGACCGCTCTGGCCCACTCGGCTCTGCTCGCGGATGGCCTTGCCGGGCCGGGCTCGGTGGCGGCTGTGGCCGGCGAAGCCCGCCAGACGCTGGAGTCTGTCGTGACACAATTCAACACGCGCACCGCCGGACAAACTCTTTTCGGCGGCGAGAAGGTGCGTCAGTCGCCGCTCGCTTCTGCCGACGAAATCATGAACCTCGCCCGGGGCGCCGTCGCCGGTGCCAAAAATGCGGCGGAGGTGACACAGATGCTCGACTCCTTCTTCACGGCGCCGACAGGTGGGTTCGATGCATCTGTCTATCGCGGCGCGACAGAAGAACGGGTGCCTTACGTGCTTGGCGCGGGAGAATCGGTTTCCCTTGATGTCACGGCGGCCGATCCGCAAATCCGCGACACCCTGAAGCGGATCGTGACAGCCGCCTTGGCTGGTGACGATACGCTGCCCCTGTCACGGACAGCGCGGCAGGATCTGATGCGCCAGGCCGGCGAGGGCCTGATGAGCGCGGGCAACGCGATCACCGGTCTGCGCGCGGACCTGGGTTTGGCCGAAGAACGGATCTCGCGCGCCGCCAGTCGAATTGCCGCGGAATCCAGCGGCCTGCAAATGGCCCGCAACGATCTGCTCAGCGTTGACCCGGCCGATACGGCAAACGAGCTGGAATCGACCCGATTCCGCCTTGAAGCTCTATACACGGTGGCGGCCCGTTCGGCCCGGCTCAATCTGGTGAGCTTCCTGTCATGAAAACCGCGCTCCATCTTCTCAGCCTTCTCGCCGTGATCTGCCTTTGGGGCCCAGGGGCAACCGCCGGGCCGATCCGGATCAAGGACTTGGTGGATTTCGATGGCGTGCGCGGCAACGATCTCGTCGGCTACGGCCTGGTGGTGGGTCTGAACGGAACCGGTGACGGCCTGCGTAATGCCCCGTTCACCGAAGAGATCATGTCGAACATTCTCGAACGTCTCGGGGTCAATGTTTCCGGGGAGCAGTTCCGCCCCAAGAACGTCGCCGCCGTCATGGTGACCGCGAGCATGCCGGCCTTCGCCCGCACCGGCAGCAAGATCGATGTCACGGTCTCGGCGATCGGCGATGCCGACAGCCTTCTGGGGGGCACGCTGGTGATGACGCCGCTCAATGCCGCCGATGGCAACATATATGCCGTTGCCCAGGGCACTATCATAGCCGGAGGTGCCGCTGCCCAGGGCGACGCCGGGGGCGTCGTCCAGGGTGTGCCGACGGCCGGCGTGATTCCCGCGGGCGCGCGGGTTGAGCGCGAGGTCGATTTCCAACTGGCCTCGCTCGAAACCTTGCGGCTGGCCCTGCGGGAGCCGGATTTCACCACGGCCGGTCGGATCGAGACGGCGATCAACGAGGCTTTCGGTCGGCCAGTGGCGGTCATGCTGGACCCGGGTACCGTGCGGTTCGATATTGCGGCCACCCGCATGGCCTCGCCCGCGCATGCGATCGGCCGTATCGAGAACCTATTGGTGCGCCCCGAACGGAAGGCGCGGGTCGTCGTCGATCAGCGCTCGGGCACCATTGTGATGGGGCAGGACGTCCGGATATCGCGCGTTGCGGTGTCGCAGGGCAATCTGACCCTGCGGGTGCAGGAGGCCCCCGTGGTTGCGCAGCCCAACCCCTTTGCAGAGGGGGAAACGTTGGTCGTGCCGCGCACAACTGCCGAAATCGACGAGGAGGAAGGGATCGGCCTTGCCGAAGTGCCACCGGGAACCTCCCTGTCCGAGGTGATCGCCGGCCTCAACGCGTTGGGCGTATCGCCTCGCGACATGATCGACATCCTCAAGAGCATCAAGGCCGCCGGAGCGCTGCACGCTGAATTCGTTGTCCGGTGAGGCGGTACGCTGCGGCGCCGGACCAAGCGTCGACATCTTTCGGAGGGTCGCAACGGCAGGGTCGCAGGCCGCGAGATGATTTTCCGGAACCCGTGCCGTCCCGCCGGCCAGCCTGCCTCGCCAAGGTTCAAGTGCAGGCGGAATGCGCCTGGGGCGCGCCCGCCTCGTGGGCGAAGCGGCTTTCTTGTCAGCCAGATGGGTAACGGCCGTGAGCTCCGAGATGCGGCAACAGGCAGAGGGCAGCCCGTCAGAAATAGCCGCGCACGAGGCTGTCGGCCAGCAGCGTCCAGCCATCCGCGATGACGAAGAAGGCAAGCTTGAAGGGCAGCGAGACGATGGCCGGGGGCACCATCATCATGCCCATCGACATCAGGATGGCGGCGACGACCAGGTCGATGATCAGAAACGGCAGGAAAACGAGAAAGCCGATCTGGAACGCGCGGGCGATTTCCGACAGCAGGAAGCTTGGCACGAGGACCGAAAGGGGCGCCTCGGGGCCGGGCTCGAGTCCTTCGGCATCAGGGCGAAGCGCCGCCATCGCCGTGAAGGTTTCCGGATCCATGCGACCGGCCATGAAGGCCCGGAACGGTGCCAGTGTCCGTTCAACGGCCAATTCCGTCGTGATCGATTCGTTCAAAAGCGGCGAGATACCCGCAGCCCAGGCGTCGGAAAAGACGGGCTCCATCACGAAATAGGTCAGGAAGAGCGCCAGGCTTATGAGCAGCATGTTGGGCGGCGATTGCTGGAGCCCGATTCCCTGACGCAGGATCGCCAGAACTGTGACGATGAATGGAAAGCAGGTAATCATGATGGCGATGCCCGGCGCCAGACTCAGAACCGTGATGAGCAGAATGAGCTGAATCGTGCGCGCAGAGATCGAGCCGTCGTCCCCCAAGGATATGGACAAATCCTGCGCAGCGACGGGGGCGCCCGTGATCACGAGCGCGAAGACCGAAGCTGACAGACAGAGAGCCCGCCACTTCATCCCACACCGTCGCGCAGATCGGCGACTTCCGTCAGGCGCACGGTCAACTGCTCGCGCCCCTCTTCCTCCACGGCTTCAAGCTCGCCACGCGCAATGAGACGTTCACCCACGTATAGCTCGACAGCGTCGTCCAGTTGCCGGTCGAGGGAGAGCACGGAATCCGGGCCCAAGCGCAGCAATTCGCGGATCGTGGGCCGGGCCTTGCCTACAGAAACCGTGATGTCGATGGGAACGGACGAGAACGGGTTGTCGAATTCCGCCGCCTGACCTGCTACCCGGTGATCACTATCGTCTGTCATGCCGTTTCCTTTCTGGCCTCCTGGAAGAAACCTGCGACCGCCTCCCTGATCTCGTCGAGGAGCGACTGGATATCGATCTCGCGTTCGTTCTCGCCGAAGCGCAGGTGGACCTGTCCCCTGGCAATGGAGTGGTCCTCCTCCAGCGACAGGGAAATTCCCGCATCATCGGGAAGCAAAGGGTCGATGGCGAGCGCGTCGTCCGGGGCCGCGGTGATCCGGACCTGTGGTGTCGGCTGGTCGCGCAGGATCCGTTCCAGCTCTTCGCGGATCCGAAGACCAAGGGTTGCATGGGCCATTTCCGGCAGAACCGCGGCCGTCATCTGTCCTACGACGGGGGCAAGAGAGTCCAGAATGGCGGCATGGGCTTCGTGATACGTGAAAGACAGATCCCGCAGGTTTTGCGCCAAGTCCGTCGAGATGCGCCGACAATCCTCTGATTGCGCTTTGACTGCGTCCTCCCAGCCCGCCTGGTATCCGTTTTCGAAGGACTCCAGCTTGAGGTCCTCCAGCGAGACATCGGTGAGCGCGACTGGCTGGCTCGCGCTCGACTTCGCGAAATCCTCGAGAAGATGGGATATCGACATCATGCCTTCTCCTCGTCGCCTTCAAGCCAGCTCCGCAGGATCTCGATGGTTTCGTCCTGCCGCTCGCCGATCATGTGCCGCAGCCTTTGAACCGGATCGGGCTCGTCCTGGCTGAGCGTTGGAAGCCCGCTATTCTGGGGCTCTTCAGCGTCGTAGTCGGATACGACATGCAGCCCGTTCCCTGGGAAATCGTCGCCGTTGATCTCGCCCGTCAGGGGCGGTGCTGCGGCAGTCGCCGCTGCCGGCGGGGTCGGCTCGGGGTCCGGATCAAGGTTGCCCGGAAGGCGCGGTGTGACGGAATCGTCCACCGGACGGAGAAGGAGCGGTCTGAGAACGAAAACCCCGAGGATCACGGCAACGAGGGCCAAAAGAACCGCCTGGACCAGGGACATGAGGTCCAGCGGCAGTCGGTCTAGAAGACCGGGTTCGAAGCCGGTTCCCGCGGGTTCCGCGGAATCGAACTGCATGGTCTTGATGGAAATGTCATCCCCGCGGGATTCGTCCAGCCCCACGGCAGAGGCTACCAGATCCTTCAGATCGGCCAGCTCCTCCTCCGATCGGGGCTGAAAGGTTTCCGCCCCGGTGTCATCCGCCTGATAGGTTCCGTTGACGAGGACCGCGACCGTGAGTCGTTTTATCGCCCCCGGCGCGACATTTATCTCCCGCTCCGTCTGTGAAACCTCGTAGTTGACGCGTTCGCGCGTTTCGCTGGCTTCCTCCGAGGATTTCCCGGTTTCCGCGGCCTCGCCATCCGGCAGGTTGGAGGCGACAGTCACGCCGTCGCGGCCGCTGTTCGAGGCTGCGTCGGTCCGTTCCTGCGTTTCGGTGCTGATCGCCACGCGGCTTTCCGGGTCGATCCGCCGCTCCCGAATCGATTCGCTACGGGTGACGGTATCGATACTGACCTCGACAACGGCGTTTCCTCGGCCAACCCGCGCCTCCAGAAGACGCTGGGCCCTTTGCCGCAGCGTTTCGGCCCGTTCCGGCGGGGCGTCCACCGGTGTTTTTTCATTTCCGTCCACCAGTCCGCCGCGGCTGTCAATGACGGAAACGCCAGCGGGCGAAAGCCCTGTGACAGCAGAGGCCACGAGAAACCGAAGGGCACGCGCGTGGGCCGGAGCGATGCCACCCGGCCGGGTAGTGATCGCGACCGAAGCCGTCGGTTCGACATCCCGCCGAAACGGCGTGGTTCCGGTGCTGGCGATATGCACGCGGGCCGCGGTGATTTCGGGCCGGGAGGCAATGGTGCGGGCAAGCTCCCCTTCCTTGGCGCGCCAGTAGGCGGCATCGAACATCTGGGAGGTTGTGCCGAATCCCGAAAGACCGTCGAGGAGTTCATATCCCTTCGTCGAGTTCGCCGGCAGCCCGTCGCTGGCCAGGGTCATGCGCAGTTCGTCTCTTTGCGCGGCATCCACGAAGATGGAGCCGTTACGCACGTCATAGGCCACGCCGCGCTGTTCCAGGGCCGCCACGACCTCGCCCGCGGCGCGGCTTTCCAAGCCGGCGTACAGGAGCGCGAGTCGTGGCTGGGAAGCCATGTGCGCCAACAACAGGACCGCCCCGAAAACGGCGACGGCACTGGCGATGATCACGGCGCGCCGCCGTGCATTGAGCGAATTCCAAAGATCAATGATTTGGCGCACTTGCCGTCTCCTGCTTCCCGACGTTCTGCCGTTCGCTGGGGGCATCCTTGAATGATCTGACTTAACAATCGGTTAGTCCCTGTCGGTCTATACCGAGTCGCGACAGGAAAGCAGGATCGCGGGATGACCGACACGGCACAGGCTACGCAATCGCAGCCGGCGAAGCAGTCGAAAACGCCTTTGATACTCGGCCTCGTGCTCGGCCTGGCCGGGGCCGGTGGGGGGTTCTACGCGGTGCAGACAGGCATGTTGTTTGGTGGCGAATCGGGCGGCAGGCCGGCCGGAAACCCGGCGCTGCCCGACCCGGGTAAAGCGGGGGAGGTGGTGTTCGTTCCGGTGGAACCCCTCGTGATCTCCCTGGCCGACAAGGCACGCACGCGGCACCTGCGATTTCGCGCGCAATTGGAGGTGAACCGGGCCCACGAGGCCGAGGTGACAGATCTGATGCCGCGGGTCGTGGATGTCTTGAACGGTTATCTGCGGGCGCTGACACTAGAAGATATCGAGGAAAGCGCGGCACTTGTCCGCCTGCGGTCGCAGATGCTCCGAAGGGTCCGGATCGTGACGGGACACGACCGCGTCCGTGACCTGCTCATCATGGAATTCGTCCTGAACTGAGGGATAATCGATGGAACTGATTGCCGATGCTCTTCTGGCGGCCGGTGCTCTCGGTGCGGCGGCCTACTGCTTCGTTCTCGCGCGAAGGCTGCAGCGCTTCAACGACCTGGAAAAGGGCGTCGGCGGGGCGGTCGCCGTTCTGTCGAGCCAGGTGGACGATCTCACCAGAACGCTCGAGACGGCGAGAGGGACCGCCGCCGACTCGACCCAATCCCTGGATGAGCTGACCCAGCGGGCCGAGAGCGCCGCCAAGAAACTGGAACTTCTGGTCGCCTCGATGCACGACCTGCCCGAGGCGCAATCGCATGGCCCGCCATCCCAATCGGACGAGCAGCAGGTGCTATTCCGCCGGCATGTCCCAGATCAGACAGGAAGCACGTGATGGTCCGAACGGCAGGAAAATCTTCCGTTTCGTCGCGCCGGCGCGCGCGGGGGGTACTGGTGGTGATTGCCGCACTTTTCCTGGCTTCAGCTCTGCTTCGGTTGGGAGACGGCGCAGGAGAGGCCCTTGCCCGCACCGCGAGCGGTTCCGAAGGGAGCCCTGATGGCGCCGCCTTGGACAGGTCCTGCGAACCGCCCGAGGATCTCGACGCGGTGCTTGCGGCGTTCCAGGACCGCGAGGCAGGGATCGCCGCGAAGGAAGAGGCGCTTGCCGAACGGATGCGCCTGCTCGAAGCGGCGGAGCAGCGGGTGTCCGATCAGCTCGCCGCGCTTTCCCGTGCCGAAGAGGAGCTGCGTTCCACGATGGCCTTGGCGGACAACGCGGCCGAAGATGACCTGGCCCGACTGACCAAGGTCTACGAGAACATGAAGCCCGACCGGGCCGCAGCCCTGTTCGAAGAGATGGCCCCGGATTTCGCGGCCGGTTTCCTGGGACGCATGCGCCCCGAACCGGCGGCGGAAATCATGGCCGAACTCAGCCCGCGGGCTGCCCATACCTTCAGTGTGGTGCTTGCGGGCCGGAACGCGGAGGTGCCGACGCAATAGTGCGCACTGAAGGTTTCTTAACCGCGGGCTGGCAAGCAGAACGCATCAGTGACTATGGGCGGAGAGAAAGATGATCGGTATCGTCGGCATCCTGATCGTTTTCGTGATGGTCTTCGGGGGTTACCTGGCCGCAGGCGGGAAGCTGGGGATCATTTTCGCCGCGCTCCCGTTCGAGCTCATGATCATTGGGGGCGCCGCCGTCGGCGCCTTTCTGATCAGCAACGACCTCTCGGTCGTCAAACACACGGCCAAGGACATCGCGAAAGTCTTCAAGGGCCCGAAATGGAAACCCGAGGACTACCGTGATCTACTCTGCCTCTTGTTCGAATTGATCCGTCTGGCAAGGCAGAACCCGGTGGTGATCGAAGAACATATCGAGGCACCTCATCAATCGCCCATTTTCGGCCGGTACCCCAAGATTCAGGCGGATTCTGAGGCGGTGGCTCTTATCAGCGACACGTTGCGATCGGCGTCCATGAACTACGACGACCCACACCAGGTCGAAGAAGTGATGGAAAAGCGGATGGAAACCAGCCAGAGCCACGCCCTGCATTCCAGCCACGCGCTGCAGGTCGTGGCGGACGGGCTGCCCGCGCTCGGGATCGTTGCCGCAGTCCTCGGCGTGATCAAGACCATGGCTTCGATCGACCAGCCGCCGGAGATCCTGGGCAAGATGATCGGCGGCGCGCTGGTCGGCACCTTTCTGGGGGTCTTCCTCGCCTATGCCTTGGTCGGCCCTTTCGCGGGCAAGCTGAAGGCCGTCGTCGAGGAGGACGGCCATTTCTACCAGCTCATCCGCGAGGTTCTGGTGGCCAACCTGCACAATCATGCCACCAACATCTGCATCGAGGTCGGGCGTCAGAACACCCCGGCGCACAATCGTCCCAGCTTTACCGATCTCGAGGAGGCCCTGAAAAGCGTGAAGCAGCAGGAGGCGGCGTGATGCGGCGGGTCCTGGCCTGGGCATTCGCGGCGATCCTGCTTGCCCAGCCTTCCTGGCCGCAGCAGGTTCCCGTGCGCTCGGGGGACCATGCGGATTTCACGCGGTTGACTTTCGCGCTGCCGCGGACCCTCGAATGGGAGCTCACGCGCACGCCCCAAGGGGCCCGGCTCGTGTTTCCGGCGGCCGCGCTTGAGTTCGACACGACCGCGGTCTTCGACCGGATCGCGCGGACCCGCCTGATCGGGTTGAAAACGGCCGCGGGCAACACGGTCAATCTCAGGTTCGGGTGCGCTTGCGATGTCAACGCGTTTTGGCATGACGAGCGTCTTTTGGTCCTCGATATACGCGATCCTGTCGAGACGGCGCAGCAGAGCCAAGACCGCGGAACCAGAACCGCACCCATGCCGGATGCGACCGGTCCGGGAACCGCTTCCGACGTGCCGTCCTTTGCCGGGGCGCTGGCTGCGCGCGCGCTGTCGCTGCCGTACCGGGCCGGCGAGGCTGGGGTGGCATCGGCCGACCCGGTTCCGCCTGAGCGGACCGAGCAGGATCCTGCCCTGCTGGATCAGACGCGGGCCAAGCTTCTGCGCCAGCTCGGTCGCGCGACGAACCAGGGGCTTCTGTCCATGGAAGTTGCGGCCAACCATCTCGCAGCTAAGGAGCCGGCCGGAGAGGAATCGGATGTGTCGCCGCCCGATTCCAAGCCACCGAATCCCCCCCGGCCGCAGGCCAACGTCAAGGTGAGCACGGCGATCGACCGGGCCTTCGTCGAGGCACTGCGACGAGCTGACAGTGACGCAGTGGCGGCAACCTGCCTGCCGGCCAAGTTTTTCGATGTCCGTAGCTGGGCCAAGGATGAGCCGTTCACGGCTCAGGTCGGGCATTTGCGAGCCAAGCTCACCGACTCCGCCGACCGGGTCAGGCCCGCGCAGGCCTTGGCGCTGGCAAAACTCTACATCCATCATGGTTTCGGGACGGAGGCCCGGGAGATCTTGTCGATGCTGGATGGGGCGGACCGAGAAGTCAGGGTGCTGCGCGCGATAGCCCGAATCATCGACCACGGCCAGGTTGGAGGCGACAGCATCCTGCGCGGTCAACTGCATTGCGAGTCGGCCGCGGCGCTCTGGTCGGTCCTGTCCTATCGCGAACCGCCCGGTGAAGCGCAGGCGGCCTCGGATGCGGTTTTGCGGTCCCTGCGCGCCCTGCCACGCGCGCTGCGGGCGCACCTCGCACCGCGATTGGCGCGTAACCTCCTCGCCGGGGGGCACCGTGATCTTGCCGAGAAAATCCTGAGCGCGGCGAACCGGACCGCTTCGCTTCCCGAGACCGAGACTCGCGCCTTGAAGGCGGAACTGGCCTTGGCCGAAGGGGAAACCGAAGATGCGGCGCGCCAGCTTCGGGCGGTGGCGGAAGCCGGCGCGGCGAACTCGGCCCGGGCTCTTGCGCGGCTTGTCGAGATCCAGATCGCCGAACGACGGCCGATCCCGCGTGATCTTGCCGAGCTTGCGGGTGCCTACGCCCTCGAGAATCGCGACGGGCGCCTGAGCGCGGATACTGCGCGGGCCTATGTTTTGGCACTGGCCGCGTCAGGCCAGTTCGACCGGGCCTTCGCCACGGCCGATCGTATGAACGAGCGCCTCGGGACCGCCAGTGGTGATGTGCGGGGCACAATGGCCGGTTTGCTGGCTGACGACGCCGATGACATCACTTTCTTGCGGCACGTCTTTGCCGGGTCTGTCGGTCGGCCGGCCGACCTTGATGACAAGATTGGCAACCGAGTCGCGGCCCGCTTGCTCAAGGCCGGATTCACCGAGCGCGCCAGCCGTGTTCTGGCGGGTGGTGCCGAGGCGGACGCGGGCCGCGCGCGGCGGCTCTTGCGGGCGGAAATAGCGCTCGCGCAAGATTTGCCGCGCCAGGCGCTTGCGGATCTTCTGGGGCTGGTGGGGCGTGATGCGAATCTCCTGCGCGCCCAGGCGCGGAGCCTGGCCGGCGACCATGCGGCGGCCCGCGAGCTGTTCGAGGCCTCGGGTGACAGCGACCGCGCGCGGCGCGAAGCCTGGCTCGCGGGGGAATGGCGTGCGCTTTCCGATACCGAGGATCCGGCGCGGGCATCGCTCGCGACAGCCTTGCAGGGCCCCGCGCCGGATACCGCGACCGGGACGGCGCCCGAGAAAGTCCTCGCTCGCAACCGCGCCCTCCTGGAGCAGAGCGACGCCCTTGATGCTGCTCTTTCGAAATTCCTGGAGGCGGGCATCACGAGGGGTGAAGCAACACAATAACTTCACGCGCTTACGGAAAATCAACGCTTGCGGGCCTAGCCTTTGCAGGACGGTTGCAGAAAGAACCGGAAAGAGGACAGCCGTGCCCCGATTGGCGCCGACAGGATGGATGCCCCCGAACCCATACGGAAGATGCGGCCTGCCAGCCCCCCAGAGGCGACGGCCCGGCTACCTTTCCTGCATCCTGCTGGTCTTGAGCTTGGGGAGCGAAGGTGATGCTGGCCAGGCTGCGGCGCGGGAAGAGATCTGTGACAGGGCCGCCCTGCGTGCCGCGGCCGAATCCGATGTGCCGGCCTGGGTTCTCCAGGCCATTACCCGGACCGAGACGGGCCGCCGGCGCGACGGACGACTCAGGCCTTGGCCCTGGACGGTCAACATGGAAGGGCAGGGGCGTTGGTTCGAAACCCGTCGCGCTGCCCATGCCTACACGGCTCGGCACCTGGATCGCGGCGCGCGCAGCTTCGACGTGGGCTGTTTCCAGATCAACCACCGTTGGCACGGGCAGGCCTTTCCCTCGCTTCACGCGATGTTCGATCCCGAGCGCAATGCGCGCTATGCAGCCCGGTTCCTCGCCCGCCTATACCGGGAAAAGGGCAACTGGCCGGACGCCGCCGCGGCCTACCATTCGCGGACCCCGAAGTACGCCAACCGTTACCGCAGCCGTTTCGAACGAATCAGCCGCGCGGTGAAGCAACACGACCACCCTACCGACGCTGGGACCGAACCGGGCGGCCGTGGGCCGCTGGTGACCCGGCGCGCGGCACCATCGGGGGCCTCGCTTGTCACCGCCGACGCGCCGAGGCGCGCCCCGGGCTCTCTGGTGCCGCGGGAACGGTCGCGCGCGCCCTTCCTGTCTGTCGACACCCGCTTGCCGAGTCTGCTGCCATGACTGCCGCCCTGTCCGCCCGGGATGTTTTCCAGCCCACCGTCCTCCTTGCCCTCGCGCTCATGGCCGTCATTGCCATGATGATCCTGCCGATGCCGGCCTGGGTGCTGGACGTCGGGCTTGCGGCGTCCTTTGCCCTGGCCATCCTCATTTTCACGGTGACGCTCTTCATCGAGCGGCCGCTGGACTTTTCGGCCTTCCCGACCGTCCTGCTGGCGTCCCTGGTGTTGCGCCTGTCCCTCAACGTCTCCTCGACGAAACTGATCATCGGCGAAGGCCACACCGGCACGGACGCGGCAGGCGATGTCATCCAGGGCTTTGCGATGTTCGTCATGAGCGGCAGTGTCTTCCTGGGCCTGGTGGTTTTCGGGGTGCTTCTGATCGTGAACTTCATGGTCATCACAAAGGGGGCCGCCCGGATGGCGGAGGTGGGCGCGCGCTTCGCCCTCGACGGGATGCCGGGCAAGCAGCTGGCCATCGACAGCGACATGTCCGCCGGCGCGATCGACCACCAGGAGGCGAAGGCCCGGCGCGAGCGTGAACAGCAGGAGACGACGTTCTTCGGCTCGCTCGACGGCGCATCGAAATTCGTCAAGGGTGACGCGATCGCGGGGCTCCTGATTACCCTGCTCAACCTTGTCATGGGGCTTGCCATCGGCACGATCGGTCACGGCATGCCCCTTGCCACCGCGGTGGAAACCTACGCCATTCTTACCGTGGGCGACGGGCTGGTCACGCAGATCCCGGCAGTGGTCATTTCTATCGCCTCGGCCCTGCTGCTGGCGCGCGGCGGTGCGCAGGGGGCCACCGATCAGGCGCTGGCCGGCCAGTTGGGCCGGCACCCGTCGGCGATCGCGACGGTGGCGGTGCTCATGGGGCTTTTCGCCCTTGTGCCCGGTCTGCCCTTTCTGCCCTTCATCCTGGGCAGTCTGGCACTCGGCCTCACGGCGGGCTGGATGTACCGCCGCGGCAAACTGGCCGAGGACGACGCTGCCGCACCGGCCGCGATCGAGCCTCGGCCCGCGCAGAAATCCTTGGGCGACATGCTCGACCTTGACGATATCCATGTCGAGTTCTCCCCCGATCTCGTGAACATGGTCCTCGACCCGGGCACCGGCCTTGACGTGCGGATTGCCAACATGCGCGAGCATGTGGCCACCACCTACGGGTTGATCCTTCCCGAAATCCGGTTAACGGACGAACCGGCCCTGTCCGACGGTACTTATGTGATCCGCATTCAGGGCGTGGAGCAGGGCCGCGGCAGGTTGCGCGACGGGCAGGTCCTTATGCTCGATGCTGCAGGGCAGGTCCCGGAGAGCGCGCCGGCGGGCGAACGTGTCACCGAGCCCGTCTACGGCGCGCCGGCCCGCTGGATCCCTGAAGCCACACAAGAGACCGCGGCGCTCTCGGGCTGCACCCTCGTCGCCCCGACCGAGGTGCTCGCGACCCACCTTCTCGAAGTGATCCGCCGGAATCTCAGCCGTCTTCTGACAATGAAATCGCTGCGTCGGCTGCTGGACGAGACAGTGAACCTGACCGACCCGGGCCGGGCCGAAGCAAATCGCAAGCTGCTCGACGAAATGATCCCCGACCGCGTCCCGCCCGACATTTTGCTGGCGGTCTTGCGCCTGCTCTTGGCCGAAGAAGTCTCGATCCGCAATCTGCCCGTGGTCCTCGAAGCGATCGCCGAGGGGCGCCAGGTTCACAAGCAGCCCGAGGCCCTGTGCGAACATGTCCGTCAGCGGCTGGGGTTCCAGCTCGTGGCGGGCCTGCAACGAGCCGATGGCACTCTCCCCCTGATCCAGCTCGCCCCGGAGTGGGAGGAAAGCTTCGCGACCTACCAGATGGAAAACGGGGCCGAGGGTCTGGATGTCGCACTGCCGCCCGAGCTTTTCAACAAGCTCACCGCGGCCGTGGCCGAACAACTGGATACGGCAGCCGAAAGCGGTATTTCCCCGGCGATCGTCACGTCCGCGCCAAGGCGGCGCTTCCTGCGGACGGTCCTCGCGGCGAAGAAGATCACCGCACCCGTCCTGTCGTTCGAGGAAATCGGGACCGAGGCCCGGCCCGCCCTCGTCGGAACGGTGCCGGCATGAGCACGACGACGGCCTTGCAGGACCTGACCCAAGAGGTGATCTGGCTTCACGGGATCGTGCTTTTGCGCGTGGGGCCGATGGTGGCCATGCTCCCCGGCTTGGGCGAGCGGACGGTGCCGGTGCGGATCCGGCTTGTCGCCGCCCTCCTCTTCACCGCTGTCGTCGCGCCCGCTGTCGCCCCGCGCCTGCCACCGATGGGTGAATTGGCCCCGCCAGCCCCCTGGCTGATGGTGACGGAAACAGGGATCGGGGTGCTGATCGGCCTGGGCCTTCGGCTGTTCGTGCTGGCCTTGCAGACTGCGGGCGCCATCGCGGGTCAGTCTACATCCCTGGCCCAGGTACTGGGTAACGCGGGGGTCACGCCCTTGCCGGCGATTGGCCACCTCTTGATGATCGGGGGCCTCGCACTGGTCATGATCTCGGGCCTGCACGCGCAGGCGGCGCAACTGATGGTGCGCACCTATGATCTCCTGCCGCTCGCACAGGTTCCCGATGCCGGCGCCGTCGCAGAATGGGGAACGCGGCAGGTGGCCGGGGCCTTCGCCCTGGCTTTCACGCTGGTCGCTCCGTTCGTGATCGTTTCCGTTCTCTACAACCTCACCCTCGGCGTAATCAACCGGGCCATGCCGCAGCTCATGGTCGTTTTCGTGGGCGCGCCGGTGATCACCGGCGCGGGCCTGGTTCTGTTGCTCATGCTGGCGCCCACCATGCTCACGATCTGGGTGCAGGCCATCGAGGCCTTCCTGTCGGATCCCCTCGGCGCGGGGTAACGGATGGCGGGGCAGGACGACGAAACCGACAAGTCGCATGAACCGACGCAGCACAAGCTGGACGAGGCCCGAAAAAAGGGGGAAATCGCCCGATCAGCCGACCTGACGACGGCGGCGAGCTACGGCGGCTTCCTTCTGGCCGGCCTCGGCCTTGGCGCCGGCGCGGTTCAGCAAATGAGCACGGCGCTCATGGCACTGATCGACCGGCCCGACGGGCTGGCGCCGCTGTTCTTTTCGGGATCCGCCAAGGCGCCCGCGGGGGGGCTGATGGGGGCGGTGACATTGGGCGCGTTGCCTTGGTTCCTGCTGCCGGCCGCCCTGGCGCTGCTCTCCGTCCTTGCGCAGCGCGGCTTCGTCGTGGCGCCCGCCAAGCTGAAGCCCCGCGCATCGCGCATCGACCCTGTGCAGAACGCCAAGAACAAGTACGGTCCCACGGGGCTTTTCGAGTTCGCCAAGAGTTTCGCGAAACTGTCGCTCTATGCGGGGCTCCTGTTTCTCTTTCTTCGGGTGCGGTTCACCGACATGGCCGGCGCCCTCCACGCCGAGCCGGCAATCGTCGGGGCTCTCATGGCGCGGATGATCCTGGAATTCCTCGCTGTGGTCTTCGTCATCGCCGCCGGGATCGGCGCGATAGACATGTTCTGGCAACGCTTTGATCACCATCGCCGACACCGGATGTCGCACCGGGAAGTCAAGGAGGAACACAAGCAGAATGAGGGCGATCCGCACATGAAGCAGGAGCGCCGGCAGCGCGGCGCCGAGATCGCGGCCGACAAGATGATGGCGGATGTCCCCACGGCTGACGTGGTGATCACCAACCCAACGCATGTTGCCGTCGCTCTGAAATGGAGCCGCCTGCCGGGGTCAGCCCCCCATTGCGTGGCGAAGGGCCTCGATCATCAGGCCCGTAGGATCCGCGAGACCGCGGCGGAGTCCGGTGTGCCCCTGCGCCAGGATCCGCCCACGGCCCGCGCGCTGCACGCCACGGTCCGGATCGGGGACGAGATCCCGCCAGAGCACTATCGCCCCGTGGCCGCCGCCATCCGCTTCGCGGACACCATCCGGCGCAAGGCACGGGGCGTGTCATGACGACCCCCTTCCGCGACATGGAAGAAATGACCCGGCTTCATTACGAGGGCGAGCGGCAGAAGGTCAGCGACCTGCAGGCGGAAGAAGCCCGACTGCATCAGGATCTCGCCGCGCTTGACGCGCGAGCGCGGGGCAGCGCTGGCTTGCCCGCCCCCGACCTGGCCGCGCCGCGTGGTATCGGCGCGGATCTCCTCTGGCAAGGATGGTTGGGACGGCGCCGGGCGGCGTTGCAGACACGGTTGGCCAGCGTTCTGGCGCGCAAGGGATCGGCCCTGCAGAACCTGCGGCGTGCCCACGGTCGATGGCTCGCGGCTCGTGACCTTCTGCGCCAGGAGGAAGACGCGCTGCGCCGCGCGCAACGGCAAAGGCAGGATGCGGAGATGCAGAAATTGATCGTTGTTCACAACGGTCGCGCGTGAGGCGTGTCAGGAATCCTGGCGTGCGATATTCGTGATCAGAACGCCCCGGACAGCCTCGCCGACGATCGATCTGGCAACGTCCGTAAGGTCGTTGCGCAGGATTTCCATGTTGCCCGCACGGGTGAACGCGCCGTCGAAGCCGCCCATGTTGGCGTGATCGAAAAGCACCTGGAGGAAAGCATCACGCAGTTTCGGTTCCCGACTGTAGAGCGCAGCGCTCTGCCCCTGATCGATCTCCACGGACAGGGACAGCGCTACCAGAGAGTCCACGCGCTTGTCGGCAACCACGGGCACGACGAACTGATTGTTCAGCTTGACGTACTCCCGCTCGCCGCTCTTGGCATCGCTGTCCCAATCCGCGGCGCCGGGCGTGGTTTCGGCCTTGGCATCGGGCTCCGGGCAGGGCGCGGCAACGGGGGCCGGCGCGGGCTTGAGCGCCAGGCCGGCCCCGATCCCGGTGGCCGCGCCCAGAAGTGCCAGAAGGATCGTCAGGAGTTTGGTCACTATCGGTCTCCTAGAAGGGAAGTATCATGTCGAGCACCTGCTGGCCGTAGCGCGGTTGCTGGACATCGGTGATCTGTCCGCGCCCCCCGTAGGAAATCCGCGCCGATGCGATCTTGTCATAGGTGATCTCGTTGCGGCGCGAGATGTCCTCGGGCCGGACGTAACCGGTGACCAGGAGTTCGCGCATCTCGAAGTTCACGCGCACTTCCTGCGAGCCCTGGATGGCCAGGACGCCATTGGGCAGAACCTGAACGACCGTCGCGGCGATCCGCAGGGTCAATTCCTCGCGCCGTGCGACAGAGCCGTCCCCTTGCGCCTGGCTGGAGGAGTCGATCTCCACCGCCTCGGCCAGGCTCGCCCCCTCGGGGAGCCGTTCGTCCGCGCGCTGCGGCAGGCCGAAAAGCTGCGGGATCCCTAGGCTTTCCGATCCGGACCGGGACCGGGCGGTGGAATTGGAGATTTCCGCTTCCTCGTCGATCTCGATGACGACGGTCAGGATGTCGCCGCGTTGCATTGCCCGCCGGTCCCCCAGGAGCGAGCGTTTTCCCCCGCTCCAGAGCGAGGCGTGATCGCGCGGACGGTCCGGCTGCGCCGTCAAGGGCAGGCCGGGCCCCATCATCGCCGCGTATTCGTCCGTGCCTTCCGTGGCGGAGAAATCCGGCGGCTTGCCAAGGTGGTTCATCCGGCCGCAGGCCCCCAGCAGGAGAACCAGGCAGAGGCGCACGGCAGCGTTTCCGAGGGTCGTCGGCATGTTCTATTTCCTGACCCGGACCCGGCCGTCCGGCAGGACGCGGCCCGAGACCGTGTTGCGAGAGGACGTGTTCATGATGCGGACGCTGTCTCCCGGACCGGCCCGCGAGAGCGACCGGCCCTCGGCCGAGATCGTCAGACCATTCGCCTCGAAGATCATCGGGACGATCTGGTTGCGTTCTATCACGGCTGGCGGCCCGACATCGCTGCGACGGACGGGGCGGCCGGCATAGAGCGATACCCGCGCCTCCTGTCCGATCAGCTCGGCGGGATCGGAGATCCCGCCGGGGACCTCGCCGCCCCGCACCGCGAGGTCGCCCGCGCTCAACACCGTCTGCGCGCGGATCGTGCGGGCGGCGACAACCGTGTCGGCCCAGGCCGGAGCGGCAAGGCACAGAGACAAGCAAAAGGCCCGCAGCATCAGCGCACCTGCGTCGTGGCGCCGAGCATCTGGTCGGCCGCGGTGATGACCTTGGCATTGAGTTCGTATCCGCGCTGCGCCTCGATCAGCTCCGTCACCTCCCGGACCGGGTCAACGGAGCTGTCCTCGAGATAGCCCTGCCTGAGGGTGCCCAGGCCGTCCTGTCCCGGGGTGCTGACCAGTGGCGCGCCCGAGGCCTCGGTTTCGCGGAAAAGGTTGCCGCCCATGGCCTCCAGCCCCTTGGCATTGGCGAAACCGGCAAGATTGATCTGCCCGATCAACTGGGCCTCGGCGGCATCGTCGAAATAGGCATAGACCTCGCCGGCGGGATTGATCGACAGGCTTCGCGCGTCATTGGGGATGGTGATCTCGGGGGCGACGGGATGCCCGTCGGAGGTCACGATCAGGCCATCGGCGGAGCGCTTGAGCGCGCCATCCCGGGTATAGGCGGCCTGCCCAGACGGCAGCGTCACCTCCAGGTAGCCCTTCCCGTCGATGGCCACGTCCAGGTCACCGCGGGTCTCGGACAGGGCGCCCTGAGCCAAGTGCACCGATACCGCGGCCGGACGCACGCCGAGGCCCAACTGCACACCGGTGGGAAGAACCGTCCCGTCCGCGGCATTGACCGTGCCCGCCCGCGCGGCTTGCTGATAGTGCAGATCCGCGAATTCGGCGCGGCGGGTGTTGTAGCCGGTGGTCGACATGTTGGCGAGGTTGTTGGAGATCGTCTCCACCCGCAGTTGCTGGGCGTTCATTCCGGTCGCGGCGATCTTCAGGGCGCGCATCTCGGCCTCCTGTGGATTAACGGGTGAAGCTGCGCAGGGCACTGCGCAGGCGTTGGTCCTCAGCGTCGAGAAAGCTCTGCCCCATCTCGTAGGCCCGCTGGACTTCGATCATCCGGGTAATCTGCGCGACAGGATCGACATTCGCTTGTTCCAGCGCGCCTTGCCGGATGCGGCCCTCGGCGACGGGTTCCAGCGGTCCTTCGGTCCGGAACATGACGCCATCCTCGCGCAAGAGGTCGATCGGTGCGGCCGGCCTGACCAACCCGATCTGTCCCAGGGGCCGGCCATCCACGCTGATCGTCCCGTCGGCGGCGATCGTCAGGTCCGTCGCGTCCGGCGGCACGAAGACGGGCGCCCCGCCGGCATCCAACAGGCGGAATCCGGCATTGGTGACCATGTCGCCGGCTGGCGAGAGCTTGAAGTTCCCGGCCCGAGTCAGGCGTTCCCCGTCCGGCGTCTCGATGCGGAAGAATCCCGCGCCTTCGATGGCCAGGTCGAGGGGCCCACCGGTCTCTGTCACCTGTCCAGGGTGCAGCGCGGTGTTGCGTACCCGCGCCGTGGCCATCGAAAGCGACGGCCCATCGCCGGCGCGGGTCACGTACTCGGAAAAGATCACTCCCTCCTGCCGGTACCCGGTCGTGGCGGCGTTCGCGATATTGTTTGCCACCACCTGCATTTCGCGCAGCAGCCCGGCCTGTCGCGTCAGCGTGGCGTAACCTGCTTTTTCCATCTCAACCTCCCATGATCAGAGGGATCAGCCTGTCCTGAAAGAAGGCGACCAGGGTCTGGGTCATGAAGCTCATCGAAAGCCAGAACACGAGCGCGATCGCTGCGAGCTTGGGCACGAAGGTCAGGGTCAGTTCCTGGATCGATGTCAGCGCCTGGAACAGGCCCACGACCAGCCCCGCGAGCAAGGCGACCGTCAGGATCGGGAACGAAATCATCACCGAAACCCAAAGGCCCTGCCGCATGGTGTCGAAGAAGATGATTTCGTCCATCATCGGATCAGATCGGCATCCGCAGGATTTCCTGGTAGGCCTTGACCACCTTGTTGCGCACGGTCACCGCTGTCTCGACCGCCAGTTCGGTCTGGGCCAGCGCCTGCACCAGGGCGTGGGGGTCCGCATCGCCGGTCATCGCCGCCTTCGCGGTCGCCTCCCCCTCCTGGAGGGTGGCGGCGAAATCCTGGGCGACGCGTGCGATCGTCTCTCCGCCCGTGCCCGCGGCAGGCTCTGTCGCGGGGCGCTGCGCGGTATATTTCTGGGCGGCGTGAAGGGCACTTATTTCCATTCTGGATCTCCTTATCGACGGAGCAGTTCAAGCAGGCGCGAGGACATCTGCCGGGCCTGTTCGAACATCTTCAGGTTGGCCTCGTAGCTGCGCTGCGCCTCGCGGGCGTCGGCCATCTCGATCACGAGACTGACGTTGGAGCCCTCGTAGTGGCCGGTATCGTCGGCCAGGGGATGGCCCGGGTCGTGGATCTTGGGCAGTGCGCTGCGGTCCAGTCCGACCGGCCCGGTGGTGACATGGCGCAGGGCGTCGGTGCCCAGGCCCTCCGCCTCTGACCGGAATGAAACGGTCTTCCGGCGGTAGCCGGGCGTATTGGCGTTGGCGATGTTTTCCGAGACATGCTGCAAGCGCTGGCTCTGGGCCTTCAGCCCGCTGGCGGAGAGGGATAGCGAATCAGAGAAGTGGCTCATCTCGGCCTCCAGGTCAGCGTTGGCCGAGGGCCGCACGCAGCGTCGCGAGGGACGATTTGTAGATCGTGATCGCGCGGTCGTGCTGGCGCTTCACCTCGACGGCGCGCAGCATTTCGCTTTCCAAGGACACGGAGTTGCCGTTGGGGTCACGGGTGCTGTCGCGGCGCGGGCGCACCTCCGGCGTTCCGTCCGGGCCGGTACCGGCCAAGTGTCCGGGCCGCGTGGCGCGCAGGGTGAACGCGGCATCCTCCGCCCCGTAGAGGTCGGCGAAGGGCGGGATGTCGCGCGCGGCATATCCGGGCGTATCGGCGTTGGCCATGTTCTGTGCCACGACGGCCTGCCGGGTGCCGGCGTGGACGGCCATGGCATGTGCCATTCTGAAGATTTCCAGGTTCTGGAACATCGGGGCTTCTCCCTCGACCGGTTTCAATCAAGGCTTAACCGCGATTCCTTTAGAAATTGTTTTCAGGAGATTTTTGGAGCGTTCGATGGCTGATCAGACCTTGGCGTCCCTGACCTCTCAGATCGCGGCGTTGCCGGCCGTGCGCGATGTCGGACGGGTCCTGCAGGTGGAGGGCGAGACCCTGCACATCGGGGGGCTGTCCGCCTCCGCCCGGCTGGGAGACAGGATATGCATCCTGCGCGCGGAGGGCCCGCCCCTTCACGGCGAGGTGCTTCAGATGATGCAGGGCCGGGTCGTCGCGCTGGCCTACGGCCCGCTTCAGGGCGTCCGCCTGGGGGATCGCGTGCGCCGCGAGGATGCGGCCACTCTGGCCCCGGCGGACCGGTGGATCGGGCGGGTCATCGACCCGTTCGGACAGCCGCTGGATGGCCGCCCCCTGTTGCGCGGGCCGGTTGCGCGGCCGCTCAGGGCCGACCCGCCACCGCCCGGTCGCCGTCGTGCCATGGGGGCGCGGCTCGAGACCGGGATGGCTGCTTTCGACACGCTCCTGCCGATCGTCCGGGGACAGCGTATCGGCCTCTTCGCCGGCGCCGGCGTTGGCAAGTCCAGCCTGTTGGGGCACTTGGGCCGCCGGATGGAGGCGGATGTCGTGATCTTCGCGCTTATCGGGGAACGGGGCCGGGAGCTGCGCGAATTCGTGGAAAAGACCCTCGGGCCGGACGGAATGCGCCGGGCGGTCGTGGTCGCTGCGACCTCGGACCAGTCCCCTCTCGTGCGGCGTCGGTGCGCCTGGTCGGCCATGACCGTTGCCGAGCATTTCCGCGATCAGGGTCGGCATGTCCTCTTTCTGGCCGATTCGGTGACGCGCTTTGCCGAGGCGCACCGCGAGGTCGCGACCACCGCCGGCGAACTGCCCGCGCTGCGTGGCTATCCGGCCTCGATGGCGCACCAGATCATGGCGCTTTGCGAGCGCGCGGGCCCCGGGCCCGAAGGAGCAGGCGACATCACGGCCCTTTTCAGCGTTCTGGTTGCGGGCGCGGACATGGACGAACCGGTGGCCGACACCCTGCGCGGCGTTCTCGACGGGCATGTCGTCATGGATCGCGCGATTGCCGAGCGCGGGCGATACCCGGCCATCGACCTGTTGCGCTCGGTCTCGCGCAGCTTGCCGGACGCGGCGAGTGCGGCCGAGAACGCGTTGATTGCCAAGGCCCGAGGCCTGCTCTCGGCCTATGCCGGGTCGGAGACAATGATCAGGGCCGGCCTGTATGCGGAGGGTAGTGATCCGGCGCTGGACCAGGCGATCCGCGCTTGGCCCGACCTCGATGCCTTCCTCTCCGAAAAGGCTGCGGACGGCATCGCAGGCAGTTTCGATCGCCTTGGCCTCATCCTGCGGCGCGCCGGGGTGGATCTGGCCGCCAAGGCAGTGCCGGCTGCGCGGGCCGAGTCGTAGCGGTACAGGGGCAGCGATGGGCGCGATGTGGTCGGTCCCCGGCCGCACCGGCGCAATTCGATCAGGACCAAGCGGTGGCCGGCGCCGCGCCGGAGGCAGGCTGCAGCAGCGTGACCGCGATGGCGGTCGGGCTTGCGACGCGCGTATCGGCAATCTGATCGCGGACCAGAAACCGCTCTATTAATGTCTCGCGCGCGGTTTCCTGGGAAAGGTCCGAGAGGCTGGCAAGGCCCAGCTGGGTGCGCGCCTTTTGTTTGAAAGTGGCAAGCTGGCGGTCGAGATCCAATTGGCCGAACGCCTCTGGCAGCCCCAGGGCCTTCTCGAAGACTCGGCGCAACGGTGGCGTCCCCATGATCTGGAACCATTTCGTGTCTTCTTTAAGGTCGGTGCGCGCGGCCAGATCGCTCAACTCCCGCCGGGCGTTCATCGCCAGGCGAAGGCTCTGATCCTGCTCCCCCACCGCCACTTCGAAGGCGCGGTCGCGGTAAAGTGCCGTGATCCCGGCCCCGAAGCCCGGTTCGCCGGTCTGCAGGGGCTTTTCGGGGCCGAACCCGAAGGCCGCTGCGAGTTGCTCGTACCGCGTATCGGCCAAGCGGTTGGCCAGCGCCTGCTCGCTGCCGGTGCCTTCTTCCAGCACCCGGCGAATCAGGGCGCGGTTGTCGATGTCGCCTTGCAGGCCGAAGGCCCCAAGAGCGATGCGCAGAAGGCGCCGGTCCGAGACGAGTTCATCGGCGGAGCGGACCGTCGAGATCCGCTGTTCGAAATAGGCCGTGTCCCGCACCACGGCAGGCGACTTGTCGAAGGCTGCACTCTGCCGCTCAAGCGTGGCGTTGAGGAAGGTCCAGCCCGGCAGACCGGCCAGGGGGACGACCGGACGGAACGTCATGATGCCCCGTGCGCCAGCAGCCTGGCCTCGCGTGGCAGAAGTGCGCGAAGGGCCTTCAGGCACTGGTAATACTCGCCGTCGATAAGCGATTGGGTCGCCCGGCCGATATGCGCCCGGCTGTCGGCGTCGGTGAAGACCTGGCTCAACTCTTCGATCCGGCGCAGAAGCTGCAGGCGCATCTCTTCGGGGTCGGCATCGCCTGACAGCACCAGCTGCGCCGAATAACAGACCCGCCGCACCGGCGTGGTGACCTCGTCGGGGTGGATTGCATCCCGAAGCCTGAGAATGTTGGCGTCGGGCGTGACAATCGTGAGCCGTGCACGTCGCTCCCCGTTCTCGACCACGGCGCGATTGACAAGCACGCGCTCGCGCGGCCCCAGCTTCAGGACCAGCCCGCTCATGCCGTCGCGCCCCGGTCGCGGAGCCCTTGCATCAAGGCGGTATTGAGCTCGATCAGCACGCTGGCGGAGGCGCTGCCTGCCAGAACCTTCGCGCTGTGCACCTCGGTGAAGCGCGCCAGCGAAAGGAGGCGCGCGCGCAGATCATCGGGCAATGCGTTGCCGTCACCGGCCAGATCGACGGCAAGCAGAGCCCAAAGGCGCCGATTTTCATGTAACGCATCGGCGAGATCGGCGAAATCTGTTTCTGCCGCGTTTTCGGCGTGCTGCAGGCGGCCGGTGACACGGGCGAAAGCGTCGTATTCGGTGCCGCGCGGTGTGCGGATGGGGTACGCATTGGCCCCGTAGGCGTGCTGTGCTTGCTGTGTCGCGTTCACGGGATGTCCTTTCAGGGGTCAGGGCTTGGCAGGTATCCGGAAGAAGGGGCGCCCGAAGGCGCCCCGCCCATCCTAGCCTCTGAAGAGGGACAGAATCGATTGCGGCGCCTGGTTGGCGATCGAGAGCGACTGCGTCGCCAGCTGTTGCTGCACCTGCAGCGCCTGCAGGCGCGCCGAGGTCTCTTCCATGTTGGCGTCCACCAGCGCCCCGATGCCGGAATTGAGCGAGTCCGTCAGCTTGCTGACGAAATCCGACTGGGTCGAGATCTGGCTTTGGGCCGAGCCGAAGGCAGCGGCTGCATCCAATGACTTGTCGATCATGCCCCCGATCGCCGTCAGCGCCCCCGTGGCACCCGAATCGGTGGTCACGTCGATGTTCTGCAGAGCGCCCAACCCACCGCTGGCCGCCGAGGACCCGGGCGTGCCGCCGGTCTGTGCGCGCAGGCCGATATCGAGGTTGCCGTTCGTGGTGCCGGCGTCTCCATTACTGATGGTGATCTGATTGTCGCTGACGGTGGCCGACAGTTTCAGCGAGGAGTCCGTCGCCGCCTCGAAGAAGGAACTGATCTGGTTCGTCAGGTTCCGGGCAACGTCGGCGGTGCCGTCGGTCGCGCTGGCCACGTACTGGAATGTCCGCTCGCCTGTGGCAGTTCCGCCACCTGCGACGTTTACAGGCACGTTGCCAAGGGCGACCTCGAAGCTGTCACCTTCGGAGACCTGGCCGATGGTGATGACCTCGTCCGTGTTGTTGGCGATAGAGGCATTCGAGGTGCCGCCGTCGATCGGGGCGCTGTCGTCGTTGATCGTGGCCGAGTTGGCGCTGTCGATCAGGGCTTCGGCGGCCGTTTGGTCGCCGAGGTCAGTGTTGCCAAAACTCTGCGCCGTGGTGGGTGTGGTCACCGAAAGGTTCTGGCGACTCACCGCAATCTCGTTGCTGGACACGTTACCGGACGAATCGCGGTCGAGCGACGAGAGGATATTGACCGGGTCGGTGCTGCTGCCGTCCACAAGGTTCAACCCGTTGAACTGCGCGGAGCCCACGACCGATTCGATCTGCTTGGTCAGGGCGTCAATGTCGGTCTGGATCTTCTCCCGGTCGACGTTTTCCTCCTGGGCCGCGACGACCTTCTCCTTGATCTGGGTGAGAAGGTCGGTGGTGGTCTCCGCGGCGTTGCGGGCCACGGCAACGGTCGATTCGCCGAGTGACAGACTTTCCGAGATTGCCTTGAAACCGGAGACGTCAGATTCCATGACCTTCGAGATCGCGAAGACCGCTGCGTTATCCTTGGCCGAGGCCACCTTTTTGCCGGTCGAGATCATGTCCTGGGTCTTGGCCAGGTTGGAGTTGACCGATTTCAGCGTTTGCAGCGCGGTCATTGCACTGTTGTTTGTCAGAATGCTGGACATACTTGTTTCCCTTAGCCTGAGGTGCTTTTGCACAGGTTGAGCGTCGCCCATATGCGGGCAGTTCCTGCCGTCGTTCTGACGTCTGCAGCGGGCGGTGGCCCCGGCCGCGCCATCCGTGATCGGATGCAGGAGCAGGCTGGGCGCGAAAAGCTAATCGAGCGCTAAGACGAGGGCGCTCTCTGCTCTCAATTCTAACTAATTCCGGCTCAGGCGCGGCGTTCCATGCGGTCCGGGGCCGTGCCGTCAATCGTCTTCTTGCGTCCGCGCGAATCGTAGGTTTCCAGAGACCGGCGCACGCGGCGCACCTCGGAAAGGCGGGCCGCGGCGCTGCGGATGCCCTGCAGCGTGCCGTCGAGAAGGGTCTGGTTGACGGCCGCCTTGGCGCGCAGTGCCGCGGCCGCCGCCGATTCCGAGTCACGCAAGTGCCCGACGGCATCCAGCAGCGCCGCCTTTCGAGCCATAATCGGCGCGATCTGGGACAGGTGACCGTCCAGCAGCGCCTGCCGCTCTTGGTCGAGCAGCTGGTCGAGTTCGGCGATTTCGGGCCGGCGCGAGTCATCCGTCATCGGCTTTTTCCATCATGGCCTCGACGAAGGCTGCCGTGAGGCCGATCCCCCCGGCCTCGACCATCTCGCGGGCGACCGCCTCGCGCTGAAAGGAGGCGAACTGGCGTTCCCCCGGTCCCCCGCTGAAGGAATTCTCCTGCGTGCCGAATCCGGCGGACTTCAGCATTTCGGCCAAGAAGGTCGTCTCCAACTCTCGGGCCGCAGTCCGGATATCGGCCGGGCGCGGGGCGTTGCTCCGGCCAGCATCGGCGCTCAGAGGAGGGAGGGGATCGGTCACGGCAAAAACCTCGAATTGATGCAACTGGGGGGCATTCGACCCGAAACCGGTAAAGAAGCAGTAACGATCTGCTGCCACCCTTGCCCGGACGTTCCCCGCTGCGGAGGTCTTCATGACGCAGATACCGATCCAATTCGGCGCGCCGCCGAACCAGACCAGGGCCGACCCGGCAAGATGGGACCCCGGCGGCGGCGCAGGTGATCCCGCGGCCCGGGACCGCAATGCCGACTTTCATGGCGTTTTCCGCGGGGCGCGCGCGCCGCACGGGCAGGAAACCGCCAAGGCCGCAGTGGATGAACCCCATGTCGGGCAGGAACGGGCGGCGGCCCATGCGTCGCGGGGCGCCGCGGATTCGGACCATCCGGAGGCAGCGCAGGGGGCGCCCGACGCGGATACGCAGGGTTCGGACCCGTCCGGTGGGGTCGACCGGGGCGAGAAAGACGCTCATGGGGAGGCCCCTGAAACGGCTGTGTCCTCGCTTCGTGGCGAAAATAAAGAAGCCCGGCCCAAGGATGCCCAGAGCACGCATGCCAGCCCGGACGCGGCTGCTGCCGAAAGCGCCGCCCCACCGACATCCAGGGGGGCAGGTCCCAACACCGCTGCGGCCACCGCAGGGGCCGATTCGCAGGCTGTCCCAGAACCGGCAGCGGAAAAAGCCGCCGCTTCGGCCGAAGGCACGGATACGGCCCGCTCCGCCGACCGTGGCAAAACGGGCGCCGGCGCAACCGCGGAAACGGCACACCATGTCAGCGGTGCCGCGCATTTTTTCAACCGCTCGGGGCGCGGGATGGAGGGTCTTCGCCCCAATGACGGCCACCGGGCGGGGGGTGAAGGCCCCGCACTGGCTGTGGCGCGCGGCAGGACGGCGGGGCAACACGCGCTTGCCGAGGGCAGCCCCTTTCGCCACGGGACGAAGGGAGGCGATGCGGCCGCCCGGCGAGGGCCGGCGGCCGGGCGCCCAGCGGCAACGCCCCTGTCCGGGGGGACGGAGCATCGGGCCGGGGCCACCGCGCAACCGGGGGGGGGGATCCCGGTTCCGGCCGCACTCCATGCCCGGTCCGACAGTGCCAAGGCGCGAGCGATCGAGGGCGGAGGAAGCCTGGGCCAAGGCGATATGATCGGCACGCCCGAGGCGCGGGGCGCGCCTTCCGTCACCGCCGGCCCGCGCGCGGCGCAGGTCACCGCGCAGGCGCCGGACCTCCCCCGGAGTGTCGCCGTCCAGGTGGCCGAGGCAGCCGGCCGCGCTGGCGGCGAGCGGGCGGTGGAACTGCACCTGCGCCCGGCCGAGCTGGGCCGGGTCGCGATCAGCCTCACCTCGGGCGACGGCGGCGGCGTTTCCGTTTCGATCCTGGCCGAGCGGCCGGAAACCCTTGACCTGATGCGCCGTCACATCGGGCTTTTGACACAGGAATTGCAAGACCTCGGGTATGAGGCGACGGATTTCGCCTTCGATCAGGGCGCGTCGCAGGCACCACCGGATTCGCCCGAGACCCCGGAGGAGGAAACGGCGGCGCCGCACGCGGACGGGCCCCCGTCTGACGACGCCGTGCAAAGCCCCGGCACAGGCGCCTGGCGCCTGCTCGCGGATCGTGTGGATATCAGACTCTAGAAAGGAGCCCCGATGGAACTCACCAACCCCGCCGCCACCTCCGGGCAGACGTCGGCCAGATCCCCTGCCAACGGCAAGGGGGGCGCGGCGCTGTCCTCGGATTTCGAGACCTTCCTGAACATGCTGACCGCCCAGATGCGCAACCAGGATCCCCTCAACCCTGTCGAATCCACCGATTTCGCCGTGCAACTGGCCACCTTTTCCACGGTCGAACAGCAGGTGCGCACGAACGACCTGCTTGGTTCCCTGCACGACCGCATGGGGGCGCAGGGGGCGGCGCAGTTGTCCCAGTGGATGGGGCTGGAGGCGCGCGTCGCCGCGCCGGTACGTTTCGAGGGCCAGCCGGTGGCCTTTACCGCCAAGGTCGCGCCCGGGGCTGAACGCGCCCAGCTCGTCGTCCGCGACCCGGACGGGGCGGTCGCCCAGCGTCAGGATATCCCGGCAAGGAGCGGCCCCGTGCAATGGGCCGGTGTCACGCAAGGCGGGCGCCCCCTGCCCGCCGGCACCTACGACATCTCGGTCGAATCCTTCGCGGACGGGGACTCGCTGGGCGTTCATCCCGTGGAGATCGAGGGGCGGATCATCGAGGCCCGCACGGGAGACCCGGAACCGGTTGTGGTTCTGGACACGGGACACCATGTTGCCGCCAGCCAGGTTATCGGGGTCCGCGAACCGCAGGGCTGAGCGCCGCCGGGCTCCGGTACAGCCCCGGCCGCCCCGCGCGGCGCGGGCGAATATCGAGCGGCGAGGGTGCATGGACGACATCAAGCAGCGGTTGGTCGCCCAGGCGATCGAAGAAGGCTTTGACATGGCCCGCGTTTGCCGGCCGTGGGACGTGGGGCACGTGCCGCCGCGCCTGGAGGCCTTCCTGGAAAAGGGATATCATGGCCAGATGCAGTGGCTGGAGGCGCGCCGCGCCTGGCGGTCCGATCCGTCGGCGCTCTGGCCCGAGGCCCGCTCTGTCCTGATGCTGGCCGAAAGCTATACCCCGCAGCAGGATCCGATGGCCACCCTGCCGCACGGCGATGTCGGGACCGTCTCGGTCTATGCGCGCAACAAGGATTACCACGACCTCGTCAAGAAGCGCCTCAAGCGCGTGGCCCGCTGGCTGGTCGCCGAAACGGGCTGCGCGGTGAAGGTCTTTGTCGATACCGCGCCGGTGCCGGAAAAACCGCTGGGCCAGGCCGCGGGCATCGGCTGGCAGGGCAAGCATACCAACCTGCTGAGCCGCGAACTGGGCAACTGGTTCTTCCTCGGCTCGGTGTTCACGACCCTTGATCTGGCGCCCGACCCGGCCGAGAGCGATCATTGTGGATCCTGCCGGGCCTGCCTGGACGCCTGCCCGACCGATGCCTTTCCCGCGCCCTACCAGTTGGATGCGCGACGCTGCATCTCCTACCTCACGATCGAGCACAAGGGCCCGGTGGACGAGGCGCTGCGCCCGCTCCTGGGGAACCGGATCTACGGCTGTGACGACTGCCTGGCGGTCTGCCCCTGGAACAAGTTCGCCCGCGCGGCGCAAGAGACTCGCTACCACGCGCGCGACGACCTTGTCGCGCCGCCCCTGGCCGAACTTGCCGGGCTGGACGATGCCGCCTTTCGCGCCAAGTTCTCGGGAAGCCCGATCAAGCGCATCGGCCGCGACCGTTTCGTGCGCAACGTCCTTTACGCCATCGGCAACTCGGGCGATGCGAGCCTGCTGTCCGTTGCGCAGGGGCTTTGCGAGGATCCCGATCCGGCCGTCGCCGATGCCGCCCGTTGGGCCACCCGGCGGCTTGGTGCCATTGCGGAGGATGCTCCGCGCGGCTAGCGTGGCGGCAAAGGCGCTCTCAGCGCACCGGCGCCCGGGACAAGGCAAGGCTCGTGATGACCTGTCAAACCGCGTCGCGGGATGGCGCAAACTGGCCAGCATAGCGGCTGGCATCATCCAGACTCGGCCCCTGCCAGCCGCGGAGAAAGGAACGCCGACATGCGCGCATCAGACCGGTTCGACGACGATATCGCGGGGCGGCTCGACGAGCTGCGCGACAGCGGGCTCTACAAGACCGAGCGCGTCATCACCTCGATGCAGTCGGGCGAGGTGCGCCTGGCATCGGGCGCGGAGGTCGTCAATCTGTGTGCCAACAACTACCTCGGCCTTGCCGACGACCCCGATGTGATCTCCGCCGCGCATGCCGCGCTGGAACGCTATGGTTACGGCATGGCCAGCGTGCGGTTCATCTGCGGAACCCAGGAGGAGCACAAGCAGCTCGAGGCGACCATCGCGGGCTTTCTTCACAAGGCCGATTGCATCCTCTATCCCAGCTGTTTCGACGCCAACACGGGCCTTTTCGAGACGATATTGGGCCCCGAGGATGCGGTGATCTCCGACGCGCTGAACCATGCCAGCATCATTGACGGGATCCGCCTGTGCAAGGCGCAGCGCCATCGCTACGCGAACGGCGACATGGCCGATCTGGAACGCTGCCTGCAACAGGCGCAAGGTGCACGGCACCGCCTGATCGCCACCGACGGGGTGTTCTCGATGGATGGCACCTATGCCCGCCTCGACGAAATCTGCGACCTGGCCGATCGTTATGACGCGATGGTCATGGTCGATGACTGCCATGCAACCGGCTTTGTCGGGGAAACCGGGCGCGGTACGCCCGAAATGTTCGGCGTGATGGACCGGGTGGATATCGTCACCGGCACGTTGGGCAAGGCCCTGGGCGGGGCCTCGGGTGGTTACACCGCCGCCAGCGCGCCGGTGGTGGACTGGCTGCGGCAGCGGTCGCGGCCCTACCTGTTTTCCAACACGCTGGCGCCGGTGATCGCCGCGGCCTCGCTGAAGGTCTTCGGGATGCTGGAAGACGGCGCTGCGCGCCGCGCGCGGCTTTGGGATCACGCCCGCTATTTCCGCGACCGGATGGGCGATCTGGGATTCGAGCTTTTGCCGGGCGATCATGCGATCATCCCCGTGATGCTGCGCGACCCCAGGCTGGCGCAGGACATGGCGGCCCGGCTCGGTGATCAGGGTGTCTACGTCACTGCCTTCAGCTACCCGGTGGTGCCCAAGGGGCAGGACCGTATCCGCACACAGATGAGCGCGGCGCTGACCCGCGACATGCTGGACCGCGCGATCGACGCTTTCGAAAGCGTGGGCCGCGAGCTGGAGGTCATCTGATGGACAACCGCATGACGGCGCTGGTCAAGGCCCACCCCGAAGAGGGCCTGTGGATGGAGCGCGTGCCCGTGCCCGAACCCGGGCCGAACGACGTGCTGATCCGGATCCGCAAGACGGCCATCTGCGGCACCGATGTCCACATCTGGAAGTGGGACGAATTCAGCCGCAAGACGGTGCCGGTCCCGATGGTGGTCGGGCACGAGTTCGTGGGCGAGATCGCCGATCGCGGCGCGGCGGCCACCAAGTACGCCGTGGGGCAGCGCGTCTCGGGCGAGGGGCACATCGTCTGCGGCACATGCCGCAACTGCCGGGCGGGCCGCGGGCATCTGTGCCGCAATACCCGCGGTGTCGGCGTGCATCGGCCCGGCGCCTTCGCCGAATACCTCTGCATCCCCGAGGACAACGTGGTGCCGATCCCCGCCGACATCCCCGACGAGGTGGCGGCGATCTTCGATCCCTTCGGCAATGCCGTGCACACCGCGCTCAGCTTCGATCTGGTGGGCGAGGACGTGCTGGTCACCGGGGCGGGGCCCATCGGCATCATGGGCGCGCTGGTCGCGCAGCGCGTGGGCGCGCGCAAGACCGTCATCACCGACATCAACCCCTACCGGCTCGATCTGGCCCGCCGCATGGGGGTGCAGCACGTGGTTGACGTGGGCCATGCGCAGCTGCGCGACGTGATGGACGAGATCGGCATGACCGAGGGCTTCGACGTCGGGCTGGAGATGTCCGGCGCCGCCCCGGCCATGCAGCAGATGATCGCGCGCATGAACAACGGCGGCAAGGTGGCGCTGCTGGGCATCGCGCCCACAGAATTCCCGGTGGACTGGAACAGTGTCATCTTCAAGATGCTGCACATCAAGGGCATCTACGGCCGCGAGATGTTCGAGACATGGTACAAGATGATCGCGTTGGTGCAGTCGGGGCTCGACGTTTCGGGCGTCATCACGCACCGTACCCACATCGAGGATTTCGCCGAAGGATTTGCCGCGATGCTGTCGGGCAATTCCGGCAAGGTGGTGATGGACTGGACCTGACGGGCACTGGCCCCTTCCATCGCCGCCCGATCGCCCCATCTTCTGTGCCAGCGAGCAAGGGAGACGCGCATGACCAAGTACCACAAGACGCCCGAGGCGGTCGCGGCGCTCGATCCGGAGCAGTACCGGGTGACCCAGCAGGACGGCACCGAACGGCCCGGCACCGGCAAATACCTGGACAACAAGGAGCCGGGCATCTACGTCGACGTGGTGTCGGGCGAGCCGCTTTTCGCCTCTTCCGCCAAGTACGAGTCGGGCTGCGGCTGGCCCAGCTTCACCAAGCCGATCGAGCCCGCCCATGTGATCGAACGCCAGGACAGGAGCCTTGGCATGGTGCGCACGGAAGTCCGCAGCGCTCACGGCGACAGCCACTTGGGCCACGTCTTCCCCGATGGCCCGCCCGCGGCCGGCGGCTTGCGCTACTGCATCAACTCGGCCAGCCTGCGGTTCATCCATCGCGACGACATGGAAGCCGAGGGCTACGGCGACTACCTTGACCAAGTGGAGGACGTGACATGACCGAACGCGCAGTACTGGCGGGGGGCTGTTTCTGGGGCATGCAGGATCTGATCCGCAAGATGGACGGCGTGATCTCGACGCGTGTGGGCTATACCGGCGGGGACGTGCCCAATGCCACCTACCGCAACCACGGAACCCACGCCGAGGCGGTCGAGATCGTCTACGATCCGGCCAGGATCAGCTATCGCAAGCTGCTGGAATTCTTCTTCCAGATCCATGATCCCACCACCGTGAACCGGCAGGGCAACGATATCGGCATGTCCTACCGCTCGGCCATCTACTACACCACCGAAGACCAGAAGGACGAGGCGCTGCGCACCATCCGCGACGTCGAGGCCAGCGGCAAATGGCCCGGCAAGGTGGTGACCGAGGTCGAGCCCGCAGGCGATTTCTGGGAGGCCGAGCCGGAACACCAGGATTATCTCCAGCGCTTCCCGCAGGGTTACACCTGCCATTTCCCGCGGCCCGACTGGGTTCTGGACCGGCAGGACGCCTGACCGCCGCCGCGGCACGGACGGCGGCCCCGCTCGCCCCCGACGACGGCTTCGGCCGTCAGCCAAAGACTGCGCCGTAGTCCTCCCGCAGCGCCTTCTTCTGCACCTTGCCCATGGTATTGCGCGGCAACTCGGGCAGAAAGGCGATGTAACGGGGCTGCTTGAACCGGGCAAGCTCTTCCGACAGCGCCTCGGTGATCCGCGCCGCGGTCACGCTGTCATCGTCGCGCACCACGACGGCGACGACCGCCTCGCCCAGGTCGGGGTGGGGCGCGCCGATCACCGCGGATTCCCGCACCCCCGGCACGGCATCGATCAGGGTTTCGACCTCCTTGGGATAGACGTTGAAGCCCCCCGAAATCACCATGTCCTTGGCGCGGCCGACGATCGTGACATACCCGTCGGCGTCGAGGTAACCTTGGTCGCCGGTGATGAACCAGCCGTCGGGGCGCAGTTCCTCGGCCGTCTTTTCGGGCATCTGCCAGTATCCCTGGAAGACGTTCGGCCCGCGCACCTCGATCACGCCGATCTCGCCTTGGGCGACCTCGCGTTCGCCATCCATGATCCGCAGCTCCACGCCGGGCAGGGGAAAGCCCACGGTGCCCGGGCGCCGCTCGCCCTCGTAGGGGTTTGAGGTGTTCATGTTCGTTTCGGTCATCCCGTAGCGCTCCAGGATGCGGTGGCCGGTGCGGGCCTCCCATTGCGCGTGGGTGTCCACCAGCAGCGGGGCGGAGCCGGACACGAAAAGCCGCATGTGGGCGGCGGCCTCGCGCGTCAGGCCGGGGTGATCAAGCAGCCGGGTGTAGAAGGTGGGCACCCCCATCAACGCGGTGGATGCAGGCAGGGCCGCGATGATCGCGTCGGCGTCGAACTTGGGCAGGAAATGCACCGCCGCCCCCGCCAGCAGCGCCACGTTCGTCGCAACGAACAGGCCGTGCGTATGGAAGATGGGCAAGGCGTGGATCAGCACGTCGCGGTCGGTGAACCGCCACACGTCGCGCAGGGTTTCGGAATTCGAGGCCAGGTTGCCGTGGCTGAGCATCGCGCCCTTCGACCGTCCCGTGGTGCCCGAGGTATAAAGGATCGCGGCCAGGTCGCCGGCCCCGCGCGGCACCGCCGCGATCCCGGGCGCCTGCGCCGCCGCCGCGCTGGACAGGTTGCCGGTGCCGTCGGCGGCCAGGGTGAAAACGCTGGCCCCGTCGGAAAGCGGGGCGATCTCCGCCTCCCGTGCGGGGTCGCAGACGACCACCCGCGGCGTGGCGTCCGACAGGAAATAGGCGACTTCCCGCACCGTGTAGGCGGGATTGAGCGGCAGGAACACGCCGCCCGCAATGACGGTGCCAAGGTAAAGCTGCACGGCCTCCAGCGATTTCTCCACCTGCACCGCCACGCGGTCGCCGGGGGCCAGCCCGGCCGCCCGCAGCGCCGCGGCGATCCGCTCGGCCCCCTGGAAGAGTTCGCCATAGGTCATGTCCGGAAGGCCCGGGCGCGTGGCAAAGACAGCGGCGGCCCGCCCGGCCCGGGCCAGACGGTGGGCGAGGTGGTTGTCGTCGTACATCTGGGCCCCCTTCCTTGAACTGCCGCCATTTGCCAAGGGCCGCCCGCAACTTTCAAGGCGCGATTGACCTTTTCGGGCTACCGGGGCAGGGAAGACGGCGAAGGAGGGCCCGCCGCATGCGCCCGCTCACGGGTATCGCCCTGAAACTTGCCTCCGTTTTGCTCTTCGTCACCATGATCTCGCTCATCAAGGCGACGAGCGCGCACGTGCCGCCCGGCCAGGCGGTTTTTTTCCGCGCGACCTTCGCCATACCGGTGATCCTGGCCTGGCTCTGGCTGCGGGGGGATCTCGCGACGGGGTTGCGCGTCAGCCGGCCCCTGGGGCACGTGGCGCGGAGCCTCTTCGGCACCGGGGCACAGGGGCTCTATTTCGCCGCGGTGGCGTTGCTGCCCCTGCCCGAGGTCACGGCGCTGAATTACACGGCGCCGTTGCTGACGGTGATCTTCGCCGCCCTCATCCTGGGCGAGCGGGTGGGGCTCGTCCGTTCCGGCGCGGTCGCCCTGGGCTTCGCGGGGGTCCTGGTGGTGCTGTGGCCCCGCCTGGGCGGCACGGCGGGACAGGCGGGTGAGCTTCTGGGCGCGGGGCTAGTGCTGGCGGGCGCGGCCTGCGCGGCCATGGCCCAGATCATGATTCGGCAACTGGTGCGCACTGACCAGACCTCGGCCATCGTGTTCTGGTTCTCCTGCACCGCTGCCGCGCTGTCGCTGCTGACCCTTCCCTTCGGCTGGGTCCAGCCCACGGGGCAGGAGGCGCTTTTCCTGGTCCTGGCCGGGGTGCTCGGCGGGCTCGGGCAGGTGTTGCTGACATCGGCCTACCGCTTCGCCGACGCCTCGGTGGTGGCGCCCTTCGACTATGCCTCGATGCTGCTGGTCGTCGTGGTCGGCATCGCCGTCTTCGGCGAGATGCCCACCGTGCCGATGCTGGCGGGGGCGGCGCTCGTCATCGCCGCAGGCATCGGCATCATCCTGCGCGAGCGTCAGCTGGGCCTGCGCCGGGCCCGCGCCCGCGCGGCCCGCACGCCGCGCACCTAGCCGCCCGTCACCGCGGCATAGGCATAGAGCGGCCAGAGCGTGGCGCGCCGCAACCGGCCCAGCCGGAACCGCCGGGGCGGGGCCTGCATGACTTGCGGATAAAGCCGTTGCGGCACCCGCCCCTGGACCAGATCGGCCAGAAGCGCGCCGGCATAGGTGCCCATGGCGACCCCGTTGCCGTGAAAGCTGAGGGCGGCATAGGCCCCCGGCATCTCGGGAACGGGCCCGGCAAAGGGCGTCAGGTCCGGTGCGATCGACAGCAGGCCGTTCCAGCTCCACGGCGTTTCCACATGGGCCCAGGCGGGAAACATCGCCTCGAAATGCGCGCGGATCCGGCGGTGCATGCGGGCATCCGCCCGCGGGGAACTGCCCAGCCCGCCGCGCATCCCGAACAGCATGCGCCCATCCGGCATCAGGCGGAAATAGTGCAGCAGGAACCGCGCATCATAACACATCTGCCGGCTGGACCATCCCTGCTCGGCGATCTCCGCCCCGGTCAGCGGGCGGGTGACGATCACGTTCGACTGCACCGGCAGGTAACGCGCCCGCAGCCACGGCGGCAGGTCGTCCGCTGAATAGCCGTTCGTCGCCACCAACAGGCGCCGCGCGCGGATCCGTCCCCGCGGCGTGGACAGGGTGAAGCCGGTGTCGCTCCGGATGCCGGTGACCGGCGTATGTCCGTGGATTGCCGCGCCCGCCGCGCGGGCGGCCCGGGCCAGGCCCAGGGTGTATTTCAACGGGTTGAGGGCGAAGCCCACCGGCGTCGTCATCGCGCCATGGAAGGGGCCGCGCAGGCCCTCGCCCTCCAGGTCCTCCGGCGGGATGAGGCGCGGGGTCACGCCATAGTGCGCCTCCACTTTCCGGGCCTCGCCGGTGAAGCCGGCAAAGGCGCGGGCGGAATGCGCCATCAGCGTTTCGCCCTCGGAATGGGTGTCGGCATCGATCCCGTGTTGGCGGATCAGGTCGCGGGTCAGCACCACCGCCGCACGTTCCGTCGTCCGGTATTCCTGCAGCCCCCCGGCCCCGACGCGCCGCGCCAGCGCTGCATCGGATGCCGCGGCCCCGCCCAGGCAGCAGAAACCGCCGTTGCGCCCCGAGGCGCCCCATCCCGGCGTCTCGGCCTCCAGCACGGTGACATCGGCCCCGTCCTCGGCCAGGTGCAGCGCCGCGGACAGCCCGGTGAAGCCCGCGCCGATCACGGCGACATCCGTACTGATCTCGCCATCTGCGGGCGCGAACGGGGGTGCCGCGACGGTCTCGGGCCAGTAGCAGGCCGCCCGCGGCGCCGCGCTGTAGGCGTGGGCGGGATAAAGCCGCCTCATGGCTGCTCGGCCGCGCGCTCCTCGGCTTCGCGGCGCAGGCTGGCTCGCTTGGTCACGAGAGAGGCCGAGATGACCCCGATGGCAACAATGGCGATCAGGATGGTGGACAGCGCGTTGATCTCGGGGCTGACGCCCAGCCGGATCGAGGACCAGATCTTGATCGGCAGCGTCGTCGCCGAGGGCCCGGCGGTGAAGCTGGCGATCACGAGGTCGTCCAGCGACAGGGTGAAGGCCAGAAGCCAGCCCGAGATCACCGCCGGCGCGATGATCGGAAGGGTGACCAGGCGAAAGGCCTGGGCGTGCGAGCACCCCAGGTCCAGCGCCGCTTCCTCCAGGGAGCGGTCGAAACTCACCAGCCGCGACGACACCACGACCGAGACATAGCACATCGAGAACGTCGTGTGCGCCAGGATGATGGTGAACACCCCGCGGTCCAGGCCGATCCCGATGAACAGCAGGAGCAGCGACAGGCCGGTGATGACCTCGGGCATGACGAGCGGCGCGTAGATCATGCCGGAAAACAGCGTGCGCCCCCAGAAACGCCCCGCCCGGATCATCACCAGGGCCGCCATCGTGCCGAGGACCGTCGCCACGGTGGAACTCACCACCGCGACCTGCAGGGTGACCCAGGCCGCGTCCAGGAACGCCTCGTCCTGCAACAGTTCCCCGTACCACTTGGTAGAGAAGCCGGCCCAGACGGTCACCAGCTCCGAGCGGTTGAAGCTGTAGACGACAAGGATGACCATCGGCAGGTAGAGGAAGGCGAAGCCGAGCGTCAGCGAGGTGGCGTTGAACCAGGTCAGACGTTTCATCGGCGCACCTGCCCGTCCCGGGCCTGACCCGGGTGCCCGTCCCGGGCCTGACCCGGGTGCCCGCCCCGGGCCTGAGTTGGGTGCCCGTCCCGGGCTTGACCCGGGACCTCGTCGAAACGGGCCGCCGCATCCGGCCCGAGGAGGCCCCGGCGCGTGGGCCGGGGCGGGCGGCGAAACGGGCGCTCCGTCATTGATCTGCCTCCCGTGCCTTCTGTTCGTTGCGCTGGAACAGGATGATGGGGATGATGAGGATCAGCAGCAGGATCACCGCCACCGCGCTTGCCACCGGCCAGTCGCGGTTGTTGAAGAACTCTTCCCACAGGACCTTGCCGATCATCAGCGTGCGCGACCCGCCCAGAAGCGAGGGAATCACGAATTCCCCGATGGTGGGGATGAACACCAGAAAGCAGCCCGCGATCACGCCGCTGCGCGACAGGGGCACCGTGACCAGCCAGAAGGCCGTGATCCGCGAACAGCCCAGGTCCTCCGCCGCTTCCAGAAGCGATTCGTCCATCCGCTCCAGCGCGGCGTAGATAGGCAGGATCATGAAGGGCAGGTATGTGTAGACGATCCCGATATAGACCGCGATGTTGGTATTGAGGATCGTCAGCGGCTCCTCGATCAGGCCGATGGCGATAAGTAGCTGGTTCAGATACCCCTCGCCAGACAGGATGCCCATCCAGGAATAGACGCGGATCAGGAAGCTGGTCCAGAACGGCAGGATCACCAGCATCATCAGGGTGGGCCGCCAGTGCGGCGGCGCCTTGGCCATGCCGTAGGCGATGGGATACCCCACCAGAAGCGTGATCGCCGTGGCGATGACCGCGATCCGCAGCGAGGACAGGTAGGCCTTCCAGTACAGGTCGTCCCCGGTGAGAAAGACGAAGTTCTCGAAATCGAGCCCCGCGAAGAACCGCTTGATCCCGTCCCAGCCGGCCGAAAGGTCCAGCGTCGGGGTGTAGGGCGGGATGGCCAGCGCGATGTCGCTCAGGCTGATCTTCAGCACGATGATGAAGGGCACCAGGAACAGCGCCAGCAGCCAGGCATAGGGCAGGGCGATCAGCAGGAACCGGCGCATGCCCTCACCCCTCCAGAAGCACGGCGGCCGTGTCGGTCCAGCTCAGCCAGACCGGATCTTCCCAGGTGAAGGAGCGCCGCGACAGCCGCTGGGTATTGGCCGTCTGGGCCTTCACCACCTGGCCGGAGGGCAAGGCGACATGATAGGTCGAGATATTGCCCAGGTAAGCGATATCCAGCACCTTTCCCGACAGCGCGTTGCGCCGGTCCGCGGGTTTTTCGGCGCTGATCGAGACTTTCTCGGGCCGGATGGCCAGATGGCACGGCGCACCGTCGGCAAGCGCCACATCGTATTCCGAATAAAGCGTCGGCTGCCCCTCGGCGAAGGTGATCTCGTAACCCGCGCCGGCCCGCCGGGCGGTGCCCTCGAGGATCGTCACGTCGCCGATGAAATCGGCGACATAGACGGAAGTCGGCGTCTCGTAGATCCGGTCGGGCGTGTCGGCCTGGATGATCCTGCCGTGATCCATCACCGCCACGCGGCTGGCCACGGTCATGGCCTCCTCCTGGTCGTGGGTGACGATCACGAAGGTCGTGCCGGTCTTTTCCTGGATGTCCATCAGTTCGAACTGCGTGTCCTGGCGCAGCTTCGCGTCCAGCGCCCCCAGAGGCTCGTCCAGCAGCAGCAGCTTGGGTGCCTTGGCCAGGCTGCGCGCCAGGGCCACCCGCTGGCGTTGCCCGCCCGAGATCTGGTGCGGCTTGCGGCGGGCGAACTTTTCCAGGCGGGTGAGCTTGAGCATCTCCTCCACCCGCGCCGCGATCCCGTCGCGGGCCATGCCGTCGCGGCGCAATCCGAAGGCGATGTTGTCCCAGACCGACAGGTGCGGAAACAGCGCGTAGGACTGGAACATCATGTTCACGGCCCGCTTGTTGGGCGGAATCGGCGCAATGTCCTGTCCGGCCAGAAGGATCCGCCCCTCGGTCGGGGCCTCGAACCCGGCCAGCATGCGCATCATCGTGGTCTTGCCGCAGCCCGAGGGCCCCAGCAGCGCGAAGAACTCGCGCTCGTAGATGTCGATCGTCTGGTCGTCGATCGCCGTGAACTCGCCGAAGCGTTTCGTCACGTTCTGGAACTGGATCAGCGGCTGGGCCTGCGGATCGTTCCAGGGCTCGAATCTGGTTTCGCTCATGCCTGTCCCCGCCGGCGTGAATCGGCCCGCGCAGGCCATCGGCTGCGCGGGCCGGGGCTTTGGGCGTTCAGGTGCCCGACTTGATCTTGGTCCACAGGCGGGTGACCACCCGCTGCACCTTCGCCGGATAGGGCGTGGTGGTATAGAGGTTCTCCAGCGTCTTCTCGTCGGGATAGATCGCCGGGTCGCCGATCACGTCGGGGACCAGGTACTTCTGCGCGGTCTTGTTGCCGTTGGCGTAGTAGACGTAGTTCGACGCCTTGGCGATATTCACCGGGTCCAGCATGAAGTTGATGAAGGCGTGCGCGCCTTCGGGGTTGGGCGCGTCCGCCGGGATCGCCATCATGTCGAACCACATCAATGCGCCTTCCTTCGGCGCGTTGTAGGCGATCGAGACGTCGTTCTCGGCCTCCTCGGCGCGCCAGCGCGCCTGCAGCACGTCGCCCGACCAGCCGAAGGCCACGCAGATGTCGCCGTTGGCCAGCGCGGTGATGTATTCCGAGCTGTGGAACTTCTGGACGTGGGGGCGCACGGACGCCAGCAATTCCTCGGTTTGCTGGATGACCCCGGGGTCGTGGCTGTCGGGGTCCTCGCCCAGGTAGGCCAGGGCCGCCGGGATCATCTCCGTCGGCGCGTCCAGGAAGTGCACGCCGCAATCCTGCAGCTTCTCCATGTTCTCGGGCTCGAAGATCAGCGCCAGCGAGTCCACCGGCGCGTCGTCGCCCAGGATCTCGGTCACCTTGTCGACGTTCACGCCGATGCCGGTCGTGCCCCACATGTAGTTGACCGCATACTCGTGGCCCGGGTCGTAGGCCGCCGTGCGTTCGCGGATCACGTCCCACAGGTGCTCGGAATTGGGCAGCTGATCGTAGTCCAGCTTCTGGAAGGCGCCGGCCTGGATCTGACGCTTGAGGAAGGTGCCCGAGGGAACCACCACGTCGTAGCCCGAGCCGCCGGCCAGCATCTTGGTCTCCAGAACCTCGTTGCTGTCGAACACGTCGTAGACCAGGTCCAGGCCCGTCTCCTCCTCGAACTTGGTCAGCAAGTCCTCGTCGATGTAGTCGGACCAATTGTAGACGTGCACTTCCTGGGCCGCGGCGGCCGTGGCGCCAAGCGCCAAGGCGGCGGTGGCAGTCAGAATCGAATGTCTCATTTTTGTCTCCCGGTTGGTCGGCAGGTTGTACTGCCTTGACGCAGGATTTGATCAAATAATCCCACGCAAGGCAATATGGCAATGTTTCCACGCAGCCGTTAAACTCGCAAGGACGCTGACAAGGCAGGCAGAAAAACGGGGTTTCGCATATGCAGAGGGCAGAAATACAAGACGACACCGCGGCGCCCGACGCGGCGCGGCTGCCCGCACACGAACGGATCTACCGGCAACTGCGGGACCTGGTGCTGTTCGGCGATCTGGCCCCCGGCCAGCCGGTCACGATCCAGGGCCTGACCGAGCGGCTCGACGCAGGCATGACCCCCGTGCGCGAGGCCATCCGGCGATTGATCTCCGAGGGCGCGCTGGAGTTCCAGGGCAACCGCCGGGTCACCGTTCCGGAACTGGATGCCAGCCACGTCAGCGAACTTATCCTTGCGCGGCAATGGCTTGATCCCCACCTCAGCCTTCGCGCGACCGAGCGGGCAACCCCCGCCGACCTGGAGGCGCTGACCGCGCTGGACGAAACCCTCGACGCCGCGATCGCGCGCGGGGATCTGCGGGCCTATCTCGAACTCAACTACCGTTTTCACAAACACCTCTACGAAATGGCCGAATCGCCCATCCTGACCGACATGGCCGATGGCCTCTGGCTGCGGTTCGGGCCCTCTCTGCGGGTCGTTTGCGGGCGCATCGGAACGCGGAACCTGCCCGACAAGCACAAGGATCTGCTCGCGGCCATGCGCGCCCGCGACGCCGAAGGCGCCGCCCGCGCGATCCGCGAGGACGTGATCCAGGGAATGGAACAGGTGCGCCAGTCTCTGGAGGATGTGCGGCCGGCGCGCTGATTCGATTGACAGGAATTAATTTGATCATATTCTGGTCAGCAAAGGACGGCGGGCGGTCCCCGCCGGTATCGTGAAAGGCTGACCCATGACCGTGATCTCGAACCACATGCCCACGGCCGAGCTTCAGGCGCTCGATGCCGCGCACCACATGCATCCCTTCACCAACGGCAGCGAACTGGCCGCGAAGGGTGCCCGCGTCATCACCCGCGCCCGCGGGGTGACGCTGACCGACAGCGAGGGGGCCGAGATCCTGGACGCCATGGCGGGGCTGTGGTGCGTCAACATCGGCTACGGCCGCGAGGAACTGGCGGAGGCGGCCGCGCGCCAGATGAAGGAGCTGCCCTATTACAACACGTTCTTCCAGACCACCCATGTCCCGGCCATCGCCCTGGCCGACAAGCTGGCCGAGTTGGCGCCCCTCGATCTGAACCACGTCTTCTACGCCGGCTCCGGCTCGGAAGCGAACGACACCAACATCCGGCTGGTGCGCACCTACTGGGCCCAGCTCGGAAAGCCCGAGAAACAGGTCATCATCAGCCGCAAGAACGCGTATCACGGGTCCAGCGTCGGCAGCGCCTCGCTGGGGGGCATGGCGGCGATGCACGGTCAGGGCGGGCTGCCCATCCCCGGCATCCATCATATCGATCAGCCCAACTGGTGGGCCGAGGGCGGCGAGATGAGCCCCGAGGAATTCGGCCTCGAACGCGCGCGCCAGCTGGAGCAGGCCATCCAGGAGCTCGGCGAGGACAAGGTCGCCGCCTTCATCGCCGAACCCGTTCAGGGTGCGGGCGGTGTCATCGTCCCGCCCGACAGCTACTGGCCCGAGATCCAGCGCATCTGCGACAAGTACGAGATCCTGCTGATCGCCGACGAGGTGATCTGCGGGTTCGGGCGCACCGGCAACTGGTTCGGCGCGCAGACCTACGGCATCCGGCCCGATATCATGACCATCGCCAAGGGGCTGAGCTCGGGCTATGCACCGATCGGCGGCTCGCTGGTCAGTGATGCCGTGGCCGAGGTGCTGAACCGCGGCGAGTTCTTCCACGGCTACACCTACTCGGGCCACCCCGTCTCCTGCGCCGTGGCGCTGGAGAACCTGCGCATCCTCGAGGAAGAGGGCATCGTGGCACGCGCGGGTTCCGAGACCGCCCCGTACCTCAAGCAGAAGTGGGAGGCGCTCTGCGATCACCCCCTGGTGGGCGAGGCGACCATCGTCGGCATGATGGGGTCCATCGCGCTGACCCCCGACAAGGCCCGCCGCGCCCCCTTCGCGGCCGAGGCCGGGACCGCCGGGCTGATCTGCCGCGAGGCCTGTTTCGCCAACAACCTCGTGATGCGGCACGTGGGCGACCGGATGGTGATCTCGCCGCCGCTGGTGATCACGCGCGACGAGATCGACACGCTGATCGACCGCGCCCGCGCCGCCCTGGACCAGGCCCATGCCCGGTTGACCGACGAGGGGCTGATGCGGGCGGCGGCCTGACCGGCGGGGCGTCTTCGAAAAGGAGCGCCTTGCGGCGCAAGACGCGCCTATGCGTTCAGGCCACGCAGGCCCTGGGGGACGCTGTCCCCCAGACCCCCTGTTCCGGGGAGGAGGAGGGGCCAGTCTAGTCCTTGACGAACATCTTGCGCGGACGGTTGCAGAAGGTTTCGGCGGGGCCGTCCTCGGTGATCAGGATCGACTCGGTGATCTCCAGCCCCCAGTCCGACATCCACAGCCCCGGCATGAAGTGGAAGGTCATGCCGGGTTCCAGAACGGTGTCGTCCTCGGCCCGCAGGCTGATTGTGCGCTCGCCCCAGTCGGGCGGATAGCTGAGCCCGATGGGATAGCCGCAGCGCGCGCCGCGCTCGATCCCCGCACGTTCCAGCGGGCGCGCCAGGGCATGGGCGATGTCGCTGGCGCGGTTGCCGGCACGGGCGACCTCCAGCCCGGCCTCCAGGCCCTCGACGAGGGCACGTTCCGCGTCCAGCAGGAATTGCGGCGGCTTGCCCAGGAAAAGCGTGCGGCACAGGGGCGCGTGGTAGCGCCGGTAGCAGCCGGAAATCTCGAAGAAGGTGGCCTCGCCCGTGGCGAAGGGCCGGCCGTTCCAGGTCAGGTGCGGGGCCGCCGCATCGCTGCCCGAGGGCAGAAGCGGCACGATCGCCGGGTAGTCGCCCCAGCCATCGTCGGTGCCGCGGATGGCGTCGCGGAAGATCTCGGCCACGACCTCGTTCTTGGGCACGCCCGGCTCCACCCGCTCAAGCAGGCCGTCGGTGATCTTCTCCGAGATGGCCGCGGCCCTGCGCATGAACGCCAGTTCCTCGGCCGATTTCACGGCGCGTTGCCAGTTCACGACCACCGTGGCGTCCACGAAGGTGGCATCGGGCAGTTCGGCGCGCAGCACCTCGTAGGCCTTGGCGGAGAAATAGTAGTTTTCCATTTCCACACCGATCCGCGCCTTGGCCAGCCCCATGCCCTTCAGCCGTTCCGCGAGGTCCTGCATCGGGTGGCGGTCACTGGACTGCACGTAGTTGTCGGCGTAACCGATGACACGGTCGTCCGTCATCCAGCAGGTGCGCACGCCGCCGTTGGCGTCCTGACCGCGGCCCCACCAGATGGGATCGGCGTCGGGCAGGACCATCACGCCCTGGTGCACGTAGAAGGACCAGCCGTCATAGCCCGTCAGCCAGTGCTGGTTCGACGGGTCGGTGACGAACAGCAGGTCGAGTTCGCGCGCCTCCATCGCGGCGCGGGTCTTGGCGAGGCGGCGGTTATACTCGCCTTCCGAGAAGGGGAGGTGCTTTTCGAAATTGGGCGGCTCGGTGTGAATCATGTTCCTGCCTGCGTGGTGTCGACTCCGGTTCATCCTCGTCGGATAACGGCAGGGTGCCCCAAGAAAAACGCCACCCGGTGTCGTTTTCGGGAAATTTCTTGTCGCGGAGTTGACGATACGCTCGTCCGGGGCAACTGTCTGTCAACGCGGCGCAAGGACGAGAGAATGCAGGTGACGCTTGCCGATATCATGGCTGCCGCCCGTGCCATTGGCGGTGTGGCCGACGGCACGCCGCTGGTGCCGTCGCCCTTCATCAGCGCGCGCGCCGGGGTCGAGTTCCTGCTCAAGCTGGAGAACATGCAGCCCATCGGCGCCTTCAAGCTGCGCGGCGCTTTGAACGCCGTGGCCGGCGCGGTGGACGCGGCCGGCGTGACCTGCTGTTCCACCGGCAACCACGGCCGCGGGGTGGCCCATGCGGCCGCTGCCCGCGGCATGCGGGCGGTGATCTGCATGTCGGAGCTGGTGCCGAAGGCGAAGGTGGACGGAATCCGGGCCCTGGGCGCCGAGGTGCGCATCACCGGCCGCAGCCAGGACGCCGCGCAGGCCGAGGCCCGGCGCCTGCCCGAGGAGGAGGGGCTCTACGAAATCTCGCCCTTCGATGACCCGCTGGTCATCGCGGGGCAGGGGACCATCGGGCTGGAGATCCTGGCGCGCCGCCCGGATGTCGAAACGCTGCTGGTGCCTCTTTCCGGCGGGGGGCTCGCCGCCGGCGTGGCATGCGCGGCCAAGGCGATCAAGCCGGATATCCGCGTTGTCGGCATCTCGATGGACCGCGGCGCAGCCATGTACGAAAGCCTGAGGGCCGGGCATCCCGTCGAGGTGGAGGAAGTGCCCTCGCTTGCCGATTCGCTGGGCGGCGGGATCGGCATGGAAAATCGGCTGAGCTTTCCGATGTGCCGGGCGCTTCTGGACGATCTCCTGCTGGTGAGCGAAGAGGAGATCTACCGCGCCATGCAGGTATTGTATTATGAGGACCGGATCGTGGCCGAGGGCGCCTGCGTCGTCGGACTGGCGGCCGTCCTGGCGGGCAAGATCGCCGTCACCGGCCCGACCGCGACGATCATCACCGGCCGCAACCTGGACATGGAGGTCTTCACCCGCGTGGTGACGGGCCGGGACGTGACGCTCGGTGACAAGACAGTGAAGGGGGCGCCCTATGCCGCATGACATCCGCGTCCTGACGGAAAAGGATCTGCGCGCGGCGGTGCCGCTGGATCTGCGCGCCGTCGACGTGGTCGAAAGCGCCTTCGCCGCCCTGGCCGGCGGCGAGGTGGTGATGCCGCCCGTGCTGTCGATGGACCTGCCGCAGGCCAACGGCGAAGTCGACGTCAAGACCGCCTATATCCCCGGATTCGAGGGCTTCGCGATCAAGGTCAGCCCGGGCTTCTTCGACAATCCCGCCCTGGGCCTGCCCAGCCTGAACGGGCTGATGATCCTTTTCTCGGCGCGGACGGGGCTGGTGCAGGCCCTGTTTCTCGACAACGGCTACCTGACGGACATCCGCACAGCCGCCGCCGGCGCCGTGGCCGCCCGGCACCTTGCCCCCGCGACGGTCGAAACCGCCGGTGTTCTGGGAACGGGCGTGCAGGCCCGGCTGCAAATGCAGGCCGCGCACCTGGTGCGGCCCTTCAAGCGCGTGCTGGTCTGGGGCCGCGATCCGGCCAGGGCCGCGCAATGCGCCAAGGATCTCGGCCTGGTGCTGGATGTCGAGGCCGAGCCCTTCACCGATCCCGGCGGCGTGGTCTCGGAATCCCAGCTCGTGGTCACCACCACCCCGGCCAGCGATCCGATCCTCAGGGCCGAATGGCTGCACCCGGGGCTGCACGTCACCGCCATGGGTTCCGATCAGGCGGGCAAGAACGAAGTCGAGCCGCAGGCGCTGGCCCGGGCCGATCTCTACGTCGTCGACCGGGTCAGCCAGGCCGAGGTCATGGGCGAATTGCGCGCCGCCAAGGCCGCAGGCGTCTGGACGGGTGCGCCGCCGCCGGAACTGGGCGAGGTGATCGCCGGCACGGCGCGGGGCCGGCAGCGGCCCGGGGACATCACGATCGCCGATCTTACCGGGACCGGCGCGCAGGACACCGCGATCGCCAGCCACGTCTATGCCCTGCTAGAAGATGGCGGCGCCGGCACGGTCATCTCGGCGTGACGGTCTGACATGCACAGGCTCGACGCGCGCGACATCGCCATCCTCCGGGTTCTCTCGGCCGAAGGGCGGATCACCAAGGCCGAACTCGCCGCGCGCGTGGGCCTGTCGCCCAGCCCTTGCTGGGAGCGGCTCAAGCGCCTGGAACAGGCCGGGATCATCGCGGGCTACCACGCGCGCATCGCGCTCAAGAAACTGGGGCCGAACGTCACCGTTTTCGTGGCCGCGGAACTGACCGACCACACCCCGGCGAGCTTCCACGCCTTCGAGGACAGCGTGCAGCGCTACGACGAGATCGTGGCCTGCTGGGCCCTGGGCGGCGGGTTCGACTACCTGCTGCAGATCGTGACCACCGATATCGATGCCTACCAGCGGCTGATCGATCACCTGCTGGAATCCCGCATCGGGCTGGCGCGCTACTTCACTTATATCGTGACCAAGCCGGTAAAAGGCCCAGGCCCCCCGCCATTGGAGATGTTGGTCGAATGATTCTTCTGTTTTGATCCGGCAAAGCAGAAGAAACCTCTTTTGACGCCGGAAACTTCAGCAACAATCGCTGCTGCGGCCGGTTACATCTTCGATTGAAAGGAGGGCTGCCAATGTCTGACACGGCCATCTGGACGCGCAACGGGATCGAGGACACGCGCCTGGCGCGGAATTTCGCCTACGTGAACGGCAAATGGACCGGCGGCGAGGCCGGCGAGACCATCGCGGTGACCAATCCGGCCGACGGCGCGGTTCTGGGCGATGTGGCCAGCCTTTCCGCCGCGCAGTCCCGCGCCGCGGTGGATTCCGCGCAGGCCGCTTTCCCCGACTGGTCCTTCCGGCTGCCGCAGGACCGCGCGACGCTGCTGCGGCGGTGGTTCGAACTGATGATGGCGCACCGCGAGGATCTGGCCCGCATCATGGTGCTGGAGCAGGGCAAGCCCCTTTCCGAGGCGCGCGGCGAAATCGATTACGCCGCGAGCTTCGTGGAATACTACGCCGAGGAAACCAAGCGGCCCAACATCGAGGGCGTCACCAGCCACCTGCCCGACGCCGAGGTGGAGCTCTGGCTGGAACCCGTCGGTGTGGCCGCGCTCATCACGCCGTGGAACTTCCCCGCGGCGATGCTCACACGCAAGGCCGCCGCCGCCATGGCCGCGGGCTGCACCGTGGTGGCCCACCCCGCGCACGAAACCCCCTATTCCGCGCTGGCCCTGGCCGAGCTGGCCGAACGGGCGGGCGTCCCGTCCGGCGTGTTCAACGTGGTCACCGGCCGGGCCTCGACGGTGGTGCCCCCCTGGACCGAGGACACCCGCGTGCGCGCGCTGTCCTTCACCGGCTCGACCGAGGTCGGGCGCCTGCTCTATCGCCAGTCGGCCGAGACGGTGAAGAAACTGGTGATGGAGCTTGGCGGGCATGCGCCGGTCATCGTCTTCAAGGGCGCCGACATGGAAGAGGCGGTCAAGGAAAGCATCAAGGCCAAGTTCGCGACCTCCGGGCAGGACTGCCTGGGCGCCAACCGCATCTATGTCGAGCGCGCCATCTATGACGAATTCTGCGACCGTTTCACCCGCGCGACCGAGGCGCTGAGCCTCGGCCCGGGGATGGAGGACCCCGACATCGGCCCGCTGATGAACGAAAAGGCCGTGACGAAGCAGGAGGAACACGTGGCCGACGCCCTGAACCAGGGTGCGACCCTGGCCTGCGGCGGCAAGCGGGCGGATCCTGGCCCGCTGTTCTACCAGCCCACCGTCCTGACCGACGTGCCCGATACCGCCGCCATCATGTGCGAGGAAACCTTCGGTCCCGTCGCGGCGATCACGCCCTTCGACACCGAGGAGGAGGTGGTGGCCCGCGCCAATGCCACCGAGTACGGCCTCGTGGCCTACCTTCACAGCCACGACCCGCGGCGCATCTACCGCGTGACGCGGGCGTTGCAGTTCGGCATGGTGGCCGTCAACCGCACGAAGGTCACCGGCGCCCCCATCCCCTTCGGCGGGGTGAAACAGTCGGGCCTGGGCCGCGAGGGGGCCCGCCGCGGGATGGAGGAATTCATGGAAATCAAGTACGTCTGCCGTGACTGGGCCTGAAAACCCGGGCTCTCACAACAGTGCCGCCCACGGCAGAGACCGAAACGACGAGGAAAAAACGAAATGCTGAGAAACGACCAGCTCGACCAGTGGGACCGGGAGAACTTCTTCCATCCCTCGACGCACCTGGCCCAGTTTGCCCGCGGCGAGGCGCCCAACCGCATCGTCACCGGCGGCGAGGGCAGCCATATCACCGACCGCGACGGCAACCGCCTTCTCGACGCCTTCGCCGGCCTTTACTGCGTCAACGTGGGCTACGGCCGCCAGGACATCGCCGATGCCATCGCCGCGCAGGCCAGCGAACTGGCCTATTACCACGCCTACGTGGGCCACGGGACCGAGGCCAGCATCATCCTCGCCAAGATGATCCTCGACCGCGCGCCCGCAAACATGAGCAAGGTCTATTTCGGCCTCTCGGGATCGGACGCCAACGAGACCAACATCAAGCTCGTGTGGTATTACAACAACATCCGCGGCCTGCCCCGGAAGAAGAAGATCATCTCGCGCTGGCGGGGCTACCACGGCTCGGGCCTGATGACCGGCTCGCTGACCGGGCTGGAGATGTTCCACAAGAAGTTCGATCTGCCGCTGGAGCAGGTCATCCACACCGAGGCGCCGTATTACTACCGCCGGGCCGACGTGTCCCAGAGCGAGGAACAGTTCGTCCAGCACTGCGTGGACGAACTGGAGGCGCTGATCGCACGCGAGGGCGCCGACACCATCGCCGCCTTCATCGGCGAACCGGTTCTGGGCACGGGGGGCATCGTGCCGCCGCCCCCGGGCTACTGGGAGGCGATCCAGAAGGTCCTGAAAAAGCACGACATCCTTCTCATCGCGGACGAGGTCGTCACGGGTTTCGGCCGGTTGGGCACCATGTTCGGCTCGGATCATTACGGGCTGGAACCCGACCTGATCACCATCGCCAAGGGCCTGACCAGCGCCTATGCGCCGCTGTCGGGATCCATCGTGAGCGACAGGATCTGGAAGGTGCTGGAGCAGGGCACCGACGAACTGGGGCCCATCGGGCACGGCTGGACCTATTCCGCCCACCCCATCGGCGCGGCGGCCGGAATCGCCAATCTCAAGCTGCTGGACGAGATGCAGCTCATCGCCAACAACCGGGACGTTGGCCCCTACCTGGTCAAGTCCATGACAGAGGCCCTGGGCGATCACCCCAACGTGGGCGAGGTGCGCGGCGAGGGGATGCTTTGCGCCGTGGAATACGTCGCCGACAAGGAGGCGCGCGAGTTCTTCGATCCCGGCAAGAAGGTCGGGGCGCAGATCGCCGGCGAACTGGTCAAGGAAGGCGTGATCGCGCGCGCCATGCCGCAGGGTGATATCCTGGGCTTCGCGCCGCCGTTCTGCCTGACCCGGGCCGAGGCCGACACCATCGTCGCGGCCACCGTCGCCGCAACCCGGCGCGTGCTGGGCTGAGCCGCGCCGCCCGCGATTGCTCCGGTGACCCGCTTGGCGGCGAGAACGCAGGCCGAATGCTTTGTTTTTCGGCGTTTTTCAGGCTGTTCGACCGCGCCTTGGGGCATTCTGGCCCAGTCCGGAGAATAGCCCTTGCAACATGAGAAGATTGACGTTTTAGTTCGATCCAAACGCGGAAAAACCGCGAAACACAACAACAGGGAGCCACAATTGGCCGACACGGGGAACAGCGATGCGTTCGTTGCGTTCGAACGCGTTCAGAAAAGCTACGACGGGGAAACGCTCGTCGTAAAGGACCTGAACCTGTCCATGCCCAAGGGCGAGTTTCTCACCATGCTGGGGCCGTCCGGATCCGGCAAGACCACCTGCCTGATGATGCTCGCCGGCTTCGAGACCGCAACCCATGGCGAGATCAAGCTGAACGGCAAGCCGATCAACAATATCCCGCCCCACAAGCGCGGGATCGGCATGGTTTTCCAGAACTACGCGCTCTTCCCGCACATGACCGTGGCCGAGAACCTCAGTTTCCCGCTCGAGGTCCGCAAGATCGGCAAATCCGACCGCGAGGCCAAGATCAAGCGCGCGCTCGACATGGTGCAGATGGGCGATTTCGGCGGGCGGCGGCCCGCGCAGCTTTCCGGCGGGCAGCAACAGCGAATCGCGCTCGCCCGCGCGCTGGTGTTCGAGCCGGAGCTGGTGCTGATGGACGAACCCCTTGGCGCGCTCGACAAGCAGCTGCGCGAGCACATGCAGTTCGAGATCACCAACCTCGCGCACGAACTGGGCATCACCGTGGTCTACGTCACCCACGACCAGACCGAGGCGCTGACCATGTCCGACCGCGTGGCGGTGTTCGACGACGGCAAGATCCAGCAGCTGGCCGAGCCGGACGTGCTTTACGAAAGCCCCGACAACAGCTTCGTCGCGCAGTTCATCGGCGAAAACAACACGCTCGAAGGCACCATCAAGGAAATCAAGGATGGTCTGGCGCTGGTGGAACTGGACGATGGCGAGGTGATAGATGCCAAGCCGGTCAACGTGAACAAGCCCGGCGAGCGCACGCTGATCTCGATCCGCCCCGAACGCGTGGAGGTGGGCACCGAACGCCTCGGCCCCGACGCGCACACCCTCAAGGCGGAAGTGGCCGAGTTCATCTACATGGGCGACGTCTTCCGCACCCGGCTGAAGGTGGCCGGCAAGGACGACTTCATCATCAAGACACGCAACTCGGCCGATCAGCGCCGCCTGCAGCCGGGCGAGCAGGTCGAGATCGGATGGCTGCCCGAAGATTGCCGCGCCCTGGACGCGGTGTAGGTCAACCTTGTTCGCGCCGCCCCCGGCGCGACGAGCCTGAGGCTTCGCCGTTTCGCCCGTAACGCGAAGCCCGATCGTCTAAACGGGTTACAACCTGGGAGTATGATATGAAGCTCACGCACGCACTTCTTGCATCGACGGCGATGACGGTCGCCGCCGCCTCGGCGCACGCCGATGACCACATGGCCATGGATATGACCCTGGTCTCGTGGGGCGGTGCCTATCAGGAAAGCCAGCGTAAGGCCTATGCAGAGCCCTACAAGGCCATGCATCCCGACCTTGAGGTCGTCTGGGACGAATCCTCGAACGAGGCCGTGGCCAAGCTGCGCGCCATGGACGAGGCCGGCAACATCACCTGGGACGTGGTCGATGTGGTCGCCTCGGATGCCATGCGCCTCTGCGACGAGGGCCTGGCGATGGAAATCGACCATGACGACCTGCTCAAGCCGGCGCCCGACGGCACCGAGGCCAGCGACGACTTCGGCGACCTGATCGTCTCGGACTGCTTCATTCCGCAGATCGTCTATTCCACCACCTTCGGCTACCGCACCGACATGGTGCCCGAGGGCACCGAGCCGCCGAGCGAGGTCTGCGACGTCTGGGACCTGGAAACCTACCCGGGCAAGCGCAGCCTGGAGAAGCGCCCGATCAACAACATGGAATGGGCGCTTTACTGTGATGGCGTTGCCAAGGACGAGATCTACGACGTCCTGGCCACCCCCGAAGGCCAGCAGCGCGCGCTCGACAAGCTGGACGAGATCAAGGACGATGTCGTCTGGTGGTCGGCCGGCGCGGACACCCCGCAGCTTCTGGCCGACGGCGAGGTCTTCATGGGCTCCACCTACAACGGCCGCCTCTTCTCGGTGATCGAGGAGCAGGATCAGCCCGTGGGCATGATGTGGGACATGCAGGTCTTCGACCTGGACGGCTGGATCATCCCCGAGGGCCTGTCGGATGAGCGCCTGGCACGCGCCAAGGACTTCGTTCGCTTCGCCACCGACACGCAGCGCCTGGCCGACCAGGCCAAGTACATCAGCTACGGCCCCGCGCGGCAGTCTTCGGCACCGAAGGTCGGCGAACACGCCGAGCTGGGCATCGACATGGGCCCGCACATGCCCACCGATCCCGCCAACGCCGAGAACACGCTGCTGTACAACTACGAGTTCTGGGCGGACTACCGCGACGACATCGACGCCAAGTTCCAGGCCTGGCTGGCGCAGTAATCGCCGGTTCCGACCGGCCGGATGGGCCCCCGCGACGGGGCCCATCCCCCCGACGAAGGCGGCACCATGACCAAGGGCTACATCATCGGCCACATCACCGTCACCGACCCGGCGGCCTACCGCGAATACATCGAGCGCGACACGCCGATCCTGCAAGGTCTGGGCGGGCGGTTCATCGTCCGCGGCGGCCGCAGCGAGGTTCCCGAGGGCACCAGCCATGACCGTCACGTCGTCATCGAATTTCCAAGCTACGAGGCCGCGCTCGCGGCCTACAACGACCCCGAATACCAGAAGGTCGCCGAGATAAGACGCCGCACGGCCGACAGCGTCATCATCGTGGTGGAGGGCACCTGAATGAGCAAACTCAAGAGCACGGGCCAGCAAACGGCCGACGCGCCGACGCCGGAAGACGCCTTTCACGAGGCCGCCACATACGAGGACCGCGAAAAGGGCAAGGCGCCGGGCGAAAAGAGCGCCGGCCCCGTCCTGGCCGCGGACGGCACCCCGCTCAAGCGAAGCCTGCGACGCGCGCTGCGCGTTCAGAAGATGCGCGCGCTGATGCTGATCGCACCGCTGCTGATCTTCGTGCTGGTGACCTTCATCGCCCCGATCGCGGACATGCTCTTTCGCTCGGTGGAAAACCAGATCGTCTCCAACACCCTGCCCAACACCGTCGAGAAGCTCGAGGGTTGGGACGCCAGCCAGGAGGGCGCCCCGGGCGAGGAGGTGTTCGAAAGCCTCTACTCCGACCTTTTCCTGGCCTCCGAGGCCAAGGAACACACCCGCCTCGGCACCCGTCTGAACTACGAACAGACGGGGCTGTCCTCGCTGTTCCGCTCCACGGGCCGCGACGTGGACGACATCGGCGAGGACCAGATCGACGCGCTGGAGGATTTCAACGAGGTCTGGGAAGAAGAGGGTTTCTGGTTCAACCTGATGTCCGGGGGGCAGGGCGCGGAGAAGGATACCGCTCTTGTCGAGGAACAGCGCCGGCGTCTCGCCGCGCTCACGGGCGATGACTACGACGCCGAGATCGGTTTCGCTCCCGGGGCGGCGATCTCGGATCTGCTGCCACGGACGGCGCGCGCCTACACTGCCTTCGCCCTGTTCACCGTGGTCGACGATGAGGATGTCGTCGCCGAGGAAGAACCCTGGGAGGCGGTCAAGGTCGCCCTGATCCGGGAACTCCGGGCCGGGGTGGACCTGTCCGGCTACGACGGGCCCGGCGCCGCGGAACTGCGTGCCACGCAGGACATGGTCGCCGACCTGAAGCCCATCGAATTCAAGCCCGCCTTCCTGGCCAGCGACGAGGACTGGGGAACCAATGACATCTGGACCACGATCCAGATGTACAGCCCGCCCTTCACCTCGGGCTACTTCCTCAATGCCGTGGACATGGAAAAGACACCCCAGGGCCCCGAGGCGCGCCCCGAGACCCAGCAGATCTACCTCATGCTGTTCGAGCGGACGCTCTTCATGAGCCTGGTGATCACCGGCAGCTGCATCCTGCTGGGCTACCCGGTGGCCTGGCTGCTGGCGAACCTTCCCATGCGCACGGCGAACCTGCTGATGATCCTGGTGCTTCTGCCCTTCTGGACCTCGCTGCTGGTGCGCACCAGCGCCTGGAAGGTGATGCTTCAGCAGCAGGGCGTCATCAACGACGTCATGGTCTGGCTCGGGATCGTGGACGACGCCAGCCGATTGGTCATGATCAACAACCAGTTCGGCACCATCGTGGCCATGACGCACATCCTGCTGCCCTTCATGATCCTGCCGATGTACTCGGTGATGCAGACGATACCGCCCTCCTACGTGCGGGCGGCGCGCTCGCTCGGGGCCACGAACTGGACGTCCTTCTGGCGGGTCTATTTTCCGCAGTCGGTGCCGGGCATCGGCGCGGGGTCGATCCTCGTCTTCATCCTCTCGATCGGTTACTACATCACGCCCGAGATCGTCGGCGGGACCACCGGGACCTTCATTTCCAACCGGATCGCCTATCACATTTCCAGCTCGCTCAACTGGGGGCTCGCCGCCGCGCTCGGCTCGATCCTTCTGGTCGTGGTGCTGGTGCTCTACTGGGCCTATGACAAGATCGTGGGCATCGACAACGTGAAGCTGGGGTAAACGGATGACCATCACCATCATCGAACCCAAACCAATCTCCTTCGTCGCCCCCGTTGTCGCGGCCTTCGGCGCCTTCGCCGGGCTCCTGGTGGGCACCGCGCAGGGCAATTCGCTGCTCGGCCTGGTCGGCGGCGCGGTGATTACTGGCGCGATGGCCTATGTCTTCCTCCAGGTCGTCCGCCAAGAACGCATCATGCGCTGGCTGACGGTGGCCGCCTTCGCGATCGCGGGCTTCCTGCTGGGCGGGGTCGCCGGCGGTATCGTCGGCACGCTCTTCGGCTGGTTCTTCGGCTGGCTGATCTTCTGGCTGGGCGAGGGGCGCTACCGCGCCAAGCTGCCGCCCTACACGACCTCGTTGCAGGTGTTCTACCACTTCCTGTTCCGGGTGATCTGCGGCGCGGTCTTCATCTTCCTCATCACCCCGATTCTCGTGGTGATGCCGCTGAGCTTCAACGCCGAGAACTTCTTCACCTTCACGCCCGAGATGCTGGCGCTGAATCCCGAGGGCTACTCGCTCAAGCACTACCGGGATTTCTTCACCAACGACAACTGGCAGCAGGCCCTGTGGAACTCGGTCTCGATCGCGCCGCTGGCCACGATCCTCGCGGTCGCCTTCGGCACGCTCGCCGCCATCGGGCTCAGCTCGGAACACGTGCCCTTCCGGCGGCCGATCATGGCGGTCCTGATCTCGCCGATGATCGTGCCGCTCATCATCTCGGCGGCGGGGATGTACTTCTTCTACTCGCGGCTGGGGCTTCAGGGCACCTACTGGGGCGTGGTGCTGGCGCACGCGGCGCTCGGCATTCCCTTCGTCATCATCACCGTCACGGCCACGCTCGTGGGCTTCGACCGCTCGCTCACCCGGGCCTCGGCGAACCTCGGGGCCAACCCGGTCACCACGTTCTTCCGGGTGCAGATGCCGCTCATCCTGCCGGGCGTGATCTCGGGCGGCCTGTTCGCCTTCATCACCTCCTTCGACGAGGTCGTGGTGGTCCTCTTCGTCGGCTCCGCGGGGCAGAAGACCCTGCCGTGGCAGATGTTCACCGGCCTGCGCGAACAGATCAGCCCGACCATCCTGGCGGTGGCGACGATCCTCGTGGCGATCTCTATCTGCCTGCTGACCACGGTGGAGCTTCTGCGCCGCCGGTCCGAACGGCTGCGGGGCATGAGCCCGGGCTGACGCCCCGGCCCGGCCGCCGATTGCAACGAAAAAGGGCACCCGGCGCGGGTGCCCTTTTGCCGTGCCGGTGGTTGTGCCGCGCGCGCTGCCTCAGGACCGGACCAGTTTTTCGTAGTCCTCGGCGATGCCGCGCGTAAGGGCGCCCACCTCGAAGGTGTAGTCGCCGATCTGGCCCACCGGCGTCACCTCGGCGGCGGTGCCGGTCAGCCAGCACTGCTCGAATCCTTCCAGTTCCTCGGGCATGATGTGCCGCTCGTGCACCTTGATCTGGCGATCCTTGAGCATGTTGATCACCGTCTGCCGGGTGATCCCGTCGAGGAAGCAGTCGGGCTTGGGCGTGTGCACCTCGCCTTCCTTGACGAAGAAGATGTTGGCCCCAGTCGCCTCGGCCACGTAGCCGCGGTAATCCATGAACAGCGCGTCGGAACAGCCCTTGGCCTCGGCGGCGTGCTTGGACATGGTGCAGATCATGTAAAGCCCGGCCGCCTTGGCATGGGCGGGGATGGTCTCGGGGCTCGGCCGCTTCCACTTGGAGATATCCAGCTTCGCCCCCCGCGTCTTGGCGTCGCCGTAATAGGCGCCCCATTCCCAGGCCGCGATCGCCAGCCGCACGGGATTGCGGGCGCTGGCCACGCCCATGTCCTCGCCCGCGCCGCGCCAGGCCACCGCCCGCACGTAGGCATCGCTCAGCCCGTTGGCCGCCAGCACCTCGGCCTTTGCGGCCTCGATCTGGTCCACGCTCCAGGGGATCTCGAAATCGATCTGCCGGGCGGATTCGCGCAGCCGCTCGGAATGCTCCCGGCTCTTGAATATCCGGCCGCCGTAGGCCCGCTCGCCTTCGAACACCGAACTGGCGTAATGCAGCGCGTGCGTCAGGACATGCACGTTGGCCTCGCGCCAGTCGATCAGGGTCCCGTCCATCCAGATCTTGCCGTCGCGCTCGTCATAGCCAGCCATCCGTCTCTCCTTCTTGCGGCCAGTTTTGCATTTGTTGCGGCATTTACGTCCGAAGCGGACATATAATTGCGCCAAAGATGCGATTCGCTACCAGTTCGATCTTGGAAAGTCAATAAAGCTGACTTAAAGTGGCGGGCAGGCCAGAAACTTGTGAACGGAGAGCAGCATGCCGGAGATGCAGGGTGGCGAAGCCCTCCTTTTCCTCACCGACGAACAGCTCAGGCAGGGGATCGAGGCGATGTTCTTCGCCTACCGTGCCTTCACCTCCGATCCGGACCGCATTCTCGCCACCATGGCGTACGGCCGTGCCCACCACCGCGCCCTGCATTTCATCGCGCGGCGTCCGGGCACCACCGTGAGCAACCTTCTCACGATCCTCGGCGTGACCAAGCAATCGCTGAACCGTGTCCTGCGCACGCTGATCGAGGACGGCCTCGTCGAAAGCCGCGTCGGCACCGCGGACAAGCGCGAGCGCAATCTCCACCTCACCGAGGAAGGCGCGGCCCTGGAACAGCGCCTGTCGGACGCGCAGCGCGCGCGCATGCGCGCCGCCTACCGCGCTGCCGGCCCCGAGGCCGTGGCGGGCTTCCGCCAGGTGCTCGAAGCGATGATGGACCCCGAGATCCGGCGGCAATACTACGCCGTGCGCGAGGGCGAGGCATGAGCGATCCCGCGCCCCATATCCTGATCGTCGACGACGACGAACGCATCCGCGGGCTGTTGCGCAAGTTCCTGTCGCGCAACGGCTTCCTCGTGTCGGTCGCCCGCGAGGCCGCGCATGCGCGCCGCCTCCTGGAAGGGCTGGAATTCGACATGATCGTGATGGACGTCATGATGCCCGGCGAGAACGGCGTCGATCTGACCCGCGCCCTGCGCCAGCATCACGACACGCCCGTTCTCCTGCTGACCGCCCGGGGCGAGACCGACGACCGCATCTCGGGGCTCGAAGCGGGGGCCGACGACTACCTGGCCAAACCCTTCGAGCCCAAGGAACTTCTTCTGCGGATCAACGCCATCCTGCGCCGCATGCCGGAACCCGCGCCGGAAAACGGCGCGCCCAAGGTGCTCCAGATGGGAAAGGTGCGCTACGACATCGACCGCGGCGAGTTGATGCGCGGGGACACGCCCGTGCGCCTGACAGCGACCGAGGCACAGCTCATGCGCATCTTTTCCGAATACCTCCGCGAGCCGGTCAGCCGCGCCAAGCTGGTCGAGGAACTGGGGCGGGACAAGGGCCAGGCGCAGGAACGCGCCGTGGACGTCCAGATCACCCGCCTGCGCCGCAAGATCGAATCCGATCCCAAGCAGCCGCGCTACCTCCAGACGGTCCGCGGCGAAGGCTACATGCTGGCCCCCGACTGACCTCCCCCGTCCCGGCCTCCGAGCCGGGACCTCGCCCGCCCCCGACTGACCTCCCCCCGTCCCGGCCCCCGAGCCGGGACCTCTTCCCGCCTCCCGGGGCCCCTCAGCTTCCAAGCAGCCAGTCAACGGCGGCCGGCAGGTCGTCGGCCACGTGGCTCGGCGCAGGCTCCACGCGCCCCTCGTCGCCGTCGCGGTACTTGCCCGTGCGCACCAGCACCGCCTGGGCCAGCCCCGCGCGCAGCGCCCCGGCGACATCGGCCTCGGCATCGTCGCCAACGATGGCGGCCTCCTGCGCCGGGACGCCCATGCTCTCCAGCGCGGCGGCATAGAATCCCGCGGCCGGTTTGCCCAGCACCTCCGCCTCCACCTCGGCGGCGTATTCCAGCGCCTTGACGAAGGCGCCGGCATCCATGCTCAGCTTGCCGTCGTCGTCGCGAAAGCTGCGATTGGCCGCCAGGGCCAGGAAATCCGCGCCTTCCACCAGGGCACGGAAGGCCGGGTTGAGCGTGTCGAAGGTGAAATGCCGCCCCGCATCCCCCACCACGACCGCGCGATCCGGCCCCAGCTCCGGCAAGTCCGTGAAATCCTCCTCCAGGTCGGGATGGATCAGCAGGTGGGGCGCCGCCCCCCGGGCCCCGAGCGCGTCACGGGCCGCGGTCGCCGGCGTGAACAGGGCCTCGGCGGGCACGTCGAACCCCATTTCGCGCAACCTGTTCAGCAAAACTCGGCGGGGCCGCCGCGTGGTGTTGGTCAGGAACCGCAGGGGCAGGCCGGCGTCGCGCAGCCGCGCCACCGCCTCGGCGGCACCTGGAATGGCCCTGTCGCCCGCGTGTAGAACCCCGGAAATATCCAGCAATACCCCTTTTGTCATGCCGGCAGCATGGCAAGCTGGCCCGGACCCGTCAATTTGCCGCGGACGCCTGCGCCCCGGGGAACAGCGCGGCCTCCCGCGCGTTGCCCGTGCATCAGACGACACGGAGTCCCCCATGCATATTCTCGTTCTCCAGCACACCCGCGCCGACACCCCCGGAATCTTCGAAAAATACCTGCAACGAGACGGCCACCCCTGCGACATCGTCACCGTCGCCGGGGGGGCGGACCTGCCGAACCTTGACGGCTACGACGGTCTCTGGGTCATGGGCGGGCCCATGGATGTCTGGGAAGACGACAAGCACCCCTGGCTGACCGGCGAGGCCAACCTGATCCGCCACGCGGTGAAAGACCGCAAGATGCCCTATCTCGGCATCGGGCTGGGCCACCAGTTGCTGGCCAGGGCGCTTGACGGTGTGGTCGATATCGCCACGGCCCCCGAGGTCGGCGTGATGGAGGTGGAGCTCACTCGCCCCGGCGCGCGCGCCCCGATCTTCGAAGGCCTGCCTCCGCGTTTCGAGGTCCTGCAGTGGCACGGGGCTGCCGTGCAGAGCACCCCGCCCATGGCCGAGATCCTCGCCCAGTCCCCGGCCTGCATGAACCAGGCAATGCAATGGGGCGATCGGGCCTGTTCGATGCAATTTCACCCCGAGGTCGAGCCGGGCCTGATAACCCGGCGCACCGGCCACCCCGACCATGCCGCAACGCTTCAGAACGCGCTCGGCCCGGATGCCGCCGGGGCAATGGAGACGGCCTGCGCCGAGAAGATGGCGGAATTCAACGACCGGGCCGACCGATTGTATCGGAACTGGATGCTCAGCGCCGCGGCGACATGAAAATCGCCCCGGGCCCGGGGGAATGCCGTTTGCGCGTGGCTGAACGCCGAAGTGTACAGAAACTCCGTACGGTCCGCACGGGCCGTACGGGCCCGCCGAGGGTTACCAGCGCGTCAGCGCGCTCTCGTCCGCGTCCTTGGCGGCCACCCACGCCGCGCCCGCGCGGGTGATCTCCTTCTTCCAGAAGGGCGCCCGCGATTTCAGGAAATCCATCAGGAATTCCGCCGCTTGGAAGGCATCCGCCCGATGCGGTGCCGCGGTGGCGACCATCATGATCATCTCCTGCGGCGCCATGCGCCCGTAGCGGTGAAGGATCAGGATATCGCCCAGATTCCAACGGCTTCGCGCATCCTCGGCGATATCGCGGAGGGCCTTTTCGGTCATGCCGGGATAGTGTTCGATCTCCATCGCGTCCAGATCCCCGGAGTCGCGGACGACGCCGGTGAAGGTCACGATCGCCCCCATGCCGTCCTGCCGCGCGGCGAAGGCGGCGGTTTCCCCGCCCAGATCGAAGGCCGCTTCCTGCACCCGGATCTCCACGGTGTCAACCTCCTGTCATCGGTGGAAAAAACGCGACTTCCCGGGCGCCGTCCAGCGGCGCGTCGAAATCGGTCAGTTCCTGGTCCACCGCCACGCGCAACGCGGCCAGATCGGCGAAGGCGGCGGCATAGCGCTCTTCGCGCGCCCGCAGCTCCTCGACCAGGTCCATCACGGTCCGGGCCTGCGTCTCCACCCGGTCCTTCGGCCGGCCGACGCGTTCCCTGACCCAGGCGAAATACAGAACGTCCATCAGCTCTCATCCTTTAGATAAGGCATTGATTTTCGTAAATAATCAAAGCCGCTAACCAGCGTGAGTGCGGCTGCGATCCACAACAGCCAAAGCCCCGCATGCCCCAACAGAACCGCACCTTGCGTGCCGGCGCCGAAATAGTGCTCGAACACGCCCTGCGCAAAGAGCACCGCAATCGCCACCATTTGCGCGGTCGTTTTCCACTTGGCCAGTTTCGTCACCTTCAACGTACCAGCCGTATCGCCAAGGTATTCACGCAACCCGCTGACGAAAACCTCGCGAAACAGAATCACCGTAGCTGGCAGCACCAGCCAGGGCGACATGGGCGAATAGCCCACGATCACCATCAGCGCGACCACCACCATCGCCTTGTCGGCGATGGGATCCAGCATCGTGCCCAGTTTCGTTGTTTGTTTCCAAAGCCTTGCAAGGTATCCGTCGAACCAGTCCGTGATCGCCGCCCCGACGAAAAGGACCAGCGCGAACCAATCGGCCCAAGGCCGGTTGAAGTAGAGAAACATCACGGCGACCCCTGGCGCGGCCAAAAGGCGCAGAACCGTCAGCACGTTGGGGATGGTCCATGTCATACCGTGGTTCTAAACCCTTCCGCCGCCCGCGAAAAGCGGCGGCTTCATCCCTTTTCGTGAAAGAAGTCGTAGATCTTCTGTGCCAGCGCCTCCGAGACGCCCTCGACCGCCTTGAGATCGGCGAGGTTGGCGCGGCTCACCGCCTTGGCCGAGCCGAAATGCGCCAGCAGCGCCCGCTTGCGCGCCGCACCCACCCCCGGCACGTCCTCCAGGGGCGTTGCGCCGACCGCCTTGCCGCGCTTGGCCCGGTGCGTGCCGATGGCGAAGCGGTGTGCTTCGTCCCGGAGCCGCTGGATGAAATAGAGCACCGGATCGTTGTGTGGCAACGCCATGGGCCGGTGGCCCGAACGATGGAATTCCTCCTTGCCGTGCTCGCGGTCGGGGCCCTTGGCCACGCCAACGACCGGCACATCGTCCACACCCAACTCGTCGAGGATGGAGGTGACCGCGCTCACTTGGCCTGCACCGCCGTCGATCAGCAGAAGATCGGGCCACTGGCCCTGGGCGCGATCCGGATCCTCCTTCAGCAGGCGCTTGAAGCGGCGGGTCAGCACCTCCTTCATCATGCCGAAATCGTCGCCGGGGCTCAGGGTGTCGCCGCGTATGTTGAACTTGCGGTAGTGGTTCTTCATGAGGCCCTCGGGCCCGGCCACGATCATCGCACCCACGGCATTCGCCCCTTGGATGTGGCTGTTGTCGTACACTTCGATCCGCTGCGGCGGCGCGTCCAAGTCGAAGGCGTCGGCCAACCCTTTCAGCAGCTTTGTCTGGGTCGCGGTCTCGGCCATCTTCCGCGCCAGGCTCTCCCGGGCGTTGCGCAGGGCGGCATCCACCAGCTCCGCCTTCTCGCCGCGCTTGGGGACAAGGATCTCGACCTTGCGGCCCAGCTTCTCGCTCAGGGCCTGCTGCATCAGGTCGCTGTTCTGTATGGGGTGGGAGAGGATCAGTTGGCGGGCCGGTTCCTTTGTGTTGTAGAACTGGCCAATGAAGGCTTCGAGAACCTCGGCCTCTTCCATGTCGGCGCCGACCCGCGGATAGAAGTCCCGGTTGCCCCAGTTCTGGCCCGCCCGGATGAAGAAGACCTGCACGCAGGCCTGCCCCGATTCAAGGTTGAGGGCCAGGATATCGGCCTCTTTGACCGTGCGCGGGTTGATCCCCTGCGCGCTCTGGACCTGTGTCAGCGCCTTGATCCGGTCGCGAAGGGCCGCGGCGCGTTCGAATTCCATCGCGTCGGCGGCGCTTTCCATCTCGGCCTTGAGCTTGCCCTGTATCTCGGTGGACCGGCCCGAAAGATACCGCTCGGCATCCCGGACCGAGGCCGCGTAATCCTCTTTGCTGATATATCCCACGCAGGGGGCCGTGCAGCGCTTGATCTGGTACTGGAGGCAGGGCCGGGTGCGGCTTTCGAACATGGAGTCCGAGCAGTTGCGCAGCTGGAACACGCGCTGCAGCTGCGCCAGTGTCCGGTTCACCGCGCCGGCACTGGCGAAGGGGCCGTAATAGGCGCCCTTTTCCTTCTTGGCGCCCCGGTGCTTCTTGATCATCGGATAGTCGTGATCGGTGACCAGAATGTTCGGGAAGCTCTTGTCGTCGCGCAGAAGGACATTGTAGCGCGGCTTGAGCTGCTTGATGAGGTTCTGTTCCAGCAGCAGCGCCTCGGTCTCGGTCGCCGTTGTCAGGAACATCATCGAGGCGGTCTCGCGGATCATGCGGGCGATCCGCGGGGTATGGCCCGTGGCCCGCGCATAATTCGAGACGCGGGACCGCAGATTCCGCGCCTTGCCGACGTAAAGGACCCGCGCCTGCGCATCCAGCATGCGATAGACGCCCGGTGAGGAATCCAGCGTCTTCACGTAGGACTGGATCAGCTTGGGGCCGGTGATCTGGCCACTGTCGGAGGATGGATCGGACATGATTGGCAGATATGATTCTCAGGGTTCGGCTGCAATCTTATGGGGCCGCGAGCAAGCGGAAAGGTGTCCACGAAACCTGTGGACAAGTCTGAAGATAACTTTGTGAGCGGGCGGAATTTTCATTGCCACAGGGGTCTTTCGTCGAGTTGCCTAAAAATTAGGCGCTTCTATAAGATATTGATTATATGAGAAAAAAATTTCCAAAGGGGGCAGGCCTTTGAAAATATTATAGTTTTTGTAACGCTTCAAAGACGGCGGCCTGACCGGTGCAAAACTCGCGTCGGCCCACTGTCATTCCGGGCCTTGGACGTCCGGCGTTTGCCAGCCCAGGTGCTGCCCTCCGTCGACGCAGAGAAGCTGCCCGGTGACCGCTGCCGCGTCGAGGAAATAGCGCATCGCGGCAAGAATATCGGTGGCGTCCGCGCCCCTTTGAAGCACCGTATTGTCGCGTTGCGCCTGGAAGTGGCGATCGCTCTGACGGTGGCCTTGCAGCGTCGGCCCCGGCCCGATCGCATTGACCCGCACGCGCGGGGCCAAGGCCTGCGCGGCGGTCTGGGTGAAAGCCCAAAGTCCCATCTTGGCGAGGGTGTAGGTCATGAATTCGGGCGTCAGCTTGCGCACCCGCTGGTCGATCATGTTCAGGACAAGGCCCCGGGCCAGCGGCTCCCCGCGCGGGTCGAGGTCCGGATCGGGGATCGCCCGTGCCATCGCCTGCGTCAGGACGAAGGGCGCGCGCAAGTTGCTTTCCATGTGCCGGTCCCAGCTTTCGCGCGTGGCCGTCTCTAGCGTGTCGTATTCGAAGATGGACGCATTGTTGACCAGCACCGTCAGTGGGCCGTCCAGTGCCTCGATGGTTCGGGGAACCAGGGCTTGCGTCTGGTCCTCTTCCAACAGATTGGCCTGCAGAACCGCGGCCTTGCGGCCCATGCCGCGGATCTCGTCCGCGACTTCCTGGGCCGCGGACTCGGAACTGGCGCAATGCACGCCCACGTCGTATCCAAGGCGCGCCAACTCCAGCGCCATCGCGCGTCCCAGGCGCTTGCCCGCGCCGGTCACCAGTGCCCGCGTCATAACTGTCCCTCTTACGTCAGTACGATCGATACATAGGCCGCATAAAGTGCGGTCAAGAGCACGCCCCACAGCCGCCCCATATCCATCTTGAGAAAGACAAAGGGAAAAATCAGGACAGAGGCCCCAAGCATCACCCAGAAATCGAACACGAGGAACTCGGCCTCCACCGGGATCCGGCCGACCAGCGCGGTAATGCCGATGATGGCCAGCAGGTTGAACATGTTCGATCCGATGACGTTGCCCAGGGCGACGTCAGCCTGCCGGCGCAGGGCCGCCATGACGGTCGTGGCCAATTCCGGCAAGGACGTGCCGAGCGCCACAAGCGTCAGCCCGATGACCGAATCGCTGACCCCGAACCGGCGCGCGATGATCGAGGCGTTGTCGACCAGGATATCGGCGCCGAGGGGCAGGCCGATGAGGCCAAGCACCAGGAAGACGAAGATCTGCCACCACGGCATGTCCGGGTCGGCGCCTTCCACGTCGTCGGCCGACTCCGGTTCGGCGACGGCCAGTGCCGCGGCCGCGCTGCGATGCCGCCGGGCCTCGCGGAAGGCATCGAAAAGGATCGCGGCCAGCACGGCCAGCAGAAGCGCGCCGGACAGCGCGTTGAACTCGCCTGTGAAGGCCACCCCGATGAACAGCAGCGAGACCGCCAGCATCACCACATAGGTCTTGCGGCTGTCGCATCCGCTGGTGTGCAGGCCCGACAGAAGGGCCGGCACGCCGAGCACCAGCAGGATGTTGGCCGTGTTGGAGCCCACGACATTCCCGAGCGCGAGCCCCGGCTTGTCATCCAGCACGGCGTTCACGGAGATCAGCAGTTCGGGTGCCGAGGTGCCGAAGGCCACGATCGTCAGGCTCACGATCAAGGCCGGCACGCCAAGCCGCAGGCTGAGGTTCACCGCCCCCTTGACCAGCGCATCACCCGCCAGAAGAAGGATCAGCAGTCCCAGACCCGCCAGCAGCCACGCCATCATTTGCGGACGCCCTTCCGGCAGGAACACGGCCCCTTGCCGATCCGGAAACGGCCGCAATTGGGGCAGCGCGCGGATTCCAGCCGCTTTTGTCCCGGAAAACGCAGCTTGCCGAACATGGCCATGACGCCCATGAAAACGAGGAAAAGTATGACGATCTTGACGATCACGTCAGAGGCCAAAACGCGCGTAATCGGCACGTTCCTCGACCGCGGCCATCGCCTCGCCGGCGAGATCCATGCTAAACCGCTGCAGCAGGCCACGCTTGCGCCCGTAGGTTTTCGTCCTCACGTCCTCGCCGTAGAGCTCGCGCAGCTTCGTCGTCATGTGCGCCACGCCGTCCACCAGGCCCAGTTCCACCGCCCGGCGCCCGAGCCAGAACTCGCCGGTGAACAGGTCCTGCTTTTCGGTCAGCTTGTCCCCGCGGCGTTCCTTGACGTGATCCACGAAGGTTGCGTGCATCTGGTCCAGAATGCTTCTCAGGCGCTCAACGTCCTCCTCCTTCTCGGGAAGGAACGGGTCCAGCATGCTCTTGGAATGGGCCGAGGTGTGCACCCGGCGTTCGACCCCTTGCCGGGCCAGCAGGACCGGTGCCCCGAACCCTGCCGAAATCACGCCGATGGAGCCCACGATCGAGCCGTTGTCGACCCAGATATCATCGGCGGCGGTGGCCAGCCAGTACCCGCCGGAGGCCGCGACATCCTCGATGAAGGCGTGCACGGGCACCTCCTTCTCCTCTGCCAGGCGCCGGATACGGGCCGCGATGAGCGCGGACTGGACGGGCGAGCCGCCGGGCGAGTTGATGACCAATGCGACCGCGGCCGGCTTGCCGCGGCTGAAGGCCTTGTCGATGGAGGAGCCCATCGACTCGTCATTCAAGGACTTTCGGGCGCCAGACCCGATCGACCCGGACAGCCGGATCACCGATACCAGCGGCCCGCGGTTCAGAAATGGGATCCTCTCGATCATGCGCCCGATTTAGAATGACGGTCCGGCACAAACAAGTCGCCACGCGCACTTGGCAGCCGGCTGGCGGCGAAAAGTCCCCGTGGCAGGCAAATTGGTCACGCGCACGCCTCACGCCTTGATCCGGTACCCGGTCTTGAAGATCAGCCAGACAAGGAACAGGCACAGCGCGGTGAAGCCCGCGATGGCCAGCAGGCTCAGCCCGACAGGCACGTCGGCCTGCCCGAAAAACGACCACCGGAACCCCGAGACGAGGTAGACCACCGGGTTGAAAAGCGTGATGGTCTGCCACACCGGGGGCAGCATAGAGATCGAGTAGAAAGAGCCGCCCAGAAACACCAGCGGTGTGATCACCAACAGCGGGATCACCTGCAGCTGCTGGAAGTTCTCGGCCCAGATGCCGATGATGAAGCCGAACAGCGAGAACGACAGGCAGGTCAGCACCAGAAACGCCAGCATTGCGAGGGGGTGACGCACCTCCAGTTCCACGAAAAAACCCGCGGTGAACAGGATCACCACGCCGATCATCAGGGATTTCGTGGCGGCCGCGCCGACGTATCCCAGCACGATCTCGAAGAAATTCACGGGTGCCGAAAGCAATTCGTAGATCGTGCCAATGAATTTCGGGAAATAGATTCCGAAGGAAGCATTGGAAATCCCCTGCGTCATCACGGAAAGCATGATCAGCCCCGGCACGATGAACGCGCCGTAGCTTACGCCCTCCACCTGATCGATGCGCGAGCCGATGGCCGCACCGAATACAACGAAGTAGAGCGACGTCGAAATCACCGGCGACAGCAGGCTTTCCATCAGCGTTCGGAAAAACCGCTTCATCTCGTGCACGTATATGGCGCGGACGGCGCGCAGGTTCATGCCGCATCCTCCCTGACAAGCCCGACGAATATCTCCTCGAGGCTGGACTGCGAGGTATGGATGTCGCGCAGCGACAGCCCCGCCTGCGCGAGCGCCTGAAGAAGCCGGGTGATCCCGGTGCCCTCTCCGCCCGTCTTGTAATGGTAGCTGAGGAAATGCCCGTCCGGAGACAGTTCGAGGTCATAGGCGGCCAGTGCCGCCGGCACCGCGTCGATGGGATCGTCCAGTTCGATGCGCAGGCTCTTGCGCCCCATCCTGGTCATCAGCGCGCCCTTTTCCTCGATCAGCAGGATCTCGCCGCGGTTTATGACAGCGATCCGGTCCGCGATCGCCTCGGCCTCTTCGATGTAATGGGTTGTCAGGATGATCGTGACGCCCTTCTGCCGGAGCCCTTCGATGGTCCGCCACATGTCACGGCGAAGCTCGACATCCACGCCCGCGGTCGGCTCATCGAGGAACAGCACCTGGGGCTCGTGGCACAGCGCCTTGGCGATCAGAACCCGGCGTTTCATCCCGCCCGAGAGCTCCTTGGTCAGGTTGTTGCGCTTGTCCCAGAGCGACAGCTCGCGCAGGGTCTGTTCAAGAAAGGCGTCGTCGCGCGGGCGCCCGAACAATCCGCGCGAGAAGCGGACCGTGTTGATGACCTTCTCGAAGGGCTCAAGCGAGACCTCCTGCGGCACCAGGCCAACCATCGCGCGTGCCGCGCGATATTCGGACAGGATGTCATGGCCGCCGATCGTGGCCTGTCCGCCGCTTGGGGTGGTGATGCCGCAAAGCGCCGAGATCAGGGTTGTCTTGCCCGCGCCGTTGGGGCCGAGCAAGGCCAGTATCTCGCCCTTCCGGATCGAAAGCGAAACGCCCTTCAGTGCCTCGAAACCGTCTCCGTAGACCTTCTGCAGGTCCTTGACCGCGACGATACTCGCCATGCCGCACCTCCTGTCTGTTTGCCCGCAAGCTAGGCCACTGGGCCGCGGGCGCAAACGAACTCTTCCGCACGACCCGTTGTGCGCCATCGCGCGGCGGGGATGTGCACCGGCGTTTTCGGGTGTCGCCCGCTGCATCGGATGCTAGAAACCACGCGAGATTCATCTTGCAATGGGTGCAGGACGTGATGACCAGACTCTTCTCCTTCGTCGCGCTCGCCCTGCTGCTTGGCTGCACCGAGCCCGTCAGCCGCGACGACAACTCCCGCATCCTCGTGCTGGGCGATTCGCTGATGGCGATCTACGGGATGCAGGGCAAGTCGGTTGCCCACGCGATGGAAGAGAGGCTGGCGCAGCCGGTCACCGACCGTTCGGTCATGGGGGCGCGCTACCTCTACCGCTTGCCGATATCGGGCAGCATGGGGTTCAACATCACCAAGCAGTACCGGAGCGGCGACTGGGACTGGGTTGTCCTGAACGGCGGGGGCAACGACCTCTGGTTCGGCTGCGGCTGCGGGGCCTGTACGCGGAAGATGGACAAGCTGATCTCGCCTGACGGGCGGCGCGGCGCGATCCCGGGCTTCGTGGGGCGGCTGCGCGGCGAAGGCGCTCAGGTGATCTACGTGGGGTACCTGCGCACGCCCGGTGTCACCTCGCCGATCGAGGGCTGCGCCGATGAAGGCAACGAACTGGACCGCCGCGTTGCGCGGCTGGCGGCCCTTGATGCCGGGGTGCACTTCCTGTCACTTGCGGACCTGGTGCCGCCCGGCGACCGCTCCTACCACGCTCTCGACCTGATCCACCCGTCGGCCAAGGCAAGCGCGGAAATCGGCCGCCGGATCGCCGAGATCATCGGGAAATAAGCGCCCCTCGCCCTATTCCTCGGGGTCCCGGCGCTTGATGAGCTTCTTCAACCAGCCTTTCTTTTCGGCTTCCGGTTCCTCATCCTCTTCCTTCGGGCCCTCGATGACCTCTTGCAGGCGCGTGAAGAACTGGTCGGCCATCTTCTTGGCGAAGCCGTCGATCACGCGGCTGCCAAGCTGGGCCAGCTTGCCGCCCACCTTGGCCTCGACCTCGTAGGCCAGCTTGGTGCCCTCCGGCACCTCCTGCAAGGTCACGTCGGCGCCGCCCTTGGCGAAGCCGGCCGCGCCGCCCTTGCCCTCGCCCGCCAGGTGCAGGCTTTCGGGTTCGTTGATGTCCGAGACGGTGACCGTGCCGTTGAAGGTGGCCTTAACGGGGCCGACCTTCTGCGTGACCACGGCGTGAAACCCGTCCTCGGGGGTGCCGGTCACTTCCTGCGCGCCGGGGACGCATTCCTTCAGAACCTCCGGGCTCAGCAGGGCCGCCCAGACGGTGCCGCGGTCGGCCTCGATCACCCGCTCGTCGCTCATCTTCATGGCCCGCACCTCCTCTTGCTGCCCCGCAGCAGCCTAGCCCAAGGGTCATGCAGCGCCAAGGGCGGGCCTTGTCGGAAACGGGCATGAATTTCGCGCCGACGCTGTGCTAAGAGCCCGGTGAAAGGACGTTTCATGACAGTAGAGATCAGGGCGAACAACCCCGCGGCGGGGATCGGATTCATCGTGCTCGGAGTGCTGGCCATTTCCGTCAACGACATGCTGATCAAGTTCCTCTCGGGTGGATACCCGCTGCACCAGATGGTTTTCACCCGGTCGCTCATCGGCATCATCTTCAGCCTGATCCTGGTTCAGGTCGAGGGCGGTTGGCAGATCCTGCGGACGCGTCGGCCGGTGCTGCACACGGTGCGGGGCCTTCTGATCGTGGTGGCCAACATGTCCTTTTTCGCGGCCCTGGCCGTGCTGCCGCTGGCCGAGGCGACCGCGTTGTTCTTCGTGGCGCCGCTGCTGATTACCCTGCTTGGCATCCCCCTTCTTGGCGAAAAGGTTGGGCCGATGCGAATCGGCGCGGTGATCGTGGGCTTCGTCGGCGTCGTGATCATGACCCGGCCTTGGGAAAGCGGCGCGGCGCGCGACGTTGCCGTCTATGTGTACTTCCTGCCGATCCTGGGGGCCTTGACCTATGCACTGAACCAGATCCTGACACGCAAGCTGGGCGTGGCGTCCAAGGCTTCGGCGATGGCCGTCTACATCCAGTTCGTCTTCATCGTCGTGAGTTCCCTGTTCTGGGTGGTGGCCGGGGACGGGCGGTTCGCCGAGGGGCTGGAAAACGAAAGCCTGATCTTCCTGCTGCGCGCCTGGGTCATGCCGCAAGGCACCGATATCTGGTTGTTTTTCGGGCTCGGGCTGAATTCGGCGATCATCGGCTACGCGCTGAGCGCAGCCTACCGCGCGGCGGACGCGGCCACGGTGGCGCCGTTTGAATACGTCGGTCTGCCACTGGCCGTCTTCTGGGGCTGGATGATCTGGGGGGAATTGCCCGGGCCGGTGGTGACCGCGGGGATCATGCTGATCCTCGGCGCGGGGCTCTTCGTTTTCCTGCGCGAACAGCAGCGCAAGCGCCCCCTGGTCAGCAACCGCCGGATGCATCGCAGGTATTGAGGTGCACGCGCCATCAGCCTACCACATAGGGGAACCGGCGGCGGAGGAGAGGCCATGCTCAACGGCATCCGGGTGATCGAGATCGAGGGGCTGGGGCCCGGGCCCTTCGCCGGGATGATGCTGGCCGATCTGGGCGCGGAGGTGATCGTGGTGCATCGCCCCGAACCGGCAACCCCCATTGCCGGAGAGTCTAACCTTCTGGATCGCGGGAAAAAATCCATCCTGCTGGATCTCAAGGCCCCCGAGGATATCGACGTGGCCAAGGCCCTGATCGCATCGGCCGACGCGCTGATCGAAGGGTTTCGCCCGGGCGTGATGGAACGGCTGGGGCTGGGGCCCGATCCCAGCTTGGCGGCGAACCCGAAACTGGTCTACGGGCGCATGACCGGCTGGGGGCAGGACGGGCCCAAGGCATTGAAAGCAGGGCATGATCTGAACTACCTCGCAACCTCCGGAGCGCTTTGGTACGCTGGGGAGCCTGGCGCAGCCCCGATCACACCACCCACGATGTTGGGGGACGTGGGCGGAGGCGCGCTGTATCTTGTGGCGGGCCTGCTGGCCGGCCTGTTGCGGGCGCAGAAATCGGGGCGCGGGACCGTGGTGGATGCCGCCATCGTGGACGGATCGGCGCATATGATGGCGCTGTTGATGTCCATGGCTCCGACAGGCAACTTATTGAAAGAAAGAGGAAAAAGCCTACTGGATGGGCCGCACTGGTCCCGTGTCTACGCCTGTTCGGATGGTCGGCACATCAGCGTGCAGTGCCTGGAGCCCAAGTTCTACCAGGTGTTCCTGGAAGTGCTGGACTTGCAGGACGACCCGGGCTTCGCGGCGCAGTACGACCCCGCGCAATGGCCTGGGCAGGCGGCCCGGCTTTCCGGAATTTTCATAGAAAAACCAATGTGCTATTGGGCAGACCTCTTCGCGGGGACGGAGGCTTGCGTCGCCCCGGTCCTGGCGCCGGACGAGGCGGCGGCAGAGGCGCACATGGCCGCCCGGAACGTCTGGAGACAGGCGCAGGGGATCACCCAGCCCGCGCCGGCACCCAGATTCGGCCAGAAAAAACAGGATCTTGGCAAGATTCCGGCGCGCGGGGCGCACAGTGCTGCGATCCGCGCGGAACTGGCCGCTGGCAAGCCGCGGTAGCGCCCATTCGCGGCGGCGCGGACCGTACGGATCGTACGAGCCGTACGGGCGTATCGGACGGATCGCGCCCCGCCCGCCGAGAGGGCGCGATGCGAGGCCGGCTATGCCGCGCGCCTACGCCTCGGCGCGGGCCAGCATCCGGCCAAGTGGCCGCCCGCCGAAGACGTGGACATGCAGATGCGGGACTTCCTGAACGCCGTTGCGCCCGGCGTTCGAGATCAGGCGGAAGCCGTCGTCCGACAGGTCCTTGAGGCGGACGACCTCGCCGATGGCGCGGCTGAAATCGGCCAGTTCGGTTACGCTGGCTTCAAGGGTGAAGTGCTCGTAGTTCACGTAGGGGCCCTTGGGGATCACCAGCACGTGCACCGGCGCCTGCGGCTCGATATCGTTGAAGGCGAGGCTGTGCTCGGTCTCGAGCACCGTGTCGTTGGGGATCTCGCCGCGCAGGATCTTGGCGAAGACATTCTGGTCGTCGTATTCGTAGGCCATTGGCGGCTCCCTCGGTCTGTCAGTCGGCAAAGAGATGATCGGTCTGCGCGATCTCTACCGCCCTGCCGTCCGGGATATCAAGGAACGCGGCAAGGGGGCGCGCGTTGCGCTCGGGGCTGTCCCATTCGCGGATGATGTGGTGATTCTCGAATTCCGCGTCGCGGATCCTGTCGCTTTCGAAGGTGATTTCGCCCCGGATGGTGGGCAGCAGACGTTGCAGCGTTTCCTCGGCGGTCTGTTCGCCGGCCAGACCCACGCGCTTGGCATGGCCGACGAGGTAGTCGTCGGTGAAGGAGCACTTCACCTCCAGCAGCCGCGTGGTGGATCGGTCACTGCAGAAATCCTGCAGAAGATCGAGGCTGCCGGGATCCATGCAGACGATAAGCCTGTCGGTTTCGTAGTAATCGAAAAGCATCCGCATCAGGGCGCGGCGATGGCGCGTGCGCTTGCCGATGGTGGCCTGGATGCCGCCCAGATCGGGCAGGGCGGTGCCCTCTTCATTGAAGAGGTATTCGATGGCCGGAATATTGGTGACCTGGCGGATCTGCTCCAGCAGCCGCTTGGCCACGTGCCATTTCTTGCAGATCACGATCAGCAGTTCGCGGTTGCGGCCCAGGGTGCTTTCGGCCTCCCAGAAGCGGGGGGCGAAGCGGCGCCCGATCCGGCCGCGGCCGGTGAGGAACTTGAACAGGTTGCGGCCCTCGTTGGAGATCCGGAAGCTCGCGGCATCGTCGGCATAGAGCGCGCCGAGCCGTTTCTTGAGGTCCGTGGCCTCGGGGCTGATCTTGCGTGCGAAGAGGAAGTCCTGCCCCAGGAGCATGTCGTAGTGATCATTGTAGAACGTCACCGGCATGCCGTAGTCGGTGAACATCAGGAAGGTCAGGGTGCGGTTGCGGATCTCCGTTTCCGGAACGAGGTGGCGCACGAGGGTCTGGAAGAACGTCTCGTCCGGGATCCAGGTGGTGCGGAAGAAACGCATCACGTCCGGCCGCTGCCGGGTGAAATCGAGGATCCATTCGATCGTGCGGCGGCGCAGGCACCACCACTGGCTGCCGATCTGCACCTGGACGTCGTCGGGGATCGCGCGCGTCAGGCCCAGCCGTTTCTGGATCGCGAAGCTGGTGTAGAAACGCCGCCGCTGCGTGCGTTCGTTGAAGAAATGGCGGTAGATCAGCCGCTCTTCCTTCATGCCGGTCTTGATCCAGTCGCTTTCGAAGAAGTCGAAGCTTTCGATGTAGTCGACATCGGCGGCGTCGAGGAATTCGTGCGCATAGGCGGCGGACTTGATCGCCGCGCAATCGCCCGACAGCATGTAGAAATGCGTGGCGCGCGGGAAGGCGTCCACCGCCGCCTCGGCGGCGTTCAGCGTGGCCTGCACCAGCGACCACTCGCCCCAGCCGCACTTGATGCGGCGGCGGGCGAAGGTGACGTTGGGATTTTCGGCCAGCGCCGTGCGGATGCGGGCGTAGTGCTCGGGCTTGGCGCGGGCATCGAAGTGGATCGCCATGTAGTCGCCCCTGGCCGTCAGCATCCGGGCCTGGCCGATGATGGCCTCCGGATCCTTGTGGCACAGCAGAATGTAGGCGATCCTGGCCATCTGCGGACGCTCTTGCCCCTCTCATGTCCCCCGCTTCAAGTGATAGTCGCGCGGCTGCGTTGAATAAACAGGCTTTCTTTGCTTTTTTGTAGCGGGTAGGGGTTTAGCGGCCAGTCAAGAACTGCAAGCGGAGGTGGCAGGCATGGGATTTCCGGGCACCTGGATGACCGAAAGCGAGAGCCTGGTCTATCGCGTGGTGCCGAAATGCGCGTGTTCCACCATCGGGCAGATCCTGTATTATTCCGACCACGGCGAATTCTTCGACGGGGACATTCACGACGCCACCGACGGCCTGCACAAGTGGGCACGCGATGACAGCAAGCCGCTTATCACCGGGAACGTCACTGCGCATCGCTCCTATGCCTTCACCTGCGTGCGCAATCCCTACACGCGCATCCTGTCGTCCTTCTTCGACAAGATCTGCGGCATCCAGCGCAACGGCAAGCGCTACCGCGGGAAGCTGGTGCCCCTGCTGATCCAGAAATACGGCGTCGAGGTGGGCGGCGCGGACGGCAAGCAGGATTTCGACCAGATCAAGAGCTTCCGCCGTTTCCTGCTGTTCGCGCGGGACACGATCCGTTGGAAGCGGCCGATGGATCCGGACATTCACTGGTCGGCCATGTCGGGGCACGTCTCGACCTTTGTGGTCAACGGCGGCACCTATGACAACATCTTCTGGACGGAACGGTTCAACGAGGGCATGCAGCAGGTGCTGGACGCGGTGGAGACGCCGCACGCGGTCGATCTGGCCGGGATCCCGCGGTTCAATGAGTCCGAGGGGCACGGCCCCAAGCGCGCCCACCCTGTCGCCGACTATTTCGATGACCTGTCGATGCACATTGTCTACGAGATCTACAAGCAGGACTTCGAACTGTTCAAATACGACTTCGAAGATCCCTCCAACAAGATGCCGGTGGGCGAGATCGACCTGCCCGAGGTGCACGCCAAGCTGGGCGAATAAGCCGCAGGCGCGATCCTTGCGATTTCCGGTGCGCGGGTAACGGCGGCTTAACACTGGGCGGCCTAGGGTGAGCGCGGGCACCGGGACTTGCCCGCGATTGGCTGCCGGCCCCGGCGCGGGTTTTCCCTCCACCTGCGGCGGGGCCGGATACGCGGCGCCGGGACAGGGCCGCGCGGGCCGTCAGATCAGCCCCTCGGCGCGAAACATCTGCGTCACGTCGGCCTGGGGCCGGGCGCCGTAGTGGCTGATCACCTCGCGCGCGGCGATGCAGCCCATGCGGCCCGCGACCTCCAGCGGCTGGCCGGTGGCGACGCCGTAGAGGAAGCCGGCCGCGAACTGGTCGCCGGCGCCGGTTGCGTCCACGGGCGTGACCGCCTCGACCGGGACCGAGACCGACTGGTCCCCCTGCACAAGCGCCACGTCGTGGCCCGACCGGGTGCAGACGATGAGCCGGCTGTCGGTGGCGGCCTGTTCCAGCGCGGCGCCCAGATCCTCGGTTTCGTAGAGGGCCTTCCATTCGTGTTCGTTGCCGATCACGAAATCCAGCTCCTGCACCAGCCTGCGAAAGTCGGCGCGGTGACGTTGCACGCAGAAGGGATCCGACAGCGCGATCCCCGCCTTGCCGCCGCCCGCCCGGCATGCGCGGGCCGCCACCGTGAAGGCCTCCTTGCCCTTGGGCTTGTCGTAGAGGTAGCCCTCGAGAAACAGCAGCCCCGCCTGTCCGGCGACGGATTCATCCACGTCACCGGGCCCGAGTTCGGCCGAGATCCCCAGGTAAGTGTTCATCGAGCGCTCGCCGTCGGGTGTGACGAAGATCATCGAGCGCGAGGTCGGCAATTCGCCCCCCGGCACGGGCGGATTGACGAAGTCGGTGCCCTCGCGCGCCAGAGCGTCGGCGTAGAAGCGGCCGAGATCGTCGTCGTGGACCCGGCCCATGAAACCGGTGGAAAGCCCCAGGGCCCCCAGCCCGGCGATGGTGTTGGCCACCGAGCCGCCGGGCAATTGCTGCCGGTCCTCCATCGCGGCATAGAGGGCCTCGCCCCGTTCCTGTTCCACGAGCTGCATGATGCCTTTCTCCACCCCCATTCGGATGAGAAAGTCCTCGTCGCATTGGCTGATGACATCGACGACGGCATTGCCGATGCCGACGACCTGGTATTGGGTCATAGGTTCTTTTCCTCGTAGTCACAGAGATCGCGGATCACGCAGGTCGCGCATTTGGGTTTGCGCGCCGTGCAGACGTAGCGGCCGTGCAGGATCAGCCAGTGGTGCGCGTTGCGCTGGAAGTCCACCGGCACCTGGTCCTCGATCGCGCGCTCAACGGCGGTCACGTCCTTGCCCGGGGCGATGCCGGTGCGGTTGGCGACCCGGAAGATATGGGTGTCGACCGCCTGCGCGGGGTAGCCCCACCACATGTTCAGCACCACGTTGGCGGTCTTGCGGCCCACGCCGGGCAGCGATTGGAGTGCGGCGCGGGAATTGGGCACCGCGCCGCCGTACTCCTCCACCAGAAGGCGGCTGAGCTTGATGACGTTCCGGGCCTTGTTGCGGTAAAGGCCGATCGACTTGATGTGGCCGACCAGCCCCTCCTCGCCCAGATCCAGCATCGCCTCGGGCGTGTCGATTTTTGCGAAAAGGGGGCGGGTGGCGCGGTTGACGCCCGCGTCGGTGGCCTGCGCGCTGAGCACCACGGCGACGAGCAGGGTGAAGGCGTTGACATGCTCCAGCTCGCCCTTGGGGTCCGGCCGGTCCGCGCGGAAACGGTCGAAGATCTCGCGGAGCGTGTGGTAATCGAGCTGGCGGGCCATGCCGCCCCTATGCCCCGAACGGCCCGAATGCGCAACATCCGGGTCGCGGGGGGCGGCGGGGCGGTCTAGATTGGGACCACGCAGGGAGGCCCGCGATGAAGGATCACGTGGAAGACAGCTATCACTACCGGGTCGTGCGCCGGGCGATCGCGCTGATCGACGCCGAGGGGCGCGACATGCCGCTTGAGGATCTCGCGGCGCGGATGGGAATGAGCCCGGCGCATTTCCAGCGCGTCTTCTCGGCCTGGGTGGGCGTCTCGCCCAAGCGGTACCAGCAATACCTGACCCTGGGCCACGCCAAGGCGCTGCTGGCCGCGCGGTTCACGACGCTCGGGGCGGCGCAGGCGGCGGGCCTGTCCGGCAGCGGGCGCCTGCACGATCTGTTCCTGCGCTGGGAGGCGATGGCGCCGGGGGACTACGCCCGCGGGGGTGCGGGGCTGACGATCCGCTATGGCTGGTTCGGCAGTCCCTTCGGCGAGGTTCTGGCGCTGGGAACGGGCCGGGGCCTGTGCGGGCTGGCCTTCGCCGCCGAGCAGGGGCGCGCCGCCACTTGGGAGGACATGCGCGGCCGCTGGCCCGCCGCGGCCTATGTCGCGGCGCCCGAGGCCCTGGCTCCTTGGGTCACGGCGACCTTCGAGCAGCGCGGCGAGGCGGCGCTGCACCTGATCGGCGCGCCCTTCCAGATCAAGGTCTGGGAGGCCCTGCTGCAGATCCCCTCGGGCCATGTGACCACCTATTCCGAGATCGCCCGCGCCATCGATCATCCCCGCGCGGTCCGCGCGGTGGGCACCGCCGTGGGCCGCAACCCGGTCAGCTACCTGATCCCCTGTCACCGGGCGTTGCGGAAATCCGGGGGCTTGGGCGGCTACCACTGGGGGCTGCCCGTCAAGCGGGCGATGCTGGCCTGGGAAGGGGCGCGCGCGGGCCTGTGACCGGGGCATGGGCGAAATGATGCCGATGACGGGGCGATTTGCGGTTGGGCCGGGCCGCACGCTCGCGTATCGTCCTCGCGTCCCCGGTCATCCGGGTAACAGCGACGAGGCACAGACATGATCCGAGCGAAACATTCCATTCTTCTTCTGGCGGGCGCATCGCTTCTGACGGCGACGGCCTGCACCGATCCCGCGGTGGTCAATGCCGACGATCCCTACCGGCAGACCAAGCAGGGCGCCCTTCTGGGCGGCATCCTCGGCGCGGGGATCGGCGCCATGGCCAGCGACGACAAGGCCAAGGGCGCGATCATCGGCGGCGCGGTCGGCGCGGCCGGCGGCGCGGCGATCGGCAACGCGCTGGACAAGCAGGAGGCGCAGCTGCGCCGCAACCTCGATGACGACCGCGTGCGCATCGAGAATACCGGCGACCGGCTGATCGTGACCATGCCGCAGGACATCCTGTTCGACGTGGACAGCGCCCGCGTCCGGCCCGGCCTGCGTGACGACCTGCGGGTGGTGGCGCAAAGCCTGCGGGACTTCCCCAATTCGACCGTCCAGGTGATCGGGCATACCGACAACACCGGCGCGGCGGCCTATAATCAGGACCTGTCCGAGCGGCGGGCCAATTCGGTGGCCAATGTCCTGCTGTCCGAGGGCGTCGGCGCGGCCCGGGTCGATGCCTTCGGCCGCGGGGAATCCCAGCCGGTGGCCTCGAACCTGACGCCGGAGGGCCGTCAGCAGAACCGCCGGGTGGAAATCGTGATCCTGCCCACGGCGGCCTGAGCCGGCGCGCCCCGCCCCGGGCTCGACCCGGGGCCTCGCCACGCCCCGGGTTCGACCCGGGGCCTCACCCCGCCCCGGGCTTGACCCGGGGCCTCGGGGGCTCCACCCCCAGCGCCCCCGCCCCTCGGCGGCGGGCGCTCACGCGCCGTGGGGGATCCAGACGGTCTTGACCTCGGTGGCGGCCTCGCGGAAGGCCCGGTCAGCCCCGGCCGGGCCGAACCAGTCGCGGGCGCGACCGTCGTTCACCCATGTCCGCTTGAGGTTGCCGGCGCTTTCCCGCTCGATCGTGGCCGAGACATCGGCGGCCGAGAAGCTCCAGACCGCGTCCAGATCCAGGTGAGCCGCCAGCGCGGGGGCCAGATCGGCATGGTCGCCGGTCAGGATATTGGCCACCCCCGCGGGCAGGTCCGAGGTTTCCAGGATCTGGATGAAATCCGTCGCGGCCAGGGGGAAGGGCTCGGAGGCCACCAGCACCGCGCGGTTGCCGAGGGCGAGGATCGGCCCCAGCACCGAGACGAGGCCCAGAAGCGGCGCCTCGAAGGGCAGCAGCGCGCCGATCACGCCAAGCGGCTCGCGCAGCGCGAGGGTCAGCCCCCGGACCGGCGCGGCGCGGGCCGCGCCGTCGTGCTTGTCGGCCCAGGCGGCCCAGGTGAACAGGCGCTCCACGCTGGCCGCGACCTCGCGCCGGCCACTGCGCCCGCCGGTCATGGTGTTGAGGCGCTGCGCGACCTCCGCCTCGCGGGTCGAGAGGGTCTCGGCCAGGTCGCAGAGGACCTGCGCGCGCTGGTGCGCGGTGGCGGCCGGCCAGGCGGTGGCGGCGCGCGCGGCCGCGACGGCGTTGCCGATGTCCTTGGCGCCGGCAACGGGGGCCTGGCCGATGATCCTGCCGGTGCGGCCGTAAAGCGGGCGGGTATCACCAGCGTCCGCGCGGGTCTGCTTGCCCCCGATGTAGAGTTTCGCCGTGCGGTCGGTGCCCGCGTCCGTGCCTGTCCCGCGCCCCGGAAAGGGCGCGGCGGGCTTGAGCGGCCTGCCTGTCTCGGCGGGCCTGAGATAGGCGGCGAGGCCTTCCCAGCCGCCCTCGCGCCCGTTCCCGGACTCGCGCAGCCCGCCGAAGGGGGCGGCGGCGTCGAACATGTGCGTGCCGTTCACCCAGACGACGCCGGCGGCCAGCCGGGGCACCATGTCGAGCGCGAGCGCGACGGTTTCCGACCAGACCGAGGCCGCCAGCCCGTAACGGGTGTCGTTGGCCAGGTGCGCGGCTTCGGCCGGGGTGCGGAAGGTGGTGGAGACGAGAACGGGGCCGAAGACCTCTTCCTGCATGAGCGGATCGGCGGGGGCGAGGCCGGTGACGAGCGTGGGCGGCAGAAAGCAGCCCTCGGCCGGCATCTCGATCCGCGGGGAGAAGCGGGCGCCGCCCGTCGCGTCCAGCAGGGCCGCGACGCGGTCGCGTTGCGCGGGGTCCGCCATCGCGCCGATGTCGATGCACTTGTCCAGCGGGTTGCCGAGGCGCAAGCGTTCCATCCGGGCGCGCAGCTTGGCGTGGAAGCGGTCGGCCACGCTTTCCTGCACCAGCAGCCGCACGCCGGCGCAGCAGCCCCGCCCCCCGTTGGACCAGGTGGAGTCCACCAGCCCCTCGACGGCGGAGTCGAGATCGGCGTCGTCGAATACGATGCAGGGGAATTTGCCCCCCAGCGCCAGCGTCAGCGCCTTGCCCTGGCCGGCGGTGGCGCGGCGGATGCGGCGGCCCGCCTCGGGCGAGCCGGTAAAGGCCACCTTGTCCACGTCGCCGTGGGCCGCGATCATCTCGCCCACCGGGCCGTCGCCGGTGACGATGTTGACCACGCCCTTCGGCAGCCCCGCCTGCCGGCAGACATCGGCGAAGAGAAGCGCGGTGAGCGAGCTGTGTTCGTCGGGCTTGAGGACCACTGTGTTGCCCGCGGCAAGCGCCGGGGCGACCTTCCAGGCGAGCATCAGCAGGGATCGGTTCGAGGGGATCACCTGCCCGCAGACCCCGTGGGGCACCTGCCCGGGCAGTTCCGTTTCCATCAGGTGCGCAAGGCCCGCGTGATAGTGGAAATGGCGCTGCGCGAGGGGGACGTCGATGTCGCGGCTTTCGCGGATGGGCTTGCCGTTGTCCAGCGTCTCGAGCACGGCGAAGAGGCGGGCGTGTTCCTGCAGGAGCCGCGCCAGGGCATGAAGGTGGCGCGCCCGCGTATGGCCCCCCGCCCGCAGCCAGCCCGGCTGCGCCCGCCGGGCGGCGGTGATGGCGGCGTCCACATCCGCCTGGCTGGCCTGGGTCAGGGTGGCCAGCGTCTCGTTCGTGGCGGGGTTTTTCGACAGGAACCCTGCGCCGGGGTCGGTGAAGGCGCCGCCCATGAAGTGGCCGAAGCGGTCGCCCTGGTCCACCAGCCAGGCGAAGGCGCATTCCGCGCTTTCCAGGGCGGGGCCGTAATCCATCGTCTCGTAGATCGCGCGCACGGTCATGGTCTGCTGCCGCTCCTCATCATCCCGTCGGGTGCCGCCAGGCGGCGGACCAGGCCCCGGTGACCTGGTGCTCCAGCAGCCGCTCGATGTCGCCGAGCAGCGAGGAGGCGCCGAAGCGGAAGAGGTCGGGGGCGAGCCAGCGGTTGCCCAGCTCCTCCTTGACCAGCGCGAGGTAGGTGAGCGCATCCGCCCCCCTGGAGATGCCGCCGGCGGGCTTCATGCCCACGCGGTGACCGGTGCGGGCGTGGTAGTCGCGGATCGCGCGCAGCATCACCAGCGTGACGGGCAGGGTGGCGTTCACCGCTTCCTTGCCGGTGGAGGTCTTGACGAAATCGGCCCCGGCCATCATCGCGACCGTCGCGGCGCGGGCGACGTCGCGCAGGCTGCCTAGTTCCCCGGTGGCCAGGATCGCCTTCATGCGGGCCGGCCCGCAGGCGGCGCGGAAAGTGCGGAGCTCGTCATAGAGCGCTTCCCACCGGCCTTCCAGGACGTGGCGGCGGGAGATGACGATGTCGATCTCGGCGGCGCCCGCGGCGGTGCTGGCCTCGATCTCGGCCACGCGCAGGTCGAAGGGCGACAGCCCGGCGGGAAAGCCGGTGGAGACGGCGGCGACGGGCAGGCCGCTGCCGGCGAGCGCGGAGACGGCCGGCGCCACCATTTCGTGGTAGACACAGACGGCCCCCACCGTGAGGTCCTGCATCTGCAATGCCGCGGCCAGGTCGGGGCGCAGCGGGCGGCGGGCCTTGGCGCAGAGCCGGCGGACACGCCCGGCGGTGTCGTCGCCCGCCAGCGTTGTCAGATCGATCAGGCAGATGGCACGGCACAGCCAGGCGGCCTGGTGATCCTTCTGCACGCTGCGGCGGCCGGGCAGGGTTGCGGCGCGGCGTTCGATCGCCGGGGTGTTGGCCTGCACGGTCCGCACCCACGACAGGTCCAGCGGGATGCCCGTGTTGCGCGGGGTCGCGGTGGTCTGGGGCAGGTGCCTGTCTGCGGTGTCCGTGCGGGGGGTCATGGGGCTGCGTCTTTGCGGTGTCCGGCGGCAGGGTGGCACGCGCCCGGGCGCTTGACAAGCTGGCGGCGGCGGTTTGTTGATAATAATTCGCAACTGCATTGACTTCCTGCGAGCGACTTGCATATCCTTGCTCGTGGATAGACACACGATCCGGAGCTTGCACTGATGAGACGCCGTCATTTCCTGGCCCTGACAGCCGCGGGCGCCGCCCTGGCCGCCGCGCCGCTGCGTGCCGCGGAAGGGCGGGTGGAGGTGGTGGCCTCCACCGGGATGATCGCCGATGCCGCCCGGCAGGTCGGCGGGGCGCGTGTGGCCGTGACCGCGCTGATGGGCCCGGGGGTCGATCCTCATTCCTACCGCCAGACGCGCAGCGACATCGCCGCGATGACGCGGGCCGATCTGGTGCTCTGGCACGGGCTCTACCTGGAGGCGCAGCTGGAATCCTTCATGCTGAAGCTGTCCGAGCGCGGCAATGTCGTTGCCGTGGGCGAGGCGGTCCCCGACGCGCGGCTGATCGAGAGCCGGGACTACGACGGCAAGGTCGACCCCCATGTCTGGATGGTGCCCGAGCTCTGGGCCCACGTGGTGCGCGCGGTCGAGAGCGCCCTGGCCCGCACGGCGCCCGAACATGCCGCCGAGTTCGCCGCCAACGCGCAGGCGCACCTGGACGAGATCGACCGCCTGGGCACCTATGCGCGCGATACCTTGGCCACGGTGCCCGATCCGGCGCAGGTGCTGGTCACCGCGCATGACGCCTTTGGCTACTTCGGCCGCGCCTATGGCTACGAGGTTGTGGGCATCCAGGGCATTTCCACCGAATCCGAGGCCGGGTTGAACCGGATCGGCGTGCTTGTCGACATGCTGGTGGACCGCGGCATCGGCGCGGTTTTCGTGGAGAGCTCGGTGAGCGACCGCAACGTGCGCGCCCTGGTGGAGGGCGCGGCGGCGCAGGGCCACGAGGTCACGATCGGGGGCGAGCTGTTTTCCGACGCCATGGGGCGGCCCGGCACCTACGCGGGCACCTATATCGGCATGATCGATCACAACGTCACCACCATCTCCCGTGCCCTGGGCGGCCAGGCGCCCGCCCGCGGCATGCAGGGCCGGCTGGCCGCCGCAAGCTGAAGGAGATCCCATGCCCCTGGAACTGGCAGCCAAGCACGGACGGACGACCGCGCCGGCGGATCTCGGGCGCAGCCCGCTGGCGATCCGGGGGCTGACGGTTTCCTACGGCGAGAAGCCGGCGGTGTTCTCGGTGGACGCGACCTTCGCCCCCGGGGCCATGACGGCGATCGTGGGGCCCAACGGGGCGGGCAAGTCCACCCTGCTGAAGGCGGCCCTGGGCGTCGTGCGGCCCCTGTCGGGCAGGGTCACCTGCTGGGGCCGGCCGCTGGCGCGCCAGCGCGGGCGCATCGCCTATGTGCCGCAGCGCGCCAGCGTGGACTGGGATTTTCCAACCCGCGTGCTGGACGTGGTGCTGATGGGGCTCTACCGCGAACTGGGGCTGCTGCGCCGGGTGGGCCCGGAGCAGCGTGCGCGGGCCGTGGCCTGTCTCGCGCGGGTCGGGATGGAGGGCTTTGCCGAGCGCCAGATCGGCCAGCTTTCGGGCGGGCAGCAGCAGCGCGTGTTCCTGGCGCGCGCGCTGGCACAGGAGGCCGATCTCTACCTGCTGGACGAGCCGCTGGCCGGTGTGGACGCGGCCACCGAGAAGGCGATCATCGCCGTGCTCCAGGCGCTTCGGGCCGAGGGCCGCACCGTGGTGGCCGTGCATCACGACCTGGCGACGGTGCCGGATTATTTCGACCGGGTCTTCCTGATCAACACCACGCCCGTCGCCGAGGGCCCGGTCGCGGAGGCCTTCACCCAGGCGAACCTCCAGGCGGCCTATGGTGGGCGGCTGGCCACCGCGCAGATGGGCGCGGTGGTCTGAAGCGCCGCGGCGGGGACCGCGAGGTCCCGGCGCGGAGGCCGGGACGTGGGGGGGACGAAAGGATCGATCCGTGCTGTGGGATGCGCTGACGCTGCAACTGGGCTACAACGCGACGCTGGTGACCGTGGGCGCGGCGCTTCTGGGCATCGCCGCGGGGGCCACCGGCACCTTCCTGTTCCTGGGAAAGCGCGCGCTGGTGAGCGACGCGATCAGCCATGCCACCCTGCCGGGCGTCGGGCTGGCCTTCATGGTGATGGTGGCCGTGGGCGGGGACGGCCGGGCGCTGCCGGGGCTCCTGGCCGGCTCGGCGCTGTCGGCCGGGGCGGGGCTGTTGTGCGTCAGCGCGCTCACCCGGCGCACGCGGCTGAGCGAGGACGCGGCCATCGGCGCGGTGCTGTCGGTCTTCTTCGGGTTCGGCGTGGTCCTGCTGACGGTGATCCAGTCGATGAGCGCCGGGCGCCAGGCGGGGCTGGAAACCTTCCTGCTGGGGGCCACGGCCGGGATGTTGTGGAACGACGCGGTGGTGATCGCCGCCGGCGGCGCGCTGGTGCTGGCGCTGACCGTGCTGTTGCGGCGGCCGATGACGCTGGTGGCCTTCGACCCCGGCTATGCCGCCGCGGGGGGCATGGACGTGCGGCGGATCGAACTGGCGATGATGGGGCTGGCGCTGGCCGTGACGGTGGTGGGGCTGAAGATCGTTGGGCTGATCCTGATCGTGGCGCTTCTCATCATCCCGCCCGTCGCCGCCCGCTTCTGGAGCGAGCGGGTCACCCGGGTGGTGGCCCTGGCCGGGGCGATCGGCGGGCTGTCGGGCTATGGCGGGGCGGCGATCTCGGCCACCGCACCGGACCTGCCGACGGGACCGATCATCGTGCTGGTGGCCTTCGCGCTGTTTCTGGCCTCGCTGCTGGCCGCGCCGGGGCGGGGCGTGCTGGCGGCCTGGCTGCGGCACCGTCGCCACCGGCGGCGCGTGCATCTGCGCCAGGGGCTGCTGGCGCTGGCGCAGGGCCAGCCGATCTACGAGGCGCTGACCCTGCGGCTGCTGCGCCGCGCCGGTTACGTCCGGGCCGACGGCGTGGCGACCGAGGCGGGCCGGGCGCAGGCGGCCAAGGCGCTGCTGGATGAGCGCCGCTGGCAGATCCTGCGCGGCGATCCCGCGCACGAGGCCGCGGCGGCGCGCTATGACGGGCTGACCCCGCCCGAACGCTGGCTGACCCCCGACCAGATCGCCGAACTCGACCGCCACCTGGGCCCGGAGGCTGTTACGTGATGGGAATGCAATTCGTCTCGCTGTCGTTGCCGCCGCTTCTGATCGGGATCTTCGCGGCGGTGGCCTGCGCGTTGCCGGGCAACTTCCTGCTGCTGCGGCGACAGGCGCTGATCGGTGACGCCATCAGCCATGTCGTGCTGCCGGGCATCGTGGGCGCCTTCCTTGTCACCGGGGTCATCGCCACCTGGCCGATGATGCTGGGCGCGGGCGCGGCGGCGCTGATCGCGGTGGTTCTGATCGAGGCCGTCCGCCGCCTGGGCCGGATCGAGCCGGGGGCGGCGATGGGCGTGGTCTTTACCGCGATGTTCGCCGGCGGCGTGCTGCTGCTGGAGCAGTCGGACACCTCCGACGTGCATCTGGACGTGCAGCACGCGCTTTACGGCAACCTGGAAAGCCTGATCTGGCTGGACGGCCTGGGCTGGCACTCGTTGCTGGACTGGCAGGCGCTCACGGGGCTGCCGCCGGAATTGCCGCGCATGGCCGCCACCTGCCTGGGGGTGGGGCTGTTCACCGCCGTGTTCTGGCGGCCGCTGAAGATCTCCACCTTCGACGAGGGATTCGCCCGCACCCAGGGCCTGCCCACTGGGCTGATCGGGCTGGCGCTGGTGATCGTGGCGGCGGTGGCGGCGGTGGCCGCCTTCGACGCGGTGGGTTCGATCATCGTCATCGCGATGTTCATCTGCCCGCCGGCGGCGGCGCGGCTGATGACCGACCGGCTGGAGCGGCAGGTGGGCTGGAGTGTCGGCTTCGCCGTCCTCTCGGCGGTGCTGGGCTACGTGCTGGCGGGCTACGGGCCGCTTTGGCTGGGCTTTGACCACGCGGTGAGCGCGGCGGGCATGATCGCCACCGTTTCGGGGATCATCCTGGCGGTGGCCGCTTTCTTCGGCCCCTGCCGCGCCCGCGCCGGGGCGCCGGCGGAAGGGTAGCGCGCCAGCCCGGCCGCCGGGGGCAAGAGCGGATCAGGGAATGAGCCCGACCCGGTGGCCCAGGGCGGCCAGCCCGGCCGGAAGCACCGAGTCGGGCGCGTGCCGCTCGGCCGGAACCCCCTGCGCGCGCAGCGCGGCCTCATGCCCGGTCGGATCGCCCTCGGGCGCGATCAGGGCCACCTGCTGGCCCAGCCAGTAGGGACGCGCGGCCGCGAGTTCGGCCCCCAGCAAGTGCCCGGTGACGGCGGCAGGCCGGTCCGCGACCTCGGCCGTGCGCAGTTGCGCGGCCAGCCGTTCGGGCTGGGCGAGGCTGTCGGCCACGGCCTCGGTGTCGGGGGGTGCGGCGCCGCCCAGGGCGCCGATCAGATGCGGGGTAAGGAACCCCTGGGTGCTGACCGCTTCCTCGGCGCTGATCTGGATCCAGTGGCTGACCCTGTCCGCGACCGCGCAGATCACCCCGTGCCAGCCGGGGCGGTCAGCCAGGAACCCCGCGATCCAGAGCCGCACCCAGGCGTCCACCCGGCCGGGCGGCGCGGCCTGCGTGAAGGCGGGCACATGCGGGCCGCTTTCGGGCAGGACCGGCGCGGGCAGGGGCCGGGGTTCGCCGGCGCCGATCCGGATCATGCGGCCGGCCTCGAAATCCAGTTGCGTCAGCGCCGCGGGCTCGTCGATGCCGCGGGCGCGGCGCAGCACCTCGCCGTCCTCCAGCGCGTAGGCGGTGACACCCGTGCCATCCCGGCCGGTGGCGATCCAGGCGACCATGATCTCAGCCCCCTTCGAGCTGGCGGATCAGGCCGCTCATGTCGTAGCCCGCCGCCCGGGTCCGGCGCAGGATCTCGTCGGTGTCCATGTCGCCGTGGCGCGTCAGGCTCCAGAGTACCGTGCAGCGCGTGCCGCTGCGGCAGTAGGCGAGGATCGGCTTGGGCATCTGGTCGAGCGCGGCGCGGAAGTCCTCGGCGGATTGCGGCGTGACCTGGCCCGAAACGATGGGCACGCAGCGCGCCTCCATCCCGGCCGCGCGGGCGGCTTCGGCCACCGCGTCGAAGGACGGCTGGCCCGGTTCCTCGTCGTCGGGGCGGTTGCACAGGACCGAGCGGTAGCCCGCCTCGGCGATCCGGGGCACTTCCTCGGGCGCGATCTGCGGGGCGACGGCGAAATCCTCGGATAGGGGGCGCAGGTCCATGGCGCGTCTCCGTTGATGGTTTCCTTACCGGATATGCGTCCAAAGGGGGGGCGAGTTCAATGGTCCGGCCGTTGACTTTTGCCGGCCGTCCCCCAAACGTGGCCGGACGGCGAAAGGAGGGGCGCATGGGCGAACAGTGGGAGTTCTGGATCGACCGCGGGGGCACCTTCACGGACGTGGTGGCGCTGGACCCGCGCGGCGGCGTGCATACCCACAAGCTTCTGTCGGAGAACCCCGAGCGGTACCCGGACGCCGCGGTGCAGGGCATCCGCGAGGTCATGGGCGTGGAGGGGGATTTCCCGCAGGGCGCCATCCGCGCCGTGAAGATGGGCACGACCGTGGCCACCAACGCCCTGCTGGAGCGCAAGGGCGAACGCGTGCTTCTGATGGTGACCAAAGGGTTCCGCGACCTTCTGCGCATCGGCTACCAGACCAGGCCGCGGCTGTTCGACCTGGCGATCACCCGGCCCGAGATGCTTTACGAAGAGGTCGCCGAGATGGACGAGCGCCTGGACGCCGAGGGCGCGGTGGTTCGCCCGCTGGATGCCGACGCCGCGCGCGCCGCGCTTCAGGCGGCCCACGATCGCGGCATCCGCGCGGTCGCGGTGGCCGGGCTGCACGCCTACGTCAATCCCGAGCACGAGGCCCGCGTGGCCGACATCGCCGCCGAGGTGGGTTTCACCCAGATCACGACCAGCCACCAGGTGAACCGCCTGGTCAAGCTGGTGGGCCGGGGCGACACGGCGGTGGTGGACGCCTATCTTTCGCCCATCCTGGGCCGCTACGTCGCGCAGGTGGCCGATGCGCTTGACCTGGGCCGGGCCTGCGACTGGCTGGGTTTCATGCAGTCCAGTGGCGGGCTGACCGATGCGCAGCTTTTCCAGGGCAAGGACGCCATCCTGTCCGGGCCGGCGGGCGGGATCGTGGGCATGGTCAAGACCGGCGAGGCGGCGGGCCACGATCGGCTGATCGGGTTCGACATGGGCGGCACCAGCACGGATGTGAGCCACTACGCCGGGGACTACGAGCGCAGCTTCGAGACGGAGGTGGCGGGCGTGCGGATGCGCGCGCCGATGATGGATATCCATACCGTGGCCGCCGGCGGCGGGAGCATCTGCAAGTTCGAGGACGGGCGATTCCAGGTGGGGCCGGAAAGCGCGGGGGCGGATCCCGGCCCGGCCTGCTACCGCCGGGGCGGACCGCTGACGGTGACGGACTGCAACGTCATGCTGGGCAAGCTGAACCCCGCGCATTTCCCGCGGGTCTTCGGCCCGGGGGGCGATCAGCCGCTGGATTCCGAGGTGGTGCGCGCGAAATTCGCCGAGCTGGCCGCGCAGGTGGCCGCCGAGACGGGCGAGGCGCCCCGCGCGCCCGAGGAGATGGCCGAGGGTTTCCTGCGCATCGCGGTGGACAACATGGCCAACGCGATCAAGAAGATCAGCGTGCAGCGCGGGCACGACGTGACGGGTTACACCCTGCAGTGCTTCGGCGGGGCGGGCGGGCAGCACGCCTGCCTGGTGGCCGATGCCCTGGGCATGTCCAAGGTGCTGATCCACCCGCACGCGGGCGTGCTGTCGGCCTACGGCATGGGCCTGGCCGAGGTGCGCGCGATGCGCGAGGCGCAGATGGACGCGCCACTGGCCGAGGCCGCCCGCGCCGAGGAGACGTTGGCCGGCCTGACCCGGCAGGCCCGGGAGGAGGTGGAAAGCCAGGGCATCTCGGATATCGCCACGCGCCCTCGCGCGCATCTGCGCTACGACGGCTCGCACCAGGCGCTGGAGGTGCCCTTCGGCGACGCGCAGGCCATGCGGGCCGATTTCGAGGCCGCGCACCGGCAGCGCTTCGGCTTCTACTCGCCCGAGCGCGAGATCGTCTTCGACATGCTGAGCGTCGAGGCCATCGGGGAAACCGGGCAGCGGCCGATGCCGCTGCGCCCGGCGGGCGACGGCGGAACCACGGCGCATATCCCCGTGCACCTGGACGGGACGCGGATGGAGATACCGCTTTACGACCGCGCGCGACTGGATCCCGAGGCCGTGATCCCCGGCCCCGCCGTCATCACCGAGCCCACGGGGACCAATGTGGTGGAACCGGGCTGGGCCGCCCGGGTGGACGACATGGGCAACCTGCTGCTGGAACGGGTGACGGCCAAGGCGCGCGATCTGGCCGCCGGCACCGAGGCCGACCCGGTGCTGCTGGAGGTGTTCAACAACCTGTTCATGTCCGTGGCCGACCAGATGGGCGCGACGCTGGCCAATACCTCGTGGTCGGTGAACATCAAGGAGCGGCTGGATTTTTCCTGCGCGATCTTCGATGCGCGGGGCGATCTGGTGGCCAATGCGCCGCACGTGCCGGTGCACCTGGGCTCGATGTCGGACTCCATCAAGACGGTGATGCGGCTCAACCCCGATGTCCGCGCGGGCGACGCCTACATGCTGAACTCCCCCTACAACGGCGGCACGCACCTGCCGGACGTGACCGTCGTCACCCCCGTCTTCATCGAGGGGCAGCCGGTGTTCTGGCTGGGCGCGCGCGGCCACCACGCCGACATCGGCGGGCGCACGCCCGGATCCGCGCCGCCCGACAGCACCCACATCGAGGAAGAGGGGGTGCTGATCGACAACGTCAAGCTGATGGACCAGGGCACCTTGCTGGAGGCCGAGGCCGAGGCGATTCTGGCCTCGGGCCGGTACCCGTGCCGCAACATCCGCCAGAACATGGCGGACCTGAAGGCGCAGGTGGCCGCCAACGAGACCGGCCGGCAGGAGCTGCTGAAGGTGGTCGATCAGTTCGGGCTCGACGTGGTGCGCGCCTACACCGGGCATGTGCAGGACAACGCCGAGGAAAGCGTGCGCCGGGTGATCGACCGGCTGCGCGACGGCAGCTTCAGCTACCCCATGGACCACGGCGCCACGATCGAGGTGGCGGTGAGTGTGGACCACGGCAACCGCGAGGCGGTGATCGATTTCACCGGCACCAGCGGGCAGCATCCGGGCAACTACAACGCCCCGCGCGCGATCTGCGACGCGGTCGTGCTTTATGTCTTCCGCACGATGGTCGGCGCCGAGATCCCGCTGAACCAGGGCTGCCTCAAGCCGCTGAGGATCGTGGTGCCGGAGGGCTCGATGCTGAGCCCCGTCTACCCGGCGGCGGTGATCGCCGGCAACACCGAGGTGAGCCAGGCCACCTGCAACGCGCTTTACGGGGCGCTGCGGGTGATTGCCGGCAGCCAGGCGACCATGAACAACTTCGTCTGGGGCAGCGACGATTTCCAGAACTACGAGACCATCGCCGGCGGCACGGGCGCGGGGCCGGGCTTCGACGGCTGCGATGCGGTGCAGAGCCACATGACCAACACCCGCATGACCGACCCCGAAGTCCTGGAGAAGCGTTTCCCCGTCCGGCTGGAAGACTTCGGCATCCGGCCCGGATCCGGCGGGGCGGGGCGCTGGCGCGGCGGCAACGGCGTGCTGCGGCGGCTGCGGTTCCTGGTGCCGGTCACGGTGACGACCCTGTCCTCGCACCGGGCGGTGCCGCCCTTCGGCGCCGAGGGCGGCGCGCCGGGCCGGACGGGTGAGAACTGGGCCGAACTGCCCGATGGCACCCGCCGGGAGATGGCCGGCAATGACGAGATCGACCTGCCCGCCGGGGCGGTCTTCGGCATGGCGACACCGGGCGGCGGCGGCTGGGGCACGCCGGAGAAAAACTGATGCGGGAATCGCGCGGTTTTGGGGTAATCTGGAACCGCGCCCGTGATCACCGGGTTGGCACGGCGAGTGAACGGAGGGAACGACATGGACGAAAAGACCGCCTACGAGGAAAAGCTCCAGGCCCGCCTGGACGAGTGGAAGGCCGATATCGCCAAGCTGCAGGCCCAGGCCCAAGAGGCCCAGGCCGATGCGCGGCTGCAGTACGAGAACCAGATCGAGGAACTGGAAAAGCAGCGAGAGGCGGTGAAGGCCCAGCTTGAGAAGGTCGAGCAGGCGCAACAGGCGGCCTGGAAGGACGTCAAGGAGGGCGCCGACCAGGCGTGGAACACCATGAACGAAGCGATGCAGCGCGCCTTCAACCGTTTCATGTCCTAGCCGGCACGGCTTACCGGCGCGCCTGCGGCGCAAGACAACCCTTTGCGTTCAGGCCACGCAGGCCCTGGGGGACGCTGTCCCCCAGACCCCCTGACGGGTTCCGGACGCGCTGGTGAAGGGGCGCGGTCTGCTCAGGCGGCGGCCAGCCCCGTGTCGAGCGCGGACAGGATCGTGTTGACCTCGGCCTCCGAGATGGTGAGCGGCGGCGACATCAGGATGTTGTGCGCGCCCAGCCGGACCATCGCGCCGGCCTCGTAGGTGGCCTGGTGGACGCGTTTCATGGTGGTGGCGTCGAGCGGGGTCTTGCTGTCGCGGTCGCTGACCAGTTCCACCCCCGTCATCAGGCCGTGGCCGCCGCGCACGTCGCCGATGATGTCGTGCTTGCCGGCCAGGTCCACCATGCCGTCATAGAGCTGCCGGCCACGGGCGGCGGCGTTGGTCTTGACGTCCAGGCGCTGCGTTTCGGCCAGGGTGGCCACCACCGCCGCCGCGCCCACGGGGTGGGCCGAGTAGGTGTAGCCGTGCCAGATGCTGCCCTCGGCGTCCGCGGTTTCGAAGACATCCGCGACCTTCTGGCCCATCAGCGCCGCGCCCACGGGGAAATAGCCGCTGGTGATGCCCTTGGCGGTGCTCATCATGTCCGGCTGCACGCCCCAGTGGCGCGACCCGGTCCAGTCGCCCAGCCGGCCGAAGCCGGTGATGACCTCGTCGGCGATCAACAGGATGCCGTAGCGGTCGCAGATCTCGCGCATGAGCCCCATGAAGCTTTCGTCGGGCACGATGACGCCGCCGGCGCCCTGGACGGGCTCCATGATGAAGGCGGCGATGCTGTCGGGGCCCTGGAACTCGATCTCGTCCACGGCCATGGCGGCGATGCGCCGCGCCAGGCGGGCGGGGTCGGCCTCGTCGAAGGGGTTGCGGTAGGGATAGGGGCTGGGCAGGTGGAAGCAGCCCGGCAGCAGCGGCTCGTAGTTGACGCGGAAGCGGTTGTTGCCGTTCACGCTGGCCCCGCCGAAGTGGGTGCCGTGGTAGCCCTTCTTGAGGCTGAGGAACTTGGTGCGCGCGGGCTGGCCGCGCAGCCGGTGGTACTGCCGCGCCAGCCGCAGGCAGGTGTCCACCGAATCCGATCCGCCGGAGGTGAAGAAGGCGCGCACCATGCCGTCAGGCGCGAAGAATTCCTGCACCGCGTAGGACGCCTCGATCGCCGGGGGATTGGTGGTGCCGGCGAAAGCCGAGTAATAGGGAAGCTGCCAGAGCTGGTCGGCGATGGCCTGTTTCACCACGTCGTTGGAGTAGCCCAGGTTCACGCACCACAGCCCGCCCACGGCATCCACCACGCGGTGGCCGTCGATATCGGTGATGGTCACGCCCTCGGCGCCCTTGATGATCTTGGGGGCGTGCTCCTGCGCGTCCCCGGGGTGGCCCATGGGGTGCCAGAGGTGGCGCGCGTTCATCTCGCGCAGGAAATTGTCGTCCTTCATGGCGGCTCTCCGCTGCGGTGGCTGGATTTGATCAAAACTGTCGCATTGCCGGGCCACGCTGTCCAGACCCGCGCTCAGTCAAGGGCGGCCCAGTCCTCGGACTGCATCTCGCGCAGGCGGCTGGCCGTGCGCTCGAACTCGAAGCTGCCCTCGCCCTCGAGGTAGAGGTATTCCGGCTCGGCCGCCGCCGAGCAGATGAGCTTGACCCGGCCCTCGTAGAGGGCATCGACCAGGGTGACGAAGCGCTTGGCCTCGTTGAAGTTGGAGCGGCCGAGGGTGGGGACGTTCTCCAGCACCAGCACGCGGGCGGCCTGCGCCAGGGCCAGGTAGTCCGCCGGCCCCAGCGGCCGGCCGCAGAGATCGTAGAAGCTGGCCCGCGCCACGCCGTTGCGGAAGGCCGGGATTTCGACCTGGCGCTTGTTGACGGTCAGCGTCAGCGGCTCGGCCGGCTGGCCATCGGTCAGATCCTGCCAGAGCGCGCGGATCCGGGCGCGGGTCTCGGCGGTGAGGGGCGTGAAATAGCTGGGGCTGCCGGCCAGCCGGTCCTGGCGGTAGTCGGTGGGGCCGGCCATCTCGCGCACGACCATGCGCTCCTTCAGCAGGTCGATGAAGGGCAGGAAGAGCTGGCGGTTCAGCCCGTCCTTGTAGAGGTCATCGGGCGGGCGGTTGGAGGTGGTCACCACGACCACCCCGGCGTCCATGAGGCTTTGGAACAGGCGGCCGACGATCATGGCATCGGTGATGTCGGTGATCTGCATCTCGTCGAAGGCGAGCAGGCGCAGGTCGTCCGAGACGGCCTTGGCCACGGGGGCCAGCGCGTCCTCGACCCCGCGTTGGCGGGCGGCGTGCATGCCGGCATGGATTTCCTGCATGAAGGCGTGGAAATGCACGCGGCGGCTGGGCGCCGGGACCATCTCGACGAACATGTCCATGAGCATGGACTTGCCGCGGCCGACCCCGCCCCAGAGATACAGCCCCCTGGGCGGCGCGGGGGCGCGGCGGAACCAGCCGCGCCGGACCGGCTGGGCCAGGGCCGCGCGGATGCGCTCGAACTCGGGGAACACGGCCTCCTGCGCCGCGTCGCGGGTGAGCGTGCCCTCGGCCACGGCGCGGGTATAGCGTTCGTGCAGCGTCTCCATCGCTTCCGCATAGCGCGGGCGGGCGCCGGTGAAAAGACCGCCCCGGCCCGGACGCGCCCGCCCACCCACCCCGCGCCCGGGCCGGGGCGGCGCCGGGCGGTCAGTCCGGCTGGTCGGCCACCTCGGCGCCGATGATTGCAAGCACCTCTTCGGTGTGCGTGTAGGCCAGGGCATGGCCCGCGTCCTCGATCACCTCCTGCCGGGCCGCGCGGTTCCATTCCGCCAGCCGCCCCATGGCCGAGATCGGGATGACCGCATCCTCGCGCCCCCATATGGCCAGAACCGGCAGCCCCGTTCGTGCGACGGCGCGGTGCGCCGCCTCCATGTCCGCGTCGAGAATGCCGCGCAGGGAGGCCAGGACCGAGCGGCGGAACCCCCGGTAGTGCAGTTCGGCCAGTTGACGCGCCACGATGTCGGGCACGCTGCTGTCCAGTCGGCGTTCCGCCTCGACCGCCCGGGCGAAGGAGCGGCCGTAGAATGCGCGCATGAGCCATCGGCCGAGCCAGTCGTGATTGACCACCAGCCGCGCGACGGGGCCCAGATCGGTCTTCATCCCCGCCGGGGCCAGCAGGATCAGCCGCCGCAGCCGACCGGCATGGCGCGCGGCGAAGGCGGTGGCGATCGCCCCGCCCATGGAATAGCCCAGAAGCGTCACGCCATCGCCCACGCGCTGGTGATCCAGCAGGTCCTCGAGCTGGGTCACGAAGAAATCGGCATCCTGCGCGCCGCGCGGCCGGTCGGAATAGCCGCGCCCGTAGAGATCGTAGAGCAATACGCGGTAGCCCATCCGGCCCAGACCGCGCGCGATACCCTCCCACACGAAGGAGGGCGTGGTCAGCCCGTGCACGCAGACCGCCACGGGCCCCTCGGCCGCGCCCAGCCAGCGGTAGTGGGTGACGCCCTGGGACAGCGTGGCGAAGGCGCCGGGCGCCCGCGCCCGCGCGGTGGCGCCCATTCTCGGGCGCAGCGCCTCGCGCAGGAAGGGCGCGACGGCGACCCCCGCCGCGGCGGCCGCCAGAAGCCACCAGATCATGGGCGCGCGGCCTGCCAGGCATCGAGGATGTAGCGGCTTGTCATCAGGTCCAGATGCGCGCCGCCGCCGTTCTTGAACAGGGTGATCTCGTCGTCCGAGCGGCGCCGGAAGGCCTGCGGATCGTAATAGTCGGCCACCAGGTCCCCGCGCGCGATGGTCCCGGCTTCCAGCGGGATCTTGATCTCGCCGATGTGGCCCACCGTCGTGTCGAAGCTGTCCACGAAGAGGCGGGCGCGCTGCAGGGCGGTATCGTCGGCCTCGCGCATGTCGGGCTTGAAGGCGCCGATGAGGTCGATGTGCTGACCGGGCTGGAACCACGTGCCCTTCAGGACCGGCTCGGTGGACATGGTGGCCGAGGTGACGATGTCGGCGTCCTTGACGGCGCGTTCGAGATCATCGGCCACGCGCAGGCCCGGGCAGTCCTCGGCCATGGCCTCGGCATTGGCGCGGGTGCGGTTCCAGACGCGGAAGCGTGCCTCGGGGAAGGCCGCGCGATAGGCGTCGTAGAGCGAGCGGCCCACCGTGCCCGCGCCCACGATCAGGATGTTGCGGCTTTCCGGCCGGGCGAGCCGGGTGGCGGCGAACAGGCTGTCGCCGGCCGTCTTCCACTTGGTGACCAGGTGAAAATCGATCACCGCCTCCAGTTCGCCGGTGGCGTCGGCGAAAAGGTTCACGCCGCCGTTGATGCGCGGCACCCCGCGGTCGGGATTGCCGGGGAAGATGGTGGCGGATTTCACCGCGATTCCCATCCCGTCGATCCAGGCCGCGCGGGACAGAAGCGTGTCCGGCTGGCGGTAGAGGAAGGTGTCGCCGATTTCCGCCCTGGGCCGGTCGTGGCCCGCCGCGAAGGCGGCGCAGAGGTCCAGCCAGTCGAGGTTGGCCTCGCCCTCGTCGAAGGGGATGATGGTGATGCTCATGCGACGTCCTCCTCGGTCAGCAGCCCGGCGGCCAGCAGACAATGCGCCCATCCTTCCGGCCCGTCAAACAGGTGCGTCTGCCACCCCCGAGCGCGTGCGGTGGCGATGTTCTCGGGCCGGTCATCGGTGAACAGAAGCGCGCCGGGCGGCACGCCGCTGTCGCGTTCCAGCGTCTCGTAGATCGCCGGGGCGGGCTTGGCCTGCCGCAGTCGGGCCGAGATGTAGCGCCGGTCGAAACTGGCGAGAAAGGGATGGCGCGCCGCGCTCAGCGCGAAGTTCTCGGCGCCGAAGTTCGACAGGGCGAAGACGGGCACGCCCCGCGCGCGCAGCGCCTGCAAGACCTGGACGGAGCCGGGGATTTCGGGGCTGGCCAGGTCGGCCCAGTTGTCGCGGAAATGCGCCAACGCCGGCGCCCAGTCGGGATGGGCCCGCGCGGTGGCCGCGATGGTTTCGAAGAAGGGGGCGCCGGCGTCGATCCGGGTCATCATGGCATCGATGTCCACGGCGGCGAAGAAGGCCGCGCTTTGCCGCGCCCCGAGAACCCGGTCGAAATAGCGCCGCGGGTGCCATTCGATCAGGACGTTGCCGATGTCGAACACCACGGCCTCTACCTGCATGCGATCCTCCTTAGCGGCGCCGGGCGGTGCGACCGGCGATGACCCTGGTATCCTTGGCCGATTCCCGCCACAGCAAGTAGAGCCCCGAGCCCAGGATCAGCGCGATCCCGAGCCAGGCGGTGCGGTCGGGCCAGGTGCCGAAGACCGTCACCCCCCACACGATCGCCATGGGCATGGCGACGTATTCGAAGGGCGCGGCGAAGGCGGCCTCGCTCAGGCGGTAGGCCTGACTGATGAACAGCCCGCCCAGCACCCCGGTCACCCCGAGCATCAAGAGCAGCGGCACGTCGCCCCAGGCCACCGGCCCCCATTGGCGCAACAGGAAGTCGAGCGAGGGATGCCCCTGACCGGCGAAATGGCCGTGGCCCAGGCCAAGGCCGAAGAGCGCACTGGCCACCAGAAAGGTGAGCTGGATGTAGACCGCCATCGTGGGGGCGGTTTCGGTGCCGCCGATCTTGCGCGTGAGCATGTGCAGCGTCGCGTAGAGCACGGCCGCGGCGACGGGAAACAGGGACGCCAGTTGAAAGGCCGCGGTGCCCGGCTTGACGATCACCAGCACCCCGGCGAAGCCCACGGCCACGGCGGCCCACCGGCGCGGGCCCACCACCTCGCCCAGGAAGATCACCGAAAAGACCGTGATGACCAGCGGCGAGACGAAGAAGATCGCCGTGGCATCCGCGATCGGCATGGCCGCGAGGCCCAGGAAAAGGCACATGTTGGCGAAAACCACGCAGAGCCCGCGCAGAAGGTGCGCCAGGGGCCGTCGCGTGCGCAGCACGGCCAACCCGCCGGCGAAGGGCATGATCAGCCCGAAGAAGACCACCAGCCCCACGCAGGCCCGGATGAAGACCACCTGGTGCAGCGCGTAGCTTCCGGACAGGAACTTGATGCCCACGTCGTTGAGCGAAAAGCAGACCACCGCCGCCAGCGCGTAGGCGGCGCCGATCAGGTTGGCACGCTGAACGGTGGCTGTGGGCATGGCGTCTCCGGCAATCCCCGCGGCCGGCCGCGGGGCGCCTCCAAGAAACGGGAACCGCGCGGCCTTGTAAACCCCGCCTGCGCCGGTCAGCGCGCCCGGCGCAGTTCGCGTTCAAGCGCGTCGAGGAAGCGCGACCTGTCCGCCCTGGTGAAGCCCCTGCCGCCACCCTGCCGGAAGGGGTCGGCGGCGCGCAGGTCGGCCATCAGGTCGCGGGTGGCCAGGGCTGCGCCGACATTGCGCTCGGTCAGCGCCTCGCCATCCGGTTTCAGCACGCGCGCCCCAGCGGCCACGCATTTCGCGGCAAGGGGAATGTCGGAGGTGATCACCACGTCGCCCGGCCCCGCACGATCGGCGATCCAGATGTCGGCGGCGTCGGGGCCCTCGGGCACGATCACGCTTTCGACCAGCGGGTTGCGCGCCGGCCGCAGACCGCCGTTGGAGACGAGCACCGTCTTCACCCCGTGGCGCGTGGCGACCCGCTCCACCTCGGCCTTGACCGGGCAGGCGTCGGCATCGACGTAGATCATGTGGGCAAGCCTATCAGCCGTTTTTCCCCACCGTCTGTGCCTGCTGGCGCGCCTGATTGACGCCGTGACCAGTGATGAGCACCCATGCGGCGAACGCCTTCTTATCCAGCATGGGAACATCTCTGAGAGCCGCCATCGCGGTCTCCGCCATGTTCACGTACTTCACGGCATCATCTTTTTTGAAGCGAGCCGTCGGATCATAATCCGCTCGATGACGTTCCGCCTGAAGTTGTTTGAACGCATCAGCAAAATCTTTAATGGGTCGTGGAAAATTTTTTTCATGTGCGCGCTTGCACATTTTCAAGCTATCTGAATGCGCCAAACCGCGGTAGACCTCGACCCATGCCTTGTTGGATCGCTTCGCTTCCTGCGCGCCAACAAGACTGTCGGCGCACATGCGCGCCAGCGCGTGAAACATAGCATAATAGCTGCTGCTGACGCTGCGCCGAAGCCGCCCCTGATCGGGCTTTTGTCCTTGCGGGACCAGACGGCGCGCGGTTCTGAGAAAACCGTCGGCAAGTTTCCCGTCAGGCCGCGACGCCACGGTCGATTTCCGATTGCAGTATCGGGAAGTATCCGCGCCAGTCCTCGCCAAGGGCCTTGCGCACCTTGTCGGTCAGGCCGAAGAAACGCCTGCCGATCATTTCCGGGTCTGCGTCGGTTTCGATTGTGAAGATGAGTCTGATTTCCTCTTCATCCTCGTCAATTTCAATGGACTCCAGCCGAACATCCCGGATCACGCCCGGCTCGAAGCGATCGATGATCGCGCACCTGACCCGTTCCTTCAGATTGTTGTCGACTTGCATTTCGCGGCCTCCCGTCAGGCAGATATTGCACCAACCTGCGGCGATGGACCAGTGGGTGCAGGCAAGGTGTGAATATTCAGTTAAGATTTGAATCCCGGATGTCACACCCGTTGCGATGTTGGCCTCACGTCAATTCGCCTACTTGGACTCTGACAGTTGCGTATTGATGTCCTCGCGCTTGACCTTGTATTCCTCGGGGATCGGCATGCGGTTGAAGGCGTCCAGCCCGGCGATCTTGTAGGCCTCGGCCAGCGTGGGGTAGTTGAAGGTGTTCTGCACGAAGTAGTCCACCGTTCCCTTCAGGTTCAGGACCGCTTGGGCGATGTGGATGAGTTCGGTCGCGCCCTCGCCCACGATCTGCACGCCGAGCACGCGGCGCGTCTTGAGGCTGAACAGCATCTTCAGCATGCCGTGCTCCAGCCCCATGATGTGGCCGCGGCTGGTTTCGCGGAACCGGGCGACGCCGACCTCGTAGGGGATGCCGCGTTCCTGCATCTCTTCCTCGGACATGCCGCAGGTGGAGATCTCGGGCACCGAGTAGATGCCGTAGGGAAACCACGGGCTTTCGGGCAGGGTGGGGGTATCCAGCGCGTGGCAGGCCGCGACCCGGCCCTGTTGCAGCGAGGTCGAGGCGAGGCTGGGGTGCCCGATCACGTCGCCGGCGGCATAGATGTGCGGCACCGCCGTCTGGTAGGTCTTGCGATCAACGCCGAGCCGGCCGCGGTGGTCGGTTTCCAGCCCCGCGGCTCCGAGGTCGAGCGTGGCGGTCGCCCCCATGCGGCCGGCGGCGAAAAGCAGCATCTCGGCGCGCACGTGGCGGCCGTTGGCCATCGAGACCTCGATGTGGGTGCCGGCATCCTCGATGGAGTCGATGGCCGATCCCAGGCGCAGGTCGACGCCGTTTTCGCGGATCTGGTGCGTGAATTCCTGGATCAGGGTGCGGTCGATGAAATCGAGGAATGTCTGGCGCGGCTCGATCAGCGTGACGTTGACGTCCAGCGCGGAGAACATGGTGGCGTATTCCACCCCGATGACCCCCGCGCCGACCACGATCAGGCTGCGCGGTATCTGGCCCAGTTCCAGGAACTCGTCGCTGTCCACGATGGTCGTCCCGTTGAACGGAACGCTGTCGGGGCGGTAGGTCCGCGTGCCCGTGGCGATGAGGAAACGATCGGCGGTCAGGCGCGTGACGTCGCCCGCCTCGGTCGCGACGTCCAGCTCATGGGCGCCGGTGAAGCGCGCCATGCCGCTCAGCGTGTCGACGTGGTTGCGGTTGAACTGGTGCTCTAGGATGTCGACCTCGTAGTCCAGCGTCTTGTGCAGCCGCGCCTTGAGGTCCTGTGCCTCGATGTCCGGTTTCACCCGGTAGGAGCGGCCATAGAAGCTGCGCTCGCGCCAGCCCGAAAGGTTCAGCACCGTCTCGCGCAGGGTCTTGGAGGGGATCGTGCCAGTGTGCACCGATACCCCGCCCAGCCGGTCGCGGCGGTCCACGACCAGCACCTTGCGCTTGAGCTTGCCCGCCTGGATCGCCGCCGCGCGGCCGGCGGGGCCCGAGCCGATGACGATCAGGTCGTAGTGGGTGCGGGCCGGTTTATCGCGCATGAAGCGCCTCGGCGTGGAAGGCCACGTGATCCTCCATGAAACTGGACACGAAGAAATAGCTGTGGTCATAGCCCGGCTGCAGCCGGAAGGTGGAGCGCTGCCGCCGCTCGGCCGCGGCGGTTGCCAGGGCTTCGGGTTTCAGCAGGTGGATGAACTGGTCCTCGGTGCCGGTGTCGACCAGCACCGGGCCGTCGAAGCCGCGCTCGCGCATCAGCAGGCTGGCGTCGTGCGCGGCCCAGGCCGCTTCGAACTCGTCGCCGAGGTAGGCCGAGAACTGCTTGCGGCCCCAGTCGCTTTGCGTGGGATTGCAGATGGGCGCGAAGGCCGAAACCGAAGCGTAGCGCCCGGGCAGGGACATCGCCAGCGTCAAGGCGCCGTGCCCGCCCATGGAATGGCCGGTGATCGCCTGACGCTCCTCGTCCACGGCGAAATTCCGGGTCACGACGCGGGGAAGCTCTTCGGCGACGTAGTCCCACATACGGTAGTGCCGCGCCCAGGGGTTCTGCGTGGCATTCACGTAGAATCCGGCCCCCTGCCCCAGGTCGAAGGCGTCGTCGTCGGCCACGCCCTCGCCGCGCGGCGAGGTGTCGGGGAAGACGAGGGCGATGCCCATCTCGGCCGCCCAGCCCTGCGCGCCGGCCTTGACCATGGCGTTCTCGTGCGTGCAGGTCAGCCCGCTGAGATACCAAAGGACCGGCACGGGGCCGTCGCGCGCCTCGGCGGGCAGGAACAGCCCGAATGTCATGTCGCATCCCGTCGCTTCGGAGGCGTGGGTATAGACCCCTTGCACCCCGCCGAAACAGGCATTCTCGGATTGGGTTTCCATCGCGCGGTCCTTTCGCTTTGCGGTGTCTCGCCCCTGCAGTCATCACGGCCCGGCGGCGGCGCGCAAGCCCGCCGGTGCCGGGATCATCGATAAATCCCCGCCACCCAGCCGATCACCAGCGACACGCTGAGGACCGCAACCGCCGTCGAGATGAAAATCGCCGCCGAAACGCGCTGCGGCGCCACGCCGTAGTGCTGCGCCAGCATGTAGATGTTGCCGGCCACGGGCAATGCGGCGGCGGCGATCATCACCGCGGCCGGGTAGGGGGCCACGGGAAACAGGACGAGCGCCGACAGGGCCACGGCGGCGGGATGCAGCACCAGTTTGCACAGGCTCAGCCAGCCGGCCACTATTGGCCGCTCGGCCGATTTCGAGGCCAGCGAGGCGCCGATGGCGAAGAGCGCGCCGGGCGTGGCCGCGCCGCCCAGAAGCGAGAGGAAGGCATTGAAGACCTCCCCGATCGGCAGGCGCAGCCCCGACCAGGCCAGGCCCAGCACGATGGAAACGATCATCGGGTTCTTCAGCAGACCCAGGCCCACGGTGCGCAGGATGCGCACCGACATGCGCCCGTCGCGCGCACCGGTGATCAGGATCACCACCAGAGATCCGAAGACGATCAGATCGACCGCCAGGACCAGCATCACCGGGCCGATCGCCTCGGGGCCCATCAGCAGGGTCAGCATGGGCACGCCCAGAAAGCCCACGTTGCCGATCACCGCGCATTGCGCCTCGATCGCCGCCTCCTCCACGCTCAACCGGCGGGCGAAGGCGACGATCGAGGCCAGACAATAGACGACCGCCGTGCCCCAGAGGTAGGCCATCACGAAGCGCAGGTCGAAGACCTCGGCCAGCGAGAGGTTGGCGGCAAAGCGGAACAGCATCGCCGAGAGCGCGAAGTAGAAGACGAACTTGGTCAGCCATGCGGTGGCGTCTTCGGTGAAGAAGCCGGTGCGCCCGGCCCCGTAGCCCAACCCGATGATCGCGAAGAAGGGCAGCGTCTGCAAAAAGATGTTCAGCATCGCAGGCGTGTTAGCACGCCCTCCCGTCCGGTCAATCGTTGGGGCCGGTGCGGTGGCCGTCAGCCGCTGCCGATCAGCACCCCCGCGGCAAAGACCAGCGCCCCGCCGAGCACCACCTGGAATGTGGCGCGCAGGAACGGCGTCTGCATGTAGCGGTTCTGGATCCAGGCGATGGCCCAGAGTTCGATGAAGACGACGATCACCGCGATGGCCGTCGCGGTCCAGAAAGCGGGGATCAGGTAGGGCAGGGCATGGCCCAGGCCGCCCAGCGTGGTCATCACGCCCGAGGCCAGCCCGCGCTTGAGCGGGCTGCCGCGGCCCGAAATCTCGCCGTCGTCCGAGGCGGCCTCGGTGAATCCCATGGAGATCCCCGCACCGACGCTGGCGGCCAGGCCGACGAGGAACGTGGTCCAGGTGTCCTGCGTGGCGAAGGCGGTGGCGAAGATCGGCGCCAAGGTGCTGACCGAGCCGTCCATGAGCCCGGCCAGGCCGGGCTGGACCCATGTCAGGACGAATTGCCGGTGCGAGGTTTCGGCCTCGGTCGCGATGGCCGCGCCGTCCAGGTGCCGCGCTTGCAGTTCGGCGGCGCGGTCCTGGTGGCCGGCTTCCGCCGCGGCCAGATCCCCCAGCAGCTTGCGCGTGGCCGCGTCCGAGGTGCGCTGTGCCGCCTTGAGGTAGAAGCGTTCGGCATCGCGTTCCATCGCGGCGGCCTCGGCGCGGATGCGGTCGATCCCGAGGTTCTCCATCAGCCAGACGGGCCGGCGCGCATAGTAGCCGGCCACGTGTTCGCGGCGGATGAGCGGTATCACCGCCCCGAACCGCCGTTCGTGCAGGTCGATCAGGGCCTGGCGGTGGCTGTCTTCCTCGGCGGCCATGCCATCGAAGAGCCGGGCGGTATCGGGGTAGTCGGGGCGCAGCGTCTCGGCGTAGGTCCGGTAGATGCGGGCGTCGTCCTCCTCTGACGAGATGGCCAGGGCGAGGATTTCCTGCTCGCTCAGGTCCGAGAAGCGCCGGCGCGATATTGCTCCGGGGATCATGGGCTTGCCTTCCAATTTAGAACAATTCTAAATTATAGGCCATTGCGCAAGGGCCGCAAGGCCCGCAGTCTCGCTGCCGGCGATCGGCGGAAATGAACCGATCGGTTCACCGGCGGCTTGCGCACGGCACCGGCGCATTCTAGATCCCTTGCCTCGGGCCGCGATCCGGCGCGCTTGCCGGACCGGGGGCGGCGCGACTAGACTGATCCGGGGAGGACCGGCATGACGGCGATGACCGCGGAAATCAAGAAAGGGCGGAAGTTCGACCAGGTGCTGGAGGGGGCGCGCAGCGTCTTTCTGCGCGACGGTTTCGAGGGCGCCAGCGTGGACGAGATCGCCCGCGCCGCAGGCGTGTCCAAGGCGACGCTCTACAGCTACTTCCCCGACAAGCGCCTGCTGTTTTCCGAGGTGGCCCGGATCGAGTGCAACCGCCAGGCGCAGGAGGCGCTGGAGGTCATCGACGTCACCGCCCCGGTCGAGGTGGTCCTGCGCCAGGCCGCCGACCGGTTCGTGCGCTTCTTCCTGTCGGATTTCGGCCAGCAGGTCTTTCGCATCTGCGTGTCCGAATCCTACCGCTTCCCGGAACTGGGGCGGCGGTTCTACGACTCCGGGCCGGCGCTTGCCCGCGAGCGGTTGAGCGAGTTGCTCAGGCCCTATGTGGACCGCGGCGTGCTGCGTATCGATGACATGGATCTTGCCGCCAATCAGTTCGGCGAACTGTGCAAGAGCGACCTTTTCGTGCGCTGCCTCTGTGGCGTCTGCGGCGAGGTCGAGGAATCCGACATCGCCCGCGTTGTGGACGGTGCGGTAGAGATGTTCCTGGCGCGCTACCGGGCTTGAAGCGAGTCCCGGATGATCGGATCGCCCCGGGCGGCCGAAGGGGATACATCGGCGGCTTGCACCCGGCCCCGGCCCTTCGGCCAGCGCCGGAGGGTATCGGGGGGCGCGGCCGGGCGGCCCGTCAGCCGCCCACGTCGATGATCGCTTGCGCCAGCTTGGGCACGGTTTCGGTGTTCAGGCCGGCGACATTGATGCGGCTGTCGCCCACCATGTAGACGCCGTGTTCCTCGCGCAGGCGCGCGACCACCTCGGGCGAAAGCCCCAGCCGCGAGAACATGCCGCGGTGCTGCGCGATGAAGCCGAAGCGGTCCGAGCCCGACAGCCGGCGCAGGTCCTCGGCCAGTTGCTCGCGCAGGGCCAGCATGCCGGTGCGCACCTCTTCCAGTTCCGCCTGCCAGTCGGCGCGCAGCGCGTCGTCGGTCAGCACGATCGAGACCAGCCGCGCCCCGTGATCGGGCGGAAACGAGAAATTCTGGCGATTGAGGTGCTGCAGATTGCCCTGGGCCACCGCGCGCAGGCCCTTGTCCTGGGCCACCGCCATCAAAAGGCCGGTGCGCTCGCGGTAGATGCCGAAGTTCTTGGAACAGCTGGCCGCGATCAGCGTCTCGGGGCAGGCGCCGGCCACCGCGCGGGTGACGGCCGCGTCGGCCTCCAGCCCGTCGCCGAACCCCTGGTAGGCGATGTCGATCATCGGCACGGCGCCGGCGCGGTTCATCGCCTCGATCACCTCGTGCACCTGCGTCAGGGTCAGGTTGGCGCCCGTGGGGTTGTGGCAGCAGCCGTGCAGCAGCACGATGTCGCCCTTCTTCAGCGCGTCGAGGTCGTCCATCATGCCCGCGAAATCCACCCCGCCGGTGGCGCTGTCGAAATAGCGGTAGGTGACCGTCTCCATTCCCAGGTGCTTGAGGATGCTCAGGTGGTTTGGCCAAGTGGGATCGGACACGAAGACCCGCGCGCCCGGTTCGGCCATCCGTACCAGTTCGAAGGCCTGGCGCACCGCGCCGGTGCCGCCCGGGGTTGCCACGGCCGCGACTTGATCGCGGTCGACCACGCCGTCGAGCACCAGGTCCACCATGGCGTCCGCGAAGGCCGGGTCGCCGGCCAGGCCGGTGTAGGCCTTGGTGGTCTCCTCCTCCCACCAGCGGCGCTCGGCCGCCTTGATCGCGCGCATGATCGGGGTCACGCCGGCGGCGTTGCGGTAGACGCCGACGCCGAGGTCGATCTTGTCCTCCCGCGGGTCGGCCTTGTAGGCCTGCATCAGCTGGAGGATCTTGTCGGCGGGTTGTTCGTGCAGGTTGTTGAGCATCATGCCTCTCCGGTCTCGACGGGCAGGCTGGGGAAGGCGCCCCATTCGGTCCAGGATCCGTCGTAGAGCGCGTGGTCCCATCTGCCCAGTCGGGCCAGCGCCAGATTGATGATCGCGGCCGTCACGCCCGAGCCGCAGGTGGTGATGGCGGGCTTGTCCAGATCGGCGCCGGCGGCCTCGAACGCGGCGCGCAGCTCCCCGGGCGCCTTCAGGGTGCCGTCCTCGTTCAGAAGGCTGCGGTAGGGCACGTTCTTCGAGCCCGGGATGTGACCGGCGCGCAGCCCCTCGCGCGGCTCGGGCTCCGCGCCCTTGAAACGGCCGGGCGCGCGCGCGTCGAGGATTTCCTGGTCGCCCAGCTTCACCGCGGCCGAGACCTGCGTGACGTCGCGGACCATGTGGTTCTGGCGGCGCGCGGTCATGTGCCGGTCGCGCACCATCGGTGGCAGATCCTCCATCGGGCGCCCCTCGGCCTGCCACTTGGGCAGGCCGCCGTCCAGCACCGCCACGTCCGCGTGGCCCATCAGCTTGAACATCCACCAGACCCGGGCGGCTGAGTAGAGGCCCCTGCTGTCGTAGACCACCACCTGGTGGCCGTCGCCCACGCCCAGGGCGCGCATGCGGCTCATGAATTTCTCGGGCGGCGGCGCCATGTGCGGAAGCTCCGAGCGGTGATCGGCCACTTCGTCGATATCGAAAAAGCGCGCGCCGGGGATGTGCGCGGCCGCGTATTCGGCGCGGGCATCGCGGCCCTCGTCCGGCATGTGCCAGCTGCCGTCCAGGATCCGCAGGTCGGGATCCTTCAGGTGCTGGGCCAGCCAGTCGGTTGAGACAAGCGTCTTCGGATCGTCTTGAGCCATCAGTGCCCCCGGCGGTTGTCGCGCATCATGCCTAGCGCGCGGGCCGGCGAAGGGCAAGAGCGCCGCCGGTTACCGCCGGGCCAGGGCATGCCCCGCGGCCCCGGCCGCCGCCTGCAGCGCCGCGCCGGCAAGCCCGCCGGCCAGCACCGCGGCGGCCAGAACGCCGCTGTCGCCCCCGCCCAGAAGCGCCCCGGCCACGTCCGGGCCCAGCCACAAGACCCCCTGGCGGCCCAGCCAGCCGCCCAGAAGCCCCAGGGCGGCGTCGGCGCCGAATCCCAGGCTCAGCCCGCGCAGCAGCCCACCGCACAGGATACCGGCGAAGGCCCCCGCGATCAGGCAGATCAGCAGTTCCATCGCCTCAGCCGTGTTCCTTGAGCAGGCGCTGCTTATGGCGCTGCCAGTCGCGCTTGGCCTCGGTCTCGCGCTTGTCGGCCTTCCGCTTGCCCTTGCCGATGCCGATCTTCAGCTTGGCGATGCCCTTGTGATTGAAGTACAGCACCATGGGCACCAGTGCCATGCCCTTGCGTTCGCTGGCCTGTGCCAGCCGCGCCAGCTCCTTCTTGGAGACCAGCAGCTTGCGCTTGCGCCGTTCCTCGTGAGGGAACATCTTGGCCTGCTGGTAGGGCGCGATGGAGGCATTGACCAGCCACAGTTCGCCGTCCTCGACGATGGCGTAACTCTCGGCGATGTTGGCGCCGCCCTCGCGGAGGGATTTCACCTCGGAACCCTGGAGCACCATGCCGCACTCGATGTCGTCCTCGATGGCGTAATCGAAGCGCGCGCGCCGGTTCTCGGCCACGACCTTGTAGTTGGGATTGTCCTTGGGCTTTGCCATTGCGGTGTCCTAGCCGGGCGGGCGGGCGCTGTCCAGCGGCGGCACAGGTCTACGCGCGCCGCGCCCTTGCACACCGCCGCCCCTGCGCCGATATCACACGCAATCCGATCGGAACAAAGGGACAGATACATGACATTGCGCGACCGGCTCGGCCGCCTGCTCGACCTGCCCCAGGTGCGCTACGGCATCCTGGGGGTGATCCTGTTCAACGCCGTGCTGCTGGGGCTGGAGACCTCGGGCACCGCGATGTCCGCCGCCGGCACCCTGATCGTGGCGCTCGACATGGCCTGCCTTGCCGTCTTCGTGGTCGAGATCGGCGCGAAACTCTACGTGCATCGTGCCGCCTTCTTCCGCAGCGGCTGGAACCTGTTCGATTTCGTCATCGTCGGCATCGCCCTGGTGCCGGCGGCGCACGGGTTGGCGGTGCTGCGGGCCCTGCGCATCCTGCGGGTGCTGCGCGTGGTCTCGGTCACGCCGTCTCTGCGCCGCGTGGTCGAGGGCCTGATGAGCGCGCTGCCCGGCATGGGCTCGGTCTTCCTGTTGATGGGGCTGATATTCTACATCGGCTCGGTCATGGCCACCAAGCTGTTCGGCGCCTCTTTCCCCGAGTGGTTCGGCACCCTGGGCCTGTCGGCCTATTCGCTGTTCCAGATCATGACGCTGGAGTCGTGGTCGATGGGCATCGTGCGCCCGGTGATGGAGGTCTATCCCCTGGCCTGGGCCTTCTTCGTGCCCTTCATCCTGGTGACGACTTTCGCGGTGGTGAACCTGGTGGTGGGCCTGATCGTCAACTCCATGCAGGACGCCCACCATGCCGAGGCCGACGAACGCACCGACACCTACCGCGACGAGGTGCTGGCGCGGCTGGACAAGATCGAGGGGATGCTGGCACAGCCCCGGACCGACCGGGACGAGCGGCCCACCGGCACCGGTTGAGGCGGGCCTCAGCGGCTGCGCGTGAGTTCCAGGAAAACGTCCTGCAGGTCGGCCTGCTCCGTCTTGACGTCGCGGATGCGGATGCCCGCGCCGCGCACCGCCTCCAGCACAGTCTCGGCCGGGGTGTGGTGCGAGTGGTAGCTGATCGCCAGCGTGCCGTCGGGGCGCGCGGAAACATCCAGCCCCGGCCCTTCGGGCAGGACGTTGACCGCCGCCTCGGGGTGGATGATCATGGTCTTGGCGTCCAGCCGCTCCAGCAGGTTGGCGGTGCTGTCGCGGGCCACCACCTCGCCGAAGTTGATGATCGCGATCTCGTCGCACATCTCTTCGGCTTCTTCCAGGTAGTGGGTGGTCAGGATGATGGTCATGCCCTCGGCGTTCAGGCGGCGCACGTTCTGCCACAGCATCTCGCGCAGCTCGATGTCCACGCCCGCCGTGGGCTCGTCCAGAACCAGGATGTGGGGCCGGTGCACCAGCGCCTTGGCCAGCAGCAGGCGCCGCCGCATGCCCCCCGACAGGGTGCGGGCATAGGCCTCGGCCTTGTCCTCCAACCCCACCAGCGCCAGGATCTCGTCGCTTTGGCGCTGCGCCTTGGGCACGCCATAGAGTCCGGCCTGCACCTCCAGCGCCGCGCGCGGTGTGAAGAAGGGGTCCAGGTTCAGTTCCTGCGGCATGACCCCGATCGCGGCGCGGCTCTGGCGGGGGTTCACGTCCTGGTCGAAGCCCCAGATGCGCACCTGTCCGGCGGTCTTGACCACCAGCCCGGCCAGGATGTTGATCAGCGTGGACTTGCCCGCGCCGTTGGGCCCCAGCAGCCCGAAGACCGAGCCGGCGGGAATGTCCAGGTCCACCCCGGCCAACGCGCGTTTCGGCGGTGACCCGCGGCTGGCGGCATAGGTCTTTTCCAGGCCCCGGATTTCGATTGCGTTCGCGCTCATGGTGCTCTTGCCCCTACCGTTCGGATCGCACATATTCGCACCTAGTCGATAGGCAGGCAAAAGGAAACGCCCCCATGGTGACCCAGGCCCCCGAGACGAAGATCGTGGACAGCTACCGCGTCGCGTGCGACGGCGGCGAAGGTGCGCTGGGCCACCCCCGGGTCTGGCTGCAGATCCCGTTGGAGGAGGGCTGGGTGGAATGCCCCTATTGCGATGCGAAATTCGTTCACAGGGACTTCGCCGGCCAGCTCGACGCGGGAGAAGGCGCCGGAAGCTGACCGCGCGCCGCACCGGCCGGCCGCGCAGTCTGCGCGTGGTGCGCCGGCCTGGGTGGTCAGCGGTGGCGCGCCCCTGACCGCGATCCCCAACGGCAAGCGCCATCGGCCCCACACGGGGGTGATTGCCCACTGGTCGCGCACCGCGGGGCATGGCATTACGGGCCGGAACAACCGGGGAAAGGGGAACATGTCCTTCGGCAAAGGCTCCCATCTGCATCTCATCGACGGCTCGGCCTTCATTTTCCGCGCCTATCACGCCCTGCCGCCGCTGACGCGCAAGTCCGACGGCCTGCCCGTGGGGGCGGTGGCGGGGTTCTGCAACATGCTGCAAAGCTACATCAGCGATCACGGTGGCGGAGACGGCGCGCCCAGCCACATCGCGGTGATCTTCGACAAGGGCTCGGAAACCTTCCGCAACGACCTTTACGAGGATTACAAGGCCAACCGCGAGGAGATGCCCGAGGACCTGCGCCCGCAGATCCCGCTGACGCGCGAGGCCACGAAAGCCTTCAACATCGCCTGCGAGGAACTGGCCGGCTACGAGGCCGACGACATCATCGCCACCCTTTGCCGGCAGGCGCGCGAGGCCGGCGGCCAGGTCACCATCGTCAGTTCCGACAAGGACCTGATGCAGCTTGTCGGGGACGGGGTGGAACTGCTGCGGCCGGGCATGCAGGGCAAGGCCGACGAGCGGATCGACGCCGAGGGCGTCCGCGCCCGCTACGGCATCGGGCCGGAGCTGATGATCGACCTGCAGGCCATCGCCGGGGACACCATCGACAACATCCCCGGCGTGAAGGGCATCGGCGCGCCGACCGCGGCCATCCTGCTGCGCGAGGTGGGCCCGGTGGAGGATCTTTTCGACGAGTCGCGCCGGGAGCGCATCCTCTCCAACCTCGAGGAAGAAGTGAACGCCTGGGTGGCCGAGGTCGAGGGCCGGCTTGAACGGCGGGTCAAGCTCAACTCCAAGAAGGACGCCGCGGACATCGTGCGCGTGCTCAGCGGGGCGGACGCTCCCGACGAGCTGTCGCCGGCGGATCTGGACAAGCTCGCCCGGGACGGCAACGAGGCCGCGGCGACCCTGCTGGCCATGCGCGACAAGACCAAGGTGATCCGGACCATCGCGCCCAAGGTTGTCGCGGCCGAGGACGCGGTGCGGCTGTCCAAGAAGCTCGTTGCGCTTTGCGACGAGACGCCGCTGGATTTCACGCTGGACGACCTGGAGCGCCGCGAGCCCGATCACGCCGCGCTGCTGGAGTTCCTGGCCGGCATGGAGTTCCGCACGCTGGCCAAGCGCGTGGCCGAGGCCCTGGGCGAGGACGCGCCCGTGATCCCCGATACCGACCCGGCGGGGGCGGAACCCGCCGCGCAGGAGGGACCCGACTGGCCCGCGATCGACCCCGACGCCTATGAACGCGTCTCGGACTGGCCGGCGCTGGAGCGCTGGATCGCGGCGATCCGGCACCGCGGCTACGTCGCCGTGGACACCGAGACCACCTCGCTCAACGAGATGCGGGCGGGGCTGGTGGGAATCTCGCTCTGCGTGGAGCCGGGGCAGGCCTGCTACATCCCCCTGGGTCACCGCGATCGCGACTCCGAGGGGCTTTTCGACTCCGGCGGGCTGGCGGAGGGGCAGCTGCCCGTGGACGACGTGCTGGCCGCGCTCAAGCCGGTGCTCGAGGACGACGCCGTGCTGAAGATCGGGCAGAACATGAAATACGATGCCAAGATCTTCGCCGCCCTCGGCATCGCGGTGGCCCCAATCGACGACACGATGCTGATGTCCTACGCGCTCAATGCCGGCATCCACGGTCACGGCATGGACGTGCTTTCCGAACGTTACCTCGCCCACAGCCCCATCCCCATCAAGGACCTTCTGGGAAGCGGCAAATCGGCCATCACCTTCGACCGGGTGCCGGTCGAGGCGGCGGTGAAATACGCCGCCGAGGACGCCGACATCACCCTGCGGCTCTGGCATACCTTCAAGCCGCAACTGCACGCGGAGCGGGTGACCACCGTCTACGAGACGCTGGAACGCCCGCTGGCCCCGGTGCTGGCGCAAATGGAGCGGCACGGGATCAAGGTGGATCGCGATACGCTCAGCCGCATGTCGGGCAAGTTCGCGCAGAAGATGGCCGAGCTCGAGGCCGAGATCCACCAGCTTGCCGGGCGCAGCTTCAACGTGGGCAGCCCCAAGCAACTGGGCGAGATCCTGTTCGACGAGATGGGCCTCGCAGGCGGCAAGAAGGGCAAGACCGGGGCCTATGCCACCGGGGCCGACGTGCTGGAAGAACTGGCGATGACGCACGAACTGCCCGCGCGGGTGCTGGACTGGCGCGCGCTGTCCAAGCTCAAGTCCACCTACACCGATGCCCTGCAGGACCACATCGATCCCGACACGGGCCGCGTGCATACCTCCTACGTGCAGACCGGGGCGAACACCGGGCGGCTGGCCTCCACCGACCCCAACCTGCAGAACATTCCCGTCCGCACCGAGGAAGGCCGGCGCATCCGCGAGGCCTTCGTGGCCGAGGAGGGTCGCGTGCTTGTCAGCCTCGACTACTCCCAGATCGAGTTGCGCATCCTCGCCCATGTGGCCGACCTTCCGGCGATGAAGCAGGCCTTCAAGGAAGGGCAGGACATCCACGCCATGACCGCCTCCGAGATGTTCGACGTGGCCCTGGACGAGATGACGCCCGAGATCCGCCGGCAGGCCAAGGCGATCAATTTCGGGGTGATCTACGGCATCTCGGGCTTCGGGCTGGCGCGCAACCTGCGCATCCCGCGCGGCGAGGCGCAGGGTTTCATCGACCGGTATTTCGAGCGTTTCCCCGGCATCAAGGACTACATGGACGAGACCGTGGCCTTCGCCAAGGCGCAGGGGCATGTCCAGACGCTCTTCGGCCGCAAGATCCACACGCCCGAGATCTCGGCGAAGGGGCCGCGCGCGGGCTTTGCCCGCCGCGCCGCGATCAACGCGCCGATCCAGGGCACCGCGGCCGACATCATCCGCCGCGCCATGATCCGCATGCCCGCGGCCATCGCGGGGCTGCCGGCGAAGATGCTGCTGCAGGTGCACGACGAACTGATCTTCGAGGTCGAGGAAGCGGCCGCGGACGAGTTGATCGACGCCGCCCGCGCGGTGATGGAGGCCGCCTCTCATCCGGCAGTGGAACTGACCGTGCCGCTGGAGGTGGACGCCGGCAAGGGCCAGAACTGGGCCGCGGCCCACTGAGCCCGCGGGGGGCGGCAGGGCCCGCCCCGGCCCGCTACCGGGGATCGGCGTGGTCTCCGGCGGATGACCGGTCGGGCCCGGCGTGGTCATCGAACCACGTCGCCGGGCCGCCGCGGCTGTCGGGCGGGCATTCGTCGCACGCACCGTGTCGGACGAAACCGACAAGCGCGCCCGCCCCGCCCCGCTAGGACAGCAGATCGGGCCGCAACAGCATCAGGGCCCCCAGTCCCAGCAGGACCAGGCCGCCGACCAGGTGCGAGATGCGCGCGAAACGCCCCGTCGCCGCGACCGAGCGCAGCGTCACCATCGCGGCGACGAAGATCACCGTGTCGTCCAGCAGGAAAACCGCGAGGTAGAGCAGCAGATACCCGTAATGCGCCGCCGCCGGCAGGTCGTGCATGGCCAGGACCTGCGTGAAGACGGCCGGCACGCCGGCGGAACAGACAAGCTCGATCAGATTGACCCCGATCGCCAGCAGCGCGATTCCCAGGCTGGCCAGCAGAAGGCTGGGCTCTTTCACCACGGCGCGGAACCGCTTGGTGATCGAGGCGCGCCGCTCGGCGGCGGTGATCCTGCAGATGCCCTCGGGGTTGGTCCAGAACTCCCGCAGGTAATGGGCGCCGGCAGCCAGCGCCACGGCGCCGATGACCCAGCGGATCCACGACAGCGCGCCGATCCAGAGCACCACGTTCAGCCAGGCCGCCATGATGGCGAAATACATCGCCCCGGTGGTCAGCAAGAAGACCGCCCCCAGCGTCCACATGCGCCGCCGGTCCGCGACCCCCAGCAGGAATCCGATCAGGATGGCCAGCACCCACATGGCGCAGGGGTTGAACCCGTCCACGGCCGCCAGGACAATCGTCAACGCCGGCAGGGACAGGTCCGCCAGCGCCACCTGGCCCAGAAGCGGCACATCCACCGTCCCCGCATCGGGGCGGCCGGGTGCGGCGGGATCGCGGACGCCGCCGAACCGGTCGGCCTCCAGGATGTCGGGACACGTCGTCTGCGCGCACGCGGCGAGGAGGCGGCGATACCGCTGATCCGTGCCCGCCGCCGGCGAAAATCCCAGCACGTGTCTGTCCCCCACGATGAACAGCGGAACCGCCGGTGTCTCGATCCGCAGCCGCCGCAGCGCCTCGACGAAAAGCGCCTCGTTGCGGGCGGAGGCCCCGACCCGGATCTCGACCAGCCGCAGGTCCGGCATCCCGGCCGTGATCTCGTCCAGGGCGGCGCCCGCCCGTTCGCAGTGCGGACATCCCTCCTGCCAGAACAGGTAGGCGGTGGTCTCGGCCCGGGCCGCGAAGGGGGCAAAAAGCACGGCCAGCAGCAGCAACGCCGCAAGCCAGGGCCGGCTGCCCGTCCGTGGCCGTTGATGCAGTGCAGGTATCTGCCCCGGGTCGGTCAAGGCGGGGGTCTCTTCCCTGGCGGTTTCGTGACGGGCCCTCAATACCCGATCCGGTGCGCCGCGGACTTGATCCGGCTCAATTGTCCGCCGTACGCGGCCGGGACCGTCCGGGCGGAACCTGCGCCCCTTGGCAGGACTTTCCCCCATGCGACGCAGGCGACCGCGCCGGTTTCTGTCCGCAAGGTGACGTTTCTGCGCCGCAGAAAGACGGCGAATCGGCTAGAGCCGTGTATCCTGCCCCAAACGCCCCGAAGAGGCCCGACATGCCCCGCGAGACCAAGACGATCCTTTGCCCCCTCAACCTCCGCCACGTGCGGGTGGAATACAACGCCTACGAAGAAGCGGTGGAGATGGCCCGCCGCCGGGACGCGCGGCTGATCGTGGCCACCGTCGCGCCCGAGATCGAGCGCAACCTCAACATCTACGACTCCGACAAGTACTGGGGCGATGAATTGAAGAAGTTCGTGGCCGCGCATCCGGCGGATGGGGTCGACCTGTCGACCATGGTGCGCAAGGGCGCGGTGCACCGCCAGATCGTCAAGCTGGCCGGGGAACTCAAGGCGGACCTGATCGTGATGGAGGCCGCCAACCCCCGCGTGCAGGACTACCTTCTGGGCACCACGGCCAGCCACGTCGTCACCCACGCCGAATGCTCGGTCTACGTGGTGCGGAACTAGGCCGGCACCGGGCGCGATGCCGCACGACCATCATCACCACCACGGCGAGATCGCGGGCGACCGGCGCGTCGCCCTTGCCGTGGCTGTCAACCTGGCCCTGACGCTGGTGCAGGTGGTGGCCGGCGTGATCTCGGGCAGCTTGGCGCTGGTGGCCGACGCGATTCACAATCTGTCCGACGCGCTGTCGCTGGTCATCGCCTTTGTCGCGCGGCGGATCGGGCGCCGGCCCGCGGATTCCTCGATGACCTTCGGCTACGGCCGGGCCGAGGTCGTGGCCGCGCTCATCAACTACACCACGCTGATCGTCATCGCCCTGTACCTGGTGGCCGAGGGGGTGCAGCGCCTGATCGACCCGGTGGGCGTGTCGGGGTGGATCGTCGTGGCGGTCGCGGGCGTCGCGCTGGTGGTCGACGTGGTCACGGCGCTGCTGATCCATTCCATGTCGCGGGGCAGCATGAACATCCGCGCGGCCTTCGTGCACAACGTGGCCGATGCCCTGGGCTCGGTCGCGGTGATCGTGGCGGGCACGCTGATCCTGCTCTACGACTGGCACCTGGCAGACCCGATCGCGACCTTCCTGATCGCCGCCTACATCCTGTGGCACGCGGGGCAGGGGATCCGCCCGGCGATCCGCGTGCTCATGCTGGGCAGCCCCGAGGCGCCCGCCCTGGACGAGGTGGTGGACGCCCTGCGCGCCATGCCGGGGGTGCGCGACGTCCATGCCCTGCATCTGTGGCGGCTCGAAGAGGACAGGATCGCCTTCCAGGGCCATGTCGTCATGGACGAACGGGCTGATGCCCAGGGCCTGCGCCGGCGGATCAAGGCGTGCCTGGCCGAGCGGTTCGGCATCCACCACACCACGATCGAGATGGAGACCGCGGGCGCGCATTGCGAGGATCCCGCGCTGGTCGGCGGCCCGGAGCAGCCCCGCTGAAGGCCCGCGCCCGAGGCCGGCCCACCCACCCGCCCCCGCCGCCCTCGGGCGCGGGCCGGGATCAGAAGCTTTCCACCCAGGGCCGCAGGCTGAGTTCGTTCGACCAAGCCGAGCGGTCCTGCCGGATCAGGTTCAGGTATTCCCGCGCGATCGCGTCCGGATCAAGCATGCTGTCGGGCTTGTCCGGCGGCTCCTGCCGGCCGGGGTTGCGGATCGCCCCGTCGATGTTGATCCAGGCCACGTGGATGCCCTCGGGATGCAACTCGCGCGCCATGGACTGCGCCAGCCCGCGTTCGGCAAACTTGCCCATCGCAAACGGCGCGGACCGCGGGAACCCCTTCACCCCCGCCGAGGCGCCGGTGAACAGGATCGTGCCGCGCACGCCGTCCTGCGGGTCGGCCGCCAGCATCCGCCGGGCCGCTGCCTGGCCCGTCAAGAAGGCGCCGTAGGCCGAGACGTCAAGCGCGCGGCGCACCTCCTCGGGGTCGAGTTCGGTGACCGGGCCCTTGACCCGCGCCGAGGGATTGTAAAGCACCACCCGCGGTGCCCGGTCCAGATCGTTGAAAAGCGTTCTCACCGCCACCGAATCGGTCGCGTCGAGCGAGGCGCAGCGCGCCCCTGTCTCCCCTGCCAAGCCATCCAGCTTGCGCACGTCGCGCGCGCCCAGGACCAAGTCATAGCCTTCCGCGGCCAGCAGCCGCGCGACCGAGGCCGACAGCCCCGCGCCCACGCCGATGATGACCGCCAGCGGTTTCGTCATGGTCTCACGCCTCCTGCGAAAGCTCGTCCTCGGGCGCGATCTTGAAAAAGGCGCGATCCGACCAGACGCCGAACCAGCCGTCCTCGCACACCCCGAGGTCCAGCAACCGGTAGAAGCTCTTGCGGTCGATCAGCGCCCAGAGATCGTCGCGCACCAGCAGGTACGGGGACGGCTCGCCGGTCTCGGGCGCGCGCTCCACCGCGATGGGATGCGCGGGGCCGGCGAGCACCTTGTCGCCCACGTTGGTCTCGAAGATCAGGTCCTGGTATTCGCCCACGCCCTCGACCTCGAAATCGACCGCGACGAAGGGCACGTCGTCCACGGTGATTCCCACCTTCTCGGCCGGCGTGACCAGGAAATACTGATCCCCCTCGCGCCGCAGGATGGTCGAGAACAACCGCACCAGCGCCGACCGCCGAATCGGGGACCCCTGGTAGTGCCAGGTACCGTCGCGGCCGATGCGCATGTCCAGGTCGCCGGTGAAGTCGGGGTTCCAGTCGTGGACCGGTGGCAGGCCCTTGCCCTTCGCGGCGCGGGCCGCCTCGGCCAGGCTCTCGGCCGTCGGGCCCTTGGGATTTTCTCCGTTCATTGCTTTTGCCATTTCCATCGTGCGCGATACACTCCTGTATGAGGATATAGGTTGCACGGGAGTTTTGCCATGAGCGAAGACGCGGATCTGCTGGCCGGCATCGAGGCGCTGGAGGACCGGCTGGCGCAGGCCCGCGCCTCGATCACCCGCCGCTTCATCGGGCAGGAACAGGTCGTGGACCTGTCGCTTTCGGCGCTTCTGTGCGGCGGGCACGGGCTGCTGGTCGGCCTGCCGGGTCTGGGCAAGACCCGGCTGGTGGAAACACTGGCCACCGTGATGGGGCTGCGCGGCAACCGGATCCAGTTCACCCCCGATCTGATGCCGGCCGACATCCTGGGATCCGAGGTGCTGGAAACCGGGCCGGACGGGGCGCGGGCCTTCAAGTTCATCCCCGGCCCGATCTTCTGTCAGCTGCTGATGGCCGACGAGATCAACCGCGCCAGCCCGCGCACCCAGTCCGCCCTGTTGCAGGCGATGCAGGAACGGCAGGTGACGGTGGCCGGCGAGGACCGCAAGCTCGAGCCGCCCTTCCACGTCCTGGCCACGCAGAACCCCATCGAGCAGGAAGGCACCTATCCCCTGCCCGAGGCGCAGCTCGACCGTTTTCTGGTGCAGATCGACGTGCCCTATCCCGACCGGGGGACCGAACGGGACATCCTTCTGGCCACCACCGGCGCCAGCGAGGAAGAGGCGCACGAGGTCTTCGGCGCCGAAGACCTGATCGAGGCGCAGGCGCTGCTGCGCCGCATGCCCGTGGGCGAATCGGTGGTCGAGACGATCCTCGACCTGGTGCGCGCCTTCCGCCCCGAGGATCCCGGCGCCTCCGAACAGGTGCGCGCGGCGGTCGCCTGGGGCCCGGGGCCGCGCGCGGCGCAGGCGCTGATGCTGACCGTGCGTGCGCGGGCGATGCTGCAGGGGCGCCTCGCCCCCGACATCGAGGACGTGGCCGCGCTGGCGCAGCCGGTGCTCAGCCACCGCATGGCGTTCAACTTCGCCGCGCGCGCCCGCGGCGAAAGCCTGCCGCGCCTCATTGCGGAAACCACCGAGCGAATCACCCGAACAGAGGCCGCCGCGTGACCGATCCCGCCCCCCTTCGCGCCCGGGCCGAGGCCGAGGCCGCTCCGCTGCCGCCGCTCCTGGCGCGGGCCGAGCATCTGGCCGGCACCGTTCTGCTGGGCGAACACGGCCGCCGGCGCGCGGGCATGGGCGACGATTTCTGGCAGTACCGTCCCGTGCAACCCGGCGACGCGCGCCGCGACATCGACTGGCGGCGCTCGGCCCGCAGCGACACCGAGTTCGTGCGCCAGCGCGAGTGGCAGATCGCGCAGTCGGTGCTGATCTGGGTGGATGATGCGGCGGCGATGCGCTTCTCCTCCGACGCGCAGGCATTGCCGGAAAAGGCCGAACGCGCCCGGCTTCTGGCGCTGGCGGTGGCGGTGCTGCTGAACCGCGCAGGCGAGCGCGTGGGCCTGTCGGGGCATGACCTTCCGCCCCGGCGCGGCGAGGTGCAGATCGCGCGGCTGGCCCAGGCGCTTGTGCAGGCGGGCGACGCGGACTACGGCGCGCCGCGGACGGCCGGCCTTCTGCCACAGGGGCGCGCGCTTTTCGTTTCGGATTTCCTGGGGGACATGGCCCCGGTGCGCGACGCGCTCACCTCTGCCGCCGACCGTGGCGTGCGCGGCGTCCTGCTGCAGGTGCTCGACCCCGCCGAGGAAGCCTTCCCCTACCGCGGGCGCACCATTTTCGAAAGCATGGGCGGCACGCTTGCGCACGAGACGTTGAAGGCCAGCGAACTGCGCGCGCAATACCTGGCGCGGCTTGCGGCCCGAAAGGATGAACTGGCCCGGCTCTGCGCCGTCGCCGGCTGGCAGTATCACTGCCACCATACCTCCGACAGCGCGCAGACCGCGCTGCTTTGGCTCTACCGCGCCTTCGACGCCGCGGAGGCCGCATGACCCTCGGCCCGCTCGGTTTCACCGCGCCCTGGCTGCTGCTCGCGCTCGTGGCCCTGCCGCTGCTGTGGCTGCTGCTGCGGGCGATTCCGCCCGCGCCGGTGCGGCGCCGTTTCCCGGGCGTGGCGCTGCTGCTGGGGCTGCGGGACGACGACAGCGTGACCGACCGCACGCCCTGGTGGTTGCTGCTGTTGCGGATGCTGGCGGTGGCCGCGATGATCGTCGGGCTTGCCGGGCCGGTCCTGAACCCGCGTGAACAGGCGGCCGGCGCCAGGGACGGTCCGCTGCTGGTGGTGCTGGATTCCAGTTGGGCCGCCGCCCGCGACTGGCCGGCGCAACGGGCTTTGCTGGACTCGATGCTGGCCGAGGCCGGCCGGCAGGACCGGCCCGTCGCCATCCTGCGCCTCACCGCGCCAGCGCCGCCCGTCTATCGCGCGGCCGGGGACTGGCGCAGCCGGCTCACCGGCCTGGCGCCGGATCCCTGGCCGCCCAGCCCTGCCATGATGACAGAGGCGGCACAGGCCCTCGGCGACCGCGCGGCCGAGGTGCGCTGGTTCTCCGACGGGCTGGCGCGGCCGGGGCGCGCGGAGCTTCTGGCCGCGCTGGAAGACCGCGGGCCCGTCACCGTCCACGAAAGCCCCGCGCCGGTGCTGGCCCTGACACCGCCGGCGATGGCCGAGGGCAGCATCGAACTGACGGCGCGCCGCGTCCTGCCCGGCGGCCCGCGGGAGATCACGGTCGCCGCGCATGGGCGGGACCCGGAGGGCATCCCGCGGCGCCTGGCCGAGCTGCCGCTGTCCTTCGCCGAGGGGGAAACCACGGCGTCCGGCGCCCTGTCGCTGCCGGCCGAACTGCGCGCGCGGCTGACCCGCTTCCAGATCGAGGGCCAGGACCATGCCGGCGCCGTCACGCTTGCCGGCGACAGCCTCAAGCGGCGCGAGGTGGCGCTGATCGCCGGCCGCGAGGATCGCGAAGGGCTGGAGCTGCTGGCGCCCACCCATTACCTGGAAAAAGCGCTCGCCCCCACGGCCGAGATCCTGGACGGGCAGCTCATGGACGTGCTGCCGGCCAATCCCGATGTGATCGTCCTGGCGGATGTGGCGCAGCTTTCGGGCGGCGAGCAGGCCGGCGTGATGGAATGGGTCGAAAAGGGCGGGCTGCTGCTGCGCTTCGCCGGCCCGCGCCTTGCGGCCTCGGATGTCTCGCGCGAGGAGGAGGCGCCGCTGATGCCCGTGCGCCTGCGCGCCGGCGGGCGCACCGTCGGCGGCGCGATGAGCTGGGGCGAGCCCAAGAGCCTCGCGCCCTTCCCCGAGGACAGCCCCTTTCACGGCCTCGACATCCCGCCCGACGTGACCGTGAGCGCCCAGGTCATGGCCCAGCCCGATCCCGCACTGGCCGACCGGGTCATCGCGCAGCTCTCCGACGGCACGCCGCTGGTCACGCGCAAGGCGATCGGGCAGGGGCAGGTGGTGCTGTTCCATGTCACGGCCAACGCCGAATGGTCCAGCCTGCCGCTTTCGGGGCTTTTCGTGCAGATGCTGGAGCGGCTGGCCGTTTCCTCGGCCGTGGCCCTGCCCGAGATGGGCGAGCTTGAGGGCACCACGTGGCAGCCTGTGCAGGTGCTTGACGGCATGGGCCGGCTGCAGGAGGCGGGCACCCTGCCCGGCGTGCCGGGGCCCCGGCTGCGCGGCGATCCGCTGGGGCCCGACCTGCGCCCCGGGCTCTACGAGGGGCCCGATCGGCGCCTGGCGCTCAACGTGGTCGATGGCGATACCTCGCTCGCCCCCGCTGCCTGGCCGGCGCGCGTCCCGGTCGAGGGGTTGGCCCGCCCGCCCGAGACGCCCCTGGGCGGCTGGCTGCTGGCCGGGGCGCTGGCATTGCTCACGGCCGATATCCTGGCTGCGCTGGCATTGTCGGGCCGGTTGCTGCCCGCCCGCGCCGCCGTCGTCGTGCTGGCCGCCCTCGCCGCGCCGGACCCCGCCCCGGCGCAGCAGGACGGGGACAAGGCGCTGCGTGCCGCGACCGAGGTGGTGCTGGCCCATGTCCTTACCGGCAACGCGGAGGTCGACGATACCGCCCGCGCGGGGTTGCGCGGCCTGTCCGAGACGCTGTTTTTCCGCACCTCGGTGGAACCCGCCGACCCGGCCGGCGTGGATCTGGAAACCGACGAACTCGCGGTCTACCCGCTGCTGTACTGGCCCGTGACGCCCGAGCAGCCGATCCCCTCCGAGCAAGCCTACGCCAGGCTCAACGAATACCTGCGCACCGGCGGGATGATCCTTTTCGACACCCGCGATGCCGATATCGCGGGATTCGGCGCGGCCTCGCCCAATGGCAAGAAGCTGCAACGCCTCGCCCGGCCGCTGGACATCCCCCCGCTGGAGCCGGTGCCGGACGACCACGTGCTCACCCGGACCTTCTACTTGCTGCAGACCTTCCCCGGCCGCCACTCGGGCCGGCAGGTCTGGGTCGAGGCCGCGCCCCCCGACGCCGAAAAGATCGAGGGCATGCCCTTCCGCGATCTCAACGACAACGTCACGCCGGTGGTGATCGGGGGAAACGACTGGGCCGCCGCCTGGGCCATGGACCGGCGCGGCAATGCCCTGTTTCCCGTGGGCCGCGGCTTTGCCGGGGAACGGCAGCGCGAACTGGCCTACCGTTTCGGCGTCAACCTCGTGATGCATGTGCTGACCGGCAACTACAAGTCCGACCAGGTGCACGTGCCTGCCCTTCTCGACAGGCTGGGCCAATGACGCGGGCGCGGGTGGATCAATGCCTCAAGGACGGCCCGAACACGCCGCCCGGCTGTGTGATGGGCGGCTGTCCCGCCCCGACCGCAGCAATGCCTGCGGCGCGACGGCCAGCCGGATGTGCCGCGGTTCCGGGCCGTGCCGCCAGCCGGGCACTGCGCGGCGCCGCGCCACCCGCCCGGAGGGCATCGTTGGGGCGGCGTTCACCGCGCCACGCCCCGCATCGTGTATTGCCCGGCGCGCCGCTCCGCAGCGTAAGGCGGGCCGGCTCAGTCAAGCGGAGGCCGCATGACCGGTAGCGTCATCTTCGACCCCCTGCTGCCCTGGTGGCTGATCGCCGCGCTGGCGGGGCTGACGCTGGCCGGCACGGCGCTGGCGCTCTGGCGGGGGCTGTCGGGCTGGGCGCTGCGCGGGCTGGCCGGGCTGGTGATCCTGGCCGCGCTCGCGGGGCCGCTCTACCAGCAGGAAGAGCGCGACCCCCTCTCCGACATCGTCCTGCTGGTCGAGGACGAAAGCGCCAGCCAGCGGCTGGCCGACCGGGCGGCCCGCACCGAAACTGCGGCCGATGAACTGGCCAATCGCCTTTCGGCCCGCGAGAACACCGAGGTGCGCCGGATCACCGTGCCCGACGGGCCCGACAATTCCGGAACCCAGTTGATGACCGCCCTGTCCGAGGCGCTGGCAGAGGAGCCGCGCGGCCGTGTCGCCGGTGCCATCCTGCTCTCCGACGGGCGCCTGCACGACGTCGAGCGCGCGCCCGAGATGCCCGCGCCGCTGCACCTGCTGCACACCGGCCGCGCGGGCGACTGGGACCGCCGGCTGAGGATCGAGAATGCCCCGGCCTTCGCCATCCTGGGCGAGGAGGTCACGCTGACCCTGCGCATCACCGACGAGGGCGCGGCACCGGCAGGGGTGGAGAGCGTGCCGCTCGACATCTCCATCGACGGGGAAGAGGCGCAGCGTTTCAACGTGCCCCTGGGCCGCGAGATCGAACTGCCGCTCACCCTGCCCCACGGCGGGCGCAATGTGCTGGAGTTCACCACCCCCGCGGCCGCCGGCGAATTGACGGACCGCAACAACACCGCGCTCATCCAGATCAACGGCGTCCGCGACCGGCTGAGCGTCCTGCTGGTCTCGGGCGAACCGCACCCGGGCACCCGCACCTGGCGCAACCTTCTGAAGTCCGACAGCTCCGTCGATCTTGTGCATTTCACCATCCTGCGCCCGCCCGAGAAGCAGGACGGCGTGCCGGTGCGGGAACTGTCGCTGATCGCCTTTCCCACGCGCGAACTGTTCCTTGAGAAGGTCGAGGATTTCGACCTCATCATCTTCGACCGCTACAAGCGCCGCGGCATCCTGCCGTCGGTCTATCTCGACAATGTGTCCGACTACGTGGAAAACGGCGGTGCCGTCCTGCTGGCCGCGGGGCCCGATTTCGCCAGCGCCGACAGCATCTACCGCACGCCGCTGGAACGCGTGGTCCCGGCCAGCCCGACGGCCCGCGTGATCGAGGAACGCTACCGCCCCGAATTGACCGACACGGGCCGCCGCCATCCCGTCACCGCGGGCCTGGACAAGGTGTTCGACGGCGACTGGGGCCGCTGGATGCGCCAGATCGAGGTTGAGCAGCAGTCGGGCGACATGGTGATGACGGGGCAGGAGGGGCGCCCGCTTCTGGTTCTGGACCGCGTGGGCGAGGGGCGGGTGGCGCTGCTGGCCTCCGACCACGCCTGGCTGTGGAACCGCGGGTACGAGGGCGGCGGACCGCAGCTTGAGCTGTTGCGCCGGCTTGCCCACTGGATGATGAAGGAGCCCGAACTGGAGGAAGAGGCCCTGCGCGCCGAGGCCACGGGCCAGCAGATGCGCATCATCCGCCGGACCCTGGGCGAAGAGGTGGGCCCGGTGACCATCACGACGCCGTCGGGCGAGACCGTCGAACGCGCGCTGGAGCAGGTCGCCCCGGGTCGGTTCGAAGCCCGCTACGAAGGCCCCGAGATCGGCCTTTACCGGCTGGAGAATGGCGACAAGACGGCCGTTATCGGCCTTGGCCCGGCCGCGCCGGTGGAGTTCGAACAGACCCTCGCCAGTGCCGCGCCCCTGTCTGAGGTTCTGGCGCGCACCGGCGGCGGCGCCAAGGCCCTTGCCGATGGCCTGCCGCGGATCCGCGAGGTGCGGCCGGGCCGGCCGGCGGCCGGGCGCGGCTGGATCGGGATCACGCCTCGCGGGGCCTACGAGACGCTATCGGCCAGGCAGGTCCCGTTGCTGCCGGCCTGGCTGGTCCTGGCGCTGGCGGCGGCGCTGATTGTCGGCGGGTGGCTGCGCGAGGGCCGGCGATAGCGGCCGCGGCCCTGCCCGTCCCGAAACCCCGTACGGCCCGCACGGTCAAGGCGTCCTAGGGGTCAGGGCGACAGCGGCACGCGGACAGTTTCGCCTGCCCATCCGTCCTTGGAACAGCGGGCGCGCACCAGGATCGCGCGCGTGCCGTCGGGCAAAGACAGCCCCGTCAGCGACCGCGTGAAGGGCTGTTCGGTCACATGCGGATGATGCAGGGTGCGCAGGCCCAGGCGGGTGCCCCGGGTGTCCAGCACCTCCCACCCGTCGGCGTAGTGGCCCCAGCCCGTGTCGGGGTGCTTGAGCGTGACCGAGACGCGCCAGACCATCCCGGCCTTTTCGGCCGTCACCTCCAGGATCTCGGGTTCGGCCGCCTGCCCGCTCGGGGCGGTCAGAGCGACGGTTGCAGCAATGAGCGTGGCGCGGATCATGCCGCGACACTATTCCTTTCCCGCGCGTTGTGCAGTCACGTCTGCGTGTCCTCGGGTTCCAGCATGACCGCGCGCGACCGCGAAGCGAATTCGCGGCGCAACAGCACAAGGCAGGTCAGAACCACCCCGGCGATCAGCGCCTCGGGCCCCAGCAGCCAGATCGCCGTGGCCAGGGCGAAATAGACCGAACGCAGCCCGCGGTTGAATCCCTGCGCGGCGGTGATGTTGATCTCGGCCGCCTTGCGCGCGCGCGGCAGCGCCGCGGGATCCTGCGGATCGTTGGGCACCGCGGCCATCAGCACGCTGCAATAGCCGAACAAACGGTGGGACCAGACGAACTTGAGAAAGGCGTTGGCCAGGAAGACGAGCAACACCAGGAGCTTGACTTCCCAGACGATGACCGGGTCGCTTTCCAGCGTCAGGTCCGCGGCAACGCCCACGAACCGCTCCATGTTGCCCAGAAGCGCCAGACAGCCGCCGATGGCGATCATCGTGGCCGAGGCGAAGAACGAGGTCCCCTGCCGCAGCGTCGCCAGGGTCTGCGCATCGAAGATGCGCGGCTGGCGCGTGATCATCTGCACCATCCATTCCCGGCGATACTGCGCCATCAGCCTGGAGACCGATGGCCGCTGCTGCGGCGGGCGCTCGATGATGAGGCCGATGGCGATCCAGCTTGCGAAAAGCAGGCCCACGGCCGCATAGTCGAGGGACGAGAAAAGGCTCAGACGGTCGATCCAGTTCATGCCGCGACACTAGCGCAGGCAACGGCCGCTTGCCATGATGGGAAATTGGTTATATTTTCTTACCAAAGGAGCGCGCCATGGAGATGCCAGCCCCCGACCCGACGGTCCTCGCCCGCAAGGATGCGCTCATCGCGCGCTTCAAGGAAGTCCTGCCCAAGGATGCCGTGATATCCGACCCGGTAGAGACCCGCGCCTACGAGTGCGACGCGCTGACGGCCTACAAGTGCCCGCCGCTGGCCGTGGTCTTGCCATCCTCGACGCAGGAGGTGGCCGCGGCGCTGCGCATCTGCCACGAGATGCAGGTGCCCGTCGTCCCGCGGGGGGCCGGCACCTCGCTGGCGGGGGGCGCGCTGCCCAGTGGCGACAGCGTGATCCTGGGCGTGGCGCGGCTGACGGAAGTGCTGGAAACCGATTTCGACAATCGTTTCGTTCGCGTGCAGGCCGGGCGGACGAACCTGTCGGTCACCCAGGCGGTGGAGGAGGAGGGATTCTTCTACGCGCCCGACCCCTCAAGCCAGCTCGCCTGTGCCATCGCGGGCAATATCGCCATGAACTCGGGCGGGGCGCACTGCCTGAAATACGGCGTGACCACCAACAACCTGCTGGGCGTGACCATGGTGCTGATGGACGGCACGGTGATCGAACTGGGCGGCCCGCACCTGGACGCAGAGGGGCTGGACCTGCTTGGCCTGGTCTGCGGGTCCGAGGGCCAGCTTGGCGTGGTGACCGAGGCCACCCTGCGTATCCTGCACAAGCCGGAGGGCGCGCGCCCGGTGCTGATCGGGTTCGACTCCAACGAGGTGGCGGGCCAATGCGTCAGCGACATCATCAAGGCCGGCATCCTGCCCGTGGCGATAGAGTTCATGGACCGCCCCTGCATCCGCGCGACGGAGGCCTTCGCCGGCGCCGGCTACCCGGATTGCGAGGCCCTGCTGATCGTCGAGGTCGAGGGCAGTGATGCCGAGATCGACGCCCAGCTGGAAACCATCTCGCGCATCGCGCAGCAGCACGACCCGGTCGAACTGCGCCAGAGCGCGTCGGAGGAGGAAAGCGCGCGCATCTGGCTGGGGCGGAAATCGGCCTTCGGGGCGATGGGGCAGATCAACGACTACATGTGCCTCGACGGCACGATCCCGGTCAGTCAGCTACCCTTCGTCCTGCGGCGCATCGGGGAGATGAGCGCCGATTACGGGCTTGAGGTCGCCAATGTCTTTCACGCCGGCGACGGCAACATGCACCCCCTGATCCTGTTCAATGCCAACACGCCGGGGGAACTGGAGCGCTGCGAGGCGCTGGGCGCGGATATCCTGAAACTCTGCGTGGAGGCCGGCGGCTGCCTGACCGGCGAGCACGGCGTGGGCGTCGAGAAGCGCGATCTCATGAGTGACCAGTACGCGCCCGCGGATCTGGAGATCCAGATGGCGGTGAAGGATGTCTTCGACCCGGCTTGGCTGCTCAATCCCGCCAAGGTGTTCCCCCTCGATATCTCCCGCGCGCACCGCGACCGGGCGGCGTGAAAGGCAGGCCATGTTGACCCCATCGACCGAAGACGACCTCGCGCGCATGGTGGCCGGTGCCGAAGGGCCGCTGAGGATCTTGGGTGGCGGCACGCGCCCGGTGGGCGCCGTCGTCAACGGCACCCCGCTGAGCACCCGGGGCCTTGCCGGCGTGGAACTTTACGAGCCGGGGGCGCTGACGCTTGTGGCCAAGGCGGGCACGCCCTTGGCGGATGTCGAGACGGCCCTGGCCGCCGAGGGGCAGCGCTTGGCCTTCGAGCCGATGGATCATCGCGGCCTTCTTGGCACGCAGGGCACCCCGACGATCGGCGGCGTGGTGGCCGCCAATATCTCCGGCCCGCGGCGGATCCAGGTGGGGGCCGCGCGGGATTTCCTGCTGGGCGTGCGATTCGTGGATGGCCGCGGTCAGGTCATCCGCAACGGCGGGCGGGTGATGAAGAACGTCACCGGCTACGACCTGGTCAAGCTGATGGCCGGCAGCCACGGCACCCTGGGCGTCCTGACCGAGGTCGCGCTGAAGGTGCTGCCCGACGCGCAGGCGGCGGCGACCCTGCGCTGCCGGGGGCTGGACGACGCACAAGCGGTGCAGGCGCTGTGCCGCGCGCTCGCCTCGCCCTACGAGGTCAGCGGCGCCGCGCACCTTCAGAAGGGGGCCGGGGACAGGCCCGAAACCCTGATCCGGCTTGAGGGGTTTCCCGATTCGGTGGCCTACCGCGCCGAGGCCCTGCAGAAGGCGCTCGGCGGCGTCGGGGTGTTCGAGGTCGAAACGGACCCCGACGCGACGCGCGCGGCCTGGGACGGCGTGCGTGATGTCGGCCCCTTCCACGGGCGGGGCGGGGATGTCTGGCGGCTGTCGGTCAAGCCGACCGATGCCCCCGGCCTCGTTGCGCGGCTGGACGGGGTGGAGGCGCTGTATGACTGGGGCGGCGGTCTGGTCTGGCTGCTGGCGCCCGAGGATCGCGGCCCGGCCATCCGGCAGGCGGTGTCGGACACCGGCGGCCATGCCACGCAGGTCCGGGGCGGGGGCGCCGGGGCGTTCCAGCCGCTCGCACCGGCGGTGGCGGCGCTTCAGGACGCGCTGAGGCACAAGTTCGACCCGCGCGGCATTCTCAACCCGGGGCGCATGGGGCGGGCGGCATGAGCCGGGCCCGTCCGCGCGCGTCAGGAAGGCGACGGAGCAGATGAAAACGGAATTCACCCCCCGGCAACTCGAGGACCCCGAGGTCGCGCGCAGCAACGAGATCCTGCGCGCCTGTGTCCACTGCGGCTTCTGCACGGCGACATGCCCAACCTACCAGGTGCTCGGCGACGAGCTCGATTCGCCGCGCGGGCGCATCTACCTGATCAAGGACATGCTGGAAAACGAGCGGGTGCCCGACGAAAAGACCGTTCGCCACATCGACCGCTGCCTGAGCTGCCTTGCCTGCATGACGACCTGCCCCTCGGGCGTGCACTACATGCACCTGGTGGATCATGCCCGCACCTACATCGAGGAAAACTACCGCCGCCCGGCGGGCGAACGCGCGCTGCGCTGGATCCTGGCACGCATCCTGCCCTATCCGGGCCGGTTTCGGCTGGCGCTTCTGGGGGCCAAGATCGGACGGCCCTTCGCCCGCCTGATGCCCGATCCGCGCCTGCGCGCCATGCTGGAAATGGCCCCGAAACAGGTGCCTCCCGTCAGCCGCAACGACGATCCGCAGACCTTTCCCGCCCAGGGCCCGCGGCGCCGGCGCGTGGCGTTGATGACCGGCTGCGCGCAGCGCGCGCTCAACACCGACATCAACGACGCGACGATCCGGCTGCTGCGGCGGCTGGGATGCGAGGTGGTGGTCGCCCGGGGGGCGGGCTGCTGCGGGGCGCTGACGCATCACATGGGCAAGACGGACGAGAGCCACGCCACCGCCGCGCGCAACATTCGCGCCTGGACAGCGGAAATGGAGGGCGCGGGCCTGGACGCCATCGTCATCAATACCTCCGGCTGCGGGACGACGGTGAAGGACTATGGCCACATGTTCCGCAACCATGCCCTGGCCGAGGAGGCCGCGCGCGTCTCCGGGATCGCCGTGGATGTCTCCGAACTCCTGGCCGAGCTCATGCAGGAGGAGACCACCCGCACGGGCAACGAGGCCGAGGCGGGCATCGCCGGCACGGATGCCGCGCCGGGCACGGGGGTTTTCGCGCCGCCCAGCCCGCGCGGGTCGGGGGCGATGCGCGTGGCCTATCACGCGGCCTGCTCGCTCCAGCACGGACAGCAGATCAAGACCCACCCCAAGGCCCTGTTGAAACAGGCCGGGTTCGAAGTCGTGGAACCCGCGGACAGTCACCTGTGCTGCGGATCGGCCGGCACCTACAACCTGATGCAGCCGACCATTTCCAAACAGCTGAAGGATCGCAAGGTCCGCACCTTGCAAGCCAAGGATCCCGATGTGATCGCCGCTGGAAATATCGGCTGCATGATGCAGATCGGCGGCGGCATCGATGTGCCGGTCGTCCATACCGTCGAACTGCTCGACTGGGCCACGGGCGGGCCGGTGCCACCCGCACTTTCGAAGGCCGACATGCCCGTGCCCGATCTGCGGGCGGCGCCCTAATTCCGCCCAATTGCCCTGCTAGCGCCGTCATAAACAGGACACGGGGACCAGGGGCAGGCGGCAATGCTGAGACACCTCTTTCTGTCGGCGATTTTCATCGCGCTGGCGGCCACGGGCATGGCACAGGACAGCCGGCTGAAACGGCTGGATACCGGCGATGACAGCCGCGGCTGGCTGGCCGTGGGGCGGCTGGATATCGACGGGCGCGGATTCTGTACCGGCGCGCTCATCGGCGAGGATCTGGTGCTGACGGCGGCGCATTGCCTCTACGACCGGGCGACCGGCGCGCGGTTCGAGGCGGAGCGGATCGAGTTCCTGGCCGGCTGGCGCAATGGCCGCGCCTCGGCAAGACGGCTGGTGCGCAAGGCGGTCGCGCATCCCGATTACGTCTTCAACAGCGAGGTCGCGGCCAAGCGGGTGCGCAACGACGTGGCCGTTCTCAAGCTTCATCATCCCATTCGCAACGCCCGGGTCGCCCCGTTCCCGACCGACCGCCGCCCGCGCAAGGGGCAGCGCATCGGCGTCGTCAGCTACGCCCGCGACCGGGCAGAGGCGCCGTCGCTGCAAGAGGTCTGCAACGTCCTGGCCCATCAGCAGGGCGTCATGGTGATGTCCTGCGACGTGGATTTCGGGGCCTCGGGCGCGCCGATCTTCAGCTTCGAGGCGGGCGAGCCGCGCGTGGTGTCGGTTGTCTCGGCCATGGCGCGGCTGGAGGGCCGGAAGGTCGCCCTGGGCACTCACCTGGAAGCCCCGTTGCGCGAGGTCCTGGCGGTGATCGATCGCGGCTATGATCGCGCGATCACCGGCCGGCGGCTTTTCTCCACCGGGGAGGCGCGGGACACGGGCGCCAAGTTCGCGAAACCGTAGCGGCCTGGCCGAGACGGATGGACCTGTGACCCGGGCTCTGCACCGGGTCAGCCGCGAAACCGTTGGTCGGCGGCGCTGCGCGCCTCCATTCCGCGCGGGACGAAAGGCCGGCCCCCTGCCTCCGCCGGGAGCCCGATGCAACCCGGCGGTCCGGGCTGCCAAAGGGAGTTCGCGGCCCGCGATCTGTGCCACCGGGCGCCATCGGTCGCTTTCGGGGCCGCCGCGCGGGTCTTGAATCGCGGCGCGCCTTTTCCCAGATAAATTCTCGCCCGGCGCCGCGTGCGGGCCGGGTTTCACGCCTGTCCCGACAGGGAAGGCGCCCATAATGGTATCGCTCAACGGAGGATGAACCATGCGCAACTTCGATCTTGCACCCCTTTACCGGGCAACCGTCGGCTTCGACCAGATCGCCGACATGCTGGACCGGGTCATGACCAATGACGTCGGCCAGTCGACCTATCCCCCCTACAACATCGAGAAGACCGCCGATGATGCCTACCGCATCTCGGTCGCCGTGGCCGGTTTCGGCGAAGAGGACCTCTCGGTCGAGGTGAAGGAGGGCCAGCTCGTCGTCTCGGCCCGGAAGTCCGAGGACGACAGCGACAAGACCTATCTGCACCGCGGCATCGCCACCCGCGCCTTCGAGCGCAAGTTCCAGCTTGCCGACCACGTGCGCGTGACCGGGGCCACCCACGCCGACGGGATGCTGCACATCGATCTGGTGCGCGAGGTGCCCGAGGCCCTCAAGCCCCGCCGGATCGAGATCGCGCGCGGCGACTCGGCGCGGACGGAAAAGGACGTTGTCGACCACGAATCCGTGAACTGACGGCGTTTCCGATCCTGTGGATCCGGGGCCCGGCCGGCACACGGCCGGGCTTTTTGATGAATCACTCCCGCCGGGCCCGGAGCAGCACGTCGCCCCCGCCCGTCAGGACAAGCGCCCCGGTGGCGTCGATGTCGAAGCGGCGGGCCTTCTCGATCGCGTCGAGGATGCGCCGCTCCTGCTGCATCAGCGGGTCGGGGCAGGCCATCATGGTGGAAACCATCTGGCCGAAGTGCACGCCCTCGGCGTTGATCTCGTAGCTGCCGCCATAGACGTTGCAGCCGGTGCGCCCGCCCGCGCGCCCATCGGGATCGAAGGCGATTGTGGGATCCGAGTCGCCGACGGCGGGCTCTTCCATGGCTTGGCGCACGTGCCAGACCCCGCCGGTCAACAGGCTGGCCGGATCGCCGCCGCAGCCCGGAAGGATCCGCTCGCCGATATCCAGCCCCGCCTGGTGCGGATGGGGCAGGCCGCTTTCGGCGCCGTGGCAGATCTCGTCATGCAGGGTCAGCCGCGTGCCGATCCCGGGCATGTCGAAGTGATAGGCGCCCGCCGTGACCTCGACCTCGGGGCGGGGCACGCGCCGCGACAGATCCGCGTAGGGGGCCGTGATGTCGATCTCGGCCTCGCGGATGACGACCGACCAGTCCGGATCCCTGCCTTGGGCCCGGTAGAGGACCGTCCTGTCCGGTTCGGTTTCCGTGCAGGCCGGCAACGCCTCGCCGCCAAGCGCGACGGTCACCTCCCCCTCCTTGCGGATCAATTCCGCCTTGCTGTCATCGGCCGCGACATAGCGGTCACCGGTGTCGGCGGCGGCTTTCTTCATCGGAATGTCGCGGTCGCGCACCCGCATCACGGCCCGGTCGTCCAGCACGCCGAAGGCAACCGGCGTGCCGCCGCAGTCGAAATGCGTGGCAAAGGCCAGCGGCGTGACCGGCTTGAGCGCGATCTCTCCCACCTCGGCATCCGCCGCGCCGCCGGGAAACGGCACATCCTCGACGATCCACCGCGGCCGCCCCTTCAGCCGGACGACCGCGCGCAGGTCTCCGGACAGTTTGGCCGGCACCTCCACGGCGAAGGGTATGGGCACCTGCCGCCCTTCGGTGGTGAAGGTCGTCTCGCCCAGCAGGGTGCCGAAGGCGCCGCGCGCCTCGACGTGAACCCGCGCCTCGGGCGGCAGGGCCATCTTTGCGTCATAGCGCAACGCACCCGTGATCTCGCGCTGAAGCGAGGCGCGCAGCTCTTCGCCGGCCGCCGGCAGCGCGATGCCGGCGGCGGCCAGAAGGGCAGACAAGGCCTTGGCACGGATCATGGGACACCTGCATCCTGTCGTCTGTGGCGGGTGCTGCCAGCCTGCCCGCCCGACACGCATAAGACAAGCGGCGCGACCGTCAGACGCTGGTGCAGATGTACTTGATCTCCAGAAATTCGTCGATCCCGTGATGGCTGCCCTCGCGGCCCAGACCCGACTGCTTGACGCCGCCGAAGGGCGCGACCTCGGTCGAGATGATGCCGGTGTTCACCCCGACGATGCCGTATTCCAGCGCCTCGGCGACCTTGGTCACACGGCTCAGATCCCGGGCGTAGAAATAGGAGGCGAGTCCGAAAATCGTGTCGTTGGCCATCTCGATGACCTCGTCCTCGTCGCGGAAGCGGAACAGCGGGGCCAGCGGGCCGAAGGTCTCCTCGGTGGCGAAGGCCATGTCCTGCGTGGCGCCCGTGACGACGGTCGGGGGCAGGAAGTGGCCGGGGTCCTCGCCCGCAGCGCTGCATGTCGTCACCTCGGCACCCTTCGTTTCGGCGTCGGCGATGTGTTCGCGCACCTTCTGGATCGCGTCCGCGTTGATGAGCGGGCCGAGGTCCGTGCCCTCCTTCAGGCCGTCGCCGACGGTCAGGTCGCCGACGGCCTTTTTCAGCTTCTCCGCGAAGGCGTCGTAGACGCCGTCCTGCACGTAGATCCGGTTCGCGCAGACGCAGGTCTGGCCGTTGTTGCGGAACTTGCACATGATCGCGCCCTCGACGGCGGCATCCAGATCCGCGTCGTCGAAGACGATGAAGGGCGCGTTGCCGCCCAGCTCCATCGAGCACTTCTTGACCTGGTCGGCAGCCTGGCGCAGCAGGAGGCGGCCCACCTCGGTGCTGCCGGTGAAGGTCAGCTTGCGCACCGCCGGGTTCTCGCAGAACTCCTTGCCGATCTCGCTGGCCCGCGAAGAGGGCACAATGCTGAAGACCCCCTTGGGAATGCCCGCGCGTTCGGCCAGCACGGCCAAGGCGGTGGCCGAAAGCGGTGTCTCCGCCGCCGGACGGCCCACGAAGGCGCAGCCGGCCGCCAGCGCGGGCGCCGCCTTGCGCGTGATCATGGCGTTTGGGAAGTTCCAGGGCGTGATCGAGGCCGCCACGCCCACGGGCTGCTTGATGACGGTGATCCGCTTGTCGCGCTGGTGGCCCGGAATCGTCTCGCCGTAGATGCGCTTGGCCTCTTCGCCGAAGAACTCCACGAAGGAGGCGCCATAGGCCACCTCGCCGCGAGATTCGGCCAGCGGCTTGCCCTGTTCGACGGTCATGATGGTGGCCAGGTCCTCCTGGTTCTCCATCATCAGGTCAAACCACTTGCGCAGGACCTTCGCGCGTTCCTTGCCGGTCCATTGCGCCCAGTCCTTCTGCGCGGCCTCGGCCTCGGCAATGGCCTTGGCGACCTGTGCGCGCGACAGGTCGGCCACGTTCGCGACGACCGCCTCGGTGGCGGGGTTGGTCACCTCGAAGGTTCCTTCGTCCCCGTCCACCCAGTCGCCGCCAAGGTAGGCCTGCTCGGCCAGAAGCCCGGCATCATCGAGTCGCGATTTCAGATCCGTCGTCATGTCTTTCCCCTGCATCCATTCTACTCTCGTCCTGGCAAAGCATTCTAGGCTAGGCTTGTCCAGATCGACAGACAGGACATGCGATGGACCTTGATGACGCCTATGCCAACGCCGCGCATATCCCGCGGGCCGAAACCTACCCCCCCGCCTGGGCCGCGGCCGCGGCCGGGTTGCGCGAGGCGCTGACGGCGCAGGGCCGGGCGGACCTGGATCTTTCCTATGGCCCCACGACGCGCCAGGCGGTCGATCTGTTCCATCCCGAGGGCCCGGCGAAGGGGCTTTGCATCTTCGTCCACGGGGGCTACTGGCTGCGGTTCGACAAGTCCTGGTGGTCCCACCTGGCGGCCGGCCCGCTGGCCCGGGGCTGGGCGGTGGCGATACCGTCCTACGACCTGTGCCCCGATCTGCGCATCGCCGGGATCACCGGGCAGATCGCGCGCGCCGTCGCGGCAATGGCCCGGCGGGTCGAGGGGCCGCTGGCGTTGACGGGGCATTCCGCCGGCGGGCACCTGGTGGCACGGATGTGCGTGCCGGGCATTCTGCCGGGCGCGGTGGCGGCGCGGCTGGCCCGTGTGGTGCCGATCTCGCCCGTGGCGGACCTGCGCCCGCTGCTGCGCACCGGCATGAACGACTCCCTGCGCCTGGACGCGGCCGCAGCCGCGGCGGAAAGCCCCGTGCTGATGACGCCGATGCCCGGCGTGCAGGTGCGTGTCTGGGTCGGCGGCGAGGAGCGCCCCGCCTTCCTGGATCAGGCGCGCTGGCTGGCCGGGGCGTGGGATTGCCCTCTGCGCATCGCCGAGGGCCGGCACCACTTCGACGTGATCGATTCCCTGGCCGATCCGGCCACCGCCATGATGGCCGATCTAATCGGCTAGCCCTCGAAGCGCTCGGACCAGCACGGAAATCTGTCGCCCTCGGCCGGGGTGGCGGCATGGATGGCCCGCGCCACCGCCCGCGCCAGGCAGGTCGCACCCGCATGGCCGAGCGCCAGGGTATCGGCCAGCGGATCCTGCAGGGGGCGCCGGCCGGTTGCCGCGGCAAAGACCAGATCCCCATCCATCGGCGTATGGGCCGGGACCAGCGCGCGCGCCAACCCGTCGTGGGCGGCGGTGGCCATGCGCGTGCATTGCGGCTTGTCCAGCGTGGCGTCGGTGGCGACGATGGCGATGGTGGTATGCGCGTGGCTGGACAGCTTGGTCCGCGGCAGTTGTGCGTCCGGATGACGCGGCGCCGGGCCCAGTCCGCCGAACTCGGCCTCGATCTCGAAGGGGGCGGCCCAGAAATGCGGGCCGTCGCCCACCGTGGCCTGCCCGAGCGCGTTGACGGCCACGAGCGCGCCCACCGTGTGGCCCGACGGCAGCACGATCGAGGCCGAGCCCAGACCGCCCTTCAGGTTCGCCGTCGTCGCCCCCGTGCCCGCGCCGAGGCTGCCCAGGCCGAACTCTTTGCCGGCGGCCTCCAGTGCCGCGTGGCCCAGGCGGCGATAGGGGGGCTCCACCCAGTTCTTGTCGCCGCCATTGAGCAGGTCGAACAGGATCGCGCCGGGCACGATGGGCACCTTCTGCCCACCCACGTCGAAGCCCCGGCCCTGCGCGCGCAGCGCCTCGGCGACACCGGCGGCGGCGTCCAGCCCGAAGGCCGAGCCGCCCGACAGAACCAGCGCGTCCACCTGCGCCACCGTCTTGTCGGGGGCCAGCAGATCCGTCTCGCGCGTGCCGGGGGCGCCGCCCATGATGTGGACGCCCGCCACGAAGGGCTCCGCGCCCAAAAGCACCGTCGCACCGGATTTCAGGTGCGCGTCCTGCGCGTTGCCGACCGCCAGGCCGGCAACATCGGTGACAAGGTTAAGGGGGCCGGGCCGGACGGTCATGGCGAAAAATCCTTTTTGCGTGGCGCGTGCCATCTTGCCAGATGGCCCCGGATGAGCAAGGAAGGACGCGGCCCCGGGGCGATGGCGTCGCCCCCGTCCGCGACGGCGGGGCCGCATCCCAACGTCCTGAACGCCGGGACCTTTCCGTTCAAGGAGGGTCGATATGACGGACCGCCCCGATTTCTACAGGTTCCACAACGGTGAAAAGGCGGTGCTGCCCTTCGCCGAGATCGAATACGAGGCGCGGCTGAAGGGCCTGCGCCGCCGGTTGGAGGACGCGGGCGCCCATGCCGCCGTGCTGACCTCGATGCACAACGTGGCCTACTACAGCGGCTTTCTCTACTGCGCCTTCGGCCGGCCCTATGCCCTGGTGGTGACGGAATCCGATTGCGTCACGATCAGCGCAGGGATCGACGCGGGCCAGCCCTGGCGGCACAGCCACGGCGACAACATCACCTATACCGACTGGCGGCGTGACAACTTCTGGCGCGCGATCCGCGCGGTGGCGGGAGAGGACAAGGTCATCGGCTACGAGGGCGATCACCTGACGCTGGCGCAACGGGACAGCCTGGAGGATTTCCTCAGGCCGCTGACCATGGTGGATATCGCGCCGGCGACCATGCGGCAACGTATGCTCAAGAGCCCGGCCGAGATCGCGCTGATCCGCCAGGGCGCGCAGGTGGCCGACGTGGGCGGCTATGCCATCCGCGAGGCAGTGCGCGAAGGCGCGCGCGAGATCGATGTCGCCATGGCCGGGCGCGATGCCATGGAGCTGGAAATCGCCGAACGCTTCCCGGAGGCGGAGTATCGCGACACCTGGGTCTGGTTCCAGTCCGGCCTGAACACCGACGGGGCGCACAATCCGGTCACGGCAAGGCGGCTGGAGCGTGGGGACATCCTCAGCCTCAATACCTTCCCCATGATCTCGGGCTATTACACGGCGCTGGAGCGCACCATGTTCCTGGGCGAGGTGGACGCCGCATCGCTGGCCATCTGGCAGGCCAACGTGGCCGCCCATGAACACGGGATGGCGCTGCTCAAGCCCGGTGTATCCTGCGCGGAGGTCACGCATCAGATCAACGCCTTCCTGCAGGAGCGTGACCTGCTGCAATACCGTACGTTTGGGTATGGGCACTCCTTCGGCATTCTCAGCCATTACTACGGCCGGGAGGCGGGGCTGGAACTGCGCGAGGATATCGACACGGTTCTCGCGCCCGGCATGGTGATCTCGATGGAGCCGATGCTGACCATCCCCGAGGGCCGGCCCGGCGCGGGCGGGTACCGCGAGCACGATATCCTGATCATCACCGAGGACGGGGCAGAGAACATCACCGGCTACCCCTACGGACCGGATTTCAACGTGGTGGGGTAGCGCCGGACGCCGCGGGGCAATATCCGCTGGACATTTGCGCCGCGTGCGGCACCCTGTGGCGCGGTGCAGGTCACGCAGGGGGATCGGGATGATCTACGTGAAATGGGGGTTCTGGGCGCTCGTGGCGCTGCTGGTGGTCGGCTTCTTCCACTACACGCTGCCGCAGCACGATATCGTGCGGATCACGGACACCTACGAGAAGCGGGTCGATCCCGGCATCAACAGCCTGTTCTGGAGCAGCGGCGCCGCCGGCAGCGACCAGAGCCGGCCCACCCGGGACGTCTTCTTCATCCAGACGTTCCAGGCCGACGGCGACCCGATGATCTACCGCAACGAGGATACGGGATTCTGGCCCCCCTACCTGAAATTCGACACCTCGAACCTTCAGGCCCGGGCCGCCGACCTGATCTCGAAGCAGGACGCGGAACAGCCGCAATGGGTCTCCATCACCCATTACGGCTGGCGCAACAGGCTGCTGTCGATCTTCCCCAACGCGGTGGACATCGAGCCGGTGGCGAGCCCCGATGTCACCATCATCCCTTGGTTCAACATCATCTTCCTGATCGTCCTGGCGGCGCTTGTCTGGGCCGTCTGGGTGCGGTGGCAACGGTTCCGCGCGCGGCGGATCGACCCGGTTCTGGACGAATGGAGCGAGGGCTTCGACTAGAGCATGTCGCGCCAATCCATATGCATTCCCGCCCCGGCCCCGAGCCGGGGCCTCGTTGCCGACCGGGCAAGGCCCCGGGTCAAGCCCGGGGCGGGTGTTTCCCATTGAGCAAGGCGCGCGCCAGATCGCGCCGGTCGCCTCACCGCTTGCCGTAATAGAGGCCGACGACGTGTTCGGCCTCTGCAAAGAACAGCCAGCGGCCCGCCGCCACACCGGTTAGGTGCAGCGCCACCGCCACCACCGCCCAGACATGCGCGAAGGGCAGCAGGATCAGCAGGGCCGGTGCCAGGTATCCCAGCCCGAGGGTGAGGGCCCGCAGCCGCCGGGCGTGCCTGCGCCCGACCTCGTGCACGAATTCGCGCAGCAGGTAGTTGGTGCCCGTGTGCGGCGGTTCGAAGGCGCGGACCTTCCCCCGTGCGCCCAGGCCGGTGGCGGTGCCCATGTCGGTGCCGCTGCGCGCAAGGGCCCGGTCGCCCCGCCACCACCAAGCGACCTGCAGCGCCGCGGCCAGGGGCAGAAGAAGCAGCGCCGCCTGCAACTGCCCGGCCAGCAAGCCGCCCCCGGCCAGAGAAATCACCAGGAACAGCGCGGGCGTGAGGGCGCTGTGCCAGCGTGGCACGGTCCTGAGCTGGGCATAGATCATGGCGGTGCACAGCACCGTGGCCAGGCTCAGCGCCGTCCCGGCCCAGCCCAGCCAGGCGTAGCGTTCCCCGAAAAAGACCAGCCCCGCGCCGTAGAGGCACATCACCACCAGTGCCGCCACGCTCGCCCAGGCCTCGCGGCTCAGCCAGCTGGTGCGCCACTGGGTGAAGGCCAGCGGCGCCCGTTCCGGCCGCCCCAGGTGGAAGGTCGAGGCGACAAGCCCCCCGGCAGCCAAGAGATAGGCGATCACGAAGAACGCCAGGGCGGTCCAGCCCGTCACCGCCGGCTGCCCCGCGCCCAGCCAGATCAACAGGCCGAAGCCCAGCCCCGACAGCGTGGTGAAAACAATGACCGACGGCGCGGGATGCATCAGGGCCCCTCGCCGTCGCGGCCGCCCGGCAGCCGGTCGAGCGCGCGGTCGAGCCACCCGATGAAGCCGCGCGCCTCGCTTGCCACCGGTTCCAGGTAGGGGGCCAGCACGTCCACATCGCCCGCCGGTTCCAGCGCATCGCGCGGGCGCGGCGGCAGGTACTGGTTGACGGGCTTGGTGCCCTGCTCGGGCATCAGGTCCATGCCGCCGCGCTCGGCCACCAGGCGCGAGACATCGCTGTCGGGATCGCCCAGATCGCCGAAATGCCGCGCGCCCGCCGGGCAGGTGCGCACGCAGGCCGGAACGCGGTCTTCTTGCGGCAGGTTCTCGTTGTAGATGCGGTCCACGCAGAGCGTGCATTTCTTCATCACGCCCTCGGCCGCGTCCATCTCGCGCGCGCCGTAGGGGCAGGCCCAGGCGCACAGCCCGCAGCCGATGCAGTCGCTTTCGTTGACAAGGACGATGCCGTCCTCCACCCGCTTGTAACTGGCGCCGGTGGGGCAGACGGTGACGCAGGGCGCGTCCTCGCAATGCAGGCAGGACTTGGGGAAATGCACCAGCTGCGCCGGGCCGGTCTCGGGCTGGATCTCGTAGCTGTGGACCCGGTTGAGGAAGGTGCCGGTGGGGTCGGCGCCGTAAGGGTCCTGGTCGGACAGCGGCGCGCCGTAGTTCTCGGTGTTCCAGCCCTTGCAGGAGACCACGCAGGCGTGACAGCCCACGCAGGTGTCCAGGTCGATGACGAGGCCGAGCTTGCGGTCGGTGGTCGTGGGCAGGTCCGTCACGGGTGCACCTCGATGCTTGCGGGGCGCTGGAGGGGGCGCCGCCCCCGTCGCCCTTCGGGCGACTCCCCCGGGGTCTTTCGGGCAAGATGACAGGCGGGGCGGATCATTCGCCGACCTTCCATGTCAACTCTGCCGGTCCGCGGCCAACAGGCGAGGCGATCGCGCCGAATCCCGGGCGGCTTTCGGCCGGTGGCGCGGCCTTCTCGATCGCGACCTTCAGGTCGAACCAAGCCGCCTGTCCCGTCACCGGGTCGGAGTTGGACCAGCGCAGCCCGTCGCCCCGTTCGGGCAGCAACTCGTGGATCAGGTGGTTGAGGAGGAAGCCCTTGGTGGCCTCGGGCGCCTCCGTGGAGAGGGCCCAGGCGCCCTTGCGCTTGCCGATGGCGTTCCAGGTCCAGACGGTGTTCTCGTTCAGCGCGGCCATGTGCGCCACCGGCACCGTGATCTCGCCATGCGGCGAGGTCACGCGCGCCCAGTCTCCTTCGGCGAATCCATGCGCCTGCCAGACCTTGGTGGGCAGGTAGAGGGGGTTGTGCCCGTGGATCTGCCGCAGCCAGGCGTTCTGGCTGCCCCAGGAATGATACATGGCCATGGGCCGCTGCGTGAGCGCGTGCAGGGGATAGGCGGCGGCGTCGGTCTGCGCCTCTTCCAGCGGCCGGTACCAGTCGGGCAGGGGGTCAAAGGCCGCGCGGATCTGCCCCCGCAGGTGGTCGGGTGGCTGGCGCGCGCCGTGGCCCTCGGCGGCGCGCTGGAACCGGCGCAGCGGTTCGGAGTACAACTCGAAGACATAGGGCTGCGGCGCGTCGAACAGGCCCAGCTTGACCGCCCAGTCCTGGTAGGCCGTGTTCCAGGGCTTCATGTAGGCGGCCTCGGGCGGGATGGGCTTCACGAAGTAACCGCCGTTGGCGATATAGCTGTTCAGCTGCGCCGGATTGGGGGCCCCGCGCCCGTGGGTGAGCCCGTTCTTGCCCATGCGCCAGCCGGCCAGCGGGCCGATGCCGGGCTTGCGCTCGTGGTTGGTGATGTAGTCGGCGTAATCGGCATAGGCCGCGCTGCCGTCTGCCGTCACGAATCCCGGCAGCCCCAGCCGCGCGCCCAGGTCGCACAGCACGGACTGGAAGCCGCGCACGTCGCGGTCCGCGGCCACCACCGGCCAGCGGATGGCATCGGCCGCCGCGTCGGCCTCGGAAATGGGCCGGTCGAGAAGCGAGATGCAGTCATGCCGTTCCAGGTACGTGGTGTCCGGCAGGACCAGGTCGGCATAGGCCACCATCTCGGAACTGTAGGCATCCGAATAGATGATGCGCGGGATGACATAGTCCCCGTTCTCGTCGGTGTCGGTCAGCATCTCCATGACGCCGCCGGTGTTCATCGACGAGTTCCACGCCATGTTCGCCATGTAGAGAAACAGCGTGTCGATCCGGTAGGGCTCCCCCGCATGAGCATTCGAGATCACCATGTGCATCAGCCCGTGGGCCGAGAGGGGATTTTCCCAGCTGAACGCCTTGTCGATCCGCGCCGGGTTGCCGGCCTCGTCAAGCGCCAGGTCCTCGGGCCCGCGCGGAAACCCCAGGTGGGGCCCGTCCAGCGGACGCTCGGGCGTGACCTTGCAGTGCGGCGTGGGATGGGCCTGCACCGGCTTGGGGTAGGGCGGCTTGAATCGGAAACCGCCGGGCACCTCGACCGAGCCCAGAAGGATCTGCAACAGGTGCAGGGCGCGGGCCGTCTGGAACCCGTTGGAATGGGCCGAGATGCCGCGCATGGCGTGAAAGCTGACCGGCCGGCCGCGCATCACCTCGTGCCTCTCGCCGCGGAAGTCGGTCCATTCGCGCTCGAGCACGATTTCCTCGTCGAAGGCGGTGCGCGCGATCTCGGCGGCGAGGCGCCGGATCTTGTCCGGCGCGATGCCGCAGGTCCCGGCCACGGCCTCGGGGGAATAGCGCCGCTGCAGATAGCGCGAGGCGATGAGGTGCATCACCGGCTTGTGCGTGATGTCGCCCTGCCGGTGGCTGGCCGCCAGATCGGGCTGCACGCCCGGACGGTCGAAGGGGGCAAGCGCGCCGGTCGCGCGGTCGATCACAAGCGGTTTCCCGTCGTCGTCGCGCAGGAACAGCCCGTAGTCGGGTGATTTCGAGTCGCGGTTCACCAGGATCGGGGCGTTCGTGTAGCGCGCCAGGTAGTCCAGGTCGATCCGGCCAGCCCGCAGCAGTTCATGCACCAGCGACAGGATGAACAGCCCGTCGGTGCCCGGCGTGATGCCGATCCAGTCGTCGGCCACGGCGTTGTAGCCCGAGCGCACCGGGTTCACCCCGATCACCCGCGCGCCGCGCTCTTTCAGCTTGCCGATCCCCATCTTGATGGGGTTGGAATCGTGGTCCTCTGCCACCCCGAAGATCAGGAACAGCTTCGTCAGGTCCCAGTCGGGCTGCCCGAATTCCCAGAACGACCCGCCCATGGTGTAGATGCCCGCCGCCGCCATGTTGACCGAGCAGAAGCCGCCGTGCGCGGCGTAATTGGGCGTGCCGAACTGCTGCGCCCAGTAGCCGGTGAAGCTCTGGCTCTGGTCACGGCCCGTGAAGAAGGCCAGCTTGGCGGGGTCCGTCTCGCGCAGGGGTTTCAGCCACCCGGTTGCGATCTCCAGCGCCTCGTCCCAGGTGATCTTCTCGAATTCGCCGGATCCGCGCGGGCCGACCCGCTTGAGCGGCGCGCGCAGCCGCGCGGGCGAGTTGTGCTGCATGATCCCCGCCGAGCCCTTGGCGCAGAGCACGCCCCGGTTCACGGGGTGGTCGCGGTTGCCCTCGATATAGGCCACGCGGCCATCCTTGATGTGCACGTCGATGCCGCAGCGGCAGGCGCACATGTAACAGGTTGTCTGCCGGACCTCGTCGGACACCGGCGGCGAGGTATCGAGCCGCGGCTGGTAGCGAGTCATGATCCGCAATCTCCCTGCGATGCGCCGGTCACGGTAGGACAGAAAAATCCTCCTCGCGACCCTTTTCTTTTTCCCGGCCAGATCGCCGAACGCGGTCCGCGTTGCGCACGGACTCGCGGACCCCGGTTCGCCCCGGACCGATCCCGGCGCGGGGCGTCACGCCATCCGGGCCAGTTCCTCCGCGATCAGGTCGATGCCCGGTCCGATCCGCTCGGCGGGGATCGAGGAATAGGCCAGCCTGTAATAGTTGCGCGGCGGGGACGGCCCCTCGAAGAACGGGTGGCCCGGTTCGATCAGGACGCTGCGGGACCGCAGCCGCCGATCCAGTTCCGCGGTGTCGACATGGGGCGGCGCCCGCATCCAGATGGAAGAGCCGCCGAAGGCGCCGCGCCCCTCGACCTGCAGGCCGTTGGCGGCGAGCGCGTGCTCCATTGCCTGCCGACGGCTGGCGAAGACCTGTCCGAGACGCCGGATCAGGCTGTCGTAATGCCCCATGCCCAGAAAGTAGGCGGCGGTGCGCTGCATGTGGCCGGGCGGATGGCGCAGCACCAGCGTGCGCAGGGCGCGCGCCTCGCGGATGAAGGGGGCGGGCCCCACTAGGTAGCCCAGCCGCAGCCCCGGGAATATCGACTTGGAAAAGCTGCCGACATAGATCACGCGCCCGTCGGCATCCAGCGACTTCAGCGCCGGCAGGGGCGGTCGCAGGAACGAGATCTCGAACTCGTAGTCGTCCTCGATGATCAGCGAGTCGAGCTCTCGCGCGCGTTCGAGCAGGGCGCGCCGCCGCGCCATCGGCATGGTCGCGTTGGTGGGCGACTGGTGGCTGGGCGTGGTGAACAGGGCGTCGGCCTCCGCCGGCAATGCCTCGGGCCGCAGGCCGTCGCGGTCCACCGGGACCGAGGCGAGGTTGCAGCGCGACTGCACCAGGATGTCGCGCAGCGCCGGGTAGCACGGCTCCTCAACCGCCGCGGTGCGCCGCTGCGTCAGCAGGACCTGCGCGGCCAACCACAGCGCGTTCTGCGCACCCATCGTCACCAGCACCTCGTCGGGCCGCGCAAGGATGCCGCGTCGCGGCAGGGTGTGCCGCAGGATGAACTCGATCAGCTTGGGATCGTCCTGGTCGTACTGGTCGGCCGTCAGGGCCGCGAAATCCCGCTGGCCCAGGGCCTGCAACGCACAGTGGCGCCAGTTGGCATGATCGAACAGCGTGGGGTCCGTCTGCCCGTAGAGGAAGGGGTAGCGATAGGCCGACCAGTCCTGCGGCTTGAAGGTCGTCAGCCCCCCCGTGAAGCGCCGCCCGAGCGCGCGCGTCCAGTCGATGCTGTCGCGGCGGGGATGCTGCGCGGCGAACTGCGGCGGCTCCGGCGCGTTCCCCGAGACGTAGTAGCCCGATCGCGGCCGCGCCTCCAGGTAGTCGCTGGCCTGCAATTCGGTATAGGCCAGGGTCACGGTGATGCGGCTGACCCCCAGGTGCGCCGCCAGCCGCCGCGAGGAGGGCAGTTTCTCACCCCGCGCCAGGCGGCCCGACAAGATGCCCTCGGCGATCATCTGCTGGATGCGCGATTGCAGCGTGCCCTCGCCCTCGGGGTCCAGAAAGAAGGTCTCAACCGGGATCGCCATGCCCCGACGATAAGCTGGTCCTAGCGGCCATGCAATCTGGAGCTATGGGACGGCCTGCTTGCCAAGCCGGCGCATCGCGGCGATGGTGGCCCGAAGTCATGGGAGGCCCGCGATGATCGCCGTGATATTCGAATTCGTCCCAGCCGACGGCCGGCGGCAGGAATACCTGGACATCGCCGCCGAAATGAAGCCGCTGGTGGAGGACGCCGAGGGCTTCATCTCGGTCGAACGGTTCCAGAGCCTGACCGATCCCTCCAAGCTCCTCTCGTTGTCCTTCTGGGAGGACGAGGAGGCCGTGCGCAGCTGGCGCGCGCGGTTCGAACACCGCCGCGCGCAGGGCAGGGGGCGTGCCGGCGTCTTCACCGATTACCGCCTGCGGGTGGCCCACGTCCTGCGTGACTACGGCATGCACGACCGCGCCGAGGCGCCGGCCGACAGCCGTGCAGCCCATGACCGCGGCGGGGCCGGCTGAGCCGGCCCCGGCCGGCACCCTCAGCCGAAGACCGTGCCGAGCGCCCGGTCCGTCGCCGCGATGATCTCGTCGATATCGTCCTTGGTGGCGATCAGCGCCGGGCTGTAGCACAGCGTGTTGTTGAAGCCGGGAACCGAGCGGTTCATCACGCCGATGATGACGCCCTGCTTGTTGCATTCGCCCACGACGGCCTTGGCCTGCGCCTCGGGCACCGGTTCCTTGGTGGTGCGGTCCGCCACCAGTTCCGCGCCCAGGAACAGCCCCTTGCCGCGCACGTCACCGATGACCGGGTGCTTGTCCTTCAGCACATGCAACTGGTCGAGCATGTAGTCGCCCATGCGCGTGGTGTTCTCCAGCAGGTCCTCGTCCTCGATGATCTTCATGTTCTCTAGCGCCGCGGCCGGCCCGGCGGTGCAGCCCCCGAAGGTCGAGATGTCGCGGAAATAGTCCAGCGGATCGTCCGCGTCCTGCTTGAACAGCTCGAAGACCTCCTCGGTGGTCACGCAACAGGCGATGGCGGCATAGCCCGAGGCCACGCCCTTGGCCATGGTCACGATGTCGGGCTCCACGCCGTAGTGCTGGTAGCCGAACCAATGCGTGCCGGTGCGGCCCACCCCGCAGACGACCTCGTCGATGTGCAGCAGGATGTCGTACTTGCGACAGATTTCCTGCACGCGCGGCCAGTATCCCGGCGGCGGGGTGATGACACCGCCCCCGGCGGTGACGGGCTCCAGGCACAGCGCGCCGACGGTGTCGGGCCCCTCGGCCAGGATCACCTCCTCGATGGCGTCGGCAGCCCGCTGGCCGTATTCTTCGCCCGAAAGGTCCCACTGGGCGCGGTATTCCATGCAGTGCGGCACGCGCACGAAGCCCGGCACGAATGGGCCGTACTGAATGTTGCGCTGGTCCTGCCCGCCGGCAGAAATCGCCGCGATCGACGAGCCGTGGTAGTCCCGGTCGCGGTAGAGGATCTTGTATTTCTTGCCGCCGTAGCGCTTGTGCGCGATCTGGCGGACCATCTTGAAGGCCTTCTCGTTCGCCTCGGTGCCGGAATTGGTATAGTATACACGGCTCAGCCCCGGCATCTTCGAGATCAGCTTCTCGGAGAACTGCGCGCCGGGGACGGAGCCGGCGGTGCCGGCGAAATAATTGAGCTTGACCAACTGCTCGCGCACCGCGTCGGCGATCCGCTCGCGGCCGTAGCCCACGTTGACGGTCCAGACCCCGCCCGAGACGGCGTCGATGTGTTCCTTGCCATGCTGATCCCAGACACGCATCCCCTTCCCCTCGACGATGACGCGGGGGGCGCCCGTCTCGAAGGGCTTGTGCTGGATCAGGTGGTGCCAGACGTGGGCGCGGTCGGATTCGACGACCGATTCGATATCGTTGGGCAGAGTGCCGTCCATGAGAAATGCCTCCATCGCGGTTGGCCCGGGCCCGGCCCGGGCAACAGGCGTCCTGCGTGCATAATCTCACCTCGGCGTGCTGAAGATAGGTCCAGCCGCACCTGATGAACCAGTCCAGTCCTGCCGCGGTGCCGCGTCGGCCTCAGCCGCGCAGCGTGCCGCCGGTGGCTTTCTGGACCTTGTCCACGATCTTGTCCGCAACTGCCTCGATCTCGACGTCGGTCAGCGTCTTCTCGGTGGGCTGCAGGCGCACGGTCATGGCCAGGGATTTCTTGTCCTCGCCAAGCGCGCCGCCGACGAATTCGTCGAAGATGCGCACGTCGTCGATCAGCGCCTTGTCCGCGCCCGCCGCCGCGTTGACCAGCGCGAGCGCCTCGACATCGCGGTCCACCACGAAGGCGAAGTCCCGTTCAACCGCCTGCAGATCGCGCAGTTCCAGCGCGCCGCGGGCCGTGGTCTTGCGCCGGGGCAGGGGAATTTCCTCGGGGAACAGGGTGAAGGCCACCGCCGGCCCCTTGACCTCCATCTCGCGCAGCACCTTCGGATGCAGTTCCCCGAAGATGCCCAGCACCTTTTTCGGGCCAAGGCAGACGCGCCCGTGCCGGCCCGGATGCCACCAGCCCGGGCCATCGCGCAGGATCTGCACCTTGGCCGGCGCGCCCATGGCATCCAGCAGCGACTCCGCGTCGGCCTTGGCGTCGAACAGGTCCACCGGCCGCGATTGCCCGTGCACGTCCTTGGGCGCGGTCCGCCCCACCAGCAGCCCGGCGACCTGCAGGTGCTGCTGGTCCGGCTCGCCGCCGTCGAAGGCGTGGCCCAGTTCGAAAAGCGCCAAGTCGGCCTGTCCGCGTGCCTGGTTGCGGGCCGCGGCCTGCAGAAGGCCCGGCAGCAGGTCGGGGCGCATGTGGCTCATTTCCGAACTGATGGGGTTGGCCAGCATCGTCTCGGGCCCGCCGCCGCCAAACAGCGCGGCGCTGTCCCGGTCGATGAAGCTGTAGGTGACGCACTCGTTATAGCCAAGCGCGGCGGCATTGCGCCGGGCCGCCTGTTCGCGCCGCTGCAGCGGCGACAGCACCGGCTTGGGCACGCCCGTCTGGGGCCGGGGCATCGGCTTGCCTTCCAGCTTGGTCAGCGAGGCGATGCGCGCCACCTCTTCCACCAGGTCGGCCTCGCCGGTCACGTCGGGGCGCCAGCTGGGCACATGGGCCATGTCGCCCTCGAGCCGGAAGCCGAGGGCGGTCAGCGTCTGGCGCTGCTCGGACTCGGGGATGTCCATGCCGACCAGCGATTTCACGCGCTCGGGATCCAGGCGATAGGCGCGGGCGACATCCGGCACCGCGCCGTCCGCGACGACCTCGGACGCCTCGCCGCCGCACAGATCGAGGATCATCTGCGTGGCCAGGTCCAGCCCCTCCATGTTGAATTCCGGGTCCACCCCGCGCTCGAAGCGGTAGCGCGCGTCCGAGTTGATCTTCAGCGCGCGGCCCGTCTCGGCGATCTGGACGTGATCCCACAGCGCCGCTTCGAGGAAGACGTTCACCGTCTCCTCGGTGCAGCCGGTGGCCGCGCCGCCCATGATGCCGCCGATGGATTCCACCCCGCCCGCGTCCGAGATCACCACCATGCCGGGCGCGAAGGTGTATTCGCGCTCGTCCAGCGCCAACAGGCTTTCGCCGCCCTCGGCGCGGTGGATGCGCAGGTCGCCCTGCACCTTGTCGGCGTCGAAGACGTGCAGCGGGCGGTTGCGGTCGTAGGTGAAGAAGTTGGTGATATCCACCAGCGCCGAAATGGGGCGCAGACCGATCGCGCGCAGCCGGTCCTGCAGCCACGCCGGGCTGGGCCCGTTCGTGACGCCCCGGATCACGCGGCCCGCGAAAAGGAAACAGCCCCCCTCGCGCGTGTCGGGCGCGATGCTGACCCCGACAGGGCTGGCAAATTGCCCCTCCACCACCGCCGACGGGGCGGGTTTCATGCGGCCAAGCCCCCGGGCGGCAAGGTCCAGCGCGATGCCCCGCACGCCCAGGGCGTCGGGGCGGTTGGGCGTGATGGCGATCTCGATGACCGGGTCCACCTTGGCCGGTTCATGCGCCGCCAGCCAGTCGGTGAAGCGCTCGCCCACCTCGCCCGAGGGCAGTTCGATGATGCCCTCGTGCTCGTCCGACAGCTCCATCTCGCGTTCCGAGCACATCATGCCGTGGCTTTCCACGCCGCGGATCCTGCCCACGCCGATCGTGGTGTCGATGCCGGGCACGTAGGTGCCGGGGCTGGCCACCACCACGGTGATTCCCTCCCGCGCGTTGGGGGCGCCGCAGATGATCTGCTCCTCGCCGCGTGCTGTCTGCACCTGGCACACCCGCAGCCGGTCGGCGTCGGGGTGCTGCTCGGCCTTCAGGACCTTGCCGATGGTGAAATCCTTCAGCCGGTCGGCGGGGTCGAAAACCTCCTCCACCTCAAGGCCCAGATCGGTCAGCGCCTCGGCGATCTCGGCCACCGTGGCCTCGGTTTCCAGATGGTCTTTCAGCCAGGAAAGGGTGAACTTCATGAAAGCATCCGCCGGTTGTCTGTCGGGTCAGGGGGCGTTTAGCGGATATCGCGGCGGGGGGGAAGGGGCGCCCCCGCGCGGCGTGCGGACAGGGGCCGGTGCGCGCGCTCACTCGTCGTGACGGATGATGTCCGGAACGCCCAGGCGGGCGATCAGGCGGTCGGTCTCGCGCTCGACCAGCCCGATGTTGCTGTCGCGCACGGTCGGCAGCAGCGCGCGGGCGCGGCGGACCTCGCCGTAGTCCAGCTCGGCGGTGATCAGCTCGGGGTCGTGCCCGGCGATGGCCAGCGGATGCCCGAAGGGGTCGAGGATGCGCGACCCGCCCCAGAAATTGAGGTCCAGTTCCGGGCCGCAGCGGTTCACCATGATCGAGGGCGCGCCGTACATCATCGAGTAGAAGTGCATCGTCGCCGTCCAGCCCGAGGGGTTGTCGAAGGCCTCGCCCACGGCCTCCACCCCGCTGGAAATCGGCGAGACCAGCAGTGTCGCCCCGTGCAGGAAGGCCAGGTGCGTCAGCGCCGGGTTCCACAGATCGGCGCAGATCAGCAGCCCCAGCCGCCAGTCGCGGGTGATCTCGTAGTTGTCCACGAAACGGCCCTGGGCGTAGTACTTCGTCTCGATCAGCTTGCCGTAGGAGGGCAGGTTGATCTTGCGGTGGATATAGACAAGCTTGCCGTTCTTGTAGACGCCGGCCGCGTTGTAGAACTGTGCCGCCGGGCCCTCCTCGACGAAGCCGACCACCAGGATCATCTCGCCGGCCGCGCGGCTGAGGTCCAGCAGGCGCCGGTCGTTGCTTTTCATCGTGATGTCCAGAAGATGTTCGGCCCCGTAGTGACCCACCATGCTGAGTTCGGGAAAAACCAGCAGGTCCGCGCCCTTGTCGCGGGCCGCGTCCACCCATTTGCGGTGCTCGGTGAAATTGGCATCCAGATCGCCGATCACGCTGGCGAACTGCGCTGCGGCGGCGGTCAGGGTCTTGGACATGGGCGGTCATCCTCCGGCGGGTTGTCGTTCAAGCCCTGCACGCCGCGGCGCGGGGCGTCAATCGCGTGTTGGTCGTCACCGGGGCAGTCAGTCCTCCAGCCGGTCGGCCAGGTCCTCGGCATCGCCCATCGAGGCGAGCTTGAGTTCGCGGGCGAAGCGGATCGTGGGGCGCGTGCAGAACAGTGCCGAGCCCGCCACGAAGAACCAGATCGCCGCCGTCTCCAGGCTGTTCCAGAAGAACAGGACCGACCCGACGAGGAAGCAGACCGCGGCGGTGAAGTCGCACAGGGTATAGGCCAGTTCGAAGGCGGCGTAGATGCGCCGCGTTCGGGCACTGCGCTGCCGGTTCTCGTGGCGGAAAAGGGGCATGCGGGCCTCCTTGGGCGGTTGCCCCGAGGCAACGCACCGGAAAAGGGCCGGTTCCGGCCCCGTTGGGGCGCCCTGCAGGGCGCCCCGCTGGAGCCGCAGCCGGGCCGGGAATCCGGCCGGGCCTAGCCCGACAACCCGCCGTGAAGCATTGGCACGTCGCGCGCGGCGAAGCCCTAGCGGCGCAGCCAGCGCAGGTCCGACTCGAAGAAGGCGCGCAGATCGGGGATGCCGGGTTCGGTGGCCTTTAGTGCACGCCTTGCTCAATCGGAAACACCCGCCCCGGGCTTGACCCGGGGCCTTGCCCGGCCGGCAGGGAGGCCCCGGGTCAAGCCCGGGGCGGGAATGACTCTGGATTGTCGCGACATGCTCTAGTTGCCTGGACGCATGTTCACTTGGCAAGATCGTCTTTCACTGCTTTAACTAAACTATCCACTCGAGGAGAAGGCTTTCTGGCCAACATCTTCGGGCGAAATCAGCGTAATTTCGTTAGTTGCCTTTCAGGGGGGAGACGATCGAAGAAAGCGTCTGGCTTGACGGTCCGCTAGATATTTCGGTCCGAACGACGCTGCATTGACGCAAAAATTCGGCGTAAACGCGTCTTCGGTCGTCGCGCCGCGCTTTCGCGCTTTCAGATTCTTGTCGCTCGAAAGAACAGGTAAATTGCATCGAACAAAGCAATTACTGGACCGAATCCAGCGACAACCTGACCGACAAAGAATGAGCGGGTCCGGCAGCCAAAAAATTTTCTTCCCAGTTTTCCGCAGCGGTGATTTTCACCCCGACAACCCCCCGTGCAGCGTCGGCACGTCAAGCGCGGCGAAGCCGTAGTGGCGCAGCCAGCGCAGGTCGGACTCGAAGAAGGCGCGCAGATCGGGGATGCCGTATTTCAGCATGGCGATCCTGTCGATGCCCACGCCGAAGGCGAAGCCCTGCCAGCGTTCGGGGTTGATCTCGCCGGCTTCCAGCACCCTGGGGTGCACCATGCCCGATCCCAGGATCTCAAGCCAGTCGTCGCCCTCGCCCACCTTGAGCGTTCCGCCCTCCCAAGAGCAGCGGATGTCGACCTCCGCCGAGGGTTCGGTGAAGGGAAAGTGCGACGCGCGGAAGCGCAGCTCGACGTCGTCGACCTCGAAGAACGCCTTCACGAACTCCTCCAGGCACCACTTGAGGTTGGCCATCGAGATGTCGCGGTCGATCGCCAGCCCCTCGACCTGATGGAACATCGGGGTGTGCGTCTGGTCGTAGTCGGCGCGGTAGACGCGGCCGGGGCAGATCACCCGCAGCGGCGCGCCCCGCAGCTCCATCGAGCGGATCTGGACGGGCGAGGTATGCGTGCGCAGCACGTGCGGCGGCCGGGCGTCGCCGCTTTCGCGGTGCATGTAGAAGGTATCCATCTCGGCCCGCGCGGGGTGGTGGCCGGGGATGTTGAGCGCGTCGAAATTGTGCCAGTCGCTTTCCACCTGCGGCCCTTCGGCCACGGCGAAGCCCATGTCGGCGAAGATCGCCGTGACCTCCTCGGTCACCTGGCTGACGGGATGGATGGTGCCCCGGCGGCGGACCCGCGCGGGCAGGGTGACGTCCAGCCACTCGGCCCGCAGCCGCTCGTCCAGCGCGGCGTCGGCCAGCGCCTGTTTCTTGGCGGCGAGGGCGGCGTTGATCTCGTCCTTGAGGGCGTTGAGACGGGGCCCCATCTGCTTGCGCTCCTCGGGGTCCATCTTGCCCAGTTCGCGCATCTTCAGGCTGATCTCGCCCTTCTTGCCCAGGGCCTGCACCCGCAGCGTCTCCAGCGCGGATTCGTCGGCCGCCTCGGCGATGGCGCTCAGGTACTTGTCTCTCAGGTCGTCCATGATCTCACCGCTTGCAGGGTCAGGGGCGGACTACCCCGCTTGGGCCCGGGGCGCAAGGCTCAGCCCCGTCCGAGGCCCTTCAGGTAACCCGCGGTGAAGGCGGCATAGCCCGGGGCCGTCGCCCCGTGATGGCCCCGCATCGCCCGGTGCAAGGCCGGCAGCCGGTGGAAGGGCACGTTGGGCAAGGTGTGGTGTTCGGCGTGATAGGGCATGTTCCAGGCCAGGAACCGCACCATCCGGTTGGTGAAGGTGGTCCGACTGTTGCGCAGCATGTCGGCCACGAAGGGGCAGCGCCCGTGCTCGGCCAGAAGATAGAGCCGCAGAACCGGCTGACCCAGAAGCGCGGGCAGGATCCAGACCCAGACCAGCAGCGGCGACAGCACGAGGCTCGCCCCCGCCAGGGCGTAGGCCGCCAGCATCCAGCGCGCCTCGACCCGCACCCGTGGCCGCGCCCGCGCCGGAACGTAGCCGCCCGGGTCCCGCCCCAGGGCGTTGCGCAGCGTCTGCCGCGCCATCCCCCACCAGAAGGGCAGGCCCGAGACATGCAGAAGATAGGCCCCCGGCGTCCCGGGCTTCGCCCCGGCCAGCAGCTCGGGGTCGCGCGCGGGATCGTTGGTATGCCGGTGATGGGCGAGGTGAAAGTAGCGGAACCATTCGAAGGGCTGCAGGATCGCCAGCCCGCTCAGCCGCCCCACCCATTCGTTCAGCCAGCCCGTGGCGAAGGGCGTCTTGTGGGTGGCCTCGTGCTGCAGGGTGAAAAGGAAGCAGATCGCGACCCCCTGCGGCAGCAGGGCCGCCCACCAAAGCGGCCAGCCCATGCCGATCCAGGCGCCCAGCCCGGCGATCAGCCCCGCGTGCCCGGCCAGATGGCGCAGCCCCGCGGCATCCTCGGTGCGGGTCAGTTCCGCCAGCGTCCGGCGCGGCAGGGCGGCGATGAAGGCCCGGTGATCCATGCGGTGCACAGTATCCTGCAAAACGGTGATGCGCCAAGGGGCTTACTTGATCGCCATCCAGGTTCCCATGGCCATCATCACCAGGTTCTCGGTCAGCGAGATGAACCCCAGAGGCACGTTCGAGTCGCCGCCCACGCAGGCGCACTTCAGCTCGCGCTTGTCGATATAGACCGCCTTGAAGACCGAGACGGCGCCGACCGTGCCGATGAAAAGCGCCACGGGCGCCGCGATCCAGATCAGCGCCCCCGCGATCATCAGGACGCCGGCCAGCGCCTCGCCGAAGGGGTAGAGATAGCCATAGGGCACCCACCGCTGCGCCAGCAGGTCATAGTTCAGGAACATGGTGGAAAAGCTTTCCACGTCCTGCAGTTTCTGCAGCGCCAGCAGGGACATCGCCGTCGCGGCGAACCATTCCACCGTGCGGATGGCAAGAACCGTTCCCAGCGCCTCCCAGGCGATGGCCAGCGCGATCAGCGCCGACAGCGCGAAGATCGCGATGACCGGCGTGTAGGAGGGCTCGTCGTCCTGCTCCTTCTCCTCGGAGCCGTAGCCCAGGTGCGCGCGCAGCTCTTCGTAGCCGCCGATGCGCTCGCCGTCGATGTAGGTCTGCGGCGTCGTGTCGACGCCGGCCTCCTCCATGAAGGCATCCACGTCCTCGCGGCTTTTCAGGAGATGATCGTCGATCTCGTAGCCTTGCCGCTTCAGCAGATACCGCGACTTCAGCCCGAAAGGGCATAGGTGATCCGGCATGTCCATGCGGTAGAGTTCGGCTTTGCGTGCGGTATCGGCCACCTGTCACCCTCCTTTTGCGTCATGCATCAACGGACAGGCGGGCAGGCCGGTTCCCTCTGGACGGGGCCAGGACGGCACAAAAAAGCCGCCGGCGCGGGGCCGGCGGCGATTGTCCTGTCCCTCGGGCGCAGCGGCCTTACTTGGCCAGCGCGCTCTTTGCCTGATCCACGATGGCGCCGAAGGCATCCGGTTCGCGCACGGCCAAGTCGGCCAGCACCTTGCGGTCCACCTCGATGCCGGCCAGGGTCAGCCCGTTGATGAAGCGCGAATAGCTCAGCGCCTCGTCATGCGCACGCACGGCGGCGTTGATCCGCTGGATCCACAGCGCACGGAAATTGCGCTTGCGGTTCTTGCGGTCCCGCGTGGCGTACTGGTTGGCCTTGTCCACGGCCTGCGTGGCCGTCTTGAAGGCGTTCTTGCGGCGGCCGTAATAGCCTTTCGCGGCGTTGGTGATCTTCTTGTGACGGGCGTGGGTTGTCGTCCCACCTTTGACTCGTGCCATGGGTCTTGTCCTTCTTCAGCGCGCGTAGGGCATCATCGGCTTGACGATCTTCTCGTCAGCCTTGTCCATGGTGGTGGTGCCGCGCGCATCGCGGATGAACTTGTTGGTGCGCTTGATCATCCCGTGGCGCTTGCCGGCATTGGCACGGATGACCCGGCCATTGGCCGAGACCTTGAACCGCTTCTTGCAGCTCGATTTCGTCTTCATCTTGGGCATTTCCGTCTCCTCTCGGGGTGGTCGTGACGCGCGACTCGGCATGCCGCCTTGGCCGGACGCGCGGGTGAGGGGGCCGTATACGCCCCCGCGCCGGATTGATCAAGAGGGGATCGCCCGCGCGCGTCCGCCTCAGATGACGCGCGCCACGACCCGGATGAAGGCGTCGGGAATTTCCTCGATCGCATAGCCCCCCGGCTTGGACCAGAGGGCCCAGACGATCAGCGCGCCCCCGCCGATCAGGGCCAGCGCCGCTACGCGCGGGGCCCGGCCGTCGGAAAAGGCGGACAGGATCGCCGGAACCGAGAAGACGGCCAAGATCAGGCCAATGACCAGGGCGAGATCGGCATCCATCGCTTCCTCCGCACCGCCGGCATGGCGGATGCGTCATGTTAGCCCGGTTCGGAGGAATAGATCAAACTTTCCTGACAGGGGGCCACGCGCAGGATGTTGGTGGTGCCCGGCACGTTGAACGGCACGCCCGCGGTGACGACGATCTGGTCCAGCGGATCGGCGTATCCCTCCTCGCGCGCCGCGCGCGCGGCGTTCAGAACGGCCTGCTTGAAGCGCTCCAGCTCGCCGGTCATCACGCAGTGCACGCCCCAGGTCAGCGCAAGCCGCCGGGCGGCGCCCACGAGATTTGTCATGGCGATGATCGGCACGCGCGGGCGCTCCCGCGCGATCAGCAGGGCGGTGGTGCCCGACTGCGTGAAACAGCAGATCGCCTTGATATCCGTCGTCTCGGCGATCTCGCGGGCGGCGGCGACGATCGCATCGGCGACCGAGGCGCGTTCGGCCCGGCGCGAGGCCTCGATGATATCGGTGTAGGTGGGGTCGTCCTCGACCTCTTGTGCGACGTTGTCCATGGTGGTCACCGCCTCCACCGGGTAATCGCCGGCGGCCGATTCGGCCGACAGCATGATCGCGTCGGCGCCCTCGTAGATCGCCGTGGCCACGTCCGAGACTTCGGCGCGGGTGGGCATCGGGCTCTCGATCATCGATTCCAGCATCTGGGTGGCGACGATCACCGGCTTGGCGTGGCTGCGGCACTTGCGCACCAGCCGCTTCTGGATGGGCGGCACGTTCTGCACGGGCAGCTCCACGCCGAGGTCCCCGCGGGCCACCATGATCCCGTCCGAGGCGGCCAGGATCTCGTCGAAGCTGCCCACGGCCGCGGGTTTCTCGATCTTGCTCAGCACCGCGGCACGGCCGGCCACCAGTTCGCGGGCCTCTGTCACGTCCTGCGCCCGCTGCACGAAGCTGAGCGCGATCCAGTCCACCCCCAGCCCGCAGGCGAATTCCAGGTCCTCGCGGTCCTTGTCCGACAGCGCGGCCACCGGCAGCACCACGTCGGGCACGTTCACCCCCTTGCGGTTCGAGACGGTGCCGCCAACCATCACCTCGGTCGTGGCATGGTCCGCGCCGCAGTCGGTGACCCGCAGCCGGATCTTGCCGTCGTTGACCAGCAGCGCCGCGCCCGGCTCCAGCGCCTGGAAGATCTCCGGGTGGGGCAGGCAGACGCGGCTGGCGTCGCCCTCGCGCTCGTCCAGGTCCAGCCGGAAGGTGGCGCCCTCCTCCAGCTCCGCCTCGCCCCCGGCAAAGGTGCCGACGCGCAGCTTGGGCCCCTGAAGATCGGCGAGGATCGCGATGGGGCTGTCGAGTTCTTCCTCGATCTGGCGGATGATGCGGTGCCGCGCGGCGATCTCGTCATGCGTGCCGTGGCTCATGTTCAGACGGAAGACATCCGCGCCGGCCTCGTGCAGCGCGCGGATCGTCGCGTAGTCCGAGGAGGCGGGGCCAAGCGTGGCCACGATCTTGACCTTGCGGTGGCGTCTCATGCGTTCGAACCTCCCTGTGCGGCGGGCCGGGCGCGACCGTCTGGCGCGGGCTGCCGGCCCTGTCAACGTGTGAATTTTACCGGTCACCGATAACGCCTGTTACCGCTAACGCAATGCCGCGCCCTTATCGCGCAATTCACATCGCCATGCAACTGTCCTAAAGGGTGGCCAATGGATATGACAGCCCGATGACCTATCACCCGTTCGAAATCGAGGGGGCGGACCGCCCCGCGCGATGGCTCGTCACCTGTGACCATGCCGCCAATACCGTTCCGCCCTTCGTGAACGGGGGCACGCTGGGGCTGGCGGCGGGCGACATGGCGCGCCACATCGCCTATGATGTCGGCGCCGCCGGCGTCGCGCGCGCCCTGGGCCGGGCGCTGGAGGCGCCCGTGATCCTGTCCAACTTCTCGCGCCTGGTGATCGATCCCAACCGGGGCGAGGACGACCCCACGCTGGTGATGAAGCTCTACGACGGCACGGTCATCCCGGCCAACCGCGATGCCGGCCCCGAGGACATCGCGCGCCGCCTCAACGGCTGCTACCGGCCCTACCACCGGGCGTTGGCCGACCTCGCCGCGCGGCGCGCGGACACGATCATCGTCTCCGTCCACAGTTTCACCCCCCAGCTTCAGGGTCGGCCGCCGCGACCCTGGCACGTCGGCGTCCTCCACGCCGCCGACGAAAGGTTGCCCCGGCCGCTCATCGCGCGCCTGCGGGCCGAGCCCGACCTCTGCATCGGCGAGAACGAACCCTACGGCGGCCACCTGCCCGGCGACGCCATCGCCCGGCACGCCATCGCGCATGAACGCCCGAACGTGCTATTGGAACTCCGCAACGATCTCATTGGCACCGCGGACGCGCAGGAGGCCTGGGCCAGGCGCCTGGCGCCGCTGCTGGCCGAGGCCGCCGAAACCGCAGGCGTATAGGAAAGGACACGAAATGCCCCACCTGGTGATCGAACATTCCGCCGAGTTGAAGGCCACCCACGATCTGCAGGGGCTCTGCGAGCGCCTGTTCGATCTGCTGGTCGCTCATCCCTCGATCGCGGATCCCGCAACCGTCCGGGTGCGCACCATCGCCTGCACCGAATACCGCCTGGGCGTCGAGCCGCAAAGCTTCGCCCACGCCACCCTCCTGCTGCTGCCCGGCCGCGAGCAGGCGGTGCGCGAGACGATGGCGCAGATGGTCCTGGACGAACTGGATGCCGCCATGCCCGAGGTCGGCAGCCTGACCGTGCGGCTGGACGACTTGCACCCCCCGTATCTCAAGCGCATGTTGTAACCGTATCAAAGGAGGGATCGCGATGGATGACCAGACCCGCACCGAGATCGAGGCAGCGGCCTTCCGCGCCCTGCGTGAACACCTGATGGAAAAACGCACGGACGTGCAGAACATCGACATGATGAACCTCGCCGGCTTCTGCCGGAATTGCCTCAGCCGCTGGTACCAGGAAGCGGCGAACGAACGCGGCATCGAGATGTCGAAGGAGGAGGCGCGCGAGGCTTTCTACGGCATGCCCTATTCCGAGTGGAAAGAGAAATACCAGACCGAGGCCGGCGCGGAAAAGCAGGCCGATTTCCAGAAGGCCTTCGCCGAGAACGTGGGCAACCCGGAAAACTGAGTCCTGCCAGCAGGAACACGAGGTCCCCCATGCGTGCAATGGTTCTCGACCGTCCCGGCGCGCCGCTGGAGTTGCGCGAGATGCCCCGCCCCGAGCCCGCCGCGGGACAGCTGCGCATCCGTGTGGAGGCCTGCGGCGTCTGCCGGACGGACCTGCACATCCTCGACGGCGAATTGAGCGAGCCCAAGCTGCCGCTGGTGCCCGGCCACGAGATCGTCGGCCGGGTGGACGCCTGCGGCCCCGGCGTGGCGGGCCTCGCCGAGGGCCAGCGCGTCGGCGTGCCCTGGCTGGGCCATGCATGCGGACAGTGCGCATATTGCCGGATGGGCCGGGAAAACCTCTGCGACGCGCCGCTCTTCACCGGTTACACGATGGATGGCGGCTACGCCGAGTATTGCCTGGCCCACACCGATTTCGTCTTCCCCCTGGCCGACGAGATGGACCCTGTGGCCAGCGCCCCCCTGCTCTGCGCGGGGCTCATCGGCTACCGCAGCCTGTCGCGGGCCGGGGACAACCTGCGGACCATCGGCCTCTACGGCTTCGGAGCGGCGGCGCACATACTGTGCCAGATCGCCATCTGGCAGGGGCGGCGGGTGCTGGCCTTCACCCGCGACGGCGACACCGCCGCGCAGGACTTCGCCCGCCGGCTCGGCGCGGCCTGGGCGGGCGGCTCCTCCGAGGATGCCCCCGAGGAACTGGACGCCGCGATCATCTTCGCGCCCGTGGGCGAACTGGTGCCGAAGGCCCTGAAATCCGTGTGCAAGGGCGGGCGCGTGGTCTGCGGCGGCATCCACATGAGCGACATTCCCGGCTTTCCCTATGCGGATTTGTGGATGGAGCGCGAGATCGTCTCGGTCGCCAACCTCACCCGGCACGATGGGGCGGCGTTCTTCCCCCTGGCCCATGCCGCCGGCGTGGAAACCCGGACGACCCCCTATGCGCTGGACCAGGCCAACACGGCGCTCAAGGATCTGCGTCAGGGGCGGGTGCAGGGCGCGGCCGTCCTGGTGCCCTGAGCGGCGTCAGATCGCCGCCTTGAGGCTTTCGTCAAGGTAGATCTCGCGCAGCCGCCCGGCCACCGGCCCGGGGGTGCCGTCGCCCAGCCTGACGCCGTCGATCTCCACCACGGGCGTGACGAAGGCCGAGGCAGAGGTGACGAAGGCCTCGTCGGCGGCCTGCGCCTCGGCGATGGTGAAGGGGCGCTCTTCCACCTCCATCTGCGCCTCGCGGGCAAAGCGCAGCACCGCGGCGCGGGTGATGCCGTGCAGGATCTCGTGCGACAGCCCGCGGGTGATGATGCGGCCGTCCTTGACGATATAGGCGTTGTTCGACGTGCCCTCGGTCACCTGGCCGTCCTCCACCATCCAGGCGTCGTCGGCGCCTTCCGCCTTGGCCATCATCTTGCCCATCGAGGGGTACAGCAGCTGCACCGTCTTGATGTCGCGCCGGCCCCACCGCAGGTCGTCGATGCTGACGATCTTCAGCCCCGTGTTGGCCGAGGGGCTCTGCGCCAGCCCCGGTTTCGACTGGGTGAACAGCACCACGGTGGGGTCCGTCGTCGCCGGATCGGGAAAGACGAAATCTCGGTCGCCGTCACTGCCGCGGGTGATCTGGAGATAGACCAGTCCCTCGTCGATCTCGTTGGCGCGCACAAGTTCGCGGTGGATCTCCAGCAGCGCGTCGCGGTCCAGCGGGCTCTTCATGTCCAGCTCCGACAGCGACCGTTCCAGCCGCTTGGCGTGCCCGTCGAAGTCGATCAGCTTGCCGCGCAGCACGCTGGTGACCTCGTAGACCCCGTCGGCCATCAGGAATCCCCGGTCGAAGATCGAGACCGTCGCCTCGGTTTCCGGCAGGTAATCGCCATTGACGTAAACGGTGCGCATGTCCTCGTCTCCTCTCTCCGGGCTCAGCCCCACAAATCCGCCGAGGGCGGATGCACGCCGGCGGCGTCGAACGCCAGCGGATGGTCGCGGTCTTCGGCCAGAAGGAGCGGCCCGTCAAGATCCGTCACCAGCGCGCCCTGCGCCACCAGCGTCGCGGGCGCCATGGCCAGCGAGGTGCCCACCATGCAGCCCACCATGATCCCGAAACCGGCCGCGCGGGCCGCGGCACGCAGGGCCAGCGCCTCGGTCAGCCCGCCCGTCTTGTCCAGCTTGATGTTGACCACATCGTACTTGCCCTGCAGATCCGGCAGGCTGGCGCGGTCGTGGCAGCTCTCGTCGGCGCAAAGGGGCACGGGCCGCGCCATCCCCCGCAAGGCCGAATCGTCGCCGGCCGGCAGGGGCTGTTCGACCAGGGCCACGCCCAGGGCGGCCAGGTGCGGCGCCAGCTCGGCATAGGTCTGCGCGCTCCAGCCCTCGTTGGCGTCCACGATGATCCGGGCCTCGGGCGCGCCCGCGCGCACCGCCTCCAGCCGGGGCATGTCGTCGGGCGTGCCCAGCTTGATCTTCAGCAGCGGGCGATGCGCGTGCGCGGCGGCCTGCGCGCGCATCTTCTCGGGCGTGTCCAGCGACAGGGTATAGGCCGTCACTTCCGGCCCCGGCGCGGGCAGGCCCGCCAGCTCCCACGCGCGCTTGCCCGCGCGCTTCGCCTCCAGGTCCCAAAGCGCGCAATCGACCGCGTTGCGCGCCGCCCCGGCCGGCAGCAGCTCCTGCAGCCCCTCCCGTGTCAGGTCCGCGGGCAGGCCCGCGATCTGGTCGGCCACGCTGTCCGGCGTCTCCCCGTAACGGGCATAGGGCACGCATTCCCCCCATCCCCGATAGTCTCCCGCGCGCAGCCGCACGGTCAGCACCTGCGCCTCGGACCGGCTCCCGCGCGAGATCGTGAAGACCTGCGCCAGCCGGAAGGTATCGCGCGTCACCTCGATCTGCACGGGCCCACTCCCTTCTTCTTGGCCGAAATACTCCCGCCGGAGGCGTCCGGCGGCGCCGCCGGGCCCCGGCGCCCGGTCACAGCGTCGCCAGCGCCTCGGCCAGCTTGCCCGCGCCGAACCGGTACGGGTCGGTCGCCGGCAGGGCCATGCGTTGCTCCAGCCCGGCCAGGTAGTCCCGCGCCTCCTGCTCCGCCATGGCCTGCGTGTTGACCGAGATGCCCACCACCCGGCAGTCGGGATTGGCCACCCGGGCCAGCGGCAGAGCGGTGTCGCGCAGCCGCTCCAGACCGGGCAGGGGGTAGCCCGGCAATCCGCGCATGTGCGCGCGGGTGGGTTCGTGGCACAGGATCAGCGCATCGGGCTGTCCGCCGTGGATCAGCGCCAGGGTCACCCCCGAGTAGGAGACGTGGAAAAGGCTCCCCTGTCCCTCGATCAGGTCCCAGTGCTCCGCCGTGTTGTCCGGGGTCAGCCACTCGATGCTGCCGGCCATGAAATCGGCCACCACCGCGTCCAGCGGCACGCCGTCCCCGGTGATGAGGATCCCGGTCTGGCCGGTGGCGCGGAAGGTGGCCGCCATGCCGCGCGCCTGCATCTCGCGCTCCATCGCCATGGCCGTGTACATCTTCCCCACCGAGCAGTCGGTGCCGACGGCCAGGCAGCGCTTGCCGCTGCGCTTGACGCCGTTGGCGATCGGATAGGCCACCTCGGGCACGCGCACGTCGTGCAGCGCCCGGCCCGTCGCCTCGGCCACCGCCACCAGGTCCGGCTCGTCGCGCAGCAGGTTGTGCAGTCCGCTGGCCAGGTCGAACCCCTCCTCCAGCGCCGCCACCAGCACCTTCTTCCACTCCTGCGAGATCACGCCGCCGCGGTTGGCCACGCCGATCACCAGCGTCTTCGCGCCGGCCTCCCTGGCCTCGGCCAGCGTCATGTCCGCAAGGCCCAGGTCCGCCCCGCAGCCCGGCAGGCGGAACTGCCCAAGCGCGTTCTCCGGCCGCCAGTCGCGGATGCCGATGGCCACCTTGGCGGCCAGCATGTCGGGCGCGTCGCCCAGGAAAAGCAGATAGGGGGTCTGGATCATGGTTCGGGTCCCTGGCGGAATCACGGTTTGCGCCAGTCTGCGTCGGGGCGCATGCGAAATCCTGTTGAATTCACGGCGCCCGGGCAACCCCCTGCAAGAAATTCCCGTTTTACCCGGATTCTTGCGAATTTTCTTCGTCTGGCAGGCCAGATTCCCCGTGACCTTGCGCGGCCGCCATGGTCTCCGACCTCAGATGGCCCGCCCCCGGCCGAAACCACATGGGCGCGGGTCAACTGGTCGTCGGCATGGGCCAGGCAGACCGTGTGAACCGGCACGCTGACCGCCGCCATCACCTCCAGCCGCAGGTTCAGCGCGTCGCGGCCGGGCAGGAACAGGCTGACGATGCAGACCAGCGCCCCCGCCAAGGCCATGCCCATGACCGCGATGCGCCGGTCGATCCGGTCCGCCGGATACGGCGCGGCGGCCACGGCGACCGGTGCCCGATTGGCCACGATCAGCCCTCGCATCGCCCTCGTTCGGAGCACACGCCCGGCCCCGCAGGTCCATCCGCGACGGGATTTTTGCGTTCTCGCGCCCCGGCGATCGATGCCGCGTCCGCGAATGCGCTTGCGAAACAGGGGGTAATTCAATAGCCATCGGGCCAAGAAATCCGCAAAATCCTTGCCGAGGTCCCGACATATGAGCTTTCGCATCCAGCCGCCCGCCCCCGCCCGCCCCAACCGCTGCCAACTCTTCGGCCCCGGCTCCAACGCCAAGCTGTTCGAGAAGATGGCCGGCTCCGACGCGGACGTGATCAACATCGACCTGGAGGACTCGGTCTCGCCCGACGACAAGGAGGCGGCCCGCGCCAATACCATCCAGGCCATCAACGATGTTGACTGGGGCGCCAAGACCCTCTCGGTGCGCATCAACGGGCTGGATACGCCCTACTGGTACCGCGACGTGGTCGACCTGCTGGAGCAGACCGGCGAGCGGCTGGACCAGATCATGATCCCCAAGGTGGGCAACGCCGCCGACATCTACGCCGTCGATGCGCTGGTCACCGCCGTCGAGGCCGCCAAGGGCCGCTCCAAGAAGATCGCCTTCGAGGTCATCATCGAAAGCGCCGCCGGCATCGCCCACGTCGAGGAAATCGCCGCCGCCTCGCCCCGGCTGGAGGCCATGAGCCTCGGCGCCGCCGATTACGCCGCTTCCATGGGCATGGCGACCACCGGCATCGGCGGCACGCAGGAAAACTACTACATGCTGCGCGAGGGCGAGAAGTACTGGGCCGATCCCTGGCACTGGGCCCAGGCGGCCATCGTCGCGGCCTGCCGCACCCACGGGCTGCTGCCCGTGGACGGCCCCTTCGGCGATTTCAGCGACGACGACGGTTTCCGCGCGCAGGCGCGCCGCTCGGCCACGCTCGGGATGGTCGGAAAGTGGGCCATCCACCCCAAGCAGGTCGCCCTGGCCAACGAGGTCTTCACCCCCTCCCAAGAGGCGGTGGCCGAGGCCCGCGAGATCCTCAAGGCCATGGAAGAGGCCAAGGCCCGCGGCGAGGGCGCGACCACCTACAAGGGCAAGCTGATCGACATCGCCTCGATCAAGCAGGCCGAGGGCATCGTGCGCATGGCCGAGATGATCGAGGCACGCTGACCCGGCGCCGCGCCGGCTTGCCACGTCGCCCGCGCTTTGCTTAAACCGGGCGAAGTGCAAGCCGGAGCCGCCCCATGGTCGACATCGCCACCCGCGTCTGGAATCACAAGTGGAAGATCGACCCGATCGTCCGCTCGCTGATCGACACGGATTTCTACAAGCTGCTGATGTGCCAGTCGGTGCTGCGCAATCACCCCGACACGCAGGTCACCTTCAGCCTCATCAACCGGACCGACTCGATCCGCCTGGCCGAATTGGTGGACGAGGGCGAGCTGCGCGAGCAGCTCGATCACATCCGCTCGCTTTCGCTGACCCGCGGCGAATCCACCTGGATGCGCGGCAACACCTTCTACGGCAAGCGGCAGATGTTCACGCCCGAGTTCATGGACTGGTTCGAGAACCTCTCGCTGCCGCCCTACCACCTGGAAAAGCGCGCCGGCCAGTACGAGCTCACCTTCGAGGGCTCCTGGCCCGAGGTCATGCTCTGGGAGATCCCCGCGCTGGCCGTGCTGATGGAACTGCGCTCCCGCGCCGTGCTGCACGACATGAAGCGCTTCGAGCTGCAGATCCTCTATGCCCGCGCCATGACCAAGCTCTGGGGCAAGGTCGAGCATCTGCGCACCGTCCCGGGCCTGCGCATCGCGGATTTCGGCACCCGCCGGCGCCACTCCTTCCTCTGGCAGGACTGGTGCGTGCGGGCCATGACCGAGGGCCTGGGCCCCGCCTTCGTGGGCACCTCCAACTGCCTCATCGCCAAGAACCGCGACCTCGAGGCGATCGGCACCAACGCCCATGAGCTGCCCATGGTCTACGCCGCCCTGGCCAACAGCGACGACGAACTGCGCGAGGCGCCCTACCGGGTGCTGGCCGACTGGCACGAGGAGCACTCGGGGAACCTGCGCATCATCCTGCCCGACACCTTCGGATCGGAGAACTTCCTGCGCAACGCGCCCGACTGGCTGGCGGGCTGGACGGGCATCCGCATCGATTCCGGCGACCCGGTACAGGGGGCCGAGACCGCGATCGACTGGTGGAAATCCCGCGGCGAGGACCCGCGCGAGAAGATGGTGATCTTCTCCGACGGGCTGGACGAGCAGAAGATCACCGATCTGCACGCCCGCTTTGCCGGCCGCTGCCGCCCCTCCTTCGGCTGGGGGACGCTGCTGACCAACGACTTCCGCGGGCTGACGGACGATGACCGCCTCGCCCCCTTCTCCCTCGTCTGCAAGGCCGTCTCGGCCGAGGGCCGGCCCACGGTGAAGCTCTCGGACAACCCCAACAAGGCCATGGGCCCGGCCGACGAGGTGGCGCGCTACAAGCGGGTCTTCGGCGTGGGCGCACAGGAGGCGATGGCGGTGGAGGTTTGACCGTCCCCAAAAGATGTGCGCGGCTTCGACTTCTGCGATGTCAAGCGCGTTCGGTTGCGGGCTGGGCCTGGCGGATGGGCACCGTCGGCCAAATCGCCGCTTAAGGTTTTTCGGTGTCGTTGTTCACCGACGCTGCCAGCAAGTGCAGGCTGGGATGTGCTGCCCGCCGCCTTGAGCCCCGTCGCTCGATCTGCCCCGGTTTCACCGCCCGGCTCATTCCGCCTAGAACCGCAGCACGGCCCGGTTGTGGCGCTCGTGGATTACGCGCTGTATCAAGATACAGCTATCACCCCACCACCTCGTAATGCACCTCCCGCGGCGTGCAGTCCGCGCCGTTCACGGGCAGCATGTCCTGCGGGCAGGTGGACATGACCACGATGCAATCCAGCGTGGCGCGCAGGGTGACGTGGTCGCCGGGGCGGCTTTCGGGGGCGGCCCAGCCCGTTGCGCCATTGGCGTCGAGAGGGATGTTCATCCACAGGTTCAGCGGCGCCGGCGTATGGAAGGCCCGTGCCCCGATGGCGCGCAGGGCGGCGTGCAGGTTGTCGGTGCAGTTGTCGTGGTACCCGGTGCAGCCCAGCCCGGCGTAGCGGTGCACGTCGCAGGCGGCGATCAGCGTGTCATGGGTGCCGGGCGCCGTGTCCTCCTCCAGCGTCAGGATCGGGCGGCGGCGGTTGGTAAGCAGCCCGTCGCCCCGCCGCGGGTAAATCCGCCCCAGCCCCGCGCGCAGGTGTTCCATCGACATCGCCTCGGCCATGTCGTCGGCGTTGAAGGCCCAGGTGTCCACCACTTGGGCGCCGTGGGTGTTGACGATGCGCAGACCCTCGCCCGCGCGCAGCCGTACCGCTCGACCGCGCCGGGGCGGTACCCGCTCCATGTTGTCCGATCGGCTCATCTTCCGGTCCTTTCCTCAATCCTCCGGATCCACCCGGCCGCGCAGCGCCTTGACGGCGCCGCGGGCCTTCTTTCCCTCCAGGCGCTTGCGTTTCTGGCTGCGCGATACCTTGGTCGGCACCCGCCGCTTCGGCTTCTCGGTGGCCTTTCGCACCAGCGCCGCCAGCCGCTCGCGCGCGATCTCGCGGTTGCGGGCCTGGCTGCGTTCCTCCGACACCTGGATGACCACCGCGCCCTCCTTGGTCCAGCGGCGGCCGGCGATGCGTTTCAGCCGGCGCTTCACCGGCTCGGGCAGGTTGGGTGAGCGTGCGGCCTCGAACCGCAGCTCCACCGCCGTGGCCACCTTGTTGACGTTCTGGCCCCCGGGGCCGCCGGCGCGGGTGAACTGCTCGGTCAGTTCCCAGTCCTCGATGGCGATGGTGTCGGTGATATGCAGCATGGCCGGTCGATCGGGCGCGATCCGTACGAAAAACCCGTACGGTTCGTACGAACCGTACAACTCGAAAGGGCCGCCCCGGGTTTCGGAGCGGCCCCCTAGAAGTTAACGGAGGTGGGCCGGTTAGGGCACACCAATCCGGTTGGGCCAGTCGCCCAAGGGCTGCCTCAGGCGCGCGCCTCCCGGACTGTTCCGACACCTCGCTCCAATACCTCTATAGACACTGGACCACCTCCTTTCGATTTGTTGAACTCACGCAACAGCCTGCCACAGATCCGGGATTTGTCAAAAACAAAATGATGGGGCGGGTCGGGTGTGTTCCGCAGGATATGGTTACTCCGCCTGCAGAACGGCCAGGCATTGGCGCGGCAGGTCGTGCATCGTCAGCTCCTTGCGGGGCTTGGGATCGGGCGCGTCGGGATCGGGCGGCGGCGGGTCGAGGATGTTGTCCACCCAGGCCTGTGCATCGGCGCAGCCGTCCCCCGGAGGGGGCGGCGCCTGGTTCTTGCAGTGCGCCGCGTCGGCGGGACATCTTAAGCGAACGTGAAAGTGGTAATGGTGCCCCCACCAGGGCCGGATCTTGCGCAGCCAGGCCCGGTCGGGGCCGGATTCGTCCTTGCACATCCGGACCTTGGCCCCCGGAAAGACGAAGATGCGCGCGGTGCGCGGGTCCTTTGCCGCGGCCTTGATGATCTCGTGGTGGGCCCGGGTCCAGTTATCGTTGGTAAACGCCCCCCGGGCCCGGCGCATGGAAGTGCTTGAAATGTTTTCCCTTTCGGCTTCGGACAGGTTAAGCCGCGTCGCCGGCCGCATCCAGACGTCGATGTCCAGCCCCGTCTGGTGACTGCGGTGCCCCGACAGCATCGGCCCCCCGCGCGGTTGGCTAATGTCCCCGACATACACCCCCTTCCAGCCCGGCTGGGTGGCGGCGAATCGGGAAATTTTTTCAATGAAATCAATCGCGTCCGGATGTCCCCAGTTACGGTTTCGGGACGGGCGCATGGCCTGCCACGTCGGTCCCGTCTCGGGCAGTCGCTGGCCGCCGGCCATGCAACCCTTGGCGTAACTGCCAAAGGGGCGCGGTGCCTGAGGCGAGCCCCCCGGCTTGGCCCCGAACAGCGTCTTGGCATGCACCCCGGCCATATGCGCCGGAATATTCTGTGTCGAAACAACCCCTTGCGGGTCGTTTGGGGGCGCGCTCGCCCCGCAGGCCGCCAGTGTCAGCCCGAGCGCGATCAATCCCAGGTAACGCCCCATCTGTCCATTTCTCCGTCCGCCCTGACCCAACGTAACAGGAACAGACCCAGCAGGAAAAGCGCGATGAGGGGCGAGACGCCGATGCGCGCGCTGCCGCTCACGGTCGTGACGGCACCGATCAGGGCGGGCGCGACAAAGGCCGTCGCGCGCCCCGATAGGCCGTAGAGACCGAAATTCTCCGTCGGTGCCCTGGGATCGGTATGGCGCACCATCATCGAGCGGCTGGCCGCCTGAAGCACCCCGCCCAGGCCGCCGATCAGCACGCCACACCCGAAGAAGATGGCGTCGGGCAGGATCGACCCCTCGCGCAGGGGGATGCCGAAGATCTGTTCGCGGTTCATGCCCACCACGACCACGCAGACAAGCAAGAGCCCCCAGTTGGCGGAGATGATCACCGGCTTGGGGCCCAAGGCGCGATCGGCCTTCCCGCCGGCCCAACTGAAAAAGGCGGCAGAGATCGCCCCCACGATCCCGAAGACGCCGATCAACACGATGTCCCAGTTCAGCACCAGCCGCGCATAGGTTCCGCCGAAGCCGTAAAGGCCGTTCAGCGCATCCCGGTAGAACATCGAGGAGCCCAGGTAGGCCGTCAGGCTGATCCGGTCACGCAGGCCCAGGAGGGATTTCTTGACCAGCTTCAGCGCATCGCCCACGCCACGCCCCTGCCGCGGCGGACCGGGGTCGCGCACCCAAAGAAAGTAGGGGATCATGAAAACGGCGAACCACAAGGCGGTGAAGGGGCCGACGAAGCGGGTTCCCTGCTTCTCTGCGGGATCCAGCCCGAAGACCGGGTCGAGGCCGGCCAGCGTCTTGCCCGAGGGCTGCTCCATGAAAAAGACAAGCATGATGATCAGCGAGATCACCCCGCCGGCATAGCCGAAGGCAAAGCCCGTCCCCGAGATATTGCCGGTTTCCTGCGCGGAGCCGAGGGAGGGCAGCTGGGAATTGATGAAGATCAGCGCGTACTCGGCCCCTATGAAGCCGATGCCGAAAAAGGTCAGCGCCCACCACATGTTGGAACCGTCCGGGTCGGTCCACCACAGGGCGCCGGCGCCGACAACGTACATGAGCGAGAACGCCACGATCCATGGCATCCGCCGCCCGGCCGTATCGGCCAGCGCCCCGACGAGAGGAGCCCCCAGCCCGATGATGAGGCCGGTGATCGTCAAGCAGAGCGACCACATGCTTTGTGCCCGAGCGTCGGCGGCGGGTTCCGGCAGGCCGGAGGCCATGAAGTAGTCGGCGGCGACGCCGGCAAAGAACGGCCCGAAAACGAAGGTGACCAGCAGGGTGTGGTAGGGCTGGCTTGCCCAGTCGAAGAAATACCATCCCCATATGCGCTTGCGCCGCGATATTCCGGCCATGCCTGCCCCCTGCCTTGCGGGCCGATATGACAGGCGCGCGGCGCGCGTGGCAAGCTATTCCTGCATCGGGGGCCAGGGTCGCGCCGCATCGGCCGCGATCCAGTCGGTGACCCAGTCGGGCGCCGGCGGCGAGTCCGCCGTTTGACCCAGTTGCGCCATCACTGTCGCCGGCGCGACGATCCCCGTCGGTCCTGTCACGGCTGACCGGTATAGGATGTGATTGGCGCACTGTCCGTCGCTGCGCCACATCGACTGCTCGATATAGACGAACTTGTCGTCCCAGCAGACCGCGCGCGACCGCATCTGGATGCGGTCGAACACGCGTACGCGGCGGCGGTAGCGCACGCTTGCCCCCGCCATGGTCAGGCCCCACCCATTGCGCCGCAGCACGCTGATCAGCCCGACCCGGCGCGCCAAGGGGATGCGCCCCAGGTCGAAAAGCGTGAGCGCCCGCCCGTTGTTGAGTTCCATCCACAAATCGATGTCCCAGGGCAGGCACAGGTGGTTGGAGACATGCGTGTCCGTCACCGCCAGCGGGGGATCGTTGCGATGCCGGAACAGTTGCCACAAGAGGCGCGGAAGGGGATACATCGCGGGGCTCCTTTCGCGGGCGTTCTCGGGTGGGCCGGGGCCTGCGTCAACCGCAACCCCGCGTCAGGCTTGCGCTCGCGCGGCGCGGCGCGTAGGTCTTGAACGCAAATCGGTCGAGGGAAGGCGCCCATGCAGTCGTTGTTCCAGATCCTGCTTCTGCTGCTGGATATACTTTGGTTCTTCATCATCGCGCATGTGATCATGAGTTGGTTGATCAACTTCCAGGTTCTGAACCTGCATCAACAGTTGGTCGCGCAGATCTGGTACATGCTGAACCGGCTGCTGGAACCCATCTATCAGCCGATCCGGCGCATCCTGCCGACCATGTCGGGCATCGACCTCTCGCCGCTGGTCGCGCTTGTCGGCGTCTACGCCCTGCGCATCATTCTGATCAACAACGCCGCGGTTTTCTACTGAGCGCTCTTGTCGGCCGAATCGCCGTGTGAAACACTCCGGTCAAGAGCAGACCGAGAACCGTGCAGGATCCATGGCAGACGCCCTTCCGCTTCTGAGTGATGTCTTCGGATTCGCGGCCTTCAGGCCCGGCCAGCAGGAGATCGTGGAGGCCGTGGCCCGCGGCGAGAACGTGCTGGCCATCATGCCGACGGGCGGGGGCAAATCCCTGTGCTTCCAGCTGCCCGCGTTGATGCGCGAGGGCGTGACGGTGGTGATCTCGCCACTCATCGCACTGATGCGCGATCAGGTTCGCGCCCTTCGGGAGGCCGGGGTCGAGGCCGGCGCGCTGACCTCCGCAAATACCGACGCGGAGACCGAGGCGGTCTGGCAGGCCCTTCGTGAAGGGCGGCTGAAGCTTCTTTATATTGCGCCTGAACGGCTGGCGGCCGGGTCGGCCCTGGGCATGCTCCGGCGTATCGGCGTGTCGCTCATCGCGGTGGACGAGGCACATTGCGTCAGCCAATGGGGCCACGATTTCCGCCCCGATTACATGGCGATCGGCGGATTGCGCCGTGCGCTTGGCGTACCTCTGGCGGCCTTCACGGCGACGGCGGACGCCGAAACGCGCGCGGAGATCGTCGACAAGCTCTTCGACGGCCAGCCGCCGCAGCAGTTCCTGCGCGGCTTCGACCGGCCGAATATTCACCTCGCCTTCGCCGCCAAGGACAGTCCGCGCCGGCAGGTGCTGGACTTCGCCGCCACGCGCAAGGGGCAGTCCGGCATCGTCTACTGCGGCACGCGCGCCAAGACCGAAAGCCTTGCACAGGCCCTGCGCGAGGCCGGCCACGCCGCCTGCCACTATCACGGCGGCATGGAAGCGGCCGATCGGCGCGCCGTCGAGGCGCGGTTCACCGCCGAGGACGGGCTGATCGTCGTGGCCACCGTCGCCTTCGGCATGGGTGTGGACAAGCCCGACATCCGCTGGGTCGCCCATGCCGATCTGCCCAAGTCGATCGAGGCCTACTACCAGGAAATCGGCCGTGCCGGCCGGGACGGGGCCCCGGCCGAAACCCTGACCTTGTTCGGGCCCGAGGACATTCGCCTGCGCCGCGCCCAGATCGACGAGGGACTGGCGCCACCGGAACGGCGGATGGCGGATCACGCGCGGCTGAACGCGCTGTTGGGACTGGCCGAGGCACTGGAATGCCGCCGCGTGACCCTTCTGCGGTATTTCGGCGAGGCGGCGGCGCCCTGTGGCAATTGCGATCTCTGCGATGCCCCGCCGGCAACCTTCGACGCGACAGAGGCGGTGCGCAAGGCCCTCTCCGCAACCCTGCGTACCGAGGAACGGTTCGGCACCGGTCATCTCATCGACGTGCTCACCGGGAATACCAGCGACAAGGTCCGCGCGCGCGGCCATGACCAGTTGCCCACCTTCGGCGTGGGCCGTGAACTGGATCGGCGCGCTTGGCAGGGGGTTTTTCGCCAGATGATGGGCCGCGACCTGGTGCGCCCCGACCCCGAACGGCACGGGGCCCTGCGCATGACCGAGGCGGCCCGGCCGATCCTGCGCGGGGAGCAAGACATCACCCTGCGCCGGGACACGCTGACGCCCAAGAGCCGACGGCCCGCCGCCAAGGCGCTGGTCGCCGAGGAGGATGCGCCGCTTCTTTCCGCACTCAAGGCCAAGCGGCGCGCCCTGGCAGAGGCCGCCAAGCTGCCCGCCTACATGATCTTCAATGACCGGACCCTGATCGAGATGGCCGAGGCCCGCCCACAGACCCTGGATCAGATGGCGCGCATCGGCGGCGTGGGCGCGAAGAAGCTGGAGCGGTACGGGGCCGATTTCCTCGAAGTCATAACCGGCGCCGGGGAGCGGGTCCACCCCGCCCGGCGCAAGCTGGCCGGCCGCGCCGCCGGCACGCTCTACGACCGGTTGCTGGAGGTCCAGGCCGAACTTTCGCGCGGCGAGACGGGGGGCGAGAAGCCGTTGAGTTGCTCGGCCTCGTTGCTGGCGCGCGTGGCATCGTCGCGGCCGCGCGACCTTGACGAATTGCGCCGCCTGCTGGGCGAGCGCAGGGCCGAGCGTTTCGGCCCGGCGTTTCTGGACGTCCTGGCGGCGCCGGACTAGGTTTCGCGGTGCAAAAAACGGAGACATGCGCACATGCTGGTCGTTGTATCGCCTGCCAAGAAACTTGACATGACGCCCGCCGAGGGGGTGGCGGCCACGCGCCCGGCCTTCGCGGAGGAGGCCGAAACGCTGGCCGAAACCGCCAGCGGGCTGTCGCAGGACGACCTGAAACGCCTGATGGGGATCAGCGACAATCTGGCCAAGCTCAACGCCGACCGCTTCCGCGCCTTCGGCGAGATGGAGGAAAAACCGGCGGTTCTCGCCTTTGCAGGCGACACCTATCAAGGGCTCGAGGCGCGATCGCTGGATCCCGAGGAACTGGACTGGGCGCAGGATCATCTGCGCATCCTGTCCGGCCTTTACGGCGTGCTGCGCCCGCTTGATGCGATCCAGCCCTACCGGCTGGAAATGGGCAGCCGGCTGCGCACCGAGCGGGGCAAGAATCTCTACGCATTCTGGGGGAGCAAGATCACGCATGCGTTGAACGCTCAGGCCAGCGAGATCGGAACGGATGTCCTGGTGAACTGCGCCAGCCAGGAATACTTCGGTGCGGTCGATGCCGATGCGCTGCGCTTGCGGGTCATCACGCCGGTCTTCATGGAGGAAAAAGCCGGCGGGCCCAAGATCGTGAGTTTCTACGCCAAGAAAGCGCGGGGCGCGATGGCGCGTTTCATCATCCAGCACCGCCTGAGCGATCCCGAAGCGCTGAAGGATTTCGACATCGGCGGCTATCGTTATGCCGAGGAACTGTCGGAGACGGACAAGCCGGCATTCCTGCGCTTGCCGCCATCGGATTGAGGCGGGCCGGACGGATCGCGCGTGCCGTCGGGTCGCGCGGCCGCCATTTGGGCCAGAATCGCGTCCTTGCGCAATGGTTTGGTCAAGTAATGGTCCAGCCCGGCTGACAGGATGCTATCCGCGTCGCCGCTCATGGCATGGGCCGTCATTGCCACGATCGGCACCCGATCCGGCGCTGACGCCTCGATTTCGCGGATCCGGGCCGTGGCCTCCTTGCCATCCATTTCCGGCATCGAGATATCCATGAAAACCAGGTCCGGCGCGAAGGAACGGTAAAGCTCAACCGCCTCGCGCCCGTTTTCCGCGAAAGCAAGCTCGATATCCAGTTCCCGTACCATCTTGGAAAAGACCAGCCGGTTGGTCTTGTTGTCCTCGGCCGCGAGAACCCGCATGGCCCGGGGCGCCGCCGATTCATCCTCGAGGGGCTGCGGTCCCTTGTCGGCGGCGATGCTTTGCAGCGCCTCGATCAGCATGCGGCGCGGCACGGGCTTCTGGAGCGTGACATGCAGGAAACGGCCGCAAGGGTCCAAACCGGGCGCGGCGCCGTTCTGGCTGAGCAGTATGAGGGCGGCGGCCCCCGCGCCGGCCAAGGCTTGTGGCAGGGGCGTGGCCCCGATATCGGGCATGTCGCCATCGACCAGGACGGCATCGAACTCCGCCAGAGGCTGTTCAAGTGCCTCTTCGCCCGATCGGCAGAGAACGGCGCCGATGCCGAGCGCCGCCAGTTGCTTGGAAAGAATGGCGGCGCTGCCGGCATGGGAGTCGATCACAAGCGCGCGCGTGAGGGCCGGAAGCTGCGGTAAGCCCGCGGTATCGTCCGCTTCGGCCGCGGGCAGGCTCAGCGAAAAGCCGAAGGTCGTCCCCTGGCCCTCTTCCGATTCCACCCAGATCTCGCCGCCCATGAGCGCGATCAGTTTCCGCGATATCGCCAAGCCAAGGCCGGTTCCCTCGAAGCGGCGGTTGCGTGCGTCGTCCACCTGGTTGAATTCGCCGAAGATGTGTTCGACCTTGTCGGCCGGGATGCCAATGCCGGTGTCCTCGACCGTGACGTGCAGCCGTGTCGCGCCCTCATCCGTTGGTGGCATCCCGACAACGCGAACCACGACCTGACCGGAATTCGTGAACTTGATCGCGTTGCCCATGAGGTTGGTCATCACCTGCCGAATGCGGCCCGGATCGCCGATGAACCGGGTGGGTAGGAACAGGTCGTAGTCAACCAGGACCTCAAGGTCCTTCTCGGCGGCCTTGGGCTGCAACAGCATGACGAGTTCGTGCAGGCAGTGTTCGAGATCGAATGCCTCCTCGTGCAGTACGATCTTTTGGGCCTCGATCTTGGAGTAGTCGAGGACGTCGTTGATGATCACCAGCAGAGCCTCTCCGGAATTCTTGATCGTGTCGGCATAGAGGCGCTGTTCCTCGGTCAGGTCAGTGTCGCGCAGCAGGTCGGCCATCCCGACGACGCCATTCATCGGGGTGCGGATCTCATGGCTCATGTTGGCCAGGAAGGCGGACTTGGCGCGGCTTGCCGCCTCTGCACGGCGATGCGCCTCCTTGAGCTGCTCCTCGTATCGGACGGTTTCCGTGATGTTCAGGGCCAGGCTGACAACATCCCCGCCCTGACCGCGCTGATCGATCAGCTTGATGTATTGATTGTTCCACAGGCGGACGACCTCGGGCGCGGGGGCAGGGCTCTGCCAGCGATCAAGCATCGCCTCGCGCCAGGCGGCCGGTGGCGTGTCGCCGATGTTCACGATACCTTCTTCGGTAATGAGTTGAAGGATCTCGATGTAGCTGATGCCGGGCTTGACCGCCTCCAAACCGTCGAAGACTGCCAGCCAAGCGCGATTGGCCGCGATCATCCGGCTGTCGGCGTCGAAGAAGGCGAAACCGTCCTGAATCGTCTGGATCGAGTGCCACAGCCGGCGTTCGGCGATTTCGACCTTCTGGTTGGCGGCGGTGAGATCCGATTTGACGCGCTGGTTCTCGTCCCGAACCGTCTGGACCTCGGCGCGGGTTTCGACGATTTCGTCCGACAGCTGGCGGGCATGAAGCCCCAGCTTGCGGTTGGCCGCATGCAGTTCGGCCTGCTTTTGTTCCAAAAGGCGTTCCGCGGCCAGGCGCATGCGCCGCTCTTCCGCCAGTTTGTTGGCCAGGCTCATGCTCTCGCCCTCCGCCGTGCCGAACGCAACCCGGCGGCCACGGTCCACGATGGTGGTGAACGCCCGTTTAACCCAGCCCGGGGAATCGTTGTCAGACCCCGTGGCGCGTGGCACCATCGGCCTGTTTTATCGGAGAGCCCGTGCAATGTTTCGTTTCTTGATTGCAGTCGCGCTGCTGGTTGGTTTCGTGGTGCCCGCTGCGGCACAGTCCCCGGTCCCCGAACGTCGGCAGGTCGTCACCCGCGGCGTCGATTTCTACGGCGCCGACCTGCAGCCGCTTTTCGACACCACCTTCGAGGCGTGCCAACGTGCCTGCCTGGGCAATCCCGAATGCGGCGCCTACACCTTCAATCAACGGTCGAATGCCTGCTTTCCGAAAAAGGGCGTTTCGGAGAAGAAGCCCTACGACGGCGCGATTTCGGCGGTGATCTTGCCGACCGATCCGCGCGTGCTGGACCGCGCCGAGGCGCGCGCGCGCGACCTGAGCTTTCTGTCCGACACCGACCTCGACGCGGCCCGCGAGCAGGCGCTGAAGATGGGTGTGCGCCACCCCGCCGGCGACTGGCAGATCGCTGCGCTGCTGCAGGCTGCGCAGGAACGGCGCGCGAAGGGCGATCTGCGCAACGCCATGCGCTGGACGGGCGCGGCCGTTTCGCGGCGTGACACCAGCGATCTGTGGACGGAATACGCCCGGCTCTCGCTGGCGCAGGAAACGGACAAGCGCTCAGAAAAGCGCCGCCATGCCGCGCGCGCGCTCAGGGCCTCGGTCAATGCCTACCTTCGCGGCCTGAGTGAGGGCGCGCGCGTGAACGCGCTGATGGTCATGGGCGATACCCTGGAACGTCTGGACCGGGGGCGCGACACCGTCGCGGCCCTGCGGCTGGCCGAGAGTATCCAGCCGCGTGCCGACGTGCGCGACGCCCTTGAGGCGGCGGTCGCCAAATACGGGTTCCGCATCACCGACCACAGGGCCGACAACGAAAGTGCGAGCCCGCGGATCTGCGCGGAGTTTTCCGAGCCGCTGATCCAGGCCGGCACGGATTACAGCCCCTACGTACGCCTGCCCGATCCCGGCTTGGCGGTGGAGGCGCAGGACACCCAGCTTTGCATCGAGGGCGTCCAGCACGGCGAACGCTACCGCGTGACCTTCCGCGAAGGGTTGCCGGCAGCCAGCGGCGAGACGCTGATGAAGGACGTGGAGATCACCCTCTATGTCCGCGATCGCAGCCCCAAGGCAAGCTTCCCGGGCCGTGCCTACGTCCTGCCGCGCGCCGCCGGGGCCGCTATTCCGATCGATACGGTCAACCTCGATACCGTGGATCTCAAGCTGAGGCGCATCAGCGACAGAAACCTGCTGCGCACTATTCAGGAGGATTACTTCGCCCGGCCGCTGAGCGCCTATCGCGCGGGTGATTTCACCGATGAGATTGCGGAGGATGTCTGGAGCGGCAAAGGCGAGGTGCAAAACGAACTGAACCGCACCATGACGACGCGCTTGCCGCTTGGCGAGGTGCTCGCCGATGAGCCGCCGGGGATCTATGCCCTCACTGCGCGTGTCCCGGGCAAGCGGCGGCATGATGATCCCGGCGCCACGCAATGGTTCGTCCTGACCGACCTGGGCCTGACCACGATGAAAGGCACCGATGGGCTGCATGTCTTTGTGCGTGGGTTGTCCGATGCTGCGGCTCGGGAGGATGTAAGCCTGACCCTGGTATCGCGGGCGAACCGGAAACTCGCCACGCGGCGCACGGATGCGCGGGGACACGCGCTCTTTCCCGCAGGTCTGACGCGCGGGGAGGGCGGATCGGCCCCCGCGTTGGTGATGGCCGAAACGGGCGGGGAGGAAATGACCTTCCTGTCGCTCTCGGGGCCGGCCTTCGATCTTTCCGACCGGGGCGTTTCGGGGCGTCCGCCCGCGCCGCCCGTCGATGTCTTCCTGACGCCGGATCGCGGGGCTTACAGGGCCGGCGAGGTGATCCGTGCCACGGCCCTTGCCCGCGACGAACAGGCAAAGGCGATCACGGGGATGCCGCTCACGGCCATTCTCAGCCGGCCGGACGGGGTCGAATACGCGCGCCAGACCTCGGCCAAGGATGTTGCGGGCGGGCACGTCTTCGAAATGCCGGTGGGGCCCGCCGCCCCGCGCGGCACCTGGACGCTGGAGGTGAAGGGCGACCCCGAGGCGCCGCCCCTGGCCGACCGGACGGTCCTGGTGGAGGACTTCCTGCCCGAACGGATCGATTTCGACCTCTCCCTGCCCGACGGCCCCATTCAGGCGGGCCAGGCCGCGCCGGTACGTGTCGAGGCCCGCTATCTTTTCGGTGCGCCGGGGGCTGGGCTGAAAGCGGACGGGGTGGTGCGGTTGAACGCCAAACGCGCGCACGCGGACTATCCCCGCTATCGCTTCGGCCGGCACGACGCGCAGGTGACCAGCCGCTCGGCCTTCATCGAGGGGGGGACGACAGACGCCGAGGGGCGCCTGACCATCCCGGTGGAGATACCGGAGGTGGAGGTGGCCGACCGCCCCCACGAGGCGCAGGTGACCCTGCGCGTCAAGGAGGGCTCGGGCCGACCGGTCGAACGTCAGGTGACACGTGCCCTGGCCCCATCGGGCCCGATGATCGGGGTGAAGCCGGAATTCGACGGCGTCGTGCCCGAAGGAAGCGATGCGCGCTTCCTGATCCGGTCGGTGGGGGCGGACCGCGCGCCGGTCCCCATGAAGGTCCGCTGGACCCTCAACCGCGTCAAGACCCGGTACCAGTGGTACCAGCGTTATGGCAACTGGAATTGGGAGCCGGTCACGACACGCGAACGCGTGGCGGCCGGCGAAACCCGGCTGGGGCAGGACCCCGCAACGGTTGCGGCGCCGGTGGAATGGGGGCACTACGAACTGGTCGTGGAACGCCTGGACGGGCCCTATGTCGCCACTTCCGAGGATTTCCACGCCGGCTGGTATGCGCCCGCCGACGCCTCGCGAACCCCGGATACGCTGAACCTGTCCCTCGACAAGCCCGGGTACCGCAGCGGCGAGACGGCGAAGCTGAGACTCGTGCCGCGTTATGCCGGCACCGCGCTTGTCACCGTGATGTCGAACCGCCTGATCGACATGAAGGCCGTCGAGGTCGAAGAAGGTGAGAACACCATTCCGCTGGAGGTGACCGACGACTGGGGGGCCGGCGCCTATGTCACCGCTCAGGTGATCCGCCCGATGGACGTTGCGGCGGGGCGCAACCCGGCGCGCTCGCTCGGGCTGTCCTATGCCAAGATCGACCCGGGCGATAAGCAGCTTTCGGTCGCGATAAACGCCCCCGAGGTCACGCGCCCGCGCGGCCCGCTCGAGGCAACGGTTTCGGTCGACGGACTGCGCGGCCGGGAATCCGGCTATGTCACGCTGGCCGCGGTAGATGTCGGGATCCTCAACATCACCGGGTTCGAGGCGCCTGATCCCTCTGGCCACTATTTCGGGCAACGGCGTCTCGGGGTGGAGATCCGCGATCATTACGGCCGGCTCATCGACGTGATGCAGGGCGCACGGGGACGGGTCCGTTCAGGCGGCGACGGCGGCAATCGTATGCAGATGCAGTCGCCCCCGCCGACCGACGACCTAGTCGCTCTCTTCTCCGGCCCGCTCGAGGTCGGGCCTGACGGAACCGCGCAGGCGCGTTTCGACCTGCCTGATTTCAACGGCGCTGTGCGGTTGATGGCAGTGGCCTGGAGCCGTTCCGGCGTAGGGCAGGCCGCCCGCGAGGTCACGGTGCGCGATCCGGTGGTGGCCAACGTCTCGCTTCCGCGGTTCCTGGCCCCCGGCGACGAAAGCCGCATCCTGCTTGAACTCGTGCACGCTGATGGCCCGCCCGGCCCCGTGGGGCTGGAGGTCTCGGCCCGGGGCGTTGCGCTAAGTGGGCGCATCCCTTCCGAGGTGGCGCTTGGCACCGGCGAAAAGAAGGAACTCAGCCTTTCGGTGACGGCGCAAGAGGTTGGCGACCACCCGGTCCGCGTGAGACTGACAACGCCGGCGGGAAAGGAACTGACCAAGACGCTCACGCTGCCTGTCCGCGCCAACGATCCGCCCGTGTCACAAACCCGCCGCTTCGCCCTCGATTCCGGCGACCAGGTGCGCCTCGGCGGGGATCTTTTCTCCGGTATGCGCCCCGGTACGGCGGAGGCCGTCGTTTCGGCGGGGCCGCTGGCCAAGCTCGATGCGCCGGGGCTGCTGACAGCGCTTGACCGCTTCCCCTACGGCTGCACCGAACAGGTGACGTCACAGGCGATGCCGCTTCTGTATTTCGAGAAGGTGGCACAGTCGCTCGGGCTCTACGACGGGCAGGAGATCGATCGCCGCATCGAGCAGGCCATCGCTCGCGTCCTGACGCGGCAGGCCGGCAACGGAAGCTTCGGCCTCTGGCGCGCGCGCGCGGGCGATTTCTGGCTGGATGCCTACGTGACGGATTTCCTTTCCCGCGCACGGGAGGAGGGCCACGCGGTGCCCGACCAGGCCTTCGCGATGGCGATGGACAACCTGCGCAACCGGGTGAACTATGCCCCCGATTTCGACGCGGGCGGCGAGGATATCGCCTATGCGCTCATGGTGCTCGCACGCGAGGGGGCGGCCCGGATGGGCGACCTGCGTTATTACGCTGACGTCAAGGCCGGCGACTTCGGCAGCCCGCTTGCACTTGCCCAGTTGGGTACCGCGCTTGCCGCCTACGGCGATTCCACGCGGGCCGACCGCATGTTCGCGGCGGCCAAGCGCCGGTTGCGCGCGGCACAGGAACCGGAAAAGCCCGCCTGGCGCCCGGACTACGGCACGGTGCTGCGCGACCGGGCCGCGGTTCTGGCCCTGGCGCTGGAGGCCGGCAGCGCGGCGGTGGACCCCGGCGAGATGAGCGCGCCGCTGACGCGCGCGGGCCCGCACATGTCCACGCAGGAGCAGGCGTGGATGCTCCTGGCGACCCACGCCCTGATTGAGGCGCCGGGGATCGCCGGGCTGACGCTTGATGGCGCGCCGGTCGACGGCCCGCTAGTCGAGCGGATTGCGGGCGCGGCCGCGCCGAAGACCCTGCGCAACAGCGGGGCGCGTTCGGCGGACGTGACCCTGACAACCATCGGCGTCCCGCGCGTGCCGGCAGAGCCCGGCGGCTACGGCTATGCGATCGACCGGGAATACTATGACCTCGAAGGCAACCGCGTGACCCTCGATTCCGTTGCGACGGGCACGCGGCTTGTTGCCGTGGTCACGGTGCGGCCCTTCGAGAAGGGCGCGGCGCGCCTGATCGTGGACGATCCGTTGCCCGCGGGTCTGGAAATCGACAACCCCAACCTCCTGCGCGCGGGCGACATCGACGCGCTCGACTGGCTGGACACGGCCCAGGCCCGGCACACGGAGTTCCGGTCGGACCGGTTCATCGCTGCCGTCGACTGGCGCTCGGCCGAGCCATTCTCGCTGGCCTACATCGTCCGCGCGGTCACGCCGGGGCGCTATCACCACCCCGCCGCAACGGTCGAGGACATGTATCGCCCGCGGTACCGCGCCCGCACGGCAACGTCGGAAATGGAGGTGCGAGAGTGAAGGGCACGAAGGACGCATGACCCACGGCACCGTCGCGACGGCCCGCTGGCGCGCCCTGGACCGGGAGGGCGACGATTCCTGCCGTCTGGCCCGGGCCGATCACGGCTGGTTGCTGGTCGGGCATGCGCGTTTCCGCGACGACGACGGTTTCGCCGCGCTCGACTACGTTGTCCGATGCGATACGGGCTGGGCGACGCTGTCCGCCGATGTGGCCGGCACCCACGGCGGGAAGGATGTGTCCTTCCGGATCCTGCGGGCAGAGGGCGGGTGGACCTTGAACGAGGAGCCGCAGCCCGAGGTCGCGGGCGCCCGCGACCTCGACCTGTCGTTCACGCCCGCGACGAACCTGATGCCGTTGACGCGGCTTTCGGAGCAGGCCGAGCCCGTGCTGGAGGTGCGGGCGGCCTGGCTGAGTTATCCCGAATGCGCCCTGCGTCCGCTGGATCAGACCTACACCGCAGGGGGAACGCTGGACTGGGTGTCCTACGAGTCGGCGCAAAATGGGCACACGGCGCGCCTGCGCGTGGATCGCAGCGGTTTCGTCACGTTCTACCCGGGCCTTTGGGAAGGCGACGTGACCCATGCGCCGGCCTGACCGGCTGCTCCTCGCCCTGGCCGCGGTGCTGTTTCTCGCGGCGCTCGGCCGAGATGCGGCCGACCGCTGGATCGCGGCAACGCAGCTGCCGCCCCTGGTGGCTGAAACCTCGGTCGAGGTGCTGGACCGGGCCGGCGCGCCGCTGCGGATCTACACGGTCGCGGATGGTCTATGGCGGCTGGATGTCACGGCCGATGCGGTCGATCCGCGCTACCTGGCGATGCTGCGCGCCTACGAGGACAAGCGCTTCGATCACCACGCCGGGGTGGATCCACTCGCGCTCTTGCGGGCCGCGGGGCAGGCGGTTTGGCACGGCCGGGTCATCTCGGGCGGCTCGACACTGACCATGCAGGTCGCGCGCCTTCTTGAAGGCAGCGGCACGGGCACCTGGGCGGGCAAGCTGCGGCAGATGCGCGTGGCCCTGGCGCTGGAGCGGCGGCTGAGCAAGCGCCAGATCCTGGATCTTTACCTCGCCCGCGCGCCTTTCGGGGGTAATCTGGAAGGCGTGCGTGCGGCCACGCTGGCTTGGTTCGGAAAGGAACCGGGCCGTCTGACCCCGGCAGAGGCCGCGCTATTGGTCGCGCTGCCGCAATCGCCCGAGGCGCGCCGCCCCGACCGTCACCGGCGGGCCGCCCGGGTCGCGCGCGACCGGGTGCTGGCGCGCATGCAGAAGGCCGGCGTGCTTTCGCCCGAGGCGGTACACGCGGCCCTGACGGAACCTGTACCGGTGGAGCGGCGTGGATTTCCGGCCAACGCCCCCCACCTGGCGGACCGGGCCGTGGCGCAGGCGCCTTTCGCTGGTGACCACCGCCTGACCCTTGATGCCGGGCTGCAAAGGCGTTTGGAGCGTCTGGCGCGCAGGACCGTGGCCAGTTTGCCACCCGAGACATCGATCGCCATGCTGGTGGCTGATCACCGCACCGGGGCGATCCTTGCCTCGGTGGGGTCGGCGGATTACGCGGCGCCGCGCCAGGGATACGTGGACATGACCCGGGCCGCCCGGTCGCCCGGATCGGTGTTGAAGCCGCTCATCTACGCGCTTGCCTTCGACCGGGGCCTTGCGCACCCCCGGACACTGATCTCGGACAGGCCGGTGAGTTTCGGAACCTACGCGCCGCAGAACTTCGATGGCGGTTTCCGCGGGGATCTGCCCGTGGCCGAGGCACTGCGGCTGTCCCTGAACGTGCCGGCGGTCTTGCTGCTGGACGAGATCGGCCCGGCCCGCCTGATGGCGGCGATGCGTCGCGCGGGCCTTGCCCCGGACCTGCCCGGCGATCAGGCGGGCCTGGCGGTTGGCCTGGGCGGGGTCGGGCTGTCGCTACACGAGCTTGTGCAGCTTTACGCCGGGCTGGCCAACGCGGGGCAGGCGCGGCCGCTGCACTGGCGGGCGGGTGCGTCTGCGGGGGCGGGCCCCCGGCTTGTCAGCCGCGCATCGGCCTGGCAAGTGGGCGACATCCTCGCCGATTTGGTGCCGCCTCCCGGCGCTCCTTCTGGCCGGCTGGCCTACAAAACGGGGACGTCCTACGGGCACCGGGATGCCTGGGCCGTGGGATACGACGGGGCGCACGTCGCCGGGGTCTGGATCGGCCGGCCCGATGGCACGCCGGTGCCGGGCGCCTTCGGCGGCGAACTGGCCGCGCCGGTGCTTTTCGACGTTTTCCAGCGCCTGAAATCGGCGCCTGACGCCCTGCCGCCACCACCACCGGAGGCGCTGCTGGTTTCCACCGCCGAATTGCCCCAGCCTCTGCGCCGTTTCAGGGGGCGCCAGGCGGCTTTCCGCGCTGCGCCGGACGGGCCCCGGCTGGTCTTCCCGCCGCCCGATGCCCGGATCCCCTTGGCGGAGAGCGGCCTGCCGGTAAAATTGCGCGCGGGGACGCCGCCCTTTACGTGGTTGGCCGACGGCAGGCCGGTGCTGACGGATGTGCGCCGCCGCGCGGCCCGTCTGCCCGGACTTTCACAGGGGTTTTCGACGATCTCGGTGATCGATGCCGAGGGCCGGGGGGCGCGGGTCACTGTTCGGATCGAATGACCCGCGCCGCAGGTTGATCAGAGGCGTTCCAGCGCGAGCGCGATGCCCTGTCCGCCACCGATGCACATGGTGACCAGCGCCTTCGATCCGCCGGTTCGTTCAAGCTCGTACAGCGCCTTGACCGTCAGGATCGCGCCGGTGGCCCCCACGGGATGGCCCAGGGCGATTGCACCGCCGTTGGGGTTCACCTTCTCGGGGTCAAGGCCCAGTTCCTTGTTCACCGCGAGCGCCTGTGCCGCGAATGCCTCGTTCGACTCGATCACGTCGAAATCCGCCGCGCTCAGACCGGTTTTCTCCAACAGGCTTCGCACCGCGGGCACCGGGCCGATGCCCATGACCTCGGGGCGCACGCCGGAATGGGCATAGCCCAGAACGCGGGCCCGCGGGGTCAGACCGGCGGCCTTGGCCGCCTCGGCGCGGGCGAAGACCATCGCGGCGGCGCCATCGTTGATGCCACTGGCGTTGCCGGCGGTTACTGTTCCGTTCTTCTGGAAGGCGGGCTTCAGGCCCGCCAGCCCTTCGGCGGTGGTCGTGGCCTTGGGGTGTTCGTCGGTGTCGAAGGCGACGGTGTCGCGCTTGATCCGCACCTCGACCGGCACGATCTGCGACTTGAACCGATCCTCCTCGATCGCTCGCGTGGCACGTTGCTGGCTTTGAAGGGCGAAGGCGTCCTGCTCCTCGCGGCTGATGCCGTGCTCATGGGCCACGTTCTCGGCGGTCACGCCCATGTGGCCCGTGCCGAAGGGGCAGTTCAGCGCGCCCAGCATCATGTCCAGCGTGCGCACATCCCCCATCTTGGCGCCCCAGCGTTGCTCGGGGATGATGAAGGGCGAGCGGCTCATGTTTTCCACGCCGCCGGCCAGGGCGAAATCGGCATCCCCCAGCATCAGGGATTGGACTGCAGAAACAACGGCTTGCGCGCCGGAGCCGCAGAGGCGGTTCACCGTCATCGCGGGCACGGTCTCGGGAATGCCGGCGTCCATGGCGGCCACGCGCGAGACGTACATGTCCCGCGGCTCGGTGTTGATGACATGGCCAAAGACCACGTGGCCGATTTGCCCGCCGTCGACGCCCGAACGGTCCAGCGCGGCGCGGGCCACGGTGGCGCCCAGTTGCGTGGGCGGCGTGCCGGAAAGCTTGCCGCCGAAGGTGCCGATGGCGGTGCGCGCGCCGTCGAGAAGAACGATATCGGTCATGGGTTCTGATCCGCTGTTGATGAAATCTACACTGAGCGTAATGGCAGCCGGGGTGGCGCGGCAACGGGCGACGTTTCGTCAAAGCTGTCCCGTACGGAATGTACGGGCCGTACGGCCCGCCGGGACGGCCTGGCGCCGGCGGGTCAGGGGCGCAGGGGCGCGCGCCCGTCCTTGGTCAGTAGCCAGGCATCGCCGCCCTCGAAGACGACGGGGAAGAGTTCGTTCCCCCAGCCCGCACCGCCATCGAGATTGACGCGGTTGCCGTAGTGACGCGGCCGGTCCCCGGGGGTGTGCCCGTGGACCACGAGCCAGGGATGATCCCCGGTGTAATCAAGAAACGGCTCGCGGATCCACAGCAAGTCATGGGCCGATTGGTGGCGCAGCGGAACGCCGGGCCGGATGCCCGCATGCACGAAAAGCAGATCGCCCTTTTCCTCGGTCAGGGGCAGGCTGGAGAGCAGGTCGATGTGCGCCCGCGGAATTGCCCGCTGCGCGCGCTGCCAGTTCCGTGCCGCCGCCTCTGGCGCGATCCCGTAGGAGGCCAGGGTTTCGATGCCCCCGTTGTTATGGCTGAGCCAGCCCGTTCCCGGCAGCGTGGCCGGCGCGCCGGCATGGGCCTCGGTGAGGAAGTCCAGGAACATCTGGTCGTGATTGCCGCGCAGGATGGTCCAGTCGCGGCCGGCGGCCCGGCCGTCCAGAAGCGTCTGGATCACGCCCCGGCTGTCTGGGCCGCGGTCCACCAGGTCGCCCACCACTACCAGCGGCGCCTCGGCGCCGCCGTCTGCGGCGATCCGGTCCAGCGCCTCGTGCAGCATGGCGTTCTGGCCGTGGATGTCTGACAGGGCGTAGACGGGTTGGTTCATGACTCCGACTTGGGGGCGGCGCGAGCGGATGTCCAGCGACCGGGGGCGGAGTGAATTCGCCCTGGAGGCGGCGCGGGACGTGGCAATCCGATCCCCCGCGATACAGGATGGGCGGGGCGCCGCCGGAAGATCCGGCCTTGCGGGGGAGGGGCGACACGGACCTCGGGCCGTGGCCAGCCAAAAAAGACGCCGCCCCTGGTGTGGGGGCGGCGTGAGCAGTTCCCGCGGGCGCCGTTCTCAGGCCACGTCGAATTCCAGCGGGCGGACCTGATGGAACTTGCCGCTGGACTTCAGCTTGTCGATCACCGTGGAGTCGACCGGGGCGTCAACGTAGAGAAGGGCGATAGCCTGGCCGCCGGCATCCGAGCGGCCCAGGGTGAAGTTGGCGATGTTCACGCCGGACTCGCCCAAGGTCTGGCCGAGGACGCCGATGATTCCCGGCTCGTCCTGGTTGGTGGTGTAGAGCATATGGTGCCCGATCTCGGCGTCGATGTTGATGCCCTTGATCTGGATGAAGCGCGGCTTGCCGTCGGAGAACACCGTGCCACCGATGGAGCGTTCGCGCTTGTCGGTGACGACGGTGAGCTTGATGTAGCCCTCGAACGCGCCCGACTTGTCCTGGTGCGTGGTGGAGATCTTGACGCCGCGCTCCTTCGCCATCAGCGGGGCGGAGACCATGTTCACCTCGGGGCTGACGGACTTCATGATCCCGGCTACCGAGGCGCAGGTCAGCGCGTCGAGGTTCATCTCGCTGGCCACGCCGTCATAGAGAATGTTGATGGCCTTGATCGGTTCGTCCGTCATCTGGCCGATGAAGCTGCCCAGATGGTCGGCAAGGTCGATCCAGGGGCCCATGATCTTGGCCTCTTCGGCCGTGACATTGGGCATGTTGAGCGCGTTGGTCACCGCGCCGGTGAGCAGGTAATCGGCCATCTGTTCGGCCACCTGAATGGCGACGTTTTCCTGCGCCTCGGTCGTGGCCGCGCCCAGGTGCGGGGTGCAGACCACGTTGGGCAGGCCGAAGAGCGGATTCTCGTGCGCGGGTTCCTCGGTGAAGACGTCGAAGCCCGCGCCGCCGATGTGGCCCGACTGGATCAGGTCGGCAAGCGCCTGTTCGTCGACCAGCCCGCCGCGCGCGCAATTGATGACGCGCGCGCCCTTTTTCATCTTCTCGAGGTTCTCGCGGCTGAGGATGTTGCGGGTCTGCTCGGTCAGCGGCACGTGCAGGGTGACGAAATCGGCCCGTGCCAGAAGGTCGTCGAGCTCGACCTTCTCCACGCCCATCTTGTCGGCCTTCTCCTGGCTGAGGAAGGGGTCGTAGGCGACGACCTTCATCTTCAGCCCGCGGGCGCGGTCGCAGACGATGCCGCCGATGTTGCCCGCGCCGATCACGCCCAGGGTCTTGCCAGTCAGCTCGACGCCCATGAACTTGGATTTCTCCCACTTGCCGGCCTGGGTGGAGGCGCTGGCCTCGGGGATCTGGCGGGCGATGGAGAACATCATGGCGATGGCGTGCTCGGCCGTGGTGATCATGTTGCCGTAGGGCGTGTTCATCACGATCACGCCCTTCTTGCTGGCGGCGTCCTTGTCCACGTTGTCGGTGCCGATGCCGGCACGGCCGATGACGCGCAGATTGTCGGCCTTTTCGAGGATCTTGGGTGTAACCTTGGTGGCCGAGCGGATCGCCAGCCCGTCGTAGTCGCCGATGATCTCGGCCAGCTTTTCCTTGTCCTTGCCGACCTCGGGCATGAAGTCGACGTCGATGCCGCGGTCGCGGAAGATGCGCACGGCGGTTTCCGAAAGCTTGTCGGAGACGAGTACCTTGGGAGCCATGTTTCTTGGTCCTTTGAATGTAGGTGTCCGGGAAGGGTGCGCGCGATCGCGCACCCTGCGGGGTCTGCGCGCGGTGTGTGCGCTTCAGGCGGATTCGGAGAGCGCTTCGAGCTCGCTGAGGTAGGCCCACTTGATCCAGGGCATCAGGGCGGCCACGTCGGCGGCCTCCACCGTGCCGCCGCACCAGATCCGCAGGCCCGGCGGCGCGTCGCGGTAGGCGCCTATGTCAAAGGCCACGCCTTCGTTTTCCAGCCGCGTCACGACGGCCTTGGCGAAGGCGGCCCCGTCGGTGATCCGCTCGTCGGTGAACTTGAGGCAGACGGAGGTGTTCGAGCGATACTCGGGTTCGTCGACGAGGAAGGCGATCCAGTCGTTCTCGGCCACGAAGGTCTGCACCGCGGCCAGGTTGGTGTAGGCCCGGTCGCGCAGACCGTCCAGCCCGCCGACCGAGCGCGCCCAGTCGAGCGCTTGCAGGTAGTCCTCGACGCAGAGCATGGAGGGGGTGTTGATGGTGGCGCCCTCGAAGATGCCCTCGTTGAGCTTGCCGCCCTTGGTGAGGCGGAAGATCTTGGGCAGGGGCCAGGGCGGGGTGTAATTCTCAAGCCGCTCGACCGCGCGGGGCGACAGGATGATCATGCCGTGCGCGGCCTCGCCGCCCAGGACCTTCTGCCAGGAGAAGGTCGTGACATCCAGCTTGTCCCAGGGCAGGTCCTGCGCGAAGGCGGCCGAGGTGGCGTCACAGATCGTCAGGCCGGCGCGGTCCTGCTTGATCCAGTCGCCGTTGGGAACCCGCGCGCCGCTGGTTGTGCCGTTCCAGGTGAAGACGACATCGTTGTCGGTGTCGACGGTGGACAGGTCCACGATCTGGCCGTAGTCGGCTTCCTTCACCTCGGCGTCGAGCTTGAGCTGCTTGACCGCGTCGGTGACCCAGCCCGCGCCGAAGCTTTCCCAGGCCAGCACCTCGACCTTGCGTTCGCCCAGCAGGCTCCACATGGCCATCTCCACCGCGCCCGTGTCCGAGGCGGGGACGATCCCGATGCGGTAGTCCGCCGGGATGCCGAGAACCTCGCGCGTGCCCTCGATGGCGGCCTTGAGCTTGGCCTTGCCCGCGGCGGCGCGGTGACTGCGGCCCAGGGGCGCGTCGGCAAGGTTGTTGAGGTCGAATGTCGGGGGTTTGGCACAGGGGCCGGAGGAAAAACGCGGGTTGCCCGGCCGCGTCGCCGGTTTGTCGATAGCCATGTTATCTACCCTTCCAGATAAGCGCCCCTCGTTGGGGAGGGGTGTCCCATCGATGGCGTTACCCGGTTGCGGGGGCTTTCGCAAGTGCAGAAATGTCGCTATAGCGCCGTTCGAATGACGGAAAGCGACGTCCCTGGCTACGATCGGAAACCTTCGCCCATGCATATCGCCACCCTGATCGCGCCCGCCGGTGCGCTGGATCCCGCCCTTGTCGAGTCCCTGCGCAACGCTTGGGGCGGGGGCGCGGCCGCCTGGCTGTCCCCGGTCGAGGCCGCCGAGTTCGCGCTGCCCCAGGTGCCTGCGAATCGCTGGAAGGTCTGGGAAGAGCTGCAGGAGCAGCGCGTCGACCTGGCCGTCGTGCCGGCCGCGGGGCGGCGCAAGAAGATGCTGCTGGCCGACATGGACAGCACGATGATCGGGCAGGAATGCATTGACGAACTGGCCGAGGTCGCCGGCGTCGGCGCCCAGGTCAAGGAGGTCACGGCGCGCGCGATGAACGGCGAGCTGGATTTCGAAGGCGCGTTGACCGAACGGGTCGCCCTGCTCGAAGGGCTGGACGAGGGCGTGATCGCGCGCGTGCTGGCCGAGCGGATCACCCATGCCCCCGGCGGGCGGGCGCTGGTCGCGACCATGGCCGCGCAAGGGGCGCATTGCGTGCTGGTGTCCGGCGGTTTCACCGACTTCGCCGCGCGGATCGCCGCCGACCTCGGGTTTCACGAAAACCGGGCGAACAGCCTTCTGATCGAGGGGGGGCGCCTGACGGGCCGCGTGGCCCAGCCCATCCTGGGCCGCGAAGCCAAGGTGCAGGCCCTGGAGGAGGTCACCGCCCGGTTGGGGATCGGCGAGGAGGACGTGATCGCCGTGGGTGACGGCGCCAACGACCTGGGAATGCTGCACCGCGCCGGCATGGGCGTCGCCCTGCACGCCAAACCCGGCGTCGCGGCGCAATGCGACCTGCGCGTCAACCACGGCGACCTGACGGCGCTGTTGTACCTGCAGGGCTACGGGCGGGAGGACTTCGCCGCCGCGTGAGGGCTGGTCAGGGCAACAGGGCGGCGGTCGGCTGCATCCGGCCCGTCACGACCCCGCGCCAGTTCCTGATCTCGGGGTCCATGAATTTCCGCGTGGTCGGGTGATCGCGCGGCAGGGCCCCCAGCCGCACGAGGATCGCGGCGATGGCGCATTCCGCGGCCCGGGTGCCGCCATCGGTGATCTTCAGCGCCACGCCCAGCCCTCGTCGCGGGAGGATCGCCACGAAGAAGGCCTCGGCCCCGGTCTTGAGCGCCACGGGTTCCGAGCAGGCGCGCATCAGTTCGGTGCAGGCCCGGCCCTCTCCGGCGACGAGGGCCGGATGGGCCACCATCGCCTGCCACAGGTGCGCCGCCGCCGTCTGCCGCGCGCCGGTGCCCTCCTGCGCGGTGGCAAAGAAGGCCATCGCGCGGGCCATGCCGGTGAGCGAGGTGGCGAAGTTGGGCACAGAGCAGCCATCGATGCCGTAGCCGGGGCTGCGCTCGCCGGTGACCGCCTCGAATGCGGCGAGGCAGGCCTGCTGCACGGGATGGTCGGGCTCGTGATATTCCGGGCCCGCGCCGAGGTGCTGGGCCAGCGTCAGGAACCCCGCGTGCTTGCCCGAGCAGTTGTTGTGCACCTGCGCGGGGGCCGTGCCGGAGCAATAGAGGTCGCGGTAGGCGTCCTCATCCCTGGGCAAATGGGCTCCGCAGCGGAAATCGTCATCGCCGAGCCCCAGATCGGCGAGCCAGGCGCGGACCCGGTCGGTGTGCATCGCCGCGCCGTTGTGCGATGCGCAGGCCAGGGCCAGTTGTTCGGACGTCAGCCCGCGTGCCGCCGCCGCGCCGCTTTCGAGAAGGGGCAGGGCCTGGATCATCTTGGCCGAACTACGCGGCAGGACGGTCGCCGCGGCATCGCCCCAGGCCTCGGTGACGGCGCCGGCGCCGTCGCAGATCACGGCATGGCCGCGGTGGATGCTTTCCGCCAGCGGGCCGCGCCAGATTTCGCACATCGGGACAGGATCGGTCATGGGGGCTCCTTCGGGCTGGGGCTGTGCGGTTTTTCGCCAATCGCGTCTTTCCCTTCTCGCCTGTTTCGGGCTAATGTTGCAATGTCGAGTGTGAACCGGCCGCAGGGAAAGAAAAATCTCCGCCCAAGGGATCCGCGGCCGCGGAACAGGATGTGAGGCAAAGCGCAGCTTGGAGGCTGAATTCATGGTATCACGAATGGCACGCGGCTTGGCCGGGGCCCTTGTGGCGCTGGCGGCAACGGGCGTTCATGCACAGGAGGAAAGCACCAACCAGGTGGCTGCCGACACCGCCTGGAGCGTGTTCGAGGATTCCGACCCGAAGGAATGCTGGGCCGTTTCCTCGCCCACGGAAACGGTCAACACCCGGGACGGTCGCGTGGTGGCGGTCCGGCGCGGCGACATCCTGCTGATGACCTTCTTCCGGCCCGAGGCCGGTGTCGAGGGGCAGGTGACCTTCACGGGGGGGTATCCTTTCGCGGAGGGATCCACCGTCAATGTCGAGATCGATGGGCAGGAATTCGAACTGTTCACCGAGGGCGAATGGGCCTGGCCGGCCAGCAAGGCCGACGACGCCAAGATCGTGGCGGCGATGAAGCGGGGCGTGGACGCGGTGCTGACCGCCGAATCCTCGCGCGGCACCACGACCAAGGATACCTTCTCGCTCATGGGCTACACCGCCGCGGTGGAAGAGGCCGAGCAGCGCTGCGAGTAATCCCCACCGGCCCCGGACTGGATCCGGGGCCTCTACCGTGCTGCGCGAGGCCCCGGATCACGTCCGGGGCGGGCTTGCCTTCCATACGGAATTTCGGCCGCGCAGGCCCCGCGCCTTTCGCGCGACGGAACACGGCAGCGTCACGCCCCTTCGCGCGGTGCGGCGGCGCGGCGCAGCCGGTCATTGATCGCCCGGCCCAGGCCCTGATCGGGCACCGGGGCCACCGCGATGCGCGTGGCGCCGCGGGCGTCCAGCGCATGCAGGTGGTCAAAGAGGTTGGCCGCGGCCTCGGCCAGGTCGCCGGTTTCCGAGAGATTGAGATCGCAGTCCACCGGTCCGAAGCCCAAAAGGACCTCGCCGGGCAGGCGCGCGGTCGCGTTCAGGCGCACCGGCGCGTCGGGGGCGTAGTGCGAGGCCAGTTGCCCCGGCGCGGTCAGCGGGTCGCCCGCGCCGGGCTGCAGGAGCGGCTGGCCGAGGGCGGCCTCGACCGCCTCGGCCGGCAGGCCGCCGGGCCGCAGAAGACGGGGTGTCTCGTCGGCGAGGCTGACGATGGTGGATTCCAGCCCCACCACGCAGGGACCGCCGTCCAGCACCGCCGCGATCCGGCCCGAGAGCCCCGCCAGGACGTGCTGCGCGGTCGTCGGGCTGATCCGGCCGGAAGGATTTGCAGAGGGCGCGGCGACCGGTCCGCCGAAGGTGCGCAGCAGCTGGCGCGCGACCGGGTGCGCGGGCACCCGGATGGCCAGCGTGGGCAGCTCGGCGGTAACCAGCGGGGACAGGCCCGCCCCGGCCTTGAGCGGCAGGACCAGCGTCAGCGGCCCCGGCCAGAAGGCGCCGGCAAGCACGTCGGCCGCCCGCGGCCAGTCCACGTAGCCGCGTGCGGTGGCGGCGCTGTCAACGTGGACGATCAGCGGGTTGAACCGCGGCCGGCCCTTGGCCTCGAATATGCGGGCGACGGCGCGGCCGTTCCGCGCGTCGCCGCCAAGGCCATAGACGGTCTCTGTCGGGAAGGCCACCAGCCTGCCGGCCCCCAGGATTTCCGCGGCCCTGGCGTACCCCGTGGCGTCGGGGCTGAGCATTTCGGTCGTTGTCGGCATGGGCGGCTCTGACGCGGCGTTTCGGTTGCTGGCGGCGCATCTTGGACTAAGCTGCGTGCGAGGGCACTTGCATACAGGCGGCGGCCGTTGATGCCAAGCCGTAAGCAGATCGGGGGGAGGGCCGAGCGATGCCGTACCGCGCACCTGTCGAGGAATTCCGTTTCCTGTTCGATCACGTGGTCGGGCTGGATCGCGTCACCGGGACGGATCGTTTCAAGGAGGCGACGCCGGACGTCACCGCCGCCATCCTGGGCGAGGCGGGCCGCATGTGCGAGGAGGTCCTTGCCCCGCTGCAGCGGGTCGGGGACACCAATCCCGCGCGGCTGGAGAACGGGGTGGTCCGGACACCGCCTGGCTTCGCCGACGGATACCGCGCCATCGCCGAGGGCGGCTGGGTCGCGATCAGCGCCGATCCCGCGCATGGCGGCATGGGCTTGCCCATGGCGCTGACGACGGCCGTCAACGACATGATGAGCGCCGCCTGCCTGTCGCTGCAGATCAACCCGCTGATGAGCCAGGGCCAGATCGAGGCGCTGGAGAACCATGCGAGCGACGAGATCCGGGCACTCTATCTTCCCAAGCTGGTCAGCGGCGAATGGTGCGGCACGATGAACCTGACCGAGCCGCAGGCCGGATCGGACGTGGGCGCGCTGAAGACGCGGGCCGCGCCGCGGGGCGACGGCACCTACGCGATCACCGGCCAGAAGATCTATATCAGTTGGGGCGACAACGATTTCACCGGCAACGTGTGTCACCTGGTGTTGGCCCGGCTGCCGGACGGGGCGCCCGGAACAAAGGGCATAAGCCTGTTCCTGGTGCCCAAGTACCTTCCGGACACGGACGGCCGGCCCGGTGCGGACAACAGTCTTCAGGTCGTGAGCCTGGAGAACAAGATGGGCCTGCACGGCGCGCCCACTTGCGTGATGCAATACGACGGCGCGACCGGCTGGCTGGTCGGCGAGAAGCACGACGGCATGCGCGCGATGTTCACCATGATGAACAATGCCCGTCTGGGCGTGGGGGTGCAGGGAATCGGCGTCGCCGATGGCGCCTATCAGCACGCGCTGGCCTACGCGCGCGAACGCGCGCAGGGCCGTCCGCTGGTCAAGGACGGGACCGGCACGATCATCGATCATGCCAACGTGCGCCGCATGCTGACCACGATGAAGGCGGAGACCTTCGCGGCCCGGGCCATCGCGCTGGCCTGTGCGGTGGCCATCGACATGGAGACGGCCACCGGTGCCGCGGAATGGTCGGCGCGGGCGGCTTTCCTGACACCGATTGCCAAGGCGGTCGGCACCTACACGGGCATCTCGGTGGCCAACACCGGCGTGCAGCTCCACGGCGGCATGGGCTATATCGAGGAGACGGGCGCGGCGCAGTACCTGCGCGACGTCCGCGTGACGGCGATCTACGAGGGCACCAACGGCATCCAGGCGATGGACCTGGTGGGGCGCAAGCTGATGGACGGGGGCGAGACCGCCAACAGCCTGCTGGACGAGATCGAGGCGCAGGCCGAGGCCGCGCGCGGCACCCTGCCGGACCTGGCCGAGGCCGTCTGGCAAGCCGCCGAAAGCCTGCGCGAGGGGCTGGACTGGATGCTGGGCCGCGACGACCTCAATGACCGCTTCGCCGGCGCGGTGCCCTTCCTGCGCGCCTGGGGGCGGGTCCTGGGGGCGCATTTCCACCTGGCCGCCGCGATGGCCGAGGGCGGCGCGGGGCCGCGCAGCACGCTGGCGCGGATCTACGTCACCCGCCTGTTGCCCGAGCACGCCGCGCTGCTGGCCCATGCCACGGCTGGGTCGGGCGATCTGTTCGCGCTGTCCGTCGAGGAATTCGGCCCATGATGGACGGGGCCGGCGGTATCCTGCGCTACCCCTGGGCGGAGCCGCCGCCCCAGGGCGGGGCGACCGAGGTGGCCGAGGGGGTGCTCTGGCTGCGTCTGCCGCTGCCCATGGCCCTGGATCATGTCAACGTCTACGCGCTGGACGAGGGCGACAGCTGGACCCTGGTGGATACCGGAATCCATTCCCGCCGGTCGGTCGCGTTGTGGGAGGATATCCTGACCGGCCCGCTGCGGGGCAAGCCCGTGGGCCGGGTGATCCTGACCCACCACCATCCCGATCACGTGGGCATGGTTGGCTGGTTCATGGCGCGCTTCGGTGCGGACCTGCTGGCGACGCGGACCGCCTGGCTGATGGCGCGGATGCTGATCCTGGACGTCGAGGAGCGTCCGACCGAACAGGCCCTCGCCTTTTGGCGGGCCGCGGGCATGGATCCCGAGATATTCGAGGCGCGCCGGAACGACCGGCCCTACAACTTCGCCGACACCTGCCATCCTTTGCCCGTGGGCTACACCCGCTTGAGGCAGGGGGACGTGCTGCGGGCCGGTGGACGGGCCTGGGACGTCCATATCGGCAACGGCCACGCGCCCGAGCATCTGACGCTCTGGAGCCGGGACGACGAGCTGGTGATCGCAGGCGACCAGATCCTGCCCTCGATCAGTCCCAACCTCGGCGTCTATCCCACCGAGCCGGAGGCCGATCCCGTCTCGGATTGGCTGGAGGCCTGCGGGCGGCTGTCGCTCCTGGCACGGGAGGATCACCTTGTGCTGGGCGGGCACAAGCTGCCCTTCACCGGGCTGCCCGTGCGAATGCGCCAGTTGATCGAGAATCATCACGGCGCGCTGGACCGCCTGCGCGCGCATCTGGATAGGCCGCGCACCGCCGCGGACTGTTTCGCACCGCTTTTCAAGCGCCGCATCGACCGCGGCACCTACGGCCTGGCCCTGGTGGAGGCGGTGGCGCATCTCAACCATTTGCACCAGGCCGGTGAAATCACCCGCCACCGCCGCGCTGATGGGGCTTGGCTGTGGCAGGTGAAGCGGTCCGGGGACCCCGGCCGGCCTCCGGAGCCGGGCGATGCCGTCTGCCGTGGCCTGCAAAAGACGTGACAGCATCGTCGGAATCGCGTATTCCGCCAGTGTATCGACAAGGTGAAAAGCACGAGGAACAGCGGCCGATGGCAGACCACAAGCATGGCAACATGGACATCGAAGAGCAGGAAAAGACCTTCGAAGGCTTCGTGAAGGCCGTTACCTGGGCCTCGATCGGGATCGTGGTGCTGCTGATCCTGATCGCGCTGTTCAACGCCTGAACCGGCGCCGGCCGGCGGTCCCGCGCAGAAGCGGCCGATGCGCCGAAGCCGGCGCGCAAGCGCCATGCAGGTTCTCCGGGGGCGAACCCGGCAGTTTTTTCATGCCGATATGAAAGCCGGCAGGATATTGCGTATTGGGCGAGCCGCCGGCGCGCGTTGCATCTTTGAGGATGGAGAATTCCAGGGAATTTCGCTAAAGGGGCTTGGAGCAAGGCGCAGGCGACAAGACCCCGAAGCGGGAACGAATGTGGGCCCGGTGTTTCGGGACCGGAAGACAGTGTTGGGAGAGTCTTGATGGGTCGTACGTATTTCGGGACCGACGGAATTCGCGGAATGGCCAACGTCGAACCGATGGACGCCCCTTTCATGGTGCGGCTGGCTATGGCCGTCGGGGAATACTTCGCCAACGGCCGACAGCAGCGGCGGGTCGTGATCGGGAAGGACACGCGCCGGTCGTGTTACATGCTGGAAAGCGCGCTGACCTCGGGTTTCACGGCGGCCGGCATGGATGTTTTCGCCCTGGGCCCGATGCCCACCCCGGCAGTGGCCTTGCTGACCCATTCCATGCGGGCCGATCTGGGCGTCATGATTTCGGCCAGCCACAACCCCTACCATGACAACGGGATCAAGTTCTTCGGGCCCGACGGGTACAAGCTGTCCGATGCTGCGGAGGAGGAAATCGAGGCGATCCTCCAAAGCCGGGATTTGAAGGGTGAGCCCGACCGGCTGGGCTGGGTTACCCGGCTCAACGACGCCAGCGGGCGTTACGTGGAATATGCCAAGACCACCCTGCCCGACCGGGTGCGCCTGCACGGGCTGAAGATCGTGGTCGACTGCGCGCATGGGGCCGCCTACCGGGCGGCGCCCGAGCTTCTGTGGGAACTGGGGGCCGATGTCGTTCCCGTCGGCGTCGAACCCAACGGCTACAACATCAATGACGGCTGCGGCTCGACCGCGACGGCGCGCGCGGCGCAGGCCGTGCGTGACTGCGGTGCGGACGTCGGGATCTGCCTGGACGGCGATGCCGACCGGATCATCGTTCTGGACGAAACCGGCGCCGAAGCCGATGGCGACCAGATCATGGCGCTACTGGCCACGAAATGGGCGCGCGCCGGCCGGCTGAACCACAGCACGCTCGTGGCCACGGTGATGTCCAACCTCGGGCTGGAGCGGTACCTGAACGCCCAGGGCATCGCCCTGGAGCGTACCCCGGTCGGCGACCGCTACGTTGTCGAGCGGATGCGCGCGGGCGGCTTCAACATGGGCGGGGAACAGTCCGGCCACATCGTGATGACCGATTTCGCGACAACGGGCGACGGGCTGGTAGCCGGGCTGCAGTTCCTGGCCCTGCTGAAGGAAAGCGGGCAGCGCGTCAGCGAGCTTACCCGCTGTTTCGAGCCTGTGCCTCAACAGTTGAAGAACGTGCGCTACGTGGCCGGGAGCCTTCCGCTGGAGGCGCGGGACGTGCGCGCCGCCATCACCGACGGGGAGACCCGCCTGAAGACACGGGGCGGTCGTCTGCTGATCCGCAAGTCCGGCACCGAGCCGTTGATCCGCGTCATGGGTGAAAGCGAGGACGAGGCCCTGCTGGCCAGCGTCCTCGACGACATCACCGGGGCCATCTCCGCCGTCGGCTGACCCTGTATCCCCGCGGGCCCTCCGGCGCCTGCGGGGCCGCCCGGTTACGGCCGTCCGGGATCTTCCGCGGCTTCCTTTTCGGCGGCGAAGCCCGCCTGGACGTGGCGCGCGACGGCGGCGACCAAGCTGCGAAACTCGGCGATATCGAGCTCGCGCCAACCCTGGGCCGTCTTCCAGGTGACGGGGGGCGCGATCATGCCGGCCTCAAGCGCCTGAAGGACGCCCGCCATCCGTGCCAGATCGTCCGGCCCGGCCGGAACGCTATGCCCCTCCGCCACCGGCACCCCGGCGGTTTCGCGGCGTTTGCGGTCCTCTTTCAACCGCTCCCGCACGCCGTGGCGCGCGGCGGTGGTCTTGTCCTCGGCGGTGACGAGTTGGCTCAGATCGATATTGCTCATGCATCTGCCTCCTCTTCGAAGGGGGGAAGGGCGACGGGGCCATCATCCGTCAGGGTAATAGGCGCGGGGAACAGCGTCGCACGCGGGGCCCTTGCCCCGTGGGGCAGGATCAGGGGGACGTGCAAAAGGCCCCCGATGCGCTCGATGTCTCCGGCGATCCAGTCGCTCGCGATGGCCGCCCGCGGCAGGGTCGCGCCGTCGGGCACCTGGGAGAAATCGAAGGCTTCACCGTTGAGGGTGAGGCTCTCGCCGCTGCGGAAAACGGCCAACGGCGTTCCGCAGCGCATGGGTGACAGAATGAGTTTCATCGGGCCCTCCTTCAGAACCAGCGGCCAAGCCACAATTTGTCGTTGTCGATTTTCGTGATTGCACCGGCGAAAGCCGCGGGCGCGGTGGTGATCGGGCTGTTCGCGTTCGTCGCGATCTGCGTGCCATCCGCGAGCCGGATGTATTCGCCGTTGGCGTTTTCGCCGCGCTCGATGACAGCGCCCGCCGGCTGGCCGCCGGACTGGGACACCACGCCGACGACGTTGTGGGTGTCATACAGGCCCCGCCACTCCTGCCAGGTGCCGCTGCTTCTTGTGCGGATATGGCCGGCACCGGAGGGCTGCGCCACGAGCAGCTGCGCCGCATTCGCGCCGTCGGACTGAAGCTGCAGAAGGGGCGACCCCTCGGCGGGGGACAAGGGCGCGAGGCCGGGCGAGTTGCCGATCACGGTGGCGGACAGGCGATAACTCCCCGCCGTCGCGATATCGTCGATATCGTCACCCGGGACTTGCGCCGCCTCGGTCCCCCAGCCGAAGGCCCCGACGGTCATCAGCCGTCCGGCCGTGGCATCGGTGGCCTCTGCCTGCACCGCCCCGCCCGTCACGGGCGCGTTCAGCTCCAGCGCCGTGTCGGTGAGGCGCGCCTGAACGGTGCCCCCCGGCGCGAAGCTGATTTCCTGCGCAGCGGGGTCCAGCCTCAGCGCGGTGTACCAGCTGTTGCCGTCGGCACTGGTCTTGACCGTCAGCGCGGTCTCGCCGGCCAGGCCGACTTCGGCGTGACCGGTCCAGCCGGACTGGAACAGGAGCGATGCGGTCTCGGCCTCGGCGGATTTGTTGATCTTCAACCGATGGCTGTCGCCGGCGTGGGTGAACAGGCTGGCCGGCGCGGCCACGGCGAGCTTGTTCGCTGCATCAGAACTGGTGCCAATACCCAGCCCCGGCAGGTCTTCGAGCGCCGGAAGCGCCCGCTGCCACGCGCCGTCGGTGAAGACGTGCAAATCCCCGCTGTTTTCGTCCCAGGCGCGCCACCCCTCCTGCGGCGCGAGGAACTGCCAGGCGGTTCCGCCCCGGATCGCCAGCATGCCCGCGTGCCCGGCCCAGGCTCCGCTGGGGTCAGCGCCCAGACCGTGGATTTCGCCCTCGGTTGCGGTGGCGGGCGGGGTATCGGCCTCCAGCTGCACCACCGACAGCTGCACCAGCGCGTCCAGCCGTTGGAGCGCTTCGTTGTGGGTTACGTGCTTCTGGGCCTGTGACGGCTGGATGAACGGCAATTCCAGACGGTGCGATGTATCCGACATGTCACGGTATCCTGTGATTGGGGTCCGCGAAGGTTGTCCGCATCGCAGGCTAAGAACCGCCTACGACGGCGTGCGCGCCCTCGGGCCGGAATGCAACGCCCGCCGGGAAAGAGCGAGAGGCGCGGCCCGTACATGGCTGCGTGAAGGGCGTTGATACCGCTCCCCGTGCCGTCGTCCGCCCGCAACGCAATGCCGGATAGCCCGCAGTGTGACAGCCTGCGGGCATCGTCCGGCAGCCTTGGGCTTGGCGGCATCATCGCGGTCGCAATGTCGTCGAGACGGGCGCCAGTCATTGACGAACCCGATGCGTGAAGCGCATGAAGGAGGGACAAGGCGACGGGGAAACAGGTTGGGCGCAGGATGAAGATCGCAATGATAGGCACCGGGTACGTCGGGCTCGTCTCCGGGGTGTGTTTTTCCGATTTCGGGCACGACGTGGTCTGCGTTGATCGTGATCCTGACAAGATCGCCATGCTGGAACGCGGCGAGATCCCGATTTTCGAGCCGGGCCTCGACCGGCTCCTGGAAAAGAACGTCGCGGCCGAGCGGCTGTCCTTCACCACCGACCTGGCCGGCGCGATCAGCGGCGCCGACGCCGTCTTCATAGCCGTGGGCACGCCCACGCGGCGCGGCGACGGGCATGCCGACCTGACCCACGTGATGGCCGCCGCCGAGGAGATCGCGCGGGCCGCCGATCACTACCTCGTCATCGTCACCAAATCCACGGTGCCCGTGGGGACCAACCGGCAGGTCAAGCAGGCGGTGAAGAAGGCCAACCCCGGTCTGGATTTCGATGTGGCCTCCAACCCCGAGTTCCTGCGCGAAGGCGCGGCGATCGAGGACTTCATGAAACCCGACCGCGTGGTCGTGGGCGTTCAGAATGACCGCGCCGGCGAGGTCATGGCCGAGATCTACCGCCCGCTCTACCTGCGCGAGTTTCCCGTCGTCGTCACCGATCTGGAATCGGCGGAGATGATCAAGTACGCCGCCAATGCCTTCCTGGCGACCAAGATCACCTTCATCAACGAGATCGCCGCGCTGTGCGAACGCACCGGCGCCGACGTCAAGTCAGTCAGCCAGGGCTTGGGGCTGGACGGGCGGATCGGCAACAAGTTCCTGCACGCCGGGCCGGGCTATGGCGGGTCGTGCTTTCCCAAGGACACCCGTGCCCTAGCCCGGATCGGACAGGATCACGGGCTGCCCATGCAGATCACCGAGAAGGTCATCAGCGTCAACGAGGACACCAAGCGGCGCATGATCGAAAAGCTGCTCGACCTCTGCGACGGCGCGTTCAACGGCAAGACGGTGGCGGTCTTGGGCGTGACCTTCAAGCCCAACACCGACGACATGCGCGAGGCGCCCAGCCTGACCATCGTGCCCGCGCTCGTGGGCGGCGGGGCCAAGGTGCGGGTCTGCGACCCACAAGGGCGGCGCGAGGGCGAGGCCCTGCTGCCCGGGGTGAGCTGGATCGAGGACCCCTACAAGTGCGCGCACAATGCCGACCTGCTGGTGATCCTGACGGAATGGAACGAGTTCCGCGCGCTGGACCTTTCGAGGCTGGCCAGAAAGATGAACATCCCGCGCCTGGCGGACCTGCGCAACATCTACGCGCCCAAGGAGGCCAAGCGCGCGGGGTTCGAAGCCTATGACAGCGTGGGCCGGTCAGGGTTCCGCTCGCCACGCCAAGGGCAGCAGGCCGCCGAATGAGGCGTGCTGCCCGTTGGCCGGCTCAGACACCGACGTAGTCCTGCATGAGGCTGTCGCTGATCTGGTCGAAGCGGCCCGACCAGACTGTTTCGCCCCGGCGCAGGATCACGGCACGGTCGGCCACCTCGGCGAGTTCCGAGACCGACTTGTCGATCAGCAGGATGGCCATGCCGGTCTCGCGCTTGAGCGCCGAGATCGCCGCCCAGATTTCCTGCCGCACCAGGGGCGCCAGGCCCTCGGTCGCCTCGTCCAGGATCAGAAGGCGGGGATTGGTCGTCAGCGCCCGCCCGATCGCCAGCATCTGCTGTTCGCCGCCGGACAGGGTCGCGGCCATCTGGTCGCGTCGTTCCTCCAGCCGCGGGAACAGCCGCGCCACACGGGCAAGCGTCCAGTCTCCCGGGCGTGCCGCGGCCTGCAGGTTCTCTGCAACCGTGAGATTGGGAAAGACACGCCGGCCCTCGGGCACAAGCCCAATGCCGAGACGCGCCGCGCGGTGACTGGGCAGCGGGCGCAGGTCGACGCCGTCGAAAACGATCTTGCCCCCGGTCACCGGGATCATCCGGCAAACGGCCTTGACCGTGGTCGTCTTGCCCATCCCATTGCGTCCCATCAGGGCCATGACCTCGCCCGCCTGCAAGTCGAGCGAGACGTCGAAAAGCGCCTGGCTGGGGCCATAGAAGGCGGCGACGTTGGACAGCGACAGGAGGGTCATGCGCTTTCCCCGAGGTAGGCCGCACGCACGCGGGCGTCGGCGCGGATCTCCTCCACCGTGCCGCTGGCGATGACCCGGCCGTAGACCAGCACCGACAACCGGTCTGCCAGGGCGAAGACCGCGTCCATGTCGTGTTCCACCAGAAGGATGGGGGCCTCCGCGCGCAGCTCGTCGAGGAAGGCGGTCATCCGCTTGGACCCCTCGCTACCCATGCCTGCCATGGGTTCATCCATCACGAAGGCGCGCGGCGCAAGCGTGAGGGCGACGGCGACCTCGAGTTGACGGCGCTGCCCGTGCGAAAGTTCCGCCGTGCGCGTGGCAGCATGGTCGGCCAGGCCGACGCGTTCGAGTGCCGCCGTCGCACGTTGGCGAAGATCGGAATCCGCCAGTGCCCGGCGAAAGAGGCTGAAGGCCCCGCCCCGGGCCCCCACGGCCCCCAGCACCGCGTTTTGCAGCACCGTGTCCTCCATCGCCAGGGCCGAGATCTGGAAGGTGCGCCCCATCCCCATCCGGGCACGCGCCGCCGTCGAAAGACCGGTGACATCGCGACCGAGGAACGACACCGTTCCGTTGTCCGGCGCGATGCCGCCGCAGATCTGGCCGATAAGCGTGGACTTGCCCGCCCCGTTGGGGCCGATGACCGCGTGGATCTCGCCGGGCCGCAGGTCCAGGCTGACACCTTCGCAGGCGGTGACGGCGCCGAAGCGCTTGGTCAGGCCATGGGTGGCGAGGACCGGTTCAGTCATGGGCCACCTTGCGCCCGGCCAGGGTGCCGATCACGCCGCCCCGGGCGAAAAGGACGACCGCCAGCAGCAGCAGGCCCAGAAAGATGTGCCAGTAATCGGAAACCTCGCCCAGGAAATGCTCCAGCGTGATGAACAGGGCGGCGCCGGCGACCGGCCCGTAAAGCCGTCCCACGCCGCCCAGGATGATGAAGACGATGATCTCGCCGCTTGTCTGCCAGCTGAACATGACCGGGCTGACGAAGCGGTTGAGATCGGCGAAAAGCGCCCCGGCGAGCCCCGTGATGGCCCCCGAGAGGACGAAGGCCGCCAGGCGCAGGCGAAACGGGCTGAGACCCACGGCCTCCACCCTTTGCGGGGTCTGGCGTGCCGCGTTCAGGGCCAGCCCGAAGGGCGAGGCCGCCAGCCTGGCGCTGAACCACAGGGCCAGCGCCAGAAGCGCGAAGCAGATCGCGAAGAACTGGATCGGATCGAGCGTGTTCAGCAGGGGAAAGTCGTTGCGCACGTAGATCGAAAGCCCGTCCTCGCCGCCGTAGGCCGGCCAGCTTATGGCGAAGAAATAGAGCATCTGGCCGAAGGCGAGGGTGATCATGATGAAATAGACCCCCGAGGTCCGCAGCGACAGCGCCCCGATGACCAGGGCGGCCAGGGCCGCGGCAAGGACCGCCACGATCCAGATCACGGGCATGACCTTGGTTCCCTCCACCAGAAGGGGCCACTGCATGATGGGATCGTAGGTCTGGGCGTGGCTGGCCAGGATGCCCATGGCGTATCCGCCGATCCCGAAGAAGGCGGCGTGGCCCAGGCTCACGAGGCCGCCGATCCCGAGCGCGATGTTGAGCCCCACGGCGGCCAGCGCCAGGATCGCCACGCGCGTGGCCAGGGTGATGGTGAAGGGCTCGTCCACCGCCCAGGCCCAGAGCGGCACGACCAGAAGCCCTGCCATCAGGGCCGCGTTGATGAGCATTTCACGTTTCATGTCTGCGGCCCGAAAAGTCCCTGCGGCCGCCAGACCAGCACGACGGCCATCAAGATGTAGATGAGCATCGATGCCAGCGCCGAACCGGTGCTCGTGGCGGCGGCGTTTTCCATGAAAAGCCGGAAGAAGCCGGGCAGCAGCAGCCCGCCGAGGGTGTCGGTAAGGCCCACCATCAGCGCGCCTACGAAGGCGCCCTTGATCGAGCCGATGCCGCCGATCACGATCACGACGAAGGCCAGGATCAAGACGGGTTCGCCCATGCCGACCTGGACCGACTGGATGGCCCCCACCAGCGCCCCGGCCAGCCCGGCCAGGGCCGCGCCCAGAGCAAAGACGAGCGTGTAGAGCTTGGAGATGTCCACGCCGAGGGCCGCGATCATCTCGCGGTCGGATTCGCCCGCGCGGATGCGGATCCCGAGGCGGGTGCGCGAAATCAGCCAGAAAAGGAAGCCCGCGATGCCCAGGCCGATCCCGATGATGACGAGGCGGTAGAGCGAATACTGGATCCCGCCCGGCAGCGTCACGACCCCCGAGAGCGCATCGGGGATGTCCAGGTACAGCGGGAAGGATCCAAACATCCAGCGCGTCCCTTCCGAGAAGATCAGGATCAGCGCGAAGGTGGCCAGCACCTGGTCGAGATGCTCGCGGTCATAAAGCCGCCGGATGACCAGCAGTTCCACCAGCGCGCCCGCGCCGGCGGCGGCGGCAAGCGCCGCGCCGAGCGCCAGAACGAACGAGCCGGTGGCGCCCGCCACGGCCGCGGCCGCGAAGGCGCCCACCATATAGAGCGAGCCGTGCGCCAGGTTGATGAGCCCCATCACGCCGAAGACCAGTGTCAGGCCGGCCGCCATGACGAACAGCATGACCCCGAACTGGAGCCCGTTGAGCACCTGCTCGATGAAAAGAATGGTCGTCAAGGTGCTAGCGCCCCCCGTCCCGGGCGCGGCCCGGTACCTCATGGCCGCGCGACCCCGGCGTGGGGGGCTGGGTGCGGGCGGCTTTGCCGGAAGGAGGCCCCGGCTCAAGGGCCGGGGCGGGACTTACATGTCGCATTCGTCCACGTAGACGTTGCTGTGATCCTCGAGCGCCACGCCGGTGATCTTGTTGGTGTAGACCTCGCCTTCCTTGATCACCTCGCGGACATAGATGTCCTGGATCGGGTGATTGTTGGCGGCGAACTCGAAATCGCCACGCACGCTGTCGAAGTCGGCCTCCTTCAGCGCAGCGCGGAACGCCTCCGCGTTCGCGATGTCGGCTTTCTCCATCGCCGAGAGCAGCAGGTTGGCCGTGTCGTAGCCCTGGCTGGCGTAGAGCGAGGGCAGGCGCCCGTACGCCTCTTCGAAGGCGGCGACGAATTCGCGGTTGGCGGGGTTGTCGATGTCCTTGCTCCACTGGCTGGTGTTTTTCACGCCGAGCGCGGCCTCGCCCACGGCCTGCAGGATCCCCTGGTCGAAGCTGAAGGCCGGTCCCACAACAGGCAGTTCCAGCCCGCTGTCGGCATACTGCTTGAGAAAGGAGATCCCCATGCCGCCGGGAAGAAAGAAGAAGACCGAGTCCGCATCCGAGGCGCGGATCTGCGCGATTTCCGAGGCGTAGTCCTTCTGTCCAAGCTTGGTGAAGAGCTCGCCGGCGAGATCGCCGTCATAGATGCGCTTGTAACCTGTCAGCGCGTCCTGGCCCGCGGGATAATTCGGGGCAAGGATGAAGCTGTTCTCGAAGCCCGCATCGTTGGCGTAGCCGCCTGCGGCCTCGTGCAGGTTGTCATTCTGCCAGGCCACGTTGAAATAATTGGGATGGCACCCCTTGCCCGCCAGCATCGAGGGGCCGGCATTGGGCGAGAGGTAGAACTTGCCCCGTGCTGTCGCGCTCGGGACCACGGCCATCGCCAGGTTGGACCAGATGATCCCGGTCAGCACGTCGACCTTTTCGGACTGGATCATCTTGTCGGCCAGTTGCACGGCGATGTCGGGCTTGCGCTGGTCGTCCTCGACCACGACCTCCAGATTGTCGTTTCCGGCCATCTTGGCCGCCAGCAGGAACCCGTCGCGCACGTCGATGCCCAGCCCCGCGCCGCCGCCTGACAGCGTGGTGATCATGCCCACCTTGACCTTGCCGTCCTCGGCGAGTCCGGCGGTGCCCAGCACCCCGGCGCAGGCCGCGGCGATCAGTGTTCTCAGTTTCATCAGCTGTCTCCCCTGTTGGTTATCCGGTCGTCAGAACGCCTTGAAGGTCAGCGTCGTCTCGGTTCTTTCGATCCCGTCGATATCGAGAAGGTTGTCATTGATGTATTTTCCAACATCGGCCTCGTCGGGAATGTAGAGTTTCATCAAGAGGTCGAAGGGCCCCGAGGTCGAATAAAGTTCCGAGTGGATTTCGCGCAGCGCGATTTCCTCGGCCACCCGGTAGGACGTGCCGGGCTTGCAGCGAATGTTGACGAAGACGCAGCGCATTTCGGACCCTTCCCTTCTGTGCGGCCCTATTTAGAACGCTTTTTGCCCCGGATGAAAACGGCCAATTTTCCCGCGCGGTCGGTCGGGCGCTCACTTGACGATCTCGATGAGCGTCTCGGCGCGCCCGTAGTCCTGCACAAGGCGATAAAGGATCTTTGCATGTTCGGGATGCAGACGCACGCAGCCGGCCGAGGCAGGCCGGCCCAGCCGCTCCACCTGGTCGGTGCCGTGGATGGCGAAGTTTCCGTGAAAGAAGATCGACCAGGGCATCGGCGCATTGTTGTAGATCGTCGAATAATGCATGCGCTTCATCGTCTTCACGCTGAAAAGCCCGGTCGGCGTGAACTTGCCCGCGCGCGCGGTTGAGACGGGCCAGCGGTGCGTGACCTGCCCCTGCTGAATGATCGTCATCCGCTGATCCGACAAGTCGATGCGCGCCTCCAGGGGGGCGGCAGCGGCCGCGGCGGCCGCCAGGACAAGCGCGGCAGCGGCAAGCAGGCGCATCACGCGGTCATGTGTCGGGCGCGCGCGCCACGCTCGATCGCCGCGGCGTGAAGCCGGTCGATGTCGAGTTCGTAGCGCATTTCCTGCAGCAGGCGCAGTTCGGTTTCCTGCAGCTTGCCGTCGGCAGCGGCCACGTCGCAGGCCAGGGCATAGCCGGTTTCGAAGAGACGCTCGGGCAGGTTGTCGCGGATCAGGCCGAAAAGCGCATCAAGGCCGTCCTCGACGCTGAACAGGTCGAAGACCATCTGGGACATGATGTTGATGCGGTCGGCGTCGTAGGCGGCGAAGACGGGTAGATTGTTCACCGCGCCCTCGATCTTGACCAGTTCCGCGGTGCGCATGTTCTCGTCCGAAGCCGAGACCGCGATCATCAGCGCGACCAGGCAATCCTGGGGGGTCAGAGGATGGGGAATCTGGTCGTTCATGGTGTCCCTCTGCATCGGCGTTCGGGGCCAGATTATTGACTGTCCCCGCCCTCGGCAATAGGAAGCGGCGGAACCCGCGCCGCCAGCCAATGCGCGAATTTCCGGAGGTCTCCCATGTCCGAACTGCGCGACGCCGCTCTTGCCTCGAAAGCCTGGCCGTTCGAAGAAGCGCGGCGCGTGCTCAAACGCTACGAGACGGCGCCGCCCGAGAAGGGCTTCGTGCTGTTCCAGACGGGGTATGGCCCCTCCGGCCTGCCGCATATCGGCACCTTCGGAGAAGTTGCGCGCACCACGATGGTTCGGCGTGCCTTCGAGACGCTGAGCGACATTCCCACCAAGCTCATCTGTTTCTCCGACGACATGGACGGATTGCGCAAGGTGCCCGGCAACGTGCCCAACCGCGAACAGATGGAAGAGGACCTCGACCTGCCGCTGACCAAGGTGCGCGATCCGTTCGGTACGCACGAGGGGTTCGCCCAGCACAACAACGCCCGCCTGCGCGCCTTTCTGGATAGTTTCGGGTTCGAGTACGAATTCGCCTCGGCCACGGACTACTACCAATCCGGCCGCTTCGACGAGATGTTGCTGGTGGCACTGGAACGTTTCGACAAGATCATGGAGATCATGCTGCCCACGCTGGGGCCGGAGCGGCAGAAGACCTATTCGCCCTTCCTGCCGGTCAGCCCCAGGACGGGCAAGGTGCTGCAGGTTCCCACGCTAGAGCGCAACGTGGAGAAAGGCACGATCGTCTACGAGGAGCCGGACGGCGAGCGCGTGGAAATCCCGGTGACGGGCGGCAACGTCAAGATGCAATGGAAGCCCGACTGGGCCCTTCGCTGGGCCGCGCTGGAGGTCGATTACGAGATGTCCGGCAAGGACCTGATCGACAGCGTCAAGGTCTCCTCCCGGATCTGCCGCGCCCTGGGCAAGCGCCCTCCCGAGTCGCTGTCGTACGAGTTGTTCAACGACGAGTTCGGCCAGAAGATCTCGAAGTCCAAGGGCAACGGGTTGAGCATGGAGGAGTGGCTTGCCTATGCCGCCCCGGAAAGCCTGTCCTACTTCATGTACCAGAAGCCGAAGTCCGCCAAGCGCCTGTATTTCGACGTGATTCCCAAGGCCGTGGACGAGTATCACCAGCAGTTGCGGGCCTATCCGGATCAGGACCTGAAGGGACAGCTGGGCAATCCCGTCTACCATATCCACGGCGGCGACGTGCCCCGCTCGGACATGGTGGTGCCCTTCTCGATGCTGCTCAACCTGGCCTCGGTGGCCGGGGCCGAGGACAAGGCGCAGCTTTGGGGATTCATAAAGCGCTACGCGCCCGAGGCGAGCCCCGAGGCGAACCCCGATCTGGACGCGGCGGCGGGCTTTGCGGTGAAATATTACAACGACTTCGTCAAGCCGCAGAAAACCTACCGCCAGCCCACGGAGCTTGAGCGCGAGGCATTGCAGGAGTTGCGCGACAAGCTGGCCGCCTGGGAGGGTCCGGCCGACCCCGAAGCCCTGCAAGCCATTGTTTTCGAAGTGGGACGGGACCGTTTCGACCCCCTGCGCGATTGGTTCAAGGCGCTTTACGAGGTGCTTCTGGGCGCCAGCCAGGGCCCGCGCTTCGGCGGCTTCATCGCGCTTTACGGGGTGGCGGAGACCGTCGAGCTGATCGACGCGGCGCTGGCCGGCAGGCTGGGCTGACGCGCTTGTGAGCGGGCGCGCGGCTTGCTAGGCTGGCCGCGAGGAGGGGCAGCAAATGAAGCATATCCCACTGATAATGCTGGGTCTTTTTGCGGTGGCCTGTGCCCGAACGGTCAGCATGCCCGAGCCGCCGGAAGGCCGGGTGATCTATGCCGAGTACTGCGCGCAGTGCCACGGCCCGGCCGGCGAAGGCGACGGGCCCTGGGCCGCGGCCATGACGCCGGCGCCGTCCGATCTGACCGACCTTTCGGAAAATGGCGAATTTCCAAGGGCTTACGTCCTGAGCGTCATCGACGGCTACGACCGGACCGGCCTGCCGGGGCAGGAAATGCCGGAATTCGGCCTGCTGCTGGAGGGCGAAACCGTGCCGGTGGACGTGGGCGATGGCGTGCTGACGCCCACCCCGCGCCCCCTGGCCGCGCTGATGGTTTATCTGGAAAGCATCCAGGGCTGAGATCCGTACGGTCCGTACCAGCCGTACGGGATTTTCGTACGGCACGCGCCCCGCGCGCCGCGCCTAGCGGTCGGGGCGGCAGATCCCCTCTACCTGCACGCCCTTCCAGGGCAGGTAGACGGCGTCGGGAATCACCAGCTCCTCCAGCGGGAAGGCACCGCGCAGCATCTGCTCCAGCCGCCGGGTGCGGGGGGCGTCCGGGTCCAGCGTGGCGCAGCAGACGTATTCTTCGACGATGCTGGCCTGCTGTTCGTAGCCGTGGTCAAGGAACGCGGTGTCGGTGGAGACGTCGAAAAGATAGGGATCGGCACTGCGGCCATGTTCGCGCGCCGCACGAAAGGGGGAGTATCCCGTTTCCCGGCGGTTCTGCCATTGCCAGACATGGGTGATCTCATGCGCGAGGATCATGGCGCTGACCAGGTCGTAGCGGGCGGGGTAGTCGGGCAGGAAGTTGTCGCGATACCAGTCCCGCGCCCAGAAGATCCGGTTGAACAGCACGATGGCCGCGGGCGAGACGGTGACCGTCTCGCCCCGCGGTTCGGGCACGATGCGTTCGCGGCAGGCCAGGCGCGGGCGCTTGGGGCGGGGATAGGTCGCCTTGCCGATGAGCGCGCCGTCATGCAGCCGGACGCGGCTGACATCCAGGCTGTCGCCGTGGATCTGGGTGGCAAAGCTCTTCTCCGCCGGGGTCAGGGGGCGGCCGCAGGCGGCGAGCAGCAGGCAGAACAGGAGGATGGCGCGGCGCATGGGCCGGAGCGTAGCAAGTGTTCACGGGGCCGGGTAGAGGGCCCGCGCAGCAAAATGCCCCCGACGCGGAGAGCCGCGCGATGGCCAGACCGCGGGCTGGCGATGCGGCGTGCGGCCGGGGCGCTTTATGGCGCCGTGTTCGGCGGGATTCCGGGCTGATCGCAAGCGGTGGCCAAATCGCCAGACCGTCGCACCAGAGGTGCGCGAGTCATGGTCGGCACGCCCCCGGCGTGACGGGCGGTCTGGCGATCGCGCGGCGGCGCGCTTTGCGCGCCTTGAGTCCGCGCGGGGGCGGTGGCGGCAGGGTGGGGAAGATTGCCCATTTTAAGCTGGCAATTGTGCTTAACCGCCGTCGAGACCGATGCAGTTTCTCAGTGCTTCCATCGCTTTGCTGTACGAGACCAAAAATTCTTGCCGTGGTGGAATGGATTGTTCGTCAAACATGGATGCGAACTCTTGTTTCCAGTCGTAGTTGGCGTGTTTCTTTCGGTCCGCCATGCCGCTGGCAACTGCCGCACGAATTTTTGCATCTTGGCCCCAACCTGTAAAGGTACTGAAAGCCAAATGTATGAATCCTTCGTAGGATTTATAGAATTCGTCAGAAAGTAAATGCCTGTTAATATTTACTTTTTTATCAAGCTCGCGTTTCGATTCAAGCATTGCTTCCGGTGAAATGTCTTTCCAGTACCCCAAAAATGTGCAGAAGCAGAAAACCTTGTTTAGCTCTGGAGCAATTTCGTCAAAAAGTTCAATTCTTTTTTCAGTTATCTTTCGGCTCTGCCATTGAGCATCATCAATACTTTTCAGGCGCTGGTTAAGGAAATAACCAAAAACAGCGACAGTCAAGGGTGTTGCTACTGAAGCAACCAGCTTCAGCCAATCGATCAAACTGGTTTCACTCAAACATCCAGCTCCCCCACTTAAATTACGACGCCAAGATGCTCTCTGATTGCGCATTTTTCCCATTTTCTTGTCAACCCGTCAGACTACTACAAGCCGCGCGAGGGCCAGACCGCGGGCTGGCGATGCGGCGTGTGGCCGGGGCGCTTTATGGCTGCCATTTCCGCGCAATATCCGGGCAGCGCGCTTGCGGCAATCAAATCGCCAGCCCGTCCGGGCGGTCTGGCGATCGCGCGGCGGCGCGCAGGGCGCGCCTTGATTCCGCGCGGAATATCAGTCTCGGAACGTAGCTCAAATTAACGTTGTCGATTGTTTCTCTAATCGTATCCATTGAAATTAGATTTCCTTTATAAGAATTTCCCATTTCAATAGTTCTTCTTCAAAGTCCCCTACCTGCAATTCCTTTTCAAAATTGGTAAAATATAAATCCGATATTAGTTCATGAGAGCTCTCGATGAAGCATTGAATATCTCCGCAATTTATCTGTTGGCTTGCTCCGTCTTTAGGGGTTGCGAGGCTGTGTGCCACGAAGCTGTGGCGCATAGCGCTTGCGGTTGCGATTATCTTTTCACTTCGCAGTTTATCGAGCTTTTTTCTTTGTTCACTCGTCAATTGCAAGTCGCCTCGGCCCTTTAGGTTTGGAAGAGAAAGACAATCCTTATTGTAGGAGCCCTTATCCCAAAGACGCGACATTGCCATAACGATATGGTCACGCAGCGCGTCAGACAATACGTTGACAATTAGTGTTTTGTGTCCATCGTGTTCCTTCGAACGCTGCAATCGATCCAATAATTGTGCGGCTATCCAACAGTTGGCGAGATTAGAGCGTATAGCATTTAAGTGGACTTCAAGGGAGACATCTTCGAAAGAACTTTCTTTACTCAAACATCCAACTCCTCCGCCACGAACCGCGCGTTCTCGGAAATATACTGGAACCGCAGCTCCGGCTTCTTGCCCATAAGCCGTTCCACCAGGTCGCCGGTCTCGCCCGGTTCGTCGTCGTCGATGGTCACGCGGATCAGCTTGCGCGTGGCCGGGTCCATCGTGGTTTCCTTGAGGTCCTTGGCGTCCATCTCGCCCAGGCCCTTGAAGCGGGCCACGTCGATCTTGCCCTTGCCGCCCAGGCCCTGCTGCACCGCCTTCTCCTTTTCCGCCTCGTCGAGGCAGTAGACCCGCTTGGCCCCCTGCGTGACGCGGTAGAGCGGCGGGCAGGCCAGGTACAGGTGGCCCGCGTCGATCATCGGGCGCATCTGGGTGAAGAAGAAGGTCATCAGAAGCGAGGCGATATGCGCCCCGTCCACGTCGGCATCGGTCATGATGATGATCCGCTCGTAGCGCAGATCGTCGATGTTGAACTTCGTCCCCAGCCCCGTGCCGAGCGCCTGGGTGAGATCGCTGATTTCCTGGTTCGAGCCGAGCTTTGAGGAGGCCGCGCCGAGGACGTTGAGGATCTTGCCCCGCAGCGGCAGGAGCGCCTGGCTCTTGCGGTCGCGCGCCAGCTTGGCCGAGCCGCCGGCCGAATCGCCCTCGACGATGAACAGCTCGGTGCCGTCGCGGGCGTTGGTGGTGCAGTCCACCAGCTTGCCGGGCAGGCGCAGCTTCTTGGTGGCGGACTTGCGCTGCGTCTCCTTCTCCTGCTTGCGGCGCTGGCGTTCCTCGGCCCGCAGCACGAGGAAATCCAGGATCGCCCCGGCGGACTTCGTATCGGCGGCCAGCCAGTTGTCGAAATGGTCGCGCACCGCGTTCTCCACCAGCTTGTGCGCCTCGGCGGTGGCCAGCCGGTCCTTGGTCTGGCCCACGAACTCGGGCTCGCGGATGAAGCACGAGACCAGCGCGCAGCCCCCCGCCATCAGGTCCTCGCGGGTGATCTGGGCGGCCTTGCGGTTGTTCACCAGCTCGCCGTAGGCCTTGATCCCCTTCAGGATCGCCGCCCAGAAGCCGGCGACATGGGTGCCGCCCTCGGGGGTGGGGACGGTGTTGCAGTAGGACTGGATGAAGCCGTCGCGCGCCGGCGTCCAGTTGATCGCCCATTCCACCTTGCCCGGGCGGCCGAAGCGTTCCTGGAAGTCCACGGAGCCGGCGAAGGGCTGGTCGGCATAGGTGGTGGCCGCGCCCAGGGTTTCGCGCAGGAAATCCGCCAGCCCGCCGGGGAAGTGGAAGGTGGCCTCGGCCGGGGTTTCGCCGTCGTCCACCTCGGACTTCCAGCGGATCTCGACGCCGCTGAACAGGTAGGCCTTGGAGCGGCAGGTCTTGAACAGGCGCGCGGGCTTGAACCGGTGGGAGCCGAAGATCTCGGCGTCGGCGTGGAAGGTGACGGTGGTGCCGCGCCGGTTGGGCGCCTGGCCCACCTTCTCTGCCGGGCCCAGGGGCTTGCCGCGGGCGAAGCGCTGCTCGTAAAGCTCCTTGTTGCGGGCGACCTGCACGACCATGGAGTCCGACAGGGCGTTGACCACCGACGCGCCCACCCCGTGCAGGCCGCCCGAGGTCTGGTAGGCCTTGCCCGAGAACTTGCCGCCCGCGTGCAGGGTGCACAGGATCACCTCGAGCGCGCTTTTCCCGGGGAACTTGGGGTGCGGATCGATCGGGATGCCGCGGCCGTTGTCGCGGATGGTGACGGAGTGGTCGGCGTGCAGTTCCACCTCGATCCGGTTGGCATGGCCCGCCACGGCCTCGTCCATGGCGTTGTCGAGGACTTCCGAGACGAGGTGGTGCAGGGCCCGGTCGTCGGTGCCGCCGATGTACATGCCGGGGCGCTTGCGCACGGGCTCCAGCCCCTCGAGCACTTCGATCGAGGAGGCGTCGTAGTCGGAAAGGTCCGGCTGGCCGGAAAGAAGATCGTTCATGGGGCTGCTCGTTGTGGTTGGTTGGGGGCCATTCTGTCAGGTTTGGCCGGCCAACGGAAGCCTCCGCGCGGCCCTCGGACCGGGTGCGCGCGCAGCGCCCCGGCCAACGTGCCGTCCTCGATCTGCCGGCGGGGGCGGGGGATGATCCGGTTCCCGGCGTGTCTTCCGGACTGCGTGACGGAAGACATGCCCGGCCGCTCATTCCTCCATCGATTGCCGCAGGTAGCGGGCGCAGCCCAGCAGGGCGGCGCTGTCGTCCGCGATGCGGAAGAGGGGGATGTCCTCGAGGATCGGCCGGTAGGGGCCCTTGGCGGTGAATGTCTCTTCGACCCCAAGGGGCATCAGGTGGGGCGCGACGGCGCGGGCCGTGCCGCCGATCAGGAAGATGCCCCCCATCGGCAGGTGGGCCAGCGCCAGATCGCCGGCGACCTGGCCCAGGAGGCGGGCGAAAAGGCGCAGCGCCTCGGTCGCCAGCGGGTCGGTGCCCGCGGCGTGGGCGGCGACCACCCGGGCGGAGCTGGCGGCGGTGCCGCCGAGCCAGCGGTGGATGCGCAGAAGGCCGGGCCCGGAGAGCGCGGCCTCCACCGGCTTGTGCGGGTGGCGCGCGGCCAGGTGCGCGACAAGCGCGTTCGCCTGCGCATCGCCGTGGGGCAGGCTGGCGTGGCCGGATTCGGCCGGCGGCACGAAGAGGCCCCCCGGCCGGCGGTGCACCACCGCCACGTTGAACCCCGTGCCCAGGCCGATGACGAGGCGGGTGGCCCCCGCGCCGGGTTCGGCGCCCTGCTTGAGGGTGGTGACGCCGTCGCCGCCGATGTCGTCCAGCGCGTAGCCCTGCGCCTGCAGGTCGTTGATCAGATGCACCGCGCCGGCGCCCGTGGCCGCGCGCAGCGCCGCGGCGTCGATGCGCCAGGGATGATTGGTAAGGTGTGCTGCCCCGTCGCGCACCGGCCCGGCGACGCCCGCGCAGATCGCCGACGGGCCGCCGGGCCGGTCGGCCAGGTAGCGGGCGATCATCTGCTCGACGCCGGCGAAATCGGCGTTGGCAAGGCTCTGCGCCGTCCGGGGATGCAGCCCGCTCGCATCGGCCAGCCCGAGGCGGGTGTTGGTCCCGCCCACGTCCGCCAGGAGGAACCGCTCAGCCATCGCGCCACTGGCGCATCGCGGCCCGCGCCGCCCGGGCCAGCATGACGACATCGATCCCCACGGCCAGGAACTGCGCCCCCCAGTCGCGGTAGCTGCGCGCCGTGTCGGGATCGGTGGCAAGGATCCCGGGGGCCTTGTCCGAGGCCGCGATGCGGCCGAGCGCATCGCGGATCGCCGCCTGCACGGGTGGGGCCGCGCTGTTGCCGAGGTGGCCCATGTCGGCCGCCAGGTCCGAAGGCCCGATGAAGACGCCGTCGACCCCTTCGACGCCGAGGATCTCGTCCAGGGCGGCGAGGCCCGCGCGGGTTTCCACCTGCACCAGCAGGCAGACCTGGGCATTGGCCGTTTCCGTGTAGTCGGCGATATCGGAGAAACGCGAGGCGCGCGCCAGCGCGGCCCCCGAGCCGCGGATGCCCTGGGGCGGATAGCGCATGGCGCGCACCAGATCACGCGCCTGCGCCGCGCTTTCCACCAGGGGGATCAGCAAGGTCTGGGCCCCGGCGTCGAGCACCTGCTTGATCAGCCATGTCTCGCCCATGGGCAGACGTACCACCGGCTGGCTTTGGCGGCCTTCGAGCACCTGGAGTTGCGCCATGACGGTGCGCAGGTCGTTGGGGGCGTGCTCGCCGTCGATGACCAGCCAGTCGAAGCGGGCGGTGGAAAGCACCTCGGTCGCGTAAGGATCCGCGAAGCCCGCCCAGCACCCGTAGAGGACCTGCCCCGAGGCGAGGGCGGACTTGAAGCGGTTTTCGGGCGCGGGCATCGGCGGGTCTCCTGTGGGGTGGCGCGGTCAGGATAGACGGATGCGGGCCGTGGCGCGAGGCCCCGGATCAAGTCCGGGGCGGGTTGGCGGATCGCGAGGTGGTGCGAGGCCCCGGATCAAGTCCGGGGCGGGTTGGCGGATCGCGTGTGGCGCGAGGCCCCGGATCAAGTCCGGGGCGGGTTGGCGAATCGTGGGGTGGCGCGAGGCCCCGGATCAAGTCCGGGGCGGGCCGGGGGCCGGTGCCCGGGCGGGTCAGCCTTCCGGGAGGGCCTCCCGCGCGGTGCGCAGCGCCTGGCGCAGGACGTCGCGGTCGCCGATGTGGTTGGCCAGCACCAGGATCAGCCGGGCGTTCAGCCGGGCGCTGTCCGCCTCGCTCAATCCCTCGTGGGCCGCGAGCAGGTCGGCGTAGGTGTCGTCGGGGGCGGCGAGGTTGGGGGCAAGGGTGAGGTCGGTCATGTCGTCTCCTGTCCGGTGGCGCGGGTCACGGCGGCCTGGACGGTGGCGGCATCGGCGGCGGGCCACCGCGCCGCGACGTGCTGATCGGGGCGGATGAGGTAGAGCGCCCCGGCCGCTTGGCCCAGGTAGCGGTCGCGCAGGTCCTCGGTGATGTCCTCGCGGCCCAGGGCAAGCGGCGTCACCCCCGCCACCTCGGGCGCGGTGGTGCCGAGGGCCAGCAGCGTGAACGCCTCGCCCAGCTGGTCGAGCAGGTAGCCCCGGCCGAGCGGCGCGTCGGGACAGGGGCTGCCGGGGCGGCTGCGCTGCGGCCCGCCGGGCAGCGCATCGGGGGTGTTGAGCGGCGAGCCGTCATGCACGCAGGGGACCGAGAGCCGCCCCGAGTTGACCAGCGGGCGCGCGAAGGCGTGGTTTTCGGAAAGATCCAGCACGGCGTCGCGGAACATCCGGCTGACCCTGGATTTCGGCGTGATGAAGTCGGTGGAGCGGGTGGAATTGAGGATGTTCTCGTCGGCGGCCTGGATGCGTTCGGCATCGTAGCTGTCCAGCAGGCTTTCCGGCGCGGTGCCCGCGATCACGCGGGCGAGTTTCCAGCACAGGTTGTCGGTGTCCTGGAAGCCCGAGTTGGCGCCGCGCGCGCCGAAGGGGCTGACCTGGTGGGCGGCATCGCCGGCAAAGATCACCCGGCCGTGGCGGAACTTCTCCATCCGCCGGCACTGGAAAGTATAGATCGAGATCCATTCGAGGTCGAAATCCACGTCCTCGCCCAGCATGGCCTTGAGGCGGGGCACGACGTTCTCGGGCTTTTTCTCTTCTTCCTTGTCGATGTCCCAGCCCAGTTGCAGGTCGATCCGCCAGACGCCGTCGGGCTGCTTGTGCAGGAGCGCCGACTGCCCCGGGTTGAAGGGCGGGTCGAACCAGAACCAGCGCTCGGTGGGGAAATCGGCCTGCATGATCACGTCGGCGATCAGGAAGTTGTCCTCGAACACCCGGCCGGTGAAGCCCTGGCCCAGCATGTCGCGGCACGGGGAGCCGGCGCCGTCGGCGGCGATCAGCCAGTCCGCCTCGAGCCGGTAGGGGCCGTCGGGCGTGTCCACCGAGAGGGCGACGTGATCGTCCTGCGCGGCCAGCGCGGTGACGCGGTTGCGCCCGCGCAGCGTGATCGGCGCCCCCTCGTCCTGCAGGTCGCGGACGCGTTTTACCATGTCATGTTCCAGGTGGTACTGCTGCAGGTTGATGAAGGCGGGGCGGCGGTGGCCCTGCTCGGGCAGGAGGTTGAACTCGTACACCTTGCGGTCGCCGAAGAACACCTTGCCCAGGTTCCATTGCACGCCCTTGTCCACCAGCGGATCGCCCACGCCAAGCCGGTCGGCGATCTCCAGCGTGCGTTTGGCGAAGCAGATCGCGCGGGAGCCGTGCGAGACCTTGTCGTTCTCGTCCAGCACCACGACGGGCACGCCTTTCCGGCCCAGGTCGATCGCGGCGGCCAGGCCGACGGGGCCTGCGCCGATGACCACGACCGGGTGGCGCACGGGGCTGTCGGCCTGCTGATCGGCGCTGGGTTCGTAGGGATAGAGCGGGGTTTCGAAGATGCGGGTCATGCGGCGGCCTTGGTTGCGTGGCGCGGAACCTCCGTGCCCGTCGCGGCGTTTGCCGGGAAACGGGACCACATAGGAGGACTCATGGTGAACACGGAGTACGAGAAGGCGTATGTGAGACTGGCGTCGGATCTTGACTGGAAATGGCTGATGGCGCTGGGGATCATCATGCTGATCGGCGGCGTGATCGCGCTCTTCAATCCCTTTGCCGCCTCGCTGGCGGTGGAGTTCATCGCCGGGGCGGTCTTCCTGATCGCGGGGGCGGTGCAGTTGTGGCTGGCCTTCACGGCCAGCAGCCAGGACACCGGCGACCGTTGGCTGAGCGGGATCCTGGGCGCGGCGCTGATCCTGCTGGCGGTTGCGCTGATCGCGAACCCGCTGGCCGGGTTGGTGACGCCGACCCTGCTGGTCGCGGTGCTGTTCGGCGTGATGGGCATCCTGCGGATCGCGCTGGCCTTCCGGGCCCGCCCGCGCGAGGGCTGGGGCTGGATCCTGGCCTCGGGCATCCTGTCGCTGATCCTGGCGGCGGTGATCCTTGTCGGGTTGCCGGGGGCGGCCATGGGCATCCTGGGCATCCTGCTGGGGATCGACCTGGTGATGTCCGGCGCCGTGTCGCTGGCCCTGGCCTGGCGCGCCCGCAGCGACGGCTGAGGCATGCCGCGGCGGCCCGCCGCGCGGCCCGCGCGGCGGGGAACCGGGCCCGGCAGGATGGCCGGCGCGCTCATCCCTGCAGGGCCTCCCAAAGGTCCATGTCACGCTCCGCCGTCCAGATGCGGGGCGTGTCGATTCCGCGGGCCTCGTCATAGGCGCGGGCGACGTTGAAGGGCAGGCAATGCTCGTAGATCGCGTAGTCCGCGAACTTGGGGTCGCATTCCGCGCGCACGGCATCCCACGCTTCCTTCAGCGTGCCGCCGCGCGCGGCGACCCTGGCCGCCGGGCGGTAGGTGCTTTCCACGAAATCGCGGGTGTTCTCGATCGCGGCATTGACCATCTCGCGACCGACAAGCGCATCGCCGCGGCCCGGCGCGATGGCATCCACGTCGAACCACTTGATCTCGTCCAGGGTATCGCCCCAGTCCGAGAAATGCCCGTCGCCGCAGTAGCAGGCCGAGTGGTATTCCACGATGTCGCCGGTGAACATCACGTTCTCGTCCGGCACGTGGATCACGATGTCGCCGGCGGTATGCGCGCGGCCCAGGTGCATCAGATCCACCCGGCGGTTGCCGAGGTAGACGCTCATGGAATCGCTGAAGGTGGTGTTCGGCCAGGTCAGGCCCGGGATGCTTTCGTGGCCTTCGAAGAGGCGCGGGAAGCGCTGGAATTCGCTATCCCAGTCCTCTTTCCCGCGCTCGACGACCATCGCGCGGGCGGGATCGGACATCAGGATCTGCTGCGCGCCGTAGGCGCTGGCCCCCAGGACGCGCACGGCGTGGTAGTGGGTGAGGGCCAGGTGGGTGATCGGCTTGTCGGTGACCGAGCGGACGCATTCGATCACCTTGTTGGCCAGCCGGGGCGTGGCCTGGGCCTCGACCACCATCACGGAATCATCGCCGATGATGACGCCGGAGTTCGGGTCGCCCTCGGCGGTGAAGGCATAGAGGCCGCGGCCGACTTCGGTGAAGCTGATGGTCTTTTCGGTGGTATCTCCCTGGGAGGCGAAAGCCTTGGCCATGTCTGGGATCCTTTCTTCAATGGACAGGTTGCGGGGGCTGTGCTTGGCTGCCGGGATGATGCGGAGCCGGTACATGCCCTATGTTGTGACGGGCGGGATGCTTGTCATCACCGCGGCGGTCCTGCTGGCGCTGGGGCGCTCGCCCCTGTGCCCCTGCGGCTATGTCGATCTGTGGGGCACCATCGGCACCGAGGAGGCGAACCAGCAGATCCTGGACTGGTACGCGCCCAGCCATCTGCTGCACGGGATCCTGTTCTATGCCGCGCTGTGGCTGGCGGTGCCGTGGATGAGCGTGGGTTGGCGGCTGGTGATCGCCACGGCGGTGGAATGCGGTTGGGAGATCCTGGAAAACACCGACGCGATGATCCAGCGCTACCGCGAATCGACGGCCGCGGCCGATTACATGGGCGACAGCATCCTGAATTCCGCATCCGACATCGCGGCGATGTGGGTGGGTTTCGCCCTGGCCCGCGTCGTGCCGGTCTGGGTCAGCGTGGCGGTGGTGATCGGTTTCGAGGTGCTGACCGCGATCGTGATCCGTGACGGGCTGCTGCTGAACATCGTCATGCTGCTCTGGCCGATCGAGGCCATCCGGGAGTGGCAGACGGCGGGTTAGGCTCATGGCGCGACCTCCTGGTCGATCTCGCCGAAGAGCGCGTTGCCGGCGGGATCCTCCATCCAGATGCGCACGCGGTCGCCCGGGCGCAGGAAGGCGGTGCTGGGCGCGCCGCCCTGGATCGTTTCGACCATGCGCTGTTCGGCGATGCAGGAATAGCCGGCCCCGCCCTGATCGACGGGTTTGCCCGGGCCGCCGTCGAGCTTGTTGGAAATGGTGCCCGAGCCGACGATGGTACCCGCCGGCAGCGGCCGGGTCTTCGCGGCATGCGCGATCAGCTGGCCGAAGTCGAAGGTCATGTCGATGCCCGCGTCGGCGCGGCCGAAGGGCCGGCCGTTGAGATCCACCCGCAGCACGCCGGAGAGCTTGCGCCCGTCCCAGCCCGGCAGGGCGTCGGGGGTGACGGCCAGGGGCGCGGCGGCGTTCGGCGGCTTGGACTGGACGAAACCGAAGCCCTTGGAGAGTTCATCGGGGATCAGGTGGCGCAGCGAAACGTCATTGAGCAGCATCACGAGGCGGATGGCCTGCGCGGCCTCGTCGGCGGTGGCGCCGCGCGGCACCGCGCCGGTGATGACGGCGACCTCGGCCTCGAAGTCTATGCCCCAGTCGAAGTCGCCGGTGATGGGCGCGGTAGCGGGCAGGATGGGATCGGAGACGCCTTGGTACATCAGCGGGTCGATCCAGAAGCGTTCGGGCATCTCGGCGCCGCGGGCCATGCGCACCAGTTCGACGTGGTTGACGTAGGCCGAGCCGTCGAGGAACTGGAAGGCCCGTGGCAGCGGGGCCAGCGCGCGCGCCGGATCGAAAGGTTCCGGCGCACCGGCCAGCGCCTCGAGCCCCTGGGGCACCGCGGCGGCGTCCAGCGCCTGTTGCAGGGTCATGTCGCCCACGCGGCGGCAGGTCGTCATGTCGTCCGACACGATGACCAGCCGCCCGTCGGGGCAGCCCTCGTGGGGCAGGGTGGCGAGTTTCATGCGGCCTCTCCTTCGAGCGCGATGGTGAGCCCGTCTTCGCCGATGTGCAGCGGGCCGGCGAAATGCGGCGCAACGGCGGCCTGCCAGTCGGCGCGGGTCATGCCCGCGTCGTTGTCGGGGATGAGGTGGTGGAGCGCAAGCGATTTGACCCCGGCCTGCGCGGCGATCCGCGCGGCTTCGGCGGCCGGGGTGTGGCTGCGCAGGATGTGCTGCTGCAGGCGGTCGTCGGGGTATCCCATACGCGCCACGATGGTGCGCACGCCCGCGGGCAGCATCGCCTCGTGCACCAGGAGGTCCGCGTTGCTGGCGAAGGCGGCCATGCCCGGCATCGGGGCGGTGTCGCCCGACAGGACCACGGCGTGATCGCGGGTGGCCAGCCGCAGGGCATAGCTGTCGGTGACGGGCGGGTGGTCGTTGCGCAGGGCGGTCACGCTCACCGGGCCGATGTGCAGCGTGGTGGTGTCGTCGAGGACCTGCAGGGCGGCCAGCGGTGCGGGATCGGGCCGGCCCTCGTCGGCGATCCGCGTGTCGATGTCATGGGCCATCGAGGCCAGGAAGGCCTCCCAGTAGGTATCCAGCCCGGCCGGGCCGTGCACGGGCACCGGCCGCTTGAGCCCGGCGGTCCAGGCAGTGTGGAGAAGGGGCCCGAGTTCCAGGTAGTGGTCGGAATGCAGGTGGGTGACGAGGATCGCGTCGATCTCTGTCAGGGCCACGCCCGCACGCACAAGGCCCGCCGTGCAGCCCAGCCCGGCATCGACGAGGATCGTCTGCCCGGCCAGCCGCACAAGCGTGGAGGACGGCATCGAGGAGCCCGGCCGAATGGCCGGGCCGCCCTTCACCCCCAGCAGGGTGACGGAATTGTCGTTCATTTGGTGCCCGGCGTTCCGTCGAACTTCTTGTCCAGGTCTGACCAGCAGTCGATGTAGTCGTCCTGCAGCGGCGCCTCGTTCGCGGCGAAGGCGGTCAGGTGCTGCGGGAAGCGGGTCTCGAACATGAAGGACATGGTGTTGTCCAGCTTTTCCGGTTTCAGATCGGCGTTGGAGGCCCCCTCGAAGGCGTCGCGGTCGGGTCCGTGCGGCAGCATCATGTTGTGCAGGCTCATGCCGCCGGGTACGAAGCCCTCGGGCTTGGCGTCGTACTGGCCGTAGATGTTGCCCATCAGCTCGGACATGATGTTCTTGTGGTACCAGGGCGGGCGGAAGGTGTCCTCGGCCACCATCCAGCGCTCGCGGAAGAGCACGAAGTCGATGTTGGCCGTGCCCGGCACGCCCGAGGGGGCGGTGAGCACGGTGAAGATCGACGGATCGGGGTGATCGAAGAGGATCGCGCCCACGGGGCAGTAGGTCGTCAGGTCGTACTTGTAGGGCGCGTAGTTGCCGTGCCAGGCCACCACGTCCAGCGGGCTCTGCCCGATCTCGGTGACGTGGAACTGCCCGCACCACTTGACGGTCAGGGTCGAGGGAACCTCGCGGTCCTCGAAGGCCGCCACCGGCGCCTTGAAGTCGCGCGGGTTGGCCAGGCAGTTGGCGCCGATCGGCCCGCGGCCGGGCAGTTCGTATTTCTGCCCGTAGTTCTCGCAGACGAAGCCGCGGCAGGGGCCCTCCAGCACCTCGACCCGGTAGACCAGGCCGCGCGGGATGATGGCGATCTCCTGCGGTTCGATGTCGATGATCCCCAGTTCGGTGGCGAAACGCAGCCGGCCTTCCTGCGGGACGACCAGCAGCTCGGAATCGGCGGAGAAGAAGTATTCGTCCACCATCGACTCGGTGACCAGGTAGATGTGGCTGGCCATGCCCACCTGGGTGTTCACGTCGCCGGCGGTGGTCATGGTGCGCATGCCCGTCAGCCAGGTCAGCGCCTGGTCGGAGTGCGGGACCGGATTCCAGCGGTACTGGCCCAGCGAGATCACGTCGGGATCCACGTTGGGGGCGGACTTCCAGTAGGGCAGGTCGATCTTGGTGTAGCGGTGCGAATGCTTCACCGACGGTCTGATGCGGTAGGTCCAGGTCCGCTCGGGCGGGTTGGCGGTGAAGGCGGTGCCCGAGAGCTGCTCGCCGTAGAGGCCATAGTTGCACTTCTGCGGCGAGTTCATTCCCTGCGGCAGGGCGCCGGGCAGCGCCTCGGTTTCGAAGTCGTTGGCCCAGCCGGGCATGTAGCCTTCGTGCGTGCCGACGGGGGTCGTGGCCTGCTTGAGGCCGTGCGTGGTGCTCTGTTCGTTCATGGTGCGTCTCCCTTTGGCGGCGTGCGCTAACAGTTGAATTTGTAACTAACAAGGGATTAGGTGGGCCCCATGACGCATGATGACAATGGCGGGTTCGACCCGCGCGAATTCCTGCCGTATCTGCTGAACCAGGCGGCCGAGGCGAGCAGCCTGGAATTCCAGGCGATCTACAAGGCGCGCTACGGGATGCTGCGCACCGAGTGGCGGGTGCTGTTCCACCTGGGTATCTACGGGCGCATGACCGCCAAGGAGATCGCCGACCGCGCCACCATCCACAAGACCAAGATTTCGCGGGCGGTGCAGAAACTTGCGGGCCGGCGGTTCCTGGTACGCGAGCGTGACCCAGGCGACCGGCGGCGGGAATACCTGGAACTGACGCCGGCGGGGCGGGCCGCCTATCTGGATCTCAGCGCGGTGGCCAGCGAGTACGAGGCGCGGCTGATGGCCCCCTTCACGGAGGAAGAGGCGCAGCTGCTGCGCAGGATGCTGCACCGGCTGGCGCAGCGTCCCGCCGAACCCTGAGGGTTTACTTCGGTGGCCAGGCCAGTCAGAGAATGGGTATGGACAATCATGTCAAGGGCTTGGCCATCACGACGCTTGGGGTGCTCTTCGTGGTGCCCGATTCGCTGTTCATCCGCCTGATCGCGGCGGATGCGCCCACGATCATTTTCTTCCGCGGGCTGGTGTCGGGGACATTGGTGGGGCTGGGCGTGCTGGCGGTGCAGGGCACGCGCGGGTTCCGGGCCTGCCTGAACACCGGCTGGCCGGGGCTGATTTATACCCTGCTATTTGCCTGCGCTGTGCCCGGCTTCGTGCTGGCCGTGACGCTGACCAGCGTGGCCAACGTGGTCTTCATCATCGCGGCGATGCCCGTTTTCGCGTCGCTGTTCAGCCGGGTCTTCCTGGGCGAGCCGATCAGCCGGCGGATGGTGCTGACCATGGCCGGGGTTTTTGCCGGCATGGGGATCATCGCCTACGGATCGGGCGAGACGGCGCATGCCTCGTGGCAGGGCGACCTGGTGGCGCTTGGTGTCGCGGCGGCCTTCGCCGGCGCGATGACATCGGTGCGCAAGGTGCGGGCGACCTCGATGATCCCGGCGGTGCCTGTGGCGATGATCGGGACCGCGCTTATCATGTGGCCCTTCGCCGAACCGGCGGCGGCCTTTGCGGCGCAGTGGCCGCTGTTGCTGGCGCACGGGGCGGTGATGAGCATCTCGACCAGCCTCATGACGCTGGGGCCCCGCTATATCACCTCTGCCGAGGTGGGGCTGCTGATCCTGCTGGAATCGGTGCTGGCGCCGCTGCTGGTCTGGGCCGTCGTGGGCGAGGACCCGGGCCCCTGGGCCCTGGTGGGCGGCGCGGTGGTGATCGGCGTGCTTTTCGTGTCCAACCTGGTCCTGCTCTGGCGCCGCCGCCCGCCCCGCACACCGCCGCAACCGCGCGTGGGGCCGGCGCCCTAGGCAGGCTCAGAAATCCGCCTGCACGCCCGGAAGTTCCAGCGCCTTGACAAGATCGCGCAGCTCCTGCCGGGCGGCCACGTTGGAGATGTTGAGCTGCTTCACGCCAACGTCCCTGAGATCAAGCAGCGTCAGACCCCGGGGGAAAAGCTCGCGGAAGATCACGCGCTCGGAAAAGCCGGGGGCGGTGCGAAAGCCGATGCGCCTGGCCAGGTTTTCCAGCGCCTGCCCCATCTTCTGCTTGTTGATCATCTGCTGGGCGCCGAGGCGGTTGCGCACCACGACCCAGTCGATCGGTTTCAGCCCCGCCTGCGCGCGCAACTGTCGCGCGTTCCAGACCATTTCGGAATAGACCGAGGGGCCCAGGATTGTCTGCCCGTCGTTGTCCACCCGCGCCAGCAGGTCGAAATCCACGAAGCTGTCGTTGAGGGGCGTGATCAGCGTGTCGGCCAGGCTGTGGGCCACCTGGCTGAGCCGGGTGTGCGAGCCGGGGCAATCGATGACGATGAAATCGGAGTCGGGCTCGAGCTCGGCCACCGCGGCGGAAAGCCGGCGGTCATAGAGGTTCTCGCCGGGCTTGAGGCTTTCGGGGTCCACTTCCGGCAGATCGTGGAAGTAGGCGCTCGGCAGGTCCAGCGCGGAGCTTTCGATGTAGCGGCGCCTGTTGTCGGCATAGCGGGCAAAGCTGCGCTGCCGCAGGTCCAGGTCCAGGCCGCTGACCTTGTGGCCGAGACGGGCAAGCGCCGTGGCGACATGCATGGACACCGTGGATTTGCCAGCCCCGCCCTTTTCGTTGCCGACAACGATGATATGCGCCATGTCCCTGTCCCCCGGCGTGGTGGGCGGCTGGCCCGCCCCTTTGGAACCACATTATCTGGCATCGGCGGGATTTGAAAGACATAGATGGTGGGTTCCGCCCCGCGATGTGGGGGCGACAGGCCCGGTGCGCCGGCCCGCAGAGCCGCCGACGGCGAGACGGCGCCGGAACGAAACGCGCCGCCCCGGGCGGGGCGGCGCGAGGGAAAGGCGCGCGGGCACGCGGGCGTTCAGAAGCCCAGGCCGGCGTACTTGTTCTTGAATTTCGAGACGCGGCCGCCGGTGTCCATCAGGCGCGAGCTGCCGCCCGTCCATGCGGGGTGGGCGGAGGGGTCGATGTCGAGCGTGAGCGTGTCGCCCTCGGCCCCGTAGGTGGAGCGCATCTGCACGACCGTGCCGTCGGTCAGCTTGACGTCGATGACGTGGTAGTCGGGGTGGATGTCTTTTTTCATCGCGGCTCTCCTCAGGCTTGCGCGCCCGACCGGGGCTTCCTGGGCTTGTAGGTGGTGTCCTCGGCGATCCGGGCCGACTTGCCGCGGCGCGAGCGCAGGTAGTAGAGCTTCGCGCGGCGGACGCGGCCACGGCGGATCACGGTGATGTTGTCGATGTTGGTCGAGTAGAGCGGGAAGACACGCTCCACGCCCTCGCCGAAGGAAATCTTGCGCACCGTGAAGGTGCCCGAGATGCCCTCGCCGTTCTTGCGGCTGATGCAGACGCCTTCGAAGTTCTGAACGCGCGAGCGGGTGCCCTCGGTCACCTTGTAGCCGACGCGCACGGTGTCACCCGCCTTGAAATCGGGAATGTCCTTGCCGAGCTCGGAGATCTGCTCGGCTTCGAGTTGAGCGATCAGGTCCATCGCCTTCGTCTCCTATCTGCTTGCGGTTTCACCCGCAAAGTTGCTGCGCGATCCGAGAGCTCCCGGTCTTCTTCCGGGTCCCCACCCGAGGGTGAGCCCGCCGGAGATCGGCTCGTCTTGCCTTTGTCGTCGTGCCATGCACGCACGTTCGTGATGCGGTGCATGCCGGGGGCGTCCTGTGGCAAAACGCAAGCTCCGCCAGAAGAAGACGGGAATCACGAAAACCAGCACCGCCCGGAATGCGCGCGATAAAGCAGATGTCCCTGACGATTTCAAGCCCGAACCGCGGCGGCGCGGGGGCGGAATGACGCTAGTCGCCGTTTTCGTCGCCGCCGTCGCGGCGTTCGAGGTGGTCCGCCCACAGGTCGGGCCGGCGCACGCGGGTGATCTCTTCGGCCATGCGGCGGCGCCAGCGGGCGATCTCGCCGTGGTGCCCCGACAGCAGGACGGGCGGGATCGCGTGGCCGCGCCATTCGGCGGGGCGGGTGTACTGCGGGTGTTCCAGCAGCCCTCGGGAAAAGCTTTCGTCCTGCGTGGAGGCCTCGTTGCCAAGGACGCCGGGCCGCAGGCGCACGGCCGCGTCGATCATGGCCTGTGCCGCGATCTCGCCGCCGGTGAGGACGAAATCGCCCAGGCTGACCTCCTCGATTCCGTAATGGTCGATGACGCGTTCGTCCAGGCCTTCGAAGCGGCCGCAGACGAAGGTGACGCCGGGCGCCTCGGAAAAACGCTGCGCCGTGGCCTGGTCGAAGGGCCGGCCACGGGGGCTGAGATAGACGATGGGCCAGCCCGTCGGCGTGCCGGCCTGTGCGGCATCGATCGCGCGGCCCATTACATCGGGCCGAAGCACCATGCCCGCCCCGCCCCCGGCGGGCGTGTCGTCCACGTTGCGGTGGCGCCCCTCGCCGTAGAGGCGCAGATCGATGGTTTCGAGGTGCCACAACCCGTCCTTCAGGGCGCGGCCGGTCAGGCTTTCGCCCAGCACGCCGGGAAAACTGCCCGGCAAAAGGGTGATGATCTTGGCCGTCCAGGCGCCCGGCCGGCGTTCGGCCGGGGGCATCAGGTCCTGCGGGTGCGCGCTGGCCGAGATCGACTTGCGGCCGTGGGACCGGGGCTTGGACGGGGCGGGATCGGACATGGCCGCGTCTTAGGACAAAGCGGCCGGCGTGCAAATCCCGAAAAGCCGGTCAGGCGATGGCGATCACGCCGAGCGCCAGCAGCAGGAACAGAACCAGCGCCACGAAGATGAGGATCTGCGCCGCGGTCAGGGCGATCCCGGACAGCCGGCCGAACCCCAGAAGCGCGGCGATGGCGGCGATGGCCAGAAGTATCAGGATCCATTCGAGCATTGCGTGTCCTTTCCGGCGGGCGGGCGTGGCCCGCGTCGGTCCGGTCAACGGGGGGACAAGGATTTTGTTCCGTGCCGCGGCCGGGTCAGCCGGGGAACAGTCCTTCGGGCGGGTCGGCCACGATGCGCCCGGCGGCAAGGTCCACGGTGGGCACGTTGTCGTGCGTGAAGGGCAGCAGGACCGACGCGGCGAGGCCCGGCCCGTGGATTTCCAAGAGATCCCCGGCGCCGTGGTCGTGCACCGCCTTCACCCGGCCCAGGGGCGCGCCGCCGGTGTCATGGACCTCCAGCCCGATCAGATCGGCGTGGTAGAACTCGTCGTCGGGCAGGGCGGGCAGGCGGTCACGTTCAAGGTAGAGGCGGGTGCCGCGCAGGGCGTCGGCGGCCTCCTTGCTGTCGATGCCCGACAACCGTGCGGTCAGCGCCTTTTGGGTGCGGCCCGTGAGCGTCACCTCGAAGCTGCGCGTGCCGTCCTCGGTGCTGAGCGGGCCGTATCGGGCGATGTCCTCGGGCGTGGCGGTGAAGCTTTTGAGCCGCACCTCGCCCTGCACGCCGTAGGCCCCCGCCACGGCGCCGACGCAGAGCCGTTGCGCGCCGCTCACGCGGGCCTCCGGCGGCGGAGGCCGGGCCGGATGAAGGGCGGGGTTGCGGGCCACGGCATGGTCTAGCGTGCCTCCAAGGGCCGGTGGCCGCCCCGGCCTTCCCATCCGGCGGCCGCCCGGGCCACCGGGGTGTCCGGCGAAACCACGCGCCAAGGGTCGCTGAGCCCCACGGAGGGGGCCAGAGTGAAGGCATCCAGGCAGGTGCGCAGCAGCCCCTTGTCCACCGGTTCGTCGCGAAAGCGGCGCATGTCGCGCCGCGAGCGCATCAGATCCAGCAACCGGGCGCGGAAGTCCTCGGGAAAGGCTGCCATGCCGTCCTCCTGGGCGTTCACTCCTCGCTGGGGGCTGCGGCGGCCGCGGCCTTCTCGGCCTTCTCGGCGGCGCGTTCCTGCGCCTTCTTGCCGGGCGTGCCCTTGTTGGGGTTGGCGCGTTCCTTTTTGGCGATGACGCCGGCGGCCTCAAGGAAACGCGAGATGCGGTCGGAGGGCTGCGCACCCTGGTCCAGCCAGTACTGCACGCGTTCCATGTTCATCTTGACGCGGTCCTCGCTGTCCTTGGGCAGGAGCGGGTTGTAGGTGCCCAGCTTCTCGATGAAGCGACCGTCGCGCGGCATGCGCGAATCGGCGGCGACGATGCGGTAGAAGGGGCGTTTCTTGCTGCCTGCGCGGGCAAGGCGGATCTTCATGGCCATGTCGTTATCTCCTTTGAATGGCGTTGCACCGTGGGTGCGTTTTCTTGACGGTTTGCCGGGCCGGCGCCCGGGCTAGGATTGGTGCCGCCGGTGATGCTGGATCACCTCGGCGATGATGAAGTTCAGGAACTTCTTGGCGAACTCGGGGTCCAGGTCGGCCCGCTCCGCCAGGTCTTCGAGCCGTGCGATCTGCTGCGCCTCGCGCGCGGGATCGGACGGGGGAAGGTCGTGTTCGGCCTTGAGCCGGCCGACGGCCTGGGTGTGCTTGAACCGCTCGCCCAGGGTGTAGACGAGAATCGCGTCGAGCCGGTCGATGCTCTCGCGGTGCTCGCGCAGCAGCTGCGCGGCGCGGGCCGTGGCCTCGGAGGTGGCTGCGTCAGTCAATGGGGAACCCTTTCGGCCGGAACAGGGGATCGCAGTAGTGGCTGATCTCCAGCTCGATCCCGTCGGCGAGCTGACCGGAACGCAACGTCTCGGGCGGGGGGTGGCGGTAGACCGCGTCGTTGCCGTCGATCGTGGCGGCATCGCGGTCCTTGACCGCGCCCAGCCGTTCGGCAAGCCGGATGGAATCGAGATTCTTGGGGTCGATGTAGCTGACCGCGCTGTCCCAGCCCCGTTCCTCGTAGAGGTACCGGCGGGCGGCATGCGTGGCTTCCAGGGCGTAGCCGTGGCCGGCCTTGTCGGGCCAGATGATCCAGGCGATCTCGCGCTCGGGCCACATGGCGGGGTACCAGCCGCCGGCCATGCCGTAGGTTTCGTCGGTGTCCTTGTCGTGGATCATCCACATGCCGTAGCCGCGGATGTTCCAGTGCCCGATCTCGGCGGCGTAGAGCATCCAGGTCTCGTAGCGATTCAGCGGGCCGCCCATGAAGCGCGACCGGTAGGACGAGAACGTCGCCTTGAAGTTCGGATAGTCCTCGGGCTCGGGGCCGCGCAGCACCAGGCGCCGGGTCTCGATCTCGGGGATGTGGCGGGTGGGCATCTCAGGCTGTCTCCGCAAGCCGGCCGCGGGCGCCGCGGCGCGAGAGGTGGGTCACGCGGCTCATTTCTTCTTCTTTCCGAAGCCCGACAGCCCGGAGGGCAGGCCCTGCCCGCCGCCGAGGCCCGGCATGCCGCCGCCCATCTGGCGCGCGGCCTGTTCCAGGGCCTTCTGATCCATCTGGGAGGGATCCATGCCCGCGGGCATGCCGCCGCCGCCCTTGCCGAACATGCCGCCCAGGGCCTGCTTGAGCATGCCGCGGCCGCCCTTCTGGCCCATCTTCTTCATCACGTCCGACATCTGGCGCTGCATCTTGAGAAGCTTGTTGAGTTCGCTGACCTCCAGGCCCGCGCCCTGGGCGATGCGCTTTTTCCGGCTGGCCTGCAGGATCTTGGGGTTGGCGCGCTCCTGCTTGGTCATGGAGTTGATGAGCGCGATCTGCCGGCCGATGATCTTGTCGTCGAAGCCCGAGTCCTGCACCTGCTTGGCCATCTTGCCCATGCCGGGCATCATGCCCATGACGCTTTCCATGCCGCCCATCTTCTGCATCTGTTCAAGCTGCATCTTGAGGTCGTTCATGTTGAACTGACCCTTCTGGAAACGCTTCATCATGCGCTCGGCCTGCTCGGCCTCGAGCGTTTCCTGCGCCTTTTCCACCAGGCTGACGATGTCGCCCATGCCGAGGATGCGGCCGGCGATGCGCTCGGGCTCGAAGGTTTCCAGGGCATCCATCTTCTCGCCCACGCCGACGAACTTGATGGGTTTGCCGGTCACCGCCCGCATGCTCAGCGCGGCGCCGCCGCGCCCGTCACCGTCCATCCGCGTCAACACCACGCCCGAGACGCCGATCTTGTCGTCGAATTCCTGCGCGACGTTGACCGCGTCCTGGCCGGTGAGGCCGTCCACCACCAGCAGGGTCTCGCGCGGCTGCACCGCGTCGCGCACCTGGGCCGCCTGCTGGATCAGCTCCTGGTCGATGTGCAGTCGGCCCGCGGTGTCGAGCATGTAGACGTCGTAGCCGCCCAGGGACGCCTGCGTCTTGGCGCGCTTGGCGATGGTGACCGGATCCTCGCCCTTGACGATGGGCAGGGTGTCAACCCCCACCTGGGTGCCCAGGACCTGAAGCTGTTCCATCGCGGCAGGCCGCTGCACGTCGAGCGAGGCCATCAGCACGCGCTTGCCCTCGCGGTCTTTCAGGCGCTTGGCCAGCTTGGCGGTGGTGGTGGTCTTGCCCGAGCCCTGCAGGCCCACCATCAGGACGGGGGCCGGGGCGTTGTCGATGCGCAGCTGGCCGGGCTCGCCCTCGCCCGAGAGCATCTCGACCAGCTTGTCGTGGACGATCTTGACCACCTGCTGGCCGGGGGTCACCGACTTGGTGACCTTGGCGCCCGTGGCTTCCTTCTGCACCTGCTTGATGAAGTCGCGCACCACGGGAAGCGAGACGTCGGCCTCCAGCAGCGCCACGCGGACCTCGCGCAGCGCCGTCTTGACGTCCTCTTCGCTCAGCGACCCCTGCTTGGTCAGCCGGTCGAGGACGCCCGAGAGGCGGTCTGACAGGTTTTCGAACATCTCAAGCGCTCCTTTGCCGCCGATCCCTTTGCCCCTCAGGTAAGTGGGGGGTGCCCAAATGCCAATCTCCCCCGCGGGCGAAACTCGCTGACGGGGGGCGATCCCGGCGCTTGGGCCATGGGACCGGAAGCTGCGTGGGACTTCCGGAAGATTTGGCGGCGTCCCTACTGCGCGGGCGCGGGGGAGTCAAGATCGTGACTGACGCCAAGCCAGTCGTTGACGGCGCGGGCCATCTGTTCGGCCCCCGAGCCGCTGGCGTAGCTATCCACGAAGGGGCGAACCTCGTCCTCGAACCGCAGGACCATGCGATGTATGTCGTTTCCGTCGCTGCGCTGCGACTGCACCTCGGCGTGTTGCAGGGCGGCGAGGTCGTAGCTGTCCTGACTGTAGCCGAAGATCGTGCGCCGGCGGAAGATCACCCGGCCCTGCGCGCGGTCGAGGATCAACTGGTTGCGGCGGACGAAGGCCCAGAAGAACGGCAGAAGGAACAGCGCCCCGACCACGAGGATGCCGATGCCGAAGCCCGGCATGCCCTCGACGAAGATCACCTTGGTGCCGCCGTAGAGCGGGAAGGCCGCGAAGACCATCAGGATCACCGCCAGCAGCCAGGGCGCGCTGTCGATGACCAGGTGGCTGTCGGTGTTCCGCGTGACCTTCATGCGCGCAGTCTGCGGCGGGCGAGGCCCCCTTTTCAAGGGGCGGATCTCAGGCCGCGGCCTTGAGCCCGGCGATCGCGGCATGGGCCTGCTCCAGACTGGCCGGACCGTCCAGCGCCATGCGGTCCGCGGCGATCACGGTGACGTCGGTGATGCCGAGGAAGCCCAGCACATGCCGCAGGTAGGGCGTGGCGAAATCGATGTCCGAGCCCGCCCGTGTCCCGCCGGAGGCCAAGGCAAGGATGGCGCGCTTGCCGGTCAGCAGGCCCTCGGGGCCGTCGGCCGTGTAGCGGAAGGTGAGGCCGGCGCGCGCGACCTGGTCGATCCAGGCCTTCAGGGCCGCCGGCGCGCCGAAGTTGTAGACCGGCACGCCGATGACGAGCGTGTCGGCGGCCGCGAGTTCGGCGACCAATTCGTCTGACAGGGCGAGCGTTCGGGCCTGGGCCGCGGTGCGGTCCGCGGGGGCGGTGAAATTGGCCGCGACCCAGTCGGCGTCGATCTGGGGGACGGGCGTGCGTGCGAGGTCGCGGCGCAGGACCCGGGCGGGGGCCAGGCCCCGGACGATGCGGGCGGTCAGGTCGCGGGTGACCGAGCCTTCCAGCCGGGCGGAGGTATCGAGGTGAAGGGCGGTACGGGGCATTTTGCACTCTCCTGGGCGTCGTGTCATGGATATGCACGGAAGATTGACATGTGCCCGCAGACACGCAACTGTGCGGATTGTCGATACTATGTTCGAATTTGCACAGGGGCACGGGACATGGACAGCTGGGACGAGATCCGCACCGCCTACAACGTGGCCCGGGTGGGCACGGTCAGCGGGGCGGCCGAGGTGCTGGGCGTGCATCATGCCACCGTCATCCGGCATATTGACGCGCTGGAGGCCCGGCTGGGGGTGAAGCTTTTCCAGCGGCACCCGCGCGGCTACACGCCCACCGAGGCGGGCGAGGACCTGCTGCGCGTGGCCCAGGCCACCGACGATCAGTTCGCGCAGCTTGCCGGGCGCATCCGCGGGCGCGGCAACGACGTTTCGGGGGATCTGGTCGTGACCTCGATCGGCGGGCTCAGCCATCTGCTGGTGCCGGTGCTGGCGGCCTTTCAGGACGCCTATCCCGAGATCGTCGTGCGCTACCTGACCGGTGACCGGCTGTTCCGGCTGGAATACGGCGAGGCGCATGTGGCAGTGCGCGCCGGCCCGCCACCCGACCAGCCAGACAACGTGGTCCAGCCCTTCCTGACCCAGCAGATCGGGCTCTACGCCAGCGAGACCTACGTGACCCGCCACGGCCGGCCGGAGGGCGAGGCGGATCTGGCACGCCACCGCTTCGTCGGCCCGGACGACGCCAATTCGCGTGCGCCGTTCTACCGCTGGCTTCACGCGAACGTGCCGAGCCGCTGCATCGCCTTCCGCAGTAGCGACGAGCATGCCCGGCGCCGCGCCGTGCGGGCCGGGGCGGGGATGGGGTTCCTCTCGCGTCTCTATGCGGCGGAAATGGGCGGGCTGCTGGAAGCCATGGCGCCGCGCAAGGAGTGGGATTCGCCCCTGTGGCTGGTCACGCACATGGACCTGCACCGCACCACCAAGGTGCAGAGCTTCCTCGACTTCCTCAAGCGGCACGCCAAGGACTGGGAGGCCGCGTGAGCGAGGCACTGCGCGGCCACCTGGCGATGCTGACGTTCTCGGCGCTGATCGCGGGGTCCTTCGCCCTGGGCGCGATGGCGGCCGAGCACATCGCGCCGGTGGCGCTGAACGCGCTGCGCTTCGTCATCGCGGCGGGGATCGTGGGCGCGGGGGTGCTGGCGGGCCGCGGCCTGCCCCGCCGGGCCCTGGCGGCGCCCTGGCGGTATGGCGTCCTGGGCGGGCTGATGGGGCTGTACTTCGTGCTGATGTTCGAATCCCTGAAGACGGCGGAGCCGGTCGCGATCTCGGCGATCTTCACGCTGTCGCCGATCCTGTCGGGGGCGGCGGCCTTTGTCGTGCTGCGGCAGGTCATGACGGGGCGCATGGCGCTGGCGCTGTCGGTGGGGGCGGCGGGGGCCGTCTGGGTGATCTTCGACGCCGACTGGCGGCGGCTTCTGGCCTTCGAGGTGGGGCGGGGCGAGGTGATCTTCTTCTGGGGGTGCGTGGCCCATGCCTTCTACCCGCCGCTGGTGGCCAAGCTGAAACGCGGCGAGCCGCTGATGGTTTTCGCCTTTCTCACGCTCGTGGGCGCGGCGGTCGTGGTGGGCCTGGCCGGCGTGCCGGCCTTGGTGAGCACCGACTGGGCCGCGCTGCCGCCAATCGTCTGGATCACCTTGGTCTACGTTTCGCTCATGGCCACGGCCGTGACATTCGTCTTGCTGCAATACGCGGCCCTGCGCCTGCCCTCGGCCAAGGTGATGGCCTATACCTACCTCACGCCCACCTGGGTGCTGGGATGGCAGGCGGCCCTGGGCCACGGGCTGCCCCCGCCGGCGGTTCTGGCGGGCGTGGGGCTGACGGTGGTGGCGCTGGTGTTGCTGCTGAAGGACGAACACCCGCCCGCCTGAGAGCCCGCGATCAGGCGCCGTCGGGCGAGGGGATCTCGGGCAGTTCCGCTTGCAGGAAGCGTTCGAAGGCGTCCAGGTGCACCGGCTCGAACTGGCCGAAGCCCTGCATCCAGACGCTGGCCGCGCGCAGCGCCTGCGGTTCGAGCTTGCACCAGACGACACGCCCGCGACGTTCCTGGGCGATCAGTCCGGCGCGGGTGAGGATGCCCAGATGCTTGGAAATCGCGGCAAGCGACATCTCGAAGGGGGCGGCCACGTCCGTGACGGCCATGTCGTCCTCCAGCAGCATCGACAGGATCGCGCGCCGCGTGGGATCGGCCAGGGCGTGGAAAGTGGCGTCGAGCGCATCGGGCATGGACCGGACTTACGCCGGGCGCGCGGCTATCGTCAACCGTTCGGTTGAATATGGCCGGGGCGCCCCGGGGCGTTCCGCGCGGGCTGCGGCGGAATCGCCGCGCCGCGGAGGTGGTGGAAAAATTACTTTTTAAACAACGCCCTGCAAGAGCATCACCGGGCAGCGCAGCGCGCTTGACTCGCAGCCCCCCTGCGCTTAGCACAAGCGCAACCGTTCCGGAGGGGCGACAGCGTGACCGACCCAGATCAGCGCAAGCGGCTGGCGGAGCTTGAAAAGCGGATAGACGCCTTCAAGGCCAAGGACGCGCCGAAGCCTCACCAGGAAGAGCACTACAGCCAGGCGCAGTTGGCCTGGCGCATGGTGATCGAGCTTGTGGCCGGTCTGATGATCGGCTTCGGCATGGGGTACGGGCTGGATTGGCTCCTGGGCACGATGCCCGTGTTCCTCGTGCTGTTCACATTTCTGGGCTTCGCGGCCGGTATCAAGACGATGCTGCGCAGCGCCGAGGAGATCCAGAAGACGAAGCAGGCGGCCGAGGCCGCCGGAGAGGCAGAGACCCGCGAGGGCGACGAGAGGACGAAAGATGGCGACTGAAGCGCAAGGTGGCGACGAAGGCGGTCTGGCCTTCCACCCGATGGATCAGTTCATCGTCACGCCGCTGTTCGGCGATGGCGAGGTGGGCACCTTCACGATCACCAACGTGACGCTGTGGATGGCGATTGCCCTGCTGGCGATCATCGCGCTGCTGGTGCTGGGCACCTCCAAGCGCGAAACCGTGCCCGGGCGCGTGCAGTCCATCGCGGAACTGGCCTATGGCTTCGTGCACAAGATGGTCGAGGACGTCGCCGGCAAGGACGGGGTGAAGTACTTCCCCTACATCATGACGCTGTTCATGTTCATCGTGTTCGCCAATTTCCTCGGGCTGATTCCGACGGCCTTCACCGTGACCAGCCATATCGCCGTGACCGGCGTGCTGGCCCTGCTGGTCTTCCTGACCGTGACGGTGCTGGGCTTCGTCAAGAACGGCGCGAAGTTCCTGGGACTTTTCTGGGTCTCAAGTGCTCCCGTGGCCTTGCGGCCGGTGCTGGCGATCATCGAGATCATTTCCTACTTCGTCCGTCCGGTCAGCCACTCCGTCCGTCTCATGGGCAACATGATGGCCGGCCACGCCGTGATGAAGGTCTTCGCCGGGTTCAGCCAGGTGGCGGTCATCGCCCCGGTCTCGATCCTGGCGGTCACCGCCATGTACGGCCTGGAGGTCCTGGTGGCCTTCATCCAGGCCTACGTCTTCACCATTCTGACCTGCGTCTACCTGAAGGACGCGTTGCACCCCTCGCACTGAGGCCGGTCGGAACCGCAACTGTTCAGCCAATTCCAACGTAAGGAGAAATCGAAATGGAAGGCGATATCGCACAACTGGGTCAATACGTCGGTGCCGGCCTCGCGGGCATCGGTTCGGGCGCCGCGGCCATCGGTGTGGGCCACGTGGCCGGCAACTTCCTGTCCGGCGCGCTGCGCAACCCCTCGGCCGCCGGCGGCCAGACCGCGACGCTGTTCATCGGCATCGCGTTCGCAGAGGCACTGGGTATCTTCTCGTTCCTGGTCGCCCTGCTGCTGATGTTCGCCGTCTGATCCTTCTGGGACCCGATCCTTACGGCCGCGCGGGGGCTGCCTTGGTGCCGCCCCCGCCGGTGTAACCGGCAGTTCCCGAGGAGGACGAGATGGCAACCGAAACCGAACAGGCCGTGGAAAAGGGCGCCGAGGCCGCCGGCGGACCCGGCATGCCGCAGCTCGATTTCTCGACCTTCGACAACCAGATCTTCTGGCTGCTCGTCACGCTGATCCTGCTGTATTTCGTTCTGGCGCGCGTGGCCCTGCCGCGCATTGCGGCCATCCTGTCCGAACGGCAGGGCACGATCACCAACGATCTGACCGCGGCGGAGGACCTGAAGGCCAAGGCGGCCGAGGCCGAGGAAGCCTACAACAAGGCCCTGGCCGATGCCCGAGCCGAGGCGCAGAAGATCGTCGCGCAGGCCAAGGACGAGATCAAGGCCGAGCTTGACGAGGAGGTCGCCAAGGCCGACGCCGAGATCGCGGAGCAGGTGGCCGAAAGCGAAAAGAAGATCGCCGAGATCCGCGAAAGCGCGATGGAAAGCGCCAAGGAGGTGGCCAAGGACACGGCCAAGGAACTGGTCGCCGCCATGGGCGCGGAGGCGGATGGCCGCACGGTCACCGCGGCGGTCAACCAGCGGCTGAAGGGGTGAACACCATGCGCATGACCATTGCCACAGCGTTCGCCCTGCTGCCGGCCAGCCCCGCGCTGGCGGCGAAGGGCCCGTTCTTTTCGCTGAGCAACACCGACTTCGTTGTGCTGCTCGCCTTCATCGTGTTCATCGCGATCCTGCTGTACTTCAAGGTGCCGACTCGCGTGAACGGCATGCTCGACAAGCGGGCGCAGGACATCAAGTCCGAACTCGACGAGGCGCGCGCCCTGCGCGAGGAGGCTCAGACCCTTCTCGCCGGCTACGAGCGCAAGCAGAAGGACGTGCAGGAGCAGTCCGACCGGATCGTCAAGCACGCCAAGGCCGAGGCCGAGGCGGCAGCCGAACAGGCCCGGAAGGACCTGGAGGTTTCGATCGAGCGGCGCAAGCAGGCCGCGCAGGAGCAGATCGCCTCGGCCGAGGCCAATGCCGTCAAGGAGGTGCGCGACCGCGCGATCTCGGTGGCGGTGGCCGCGGCGAAGGATGTCATCGCCAAGCAGATGACGGCGGAAAAGGCCAATGCCCTGATCGACGAGTCCATCGACAAGGTGGACGCCAAGCTGCACTGACAGCGCGTTCCCTGTCGCGAATGTGGGAAAGGCCCGGGCCGACAGGTCCGGGCCTTCTCGTGTCGCGTGGCGGAAGGTTCCGGCGCCGCCTGTTTGACCAAATGAAAGGGGGCCGTTGAACCGGCCCCTCGATCACCCCTGCCACGTTGCCCCGGACGGCGATCCGCCCGGCCCATTGCGGCCTTTGCGGCGGTTCGCCCGTGTTGCTACCGGTATAGGCGAATCACGGCGAATCGGTCAATCAAAACCGATTCGCCGGGGCGAAAATCACGCGTTTTCCCGCAGGACCGCGCCCGCCAGGTAGAGGGATCCGCAGATCAGGACCCGGGCCCGCGGTTCCCGCGCCGTGATGCGGCGCACGGCCGACAGCGCGTCCGGCGCCGTGGCCGCGGGCAGCCCGACCCCCGCCGCGGCCGCGGCCGTCTGCTCGGCAGGCAACGTGTTGGCCTCGCCGGGGATGTCGATGGCGGTCAGGCTGTCGGCCGCGTCCGCGAGGGGGCGCAGATAGCCCGAGATATCCTTGGTGTTGAGCATGCCGCAGACCAGGTGCGTCGGCCGCGGTGCCAAGCTGGAAAGGTGCCGCCCCAGGGCCTGGCCCGCCGCCGCGTTGTGCCCGCCGTCAAGCCAAAGCTCGGCTTCCGGCGCGGCCTCGGCCAGCGGGCCGGTGGTCAGCCGTTGCATCCGGCCGGGCCATTCCGCGCGCGTCACCGCGGCCTCGTAGGCGGCTTCGCCCATCTGCAGGTGGCGCAGGGCGGCCAGGGCCGCGCCCGCGTTCTCGATCTGGTGGGCGCCGGGCAGGTTGGGCAGGGGCAGGTCGCGCAGGCCCGTCTCGTCCTGGTAGACGAGGCGCCCGGCCTCTTCGGCGGCATGCCAGTGCTGGCCGTGGGCCAGCAGGGGGCTGCCGGTGCGGGCGGCCGTCCGTTCGATGACCTCGAGGGCCGGATCGGCCTGGGGTCCGACCACGCAGGTCACGCCGGGCTTGAGGATGCCGGCCTTTTCGGCGGCGATATCGGCCAGCGTGTCGCCCAGAAACTGCTGGTGATCCATCGACACCGGCGTGATCATGGTCAGCGCAGGGCGGTCGATGACATTGGTGGCGTCCAGGCGCCCGCCCAGGCCCACCTCGAGCAGCGTGTAGTCGGCCGGCACCCGCGACATGGCCAGAAGCGCGGCGCAGGTGGTGATCTCGAAATAGGTGATCTCGGCCCCGCCGTTGGCGGCATAGCACTCGTCCAGCACCGCGGCGAGGTCGGGTTCGGGGATCAGTTCCCCGGCCAGGCGGATGCGTTCGTGGAATCGCGCCAGGTGGGGCGAGGTATAGGCGTGCACGCGCTGCCGCGCGCCTTCGAGCCCTGCCCGCAGCATGGCCAGGCTGGAGCCCTTGCCGTTGGTCCCGGCGATGTGGATCACCGGGGGCAGGGCCTCTTGCGGGTTGCCCAGCCGGTCCAGCAGGCGCCAGACGCGGTCGAGCGTGAGGTCGATGATCTTGGGGTGCAGCGCCATCATCCGGTCAAGGATGACGTCCGAGGCGGGCGCGCTCATTCCTGCCTGGCCTCGGCGCCGGCCGGTGTGCCGGCGGCCTCCTCGCTTTCGGCGGCGGGCTGGGCGGTGTCGGGGGCCGGCGCGGGCAGGTCGCCCTTCACCGCCGGGGGCAGCCCCAGAAGCATCCGGGTGACGGTGATGAGCTCGTCGCGCAGGTCGAGCCTGTGGGTCACCCGGTCCAGCATCCCGTGATCGAGAAGGTATTCGGCGCGCTGGAATCCCTCGGGCAGTTTTTCGCGAATGGTCTGTTCGATGACGCGCGGCCCGGCAAAGCAGATCAGCGCATTGGGTTCGGCGATATGGATGTCGCCCAGCATGGCGTAAGAGGCCGTCACCCCGCCGGTGGTGGGATGGGTCAGCACCACGATGTAGGGCAGGCCCGCCTCCTTCAGCATCTGCACGGCCACGGTGGTGCGCGGCATCTGCATGAGGCTGAGGATACCCTCCTGCATGCGTGCGCCGCCGGCGGCGGAAAAAAGGATCAGCGGGCGCTCCAGTTCGACGGCCTTTTCGGCCGCGGCGATGATCGCGTTGCCCACGTACATGCCCATCGACCCGCCCATGAAGGAGAAATCCTGCGCCGCGGCCACGACGGGCGTGCGGCCGATTTCGCCCGTGGCGACAAGCATCGCCTCGGTCTCGCCGGTGGACTTCTGTGCCGCGCGCATCCTGTCGGGGTATTTCTTCTGGTCGCGGAAGTGCAGCGGATCGGGAACAGGGGCGGGCACGGCGACCTCGCTGAAGACGCCGGCGTCGAAAAGCGCCGCAAAGCGCGCGCGGGGGGCGATGGCCATGTGGTGCCCGCAGCTGGTGCAGACGTTGAGATTGTTGCTGAGCTCGCGGTGGAACAGCATCGTTCCGCATTCATCGCACTTGGACCAGAGGTTCTCGGGCATCTCGCGGCGCGAGAAGATCGAGTTGATCCGCGGGCGGACGTAATTCGTGATCCAGTTCATGCGGCGGGACTCTCGGGTTGGTTGGCTGCTTGGCAAATAATCGGCGCGGCCGCCAAATGCAATCAGCGCCTGAGCGCGATGCGCGCCACCAGCCAGCCGCATCCCAGCATCAGCACGTCCAGCGGTGCCCAGACCCAGACTGCGCCGGTGTCGGACAGGGAGAAGGGGTAGGTGTAAAGCGCCAGGCCATCGAAGGTTCCCTCGGGCGCGACGAAGAGGATCGCGCTGATGTTGTTGAGCAGGTGGAGGGCGATCGCCGGCCCCAGCGTGCCGGCCCGCGCCGTCAGGTCCGCCGCCGCCACACCGAAAAGCGCGGCCCATCCCATGACCAGCCAGGTGTTGCCGCCGTGCGTGACGGGGGCGTAGTGCAGCAGCGCGAAGGCCACCGAGGGCACGCCCATCCAGATCACCGGGTGGGAAAACCGCGCGGCAAGCTGACTTTGCAGGTAGCCGCGAAAGACCATCTCCTCCGCCGAGGTCTGGATCAGCAGGGCCAGCACCCCCAGCGGCAAGAGCGCGAGCCAGCGGCCGGGCTCAAGGTTCGGCTCGGGCGTCAGCTGGGCGCCCAGCGGAATGAGGGAGATGAGAAGGTAGAACGCCACAAGCCCGATTCCGACCCGCACGAATTGTTGCAGGGCGCGGGGCAGGGGGCCGATGACGCTACCGAGCCCGCGCCCGTGCACCGTGCCCAGCGCGACGGCGAGCGCGATGATCATCAGGCCGAAGAGAAACAGGTTGATCAGAACTGCCGCGGGCGTGTCACCGCTTTCGAGGTGCGGTGCGAAGTCCGCCCAGGCCTCGGGGCCGGCGATCTGGCGATGCAGGGTCGAATAGGTGAAGCTGAGGGCCATGAAGAGCACGGCGGTCAGGACGACGCCCCCGGCAAGGCGCCCCAGCCCGGCGGAGTCGCGGGCCGGGGCGACGAGGTTTTCGTGGGCCTTGTAGCTCATGCTGCGCAAGCTAGGGCGATGCGCGGGGCGCTGCAATGCACGATGCGCGCGGGGCGCGAAAAATGGGCACGGCCGGGGGCCTTGGCTTGTCTCGGGCGCGGTGCTCGCCTATTCCGGGGCGGAACAGATGTCCGGGAGGCCGCCATGACAAAGATCGATAAAGCCAAACTTCCCAGTCGCTACGTGACCGAGGGGCCGGCGCGGGCGCCGCATCGCTCGTACTACTACGCGATGGGGATGACCGAGGAGGAGATCCACCAGCCGCTGGTGGGCGTGGCCACCTGCTGGAACGAGGCCGCGCCCTGCAACATCGCGCTGGCCCGGCAGGCGCAGGCGGTCAAGGGCGGCGTGAAGGAGGCCCACGGCACGCCGCGCGAGTTCACCACCATCACGGTGACCGACGGCATCGCCATGGGGCACGAGGGCATGCGCTCGTCGCTGGCCAGCCGCGAGGCGATCGCCGACACCGTGGAATTGACCATGCGCGGGCACTGCTATGACGCGCTTGTGGGGCTGGCGGGCTGCGACAAGTCGCTGCCGGGCATGATGATGGCCATGGTGCGGCTGAACGTGCCCTCTGTCTTCATCTACGGCGGGTCGATCCTGCCGGGCAAGGCGCCGCAGGTCGACGAGATTCCCGAGGATTTCCGCACCCGCGACCTGACCGTGCAGGACATGTTCGAGGCCGTCGGCCGATACCAGAACAAGGAACTGTCGGACAAGGCGCTGGCCATGCTGGAGCGGGTCGCCTGCCCCTCGGCCGGGGCCTGTGGCGGCCAGTTCACCGCCAACACCATGGCCTGCGTGAGCGAGGCGATCGGCCTGGCGCTGATGAACAGTTCGGGCATGCCCGCGCCCTACGAATCCCGCGACCAGTACGGGGAGGCCTCGGGCCACGCGGTCATGACCCTGCTGGAGGAAAACATCCGCGCGCGCGACATCGTCACGCCGAAGTCGCTGGAGAACGCCGCCCGCGTGGTGGCCTGCACCGGCGGATCGACCAACGCGGGGCTGCACCTGCCCGCGATCGCGCACGAGGCCGGGATCGAGTTCTACCTGCAGGACGTCTGCGAGATCTTCCGCGACACGCCCTACTTCGTCGATCTCAAGCCCGGGGGGCAGTATGTCGCGAAGGACCTGTTCGACGCCGGCGGCATCCCGGTGGTGATGAAGGAACTGCGCAAGGCCGGGCTGATCCACGAGGACTGCATCACCGCGAGCGGCCGCTCGATCGGCGAGGAGCTGGACCGCATCGACCGCGAGGCCGACGGTCGGGTGATATACCCCATCTCCGAGCCCATCTCCAAGACGGGCGGGGTGGTCGGCCTGACAGGCAACCTCGCCCCCGAGGGCGCCATCGTCAAGGTGGCCGGGATTGCCGCGGAGAACCAGGTTTTCGCCGGGCCGGCGCGCGTTTTCGAATGCGAGGAAGAGGCCTTCGAGGCGGTCCAGAACCGCCAGTACCAAGAGGGCGAGGTGATCGTCATCCGCAACGAGGGCCCCGCCGGCGGCCCCGGCATGCGCGAGATGCTGGCCACCACCGCGGCCCTGTCCGGCCAGGGCATGGGCAAGAAGGTGGCCCTGATCACCGATGGCCGCTTCTCGGGGGCGACGCGGGGGTTCTGCGTGGGGCACGTGGGGCCCGAAGCCGCCCATGGAGGCCCCATCGCCCTGCTTGAAAACGGGGACATGATCACGATCGATGCGATCAAGGGCGAGCTGCGCGTGGACCTGTCGGACGCGGAGCTGGCGCAACGCAAAGAAGCCTGGCCGGGCCCGCGCCAGACCATGTATGCCAGCGGCGCGGTGTGGAAGTTCGCGCAACTGGCGGGCGCGACCTACAAGGGCGCGGTCACCCATCCGGGCGGCAAGGCCGAGCGTCATGTCTACATGGATATCTGAGCACCGGCCTCGGGCGCTCCTGGCGGGCGTCCTGGCGCTGGTTCTGGCGGGCTGCGGTACCACCGGCGCCGAGCCGGAGGTGGTGCGCTCGGTCACGCTTTACGGTGGCGACGTGGTGGTGGCGGGCCCGCCCGGTTACTGCATTGACGGCGCCCGGGTGCGGCGCGGGGCAAGTGGCGGCTTCGTCCTCTTGGCGAGTTGCGACAGCCTGACCGGGGCGGACACGGCCGCCGCCGCGCCCGCGGTGATGACCGTGTCGGTCCTGCCCCGCCAGGGCCAGACGGCGCCGCGGTCAGACCAGATCGCCGCTTCCGTCGCCCCGGCAAAGGCCCTTGACCGCAGTGATCGCGACGGGCTGGCCCTTGTTCGTGTCTCCGAAGGCGGGGATGCGGAACTGCCCGGCGGCGATCCCCGGTACTGGCGCGGCGGCATGAGCGTGAACGGCCACCTGATCGGGCTGGCGGTCTATGGCCCGGCGGGAAGCGACATTGCCGGCACCGGTGGCCGGCGCCTGGCCGAATCGCTGGCCGCGCGGATCCGGACGGCCAGCCCCGACGAGCCGGTCGCGACCGGCGGCGAAGAAGAGGCGACCGGGCCAGCGTCACCGCGGAGCGGCGGGCTGGGCGGGCTTCTGGATGCATTGTTTCCAAATCAGGGTTAATGCTATGCAAAGGCTGGCCGCGGCAGGATGAGGCAGGCCCAGGGCAGGACGGATCCGGAATGGTCGAGATACGCAGTGCGATGCTGGACTGGCTGATCTATCGCGGCGGATTGCGGCGGTGGCGCCGCGCTGCACGCCGGGCCCCGCGGATGAGCCCGGCGCAGCTCCGGGCCGAGCGTGGCCGGGCGCGGCGCCTGCGGCACTGGCTGAACGAGTTGATCTCGGTCGCGGACACGCGGCTGGCGCTGCCGGTGATCGGCTCCAACGCGTTCCCCAAGCCGCACAACGCCGACTGGGCCTGGCGCCCGCGGCTGTGGCGCGAGCCGCTGGAGAGCCCCGGCATGGCCTCGGTCGAAAGCCGGGCGGAGCTGGGCGGCGAGGCCAGGCTGTTCCACGATTGCCGGCATTCGGAACTCAGCCTGCGACAGCTGCGCAACCTGCGCGAGGCCGACCTGGCGCCTTTCGGCCTGCGGATGGATGTCTTCGCCTTCGACGGCTCGTTCCTGTCGCTGGTGCTGGATCTGCCGCCGGACGCGGTGCAGGGCCTGACGCGCCGCCATCTCATCCGCCTGAGCACCATCGTGGAGCTGGAAAAGCCCCTGGAGATCTTCGCGCGGCTCAACGTCAGGCACGGGCCGAACACCGAACAGATCGTGCGCGAACTGCCGCTGGACGCGGACGAGATCGTGGTGGAATTCGATCTGGCCTATTCCAACCTCAACGAGAAGCGGGTCGAGCACGCCTGGATCGACCTGATCTTCGAGAACCCGCAGATGAGCCAGGTTGTCCTGCGCGACCTGACCCTTTGCCGCCTGCCGCGGGCGGACGTGTGATGGAGAACCGGCATGAGTGACTGGACACTGACCAAGACACGCCTGCGCGGGGGGGTCTGGGAGGGGCTTCTGACCCATGGCGCGAAGACCGACGCGCGCCCCGAGATCGAGGTGACGCACCTGCAGGAGCCGGTCGAGGGGGTCGAGGTGGCCCCGGCTGGAGAGGCCGGCGTCTGGACCGTCCGCGTGCCCATCCCCGCCCACCTGATCGCCGACGGGGTCCAGACCTTCGTCATCCGCGACGTGCCGAGCGGAGAGGTGCTGGAAAGTTTCGCGCTGCTGTCGGGCGAGGCGCTGAGCTATGACATCCGGGCCGAGGTGAGGCTCCTGCGGGAGGAGCTGGATCTGCTCAAGCGGGCCTTCCGCCGTCATTGCCTGGAGACGTCGTAGGCCCGACCGCCGCTGTTGCCCGGGCGTAGGCGAGCGTTGCCGCGGCAAAATCCGCCGCGGCGCTGCCCCGGAAAACGAAGGCCGTGCGCCCGGCGCGATCCGGCCCCGGGCCGGCGCCGGCGACCAGATCACCCAGATCCGCCGCAACACGGTCTGCCGGCACAAGGCGGGCCGGCGCTGCCGCTTCCTGGGCGTGGTCGTCGATCACCAGCGTGTCGAAATCCGCGATGCCGCCCCAGGCGCGGCCCTGGTCGATGAGGGTCGCGAAGGCGCCGGGGCCGAGCATGTCGGGCCGCGCAAGCACCGGTCCGTCATAGGTGGTGGGCAGGGCGCTGACCACGATATCGGCGCCGCGCAGGGCCTCCTCGGCAGTGGCGCAGGCCGTCATGGACAGGTCTCTTGCCCGGGCCTCGCCGGTCAACTCGCGGATGGCCCGGGCACCCCGGCCGAAGGCGCGCACCTCGCGCAGCGCGAATTCCGCGGCGAAGGCCGCGAGATGGCTGCGCGCCTGTGCCCCGCAGCCGAGGAAGGCGATGCACCGCGCATCCCGGCCGGCCAGCCGGCGGGCGGCCACAAGGCTCATGGCCGCGGTCCGCGCCGCCGTTATCCAGGCCCCGTCGAGAAGGGCGCGGGGCCGGCCCGTCGCGCCGTCCAGAAGGAGCACCGCCCCGTTGACGGCCGGCAGGTCGCGCGCCGGATTGCCCGGGGACAACGCCACCGTCTTGGCCACGATCAGCGCCGGGTCATCGGCGGTGGCCAGCGTGGTGACGATGTAGCGGCCATCGCCCGGCGCGACGGCGGGCTTCGGCGCCGTATGCAGCCCCCCGCGCATAAGCGTTTCCTCGATCTCGTCGGCGATGCGGGATGCTGTCAGCCCGAGCGCCGCCAGGTGCTCGTCGGACAGCCACAAGGGCGCATTCGGGTCGGCGGACATCGTCACCCGCCGCTGCGGCCCTTGTCGGGCAGCGGCACGAGGTTGCTGTCGCTTTCGGGGGCCAGCTCCTCGAAATCGAAGTTGTCCAGCCGCTTGGCCCGCCGCCCCGCCTTGTCCGCGGAGATCTTGATATCGGAAATGTCCTTGGCGGCCTGGTTGAAGTGTCGGTCCAGGTTCTCCACGCGCGTGCCCAGCCGTTCGACATCGGCAAACAGCAGGCCCAGTTCGCGCCGGATCGCGCCGGCCTGCTCGCGCATCCGGGCGTCCTTGAGAATGGCGCGCATGGTATTGAGCGTGGCCATGCAGGTCGTGGGCGAGACGATCCAGACCCGCAGGGAGAATCCTTCGCGCACGACTTCGGGGAAATTGGCGTGCAACTCGGCATAGACGGCCTCGGACGGCAGGAACATCAGCGCGCCGTCGGCGGTCTCGCCGTCGAGGATGTATTTCTCCGCGATGTCCTTGAGATGCTTGCGGACCGAGCTTCGCAGAACCTTGGCGGCCTCGTTCGCCTGCCAGTCGGTCGTGGCGTTGCGCAGGGCCTCGTAGGCTTCCAGCGGGAACTTGCTGTCGATGGCGATGGGGCCCGGCGGATTGGGAAGGTGGATCAGGCAGTCCACCCGTTTCCCGTTCGACAGCGTATGTTGCAGCGTGTAGCTGTCCGAGGGCAGCGCCTTGGAGACGATGTCGGTCAGCTGGATTTCCCCGAACGCGCCCCGCGTCTGCTTGTTGCTGAGGATATCCTGCAGGCTGAGCACGTCGCCGGACAGCTTGGTTATGTTTTCCTGCGCCTTGTCGATGGCCTGAAGCCGTTGTTGCAGGTCCCCCAGGCTCTGCGCGGTGCGCCGGGCGGAATTGGAGAGGTTCTCGTTCATCTGGCCCGAGACTTCGGCCAGGCGCTTTTCCATGAGTTGCAGCATGCTGGATTGCGCCGCCGACTGCGCCTCGGAGACGTGATTGAGCCCGCCCGCCAGTTGGTGCTGGCCTTCGCTGAGGCCCTGCACCCGCTGGTTGAGGTCGCCCACCTGGCGCGCCAGGGGTGTGGTCGCCCGCGCCGCCCGCGCCGCCGCCCGGACCGCCATGAGCAGCAAGAGCAGGATCAGCAGCACGATCCCGGCCCCGGCCAGCGCGGCCAGGACGACGGGATCCTCCAGTGAATAGGTATTGCCGGCGATCTCGATCATGTGCGTCCGAACAGCCGTTCGATATCGGCCAGCTTGAGTTCGACATAGGTGGGCCGGCCATGGTTGCACTGGCCCGAAAGCGGCGTGGCCTCCATCTCGCGCAGCAGCGCGTTCATCTCGTCGGCCTGCATCCGCCGCCCCGCGCGTACCGATCCGTGACAGGCCACGCGCGAAAGGATCGCGTCGAGCCGGGCCTGCACCGTCGTGCTGTCGCCCTGCTCGGCCAGTTCGTCGAGGATGTCGCGGACCAGGGCCCGGGCATCGCAGGGGCCCAGAAGGGCAGGGGTCTCGCGCACGGCCACGGTGCCGGGGCCGAAGGGTTCGAGGACGAGGCCGAGGCGCGACAGGTCGTGAGAGAGATCCAGCAGGCGGGTGGCCTCCGCCTCGGACATTTCCACGATCTCGGGGATCAGCAGGGCCTGCGCGGCCACGCCGGCCTGCGCCATCTGGGCCTTGAGCTTTTCATAAACCAGCCGTTCATGCGCCGCGTGCTGATCCACGATCACCATCCCGTCGGCGGTCTGTGCCAGAATGTAATTCTCGTGCATCTGCGCGCGCGCGGTGCCAAGGGGATGGTCTGACGCCGCGGGCGCATCTGGCATGGGCGTGCCGGCGTCGGCCGTCGCCGGCTCGGGGTCCACCCGGGCGCTGTAGGCATCCTGCATCTCGGCGAAGCCGGGCGCCTGCGCCTGGTAGGCCGCGGTTCGGGCGTGCGCCGTGGGGCGGTCCATCTGGTAGACGCGGGGCGCCGCCGGTTCGGCCTGCATGGCCCCCAGAGTCGCCTGCGCAACGGTGGAAGCGGCCCGGTGCCCCGCCTCGGCCAGTGCATGCCGCAGGCCCGAGACGACGAGGCCCCGTGCGACGCCGGGATCGCGGAATCGCACCTCGGATTTCGCCGGGTGCACGTTGACGTCCACCAGCCGCGGATCGCAGTCGATGAAAAGGGCGGCAGCGGGGTGCCGGTCGCGGCTGAGAACGTCGGCATAGGCGGCGCGCAGGGCGCCGAGGAGCATCTTGTCGCGCACTGGACGGCCATTGACGAAGAGGTATTGTGCCACGCCGGAGCCCCGCGAATAGGTGGGCAGCGCGGCGTATCCGGTCATCCGCAGGCCCTCGCGGCTGGCGTCGATCTTGAGCGCATTGTCGGCGAACGCGCGGCCGAGAATCCCGGTCAGCCGGCCCTGCAGCGCGTCGAAAAGATCCCCCTGCTCGGGGTCGGCGCGGAAGCTTACCCGCCCTTCGCCGCCGCCCGATACGTCGCGCAGGGTGAAGCCCACGAAGGGCTCGGCCATGGCCAGCCGCTTTACCGTGTCGGTGATCGCCTGCGCCTCGGCCCGGTCGGTGCGCAGGAATTTCAGCCGCGCGGGCGTCGCATGGAAAAGGTCGCGCAGCGTGACCCGCGTGCCGGCATTCAGCGCCGCGGGGCGGACCGGCCCCATCTCGCCGCCCGAGACGGAGAGTTCGGCGGCGGCGTGACCGGCGGCGCGCGAGGTGATCGTCAGCCGCCCGACCGCCCCGAGCGATGGCAGCGCCTCCCCCCGGAAGCCGAAGGTGTGGATATCCAGCAGGTCCGAGCCGTCGATCTTGGAGGTCGCGTGCCGGGCCATCGCCAGCGTCAGGTCGTCCGGCGCGATGCCGCATCCGTCGTCGGTTACCCGGATCAGGGTCTTGCCGCCGTCGGCGTAGGCCACCTCGATTCGGGTGGCCCCGGCATCCAGCGCGTTTTCCACGAGCTCCTTGACCGCCGCGGCCGGGCGTTCCACCACCTCGCCGGCTGCGATGCGGTTCACCGCCGCTTCTTCAAGCTGGCGGATGGGGCCGGAGCGTTGGCCGATATTGGGGCTGACCTTGTTCATGCCCCAAGACCTAGCACGGCTTGGCGCGATTCTGCCAGATGCTTTCCAGTGCCGAAAACACGGCGAAACAAAATCCCGCTGCAGATGTTGGGCAGGTGTAATATTCAAATGCTCGAATGGAACGCGACACGGAAAGGGAGTTATCATGTTCAATCGCACCAGCCCCAGCCAGGGCAAATCCTCGCCTCGCGTCACCGGTTTCTACGAACCCGACAGCGGCAGCATCCAGTACGTGGCCGTTGACGAGGGCACGAAGAAGGCCGCGCTGATCGACGTGGTCCTGGACTTCGATCCTTCCAATGCGCGGACCTCGACCAAATCCGCGCAGGCCGCGCTGGACTATGTCGAGCAAGAGGGGCTCCAGGTGGAATGGGTCCTCGATACCCACCCGCATGCGGACCACTTCATGGCGTCCTCCTGGCTGAAGGAACAGACGGGCGCGCCCAATGCGATCGGCGCCAAGGTGCGCGAAATCGCCGGTATCTGGGCGGAACTCTACAACACGCCGGACGCCTTTGACCCCGACCGTGATTTCGACCGGCTGTTCGAGGATGGCGACAGGTTCAAGCTGGGTGATCTGGACGTGAAGGTGATGCTTTCGCCCGGCCACACCCTGGGGTCGATCACCTATCTGGTCGGTGACGACGCGGCCTTCGTTCACGACACCTTCATGAACGTGGATGTCGGGACCTCGCGCGCGGATTTCCCCGGCGGATCGTCCAGCGTGCTATATGACAGCCTGCAAGCCATCCTGGCCCTGCCCGAGGAGACGCGGCTGTTCATCGGCCACGACTATCCCCCCGTCGGCAACCGCAAGCAGGCCGCATGGGAGGCGACCGTGGCCCAGCACAAGGCCGACAATCCGCACGTGGGCGGCGGTACCAGCCGTGAGGATTTCATGAAGCTGCGCGACGAGCGGGATGCCACGCTTGCCCTGCCCGACCGCATGCTGCATGCCTTGCAGGTCAACCTCCGCGGTGGCCGCCTGCCGGAGCCGGAAGCCGACGGTCACAGCTACTTCAAGATCCCGGCGAACCGCCTGTAACTGCCAAGGGAGCCAGCGATGAAAACCGAGAAAGTGGGCGACGCGACCTTCGAAACCTGGACCGTCGAGGAGGTGGCCGACGCCTGGGCGCGCAACGAGATCGTCATCATCGACGTGCGCACGCCCCAGGAATACATGTTCGAGCACATCGAGGGCGCGCTGCTGCTGCCCATGCCGTTCTTCAACGCCGAGAAGCTGCCGGGCCAGAGCGACAAGCAGATCGTGTTCCATTGCGGCTCTGGCGTGCGCTCGGAAAAGGTGGCGCGCCAGGCGCTGGATGCCGGCCTGAAGAAGATCGCCCACATGGAGGGCGGCTTCGGTGCCTGGAAAGAGGCGAAGAAGCCCTACATCGGCACCGACATGGCCACCGGGGCCCCGGACCCCCAGAACCAGCAGTAGCTTGAAAAAGGAAACCCCGGGCGGCGTGCCGCCCGGGGGTCGTCTTGCGGTATCCGCGACGTTCAGACCTTGGAGAACTCCGGGTAGGCTTCCATGCCCAGCTCGGCCATGTCCAGGCCGTTGATCTCGGTCTCCTCGTCCACGCGGAGGCCGATGGCCGCCTTGATGATGAACCAGACCACGGCCGAGGCCACCACGGTGAAGGCGCCCACGATCAGGATCGACAGGATCTGCGTGCCGATGTTCGCGTTGCCATTGGTCAGCACCACCGCGATGGTGCCCCAGATGCCGGCGAAGAGGTGAACCGGGATCGCGCCGACAACGTCATCGATCTTGAGCTTGTCCAGCAGCGGCACGGTGAAGACCACGATCACGCCGCCCACGGCGCCGATCAGGGTGGCCGCGCCAAGGCTGGGTGTCAGCGGCTCGGCGGTGATCGACACCAGACCGGCCAGCGCGCCGTTGAGGGTCATGGTCAGGTCCGGCTTCTTGTAAACGACCTGGGTCAGGATCAGCGCCGCAACCGCGCCGCCTGCCGCGGCGGTGTTGGTGTTGGAGAAGATCCGGCCCACGTCGGCCACGTCGCCCACGCTGCCCATGGCCAGCTGCGAGCCGCCGTTGAAGCCGAACCAGCCCAGCCACAGGATGAAGGTGCCGAGCGTCGCCAGCGCCAGGTTCGAGCCCGGGATCGGGTTCACCTTGCCGTCCTTGGAGTACTTGCCGATGCGGGGCCCGAGAATGATCGCGCCGGTAAGCGCGGCCCAGCCGCCGACCGAGTGCACGATGGTCGAGCCGGCGAAGTCGGAAAAGCCCATTTCGGACAGGAAGCCGCCGCCCCAGCTCCAGCTGGCCTGAAGCGGGTAGATCACGGCCGTCAGGATGATCGTGAAGATCAGGAAGGGCCAGAGCTTGATCCGTTCGGCGACCGTGCCCGAAACGATCGAGGCAGTGGCGGCGCAGAACATCAGCTGGAAGATGAAGTCTGAACTGGTGGCGGCGTAAGAGTAGTCGTCGGCCGCCGCGGCGGTGACGCCCACGGGCTCGAGCACGCCCCAGCTGGGGAAGAGGCCCGAGAAGACGCCCTCGATCGCCCAGTCCCCGAGGGGGTACATGAGGTTGTAGCCGATCAGCCAGTAGAAGATCGCCGCGAGGCTGAACAGCGAGATGTTCTTGGTCAGCTGCATGGTGACGTTCTTGCCGCGCACCAGGCCGGATTCGAGCATGGCGAAACCTGCGGCCATGAAGAACACCAGGAAGCCGCCGATCAGGAACAGAAGCGAATTGAAGATGAAGACCGAATCGGTCGGCACGGCCGATGGCGTCTCGGCCTCCTGGGCCATCCCGAGTTGCGGCAGGGCGGTCAGCGCCGCGGCCCCCAGGGCCAGTTTGATGTAGCGGGTCATTGGATACTCCTTTCCCCTGCGCGCTTCAGAGCGCGTCATTGTCGGTTTCGCCGGTGCGCACGCGCATGGCCTGCTGGATGTCGAGAACGAAGATCTTGCCGTCACCGATCTTGCCGGTGCGGGCGGTCTTGCTGATCGTGTCGATCACCTGGTCGGCCATTTCGGCAGAAACGGCGATTTCCAGCTTGACCTTGGGCACGAAGTTCACGGCGTATTCGGCGCCGCGGTAGATCTCGGTGTGGCCTGATTGCGAGCCGAAGCCCTTGATCTCGGTCACCATCATGCCGCGCACGCCCACCTCGGTGAGGGCTTCGCGCACCTCCTCGAGCTTGAACGGCTTGATTGTTGCTACGATGAGTTTCACGGGTGTCCCTTTCGGTTTCTCTCACGGCGGTGTGTTTGCACTTGCAGAAAAGTGCAGTGGGGGCCGCTTCGGAAGGGAAAGGGCGAACCGTGTGCCTTGATCCGGCGGAGGGCTGACTAAAGATTGTGCAAAAATTTTAAAAAGCCCATTTTTTGGGCACCTCAAAAAACCTCCGGGTGGCGTGGGGCAGGTGTCAACTTTTGCTTGGCGGCGCTATAGAATGCCCGAAAGACGAGGCCGGGCAGGACGGGCATGACGCGATCACGGCGCAAGACAACACGGCGAAAGCCCCAGGCGCGCCGGGGCGGGGCGACCACGAAGGCGCGGCCCAACCGGCAGCGGCGCGCGCGCAAACCGCGGCGCAACCCGCTGGTGGCGCTGGTGCGTGGTATCGTGGGATGGATCCTGCGCCTGATCTGGGCGCTCGGGTGGCGGTTCACGGCGGTCGTGGCGCTGATCGTGGGCGTTGCGGTCGCCTATACCTACACGACGCTGCCGGCGGTCGATGACCTGCTGGACGGCCGCGCCCGCGGGTCGGTCACGCTGCTTGACCACGATGGCGATGTCTTTGCCTGGCGGGGCGACCAGTTCGGCGGCGTGGTGACTTCCGAAACCGTCTCGCGGCACCTCAAGAACGCGGTCGTGGCGACCGAGGACAGGCGGTTCTACCTCCATCCCGGGATCGATCCCATCGGCATCGCCAGCGCGATCCGCATCAACCTGTCCGAAGGGCGCGGGCCCCTGTCCGGGCATGGCGGCTCGACCATCACGCAACAGACGGCCAAGCTGCTGTGCCTGGGCGTCGCGTACGACAAGGACGTCTGGGAAAGCGAGGCGGACTACGTGGCCGACTGCCGCCGGACCTCGCTTTGGCGCAAGGCCAAGGAGGCGGTCTATGCGCTGGCGATGGAGCTGAAGTATTCCAAGCCCGAAATCCTGTCGATCTATCTCAATCGCGCCTACATGGGCGGCGGGGCCTACGGGGCCGAGGCCGCCGCGCAGCGCTACTTCGGCAAGAGCGCCGCGCAGCTGGACGTGGCCGAGGGGGCGATGCTGGCGGGGCTTCTGACCGCGCCCTCGACCCTCGCGCCGACCAACAACCTCGAGCGCGCGCAGGACCGGGCCGCCGTGGTGGTGCGGCTGATGCAGGAGCAGGGCTATATCTCCGATACCGACGCGGCCGCGGCGCTGGCCGATCCGGCCGAACTGAGCGAGGCCGCCGAGGCGCAGGCCGGCGGCTATTTCGCCGACTGGGTCATGGCCTCGGGGCCGGAATTCTTCACCCGCGATACCACCGAGGACGTCATCATCCGCACCACGCTGGATCAGCGTATCCAGACCGCGGCGGAAGAGGCTTTGAACCACGTCTTCGAGACGAAGGTGAAGCCCGGGTCGAAAGCGCAGGCCGCCATCGTGGTGATGTCCGCCGACGGGGCGGTCCGCGGCATGGTCGGGGGCCGGAAGACCAAGGTGACGGGCGCGTTCAACCGCGCGACCCAAGCCAAGCGCCAGACGGGATCGGCCTTCAAGCCCTTTGTCTATGCCACCGCGCTGGAACTGGGCTATGGCCATGCCTCCACGGTCGTGGACGAGCCCTACTGCCTGAACGTCGCCGGCTCCGGCCGCTGGTGCCCGGAGAACTACACCCGCAAGCATTATGGCCGCGTCACCCTGACCGAAGCGCTGAAGAAGTCGCTGAACGTGCCGGCGGTGAAGGTGGCCGAAAGCGTGGGCCTGGATCTGGTGCGCCGCGTGGCCAGTGAATTCGGGATCGAAAGCGATCTCGCGGCGGGGCCGGCGCTGGCGCTTGGCGCCTCGGAAAGCTCCTTGCTGGAGATGACCGGGGCCTACGCGGGGATCCTCAACGGCGGGTCCTCGGTCACGCCCTACGGCCTGAAGGAACTTAGCCTTCTGGGTGACGAGGCGCCCCTGATGGGGGCGGGCGGCGGCATCGGCGAACGGGTGATCCGCAAGGAGGCCGCGCGCGAGCTTGTCTACATGATGCACCAGGTGGTTCATGGTGGTACCGGCAACCGGGCCCGGCTGCCGAATCGCGAGGCGGCCGGCAAGACCGGCACGACCCAGGCCGCGCGCGACGCCTGGTTCCTGGGCTTCACGGCCGATTACGTCGCCGGTGTCTGGATGGGGTACGACGACAACACGCCGCTGACGGGTGTCACGGGCGGCGGGCTGCCCGCGGAAATCTGGCGCGAGACGATGACGCGGGTGCACGACGGAATGCCGGCCAAGCCCCTTCCCATGCTGCGTCCCGATCCCCGGCGGCGCGCGCCCGACCCGCTGCCGCGGACGCAGCCGGCCGGCGACAACGCGATCGAGAACATCCTGCGCGGCCTGTTCGGCGGAAATTGACGTCGCCGGGAATTGACGCCGCAGGCTCAGCCGGCGCGGCGAAGATCCTCGATCAGGCCGTCGATATTGCCGCCGTTGCGGTCCAGCATGGCGCCGATTTCGGTGCGCTCGCTCAGGCGCAGGCTAACCCCTTCGATCACCATGTCGAAGAAGAGGTCCTTGCCCGAGCGGTCGGAGACCAGGAAGCGCACTTCGAACGGCGGCTCGCCCTTCAGGTAGACGGTCGAGATCACCTCGCGCCAGGACTTGACCTTGCGCACATTCTTGACCTCGATCCGGCCGCCGATGAACTCGTGGAAGCGCTTGCCGTACTTGCGCGCGATGTACCCGCGGAAAGCGTCGATGAAGCGGCGCATCTGGCTGGCCGAGGTCTGGCGCGAGGCTGGTCCCAGCGTCGAGCGGGCAATGATGTTCACGTCGGCATAGCGGGAGAAGATCCGCTCGAAATCGCGAATCATCTGCGACAGCGGCTGGCCGGAGGCGATGACGCGGTTGATATCGGAAACGACCTGGTCGACGAGCGCCTTGGCGCGCGCATCGGTCAGGGCGAAAGCGGGTAGCGGGGCGAAGGCGGCACAGGCCGCCCCGCAGGCAAGCAGGTGCCGACGGGTCAGGTCATTCGTCATAGGGGTCCTCGTAAGCCTCGGCATAGGGATCGTCATAGGGATCCACGTAGGCGTCACCGCCCCCGGTTCCCAGTTCGAACCGGCGATTCTGAAGATATAGTGATCGGGCCTGAGCGTAGCTGTCGGCACTTTCGTAAAGAACCGAATCGATCGTCTCGCCGTAGCGCCCCCGCTGGCCGAGGCCAGCCGCGACAGAGGCTGCGGTGCCGTAATAGCTTTCAGGCGTGTCGAGGATGTAGCCGAGCGGGTTGGTGAACAGATCGACCACCTTGCCGGCCGTGGCCCGTTCGGTGGAAGGGCCGAGCACGGGCAGTTCCTGATAGGCGCCCTGCGGCACACCCCAGACGTAGAGTGTTTCGCCGAAATCGGCATCGGTCGCCTCCGGCATTCCCAGTTCCGTCGCCGGGTCGAAGAAGCCGCCCAGCCCGACCGTGGAATTGATCAGGAACCGATAGGCATCGGTGCTGGCGCCGCGCCCGTTCCCCTGCAGCATGTTGTTCACGACCGCACCCGGCAGCGACAGGTTGGCGGCGAACCGGCTGATGGCGGTCTCGATGTCGTCGGGCACGGCACTGCTGTAGCCTTGCCCGGCAGGCCGGACGAGCGCGCGATCCAGCGACCGGTTGAATTGGTGAACCTCGCGGTTCCCGGCCTCGTAGGGGTCGAAGGGCTGGCCGGGCGGATGCGCAGGGCCGGGCGTGGTGCAGGCACCGGCCGCGGCCAGGCCGGCGATGGCCAGGACGGTGCGCAGGCACCGGCCGTTGACGAATTTGCGATACGCGAACAAAGAACTACCCAGGTTGCAGACTGATGCGCGACACATAGCGCATCTTAGTCTGCAACCCATCCGCGCTTAAGCACAGAATAAAGTTCTTGTGGCAGATCGGCTACAGCAACGCCTGGCCGAAAGGGGGCTGACGGGGCGGGATTCCGCTGATGCGCCGGGGACCGTTCCTTGGCCCAAGCCGACGACGGGCCTCGCGCCAAGGAGTTTCGCGTGCCCCACGCCCCGTTCCCGATTTCCGATTCCCTTCCCGCGCGGCACGGGCTAGCGTCGGGGCGAATCGCGGCTTTTCGGGGAGACGAGCAATGGGAAAGTTCGAGGCGAAGCTGGCGGAGATGGGGGTGACCCTGCCGGAAGCACCGGCGCCCGCCGCCAACTACGTGCCCTACGTGCAGGTCGGCGACACGCTGTATGTCTCCGGCCAGATTTCCAAGGGCGCGGCCGGCCTTGTCACCGGCAAGCTGGGTGATGACATGGAGACCGCCGCGGGCGCGGAGGCGGCCAAGATCTGCGCTATCGCCCTACTTTCGCAGGTCAAGGCGGCCTGTGGGGGCGATCTTGACCGCCTGGTGCGGGTGGTCAAACTGACCGGGTTCGTCAATTCCACCCCCGATTTCACCGAACAGCCGCAGGTCATCAACGGCGCCTCGGATTTCCTGGGTGAGGCCCTGGGCGAGGCAGGCAAGCATTCCCGCTCGGCGGTATCGGCGGCGGCATTGCCCTTCGGCGTCGCGGTGGAGATCGAGGGGATCTTCCAGGTCTCATGATCCCGCTGCCCGGCCCGTTCCGGACGCGCCCCCTTGCGCATCGTGCGTTGCACGATCGCGCGGCGGGGCGGCCCGAAAACTCCCGCGCGGCCGTGCGCGCCGCCATCGCGGCAGGTTACGGCATCGAGATCGACCTGCAGCGCTCGCGTGACGGCTGCGCCATGGTCTTTCACGACTACGACCTTGGCCGGCTCACGGCTGAACGCGGCGCCGTGCAGCAGCGCACGGCCCGGGAGCTGGGCGACATCCCCCTGTTGAACGGCACGGAGGGGATCCCCACGCTTGCCGAGATCCTCGACCTGGTGGCGGGGCGCGTGCCCTTGCTGATCGAACTGAAGGATCAGCACGGCCAGATGGGGGAAACGGACGGCGCGCTGGAGCGCGCGGTGGCCCGGGATGCCGCCGGCTACGCGGGGCCACTGGCGCTGATGTCCTTCAACCCGCACAGCGTTATCCGGCTCAGGGAACTTCTGCCGGGCGTGCCGCGGGGGCTGACGACCTGTTCCTTCGATGCCGAGCACTGGCCGCTGCTGCGCGAGCGGACGCGCCAGCGGTTGCGGTCAGTGCCCGATTTCGCCGCTGCCGGCGCCGCCTTCATCAGCCACGAGGCGGGCGACCTGCACCGCCCGCGCGTGGCGCAGCTGAAGGCCGGGGGCGCGGCCGTCCTGTGCTGGACCATCCGGTCGCCGCAGGCCGAGGCGCAGGCGCGCGAGGTCGCCGACAACATCACCTTCGAAGGGTACCGGCCCGCGATCCCGACTTGATCCGCGCCCGGCGGGCCACAGATTGGGGCGTGAGACCGACATGGCGAGGCGGCGGATGGCCGATCCCGAAATCACAGTGCGGCTTCACGACAGCCTGGCGGAGATCGCGGCGGCCGATTGGGACGCCTGCGCCTGCCCAGAGGCAGCGGAAGGCGCGCGCCCCGAGGATCCTTTCACGACGCATCGGTTCCTCAAGGCGCTGGAGGACAGCGGCTCGGTCGGGCCTGGGACGGGGTGGCAGCCACAGTACCTGACCGCCGAAGCGCAGGGCCGGCTGGTCGCCTGCGCGCCGCTTTACGCGAAATCGCACAGCCAGGGCGAATACATCTTCGATCACAACTGGGCCCATGCCTACATGCGGGCGGGCGGGCGGTATTATCCCAAGTTGCAGATCGCGGTCCCATTCACGCCGGTGACCGGGCGGCGGTTCCTCACCCGCCCGGGATACGAGGCTGCGGGCCGCGCCGCGCTGGTGCAAGGGGCCATGGAACTGGCCGAGCGCAACGCGCTGTCCTCGGTGCACGTGACCTTCTGCACCGGCGATGAGGCCGGTTGGGGCGTCGAGGCCGGGCTGCTGCACCGGGTGACGCAACAATATCACTGGCACAACCGCGGCTACGCCGATTTCGATGCGTTCCTCGCCTCGCTGTCCTCGCGCAAGCGCAAGAACATCCGCCGGGAACGGCGCACGGCCAATGATTTCGGCGGCGATATCAGGATGCTGACAGGCGATGCGATCGCGCCGCACCACTGGGACGCGGTCTGGCAATTTTACCAGGACACCGGTGCGCGCAAGTGGGGGATGCCCTATCTGACACGCGCGTTCTTTGAAATCGCGCACGAGACCCTGCGCGACGACATCCTGTTGGTGCTGGCCGAACGCGCGGGCCACCCGGTGGCCGGGGCACTGAATTTCATCGGAACTTCGGCCCTTTACGGCCGTTATTGGGGATGCATCGAGCATCACCCCTGCCTGCATTTCGAGCTGTGCTATTACCGTGCCATGGATTTCGCCATCGCGCGGGGGCTGGCACGGATCGAGGCGGGGGCGCAGGGCGAGCACAAGATCGCCCGGGGCTACCTGCCGGTCAGCACCCATTCGCTGCACTGGATGCGGGATGCGGGCTTTGCCGAGGCGGTTGCCAGATATCTTGAAGCCGAGAGGGCCGCGGTGACGGAAGATATCGAGATCCTGACGAGTTACGGCCCCTTCCGGAAAGCAGATGTGGAGGAACAGGAATGACCGAGAAACTGAGCGATACCGCCCGCGAGACCACGCTGGAGCCGCTGTTCGAAGCCGGCTGGATCCTGGCCGAGGATCGCGATGCCATCGAAAAGGAGTTCAAGTTCAAGAACTTCGTGGAAGCCTTCGGCTTCATGACCCGGGCGGCGATGTGGGCCGAGAAATGGAACCACCATCCCGAGTGGTTCAATGTCTACAACACCGTCAAGGTGACGCTGACCACCCATGACGTGGACGGGCTGAGTTCCAACGACGCCAAGCTGGCGCGCAAGATGGACAGCCTGGTGGAGTGACCGGGACCCGTACGGGCCGTGCGGCCCGTACGGCCAAGCGGTACGTCCGCGCCCCGGGGCGGCCTGGACCGGCCCGGGGCGGCGGGATCACATGGCCGCCAGAAGGCCCTCGCCGGCGGAGGTTTCGCAGGCACCGGGGTTTTCCTCTTCGTGCAGCAACGTGACGACGCCGTCATCGACCAGCATGGCGTAACGCTTGGACCGGTCCATGAGCCCGGCGGGCGGCGCGGAGAAGTCCATGCCGATGGCCTTGGTGAACTCGGCCTGCGGATCGGCCAGCATGGTGATGCCGGCCTCCTCGGCGCCCGTCGCCTCGCCCCAGGCGCGCACGACGAAGGGATCGTTGACCGAGACGCAGATGATCTCGTCCACGCCGTTGGCGGTGAACTGGTCGTGGGTGCGGATGAAGCTGGGCACATGCGCCTGGTGGCAGGTGGGGGTGAAGGCCCCGGGCACGGCGAAGATGACCACCTTGCGGCCCTGTGTCTTCTCCGCGAGGCTGACGGGTTCGGGCCCGTCGGCGCCGATCTGCATCAGGGTGGCTTCGGGCAGTTTGTCGCCTGTGGATATGGGCATGGTCGCTCCCTGTCTGGCAATTGCGTTTCCGATGCGGGCAGATATAGGGTGCGGATGCGGGCGAGACCATGAAAAAGCAGGAGAACGGGATGGCCGGGATTGTGGTGATCGGGGCCGGGCAGGCTGGTGCCTCGCTGGTGGCGAAGCTGCGGGCCCTGGGCTACCAGGGGCGGATCACGCTGATCGGCGAAGAGCCGGTGCCGCCCTACCAGCGCCCGCCGCTGTCCAAGAAATACCTGCTGGGCGAGATGGATGTCGAGCGGCTGTACCTGCGCCCCGCGCATTTCTATGCCGACAACGGGATCGATCTGCGCCTTAACGAGACCGTGACCGCGATCGACCGGGCCGACAAGGCGGTGATCGCTGGCGGGCACGCCATCCCCTACGCGCAACTGGCCCTGACCACGGGATCGGTGCCGCGGCGGCTGCCGGGCGCGATCGGCGGCGAGCTGGAGGGCGTGCACGTGGTGCGCGGCCTGTCCGACGTGGACCGCATGGCGCCGGCCTTCGCCCCCGGGGCGCGGGTGCTGATCGTCGGCGGCGGCTACATCGGGCTGGAGGCCGCGGCGGTGGCCGCCAGCCGGGGCCTGAAGGTCACGCTGGTGGAGGCGGCCGAGCGCATCCTGGGCCGCGTGGCCGCGCCGGAGACGGCCGAATATTTCCGCCGGCTGCACGCCGGCCACGGTGTCGAGATCCGCGAGGGCACGGGGCTGGACCACCTGAAGGGCGCGGAGCGGGTGGAGGCCGCGGTGCTGAGCGACGGAACGGAGCTGCCGGTGGATTTCGTGATCGTGGGCGTGGGCATCACGCCGGCCACGGAACTGGCCGAGGCCGCCGGCCTGGAGGTCGAGAACGGCATCAAGGTGGATGCTTTCGGGCGCACCAGCGACCCCGCGATCTGGGCGGCCGGCGATTGCGCCTCGTTCCCCTGGCGCGGCGCGCGCGTGCGGCTGGAAAGCGTGCCGAACGCGATCGACATGGCCGAATGCGTGGCCGAGAACATGCTGGGGGCCGAGAAACCCTATGAGCCCAAGCCCTGGTTCTGGTCGGACCAGTATGACGTCAAGCTTCAGATCGCGGGGTTGAACACGGGATACGACAGGGTCGTCGTGCGCCCGGGCGAGGCGGAGGGCGAAGCCTCTTTCTGGTATTACCGGGGCGATGCGCTTCTGGCGGTGGACGCGATGAACGCGCCGCGGGCCTACATGGTGGGCAAGCGGCTGATCGAGGCCGGCAAGTCCCCCGATCCGCAGGCGGTGGCCGACCCGGCGACCGACCTCAAGGCGCTGCTGAAGGCGTGAGGATCATCGGTGGCGCCTTTCGCGGCCGGCGGCTGGCGAGCCTAGGCAAGGGCGACGCGGCGGCGCGGCTGCGGCCCACCCCGGACCGCGTGCGCGAAAGCCTGTTCAGCGTGCTGGCGGGCCGCGGCCTGCCCGGCGAGGCGCGGGTGCTGGACCTTTTCGCGGGGACGGGCGCGCTGGGACTGGAGGCGCTGTCGCGCGGGGCGCAAGCGGCCTGTTTCGTGGAAAGCGGGCGGAGGGCGCTGGCGCTCTTGCGCGAGAACCTGGCGCTTTGCGGCGTGGCCGAGCGCGCCGGGATCCTGACGCGCGACGCCCGGCGCCTGGGCCCGAACCCGGGGCCGGCGTTCGACCTGGTCTTTCTGGATCCGCCCTATGGCCGGGGCCTGGGCGAGGCGGCGCTTGCCGCGGCCCTGGCCGGCGGCTGGATCGCCCCCGGCGCGACGGTGGTCTGGGAGGAGGGCGGCGCGGTGACGCCGCCAGAGGCGCTCGTGCTGGCCGACGAGCGGCGCTACGGCGACACGGTGGTGCGGATCCTGGAGCGGCGGTGACGCGATGCGCGGCCCGGCGGGGGGCTGGTTTGTGGCCGCGCTTGGAGGCCCCGGCGCGGGGGGCGGGGCGTGCGGGGCGGCGGCGCGGGCCTAGCGCATGAGCGCGGGCAACTCGCCGGTCAGGCCCGCGGCCTCGCGGATGAGGGCGCGACGCAGGACGGGCAGGGCGTTGACGGCGCCCATGCCGAGATCGCGGCCGAGCCGCAGCACGGGATTGTCGTTCGAGAAAAGCTTGTTGGTCATGTCGGTGGCCAGGGCCAGCGTGGCGGTGTCGAAGCGGCGCCATTGCTGGTAGCGGGCGAGCACCGGGGCGCTGCCGATATCCTCGCCGCGGCGGCGGGACTCGTCCAGGACCTGGGTCAGGGCGGCGATGTCGCGCAGGCCCGCGTTCAGCCCCTGCCCGGCGATGGGGTGCATGCCGTGCGCGGCATCGCCCACGAGCGCCAGGCGCTCGGCCACGAAACTGTTGGCGATGGAGAGGCTGAGGGGATAGCTGTAGCGCCGGCCCCGCAGCCGGATCGCGCCCAGGAAGCTGCCGAAACGCGGGCGCAGCACCTCCATGAAGTCCGCGTCGGAGAGGGCGGCGAACTGCCGCGCAGTGGTGTCCGATTCGCTCCAGACGATGGAACTGACGTTGCCGGGCAGGGGCAGGATGGCCAGGGGCCCCGGCGGCATGAAGAACTGGTGCGCCGTGCCGTGGTGGGGCAGGTCGTGTTCGATGGCGGCCACCAGGGCGGTCTGCCCGTAGCCCCAGCCGGTGCGGCGGATCCCCGCGCGCCGCGCGGTGCCCGAGCCGCGCCCGTCGCAGCCCACCAGAAGACGCCCGGCGAGCGTGCGACCGTCTGCCAGCGTGACGGTGGCGCCGCCCGGGCCGGCCTGCTGGGCGGTGACGGCCTGCCCCGACAGGCGGGTGAGGCCCGGGGTGTCGGCCATGGCCTGCAACAGGGCACGGCGCAGGAAGCGGTCTTCGAGCATGTGGCCCATCGGGCCTTCCTCGATCTCGGCGTGGTCGAAGTGCAGGAAGAAGGGCGCGGGCCCCTCGCCGGCGCGCCCGTCGCTGACCCGGATGTCGAGGATGGGCTGGGCCTGGTCGGCCACCCGGTCCCAGATGCCGATGTTGGCCAGCAGACGGGCCGAGGCCAGCGCGAGCGCGTAGGCGCGTCCGTCGAAGGCGGCGTTGCGGCGCAGCTTTTCGTCCAGCGCGTCGATGACGGTGACGGTCAGGCCGGCCTGTGCCAGCGCGAGGCCGAGGGCCGGGCCGTTCAACCCGCCGCCGACGATGAGGATATCGCTGTCGTGCTTCATGCCGGGAAATATGCGCTCCTGCGCGGGATTGTCCATGCGCCGGCGTGCCGCTACCGTCGCGGCCGAGGCCATTTCACCGAAGGGGGCAGGGGCATGGGCGACTGGCAGGGCATGACGGCGGCGGAGCTGGGCCGGGGGATCGCGCGGGGCGAGATCGATCCGGTGGCGCTGACCGAACGGTTCCTGGAGGCCATCGCCGCCCATCCCGACGGTGCGCGGATCTACACGACCCGCACCGCCACCCGCGCCCGGGCCGAGGCCGCCGCCGCCGGCGAGCGCGCGCGGGCGGGCCACCGCCTGGGGCCGCTGGACGGCGTGCCGGTGAGCTGGAAGGACGTCTTCGACACCGCGGGCGTGGCCACCGAGGCGGGCACCGCCCTGCTGGAGGGGCGCGTGCCGGCCCGCGACGCGGAGGTGCTGCGCAATGCGACGATGGCGGGGCTGGTGTGCCTGGGCAAGACCCACATGAGCGAATTCGCCTTTTCGGGGCTGGGGCTCAACCCGGTGACGGCGACACCGCCCAACGTCAACGACCCCGAGGTGGTGCCCGGCGGGTCGAGTTCCGGCGCCGCCGCCAGCGTGGCCTTCGGGCTGGCGGCGGCGGGCATCGGCAGCGACACAGGCGGCTCGGTGCGGATCCCGGCGGCCTGGAACGGGCTGGTGGGGCTCAAGACCACCGCGGGGCGGCTGCCGCTGGCGGGGGTGGTGCCGCTGGCCGAGACGTTCGACACGGTCGGCCCGCTGACGCGCACGGTGGAGGACGCCGCGTTGCTGCTGGCCGTGCTGGAGGGGCGGCCCGCGCCGGATCTTGCCGGCGCGGGACTGACGGGTGCGCGGCTGGCGGTGCTGGAGACGGTGGTGATGGAGGATATCCGCGAGACCCCGCGCGCCGCCTTCGACACCGCGGTGGCACGGCTGCGCGAGGCGGGAGCACGGGTGGAAACGATCGCCGCGCCCGAGGTGGCCGAGGCCATGCCCCTGTCCGGCGTCCTCTATACCGGCGAAGCCTACGGAACCTGGGGGGATCTGATCGAATCCGACCCCGACTGCATGTTCAAACCGATCCTGGAGCGGTTCCGCGGCGGCAAGGACGTGCGGGCGGCGGACTACGTGGCGGCCCGGCGCAAGCTGGCGGCCCTGCGGGCCGATTGGCACGCGCGGGTCGCCGGATTCGACGCGGTGATCCATCCCACGGCGCCCAACCTGCCGCCCAAGACCGCGCGGCTGATGGCCGAGGACGACTACTACGTCACCGAGAACCTTCTGACACTGCGCAACACGCGCGTGGCCAACCTGATGGGCCTGCCGGTGGTGAACCTGCCCACGGGGACGCCGGGGTGCGGGATCAGCCTGTGCGGCGCGCCGCGGGGGGAGGAACGGCTGCTGCGGCTGGCCGCCGCGGCGGAGGCGGCCCTGTCCTGACCGGGTTGCCGGCCTGCCAAAATGCCACAATCCCCCTGTCAAGTCCGGGTTTTTCTGGACCTGATGCCGGGGCTTGAGTAGGGTCTGGGGAAATCGGGGCGTGAACGATCCCGAAACCCGAGGCAGTGACATTATGTTTCCCGAGCGGTTCTCGACCCTCCCGGACTACGCGTTTCCGCGTTTGCGGGCGCTTCTCGACTCCCACGCGCCGGGGGGCGCGCCGATTCACATGACCATCGGCGAGCCCAGGCACGGCTTCCCGCCCTGGGTGAGTGACATCATCGCCGAGCACGCGGCCGATTTCGGCCGTTACCCGCAGAACGAGGGCACCCCCGGCCTGCTGGGCGCAGTGGCCGATTGGGTCGCGCGGCGCTACGGCGTGACGCTGGAGGCCGAGGCGCAGGTTCTGGCGCTCAACGGCACGCGCGAAGGGCTGTACAGCGCGATGGCCGCGCTCTGCCCGGAAACCAAGCACGGCGGCCGGCCCGTGGTGCTGATGCCCAATCCCTTCTACCAGGCCTACGCGGCGGCGGCGCTGAGCGTGGGGGCCGAGCCCGATTACCTGCCGGCAACCGCCGAGACGGGGCACCTGCCCGACCTGGAGGCGCTGCCGGAGACGCTGTTGAACCGCGTCGCGGCGATCTACATGTGCTCGCCCAGCAATCCGCAGGGCGCGGTGGCCGGGCGGGAGTACTGGGCGCATCTGATCCGCCTGGCCGAGCACTACGATTTCCAGGTGCTGGCCGACGAGTGCTATTCCGAGATCTACCGCGACACGCCCCCGCCCGGCTCGCTGGAGGTGGCGCGGGAACTGGGCGCCGATCCCGAGCGGGTGCTGAGTTTCAACAGCCTGTCCAAGCGCTCGAACGTGCCGGGCCTGCGCGCCGGTTTCGTGGCGGGCGGGCCGGAAAGCATCCGCCGGATGCGGCAGTTGCGTTATTACGGGGGGGCGCCGCTGCCCATGCCCTTGCAGCACGCCGCCCAGGCCCTTTGGGCGGACGAGGCGCATGTCGCGGACAACCGCGCGCTGTACCGCGAGAAATACATGCTGGCCGACGGCATCCTTGAAGGCGTGCCGGGCTACCGCGCGCCCGAGGCGGGGTTCTTCCTGTGGCTGCCGGTGGCGGACGGCGAGGACGCCGCCCTGCGGCTGTGGCGGGAAACCGGCGTCCGGGTGCTGCCGGGGGCGTATCTCAGCCGCGAGACGGGGGCGGGCAATCCCGGCAAGGGCTACATCCGGGCCGCCCTGGTCGGCCCGAAGGACGAAACGGCGCAGGGCCTGGCCAAGCTGCGCGACTGTCTTTTCGCGTGAATTCGAGGACGAGGGACGAGATGGCATATCAGACACGGGGACGCGAGCCGCTGCTGGACAGCAACATGGCGCAGGCCATCGAGAAGCGCGGCAAGGAATTGCTGGGCTTTGTCCTGGTGGCGCTTGCCGTCATGGCCGGGGCGATGATCGCCTCCTACAGCCCCGATGACCCAAGCTGGATGGCGGCCACCGATGCGCCGGTGCAGAACTGGATGGGGCCGGTGGGCGCCTCGATCGCGGCGCCGCTGTTCATGATCGTGGGCTGGGGCGCCTGGGGCCTGGCGGCGGTGCTGGCGGCCTGGGGGGTTCGGTTTGCCCTGCATCTGGGCCAGGACCGGGCCGTCGGGCGGCTGATATTCGCGCCGATCTGGATCGCGGTCGCCGCGCTTTACGCCGCGACGCTGGCCCCAGGGGCGGACTGGGCGGCGACGCACAGTTTCGGCCTGGGCGGGTTGTTCGGCGACACGGTGCTGGGCACGGCGCTGGGCGTGCTGCCGCTGAGCGCGGGGCTGGGCCTGAAGGTCCTGTCTGTCGTGCTGGGGGCCGCGATGGTGGCGCTGGGCGCCTATGTCATGGGCTTTGACCGGGCGGAACTGGCGCGCATCGCGCGGTTCCTGCTGGTCAGCGTGATCCTGACCTACGCCTGGCTGCGCGCGCTGGTGGCGCGGGGCACCGCGGCCTCTGCCCGCGCGCTGCGCGAGCGGCGCGCGGCCCGGGCCGCGGCCGCCGCGCCCGAACCTCCTGCAGCGGCCCGGTCCGTGGCGGCGCCCGATGCCCGGCCCGCGCCGGCCGAACCCGAGGCGG
>NHTQ01000006.1 GCA_002166865.1 Rhodobacteraceae bacterium WFHF2C18
TTCCGCCAGATCGGCGCCTGGATCGTGGAGGTCGTGGACGGGCTGGCCACCAACGGCGCCGAGGCCAACACCGCGGTGGAGGCCAAGGTCCGCGCGGAAGTCGCCGACCTCTGCGCCCGGTTCCCCCTCTACCCGAACCTCTGACACCCCCCCCCCGCCCCGGAAATCCCCCGGGGCGGGGGATCAGATCAGCCCCCGCCAGCGCAGAAGCGCCGCCATGAGGGCCCCGAAAATCAAGAGGTTGAGCACCACGCCCGCCAGAACGGCCAAGGCGGCACCGCGTCGCCGGACACCGCGGTCAACGGAGTGCAGATGATCGCGCAGCAGGTCGTGCGCGCGGGCCACCTCTGTTGCGTCAATCAGCCGGGCAAGGCGCGGATGTTCGGCCATCGCCTGCGCCCGGGTCAGGACGCGGCCGGCGTGGCGGGCGGGCCGGGGCAGGTCGGGCCGCGCCTTGCGCAGCTGGACGGCAAGGTTGCGGCCATGCACGCCCAAGCGCGCGTTCAACAGCTCTGCCACCTCCTCGGTCTTGCGATTTATCCCTTTTGGATCAAACACTTATATATCTCCTCGCCGACAGGATAGCCGCAATCGCGGATGCGCTCAACAGGGGTGGCCCTTGGCGCCCGTCACGGGTATCTAGGGGATATGCTCAATGTCATCGAACATGGCCAAGCCACGGAAAAGCCCGGCCTGCTGATCGCGCACGGGCTTTATGGCTCGGCGCGGAACTGGGGCGTCATCGCCAAACGGCTGTCCGACGACCGGGAGGTGCTGGCCGCCGACATGCGCAACCACGGGCTAAGCCCCTGGTATGAAACGCATTCCTATCCGGACATGGCCGCGGACCTGGGCGCGGTGATCAAGGCGCGGGGCGGGCCGCGGGACGTTTTGGGCCATTCCATGGGCGGCAAGGCCGCCATGGTGCTGGCGCTGACCCGGCCGGAGCTGGTGAACCGCTTGATCGTGGCAGATATTGCGCCCGTGGCCTATGCGCACTCCCAGATAGAGTATATCGAGGCGATGCAGGCGGTGGACCTGTCCGGCGTGCAAAAGCGGTCGGACGCGGCGCCGCTGCTGGCCGCGCAGGGCGTCGAGGAAAACCTGATTTCCTTTTTTCTTCAATCACTTGACGTGAAAAACAGGCGCTGGCTGCTGAACCTGGAGACGCTGCGGCGCGAGATGCCGAAGATCCTGGATTTCCCGGAGATGTCCGGCACCTACACGGGCGACACGCTGTTCCTGTCGGGGGCGGAGTCGGACTACGTGAAGCGCGAATATCGCAGCGAAATCAAACGGTTGTTCCCGAACGCGCAGTTCATGAAAATTCCCGGCGCGGGCCATTGGCTGCACGCGGAGAAGCCCCGCGAATTCGAGGCCGCAGTGCGTGCCTGGCTGGGCTGAGGCCCGTACGGATCGTACGAACCGTACGGATTTTCCGTACCGCCCCGCGACCTCTGCCAAGGCGGGCAAGGGGCCGCAGCCATCCCCTCGTCGGGACCTCCCCCTGCTGCCCCCTGGCCTCGCCGCCGGGCGGGACCGGGCGCGCCCTCAGCGCGTGCCGTAGAGCGCGCGGGCGACGGAATAGGAGACGGGGAAGGCCGCGACGAAGCCGACCGCCGCGGCGACCACGATGGGAATCAGGGTGTCGTAGCCCAGAACCAGCGCGGCGATGACGCAGGAGCCCGCGATCGTGGATCCGATGAAGACGTGTAGAATGAGGACAAGGGCCAGCATGGCGTGCCTCCGAATGAAGTCCGCGCGCGTTTCCGCCGGGATTTGGTAACCGGGCGCGGTGCGGCGCGCCTTGATCCAGGTCAGATGCGCGCGCGGCTTACCTATGGTAAGGTAACGGGTGGATGACAGCCCGGGAGGACGCGATGATCACGGCCGACGACATCGAGGACATGACCTGCCTCACGCGCGAGGAGATCGCGGCGGTGGCCGAGCACGAGCACCTGCCGGAGGTGAGCGCGGCCCTGCTGGGCGACTACAAGATGCAGATCGCCAACGGCCCGCAGGAGGTGCAGCGCATGATCTGCGAGGATATCCGCGAGGCACTGCACAAGGGCGACAAGGCGCATGCCAAGGAGCTCTACGCGGTGCTGCACCACTTCATCGCCCAGCACCCCGAGGCGGTGCGGGGATCGGACGCCGGGTGAGGGCGCAGACCGCGCGCGGCTGGCAGGATGGGCCCGATCCGGTTCCCGGCAGCCCGGGGTGAGCGGCGAAACGTGCTTTTCCACAGACGCGCCGGCGCGACACGGCCTATGGCTGGTGACGGATGAGGGGGCAAGGCATGGCGCGGCGTTGCGCGCGTTCCTCGACCCGGCCGGACGCGAACGGGGGCAAGGCGCGGTTTTCCATCTCGATCCCGGGGCGCGGGCGCCCCGCCTGCCTGCCGGTGATGACAGAGGGCCGGGATGACGGGGCCCGCGCCGACGCGCCCTCAGATCGTCATCCGGCGCGGATCTGACAGCAGCCGCGCGTAATGGGCGGTGAAGCGCGCCGCGTCGGCCCCGTTGATGACCCGGTGGTCATAGCTGAGATCCAGCGGCACCATCGGCACGGGCTGCCAGGTGTCATCCTCCCAGACCGGCACGGTCTCGGTGCGGGTGAGCCCGAGGATCGCGACCTCGGGCGGGTTGACGATGGGGGTGAATGCGGTGCCGCCGATGCCGCCGAGGTTGGTGATCGTCATGGAGGCGCCGCCCATCTCGTCGGGGCCGACCTTGCGCGCCTGCGCGCGGGCGGCGAGATCGGTGATCTCGGCGGCGATGGTCCACAGCCCCTTGGTGTCGGCGTCGCGGATCACCGGCACCATCAGCCCGTGCGCGGTGTCCACGGCGATACCGATGTGAACGTACTCCTTCAGGATCAGCGTCTTGCCGTCGGGCGACAGCGAGGCGTTGAAGCGCGGGAACGCGCACAGGCAGCGCGCCGTCGCCATGACGTGGAAGGCCAGCGCGGTGAGCTTCACGCCGCGCGCCTGCGCCTCGGGCTTCAGTTCGCGGCGGAGCGCCTCGACGGCGCGCACATCGGCGCGGTCGTGGTGGGTGACCGCCGGGATCAGCGCCTGCGCGGCCGCGAGGTTCGCGGCGGCGACCTGCGCGAAGCGACCCATCGGCTCCTCTCGCACGGGGCCGTACCGGGCATGGTCCACGTCCCAGTGGGTGCTGTCGCCGGCGGGCGCTGCGGGCGCGTCCGCGGCGGGGGCCGCGCGGCCCAGGTCGTCGCGCGTGAGGGTCCCCCGCCCCAGCCTGGCGGCGTGCTCCTCGGGGTCGATGCCCATCTCCAGCGCGCGCTTGCGCACCGAGGGGCTGACGATGACGTCTGACATGGTCGCCTCCTTCACCAGTCGGCCGAGATGTACTGGGTTTCCATGAACTCCAGCATGCCCTCGTGCCCGCCCTCGCGACCCAGTCCGGACTGCTTGGTGCCGCCGAAGGGCGCGGCCGGGTCGCTGACCAGCCCGCGGTTGAGCCCCACCATGCCGTAATCCAGCCGCTCGCAGACCTGCATCGCGCGCTTGAAATCGCCCGAGAAGACATAGGCGACCAGCCCGTACTCGGTGGCGTTGGCGCGGCGGATCACGTCCTCCTGGTCGCTGAAGGTCTGGATCGCGGCCACGGGGCCGAAGATCTCGTCCTGCACGCAGGCCGCGTCCTCGCTGACGCCGGACAGCACCGTGGGCGGATAGTAGAACCCCTTGCCCGCCGGTGCCTCGCCGCCGCATTCGACCTTTGCCCCCTTCGCGACGGCATCGGCCACGAACGCGGCCACCTTGTCGCGGGTCTCGGCATTCACCAACGGGCCGACATCGACGGTGGGGTCCGTGCCGTCCCCCGTCTTGAGCGCCGCCATGCGCCCGGTCAGGCGGCGGGTGAACGCCTCGGCCACATCCTCGTGCACGTAGATCCTGTTGGCCGCCGTGCAGGCCTCGCCGAGGTTGCGCATCTTGGCCAGCATGGTGCCCTCGATCGCGGTGTCCATGTCGGCATCCTCGAACACGATGCAGGGCGCGTTGCCGCCCAGCTCCATCGCCGGTTTCAGCACCTGGTCGGCGGCCGACTGCAGCAGCTTGCGCCCCACGCCGGTGGAGCCGGTGAAGCTGACCACCCGAACGCGGGGGTCATGCAGCATGTGATCGACCAGCGCGCCTGTGCGTCCGGAGGGGAGCACGTTCACCAGCCCCGGCGGCACGCCGGCCTCTTCCAAGAGCGGCATCAGCGCCAGCATGGTCAGCGGCGTTTCCGAGGCGGGCTTGATCACGACGCCGCAGCCCGCGGCCAGCGCCGGGGCGATCTTGCGGGTGCCCATGGCGGCGGGGTAGTTCCACGGGGTGACCAGCACGGCAAGGCCGGCGGGCTTGTGCTGCACCACGATGCGCGCACCGCTGGCGGGGGCCCGGGTGATCAGCCCGTCGGCGCGCACGGCCTCCTCGGCGAACCAGCGGAAGAACTCGGCGGCATAGGTTGCCTCGCCGCGGGCATCCGCGCCGGCCTTGCCGTTCTCCAGCGTTATCAGATGCGCGAAATGGTCGAGCCGTGCGGTCATCAGCTCCCACGCGCGGCGCAGAACCTCGGAACGCTGGCGCGGGGTGCGCGCGGCCCAGTCGGCCATCGCGCGCGCGGCCGCATCGAGCGCGGCGTCGGCATCCTCGACCCCGGCCGAGGCGACGGAGGCGAGCACCTCCTCGGTGGCGGGGTTGATCACGTCGAAACGGTCGCCCGCCGCGCCCTTTTGCCATTGGCCGTCGATGTAGAGATCGGTGTAGTCCATGTGGGTCTCCGTGGGTCAGAGCAGGTGGCGGAGCGGTTGCTCCATCCGGCCCGCGAAATCGGAAAGAAGGGTGATGGCCTCGGGCGCGGCAAGCTGGTCGGCCGCGCATTCCAGCGTCAGCGTCAGCCCCGCCCCCGCCGCCGTGACGGTGAGCACGGGGGTGTCCTCGCCCCCCATCTGCACGGCGCTGAGCCGGGTGACGCGCATGTCGCGCAGGCGCAGGTCTGGGGTGGTGTCCGGGGCGGCCTCGGCCACCGCGCCCAGCCGGCCGGACGGCACGGCGAACAGTCGGGTCTGGCCGAAGGCCTCCACCGCGACGGTCGCGCCGGGCCGCAGGCTGGCGCCCGCGAGCCCGGCCAGCAGCGCGCCGGTGTCGGTCAGCCCGGCCTCGCGCGCCGCCCAATCGGCGAAACCGGCGAAGCCGCAGGCCGGCACCTCGGCCGTCAGGCGGCGCGCGGCGGCCCCGGCGGGCCGCGCGGCGGGCGCCTCGGGCAGCGCCTTGAGCGTTTCCAAATCCTTGACGTGATAGGGCTGCGGGTGCCCGGCCTCGGCCAGCCGGGCGAGGTCGAGCCCCTGCTCCAGCGCCAGGCGGCGCGCCTTGGGCGAGGCGAGGATGCGCCCGCCGGCGGCGCGGGTCGGCGCCGCGGGGGCGGCGGGTTGCTCGTCCGCCTTTTCAGGCGGCCTTGCCGGGGTCTCTGGCGCCGATGCGGACGCCGGGGGCGGCGCCGCCTCCTTGATGCTGCGGCGCACCGGGGCCTGCGGCTGCTCGGCGGAGATCACGGCGATGGCCGCGCCCACCGCGGCCTCCTCCCCGGCCTCGGCCAGCAGGGCGGCGACATAGCCGTCATGTCCGGCCTCCACCTCCATGGTGGACTTGTCGGTTTCCACCTCGAACAGGATGTCGCCGGCCGCCACCGCCTCGCCCGCATCCTTGTGCCAGGCGACGATCAGCCCGGTGTCCTGCGCCATGCCCAGCGCGGGCATGATGACCTCTTCGCCGGTCACGGGCCCCGGTTCGGCGGTGGTCACGATCTCTTCCGGCGTGTCGTGGCTGTCGGCGGCCGGGCCCGCGCCCTCGGGCGTGTCGGAGACGCGCGCGATGACCTGCCCCACCGGCACCTCGGCGCCGGCCGGGGCGGTGACGTCCGTAAGGTAGCCCGCCGCCTGCGCCTCGACCTCCATGGTGGCCTTGTCGGTCTCCACCTCGAAGAGCGCGTCGCCCTCGGCCACCGCGTCGCCCGGCTGCTTCAGCCAGGTGACGAGGACGCCGCTGTCCTGCGCCATCCCGAGCGCGGGCATGATGACGTCATGCGGCATGGATCATCTCCCCCGCGCACAGCCGGCGCGCGTTGTCGGCCACGCCCTCGGGCGCGGGCACGGTGATGTCCTCCAGCGCCGGGCTGAAGGGGACGGGCACATCCATCGCCCCCATCCGCAGCACCGGCGCGTCGAGGTGGTAGAACGCCTTTTCGTTGAGGCGCGAGGCGATCTCGGCGGTCACGCCGTAGCTCTGGTGGCCCTCGTCGATGACGATGGCGCGCGAGGTCTTTTTCACCGACTCAAGCAGCGTCGCCTCGTCGAGCGGGACGATGGTGCGCGGGTCGATCACCTCGGCCTCGATGCCCTCGGCGGCCAGCGTCTCGGCCGCTTTCTCGGCCACCTGCACCATGGACGACGTGGCGATCAGCGTGATGTCGCGGCCTTCGCGCTTCACATTGGCCTCGCCGAAGGGGATCAGGTATTCCTCTTCGGGCACCGGGGCCTTGTCCTGGTACATCAGCTTGTCCTCGAAGATGACGACCGGGTTGTTGTCGCGCACCGCCGTCTTCATCAGCCCCTTGGCCTCGTAGGCGGAGGAGGGCATCGCCACCTTGAGCCCCGGGATATGGGCGACGAGCGCCTGCAGCGACTGGCTGTGCTGCGCGGCTGAGCGGCGCGTGGCGCCCAGATTGGTGCGCAGCACCATGGGCACGGTCAGCTTGCCGCCCGACATGTAGTGTTGCTTGGCCGCCTGGTTGCACAGCTGGTCCATCACCAGATAGAGGAAGTCGCCGAACATCAGGTCCACGATGGGCCGCGCCCCGGTCATCGCCGCGCCCACCGCGAGGCCGACGAAGCCCGGCTCGGAAATCGGGGTGTCCAGCACGCGCTCGGTGCCGAACTCCTCGACCAGTCCACTCAGCACCTTGAAGGGCGTGCCGGCCTCGGCCACGTCCTCGCCCATGAGGAAGGTGGTGGGGTCGCGGCGCATTTCCTCGGCGATGGCCTCGTTCACGGCCCGGGACAGGGTGATCTCTCGCATCTATGGTCTCCTTCAGGCGCCGGGGCGCAGGGTCGCGGGGTCGGTCTCGGCATGGACGTGCATGTCCACCTCCGAAATGTCGGGGTAGCGGGCGGCCTCGGCGTAGGTGACAGCCTCCTTGGCGTCCTGTTTTACCTGCGCGTTCAGCGCCTCGATCTCGTCCTCGGTGGCGATGCCCTGCGCCACCAGCCAGCCGCGGAACCGCACGATCGGGTCGCGGTTCTCCTTCCAATCGGCCTCTTCCTCCTTGGAGCGGTAGTATTCGCGGTTGATGTCGCCCACGTGGTGGCCGTGGTAGCGGTAGGTCATGAGCTCCACGAAGAACGGGCCCTCGCCCTTGCGGCAGCGGGCCGCGAGCGTCTGCGCCAGCTCGTTGACGGCCAGCACGTCCTGCCCGTCCACCCTGTGCGCCTCGATGCCGAAGGCCTCGGCCCGGGCGGTGATCGAGCCGGCGGCGATCTCTTCGGTTTTCGTGTATTCGGAATAGCCGTTGTTCTCGCAGGCGTAGATGACCGGCAGCCGCCAGAGCGCGGCCATGTTCATCACCTCGTACCAAAGGCCCTGCGCGGTGGCCCCGTCACCGAAGAAGCACACGGTGACGTCATCGGCGCCCTGCAGCTTCGCGCGCAGCGCCGAGCCGGTGGCGATCCCCATCGAGCCGCCGACGATAGCGTTGGCGCCCAGGTTGCCGTGGCTCTGGTCGGCGATGTGCATCGAGCCGCCCTTGCCACGGCAGTACCCTTCTTCCTTGCCCAGAAGCTCGCAGAACATCTGCCTGAACTCGGCGCCCTTGGCGACGCAGTGGCCGTGGCCCCGGTGGGTGGAGGTGATGCGATCGCTGTCGGTCAGCGCCTCGCAGATGCCCACGGCGACGGCTTCCTCGCCGGAATACATGTGCGTCAGCCCCGGCATCTTGGCCGAGAGGTAGAGCTGATTGGCGTTGTCCTCGAAGGTGCGGATGCGCACCATCTGGGTATACATCCGCAGGTAATCGTCTGTGTTGGTCTTGGCGGTCATGGCGGTCGGTCCGTCCTTCGGCGGTTGTCGGTCAAAAGGTTCCGGCGGCGCGGCCGGGGTGCCGGAACCGGATGGTGGCGGCGGCTCCGCGCGCGCAGGCACGTCAGGCGGCGCGCCTGCCCCCGGCGGCCCAGAGCGCGCCCATGCGGCCCAGTCCTGCGAATCCCACACGCATCACGCCACCTTGTCGTTGCTCAGGCCCGAGATGGCCTGGATCAGGTTGTCCTCGGTCACCTCGTCGGAAGTGAAGGTCCGGTTCACGCGGCCGCTGAACATCGCCACGATGCGGTCGCTGACGTGCAGCACCTCGGGCATTTCCGAGCTGATCACGATCACCGCGTAACCCTGCGCGGCCAGATCGCGGATCAGGTTGTGGATCTCGGCCTTGGAGCCCACGTCGATACCGCGGGTGGGTTCGTCCACGATCAGGACGCTGGGGTGCATCGACAGCCACTTGCCCAGCACGATCTTCTGCTGGTTGCCGCCCGACAGGTTGCCCACCTGCTGTTTCCAGCCCGGCGTGCGGATATCCAGCCGGTCGCGGTACTGGTCGAATATCGCGATCTCGGCCCCGTCGGCGACGAAGGGGCCGGCCTTGAGGTCGTCCACCTGCGGCAGGGTCATGTTGTCGCGGCAGTTCATGCCGAGCACGAGGCCCTGCCCCTTGCGGTCCTCGGGCACCAGGGAAATGCCCCGCGCGATGGCATCGTGGGGCGAGTGGATGCGCACCGCCTCGCCGTCGAGCCGGATCTCGCCGGCGGACGGATCGCGCAGGCCGAAGAGCGTCTCGGCGATCTCGGTGCGGCCGGCGCCGACAAGGCCGTAGAAGCCGACCACCTCGCCCCGGCGCACCTCGAAGGTCACGTCCTGGAACAGCTCGCCGCAGGACAGGTTGCGCACCTCCAGTGCGACGTCGCCCAGCTCGTGATGCGAGACGTTGCGCGACAGGTCGAGCTTGCGGCCGATCATCAGCTGGGTGACGGCCTCCTCGTCGGTCTCGGCCGTCTTGACAGTTCCGCGGTGCTGGCCGTCGCGCAGCACGCTGATGCGGTCGGTGATGCGGAAGATCTCCTCCATCCGGTGCGAGATGTAGATGATGCCCACCCCGTCGCGCCTGAGATCCGCGATCACGTCGAAGAGCACGACCTTCTCGGCATCGGTCAGCGAGGCCGTGGGCTCGTCGAAGATCACCGCCTTGGCGTCGACGGTCAGGGCGCGGGCGATCTCGACCATCTGCTGGTTGGCCACCGACAAGTCGCCCACGCGCGCCCGCGCGTCGAAGCCGACCCGCAGCTTGCCCAGGATCTCGTCGGTCCGGGCGTGAAGCCTGGCCCAGTCCACCCGGCCGAAGCTCTTGCGCGGCAGTTCGCCCAGGAACACGTTCTCGGCCACCGTCAGTTCCTCGGCCAGACTGAGTTCCTGGTGGATGAAGACGATCCCCAGCCCCTTGGCCTGCAAGGGCGAGGTCATCACGACCGGTTCCTCCCCCACGAAGATCCGGCCCGCGTCGGGCTGGTAGATGCCACCCAGCACCTTCATCAGGGTGGACTTGCCGGCGCCGTTCTCGCCCATCAGGGCGTGGACCTCGCCGGGCAGCACGTCGAAGGAGACATCGTCGAGAGCGCGCACGCCGGGGAAGGTCTTGACGATGCCTTCCAGGCGCAGGGCGGGCGTTTGTCCGCTCATGTCTTCAACTCCTCTTTTGCCCTGATATTCAGCTGCTTGTCCAGGAACAGCACCGCGATCAGGATCAGGCCGATCACCAGATTGACCGTCGAGGTATCGGCGCCGATGTGGGCCAGCCCCTTGCGCAGGAGCTGGATCGCCAGCACGCCCCCGAAGGTGGCGACGATCGAGCCCGATCCGCCCGTGAGCTTGGTGCCGCCCAGCACGACCGCGGTGATGACCCACAGCTCGTAGAGTTCGCCGTCATTGGGGTTGACCGATCCGGACTCGGAATAGAACACCACCGCCGACAGCGCGGCGAGAAAGCCGATGATCACGAAGTTGATCATCATGTGCGGGCCCACGCGGATGCCGGCGTTGACCGCCGCCTCGCGATTGTCGCCGATGGCATAGGCGTTGCGCCCGTGCACGGTGCGGTTCATGACCCACCAGATCACCGCCGTCACGCCCAGCAGGAACCAGGTGGCGGTGTGTATGCCGAGGAACTGCGCCTCGGCGAAGTCCACCAGCGTCCAGTTGAGATGGCTGGTGGGCTGTTCGCCGTTGTACATGAACACCAGCCCGCGATAGCCCAGCATTGCGCCCAGCGTGACGATGAAGGCGTCCACGCCCGTCTTCCACACGATCAGCCCGTTGATCGCGCCCAGCACGCCCCCGGCGGCCAGCGCAAAGGTCCAGGCCAGGGGAATCGCCCAGTCGCCCAATTCTTCCATGAAGGGCCAGCTCAGGCTGTCCAGCAGGATCACCGCGGCCAGCGCGAATGTGGCGCCGACGCTGAGGTCGATGTTGCCGTTGACCATCACGATGGTCATGCCCATCGCGATGATCCCCAGCGGCGCCGTCTGCTTGAGCAGCAGCAGCATGTTGCCCGCATCCATGAAGGCCTTGTCGGTGATCGCCAGATATTCGCCGGCGATCGAGAAGAAGATCAGTTCGAGCACGATGAAGCCCCAGATCGCGCCGCGCCGCAGGTAGTTGGCCAGTGTTCCGGCTTGCATGGTGTCCTCCCCTCAGGCGATCGGCGACCAGAGCCGGCCGCGCTTGCCCGCGATGTCCAGCCAGACGGCCAGGATGATGATGATCCAGGTGACGACGTACTGGACATAGAACTGCAGCCCCACGAGCAGCAGGCCGTTCTGGATGAAGCCCAGGATCAGCACGCCGATCACGGTGCGGAAGATGGTGCCCGCGCCGCCCATCAGGGAGGCGCCGCCCAGGATCACGGCGGCCAGCACTTCCAACTCCATGCCCTGGCCCACGGTGTTCTGGCTGCCCAGGGACCGCCCGGCCTGGATCAGGCCCGCGGTGGCCACGCAGAAGGCGGAGATCAGGTAACAGGTGAACACGACCCGCGCCCGCCGGATGCCCGAGAAGGTGGCGGCGGTGCCGTTGCCGCCCACGGCATAGACCTTGCGGCCGAAGGGCGTTTTCGCCAGCGCGATCCCGAGGATCGCCGCCAGCAGCGCGAAGATCAGGATCGGCACGGGGATACCCACGATCTCGCCCTGCCCGAAGACATCGAACCACGTCCCCGCCTTGTCGTCGATGTCCATGTTCTTGCCGCCCGAGTAGGTCAGCGTCAGGCCGTGGATGGCCGAGAGCATGCCCAGCGTGACGATGAGCGAGTTGAGCTTGAGATACCCCACCAGGAAGCCGATGAAGGCGCCCAGCGCCAACGTCATCCCGAACATCGCCGGGATCGCCAGCGTCGGGCCGATCTTGTCGTGCAGGTCGAGCACCACGATGGTCGAGAACGACATCATCGAGCCCACGGACAGATCCAGGTTGCCGCTGATCACCACGAAGGTGACGCCCAGCGCCATCATCCCCAGGATCGCCGAAGAACGGATCACGCCAAGGACGTTGTCGGGGTCGAGGAACCGGTCGTTGGCGATGGTGAAGCCGATGATGAAGAGGGCGAAGGCCACCAGGATGCCCTGGCGGGCCAGAAACCCCACGATGTTTTCCCTTGATAGCGCTGCGGCCATGCCTTCCTCCCTGCGTGGTCGGGCGGCGTGAGCCCCCGCGCACGTTTCCTGCGGCCCGTCAGACCAGGACCATTCCCCCGTCGATCATCACGACCTGCCCGGTCATGTAGTCGCTGTCCCTGCTGGCCAGGAATGTCGTCGTTCCCGTCACGTCCTCCGGCGTGGCCACGCGGCCCTTCAGGATGTCGGCGGAAAACTCCTCCATCGCCTGTCCGGGGCGCTCGGCGGCACCGATCTCCATCAGGTCGCGGTCGACCTGTTCCCACATCTCGGTGGCCACCACGCCCGGCGCGAAGCCGGTGACGGTGATACCATGTTTCGCCAGATCGCGCGCGCCGGATTGGGTGAGCGAGACGACCGCCCACTTGCTGGCGCAGTAGGGGGCCACGTTGTCGAAGCCCTGGCGGCTGGCGATGCTGGCGGTGTTGACGATCTTGCCGCCCCCGCCCTGCGCGATCATCTGCGCCGCGGCCTCCTGCATGCCGATCAGGCAACCCAGGCCGTTGACCTCCATGATGAAGCGCCAGTTGTCCTCGGTCACGTCCATGAAATTCATCGGCTTGTTGACGCCGGCGTTGTTGAACTTCACGTCGAGCTTGCCGAAGGTCTCGACGGTGTGGGCGATCATGGCCCGCACCCGGGCGCGGTCGGTCACGTCCACCGCGGCGTGGGTCACCCGGCCGCCGCCCCGCGCGGCGCGGTCGGCGGCGGATCGGGCCACCTCGGCGACCTTCGCGCGGTCGATGTCGGCGAAACAGACATCGGCCCCCTCGTCGAGAAGCGCCTCGCCGATCGCGCGGCCTATACCCTGTGCTGCCCCCGTCACGATGCAGGAGCGTCCCGAAACACGGCCCATCGTGCTCCTCCGGCTTTTCAACGGTTGCGCATGACGCGCGGGGCCCGCAGGCCCCACGCGCCAGGGAGGATCCTCAGAAGACGGGTTTGTCGTACTCGTCCATGTTCTCCTGGGTGATCTTCGGCGTGTCGAAGTAGTTGAGGAACGGAACGTCCTCTCCCTCCAGCACGTCGATGGCCGTCTGCAGGGCGGCCTCGGCGTCGTCCACCGGCGACTGGTAGATCGAGCCCCAGTATTCGCCGCGCGCCATCGCCTCATAGCCCACCGCGAAGTTGGTGGCGCCGACGAAGGTGATGTCCTCGGCCCGGTTGGCGGCCTTGGCGGCGTTCAGGGCCCCCACGCCCATGTTGTCATCGCCGGCATAGACGCCGTCGATGTCGTCGTATTTCACGAGGAAGGCCTCCATCACCTTCTGCGCCTTCTCGCGGTTCCAGTCGCCCGGCTGGCTTTCCATCAGGTCCACGTCCGGGCAGACCTCGGGCAGGCGGTCCTGAAAACCGGTCGAGCGCTCGATCGCGGTGGTATAGCCCGGCTGGCCGGTGATCTCGACGATCTGGGCCTCGTCGGCGATGCCGAGATCCTTGAACCGGTCGCACATGATCTCGGCCGCGCGCTTGCCCTGCGTGATGTTGTCGGGGCCGGAGAACGACGAGATGAAATCGAACCCCGCTTCGTCGATGTTGGAATTGGTGATGATCACCGGGATCTCGGCCTTGAACGCCTTGCGCACGGCCGGGATCACCGCCTCGCCGTTGGTGGGCCAGATGATCATCGCGTCCACTTCCTGCTGGATCAGGTCCTCGATCTGCGCGATCTGGCGGGCGACGTCGCCGCCGGCGTCGAGAACGACCGTCTCGACGTTGTCGTTCGCCTCGGCGGCCGCGATGAAGGCCTTCTCGTAGGTCGTCTGGTAGCTGTCGACGCCCACGTTGTTCTGAGTGATGCCGATCTTCCATGTATCGGCCGCGGCGGCGCCGGCGAGGGCCGCACCGGCCAGGACGGTGCTGACGGCCATTCCGGCCTTCGTCGTGAGTCGCATGGTCTTTCCTCCCATAGGTTCATTGCGGCTGACTGCCTGCCGTCCTCCCGGCAGGGGACACCCCTTGGCAATGGGCGTACCATGCCGCCTTGGGCCGCCCGAATCGCGACCGAAAATATCCAATTTGAATATTTTGTGGTCCAATATGGATACAACGGGCATACTCGAACCCGCTCGATCTGAACATTCTGGCGGGACCATCCATGAGCGATTCATCCAATTCGAACGAACAGGACAAAGGGCGCGCGACCGTGACCGTCATGCCCGGAAAACCGATCCAATCCGGACAAGAGGCCGGATCAACGGCCGACGGCGCCTATGCCGCCAGCCGGGCCGAGATGCTGGGCGTGATCGGCTTTCTCGAGGCGGTTTCGACCGAGATCGACACGACGCTCGAACCCAACGCGCCGAACCCCTACCTGAACATGTCGCTGCACCTGTTACGCAGCCATCTCGAGGGCCGCACCGTGACCGCTTCCTCGCTGGTTTCGGTGGCGGGTGTGCCCTATGCCACGGCGATGCGAAAGCTGGGCGACATGCAGGCAGCCGGCCTGATCAAACAGCGCCCGCGCACCAAGAGCGGCAAGAGCTTTTCCCTGCACCCCAGCGCGCAGTTGATCGAAACCTGGAGCCAGCTGACCGACCGGCTGCAACGCATTTCGCACCAGACCTTCGGCAGCGCCGCGACGGCGGCTTCGGGCGACGACTACTATTTCGGCGGCTCCTACATGGCCGCGCGCGGCACCATCCAGCCCCCGAAGGTGCTGCCGGATCCGCTGATGCTGCAAGGGGGGCTGCGCATCCTGGTGCACGGGGATCCGACCTTCATGGTCATGGAGAACCTCAAGCGCCAGTTCGAGCAGGTGATCGGCACGTCGATCAGCCAGCGCGCCTTCTCGATCGACCGCCTGCACGAAGAGGCCCTGCGCAACGCCGAACGCGACAGCAGCCGTTACGACCTGATCGCGGTGGACCTGCCCTGGGTCGGCGAGTTCGTCGGCAAGGGCGTCCTGCTGCCACTGGACGAGGTGCTGGACCTCGACCGGCTGGATCCTGGCGATTTCCATACCGCGGGCTGGCGGGCGGCGCACTGGGGCGGGCGCCCCTACGGCGTGCCCAGCCAGACGACGCCGGAACTGCTTTTCTACCGCAAGGACCTTTTCGCGGAGGCCGGTCTTGACCCGCCCCGCAGCACCGGGGCCGTGCTCGAGGCCGCGCGCGCCTTTCACGATCCGCGGCGCGGGCGGTACGGGATCGCCTGGAACGCGGCACGCGGAACGGCACTGGGCCATACCTTCATCATGACCTGTGCCGACTTCGGCCAGCCCATCCTGAACATGAAACCGATCGCCGGAGGGTACGACGCGGATCACCTGGATCGCAACGACCTGGTCCCGCAGATCGATACCCCGCGCGCCCGGGCGGCGGCGGACTACCTGCTGGCACTGATGGAGTTCTCGCCGCCCGACATCCTGTCGATGTCCTGGTACGAACGGGTGCGCCCCTACGCGGCCGGCACGGTGGCCATGGCCTACGGTTACACGCTGCTGGCGCCCTATTTCGAGCTGGACCCGGCCTCGCCGGCCCACGGCAGGACGGGCTACCTGCCGCATCCCGCCGGCCCGGACGGCGCGCCGGTGGCCCCCGTCGGGGGATACGTGCTGGGCATTCCGGCCAACCTGCCCGCCGATCGGAAGTCGGCGGCGGCCGAGGCGCTGATCGCCTTCACATCGCCCGAGGCGCAGAAGCTCTACGTGCTCAACGGCAGCCGCACCGCGCCGCGCTACTCGGTCGGGGCCGACCCGGAGGTACGGCGCCTGTCGCCCATATTCGAGGCGGTCGACGCGATGAGCTGGCGCGACGAGCTGCAGTTCTGGCCCCGTCCGCCGGTGCCCGCCATCAGCGAGATCATCGCGATCTGCGGGGAGGAGATTCACGACATGCTCCGGGGCGTCACCGCGCCCGGGGAGGCGCTGCCGCGGGCCCAGGCGCGCGCCGAAGAGGCAATGCGACGATCGCAGACGTAGGACCACCGAGGGAGGAAAGCATGGACCCCAACCGCCTGAAGGGCAAGAACATCCTGATTACCGGCGCCGCCCAGGGCATGGGCGCCACCAACGCCGAGCATTTCGCCGCCCAGGGCGCAAATGTCTGCCTGGCCGACCTGGACCTGGACAAGGCCCAGGAGGTCGCGGACCGGGTCAACGACCGCGCGGGCGGCAAGGCCATCGCCGTGCGGACGGATGTGACCCAGCGCGCCGACAACGCCGCCGCCGTGAAGGCCACGGTGGACGCCTTCGGCACGATCAACGTGGCCCTGTTCAACGCCGGGCTGAACAAGCCGCGGTTCTTCATGGACATCGACGAGGACAACTGGGACCTCATCATGAACGTGAACACCAGGGGCATGTGGCTTGGCATGCAGGAGACGGCCAAGCAGATGATCGCGCAGGGCAAGCAGGATTTTCCCTACAAGCTGATCTGCGTGGGCTCGATCGCCTCGCGCAAGCCGCTGGTGGACGTGACCGTCTATTGCACCTCGAAATACGGCTGCCTGGCGCTGACCCATTGCGCCGCGCTGGGGCTGGCCGAGCACAACATCACCGTCAACGGCTATGCCCCGGGCGTGGTGAAGACCCCGCTGTGGGAACAGCTGGACAAGGATCTGGTCGACATCGGCTTCAAGGAAAAGGAGGGCCAGGCCTTCGACGACATCGTCGACAACGAACTGGTGATCAAGCGCGTGTCCACCCCCGACGACGTCAAGGGCACGGCCGCTTTCCTCGCCAGCCCCGACAGCGACTACATGACCGGGCAGATGATCCATATCGACGGCGGCTGGTGCATACAGTGACCGCCCCCGCGCGGGCGATGCGTCGCCCGCCCGCGCCCCGAGACCCTGCAACCGCGAAACCGGAGACGGGCCGTGCCGGCCCGCCAAGCCTTTTGAGGAGCCACCAATGACGTCCGCCCTGACACCCAACATCCTTACGCCCCAGGACCTCGACCCCCAGTGGAAATGGGAGGGCCGCCTTCCCGCCTGGGGCCACACATCGGTCGATTTCGAACGCCGCGTCGATCACGACCGCCTGCGCCGCTACCGCCTGAGCCGCACGCGGGAGGCGCTGAAGGCCTCGGACTGCGGCACGCTGCTGCTGTTCGACGTCAACAACATCCGCTATGTCTCGGCCACCAAGATCGGCGAGTGGGAACGCGACAAGATGTGCCGTTTCTGCCTGATGACCGGTGACGACGCGCCCTATGTCTGGGATTTCGGCTCGGCCGCGGTGCATCACAAGAAATACGCCGACTGGCTGATCGCCGACCACTGCCGCGCGGGCGTGACGGGCATGCGTGGCACCATCCCGCCCAGCGTGGGGCTGATCCGCAAGTACGCCGAGGAAATCGCCGGGCTGATCGAGGACGCGGGCATGAAGGACATGCCCGTCGGCGTGGACTATGCCGAGACGGCCATGTTCCACGCCCTGCAGGAGGCCGGGCTGAAGGTCGTGGACGGCCAGCAGATCATGCTGTCGGCCCGCGAGATCAAGAACTGGGACGAGATCCAGCTGCTCACGCAGGCCGCCAGCATGGTCGATGGCTGCTATCACATGATCTACGAGGAACTGAAGCCCGGCGTGCGGGAAAACGACATCGTGGCGCTGTCCAACAAGCTGCTCTACGAAATGGGCAGCGACGACGTGGAGGCGATCAACGCGATCTCGGGCGAACGCTGCAGCCCGCACCCCCACAATTTCACGGATCGGTACTTCCGACCCGGCGACCAGGCGTTCTTCGACATCCTGCAATCCTACCAGGGCTATCGCACCTGCTACTACCGGACGTTCAACATCGGCCGGGCGACCTCGGCGCAGCACGACGCCTATACCAAGGCGCGGGAATGGATCGATGCCTCGATCGACCTGATCCGCCCGGGCGTTTCCACCGACACGGTCGCGCAGGCCTGGCCCAAGGCGGAGGAATTCGGTTTCCCCGACGAGCTTTCCGCCTTCGGCCTGCAGTTCGGCCACGGCCTCGGCCTCGCGTTGCACGAGCGGCCCATCATCAGCCGGGCGGTCAGCCTTGAACACCCGATGGAGATCAAGACCGGGATGGTCTTCGCGCTGGAAACCTATTGCCCGGCCGCCGACGGCTACTCGGCCGCCCGGATCGAGGAGGAGGTCGTGGTGACCGACACCGGCTGCGAGGTGATCTCGCTCTTCCCCGCCGAGGAGTTGCCGATCGCCAACCGCTACTGACACGACGGTGGCCCGGCCGGACGCCGGGCCGCATTCGTGGCGCGCCCCCGGCGGGGGACATGCACCGCCGGAGTCTCGAACGGGAAACCGGGCCTGGATCACGGCGGGCATGCTGCGCCGTGGTCTCGCACGTGTCTCCCGTGCCTTGGCGTCCGGCAGGCATTGCGCAACCGATCAACCGAGGGTCGCGGGAACACGGACGCCTTGGCGACCTTTTCGCGCTGGATCGCTGATGGCCCGTCACCGACGGTCCGGCGCCTTGGCGTCCGGCCCTTGCTGGTGCGGCGTGGCGGGCGGCGGCACCCCTTCGGCATCTTGCACGGGATCAAACAGCGCGACACGGCGGCGGCCCTGCATCTTGGCGGTGTAAAGCGCGCGGTCGGCATCGGCCAAGAGCTGGTCCATCTCCGGGTGCGCGTAGTCGCGGCTGAGGACCGCGCCGATGCTGGCCGATACCCGGCATTCCTCACCTTCGAAGGGGATCGGCGCCTCCAGACATCCGATGACACGCTCCGCGATGTCGACCAGCACCGGCCCCTCCGCGTGACCGGCGAGGATCACCACGAACTCGTCCCCGCCGACGCGCGCGATGGTATCGGCCCCGCGCATCTGACCGACGATGCGGCGCGCAACCTGCTGAAGAACGTGATCGCCGGCCGCATGGCCAAGGGAATCGTTGACGGCCTTGAAGTAATCGAGATCCAGGCTCATCAGCGCGAAATCCTCGCCCCGGTCGATCAGCCGGGTCAGCACATGGTCCATCGCCCGGCGATTCTTCAGGCCCGTCAGCGTGTCGGTGAAGGCCTGCTCCTCGGCCGCGATCATTGCCCCCTGGAGCCGCAGGTTCAGTTTGCGCGACGCCTCCATCGCGGCGGACTTGGCCTCGAAAAGGTAGAGCATCTCGATCGTGGGGTCGGTCACCGCGAAATCCGAGCCGGTCAGGGCGAAGTCGCGCACCGCGTCGATGACCGAGATGCCGAAGCTCAGGTCGACCAGCGCGCCCCCGGACAGCGGGCCGCCGTCCTTGGGCAGCGCGATCAGGACCGCGGTGAGGTCGATCTGAGGTGGGGACCGCATCCGCAGATGCAGGCGCGACCCGCTGGCCGCACGCAGCACCGCCATCGACGGGCCGATGCGGGGGCGGCGGATCTCGAACACCTCGGTGAAGCGCTGCCCCACCGGATCCTCCCGCCCCTGGATCTTGCGCAGGGTCGCACCGCACCGGAGGATGTGGCCGGTGCCGCTGACGACCGCGTGCATGGGGCAGAGCCGGTCAAGGCAGGCGGCGGGTATGGCAAGCGGACCAGTCACGGTGGCGTGGCCCCCAGATCGAAGTGGCGCCCCTCGGCGAAGGCCGGCTCCAGCAGCCGGATCTCGATCAGTTCGGCCGCGCCGCGATCTCCCTTGTAATCGAGAACGACCAGGGCGCCGTAATCGTCGGCCATCGCCCGCAAGAGCCCCATGACGACGCGGCCGAAGGGCAGGGTCGCAGGCTTGGGCGAAAACACCGTCAGGGCGTAGCACTGATCGGTATGGGGCACGAGTTCAAGCCGGGGCAGATCGAGGTCGGGAACCGCCAGGCGCCCCCGCCCCGGAAGATCATCCAGCGACAGCAGGAACTCCTCGAAGGTGACGCCGCCGAAGCGCAGCAGGCGGCGCAGCGACTCGACGTTCGGATGCGAGACGAGATAGGTGCCGATATCCTCCAGCAGGTCCGGGGCCGGCTTGTCCAGCAGGTCGGCCAGTTGCTGCAACAGCCGCGTCGTGACGGCATCGTCGTAGTGCAGCATCGCCGCGACCTCGGTGAAGCCGAGGTCCATCCGTCGCGTCGCCTGGATCCAGACGTCCCCGCCGTAGGTGTCGCGCGCAAACCGCTCGATCGCGCGGTTGATCAGGCCGTGCATTGCGTTCTCCGCTTTCCCGCCAGCAGGGTCGCATCCGTGCCTGAAGGAAAGCCTAACGTCGAAAATGCGCCGGCATTTTCCATCCGCGGCCGTGGCTTGCCTCGGCCCGGGGCGGGTGCTATGTTTCACCCATCCGTTGGGGTGCCCCGCAACCGGGGCTGAGAGGCGACTGCCAACCCAGAGAACCTGATCCGGTCAGTACCGGCGGAGGGAACGGAAAACGAAGCGCATCGCGCGTGGCTCGTCCGTCTTCCTTGGCCTGACTGCAACGAGGAAGAGGACATGCCAAACGACCTGCCCCCCCGTGCAAGGCCCGCCCAGCCCGTCGGTGATCGCGCTTTCTCGGCCCGATCGGCAGAGCGCACGGCAACGGATCCCCAGACCCAGGAAGGAGAAACCCGATGAAACGCGCGATTGCCGTGGCCGCGGCGCTGCTGGCCGGCACACCCGCCCTTGCCCAGGACAAGCTGACACTGATGCTCGACTGGTTCGTGAACCCCAACCACGGGCCCATCGTCATCGCCCAGGAGAACGGGTATTTCGCCGACGAAAACCTTTCCGTCGAGGTGATCGCCCCCGCCGACCCGGCGGATCCGCCCAAGATGGTCGCCGCGGGCAAGGCGGACCTGGCGATTTCCTATCAGCCGCAGCTTCACCTGCAAGTGGCCGAGGACATGCCCCTGACCCGCGTGGGCACCCTGATCGCGAGCCCGCTCAACTGCCTGCTGGTCCTGGAGGACGGCCCCATCGAGGAGGTCGCCGACCTGGAGGGGCACACGATCGGCTATTCCGTCGCCGGGGTGGAGGAAGCGCTGCTTCAGGCGATCCTGGACCAGGCCGGGCTCGGCCTTGATGACGTGGAACTCGTCAACGTCAACTGGTCGCTGTCGCCGTCGCTCATGTCGGGGCAGGTGGACGCCGTCATCGGGGCCTATCGCAACTTCGAACTCAACCAGATGCAGATCGAGGGCGTGCCGGGCGCGTGCCTGTACATCGAGGAGGAGGGCGTGCCCCCCTATGACGAACTGATCTACGTGGCCAACAGCGATGACATGGACACGGACACGATCAACCGCTTCCTGCGCGCGACCGAACTGGCCACCCAGTTCATCGTGAACCATCCGCAGGAGGCGTGGGAAATCTTCTCCTCCACTTCCAAGGAGTTGCAGGACGACCTCAACGAAAAGGCCTGGTCGGACACGATCCCGCGCTTCGCGCTGCGCCCCGCGGCGCTGGATGCCGGGCGCTACATGGCATTCCAGGAGTTCCTGCTGGACGCGGGCCTGATCGAGGCCAGGCAGACGCTCGACCGGCTGGCCTTGGACCCGGGCCGGCAATGACGGACTACGGGCGCGCCTTCGCAAAGTGGCGGGAAGCGGCGGGCGACCACTGGCCCGCCTACACCCGACATCCCTTCGTTCAGGGCCTGGCGGACGGCAGCCTGCCCCGGCAGGCCTTTCTGGGGTATCTGACGCAGGATTACCTGTTCCTCATCCATTTCGCCCGGGCCTGGGCGCTTGCCGTGACAAAGGCGGAAACGCCCGAGGAGATGCGCCTGGCGGCGGCGACGGTCAGCGCGCTGGTCAACGACGAGATCCGCCTGCACATCGACACCTGCGCGCGCGCCGGCCTGACAGAGGCGGACCTGCGCACCGCCGAGGAAGCGCCGGCCAACCTCGCCTACACGCGCTACGTTCTGGACGCGGGCCACTCGGGCGACCTGCTGGACCTGCTGGCGGCACTGGCGCCCTGCGTGCTGGGCTACGGCGAGATCGGCGCGCGGTTGTCGCGGGAGGCCACCAGCGACACCTACGCCGAATGGATCGGGACCTACGCCGCCGATGACTACCAGGCACTGTGCCGCGACGTCGGCCAGTTGATCGATGGCGCGGTGGCGCGGCGCATCGGCCCCGATCCGGAGCAAACCCCGCGCTGGCCCGCGCTGTGCCGGCATTTCACCAAGGCCACAAAGCTGGAGGCGGGATTCTGGGAGATGGGGCTGGCCGAATGAGCCGGGCGCCCGCGCTGATGGTCTCCGGCACGGCGCGTTATGGCGCGGCGGTGGTTTTCGGCCCCCTCGACCTGCGTGCCGGCGCAGGGGAATGGACCTGCCTGCTGGGGCCCTCGGGCGTGGGCAAGACGACGCTCCTGCGCCTGATCGCGGGCGTGGACGATTTCACCGACTTCCGCGGCGAGATCCGCGCCTCGGACGACCTGCCGCTTCAGGGGCGGCTGGCTCTCATGGCGCAAAGCGACCTGCTGATGCCCTGGCTGGATGTCATGGGCAACGTGGTTCTGGGCGCGCGGCTGCGCGGCGAACGGGCCGACCTGGACCGCGCGGCCGAGGTGCTGGACCGCGTCGGGCTGACCGCGCATCGCGGCAAGACGCCCGACCGCCTGTCGGGCGGGCAGCGCCAGCGCGTGGCCCTGGCCCGGACCCTGATGGAGGATCGCCCGGTGGTCCTGCTGGACGAGCCGTTTTCCGCGCTCGACGCTCGCACCCGGGCGCAGATCCAGGACCTGACGGCCGAACTGCTGGCGGGGCGCACGGTCCTGATGGTCACCCACGACCCGGCCGAGGCCGCCCGCCTTGGCCAGGCGATCCTGATCCTGTCGGAAAGCGGCCTGTCCGAGGTGGCCCCGCCGGCCGGGCCGGCGCCGCGGCCTGTGGACGACCCCGAGACCCTGCGCGCGCAGGGCGAGCTGTTCAACCGCCTGCGGGGCGCGGCATGACGCGCGGCGCCACACTCACCGCCTCGGCGGCCCTGGGGCTTCTGCTGTGGCAGGGACTGGTCTGGCTGACCGGCGTGCCGCCCTTCATCCTGCCCGGGCCGGTGCGCGTGGCCGACGAGTTGTGGCAAAGCCGCGCGCTCATCGCCGAACACGCCGGTATCACCGTGGCGGAGGTGCTGATCGGCCTCGTGCTCGGGGCGCTTCTGGGCGGGCTGACCGCGGTGGCACTGGCAACCTCGCGGCCGGCGCGGGACCTGGTGCGGCCCATGCTGGTCTTCAGCCAGGCCATCCCTGTCTTCGCGCTGGCCCCGATCCTCACCCTCTGGCTGGGCTACGGCCTGGGATCGAAGATCGCCATGGCGCTTCTCATCATCTACTTTCCCGTCACCTCGTCGTTCTTCGACGCGCTGATGCGCACGCCGCAGGCCTGGCTGGACCTGGCCAAGGTGATGGGCGCGTCCCGCCGGCGCATCATGTGGCGCATCCGGGTTCCGTCCGCCCTGCCGGGCTTTGCCTCGGGGATGCGGCTGGCGGCCGTCTACGCCCCCATCGGGGCGATCATCGGCGAATGGGTGGGCGCCTCGAAGGGGCTGGGCTATCTCATGCTGCTGGCCAACGGCCGCGCCAAGACCGACCTGATGTTCGCCGCGCTGATCGTGCTGGCGGTCTTCACCCTGGCGCTGCACGCGGGCGTGGACCGGGCCTGCCGGCGCTGGCTGGACGGGCGGGTCGTGCGCGAGGCCCGCTGAGCCCGGCTCAGGATCCGAACAGCCCGGTCAGGGCCCGGCGCATCAGCGTCGAGACCGAGGGCCGCGGCATGGCACGGAAGGGCAGCGGCCTGCAGACCTCCATCGCGGCAACGCCGACGCGGGTCGTCAGGGCCCCGTTCACCACCCCCTCGCCGAAGCGCCGCGACAGTCGCGACAGGATCCCGCCCCCGGCGATCGAGCTGAGCATGTCGTCGCCCACGGCCACCGCGCCGGTGGCCACCAGGTGCGTCATGACCGAGCGCGCCAGCCGCCAGCCCCCCAGCACGCCCGAGCGGCCGCCGTAGATCTCGGCGATCCGCCGGATCATGCGGATGTTTGCGGCCAGCGCCGCCACCACGTCCGCCAGGGCCAGCGGCACAACCGCCGTGACACCCGCCACCTGCCGGGCCGCGGCCTGCACCTCGGCGGCGGCGGCCGCGTCGAGCGGCGCGAGAACCTCGCGCTCGGCCAGTTCCAGCAGGCCGGCGGGATCGAACTGCTCGCCGCTGCGCTCTTTCAGGCGTTCCCGGCCCCAGCGTGTGTCGTCCCGGCCGGCGTAGAGCGCCGCGAGATCCCGGGCGACCCCGCGGGCCGCGCCCAGGTCCTCGCCCGCCAACGCCGTCTCGGCGGCATGTTGCAGCTTGTCGATCCGGGCCAGCCGGGCGAAAGCCGCGGCCTCGCGCACCGCGATGATCACCAGCACCAGCAGGAAGGCCGCCATCAGGCCGGCCACCGCGTAGCCCAGAACCGGCGTGCGCGCGACAAGCCCGGTGGCGAAATCCCAGGCGGCCACGGACACCGCCACCGCCAGGATCGCCCCCAGAAGCCCCCAGAAGGCGCGCGCCAGCCGCGACGGGCGCCGCGCGGCGAGCGTGGCCAGCGTCTGCATCGCCCGACCCTCGGGCGCCTCCGGCGCCTCGGCATCCGGCACCGGCGGCGCGGTATCCGGGCGCGGCCCCTCGGGCCCCCACCCGAAATCGAACATCATCGGGCCCTTGCTCATCCGTGTCCCCTTCCCGTTTCAGCCACCGCGCGGGGCCGTCATAACCTGTCCCCGATCAGGAACTCCGCCGCCCGGTCCAGACGGATGTGCGGCGGCCCTTCCCCGGGCCTGAGCGTGAGCGCCGCGGGCGCAAAGGACATCACCTCGTACTGCGCATCCAGCCATGTTTCGGCCCCCGACCGCGCCGGCGACAGAAGCCGCGCCGGATCCTCGGGCAGTTCGCCGGGGTAGAAGGCCGCCTGCTTGCCCCGGCTGCCATCCGGGTTCAGCAGCGTGCCGCGCACGCAGTCAAGCTCATGCCCGTCGTGGCTAACGGTTTCTTCCACCGTGGCGCGCAGGGCCGCGAGGGCCAGGGCGCGCGTCTGCGCGCCGGCGAAATCGGCCCTGTCGCGCGCATCGCGCAACAGTGCGGCGATGATGTCGCGCAGGCGTCCGTGCTGGGAATGATGCAGGTGATCGGCCTTGGTCGCGGCAAAGAGGATCTTCTCCACCCGCCGGCCCGTCAGGAGCCGCGTGAGAAACGCGTTCCGCCCCGGCCGGAATGCGCCCAGGATCTCGGCCAGGGTTTGCCGCATGTCCTCCACCGCCTGCGGGCCGGCGTGGATCGCGCCAAGCGCGTCGACCAGGACAACCTGGCGGTCGATGCGGGCGAAATGATCCCGGAAGAAGGGTTTGACGACGCGGGCCTTGTAGGCCTCGAAGCGCCGCTCCATCTCGCGCCAGAGGCTCTTGCGCGGGGTCGTGTCCGGCGCGGGCAGCGGGGCAAAGGTCAGCACCGGCGAGCCCGCCAGATCGCCGGGCAACAGGAACCGCCCCGGCGTGCCGTCGGAGTAGCCGGCGCCGCGCGCCTGTTGCAGGTAGTCGGTGTAGAGCCGCGCCAGCGTCTGTGCCCGGGCCTCCTCCAGCTCCGCGGTCGCGTCGGTCTGCTTGACCAGGCGGCGAAACTCGGCGGCCTGGGGCCGGCTTTCGATCCGGGCCAACTGATCGGCGGACCACTGCGCGTAACTCTTGTCCAGAAGCGCGAGGTCCAGCAGCCACTCGCCGGGATAGTCCACGATGTCCAGGTGAACGGTGCGCGGGCCGGTCACGCCCGCCAGCAGACCGGTGGGCCAGATGCGCAGCGACAGCCGCAACTCCGACACCGCGCGGGTGCTTTCCGGCCAGCGTGGGGTTGCGCCCGTCAGTGCCGCCAGATGCGCCTCGTAGTCGAAGCGCGGCACCGTATCGTCGGGCTGCGGCTGCAGGAAGGCGGCGGCGATACGCCCCTCGGCCGCCGCCGTCAGGCCGGGCATTCGGCCACGGTCCATCAGGTTGGCCACCAGCGAGGTGATGAAGACGGTCTTGCCCGCCCGGCTGAGCCCGGTCACCCCCAGCCGGATCACCGGCTCGAAGAACTGCCCCGAGATCGTGTCGCCGATCTGTTCCGCCCCGCGCGTGAGCCCCTCGGCGAAATTGGTGAAAACCAAGACCCTGCCCTTCGTCTGCTGTCGCGTCCAGGATAACCAGACCCGGCCCCGGTTGCCAGAGGCGCGCCGACCGGTCGCGGCGCGCGGCCGCCCGTTGGCACAGGCCGTTGCCCAGCCACCGCCCTTGCGCTAGTCCATGCAGGGTCCACCGATCCCGGAACAGCCCCCGATGCCCCGTTACGCGCTGAAAATCGAATACCACGGCGCCCCCTTCGCCGGCTGGCAGCGCCAGGCCGACCAGCCATCGGTGCAGGAGGCGGTCGAGACCGCGCTGGCCCGGCTGGAGCCCGGCCCCCACAGGATCGGGGCCGCGGGGCGCACCGACGCCGGCGTGCACGCCCTGGGCCAGGTGGCGCATTGCGACATGGCGAAGGACTGGTCGCCCTTCCGGCTCAGCGAAGCACTCAACCACCACCTCAAGCCGGCGCCGGTGGCCATCGTGGACTGCGCCCGGGTTCCGGATGACTGGCACGCGCGCTTCTCCGCCATCGAACGGCGGTATCTTTTCCGGCTGCTCATGCGGCGCGCCCCCGCGACGCTGGACCGCGGGCTGGTCTGGCAGGTGCCAAGGCTGCTGGACGTGGCCGCCATGCGGGCGGGCGCGGCGCATCTTCTGGGCCATCACGACTTCACCACCTTCCGCTCTTCGATCTGCCAAGCGAACAGCCCGGTCAAGACACTGGATTCGCTGGACATCACGGAAACCGAGGGCGACAGCGGCCCCGAGTTGCGCTTCGCGCTGCGGGCGCGGTCGTTCCTGCACAACCAGGTGCGCAGCATTGTCGGCACGCTTGAACGCGTCGGGGCCGGTTCCTGGGCGCCCGAGGACGTGCGCGCGGTGCTCGCGGCCCGCGACCGCGCGGCCTGCGGCCCGGTCTGCCCGCCCCAGGGGCTGTACCTGGCCGGCGTCGGCTATCCGCAGGATCCATTCGCCTGAATTGGGCTTTGAACTCGTGCCGGCGCCGGGGTAAAGCAGGCCGCAGCGGTCCCGTAGCTCAACAGGATAGAGCAGCTGACTTCTAATCAGCAGGTTCGAGGTTCGAGTCCTCGCGGGATCGCCACGGCCATCGCGGCTTCGCGCATCGCGGGCCTGTCGCATCGCTGTTACTTCCCCACGCTAGTTTCTGCGCCGCAGAAAGCGGGGTTTCTCCATGTTCTCACTCGACGGCAAGACGGCCCTGGTGGTCGGAATCGCCAATGAGCAGTCGATCGCCTACGGCTGCGCCCGCGCGTTGCGTGAACAGGGGGCGCGGCTGGCCGTGACCTATCTCAACGCCAAGGCGGAACCGCATGTGCGGCCCCTGGCCGAACACCTGGGGGCCGAGATCATCGCCCCGCTCGACGTGCGTGATCCCGGCCAGATGACGGCGCTCTTCGACCGGATAGGCGGTGCCTGGGGGCAGCTCGACATCTGCCTGCATTCCATCGCCTTCTGCCCCGGCGAGGACCTGCACGGCCGGGTCACCGACTGTTCGCGCGCGGGCTTCGCGACCGCGATGGATATCTCGGTTGGATCCTTCATCGAGCTGGTGCGCCGGTCCGAGCCGCTGATGCCGCCGGGGGGGACCTGCATGACCGTCAGCTTCTACGGCGCCGAGAAGGTGGTCGCGCACTACAACGTCATGGGCCCGGTGAAGGCGGCGCTTGAATCCACCACCCGGTATCTCGCCGCGGAACTGGGCGAGAAAGGGATCTCGGTGCATGCTCTCTCGCCCGGGCCGCTCAAGACGCGCGCGGCCTCGGGCATCGAACACTTCGACGCGCTGCTGGATAGGGCCGCCGCCCGCGCGCCGACGCACCACCTGGCCAGCATTGAGGACGTCGGCGCCTACGCCGCCTTCCTTGCCAGCGCCGAGGCCGCCAACGTGACCGGCGGCGTCCACTACATCGACGGCGGCTATCACATCGTGGGGTGACATGACGCGCGCAGACGACAGCGACACCCGCCTCGCGCAGGCGCGGGAGACATGGGATCACGCCAGGGCGCAGGCCGATCTTCTGGCCCGCCTGGCGCGCACGCACGGCGGCGGCCTGACCGCCTCGGCAGCGGAACACTGGCAGCACACGGCGCGGGCGGCACGGGCCGTCCTGGCGGAAACCGATCCGCTGGCGCTGGGGGCGGCGTGGCGGGACTATCTCGTGGACATGCAGCAGCGCGCCGTTCTCTTCCTCGACGTGCTGCGGCGCCGGGGCGACGCGGCCCGGACACGCGAAGCCGACGGGTTGAAGCCGGTGCTGGCCTTCGACTACGACGTGGTCCTTGACGGGGCGGATCTGCCGCGGCCGGTCAATTATGCCCTGGTCCGCATCCGGGCCGGGGCGGACCATCCGCCGACGCGCACCGATGGCCGGCCCTGGGTCATCATCGATCCCCGGGCGGGGCATGGCAGCGGTATCGGCGGGTTCAAGGCCGAATCCGAGGTGGGCGAGGCCCTGGCCGATGGCCATCCCGTCTATTTCGTCATCTTCCGCCCCGACCCGGCCCCGGAACAGACCCTGGCCGATGTCGTCGCCGCCGAAGCCGCCTTCCTGCGGCGGGTCAGTGCGCTGCATCCGAAAAGCCCCCGGCCCCTCGTCACCGGCAACTGCCAGGGCGGCTGGGGCGCGATGATCCTGGCGGCCACGCATCCCGACCTGACGGGCCCGCTGGTCATCGCCGGCGCGCCGCTGAGCTACTGGGCGGGGCAGGTCGGGCGCAATCCCTTCCGCTACTACGGCGGCCTGGCCGGGGGCGCTGTGCCCGCGCTGCTGGCGGCGGACCTGGGCGGGGGCCGGTTCGACGGCGCGCATCTTGTCCAGAATTTCGAGGCGCTGAACCCCGCCCGGACCTGGTGGCGCAAGAACTACGACCTCTTCGCCGGCGTGGACACCGGTGCCGACCGGTTCCTGGAATTCGAGCGCTGGTGGTCGGGATTCTACTTCATGAACGAGGCCGAGATCCGCTGGATCCTCGAGAACCTGTTCATCGGCAATCGCCTGACCGCGGGGCGGGCGGCGCTTGACGACGGCACGCCGGTGGACCTGACGCGCATTACCGCCCCCGTCGTGGTCTTCGCCAGCCACGGCGACAACATCACGCCACCGCAGCAAGCCCTGCAGTGGATCCCGGACCTCTACCACGACACCGACGAGTTGCGCGCGCGCGGCCACGTCATCGTCTACACGCTGCACGACAGCGTCGGCCACCTGGGCATCTTCGTTTCGGCCAAGATCGCAAGCACCCAGCACAAGCAGATCACAAGCGTGGTCAAGACCATCGAGTCCCTGGCCCCCGGCCTTTACGAGATGATCATCAGCCAGGGGCCCGACGGCGGCTATGCCGTGGAATTCCAGGCCCGCGGGATCGAGGACATCCGCCGCATGGGGGACGGCCCCGACACCGCCGAGGAATTCGCGGCGGTCGCCGAACTCTCCGACCTGGCCACCAAGGGCTACGACGTGACCCTGCGCCCGCTTCTGCGCGCCACCGTGACCCCCCAGATGGCCGAGGCGAGCCGCCGGATGCACCCCCTGCGCCTGCAGACCGCGGCCCTGTCGTCGCAGAATCCGCTCATGCAGCCCCTCGCGCCCCAGGCCGAGGCGGTGCGCAGGCAGCGGATGCCCGCCGGCGACGGCAATCCCTTTCTCAGGGCGGAGCGGCTTGCCGCCGATATCATCGAGCGCAACTGGGACCTGTTCCGCGACACCCGTGACGCCTGGATCGAGATGGGGTTCCACGCGCTCTATGCCTCGCCCTGGATGCGGCACCTTGCCAGGCAGACCGCGCAGCCCGTTCATCGCGAGCCGCGGGACGTGCGCGCCTTTCCCGAGGTGCGCGAGATGCTGGAACATGTTGACCGGGGCGGCTACGCCGAGGCGATCGTGCGCATGATGATCCTGCTGGCGCGGGCGCGCGGCGCGGTGCGCCGGGAACGGCTGGAGCGCGCCAATGCCCTGCTGCATGCCCAGGCGCCCTTTGCCACGATGGACGCGGCGCACCGGAACCAGATGATCCACGAGCAAAGCCTGATCGTCGATCTGGCCCAGCACGAGGCCATCGCCGCCCTGCCCCGGCTGCTGCGGGACGACGTGGACCGCATCCGCGCCCTCAACCTGGTTCTGGAAGTGGCCGGCCCGGCGGAGGAAATGGACGCCAACACGATCGCCATGTTCGAGCGTTTCCAGAGCGCCCTTTCGATCCGGGCCCGGAACTGGACAGGCGTTACCCGGCACGCCGGCAGCGCGGCGCGCTAACGCCCGCGCGCCCCCGGCGGTTCGGGAAAACGCGGGCTCAGGCGACCAGCCGTGCCGCCGCGCGGGCGATGACGAGTTCCTCGTTCGTGGGAATGACAAGGACCCGGACGCGGCTTTGCGGGGCGGAGATCTCGGTGTCCTGCGCGGCGTTGCGCCCCGGTTCGAGGCTGAGGCCAAGCCACTCCATCCCCGCGCAGACCTCGGCGCGGACGCGGGCGGAATGCTCGCCGATCCCGCCCGTGAAGACCAGCCCGTCAAGCCCCTCCAGCGCGGCGGCGAGCGCACCCAGTTCGCGCCGGATGCGGAAGGTGAAATAGGCGATGGCCTCGTCCGCCTCGGGCGCCTCCGAGCTTTCGAGTTCCCGCATGTCATGGCTGATGCCCGACAGGCCCAGAAGGCCGGATTCCTTGTAGAGCAGTTCGGTGACCTCGGGCACGCTCATGCCCTCCTCCTCCAGCAGGTAGAGGATCACGCCGGGATCGAGCTGACCCGACCGCGTGCCCATGGGCAGCCCGTCAAGCGCGGTGAAGCCCATCGTCGAGGCCACCGATCGTCCGCCGCGCATGCCGCACATCGACGCCCCGTTGCCCAGGTGCGCGACCACCACCCGGCCCGCGTGCAACTCGGCGTCGTAATCGGCCAGCGCGCCGGCGATGTAATCGTAGCTCAGGCCATGAAACCCGTAACGCCGCACGCCCTGGTCGTAGAACCGGCGCGGCAGGCCGAAGACGTCGTTGACGAAAGGATGGCTGCGATGAAAGCCGGTGTCGAAACAGGCCGCCTGCCGCGCCTGCGGGAACGCCGCTTGCGCCGCGCGGACGCCGGCCAGGTTGTGCGGCAGGTGAAGCGGCGCGAGCGGCACCAGCTCCTCGATGGTGTCGATCACCGCCTGCGTGATCTCGACCGGCTCGTCGTAGTGCCGGCCGCCGTGCACGATACGGTGGCCCACGGTCACGATTTGCGCCTCGGGAAACTCCTCTTCCAGGGCCGAAAGCGCCGCTTCCAGCGCCCCGTCGTGGTCCGCCGCACGCTCCTGCGACAGCTCGCGTTCCAGGCTGCGCTCCGCCCCTTCTATGTCCAGGCGCAGGCGCGCCGGCCCGCCGATCCGTTCCACCGCGCCAGTGGCCAGGGCGCGCGGCGTGCTCTCGGCGGTGAACAGGCCGAACTTGAGCGACGAGGAGCCGGCGTTCAGGGTCAGGACGTGGGTCATGCGTCATCTCCGGTGGTCCAGGCGTGATGAAGGGCCGCGACAGCACAGGAGGCCAGGCGCGACATGTCGTCGTCCGAGCGCGAGTTCAGGATGATGGGCACCCGCGCGCCCATTACCACCCCCGCGCCCTCGGCGTGGCTGATGTAGGTCAGTTGCTTGGCCAGCATGTTGCCGGCGTCCAGTCCGGGCACCACGAGTATCTCCGCCCGGCCGGCCACGGGCGAGGTCAGCCCCTTGACCCGGGCGGCGGCCATGTCCACCGCGTTGTCCATCGCCAGCGGCCCGTCCACCAGCCCGCCGGTGATCTGGCCGCGTTCCGCCATCTTCGACAGAAGCGCCGCGTCGACCGACGAGGGAATCTCGGGATTGACCGTCTCGACCGCCGACAGGACACCGGCCTTGGGCTCCTCGATGCCGATGGCGCGGCCAAGGTCGATGGCGTTCTGCAGGATATCGACCTTGGTCTTGAGGTCGGGGGCGATATTGATCGCGGCGTCCGTCACCAGCAGGGGGTGATCCAGCCCCGGCACATCCATGACGAAGACATGGGTGAAGCGCCGTTCTCCGCGCAGGCCCGCCTGTTTGTCCAGGGCCGGATGCAGCAGGTCGTCGGTGTGCAGATGCCCCTTCATCAGCGCCTGGGCCCGGCCGGCATTGACCAGTTCGACCGCGGTGCGCGCGGCGGCGCGGTGATCGGCGATATCGACGATCTCGATGTCGTCCAGCTGCGCGCCGATCTCCTCGGCGGTGGCGCGGATGGCGGCGGCATCGCCCACCAGGATCGGCTCGATCAGGGTGTGGCGCCGGGCCAGAAGTGCGCCGGCCAGCGCATTCGCCTCCTGGGGGCAGACGACGGCGGTCCGCAGGGCGGGCAGCGGTTCGGCCCGGGCCAGCAGGGCGTCGAAATGGCGGTGCCGCTGCACCACGAGGCCGGGCAGTTCGTCCGCCTCGTAGGACAGCTTGCGCCGCGGGGCCTCGACCACGGCCTGGCCGGTCAGCACCAGCAGATCGTCGGCCACGCGCCGCACGACGGTATCGAGCGTCACCGTGCCGTCGCGGTCGTTCTTGGCGGCCACGGTCACGGTGGCAAGCAGTTCGTCCCCCGCATGCACATGCGCGCAGAACTCGAAATGCTGCGACCGGTAGAGAGTGCCCGCCCCGGGCAGAAGGTTGCCCAGGACGGCCGTCACGACCGCCCCCACGTACATCCCCGGCGCGATCGCCTCCTCCACGCCGTCGTCGTCGAGGTCGAACAGGTGCATCGGGTTGTGATTGCCCGAGACATTGGCGAACACGATCAGGTCGTCCTGGGTGATCAGGCGGCGCAGCTCGGCGCTCTCGCCCACTTGCAGTTCATCGAAGGTCTTGTTCTCGGTCACCTTTCGGTCCCTTTTCCGCGGTTGCAGGCCCGCCCGTGCCTAGACGGCCGGCTTGACGATCGCATGACAGAGGCTCGCGGTTCCTTTCCCCGCCCGCCTGTGCAAGTATCGCAACCCAGCACAGGGGGACAAGGCCGCATGACCGACCGCTACGACAAAGGCATGCAGATTCGCAGGAAGACACTTGGCGATGCCCATGTCGACCGGGCCGAGGCGGCGCGCAGCACCTTCGACGCCCCGTTCCAGCAGATGATCACCGAAGGGGCCTGGGGAACGGTCTGGGCCGGCGACGGGCTGACGCCGCGCGACCGGTCGCTCGTGACCCTGGCGCTTCTGGCGGGAGGCGGCAACTGGGAGGAACTGGCCATGCACGTGCGCGCCACCGCCAACACCGGCGCCACCCCCCAGGAGGTGCGCGAGGCGCTCATGCATGTCGCCGTCTATGCCGGCGTGCCGCGGGCGAATCAAGCCTTCAGGATCGTCAAGCAGACCTACCGGGACATGGGGGTGGAGGTATGAGCCGCGACACCAAGGGCGATTACTACCCGCGCGACCGGCAGTGGCAGCCGCCGGCCCACGCGCCGGGATACAAGACCTCGGTGGCGCGCTCGCCCAGCCAGCCGCTCCTGTCGCTGGAGACCACGCTGTCCGAGGCCACCGGCCCGGTCTTCCCGCCGCAGGACCTGGGCCCGCTGGACAACGACCTGATCCGCAATTTCGCCCGGGGCGGCGATCCGGTGGGCGAACGGATCATCCTGCACGGACGCGTGCTGGACGAAAACGCGCGCCCCGTGCCCGATACGCTGGTCGAGATCTGGCAGGCCAATGCCGGCGGCCGCTACCGGCACCGCAACGATACCTACCTGGCGCCGGTCGACCCCAATTTCGGCGGCTGCGGGCGCACCCTGACCGATGCCGAGGGATATTACGTCTTCCGCACGATCAAGCCCGGCGCCTACCCCTGGCGCAACGGAACCGACAGCTGGCGCCCGGCCCATATCCATGTCTCGGTTTTCGGCGCGGCCTTCGCGCAGCGGCTGGTCACCCAGCTCTATTTCGAGGGCGACCCGCTGATCCCGCGCTGCCCGATCGTGCAGACCCTTCCCGACCCGGAGGCGGTGGCGCAGCTGGTTGCCGCGCTGGACATGAAGGCCGCGGTGCCCTTCGACTGCCTGGCCTACAAGTTCGATATCGTGCTGCGCGGGCGCCGGTCCACGTATTTCGAGAACCGCCCGGAAGGCAACTGAGATGGTACAGAAGCTCGACTACCTCAAGGAAACCCCGTCGCAGACGGCCGGCCCCTACGTGCACATCGGCCTCGCCCCGGGGGCGGCGGGGTTCTCCATATTCGAACGCGAACTGGGCTGGGATATCGCCGGCCCCAACGCGGCCGGCGACCGGATCCGGGTCGAAGGGATTGTGCGCGATGCCACGGGCGCGCCGGTCAAGGACGTGCTTCTGGAAATCTGGCAGGCCAACGCGGCCGGGCGCTACGCCCACCCCGAGGATCCCTCCGGCGGCGCCGTGGAGGAAGGTTTTCGCGGCTGGGGCCGGGTGATCTCGGACTTCGACACCGGCCTGTGGTCCGTCGAGACCGTGAAGCCGGGCCCGGTGCCCGGCCGCGCGGGGGCGTTGCAGGCGCCGCATCTCAACCTGTGGATCGTGGCGCGCGGCATCAACATCGGGCTGAACACGCGGATGTATTTCGCCGACGAGGCCGAGGCGAACGAAACCGACCCGGTGCTGCGCATGATCGAACAGGCGCACCGCCGCGAAACCCTGATCGCCCCGCGCGAAGAGAGCGAAACCGGCCCCGTCTACCGCTTCGACATCCGCCTGCAGGGCGCGGACGAAACCGTCTTCTTCGATATCTGAACCGGGCCGCCGCGGGCGCGGCGAGAGGTCCCGGCGCGGGGGCCGGGACGGGCCTCAATCCGTGATCCGGCGCTTCGCCCACCCGCGCGCAGGGCCGTCGCGTCGCTGACCAGCGCCACCTTCTCGACCCTCGTGCGATGATCGCGAATGAAGGACACGTGCCGCATCAGCGCCTCGAAATTCTTCCCAACCGGGATGGGACTCGGTGTGGATCATGCGGACCTCCGCGCATCGGGTGCCTCGTCGGGGAACGCGCGCCCGCGCGGCGCGGTTCCGCGGCGCAGATCCCTGGGCGTCGCCCCGTAGTGGCGCCGGATCGCGCGGGTCAGGGCGGCCGGCGATTCATAGCCGCAGCGTACCGCGACCTCGGCCAGGGACAGGCTGCCGCCCTCGAGCAGTTTGCGCGCCGCGGCCAGCCGCAGGTGCCGGTACACCGTGCCGGGCGGCGCGCCAAGCCGGGCCTGCACGCGCCGGCCCAGGGTGCGAGGCTGGCAGGAAAGGCGCGCCGCCAGGGCGGACAGCGACAGCGGCCGCTCGATGTTGTCGCGCATCAGCGCGAGCGCGCGGCGCACCAGCGGGTCGGTCACGGCCTGGCCTTCGCGGTTCTGGCCGACCGGCGGGTCGCCGTGAATGAACAGGGCCTCGACGTCCAGCCGCGCCGACAACCCGAGGTGATCCGCGATCAGCCCCAGGGTCAGGTCCAGGGCCGACATCGCGCCGGCGCAGGTCATGAAGGCGCCGTCACGCAGCACGCGGGCCTGCTCGACCCGGATATCGAGGAAGGCTTCGGTGAACGCGTCCAGCAGGTCCCAGTGCACCGTGGCGCGCCGCCCCTGGAGCAGCCCGGCCGAGGCCAGCAGCCAGGGCCCGGCATCCAGCCCAACGACCACCCCGGCCTGTTGCGCGGCGCCGCGCAGCGCGCGGCGATTGGCCGGGCTGTCGTGGCGCTCGTGCTCGTAGCTGGAAAGAACGAACAGGTAATCGCAGCTTTCCAGCTCGGCCAGGGGGCGGTGCGGCACCACCTGCAGGCCGCTGGAACTCAGCACCGGGGCGCCGTCGGGGGTCAGGATCTCCCATTCGAAGGCGCGCCGGCCCGTCTGCGTGTTGGCCGCGCGCAGCGGCTCAAGGCAGTTGGCCAGGCACAGGTTCGAGAACCGGTCGAACAGAAGAAAGGCGATCCGCGTGGGCGCCGCCGGGGGATTTGTCCATTCCTGCATGTTGATTGTCATTTAGTGCAAACTCTTCCCGCTGGCCAGCGCTTAGATCTAAGCCTTGAAACGAATGGAGGACAGCATGCCACTCGCCATGAACCGCGAGGTTTTCATCACCTGCGCCGTGACCGGATCGGGCGGCACCCAGGACCGCAGCCCGCACGTGCCCCGCAGCCCCGAAGAAATCGCCGACAGCGCCATCGCCGCCGCCAAGGCGGGCGCGGCCATCGTGCATTGCCACGTCCGCGACCCCGAAACCGGCGCTCCGTCGCGGGACGTCGGCCTTTTCCGCGAGGTCACGCAGCGCATCCGCGACGCCGACACCGACGTGGTGCTCAACCTCACCGCCGGCATGGGCGGCGACATCACTTTCGGCGGGGTCGAAGCCCCCCTGCCCGTCGACGCGGCCGGCACCGACATGATCGGCGCGACCGAGCGGGTGGCCCATGTCGCCGAATGCCTGCCCGAGATCTGCACGCTGGACTGCGGCACCATGAACTTCGCCGAGGCCGATTACGTCATGACCAACACGCCCGGCATGCTGCAGGCCATGGGCCGGATGATGACCGACCTCGGCGTCAAGCCCGAGATCGAGGCCTTCGACACCGGCCATCTCTGGTACGCCAAGCAGCTGGTGGCCGACGGCATCCTGGAGCCCGACGCGCTGGTGCAGCTTTGCATGGGCGTGCCCTGGGGCGCGCCGGACGATCTGAACACCTTCATGGCGATGGTGAACAACATCCCCGATGACTGGACCTTCTCGGCCTTCGGCCTTGGGCGCAACCAGATGCCCTATGTCGCGGCCAGCGTTCTGGCCGGTGGCAACGTGCGCGTGGGGCTGGAGGACAACCTGATGCTGGACAAGGGCGTGCTGGCGCAGAACTGGCAGCTTGTCGAACGTGCGGTCGGCATCGTCGAGAACCTGGGCGCCCGCGTGATCGGCCCCGAGCAGGTGCGCGAGAAACTGCGCCTGACCAAACGCGCCCCCGCCTAGGCGCGACCGGGCAAGGCACAAGCATTCGGGAGAAACGGCCATGAGCGGGCAGCGGGTTGTGATAACCGGCGGCGCCTCGGGGATCGGTCTGGCCCTGGCGCACCGTTTTGCCGGGCGCGGCGATCGCGTGGCGCTTTGCGATGCGGACGCCGACGCGGTGCGCGGCGCCAAGGCGGACCTGCCCGCGGCCATCGCGGAAACCGCCGATGTCACGGACCCCGCGCAGATCGGGGCCTTCCTCGCCGGGGTCGAGGACGCGTGGGGCGGTGCCGACGTGGTCTGCGCCAACGCGGGCACCGGCGGCCCGGCTGGCCGGATCGAGGATCTCGACTTCGACGACTGGCGCGCCTGCCTGGACGTGAACCTCGACGGCGCCTTCCTGACATGCCGCTGGGCGGCGCGGGTGATGCGGGCCCAGCGGTCGGGCGCGATCATCCTGACGGCCTCCACCTCCGGGCTGCACGGCGTGCCCCACCGCAGCCCCTACGTCGCGGCGAAATGGGGGCTGGTGGGGCTGACCAAGACGCTGGCGATGGAACTCGGCCCCGCGGGCGTGCGGGTGAACGCCCTGGCCCCCGGCGCCGTCGAAGGGGCGCGGATGGAACGCGTCCTGGCGATGGAGGCCGAGGCCGGCGGCACGACGCTGGAGTCCGTGCGCGCGCAATACGTGAACGGCACGAGCCTGCGCAGCTGGGTGACGGCAGAGGACGTGGCCGAGATGGCGCTGTTCCTCGCCTCGCCGGCGGCGAGCAAGATTTCCGGCCAGGTGATGGCCGTGGACGGACACACGGAGACGATGACACCATGACAAAAACGGCAGCCATCATCGGCGGCGGCGTGATCGGCGGCGGATGGGCCGCGCGGTTTCTGCTCAACGGCTGGGACGTGCGGGTCTACGACCCCGACGAGGAAGCCGAGCGCAAGATCGGCGAGGTTCTCGACAATGCCCGGCGGGCATTGCCCATGCTTTATGACTGTGCCATGCCGCCCGAGGGCACGCTGACCTTCTGCGGCAGCATCGCCCAGGCGGTCGACGGCGCCGCCTTCATCCAGGAAAGCGTGCCCGAACGGCTGGACATCAAGCACGCCGTCTTCGCCGAGATCCAGGCGGCCTGTGACCCAGAGGCGGTCATCGGGTCCTCGACCAGCGGCTACAAGCCCTCCGAACTTCAGCAGGGCGCGCGCGATCCCGGCCAGATCATGGTCGCGCATCCCTTCAACCCCGTCTACCTGCTGCCGTTGATCGAGGTGGTTCCCTCCGCCGAAACCGCGCAGGCGGCGGTCGCGCGTGCCTCGCACATGATGGCCGAGGTGGGCCTGCACCCCCTGCGGCTGCACCGCGAGATCGACGCGCATATCGCCGACCGCCTGATGGAGGCGGTCTGGCGAGAGGGTCTGTGGCTCGTGCACGACGACGTGGCCACCACCGAGGAGATCGACAACGCGATCCGCTACGGTTTTGGCCTGCGGTGGGGCCAGATGGGCCTGTTCGAGACTTTCCGCATCGCCGGGGGCGAGGCCGGCATGCGCCACTTCATCGGCCAGTTCGGGCCGGCCCTGAAGTGGCCCTGGACCAAGCTGATGGACGTGCCGGACCTGACCGATGATCTGGTCGAGAAGATCGCCAGCCAGTCCGACGCGCAGTCGGGCCATCTCAGCATCCGGGCGCTGGAGCGCAAGCGCGACAACAACCTCATCGCCATGATGCGCGCGCTCAAGCAGCAGGGCAACGCCGCGGGCCGGCTGATCCTCGAACACCAGAAGCGGCTGGCCCCGCAAAGCGTCGAGGCCGCGCCGCTGGTGACGCAGGCCCGCGTGATCCCCGTGGACTGGACCGACATGAACGGCCACATGAACGAGGGCCGTTACGGGCAGATCTTCTCGGACGCGGCCGAGGTCGTGATGGCCCATGTGGGCGCCGATGACGACTACGTCGCGTCCGGCATGAGCTATTTCACCGTGGAAACGGATATCAAGTACCTCGCCGAGACCCACGCCGGCGAGCGGGTCGAGGTGGTCACCTGGGTCACCGAGGGCCGCGGCAAGAAGCTGCGCTGCTTCCACGAGATGCGCCGCGCCACCGACGGCGAGGTGATGGCGACCTGCGATCAGTTGATGCTGCACGTCAGCCTTGAGACCCGCCGCACCTGCGAACCGCCCGCCCCTGTCCTCGACCGGGTCGCGGCACTGGCCAAACTGCACCAGGAGGCATGACAATGCATTTCGGACTGACAGACGAGCAGGAGATGATCGTCTCGACCGTGCGCAGCTTCGTCGAGAACGAGATCTACCCCCACGAGGCGCAGGTCGAGCGCACCGGAGAGGTGCCCCCAGACGTGGCCGAAGAGATCAAGCGCAAGACGATCGATCTGGGCTTCTACGCCTGCAACTTCCCCGAGGAGGTCGGCGGCGCAGGACTGAGCCACCTGGAATTCGCCCTGGTCGAGCGCGAACTGGGCCGCGGCTCGATGGCGCTGACGCATTTCTTCGGGCGGCCCCAGAACATCCTGATGGCCTGCGAAGGCGACCAGCGCGAGCAATACCTGCTGCCCGCGGTGCGCGGCGAGAAGATGGATGCGCTGGCCATGACCGAACCCGACGCCGGATCGGACGTGCGCGGCATGAAGTGCTTCGCCCGTCGCGACGGCGGCGACTGGATCATCAACGGCACCAAGCACTTCATCTCGGGGGCCGATCACGCCGATTTCTTCATCGTCTTCATCGCCACCGGCGAGGACCAGACCGACAAGGGCCCGAAGAAGCGCATCACGGCCTTCCTGGTGGATCGCGGCACCCCCGGTTTCGAGGTGCGCGAGGGCTACAACTCGGTTTCCCACAAGGGATACAAGAACTGCATTCTCAGCTTCGACGACTGCCGCCTGCCCGACGCGCAGGTGCTGGGCGAGGTCGACGGCGGCTTCGCGGTGATGAACGAATGGCTCTACGCCACGCGGATCACCGTGGCCACCATGAGCGTGGGCCGCGCGCGCCGGTGCTTCGACTGGGCGCTCCAGCACGCGGCCGAGCGCACCCAGTTCGGCCAGCCCATCGGCAAGTTCCAGGGCGTCAGCTTCCAGATCGCCGACATGATCACCGAGATCGACGCGGCCGACTGGATGACGCTGGCCTCGGCCTGGCGCCTGGACGAGGGGTTGCCCGCCAACCGCGAGATCGCCAGCGCCAAACTCTACGCCACCGAGATGCTGGCGCGGGTCACTGACGCCACGCTCCAGGTCTATGGCGGCATGGGACTGATGGACGACTTCCCCATCGAGCGGTTCTGGCGCGACGCGCGGGTGGAACGCATCTGGGACGGCACGTCCGAGATCCAGCGCCATATCATCAGCCGCGAATTGCTGCGGCCGCTCGGCGCCTAGACCCGCGCCGCCGAAATCCACACCCCCCGCAAGCGAGAAGGAACACGATGGCGCCCCGAGACGACAACACTCAGGTCCCGCACCGCCTTGACCGCCTGTTCCGGCCGCGGACGATCGCCGTGGTCGGCGGCGGCGCCTGGTGCGCTTCGGTGATCGAGCAATGCGCCAAGATGGGGTTCGCGGGATCCGTCTGGCCCGTACACCCCAAGCGTACAGAGGTGGCCGGCACGCCCGCCTACCCCACGCTCGATGACCTGCCGGGCGTACCGGATGCCACCTTCATCGGCGTCAACCGCCACGCCACGGTCGAGATCGTCCGGAAACTCGGCCGCATGGGCGCCGGCGGCGCGGTCTGTTTCGCCAGCGGTTTCCGCGAGGCCCAGGGCGAGACCGGAGACGGCGACAGCCTGCAGGCCGCGCTTCTGGAGGCCGCGGGCTCGATGCCCATCGTGGGGCCCAACTGCTATGGCTTCATCAATTACCTCGATGGTGCACTGCTTTGGCCCGACCAGCACGGCGCAGAGCGCTGCGCGCAGGGCGCGGCCATCCTGACGCAAAGCTCCAACATGGCGATCAACCTGACCATGCAGGCCCGGGGCCTGCCGCTGGCCTATGTCGCCACGGCGGGCAACCAGGCCCAGGTGGGCCTGGCCGAAATGGGCCGCGCGCTGCTGGCGGATCCGCGCGTGACCTGCCTGGGGCTGCACGTGGAGGGCGTGGGCGACCTGCGGGCCTTCGAGACCCTGGCCACCGAGGCGCGGGTGGCGGGCAAGACCGTCGTCGCGCTCAAGGCCGGGCGATCCGCGCAGGCGCAGGCGGCGGCGGTGTCGCATACCGCCTCGCTCACGGGCAGCGACGCGGGCGCGCGGGCCCTCCTGCGGCGGCTGGGGATCGCCCAGGTCGAATCCCTGCCCGCCCTGGTGGAAATCCTGAAGCTCTTGCACTTCGCCGGGCCGCTGCCGTCGAATCGCATCGCCTCGATGTCCTGTTCGGGCGGCGAGGCCAGCCTGATGGCCGATAGCGCCCTCGGCCGGGACGTGTCGCTGCCGGCGCTCGGCGAACGGCAGACGGATGATCTGCGCGCGGCGCTCGGCCCGATGGTGGCCCTGGCCAACCCCTTGGACTACCACACTTTCATCTGGAACTACGTACCGGCCATGGCGCAATGCTTCACGGCCATGATGCGCGGCGATGTCGCCATCGGGTGCCTGGTGGTGGACTTTCCCCGGCCCGACAGGTGCGACCTGTCGGCCTGGGACTGCGTGATAACGGCCGCGGCGCAGGCCGCGGAGGCCACCGGAAAGCCGCTGGCGCTGGTCGCCACCCTGCCCGAGGCCCTGCCAGAACCGATCGCCCGGCGCTGCACCGACGCCGGGCTGATCCCGCTGGCAGGGCTCGACGACGCCCTGACCGCCATCGAGGCCGCCGCCTGGCTGGGCCGGCACCGTCCCGCGCCGGCGCCGCTGTTGCAGCCCGGCACACCACGGGCGCCCCGCACGCTCAGCGAGGCGGAGGCCAAGGCGGCCCTGTCGCGCCACGGCGTTCCCGTGCCGCGCGCCATGCGCGCCGAGACCAGCGCCGCCCTGGCCGAAACGGCACGCGCGATCGGCCCGCCGCTGGTGATCAAGGCCGAGGGGCTGGCCCACAAGACCGAGGCCGGCGGCGTGGCCTTCGACCGGGACGGCAGCGGCGCGGCGGTGCAGGCGGCCTTGACCATGCCCTGCGAGAGCTGGCTGGTCGAAGAGATGATCGACGGCGCGGTGGCCGAACTGCTGGTCGGGGTCCTGCGCGATCCCGCGCATGGCTTCGTGCTGACGCTGGGGGCCGGCGGCACCCTGACCGAGATCCTGGATGACAGCGTTTCGCTCTTGCTGCCCGCGACGGAGGAGGAGATCCGCGATAGCCTGTCGCGCCTGCGGATTTCCCGGGTGCTGCAAGGCTACCGCGGCAAGCCGGGCGTGGACCTGCAGGCCGTTGCCGCCGCCGTCCGCGCCGTGCAGGATTTCGTGACGGCCAATGCCGGCCGGCTGGAAGAAGTGGAAATCAACCCGCTCATCTGCACGCCCACGCGGGCCGTGGCGGCGGATGCGCTGATAAGGATCGGAGAGGCGCAATGACGGAAAGCCCCGTGAAGACCGAAAGACGCGGCCATGTGCTGGAAGTGACGCTCGACCGGCCGAAGGCCAACGCGATCGACCTGGAAACAAGCCGGATGATGGGCGAGGTGTTCAAGGACTTCCGGGACGATCCCGACCTGCGCATCGCGCTGCTGACCGGCGCGGGGGAGAAGTTCTTCTGCCCCGGGTGGGATCTGAAGGCCGCCGCGGAGGGCGACGCGGTTGACGGCGATTACGGCGTCGGCGGTTTCGGCGGGCTGCAGGAGATGCGCGCGATGAACAAGCCGGTGATCGCCGCGGTGAACGGCATCTGCTGCGGGGGGGGACTGGAGCTTGCGCTGTCGGCCGACATCATCCTGTCCGCCGACCACGCCCAGTTCGCCCTGCCCGAGATCCGCTCGGGCACGGTGGCGGACGCCGCCAGCGTCAAGCTGCCCAAGCGCATCCCCTACCACATCGCGATGGAAATGCTGCTGACCGGCCGCTGGATCGACGCCGAGGAGGCCGCCCGCTGGGGGTTGGTCAATCACGTCCACCCCGCCGGCACCCTGATGCATAAGGCCCGCGAGATGGCCGATCACCTGGCCTCGGGCCCGCCGCTCGTCTACGCGGCGATCAAGGAAATCGTGCGCGAGGCCGAGGCGATGACCTTCCAGGACGCGATGAACCGGATCACCAAGCGCCAGTTCGAAACGGTCGATATCCTCTACGACTCCGAGGACCAGGAGGAAGGCGCCCGCGCCTTCGCCGAAAAGCGCGACCCTGTGTGGAAAGGCCGGTAGCGCGCGGGCCGCGGGCGTCTCAGGGGCCCGTGGCGGCCGCAACCCGCCGCATGAGGGCCGCCGCCGCGATGGCCAGCGCACAGGCCGCGAGCATCGGCAGGGCGGCAAAGCGCCAGTCGCCGCCGCCCAGGTCGACGGACAGGGCCACCAGCGGCGCCCCCGCGAATTGGCCCAGGGCCGAGCCCTGCATCAACAGGCCGTTGCCGGCACTGATGTGCAGCGGACCCGGCGCGAAGCGCGGAACGCTGTTGAACAGGCTCGGCGGCACCAGCCCGCCGAAGAACGAAAAGGCGAGGCTGGCCAGGATGCGCGCCGGACCCGGCAGAACGGGCAGGAAGATCGCCAGCGCGCAAAGCCCCATGATCGCACTGCCAAGCATCAGGAGCGCGCGTGCCGACCGGCCCCGGCGCAACAGCCAGCCACCCCAGAGGCAGCCGGGCACGTTCATCAGGACCACCAGCGCGGTGACCAGCGCCGCACGGTCGAGCCCGAGCTGCAGGCTCTCGGTCTGGAAGGTGGGCAGCCAGACCATGAGCGCCATCCACTGGAACGCGTAGAGGCAGAATATCAGCCCGATGAGAAGCAGACCGGGCGCGCGGACCGCTTCGATCACCAGCCGCAAAAAGCCCGCCCGCGCGGCCCCGGGCAGGGCCAGCCGCCGCATCCGGCGCAGCAGGGCGATTCCCGCAAGGGCACAGAGGGGAACGATCGCCCACCACAATCCCCGCCACCCCGCGGCGCTCAGCGCGCTCGGGGCCGCCAGCATGGCCAGCGACATCCCCAGCGGGGTGAAGACGCTCCAGAGGCCGAGCGCAAGCCCCTGGTCGCGGTCGGCGGTGGCGGCCAGGATGACGGCCGGCATCGACACCGCAAGCGACAGGAAGCCCACGCCCTCGATCAGCCGGCTTGCCATCAGCGTTGTCAGATCCTGCGCCAACGCCCCCAGCACGCCGCCCGCCGCAAGGCAGCAAAGCCCCGCGATGACGGTGCGGATCCGGCCGACCTGTTCGGCGATTCCGCCGACAAGGACGCCGGTGGTCATCGTCAGCACGTTGAAAAGCGACACGACGAACCCGCCGGCCACCAGGCCGAAGCCAAGCTCGGCCCGCATCAGCGGCAAGGCGGGGGGCAGTTTGCCGATATGCAGGGCCGCGATCACGCCACCGAGGACGGCGACGGCCACGGTGCTCCAGGATGTGCGGTCATTGCCTGTCAAGACCTCTGCTCCTGCCGCGGAAAGATGCCCGGCACCTCAAGCACCAAACGCCGGCAGAGGCAATGCCACCCCGCCCAGACCGGCGCGGCGAGCGCCTAGAAGGCGCCCATGCTCAGCCCCGCGGCCAGGGCCATGCCCAGCTCGCGGCACCGGTCAAGATCGGCGTCGGGGATGGTCTTGGGGGCCAGGATCTGCTCGGGCGTCTGCGCGTGCGTGCAGACGATCAGCGGTTCCTGCACCTCTTTCAGGCGCCAGCCCTGCGCGATGCGCGCGGTCTGGCGGGCCGCGTTCTCGCCATCGGAGCCCGCACAGACCATCTGGGCATAGGGCCGGCCCGCGATCCGGCCGAGGACCGGGTAATAGCACCGGTCGAAGAAGTCCTTCATGATCCCGGCGATCGCGGCCAGGTTCTCGGGCGCGCAAAACAGGTATCCATCCGCCCGCAGAAGATCGTCGGGGCCGGCCTCGACCGCCGTCTTGAGCGTGACGGGCGCCTCGTCACGCGCGGCATCGGCGGCGGCTTCGGCCATTTGCCGGCTGCCACCCGTCTTGGAGTGATACACGATCAGGAGTTCCGTCATCACGCCGCACCCTAGCGCATCGCGGCCCGACTGACAGGGCGAATCGCGGTGAATCCCCCCACCGCATTGCACAGGTATACCGCCGCTGACGTAATGGACCCGCTTGGCGCGCGCGGGCGCGTCAGGGCGCGGGGTCTTGCACCTGTCGGCCCGTGCCACCGCGGCGCGGCGCGACGACGGCCGGCGCGGCACGGCGCACGCGGTCACGCCGCACGCCGAAGTAGCGGGCGATTTCCTCTTCGCTCAGCCCAAGACCCGCAAGGGCCGCGACACTGCGGTCCGGCCTGGGGCCCATGGGGCCCGGATCCCGGGGGGCGACTTTCCCTTGATCGGCGCGCATTGGTCCGATTCCCTGCTGGCTTTCCTTGCGGCACCTTATCGGCGGGATCGGGCCGGACGCCTTGATCGTGATCATTGCCAGGAGCCCGCCGCCCGGTCTAGGCTGTGGCAGATTGACGTGCGCGCACAGACCCCGCCATCCGCGATAGGCCGCCCGGACAGGCCAGCCCCGCGCCACGCGACCACCCCCAACCCGGGAGTCACCCTCGTGCCCGATCCCAGGCCCGGAAGGAACCGCCGGCGCCCCGGCCCGCAAACCCTTTCGCCCGGGGCGGCGATGACAGCCGTGCGCGGCCCGCCCTTCGCGGGCGCGGACCAGCCGGCGCGGCGCAGCCTCGAGATCGCGGCGGTGGACCTGCCCTGCGGCGCGGTGCCTGTGAGCAACGAGGACCTTGCGGCGTCACCGTTCCACACCCTCACCGTCTTCCGGGTGTCGGGCCGCGGCCCGGGGCCCGCCGTCCTGCTGGTGCCGCCCCTGTCGGGCCACATGCCGATCCTGCTGCGCGATACTGTCCTGGGACTTCTGCAGTTCCGCGATGTCGCGCTGCTGGACTGGGTGAACGTCCGGCACGTGCCGGGGCGCCTCGGCAGCTTCGGCTTCGACGACAACATCATCGCGATCGAACAGGCGGTCCGGCAGCTTGGCCCCGATGTCTCGGTCCTGGCGCTGTGCCAGGCCGGCGTGCCCGCGCTTGCGGCCACCGCCCGACTGGCCGCGGCGGCCCCGGCGGCGGCGCCGGCTGCCCTCGCCCTGATGGCCGCGCCGGTGGACCCCCTTGCCAATCCCACCGAGCTTGTCCGCTTTGCCCGGCGCATTCCGCTTTCCTGGTACAGGACCGTCCCCCTGGCCCCCGTGGCGCCGGGGTATGCCGGGTCCGGGCGGACGGTCTATCCCGCGCGCGCGCAGCTTCTGGCGCTGCGCCGGTTTCTGGGCCGGCAAGTGGCCCGGAACGGCGAACTGGCCCGGAAGATGGCGCAGGACGACGGGGCGGATCCGGCCAGGTTCCCGTTTCGCGATCTCTACACCGCCGTCATGGACATCGACGCGCGGCACTACGTCGAGAACATCGCGACGATCTTTCACACCCGGGCCCTGGCCGCGGGCCGTCTGAGCTGCGCGGGCGAGACCGTCGTACCGTCGGAGATCCGCCGAACGCGCCTGATGACGATCGAGGGCGAAAGCGACCCGATCGCCGCCCCGGGACAGACCGCGGCGGCCCATGACCTTTGCACCGGGTTGTCGGAGGCGCAGCGCACGAGCCTGGTGGTGCCCGCCTGCGGGCATTTTTCCCTGTTCCACGGAGATACCTGGCGCGCGCGTGTGCTTCCGGCTCTTTGCAGGCACATCGAGGGGGGGTCGTGAACGCCTGACGGCGGGGGGAGCAGCCCGGCCGCCACGCTGACGCGGGCCGGCACCCTGGCCCCGGCCCCTTGATGCAACCTGCCCGGCTGCAACAGGTCTTCACCGAGATCGAGGGGCAGCCGATGCCGCTAGCCCTGCGTGACCTCGACCTTGCGTTCCTTTTGCTTGGCTTCGGCGGTTTTCGGCAGCTCCACGGTAAGTATCCCGTTGGAAACGCTGGCGGTGACATTGTCGAGATCGACGCCCCGAGGAAGGGAAAAATCGCGACGGAACGCCCCGAACCGGCGTTCGCGCAGGTGATACTGTTCTTCGTCCTTGACCGTCTCCTCGCTTTTTTCGCCGCGGATGGTGAGCAGATTGTCGCCAAGCCTGACATCCACGTCCTCTGGCTCCAGTCCCGGTATCTCGGCCGTAACGCGATAGGCATCTTCGGCTTCGACGAAATCAGTGGACGGTGCGGCGGCCGTTTCCCGCCGCATGCCGCGATAGGCAGGCAGGCGGAACATGCCGCTGTCGAATTCTTCGAACAGGCGGTCGATCTCGTCCCGAAGGGTCGCGAACGGCGTCCTGCCGCGCGCGGACCCGGTGCCAGATACCGGACTCTTGGCTTCGCCTTTGCTGACATCGATATCGGCTTTTTCGTCCTTCATGATCAGTCTCCTCTTGCAGACGAAAGTTGATCCTGGGCTCGCGGCTAGCGGGGAGCGCCGCGGGCGGATGCTTCAGCCCTCGACCATGCCGGACTGCCCGACCGTCGGGGTCAGCCGCCGGCCGCGCGGCGCCCGGCGATCCGCCCCATCACCAGACAATTGGTCAGCGCGCCGCCACCGACGTAATCATTGAAGAAGGCGTGCCCCGCCCCTTCGCCGGCCGCGAAGAGGCCGGGGATGACCCGTTCGTCAGCCTCCAGCACGCGCGCCGAGGTGTCGATCATCAGCCCGCCGAAGGTCAGCGTGACGCCGGGTGCCAAGGGATACAGCGCGTGATAGGTCGGCCCCTCCACGACGTGCGCGTAATCACTTTTCGGCGGCTCCAGCCCGTCCGCACGGCCCTCCTTGGCCGCGGCGTTGTACCGCGTGACCGTGTCTTCCAGCGCCTCGGGCGGGACCTCGATGGCGCGGGCCAGATCGGCAAGGCTGCCGGCGCTTTTCACGTCGATCCCCAGCCGGCGGAAGGTGCCGAGTGTCGATTCCGCGGCCGGAAGTTCCGCGATCTTTTCGTCGAAAACGAGCGCGGCGCGCTGGCCCGGCTGCTCAAGTACCGCCTTGCCGTGGGCGACGTAGCCGCGGGTTTCGTCGATGAAACGCTGGCCTTCCCGGTTCACGGAAATCGCGTGCGGCAAGAGCGAGAAGGGGTTGCCGGCGGCGGTCTCGACAGGATCCACGGCGGCCACGTGCAGGGCCATGACCCCGCCCATGCCTTTCCATCCGGCGCCCACCCCGCGCGCCATCTCCAGCCCGTCGCCCGTGGCCCAGGGCACGCCGCGCACCATCAGCGCGCCGGCATTGGGATCCGAGTAACTCTCCAGCAGACGGGTATTGGCCGGGTACCCACCGGCGGCGAGGACCACGGCGGGCGCCGTCAGGTCGGCCACGCCCCCGGGTCCGACGACGCGAACCCCTTCGACCGAACCGGCATCGTTCATGACCAGATGCTGCGCCTTTGTCTCGAACCGGAAGCTTCCGCCACGTTCCTCGATCCGTGATCTGAGGTGGCGCAGCGCCCGCGGCATGCCCATGTAGAACCCCGGCGCGACCACCGCCATGACAACGTGGTAGGGGTCCACGCGCATCTCGTCGGTGAAGTCGATGCCGTGCTCGGCCAGCCAGGCCACGTCCTCGCGCGCGTGGGCCGCCATCACCTCGTAGAGGTCCGAGTTGCCGCGCCCCTGCGCCTTCTTCTCGAAGTCTTCCAGGAAGGCGGCGCGGGCCCCCTCCCCGGGGCCGGGCGGCATGGCGAAGCCGCCCCCCGCAAGCGCGGAGTTGCCGCCCATGCGCGCCTCGCGCGCCTTTTCCAGCACGCAGACCCGCGCGCCATCCTCGGCCGCCTGAAGCGCGGCAGCGCAGCCGGCCATGCCGGCGCCGACGACGACGACATCGAAAGCCTCCGTGCGTTCGGGCGCGGGCAGATAGCCGGCCCGCGCGGCGGTGGCCGACAAGCCCATGGCGCCCGCCCCGGTCAGGACGCCCCGCCGGGTCGGTCCCGGTCCCATGCGATGTGTCATGTGGTTTCTCCTCCTGGCTGTTCGTCAATCGAGCGTGAACTGGAACCCCCTATGGCAGAACCGGCAGGTCACCTCGGACGGCGCGTGCACGCGGTGGCAACTCGTGCAATCGGGCGCCTCCTCCGCGGCAAGGTGCGGCGAGTGATGCGGATCGGGATGGTCGGGCACGGGCCCGGCCGTCATCGTGCCGTGACAGGCCAGGCAGGGTGCGTTTCCCGGATCCCGGGGCGCCTTCTCGGCGTGGCAGTCCGCGCAATCGACCCCGGCGGCAACGTGATGATCCAGCAGGTCCTGTGCCGCGGCGGCGCCGGCGAACACGAAAAAACAGGCGAGGATCGCGACGAAGCTGCGCAAACCGATGGCCTCCTCCCTCAGACCGGTCTTGCCCGCAGTATCCGCGATTCGGACGGGCGCGGCATTGACGGCCGACATCGCCGCCCGGCCGGCTCAGCGCACCGGGGCGGCCAGCAGGGGCAAAAGATGCGCCTCGAAGAGCCTGTCCACGCCCTCGCGGTTCAGGTGATCGGTGTCGAAGAACAGAGCCGGGTCGTCGAAGGCGGCGGACAGGTCATGGAACGGGACGCCGCGGGCATCGAGGCGCCGGCGCAGCTCGGCCTGGAAGGCGGCGGTGTCCGGCAGGGCCTCGCGGAAGTGGGCGGGCAACGGCAGCCGCAACGCGACGACACGGATGCCGCGCGCCTGCATCGCGTCCACGAAGCGCGTGAAGGACGCCAGAGCAGGCCGCGCCTGCGCGATCCCGGCCCCTTCGGGGTAGAGATACTCGATCCGGCTTTGCACGGCATGGCGCGAGGGCCGCGCACGCCGGTCGAAGGCGGCCGCGCCCTCCCAGCCGCCGGTTTCGAAGCGCCGGGGCGGGTTCAACTTGGAAAACGCCGTCAGGTAATCGGCCAGGGCGGACGGGGCCACCCCTTCGCGGAGGACCATCCCTGCCATGAGCCGCGCGGTGATGGCGCGCAGGGGCGTGCGGCGCAACAACGTGCGGTCCTCCACCCGCCCGGCGTTCCAGTCGCGCGCCTGGAAGGCGAAGGGATCGACGATGTAGAGAACGCTGGCCGGCCGCACGTCCCGCACCGCCTGCCGCGCCACGAAGGCGGAATAGACCGGGCCGGCTCCGACATCGGCCAGGACCAGCATGCTCTGGCCCGTCCGCCGCTCAAGCCGCGCGGGAACATCGCCGTAGGCCAGCGGCAGCGCATGAGAGGCCCCCAGCACGATCCAGTCCACCTGGCGGCCCCGGTTGGCCAGCAGTTTCTGGAACGCGCTTTCCTGGCCCGCGCGACCGACGTGGCGTTCCGCGACCACCGCCAAGGCGGCGTAGAGCAGCAAGAAGATCGCGACGAAAAGGATGACGCCGCGCCATGTCAGCCTGTCCCGGGAAGTATCGTCGCGTTCCATGTCCATCCTCAGAACTGCATGTAGACGAAGGCTTCGCTCTGCCAGCGGCCGAGCAGGATCAAGGCGAAGATGGCCGCGTACCATCCCGCCCAGCGGATGGCGCGGGGTGCCGCCACCAGCCGTGTCCGGGCGGCCGGGATCTCCTGCAGGGTTTCCACAAGCAGCAGCCCGGCGATGAGCGCCACCAGGAAGGCGTGTTCGGCGCCGAAGGGGTAATTCCCGACAAGGCCCGGCAGGCGGGGGAGGTACGCGCCGATCCGTTCCAGAACCACCAGCGCATCCGCGATGTCCCCGGCACGGAAGAAGACCCAGCTGACCAGGACGAGGTGGAAGACGACGACCCCGGCAAGCACGGCGTGCCCCCGGCCCTTCCAGCTGCCTTTCCACCGCCGCTTGAGCCGGCGCCGCCATGGCCGGACCCCGCGTTCGGCCCACAGATAGAGACCGTTGAGCGCCCCCCAGGCCAGAAAGCCCCAGCCGAAGCCGTATCCCAGCCCCGCGTGCCACAGCCCGCTGACGAGGAAGACCAGCATCAGCCCGGCATACATCCGCAGCATCGACTGGCTTTCGTTGACGAAGGGGTAATACACGTAGTCGCGGAACCAGTCCGACAGCGAAACGTGCCAGCGCCGCGACCAGAATTCGCCGATGGAGGTGGCGAAGTAGGAGCGTCGGAAGTTCTCGCTCAGGTCCACCCCGAACAGGCGGGAACTGCCCCGCGCGATATCGGTATAGCCCGAAAAATCGCAGTAGATCTGGAAGGCGAAGAAATAGGTCGCCAGGATCAGGTCCATCGGCACCGCGTAGTCGGGGATGGCATAGGTGCGGTCGACGAAGGGCGCGAGGTTGTCGGCCACCACCACCTTCTTCACGAGCCCCCAGAGGATGAGCTGGCCGGCACTGGCCAGCAGACGCGGATCAAGGCGCGGGGCGCGCGCCGTCTGGTCCGCGAACGGCTGGACGCGTTCGATCGGCCCGGCCAGGATCTTGGGAAACCATGCCAGGAACAGCAGATCGGTGCCGGCCGAGGCGCGCGTTTCCGCCGGCTGGCGGTAGCGGTCGGCCAGCAACGCGATGGCCGTGAAGGCGTAGAACGAAAATCCCGCCGGCGCGTCGAACCCCGCAACCGGCAGCGGCGGCAGCGCCTCGGCCACCGGATCGTGGTACTTGAGCAGGTACATCAACCCGAGGATGGCGATCGTCCCGCCCCAGAAGGCCAGGTGCCGCAAGCCCGCCTCGGGCCGCAGAAGCCAGCGCCCCGCCATGAGCGCGATGGCCGCCACCGCCGCCAGGGCCAGCAGGTGACCGACCCCGTAGCTCGCGTAGAACAGAAAGCTTGCCAGCAGCACCACCGGCAGGCGAAGGCGTGCCGGCACCGCGTGGAACAACAGGGCCACCGCCGGCAGAAAGAGCAGGTAATCGAGCGAGTTGAACAGCATCGCCCGCCCCGCGCCCCCTCAGTAAGAGGCACCGCCCGCGCGCAGCTCCGGCGGAATCTGGTCGATGGGTATGCCGGCGTTCAGCGTCAGGTAATCCGCCAGAAGCTGCCGCTCGGTCTCGGTCACGTCGATCTCGATGTGGCTGGGCGAGTTCATGGTGCCAAGCCAGGCCTCCGGCGAGCGGTCCTGGGTCACGACCACCGTGACGATGTGGCACGACTGGCAAAGATCGAGGGTCATGTCGCGCCCGTCGCGCGGCAGATCACCTTCCGGATCGAGGGGTGCGTAGGCTTCAAGGTATTCGGCCAAAGTGGCGGCGTCCCACTGGTCCAGGTCCGTCCCGTCCAAACGCGTGCGCCAGGTCGCGGCCGTGGCCTCCTCGGTGCGGATGGACTTTGCCAGATCCCCCGGCAAGCCGTCGTCCTGCCACCGTTCCAGGATCGTTCGGCCGCCGTCGGGAATGAAGGAAAAGACGTCACTTTGCTGGGCCAGCGTCATGCCGCCCCACACAGCGGCGGCGAGCGCCGCACCGGTGAGCGCCGGGCGATATGGTATCATCAGGTCTCTCCCGTCATGGTCCGCTCAGAACCGCAATTCCGGCGGCACGTCCTCGATCTCCAGCGGCATGTTGAGCGCGGAGTAATTTGCGAAGGTGTCGCGCTCGACCTCGTTCATCGGGATCTCGGAATGGAACGGCGACTTGAAGGTACCCTTCCAGCCCGTCTCGTCCCGGTCGTGCATGAGATACCCGGTGAACAGCGAATGGCAGAACTGGCACTGCTGGATCGCCAGATCCTTGCCGTCGGGCGGCAGCAGCGCGGGATCGCCCGTCTGCGCGAGATCCTTCCGCGCTTCTTCGGGAAGCGGGAAATTGAGCGCCGCGTAGCCCGCGAAGGTTTCGGCCGCCGCAGGGTCCAGCTCCGGGGCTTGCCGGCGCGCCCAGTCCGCCCAGGCCGTTCTGTCCCGATCCCGGCCGGCGATTTCGGACAGCGTCTTGCCGTTCTCCGCCACGAGCTGCCCGGTCAGAAGACCGCGCCCGCCGGGCGGCATGAAGTCGTATGTGTCCTCCTGCGCGACAGCCGCACCCACGCCGGCGAGGCCGATCGCGGTTGCAAGTCCCAGATCACGCCTTGTCATCGCCTTGTTCCTTCTGCGTTCGCGGCAGCCTGAAAACCGGCACGGTCATCTCGCGCCGGGCGCCGTCCGGCGGAAAGCCGGTGCCGCGCAGCGCATCGAGCTGCATGGCCACCTCGTCCGACAGGAAACGCTCGCCACAGGCCGTGCAGACCATCGCCGGCACGTCCTCGACCACCACCAGCCGCTCGTCTTCCCACAGCGCGCTCTGGACCCGGCGCCCGGCCAGTTCCCCCGCCCCGCACATCTCGCAGCGCAGGGCCTCCTCGGCCCCGCGCTGCGGCGGCATTGCCGCGTCAGACAAGGGCACGTGCGGCCTCCGCCACGTTCTCGGGTCCGGGACGCATCCACAGGAACATCTCCGGCGAGGCCGGCGGCGGGGCGTCGGGGAAGGCCACGCGCTTGACCTTGACGCCCTCGACATTCTCCACCGACCGCGCGATCACCTCGGCGCCCGGGCAAAGCGTGTAGTAGGATTGGTCGACCGTCAGCAGCCGCTTGGTCTTGCTCACGGAATTGACGATGGTCTCGGTGTCCATTTCCGTGAGCGCGCGCAGGTCTATCACGTCCGCCGCGATCCCCTCGGCCGCCAGCGTCTCGGCCGCTTCCAGCACCCCGGGCATGCCCGCGCCGGAACTGACGATCGTCAGGTCGCCGCCCTCGCGCCGCACGGCGGCCTTGTCCAGCGGCACCTCGAAGGGGTCGTCGGGCACCTCCTCGGTCAGCGTGCGCAGGCCGGCGGGATAGAGATAGACCACCGGATCGCGCGAGCGCAGGGCAGCATGCATAAGCCCCTTGGCATCAAAGGGCGTGGAGGGAATGACCGTCCGCACGCCGGGGATGTGCATGTAGTAACTGTCCTCCTCGTAGCAGGAGTGCTGCTGCGCGAACCCGGGGGTCTGGCCCGTCATCTCGATGATCCAGACCACGGGCATCTCGGCCCGGCCGCCGGTCTTGTGGCGCAGCTTGGCCGCGACGTTCTGGATCACCTGGAACGGCATGCACGACCCCTGGTAGGGAATGTACGTGGCCGACCGCGAGCCCGCCAGGCCCGCCCCCAGCACCGCCGAGGCCATCCAGTTCTCGTCGATCCCGGTGTTGACCACGCGCTTGCGGCCGAACTCGGTCTCGAGGTTGATGACCGGCTTTCCGGGGTTCGAGGCCACCGGCGGCGTCAGTTCGAAGATCCAGGTCATGGCCGGGTCTTCGCGCATTTCGTGCTGGACCGCTTCCAGCACCGAATACATCCAGCTCTTCATCGCCATCTGTCTGTCCTTTCCTGCTGGTCGCCCGGGTCAGCCGAACTGCCGCGGCGGCACGGTGCCTTCCACGAACACGTTCTTCAGGCCGTCCTCGGGCGTGCAAAGCGGCTGCGCGAGCCCCCATTCGAAGGCTTCGGCGATCTCTGCCTTGACCTCTTCCTCGATCTCCCGGGCGCGGGCGGTATCGACCACGCCCCAGTCCACCAATATCTTGCGCGCGATATCCACCGGGTCGCGCTGCATCCAGGCGCGCAGTTCCTTCTCGGGGCGGAAATGGGTGATCGCCAACGGATCGTAACCGAAGGCGCCCAATTCACCGGCCTTGGCGCCCGGGGCGCCCCAGTGGTTGTAGTACCTGTAGGTCTTGGCCTCGATGAAGCTGGGGCCCTCGCCGGCGCGGGCGCGGTCCACCGCCTCCTTGGCGGCATTGTAGACCTGCACGACGTCCTGACCGTCGACCGTGCGGGCATGCACGCCGTAGACGCTGGCCGCCTCGGCGATGTCCACGTGCGGGCACGACAGCGAATAGTGCGCGTACTGGTGATAGAGGTTGTTCTCCATCACGTAAATGAGCGGCAGATCGAGCAGCGCGGCGTTGTTCATCGTGGAATGGAAATGCGGCGCGGCATAGTTGCCGTCGCCGGCGAAGACCACCGCCACCTGGTCCGAGCCGCGGGCCCGCATGGCGAAGGCCGAACCACTGGCGATCACCGGCGCGGGGCCGATCATCCCGTCGGCCCCGGCGAAGCCCACGTCGGGATCGGCGATGTGCATCTCGGCCCCGTAGCCGCCGTTCATGCCGGTGCTGCGGAAATCCATCTCGGCCACCATCTTCGGGATGTCCACGCCCTTGGCGATGGCATGGCCCGAGGGACGGTGCGAGGAATAGGCCAGGTCGACCTGGTCGCGCGCGCCGGTGTTGCGCAGGGCGGCGCAGACGCCCGTGGCCACCGCCTCCTGCCCGGCGTAGAAATGGTTGTAACCCCGGTAGTCGGGGTTTTCGAGCATCTGGTCCGCCTGGGTCCGTTCGTGCCACCGGATCCGCAGGATCGTGCGGTACATCTCGATCAGCTTCTCGTTGCTGAGTTCGCGCGCCGCGAAGGGCACCTCGGACAGGGCACCGGCCTGGCGCCCGACCGACACAGCCGCGCCCGTCAGGGCGGCGAGTTTCAGAAATCCGCGGCGAGAGCGTGATTCAGGCACGTCGTCGGGCTCCCGTTGCGGGATCGTCGCATCATAGTCCATGAGTCTCCTCCCAGGTCTCGCGCGGCATGCCGCGCGGTCCGTTGCCGGCGGGATCTCGTGCCGGCGCCTTCAGGATGCGCCCCGTCCGAGGCGGCGTCATTGACGGCGGACAACGCCCCATTGCCCGACCGGGTGTCCAGCCGGCGCCGGTTTTGTGACCTGCGTGCGTGGGCGGGCCGGCGCCCGGCGCGGGGAAGCGCCGAGGGCGACCTCCTGGGGATCGAGGCGGGCCATTTCGCACATCTTGGCAAAGTTGCGGATGCGGTATCTGTCGCGGCCCAGGCTTTCCAAGTCCCCGGATTCGTTGAGCGCGCGCACCGTGCGGCTGATGGTTTCGGGCGTCGTGTCAGAGATGTCGGCCCAGTCGCGTCTCGGCAGGCGCATGGTGATCACGCAGCTGCCATCGGGCAGATGGTCCACCGGCATGAAGCGCGTGGACAGCAGCAGAAAGGCGATCACGCGCTCGCGGCTGCCCAGCCGGCCGCGCAGCCAAATGAGCTCCTGAACGCGGGCAAGCTGGGCCGCGGCATCGCGAATCAGCTGCCGTCGCAGGCCGGGATCATCCTGAAGGCCTGCTTCGAGACCGCGGGAATCGGTCATGCACAGGACGACCTCCGTGACCGTCTCCAGCATGTGATCGATCCTCCGGCCCGGCAGGCCGCCGATCAGGTCGCCGGGGCGTGCAACACCCAGCCCCCTGCGCTGACCATCGGGACCGAAGCGCATGAGCCGCATGTAGCCGCTGCGCAGAACGCCGAACCGGCAGGGGCGGTCGCCCTCGTAGAAGAGGGTCGTGTCCGGCGGCAGTCGCAGGATTCGCAGATGGGGAAGCACGCCGAGGCGACACGCGCCCCGGACCCCCAACCAGCAGCGCGCGCAGACCGATTCACAAGGTGCCGCTTCGCTTGTCATATCAACTCCTTTCCCGACCCGCCGGATGGCCTCTGCCGCTCTGCAAGCGGCGCCGATTTCCGCGGACGGATACAGAATGCCTTGATGGAAAGATGAAGCTCGGGTGCCGCAACACCAGCGGCACCCAATGGGCCGGGCGCGGTCACGCAAGGTTTGGCCGGATCACGCGGCAGCGCACTTCCCCCCCGGACGGGGCTGACCGACCACGCCTGGGGATCGGCCGTGCGCGCATGTTGCGTGACACCCATGCTGAATGCTCCCTACCCGCGGCAATTGGGGCAGAAAATTGACGCCACGTCATTGATCACTATCAACGCGGCCGCCCGGCAGTCCCCGCCGGCTTGACGGCCGTCAATGACCCCTCCCCCCGCGGCGCGCGATGATCGCGGCGGGAGGGCACCATCATGGAAATCCAGACCATACGAAAGACGCCCGAGGCCCGCAGTGCCGCGCAGCTTCCCGACCCGGATGGTGCGCGCGCGGGGTTTTCATGGGAGCAGGCGCGCGAGATGCTGGACGGGCTGCCCGGTGGCGGCCTGAACATCGCGCATGAAGCAGTGGACCGGCACGCGCGCGGCGCGGGGGCCACGCGCCCGGCCCTGATCTGGCTGGGCCGCGACGGTGACCGCCGGGAAATCACCTACGCCCGACTGGCCGACGACGCGAGCCGCTTCGCCGGGGTTCTGGCGCGGCACGGACTGGGCCCGGGGGACCGGCTCTACCTGCTGGCCGGGCGCGTGCCGGAACTCTACACCGCGGCGCTTGGCGCGCTCAGGGCGGGGCTGGCCGTCACGCCGCTTTTCGCCGCATTCGGGCCGGAACCGATCCGGATGCGCATGGAGATCGGCGCCGCCAACGTCCTGGTCACGACGGCGGCGCTCTACCGGCGCAAGGTGGCCGAGTGGCGCACGGAACTGCCGTCTCTCAAACTGGTCATCGTGATCGACGACGCGGCGCCCGAGGGCTGCGCCGCGTGGACCACCGAGATGGCGGCCGCGCAGAAGTTGGAGGACTGCGCCGCCACCGATCCCGAGGATACCGCGCTTATTCACTTCACCTCGGGCACCACCGGCCGGCCCAAGGGGGTGATTCATGTTCACCAGGCGGTTCTCGCCCACGCGCTGACGGGCCGCTACGCACTGGAACTGGCACCGGGCGTGCGGTACTGGTGCACGGCCGATCCGGGCTGGGTCACCGGCACGTCCTACGGGCTGATCTCGCCTCTGGTGAACGGGGCGACGATGATCGTGGACGAGGCGGAGTTCGATGTCGCACGCTGGTACCGCATCCTGGACGAGGAGGCTGTCGAGGTCTGGTACACGGCCCCCACGGCGATCCGCCGGCTCATGCGCGCCGGCAAGAAGGCGGCGGCCGGACACGACTTCACCAAGCTGCGGCACCTGGCCAGCGTGGGCGAACCGCTGAACCCAGAGGGCGTGGTCTGGGGCGAGGAGGTCTTCGGCCGTCCATTCCACGATACCTGGTGGCAAACCGAGACGGGCGCGATCATGATTGCCAATACCGCTGCGATGGATATCCAGCCCGGGTCCATGGGCAAGCCGCTGCCGGGCATCACCGCCGGGATCCTGCGGCGCACGGACGACGACGCGCTTGAGGAATGCGGACCGGGCGAGACCGGCGAGCTTGCCCTGCGGCCCGGCTGGCCCTCGATGATGCGCGGCTACCTCGGCGAGGAGGCGCGTTACCGCAAGGCCTTCGACGAGGGCTGGTATCTCTCCGGCGACCTGGCGCAGCGCGATACGGAGGGATTCTTCTGGTTCGTGGGGCGCGCGGACGACCTCATCAAGTCCGCCGGTCATCTGATCGGCCCCTTCGAGGTGGAAAGCGCCCTCATGGAGCACCCCGCCGTGGCCGAGGCCGCCGTGATCGGCCTGCCGGACGAGACTGCGGGCGAAGTGGTTCGCGCCTATGTGGCGCTCAATCCCGGCCACGAGCCGTCCGCGGATCTGGAACAGGATATTCGGGGACTTGCCCGCAAGCGGCTGGGCCCGGCCGTGGCCCCGCGCGAGGTGAGCTTCCGCGACAACCTGCCCAAGACGCGCTCGGGCAAGATCATGCGCCGGCTGCTGAAGGCGCGGGAACTGGGCCTGCCCGAGGGCGACACCTCCACGCTCGAGACGGAGGACAAACCGGCGCCGACGCCGCAGGGAGGGACCGCATGACCGAAGAGGAAATCTACCGGCTGTTCGTCGAGGAACTGACCCGGGTCGCCCCCGACATCGACGCCGAAACGGTTGGGCCGGACGAGCATCTGCAGGAGGATCTCGATCTGGACTCGATGGATATCGTCGCCCTGGTCTCGGCCCTGCATCGCCGGCTCGGGTTCGAGATCCCCGAGGCTGACTACCGGCAACTGGAAACGCCGGCCAAGGCGGCCGCCTACCTGGCGCGCCGGCAGGCATGAACCGGGTGCCGACACCTCAGATGGATTCCGCCAGGACGAGATAGCTCCGCGCCTTGCGCGGCCATTTTCCGGGCGTGCGCACCGGCCGGTCCCGCAGGTGGTCCAGCGTCAGCCGTGCGCGCGTCAGGCAGCGGTGCAGGCCGTAGGCGCGGCGCAACCCTTCGGAAGGCGGCGTCATGCCGGCCGCGTCCAGCCGTTGCGATACCAGGTCCGCGATCCAGGCGGCGCCCAGGCGTCGGCATTCCAGCCCCAGGTAGCCCAGTTCGTCGAAGGGATCGACAAGCCGCAGGCGGGAATCGAATTCGACGCGGTCGAAGATGACGGGCGGCGACTGCAGGCAGACATGCTCGGGCCGCAGGTCGCCGTGCCCCTCGGCCAGGTGCCCGCCGCGCCCGCGCGCGCGAATCTCTTCGGCGTGGCGCGCGATCAGTTCGCGGGTTTCCGTCAGCACCGCCTCGGGCAGATCCCCGTCAAGCGCATCCCGCATCTCGCGCAGGTTCGCCTCGTTCGTCTCGGCGTTCTCGCGCATGCGCGCCGCGATCACCTCGCCGGCCGAGGCCGCGGGTCGGTGCGCCTTGTAGAAGGCGATCATCGTGTCACAGGCGGCAGCGACCGCTTCGCGGCTGAGGGGGCGGGGGTCCTCCAGCCGCTGTTCCAGCATCTCCGACTCGGGCAGGCGGCGCATTTCGAGCAGCCAGTCGACCACCCTCCCCTCGCCGCCGACGGCAAGATCGCCCGAGGCCTGCTGAACCAGCGCGACCACGTCCAGGTAGATCTCGGGACCGGCGAGTTCGCGATTGATCCGCAGTTCCTCGCGGCAGTTGCGCTCGCGCGCGTCCAGGCTGCGCAGGTCCAGCCAGGGCAGGCGGACCGGTTTTTTCAGTTTCCACGCCCGGTCGGCCGTGAGGAAGATCATCGCCGCATGCGTCTCGATCCGATCCACGGTGCTGGTCTCGGCAGGCCAGGTTGCCGCGGCGCCGAGGAAGGCAACCTTGTCCTCCAGCCCCGGGGCCTGCCGGTCCGCCTTGTCCGGCCTCTCGTCAGATCGGTCCATCGCGCAACGCGTCCCTTCCGGCATGGTGGCATCGGGCGGTATCATGCAGCCGGACCGGCGACGTGCAACCATCTGTATCATTTTCCCCTGCGCCCGCATCGGGCATACTGACCCCATGTTGTTCTTTGCCCTTCAGGATTCGGACATGCTGGGCCGGCGCGTCGCAGCCGCCGGCGGGTTCGAGCTTGCACCGCACGAAGAGCGGGAGTTCGACGGGGGCGAGCACAAGGCCCGCCCCCTGACCAGTGTCCGCGGCAGCGATGTCTATGTCCTGCACGGGTTGCAAGGGGGCCCGGAGTTTTCGGCCAACGACCGCCTGCTGCGGATGCTGTTCTTTCTTGCCACCTGCAAGGAAAACGGGGCCGCACGCGTCACCGCGATCACGCCCTACCTGCCCTATTCCCGGAAAGAACGGCAGACAAAGCCGCGCGATCCCGTCACCTCGCGCTATGTCGCGCAGCTCTTCGAGGCCGCCGGGGCCGACGCGGTCGCCACGCTGGACGTGCACGTGCTGGCCGCCTTCCAGAACGCGTACCGCTGCCGCACGCTGCACATGTCCATGCGCGAGACCTTCGCGCGGGACATCGAAGACCGGGTCACCGACCATCCCCTTGCGATCATGTCGCCGGATGCCGGCGGGGTGAAGCGCGCGCAGCTCCTGCGCGAGACGCTGGAAGAGGTGGCCGGGCGCGACGCAGGCTTCGCCTTCCTGGAAAAGCGGCGCAGCGAGGGGGTCGTCTCGGGCACGCATTTCGCCGGCGACGTGTCGGGGCGCAGCGTGCACATCCTCGACGACATGATCTGCGGCGGCGGCACCATCGTCCGGGCCGCGCGCACGGCGCGCGAGCAGGGCGCGGCCGAAGTGCATGCCTTGGCCACCCATGCCCTTTTCACCGACGAGACCGCCGAGAAGCTGGCCGAGGAGGGCCTTCTTGACAGTGTCACCGTGACCGACAGCGCCGCGCCCTTCCGCTTCCCGGTCGCGGGCCTGGGCGGGCGGCTGCGCGTGCTGGGGGCGGCGCCGCTCATCGCGCGGACGATCCGGGCGCTGCACGGCGATCCCGCGATCGAAGAGATCGCACCGGAAGTCGAACTGCTGCCCGTTTCCGATTGCCGCGCGGGCGCGGACTGACACCGCGCCGCGGCCTACGCGCCTGACGCCGCCTCGCCCATCATGCGCCGGTCGACCTCTTCGGCCAGGGTGACAAGCGGATCGGCGATCTCGACGGGATAGTCATCCGCCGGGTCGAGCCGCCTGAGCGCGTCGGGCAGCTGCGCAAGGCTGCGTGCCGCCCGCGCCTGGACCTCCTCCAGCGCGGGAGAGGGAGCGAGGCGTTTGCCCCCTTCCATGACGGGCCGAAGAAGAGGCGTGCCCGCGACCTCGTCGTCTTCCAGGGACAGCACGTCGCCCGTCATCCTGCCGTTGTCGTCGAATCGGCGCCAGACCTGCTTGCGTCCCGGCCAGGTGGCCTTGCCGGTGGAGAGCTTGCGCCGCGCCAGGCCGCGGTATTCCTGCAGCTTGTAGGCGCAATCGAGCACCGGCGCGTCGGAGATCGTGGTCAGGCTGGAGCCCACGCCGAAGCCGTCGATCGGGGCGTCATCTTCGACAAGCCCCGCGATCTTGTCCTCGTCAAGGCCCCCGCTGGCCACGATTCCGATGGACCCGAGCCCCGCATCATCAAGGATCGCGCGCACGCTCTTGGCCAGCGCGCCCAGGTCCCCGCTGTCCAGGCGGACGGCGCTGACCTCGATGCCCTCCTCGGCCAGCCGGGGGGCAAGCCGCGTCACCTTGCGCGCGCCCTCTTCGGTGTCGAAGGTATCGATCAGCAACACGAGGTTCTCGGGCCGCGCCCGCGCGAAGCGCAGGAAGGCCGCCTCTTCGTCCTCGTGGGCCTGGATGAAGGAATGCGCCATCGTGCCGTTGATCGGCAGCCCGAAACGTTCGCCGGCCAGCACCGTGGCGGTGGCATCGAAGCCCGCCACGCAGGCCGCCCGCGCCGCCAGCAGCCCCGCCTCGGCCCCGTGGGCCCGCCGCAGGCCGAAGTCCACCAGGCCGCGCCCCTGCGCGGCCAGGGTCATGCGCGCGGCCTTGGAGGCGACCATCGCCTGGTACTGCAGGATGTTGATGATCCGCGTCTCCACGTACTGCGCCTCGGGCAAGGGGGCGGTGACGCGAATGATAGGCTCGTCGGGGAAGAAGGCCGTCCCCTCCGGCATCGCGTGCACATCGCCGGTGAAGCGGAAATCGGCCAGATAATCCAGGAACGGCTTGCCGAAATGGCCGCTTTCCGACAGCCATTCCAGTTCCTCTGAAGGCACATGCAGGTTTTCAAGGAAATCCAGCGCCTGTTCCAGCCCCGCGGCCAGGAAGAAGCCGCGCCGGTCCGGCAGCTTGCGCACGAAGAACTCGAAGACCGCCGTCCCGGTTTCCCCGCTGGCGTGGTAGGCCTCCATCATGGCGAGTTGATACAGGTCGGTGAGCAGGAAACTCCGGTCTGGCTGCATGCAGGGGGCCTCGATCTTTTGCAGTGGGGCGAAGCGCGCGGGCCGCGCGGAGCAGAGCGGTCAGAAAAGTGCCCGGATTTCCTGGGAAAAGGCGGTTTTCACGTCGTCCATCTCGCCCTCGGAGACATGCGCGTCCAGCACCGCCATGACCGCCGCGATCGCCTGCGGCGCGTCCCCCAGCGGGTCTGTCTCGAACGCCTCCTGGACGCGGGCGATGAACCCTTCCCGGCTGCGCTCGCGCACGGGCGTCCGCGAGGGATCCCATCCCTCGTAATAGATCCCGCGGATCAGCGTGGGGAGTTGCGCGCCCAGCTGGGCCGCCTCGTCAGGGTTGAGGTGATCGCGGACAACGTGAAGCACCTGCCGCAACAGGCGATAGGCGCGATGCTTGTGCTCCCAGCCCGTCCGCTCGTTCACCTCGTTGAACCAGACGTTCGCGGCTTCGGCGGACTCGTCGATGATCTTCAATCCCAGTGCGCTCATGGCACCCTCCATGCAATGCGTGTGCTCACCTGTCCCCGGCCCCGTGCCAGTCCTGTCCGCCGCGATGCACGGCACCGCGCCGTCACACCTTGGCAAGATGACACCCGCGAAAGCAAGTGATCAATCCACCAAGAAGACGCCGCAACGGGCAGTTCCTGATAAGAGCCCCCGCCCGCGGCGCCACCGTATTGCACCGCCGCGATGCGGCAATGCTCTTCGGCAGAACGCAGGGCTTGCCCCCCGAATCCTGCCCGGTTCGTGATCGCGCATCAGACCGGGGCCGCAACGCCTTATCCGGTCCGTTGCGGCACCGCCGGTCGGCCCGCGGTGTGGCTGTGTGATCGCTCTTGCTTCGCAAAGCTCACCGGCCCCTTGGCGTGCGTCCGGTCACGCGGCTCAACGCTGGCTACATGCCATGTGCCGGAATCCTTCCGCAGCGAGAAATGGAACGCGCCGGGCTCTCCCGCGTAGGAGGGGCGCGCGCCGAACCGCGTGGCGAGCAGATCGGCGACGTCCTCGATCTCCGGCGCCCTGACGGGGCGGTTCCGGAACCGGGTGCGGTGATTGTCGGTGACGATCGGATAGAGGCGGAGCGCCACGTCTTCCGCGCTCGCGATGTCCAGCATGCCCACAAGGCCATAGGGCGGCGCACCACGCTTTCGGAACTGTCCGGGGGCATTCCATGCGAAATTGCCCATGCCATAGACAACGGGGCGGTTCCGGCGGATCTCCGCTGGCTGGATCGCGTGCGTGCCGTGTCCCAGAATGATGTCGGCTCCGGCGTCCAGAAGTGCATCCGCGGCCGCCTCCTGCCCGGGCGTCACGGGCGCGTAGCTCTCGCCCCAATGCGGATAGACCACGAAGATGGGCGCAGGCAGGTCGTCACGCAGGCGGTCGACCATTGCCGCGATCCGCTTCGGCGACAGCCGGGCCACTCCGCTGCGTTGCGCCGTGGCGTACCACCGGTAGCGCTGCGCGTAGCGGTCGCTGTATTGGAACCCCGCGAACACCACGACGCTCATCGGCGTCCCGTTCACATCGAAGCGGAAGATCAGCGGCTTCTCGGCGATCCGCTCGTCACTGCCGGCGCCGAACGCGGCGATGCCGGCCGCATCGAGCTGTTCCGTCGACGCGAAAAGCCCCTCTGCGCCGCAATCCAGGGCATGGTTGTTCGCGAGCCCGACCGCATCGAACCGCGCGTGGCGCAGGGCCGCGACGGTTCGGTCCGCGTCGGACCAGACAAGCCCCCGCTTGCGCCCCCGCAATGCGGGATCCGAACGCCAGTGAAGCGGCACCTTGAGGTTTCCCACCCGGTAGTCGGCGCTTTCAAGCAGGCCCGAAAGGCGTTCCAGACAGCTTTCGTGTCCATGCCCTTCCAGTTGTGACTGCAGTTGCGTGACGCGGGGATGGTGCACGAAGCTTTCCCCGAAGCCGATATCGCCGGCAAAGAGAAACCGCTTGGCAATGGGCGCCCCGCGCGCGGGCGCCGCGGCACGCGCCGGAGCCGCCGGCGGCGACAGGCCCAGCGCGTGAAGCGCGCGCTCCGGCGCGTCGGGATCCGCCGCGCGGCAGACGCCGAGCCGCGTGATCCGCGACAGACCCTCGCTCGCGCGGTCCAGCCATTTCGAGTTCCCGCTGTCCGGCATGATGGCGAGATCGACCTCGGTGAGGCCGGCACCTGCGCGCACGATGTCCCGCGACCGCAGTTCGATCAGCGCGATTTCGATCTCCTCGTTCAGCTTCAGCGCATCGAGCGAACGAAACCGGACAACCCCGTTGCGCTGCCTCGCCTGCTTGCCACCTTCAACGCTGCGCTTGCCGGCACGGCCTTCTCCCGCATAGCGGCCGAGCATCAGACCTTTCTGCCTGGCCGCGGCCAGAACGGTTTTGCGGATCCGGTCATCCCTTCGCGGATCGACGAGCACCAGCGTGGGCACCCGGCTGCGCGCGCCGTCGGGATAAAGGTAGTCCAGGTAGTCCTTGGCAACATCCCGCGGCCGACCTTCCGAGACAACGAGGTGCAGGCTGAAACCGGGCTGCGTGTTCAATTCGCAGATCGCGCCACCGGCCTGTCGAGGCGGCTTCGTGATATCGGTGGTGATGTAGTCGATCCCGCAGGAGTCGATCTTGAGAAGGCGGGCGGCATGTTCCGCCGTCTCGCGTACCGCGGGATGAACTTGATCGGTCACGTCCACGCTGTCGCCCCCCTGGCTGACGTTCGAAACCTCGCGCAGTTTGACGACCCGGCCGGCTTCGGGCACCGCGTCGAAGGTGAGGCCCTGCTTGGCGAGGCAGGCTTCGGCGATCCTGTCCAGAGGCAGCGGGTGACGAACCGAAAGCCGGGAGACAGGCATCTTCCAGCGTCCGGGCGTCGCGTTCTCCATCTCGACGAGAGCGCGGACATCGTGCGCACCATCCGCGATCACACGCGCGGGGCGCCTGTGGCTTGCCGCGACGAAACGCCCGCCGAGTACCAGGAGCCGGTACTCCTGTCCGGGAACGAAGCGCTCGATGATCACACTGCGGGAAATCTTCTGCGCGCTCCGGACGGCTCGCGCCAACTGAAGCACGGTCTCGGGACGGACGGTGACGCCGTACCCTTGGCGCCCCCTTTTCGCGGGTTTCACGACGATCTCGCCGCCGAGCTTTTCGGCGGCGCGGACCGCACCACGAAATGTCCGGACGGTTCTTTGCCTCGCGACCGGCAGACCGGCGTCGGACAGGAAGCGGTGGGTTGCGGCCTTGAGCTGGGCAACCCGTTTCCCGATCAGGGGCGTGTCGGAGGACTCCGAGCAATACAGCATCTTGGCGTACCGGCCGCTACCGAGGCGGATGAAGATCGTGTTCGGAACGCTTTCCCAGGGTATTCCCCGGTCGGCGGCCCGCGCCGCGACGGTAAGCGTGTCATAGGCGGGCGTGTCGCGCGCCGCGGCGCGTTGGAAACGGATGACCGCCTCGCGGAATGCCGCATCGAACGCCTGTCGCGACCGCCGGTCTGCAAGCAAGACGACAATCTCCACGGCAATTCGGGCGGCGCGGCGCCCGACCGCCGCGTTCCGCGCCTCGAAAACGACCCGGTCGTGCGAAGCGGGCCGGCAGTCGGAATAACCAACCGGCCAGAAGAGCGAGCGCTGCAAAAGCAGCGCCACCGCACCGACGGCGACATTGGCCGGCAGGGTCCGCGGACCGCCGGCGCAGAGGTACCAAGCCGGAAACTCGCGCGCGTCGGCCCTGAGGCATTCCGCGGCGGCGCACAGGTCCTCTGCCGCATCCGGGCGCAGACAGTGCGCCTCGCCGTCGCCGAAGGACAGCTCAACCCTGACCGCTTGATTGCGGCACCAGATGTTGCCCGGTGCCAAGTGCCGTATCCTCCGGATCTCCATGGCTCCGCGCCTCCCTTTCTCACTCCTCTCTCAGGGCGCGTGCGATCCCGCGCCTGAGTGGTGCCGAGATGTAGTCCCATGTCGTGCGCGCACCGGTCAGGATCATGACCTCGGCGCTCATGCCCGTCTGCAGGGGGACGCCGCTTGCCTGGATATCGTCCTGGGAAAGCCGGATCCGGGAAAGGTAATAGGCCCCGCCCGTACGCGGATCGACGATCCGGTCCGCCGAAATGGTCTGGACCGTACCCTCCACCGCAGCCTGGCTGCGTCGGTTCAGCGCGGTGAACCACACGGTCGCCGGCATGCCTACCCGCACGCGATCGATGTCGCGCGGATCGATCGACGCCCTGACAACAAGCTCGTCGTTGACCGGAACGATGTCGAGCAGCTTCTCGCCCGGGCCGATGACGCCGCCATCCGTCGTCACCCGCAAATTGTTGACGACCCCCGCCACCGGCGCACGGATATCGGTCCGCTGCATCACGTCCCGGGCGGCGGCCAAGTCCTTCTCGACCTCGTAGAGCGCGGCGCGCGTGGCCGCCAGTTCCTTCACTACCCGGTTGTCGTCGGATGTCCGCAGTTCGGCCTTGCGCAGGCGTGCCTCCTCTATCCTCTGGCGCGCCGTTCCTATGGCGGCTTTGTTGGAACTGATAAGCCCCTGCAGCTCGGCCTTCTCGCGCAGGAGCGCCATGTGCCGTGGTCGTTCGGCCAGTCCGCGTTCCATCAATTTCGCGACGATCCCGATTTCCTCTTCCAGCAGGGTGAGCTGGCTCTCAGACGCCTTGATCTGACCCTCAAGGCCGATGATCTCGCTTTCCAAGCCCTCCTGCGTGCGCTCGATCACGCCGAGACGGTCAGCGATCAGCCGCTTCCGGCGCTCGAAGGCGTCGACCTGGGCGTCCATGGCCTCTTGCGCGGCGATGTCCCCGACCTTGCGCGTCATGTCCGGGGGAAACGCGATCCGCTCACGGCCGTCGCGCTCGGCGATCAGGCGGGCCTCCAGCGCCCTCAGTTCGTAAAACCGCGCCTGTGCTTCGCCGAGCTCGGACATGGGAACCGTATTGCTCAACCGTATCAGGATCTCGCCCGCGGCGACCTCGTCGCCATCGCGGACACGAATGTCCTCGATGATGCCGCCTTCAAGGTGCTGCACCGTGCGGACATTGGAGTCGACGCTGACGAGACCCGGCGCGACCACGGCGCTTTGCAGCGGGGCCATCACCGACCAGGCCGCCAAGGCGCCGCAGAAAACCGCGATGATGGCGAAGCCGATCAAGGCCAGGCCGCGCCCGAAGGGCGGCCGCCCACGTGGGGCAGGCTGCGCCCTCGGGGTCATTTCACCCTCCGAAGGAGCGACGACGGCGCCTGCTTGGCTGCGGGCCGCTCTGGCGAGGTGATCTCGGCGCCATTCTCGTCGAGGGTCATGAAACGATCCGCCAGGCGGGCCAGTCGGTTCGAGTTGACCGCTTGGGTGACGAGAATCGAGGTGCCCTCGTCCTTCAGGGCGCGCAGCGTGGCGCCGACCTTGCGCTGCGTGGGGCGATCAAGATTGGCCCACGGCTCGTCGAGAACGAGAAGCCGCGGCCGGCCGAAGAGCGCCCGGGCCAATGCGATACGTTTGCGCGCGCTTCCCGATAGCGGGCATTCCACGTCCGGCCCGACCGGTGTGTCATAGCCGGCCGGCAGCCGGGCTATCACGTCGTGCACGCCGACCAGCTTGGCAAGATCGACAACCCGGTCGAAGGGGGCGTCTTCGAGGCGCGAGATGTTGTCCCGGATCGTCCCGGAAAACAGCTCGATATGCTGCGGCAGATAGCCGATCAATTCGGCCCGCAACTTGGCCGGGAGCCGCGAAACGGGATACTCGCCGAAACGGACCAGCCCGCTGCGCGGTGCCAGCAGCCCTGTCGCCAAACGCGAAATGGTGGTCTTGCCGGTTCCCGCGCCGCCCGTGACAAGCATCATTTCACCCGGTTCCAACTCGAACGAAACGCGGCGGAAGACCCTGTTCGGCTGATACGGGTAGCGATAGCCGACGGTGTCGAAGACAAACGTGCTCTTTTTCAGCCCGGACAGGACGGAGGGCGATAGCTCCCGGGTCGGCGCAAGTTGGCCCGCCAAGCCGGCATAGGCCTCGCGCGCCTCGCGCATGCCGCGCCAGTTCCGCACGGCGCGTTCGATGAGCGTGTAGCCGAAGCCGGCCATGACCCGCGCGGCGAAGATCGCGCCAAGGGTCAGGATGTCGGACAGGAAAAGCCAGATCCCGACCGCAAGGATCCCGATCCGCATGATCCGCGAGAAACCTTGCATCGCGACACGGAAGGTCAGCCCGCGGGCTTCGGCCGTTTCGCGTTCCACACTGCGCCCGCGCGAGGCAGCCTCCCACTTCCCGCTCAGGGCGTCCGCCATGCCGAGACCGGTCAGGCTTTCCCGGTTGCGTTCGGCGGTCCGGATCATCTCGCTCGTGTCGCGGCCCGCGTCGCGCGCGGCCCGCCGCGACGATTGCGTCATCAGGTCATGCGCCAACGCGAGAACGAGGAGAACGATCACGGAAAGGACCGCGACGGCACCTAGGATCGGATGAATGAGAAAGACCCCGAGGATGAAGACGGGCGCCCAGATCAGATCGATCCAGTTTGCCAGTCCCCGTCCCACGAAATTGCGCACTGTCGCCAGATTGGCCAGTCCATGCCGCGCGTCCGACGCCCGGTGCAGTTCCGACCCGGCCAGCGACCGCTGCACGATGCGGGGCCCGAGTTGTTCGTCGATCCATTCCGACCAGTGCAGGAGCATCCGGCGACGGACGATATCAAGCGCAATTCCCGCACCAATGGCGGCCAGCGCGGCGAGCGTCAGGATGACCAGCGTCTCCACGCTTCGGCTTGCCGGAACGCGGTCGAGCACCTGTAGAAGGTAGAGCGGCATCGCGAATTTCAGGATGTTGACGAAGCTGCTGAAGAGCACGACCGCCGCAAGGCCACCGCGCGAGGCATGCCAGACCTCGCCGATCGGTGTGCGCTCACCTGCCTTGCGCCTTTGTGCCATCGCCTATCCTTTCCCGGCCGGCCTCAGCGGCCCGCGAAGGTGCTCCGGGCAAGCCTTTCGCTGAATTGACTGAAATCGCGGTCGGCCTCTCCATCGTAATCGTCGTATAGATCCATGCCGGTGAGGGCGGAGGCCGTCTGTCCGCCCAAGGCTGCGGCATAGGCCGCGCCCGCCTCCATTTCTGTCTCCTTGTCCAGCTCCAGCGTGCTTGTGCTTGAGGGGCCTTCCGGGTGCGAGGACAGCGGCGCGATGATGTGCCGGCCGGCCCCGGCGATCGTTTCGGACAGCCGCGCCTCCAGTTCGGAGACCGCGCCCCCATCCAGCGTCTCGCCGGCCAGGGCATGGGCCAGCCGGGCGACCGCCTCGCCGAACCCGCTGGTTCCGAAGTTCTCGATCACGGCCTCGACGGTCCCCGAAAGCGGTGGTCTGGCAAGGAAGGCAGGCTGATACCAGCCTTTCCGCAGTTTCGGGACCTTCATCTTGATACGTCCCAACGACGTTGCCCACTTGACTGGCCGGCTGCCGTTACGCTTGTTCTGTCGGGCGCCGTGGCGCAGCCCGTAGCCGGCGCCGCACTGTGCGTCGACCTCTTCCGACATGACGAATTCCGCCGCTTCGCGCAGGATCCTGCGGCCGAGTTCCGTCTGATCGGCAAGCGGGGCGGCGCCGTTCACGTGCCCGTTCACGGCCTTTCCCCCATTGGCGGAGCCGTTCATGGCAGCGGGCACCGCGGCGCCGTTGCGCAGGCCCGGCAGGGCTTCCTTCGCCAATGTCCACAAGTGGCGATGACGATATTGAGACCCGATCAGCTTCTTCGCCGCCAGCCGGCGGATGGCGGGTACAAGCACGCCGTGCTGCAATTCGAAGGGGCTGTACACGCGCAGCCTGGTGGCTGTCTCGGCCTCGCGCATGCCAAGCGGCGAGCGTCCGATCCGCCCGCTGAGTCCCAGCACTTCGTGACCCGCGGCGCGCAGCACCTCCACCCCGTTGACGGCGCCCATGGAATCGTAGGCTGCGAAAACCGTGCCGAGCGTCCGGCTCTTGAGCCGTTTGCTCTGGATGAGTTGCGAGGTCTCCAGCTGTTGCAGGCCATCGGCGATCTCCACCACGGCCACATGGCACCCGGCTTTGCGCGCATGGGCCAGCAGCCGATCGCAGCCATCGACGATGTCGCTGACTGCGGTCAGATAGGTGCTGGCGAAACCGGCATCGGTGAAATCGGCGACGACATCGGCACCCGCATCCCGGACGATCCACATATCGCCCCCGGCCCCCGTGCCCGTGATCTTGAGGGCCGCCACGCGATAGCCGAGCCGCTTGAACCCCCGGACCATAGACGCCGCGGTCAGCGTTTTCCCGGCATTCATCGACGTGCCGAGGCAAAGCACCATCGGCACCTCCGGGCGGGCATACGGGCGCGGGAGCGCGTAATGTGAAAGGTTGACGGGACGGCCGTCCGCGGTTCCGATGATCCCGATCGGCGAGATCTGCGTCGCGGGCAGCATCCGATCGTGACGTGATATTTCCACCGCCGCGATCCCGCCGGCCGCGACCAGTTGGCAGGGTGACAGATCCTCCCCTACCAGAGCCTCGAACTGGTCCGGGGCATAGCGGTTGCCGTAGGCAACGATGATCTCGTCCCCCGGAAACAGGAACGCGCGCCGCCCGTTGGCCAGTTCAAGCCTGGTCTGCTTTCCCAGTTCGTCTATGCGCGCGAGCACGAGATCGCCGGATACCGGACGCAGGCCATCCCCCCGCAAGAGACACTGCATATCCCCGGCGGCGACGCGGCGCGCGCTAAACGCCAACTTGGCACTAGAGAACCGTTCGCCATTCACGCTCTCGCGCATGTCGCTCCTACCCTTCCATTTCGTGCTGCAGGTGCGACCGCACGCGCTAGGCGTCAAAAGCGTGCATTGGCCGAAGTGCAGACAACCCCCCGGAATTCAACTGTAAATGTCGTGGGGCTTTCTTCAATTAATAATAGGAACACTTGTCCCAGGCGGACCTTGACCTGAACGATCTATTGTTCGGCTTCATGACTAGATCGGATGGTCTAGCTTGATCGGCTTAGGTGTTCATCCGTGCAAGCCTAGGTGTCCGGGCGCGGCACGCTGCGAATACCTCATGGAATCAATGATTGGGCGTGACCTGGTCGAACGCGGGCCAGGCCCGCGTCAGTCCCGGCCGAGGCCGAGGGTTTCGATCATCTGATCTGCGTTCAACATCCCGCTTGCCGAGTGTCCGACCCCGGGCGCCTCAACCAGTTTCCAGCCAAACTCCCAGCCCCGGGAATCGGCACGCATGCGCGCGGCCCTAAAGGTACGCCGCCCCCGGTCGAGCCGGTTTTCACCCTGCCGAACTGCCTGCTCGTTGCTGGTCAGCAGGCGTTTGCCTGTGTCCTCGCCGCCCAGATACACCGTGACGGGTGCCGCGAGATAGGCGCGCAGCGCCGCCTCACCGGGAAAGGCACCGGGCATTCCCCCGAAACCGTAGGGGGCGCGTTCTTCGGTGCCGGGCAGGACGTGGGTAGAGGGGTTGGCAATGACAATCCGCGCGACACCGGGGGGCCGGGCATAGGCCGCCACCCGCGACAGGAACTGCCCGCCGGCCGAGTGTCCGAAAAGGTATACCGGCGCGCCCGTTCCCTCGCGTCGCGCAACCCAGTTGACCATGTCCGCAACCAGCCCGACGGTCCAGTCCGCAGGCTTCAGCGGCTCGCCGTCCTCGACAACGCCGCCGCGGTGGTAGGACCAGTTCGGGAAGCGCGCGCTGTCGAAGCGCGGCGCATAGATGACGAAGCACCCCTCGTCCGCGAAGGACTTGGCGTCGTCGCGGTACTCCGCCGCGTTGCGATTGGTACCGTGGAAAACGATCAGGACGGACGGAATAGCGCATTCCCGGGGGCGGTAGGTGTAGATTTCGAATTGAACCTCGTCGATCTCCGCCGTGATCGCGCTGTCGCCGAAGCGCAGCGAGGGCGCGGAATCCAGGTTGCCGGCCAGCGCGGGAAGGGCCGCTTGGCCCGGCACGGCCAGCGCGAGTGCGCAGACGAGCAACTGCCGGAAAATCTTTGCCATTTCTTCGGCGACCTCCCTAAGGGCAAACCTCGCGCCGACGACCGGATTGTGGCACGGGGGGGCTCCCCCTTCAAGATGCCCACAAGCGGCGCCAAACGCCAAGTCGCAGGCGGGCGACAGCACAGCCAGGCCATTCGTGACAGCGTGACCGAGGTATCAGGGTCTTCTGCTCTCGCGGTCACGGCCGACACGCCGCAGGCGGCGATCAAGGCCGGGCGCATCTGGAATTCTGTGTGTCGTGCAGCCGAAAGTTGTCGGGCATGCTGCCAGATGTCGAACCGCCAGATCAGAGATCTGGCACGTTCGGTGCCCCCTGAAATCGCGTCGGCGATTCCGTTTTCCCGTCGCGACAGACGGCACGGTCGGGGATCGTCGCATGCGACTGCGCGACAGGTCCAGAGCGTTCAGCCGCCCGGGCAGGCGTGCCAATCGGTCACGCTGCGCTCACTCATCCATCTTCAGCGCCGAGATGAAGGCCTCCTGCGGGATCTCGACCTTGCCGAACTGGCGCATCTTCTTCTTGCCGGCCTTCTGCTTCTCCAGCAGTTTCTTCTTTCGCGACACATCGCCGCCGTAGCACTTGGCGGTGACATCCTTGCGCATGGCGCTCAGCGTCTCGCGGGCGATGACCTTGCCGCCGATGGCTGCCTGGATCGGGATCTTGAACATGTGGCGCGGGATCAGGCCCTTCAATTTCTCGCACATGGCGCGCCCGCGCATCTCGGCGCGATCGCGGTGGACCATCGTTGAAAGCGCGTCCACCGGCTCGTCGTTCACCAGCACCTGCATCTTGACCAGGTTGTCGGCCCGGTAGCCGGTGATCTCGTAGTCGAAGCTGGCGTAGCCCTTGGTCACCGATTTCAGCCGGTCGTAGAAGTCGAAGACGACCTCGTTCAAGGGCAGGTCGTAGACGACCATGGCCCGCGCGCCGGCATACGTGAGCTCTTTCTGGATGCCGCGGCGCTCCTGACAGAGCTTGAGCACGTCGCCCAGGAACTCGTCGGGCACGAGGATGGTGGCCTTGATGCGCGGCTCCTCGATGTGGTCGATGTCGGTGGGGTCAGGCATGTCGGCGGGGTTGTGCAGTTCCACCATCTCGCCCGACTTCATGTGCAGCCGGTAGACCACCGAGGGGGCGGTGGTGATGAGTTCGATGTCGTATTCCCGCTCGATACGGTCGCGCACCACCTCCAGGTGCAGAAGGCCCAGGAAGCCGCAGCGGAAACCGAAGCCGAGCGCGGCGGAGGACTCCATCTCGTAGGAAAAGGAGGCATCGTTCAGCGCCAGCTTCTCGATCGCCGAGCGCAGGCTCTCGAACGCGGAACTGTCCACCGGGAAGAGCCCGCAGAACACCACCGGCACGGAAGGCTTGAAGCCCGGCAGCGGCTTTTCACAGGGCGCGCGGTCATGGGTGATGGTGTCGCCAACGCGGGTGTCGCGCACCTGCTTGATCGACGCGGTGATGAAGCCGATCTCGCCCGGGCCCAGCTCCTCCACCACGGTCATGGCGGGGCGGAAGACGCCGATGCGGTCCACGGTGTGCACGCTGCCCGTCTGCATCATGCGGATGCGGTCGCCCTTCTTCAGCTTGCCGTCCATGATCCGCACCAGGACGACGACACCGAGGTAGGGGTCGTACTTGCTGTCCACCAGCATGGCCTTGAGCGGCGCATCCGCCGCGCCCTGCGGCGGGGGCAGGTGGTGGATGATCGCCTCCAAAGTCTCGCGTATGCCCTGCCCCGTCTTGGCAGAGACGGGGATGGCGCCCGAGGCGTCGATGCCGATCACTTCCTCGATCTGCTCGGCCACGCGATCCAGGTCCGAGGCGGGCAGGTCGATCTTGTTGAGCACGGGGATGAGCTCGTGGTCAGCGTCGATGGCCTGGTAGACGTTGGCCAGCGTCTGCGCCTCCACGCCCTGCGTGCTGTCGACCACCAGCAGCGAGCCCTCGACCGCCTGCATCGACCGGCTGACCTCGTAGGAGAAATCGACGTGCCCCGGCGTGTCGATGAGGTTGAGCACGTATCGCTCCCCGTCGTCGGCGGTGTAGTCGATGCGCACCGTGTTGGCCTTGATGGTGATGCCGCGCTCGCGCTCGATGTCCATGGAGTCGAGCAACTGGTCCTTCATGTCGCGTTCGGCCACCGTGTCGGTCATCTGGATGAGCCTGTCGGCCAGCGTGGATTTCCCGTGGTCGATATGGGCGACGATGGAGAAATTTCGGATATGCGAGAGCGATGTCATGGCTTGGGGATATGCGGCGCAACGGGCGGAGGGTCAATAGCCTGCGCGCACCCGCACGCCGGCGAACGGAACATGGCCACGCGGGCCGCGTTGTGACAGGCTGCTGCACGAAGAGCGACGGAGGATGCCATGAGCCAGACCAAGTCGATCCATGCCCGGGTGACCGGCCGGGTGCAGGGCGTGTCCTTCCGGGCCTGGACGAGGGACGAGGCCGAACGCCGGGGCCTTGACGGCTGGGTCCGCAACGAAAGCGACGGCACCGTCTGCGCGGTCATCCACGGCCCAGAAGACAGGGTCGACGACATGGCCCGGGCCCTGCGCCGGGGGCCCGCCGGCGCCCAGGTCAGCGAGGTGCAGACCGAAATCGGCAATCCCCCCGACAATGCGGAGTTCGAGATCCGCCGCTGACCCCCCGGACGGCGGCGCGCCGCCGTCCCCCGAGCCGACCGCCAAAGGCGGACGGCGAGATGACCTGCGCGCGCCCGCCAGGGCGCGCCCCGCTTGGTCACGCCCCCTGCCCCTGCGGCAGCGCGTTGCGCCGGATCATCGTGCGCAGGGCGAAGCTGGAGCGCATGGACCGGATGCCGGGGATCTGCATGAGCCCCTCCTCCAGGAACCGGTCGAAGCCGGCCAGATCGGCGGCGACCACCCGGATCAGCACGTCGCGGGTGCCGGTCATCAGGTAGCATTCCATCACCTCGTCGAAACGCCTGAGCGCGGCTTCGAAGCTGGAGACGGCCGCGCGCGACTGGGTCTCCAGTTCCACGAAGATGAAGACGTTGAGCGGCAGGCCGAGCCGCTCCTGGTCCACCCGCGCGGAATAGCCGGTGATGATGCCCGCGCGCTCCAGCCGGGCGACCCGGCGCGCGCAGGGCGTGGGCGACAGGCCCACGGCCTGCGACAGGTCGCTGAGCCGCTGGCGGCCGTCGCGTTGCAGTTCGGCGATGATGCGGCGGTCGATGGCATCCATTTTTTCCCAAAACTCTCCCGATTCCTGGTGTTTTCCGCCAAGGGTAACCGCTTTTTGATCCCGATTCGCTGTTTTTTCGCGCGCGGTATCGCTTACCTACTGCGCCAAAGGGAGGAAGGCGCGACATGCTGACGAAACTGGCTGTTTCCACACATGAGGAGGTCTACCGCGTCGCGGACGCGGAGACGGGGCTGCGCGGGTTCATCGCGCTGCACTCGACCCGGCTGGGCCCCGCCGCCGGCGGGCTGCGCATGCGGGCCTACGACAGCGAGGACGCCGCGCTGGCGGACGTGCTGAACCTGTCGCGGGGCATGAGTTACAAGAACGCCGCCGCGGGCCTGCCGCTGGGCGGCGGCAAAGCGGTGATCCTGGGCGACCCGGAGCGCGACAAGAGCCCCGCGCTGCTGCGTGCCATGGGCCGGGCGGTGGCGCGGCTGGAGGGCCGCTACTGGACGGCCGAGGACATGGGCATGACCCCCGCCGACATGGCCGAGATCGCCCGCGAGACCGCCCATGTCGCCGGGCTGGAGACCGGCGCGCATGCCAGCGGCGACCCCTCGCCGGTGACCGCGCAGGGCGTGTTCAACGCCATGCGGCTGGGGCTGCAGCACCGGACCGGCAGCGCCGATCTGGCCGGGTGCCGTGTGGCCGTGCAGGGCCTGGGGCACGTGGGCTGGCACCTCTGCCGGCTGCTGCACGCGGCGGGCGCCGACCTGGTGGTCGCCGACATGAACGCCGGGCGCGCCGCGCGGGCCGCGGGCGCCTTCGACGCCGCGCAGGCCGAGCCGGAGGAGGTGCACGCTGTGGCGGCGGATGTCTTTGCCCCCTGCGCCATCGGCGGCATCCTGAACGCCACGACGGTGCCGCAGATCCGCGCCGGGCTGGTGGCCGGGGCGGCCAACAACCAGCTGGCCGCGCCCGAGCGCGAGACCGCGCAGGCGCTGCACGCGCGCGGCATCCTCTACCTGCCCGATTACGTGGCCAACGGGGGTGGCATCATCAACGCCGCCGCCGAGATCCTGGCCATCGCCGACCGCCAGCCCTGGGTGGCGGAAAAGCTGGCGGCGCTGGAAAGCACCATGGCCCGCATCCTGGACCGGGCCGCGGCCGAGGGCCTGAGCCCCGCCGAGGTGGCCGACCGCACGGTGGAGGAGATGATGCTGAAGGCCGCCGGCTGACACGCCCCTTGACGGCAGGGCGCGCGGCGGGCTCAGGTCATCTTCTTGCCCGGGGGATCGAAGGGCAGGAATTCCACGGCGCTCTGTTTCACCGGCGCGGGAAAGAGCTTCATCAGGTCCAGGATCTCGCGGGGCATGCCCACGGTGACGGGCACGCCCAGGTCCTGCGCCTCGGACGGCGTCAGGGCGTAGTCATGCGTCCACTGCCCCGAGGTGAGCTTGTCGGCCAGCGCCTCGGCCTTGTCGGCATCCATGCGCGGGGTCATGATCTCGATCGCGCCGCGCTTGACCTGGGCGATTGCCTTGTCGCTGACATCGGCGAAGACAAGCGCGAGGTCCGAGACGTGCTCGACCGGCTTGGCATCGCGTGCGGCCACCACCGAGGCCGCCGAGATGCCCGCGATCTGCGGATCGATGGGCCCCAGCATGGAAAACTCGCCCATCACGATCTCGTCGGCCGCCAGCCCGATGAGCGTGCCGCCCGACATGGCGTAGATCGGCACGAAAACCGTCACCTTGGCCGGGTGCGCCTCGACGGCGCGGGCGATCTGCATCGCCGCCAGCACCAGCCCGCCGGGCGTGTGCAGCACCAGGTCGATGGGCTGGTCGTCCGGCGTTTCCTTGATGGCGGAGATGATCGATTGCGCATCCTCCAGGTCGATCATCCGCGAGACGTTGACGCCGAATAGGCTGCGCTTTTCCTGGCGGTGGATCATGGTGATGACGCGGGTGCCGCGCTTGCGCTCGATCGCGCGGATCGACTGCATCCGGCGCAGGGCGAAGAGCCGTCCCGCCAGCAGCGGCTGCAGCAGCACGATCGCGATGGCGACAAAGATCAGGGTGGACAGCTCCATCGGCGGGCCTCGTCTTGGGTGGCAGGGTTGGTGGCGTCGACACGAACGGGCGCGAGTGTTGCAGGCGCGGGCGATCTTGTGAATTGAAAAATCGGGCCCGGTCGGGCAAGGATCGGATGAGGCGATCACGCGGGCCGCGCACGGGGAAGGATAGTCCCGGCGGCGGCCGGACGAGCGGGGCAAGGCGCATGCGACAGGTAACGATCTTGGCTCTGGTGGCGGTGCTGGCCGGCTGCGGCGGGGGCGACAGGTTCCGCGGGCAGGCGCCCCTTGGTCCGGCGCCCATGGCCTTCGGCCCGATCAGCCGGGCCTGCATGGATTCGGACCGCAAGATGCGGTCCCGCCCGCTGTGCGGCTGCATCCAGGCGGTGGCGGATCGCACCCTGACCCGGCGCCAGCAGCGCAAGGCGGTTGCCTTCTACGGCGATCCGCATCGCGCGCAGGAGATCCGGCAATCCGACCGGTCCGCCGACGAACGTTTCTGGCAGGCCTACACGGCCTACGGCGACAAGGCCGCGGAGGTCTGCGGCTGACGCGCGGCTCATGCCTTGAGGCGGTAGCCGCGCGCGAACATCGCCCAGGCCGCGGCCGAGATCGCCAGGCAGGAGCCCAGACCGACCGCCAGGCCCAGCCAGGGCGAGCCGTCCGAGACGCCGATCAGACCGTACCGGGTGCCGTCGATCAGGTAGAAGATGGGATTGAAGTAGGTGACCTCGCGCAGGCCGGGGGGCAGTGCCTGGACCGAGTAGAAGGTGCCCGACAGGAAGGCCAGCGGCGTGATGACGAAATTGGTGATCGCCGCCATCTGGTCGAACTTGTTGGCGAAGACCCCGGCCACCATGCCCAGCCCCGACAGGAAGGTCGCCCCCAGGAAGACGAAGGTGATCGCCCACAGGGGATGGGCTACCTGCAGATCGATGAAGATCATCTGCCCCGCGACGATCACCGCCGCCACGATCAGCCCGCGCCCGATACCGCCTGCCAGGTAGCCGATCACCATTTCCGCCGGGCTGAGCGGCGGCATTAGGGTGTCCACGATGTTGCCCTGCACCTTGGCGATCACGATGGACGACGAGGTATTGGCAAAGGCGTTCTGGATCACCGTCATCATCAGGATGCCGGGCGCGATGAAGGTGGTGAAATCGGCCCCCATCACCTCGCCCCGGCGGGGGCCGATGGCGATGGTGAAGATCACCATGAAAAGCCCGGCCGTGACCAGCGGCGCCAGCACGGTCTGCGTCCAGACGGCCATGAAGCGCTGCACCTCACGCGCGCAGAGGGTGTAGAGCCCCATCCAGTTGACCCGCCCGAAGCGGCGCGTGCCCATATCCTGCGTGTCGGCCATGATCTCTCCTTTGCGATGCTCGCGGATGCCTTGTAACTCACCCGCGAGTGATTAGAATAGGCACCAACGGATTTTTCAGGGCGGCGCGGGCACCGGGCCGCCCTTTGAGGTGGTGAGATAGGGGGCCCCGGCGATGTCCTGGAGCGAAGAACGCGTCGAGTTGTTGAAGAAGATGTGGAACGAGGGCCAGTCGGCCAGCCAGATCGCCAAGGAGCTTGGGGGCGTGACCCGCAACGCGGTGATCGGCAAGGTGCACCGCCTGGGCCTGTCGAACCGCAACGGATCGGGCACGGCCGAGGGCACGGCGAAGGCCAAGCCGGCCGAGGCCGCCGAGGCCGCGGAGGCCAGGCCCGCGCCAGCCGCGGATCCCGGCGAGGCCGAGCCGGCGCCCGCCGCCGCGGCCCCGGCCGAGCCGATGGCGCCCGCCGAGGAGGACGAGATCGAGGCCGCCCCGGCGGGACGGGCCAAGCATATCGTGCCGGCCGGCCAGCCGCTTCCGCCCCAGCCCTCGACCAGCGAGATCGACCCCGAGGCGCTGGCCAAGGTCAGCGAAGTGGAAAAGAAGGCCAAGAAGCTGAGCCTGATGGAACTGACCGAGCGGACCTGCAAATGGCCCGTGGGCGACCCCGCGACCGAGGATTTCTGGTTCTGCGGGCTGCCGGTTCAGTCGGGCAAACCCTATTGCGAGGCGCATGTCGGGGTGGCCTTCCAGCCGATGAGTTCGCGCCGCGACCGAAAGCGCTGAGGCGGGCATGCTGACCGCCCCGGATGGCACGCCGGCCAGCCGCTTCGCGTTCGGCACGATGCAGTTCGGCGGCCGCGCCGACGAACGCGAAAGCGCGGCGATGTTCGCGGCCGCCCGCGCGGAGGGCATCACGCATTTCGACACCGCCCATGTCTACACCGACGGCGCCTCGGAACGGATCCTGGGGCGGCTGGCCGCGCCCGAGCGGGACGGCCTGATCATCGCCACCAAGGCCGGCTACACCGGCGGCGCCGGCCGCGCGACCCTTCTGGAACAGTTCGAGACCTCGCGCCGGCGTTTGGGGATGGATGTCGTCGACATCCTCTATCTGCACCGTTTCGATCCGCGGACCGACCTGCGCGAGAGCCTGGACACGCTGCTGGAGCTGCGCGCCGCCGGCAAGCTGCGCTACCTGGGCCTGTCGAATTTCGCCGCCTGGCAGGCGATGAAGGCGCAGGGGCTGACCGATGGCGCCATCGCGGTGCTGCAGCCGATGTACAACCTGGTCAAGCGCCAGGCCGAGGTCGAGATCCTGCCCATGGCCCGGGCCGAGGGGATCGCGGTGGCGCCCTACTCGCCCCTGGCGGGGGGATTGCTGACAGGCAAATACGCCCGGGGCGGCAGCGGCCGGCTGACTGAGGACAGCCGCTACGCCGCGCGCTACGGGCAGGACTGGATGCATGCCGCGGCACGGGATCTGGCGGAACTGGCCGAGGAAACCGGCACCGATCCCGCCACGCTGGCCGCGGCCTGGGTGGCCGCCCATCCCGCCAGGCCGATGCCCATCCTTTCGGCGCGCAGCACGGCGCAGCTGCGCCCGTCACTCGCGGCCGTGGAATTCGAGATGAGCGACACGCTTTACGCCCGGCTGAGCGCCCTGGCCCCCGCGCCGCCGCCGGCCACCGACCGCCTGGAGGAAGCCGCATGTCCCGCCGCCTGAACCTGCCCGACAGCGCCTCTGTCGCCACCCCCGGCGAGGGCGGGCGCCTGCATGCCCCATCGGCCGAGCGCAACGCCGGGCCGCTGTGCGATCTGCTGCGCCACCATGCCCCGCAGGCGGGCCGGGCGCTGGAACTGGCCAGCGGTACGGGCCAGCATGCCGTGCGCTTCGCCGCCGCCCTGCCCGGCCTGGACTGGCAACCCAGCGAGATCGACGGCGAACGCCGTGCCAGCATCGACGCCTGGGCAGCCGAGGCCGGCCTGCCCAACCTGCGCCCGGCCATCGCGCTGGATGCCTGCACGCCGGGCTGGGCCGCCGCGCACGGCGGTCAGGACCTGATCGTTCTGGTGAACCTTTTGCACCTGATCAGCGAAGGGCAGGCGCAGGCCCTGGTGGCCGAGGCGGCGCGCGCCCTGGCCCCGGGGGGGCGGCTGATCCTCTACGGGCCTTTCCTGCGCGATGGCGAGACGACCTCGGAGGGCGACCGTACCTTTGACGCCAGCCTGCGCGCGCAGGACCCCGAGATCGGCTACAAGGACGACTTCGAGGTGATCGATTGGCTGCACGACGCCGGGCTGTCGCTGGTGGACGTGGTCGAGATGCCCGCGAACAACCTTTCGCTGGTGGCCGAACGCCCGGCTTGATCCCGATCAAGGAGGGAGCGGGGAATTCGTGCTTTGCGCGGGGCCAGCACAGACAATGGAGCCTCGCATGAGCTGGACCGACAAACTCTCCGACACCCGTCAACAGCTGCGCGCGCTGAACCGCGCCATCCCCGACACCGCGCAGGCCTTCGGCGCGCTTGGCAAATCCGTCAAGGACGGCGGCGCGCTGGAGTTCAAGGTCAAGGAATTCGTGGCCCTGGGCATCGCCGTGGCCACCAAGTGCGAAACCTGCATCGCGCTGCACGTCGAGACGCTGGTGAAATGCGGCGCCACGCGCGAGGAGGTGGCCGACACCCTGGGCATGACCGTCCAGATGGGCGGCGGGCCGTCGATGATGTATGCCGCCAAGGCCCTGGCCTGCTACGACGAACTGGTCGAGCGCCGCGCCGAAGCGGCGGAGTGACCCGGCGCGCCGATGGCGCAGCAGGCTCGCCGGGACCCCCGGCATGTCAGGGACGGTTTTGAGGGTGCAGGCCCGCAGTGGGCTGCACCGTTTTCCGAGGTGCCTCGATCCTGCAAACAAGCGGCACCGAAGACCGATCACCAAGATTGCCGTGGGGTAAAGCAACGGGGTGTGGTAAGCTGTCTGCGCATTACAGCAGGGGGATATTTCCATGGAGGAAGGATTTCGGGGCCCGATCGTTCGGGCAAGGTTAGAAGACTACTACGGCACGTTGCGAACGACACTGTTCGCCTTCGTGGGACTGGCGGCGATCATTTCCTTTGCGCCGGACGGGTCACCGGTGATGATCGTCCCGCTGGTTATCGCGGTGTCCGCCTTCGGCATCCTGGCGGGAAACGCGGCCCTCGACGACGTCGAAGCGCTCAGAGAGGACATGGATGACGAGATGGCCGGCAGCGCCTTCGGCAAGATGGTCAGCGCGCGCAACATGACGGCGCTGAAAGCGACCTCTTCCGGGCTGGTCGGCCTCACGGGTCTGGCCCAGCTCTGGGCGGTTTTCGCCTGAGATCGCGATACAGGTTCCTGTCCGATCCAAGGGACCGGCGCGAGAACCGCGCCGGCCGGGAGGGACGGGCCGGTTGATCTTCAGGACACAATGCGCCGGACGTCTGCTTCGGGAAGCGGACAAGCGTCTTGTCCGGGCAGAGAGGGTGCCGCCCGGCGACCGACGAAAAGGGCCCGCGGGACCGCGGGCCCTTTGCGTGGCGGGGTCAGCCGTCCACGCGAATCCTTTCGTTCCTGGGGTCGTAGGGGCTGTCGACCTGCACCTCGGCGGGCCAGAGCCTGTCCAGGATCTTGACCCGTAGTTGGGTGCCCGGCGCGGCCTTGTCGGGGCTGACGTAGCCCATGCCGATCGCCTTGCCGAAGGCGACCGAGTAGCCCCCCGAGGTGAGCCGGCCGACGCGCGTGTCCCCGTCATACAGCGCCTCGGAGCCCCAGGGATCGGCGTCTTCGGGCCCGTCGATCAGGACGGTCACGCACTTGAACCGGACGCCGATGTCGTTCATCGCCGCCTTGCCCAGGAAATCCTTGGACTGGTCCACGAAACGGGGCAGGTCGGCCTCCAGCGGGGTGGCATCGCGCCCCAGTTCGTGGCCGAAGGCGCGATAGCTCTTTTCCTGGCGCAGCCAGTTCTGGGCGCGGGCGCCGACCAGTTTCATCCCGTGCGTTTCCCCTGCCTTCTCCAGCAGGTCGAAGAGGTAGTTCTGCATCTCGACGGGGTGATGCAGTTCCCAGCCCAGCTCGCCGGTATAGGCCACGCGGATCGCGCGCACCGGGCACATGCCCAGCTCGATCTCGCGGCACGACAGCCAGGGGAAGCGCTTGTTGCCCAGCACGGTGTCGGGCTCTGCGTCCTTGACCACCTCCTTCAGCACGTCGCGGGACTTCGGCCCGGCGATGGCGAAGACGCCCCACTGGGTGGTGACGTTCTGAACCTCGATGTAGCCGAATTCATCCGCCTTGTCGGCCGCGCATTTGCGCAGCCAGTCGCCGTCGTAATCCGTCAGCGCGCCCGAGGAAACGAGGTAATACGCGTCCTCGCCCAGCCGCACGATCGTGTATTCGGTGCGCGTGGTACCCTCGGGCGTCAGCGCGTAGGTCAGGTTGATGCGCCCCACCTTGGGCAGCTTGTTGCAGGTGAACCAGTCCAGAAAGGCGGTGGCGCCGGGGCCCTTGACCACGTGCTTGGTGAAGGCCGACGCGTCGATCAGGCCCGCGCCCTCGCGGATCGCCCTGGCCTCCTGCACCGCGTAGTCCCACCAGCCGCCGTGGCGGAAGCTGCGAGCCTGGTGATCGAAGTCGGCCGGCGCATCGACGGGGCCGAAATAATTGGGCCGCTCGAAGCCGTTGACCACGCCGAACTGCGCGCCGCGGGCCTTCAGCCGGTCGTAGGCGGGCGCGGTGCGCAGCGGGCGGCAGGCCTCGCGCTCTTCATCCGGGTGGTGGAGGATGTAGACGTGTTCATAGGCTTCCTCGCACTTGCGGGCGGCATATTCCGTGGTCGTCCAGGATCCGAAGCGCTTGGGATCGAGGCTGGCCATGTCGATCTCGGCCTCGCCCTCGACCATCATCTGCGCCATGTAGTAACCGGTGCCCCCCGCGGCGGTGATGCCGAAGGAGAAACCCTCGGCCAGCCACATGTTGCGCAGCCCCGGTGCCGGCCCGATCAGCGGGTTGCCGTCGGGGGTGTAGCAGATGGGGCCGTTGTAGTCGTCCTTCAGCCCCACCTCTTCGGAGGAAGGAATCCGGTGGATCATCGACATGTATTCCTCCTCGATCCGCTCCAGATCGAGCGGAAAGAGGTCGGCGCGGAAACTGTCGGGCACCCCGTATTCGAAACGCGCGGGCGCGTTGCGCTCGTAAGGCCCGAGGATCCAGCCGCCGCGTTCCTCGCGGACGTACCACTTGGCGTCGGCGTCGCGCAGGACGGGGTGTTCGGGGTTGGTCTTGCGCCATTCGACCAGGGCGGGGTCGGGCTCGGTCACGATGTACTGGTGTTCCACCGGGATCGCCGGCATCTTGATGCCCAGAAGCCGCGCGGTGCGCTGCGCGTGGTTGCCGGTGGCGGTGACCACATGTTCGGCGGTGACGACGACCTGTTCGTCGGAGGGCACCAGGTTGCCCCCCTTCTCCACCATCTTGGTGAGCGTGACCTTCCATTCGCTGCCGGTCCATTCGTAGGCATCGGCCTGCCACTTGCGCTCGATCGTCACGCCGCGCTGGCGCGCGCCCTTGGCCATCGCCTGCGTGAGATCGGCAGGATTGATATAGCCATCCTCGGGGTGGTAGATCGCACCTTCCAGATCCTCGGTGCGCACCAGCGGCCAGCGCTCCTTGATCTGATCGGGGCTCAGCCATTCATAGTGGATGCCCACGGTATCCGCCGTGGAGGCATAAACCATGTATTCGTCCATCCGCTCCCGTGTCTGGGCCATCCGCAGGTTGCCCACGACGGAGAACCCGGCGTTGAGGCCGGTCTCTTCTTCCAGCGACTTGTAGAACTTCACCGAGTAGTCGTGGATGTGGCTGACCGCGTAGGACATGTTGAACAGCGGCAGCAGGCCCGCGGCGTGCCAGGTGGAGCCCGAGGTGAGCTCATCGCGCTCCAGCAGCATCACGTCGTCCCAGCCGAACCGGGCCAGGTGATAGGCGATCGAGGTGCCGATGGCACCGCCACCGACGATCAGGGCTTTGACATGGGTTTTCATGAGCGGCGATTCCCTTCGGTCACATGCAATGGGGCATGTTTATCAGCCCTGCCGTGGCGCGCAGGGTTCAGCCGACACAAGATTGCGCAAAACCGACGCCGGGGGCCGATTGGCCGGCCGCGCCGGGCCGGTGGCGGTCACTTCCCGCAAAGGCGTCCGGCGGCCCCGTCAAGGCAGGCGCGCCCGCCGGACAATTGCAGGCGCCGGACGCCAGCCCCGGGCGCGGGGCCGGCGGCACCACCCTGCTGCAGGCCGGTGTCGCCCCCGGCGGTTCGCGGAACTGGGGCGCGGGTTTCGGGCACGGGCGCGGGCGCGGTGGCGACGGATTCCGACCGCGCCGCGGCCCCCTCCGGCGCGGGGGCCGCGCGGCTGGCAAACGTGTCGAGGTAGCGATCCAGCGGAAAGCTGCCGGGCGTGACGCCGGCCTTGCCCGCCTGATCCACGTAATCCGCCCCCAGAAACGCCGCCGCGGCGGCGGCGGCGAAGGCGATGGCATAGGGGTTGGTCATCCGTCGGACCTCGCGTCGTGTACCGCGCGCCGGCCTACCCCCGGAATCTGGCGGGATCTGGAAACGCGCGGGCCATTTCCGGGGCGGCGGGCCTAGTCACCCAGGGCCACGCCCTCGCGCCGGGGATCCGCGCCGCCGCGGAGCCCCTTTGCCCCGATCGCGATCGCCTGGAGGCCCGAAACCATCGGGGTGCGGTCCACCTCGAATCCCGCGTCGGCCAGCGCCCCGGCCAGATCGCCCGCGCGGCCTGCCTCGATCTCGAAGGGGCCGTAGCGATTGACCAGGTTGGGCAGCGCCGCCGCCTGTTGCACGTTCATCCCCCAGTCAAGGTGGGCGATCAGCGCCTTGACGACGTAGCCGATGATGCGGCTGCCCCCGGGGCTGCCGACCAGCAGCACCGGTTCGCCGTCGCGCAGCACGATGGTGGGGGCCATCGACGAGCGCGGCCGCTTGCCCGGTTCCACGCGGTTGGCGATGGGGCGTCCGTCGCGGTGGCTGCGGAAGGAGAAATCGGTCAACTCGTTGTTCAGCAGGAAGCCCCGGACCATCAGCCGCGAGCCGAAGGCGTTCTCGATGGTGGTGGTCATCGACAGGGCGTTTCCGTAGCGGTCGACGATGGAGATATGCGAGGTCGAGGGAAACTCCAGCGACTCGTCGTCGGCCCAACGGGCCGCGTGATCGAAAGCCGGATCGCCGGGGGCCACCTCGGGCAGCGCGTCGTCGCCGCGCAGAAGCGCCGCGCGCTTTTCCAGATAAGCGGGATCGAGCAGCCCCTCGGCGGGCACCGGCACGAAATCGCTGTCGGCCATGTAGCGGCCCCGATCCGCGAAGGCCAGGCGCGAGGCGTCCCCGATCAGCCGCCAGGCCCTGGCGCTGTCGGGCCCCATGCCGGGCAGGTCGAAATGTTCCAGCAGCCCCAGGATCAGCCCCACGGTCAGCCCGCCCGAGGAGGGCGGCCCCATCCCGCAGACCTCGTAGGCGCGGTAGTCCACGCAGACCGGCGCGCGCTCTTTCACGCGGTAGATGGCAAGGTCCACCGCTTCCAGCACGCCGGGATTGCCGGCAGCGCCCTGCACGGTGGCGACGATGTCGCGGGCGATGGCGCCGCTGTAGAAGACCTCCGCCCCTTCGGCCGCCAGACGCTTGAGCGTGCCGGCGTAGGCGGGATTGCGCAGGGTCTGGCCGACCTCCAGCAACTGGCCGCCGGGCAGGAAATAGGCGCGTGTCCCGGGGTGCCGGCCCAGGCGCAGGGCGTCCATCGCCACCATCCCCGCCAGCCGCGGGCTGACGGCGAAGCCCTCTTCGGCCAGGCGGATGGCGTCGTCGAACAGCCCTGCCCAATCCCGGTTGCCCCAGCGCTCGTGCGCGGCCTGCATCAGCGCGGGCGTGCCCGGCGTGCCCACCGACCGCCCCCCGACAACGGCGTCGAAGAAATCCAGCGGCTCGCCCTCGGGGGTCTGAAAGAGCGTCGGCGTGGCCGCGAGCGGCGCGGTCTCGCGCCCGTCCAGCGTGGTCAGCGCGCCGCTCGCCCCGTCGCGCCAGACAAGGAAGGCGCCGCCGCCCAGCCCGGAACTCTGCGGCTCCACCAGCCCCAGCACCGCCTGTACCGCGACCATGGCATCGGCCGCCGTGCCGCCGGCGCGCAGCACCCGGGCCCCGGCTGCGGCCGCATGGGGATTGGCGACCGAGACCATCCAGTCCTGCGCCGTGACCGGATCGCCCGCGGCCTTGCGCGCCTGCGGCGCCGTGACCTCGGGCGAGATGGCGACCGATCCCGCCCCCGGCCCTTCCGGCGCGAGATCCTCGCTGGCCTGCTGGGCGGCGGCGGGCGCCCCCAGAAACAGGGCCAAGGCAAGGGTCCAGTGACGCAGTTTCATGACGAACCCTCCTTCATGCCGGCACTCCGGACGCGATCACCGTGCCCCCTGCCCGCCCGGTGGGCAAGCGGCGCAGCCGGTTGACGGGCCGCACCCGTCACAGCATCGCGGGCACCACCTGGTCGGGCGGGCGGTGACCGTCGTCGAAGGTCTTGATGTTCACGATCACCTTCTCGCCCATTTCGACCCGGCCCTCGACGGTGGCCGAGCCCATGTGCGGCAGCAACACCACGTTCTTCAGCGTGCGCAGGCGGGGATTCACCTCGCTGCCATGCTCGTAGACGTCCAGCCCCGCGCCCGCGATCTCGCCCGCGCGCAGCATGCGGGTGAGCGCATTTTCGTCGATCACCTCCCCGCGGGAGGTGTTCACGATCACCGCCTCGGGCTTCATCAGTTTCAGCCGCCGGGCGTTCATCAGGTGGAAGGTCGATGGCGTGTGCGGGCAGTTCACGCTTACCACGTCCATGCGCGCCACCATCTGGTCGAGGCTTTCCCAGTAGGTCGCCTCGTGCGCCTGCTCGATCTCGGGGCGCAGGCGGCGGCGGTTGTGGTAATGGATCTGCATGCCGAAGGCGGCGGCGCGGCGGGCCACCGCCTGCCCGATCCGGCCCATCCCGAGGATGCCCAGCCGGCGGCCGGCCACGCGCCCGCCCATGAGCGCCGTGGGCGACCAGCCCTCCCACTCGCCCGACTGCATCACCGCCAGCCCCTCGGGGATGCGGCGGGTGACGCCCAGGATCAGGGCCATGGCCATGTCGGCCGTGTCATCGGCCGAGACTCCAGGCGTGTTGGAAACCAGGATCCCGTGCTGGCGCGCGGTGGCCACGTCGATGTGGTCCACCCCCGCGCCGTAGTTCGCGATGAGCTTGAGCCGATCGCCCGCCTGGGCGATCAGGCCGGCATCGATCCGGTCCGTCAGGGTGGGCACCAGCACGTCGCAGTCCTTCACCGCGCGGGCCAGGTCCTCGCGCGTCATCGGCGCGTCGCTGTCGCGCAGGCGCACGTCGAAGAGTTCGCTCAGCCGTGTCTCGACCGGCTCGGGCAGGCGTCGCGTAACGACAACACTCAGACGTGCAGACGGCATGAAGCCCCTCCTTCTTCTTCCAAATCGCGCGCGTCGGTGCCACAGTGGCGCAGGATACCGGCGGGCACAAGAACCCGCATCGCGAAAGTCGAGCAGTAACCGGAACATGGCAATGAAATGGACGCTTCTGTGGGCCCTGGGGCTTGCGGCTGCGCTGGCGGGGGCCGCCCCGGCGGACGATCGCGGGCCGGTCACCAACCTGCCGCTGCCGCGGTTCGTGTCGATGAAGGCCGGCGAGGGCAATGTGCGCCGGGGGCCCAGCCTGACCCACCGCATCGACTGGGTGTTCAAGCGCCGGGGCGTGCCGCTGGAGATCACCGCCGAGCACGGCCACTGGCGACGCGTGCGCGACCGCGACGGCGCGGGCGGCTGGATCCACTACTCGCTTCTGTCCGGCGTGCGCACGGCGCTGGTGGAGCGCGACATGCTCGAAATCCATGCCCGCCCCGATCCGCAGTCGCTGGTGGTGGCGCGGCTGGAACTGGGGGTGATCGCGCGCCTTGAGGAATGCACGCCGGACTGGTGCGAGATCACGGCCGGGGGCTACACGGGATGGGCGCCCAAGGGCGCGCTCTGGGGGGTGCGTGCCGGGGAACGGCTGGACTGACCGCGCCACGGAATTTTTTGCGCGCCGGCCCTTGAACCCGCGCGCCGCTCAGAGTAATTAGCGCGGCACCGTTGGGGTGTAGCCAAGTGGTAAGGCAGCGGTTTTTGGTACCGTGTATCGTAGGTTCGAATCCTACCACCCCAGCCAGGGTTTCCTCGAAAAGAAAACATGAGCCGCTCGTGGCGAAGGCGCTCCAAAAGACCCCAGCCTCTCCGCCTCTCGGGGGGAATAGTCGGTCTGGTTGGTGGTTCCTTTTCATTCAATGCGAAACTCATTTCCTTCTTCGCGGCGGGTGTCTCGGGTGGCGGATTTTTCAGTGCGAGAGAGTCTACCTCAGGTGGTCCCGCCAAAGGTAGTCTTGGTCGATCCCGTAGGCCCAGTGCGCCCAGTCGTCACGCTTGCTATCCGCCGCCGACCCGCGTGCGAGGTGTTCGGGTTAATGCATAGCCGGTTATGGCACCGATGGCGGATGACATGGCCGCGTGAGGCGTTTGCCTCGTTCGAGACGTAGTAGATGAACCTGTAGGCCTCCCACTGGTGCGCTCGGAGACGCAGCCTCCGGGGTTCAGCAGTGTCAGTGACGAGTCAGGAGATCGGTCGAAAGGAGATTTTCTGGCAGGGCGCCTTGGAGTGGTGTAAGAGGCCGCGCGCGGAGTGAACCGATACCTGGTCCCTCGGACCGTGACAGGAAGGCGGAAAGAAAGGACGGCGAGCGGGTATTCTGTGACGCAACGCGACCACCGGTCAGCCGTTTCGGCGGCAATCTGAAGGATACGCCAGCTTCGGCCCTTGCTGCGGCCGTCGTGCGCAGGGTGCTTGGACCCGCTGATTTGTCCGGCGACGTCATCGGCGGGGGCACCTTCGCGCAGGTGCTTCAAGCCGGCTTTCTACGGCCCTGCCGCGGCGACCGCGCGGCGAAACAGGACCAGCGATATCGTCAGAAAACCGGCACCCAGTGCGCTCACCAGCACGATCTCGGGCCAGACGATGCCGACGCCGGCACCGCGGTAGAGCACCGCTTCGGAAAAGCTCAGATAATGCCGCGAGGGCAGGAACCAGGTGATGTATTGCAACCATTGCGGCTGGCTTTCCACCGGGCTCATCCCGCCAGACAGGATCATCATCGGCAGGATCGTGATGATCATCAGCAGCGCGAACTGCGCCATCGACCGCGCCGCCGTACCCAGAAGCACCCCGATCGCCGCGGCCGCGAAAAGATACAGGAAGGTACCCGACAGGAACAGTGGCACGGACCCAGCGATCGGAACGTCCAGCAGCCCTTGCACCACGATGAAAAGTGACGCCGTGAAGGCCGCAAAGACGATGGCCGCATTGGCCAGCACCTTCGACAGAGCGATCTCGAAAGGCGTCACGGGCATCACCAGCAAATGGTCGATCGTGCCATGCTCGCGCTCGCGGATCAGCGCCGCGCCGGTCAGGATGATGGTCAACGTGGTCAGCCAGTTCAGCAAGGCCGAGATCGACTCGAACCACGTGCTGTTGCCATTGGGGTTGAAGGCCCGGCGCAGTACAAGCGAGATTTGCGGCGTCGCGGTCGCCTCGACCCCGTCCGCTGCGAAACGCCGCGCCTCGCGCGTGAGGATCGAGCGAATGTAATTCGCCCCAACAGTCGCCTGCGTCACGTCGGTGGCATCGACATTCACCTGAATCGTCACGGTCCGCCCCGCGCGCAGATCGGCGGCCATGCCGCGCGGCAGCACCACAACGAAAGTGAAAGTATCGGCATCCATCACCGCATCGACGCGACCGCTCGAAATCAGCTCCGGCTGCTGGAACCACGGGCCGTAAAGCGCCTGGCGCATTGCCCGCGACAAGGGGGACCGGTCGTTGTCCACGAAGGCCACCGCGGCATTGTTCACGCTTGCGCCCGCCGATTGCGCCTGAAAGTAGATGCCCGGTCCGAAGGCATAGGCCACCAGCGCCAGAAGCAGCCAGTCGCGCAGCACGCTCAGCAATTCCTTGCGCCCCAGCCACGTGATGTTTCCCAGAACCCGCCGCATCGCTTAGCGCGCCTGCTTGCGCAGCAAAAGCAGCGCCGGCAGCAGAAAGCCCGGAACGAACAGCGCAATCCACAGGATTTCGCGGCCAAGCTCGGCCACCCCGAGCCCCTTGGTGAAGGCGCCCACGCTCATGTACATGTAGTAATGCGTGGGCCAGGAGACCCCGATGAGCCGTGCCCCCCCTTCGAGCGAGGCCACCGGCTGCATCATGCCCGAGAAGATTACCGTCGGCATCATCGAGATCACCATCGTGGCGAAAACCGCCGCGACCTGCGTGCGCGTGAACACCGACACCAGAAGCCCATAGGCGGTCGAGGCCATCACATAAACCAGCGCACCCAGTGCGAGAACCAAAAACCCGCCCTTGAACGGCACCCCGAACAGCCACACCGCCATCGCCGTCATGATCGCGAAATTGATCATCCCGATGGCCACATAGGGAAGCTGTTTACCCAGAAGAAATTCGACCCGGCGGGTGGGCGTGACATGGAAATTGGTGATCGTGCCGATCTCGCGTTCGCGCGCCACGCTGATGGCCATCAGGATCGACGGGAACATCATCAGCAATATCGCCGGCACCGACGGAGCGATCGCCATGATGCTGTCCACCGTCGGGTTATAGGCGAAGCGCGTCGCGACGTTGAAGGCGCCACGCTGCCCGCTGTTTTCCCCGGCGCCGGCATCACGCACCCGCGCGGCAAGGTAACTGGCATGCGCCCCCTCAACATAACCCTCAATCGTGGCCGCGCGCTGTGTGTTGGCCCCGTCGATCCAGGCCGAAATCTCCGCCTCGCGCCCGTTGCGCAACGCCTTGCCATAGCCATCTGGGATACCCAGGATAAGCGTCGTCTCGCCCGCCCGTAACAACTTGACCAGCGCCGCGCGGCTTTCCACGCTGGCCACCCGTTCGAAATAGCGCGAACCCTCGAAGGTCTGAAGATAGGCACGGGCTTCGGGGCTCCGGTCCTGATCGAACGCGGCAAATTCCATGTCCTCCACATCCATGGAGATCCCGTAAGCGAAGAGAAACATCAACAGGATGCTGCCGCCGAAGGCAAAGGTCATGCGGATCGGATCGCGCAGAACCTCGAAGGTCTCGCGCCGCGTATAGGCCAGCAGCCGCCGCAGGAAGGCCCCGCCACGTCGCCGCCGCTGGGCGTTATCCTGCGATGATAGGGACTTTCCCGGGTCCGCCTCTTCCTCTTCGTCGGCGACGTCGTCGTCGTTTGCACGAATATGGGCGATGAAAGCCGCTTCAAGATCGCCATCGCCGCGATCCTCGGCAATCTCGCCGGGCGCGCCCACCGTCAGAACCTGCCCCTTGTGCATCAGCGAGATACGGTCGCAAAGCTCGGCCTCGTTCATGAAATGGGTCGAGACGAAAATCGTCACCCCGTCCTCACGCGACAGATCCGACAGAATTTGCCAGAACGCATCGCGCCCGGCCGGGTCCACGCCGGATGTCGGCTCGTCAAGGATCAGGAGCTCGGGGCGGTGGATGATGGCGGCGGCCAGAGACAGCCTCTGGCGCAGCCCGAGCGGCAGCGCGCCAGCCGCGTCATCGGCATGGCCGGTCAGGCCGAAGCGGTCCAGCAACTCCTGGATCCGGCCCTCGATCTCGTCCGGCGCCAGCCGGAACAGCCGCGCGTGCAAACGAAGGTTCTGCCGGAGGCTGAGCTGACCATAAAGCGAGAAGGATTGCGACATGTAGCCCACGCGCTTTCGCGTCTCGGTATCGCCGGCATCCACCTTGTGCCCGAATAGCTCGACCTCGCCTTCCGACACGGGCAGCAACCCTGTGAGCATCTTCATGGTCGTGGTCTTCCCTGACCCGTTCGAACCGATGAAGCCGAATATCTCGCCGCGCGCGATCCTGAAACTGACCCGGTCGACCGCAGTGAAATCCCCGAAGCGCCGAGTCAGCTCGCGTGCCTCGATCGCCGTTGCGCGCCCATTCTGATCAAGCGGCGGGATCTCCAGATCGACGGGTGCGCTGCGCGCCTGCTCGGGCAGGAGCGCAGTGAAGGCATCGTCCAGCGTCTCGGTACCCGTTTCCTCGCGCAGGGCCTCTGCGCTGCCGCTCGACAGGATGCGCCCGCCATACATCGCGTAGAGCAGGTCGAATTCCTCGGCTTCATCCATATAGGCGGTTGAGACCAGCACCGCCATGCCGGGCCTTGTTTCGCGAATATCCCCGATCAGGTCCCAGAACTGGCGCCGCGACAGCGGATCGACCCCAGTGGTCGGCTCGTCGAGGATCAGAAGATCGGGGTCATGGATCAGCGCGCAGCAAAGGCCCAGTTTCTGTTTCATGCCGCCCGACAGCTTGCCGACGGGACGGTCGGGGAAAGGGTCCAGCCGCGTGGCGCGCAAGAGCCGGTCGATCCGTTCGTCGCGTTCTTTGGCCTTTTGCCCAAAGAGCCGCCCGAAGAATTCCAGGTTCTCACGCACGCTGAGCGCCATGTAAAGATTCTGGCCCAGGCCCTGAGGCATGTAGGCGATGCGCGGGAACACCGCGTTGCGGTGGCGCGCCTTGCGCATCGGCCCGCCCAGAACCTCGATCTGGCCGTCCTGCATCTTGCGCGCACCCGCTACCAGCCCCATCAGGGTGGATTTGCCGACGCCATCGGGCCCGAACAGCCCGGCTATCGTGCCCCTCGGCAATTCAAGCGCGACCTCGTCCAGCGCCGTGGTGTCGCCGTAGCGATGGCTCAGCGAACGCACGGCAACGGCAAGGCTTTCGCTCTCATTCGCCACCGTCATCGCCTCGCTGAACCGGCGGTGTATCGCTCAGCGTCAGATCCTCGGGCCACGGTACGTCCTCGGACCCCGCCAGACGGACATGCCCGATGCCGCGCATCCCGGTCTTTACGTATTCGATATTGCGCTCCACCAGGTCCTGCGGCACACGCAGGCGCACGCGGAACATCAAATCGGCGCGCACGTCCGGGGTTTCCACGTGTTCGGGCGTGAACTGCGCCTCGGGCGACACGAAACTGACATTGGCCGGAATCACGAGGTCGATCCCGTCCAGTGAAATCCGCGCCTCCGCCCCGATGGCGACGCGGGCAGCCTGGTCGGTGGGCAGGAAGACTTCCATGTAGACACGCGACAGATCGACGAGGGTCGCGATACGGCCGCCGCTTGCGATCACTTCGCCGGGCTCGGCCAGCCGGTACAGCACCCGGCCCCTGACCGGAGCCAGTATGCGCGCATCCTCGATTCGGGTCGCGATTTCGCTGACCCGCGCGCGGGCGGCATCGGCCTGCCTCTCCGCGGCGGTCAGGCTGGCACGGGCGGCGGCAAGGCCCGCGCGGGCGGCATCGCGCGCCGACCTGCGCCGGTCGACCTCCTCCTGGGTGCCGAAACCGCGATCCTGAAGGTTGGTAGCCCGCTCCAGCTCCTTTTGCGCGAATTCAAGATCGGCCTCTCGTTGTTCGATGACCGCGCGCGCTTGCTCGGCCTGGCTTTCCGCGCTGGCGACATCCGCCTCGGCACGGGCCTTCTGCGCCTCGAGCGTGTCGGTCTTGATCCGTGCCAGAACGTCGTCCACCTGCACGAGGTCGCCTTCTTGCACGAAAACCTTCGCCACCCGCCCCGTGATCTCCGAGGCGACATCGACCAGGTCGGCCTCGACGCGGCCGTTTCCCTGCGCAAAAGTCGGTGGACCGTGATCCTGATTGATCTGCCACCAAAAATATCCTGCAACTGCCACGGTTGCGAGCAGACCAGCGCTGAGACCGGCAAGTAGTTTTTGTTGTTTGGACATTCCTGCGCTCCGGAACCTCGTTACTTTCTAACATAGTGCTCGCACGAAAAATTTGATCTGTATTAATCGGATACGCTTGATGCTGCGTCGCCGCAAGGACGCGCGGATGGAACTGCATCTGAACCCGGACCACTGCGTTGGGGCAGGTCACGATGGGATCGCCACTGTACCGCACAGGGCTGGAAACGCGGGCCCATGGCCGTCGGGACAGACGCCACCGCATCGATCATGGCGAGGTGCTTTTTCCCGCTGACCTGTCGCGATTTCGCGATCTGCGCGTTGTCGCCTCGCTCCGGCCAAGCCACGCGCGCGTGGGGGAGGGGCCTGCCCGGGACGTGGACCGATGCTGCCCCAGCACCGGATCCCGCTCTACTGTGCCCGGCGCGACAGCGGTGCCAGGGTGGCGTTCTCCACCGACGGACCGATTATCCCGGTGACGTGATGACGAAAGTCGAGGCAGCGGCGGACCTGACCGGCATGGCGGGGCCAGTTCCGCAGAAGTGCCCGGCCAAACCGCCGGTTTGGTGCGACACGCGTCAACCGGCCGGTGCCTCCAGGTCCGCACTCCACGGCTGGGGGGAGGCGAGCCGGGGCCAGGGGCGCGCGCGCTCCAGATCGCCCGCAAGGGCCATGAGCGCAAGATCATCGCCGACCCGCGCGGCGAACTGAATGCCCAGCGGCAGCCCCGTGCCCGTCTGAAACAGCGGTACGGACATCGCGGGCTGCCCAGTAAGATTGAAGATCTCGGTGAAGGGCGCGAAGGCCGTGCTGCGCGCCTGCCACGCCTCAAGATCGCGTGCCGCCAGGTGGGACAGCAGACCGGTCTGCAGCGGCGGCTCTGCCAGCACCGGCGTCATGAGGACATCAACGTCCTGCATGGCCCGCGCCATTCGGCGGCGGATGTCCCAGGCGGCCTGGCGCATCCGCACCCGATGGCTTCCATCCGCCCGCGCCGCGCGCTCCGATGCCCATCGGATGACCGGACCGACCTCGTCACCGGCCGGGGCGCGGCCGAGTTCGGCACGGCGCTCATCGAGGGCGAAGGCGATCTCTTCGGTCCAAAACGCGGCTGCGGGCGCGTAGGGATCACAGCCCGCCGGCCAAGACCAATCCGTCACCTGGTGCCCCATTCCGGCCAGCAGCATCCCGGCCTCATGCAGGGCCGCGGTGATTTCCGCCGTGGCGGACCGGCCGCACGGCGCCAAAGGACAAAGGCCAATGCGCAAGGCCCGCGGCGGGGTGCGCGCCGCGTCCAGAAAACGTCCCGCGGGCGCGGCGAACGCTGTCGGTGCGCCCGGTTCGGAGCCGGCGATACGGTCCAGCAGCGCGGCGGAGTCCCGGACACTTCGGGTCACGACATGATCGCAGTTCAGTCCGCCCACCAAAGGCCCAATGGGCGCCCCGGTGGCGACTAGGCCACTGGTGGGCTTGAAGCCGAAAACCCCGCAACATGCAGCCGGCACACGGATCGAACCACCGGAGTCCGAGGCATGCGCCATCGGCACCAGCCCCGCGGCCACTGCCGCCGCCGCCCCGCCGCTGGAGCCGCCTGGCGTGCGCGCGGGATCCCACGGGTTGAGAGTCGGGCCGTAGAGCTCAGGTTCGCAAACGAAATCCGTGGCGAATTCCGGCGTGTTCGTCCGGCCCGCAACCACCAGCCCCGCCGCACGCCAGCGTGTAGCGAGGACGCTATCCGTGGCTGCCGGGGCGGCGTCCGAGAAATACCGCGAGGCAAAGGTCATGGGCCAGCCGGCGACCGCAACGTTGACGTCCTTGGCAAGAAAGGGAACACCGCCAAACGCCGTGCTGCCCGGGGCCGCCGCGGCATCCTTTCGGGCAAGCTCGTCCCTGCGGATGACCACGGCGTTGACCGTCTCATCCCGGGTCTCGAAGGCCGAAAGCGCGCATTCCATCAACTCGGCGGCGCTCACGTCTCCCGCGCGCACCAGCCCGGCCAGGTCCAGCGCGTCATGCGCTGCATATTCTTCGAAGGACAGCATTTCTCTCCTCGGGATGTCAGGGGGTGGTCGTCTGCGTGGCGCCGCTCAGCGCCTGGGTCATGCGATCGGCCAGCATCGCGATGATCGCCATGCCGATCCCGGCCACCATGCCGACGCCGAAATCGCCATCGCCCAACCCGATATAAACCTGCTGGCCCAGCCCGTTGGTGCCGACAAGGGCGGCGATCACCAGCATCGCGATGGCATACATGATGGTCTGATTCAGCCCCAGCAGGATAACCGGCGCCGCGAGCGGGATCTTGACCCGCCAGAGGAGTTGCCAGCGCGTGCATCCGCTGCACAGCGCGGCCTCGATCGCCTCGCCCGGGACGTTGCGCAGACCGTGCTCGGTATAGCGGATCGAGGGAACGATCGCATAGGCCATGATCGCCAGAAGCGCCGTGAATTCGCCGATCTTGAAAATCATCACGAAGGGGATCAGCAGCACGAAGAGCGGCATGGTCTGGAGCGTGTCGTTCACCGGCCGCACGGCGGACGACAGGGCATCAGATTCCGACGCCAGGATCCCGATCAGCCCGCCCAGCAGGAAACACAGCAAAACCGCCAGTCCGCTGAGGTAGAGCGACAGCATCGCCTCGGCCCACACGCCGCAGACCAGAAGGAAACCGAGCCCGGCCAGGACCCCGGCCGCCAGCCGCCAGCCGCCCAAGTGATGGGCCGCCAGCACCGCCGCCGCGATCAGTGCGGGCCACGGCAGACCTGTCAGCCCGTAAAACAGGAGCATGGCACAAAAGGCGATCACCACCGCGGCGGGCCACCCAAGCCGCCAGCCGCCCAGCACGGTCAGCGCCACCGATACGGCCGCATATCCGGCCTTCATGGTGTCGGTGAAGGCAAAGCCCCAGGAAAACGGGCTGATCGTCTGCACGAGCCCCAGCTTGACCGGCAGCATGACATAGAAGAAGGCCACTTTCTTGATGGCCTCGATCTGCTGCGAGAACTCGACCACCAGGTAGTCCACACCGGCATTGAGCGTTTCGGCCGGGAAGACGACCCAGCCCTGGGGATAGTCGGCCAGAGCCGGAAAGGCTTGAGAGAGCCCCGCCAGGACCACTACAAGACCCGCGGCAAGGCCCAGGACACGGCCGCGCGGGCCGGTCGACGCGGACTGCGTGGCGTCGCGGCTGGCCAGCGCACCGGTGATGCGGTCCATCACCATCGCCATGAGCGCGATCACCAGCCCGGCGATGAGGCTTTGCCCGAACTCCGCCTTGCGGATGGAGGATAGCACCTCCCACCCGATGTCGGCGGTCCCGCCGATGATCGAGGCGATGATGACCATGGAAAAGGCCGCCATCGTTGTCTGGTTCACGCCCAGCAACAGCTGCCGGCGCGCTGTCGGCACCCGCACGCGCCAGAACAGTTGCCGCGGCGTGGCCCCCGACATGGTGCCGGCTTCGATCACCTCTGCCCCAACGCTGCCCAGCCCGAGCGCCGTGTTCCGCACCATCGGCGGTACCGCGTAGAGCAGGCTGGCGATCAGGCCGACGACGGGGCCGAAGCCGAACAGAAGCAGGATGGGCAGCAGGTAGGCGAAGGCCGGAATGGTCTGGAGCAGGTCCATGGCTGGCCGGATCACGCGGTCGGCCCGCGCCGACAGGAAGGCCCATGCGCCAAGGCCGAACCCGACGATAACCGAGACCGGGACCGACAGGGCCACAAGCGATAGCGAGTTCATGGACTCGCGCCAGTACCCGATCACTGCCATGTAAAGGACCGCAAGGCACGCGAAAACAGCCAGCCGCAGCCCGGACAGCACGTAGGCGGCCAGCGTGATGAGCAGCAGCATCACGCTCCACGGCACCACCAGGATCAGCCAGCGCACCCCGGCCATGATCCATTCGAGAAAGGCAGAGGCCGCACGGAAACCGGGGCCGAACCAAGCGATGAACCAATCCATCCCCACGTTCAGCCATCGCGTCGCCGGCAGCACCCAGTCGGACGGATAGGAAAAGGCCCAGGGCACGCTGCCACGCAAGGCCAGCAGGCCGAGCATGCCGGCAAGAACAACCGCCCAGGCCAGTGCACCGGTCGGGATCGCGCCACGTCGGATCATGAGGCGACGGCCTCCACCCCGGCCCCGGTCTCGCGGGCATGGCGCGACAAGCCGGCGATCACGCTTTCGGGCGTGAGAAGCTCCGCCGGCCCATCCTCCGGCTCGACGGCCAGGCCCTCGGGGTGGTCCGAAAGCATGGGCAGCAGGGTTTCCACCTTGGTTCCCGGCGAGACGCGCACCAGGCCCTCGACGTTGCCGCGGCCCTTCGCGATCACGTCCCCCGCGGTCAGAACGCGGGTTAGCGGCACGTCCTGCGTGAATTCCGCGACATAGTCATCAGCGGGATCCACGATCAGGTCGATCGGCCGCCCGACCTGCACGATGCGCCCCCCGCGCATCAGCATGATCCTGTCGGCGATGCGCAGAGCCTCAAGGAAATCGTGGGTGATGAACACGATCGATTTTTTCAATTCCGTCTGGATGTGCAGGAACTCGTCCTGCATCTGCCGCCGGATCAGGGGGTCGAGCGCGGAGAACGGTTCATCCAGCAGCCACAGGTCCGGCTCGGTCGCCAGCGACCGGGCAATACCGACGCGCTGCTGCTGACCGCCGGACAACTGGTTGGGATAGCTGTCTTCGCGGCCTTCCAGCCCGACCATCGCGATGACCTTCTCGACCCGCCGGCGGCTTTCCTTCGCGCTGAGGCCCTGAACGGTCAGGGGGAAGGCGATGTTGTCGATCACCGTCAGGTGCGGCAGCAGCCCGAAATGCTGGAACACCATACCCAGCTTGTGGCGCCGGATCTCGATCATTTCCCTGGGCGACTTGGCCAGCAGGTCGTCCCCGTCCATCAGGACCTGCCCGTGCGTCGCCTCGACGAGCCGCGAAAGGCACCGGACCACCGTGGACTTTCCCGAACCGGACAGCCCCATGATGACGAAGATCTCGCCCTCGGCCACATCGAAACTCACGTCCACGGCCGCCGGGATCATGCCCTGGCCACGCAGCTTGTCCGCCACCGCGGCGGGATCCTCCTCGGCCGCGCCGCGGCTAAGGGTGTCACGTGCCTCCCCGCCATAGACCTTCCAGAGATGCCGGCAGGACAACTTCGCGTGTTGCCCTTGCATCGCTTTGTTCGCCGTGGCGTTTGGATCTCCGTGGGTCATGGTCTTCCCCGTTCCGACCTTTTTTTGAAATGATGCCCGGCCCACCAACTGGGCCGGGCGGTTTTGCCGAAGGCGTTCAGCCGCGCGCGGCGCGGGCTTCCTCGACCCAGGTCGTCCAGGTATCCACGTTCTTTTCCAACCACTGCGCGACCACCTCTTCGAGCGCCGCGCCTTCCTGGTCGATTTGCAGGATCATCGCGTTCTGCTCGGCGTTGGTCAGGTGCAGGTTCTCGACAAGCACATGCGCGTCGGGCCATTTCTCGGCGAAGTCACCGCTGACCATCTTGTGCACGTTGGCCTGTGTGAAGCCGCAGGCATCGCCGCGCGACTGCTCTTCGACGGGCGGGCAATCCTTGCTGTCGCCATCGAACTCGACGAACTTGAACTCGTGATCGGCATGGATCCAGTGCGGCAGCCAGAACATCATCAGGATGGGCTGTTCGGCCGAGACCGCGCTCTTGAGTTCGGCGACCATGGCGCCCTCGCTGCCCCCGGCAACGGCCTGGAACGGCAGGTCCAACTGGTCCACCAGCGTCTTGGAGCGCGTCCCCCAATCCGCCGGATAGGTGATCAGCCGGCCCTTCGGAAAGGTCGAGGCGGTCGCGAAGGCCTGGGCGCAATCATAGAGCGCCTCGTAGTCGGGCAGACCGGGGCACTGCTCCTCCATGTAGGGCGGATACATCCAGCCTTCCTTCGGCTCCAGGCCGAGCGGGCCGACAAGCTTGATGTCACCATCCTCGAGAGCCTTGTCGTAGATGTTGCCGACGTTGTTGTCCCACCACTCGGGCTGGACGTGCAGGCTGCCCTGCGCCATCGCCGAGATCTGGGGAACCGCGCCCGCGGTGACGTATTCCACGTCATATCCCAGCTCGCCCAGAAGCTCGCCGGTGATATGCGCCGTGATGTTCTGCCCCGTCCAGGCGTTCACTGGAATGCGTATCGTGTCGGCGGCGCTGGCCGCCACGCCTGCGAGCCCCGCAAGGGTAGCGCCCAGCAAGGTGTTCCTGATCGTCGTCTTCATCATTCCATTCCCCTCTTCTGTTGCAGTTGCCAGCCCCCGCCGCGGCGGGCCGATCTCGGCAGTCAGGTGCTGGTCAGCTAACCAAATTTTTGGACGCCTAGCCAGCTTTTTCTTCCGGCGGCGATTGCCGCCCCCCCATCAGCGGCCTGTATCACGCGCATCGCGGATGATTTCAGCGATCTCCTCGACGCTTGCCCGGCGCGGGTTCGTCAAGGCCGCCGGGTCGCGGCTGGCCTTTTGGGCAAGGCCGGTTGGATCGGTGGGCGCAACCCCGATATCCGACAGGCTCGCAGGGATAGCCAGGGCATCCAAAAGATCGCAAACATAGCGGTAGACCCCGTCGAAATCGCAGCGCTTCAGACCAAGCGCCTGTGCCATCGGGCGACAGTGCCGTTGGATCGCCGGTGCATTGAAACGCAGCACCGCGGGCAGCAGCACCGCATTGGTCAATCCGTGGTGCGTGTCATACTCGGCGCCGATCATGTGGCTGATGGCATGCACCAGCCCCAGCCCCTTGAGGAAGGACACGCCGGCAAGGCAGGAGCCGGCCAGCATGGCGCCGCGGATTTCCAGTTCGCCTGGATGGTTCACGACACGGGGAAGCGCGGGACCGATCAGGCGCAGGGCCTCAAGCGCGGCGCCATCACACATCGGGTGGAACATCGGCACGCAATAGGCCTCGATCGCGTGGACGAGGGCGTCACATCCAGTCCAGGCCGTCAGCCCTGGCGGCAGACCGGTCGTCAATTCCGGGTCAAGAATCGCGGCGGCGGGTTTGTGGCGTGGGTGCCAGACACAGCCCTTTATCCCACGGCGCGTATCGGTGATCATGGCCGAGCTTTCGGTTTCCGCGCCCGTGCCCGCGGTCGTCGGAACACAGATCAAGGGCACGAAATCAGCGACATCCGGCGCCGGCTCATCGAAATCGAACGCCCAAAGCGGCGTGTCACGCCGCGCGATCAGGCTGACGGCCTTCGCGGCATCCAGGCCCGATCCCCCGCCCAGCCCAACGACCAGGTCGTGCTGGCCGTCCTCGAACACAGCCTTGCCGCGCTCGGCCTCGGCGTCCGTGGGATTGGGGCTGACCTCGGCGAACAGACCGGGCGACAGGCCCGCCTCGCTCAGCACCGCAAGGGCCCGCTCGACGAAATCCAGGTCGCGCGATCCGCGGTCTGTGATGACAAGGGGCCGTTCGCTGCCCGCCGCCCGGCATGTCGCGGCCAGTTCCGCGAACCGTCCGGGGCCGTATTTGATGGGAACCGGAAAGGTCCAGTCAACTGTCTCAAGGGTAAGCATCGCGTTATCCGTTCTCGATGTCGGTCCGGCGCGATCCTGCGCCGTTTTCGAGGGAAAACCTGAAACACGATAACTGAATATTCAACCAATTTTTTGGTTAGAAAACCAATTCAATTGCCGCGCAGCCCGAAAACGGGTATCCAATTGGTTGAAAATTCCCCGGACGGGCGGCATTTGAACCGGATGTGGCACGGCTGAAAGTTCGTATTGTCGAATGGGGGCGCCGACGCCGTCTAAGCCATGAACCACGCGGGCGGCACCCAGAGCCGGAAAGGCAAATTGATGAAGAAAAACAAAAACGGAGCGCGGGCACGCCGCTCATCGATTTCCGAACTGCGCCGGCGGGAACTGGCGGAAGCCGCGCTTCGCACGGTCCAGAAGTTCGGACTGAAAGGCACCACGGTGCACCGCGTGAGCGAAGAAGCCGGCATTTCCCACGGCTTGGTCCACTACCATTACAAGACGAAATCCGACCTGCTAGAAGCGACCGTCAAGCTGAACAACTACAACATCACGCGACAGGTCCTGCGCCTGATGGAGGAAAGCAGGACACCCGGCGCGCGCCTCAAGGCCGTGCTTTGGGGCAATCTCTGTCCCGAGGTTCTTACCATGGAGACAGCCCATGCCTGGGCCTCTTATGCCGGCGAGGCGGCCTTCAATCCCAACCTCGCGCGGATCGTGAAAATGATCGAGAAGCGGCTGATGAGCAATCTGGCCTACGATCTGCGCAAACTGGTTCCCAAGGAGGACGCGCTGCGCATCGCCCGTTTCCTGGCGCTGCAAACCGACGGCATCTGGCACCATGTCGCGCGGTCGCCGGAAAATCCCGACAACCGGGCCGAATTCGACGCCCTGTGCGATGTGTTGCGGCTCTTGCTGTCGGGACTCGGCCAGGACTCCGCGCTCGACGCCGAATAACGGTGCCGTAAGCGCCTACCACGGCCCACGTGCTTTTCAGCTTGACGGCTGGAAGTTCCCGGCCAGCAGGTCGTCGATGCGGTTCTGGGGATGACCGCCTGTGATGGCCTCGGCGGTGGCCTTGAGATAGGTGAAGGGCTCGACCCCGTTCACCTTGGCGATCTCGATCAGAGATGCGATGCGGCCCCGGGCCTTGCCGCGCTCGTCCTGGCCCGCGAAGAGGGCGTTCTTCCGGTTTAGGGCGACGGGGCGAATCAGGTTCTCGACGCTGCCGGGGGTCGATATCCACGCCGCCATCCTGCAGGAACGTCTGCAGCCCGTCCCGGTGGCGGTGTCGGCAGATCAGTTTCTACGCGGGGCGGGCCCTGGCCGAGGCCCGCAGGCGGCTCTTGCTTAGCCAATCGCCGAAGGCTGCGGCGCGCGAAACCCCGGCGAAAACAGGCTTCAAGCTTGATTTCGTCACGCGCATGGCGCGGTACGAACTAAAAGCCACCTGCGACCACGCCTTCCCGCCCGAGGTTGCCGGTGCCCCCGTGTCGCCCCAGTCGCGGCGGATGCCCTGAAGGGGGACGCGGGCGCCTGACCGCCCGCCTTACCAGCAGAACTCGGAAAGCACGGCGACGAGGGTATCGGGGTGAAGGGGCTTGTGCAGGATGAGCCGGTCCGTGAAGCGCTGGGGCACCTCGGTCGTGGTATACCCAGTGGCAAGGATGAACATCACCTTCTTCTTGTCGAGCAGGTCCGCGATCGCCCAGACCCGGTCGTCGCCCAGGTTCACGTCGAGCACGGCCCCGGCAAGGGGCGTCTGCCGGACGGCTTCCAGCCCGTCGGCGACATTGGACACCGGTCCGACCGGCGTGCATCCGCACTCGGTGATCAGTTGCGCCATGTCCCTGGCGATGAGCGCATCGTCCTCGACGACAAGGATCTGCCGTTCGTCTTCTGCCATTTTCGTGCTTCCCCCCTGGTTCTGGCCCGAAAACGCATCGCGTGCCCGGCGGTTCCCGCACAGAATGCGCCTCGCGGAGGCGCGGAACCTCACGCGCAGCCCTTTTCCCGGGTGGGAAGGGCCGATCCGGTCAGGGGACAGGGCGTCGCCCGGTCCTGTTTCGTCAATCGTTCTTCGGGATTTCGCCAACCCTGCGCAGGGCCAAGCGCGTCAGGATCGGGCCCGCGACCTCGAAGATCACGGTGCTGCCGACGATGATGGCGATGAGTTGATCCTTGATATCCGGGAACCGGCTGCCCGCGACCAGCGCCATGCCCAGCGCGACCCCGGCTTGCGGCGTGATCGCGATGCCGATCCAGCGGCCATGCGACCTTTCCGCCTGGCAGACCCGCGCGCCGATCCAGCCGCCGGCGGCGAGGCCGCACAGGCGCAGAGCTATGTAGGCGAGCCCGACGACGCCGATCGCGGAGACTTCCGAGACTTCCAGTGACGCCCCGGCGAGGACGAAGAACAATACCATGAACGGCCAGTCGAAGTTTTCGATGGCACGAAAGGGGCGGTCGTGATGGGCGGCGAAGTTCACGACCACGACCCCCGCGACCATGGCGGCCAGCAGGAACGAGACCTCCATCCACAACGCGAGCCCGCCCGTCAGGAAGACAATGCCCAGGGCCTCGATCCGGGTGGCCTCGCCGGGCCAGATCCGGCCGGTCAGGATGGCGGCGGGAACCCCGAGGGCAAGGCCGGCGACGACCGCCCCGCCAAGTTCCCATCCGCCGTAGGCGAGCGCCGCGAACACGCCGCCACCGTCGAGCGTCTGGGCCACGGCGAGCAATACGCTGAACGCGATAAGCCCCCAGGCGTCATCGATGGCCACGATGCCCAGCAGAACGTCGGTGAACCGGCCCTTCGCCTCGGCCTCCTCGACGACGCTCTTGATCGCGGCGGGCGCCGAGGCCGGCGCCATGCCGGCGAGCAGCAGCGCCATCGCCGGATCGACGCCGAGGGCCCAGAGGCCGGCGAAGACCGCCGCGGCGGCCGCCAGCACCTCGAAGATGGAAACGGTCATGACGCGATCGCCCGTCTCGCGCAGGAAATCGGCAGACAGCTTGCCGCCGAGCAGGAACCCCACCATGAGCAGGGCGACATCGGCCGTCAGGTCGTACCATCGGTCAATGTCGACCGGAAGCAGGTCGAGCGCGGCCGGCCCGACCAGCACCCCGAACAAGACCAGCAGAGTGACGCGCGGCAGGCGGGTCATGCGCCCCAGGGCCTCGGTCGCCAGACCGAGCGCCATGAGCCCGCCGATCGTCAGCAGGACGGCGGCCTCGTTCACCACGGCATATCTCCGGCCCTGGATCGCTTCGCGGGATGTCGGACCCTGTTCTTGGTCCCGGGGAGAGGGGGCATCGCCACGATGAGTATTCCTTTGAAACTGAAAACCGGCATTTTCCGGGTGAACTGCGCCCCGCCGCCATTGTTCCCAGTCATTTTCGCAGGACACCCCCCGCTATCAACCGGATCGCGGCCGCACGCCGGCCGCGCTACCTCGGCCGCAACGGCGGGCTGCAATGTCGTGTTGCGAACGTGATCGGCCGGACCGGAGAGAGGGGCGTTCGTGCCTTCGGGTCGGTGGGATCATCGGTGTACCGCAAAGCGCCGGACGCGCGGGGCCGTCCCCGCCCTGCCGGGGGATGGGTTTCGCCCGCCCGCCTGCCAAGATCGGCAGCAACACCTCGCAAATCGCCCAAAAATTCCACCGTTAGCCCCGTTGTCGCCCGATCGTCGACCCACGGGCGGAACGGGGCGGGGCATGGCGCGTTCAGCCGGACCGACGCCCGGCTCAGCGCGGGTGCATCCGACAACACGAGGAAACGGGAAAGGAGACGCAGCATGCGAGGACTCGAAGGCAAGATCTGTGTGGTGACCGGCGGCAGCCACGGTATCGGCGCCGCCACCTGCCGCCGGCTGGCCGAGGAAGGCGCGAAGGTGGCTGTCACCGACGTGGTGGACGAGGACGGCGAGGCCGTCGTCAGCGGGATCACCTCGGCGGGGGGCGAGGCCGCCTATTGGCACCTCGACGTCACCGACGAAGACGCGGTGCGCGACGTGCTGGGACAGGTGAAGGCGACGTGGGGACAGCTGGACGTCATCGTCAACAACGCCGGTATCGCCGGGGCCGACAAACCCACCGACCAGGTCGATCTCGACGAATGGTCGAAGGTGATGGACGTCAACGTGAAGGGGGTTTTCCTCTGCACCAAGCACGCCGTTCCGCTGATGCGGGAGGCGGGGGCCGGCAGCATCATCAACCTGTCGTCCATCTACGGAATCGTCGGAGCCCCGGACATCCCGCCCTACCATGCCTCGAAGGGCGCGGTGCGCGAGATGACCAAGACCGATGCCGTCCTTTACGCCAAGGAAAAGATCCGGGTGAATTCGGTGCATCCGGGCTTCATCTGGACCCCGCTGGTCGAGGATCTGGCCGAGCGGTCGGACAAGAGCGTCGAGGCCTTCCGGGCCGAACTCGACAGCCTGCACCCCATCGGCCATGTGGGCGCGCCCGAGGACATCGCGGCCGGCATCGCGTATCTGGCCTCTGACGACGCGCGTTTCGTCACCGGCGCGGAATTGGTGATCGACGGCGGCTACATCGCGAAATGAGCGGTCAATGGCCGGCGGGAAATGACTGGCGGCGGGTCGGCGTGTCTTCGGGCGAGGCCGCCGCGCCCTGGCCGCGCCTCATTCCGGCCGGCGCGACGCCGGGCGCGCCGGCAGCAGGCGCCGCACTGCGCGAAGCTTGAAGAGCTGCCCCAGCAGAAGCGGCGCAAGGCTGCCGGCCGCGATCAATCCCCAGCCCTTCAGCCCCAGCGGCGCGGTCTGCAGCACCGTGCTCAGCCCGGGCAGGAAGGCCGCGGCCAGGATCAGCAGGACGCCGATCCCGATGGCAACCCAGACCCAGGGATTGAGCGTGACCTGATTGCGGATCGCGGGCGTTTCCGGGTCCCGCATGTTGAAGACGTGCCAAAGCCGCGCGAAGCCGAACGCGAGGAAGGAGACGGTCACCGCCTCGGCCCCGGTCATACCAAGGGCGAAGGCGCCCCAGAAAACCGCCAGCACACAGGCCGCGATCAAGGCACCGTAGCCGCCGATCGAAGCCCAGAGCGCACGCGTGATGATCGGTTCCTTCGGATCCTGGGGCGGCCGCTTCATCTCGTCGCCCCGGCTCTCGCCGACACCCAGGGCGAGGGCCGGGAAGACGTCGGACACGATGTTGATGTAGAGGATCTGCAGCGGCAGCAAGGGCAGTGGCGCGTTGAGCACGGCGACGATCGAGACGGCGAGGATCTCGGCAATGTTGCCTGACAGCATGTAGAAGACGAACCTGCGGATGTTGCCGAAAATCGTCCGGCCCTGTTCGATCGCCCGCACGATGCTGGCAAAGGAATCGTCGCGCAGGATCATGTCGCCCGCTTCCCGGGCGACCTCGGTGCCGCGCTGGCCCATGGCGACGCCGATATCGGCCTTCTTGAGCGCCGGGGCGTCGTTCACGCCGTCGCCGGTCATGGCGACGACACAGCCCGCGTCCTGGTACATCTCGATCAGATCGAGCTTCTGTTCGGGATCGAACCGGGCAAAGATCGGCGTCTTGAGCAGATCGGCGCGGTCCTCTTCGGACAGCGTCTCGGGCGCTTGCATGTCCTTGCCCAGAACGACCCGTGCCGCGTCGGCGTCGTCGATCAGCCCGACGGCCTCGGCGATCGCGCGGGCCGTGCTGGGCTGATCGCCGGTGACCATGACCGCGTGGATACCCGCATCGCGGCAGGCAAGGACGGCATCGCGGACCTCGGCCCGGGGCGGATCCAGAAGGCCGACAAGGCCGATCAGGGTCAACTCCTCGTAGGGGGCGGCATCGCTGTCCGCGACCGTCTTCTCGGCCAGCGCGAGCGCCCGCAGCCCCCCCGCAGTCATCTGGTCATTGCGCGCCAGCCAGGCCTTGCGGGCCTCGTCATCGAGCGAGCGGGTCGCCCCGTCCTCGCCGAGGACCCGATTGCAGGTGTCCAGAACAGCCTCCGGCGCGCCCTTGACGTCTACCCGGCACCCCTCCTGCGCGCGATGATAGGTGGCCATCATCATCACGTCGGGGTCGAAGCTCTCGCGCCGCACCTCGGGTGCGTTCTCCAGCAGGGCGGCGCGGTCGATGCCTGCGGCCCTGGCGCCTTCCAGAAGGGCGATTTCCATCGGATCGCCCGTGCCGTCCGCCGACCCGTCATCGCCGTCTTGCAACTTGGCGGCGTTGCAAAGCGTGGCGACTTCGAGCGCCGCGCGCGCCGCGGGGGCATCGCCGATTTCCACCGCCTCGCCGTCGCGTTCGAGCGCGGGGCCCTCCGCGGGCTTATCGGCATCGATCGTGCCACTTTCCAGGACGAGACGTTGCAGGCTCATCCGGTTCTCGGTGAGTGTGCCGGTCTTGTCGGCGCAAATCACGTTGGTAGCGCCCAGCGTCTCGACGGCCGAGAGCCTTTCGACCAGCGCGTCGCGGCGCGCGAGGCGCCACATGCCCCGCGCCAAAGCGATGCTGGCCACGATCGGCAGGCCCTCGGGCACGGCCGCGACCACCAGGGCAACCCCGGTCTCGACCATCAGGTAGAGGTCCCGCCCCGCCACGATTCCCACGAGGCTGACAGCGGCGGCGACGAACAGGATGACGGTGAGCAAGCGCTGCGCGAGCCAGTCGAGCCGCTTTTCAAGCGGTGTCTCTTCCCCTTCGGCCTCCTCGGCAAGTTCGGCGATGCGCCCCAGTTCGGTCTCCATGCCGGTGGCGACGACGACGCCGATGCCGGCGCCGTTGGTGACCGAGGTGCCCTTGAACGCCATGTTCGTGCGCTCGGCAATCGGCGGTTCCCCTTCGAGCGGTTCGGTCGTCTTGGCGACCGGCACGGATTCGCCGGTGAGGGCGGCCTCGCTCAGGCGCAGGCTGTCGGCCTCGATCAGCCGCAGGTCCGCCGGGACAACCTTGCCGGCGTCCAGCAGGACGATGTCGCCGGGGACGATGCCCGCGGTGTCCCGCTCGGTGTCTTCTCCGCCGCGCCGGACCCTGGCGGTTGCACGTTCCAGGTTGCGCAGCGCCTCCATCGATCGCGTCGCCCGCAGCTCCATGACGAACCCGATGGCGACATTGATCACGATCGCGACGGCGATGGCGATACCCTGAACGGTCTCGCCCAGGCCGAAGGAAAGCACCGCCGCGGCGAAGAGCAGCGCGAAAACGATGCTCTTGACCTGCGCGACGAGAATCGCGAGGATGCTGCGCCGTTCCGCCTGACGTAGCCGATTGGCCCCGTGCGCATCAAGCCGCCGCCGGGCCTCGGCCTCGGACAGCCCCGTGTCAGGATCGATCTCGAGGTTCTCCAGAACCCCGTCGACCGGGCATTTCCAGCAATCGCGCATCCTACCATCCGACCCTGCTCTGACACCTGCCGACACCACAAAACCATTGTCGTCGACACCATAATTCAAACGCCTGGCCCCCTGCCGTGGCAAGCCGTGTTTTGGTTCACCAGTGACCTGTCATCGAAGTGTCATCCAGTCAGGACCAGTGCCCTTAAATTGATGCGCCGATTGGCGCCGTTGGAGCAAGCGGCATCCTCGCGAAGCGTCCAGATGACTTTGCGCGGCGATCGGCTATCGTGGAGCAGGCGCCCGGTGTCCGTAGGGGCGTCTCGTAGCCAAGCGCCGCGAGCGAGCACTTTGATCGCGGACGAAACAACGACGACCTTCGAAGTCTCCTCTCCTTCACCTGCCCCGCCACGATGGCACCGGGTCGATGGCAAGGCAGTTCACCGCTTTCGCTCAACCTGATCGGTAGGCGCAAGGCGCAGCCTCGACGAGGCCAATATGGCCCAAGGGATGAGGCAGACCTAGGACTGGGTTTCTTCGGATTCTTCTTTTGCCTACATTATGAAAAGCCTCAGTGAAAAATTGTCTTTGTTCTTTGGCACGGAATTGATGCAATAAGATTGAAACTGGATATTATGAAAATTAATTGGTTTTCAGACCGGAAACCTGAAGCAACGGAGCAAGAAGAATGGTTGTAGACGTGAAGAGCATGTCGCCTGAAGAGCGAGCAAAGCTACTAGAAGACATCAGAAAGGCAGAAGAAGAAGAGAAGAATGCCTACAAAAAGGAATTCGTGAAAGATGTTGCAGAAATCGCCAAGGAGAAGGGTATCAAGTGGTCGCAAGCGCGTGCCTTGATAAACAGCTACTCTCCGGCGAATGATTCCGAGGCAAAGAAGCTTGGGTTCACGCACAAAAAGGACGGAAAATATTACCACCGCCAAGTAAAGGGGGCAACGCAACTCAAGTAAGCGTGCCAGCCGCCCCACCGGGGCCCGAACGCAAAGAACGGCCGTTTTGTCGCAATCTGCGGATCTTCGGTCAGACGCGGGCCGAAAACGTCGGAATGCGAGCGGCGCAGGATCAAACGCAGCGCCCGAAACCGGGTTTCGTTCGGTGACCGAAGAGAACTGGAGAGAACTCTTGCAGAAGGGGCGCGACGCAAGCTCGTCGCGCCGGGTGCGGCCTTTCGGTGGCGACGGGATCCGGCGCGCACAACCGAATGCGGCGCTATGCGAAAGTATCACGCTCCGGATCTTTCAGCGTTTCATCGGGACCCGTGGCACGCTCACGCGTCGCAAGGGTCCCGGCTTGTCCGCCTTGTCACCACCCATCATCCAAAAGCAGCGACGTCGTCTTCGTGACCCACCGTCCTGAGGCCTGTCCGCCATGGCCTGACAAGCGTGTCGGACCATCAGAGGCGACGTCTCCCCCGCCTTGCGGTTCGACGAGACGATGCGCGGGTTCGTCTCCGGCCGCCGCCCGGCCCGGGATCACCGCGTGGGCGATCCCTACGAGGTCGCCACGGGGATGGGGCGCGCCGCCGGCCGGAAACTGCGGGCGGATTTCACGGTGGACGCCGAGAGCACGCAGGGCCGCGATGCCAAGGACAATGTCGTCGCCGATGTCGCGGGGGCGGTGCTGACCGGCGAGGTGCACCTGACCGCGGCGGACGGCACCGAAACCGCCTAAACCGTGACGAAGGGCCGGGTCGACCTGTTCCAGGCCGAGCCGGACACCGTCGAGACCTGGGTCATGACCTATGGCTGCACGCTGGTGCCGGAGGACGGCGGCCCGGCAGGCTGGACCATGACCGGCCGGAAGTACCTGCGCAAGCGGCCCGGTTCGTTCTGGTGGACGGACCTGACCACGCTCTTCGTGGACCTTGAGCCGCTGGAACCCGCGGCCGCAGAGACGCCCCAGCAGGGCATCATCACGCTGGACCTGCAGGACCTGGCCGCGCAGATGGCGACCATCGAGACCGGATACGCGGGCGCCCGAGATCGGGGACATCGCCCAGGCCCCGACCGGCGAGGCGGCCACCGATGCCCTGACCGAAAGGGTCGTGCGGAAATCCGAGGGCAACCGCTTCTTCGCCATCGAAATCCTGCACCAGATCAGATATCGGCCAGGGGCGAGGCCGTCGAAGAGGGCCGCATCGGCGCCGTCCAGAACATCGCCCTTGCCCGGTTCGACCGGCTGCCGGCCGGGACGACGGCGCTTTTGCGCATGGCCTCGGTGCAGGGGCGGACCTTCCGGCGCGACGTGCTTCAGCGGGCGGCGGACGTGGCGGAAGCCGAGATCGCAGGGCGCGGCGCGGCCGCGGAAGGCATCGTCGAGCCGGATCCGGCCGATCCCGAGGGCGCCGGACGGTTCCGCCACATCCTGTTTCGCGATTCCATCTACGCGACCATCCCCGCGACGGCCTGCCGGGCCATGCACCTGGCGACGGCGCAGGCGGTGGAATCCTGCGAAGGCGGCGATGCGCGCGGGCAGGCAGATCGCCTTGCCGACCATTACGAGCGGGCGGGCGCGCCAGTCCAGGCAGTGCGGTTTCTGCGCGAGGCGGCGCGCAACGCCTATGGCCTCTACGCCCTTCAGACCTGCAAATCCCTGACGGAGCGCGCCTTCGGCCTGATCGAAGCGGAGATCGAAAGCTTCGCGCCCGACACGCTGGAGGATGCCCTCTCGATCCGGATGCGCTGCCTGGACGTGATGGACCAGTTCCGCGCGGTGATCGCCATCTCGGACGCCTGGCTGCCGCGCTTGCGCAGCGCCGAAGGGTCGCCGACGCAGGCCCTGCTTCTTGCGCTGACCAGCAAGGCGCATCTGCACATGGGCGACATGGACCGCGGCCTCGCGCTGATGACCGAGGCGCTGGAGATGGCAACCCGCCTGGGTCATGAACGGGCGATCGCCTATGCGAAGGTGGTGAAGATGCGCGCGCTGACCGACAGCGGGCGGGGCAGCCTGGCAGAGGTTGAGCGGCTGTTCGAGGAGACCCGCGCCTTTACCGAGGATCTGCACGACGGCACGCTCTACGCCAACCGCATGTTCCACATGATGGCCGCCTACCGGGCGGCGGGGCTGCTGCGGCGGGCGCATGAGATCAACGACGAGATCCAAGCGGCCGGCGAACGGCAGCGGCGACACAGTTCGCCTATGCCTGTTTGTTCAAGGGCCGGATCCGCCAGGGGTGGCGGGCGCTGCGCCAGTGTGCCCCCTGATGGCCGCAACGGGCAGCGTGGAGGCGCGGCGGTTCTTCCTGCTCCACCGGGCCGAGCTGTTCCTGATCCTGCGCGGCGACATCGCGGTCGAGGGGCCGCGACCGAAACTGACCGCGGCCGATATCCCCGTCGCGATCTATCTGCGGCTGATCGCGCGGCGGTCGGCGAAATCCCTTCTGACGCGCCTGCTGTCCCAATTCGACGGGGCGGAGGGGCTGTTCGTTTCCAGGGCGCGGGCCGGGCTTGCGGTCATCGCGGCCGCCGAGGGCCGGACCGAGGAAGCGCGCGAGGGCTTCGCCCTGGCCGAGCGCCTGTTCGAGGCCGAGGCGCTGGCGGCCGAAAGCGCGCGCCTGGCCGACCTGTGGGCGCCGGCGGGGTTTGAATAGCGGCGATTGGCCCGGTTGCGCGGGGAAAGGCGACCGTCCCATGCGAAACAGGCGGCGCGCACCGACCGTTTCCTTGCAGGAACGGCCGGTGGCGGGCCTCGCGCATTGATCGCAGGGAGAATTCGACTATCGACTTGGCCGGACTATCATCCTGTTGACGTCACACGCGGGGATGTCCTGGCTGTGCGGTCCGTTCCACCGTGGCGGGATCCAGTGATTTCCCGTTCGCAAACTCCAATTTTTCCTGTAGTTGCAGGCTTGCAGGTCGTTTGCGGCCATGCACAATCCAGCCGGTCCGTCATCATGCAGAATCCTGTCCACATCGTCCGTTTCCTCGTCCTTTCAATGGTGCTTTCCGCCGGACAGGTGGTCGCGCAGCCGTCGGACCAGCCCGCCGCGGTGACCGTAGTGGCGGTAGAGCCCCAGACCGTGACGCTGACCTCGACGCTGCCGGGCCGCGTTGCTGCTTCGGCCGAGGCCGAGGTCCGGCCGCAGGTCAACGGCATCGTGACCGGGCGGCTTTTCAAGGAAGGCGCGCATGTGTCGTCGGGTGATCCGCTGTTCCGCATCGATCCCGAAAGCTACCGTGCGGCGGTGGCCCAGGCACGCGCCCGGGTTGCCCAGGCCGAGGCGGAACTGAGTGCAGCCGAGCGCGCGGCCGAGCGGCAGCAGGAGCTGCAATCGCGCAACGTGGCCAGCCAGCAGGCCCTCGACGACGCGCTCGCCGCCCGCGAGGCCGCCGCCGCGACGCTGCAACTTGCCGAGGCGCAGCTCAACGCCGCCCAAATCGATCTCTCACGCACGACCATCCGGGCACAGCTTTCCGGGCGCATCGGGCTGTCACAAACCAGCCAGGGCGCGCTGGTCACGGCGAGCCAGCACACACCGCTGGCCGTGATCCGCAAGATCGACCCGGTCTATGTCGATGTCACCCAGTCGGCTTCCGATCTGCTGCGCTGGCGGCGCGGGGAAACCGAGGCCGCGCTGGCCGATGCGGACCAGACCGTGCGGTTGAAGCTGGCCGACGGCTCGGCCTACGGGCAGACCGGCCGCCTCCAGGCGGCCGAACCCAATGTCGACCCGCAGACCGGGGTCGTCACCTTGCGCATGCAGTTCGCCAATCCCGACGCCCTGCTGTTGCCGGGCATGTACGTGCAGGTCGAGATGCCCGTGGAGGTGGCCGAGGGCGTGTTCCTGGTGCCGCAGGAGGGCGTGGTGCGGGATCGGCGCGGCCGTCCGACCGTCTGGGTCGTCGGGGCCGAGAACACGGTGGAGGAACGCGAGATCTCGATCGTCCAGGATCGCGAAAGCGACTGGGTGGTCGATGACGGGCTGCAGCCGGGCGACCGCGTGATGGTCGCCGGGTTCCAGAAGACAGCGCCGGGCGGCACGGTGGCGCCAGAGACCCGCAGCGCGCCCGACGACGGCGCAACGGCCGACTGACCGCCGGCAGAGGAGGCGCGACCCCATGGCACGGTTCTTCATCGACCGCCCGGTTTTCGCCTGGGTCATCTCGATCCTCATCATGGGGATCGGGCTGCTCGCGGTCCGGCTGCTGCCGGTGGCGCAGTACCCGCAGATCGCGCCGCCGTCGGTGACGGTCAACGCGACCTACCCCGGGGCCTCGGCCGACACCGTTGCCAACACCGTCACGCAGGTCATCGAGCAGCAGATGACCGGGCTTGACGGGCTGCGCTACTTCTCGTCGCAGTCGACATCGGCGGGGCGCACCGAGATCACGCTGACCTTCGAGACGGGCACCGACCCGGACATCGCCCAGGTGCAGGTCCAGAACAAGCTGAGCCGGGCCACCCCCCTGCTGCCCGAGGTGGTCCAGCGGCAGGGCATCACGGTGGAAAAATCCTCGGCCGGGTTCCTGATGGTCGTGGCGCTCATTTCCAGCGGCGAGCTCGAACAGGTCGATCTGGCCGACTACATGGAAACCAACCTCGTCGACGAACTCAGCCGGATCGAGGGCGTGGGGTCGGTCAACGTCTTTGGCGCACAGTACGCCATGCGCATCTGGCTCGACCCGTCCAAGCTGGCGGCCTTCGAACTGACGCCCTCGGACGTGGTCGATGCCGTCTCGGCACAGAACGCCCAGATCTCGGCCGGGGCCTTCGGCGCGCGGCCCGCGGTCGAGGGCCAGCAGCTCAACGCCACGATCACCGCGCAGTCGCTGCTCAGCACACCCGAGGACTTCCGCCAGATAGTGCTGCGCGCGGAAACCGACGGCGGGCTGGTGCTGCTCGATGATGTCGCGCGTGTCGAGATCGGGGCGGAGAATTACGCCACGATCGCACGGTTCAACCGCGACCCGGCCTCGGGGATGGCAATCAGCCTCGCGCCCGGGGCCAACGCGCTGGAGACGGCACAGGCCGTCAAGGCACGAATGAACGAGTTCGCGGACTTCTTCCCCGATGGGGTGGAACACGTGATCCCTTATGACACCACCCCGTTCATCGAGATCTCGATCAAGGAGGTCGTGAAGACCCTGTTCGAGGCGATCGGGCTTGTCTTCCTGGTCATGTTCCTGTTCCTGCAAAACCTGCGCGCCACGCTGATCCCGACGCTGGCGGTGCCGGTGGTGTTGCTGGGCACCTTCGGCGTGCTGGCGGCGGCGGGGTTCACCATCAACACGCTGACCATGCTGGCCATGGTGCTGGCGATCGGCCTGCTGGTGGATGATGCCATCGTCGTGGTCGAGAACGTCGAGCGCATCATGGCGGAGGACGGCCTGCCCCCGCGCGAGGCCACGCACAAGTCCATGGGCCAGATCACCGGCGCGCTGATCGGCATCGCGATGGTGCTGTCGGCTGTCTTCGTGCCGATGGCGTTCTTTCCCGGCTCGACCGGCGTGATCTACCAACAGTTCGCGATCACCATCGTCTCGGCCATGGCGCTGTCGGTGGTGGTCGCGCTGACGCTGACGCCGGCACTGTGCGCATCGCTGTTGCGGCAAAGCGACCACCCCGCGCAACGGGGGCCGTTCGCGTGGTTCAACCGGGGTTTTTCGGGGCTGACGGCCGGCTACGCCGGCACGGTGCGCTGGACGGTGCGGCGGCCCGTCCGCGTCGGCGCTATCTACCTGGCTTTGGCGGTGGCTATGGCGCTTCTGTTCGCGCGCACGCCCACCGGCTTCCTGCCGGAGGAGGACCAGGGGATCCTGTTCACCCTGATCCAGACGCCCACGGGCGCCACCGCCGAACGCACCCTCGATGTCGTCAAGCAGGTGGAGGACTACTACCTCGACCAGGAGTCGGAGGTCGTCGACTCGATGTTCGGGGTGGTCGGCTTCAGCTTTTCCGGCCGCGGCCAGAACATGGGGCTCGGCTTCGTGCAGCTGAAGGACTGGAAGACGCGCGCCGGCCCGGGCCAGAGCGTCCAGGCGCTGGCCGGCCGTGCCTTCGGCACCTTCAGCAAGATAACGGACGCCCGCGTCTTCCCGGTCGTGCCGCCCTCTGTCATCGAGCTGGGCAACGTCTCGGGGTTCGATTTCTACCTCCAGGCGCGCGGCGGCCAGTCGCACGAGGCGATCGTCGAGGCGCGCAACCGCCTTCTGGGTATGGCATCGGAAAGCGATCTGATCGCGTCGGCCCGGCCCAGCGGGCTGGAGGACGCGGCGCAGTTCAACCTCGACATCGACTGGCGCAAGGCGGGTGCGATGGGGCTGACGCCGACGGATGTGGGCGAGTTGCTGCAGATCGCCTGGGCGGGCCGCTACGTGAACGATTTCATCGACCAGGGCCGGATCAAGCGCGTCTATGTCCAGGGCGAGGCCGAAGCGCGCGCAACCCCCACGGACATCGACAAGTGGCGGGTGCGCAACGCCCGCGGCGGGCTCGTGCCGTTCTCGAACTTTGCCGAAGGCAACTGGGACTACGGGGCGCAGGGGCTTTACCGTTACAACGGCGTGCCGGCGATCCAGATCCAGGGCAGCCCCGCGCCCGGCACCACCACGGGCGAGGCGATGGCCGAGATGGAGCGCCTAGTTGACCAGCTCGGGCCGGGCTTCAACGCGGCCTGGACCGGGCTTTCACTGGAAGAGCGCGAGTCCGGCAACCAGGCGCCGCTGCTTTACGCGCTGTCGCTGGCGGCGGTCTTCCTGTCGCTCGCGGCGCTCTACGAAAGCTGGTCGATCCCCTTCGCGGTCATGTTGGCCATGCCCATCGGCGTTCTGGGCGCGCTGGCCGGTGCGTGGTTGGGAGGCTACGAGAACGGGGTTTTCTTCCAGGTCGGGCTGCTGACGGTCATCGGCCTGACGGGCAAGAACGCGATCCTGATCGTGGAGTTCGCGCGCGACCGTTATGAAGGCGGCGAGCGCGTGATCGACGCGGTGGCCGAGGCCGCGCGCCAGAGGTTCCGCCCGATCATCATGACCTCGATGGCGTTTTCGCTGGGTGTGCTGCCGCTGGTGCTGAGTTCCGGCGCCGGATCGGGCGGGCGCAACGCGATCGGCTCGGGGGTTCTGGGCGGCACGCTGTCCGCCACAGTTCTCGGGGTGGTTTTCGTGCCGCTGTTTTTCGTGGCGGTCACGCAGCTGTTCCGGCGCGACCGACCCGCTATTGGCAACAAATCCGATGCGCCGGACGGCCCCACGGGATGACATGAGGGCGCTTCGCCGCCGCTAGATCTGCCTTGCAGCTGACATCGGATCTCCGGGCAGGCCCGGCCCGCGAGGCGATTGCGCTCGGTTTTCCGAACCGGCGCCGCAGTGACAGGTCAGGATGCCCTCCGCCTTGCATCTGCCACCGTAGCCGGGGCGGTCAGGGACCTCGCGATCTTCATCTGAAAGGGCCGCGCGGGTCCATGACGGCGCCGCCCACGCCCGTGTCACGAGGCGTGTCTGTAGCTGGCCCCGGGCCTGTGGCGATCGTAGGCGCTTGCGATGATGCGGGTGAGGGGCTTGCCCTCGGGCCGGATGACGAGCGCATCGCCGTCTAGCGTCACAAGGTCGGCGAACCGCGCGGCACCCTGCGCTTGGGTGGCATCCGGCCGGCCGCTGCGCCACGGCTAGTTCGTCATCGGGGCGGGTGCAATGATCGATGCCGATGGGGTCAAGGCCCGCGGCCTCGAAAAGACCCCCGCCCGCACCGACAGGCGGTAGCGCGCCCGATCGCCCGGCGGCGCGTATTCATCGATCAGCCTTTCCGCTTGGACATCCAGGTCACATGCGGGTAGCCGAAAAACGCCACGCGATCCGGGGCTAGCGTCGGAACCTTGTCCACCGTCTCGACCTGCCAGTCCTCGGTCTGACGAGGCAGGCCGTAGACTAGGTGGGTGTTGAGCGAACCGATCCCCGCACCGCGCAGATCGTCCACGCAGCCGCGCGTGATCATGAACGGCTGCGCCCGACCGATGGCCGCCTGCACCGGCGGGTCGAAATCCTGGATTCCGATGGAGGCGCGGTTCATCCCCTCCTTTGCCAGCGCCGCGATCTTGGCGCGATCCACCATTGTCGGATCGATCTCGACCGGGAATTCCCACTCGTTGGCGGGCGGGATCACCGCCTTCACGGCTTGGCCCAGCCGATGGATCATCGCAGGCGACAGGGTCGTCGGCGTGCCACCGCCGCAGTGCAGCCGGCCCATCCGCACCCCGACCGGGATAGTCGCGCGCAACAGCGCCAACTCGGCCTCCAGCGTCCCCAGGTAGCTTTCGACGGGGCCCAGGGTGCGGGTGCCCTGTGTCCGGCACGCGCAGAACCAGCAAAGCCGGTCGCAGAAGGGAATGTGGATATGAACCGACACCGCCTGCGCGGGGTCGAGAGCGGCCATTTGCGCCCGCTGGAAATCGGCCCCGGTCCCTGGCGAGAAGACCGGCACGGTGGGATAGGAGGTCTAGCGGGGCACATGGACATCGAAAAAGCCCCGTGCGTCTAGGCGATCAATATGCTCCATGCCCCGTGCATGCCGGTTTTCGGCCGAGTCGACCTTGCGCGGGATCAAGCTGCAACCGGGAATCCGCCGCCTTGCCGCAAGCAGATCCCCGGCCCTCCGCCTTGGGGACGCGATTCCGCGTCATCGCTCGGCCCGCCCGACTCCCAGCACAAGCACCGGGCAACGTGCGGCCTCGGCCAGCCGGCGCAGTTCTTCCGGCGTTCGGACAGGGCCGGTGGCCAGATCGACGATCACGACCCGCGCATGGATCCGGTTGACCCAGTCCAGCAGGCCTGCGGCCTCGCCTGCGTGAATGCCGGGGGAGTTCACCACCGTGCCAAGGCTCCGGGCCAGGTAGGTCCCCAAATCTCCAGCCTCGCTGCTGGCGTCCGGCGGTGGCGCCACCAGCGCCACGCGCCCGCCCGGCCCCGGCCTGGAGCGATGGCCCAGCAACGCGATATCGCCCGTCGAGGCGGCCGCGAACAGCCCCGACACAAGTTCGTCGCGGCCCCGCTCGAAGGACCACGCGGCGCGGCGCCTTTCGGCGATCTCGGCCACCGCGCGTTCGAATGCCTTGAGCTCGCCCGCCATGATGGCGCCGAGCCGGTCGCGTGGCGGCAGGGCCGCGATCTCTCCGCTTTCGGTGACGACACGCTGCGTGAGATGACCCACGAGATCGGCCAGCACGGGGTCCTCCAGCAGGAGGCCACGGATATCGAAGGCGGTCATCTCGGCCAGACGCCCGGCAAGGTCCAGCGCCGCCTTCGCGTCGGCGTATGACGGGGCCGCCACGAGAATCCGGCGTTTGGCGGTGGCGGGTGTCATGTCCTGCCGTCCCCCGGTCGACCTTGCGCCAGCAGGCCGAAAGCCCGCCGGGCCTCGGCGAATTCGCGCAGCCGGGCCTCGACCCGGCCATTGACGGAGTCGGCGGGATAGCTGCCATCGGTTCCCCGCGCACCCGCCGTGCAACCGGTGAGGATCTCGATGCCTTCGTCGATCGTGCTGACCGGAACGATATGGAAGGTCCCCTCCTCCGCGGCGGCCGCGACCTCTTCGCGCAGCATCAGGTGCTCCGCGTTCGCCGCGGGGATCAGCACGCCCTGCTGGCCGGTCAATCCCCGCTGCCGGCAGGTCTTGAAGAAACCTTCGATCTTCTCGTTCACGCCGCCTATGGCCTGCACCTCGCCCAGCTGATTGACCGACCCGGTCACGGCAAGGGATTGCGCGATCGGCAGATCGGCCAGCGCTGACAGAAGCGCGTAGAGTTCAGCCGACGAGGCGCTGTCACCCTCGACACCGGCGTAGCTCTGTTCGAAGACGAGGCTGGCATGCAGGGAAAAGGGCAGATCGAGCGCGAAGTTGCCGGTCAGATAGCCTGCCAGGATCATCACGCCCTTGGAATGCAGCGGTCCGCCCAGTTCCACCTCGCGCTCGATGTCGATCAGCTTGCCGCTGCCCATCCGCACGCGTGCGGTGATCCGCGCGGCGCGGCCGAATCGGTGGCCGTTCATCCCGATCACAGAAAGGCCATTGATCTGGCCGACCTTGGCATCCTCGGTGTCGATAAGGATCGTGCCGCGCGCGACGGCCTCCTGCATCCGGCCCTCGATCCGCGAGGCGCGCCATTCACGCGCCGCGACGGCGCGCTCGATGTCCGCGCGCGTGATCCGGTCGCGGCCGGTCTCCTCGGCGTAGTGGGCGCCTTCCTGCAGGATCTCGGACAGATCCCCCAGCCGCAGCGAGAGCTTGCGGGTATCCTCCGACATCCGCATGGCCTCTTCCAGCAGCAACGCGACGGCCCCGGCCTCAAGCGCGGGCAGATCGTGCCGCGCGGCCAGCGTGGCAAAGACCCGGCTGTAGAGCACCACGGCTTCTTCGGAATTGTCCATCTCTGTCTCGAAGTCGGCCTGCAGCTTGAACAGCTCGGCAAACTCGGAGTCGAAATGGGTCAGAAGCGCATGCAGCAGGCGATCGCCCACCAGAACCACCCGCACGTTCAACGGGATCGGCTCCGGCTCCAGCGAGACGGTCGAGGCCAGGCTCATCCGCTCGGCCATGGAGGTGATCGTGATCTCGCGGCTGCGCAGACAGCGCTTGAGCGCGTCCCAGGCATAGGGCTCGCGCAGGATCTGCCGGGCGTCGAGCACGAGGTAGCCGCCGTTGGCGCGATGCAGCGCCCCGGGGCGGATCATGGTGAAATTGGTCAGCAACGCGCCCATCTGCGAAACATGCTCGATCCGGCCGGTCAGATGGTCCAGCGTCGGCAGATCCTCGTGGATGACCGGCGCACCCTCCTCGTCGTCATGTGCGACCATCACGTTGACGGCATAGCGGTCGAAGGCCGAGTCCTGATGGTATTTGCGCACTGCTTCGGGAAAGGGCCCTTCTTTCTGCCGGGCCGCGGCCTGAAGGAAAAGTTCCGCGTTCTCGATCAGGTCCCTGCGGGCCTCGGCGAGATAGGTCACGACGGCTTCAATCTCGGCGAATTCGGCCTCGACCTCCTCGATGCGCGCGGCGACCACGCGCTCGGCGGTACGGGCGTTGAGCTTCTCGACCTCGCGCCGGCCGGCGCGCTCAAGCTTGGGGGCGTTGCGCATCACCTGCGCCAGTTCCTCCTGCAGGCGCACGATCTTTTCATCGATCTCCGCGCGCTCCTCGGCGGGCAACTTCTCGTAGTCCTCCGGCTTTAGGACCTTGCCATCGCGCATGGCCGCCAGCATGAACCCCATCGGCGTGCGCACGAGCGCGATATTCTCCGCCCGCGCCCGATCGGCGAATTCCGCCATCTCCGTTTCCTGCCTCTGGCCGTACTCCTCCTCAATGGTGCGCCGCTGCGTCTGGTATTCCTCGGATTCGAAGAAGGCGGGGATCTCGCTGGCCAGATCATTCACCAAGTCCGCCATGGCCTTTTCCAGGCGGTTCGCGGTCCCCGGCGGCAGGCGCAGGCTGCGCGGCTTATGCGGGGATTCGAAGTTGTTCACATAGGCCCATTCATCCGGCACGCTGCGGCGGGCGGCATGCTCCGACAGCAGATTCTGCACCGCCGCGTGCCGCCCCGTTCCCTCGGGACCGAGCGCGAAGAGGTTGAAGTCGTGGTGCGGAATCCGCGCCGCCAACTCGATGGCGTCGGTCGCGCGCGCCTGCCCGACGAAGGCGTCGAATGTGTCCAGTTGCGCCGTCGTCTCGAAACCCAGCTCCGCCGGGTCGATCCGGCGCCGTAGCGCGCGAGGGGAAAGCCGCTTGGCGTCGATCCGTTCATTCACCGCAATCTCCTTTGTTCCGCGGATCATGGCACACTGGCCACGCGCTGCATTGTGCCAGATCAAGACGGTCCGGAAACAGGGATTTGGCCGGACCTTCGCAGGGATCGCGCCGGGCGGGTGTGTCGGAAAATTGAAAAATTCTTCGCAAAGCTGCAGGCCAGAACACGCGGGATCGTCTGAAATGGCGCCAGTTCACTCGGAGATCCGCCATGACAGTCACGACTGAGGCCAAACGCAGCCGCGGCGGCGGACGGGCCGCGCGCCGCGCCCGCCGCACCGCGCCGCAGCACCGCATGTTGCCGGCGCTCACCCGGCACCTGCCCCTGTGCGCGCCGATGGACCCCGAGCAGGTCGCGCGGATCGACGGGGCCTCGATGGACATCCTCGAAGAGGTCGGCGTGGTCTTCCGCGACCCCGTCGCGCTGGAGGACTGGCGTCGGGCCGGCGCGGATGTGCGCGGCGAGCGCGTGCACCTCGACCGCGGCCTCGTGCGGGACCTGATCGCAAGCATTCCCTCCCGGATCACCTATCACGCGCGCAATCCCGAAAAGAACGTCAAGCTGGGCGGGCCGCATTCCATCTTCGTGCCGATGACCGGTGCGCCCTACCTGCGGGATCTGGAGGACAAGCGCCGCAATCCCACGCTCGACGACCTCGCCATGTTCCACAAGCTGGCGCATATGATGCCGTCCCTGCATTCCTCGGCCCATCACATCGTGGAGCCTTACGACCACCCCATCAGCCAGCGCCACCTGAGGATCACCTATTCCTCGATGAAGCATTCCGACAAGACCTTCATGGGCATGACCACCAGCCCCCGCAACGCCGAGGACGTGATGGAGATGTGCGCGATCCTCTTCGGCGAGGACTTCATGGAGGATCACGCCGTCACCACCGGCAACTGCAACGGCAATTCACCGCTTGTGTGGGATGAAACCATGCTCGGCGCGATGCGCGCCTTCGCCCGGCGCAACCAGCCGGTGCTTTGCTCGCCCTTCGTGCTGGGCGGGGCGAATACGCCCGCCTCGGTTGCGCCCACGGTGGCGCAGCTGAATGCCGAGGCGCTGTCCGCGCTGGCCTACACGCAGGTGATCCGCCGCGGTGCCCCGGCGATCTACGGGCACTACCTGTCCACCGTGTCGATGAAATCCGGCGCGCCGATGGCCGGCACGCCCGAGATTTCCCTGATGAACTTCATGATCGGGCAGATGGCGCGCTACTACGACGTGCCGTGGCGCACCTCGAACACCCTTGGCGGGGCCAAGACCTTCGACGCGCAAGCAGGCTACGAGAGCGCAACGACGCTCGCGGCCGTGATTCACGCTGGGGCGAATTACATCTGGCACAGTGCGGGTTGGAACGAGGCCGGAATGCACTGCTCGGTTGCCAAGTTCGTCGTGGACGCCGAACAGTGCGCCATGGCCCACCGCATGGCCGAAGGCATCCGCTGGGACGATTTCGACCAGGGCCTTGCCGCAGTCCGCGACATTGGGCCCGGCGGGCACTACCTGGGTCATCCGCACACGCAAGAGAATTTCCAGCGCGCCTTCTTCATGCCGGAACTCCTGGACAACGACTCGATCGAGCAATGGAGCGCCCAAGGCTCGGTCGAGATCACCGACCGGGCGCTCAAACACGCGCGCAAGCTGCTTTCGGAATATCAGGAACCCACGCTCGACCCGGCGGTCGACGAGGCGCTGCGCGATTACATCGCCCGGCGCGAGCGCGAGATCCCGGCGGCCGACGCGCTCAACCAGGACCATTGAATCGCGCACATACCCCGGACCTGGCCCGCCGGCGCTCCCGGCGGGCTTTTTTTCTGACGGTGTCATTCGCGCCCGGCGCGCCATTCCTTCCAGGCCAGGGTGGCCTTCGCCCCCAGATAGGCCAATGGTTCGGGCGGCAGGCGGCGCGGCGGCGCCTGCGCCAGCATGGCGCGGGTCGTGTCGGTCTCGCAGCCGAGCGCGAGTTCGGCCGCCGATATCCCGGCGAGCGTGCCCTTCGCCGTGCCCAGCCCGTTCTGGCACACGGCGGCAAAGACGCCATCCTCGACCTCGCCGTGCGCCGGTACACCGTTCCAACTGAGGCACAGGTGCCCGGCCCAGCGATACTGCATGCCGACACCCTCCAGCGCAGGAAAGCGTTCGGCGAACTTGCGGTCATGGAGGCGCCCGGCGCGGGCCACGGTTGCCGGGCTCACCTCCATCGTGGGATTGTAGGTGAACCGGGTGCGGACCACGATGCGGCTCCCCCCAAGGCCGTCAATCCGGCGCACGGTCGTGCCCATGGGATCCGCCGGCGTCACGCCCCACCGACGATCGCCGGGCAGCCGCCCGGCCTCGAACGGCACCGTCATCGAGGCGTAGGTGAAGACATGCATCAGCCGGCGCGGGAAATACCCGAAACTCTCGGCATGACCGTTGTTGGCAAGGATCACGCGCGGCGCCATCACCTCCCCCCTTGCGGTGACCAGCGACCAGACGCCGTCACGGCGCGAGATCTCCTTCACGGGGCTGTTCTCGAACAGACCGGCCGTCACCTCCAGCCCGCGGGCGAGCGCCCGGATATAGGCCGCGGGCTGCAACATGACCGTGCCCGGCGTGTAGAGCCCGGACGTATAGTAATCGGTGCCGGTCAGCGCGGCCATCTCGCCGGCGTCGAGCAGCCGGCAGGGCTCCTGCATCGCGGCCAGGTGGTCGGCGTAGGCGCGGTTGTGCGCATCGCCCTGGAGGGTGGCGGCCGCGTTGATCTTGCCGGCGGGGTCAAAGGTCTCCGGCCCCATGCCGCAGGCTTCCGCGGCCTCGGCGGCGAAACGGATCGCGCGGCGATTGAGCAGCGTCTGCGACCGGTCGGCCCCGGCGGCGCGGCCGGCATAGCTTTCCGAGGCCAGGTCATGCGGCAGGTCGATCATGAACCCTGTATTGCGGCCGGCGGGCCCGTCGCCCACGCGACCGGCCTCCAGCACCGCGATCCGCAGATCCGGATCGATCTGCAGCGCCCGGCGCGCGGCCGACAACCCTGCGAACCCCGCGCCGATGATGGCCAGATCCGCGGTTTGCGCCCCGTCGAGCACGCGCGCCGGCGGCGGCGCCGGCAGCAGGCGGTTCCAGCCCGCCGGCCCCGGCTGCCGCGGCAGGCGGCAGGCCCGGCGCGTCCCGCTCACCCCACGGCCTCGTCGCTGTCGTCGGACAGGTCCACCCAGATCGTCTTGACCCGCGTGTACTGGTCATGGGCGGCAAGCCCGTTGTCCCGCCCGCCGAAGCCGGACTGGCCGTACCCGCCGAAGGGCGTGGTGATGTCGCCCTCGCCGAAGCAGTTCACGGTCACGGTGCCGGCGCGGAGCGCCCGCGCGGCCCGCAGCGCCCGCTTGCCATGCGCGGTGAAGAGGCTCGCCGCGAGCCCGTAGCCGGTGTCGTTGGCCACCGCCACGGCCTCCTCCAGGCTGCGCACCGTGATAACGGACAGGACGGGGCCGAAGATTTCCTCCCGCGCCGCGCGCGCCTCGGGGCCGTCCACGTCGAACACCGTCGCCTCGACGAAGCGGCCATCGTGCGCCTTTCCGCCCAGGTGCAGTCGCTTGCCCGCATCGAGATAACTGCAAACCTTGTCGAAATGCTCTTTCGAGACCAGCGCTCCCAAGCGGTTCTCGGGATCCAGCGGATCGCCGAGCGGCCATTCCCGCGCGTGGGCCAAGATCCGTTCCAGAAGCGCGTCCTTGACATCGGCATGCACGATCAGCCGCGAGGAGGCCGAACAGTTCTCGCCCATGTTCCAGAAGGCGCCATTGACCACGTGACCGGCCACCACGTCCAGGTTCTCGGCATCATCCATCACGATGCAGGGGTTCTTACCCCCCATTTCCAGCGTGACCTCCTTGAGGTTGCTGTCGGCGGCATAACGCAGGAAACGCCTGCCGGTCTCGGTCGAGCCGGTGAAGGACAGGGCATCGACGTCCATGTGCCGTCCCAAGGGCTCGCCCACCTCGGGCCCGGTGCCGGGCAGCACCTGGAACACCCCCGGGGGCACGCCGGCCTCGCGGGCCAGTTCCGCGACCCTGAGCGCCGTCAGCGGCGTCTCCTCGGCCGGCTTCACGATCACCGAACAGCCCGCCGCCAGCGCCGGCCCGATCTTCCAGGCCAGCATCAAGAGCGGAAAGTTCCACGGCAGCACCAGCGCCACCACGCCGACGGGCTCGCGCAGGATCATCGCCATATGGTCGTCCGAGGCCGGCGCAACCTGGTCGTAGATCTTGTCGATTGCTTCGGCGTGCCACTTGAGGCAATTGATTGCCTCGGGCACGTCCACGGTTTCGCAATCAAGGATCGTCTTGCCCGAATCAAGGCTTTCCATCACGGCCAGTTCGCGCGCGTTGCGCGTCATCAGCTTGGCCAGGCGGATCAGCACTTCCTTGCGCTGGGCCGGGGGCCGCGCGCGCCAGCGGCCATCGTCGAAGGCCTCCAGCCCCTTCTGCACGGCAAAGTCCACGTCGTCGGCCCCGCAGGCCGCAACCCGCGCCAGCACGTCACCCGTGGCGGGGTTCAGCGTGTCGAAACGCGCACCCGACATCGCCGGGCGGAATCCCCCGTCGATGAAGGCGGCGTCGGGCAGCGTAAGCTCCGCAGCCAGCGCGGCATAGTCCTGGCGTGTCAGTAGATCGGCCATCGTCAGTTCCCAGCTTCGATATCGGCGACGCTGCGCTTGAGCACGCGCACCACCTGTTCCAACTCGCGCTTGTCGTCCTTGTTCAGCGCCCTGAGGGGTGGGCGCGGCGGCCCGGCGCGCAGCCCTGCCATCTCCACCCCGTGCTTGACGCACTGGATGAACTTCCCGCCCTGCTCCAGCACCCGCATCAGCGGCATCATAGCCGACATGATCTGCCGCCCCTTGACGAAGTCGCCCTGCCGCACGCAGGCACGGTAAAGCGCAACGTGCTCTTCGGGCAGGAAGTTCGATCCCGCGCAGACCCAGCTGCGCGCACCCCAGGCGAAGAATTCCAGCGCCTGGTCGTCCATACCGCAGGCCATCTGGATGTGCGGGTAATCCCGTGCGAGCAGGTGAATGCGGTTCACGTCGCCCGAGCTTTCCTTGATCGCGCAGATGTCGCTGTTGCGCCCCACGCGGTCCAGGAACTCCTCGCCCATGTTCACGCCCATCCGGCCCGGATAGTTGTAAAGCATCGCGGGCAGCCCCCCGGCCCGGGCGATACGAAGCGCGTTGAGGGCGTTTTCCCGCTCTGTCGGCACCGAATAGGGCGGGGTCGCGATGAGCAGGGCATCGGCCCCTAGCTCCCGCGCCCCTTCGGCCAGCGCCACGGAGTCCTCAGTGCGCATGGCGCCTGTGCCCACCACCAACGGCAGCCGCCCCTTGATACGCGCCTTGGCAAAGCGCGCCAGGTCCAGCCGCTCCGGCACCGTCTGGGCGTAGTTCTCGCCGGTGGAGCCGCCGCTGATCAGCCCGTGCACCCCCTTGTCCACTAGGTCCTCGATGAGCTCGCCCAAGGCATCGTGGTCGACACCGCCCTGGGCATCCATAGGTGTCACGAGCGGGGTGTAGATCCCCTCGAATATCATTGCTGGCGTCATGTCCGGCTCATGCTGTGCGGGTTTGCATCGGCGCGCCCAGCGGCGCGTCTAGGCCGGCGGGCATCACGAACATCTCGATCTGCCCGCGCGACAAGTTCCAGTGGCCGATCGCCAGCGCCTCGGCGCCGGCCTCGTCGCCCGCCTCGATCGCGGCGATGATCGCGTCGTGCTGCGCCCCGGCCTCGCCCAGCTTCTCGGCACTGGCCGCGTCGCGCGGACGATAGAAGGTCATGCCGATCCGCGCGTGATCGATCAGCAGGCGCTCGAAACTGGGCTTGAGATAGGGGTTGTCGGCCATGGCGCCGGTGATCGCGTGGAACCGGTAGTTCGCAAGCGTCCGGTCCCTTGCCGATCCCCCGCGCAGGGCCACGCGGAAGTCCTCCTGCGCGTCCCTCAGCGACGCGATCTGCGAGGCCGTGGCATTCTGGGCCGCCAGCCGCATCACCGCGCTGTAGATCATAGGCGCCGTCAGGAAGAAGTCCCGCAGCGTCCGATAGGACATGTCGGCCACCCGCGCGCCGCGATTGGGGTGAAGCGCGACATACCCCAGCCCGGCCAGCTCGCGCAGGACCTCGCGCAGCGGCGTGCGCGACAGCCCGTACTGCGTGCTCAGCGAGGCCTCGTCGAGGTCCGCGCCCGGTTCCCGCGCCATCGTCAGGACCTGCTGCTTGAGGTCTGCAAGCATGGCGGCCTTGCGGCCCTTACTGTCGGCGGTCACTGGGTACTCCTGTCATGTCCTGCGGGCAGGTGGTCACCCGCCGGCGCCACGGGGCGCCATTGGTGCGGTCGAATCGTAGATATAAAAAATACATATTGAACACAATTGAAATTCATGCTGATCTTTTCCCGATTTCGCAAGAGACCGCCCCCTGACGGCCCGCTGCCGTGCCCGCGGAAACCCCCATGGCCGAGACCGAACGCTTCGTCTTCTTCCTGCTGCCCGAATTCTCCCACCTCGCCTTCTCCTGCGCGGTGGAACCGCTGCGCATCGCGAACCTGATCAGCGGCGACCACCTCTACACCTGGACGCTCGCCGCCGCGGACGGCACGGGCGAAACCTGCTCGAACGGCTCGGTCACCCTTGTCGACCGCAGCTTCGAGGCCGTCCAGCGCCAGGACCGCCTGTTTGTTCTGTCTGGCGTGAACGTCCGCGCCCATATCGGGCGGCCACTGCTGGCCGCGCTGCGCCGCGAACGCGCCCGCGGGGCGCGCATAGGGGCGCTGTGCTCGGGCGCCTGGGTGCTGGCCGAGGCCGGCTTCCTGACCGGCGTGCGCACGGCGATCCACTGGGACTGGCACGACAGCTTCATGGAGGCGTTTCCGGATGTCGCGCTGGTGCGCAACGTCTTCGTCGCCGACGAGAAATTCGTGACTGCCGCGGGCGGCACGGCCACCGCCGACCTGATGATCCACCTGATCGGAGCAAGGCATGGCCGATCCCTTGCCAGCGCGGTGGCCGATCAGATGGTCTATAACGCCGTCCGCGAACCCACCGCCGAACAGCGCATCTCGCTCCAGGCGCGGCACGGAATGCGCAATCCGCACCTTGCCCGGGCAATCCAACTGATGGCGGACACGATCGAAGCCCCGCTATCGCCCGCGGAGATCGCGCAGGAGGTGGGCATCTCGACCCGGCAACTGGAGCGCATTTTCGGCCGGCACCTGAACTGTTCACCCAAGAAATATTCGGTGGACATGCGCCTGCAGAAGGCCAGGCACCTTTTGCTGCAAACCGAAAAACCCGTCACCGAGATCGCCCTGGCCTGCGGCTTTTCCAGCTCCACCCATTTCGCGCGCGTCTTCCGGGCGCAGTTCGGGATCACACCGGCGATGCAGCGCGACCGCATCACGTAGGCACGCAAATCCCGCGCAGAAAGCGCCCGGACCGCCGCGTGACGCACTCGACGGACGAGGTCAATAAAACTATTCCCTTGCCGATTGAACTCGCGACCAGCACATTCCGCGCGTGCAGGCATTTCGTTTCTTGAGTACCGTACGGAGCAGGCTTTGGTTGACTCCCCTGTTGAAGAGTATCTGGCGCGCCTCGATCGGATCGCGCCGCAAGGTTACAATTTCGGCTTTCACATCCGCTACAGCCGTCCCAAGCTCGTCCGCCTGACCTACGACCCGGCCTGGTCAGAGGCCTATTCGGCGCGCAAGTACATCCTCTGCGACCCGGCAGTAATATGGCCGCTGCACAACGACGGGGCGTGCCGATGGTCGGCGATCGACCTGCCGGACCCCCTGGGCGTGATGGCGGCCGCGGCCGCGCACGGCTACGCCTTCGGCGTGGCGGTCGGATGCGGGCCGATCGAATCGCGCTCGCTGGGGTCCTGCGGCCGTGGCGACCGCGAATTCACGGATGCCGAGATCGACGAGATCGCGGAAATCGTCCGGTCGGTCCACGCCCTGCTTGACGGCGGGTCCGAACTCAAACCGCATCAGCAGGCCGCGCTCAAGGCCGACGAGACGGGGATGACCTACGACCGCATCTGCGCCGAACTCGGGATCTCGCGCACGGCGCTGAAGAACCGGCTGCGCGGCGCCCGCCGCGCCCTCGGGGCGGAAACCAACGCCGAGGCGGTGCGCGTGGCGATCGAACGCGGCCTCATCAGTTCCACCTCCTACACCGGGATCGCCCGGGGCCTGCCATCGGGCGAGTCGTGAACCCGGCTTGGCGCCGCCGCGCCGTCCTTGCCGCGAATAAACCCCTTGATTTCAGATAATTGGCCCCCCGGGTCTATGCCTTTGCGGCAAAAACAAGGTAATTTGCCAAGAATTGCGGATTTTCGTTGATTACGTCCAGCCAACCGGCATTAAATGGCGAGTAACAGGGATTCATACAGCTTTAAGGGTATTTGATGACCGACAAGGCCAGCGCGAACCTCCGGACCGCCCTTACCCGAAATCGAAAAAACATCACTGCAGCCTTCTTCCTCGCCTTGTTTCTGGGGCCCGTCGGCCTGCTCTACGCCAGCATCTGGGGGGGCCTCCTGCTTATACTGGCGGCCCTGATGCTGCTGCCGCTGACAACGGGCATGGCCGCTTTCGCGATCTGGCCGCTCAGCGTGCTCTGGGCGCTTGTGGCCACGGTCGGCGGTGGCGCCCCCGGAGCACGGCGGGACTGATCCCGCGCCGCCGCGATCGCGGCACGGTTTCGCGAAACAAGGGCTGCCGGCCCGTTGCCTTTGCGACGGGGCCGGCAGCCAGCACCCTCAAGGGCGATGACCGCGCCGGCCCGGCAGTCCCTCCGCCAGTTGCAGGTTCGGCCCCGCGACGTCACGGACGGTGCGCACTGATCTTGACCCTGGTCCATTTCGCCAGGCGGCACCACGGCCATCCCCTCACCGACGGCGATGCATCCGCGCCTGCCCTGAATTAATTCATGTCAAGGCGGCGGGCCGGCGAACCAGCTATCCAGCCGACAGGCTGCAGGACAAGGATGGTGGGCATGTCTTTCGACGAGATCGTGACCTTTCTGTCGTCCCCGGAAACCCACGGGACGCGGGAAAGGGTCGAGGTGGTGCAGACACATGCCGCGCTGGTTTTCCTCGCCGGGCGGGACGCCTACAAGATCAAGCGTCCCGTGCGCTACGATTACCTGGATTTCTCGACGCGCGAGAAGCGCCGGGCGATGCTGCGGCGGGAACTGGACCTCAACCGGCCCGCCGCGCCCGAGATCTACCTTGGCCTCGTGCCCGTGACGCGAGAAGCCGATGGCAGGCTGGCGCTGGACGGCAGCGGCGAGGTGGTGGAATACTGCCTGCACATGCGGCGCTTTCCGGATGGCACGGAACTGTCCGAGGTTGCAAGGCGCGGTGCGTTGACCACCGATCTGGCCGAGGACATCGGGCGCACGGTCGCGGATTACCACGCCCGGGCCGAGATCCGCGACGCGAACGGCCGAACCCTGGTCAGGGACATCGCCGCGGAACTCGACAGCGCCTTTGCCGGGATGACCGATGTCCTCGGCGCCGAGCGCATCGCGACCTTCAACCGCCGGGTCAGCGCCGCCGTCCAGGCGCAGGGGGCGCTGCTGGCCGCCAGGGGCCGGGCCGGGCACGTGCGCCGCGGCCACGGGGATCTGCACCTGGGCAACATGGTCCTGCTCAAGGGCCGGCCCGTGCCCTTCGACGCGCTGGAATTCGACGAACGGCTGGGCACGCTCGACGTTCTCTACGATCTGGCCTTCGTTGTCATGGACCTGCTGCATCGCGATTTCCCCGTTGCGGCCAACGCGGTTCTGGGCAGCTACCTCTTCGCGGCGGACACGCCCGACCACCTGGACGGGCTCGCGCTCTTGCCGCTTTTCCTGGGGCTGCGCGCGGGGATCCGCGCGATGGTTTCGGTGCAGGCCGGACGCCTGTCCGGCGACGACGGCGAAGACGCCTTCGCGACGGCGCGGGAATACCTGCACCACGCGTGCGACCATCTGGCGCCGCCCCCGGCCCGCCTGGTGGCGGTCGGCGGCTACTCGGGCACCGGGAAGACGAGCCTTTCGCGCCGGCTCGCCCCGCGCATCGGCCCCGCCCCCGGCGCGATCCACCTGCGCAGCGATCTGGAGCGCAAGGCGCTGTTCGGCGTCAGCCCCCGGACGCGCCTGCCGAGCCGGGCCTATACCGAAGAGGTGGGCCGACAGGTCTATGACCGCCTTCTGGACAAGGCAGACAGGATCCTGGCCGCCGGTCACGCGGTGGTCCTGGATGCCGTGCACGCCCGCGCCGAAGAACGCGATGCCCTCGCCCAGATGGCCCGGCGGCGCGGGGTGCCCTTCGCCGGCCTGTGGCTGGAGGCCGAGCGCGATGTGCTGGTCGAGCGCGTCTCGCAGCGGCACGGCGACGCCTCCGATGCCGATGCCGCGGTCGTGCGCCGGCAGCTGTCCCTGGGCATTTCAGCGCCGGAGTGGATCCACATCGAGGCCGGCGGCCCACTCGACACCACGCTGGAGGCGGCGCTTGCCGCCATCGGCGCGCGCGCCCCGCGGCCCGGACCGGGAGGCTGAGCGCAACAGGCGGCGCGGCCGGAACGAATACCTTACCGGGGGTGTTGTCTTGACACGCCCCGCCAGCGCGCCCTGGCCTCGCCGGCGGGGCCGGCACGGAAACCGCCAAGAAAGGATACCATGCCCCACACCCTGTCCACCGCCCTCCTGCAAGCGCTCAAGGATCGCGGCGCCGACCGCGTCTTCGGCATTCCCGGGGATTTCGTCCTGCCCTTTTTCCGGGTGATCGAGGACAGCGGCATCCTGCCCTATCACACGCTCAGCCACGAACCCGGCGTGGGCTACGCCGCGGACGCCGCGGGCCGGATCAACAGCACGCTCGGGGTGGCCGTCGTCACCTACGGCGCCGGGGCGCTCAACATGACCAACGCGGTGGCCCAGGCCTATGCCGAGAAATCGCCGCTGGTGGTCATCTCAGGCGCCCCCGGCACCGGCGAGGGCAAGCTGGGCCTCAACCTGCACCACCAGGTCAAGCGACTGGATTCGCAGTTCGAGATATACCGGGAACTGACCTGCGCCCAGACCGTGCTGGACGATCCCGCCACGGCGCCGGAGGAAATCGCGCGCGTGCTGGATGCCGCGCGCCGGTTCTCGCGCCCCGTCTACATCGAGATCCCGCGCGACCTGGTCAACGCTGCCTGCGCGGCCGCGCCCCCCTACGACCCCGGCACACCCGACCCACAGGCGGCGCGCGCCTGCGCCAAGGAGATCCTGGGCCGCCTGCAGGCCGCCGAGGCCCCGGCGATCCTGGTGGGGGTCGAGGCACGGCGCTACGGGCTGGAAGACAAGATCGCCAGCCTGTGCCGCAAGCTCGGCCTGCCGGTGGCCACCAGCTTCATGGGCCGCGGCCTGCTGGCCCGGCAGGATCTGCCCCTGCTGGGCGCCTACCTGGGCGCGGCCGGCAGCACCACCGCCAAGCGCTACATCGAAGGCGCGGACTGCCTGCTGATGCTGGGCGTCATCCTCAGCGACACCAACTTCGGCGTCTCGGGCAGGAACATCGACCTGCGCGCCGCCATCCAGGCGCTGGACCGGGATGTCTCGTTCCAGCACCACCACTATCCCGAGCTTCCCCTCGAGGCCCTGATCGACGCGCTGAGCGAAATCGCCGCGCCCCTCGGCGGCACCGCGCCGGACATCCCCGTGCCCGACTATGCCAAGGGCCTGCCCGCCGATGACACGCCGCTGGAGCCCTCGCATATCGCCACGGCCGTGAACGACCTGTTCGCGGCCCACGGCCGGCTGCCCGTTTCCACCGACATCGGGGACTGCCTGTTCACCGGGCTGGAGATCATGGATACCGAATTCGTTGCGCCGGGCTACTACGCCTCGATGGGGCTGGGCGTGCCCGGCGGCATGGCCATCGCCGCCGCGACCGGCCGCCGCCCCGTCGTGCTGGTCGGCGACGGCGCGTTCCAGATGACGGGCTGGGAACTGGGCAACTGCCGCAAATACGGCTGGGCGCCGATCGTCATCCTGTTCAACAACCGCAGCTGGGAAATGCTGCGCGCCTTCCAGCCGGGGCCGAAATACCACGACCTGGAAGACTGGCACTATGCCGAGATCGCCCCGCACCTGGGCGGGTGCGGGGTGCGCGTACGCACCTGCGCCGAACTCGCCCGGGCCCTCGAGGCGGCCCATGCCGACGACAGCCGCTTCCATTTGATCGAAGTCATGCTGGAGCGCGAACAGGTCTCGCACACCCTGGCCGGTTTCGTGGGCGCGATGCGCGAGATCTCGGCGCTGAAAGAGGAATAGGCGGGCCTTTTCGCGTGCGGCCGGGGCCTCAGCCGCGCCGGCCGATGCGGCGGGCCATGTCGATCATCCGGCAGGAAAAGCCCCACTCGTTGTCGTACCAGCCAAAGACGCGCAGCAGCCCACCCTCCGAGACCGAGGTCTGCGGCCCGCTCATCACCACCGATTCCGGCCGGCCCCGCAGGTCGGCGCTGACCAGAGGCTGCTCGGTCCAGCCGAAGACGGGGGATCGCCGCGCCGCCGCGCGCAGCACCGCGTTCACCCCGGCGGCGTCGACCTCGCGGCGCAGGCGCACCGTCAGGTCGATGGCCGAGACCGAGGCCGTGGGCACGCGCACGGCGCGCGCCTCGATCCGGCCCTTCATCGCCGGCAGCACCAACCCCGTCTGGTGCTGGGCGCTGGTGGTGGTGGGCACCATCGACAACGCGGCGGCGCGGCTGCGCTCGGGGGCGCCGCGGGGCTTGTCCACGGTGGGCTGGCTGCCGGTGTAACAATGCACCGTGGTCATCTGCCCCCCGATCACGCCGAAGGCGTCATCCAGCAGCCGCACCAGCGGGGCCAGCGCATTCGTGGTGCAAGAGGCGTTCGAGACGATGCGCTGATCGCCCAGGTCATCGTCGTTGGCGCCCATGACCACGGTGATGTCCACCTCGGCCGAAGGCCCCGAGACCAGCACCGCCCGCGCCCCGGCCGCGATGCCGCGCTCGGCCACCGCGCGCTTGCCGCCCATGCCGGTACATTCCAGCACGACGTCCACCCCTGACAGCGCCAGCGCGCTCAGGTCCGGTTCGGCGTGGAACGGAATGCGCCGCCCGTCCACGATCAGCACCCCGGTATCGGTGCCGACGTCGCCCGGCCAGGGCCCGAAGACACTGTCGTACTGGAACAGGTACGCGCAGGTCTCCAGCGGCTCGATCTCGTTGATCAGCACCAGCTCCAGATCCGGCGCCTCGCGCAGGAGGATCCGCAGGAGCGTGCGGCCGATCCGGCCGAAACCGTTGAGGGCGATGCGAACGGGACGCGGGGGCATGATCCTCTCCTGTGCCGGGCGGGGCGGGGCCGGACCACCGTGCCGGATGCGGCGGCCCTGGCCCGCGGTGCAACATCATTTGATCAAATCCTGCGGCCGCCGTCACCCCTGGTCCGCGCCGTCATGCCCGATCGGTTCGATCAGATCGGGGCCGCTGGCCCGGTTCGAGTTCACGCGGCGGTCCACCCGCCAGTAGGTAAGCGCCTCTTCCGGCGCGGGCCGCATGAGCCTTGCGGCGCCGTGACCCGCCTCCCCCAGCCACAGCGGCCAGTCCTCCGGCGCCACCACCACCGGCATCCGGTGGTGCAGCCGGCCGATGGTCCGGTTCGCCGGACAGGTGATGATGGCGCAGGTGGCGACGGGGCTGCCCCCCTTGTCCCAGACCCGCCAGATGCCGGCCATGGCGATCGGGCGGCCGTCGGGCGGCGTGATGTACCACGGCAGGCGGTTGCCCGCCTCGTCCTTCGTCCATTCGTAAAACCCGTCCGCCGGGATCAGGCAGCGCCGCTCGCGCGCCGCCTTGCGGAAGGCAGGCTTGTCCGCCACCGACTCGGCGCGGGCGTTGATCAACAGCGGGCCATCGTCCTCCGCCTCGTACCAGTGCGGCAGGAACCCCCAGCGCAGCGCCTCCAGCCGCCGGCGGCCGTCGCGCAGGGTGACGGCGTGAACGGGGGTCGTGGGACAGACGTTGTAGTTGGGCGTGGGCGGCAGATCGTTGGCCGGGGCGGCATCGAACAGCTGCGCCATCGCATCGTCGGGCAGGGTCACGGCGAAACGTCCGCACATGCGCTCACCTCAGCAAATCGGAATACAGCAGCATCCCCCAGGGCAGAAGCTGCGCCTCGACCCGGGACCAGAGCGCGCCCATGCCGATGGGATCCATCCCCGCCTGCGCGGCGATCTGGCCGAGGCTGCGGCGCCCGTCGATCCCGGCGATCAGCGGTGCGGCCTCCACCGGCAGGGCAATGCGGTCCGTCAGGCCGTTCGATTCCACCTTGACCCCCTGCCCCCGGGCGGTCGCGCCGGCCAGGTCGCGCGCGCGGACGCCCTTGAGGTGCGGCACGAGCGCGCGGTTGCTGCCCCGGGCGGGGCCGCGGGCCTCGTCGGCGGCGACGGCGTAGGCTGTGTGCGTACGGATCGTACCGTTCAACTGTTCGGCCAGCGCCATCGCCCGCGCCTGCGGCATCTCCGCCGGCGGGTCCATGAACCGGCCCAGATCATAGATCGCCGGCAGCGTGAATCCCGACAGCGCCCAGCCGGTGGCGGCGAGCGTGTCAAGCAGCTGCGCCACGTCATAGGCCCGGTCCTGGCTGTGCAGCAGCAGGTCGTAGAAACCCGCATCCCCGTTCTCGTGATCGTTGACGTTGGGGTTGCACTTGAAGGGATGGTTATCCGGCACGCGCTCGAACACCTCCCGCGCCTGGCGCAGACGATCCCGCGGAGGCAGGTCGCCGAAAAGCGCGCCGAAGGCCGCCTGCAACGGATAGACGCCCGACCGCCCGTAGGGCGCATAAACCATGAAGCCCATCCCGCCCCCCGGTGCCAAGGCCGCGCGCAACGCGCGGAAGCCCGCCTCGGGCTCGGGCAGGTGGTGCAGCACGCCGCAGCAGTCGATGTAGTCGAATGGGCCCATCCGGGGCGCTTCGAGCAGGCTGCCGGTATGGAAGGTGATCGTTTCTTCGAGGCCTCGGGCGCGGGCCCGCGCCTCGGCCACGCCGCGCGCGGCCCGGGAAAGATCCACGTAGGTGATCTCGCAGGGCCTCTTCGCCTGCGCCATGAGCGCCGCGATCTGGATGAGGCCGTCACCCGTCCCCCCGCCGGCCACCAGGACCCGCAGGGGCTGGGACCAGTCGCGCCGGCCGCCGAACACGAAGTGATCGATCTCAAGCGGATGCGACGGCGAGCCGGTCACCAGGCGCCTGGCCTCCTCTGCCGGGTCGCGTTCGGGATAGGGAAAAGCTTCGTACTGGTCTTTGACCTGGTCCATCGGGGCCTCGGCTGGGATCCTGCGGCGCCACCATAGGCCGGCCCGCGCCGGATGCAAAGGCCGCCGGCCAGACCTCAGCGCGCGGCAAGGCCCCGGCGACAATCGGCCAGGATCGCGGCGAGATCACGGAACAACGCAGCCCGCGCCGAGGTCTTGCGCCAGGCCATGACCACATGGCGCGGGCAGGCATCGGCCACCGGCGCCAGGGCCAGGTCGGTGCCCCGCGTCGCGCCGGCATCGATGGCCAGGTTCGGCAAGAGGGTTATCCCCAGCCCTTCCGAGACCATTGCGATCAGCGTGGACAGGCTGGTGGCCGAGAAGCTCTCGTCCTGCTGGATGCCTGCCTCGGGAAAGGCCGAAAGCGCATGGCGCTGCAGGCAGTGCCCCTTCTCCAGCAGCATGAGGCTCTTGCCGGACAACTGGGTGCCGGTCACCTTGCCGCCGGTAGTGGCCGGATGACCCGGCGGCGCGGCCAGGTGATAGCCGTCATCGAACATGAAGGCCGTTTCAAGGTTGCCGATCTCGAAAGGCCGGGCCACCACAATGGCGTCCAGCCGCCCCTCGTGCAGCCCGTCGAGGAGGGACTCGGTCATTTCCTCGCGCAGGAAAAGCCGCAACTGGGGAAAGGCCGCGCGAATGCGCGGCAGCGCCCGCGGCAGCAGGAAGGGGCCGATGGTGGGAATTGCGCCAAGGGTCAGGTCCCCGGCATGGGGGTTGCTGTGCTCGGCGGCCAGCACCTCGATCTCGCCGGCAGCGATCAGCAGGCGCCGGCCGCGGTCGGCGATCTGCTGTCCGATGGGGGTCATGATGACGCTGCGCCGACTGCGCTCGGCCAGCTGCACGCCCAGCACCTCCTCCAGTTCGCGCAGACCCGCGCTGAGCGTGGGCTGAGTGACATGGCAGGCCTCGGCCGCGCGGGAAAAATTCAGCTCTTCCGACAGCGCGACAAGAAAGCGGAGCTGGCGCAGGTTGACTGCGGGCATCATGATAGACACTCCCTATCACAGTAAGAGTTTTAATTTATTTCACATATATGTTGGCGCGCCTTATGTCGAGGCCATCGCAACGCAGCAAAGGAGCTGACCATGACCGAAACGAACCAGGCCCCCGCCATGCCGCGGCTGAACGAACCCGCCCCGGCCTTCGACGTCCCCACCACCGATGGCCGCAAGACGCTGGAGGATTACAAGGGCAAGTGGCTGGTCCTGTTCTCGCACCCGGCGGATTTCACCCCCGTGTGCACGACCGAGTTCATCGGCTTCGCCAAGCGGCACGACGACTTCGCCGCGCTCGGCGCCGAGCTTCTGGGCCTGTCGATCGACAGCCACTACAGCCACATCGCCTGGATGCGCAACATCAAGGAGAAGTTCGGCGTGGAGATCACCTTCCCGATCATCGCCGACCTGAACATGAAAGTGGCGCAGGCCTACGGCATGATCCAGCCGGGCGCCTCGGACACGGCGGCCGTGCGCGCGACCTTCGTCATCGACCCCGAGGGCGTGCTGCGCGCCATGGTCTACTACCCCATGAACGCGGGCCGGTCCGTCGACGAGATCCATCGCCTGCTGGTGGCCCTGCAGACGGCCGATGCCAACCAGTGCGCGATGCCCGAGAACTGGAAACCGGGTGACGCGGTGATCGTGCCCCCGCCGGCCACCGCCGAAGGCGCCGAGACGCGCGCCGGCGAAGGCTACGACACGGTGGACTGGTATTTCTCCACCCGTCAGCTGTAAGCCGCGCCCCCGCCCGCAGATCCCCCGGCGCGTTGCGGCGCGCCGGGGCCACAGGAAAGGCCCCGATATGACACATCACCCCATCGTCAAACCCTTCTGGGACCAGCCGACCGGAAGCTGGCAATACGTCTTCCACGATCCCGCGACCATGAAGGGCGCCATCGTGGACCCGGTCCTGAACTTCGATCCGCTGTCGGCCTCCACGGCGACGACCAGCGCGCAGGAAATCCTCAATTACGTCCGCGAAACCGGGATCGAGGTCGTCTGGATCCTCGACACCCACCCGCACGCCGACCACTTCTCGGCCGCGCCCTGGCTGAAGGCGCAACTCGGCGCGCCGACGGCGATCGGCGAACATGTCACGCAGGTGCAGGCGCTGTGGAAGGGGATCTACAACCTGCCGGATGATTTCCCCACGGACGGCTCGCAGTGGGATCGGCTGTTCGCCGACGGCGAGGAATTCATGGTGGGCGAGATCCCGGTCCGCGTGATCTTCTCGCCCGGGCATACGCTGGCCTCGATCACCTACGTCGCGGGCGATGCCGCCTTCGTGCACGACACGCTGATGATGCCCGATTCCGGCACCAGCCGGGCGGACTTCCCCGGCGGCAGTTCCAAGGCGCTCTACGACTCGATCCAGCGCATCCTTGCCCTGCCCGACGAGACCCGCGTCTTCGTGGGCCACGACTATGCGCCGAACGGCCGCGACCCGTCCTGCGAGGCGACGGTGGCCGAACACAAGGCCGCCAATGTCCACCTCAAGGATGCGCCCACCGAGGCCGAGTACCGTGCCGTGCGCGATGCCCGCGACGCCACCCTGCCGCTGCCAAAGCTGATGCTTGCGGCGCTGCAGGTGAACATCCGCGGCGGGCGCATGCCGCCCCCGGAGGATGACGGCCATTCATACCTTAAGATCCCGCTGGAACGCTTCGCCGCGCGATCTTGAAGCGTCCCCCGGCCCCGCAACGATTTGTCCGTTGACGGGGCCGGGCCATGCCGGGTTCAAGGGGACGGCGTGCGCGGGGGCCCGGTGCGCGAAGGGGCAGAACGGAACCGGCCATGACGGCAACCGAAACAGATGATCCGGCCAAGCGGCGGCTGCGCGCGGTGGCTGCACGGGCCGCCGGCGCAACCGCGCGCGCCGCGGGCCTGAGCGTGCTGGCGCGGTGTCTCTGGCCCCTGCAGGCGCTGGCCGTGGCCTGGGCCATCCATGCCTGGGTTCACGGCCCGGCAAACGATGGGTATCTGGCCGCCGCCGCCTTCCTGGTTCTGGGCGGCCTGCGGGCGGCGCTGGACCATGTCGGCGGCGGGATCATGTTCCGCGCCGCCGACAGGCTGGTTTCGGAGGAACGGCGGGCCATCCTGCGGCAGGAGGCGCGGCACGTGGCGCCGCGGGCCGCCTCCGCCCGGGTGGCGGCGCTGGTGGCGCAGAAGCTCCCGATGCTGGTGCCGTACCTGACGCGCTACCGCATCGCTTTCGCCCAGGTGGCGGTGGTGCCGCCGCTGCTCTTCGCGCTGACCTTCTCCGTCTCCTGGATCGCGGGGCTGGTGCTGTTGGTCGCCGGGCCGCTGATCCCCGTCTTCATGGCGCTTGTGGGAATGGCGGCGCGCGAGGCCAGCACCCGGCAGATGGCCGAGATCGGGGACATGAACAGCCTCCTGATGGATCGTCTGGCCGCCCTGCCCGACATCCGGCTTCTCAATGCCACCGACCGCGCCGTGGACGATTTCGCCGACCAGGCCGAAGGGCTGCGGCACCGGACGATGGCGGTTCTGCGCGTGGCCTTCCTGTCCTCGACGGTGCTGGAGCTCTTCGCCGCGCTCGGCGTGGCGATGGTCGCCGTCTATACCGGTTTCTCGCTGCTGGGCGAAATCACCTTCGGGGCTTGGGCCACGCCGCTGACCCTGGGCGAAGGGGTCTTCATCCTGCTCTTGGCGCCCGAGTTCTTCCAGCCCCTGCGCGACTTGGCCGCGGCCTGGCACGATCGCGCGGCGGCACTATCCGTGGCCGGGGAAATCGAGGCGCTGGAGAACGCCGCCGCGGAAACCTGCCTTGGCGCCGGGGCCCCCGCGCCCGCCCTGCCCGGCCCGGCGACGATCACCCTGCACGGCGGACGCGTCGACCGGGCGGGCCGGCAGGTGCATCTGCCCGACGTGACCGCCCGTCCCGGCGAGGCGCTGGCCCTTGCCGGCCCCAGCGGATCGGGAAAATCCACAAGCCTGGCCGTGATCGCCGGCCTGCGGCCTCTGGACACCGGCCGGCTGGAGGTGGCCGGCCGCCCCCTGGATGACGAGACCGCCGATGCCTGGCGCGCGCGGCTGGCCTGGGTGCCGCAGGCCGTGCACTTTCCCGACGAGGCCCTGCGCATCTTCCTGGATCCGCGGCGGACCGGCGCCGACCCGGCCGATGCCCTGCGCGCGGCCCACGCCGATCACGTGGTCGCCCGCCTGCCCGAGGGGCTGGACACACACCTGGGCGAGACCGGCGCCGGGGTGTCCGGCGGGGAGGCGCGGCGCCTGTTGCTGGCCCGCGCCTTCATGTCAAGGCCCGACGTGGTGCTGGCCGATGAGCCCACGGCGGATCTGGACCCCGACACCGCGGCCGTCGTCACCACGGCCCTGCGCCGTCTGGCCGAGGCCGGCGCGACGGTGATCGTGGCCACCCATGACCCGGAGCTGATCGCGGCGATGGATCGCAGCATTGCGTTGGAGGGCGCGGCATGAGGCCGATGTGGCGCGCCCTTGGGCTGGTCTGGTCCGCCGCACCGAAGGCAATGTGGCGCGGCGCGGCGCTGTCGGTCTGCGTTCTGGCCATGGGCGCGGCGCTGCTGGGCGTGTCGGGCTGGTTCATCACCGCAACCGGTCTGGCCGGCCTCGCCGGTATCGGCATCGCCTTCGATGTCTTTCGCCCCAGTGCCGCCATCCGCTTCCTGGCCCTGGGGCGGGCGGGCGCGCGCTACGGCGAGCGGCTATTGACCCACGACGCGACGCTGCGCGCCCTGGCCGCCCTGCGCATCCACCTGCTGCGCCGGCAGGCGCGGCAGGGCTTCGAGGCGATGCAACGCTTGCGCGGCAGCCTGACGCTGTCGCGGATCACCGCCGACGTGGACGCGCTGGACGGGATCGTGTTGCGGCTGGCCCTGCCCGTGCTCGCTGGCCTGGTGACGCATCTGGGGGCTTTCGCGGGGCTGGCCTGGCTGGTCACGCCGGCCGTGGCCGGGGCGGTGGCGATCGGCTATCTGGCCGGCGGCGGGCTGGTCCTCGTCCGGCTGGCCGCTGGGACGCTGCGGCCCTCCGCCGCCGCGGAAAGCGCGCTGCAACGGCTCCGTCGAGAGGTGATCGACATGTTGCGCGGGCGGACGGATCTGCTGGCGCATGGGCGCATGGCCGAACAGATCGCTCGCACCGACGCGACCGATGAGGCGGCCCGCGCGGCCCTTGCCGCGCTCGACCGGGCCGACCGGCGCGCGGGCCTCATCCTGGGCCTGCTGGTGGCGGCGGTCTGCGCCGTGGCGCTGGCCCTTGCCGGGCGGGCGGTGGCCCAGGGGCACCTGGACCCTGCCAGCGCCGCCGTGGGCTTTTTCGTCGCCCTGGCGCTGGCCGAGACGGTGGTGCCCCTGCGCCGCGGGGTCACCGAGGTGGGCCGCATCCGCGCGGCCGCCGAACGCATCCTGCCCGACGCGGACCACACGCCGCCGCCCGGCGGCGCCTCGGCGCACGACGCCGCCCGGGACGAAAGCGGACTCTGCGTGCGTGATCTGGCCTTCCGCCGGGACGGGGCACGGCACGCGGTCTATTCGGGCGTCTGCTTCACGGTCGCACGCGGCGAGACGCTGGCCCTGACCGGCCCCAGCGGATCCGGCAAGAGCACCCTGCTCGCACAGCTGGCCCAGGTGCTGCCGGTGACGGCGGGCACGATCCGCGTGATGGGCACCCCGCTTGACGCCTGGCCCGAGCAGGACCTGCGCCGGGTGCTCACCCTGGTCCCGCAACGCAGCGCGCTGATCGCGGGCACGGTGCTGGAGAACCTGGCGCTGGCCCGCCCCGATGTCACGGAGGCCGAGGCGCAGGCGGTCCTGGAAGCGGTCGCCCTGGACAATGTGCTGGAAGGTCGCGCCGGCCTGGGCACCCGGTTGGACGAACGGGGCGCCGGATTGTCGGGCGGAGAGACCCGTCGACTGGTGCTGGCGCGAGCGCTGCTGCGCCGCCCGCGGATCCTGCTGCTTGACGAACCGACAGAGGGGCTGGACGACGCGACGGCCCGCCGTGTCCTGGACGGCCTGCGCGCCGCCCTGCCCGCGGCGGCGATCGTCATGGCCTCGCACCGCGGCGCGGAACAGGCGGCGGCGGACCGGACGCTTGATCTGAAAAGATATATCGAAAATTCAGCATATCTTTGATCCGGATCAATTACGGGATGCCGGCGCCTGCGCTATTCAGTGCCGAAAGGTGAATTGTCGATCCACCTTTGTTCCGGAACACTTCAAGGAGCCGGCAAATGGAACTGGACATTGTCGAGCTGTCACGGCTGCAATTCGCCATGACGGCCATGTATCACTTCCTCTTCGTGCCGCTGACGCTGGGCCTGTCGGTCCTGCTGGCGATCATGGAGACGGTCTACGTCATGACGAACCGCCCCATATGGCGGCAGATGACCAAGTTCTGGGGCACGCTCTTCGGCATCAACTTCGTGCTGGGCGTGGCCACGGGAATCACCATGGAGTTCCAGTTCGGCATGAACTGGAGCTACTACAGCCACTACGTGGGCGACATCTTCGGCGCGCCGCTGGCCGTCGAGGGTTTGATGGCCTTCTTTCTCGAAGCGACCTTCGTGGGACTGTTCTTCTTCGGGTGGGACAAGCTGACCAAGATCCAGCACTGGATCGTGACCTGGCTGGTGGCGATCGGCTCGAACCTGTCGGCGCTGTGGATCCTGATCGCCAACGGATGGATGCAGAACCCGGTGGGCGCGGTCTTCAACCCCGACACCATGCGCATGGAGATGACCAGCTTCTTCGACGTGGTCTTCAACGAGGTGGCGCAGGCCAAGTTCGTGCACACGGTCAGCGCGGGCTATGTCACCGCGGCCGTCTTCGTCATGGGCGTGTCGGCGTGGTACATGCTCAAGGGCCGGCACATGGAACTTGCGCGGCGGTCGATCACGGTTGCGTCGAGCTTCGGCCTGGCCGCCGCGCTGTCGGTCGTGGTGCTGGGCGACGAATCCGGCTACTCGGCCACGCACACCCAGAAGATGAAGCTGGCGGCGATGGAGGGCATGTGGCACACCCACGAGGCGCCCGCCCCCTTCACCGCCGTGGGTTTTCCCGACACCGAGGCGCGCGAGACGCACTACAAGGTGGAAATCCCCTGGGTCATGGGGCTGATCGGCACCCGCTCGCTGACGCAGGAGATCCCCGGCATCAACGAACTCGTCGCCGAGTCCGAGGAGCGCATCCGCGACGGCATCCTGGCCTACGATGCGCTGATGACCATCCGCGATGCGCGCGGGGACGCCACCGAGGACATGCGCGCGGCCTTCGAGGCGAATTCCGACGACCTGGGGTTCGCCTTCTTGCTCAAGCAGTACGTTGACGACCCGCGCCAGGCGACCGACCAACAGATCGCCATGGCCGCCGAGGACACGATCCCGGGCGTCGGGCCGCTGTTCTGGGCCTTCCGCATCATGGTGGGGCTGGGCTTCGGCTTCATCGCGGTGATGGCGTATTTCTTCGTCCAGACCTCGTTCCGCGGCATGCGGTTCCCGCGCCCGGCGTTGTGGCTGGCGGTCATTATCATCCCGGCGCCCTGGATCGCGGCCGAGCTTGGCTGGTTCGTGGCCGAGTACGGACGCCAGCCCTGGACCGTGGACGGCGTGTTGCCAACGGCACTGTCGGCCAGCCATCTGAGCGTGGCGGACCTGCTGATCACGCTGGCGGGCTTCGTCACCTTCTATACCGTGCTCTTCGTGATCGAGGTGGGATTGATGCTCAAGTACATCCGCAAGGGCCCCACCGAGGACGTCGAAGAAACCGAGAGCTGGATGGCGCGGCACGAACACCGGCTGCGCACCCACGACGGCAAGGGGCCCTTCGCGCCCGCGACAGCGACGGACGCCCCCGTGGGCAGCGGCTCATCCACACCGGCGGAGTAAGCGACATGATCCTCTACGAACTCATAGATTTCGACATCCTGCGCGTGATCTGGTGGGCGCTTCTGGGCGTGCTGCTCATCGGCTTCGCCCTGACCGACGGTTTCGACATGGGGGTCGGGGCGCTCCTGCCCTTCGTGGCGAAGAGCGACGTGGAGCGCCGCGTGGCGATCAACACGGTCGGTCCCGTCTGGGAGGGCAACCAGGTCTGGTTCATCCTGGGCGGGGGCGCGATCTTCGCCGCCTGGCCGCCGCTCTACGCCGTCAGCTTCTCGGGCTTCTACCTGGCGATGTTCTTGGTGCTCTCGGCGCTGATCGTACGGGCAGTGGCCTTCAAGTACCGTTCCAGCCGCGACGACGCCCGCTGGCGCAGCACCTGGGACTGGATGCTGTTCATTGGCGGGGCGTTCCCCGCGCTGCTGTTCGGAGTAGCCGTGGGCAACGTGCTGCTGGGCGTTCCCTTTCACCTGACCCAGGACCTGTTCCCGATGTACGACGGGGCATTCTACACCAAGTTCCTAGGCCTCCTGCGGCCCTTCGCGCTGCTGGCCGGGGTGGTGTCGCTGTCGATGCTGCTGATGCACGGCGCCGCCTGGCTGAGCCTGAAGGCCGAGGGCGTGGTCGCGCAACGCGCGCGGCGCATCGGCACCTGGGCCGGGCTGATCGCGGCGGGCGGCTATGCCTTGGGCGGGCTCTGGCTGGCGCTTGGGATCGACGGCTACACCATCGTGGGCGAGGTCGTGCGCGACGGGCCGTCGAACCCGCTTTACAGCGAGGTCGCGCGCGGGGGCACGTGGCTTGATGCCTACGCCGCGCGGCCGTGGATCGCGGCGGCGCCGCTGATGGGCTTTGCCGGCATCGCCCTGGCCGTGCTGGGCCTGCGGGCGGGGCGCGAGGTCTCAACCCTGCTTTGGTCCAAGATGGCGATCCTGGGCATCATCTCGTCGGTCGGGCTGACGATGTTTCCCTTCATCCTGCCCTCGACGGTCGATCCCACCAGTTCCCTGACCGTCTGGGACAGTTCGTCATCACATCAGACCCTGTTCGTCATGCTGGTGATGACGGTGATCTTCATGCCGATCATCCTGGCCTACACGGCCTGGGTCTACAAGGTGCTTTGGGGCAAGGTGACGGAGGAACAGATCACCGGCTCCGGCCACGGATACTGAGAGAGGAAAGCAAGATGTGGTATTTCGCCTGGATCCTCGGCCTGCCTCTGGCCGCGCTGTTCGCCGTCCTGAATGCCATGTGGCTCGAGATGCGCGAAGACGCCAAGCTGGCCGAAGAGGCCGAGGACACCGCAGAGACCGCCGCCACGCGTCCCTGACGGTGGACCTGGCCGGGCCGGGCGATCCCTTGCGCCCGGCCCGGCATTTTCTCGGGCGGGCGCGCTGGCGCGGACGCCCCGCGTTTAACAGGGGTTAATGCGTCCCGCCCGCCGGTGGCTTATCCTTTTGTCACCACGAAAGGAGGGTTCGATGGCGAAACGCAAGCAATCCGACACCACCGATGTCACGCAGCCGATGCAGATGATGGCGCAATTCTCGCCGGCCGCCGCGCTGATGGCACCGCAGGCGGAGGCGGTGTGGGAAACCCAACGCAAACTGATGGAGGAATGGCAGCGCTACACCAAGTCCTGGTTCGACCGCCGTCGCGCCGCGGCCGAAAGCGCGCGGCACGCCCTGCACCAGTTGAACGATTCGGGTGGCACCGACGGGGCCAAGATCGAGCAGGCGATGAAGGAACTCAGCGACTGGATGTCGAACGAGGTGGAACGCCTATCCGCCGACGCGACAGAGAACGTGGAATTCGGTGTGCGCTGTGCACACATCGTGACCGAGGGCGTGACCACGGCGGGCACCGAATTGGCCGAGGAAACCCGCGAGGGCGCCGAAGCGGCCCGGACACGCGCCAAGAACACGCCGGTCTGAGAAGGCTGCGCCGCCGGCCCCGCCCCCGCCTGCGGGCGCGGGCATCAGGGCATGTCGCTGCCGTGGTCGGTCAGGCATTCGGAATGATCCCGCAAAACTTCCAGCACGCGGCAATCGGCGACGGTATCCTGTGCGCATTCGGCGAGCATGCGCCGCAGTTCGCTGCGCAGGGCCTCAAGCCGCACGATGCGCGCCTCGATGTGTCGAAGCTGACGCTGCGCGATGGTATCCACCTCGGCGCAGGAGCGGTCGGGATTATCCGCGAGGTCCAGCAGCTCGCGGATCGCTTCCAGGGTGAAGCCCATCTGCCGCGCATGCCGGATGAAGGCCAGCCTGTCCAGATCGGCATCGCGAAACCGGCGCTGGCCGCCGGCGGTCCGGTGAGCCGCGGGCATCAGCCCGATCTGTTCGTAATAGCGGATGGTCTGGACCTTTGTTCCCGTGCGCCGCGCCAGACTACCGATTGAAAGCATTCCTTCACCTCGCGACAACTCCAGAGGAAGTAGCCTTTTCGCAGGCACGGACAAGTCTTGCGCCCCGCGAAGATTCTCGCATCAAGGGGTTGAACCTACAGTTGGTGGAGCCCCTACCTATCCGTCGACAACGGCACGACGCGGGGCAAAAGGCATGGGCGCGACCGGATCGCAACACCACGAATGGCGGGTGAGCGGCATGGATTGCGGCGCCTGCGCCGCCAAGGTGCGCGGCGCGGTCGCGCGGCTGCCGGGCGTGACAGAGGTGGACGTGGCCTACATGGCCGAGCGGTTGCGGCTGACCCTCGACGAGACGCGGACATCGCCGCAACGAGTCGAAAAGGCCGTGCGGGCGCTCGGCTACGGCATCGCGCCGAAGGACGCGGCGCCGGAAAGGCCTGCGGGCGGGTTCATCCTGCCGGAGTCCGGAGCGCGCGGGACCGACACGCCCGGCCAGGCCGCGCCGCAGGACGCCGCATCGCCGCGCTGGCACGCCACGGCCAAGGGCCGGCTGGTTCTGGCCACAGGCGCGCTGCTGGCGGCGGCCTGGGGTGCGCATCTGGCCATGCCCGGGACGGTGGGGAACTGGGGGTTCGTTCCGGCCACGCTGGTGGGTCTGATCCCCATCGCGCGGCGCGCGTGGGCCATGACACGCGCGGGCATGCCCTTTACCATCGAGATGCTGATGACCGTCGCCGCCGCCGGCGCGCTGGTCATCGGCGCCGCGGGGGAGGCCGCGGTCGTCGTCTTCCTGTTCGCCGTGGGCGAGTTGCTGGAAGGGCTGGCCGCGAACCGCGCCCGGGAGGGGATCCGCGCGTTGTCACGGCTGATGCCCCGCACCGCACGCCTGGAGACCGGCGCGACCACGAGGGAGGTGCCGGCCGACAGCCTGGCGGTGGGGGACGTGGTGCGCGTGCGCCCCGGCGACCGCCTGCCCGCCGACGGGAAGGTGATCGAGGGCACCTCCGGCGTGGACGAAAGCCCCGTCACCGGCGAAAGCGTCCCCCGTCTGAAGGAGCCCGGGGCAGAGGTCTTCGCCGGGTCGATCAACGCCGAGGCCGCCCTGCGCGTGCGGGTCACGCGAACGGCGGCGGACAATACCATCGCCCGCATCGTGCGGCTGGTGGAGGAGGCCGAAAGCGCCCGCGCGCCGACCGAACGGTTCATCGACCGCTTCGCCCGCGTCTACATGCCGGCGGTGGTGGGCGCGGCGCTGCTTGTCGCGGTGGTCCCGCCCCTGGCCTTCGGAATGGACTGGGGCGCGTGGATCTATCGCGCGCTCGCGCTGTTGCTGATCGGCTGTCCCTGCGCCCTGGTCATCTCGGTGCCCGCGGCGATCGCCTCGGCCCTGTCGGCGGGGGCGCGACACGGCTTGCTGATGAAGGGGGGCGCGGTGATCGAGGCGGCCGCGCGCGTCACGCATGTGGCCTTCGACAAGACCGGCACGCTGACCCACGGGCGCCCGCGCGTGACCGACCTGCGCGTGCTTGCCGGCACCGAGGGCGAGATGCTCGCGCTGGCCGCGGGGGTGGAAGCCGAGGCAAGCCACCCCCTGGGTCGCGCCATCCGCACCCGGGCCGAGGACGCGGGCGTGGAAGTTCCGCGCGCGCGGTCGGCCCGGGCAATCCCCGGGATGGGCGCCGAGGCCGTGATCGACGGTGCGCGCCTGCGCGTGGGCGCGCCGCGCCTGGCCGAAGAGGCCGGCGCGATGACCGACACCGCCCGCCACGAGGCCGCCATGCTGGAGGCCGACGGCAAGACAGTGGTCGTGGTTTTCCGCGACACCGGGCCGATCGGGCTGATCGCCCTGCGCGACGCGCCGCGCGCCGACGCCGCCGCGGCCGTGCGCCGGCTGCGCAGGCTGGGCGTGGCACCGGTCATGCTGACCGGTGACAACGCCCGCACCGCCACGGCGATCGCCGGCGAGATCGGGATCGACCACCGCGCCTGCCTCATGCCCGAGGACAAGGTCGCCGCGATCCGCGACCTTGCGGGGCGGGGCCGGGTGATGATGGTGGGCGACGGCATCAACGACGCCCCCGCGTTGGCCGCCGCGCACGTCGGGGTCGCCATGGGATCCGGCACCGATGTCGCGCTGGAAACGGCCGAGGCCGCCCTTCTGCGCGACCGGGTAAGCGACGTGCCCGGCACGATCCGCCTTGCCCGGGCGACGATGGCCAATATCCGGCAGAACATTGCCATCGCGCTGGGACTGAAGGGGATTTTCCTGGTGACCACGGTTCTGGGGATCACCGGGCTCTGGATCGCGATCCTGGCCGACACAGGCGCGACCGTTCTGGTCACGCTGAACGCCCTGCGGCTGCTTGCGCTGCGCCCCGATCGCGATAGACTGGGCCTTGACGGGATGATCGCCCGCGCCCGCCGCGCCATCCCGGCACGGTCCGCCACCGCCCCGGACCGGGGCTGACCGACAGGAGAAGGAGCCATGCCCAGAACAGACCTCACCCGCCGCGACCTGCTGCTTGGCGGCGCCACGGGCCTTGCCGCCTGCGCCCCCCTTGCCGCCCTCGCCGAGGACGCGGGGCGCCCCCTCCACGTTCTTCACGATCCCGGCTGCGGCTGCTGCGGCGCCTGGGTGCGCATCCTGCGCGCCGAGGGCTTCACGGTCACGACCGAGAACAGCCTGGGCGTGGCCCTGGTCCGTTACAAGATGGACAACGGCATCCCCCGGGCGATGATGTCGTGCCACACCGGCCGGATCGGTGGATACATGATCGAGGGGCACGTGCCGGCGGCGGAGATCCGGCGGCTGCTGGCCGAACGGCCCGATGCGGTGGGGCTCGCCGTGCCCGGGATGCCCTACGGCTCCCCCGGCATGGGCCCCGAGAGCGCGCGCGAAGCCTATGACGTTCACCTGATCCGCCGTGACGGCAGCACGGAGGTCTTCGCGCATTACGCCGCCGCTTGACACGGGCGGCGCTAGAACACCATCACCCTGTCAGCGGCGCAGGTGGCGGCGGCCAGCTCGTCCATTGTGGAACGGTCGGCGCCGTCCACCACCTCTTCTGCGCGCAGGCCGCGGACATCCATGCAGGTGCCGCACATGAGGACGCGCCCGCCCGCCGACAGCACCCGCCGAACCATGCGTTCCAGATTGTACAGCCCCTCGGGTGGCGCCTGCCCCGCCTTGGCGCAAGCGACCGCATCGGCCATCAGGAAGACCGTGATTTCGGCCTCTTCGTCTGTCTTGGCCAGGGCATGGGCCATCCGCAGCCCGTTGTAGCTCCGCTCGGTGCCGTAGGGGGGATCGTTGAGGATCAACAGGTGTTTCAAGTCAGCCTCCGCATGACCGGTCGCGGCTTTGCGCTTCGTTTTGCGCGGCTCGGGCCATGGCGAACGCGCCGCCGGGCGGCGCGGTTCCCTATCGCCCGATCACGATGTCCGCCCGGAGCCCGCCCAACCGCGCGCTTTCCCCAAGGCGCAGGGCACCGCCGTGGGCGCGCACGATATCCGTGGCGATGGACAGCCCCAGGCCCACCCCGGTGCCCAGGTTCTGGTTGCGCGCGGGTTCCAGCCGGGCGAAAGGCTTGATCGCCTCCGCGCGGTTTTCCGGGGGAATGCCGGGGCCGTCATCCTCGACCCGGATGCGCAGGGTCCGCTGGGAGATCCGCACAGAAACCTCCGCGCGGGTGCCGTAACGCACGGCGTTGTTGATCAGATTCTCCAGTGCCCGGCGGATGCCGTTGACGCGCAGGGGGACGGTGCCCGCACCCTCCACATCCACCAGGTCGACCGCGATGCCGGCGCGCCGGCTGTCCGCCACGATCCGGCGCACCAGATCCACCGGATCCACCGGCTCGGGTTCGCCCTCCTGCGCGCCGCGGGCAAAGGCCAGGAATTCGTCCAGCAGGCGTTCCATGTCGGCCACGTCCTGTTCCATCGGGCGGCGATCCTCCTCGTCCAGCATCGACAGGGCCAGCTTCAACCGGGTCAGCGGCGTGCGCATGTCGTGGCTGACGCCGGAGAGCATGAGTGTGCGCTGTTCGATCTGCCGCTCGATCCGGGCGCGCATGTCGAGAAAGGCGTTGCCGGCCGCCCTTACCTCCAGCGCGCCGGACGGCCGGTAGGGCAGATGCCGCCCCCGGCCGAAGGCCTCGGCGACAAGCGCGAGCCGGGTGATGGGCCGCAGCTGGTTGCGCAAGTAGAGATAGGCAATCGCCGTCATGACCACGGCGAAGAACACCATGTTCACGAACAGCTGGTGCGACCGCGAGGCCGAGACGCGGCGCCGGTCAAAGCTCATCTCTATCCCGCCGTTCCCGTCCGCGAAATAGAGGCGCACGTCATCGTCATTGGGCAGATGCACCGCGCGCAGCCCCGGCATCATCCGCTTGAACTCGCGAGTGATGATCCGGCCGGAGAAATCGTACCAGAGCCGCTGGTCCTGTTGCGGCATCTCCGCGCGCGGGACCTCGCGCACATCGATGCGCAGCGTTTCGGCCATGCGCGAGCGGGCCAGCTCTTCCACCGATTGCGGAGTTTCGCGCATGAGCCGCAACTCGCGCGTGACCGACTGGGTCATCTGCTCGGTCACGCCTTCGAAGTGGCGCTGGATGAAGACCACCGAGACCACCAGCAACACTGTCACCACCGGCAGCAGCAGGATCAGGATCGCCCGCGGGAAAAGGCTGCGCGGCAGGTAGGGTTTGAGCCAGTGGAAGGACATGCGCTAAACCTAGCCGCAGCACCCACGAAGAGGAAGAGCCATGCAGCCCGAGACCTTCGACCCGCTGGTGGGCACGCCCGAGGCGCTCGGCGACGAGATCCGCCGCATTCTCGCGCCCAATCCCTCGCCCATGACCTATCGGGGGACGAACACCTACCTGGTGGGCCGGCGCGGCCTGGCGGTTATCGACCCCGGCCCCGACTCGCCGGCGCATCTCGCGGCGATCCTCGACGCCGTCGAGCCGGGCCAGCATGTCACCCACATCCTGGTCACCCATGCGCATCTGGACCATTCGCCCCTGGCTGCCGCCTTGGCGCGCGAAACGGGCGCACGGGTCTACGCCTACGGCCCGGCGCAGGCCGGGCGCAGCGCGGTGATGCGCACGCTGGCCCGGCGCGGCCTCGCCGGCGGTGGCGAGGGGGTGGACACGGATTTCGCCCCCGATCACAACCTGACGGACGGGGCCGAGATTGCCGGCGACGGCTGGACGCTCCGGGCCCACTGGACGCCCGGGCATTTCGGCAACCACATGTGCTTTGCCCTGGGGCGTGCGGTCTTCACCGGCGATCACGTGATGGGCTGGGCCAGTTCGCTGGTCTCGCCGCCCGACGGTGATCTGACCGATTTCATGGCCTCCTGCCGCAAACTGCAGGGGCTGGAGGCCCAGGTCTTCCACCCCGGCCACGGCGCCCCGGTGACCGATCCCGCCGGGCGCTTGGACTGGCTCATCACCCATCGCACGGGGCGCGAGGCGGCAATCCTCGACGCATTGGCCGAGGCCCCGGCCAGCGCGCCGGAACTGGCGCGGCGCATCTACACCGACACGCCCCCGGCGCTGATGCCGGCGGCCGCGCGCAACGTGCTGGCGCATCTGGTGGACCTCTATGGCAGGGGACAGGTCCACCCTCAGGGCGATTTGTCCGAAACGACCCGCTTCGCGCGCGCGTGACAAGGCCCCTTGCCGCGGTGCGAAAATTTTGCAACCTCCCTCTGGACGCGGCCGCGGCCTGTTGCTATATCGCGCGTCGTGGTCCGGCGTAGCTCAGCGGTAGAGCAGTTGACTGTTAATCAATTGGTCGCAGGTTCGATCCCTGCCGCCGGAGCCAAAATCCCCTAAGGCAGCGATCATGCAAGATTTTCCGACCCACTAGTCGGAGCCATCGGGATTTGGCACGGCGCTGGGCACTCCGCTTGTCACAGGAGCCCTTGCCATGCGCCGGATCCTGTCGCAACACCAGCTTGAAGGCCATTGCGCCTGGTTCTACTGGCGTCGCCGTCGGCCGGCCGCCGATCGCGACTGCCCGCACCGAAAAAGTCCCGGAAAACCCTTATTGCTGTTTCCCCTCGGACCGATGTCCTTGGCGACGCGAAAGTCGTGCCACGCAGATTGACCGATCTGACGGACCTGTCCGTCGCTGCATACGCGGAGACGACAATGGCGATCCCGGCACAGGACATGGACGATCTCGTGACAGCGCTGTGCCGCTTCCCCCTCGAAGCGGCGGACCTTGCACGGAAACTCGCGCCGGCGCCCAGCCTCGCCGCCGCGCTCGAAACGCTCCGGCAGGCGACCTTCCTGCGCGACCGGGAGAGCGCCCGCGCCACGCTGCGGGACACCTCGTGCAAGTGGCCGGCAGCAACCTGTTACTCGCTTTCTCGACCTCCAGTTCCCCTGCCGTGATGCCCGTCACGATCCAGTCGGCGCGCCCAGCATCACCGGCGTGAGCATCGCAACCCTGATCAACGTGTCGACGAGCATGGGGAGTCCGGTGGACGGCATGGTGATCATCCTTGGCATCGACCGCCTGCTGTAGATGTGCCGAACGGCCCTGAACGTTACCGGTAATCGGGTCGCGGCGCTGCTGTTTCGCGCGATCGGGCAAACGGTTTCGCGCGCGCCTTCCTGATCCTGGAGGGATCGGCGAAACGTGCGCCGCAACGACAAGCCAATCAGGGCGAATGGCCGCGGAAGCTGTTGATCCCGCATCCGGCCCGCCTGACCGGGGCGCCGGAGAAATGCGCGTATTGAGATGCGTCAATTACAGGGCCCCTCAAGGTGGCTACGGTCCACGCAGGCCGTGATACAGTGAGGGCGGAGATGTTCACCAAAGGCTTCCCTTTCCGCTTGCGCCCCGCGCTCTTGGCTTGCCTTTTCGGGCTGACGGCCACGTTTACCGCGGCGGAAACATACAGCCCGATCCTCGTGGAGACGGCAGGCAGCGGCCCGAAGGAACGGGTCGTGCGTTTCAAGGTAAACCCGCTGGCCGAGTTCTACCCGCTCGAGCGGCAGTTGCCGCTGATGCCCTCGCTGGCGGCGGCCATCGACGCGGGCGAAAACCATCGAGAGACGCTGCGCCGCGAACTGGAGGACCAGGCGTTCCGGCAGGGGCTGGCCATCTTCTCCATCGGCGTGGGGCTCGGCGGCGCGTTCACGACCGTTCTGGAGCAGGGATACGTCGATGACGCTTTCCCGGCCGCCATATCCAGCCGGGTGTTCCCACGCCTGAGTTCCGGGTTGAACTACCTGGGCCTGGCGCTCACCTACTACCAGATCCTGATGGGCCCGGCCACGGGGGACGACCGGCCGGTGATCCTGAACGCCTACAAGGGGGTCATGAGCTTCATGGCGGGTCGCTTCGGCACGCCCGGCATCCAGCTCGCGATGATTGCCGGCCTGCCCATCGACGTGTCGCTGACCTATTTCGGCGAGGCCGCGTGGTCGGCGCGCGAGGACGCCTGGCGCCAGTCCTACGCGAAGTATTACCGCGAAACGGAGCAGTCCGCGCAAGACCGCTATTACGGGTCGGTGGGACAGTTGCCGCCAACGCTCGACGAACGTGTCGCGGAGATCCGCAACCGTACCGAGGGCGGGCGCACGATCAACGAATGGAAACTCGTGCTCGCCTGGTATCTCGACAACATCAACCGGCCCGAAAAATTCAACAGCGTCATGCACACCGAGGTCAGGAACTACGTGAGCCTGTTCTGGGAGAGCGCACGGTTTTCCGAGTATGCCGCGGACGTGGATCAGGCCACGGCCGGGATGGCGCGCGGGGCCTCGCTGACGAAGGAGATCAAGAAGAAGCTCGAAGACGAGCATTACTCTGTCATCATGGGCAAGCTGATCGACGACGTGCTTCCCGAGATCGCCCGCGACCGCTTCATCAACGCGCTGGAAGCACAGGTGGCCAGGCTCAACCGCGCGGTGCGTCCGGAGCTCAACGCCCCGCTGCGGCTGGAGGTCTCGGCTTTCGGGCTGGAGGCGCCGACGAAGTTCCACATGCCGCTGCGGGACGGCGACACATGGAGCGGCACGCTCAGGCCAGGCGAACCGTTGCGCATCGCGCTGACCAAGCTGGCGTGGCTCAGGGCGGGTTTCCCGGACACGATCCGCCTTGATCATCCCGAGGGGGCCATGGAGCGCACCTTCGTCTTCGAACAGGACGAGGCGCTGGTCGTCTTCGGGACGCCGGAGGCCGAGGGGCTGATTACCTCCTTCCGGCGCGAGGAAGGACCACAGGACTGCATCATCACCACCCGCAGCGCCGGTCGGCCGGACCGCCGGACGCAGGAACAGCGCCCGGCACAGCCGGGTGAGACCTTGCAGACGGCTGTCTCGCCGGAGAAGTACCTGTTATTGGGGCAGTTCAACGGGGCGGAGTGGACGGCGGCGGCGCCCGGCCGCGTGGTCGGCACGGCGCGCGCGGGGGACGCGGAGACCCCGGCGCTGGGCCAGGGCGATGCGGTTTTCGCAGCCCCCTATTTCGAGCGGATCACGGCGATCTCCGACTGCGAGGCCAAGGTGGCCGACGACCCCCTTGGCCAGATGACCGAGCCTTTCCGTTGCCGGGTACATCGCTTGCACCGCGAGCGCGCCGGTGACGGGGGCGAGACCGTCACCCGCTGCACCGCCGACCTCCGGCTGGAACTGGCGGGCGCCTGGCACGAGACGGCTGACGGGCACGAATACGTGCCCTTCGACCGCGACCAGCTCGAGATGATCGGGCGCGAATACCAAAACATGCTCGACCGCCTGCCCGGCGCAGGCATACAGTGACCGAAAGGACCGTTCCGATGATGCGTGCCGCGTTCTTCGCCTTCCTGCTGGCCGCCCCGGCTTTTGCCCAGACCGACCCCGAGACGATCGACAAGCTGGCCGACCAGTACGGCGATTTCGCCCCGGCTGTGGAGGAAAAACCGCTCGACGAGCTTTTGCCGGAGACGGATGAACCGGCTGGCGAGGCCGACGCGCCAGACGTAACCACGCAGGGTGATGTCTTCGCGGTCGAGCCCTCACCCTCCGAGAGCGCGCAGGCGGCGCCCGGGGACCCGGGCCCGGCGGACATCCCCAAGGGGTGGACCCAGCACGAGGCGCTTGGCCTGACATTTGCCGTTCCGTCCGACTGGAAGGTGGCGCGCACGGATGATGATGTCTACGCGGTGGGATCCCCGGATTTCGCCCCGAAGGAGCAGCGTGGCCTGGCGGTCGCCGTGCGCCTTCTGGACGCCGATGACTACCAGCGCGATTTCATAGAGGACGATGAATTCCGGAAAGCGCGCGAGCACAGCGATGCCGCTCCGGTTCACGTGGCGGCGGGCATCGCATTCGACCGTGTTGTCGCCACGTCCGAGATGACGGGCGAACCGGGAGGCATGGATGTGCTTCTGTCGCCCTACCGCCACCCGGAGGATGGACACCTCTCGATCGTGATCGCCGCGTTGAACGATGAGAGAATGGCAAACAGCCGTGCCTTGAGGGACCGCATCCACGCCACGATGCGGCTGGCCGACCCCGAGGGGTTCAAGGCCGCGACGACCCGCATCGGGCCGGATGGAACCCCGCTGGAGGCTACCCCGGCCGAGGCCGTCACCACGCTGGACGGGCTGTTCACCATCCGCCCGCCCGAAGGCTGGGAGCTGCAGCAGGACGACGAAGAGGTCACCCTGCGCACCGAACCGGTTTTGAGCGCCTATGTCACCCTGCGCCGGGGCGAAACGGCGCGGGAGGCACTCGGGGGGCGCCGGGGGTCTGTCGGTATGCTCTCACGTTTCCAGGGCGTGCCGGAGGAAAGCGCCGCCAATGTCCTGGGACAGCCGGCGCGGCTTTATTCCGGCCCCTTGCCCTACAAGGGCATGCAGGTCGGCCGCAACATCGCCCTGCGCGGCCAGGCGCGCGAATACGTGCTCGAACGGTGCCTGCCGGACGGCTCTCCGGTGATGATCGAGATGGCGGCGCCCGAGCGGTGGCTCGAGGACAACGACCTTGAGGCCGTGCTGGACCACATCGAACCGCATTGGCCCGACGGCATGCAGGAATGCCACCCCGCGATCACCGCCCGCGCGGAATTTGCGATGGACGGGCTGTTCGCCTTCGTCCCGCCGGAGGGCTTCGAAACCGGGCGCAGCCGCTCGTCTTTCCGGATCAGGACGAAGGACGACCCCTACGCCAGCCTGACCGTTAGAACCGGAGAGGATTCCTTCCCCTCGGATTTCCAGCTGGCGGCCTCGAACAGAATGGGTAACGGCTTCATCGCCCCGCCCGAGACGCGCCGCACCCAGATCATGGGGGAGTCCGCCACACTGTTCATTGGCCGCGATCGCGGGCTGAACGACAAAACGTTCATCCGGCAGGTGGCATTGCTCGACATGTGCCTGCCCGACGACGAACCGGTGATGGTCAGCCTGCGCGCCGGCGACGCCTGGATCGAGGCCAATGGCGGAATTGCAGCGCTGCTGGAGGACGCGTGGCTGTTTCTGCCCGAGGAGGCACAGCCTTGCGACCCGTCGCTGCTGGAGACCGCGATGGAGGTTTCGGGCGCGGATGTGGCCGCGGAAAAATCGGAACCGGACGGCTTGCCTTCGGACACCGCCGAGGGAGCGCAGCAGGGTGCGGGCGCGGAGGCGGCCGCCGACGCGGCCGAGCCCGCCCCAGAGGCCCCGGCCGTGGCCGGCGCACCGGACGACCGGACGCCGGCGGGCTGGGTGCGCCACGAGAAGTTCGGCCTGTCGATTGCCCTGCCGCCGGACTGGATTGTGGCGCGCGACGACGCCCGGGATTTCACCGCGATTGCCCCTGATTTCGACGCCGATCGCAAGGTGGGACTTGGCATCGACATCCGCATGCTGGACGGCGAGGAGGTTGCCGGCCCGTTTCTGACAAAGCCGTCGGTGCGCGACGCGCTGGCCGCATCGGAGATCAGGGGGCTTCCCGTCGCCCCCGGCGTGACCTTCGTCCGGTTCGTCGTCGATAACGAAGCCTTCGGCACGGAGGTGCGGATGGACTGGGCGGTCTCGCAGCACGGCTTTCCCGACGGTCACCCCCTGGTCGGGTTCGGCGCGCTCGACAAAGCGTCTTTCGAAAACAACCGGGACCTGATGGACCGCATCTTCGCGACGCTGCGGCTGGTCGATCGGGGCGATTTCCTGGCGCGCGGGAACCTCGTTGGCCCGGACCTTGTGCCGCGGACCACCCCGCCCCAACCGGGGGCCGAAGCCCAACCCTCCACGCGCGCTCGGGCGGAGGGCGCCATGTCGGGCTGGATCGCGACCGATGCCAGCTACACCGTACAGAGCGATACGATTACAGCGCAGCCGCACGGCGACGGCAGGACAAGTTACTACGTCGCACCCGAGCGGATCTTGGGCGACTGGTCCGGCGCCTCGGCGATCGCCTTTGAGAAACGCAGTTCGGGCGGAGGCTATTATAGCGGTCAATACGGGGACATCGGAGATATCGTGATCGACAGCCCCGCCGGGCGCGCGACCCATCGGCTGGCCAGGGACCACTCGGGGGAATGGCGGAGCTTCCACGTGCCGCTGGAAGAGGCAGGCTGGACGCTTTCGAACGGTGCGCCCAGCCTGCAGGCCGTCCTGGCTGAGGTGACGGCGCTTCGCATCCGCGCCGAATACGGCCTGGGCGACGATGTCTCGGGCCTGCGTGATTTCCGCGTCCTGCGCGAAGACCGCCCCGCGCCCGCCGAAGTTGGCCGCTGGAAAGCCGTGGGCGATCCGGTCACCAGCGGTCTGGACAGCAAGCTGGCCGTGGCGAGCGGCCCGGCCAAGGCCACCGAGTTCCGCCTGGCCAAGCGGGCGATGATCGACCGGATCACGACCTACCACTGGAACGACGGGCGCGGTGCTGCGCCGGGGACGATCGCGCTGCGCGCCGAGGATGGCCGCGTCTTCGGGCCCTGGCCTGCAGAAGGGTCCGAGGGCATGGGCGGCGTGCCGGACGCGTACTGGACCGTGCGGCCGGGCGTCGTCCTGCCCGCCGGGCGCTACACGATTATCGACTCCAGCCCGGCGACATGGGCGACCAACGAAGATGTAGGCAATCGCGGCATCTTTACCCTAGAGATCAGGCAGGTCGTGCCGGGCCAACCTCAACAGGGCGCCCGGGAAACCGGCCAACAGGACCGGGCATCCTCGGAAGACAGCGCCGCGGACTCAGCCGAAAACATTTTCTGGCAGTCCATCGCCGCCTCGGACGACCCGGCCGACTTCGAGGCCTATCTTCGCGCCTACCCTGACGGTCTTTTCGCGCCGCTGGCGCGCAATCGACTCGACCGGCTCGCGAGGCAGAGCGAAACGGCCTCGGGTCCATCGCCGTCATCGACCTCCTATTACACGCCGGCGCGCGGCACGGCGGAGCGATCCGCGCTGATGGATGCGGCCCGCGGGCCGATTCAGCGCGAGCTGGGCCAGCCCGTCATCTTCGTCGTCTCGCGGCTGCGCAGCGATGGCAACTGGGCCTATCTCGCGGCGACCCCGGTGCAGCCTGATGGCACGCCCCTCGACTGGAGTCGCACGCCGTTGGCGGATGAATGGGCTGCAGACATGATGAGCGATCTCGTCCTTGTCGTGATGCGGCGGGGCGCGGAGGGCTGGCAGACAGTCGAGTACGTGATCGGCCCCACCGATGTCGCCTGGGTGAACTGGAGGGAGCGATACGGCTGGCCCCGCGCGCTGTTCGCCGACTGACCCCTGCACGTGCCCGGATCGACCCGGCAAGGCCACGACGGAATGGTCGAGAGGCACATCCGATCGCTTTGAGCGGCCGCCAGAATACCGGCTTTCGGCCCGGGAGAGCCGGGGATCGCGCGAATTTGTCTGACGTCAGTACCCATGCGACAGATTTGAGGTTTTCGTAACGAGGGGGTTCTGGTTCATCGCAGCCACCAAGGCGCGAAGATCAACCAAAAATTCGGGACATCGAAGGACGCTGTCAATCGGCATCCAAGCTGCCCCCCAGCCGCCGGGAAATACCGGCCAGTTCATCGAGGACGCGCTGATGGGGCGGGTGTCGGTACGCTACGCCTTCGGCAACGGCCTGGCCGTGTTCGGCAGCGCCGCCTACACCGAGGTCATGCCCATCATCGACGACATCGCCACCCCTGCCCGGGCGTCGCAGTCGGAGAAATCGCGCACCTACGAGGCTGGGGTTTCGCATGACATTATATATGTTATAACCTCACATTACATGCTGGCAGTGAAGGCCATTTATTTCGACACCGAGCTCTGGGACGTCACCTCCTTCACCGATACGGCCATGGGTCCGATCGACGAGGTGCGCACCCAAGGCTTCGAGAGCTAGGCGCCCTACGCGATGGAAAACGGGTTCTATACCGATCTCAACGCCACCATCGGCGACGGCGAGCAGGTGGACGGCACCGGCGGTGTCAGCGACTGGCGCAACCAGGCCCGGGACAACCTGCGCCTGACCGTGGCGCCCGAGAGCGAGGGCGTGTGGCAGGACACCGAATTCCGCGCCGGGATCGAGAACATCTTCGACGCGCAGTACACACCCAACCTCGCCTTGCGGCCGGAGCCGGGACGCAGCTTCACGTTCACCCACGCCAGGACCTTCTGAAGGGAAGACGCCATGATACAGCACACGGCAAGACGCATCGGCGGCGCGGCGGCCATGATCCTCGCGCTCGCCGCACCCGCCGCGGCACAGGATGGCACGGCGGCGCCGCCGGCGCTCGGGCTGTCGCTCAACACCGTCGCGCCGGTGGAGGGCGGCGGCTGCCGCCTGACCTTCGTGATCCGCAACGGGCTGGCCGCGGACCTCGAGTCCATGGTGGCCGAGGCGGTGCTGTTCGATGGCGCGGGGCATGTCGACCGGATCACGCTGTTCGACTTCGGCGCGCTGCCCGCGGGCCGCCCGCGCGTGCGGCAGTTCGACCTCGACGGGCCGTCCTGCGACACGCTGGGGCAGGTGCTGATCAACGGGTTCGAGACCTGCGAGGGCGCGGGGCTCGCCCCCGGCGCCTGTCTGGAGGGGCTGCGCCTGTCCTCCGAAACCCGGATCGAGGTGACGGGATGACCGCGCTCGCCGATGTCATGGACCGGCTGCGCGCCCTGATCGAGATGGGCGGGCCGGTGATCGCGCTGATCGGGCTGGTGTCGGTCGCCACCCTCGCTGTCGTGTTGTACAAGCTGTGGCAGTTCAGCGCTTCCGGCGTGGGCCGGCATACCGCGCTGCGCGCCGCCGTGGCGGAGTGGGACCGCGGCGAGGCCCGCTCGGCCCGCCGCGCGCTCGATCAGTCGCGCAGCTACCTCGCCCCGGTGATCGCGCGCGCCTTCGACACCGCGCCGGACGCCGACGACGCGGCCACCCGCCGGCTGGAGGCCGAGGCCGCGGCGCGTTTCGCGCGGCTGGAGCGCGGCTTTCGCTTTCTCGACACGGTGGCGCAGGTGGCCCCGCTTCTGGGGCTTTTCGGCACGGTGCTGGGCATGATCGAGGCGTTCCGGGCGCTGCAGGAGGCGGGCAGCCAGGTGGACCCGTCGCTGCTGGCCGGCGGGATCTGGGTGGCGCTGCTGACCACGGCGGCCGGGCTCGCGGTGGCCATGCCGGCCTCGGTCGTGCTGTCGTGGCTGGAGGCGCGCGTGGCGCGCGACCGCGCGCTGGCCGATCACGCGCTCGGCGTCGTGCTGCGCCCGGACAACGTGCCGGCGGCCCGCGAGGCCCCGCAGGGCCGGGCGGTGCCCGCCGGTGCGTGAGCCCGGCGTCCGGCGGCGGCGGCTCTCGCTGACCTCGCTGATCGACGTGATCTTCCTTTTGCTACTGTTCTTCATGCTGTCCTCGACCTTCTCGCGGTTCTCGGATGTCGAGCTCGCCTCGGCCGGTGACGGGCCGCCCGGCGACGGGCCGGCCCCGATCTTCGTGCAACTGCGGGCGGACGCGCTGCGGGTGAACGCCCGCGACGTGCCGCTCGACCGGCTGGGCGCGGCGCTCGCGCCGCTGATCGCGGGCGAGGCCCGCGCGCTGGTCAGCACCGGCGCGGATGTCACCGCCCAGCGGCTGACCGACCTGCTGGTGCGCCTGCGCGGGGTCGAGCGGCTATCGGTGCGGGTGCTCGTGCCATGAGGACACGCCCCGCCCCGCGCCGCCGCCGCGAGCCCACCATCGCGCTCATCAACATCGTGTTCCTGCTGCTGGTCTTCTTCATGGCCGCGGCCACGCTGGCGCCGCCGCTCGACGGCGAGGTCGAGCTGGTTCGGACCGCCGACCTGGAGGGGCGCGCGCCGCCCGACGCGCTGGTGATCCGTGCCGACGGGCGGCTGACCTTCCGCGGCCGGGCGGTGCCGGATGCCGCCGCCTACATGGACCAGCGGCCGCAGGACGCGGGCGAGACGGTGCGCATCGTCCCCGATGCCGCCCTGCCCGCGCCCGAGCTGATCCGGCTGGGCGCGGCGCTGCGCGGCGCGGGGGCGGGCCGCGTGGTGATGGTGACCGAACGGGGGCTGGAATGATCCCGCGCTCGCGCGGCATCCTCGTGCTCTGCGCGGTGGCGGCCGTGGCGGTGCACGGGCTGGGGCTGTGGCAGACGGCACCGCGCACCGAGATCGAGGTCGCCGCCGGCGCCGGCGCGGCCGAGGCGGTGCAGGGCAGCAGCTTCGCCGACATGGCCGCCGGGGTGGCGCGGCCCGTCTCGGAACGGACCGTGACCCCGAACCGGCGCGCCGAGACCGAGGTCACCCCCGTGGACCCCGGCGAAGCGGCGCGGCCGGAGACACCGGACCGCACCGCCACGGCCGCGCCCGAGGCCACCGCCGAGCCCGCGCCGGCCGAGCCAACGCGCAGGTCGCGGCCCTCGGAAAGCCCCCGGCGCGCAGAGCCGGACGAGACGACGCCCGCCCCCGCACCGGCGGCGACAGCCCCGCCGCGGGCGGATCGCGCGCGGGCCGCGCAGCCATCGGAGCGCGCAAGCCGCGCCGAGGCGGCAGAGACGGCGGACGCGGCCCGCCCCGCGCGGACCGCGGAGCCCCCTGCCGCCGCGACGGCCGCGGCATCGCGGCCCTTGAGCCGGGCCCGCGCGCCGGAGGCACCCGACGCCGCCACCCCGGCAGGCGACGCGACGGCCGCGGCGCGCCCGCAAGGCGCCACCCGCGCCACCGGCACCGCCAACGCAGGCAAGGCGCCGCGCGCCGAGCGGGCCCGCCCCCCGCAGCCGCAAGAGACCGCGGAGGCAGCCTCCGCCGCGCAGCCGCGGCTGGCGGACAGCGCGAGCAGCCCCGGGCCGGCCCCCGCGCCGGACGGGTCCGACAGGGCGGCCGATGCGGCGGCGGAAACCGCCACCGTGACCGCCGCGCGCGGCCCGACCGAGCGCGCCGACACGCCCGACCGGGAAGTGACCGAGGCCGAAACAGGGCCCGAGGCGGGGCTCGGCGTGTCCCGCCGGCCGCAGGCGCGCCCGCGGAAGGTGGAACAGGCCGCCGCGGCGCGTCAGGCCCCCGAGCCCGACCGCGAGGCCCGCACGCAGGGCAGCACCGGCGGCAACGCCGAGCGGAACGCCCGGCGCGGCAGCGCCAGCGGGCGCGAGTCGGCCACGGCCACCCGGCAGGGCCGCGACACGCAGAGCCGCAGCCGCGCGCAGGGCAACGCCGCGGCCAGCAATTACCCGGGCAAGGTGATGCGCCACATCGCGCGCGTGCCCCGCCCGCGCGCCAGCAGCCGGGGCGCGGCCGTGGTGCGTTTCTCGATTTCCGAAAGGGGCGGGTTGTCCGCGCTGCGGCTTACGCGCAGCTCCGGGTCGTCGCGGCTGGACCGGGCGGCGATGACCGTGCTGCGCCGGGCCGCGCCCTTTCCGCGCCCGCCCCGCGGGGCAAAGCGCAGCTTCACCATACGGATAGAGGGGCGGTAACGCCGGTATCGCCGTGCGCGGCGCGACGCGACCGCCCAAGGGGAAAGGCCCCCGGCCAGCGGCCTCCGCCACCAGCCGGGCCGGCCGCATGTCAGAACTGTTGCGTCACGCGCAGGGTCCAGTTGCGGCCCGGGCCGAGGGTGATGTTCTTGTAGGTGTCGAGGAAATCCCGGTATTCCTCGTCGAGGATGTTTTCCACGCCGAACTCGACCTCGGTGCCGGTGTCGCCGATCGTTCCCCCGACGGTGGCGTCGAGGAGCACGTAGTCATCCGTGGAGGCCGTGCCGAAGGGCGGCGGGGGCGCGTCGAACTGGCCGAAGGGCTCCAGCAGGCCGGCCGAGTCCTGTGCGCCCGCGTAGCGTGCCCCGAGCGTCAGATAGGCGTCCTCGAACGCGCCGACGCGCTCCTCGTGGAAGGTGACCTCGCCCGAGATCTTCAGCGGCGGCAGAAGCGGCACCTGCGTCCCGTCGGCGAGCTCCCCGTCCACCCAGCCGAGCGTTGTGCGCCATGTCAGCCAGCTCAGCGGCCGGCCCTCGAGCGTGGCGTCCAGCCCGTAGGTTTCCGCGTCCTGCTGGCTGACCTGGAAGATCGGCAAGCCGTTGGGGGTGGTGTTACCGGTCCCGGCAAGGAAGATGTAATCCTCGATGTCGTTGTAATAGCCGGTGACCTTGGCCGAGAGGGTGTCGGACTCCCACCTGACCCCGGCGTCCACGCTGACAGAGGTCTCCTCGTCGAGCGTCGGGTCACCCTGCTGGAAGGCAGCGACGCCGCCATGCACCCCGTCGGCGTAGAGCTCGAACAGGTTGGGCGCCCGGAACCCGCGGGACAGGTTGCCCATAAGCGACAGCTCGTCCGTGACCGAGTAGCTGGCCCCGAGGCCCCCGGTTCCGACGAGGTAGTCGTTCTCGCGCTGTCCGACAGGCGGCGCCCCGTTGGTGAACGTCCCCCGTGTCTGGCCCAGGTCCAAACGGGTCTCGCGGTAGTCGAGCCGCCCGCCGAAGTTGACCTTCAGCTTGCCCATCTGCGCCTCCTCGAAGGCGAAGAGCGCATAGTTCTCGACCTGCCCGCCCGGCGACAGGACGGTCGACCCGCGCGAGGACTGGTCGGTGTTGACGGCCTCCACCCCGATGCGCCCGTCAAGCGCGCCGAAGAGTCCCGTGTGCTCGGCCTCCAGCCGGGCCGTGAGGGTGTCGCGCTCGATATCGATGACGGCCGCCCCCGGCAGCTGGCTGCGCGGCAGCGGCTCGGGCGGGCCGGGGTTGGACACGCGCAGATTGGACGCGAAGGAGAGCTTGGGCTTGAGCGTCCAGGTCTCGTTGACGGCCAGGTCGGCATCGAGCTGGATCAGATCGTTCTCGATGTCCTGCCCCACGCCGCCGGGGCGCAGCGGGTTGCCATTGGGCGGCGGCGGGTCGGGCACGACGAAGTTGTGCTCGTCGCGATACCGTTCGTACCGGAACCTGACCTGCCCGATATCGGTCATGTAGCCGATATTGATGTCGCCGTTGAACTGCTCGTAATCCGTGAAGGGCACGCTGCCGGTGACCAGCGGGTCGTTCGTGTTGCCCGAGGTCAGGGCCTCGGACCCGTCGGGCGTGTTCAGCCCCCCGGAATAACGGCCGACAAGCGTTGCAGCGAAGCCCAGCCGCCCGTTGGCCCCGCTGAACTTCTGCACGCCCGTGGCCTGTTCGTGGGCGGACTGGAATTGCAACGTCGTCTCGCCGTTGAGGGTCCATTCCCCCTCCGGCCCGGTCGGCGGCAGCACGGGCAGCAGGTTCACCGCGCCCCCGATCGCGCCGGAGCCGTAGAGCAGGCTCTGCGCGCCGCGCACCACCTCGATGCGCTCGGCGATGAACGGGTCCACCGTGGGCATGTGCCGGACGCCGAACTGCTGGAAATCCAGCCCGATCCCGTTGGACAGCACCCGCACCCGGTTGCCCGAGAAGCCGCGCAGAACGGGTTTGCCGACATTCGTGCCGGTGGCGATCGTGTCGACGCCGGACAGGTGGTCGAGCGTATCGCCCAGCGATCCGGATTGCCGACGGCGTTTTTCCTCGCCGGCAACGGCATCCACGTCGGCGGGCAGATCCTCGATGTTGCTGGCCGTGGGCGCGCCGGTGATGACGAGCGTGCCCAGATCCGTCGCCGCGCCATCGCCCGTTTGCTGGGCCAGCGCCGTGGTCGAGAGAAGCCCCGCGAGCGTGGCCGCGAGGCCTGTGGCGTATTTCTGTTTCATCCGTGACGGGCCTCCTTGATATGGACTATGTTATTACGTTCCATTCTTGAGCAAGAACCGGGGTGCTGTATCCCGGGTCATGCGGTTTGGTCGACGGGCGGGGATGGCCGATCGCCGCGTTGCGCGACGCTCAGCGCGAACCGCATCGAAAATGCCCTTTGACGTCGCGCGCATTCACGCTGCGCCGCAGGCGTATACGATACAGTATAACATTGCAACCACTGGCGCGCCCGATCCGCCATGGGTCCTTGATCCGGGGCGTTGCCGCGTGCCGCGCCCCCGGCGGGGCGTGCCTTGCAGCGGGGCCATGGCCTGGATACGTCGCGCCACGGTCACGACCCAGCCCTTGCCTGCGCGGCGGGCCGGCCGCCCGCGCCCAGGCCCGGCCCCCGCAACTGCGGCAGGAAGCGGGCGAGCATCTTAGCGGCGGCATGGCGGCCGGGGCCGGCGACGATCATCACGACGCGCGTCTTATCGATCCCCTCGGGCCAGGCGTCGAGCCTGCGGAGCGGGCTGGCGACATGACCGACGACGTGGAGCACGCAGGGTGTGTCGGGAGGATCGCTGATCTCGACCAGCCCCTTCATACGCAGCAGATCAGCGCCGAACGACGCCTGAAGCGCCGAGATGGCTGCCTCGAGGTCCGCCGGCGCGATCGGCCTGTCCGCCGAAAAACAGAAGGCCGTCGTGGCACCATGGATGTTCACGTCATGGGAATGATCGTGGTGGTGGTCGTGGTCATGCCCGTGCCCATCCCCGTCGGACACCTCGAACCGGAGCCAGGCGCGCACGTCTGGCGGCTTTCCGGCCGGATCGAAGGCGGCCAGGGAAAACATGTCGTCCGCCGTCGTCTCCTCGGCCGTCTGCTGACGCGCGTTGGGGTTCAGCGCCGCGAGCCTTTGCCGCAGGGCATCGTGGTCCCCCGCGAGGGCGCGGTAGATCGTGGGCGGCGCGATCTTGGGATGGCGCTCGCGCAGCGCGCCCAGCACCTCGTAGGCAGACATCGGACCGCCCCGGCGGCGCAGAACCGCCAGCACGTCCGCCTGTGTCTTCTCTCCGCGCTTGCCCATGACGGCCTCCGTTTCGTTTCGGGCCGACCTATTATAGTATAACATAACAACATGCAAGGCGGTGATCAGGGCCAATCTGGCATCGCGCTACCTGGATGTGGCGCCGCCTGCATGGCACGAGCCGGAGTTCGGAGCGGGGTCCCGCGCGTGGATGGCCCTCACATCCAGCCGGAGCGATGCCTCAGCAGCCAGATGAAAAAGGCCCCGCCGACCAGCCCCGTGATGACGCCGATGGGAATATCCTCCGGCCGTATCAACGTGCGCGCGGCGATGTCGGCCCGGATGAGAAAGACCGCGCCGGCGAGCATGGACACAGGCACCACGCGCGCCGCATCCCCTCCCACCAGCAGCCGCACGATATGCGGGATCATCAGGCCGACGAAGCCGATCACGCCGGAATAGGCGACCATGACGCCGGTCACCAGCGCGCCGGCCACAAAAACGGCAAGCCGGAAGCGCGCCACCGGGATACCCAGCGTCGTCGCGCTTTCGTCGCCGATGGTCATGGCGTTCAGGCTTGGCGCGACACTTCGCAGCCAAACGCCCGCCCCCAGCAGGACCACCGCGGGAAACAGCAGGTAGGACCATTGCGCAAGGCCGAGGCCGCCCGGCATCCAGAAGACGACCGTGTGCGAGGCGCGCGGGTCGCCCAGAAAGATCAGGGCATTGGCCAGCGACATCACGATGAACGAGACGGCGACCCCGGTCAGCACCAGGCGGTCGGCGCTGGTCGCGTTGGCGAAACTGGCCAGCGTCAGCACAATTCCCGTGATCTCCGCCAAGGTCAGGGAGAAGTCGGTGGGCTGTTCCTGCAGGACGGCGGCAACGTGTCCGACCACCTGTCGCTGTGGCATGGCGTGGATATCCGCGCCGTCGATCAGAACACGCCCGGTTCGCGGCCTGTGATAGCGGTAGACAAGCCTTAGCAGTGTCGATTTACCCGCACCGTTCGGGCCGAGCACCCCGAGGACGCGGCCGGGCTGCACTTGGACACTCACCGGGTGCAGGATGCCGTCGCGCCAGCTCACAGCGTCAAGGTCGAGGGCGGCGGGCGCGGGATTGGGACAACTCATCGGCAGGCTCGTGAAGGTGCAGGCGCGCGCGGATCCGTCACAAGCGTGCTGTGCGTGCCGATGGGCGGCAATCGTCCAAGAATGGACGCGCGCAGCGGGGCGGGCCGCGCATCGCGGGCCAGAAACCCCTCGGGTGCGCTGCGATAAAGCGGGATCAGGTCGAGAATGGCCTGCGCATGGTCGGGCGCCTCGGGGTCGAGATCGCCGAAGACATAGGTGAAAGCGCCGGGCGCGGTCAGCGACACGACGCAAGACCGCTTGCACTGGCTCATGCAGCGTAAGCCCCGCAGATCCGCGTCGCAGCCTTGCCGCATCACGAGGCTGCAAACGGCCTCGGCCAACCGTGCGCCGCCTCTCATGTCCCCATGCGCCGTTTCACGCCCGTCGCGGCACCTCAAACCAATCGACAGGGTTGGAAGCGACCGCCTGTCCATCATGCACCCCCGGGCGCTTCGGCTTCCTGCACCAGGGCCTGCACAGCCTCGGACAAGGGCATGGTCTGGGTCTCGGGGGCACCGTGGCGGCGGAGGGCGACGGTCTGCTCGTCCGCCTCGCGCGCGCCGAGGGCGATCTGGACCGGCACCTTCTTCAGCGCGTGCTCACGCACCTTGTAGCCGATCTTCTCGTTGCGCAGGTCGGTCTCGACGCGCGGCCCGGCTTCGCGCAGGGTTTCGGCGACATCGGCCGCCCAGAGATCCGCCGCGCCCGTGATGGTCGCCACGACGACCTGCACCGGGGCCAGCCAGAGCGGAAGATGGCCGGCGTGGTGCTCGATCAGGATACCGGTGAACCGCTCGAGCGAGCCGAAGAGCGCCCGGTGCAGCATGACGGGCGGGAGCTTCTCGCCCGAGGGCGCGACATAGCTCGAGCCGAAGCGCTCCGGCAGGTTGAAATCCACCTGCAGCGTGCCGCACTGCCAGTCGCGACCGATGGCATCGCGCAGGACATATTCGAGCTTCGGCCCATAAAAGGCGCCCTCGCCCTCGAACAACGTGTAGGCGTGGACCGCGGTCTCCAGCGCCGTCCGCAGCGCGTTCTCGGCACGGTCCCAGCTTTCATCGCTGCCGATCCGGCTTTTCGGGCGCGTCGACAGCTTGATGCGCACGTCGTCGAACCCGAAATCCCGATAGATCGACAGCACCAGGTCGTTGACCTTGAGGCATTCTTCGGTGAGCTGCTCCGGCGTGCAGCAGATATGCGCGTCGTCCTGGGTGAAGCTGCGCACACGCAAGAGCCCGTGCAGGGCGCCGGACGGCTCGTAGCGTTGCACCTTGCCGAACTCCGCCAGTTTCAACGGCAGATCGCGGTAGCTCTTCGTGCCCTGTCTGTAGATCAACATGTGACCAGGGCAATTCATCGGCTTCAGCGCATAGTCACGCTCGTCTTCTGAGCTACTCCCCGGGCCGATCCCGGTCACCACCTCGCGGTCCGGCCGATGGCCATGGCGGACGAGCCGCGACCGGCCATCTTACGTCGTCTAATCGGCGTGGGAGGCAAGCAGTGTGGTCAGCTCCGCCTCCACAGCCTGTTCGATCAGACGCCGTGCGCCCGAGCGCAACATATCCGTCAGCGGATCTGGCGAAAACCCCGATGGATCAGGCAACGGCGTGATGGTGGGCTTCGTCATGTGGCATATCCCTTTCTCTCCAGAGAATTGACGGCGTCTGAACACCGCCATGATATGCCGCCCCTCAGGGGCCATCACCAACTTTCAGCTATATCTCCATACTGCGTGGTTTCACCCGGTTTTTCAATAGGCGTTATAGCGTAGTGTTGTCAGGAGAAATAATGAATGCTAATTCACGAATGCGAAAGTAATTCACGGCTGATATGAAGTGGAGGCCAGAGGCTTATGCCGATTGATATGCTTAGAAAGGGCGTCATTTCTCTGGGCGTTTTGGTTGCTTTAAGCGCTTGCTCCAGCGCGGGCATTGACAACCCATTTGAATTTGCGGTCGGGGTGGGTTCTGACACACCCTCATCCTCCGAAGCTGCCGCCTCAAAAGAGGATGAGGAAGACGAAGCCTGCCCGACCGGGGATCCTGAAGGCGGCGGCGGTGGCGGCGGTTGCTGATGAGGGCCCAGTGATCGGGTTTGCCCCTGTTCGCCGGTCATTGCTGGATGACAATCCACATGAATCCAGAAGCCCCAGGCGCATGCGCCTAGGGTAATGTCCCAACGGTTGGTTTAAGAGGCCGCGCGCGTAGCCTTTTGGCGTAGCCCGCGGCCGGGTCTGGTGGCCACCGCGCTTCTTCGTAGTCTGAGGTTGTTCAAAGACCGATGATAACGAAGGAGAGCACGATGACCGACACCATGATCGATCTTCCCGAGGCGATCGCCGAGAGCGATGACGCGGATTTTCTGCGCGAGCTGCTCCAGGATGCCGCGCAAAGGCTGATGGACATAGTGAGCTGCCCCCCGAAAATCGGACACTGACGTAAGCTGCGATTTGCTGTCTGCTGATCTTCTACGAGAAGGATATCAGAGATGTCGAAGCGGAAACAACATGCGCCTGAGTTCAAGGCGAAGGTGGCGCTTGAGGCGCTGAAGGGTGAGCAAACGGTGGCCGAGGTGGCAAGCCGGTTCGGGATTCATCCGACGATGATCCACACCTGGAAGCTGGCGTTGCTAGAAGGCGCATCCGGCGTGTTCGAACGTGGCGGCAAGAAAGCCCCCGAGATTGACGAGGAGCAGGTCAAGGAGCTGCACGCCAAGATCGGGGAGCTGGCGGTGGCCAACGATTTTTTGTCCAGAAAGCTCAAGCCGTGGACCGGCAAGTGAGACGGAAGATGGTTGAGCCCGCCAATCCCGACCTGTCGATCGGCAAACAGTGCAAGCTGCTGTCGATCTCGCGGTCGACGTTTTACTACCAGCCCAAGGGTGAGACGGCGCTGAACCTGGTGCTGATGCGCCAGATCGACGAGCAGTTCCTGGAAACGCCGTTCTTCGGGGTGCGGCAGATGACCTGGCACCTTCGCAACCAAGGTCACCTGGTCAACGAGAAGCGCATCCGCCGTCTCATGCGGCTGATGGGCCTCATGCCGATCTACCAGAAGCCCAACACCAGCAAGGCGGCGAAGGGGCATAAGACCTACCCCTACCTGCTGAAAGGGCTGCGCGTGATCCGACCCAACCAGGTCTGGGGTGAGACCATTTCCGCCATTGGTCCGAGGACAATGGTCGAACGACATCACCTATCTGCCGATGCGGCGGGGCTTTTTGTATTTGGTCGCCATCATGGACTGGCACACCGGCAAGGTGCTGGCCTGGCGGATATCCAATACGTTGGAGGCTGACTTCTGCGTCGAGGCGCTGAACGAGGCGATCCACCGCTTCGGCCCGCCCGAGATCATGAACACGGATCAAGGTTCGCAGTTCACGTCATTTGCCTGGACCGATCGGCTGCGCCGATCCGGCGTGCGCATCTCGATGGATGGCAAAGGCCGGTTCCTCGACAACATCTTCGTGGAACGGCTCTGGCGAACCCTGAACCGTAACCGCCCGATTTCTACCGCAGAGACTGGTCCTTGACGCGTGCGATGATGTCGGGATCGTCGATGAAATCTTGCAGGAAGTTGTTCCAGTCCTCTGGCGAGCGCCGGGCGTCCGCGAGCATGTCCTTCAGTTCGCAGATGCCATCGTCGGTCAGCGCCGTGACGTATTCGTCTTGCCCGATCTGAACGCTGACGATGCTGCCGTAGGACAGGTTGTCATCGTTGCTGACGACCGCCTCGAGCAGATCCGGATCTTCGCCCAACTGGCCGGCGACATGGGCGAGGGAGCAGACGTAGGTCGTTGCAGCCATCACGCGGCCTCACTGTGCGGCTGGCCTGCGGGTTTCCAGTTCCAGGGCAGCAATTCGGCCAGCCGGTTGGCCTTGTGATCGTGGATCCGGTCAAGGACGTCGGCGAGATAGGCCTGCGGATCAAGGCCGCTCATCTTCGCGCTCTCGATCAGCGTCATGGCGCGTGCCAAGGTTTCGCCGCCGGTGTCCGATCCGGCGAACAGCCAGTTTTTCCGCCCGACGCCGATCGGGCGCATGGCACGCTCGGCCGCGTTGTTGTCGATCGCGACGCGGCCGTCCTCGAGGAACAGCGTGAAGGACGTCCACCGGTTCAGGGCATAGCGGAAGGCCTTGGCGAGATCGCTCTTGCCGGGGATGTGGGTAAGCTGCTGCTCGGCCCAGGCCTTGAAGGCAGCGACCTTGTCGGCGCTGTGTTTCTTGCGGGCGGCGAGCCGCGTTTCCGCGGGTTGTCCGGCGATCTCGCGCTCGATGTCGTAGAGCTTGCCGATCCTGTCGAGGGCCTCGCGGGCGATTTCGGATTTGTTGGCCGCCCAAACGTCATGGAAGTCGCGCCGCAGGTGCGCCCAACAGGCGGCTTCGCGGAACTGCTGCGAGCCGTCCGCACGCGTCTCATAGAGGTCCTTGAAGCCGGCATAGGCATCGGCCTGCAGAATGCCGCCCGCGTTCGCGAGATGGCTGCGCGGATGCTCGCCCTTTCGGTTCGGAGAGAAGTAGTAGACCACGCCAGGCGGCGCGGCACCGGACCATGGCCGCTGGTCACGGACATAGGCCCAGATGCGGCCCTGCTTCACGGCCTTGCCGAGGTCTTTTTTCTTTCCGGACCGGTCGAGCACGCGGATGGGGGTGTCGTCTGCGTGGAGAAGGTCGCTGGCCATGACGTCGGCCTCGAGCGTCTCGATCAGCGGGACCAGCGTCTTCATGGCCCCGCCGCACCAGTCGACCATCGTGGAGTCCGGGATATCGGCCCCCATCCGCGCGAATATCTCGTTCTGGCGATAGAGCGGGACGTGGTCGTCGAACTTCGAGACCAGGATGTAGGCGAGCAGGCTGGGGCCGGCCATGCTGCGCGGGATCGGCCGGCTGCGGGCGGGATCCTGCACCATGCGCTCGCAGCGGCGGCAGGACTTCTTCACCCGGGCGATCTCGATGACCTTGATCTGCGCCGCGATCATGTCGAGCAGTTCGCTGACATCCTCACCGACCACGCGCAGATCACCGCCGCAATCGGGACAGGCGTCGCCGGGGTCCAGTTCACGCCGCTCGCGCGGCGTGTCGTCCGAGACGCGGGGCCGGCGGCGGGGCATCTTCTCCGGCGCATCCTCGGCCTCCTCCGTCGGCGGGTCCTGCTCCGGGGTCTCGTCTTTTTCCGGGGGTGTATCCTCCGCCTCCGCCGTGGCGACCATCAGGTCTTCGAGCGCCAGTTCGAGCTGCTCGATCTCGCGTTCGATCTTTTCCGAGCTGGCGCCGAAGGTCTGCTTCTTGAGCTTCGCGATCCGGGTCCGCAGAGATTGAACAAGCAGATCGTGGGCGCGCAGCGGTGAGCCGGTTCACGCCACGGGTTCGAGTGAACCGGCGAACGACATCTTCGCGTTTTCCGCCTGCAAGGTCGCGATCATCGCCTTCAGAGCGGCAGGGTCATCGGGGATATCTGCGGCGGCTTGCGACATGACCTTTCATAGCAGACCGTGCCGCCGTTCACCATAAAAACAAGGAATTTCAGGCAGATAAATTATCCCACCCGGGCCGGTGGCGCCCCCCAGTCAGGTCGTCGCCAGTCGATGCCCTCCCACAGCATCGCCAGTTGCGCCGAGGTCAGCCGAATGGCACCGCCACCCGCCGAGGGCCACGGAAAGCGCCCGCGTTCCAGGACCTTGTAATAGAGGCAGAAGCCCTGGCCATCCCAATAGAGCACCTTGATCCTGTCCCCGCGGCGTCCGCGGAAGACGAACACCGCCCCGCTGGTGGGCTTCTGGCGCAGAACATCCTGTGCGATGGTCGAAAGCCCGGCGATCCCTTTGCGCATATCGGTCGTCCCGCAGGCGAGGTATACCCGGACGCCCGTGTCAGGACCAATCATGCCTTCTCTACCGCCCGGATCAGCCGGGTCAGCGCCGTGGCCTCCATCGCGCTGTCGAACCGAAGACAGCGACCATTGGCCAGGCGAAGCTCCACCGGCACGGGAGGGACCGGCTCCGGGTCGGACGGTGGGGGCCCAATGGCCGGCATGTCCACCGGCAGGAAGACCGCGCCCTGGTCCGGCGACCAGAGCCCCTTCTTCTTCAGCTCATGGCGCCACGCGTAAATCTGCTGACGAGTGATATCGTTGCGCTGTGCGACCCGCGTGACTGTCGCCACGTCAAGGCCCACCGACGACACGATCGTAAGCTTCTCTTCATCGCTCCAACGCCGCCGGCGCTCGACCCCAAGAACCTCGCCCCGCATACACCCTCCGTCTCAGACACGTCATTTGCGACGTCGCTATGCACGTGTCTTAGCCCTTCAGGCCGGGCATGGGCAGGCGGTGCCAACCGGGTGATTACCCTGAACCGAAGGTCCGCGAAGCGAAATACGAGTACGTCTACCTGCATGCCTGGGAAACAGGGTCAGAGGCAAAGGCCGGCGTCGGCAGGTGGATCGAGTTCTACAACCGAAAACGCTCACACTCCGCCCTTGGCGGCAAGCCCCCAGCCGTGGTCTATTGGCTGAGAGATGACAAAACCCAACCCGATCAGCAGGTGCAACGAGTAGCTTAAATAACGCCGGAAACTGTCCAACGATCGGGGAGTAGCTCACGTGTCTTAGCCACTCAGGCCAGAAGTGGGCAGGCGGTGCCAACCGGGTGCTTACCCAGAAACGGCTGACGCGCATGAAATCGAAGCTCTGCTTCGAGCTCACAGCCGACGTGCGGCAATGCAGCGCGCATGGCACCGTTCTGGAGCATCAACTCCGGCTACTCGACGCCGGCAGGCAGCCCATTGCGGACGGGAAGCAGCGCTCGCCCACTTACCGTGGATATACAATATGGACGCAATACAGCTTGTAATGCGGAAAAGGCAACCTTGCCCGGTACGGGTCCAGCGAGACCTAGGCCGCGCTTTCAAGGCTGTATTCGCGGGATGAATCCCTAGCGCGATTTGTGCAAAAAAGCCCCGGAGATGCAGCGGCCAACGGTTGATCAGCGCCGGACGTACCAATCGTCCGGCCCGGTGAAGCTGGGCCATTTTCGCGTATAGCCATGGGCGCTGAGCAGGGATTTGAGATCGTCGCGGGCGCTGGTGTAGCTGTGTTCGACGCAGATCGTGCGGACATCCCATTTCGAAAAATCAAAATTCTCGAGAATGTGAAATTCCGACCCTTCGGTGTCGACCGACATGAATTGGATGGTCTCGGGGGCGTTGTGTTCGACCAGCAGGTCGTTGAGCGAAATCGTATCTACCGGGATCGGGTCGGCGTCGCGTTGGCCGCGCTTTTCCTGTTTGTCCTCGGGCACGATATGCGCGATTCGCCCAAGCATTTTCTTGCGCGCCGGGAGGAAGTCGATGGTTTGCCCGGATTCGGAATAGACGCATTTCGACGACACTATACAGCTCCGGTTCTCAGCGATGCTGTCTGCGAAGGAAGGGTTCGGCTCGGCAAGGATGCCAGACCAGCCAAAGTGTTTTTCCAGCATGTAGGTATTGCTGATGGTCAGGCCGTTGGCGGCGCCGAACTCGACGAAGAAGCAGTCTTCCGGCGCACGGTCGCGCGCCTCGTAGGCGGCCCAGAGGTCTTGAAAATGCTGGCTGTGGGACTGTTTGACCAAGGGTATGGCGGAGCTAAGGAAATCCACCAACGGATCGAGCGCGTCGCCGGCTTGTCCGACGATATTGAAGGCGCGTTTAACGGCGCGCGCGGCGTCTTCGGTGCAGTCGATATCGGTGGTGTCAGTCATCGCGTCAGCCCTCCCTTCCGGCATGACCCGACATACCCCAAGTGGCGTGCCGTCTGACGTGAAGATCGCCTGAATCCGACCGCCGGACAAGCGTTTTTCGCCCTGCGCGGCGTCTGTGGTCGCACAGGCTGCGAAGACAGGGCGGATCAGACCGCGAAGCGGGACTGTTCTGGATCGGCGCCGGTGTTTTTCAGCAAGGTGGGCAGACCTTTCCTGCCGCGTTCGTTCAGTTTGGGCGTGGATCGCTGTCATGCGCATAGCGGAGGCTCTAGCAGTCGGCGGATGGCAGCAAGGATGGCGAGCACCATCGGCACGGTGACGGCGACCTCGGCCAGCTGGAAGGTGATGGCGCGGGCGTGGCGCACGACACGGGCGCCGATCTTGATCAGCTTCAATTGCAGGCTGGTCAATTGTCTGACGTCAGCACCTGTGGGACAGATTTGAGGTTTTCGTAACGGAGGATTTCTGGATCATCGCAGCCATCAAGGAGCGAAGATGAACCAGAAATCCGGAACATGGAAGGATGCGGCTTACAAGCTGGTCAAAGTGAACCGCGCCGGGTTTGCCGGAGGCTCCAACTCCTGAGTAGGATGGAGCATCATGAGCAAGACGACGAACAAGTTTTCTCCCGAAGTGCGCGAGCGTGCTGTGCTCCTGGTCCTTGACAATGAGGGTCAGCATGAATCGCGCTGGCAGGCAGTCATGTCGATTTCCGCGAAGATCGGCTGTGCGCCCCAGACCCTGAACGAGTGGGTCAAGAAGGCCGAGGTCGACAGCGGCAAGCGCGCTGGCATCCCGACCGACATGGCAGAGAAGATGAAGGCGCTGGAACGGGGGAACCGGGAGCTGCGCCGGGCCAACGAGATCCTGCGTAAGGCGAGCGCATATTTTGCGATGGCGGAGCTCGACCGCCGGTCGAAGTGATGGTCGGGTTCATCGACGATCATCGTGGTGAACATGGGGTCGAGCCGATCTGCAAGGTTCCGCCGATCGCCCCATCCACCTACTACGATCACCTGGCGAAGCGGGCCGATCCGACCCGGTTATCAGATCGTGCCCGGCGCGACACAGTCCTGCGGCCCGAGATCGAGCGCGTCTTCGAGGAGAACTGGCGTGTCTACGGCGTGCGTAAGGTCTGGCATCAACTGGATCGGGAGGGCTTCGCCGTCGCCCGTTGCACCGTGGCTCGGCTGATGAAGGGCATGGGTATTCAAGGCATCATCCGGGGCAAGCCGCACAAGACCACCATCCCCGACAAGAAGGCCCCGTGCCCGCTGGACAAGGTGAACCGGCAGTTCCGCGTACCCGCGCCTAACATGCTCTGGGATAAGCCATTGTCGCGCCATTGGTCCGAGAGACAATGGCGAATGATTTCACCTACGTCGCCACTTGGCGAGGGTTTGTCTATGTAGCCTTCGTCATCGACGCCTACGCCCGCCGGATCGTCGGCTGGCGGGCGAGCCAAACAGCGCACGCAGGCTTCGTGCTCGATGCCCTTGAACAGGCTGTTCACGATCGCCGCCCGGTCAAGGGCGCGGGGCCCGTCCACCATTCCGACCGCGGGTCGCAATACCTGTCCATCAAATACACCGAGAGGCTGGGCGAGGCGGGCATCAAGCCCTCCGTCGGCGTTCGCCATTGTGCTTGAACCAATGGCGCATCAATGGCTCACCGGCGACAGCTATGACAACGCTCTGGCGGAGACCATCAACGGTCTCTTCAAGGCCGAGGTCATCCACCGCCGCGGGCCATGGCGCAATTTCGAGGCAGTCGAATATGCCACCCTCGAATGGGCGGATTGGTTCAACAACCGCCGCCTCCTCGAGCCGATCGGAAACATCCCGCCGGCGGAAGCAGAGGCAAACTTCTACGCGGCTCTGGAAACTGAAGACATGGCCGCGTAACTAACCGAAATCAGCCTCCGGCAAACCCGGCGCGGTTCACCTTGTGAACGACGAAAGCCTGCACATCCACTTACCGCCAGTCAATCGAGTGTCCGCTTCGAATGCACGAGAAGGGCGAAATCGCTTCGTCAGCGAAGATCTGCTGTCCGCCCAATTGTGCAGGGTTGTGTTCGCAAGCCCCGTAAACAAAACCGTCTATGGAGAGCGGCACTCGAGGCTTCGTAAAGCCAGGTATAGATCAGACGACGCAATAACGTTTTCAGGCCGCGGCCGCTTTATTGCGACCCCGGCCCATTACCTACCTCACTACTCGCGGCAGGTTTGAAAGCTCTCGATCGCAGTTGAGAGCAGGCGCGCAATGGTCTCCAGCGCTGCGCCCTCACGCGTGATGCGCCAGCGCAGTCCGTAAGGGTCGATCGGACGCTGGCGCACATGGATGGCTTCACCTTCAAGGCGCTCGACCTCTAAGCGGCGGCACACTTTTTGCTGCATGCCTCGGCAGGCTGAGAGCCGCGCCGCATCCGTGGCGGTCGGATCCAGCATATCGTGATAGGTGGACATGCTGGGCGAAAAGGGCTCGGCCGCAGCATGTGTGCGGAAGTCAATCAGGTCGAGCCATTGGGCCGCGCGGCGCGTGAGGTCTCGCGCCTGAGCAAGCGTCGCCGTTTGCGTCTCAAACATCATGCCGCCTCCCGTACGCCGACAATACCGGCGAGGCGAAGCGCCTCGAGTGCGCGCACTCCGCGGCCCAGTGCCTCCGCGCAGCGCCGCGCAATATCCGCCCGGGGATCATCCGGGTGGACGGCTGCAAAGCGTCTGGCCTCGACGCTCTTGGTGTCGGTGGTGAAGTCGAGACGCAGCAGACGGTGGAGCTCATGAAGCTCGCCACGGCGGGCAGCCAGATCATTGCCAGCTTTCGCAGCGTCAACGACGGCGCGGGCCCGTGCGGCCCACTTTCGTCCGCCAAGCAGATTGGCCGAGACGACAAGGCTATCACCCTCTGCGCGGAGCCAGCGCATGAAATCGCTGGCCTTGTTCATGTGCCGGAGCAGGGCACGGATATCGGGAATGTGTTTCATGGGATCACCTTTCCTGGTTGAATGCGCGGACCCGCCATGGGCCGCGTCAGAAGATCCCTGCACCGGTCAGATGTTTTCGTTTCCAGCTTCGGCGTTACTTCCGGCACGAGGTTGCCCGGCGCGGCCTCATCAAGAGGGCCGCGCCGGGCAATCCGTGCTTCCACAGGCGCGCAAACTCATTCTGAAGAGCACGATTTCGAGGTCCAAAACCCGTCTCGGGAAAAGTCTATATTTTACAAAGCCTTACAGAAGGCGGCAAAACTTCCGCCGATGCGTGGCAGTAAAATCGGCCGATTTGGCATAATTACCCCCGCAACGACTGTCGGACACCTGAATTATTGTCCATTTGCCCCATCATAAGTCATTGTTTTTATTGAATCGCCCCTCACACGCGGCGGCCATTCTGACCATGAAACACAGCATTGTTGTCCATCGATTTTCCCAAAAAAATGCCGCCCGGAGGCGGCATGGTCAACAGGTTAGGAGGTGTTCAGACGGTCAGGGCCTCCGGCAGGTCCGACCGCCGGTAAATGGTCGCCCCGATTCTGCGGGGATCGAAGATCGGCGGAACGCGGTGCTCCTTGATGATCCGATCGACCGTCCCCGATTTCAGGCCGGTTTCGAGAGACAGGCGTTTCTTGATCGCGAAGGTTCGACGGAACGCGGCCATCGCCTCGGGCCCGATCCACGGGTCCGCCCCCTGCCCGTCCGACTGCAAAAGCGGCGCTCCGTCGCCGTGCACGATGAGCCGGCGCCCGGCCGTGGGTGACACCCCGAGCATCATGAAGGCGAGCGAGGCGCGCATGCCGGGGCGCGGAGTCTCGACCAGGCGCTTGATTTCCGTCGGATCGACGAGGACCGCCGCGAAGCCCTCCGCGTTTTGCAGCCGGCGGGCCCGCGTCAGGTGCCCTGCGAACAAAAGCTCGAGGATCCGGGTGAGGCGCAGGCGCGTCTTCTCGGCCGCCTTGGCCAACGGGACGAGCTGATCGGAGGGTGCCTCGACCGCCTTGCCCCATTTGCTGACCAGCAGCGCCTGATCCTGGACCCGCCGCAGATGCTCCAGCTCCAGCAAGGCCGCCACCAGCGGGCGCGACGCACCGAGGATCGCGGGCAGCTGGGTGACGGGGACCGCGTTTTTCAGGCGGTGGACAACGGGATCGACCTCGGCGTGGCGCACGATGATATGGCCGCAGGGATCATGCTGCCGGCTGACCGGCACAACGCCCTTGGCGACCAGGATGTTGCGCAGCGTGAGCGGATGCAGCCCCTCGGCCGCCGCCACGCTTGCAACAGTTCCGACCCGCGGCTGCGCGGGCCCGTCTCCATCAGCTCGGACAAGGCCGCGCGGATCGCCGTCTCGCCACCGGCGGTGACGTCCCAGCCCGCGCGCCCGGCCGTATCCCACATCTGCCCGGTCATCTCGGCGGCCTTGCGGTCCGGTCCGAAGGTGAGGACAGCGCCCAGCATCTCGGTCGCCCGCACGGCCTGCTCGATCCCCTGCGCATCGAGCCAGCCCGGCCCGGAGCGCCCCGCGAGGCGGTCCAGCACCCAGTCCTGCAGCGGCGATGGCGCACGCTGCGCCTGCGCCGCCGCCAAGCTGTCGAGCGCCGCATCATCCCGCGGCACAATCACCTGCAGTTCATGGGCGATGTCGTCCCACTTGCCGCCGCGCGCCTCGACGAGTGCAAGCTTGTGACGCGCGCAGGTGCGCACAGGCGCAAGCCGCCAAGCCAGACTGTGCCGAAGCCCCGCGTCGGGCCGCGGCTCCGACGCGCGGTCCTCTTTCACGCAAAGCGGGCAATACCGGGTCACCGGCCCGGTGGTGAACGCCACCGAGATGTCTTCGCCGCGCAAGCGATACCGGCGCTTGCCGGTGGCCGCGATGGTATTGCGCAGAACAGGTGCGGGGTCCTGCCCCGCGATCTCGCACAGCCGCAGAACCGTGTCCCGCTCGCCGGAGGCCAGCGCGGACAGGCGCAGGTCGAAATCGTTCAGGAACGGGGCGAGGCGCCCGCCGGTGTGGAAGGCCGCCTGCCGGGCCGCCCAGGACAGGGGGGTCTCGTCCGATGCGAACGGCAGGACGGGAAACAGAGGTCTCATGCCCGTGCCCTCCGATGTGCGCCGCCCCGCTTGCGCGTCGGCGCGGCCGCCTCGACCTCTTCGGCCGGATCGGGATCGATCAGCCACCACCGGTCGACCCAGAACACGTTCTCCGTGGCCGGAGCGCCCTCGGCCATGGCCCAGACCTCCGCGAAATGATCAAGCCCGAGATGGCCCTCCTCGGCGAGGAGGGCGGTTTCGATGGCGTTGATGATCATCTCGTTGGCCCGGCCGAACCGGTAGCGCGACGCGTGGAACAGCCGGCCGATCACATCCCCCTCGACGGGCGGGGACAGCCCGACGCGGCTGCAGAACGCGCCGGTCAGATCGCGGAACGCCTCGCCGTCGCGCTCCACGGTCAGCGGGGACCAGCGCATGACCGAGAACCGCCGCTGGACCTGCGGATCGGTCCGGATCACGCGCCAGAGGTCCTCGGTGCCCGACAGGATCACCACGACGGCATCATCCCCCTGCATCAGGGTCTTGATGGCGCGCAGGATCAGGTTGCGGTCGGCGCAGAACAGGTCATGCGCCTCGTCGAGCCAGAGCACCACGATGCCCAGCAGGCTCAGCCGCTCGCGCAGGAGCTGCCACAGGGACCAGGCTTCCATGCGCTTGGGCGTGCCGGTGTAGCCGGTCTGCTCGAGCAGGGCGAGCGTCACGCTCTTGAACGTGGCCGGGCTCGGCACCGAGCAGCTCAGATAAAGCGGCTGGCCAAAGTCGCCTTCGGCCAGCCCGAATTGTTTCGCGAGCGCGTGATCCACCAGGCAGGACTTGCCGCTGCCCGGCTCCCCGATATGCAGAATGCCGCGCGTCTCACCCGTCCGGGTGAACTTGCACGGCTCGGGACGCAGGGCGCCCTCGGCGTCGCGCTTGAGCAGCCGCCGGAGGTGGGACGCGAATTCCGCGTCCCGTTCCGAGCCCACATACATGTTGCGCAGGGTTTCGACCTGCCGGTCAATGGCCTCATGGTCGGGCATGATCAGTCCTCCTCGATGGTCAGGTTGGATTTCGCGGGGCGCGGACCGGTCGCACCGGCGGACGACGTCCCGGACGTGGCCGCGGCATCGTCCTCGCCGGTCACCTCCGAGAGATCGGGGATGGCATGGCCCGGCTCGGCGTCAGCCTTTTGCGGGGCCTTGCGCTCGAAGAACTCGACCCCGGCGAAGTTCTGGCGCTCCGCGCGTGCCATGGCCTCCGGCGACCAGTCCTCGACGTTGATCCCCGCCGCGGCCATGCTGGCCGCGGTGCGGGCGTGGATCGCCTTGATCGCCTCGCGCACGGCCACCATGTCCACTCGCCTGGAGTTCGGCGCCCCGGCCCGAACGTGACGCACGGCCGTCAGCCAGGTGCGGTCGGGAACCCCGTCGAGGCTGTCATCCACCGCCGGGATCGTGTGCCACTCGGACCCGAGGCGGACGGAGATCCCCCCGATGTCCATGGGATGCCAGCGCACCTCCACCTATTCCGGGTCGCGGCGCAGCATCCAGGTCGCCAGGACCTCCGAATGGTAGCGGACGCCGAGGACGGTGATGCCGGTCTTGTCAAGCCGACGCGTATCTTGCGTGCCGAACACAAGGCGCGTGCGCTCGATGTCAGGCGGCGGCTGGACCCCGTACTGCCTGTTCAGACGACGCCAGCAGTCCAGCGGGTTTTCGCCCCCAGGCTGCGGTGGGGGTGTTGTGGTAGATGTCGACAACCCAGCGGATCAGCGCGAAGGTCAGATCGTCCACGGTCAGCGCGGCACGGTCCCGCGGGTCGGTATCCCCCTTGGTGATGATGTCCGAGAAGGTCCGACCCGACAGGCGCGGCATCAGGTCGTTTGCGATGGTCTTGAAGACCCGTTCCACCGTTCCACGCACCTCGGGCACGCCATTCGTGGCGATTTCGAAGGCGATACCCAGGTCGGCACAGGCGTTGCGAACGGTTTGGGACTTGAAGTGCGACGCGCCGTCGGTCACCAGATGTTCGGGCAATCCGTAAAGGTCCCAAGCACTCATGGCTCCGACCGCATCGGCCCATTTTCCCTTGTCGGAAACCACCATCTGCAGCGTACTGAGCGCCGACTCGGCGCTTGCGGCCTTGCAAAGGGTCATGCCCACGATGCAGCGCGTGGTGCAGCAGATGATAACCGAGAGGACCAGGCGGCCCTTGGAGCCATCAAGCCCCATCGCCAGTTTTTCCTCGTCGGTCAGCGTCTCGTCGAGTTCTGCCGTCTTCAAGAGCGTCATGAGATCGACGGTCCATTCGTCAGCCTCGACGCGCTCGAGCGGACGCGTGAGGTTCAGCCCGTCCGCGACCGGCCGGAACTTCTTGCGCGCCGCCGCAACCCCGTTGCGGGCGCACTCGACCTCGAACGGATCCAGGCTGTGGATCGCCCGGCGAACGGTCTCACGGCTCGGGATGGCGAGCGGATCGAGGCCTTCCTCGGCGCGTTCCGCGTTGCGCTGCTCGAAAGCGAGGACCACGTTCTCGTGGATCATCTTCATCGTCGGTTTCTCGACCCGGAGATACCCGCGCACCTCCTTCCAGAGCAGTCCGAGCGCCTCCGGCCCCATCGCGGAGCCGCGGTTGCCCCGGCGGTGCATCGCACCGGCGAGAGCCGCGAGCCCGTCCTGCTGCTTGATCTGCAGCCACCGGCGCAGGGTGCGCGTGCTCGGCGCCTTCCTGAAGTCCGCGGACAGATCCAGGCTGGTGGCCCCGAGCGGGTTCAGGTTGCCCGCGTACTCCAGCGCGGTCCCCATGATCAGGGTCATGTTGGCCCGGAGACTCTCATCGGTCATCTTGATGGTGGTGCCCTCGCGGCGGAGCTTTGCCACGGCTTCGCAGTAGGCGTCCTTCTTGGACACACGCGCACGCGCCTTGTCAGACAGGTTTGAGACCATGGATGTCTGGCCCCGCAGACGGCGCTGACATTCCCGCGGATCGTAATAATCACGCTCGACCGTGATGCGGCGCGCGGACGCGAGCCGGGACAGCTGCGCGTGCGCGAATTGCACGGACAAGCCGGTCCCGTCATCGCGGGTGAGCACGTAGCCTTCCTCGTTGCGCGAGGTCACGGAATAGCGCGCCCCTTCAATGGTCACGCGGTCATGCTGACCGAATGCGAAGGTCGCGTTCTGGGTTGTGAAAGAAAGTTCCATCTCGTTTCTCCTTCATGGATGGTCATGGTGTGCGGCCCTTGCCGCACGGGGTTGAGGGGGTGGGAAAACGCCACGGCGCGGCGTTTTCCCCGGGGTGTCAGCGCGCCTCGGCCGACGGGCGCGCCGGTGCGACGGCGCCCGGCGCCGGGCCCGCATCAGGGGTCGGGTCGGCAACATCGGAGGGCGGGGTGCACGCGCGCGCCTTGAAGACCTCCGTGTCACGGTCGATCCGCGTCTGGCGGACCGGCGTGAGGTGGCCGGACCGGATGAGCCGGACGACCGCCCGAAAGCCGGCCCCGCCAAGACCCGTTTCGTCGACGAGGGCCCCGACCGTCGTCACGCCGGTGATGCGGGCCGCTGCGGCCCGGGCGGCGGCGTCGGGATCGGGGTCCGGAACGCGCACCGCCTGCAGCAGCTTCGCGTTGAAAAGCGCGACCGGATCGACATCGTGCTCGGAGAAGAGCCGCAGATCCGACAGGAAACCGGCCGCGATGGCCTGCGCCTTGATGCGCGCAAGCTGGGCCAGATAGGTCGGCGTGACGCGCCCCTTGGGACGGACCGCATAACCGATCCAGCGACCATCGGTGCGCCGAACGACCAGGTCGATGTAATGGGTCCGGCTTGCCGCGTCCGCGTCCCGCCATGCGAAGGCGATCTGCTCGAAGAGCGCGTCGGTCGACGGCCGGGCGGCCAGGATCAGCGCCGCCTTCATCTCGAGGTGGCTTTCGAGGCCGACCACGCGCCCCGGGCCGTCGCCCAGGACGATCTGGCCGGTGAAGTGATGCGAAGACCCGACCTGCGTGGCGCGGTCTCCGGTGCTGGGTTCGGGAAGGCGGATGCCTTCCATGTCATGGATGGACATTTTGAAATCCTCTCAGGTTGTCCGTTGCACCGGGGCCCGGGAAGTCGGGCACCGGGGAGGATCCCGGGGGCGGTGCGACGACAGGCACAGCGGTGCCGTTCGCATCCGTCGGACGGTGCGGGGGACAGACCGGTGATCCGGACACACCCCACCCGGCCGGCTGGACTGCAGCCGTTGCGGGATCGGGCTTGGCGGCGGAGAGGATCCTTGAAGCAGCAGGGCGGACCTGCTACCTTCTCGTCATGAAAACTAAGGTGGATACTTCCGCCATATGGGCACCCGTGCTGTTGGCGCAGCGCGGGTGTTTTACGTTTCTACATCTCGACCCTCCGTGTCTTGTCCGATCTGACCGCGACGAAGCGCGGTCGGTGTTTCAACGGCCGGAGTCGTAGCACCGAGAAAACGACTCCGGAAGTTTTTTCCATTTATTTACAATTACTTGCGAGAATTCGGCGCGGTCGGTTTTTCACAAACACGACGCCACAAGCCCTTGAACCCCACCGCTCACGCCAGCCGATATCTGCCCGTTTCCCGGCCCGGACGCGCCGCGCCAAGGTCTGCGAAAACGTCCCGTTGGACCCCGAGGACGCGAGCGACGGAAAAGTTTTTCTGCACAACCACACGACATATCTTTCCCGACAGGCTGCAAAACGCGCCTGCGCTGCCCCTCACTTCGTTCCGATTCGGTTGGTCCAGCTACCGCGAGATCAAGCTTGCGGGATCTTGGACCGGGTTCTTTTGTCGGTCCGCAATATCGCGGCTATCGACAGCAGGAACGGCATGTTGAGCGACTTGATCGTACAAAGCCCGAGATCAGGACCGCGTTCACCGCCTTTGCCGAAATCGACCTCAACCCTCTGTTCGCCCAACTTGAACGAGATCCGCGCACCAGGAAGCTCTTTCAGCATCCTCACCTCGACCCGCCTCATATCCGTGAGGTCAGGCAAATGCTCGAGGAGCGACGCCAAAGACCCGCCGAAGGTTGCCGCCATGGGCAAGTCCTCGCGCGGATATTCCTGAAAGAGCCCGCCCTCGAGGATCCCTTTGGGCGTCAAGCGCGGATGCTCCTGGAGGTTCCGGATATCCGGATCATCAGGGACACCCTGATATGTCCAGCTCTGACCGCCTTTGAGCTCGAGCTTGCTGAAACACTCGACGAATGCCGGCGTGTCACGGATCGACGCGTCCATGCACAGGGCAATCACGTCATGAGCCACGTCACGCGATGTCACTTGCGTCGCCGCCCGTCCCCTCGGGGACTTTGCCCGCAGCCCCGCAGCCGCAAGGCCGCGATCAAGCACGTCAACCGAGCTCTCCGACATATCGAAGAGATCCGCGAGTGCTCTCACCATTTGTCCAGGGGTCGACATCATCCCACTCCTTTACGCTCACAAAATGCGCTTAAATCGACGAGGGGACTTGAGTCAAATATTTTCTCAAAATTCTTCGGTTATTAATTCTGGTTTTTCTGAGGAGGCCGGACACCGCGCCCAACGACGCGGTCACCGACTTAAGCACGACGACCGCTTTCGAGCTGGTAAGGCGGGCCTTTCGATCCGCCACCGGGCGTAGTTGTCCACAAAACAATGACCGCTGTCTGCATAGCGCATTGGAAGAAAGAACGAATTGCATGTATCTTCTTAAGACGAAGGAGATACATCATGTCGAACAAACTTGACGCTGGCGATATCACAAACCTGATCATCTTCGGGGCGATCGGTTTTTGGATCTATTCCGCGATAGCGGGGCCGGAGACGCCTGAGAAGCGGCCGATTACAAATGCAGCAACGGCAGGTGAAGAGCTGCGCCCCTTGGGCCCAGATGCCCGGGATCCCTTTGTTGAAACCGTAAGCCTGCATCGTGACGCCTATCTGAACGCAGAAAATGACGTCCAAAGAGGCGTTGTTCGCAAGAGCCGCGGTGAAAGCCTTTGTCAGACCTTCAGCTCGCGGTTCTTCAGAAACTGGCCGGGTCGGCTGACTTGGGTTTCCACAACATCTGACGGGCAAACCGTGGATCGGATCAAAGTGGAACTGAGCGACTTCGGCGATAACGATGAGGTCGCTATTGAAGACTCCAATCACTATGAACCCGGCACCCTGATGCACGAAACGCTCCTCAACGATGTCAGCCCGGGGGATCGCGTCGTGGTCAGCGGTGAATTCAGGTACGACACCGATGATGATGTCAGCGACTGCTTTCATGAAGAGAGTATTTCGCTTTCTGGCGGGATGACTGACCCGGAGTACAGGGCCAAGTTTTCATCGATCCGCCCTGCAGGCCCGCCGACCGAATAATCGACCGACCGCCTTGATTTCTTTCATGGAAGAAAGGACACTCGTTGCGACATCACGGGAGGTCCAGCGGGATGGCCAGCGACGCAACCAAGCTATCGAACCTGAATCTGAAAGTCAGCGAGGACGAGAGATGGGCCTTCAAGGAGCTCTGCGTGCGCCACCGCATGAGCCAGGTTGACGGGTTCCGGCTGGCCGCGCGGCTCCTCGCGGATCACTTGGAAAAACAAGAGCAGAGCAAAAGCGATACGTCGAAATGAATACGCAAACGACCAACACCTCCCTCGCGGATTTCATCTGGAAAAACGCCGACGACCTTTGGGGCCCGTTCCGCCACACCGAGTTCGGCAAGGTCATCCTGCCCTTCACGCTGTTGCGCCGCCTGGAATGCGTGCTCGAACCCTCCCGCGAAGAGGTGCGCGACGCCTACACCTCGATGGCCGATGAAGGCATCGACATGGATCTCGTCCTGCGCGACCTGACCGGCTACCCGTTCTACAACACGTCCGATTACAGCCTGGCCTCGCTGGGCGGCACGCGGACCCGCACCAATCTCGAGGATTACATCGCCAGCTTCTCGGCGAACGCGCGGGTGATCTTCGAGCAGTTCGATTTCGCGAACACCATCGCGAAGATGGACAAGGCCGGGGTGCTCTACAAGATCTGTCAGAACTTCGCGGCGATCCCGCTGCACCCCGACGAGGTGCCCGAGCGGGTCATGTCCAACGTCTATGAACACCTGATCCGGAAGTTCGGGGCCGAGGTGAACGAGGCGGCGGAAGACTTCATGACGCCGCGCGACGTCGTCCACCTTGCCGTTGAGCTGCTGCTCGACCCCGATGACCAGATGTTCATCGAGAACCCCGGCCTCATCCGCACGCTTTATGACCCGACCTGCGGCACCGGCGGCTTCCTGTCGGACGGCATGGAGCATATCGACGGGTTGCGCGACCGCTACAGCGTCGCGCCGGTGATCATCCCCCACGGCCAGGAGCTGGAGCCGGAAACCCACGCGGTTTGCCTCGCCGGTATGCTGCTCAAGACGCTGGAGACCGATCCGGGCCGCGACCTGTCGAAGAACATCAAGCTCGGCAGCACCCTGTCCGAGGATCACTTCGCAAACGAACGCTTTCATTACTGCGTCTCGAACCCACCCTTCGGCAAGAAGTGGGAAATGGACCAGACCGCCGTCACCCGCGAGCACCGCGAAAAGGGCTTTGACGGCCGCTTCGGCCCCAAGTTGCCCGGTGTTGGCGACGGCTCCATGCTGTTTCTGCAACACCTGGTCAGCAAGCTGGAAAACCCCGCAAACGGTGGCGGGCGCGGCGCGATCATCCTGTCGGGCTCTCCCCTTTTCAACGGGCGCGCGGGTCAGGGCGAGTCCGAGATCCGGCGCCACCTGCTGGAGCAGGACGTGGTCGAGGCCATCATCGCCCTGCCGCAGGAAATCTTCTTTCGCACCGGCATCGGCACCTACATCTGGGTCCTGTCCACCAAGAAGCCCGCGCATCGCAAGGGCCGCGTACAGCTGATCAACGCGACCGAGATGTACGAGTCCATGCGCAAGAGCGAGGGCAACAAGCGCCGCCGCGTGGGCGAGGCGCAGACGCGCGATATCGTGGGCATGTATTCCGCCTTCGAGGACACTCGCGAAAGCAAGATCTTCGACAGCACCGCCTTCGGCTATCGCCGCATCCGCGTTCTGCGCCCCCTGCGCAAGAAGATCGTGATCTCCGAGGAGGGGCTGGCCAAGCTGGAAGAGGAAAAGCCCTGGGCCAAGCTGACCGAGGATCAGCGCGCGGGATGGCGCGCCCTGCTGCACGATCAGATGGGCGCGGAGCATGACTGGCACTGGGTCGATGGCTGGATGAAGGCCGCGGCCAAGGCCGATGCCGGGCTGGACAAGGTCACCGCGACGCATGTGAAGATGCTCCAGCGCGCCTTTGGCGTGCGCGACCCAGAGCTTGATCCCGTCACCGACAGACGCGGCACCATCCTGCCCGATGACGATCTGACGGATTACGAGAACGTGCCGATGGGCACGGACATCCACGACTATCTGGCGACCGAAGTCCTGCCCCATGCCGAGGACGCCTATATCGACGAGGGCTATCGGGACGAGACCGATGGCGCGGTCGGGATCGTCGGCTACGAGATCAATTTCAACCGGTATTTCTATGAATACCAGCCGCCCCGCGACCTGGACGAGATCGACGCCGACCTGAACGCCGTGGAGGCCGAGATCGCCGCGATCCTCGCGGAGGTGACGGAATGAGCGTCGAAGTCATTAACGGCCAACAAACGAAGCTGAGCGGCCTTCCTGCGCACTGGAAACAAACCCGGATGGGATCGGCCGTTGGCGAGTATCAGCTTGAGAAGAACGAAGATCCGAACCCGGTGGTGCTCTCCCTCACAAAGGAGGGTGTGAAGGTAAATGTTCCATCCCGGATGATCACATAGCTCCTCGTCGTTCAGCGCTTTTCATGGCACGCTGGGTTCTGACGGAGGCGCGGGACCGGAGAGCGACATGCTGATCAAGCTTCACAGGCAGGCAACCACGACGCCGAAGATCAGGGCGGCGATACAGGCCAGCGATGAGCCTGCCTGGGTTCTGGCAAAGCGCCATGGGACGACAGAACAAACTGTTTGGAAGTGGCGCAAGCGCGATAGCGTTGAAGATCGCAGTCACACACCTCGCAGGCTTCAGACCACGCTGACGCCGGCGCAAGAGGCTGTGGCCGTCGCCCTTCGCAAGACGCTGCTGGTCTCGCTGGATGACTTGCTGGCGGTGGTGCGGGAGTTTTTGAACCCGAATGTCTCGCGCTCGGGGCTCGACCGCTGCCTTCGCAGGCATGGCGTGGGCAACCTGCGTGACCTTCAGGCTAAGGCGGCGCGGCCCAAACACAGCGGCTTCAAGGCTTACGAGCCCGGCTATATCCACATTGACGTGAAGTATCTGCCCCAGATGGCCGACGAGACGTCGCGGCGCTACCTCTTCGTGGCCATCGACCGCGCGACACGATGGGTTTTCATCCGAATCTTCAAGGCAAAGACTGCGGCGAATGCGCGGCGCTTCCTGCGAGACCTGGAACGTGCCTGCCCGATCCGCATCCGCACGGTTCTCACGGACAACGGAAAAGAGTTCACTGATCGCCTCTTCGGCCTGCGCAAGCGTGCTGCGACGGGCGAGCACGAGTTCGACAAGCTCTGTGCCGATCTGAACATCGAGCACCGCCTGACCCCGCCGAAATCGCCTCAGACAAACGGTATGGTCGAACGCTTCAACGGGCGGATAGAGGAGGTGCTTCAAAGCCACCACTTCCGATCAGGCGAAGAGTTGGAGGCCACGCTGCACCGCTACGTCTGGCTCTATAACCAGCAGCTCCCTCAATCAGCCTTGGGCAGCAAGACGCCCTTGCAAGCGATGAAGGACTGGTACAAGCTCAAGCCTGAGATGTTCAAGAAACGGCCATACTACCTTCCGGGATGTGACAGGTAAAGACCGACCTCAGCTTTGGGAAGTCCACTGAGAACTACGTCGGCCACCAGATTGTGGAAGAGGGCCAATTCGTATTCACCCCACGGGACTTTGATGCAACACCCATTCTGTGTGGCATAGGACAAACACGGGGCTGCATCAGCAACCTTTACATGGTTTTCGATGTCGCAGATGACTTCGATACGCGGTTTTTGGAATACTATTTCTGGGGGTTGAAATGGGGATACGACTATTTCGCCCAGCTCAGCTATGGAATGCGCTACTCGTTCAATCGCGAGCAGTTCGAGCGCATTCCACTGGCTTGGCCTCGTCTTGAAGAACAGAAGCAGATTGTCGCCTACCTCGACCGCGAGACCGCGCGGATTGACGGGTTGATCGAGAAGAAGGCCCGCTTCATCGCGCTGCTGAAGGAAAAGCTTGTGGACGCGGCCGACGTGATGGTGACCGGCCGGGACGACCCCACCCGCGATCTGCAAGCCGTGGACATACCTTGGGCTCCCATGATCCCGAAGGACTGGGGCACGAAGCGCGCAAAATACCTCTTCCAAGAGATGAATCGTCCGGTTGAACCAGACGATGATACCATCACAGCTTTTCGGGATGGGCAGGTCTGCCTGCGTTCCAAGCGGCGGACCGAGGGCTATACCTTCGCCGAACTGGAAGTGGGGTATCAGCATATCTGCAAAGGCGACCTTGTCATCCATACGATGGATGCGTTCGCGGGTGCCATCGGCATATCCGAAGATGACGGCAAGGCCACGGGCGAATACGCGGTTTGCTCTCCTCGGTCTGATGATGTGAACAGCGAATACTACGCCTACCTGCTGCGCTGCATGGCACGACGGCAATATATCTTCATTCTCTGCCCTTCCGTTCGAGAGCGGGCGCCACGGTTTCGCTTCTTCCGGTTCGCGCCAGTCCTCCTTCCGTTCCCGCCACGCTCGGAACAGGATCAAATTGTCGAACGCATCAAGAAGAGCTCGGCCCGCTTGAAATCACTCATCACCAAGACCGAACAAAGCATCGCCCTGCTCAAGGAAAAGCGCGCGGCGCTGATCACCGCCGCCGTCACGGGTAAAATCGACGTAAGGAGCGCGGCATGAGCGACCTGCACCATGAAAAGCATTTCGAAGCCTATGTCGTCGACCGGCTGGTCGCCCAGGGCTGGCTGCGCGGCGACAGCGCGGGCTATGACATGGATTACGCGCTTTACCCGCAAGACCTCGAAGATTGGGTCAAGGCCACCCAGCCCGACAAATGGGACCGTCTTGTTGCCATGAACGGCGCCGACGCGCGCAAGACGCTGATGAATCGGCTCGACAAGGCGCTGAGTCGCAACGGCACCATGCAGGTGCTGCGCCGGGGCTTTGACATCGCCGGGGTCGGCCATATCGACCTGTCCGAGGCCGCCCCCGAGGACAAGCGCAACGAAAAGGTGTTGCACCGCTACGCGTCGAACCGCCTGCGCGTGGTGCCGCAGCTGAAATACCACCCCGGCCGCGAGCTTGCGATTGATCTGGGGCTGTTCCTGAACGGCCTGCCGCTGGCCACGGTGGAGCTCAAGACCGATTTCACCCAACGCGCCGAAAGCGCGAAAGAGCAATACCGCACCGACCGCCTGCCCGAGGATCCGCGCACCAAGCGCAAGCACCCCCTGCTGATGTTCAAGCGCGGCGCGGTGGTCCATTTCGCCATGTCCGACAGCGAGATCTGGATGACCACAAAGCTCGCCGGGGCCGACACCTTCTTTCTGCCCTTCAACAAGGGGTATGACGGGCACGGCGGGAACGAGCCGCGCGCCGATGGCGAATACCCCGTCGCCTATTTCTGGGAGGAGATCTGTCAGCCTGACGCATTCCTGCGGATCTTCCACAGCTTCGTCTATGTCGAAAAGAAAGACGTGGTGGACCTGCGCGGCAACTGGACCGTCAAGGAAACCCTAATCTTCCCCCGGTTCCATCAGCTGGACGCGGTCAACTCCATGATCGCCGACGCCAAGGAAAACGGCCCCGGCCAAGCCTACCTGTGCGAGCATAGCGCGGGGTCGGGTAAGACTTCGACCATCGCCTGGACCGCGCATGACCTGATCAAGCTGCGCACCGATGACGGCAAGGCCATTTTCGATGCCGCCATCATCGTGACCGACCGCAACGTGCTGGACGGCCAGCTGCAGGACGCCGTCAAGCAGATCGACCACCAGGACGGGCTGATCGCGGCGATTGATCGCGAGACCTCGTCAAAGTCGAAGAGCCAGCAGTTGAGCGAAGCGATGCTCAAGGGCACGCCCATCATCGTTGTGACGATCCAGACCTTCCCTTACGCGATGGAGGCGATCCTGACCGAGACATCGCTGAAGGAGAAATCCTTCGCGGTGATCATCGACGAGGCGCATACCTCGCAGACCGGCAGCACCGCGTCGAAGCTGCAGGCGACGCTGGCCCTGTCTAACAGGTTGCTGAAATAGTCGCGCCTCGACAGCGGTTTGAGAACATGATTCACCCACGGCACGGAAGCGGCGGGGGTGATCATGCGGGGTGTGGACGAGACGAGCGGGTCGCTGTTCAGCTATGTCGATATGGGAGAGCGCATCCCACCGCGACACCCGCTGCGCAAGATCAGACAGGTGGTCAATGACGCACTCGCCAGTCTCGATGCCGATTTCGAGGCGCTTTACATCGACTTCGGGCGGCCCTCGATCCCGCCCGAGCGGCTGATCCGGGCGAGCCTTCTGCAGATCCTGTTCTCGATCCGCTCCGAACGTCAGTTGATGGAGCAGATGGATTACAACCTGATGTTTCGCTGGTTCGTAGGCCTCGGGATCGACGATGCCGTCTGGGTCCCGACCGTGTTCACCAAAAACCGCGACCGGCTGCTGACGACGGACATGTCGCGCAAGGTGATGGCAGCGATCCTGGCGCATCGCGAGGTCGCACCGCTGCTGTCGGACGAGCATTTCTCGGTCGATGGAACGCTCATCAAGGCTTGGGCATCAATGAAGAGTTTCCAGCCGAAGGCTGAGGCGAGCCCGCCTGACGATGAAGGGCCGGGCGATCCGTCCGCCCCGGATACCGCCCTTGAGCCCGCGCCGTCAGAGACCCCAGCCGAGACCGACCCGATGCACCACGACAGCCGCCGCCACCGCAATGCCGAGGTCGACTTCAAGGGCGAGAAGCGCTCGAACGCCACACACGCCTCGGTCACCGATCCGGATGCGCGCCTTTACAAAAAATCCCCCGGCGCGGGTGCCATGCTGTGTTTCATGGGGCATACTCTGATGGAGAACCGCAACGGACTGGTCGTGCAGGGTGATCTGACCCAGGCCGACGGTCATGCCGAGCGCAAGGCGGCGCTGGACATGATCCATCGCCATTCCCCCGGATCGACCCGGCGCCTGACGCTCGGGGCGGATAAGGGATACGACAGCGCCGACTTCGTCGCCGATCTCAGGCGCATGGTCGTGACGCCACATGTCGCGCAGAAAGTCCGGCATTCCGCCATCGACGGGCGGACTACCCAGCATCCCGGCTACGCCTTGTCCCAGCGGCGCCGGAAGAAGATCGAGGAACCGTTCGGCTGGGCCAAGACCGTCGGCGGCATGGCCCAGACCGTTCACCGCGGCCTCGACAGGGTCCGCGCGCAGTTCACGATGACCATGGCGGCCTGCAATCTGGCCAGGCTGCCGAAACTCCTTGCCGCCTGACGAACACGTCAACCCAAACCCGACGTCCGATGCCGATGCCGCAGAGAACCGGCTTCAAATCCGAACGGCATGAACATCGTCCTTCGAACACGACTTCTTCAGCAGCCTGTTAGGGACGCATTGATTTTCACCGCGCTGCGTGATTCACCGCTTGGAAAACGGAGCGGTGACATGAGCGACCTTTTCTGGCTGAGCGATGCGCAGATGGCGCGCTTGGAGCCCTACTTCCCCAAGTCCCACGGCAAGCCCCGCGTCGATGATCGGCGTGTCTTGAGCGGGATTATTTTCCTCAATCACAATGGCTCGCGCTGGCGAGACGCTCCTGAAGCCTACGGACCGCACAAGACGCTGGACAGCCGATGGAAGCGGTGGAGCGAGAAAGGCATCTTCGCTCGGATGATGGTCGGTCTGGCTGCCGAACACGACGAGAGGAAGACGACCGACGCGACGTATCTGAAAGCCCACCGCACCGCGACCGGCCTGGCCGCGAAAAGGGGGGCGTGGCCGCCTGATCGGGCGCACCAAGGGCGGCAAGAACACCAAGCTGCATGGCATCTGCGACAGCAAAGGCCGTCCGCTGAACGTTCGTCACCGCCGGGCCGGTCAGCGACTACATTGGCGCACGGGCGCTATTGAGCAGCCTGCCAAGGTCGGCTGGCTGCTCGCAGATCGCGGCTATGACGCCGACTGGTTGCGGCAGGCGTTGAAAGACAAGGGGCTACGCGCCCGTGTCCCGGGCCGAAAGCAGCGCACGAAGGCCGTCAAACACGACAAGCGCCGATACAAGCGGCGCAACCGCATCGAGATCATGTTCGGCAGGCTGAAGGACTGGCGGCGTGTCGCGACACGCTATGATCGCTGTCCAAAGGTGTTCCTCTCAGCCATCGCACTCGCCGCTGTCGTCATCTACTGGTTATGAAGCCTGACCCTGGGCGGCCCGGACGTGATCGAGAAGGTCAAGGAAAAGCAGGCCTGGTTAGTGCGTGACACGGGAGCCGGGGCAGGCCGTCCCGGCACGTGCTCAACACAGCGCGCGGTCGCGGCACCCGAACGGGACAGTCCAGCGCGGAAAGGGCCCGCATGCATGGTGCAGCATGGATGGCTTCATCGACACGGCGGGCGGAAAACCGGCCTTCGCTGCACGATCCTCCGATGCACGCGCATGGCATGCAAAAGCGGCTCTCGCTTCGGTCGGTAAGAGAATCCAAACCCGCAGGGCATGGCCGAATTGGCCCGGGCAAGGATATGTGGCCCATCACCGGGGCCGACCGCGACCGTCTGCTGCTGTTCGGTCCCGACGATACCGCCGCGGCATCCATGATGGCGCGAGCGGGTTTGCGGGGTGCACTTGCTACGCCCGGACGCGACGACCGGGCGATACGTCCTCAGGGCTGCGGGCGCCTGACCGTTGGGCGTCGGCGTGTCTGTCGACCGAGATGCGGCGGCCGTCCTGAAGCTCGACCGCGCCGGTTTCGAGCAAATGCTTGAGCTTTTCGAGGTTCGCCGCGACGGCGCGCCTGATCCGGCGGACGGCGAAGAGTTCCAGCGCCGCCGGGTATCCGGTTGCGAGGTTCCAGGAGTCGATCATGCGGGTGCCGCGCCGGGTCTGCCGGAATGCGATGTGGCGGCGGACGACCGGCGTGCCGGCCACGGTTTCCACGGTCAGACTCTCTCCGGGCGCCATTTGGATGATCTCCGTAATTTGGCTGTCGGTCTTTCGCGTTTGGTGATAACGGGCGCCAACCGCGGGGCCGTTGCCGCGCTCCTGTCTCACGTCCACCACGTAGTAGTTCCACAGCGGAATGTTGCGCTGGTCGGCGACGAAGGCGAAGACGTCGTCCCGCGCCACTGACAGGTCGATCTCGTTGGCGAACTTCATGCCACCTCTCCAAGGCCTTCAGTGTGAACCGGGGCCGTGCCGTGCGGCTGGAGGGTAACCCGGTCGGCCAGGCGCCTCGCGGAATCGGGATCGTGGCTGGGCAGGTAGACCGTTGGGCGCTGTGCGGCATGGGCGAGGATCTTGCGATGCGTCTCGATCTCGGCCTCGAGATCGGTGCCGATGCCATCGGCCACCATCCGCACGAGGTGGTCCTCGGTGTAGGAGGTGTCGCCGGCGAACATGATGGTTGTGTCGCCCTCCTCCAGCAGCACGGAGAGGTGTCCGGGCGAATGGCCCGGCGTCGGCACGAGCGTCACGTCGCCCGCACGGGTCAGGCTTGCATGGCGCGGGAAGGGCGCGAGGGGGCCGTCCTCGAAGTCGACGGGCGTGGGCGCGAAACCGCGCGGCCAGCGCTGGTTGAGGTAGCCGTTCATGCGGCCCTTGAGCCCGGTCGCGAAGGTCCACTCCTCCCGCGAGACGAGGACTTCGGCGTTCGGGAAATGATGCAGCCCGCCGTCATGGTCCTGGTGCAGGTGCGTCATGACCACCCAGCGCACGTCCTCCGGCGCAAGGCCACGCGCCCGCATCTGCGGGCCGATCTCCTCTTCCGGCGCGATGTCGAAGACGGCCGCCCGCTGGATGAGCGGCATGAAGGGCGGGAAGTAGCGCGGCCTGTTGGCATCCGCCGGAATGCCGGTATCGACGACGATCAGCCCCTCGGGGTGTTCGATCACCCACACATGGACCGGCAGCCAGTCGGTCATCGCCTTGTCGAACCACGCGTTCAGAAGGCGGCGCATTCCGTTGCCCTCGCCCTCCCGCCAGCGTTCGGTGACGCGGACGCGGCCTGTCTCGATGGCATGAATTTTCATGAGTTTCCTCCTATTGGCTTGGTGTGAAGCCGACCTGGCGAATGAGCGCGTTCACTTCGTGGGCGAAGAGCGCGTCGACATCCCCGATGACCGGCTGGATGAGGTGAAAGAGCTCGAGCATGATGTGCCCGTGCAGCCGCGCCCAGGAAATCGCGGCCAGATAGAGCGCGTGGGGCGGCTGGTCGTGCCCCTCCAACCCGGTCAGCGCGTCGAGCGACCGCGCGATCTCCGGGGGCAGGCGCCGATATTCCTCCGGCAGGTCGATCTCGCCACACTCGATCGCCTGCGCGAAGATGCTGGCGGTGACGAGGAAGCTGCGCCGCGCGGCCGGGTAGGTGGTGTCGGTGGGCTGTTCGTAGGTTGGGATCGGGCTGCCGTAGAGGAGCTGGAAGTCGATCGGATGATCGAGAGCCCACCGCCGCCACGCATGGGCGACGGCCACCAGTCTCTCCGCCCCGCCTCGCGAGGCGACGTCTGCATCCGCTTTCTCGACCGCCTCTGCGAGCTGGGTGAAGGCGTCGAGGATCAGGGCCGTGATCAGGTCGTTGATGCTGCCGAAGTAGTGATAGAGCCCCGGCGCGGTCATGCCCATCCGCTTCGCGATGGCGCGCAGCGACAACCCCGCCGCCCCCTGTTCGGCCAGAAGCGCACGGGCGGTGTCCTTGATCTCTTCGCGGGCCTCGAGGCGCCGGCGGTCGCGTCGGTCCGGTTGCATCACGGCATTCCTGTAACGGCATTCGTTTTATCTAACACTGTTAAAATTACGCGCGCGACCGCATCCTGTCAAGACCGGCCTCCGCGTCAGCAGGGGGGCGAGGGATATGCCACGTTCCAGGGTCGAACCGGCGCCGCATCCCGCGCCGCGTATTCGCGTGTCGCGGGGTCGATGGCCCGACCCGGCGCATGGCAAGATGGATAGGTCAGAAGCGGCTTGCGGCCGGCCGAAGGCGTTCAGACCAAGCCCGCCGCGCGCGTCATGCGGTGACGATGGGTATGACCCGCAAGGAATTGCCCGGCCGCCAGGATGGTGCCTGTTTCATGATCGTCCCGCGCCGGGCTGGCGCGTGCTGTCAGGGCATCCTAGTCGCGCCCGCTGGCCGCGACGATCATGCGCCAGCCACCGACACCGCAAAGCGCACCGCCGCCAAGCGCGAGGCCCAGGCCGACCATCGGCGCATGCAACACCGACAGCGCCGCGCCGCCGCCGGAGGCCATCATGCCGACAACAAGCGCCACCAGCCAGATGTCGGCGCGTCCGGGTGCGCGCCCGGCGGTCTGCCCCTTCTGACGTTGCACCATGCGCACCACCGCAAACACCAGCAGCGTCACCGCCGCCACGAGGACCAAGCCCCCGAGAACGGGCCATGTCGCGCCGAGGGCCGTGCCGATGGCCACGAGTGACGCCCCGACCGCGACAAGCGGCATCAGATCGGTATCGCCAGTGTCCTGTGTCATGGCGGTCGGGTGACATGGGAACGGGCCGATTCGCAATTCCGCCCGGGGGGCACCGGCGGCGCTGCCATGGCAACTCGCCCGCACCGCTGACGTTTCAATCGCGCCACAGGTGGCCCTGCACCACGGGTCCGATCCGGGCGATGATCTCGTCTTGCGTCATCTCGGCCACGGGCGGCAGTTTCAGGACGTAGCGGCACAGCGCCAGCCCGAAAAGCTGGCTGACGATCAGCGCCGCGCGGGTGTCCGCGTCATCGGCACCGGTCAGGCCCGCGACGGTCGGCGCGACCTGCTTTTCGAAGACCGCGCGTATCTTGTCCGACGCGTCCTGGTTGGAGACGGCCGAGCGCAACAGGATCGGCAGGCCGATGGCGCTCCGCTCGCCCTCCCACAGGTTCAGGAAATGCGCGACGAGGGCGGTGCCGGCCCTGTCGCGCGGGATGGCGCCCGGGTCCGGCAGCTTGAGGTCGATCACGACAGCCGCCGAGAACAGCCCCTCCTTTGACCCGAAGTAGCGCATGATCATCGCCGGGTCGATCGGCACCGCGCGGGCGATCCGGCGCACCGATGCGCCATCGTAGCCATTCTCGTAGAACTGCCGTTGCGCGGCCGCGAGGATCGCCTGGCGGGTCGTTTCGGATTTCGGGGTCTTCGTCCGTGTTCTGCTCATGGACAGAATTTGCCAACGCCTGTTGACTTTGGCAAGCGACTCCGTCATGGGTGCGAAAAAGTCAACATGCGTTGACATCCTGACAGCAAGCGGCGGTCCTGCCGATCCGAAAAGGAGCAAACCCATGCCCAAGATCCTTCGCGCCCCCATCGCCGGGCTCGTGGCCTTCACGCTCGCCAATGTCGTGAGCAACCTTCTGTTCTTCCAGCTCGGGGCGCCCATCCTGTTCGACCCGGATATCCAGTCCGCCAAGGTCATCGACGTGCTCTTCGAGATGGCGCCGCGCCCGCTGATGTTCGAAAACGGGCCGCTCTACATGGCCTACGCGGCCGGTATCGGTGCGATACACGGGCTGGTTTTCATGATGATCGAACCGGCCCTGGGCCAGACACGGCTGCAGCGCGGGCTGCGCTTCGCCGTGGTGCTCTGGGCGCTGATGGCGCTCTACTTCGAGTTCCACACGCCCTTCAACATGTTCCGCGAGCCGCTCATGCTCGTGGGGCTGGAGCTTGTCTTCTGGGTCTTCGTGGTGCTCGCGGAAGGGCTCGCCCTCGCGTTCGTCTACGGGCGCAGCCGCCACGACCCGGCAACCGCCGTGGAATGACGGGCCGGTCACCGCCGCGCGACGGAATGCGCCGGCATCGACCCGCTGATGTTCGCCGGCGCCTTCACCCTGTTTCCAGGTCGAACGATGCACGAGGTGCTCTTCGGGCGCGAGGGGTGAGCAAGTCACAGGAGGCACCAATGAACACGCCCCTGCTCTTCATCGGCACCGTGCTTATTTGGGGCACGACCTGGATCGCCATCGCGGCGCAGGTCGGCCACGCCCCGGTCGCGGTCTCGATCTTCTATCGCTTCGCGCTTGCCGGGGTACTGATGCTGGCCGCGCTTTGCGCCCTGGGGCGGCTGAGGCGGCCGCCGGTGTGGCGGTTCGTGGTCATCCAGGCGCTCTGCCTCTTCAGCCTCAACTTCATCGGGCTCTACACCGCCACCGAGACAATCTCCTCCGGTCTGGTCGCGGTGATCTTCTCGCTGGCGTCGATCTTCAACGCGATCAATGCGCAAGTCTTCTTCGGGGACCGGATCCGCCCGCGGACCATCGCCGCGGGCGGGCTCGGCGTGGCGGGACTCGTCTGCCTCTTCTGGCACGATCTCGCGGTCTCGTTCGATCCGGCGGCGCTGCGCGGGGTCGGCTGGGCCGTGCTCGGAACCATGGTCTTTTCGTGGGGCAACATGGCGTCGCGGCGCAACGCGATGCTGGGCATCACGCCGGTCACGGCCAACGCATGGGGCATGGGGATAGGCGCGCTCGGCCTTCTCGGCATCCTCGCCGCAGTGGGGCAGCCGCTCGCGATTCCGACCGGCGGGCTCTACTGGGGCGCGCTTCTCTATCTTTCCGTCGTCGGGTCCATCGGCGGCTTCACAGCCTACCTCGTGCTGGCGGGACGGATCGGCGCCGCCGGGGCCGGCTATGCCACCGTGCTTTTCCCGATCGTCGCGCTGACGGCATCGAGCCTGTTCGAGGGGTATGAATGGGCCCCGCTGTCCATGCTGGGCGTGGCGCTCGCCGGGCTCGGCAATCTGGTCATGTTCCGCAAGTCCGGCGACTCCGCAGCGAATACCCGTTCCGACGCGCCGGGTTGCGACAGCCGGCGGCCCAGTTGAACGGCCGCTTCGGACCGGTCGCCCTTTTTGAGAACGACCATGCTTCATCGCTCGGCACGCTCGCCTCCTGCGGACACCTGCTGCACGCACATCGTGTAGCCGCGCTGATTTTGTGACTGAAATCCTTGCAGCACGGTATCCGGCCTTCTCGGGCAGCCTCGTCTTTTCAGTTCAACACCGGCCGCCGTTCCAGCTGCTCGGCCCGGTCGAGCATCCTCTGGACGACGCGCAGGCTCAGGGCATCGGCGCGGTCGCGGTAGTGCTGGAGGGTCTCGATGATCGCGTCCAGCGCCGGGGTGGTCAGGCCCCGAGACGCTCCCTCGCGCTCGGCGAAGCCGATGAGGTCCGACAGGCTCAGCGCCGGGAGCACGAGCGGCGGGCAGCGGCTCAGGAGCGGTTCGGGCAGGCCCCTGCGGCTGTTCGCCGTCATGACCCAGCCGATCCCGGACATGTCGAACGGCACGCGGAAGAAAGGGCATTCCCACCTCTTGGCCGTGTTCGGCTCCATCAACGCGAGCAGCGCTTCGGACAGGTTGTGGCGGGTGCCGGAGGTGTCGCGCACGGCCCCCGCCTTCTCGACCTCGTCGACGACCACGATGGGGTTCAGAACGCCGTGGTTCAGGATCGTGTCCAGCGGCTTGCCCGGGCCCGCGTTGGCCCAGCCGCGCTGCATCCCCGCCACCACGAAACTCGCCGCCTCCGCCGCCGCGTCGACCAGCGTGGTCGGCACGCCGAGCGCAGCGGCCAGGGCGCGCGCCCAATGGCTCTTGCCGATCCCCGGCGGGCCGACCAGGAGCATCGGCGGCAGCCGGAAGACCGGCGCGCCCTCCTGCGCGCAACGGCGCATCGCGTGCCAAGCGACCTCCGTCGCCGGGGCCATCCAGGGCATCTGCGCATGCAGCCCCGCGGCAATCTCGTCGGCCCGGGCCTCGGTCGTGATAGTGGTGGCCCGGACCCCGTCCTTGATCGACGCAAGGCGCGCCTTCTCGTCGGGCTTCAAGTGGGCAGTGCCGCTGGCCGCACGGAGCCGATCGACATAAGCCGTGGCGCGGCGATGGATGCGGGTGAGGTCGTGCTCAGAGATCGCTCCGGTCGTATCGTCCCAGATCTCGACCGTGACGTCGATCTCGTGACCACGCAGCCGCATAAGGTGCTCGCGCAGTCGGGAGGATATGTCGGAGCGGTGCGGGACATCGCTATCGAACCGAGTGAGCAGGAAGGGCAGCTTTGACATGATCGTGTCCTTTTCTGAAAGCAGCGGCGCACGGCAAGAGCCGTCACGCCGCCCCGCCGGGGCCAGGGGCCGCGGCAGGCGTGTTGGAAGAAAAGAACCCGGGTGTCTTGGGGGCTGTGATTGACCGGCGGGGCTACGCTCGTCAATCGGGGAGAAGGCTTGCGCCGTAGGTCAGCATAAACGCCGCTTTTTCCGGAGCGGCATTTTCGACTTCTATATTTTTCAATGGGTTACGCGACAGTGGAAGAAAATAGGGGGTACGAGGGGGGTAAAAATCCCCCATAATGGAAAAAGTATGGGGGAATTTACAATAGGATCAAGACCACATCACCTCAACTGCACTTGGAATACCCGCAGTTCGCGCAGGTCATGCAGCCCTCGATCATGCGCATGTCGTAGCTGCCGCAGGCCGGACAGGCCGGGCCCCGGGGGGCGCCGGTGTTGACAACCTGCGCCGTGGGGTCGGCCTTCAGGCCCAGGCCCTCGCCGTCGAGAAAGCCGATCTTGATCATGTGCTGCTCCAGCACGCCGCCGATCGCCGCCAGGATCGAGGGGATGTACTTGCCGCCCATCCAGGCGCCGCCCCGGGGATCGAAGACGGCCTTGAGCTCTTCGACCACGAAACTCACGTCGCCGCCCCGCCGGAACACCGCCGAGATCATCCGCGTCAGCGCCACGGTCCAGGCGAAATGCTCCATGTTCTTGGAGTTGATGAAGACCTCGAAGGGCCGGCGGTGCCCGTTCAGCACGATGTCGTTGACCGTCAGGTAGATCGCGTGGCTGCTGTCGGGCCACTTGAGCTTGTAGGTCGCCCCCTCCAGTTCCGCGGGCCGGTCCAGCGGTTCGGACATGTAGATGACCTCGCCGCCCTCCTGCGGCGCGGCGGAGGGCTCGGGCGTCTCGCCGGGCAGACGGTCCTCCTCCACGCTCAGGACACTGCCGGTCACCGCGTTCGGGCGGTAGGTGGTGCAGCCCTTGCAGCCCGTCTCGTAGGCTTCCAGGTAGACGTCCTTGAATGCCTCGAATGAGATGTCGGCGGGGCAGTTGATCGTCTTCGAGATCGAGCTGTCCACCCAGGTCTGCGCTGCCGCCTGCATGCGCAGATGATCGCCCGGCTGCAGGGTCTGGGCGTTGACGAAATAGTCCGGCAGCGGCGCCTCGCCGAAGCGCTCGCGCCACATCTGCACGGCGTAGTCCACCACCTCCTCCTCGGTGCGCGAGCCGTCCTTCTGCAGCACCTTGCGCGTGTAGGAATAGGCAAAGACCGGCTCGATCCCCGAACTGACGTTGCCGGCGTAAAGGCTGATGGTGCCCGTGGGCGCGATCGAGGTCAGCAGCGCGTTGCGGATGCCGTGCTCGGCCACGGCCGCGCGCACGTCGGCGTCCATCCGCTGCATGGTGCCCGAGGCCAGGTAGGCCGAAGCGTCGAACAGCGGGAAGGGGCCCTTCTCCTTCGCCAGTTCCACGCTGGCCAGATAGGCGGTGCGCGCGATGCGGTGCAGCCAGGCCTCGGCCTGGCGCGCCGCCGCCGCGCTGCCGTAGCGCAGCTTCACCATCAGCAGGGCGTCGGCCAGGCCCGTGACCCCCAGCCCGATCCGCCGCTTGGCGGCGGCCTCGCGCGCCTGCGCCTCCAGGGGGAAGTTCGACACCTCCACCACGTTGTCCATCATGCGCACCGCCGTGGCGACCAGATCGTCCAGCGCGTCCTCGTCCAGCGCCGCGCCCTCGCCGAAGGGATCGCGCACCAGCCGCGCCAGGTTGATCGATCCAAGCAGGCAGGCGCCATAGGGCGGCAGGGGCTGTTCGCCGCAGGGATTGGTCGCGCTGATCTCCTCGCAGTAATGCAGGTTGTTGGCCTCGTTGATCCGGTCGATGAAGATCACCCCCGGTTCGGCGTAGTCATAGGTGGCCCGCGCGATGCGGTTCCACAGCTCGCGCGCCTGCACCGTCTTGTAGACCCGGCCGTCAAAGCGCAGCTCCCACGGCCCGTCGGCCTTCACCGCCTCCATGAAGGCGTCGGTCACCAGGACACTGAGATTGAACATGCGCAGCCGCGCGGCATCGGACTTGGCGCCGATGAAATCCTCGATGTCGGGATGGTCGCACCGCATGGTCGCCATCATCGCGCCCCGGCGCGAGCCCGCCGACATGATCGTGCGGCACATGGCATCCCAGACGTCCATGAAACTCAGCGGCCCGCTGGCATCGGCGTCCACGCCCCGCACCTCGGCCCCGCGCGGCCGGATGGTGGAGAAGTCATAACCGATCCCGCCCCCCTGCTGCATGGTCAGGGCCGCCTCGCGCAGGTTGTCGAAGATACCGCCCATGTTGTCGGGGATCGTGCCCATGACGAAGCAGTTGAACAGGGTCACGTCACGGGCCGTGCCCGCCCCGGCCAGGATCCGGCCGGCGGGCAGGAAACGGAAATCCTCCAGCGCGCCGTAGAACCGCTTCTCCCAGGTTGCGGGGTCATCCTCCACCTTGGCCAGCGCACGGGCCACGCGGCGCCAGCTGTCCTCGACCGTCTCGTCGTGGACGGTGCCGTCAGCCGCCTTGTAGCGGTATTTCATGTCCCAGATGGCCTGGGCGATGGGGGCGGAGAAACGGGTCATGGCAGCGACTCCTTGCCGGGAGGACACACAATAGCTTGAACCGCTCGGCATTTCCACTACCCTATATGCCCCCGAGGCAGGGATTCTCATGGCCGGACTTCATCTGATCAAGCTCAGCGCGGGATCGAAAACCGTGGAAAGCATGGCCCGCTGGCAGGCGAGCGCTCCCGCCAAGGGGCCCGACGGCCTGCCCCGCCACGTCACCCGCATGTGGCCCCGCCGCGAAGCGGAGCTTCTGGACGGCGGCTCGATCTACTGGGTGGTCCAGGGCCTGATCCAGGCCCGGCAGCGTATCCTGCGGCTTGACGAAGTGACAGGTGCGGACGGCGTGCGGCGCTGCGCCATCGTGCTCGATCCCCAGATCCTGCGCACCACGACCGTGCCGCGCCGCCCCTTCCAGGGCTGGCGCTATCTGCGCCCCGAGGATGCGCCGGCCGACCTGCCCGCCCACCGGCAGGACGAGGATGACCTGCCGCCCGAGCTCTCGGCGGCGCTGGCCGACATCGGCGTGATCTGAAGACCGGATCGAAGCCGGGCGCCCGGATGCGCCCGCGCTGCTGTGGGCGGCGCCCGCCGCGGTCCGCAGCGGCCGATCACGCACAATTGACCGGCGTCTTTCCGCCGGCTCTTTTGAACGTCGCGATGGAACGCCTATTTCACCTATACGTTGATTGAGAGGCCCCACGGGGGGCCGTATCCGAACACCTCGCGAGAACAGGAGGACATGACATGCCCAAGGCGACCCTTTCCCTCTACGCGGCCGCGATCGCGCTGGCCACCGGGCCGGCGCTTGCCGGCACGCTCGACGCACCCGAGCCCGACCCCAACCTTGCCCCGGCGCCAGCGCCCGTGAACGTCGGCCCGGACTGGACGGGCTTCTACGGCGGGGCGCAACTGGGCTACGGCGACGTGGACACCAATGTCCCTCTGCAAGGCGACGGTTTCATCGGCGGCCTGACGGCCGGCTACGATTACGATTTCGGCACCTGGGTCGTGGGCGGTGCAATCGACCATGACTGGGCGGACATCAGCCTGGGCGGCGGTGCCGACCTCGATACCGTGTGGCGCGCCAAGTTGCGGGCCGGCTACAAGGTGGGCCGCGGCCTCGTCTACGGGACCGGCGGCTATGCCAACGCCGATGTCGATACCATCGGTGACGATGACGGCTATTTCATCGGCGCCGGCTACGAGCACATGGTGACCGACCAGTTCAGCCTCGGTGGCGAGGTCCTGTACCACGAGTTCGACAATTTCAGCGGCACTGGCGCTGATGTCGATGCCACCACGGTTCAGGTGCGCGGCACCTTCCGCTTCTGATCCGGTTACGCACCCACCGCGCGCACCGGGCGCGTCCTTCCAAGGGCGCGCCCGTTCTTGTGTCGGGGCGTGGACGGGCCTGCCGGACGCGGGCGGAAACCGTTCGGCCCGGACACAGACGTCGTGCCGGGGTCTGGGTCACGGACAACACGGTGAAGGCGCAGGCGCCATCGTCCATGCGAGGCAGGCCTCAGTCCAAACCCAGCGCCTGCGTCAGGGTTCGCATGGTGGCGCGGTCGGCCGCGTCCATGGGCGCACGCCGTACCCCGAACAGCGTTGCCTGACTGCGCAGGATCAGCCCGTCATCCAGTGTTTTCAGGTGGTTGGCCCGCAGGGTATTGCCGGTCGAGGTGATGTCGGCGATGGCCTCTGCCGTTTCGTTCTTGACGGTTCCCTCGGTCGCCCCCTGGCTGTCGACCAGTTGGTAATCGGCCACGGTTTCGCGCAGGAACTCGCGCACCAGACGATGATACTTGGTCGCGATTCTCATGCGAAATCCGTGCCTCAGGCGAAACGCCGCCGCGGCCGCGTCCAGATCGTCCAGGGTGTTCACATCCACCCAGGCCGTCGGCACCGCCAATACCAGGTCGGCATGGCCAAATCCCAGTTCCGCAAGTTCCTCGACGCGGGCATCCCACTGGCCCAGTTTCTCACGCACCAGATCGGTCCCGGTCACGCCCAGATGGATGCGACCGGCGGCCAGTTCGCGCGGGATCTCTCCGGCGGACAGCAGGACAAGTTCAACGTTGTCAATGCCTTGCACGAAGCCGGCGTATTCGCGCTCCGACCCGGCCCGGCCAAGCTCCACGCCGCGCGCCCCGAACCAGTCAAAGGTCTTCTCCATCAGCCGCCCCTTGGACGGCACCCCCAGCTTGAGGCTCATGTCCCGCCTCCCAACTGCAGCGTTAGCCCCGGCCGGATCACACCGCCCACGGCCGGTATCTCGCGCCCGCCCCCCAGTTGCCGGGTCAGCGCATCGTAGCGCCCGCCCGTGGCCACCGGCGGCAGGTCGGGGCGGTTCTCGGCATAGAACCCGAAGACGAAGCCGTCGTAGTATTCCATTTGCGTGCGCCCGTAGCTGGCCTCGAAGTCCAGCGACTCCACCGCGATCCCGCGCGCGCTCAGTGCCTCCAGCCGCCGGGCAAGCCGCTCGACGGCCGGCCGGATCGCCGGCATATCCACGGCGATGTCTCGCAGCCGCTCCAGCGCATTGTCCGAGGTCTCGCGCACGGCGAGGATCGCATCGATCAGCGCCACCTCGTTTTCCGAGATCGGAGGAGTCGCGGCATCCTCCTGCAAGCTCTTGATACGGCTCAGGATTTCCTCGCGCGTGCGCAGCCCGATCACCGGGCCCGCGCCCGCCATGGGATCCGCCTGCGCCAAGAGCTTGGCCCGGCTCGCCGGCACCGGCGCCCGGCCCGCGTACCGGTCCATCAGCGCCCGGAACCGTCGCGGCCGCCACAGGTGCCGCCGCAGCGCGGCCTTGCGCCGATCGGTGGTGCGCAGCCCCTCCACCGCGGCCATGAGCAACCCGATGTCACCGGTGGCCGCGCGCAGGCCCAGAGGCCTGAGAATGTCGAAGATCAGGGCGAAGACCCGGGCCTCGGCCGCCTCGGGCGCCGTCCGCTCGAACACCTCGTAGCCCGCCTGCAGGTACTCGTTGGCCCGGTCGGGATCGTCCTCCTGCCGGCGGAAGACCTCTCCGGCATAGGTGTAGCAGGCCGGCTCGGCGCCGTGGGCCATGTGCATCTGCACCACCGGCACGGTGAAGTCGGGCCGCAGCATCTGTTCGCCGCGCAGCGCGTCCGACGTGACGTAGGCCCGCGCGCGGATGTCCTCGCCGTAGAGGTCCAGCAGCGCCTCGGCCGGTTGCAGGATCGCCGTCTCGACGGGCGTGGCCCCTGCCCCCTCGAAAAGATCCCGCAGGCGCGCGGCCTCGGCCCGGATCGCGGCGCGGTCCGCCATCACGTCCGCACGCCCAGAATTTCGCGCACTGTCTCGAGCAGCCGCCCGCGGGGCACCTCGACCTGGCTGGGCCGCTCCTTCCATTCCTCCAGGGTGGCGCTTTCGGCGATCTGCGCACCCAGGACCAGGTCCTTGATCTGCACCACACCCTTTTCCTTTTCATCCGCGCCCTGGATCACGGCGGCCGGCGCCCCCCGACGGTCCGCGTATTTCAACTGGTTGCCGAAGTTCTTCGGATTGCCCAGGTACACCTCGGCCCGGATCCCGGCATCGCGCAGCTCGCCGACCATTTCCTGATAATCGGCCATGCTGTCGCGATCCATGACCGTCACCACCACGGGCCCCTCCACCGTGCCGCCGATCCGGCCCTTGGCGTGCAGCGCGGCCAACAGGCGGTCCACCCCGACCGACACGCCGGTCGCCGGCACGGCCTGCCCGGTGAAGCGCTTGACCAGATCGTCATAGCGCCCGCCCCCGGCGACCGAGCCGAACTGGCGCTTGCGGCCCTTGTCGTCATGGATCTCGAAGGTCAGTTCGGCCTCGAACACGGGCCCGGTGTAGTAGCCCAGCCCGCGCACCACGCTGGGATCAATCTCCACGCGGTCTGGGCCGTAGCCCTGTGCCGCCAGCAACGCAGCGATCTCTTCAAGCTCGCGCACGCCCTCCCCGCCGATGGCGCTCTCGCCGACAGCGGCACGCAGGTTGTCCAGCGTCCCGGCCGCATCCGCGGCCTTGGAGGTGAGAAAGGCCAGCACCGGTTCGGCCTGATCGGGGCTGAGCCCCACCCCCTCGATGAAGGCGCCGGAGGCATCCTTGCGCCCGGTGGTCAGAAGCTGGCGCACCCCCTCCTCGCCCACCTTGTCGAACTTGTCGATCGTGCGCATCACGGCGGCGCTGCGCTCCTCTTCCTCGGCCAGTCCCATGCTCTCCAGCACGCCGTTCAGCACCTTCCGGTTGTTGACGCGCACGATGTAATCCCCGCGCGGGATGCCCACCTCCTCCAGCACCTCGGCCAGCATCGCGCACATCTCGGCATCGGCGGCCATGCGGGCCGAGCCCACCGTGTCCGCATCGCATTGATAGAACTGGCGGTAACGGCCCGGCCCCGGCTTCTCGTTGCGCCAGACGGGGCCCATGGCATAGCGGCGGTAGGGCGTGGGCAAATCGTTGCGGTGCTGGGCATAGACGCGGGCCAGCGGCGCGGTCAGATCATAGCGCAACGCCAGCCAGTCGCCCTTGCCGTGCTCGTCCTCCTCCTGCCAGGCGAAGACGCCCTCGTTGGGCCGGTCGGTGTCGGGCAGGAACTTGCCCAGCGCCTCGACCGTTTCCACCGCGCTGCTTTCCAGCGCGTCGAACCCGTAACGGTGGTAGACCCCGGCGATCTTCTGCAGCATCTCGGCGCGTTCGGTCACCTCGGCGCCGAAATAGTCGCGAAAGCCCTTGGGCGTCTCGGCCTTGGGGCGGGGCTGTTTGCGGGTCTTGGCCATCTTGCGGATCCCTGGCAGAGGCAGTCGCCGCGGGGTCTAGCGGATGGGGCCACCGGGGGCAAGCGACCGCCTTGACCGCCGGGGGTCCAGGGGCGTAACTGCTCGCATGACGGATCTCGAGGAACGGATCGCCCACCTGACGCGCGCGTTGGACGACCTGTCCGAGGTGGTCGCCCGGCAGGAGGCCGAGATCGCCACGCTCACCCGCCGTGTCGCCCTGCTGATGGAACGCGAGGCCGCGCGCGAAGACGCCGAAGGCGGCCAGATCCTGCTGGGCGACGACCGGCCACCGCCCCACTGGTGAGGAAAGACACCGCGATGACGGAAATCCTGAAGATCCTGCACTTCCTCGCTCTGGCGGCCGCGGTCGGCGGCGGAGTGGCGAACATGGCCGGCGCCATGCAGATGAAATCGGCCGAGGGTCCGGCGCGCGCCGCGATCAGCGCCCTGCAGGCCCGCGTCTCACGCATCTCGGCCGGGGCTCTGGCGCTTTTGTGGATCACCGGGATTGCGCTGGTCTACGATATCTACGGCGGATGGGGTGGATTCGGCTGGGCCTTCTGGGCCAAGATCGCCGCGGTCGTCGGTCTGACGGCCACCTCGGCCACGGCGCAGGTGTTGATGGCACGGGCGCGGGCGGCCGGCGGGCCGCCCCCGGCCGGCGTGATCCCCAAGCTAGGCCGCGCCGGCATGGTCTTCGCCTTGGCCTCGGTGGTCTTCGCCACGCTGGCCTTCACCTACTAGGGCTCAGACCTCCTCCACCTGCACGACGCCGGCCAGGCTCTTGATGGCCCCCTTGATCTGCGGCGTGACGGGGAAATCGCGGCCGGCGTCGATCTCCACCTCGCCGGGCAGGCCCTCCCCCATCAGGCAGAAGCGGATCGGCCCGCGGCCGGCGTTCCGCGCGGCCTGCGCCGCCTGGTCGAGCACCGAGGCGACCGAGGGGATGGCCGCCGCGTCCTCGACGAAGATCCGCAGCCCCATGCCGCCGGCATCGGCCACCACCCCGTCGATCGGCTGCACGCTGCGGCCCAGAAGCTTGAGCTGGTCGGCCTCCATCGTTGCCTCGGCGGTCAGCACCACCTGCGCGCCGGTCTCGAGGTGTTCGCGCGCGGTCTCCAGCGTCTCGGAGAACAGCGTCACCTCGTACCCCCCGGTGGTGTCCGACAGCTGGACAAAGGCGAAGCGGTTCCCGCGGGCCGACTTGCGCTCCTTCCGGCCCGCCACGACGCCGGCCATCTTGACCACCGCCGCGCCGTTGCGGCCGGTCATTTCTGTCACCTCGTCCAGCGTGCGCACCTCCTTGCGCTTCAGCGCGCCCATGTAATCGTCCAGCGGGTGCCCCGACAGGTAGAACCCCACGGCCCTGAACTCCTCGGTCAGGCGTTCGGCGGGCAGCCAATCTTCCACCGGCGACAGCCGCGGCTCGGGCAGGTCGTCGCCCGCCTCGCCGAACAGCGACACCTGCGACGAGGCCTTCTGGTCGTGCACCGCCGCGGAATAGCCCACGAGCGCGTCAAGGCTTTCGAAGACCCGCCGGCGGTTGCGGTCGAGCGCGTCGAAGGCGCCGGCGCGGGCCAGCATCTCAAGCGGGCGCTTGCCGATCCGCTTGAGATCGACCCGGCGGGCAAGATCGTAGAGCGTGGCAAAGGGCGTCTCGCCCCGTGCCTCGGTGATGAGCCGCATCGCCTCGACGCCGACGTTCTTCAGCGCGCCCAGGGCGTAGTGCAGCCGCCCCTCCCGCACCACGAAGGTGGCCTCGGAGCGGTTCACGCAGGGCGCGGCATAGGGCAGTTCCAGCCCCTTCTTCACCTCTTCGAAATAGATCGCCAGCTTGTCGGTCAGATGGATGTCGCAGTTCATGACACCCGCCATGAATTCGACCGGATGGTTCGCCTTCAGCCACGCGGTCTGGTAACTGACCACCGCATAGGCCGCGGCGTGGGACTTGTTGAAGCCGTAGTTGGCGAACTTGTCGAGCAGGTTCCACACCTCGACGGCCTTGGCATCGTCCACGCCCTTGGCCTTGGCCCCGGCGATGAACTTGGGCCGCTCGGCATCCATCGCCTCCTGTATCTTCTTGCCCATGGCCCGGCGCAGCAGGTCGGCGCCGCCCAGGGAATAGCCCGCCATTTCCTGCGCGATCTGCATCACCTGTTCCTGGTAGACGATGATCCCCTGCGTCTCGTCGAGGATGTGGTCGATCAGCGGGTGGATCGAGTCGCGCTCGGACAGGCCGTTCTTGACCTCGCAGTACTTGGGGATGTTCTCCATCGGGCCCGGGCGGTACAGGGCGACCAGCGCGACGATGTCCTCGATGCAGGTGGGCTTCATGCGCTTGAGCGCATCGCGCATCCCCTCGCTTTCCACCTGGAACACCGCCACAGTCCGCGCCCTGGCGTAAAGCTCGTAGGTCGCGGGATCGTCCAGCGGAATCTGTCCGATGTCGTTCTCGGCGCCGGGATTGGGCTCGTAGATCGTGCTCCCGTCCGCGCCCACGTGCAGGTCGCGCCCGCCGGCGTGGATCTGCTCGATGGCGTTCTGCACCACCGTCAGCGTCTTGAGCCCGAGGAAGTCGAACTTGACCAGCCCAGCCTGTTCCACCCACTTCATGTTGAACTGGGTCGCCGGCATCTCCGAACGGGGATCCTGGTAGAGCGGCACAAGTTCGTCGAGCGGCCGGTCCCCGATCACCACGCCCGCGGCATGGGTCGAAGCGTTGCGCAAAAGCCCCTCCACCTGCTGGCCATAGGTCAACAGGCGGTCCACGACCTCCTCGGCCCGCGCCGCCTCGCGCAGGCGCGGCTCGTCCTCCAGCGCCTTCTCGATCGAGACGGGCTTGACCCCTTCGACGGGGATGAGCTTGGACAGCTTGTCCACCTGGCCGTAGGGCATTTGCAGCACGCGCCCGATGTCGCGCACCGCGGCCTTCGACAGAAGCGCACCAAAGGTTATGATCTGCGCCACCTTCTCCGAACCGTACTTGCGCTGCACGTACTCGATCACCTCTTCGCGGCGATCCATGCAGAAATCGATGTCGAAGTCCGGCATCGACACCCGCTCGGGGTTGAGGAAGCGCTCGAACAGCAGCGAGTAACGCAGCGGGTCGAGGTCGGTGATCGTCAGCGCGTAGGCCACCAGGCTGCCCGCGCCCGACCCGCGGCCCGGGCCCACGGGGATATGCCGCTCCTTCGCCCACTTGATGAAGTCGGCGACGATCAGGAAATACCCCGGAAATCCCATCGACTCGATGATGCCCAGTTCGAACTCCAGCCGCTTGTGGTAGTCCTCGACCGGCGCGGCATGGGGGATGACGGCCAGCCGCGCGTCCAGCCCCGCGCGGGCCTGCCGGCGCAGTTCCTCCACCTCGTCATCGGCGAAGCGCGGCAGGATCGGGTCGCGCCTGTAGGCGCCGAAGGCGCAGCGCCGCGCGATCTCGACGGTGTTTTCAACCGCCTCGGGCAGATCGGCGAAGAGCGTCACCATCTCCTCGCCCGACTTGAAGTAGTGCTGCGGGGTCAGCCGCCGGCGCGGCTCGGCCTGATCCACGTAGGCGCCCTCGGCCACGCAGAGCATGGCATCATGGGCTTCGTACATCTGTGCACCGGGAAAGTAGACGTCGTTGGTGGCCACCAGCGGCAGGCCCATCTCGTAGGCCATCTCGACGAAGCCGCGCTCTGTCAGGCGTTCGGCCTCGGGCTTGCCGTCCTCGCCCGGGTGGCGCTGAAGTTCGACATAGAGCCTGTCGCCGAATGCGCCGTGCAGCCGCCGCACCAGAGCCTCTGCCGCCGGCCGCTGACCGCCCTGCAACAGCCGGCCCGCCGGCCCCTCCGGCCCGCCGGTCAGGCAGATCACGTCCGCGCCATGCTCTTCCAGTTCAGCCATCGTCACATGCGCCTGCCGCCCGTCCCCGCGCAGGTAGAGCCGCGAATTCAGCTTCATCAGGTTCTCGTACCCGCGCTCGCTCTGCGCCAGCAGAACCAGCGGCGCGGGCGGGCGCGGCCGTTCGCCCGGCGCGGTCTCGACATATTCCAGATCCACCTGGCAGCCCATGATGGGCTGGATTCCCGCCGCCTGCGCGCTGACGGAAAATTCCAGCGCACAGAACATGTTGTTGGTGTCCGTGACGGCCACGGCGGGCATCCCCGCGTCCCGGCAGAGCTGGGGCAGCTTCTTCAGCCGCACCGCGCCCTCCAGCAGGGAGTACTCGGTATGCACGCGCAAATGGATGAATCGGGGATGACTGCTCATGCGGCCAGCCTACTGCGGCGGATCGGCGAACGGAAGGCGCCGCGCGCGCCACCGAGGCCCATTGCGGTCCGGGGCCGGCCTGCGCTACTGAGGGTCCGACCGCGAGCCCATCTCACGCAGGGGATCCCCGCTTGACAGCCCCATTGCTGCGCCTTTCCGGACTGACCAAGACCTATCCCGGGGTCACCGCCTGCGACGATGTCTCCTTCGACATCCGCGAGGGAGAGGTGCACGCCCTGCTGGGCGAGAACGGGGCCGGCAAGTCCACTCTGGTCAAGATGATCTACGGCCTGGTCAAGCCCGACGGCGGCACGATGGAAAGGCGCGGCACCGCCTATGCCCCGTCCGAGCCGCGGGCCGCCCGCGCTGCCGGTGTGGCGATGGTCTTCCAGCACTTTTCGCTGTTCGACGCGCTCAGCGTGGCCGAGAACATCGCCCTGGGGATGGAACAGCCCCCGCCGATGCGTGATCTCACCCGCCGGATCCGCGCCGTGTCCGAGGATTACGGCCTGCCGCTCGATCCGCACCGCATGGTCGGCGACCTCTCGGCCGGCGAGCGGCAGAGGGTCGAGATCGTGCGCTGCCTGCTGCAGGACCCCGGGCTTCTGATCATGGACGAACCCACCAGCGTGCTGACCCCGCAAGAGGTGGAGATCCTGTTCCGGACCCTGCGCAAGCTCACGGCGGAGGGCGTGGCGATCCTCTATATCTCGCACAAGCTCGACGAGATCCGCGCGCTGTGCGACCGGGCCACCATCCTGCGGCAGGGCCGCAACGTCGCCACCTGCGTCCCGCGCGAGACCACCACCCGCGAAATGGCCGAGATGATGGTGGGCGGCGCTTTCGCCGCGCCGCAGGGCGCGGGCCGCCCGGCCGGCGAGGTCGTGCTTGACGTCACCGGCCTGTCCGCCGCTTCGCCCAATCCCTTCGGCACCGCCCTGAAGAACCTGCATTTCACCGTACACGCCGGCGAGGTGCTGGGAATCGGCGGCGTCGCCGGAAACGGGCAGGACGAGCTGCTGTCCGCGCTCTCGGGCGAGCTGGCCACCGCCCCGGGCGCGGTCACCCTGTCGGGCCGGCCGATCGGCCGGCTGGGGCCGGCCGCGCGCCGCCGCCTCGGGCTGCTGAGCGCGCCGGAGGAACGGCTGGGCCACGCCGCCGCGCCCGAGATGAGCCTGACCGAGAACGCGGTGCTGACGGCCGCCGAACGCGAGGACCTGCTGACCCGCGGCTTCCTGCGCTGGCCCGCCGCCGAGGCCTTCGCCCGCCGCATCATCGCTTCCTTCGACGTGCGCACGCCAGGGCCCGGCACGGCAGCGCGGGCGCTGTCGGGCGGCAACCTGCAGAAATTCGTCATCGGCCGCGAGATCCTTCAGCGGCCCGCCGTCCTGGTTGTCAATCAGCCCACCTGGGGCGTGGACGCCGCCGCCGCGGCGGCGATCCGCCAGGCCCTTCTGGACCAGGCCGCACGCGGGGCCGCCGTGGTCTGCATCAGCCAGGATCTGGACGAGCTGATGGAGATCTCCGACCGCTTCGCGGCCCTCAACGAGGGCCGGTTGTCCGACATCCGCCCCGCCCGCGACCTCGGGGTCGAGGAAATCGGCCTGATGATGGGTGGCGCCCACGGCATGGAGGTCGCCCATGCCCAGGCTTGAGCGCCGCCCCCAACCCTCACGCAGGTGGACCTGGGCAGCGCCGCCGCTGGCCGTGGTCATCACGATGCTCGTCGGCGGGGCACTTTTCGCCGCGCTCGGCAAGAACCCCGCCGAGGCGATCCGGACCATCTTCTGGGATCCGCTCTTTGGCGAATTCGCCTTCTACTACCGCCCGCAGCTTCTGGTGAAGGGCGCGCCGCTGGTGCTCATCGCCATCGGGCTGTCCCTGGGTTTCCGCGCGGGGATCTGGAACATCGGGGCCGAGGGGCAGTACATCCTCGGCGCGCTCTGCGGCGCCGGGGTGGGGTTGGCCTTCTACCCCGCCGACTCCTGGGTCGTCTTTCCGCTGATGGTGCTGGCCGGCGCCCTGGGCGGGCTGGCCTGGGCGATGATCCCCGCGCTGCTGAAGGTGCGCTTCGGCACCAACGAGATCCTGGTGTCGCTGATGCTGGTCTATGTCGCCGAACAGCTCCTGGCGGCCATGGCGCTCGGCCCGATGAAGAACCCCGAGGGCATGGGCTTTCCCGGCTCGCGGAACCTGCAGCAGTACCCCGCGGCCCACAATGCCGAACTGATCACGGGTTCGGGGCTGCACTGGGGCGTCGTCGCGGCCCTGATCGCGGTGATCTGCGCCCATGTGCTGCTCACCCGGCACATCACGGGCTACCACGTGCGCCTGGCGGGCCAGGCCCCCCGCGCGGCCCGCTTCGCCGGGGTGCGGCCCGCGGCGCTGACCATCGGCTGCCTGGGCGCCTCGGGCGCGTTGGCCGGGCTGGCCGGGCTGTTCGAGGTCGCCGGCCCCGCCGGCCAGGTCAGCATCGATTTCAACGTCGGCTACGGCTTCACCGCGATCATCGTGGCCTTCCTCGGCCGGCTGCACCCGGTGGGGATCCTGCTGGCCGGGCTGCTGATGGCGCTCACCTACATCGGCGGCGAAATCGCGCAGTCCAACCTCGGCCTGCCCGCCGCGGCAATCCAGGTCTTCCAGGGCATGTTGCTCTTCTTCCTGCTGGCGGTGGACCTGTTCACCAACTACCGCCTGCGCCTGACCCGGCCGGAGGCCGCGACATGACCCTTGGCGGCATCGACCCCGCGCTTCTGCTGGCCGCGTTGATGGTGGCCGCCACCCCGATCCTGCTGGCCGCCCTGGGCGAACTGGTTGTGGAACGCGCGGGCGTCCTCAACCTCGGGGTCGAGGGCATGATGATCACCGGCGCGATCTGCGGCTTCGCCATCGCCGTCGAGACGGGCTCGCCCGCCCTGGGATTCCTGGCCGCCGCCGCGGGCGGCGCGGTTCTTGCGGCACTTTTCGCCGCGCTCACCCAGGTGGCCCTGGCCAACCAGGTGGCCAGCGGGCTCGCGCTGACCCTTTTCGGGCTGGGGCTCAGCGCGCTATTGGGCCAGGGCTATGTCGGGGTCAAACCGCCGCAGACCCCGCGGCTGGACCTCGGCCCGCTGAGCGACATTCCCTTCCTCGGCCGCGTGCTGTTCTCCCACGACCTGATGGTCTATCTGGGCCTTGCGCTGACGCTGGCGGTCTGGGCCCTGCTGAAATACACCCGCGCGGGCCTCGTGCTGCGGGCCGTGGGCGAGAACCACCACGCCGCCCATGCCCTGGGCTTCAAGGTGGTGCGCGTGCGCCTCATGGCCATCCTCTTCGGCGGCGCCTGCGCGGGCCTCGGCGGCGCCTACATCAGCCTGATCCGGGTTCCCCAGTGGACCGAGGGGATGACCGCCGGCGCGGGCTGGATCGCGCTGGCGCTTGTCGTCTTCGCCTCGTGGCGGGCCGGGCGCGTTCTGCTGGGTGCCTATCTTTTCGGCGGGGTCACGGTGCTGCAGCTCAACCTGCAGGCGGCGGGCATTGCAATTCCGGTCGAATACCTTTCCATGTCTCCCTATCTGGTCACCATTCTGGTGCTGGTGATCATGTCGGCCGACCGCTCGCGCGCGCCCGGGTCGCTCGGTCGGATTTTCCACGCCTCCGAATGAGGCGCTGCCAACCCCAACCACGGAGAACGCACATGAGCCTATTTCGACATCTCACCGGCGCCGCGCTGGCCCTGGGCCTGGCTTCGGCCGCCGCGGCGCAGGACGACCCCACGAAGGTCGGCTTCATCTACGTCGGTCCCATCGGAGACGGCGGCTGGACCTATGAACACGACCAGGGCCGCCTGGCCGTGGAGGAACACTTCGGCGACCGCGTCGAGACCGTCTACCAGGAAAGCGTGCCCGAGGGCGCCGACGCCGAGCGCGCCATCACCCAGATGGCCTTGCAGGGGGCGGACCTGATCTTCACCACCTCCTTCGGCTTCATGGAGGCCACCATCAACGTGGCCAAGAAATTCCCCGACGTGAAGTTCGAACACGCCACCGGCTACAAGACGCTGCCCAATGTCTCGACCTATTCCGCGCGCTTCTACGAGGGCCGCGCGGTGCAGGGCCATATCGCCGGCAAGATGACGGAAAGCGACGTCATCGGCTACATCGCCTCCTACCCGATCCCGGAGGTGATCCGGGGCATCAACGCCGCCTTCATCCACGCGCGCAAGGCCAACCCGGATGTCCAGTTCAAGATCATCTGGGCCTACACCTGGTTCGATCCGGCGAAAGAGGCCGACGCCGCCCAGGCCCTGATCGAACAGGGCGCCGACGTGATCCTGCAGCACACCGATTCCACCGCGCCGCTGGCCGCGGCCGAGAAGGCAGGGGGGGTCATCGGCTTCGGCCAGGCCTCGGACATGGCCGAGTACAAGCCCGCGCCGCGCGTCTCCTCGATCATCGACAACTGGGCGCCCTACTACATCGACCGCGTCCAGGCCGTGATGGACGGCACCTGGGAAAGCCAGCAGGTCTGGCACGGCATCGACGAGGGCATGGTCGAGATCGGCGAGATCACAGAGGCCGTCCCCGACGAGGTCCGCCAGGAGGCTCTGGCCCTGAAGGACAGCATCGCCGCGGGTGACTACCATCCCTTCACCGGCCCGCTGAACAAGCAGGACGGCACGCAGTGGCTGGCCGAGGGCGAAACCGCGCTCGACAGCACGCTTCTGGGCATGGATTTCTACGTCGCGGGGCTGGACGCGGAAATCCCGCAATAAGGTCCCCGCGCGACCGCATCCAGGGCCCCGCCGTCGGCGGGGCCTTTCTGCTTTGGCCCGAGGCGCCCTGACCGCGGCGCAAGCACGGGCCGCCCTGCCACAGCAGGGCGCGGCGCCTGCCGGCACGGGCGATTTCTCTCGCCGAACGCGGGCCGGCCGGAGTAGACTGGCGTCGACCACCCCCTTGCTTTCTCAAGGAGCCGGCGATGTGATCACGATTGATTTCTGGTATTCCATCGGCAGCACCTACAGCTACCTGACGGTCATGCGCCTGCCCGCGGTCGCGCGCGCGGAAAACCTGCGCTTCCGGTGGCGCCCCTTCAACGTCCGGCACATCATGACCGAACAAGGCAATATCCCGTTCAAGGGCAAGCCCGCGAAGGCGGCCTACATGTGGCGCGATATCGCCCGGCGCGCCCCGAAATACGGCCTCTCCCCCCGTCTGCCCGCGCCCTACCCCCTGCCCGAGCTGGTTCTCGCGAACCAGGTGGCGATCCTGGGCGCGCAGGAGGGATGGGTGGCCGATTACACGCGCGCCACCTACCGCCGCTGGTTCGAGGACGGCCAACGCCCGGGCGAGGAGCCGAACCTTTCCGGCAGCCTGTCGGACATCGGTCAGGACCCGGCGGATGCGCTGGCGGCCGCACGATCGCAGGACACAGTTGCCGCCCTCGCCGCGGCCACCGACGAGGCGATGGCCCTGGGAATCTTCGGCGCCCCGAGCTTCGTTGCGGGGGGCGAGGTCTTCTGGGGCGACGACAGGCTGGACGATGCCATCGCATGGGCGCGTCACGGACGGCTGGCCTGACCGGTCCGGGCCTTTCCGCCCCGCGATGGCGCAGCCGGTGCCACCGCCCCGCGCTCACTCGAACAGCTTGCGCAGTTCCCTGGCGGCTTCGTCCTCCAGCTTCTTCTTCAGCGTGTCCTCGATCGACTCGCCTTCCTCGATCTCGACGTCGAGTTCCTTTTCCACCGCGCGGTTGAGCTCCTCGCGCGCCTTCTGTTCCAGCGCGTCCTTCTCTTCCTCGAAGTTGCGGTCGATCGCTTCCTCCAGGTCGGGGGTGATCCGCGGATCGGCCCAGGGCCCGCGCACCCGCACCGGGATCGCCAGGCCCTTGCGGCTCTCGCCTTCCAGCAGCACCGGCGTGAACAGGTAGTCGATGCGCCGCTCACCCAGGTCGATGCGGCCCTCCCCCTCGGCCCGGGCCAGGGGCAGCACCATCGCGAGGTCGTCGTTGCGCAGCACCCCCTCCGCGATGTCGAAGCTCGCGCTCATCTCGTCGAAGATGGTCGTCCCGCCGGTGGCCTGGCCCGAGCGCATGAGCTTGTCCAGGTCGATCCCGCGGATCACGCCGCGCCCGGTGGCGATGGCGCCCGCGCCCTCCAGGCTCTGCATGATCGCCTGCACCGACGGCCCCACCCCAAGGAACCGCAGATCCCCGTCCGCGCTGCCGGAAAAGCGCGAGATATCCACCGCGTCGGCCAGGAAGGTCTCCAGATCGATACCTCCTGCGGTGATATCCCCGCCCACCGACAGGCCGGAGCGGTTGTTGACCACGAACTCCCCGGTCACCAGCCCCGCGTAGGCGCGCAGCTCGCGCAGGTCGAACACCGCGCGGGACCGGGTGAGCGTGGCCAGAACCCGCGTCTTGCCCAGCTTGAAATCGCCCAGGTCGATGCTGTCGGCCACCAGCGCCAGCTCCCCGTCCGCCATCGCAAGGGCGCTCGCGTCGATCGGAGCCGTCGACCAGCCCGCACTCGGCGCCCCCCCGCCAGCGGCATCCGCCCCGCCCCCGCCGGACAGGCCCGAGAAATCCAGCGCCCCGGCGTTGAGCTGTGCGTTCACCCGCGGCTTGTCCCCGCCCAGCAGGATGTCCGCCGCGCCGGTCAGGCGGTTGCCGTCAAGGCTCAGATCCGCCGCGCGGACCGCCAGCCGCATGTCGTCGGTCAGGGTCACCTGGGCCGCAGCGTCCAGGCTGCGGCCCAGCCCCCGCGGCACGCGCGCCCCCGGCAGGCCAAGGGCCGCCAGCGCCGCCGCCGTGTCCTCAAGATCCGCGGTCAGCCGCCCGTCCACCTGCGGCTGCGCGCTGGCCCGCCCGGTGAACTCCAGCCGCCCGCCGGGCACCACGACCCGCCCCTGCAGCGTCGAGACTTGCCCGTCGATGAACTGATCCACCCGCCCCAGCGTGCCGGAAACCTCCACCGGCTCTCCCGCCGGGCGCAACGTCGCGGCGAAGGTGGCGGCACCCGCGTAGTCCGGCCAGCGCAGATCGAAATCCATCTCCCGCAGCTCGATCCGTTCGCCCGATCCGTGGTCGGCGTAGCTGAGCGCGGCGTCCGTGATGAGCGCGCGGTCCAGCGTCAGGGCCAGCGGGACGGACCGCGCCGGCGCCCCCTCCTGCGACTGGCCCGAGGGCGCAACCCCGGCGACGCCCAGTTCCCAGTTCACGCGCCCGTCGGCGGCGCGCTCCAGCCGGATGCGCGGGTTGACGGCCTCAAGACCGGTGATGCGGATGTCCCCGCCCACGAGGGCGCTGGCCTTCACCCCGATCTTCAGCCGCTCGGCCTCCAGCATCGGGCCGGCCTCCGACCAGTCTGCATTGGCCACGGTGACGGGGCCGGTGCTGATGCCCAGAACGGGGAAGAAGCTGACGGTCGTGTCGCCTGCCATGGTGACCTCGCGGCCCGTGGCCGCGCTGATCTGATCGGCGGCGATCCGGGCGATCCGGTCCCCCGGCAGAAGCAGAAGCGACACCACGAAGACCCCGGCAAGAACCACCACCAGGCCCAGAAGACGCACCAGCCACCGCATGCCACCCTCCCGTGTTGCTGCTCCAGATGTAGCGGGGCATGGGATGTGCCACAAGCGCGCCGGGCGAAGATGGCTTTCGGCGCGGGGCCGTTGCGCCTATATACTGCGGCATGACGCAGAATCCGCCCGACCTCCGCCCCGATCTGGCCCGGCCCCGGCTGGACGACACCCGCCGCAGCGACCAGCCGACCATCGGCATGGTCTCTCTGGGCTGTCCCAAGGCGCTGGTGGACAGCGAGCGGATCCTGACCCGGCTGCGCGCCGAGGGATACGGCATATCCGCGGATTACTCGGGGGCCGACGCGGTGATCGTGAACACCTGCGGATTCCTGGATTCGGCCAAGGCCGAAAGTCTTGAGGCGATCGGGGAAGCCCTGGCCGAGAACGGCCGCGTCATCGTCACCGGCTGCCTGGGCGCCGAGCCGGCGTATATCACCGGCACGCATCCGCGCGTGCTGGCGGTGACCGGCCCGCACCAGTACGAACAGGTGCTCGACGCCGTGCATGCCGCCGTGCCGCCGGCGCCCGATCCCTTCGTCGATCTGCTGCCCGCCTCGGGCGTCAAGCTGACCCCGCGGCACTACAGCTACCTCAAGATATCGGAGGGGTGTAACCACAAGTGCAAGTTCTGCATCATCCCCGACATGCGCGGGCGCCTGCAATCGCGGCCCGCCCATGCCGTCCTGCGCGAGGCCGAGAAACTCGTCGAAGGCGGCGTGCGGGAACTGCTGGTCATCTCGCAGGACACCAGTGCCTACGGCCTCGACCGCCGGCACGATTCCCTGCCCTGGAAAGACGGCGAGGTGCGCAGCCACATCCTTGATCTGTCGCGTGAACTGGGCCGGCTGGGGGCCTGGGTGCGCCTGCACTATGTCTACCCCTATCCGCATGTGCGCGAGTTGATCCCGCTGATGGCCGATCCCGAAAACGGCCTGCTGCCCTACCTCGACATCCCCTTCCAGCACGCGCACCCCGACACGCTCAAGCGCATGGCGCGCCCCGCCGCCGCCGCCAGGACACTGGACGAAATCGCCGCCTGGCGCGCCGCCTGTCCCGATCTGGCGCTGCGCTCGACCTTCATCGTGGGGTATCCCGGCGAGACCGAGGCGGAGTTCCAGACGCTTCTGGACTGGCTGGACGAGGCGCAGCTCGACCGGGTCGGTTGCTTCACCTACGAGAACGTGGCGGGCGCGCGCTCCAACGATCTGCCCGGGCAGGTCCCCGAGGAGGTCAAGCAGGAGCGCTGGCAACGGTTCATGGAAAAGGCGCAGGCCATTTCCGCGGAAAAGCTCGCCGCCAAGGTCGGAACCTTCCAGGACGTCATCGTCGACGACATCGACGGCGAGGGCATCGCCACCTGCCGCACCCGGGCCGACGCGCCGGAAATCGACGGCTGCCTTTTCATCGACGCGGACACGGCGGACCTGTCCGTCGGCGACATCGTGACCGTTGAGGTGGACGAGGCCGGCGATTACGACCTCTGGGGTCGCCGGCGCGCCGGCCTCTGACATCGCGCACCATCGACAGGCGGCCCCGCCGCCCCAACCATACGGTCGCGCCGTACGGGCCGTACCACCCGTACAGCGCCGGAAATCTGTGGGCTTTGACGCAGGGCCAGCTTGCGTTAACCTTTCAGGGGCCAGACAGGAGGCATGACCGCCATGACGTACCCTGCCTACACCCGCGCCGAACGAATCGCCGATGGCGTGGTGCACATCGCGGGCCTGATCGCCGCGATTGTCGGTGTGACGCTGCTTTTCGCGCTCTGGGCCGCGCATTTCGACGGGCCCACGCTGGTCTCCACGATCATCTATGCCTTCGCGCTGGTGGGGATGCTCTCCGCCTCGGCGGTCTATCACATGGCCGCCCATACCTCGCTGCGGCCGCTGTTGCGGCGGCTGGATCATGCCGCGATCTATTTCAAGATCGCGGGCACTTACACGCCCCTCGGCGTCGCCCTGGGCACCACCTTCGGCTACGCCGTCCTGGCCTGCGCCTGGCTGCTCGCCGTGGTCGGGGCGGCCCGCAAGCTCCTGACCGCGCCGGGAAAAATGACCACCGGGTGGCTGCCCTATGTCCTGCTGGGCTGGGGCGGGCTCTTGCTCTTCGTGCCGCTCGCACCGCTGTTGCCCCTGCCCAGCCTGATCCTCATCGTCGCCGGGGGTGCGCTCTATACGCTCGGGGTCGTGTTCTATGCCTGGGAAAGCCTGCGCTTCGCCAACGCCATCTGGCACGGTTTCATCGTCGCGGCCTCAAGCTGCTTTTTCCTGGGAATCACCGGGGTCCTGACCACCGCGTGACCCCCATTTAACAGGCCGCCCCCCTTTCCCATCATCCCCCAGCCCCGCGCCGGAGCCCCCGATGATCCACCTAACGACCACCTGCCCGGACCTCGATATCGCTCGCGGCCTGGCCCGCGCCGCGCTTGAAGCGCGGCTGGCGGCCTGCGCCAATATCACACCCCGCGTCATCAGCCTTTTCCACTGGCACGGCCGCGTCGAGGAGGAAGAGGAAGTGACTCTCACCCTCAAGACCCGCGCGGCGCACTTGTCGGCATTGAAAGCGCTTGTCGACGACAAACACCCCTATGATCTGCCGGTCATGACCTGGGAACGGGTCGAGACAACGCCCGACGCCGCAGCCTGGCTGTCGGAGGAAACGGGCGGCGACTGACCGGTACGTGCGGTCACCCCGTGACCTTGTCGGCCATGCGCGCGGCAAGCCCGTTCAACACCGTCGCATGCGCGCAGCGCGCCGGCACGTCATCGGCCCCTGCGCCATTGGCTGCCAGCCACGCCTGACACTCCGCGACATGGGGGCATTTGCGGCAGCGCGTGACCATGTCGCAGTAATCCGATTGCGTGATCAATCCCTGCGCAAGCGCCTCGGACAGGTTGACGCCCACGGCCCTGGCCACTGACCGCGTAAGCCAGAAATGCAGATCGGGGTCCCCGAGATTTGCCACATGGGCGCTCATGAGCCGACGACGTCCTGTTCGATCTTGAGCGCGGTCAGGCGCGCTCTGTTGCGGCAACGCGCAGGCGGCGTGGATACGCAGGGCGCAGTGTCGAGCCAGGCCGCGCAGCGTGCGGCATCCCCGCAGCCACGGCAGCGTTGCACCATTCCCGCCCAGACCTGCGCGGAAAGAACGCCCTCTTCACGCGCCCGCACCAAATCGACCTCGGCCGCGCCCGCCATGCGCTTGACCAGCCAGTAATGCCGGCGCGGATGCCCCAGACGACGCACCGTCATAGATGCTTTCCCGCCTTCAGCAACGCGAACAGCGTTCCGTTGCGGCACATGCCGGGCGCCTCCTCGGCTGATTGCGGTTGATCGGCAAGCCAGCGCTCGCACCCGCCGACATCGGCGCATCCCGTGCAGCGCAGCACCGCGTTCTCGCGGGTTTGCTCCTGCATCCGGCCTTCCATGATCGTCTCGTCAAGATCCAGGCCGAGCGTCTGCGCCATCCGGTCGACAAGATCGGCATGGTGGCGGAACGTGTTGGTCGTGGGCATTCGGCGGCCTCCCCGGTGGTGGACGTGATCAGGATCACCCGGAAAAGGTAACCGCGCATCGGCCCGAGAGCCTTGACTTGAGTCAATGCGGGTCAGGGCTGCCCCGGTCAGAGACGGGCGTTGACCCGCCGCACGGTTTCCATCCGCTGCGCATTGGGCGGATGCGTGCCAAGGAAGCGGTCACCGGGATCGGGGATCTGCGTGAAGAATGCCGCGCCCCGGACCGGATCGTAGCCCGCGCGCTTGGCGATGATGGTACCAAGGGCATCGGCCTCAAGCTCGTAGTCCTTGGAATAGCGCCGCGCTGCGACCGAGGCGCCCAGGTCCGTTGCCGAGCGCACCACATCGGCATCGGCCCCCGAGAGCGTGGCAAGCCCGCCCAACAGGATCGCGCCGGCCATGGCGTTCTGCTGCTGGCGCGGAATATGGCCGGCGATGTGGTGGGCCGCTTCGTGGCTCATGACGAAGGCCAGTTCGTCGCGGTTGCGCACCTTGCCGACCATGGCCACGGTGAAGGCCAGGATCGGCCGCCCCGTGCGGTCCACGGTCTGAAAGGCATTCGCGGGCTGGCCGGGCCGGTCGTCCACGACAATCCTGAAATCGCAATTGGTGCGGGGGCCCGTCCGGGCCCGGCATTCGCGCTCGGCCACCGGTTCGACGGTTTCGACCACCTCCACGAATTGCGCGACCTTCTGGCGCGTGGGAACAGGATCCGGCGCCGTCGATGCCGGCTGGCGGGGCGGCGGCATCTCGATCGTCGCACCACACCCCATGAGGGCGAGCGAAAACACCAAGCCAATCCAGCGCATGCCTCGTTCCTTCATCTTGTGGACGCATCCGTTCTAGCAGGCGCTGCCACCGGGGCCACACCTCTTGCCCTACGGAGCGCCTGTTTGCAAAGCCCCGCCGAGCCGGTAGAGTTCCGCCCATGTTTTCCATCGAACACGAATTCGATTCGACCGTTGTGACCCTGGTCGATGACGGCGAGGCGCCCCTGCAGGAGGACGTGATCGTCAACGCCTTCCAGGAATGCGTGACGGTCGAACAATACGACCCGCGCACCGACCGGGTAAACCGCATCACCCTTTCCGTGGCGCAACTGCGCGATCTGGGCGCGGCCCTCGATCTGCCCGAGGGTGTCTATACCCTGCCTAAGAAGGACCTCTGACGCGGCGCTATGCGATTTCGAAAACCTTGTCGCGGCCCGTGGCGCCCCGGACCAGCCGCAGCCGCGATTTCGGAAGACCGAGCGCGGCGGCCAGCAGTTTCTGCACCTCGGCGTTGGCCTTGCCCTTTTCCGGCGGGGCGGTGACATGGGCGCGGAGGTTTTCACCCTCGGCTACCAGGCGGCTGTGCGCCGCCCGCGGTGTCACCCGCAGGGGGATCCGCGTGCCCGGACGGGCGAGATGCGCAAGCCATGCCGTCGCCATGTCGCCAGCCATTAACGCACCGGCCGGCGCGACGACAGCCAAATTCGGGTTGACCCCGCCGGCGCCGGCGCCGAGATGTTGCAGAACGTTCACCGACCCGCAGCTAGCCCATGCCCGTCGCCAACCAAGCCGCCCTCGATTTCCTGCTGAGCCGCCGGTCACGGCCGGCCAAGACGCTCGGGCCTCCGGCGCCGGACCGCCCGGCACTGACAACACTGCTGACCGCCGCGGCCCGCAGCCCCGATCACGGCAAGCTGGAGCCCTGGCGCTTCGTCGTGCTGGAAGATGCCGCGCTGCGACGGCTGGCCGATCTGGTGACGGCGCGGGGCGCTTCGCTGGGACGAGACGAGACCGATGTCGCGAAGGCCGCCAGCGCCTTCGCCCACAGCCCCCTGGCCGTGGCCGTGGTGGAGGTTCAGAAGCCGTCCGACAAAGTCCCCCCGATCGAGCAGAGCTATTCCGCCGGGGCCGTCTGTCTGGCGCTGTTGAACGCCGCCCTGGCGGCCGGGTGGGGCGCGAACTGGCTGACCGGCTGGCCCGCGCACGACCGCGGCTTCCTAGAGACCGGCCTGGAACTCGGCGCCGGCGAACGCGTTGCCGGGTTCATCCATATCGGCACGGCCGGGGCCACCCCGCCCGAACGGCCGCGGCCCGACGTTGACGCCCTGACGACATGGGTGACGGAATGATCCTGACGAGTTTTCTAAAGGCCCTCGGGCAACTGGGCGACCCGCGCTTCCGCAAGGTGCTGTGGCGCGGTCTGGCCCTGACCATCGGGCTCCTGGCGGTTATCACCGCGCTGCTGGTCTGGGGCGTGGGATGGCTGATCGGCGATGCCGTGACCCTGCCGCTTCTGGGCGAGGTGCAGTGGGTCGATGACGTGGTGAGCTTGGCCTTCCTTGCCCTCATGATCGCGCTGTCGGTGTTTCTGATGGTGCCGGTTGCGTCGGCCTTCGTCTCGATGTTCCTCGACGAGGTCGCCGAGGCGGTCGAGGACCGGCACTATCCCGATCTGGCGCCGGCCTCCGGCGTGCCGCTGACCGAGGAGATACGCGACGGCCTTGCCGCCCTGGGCGTTCTGGTCGTGGCCAATATCGTGGCGGTCTTTCTCACGCTCGTCCTGCCGATCGCGGGACTGCCCGTATTCTACCTGCTCAACGGCTATTTGTTGGGACGGGAGTATTTCACCGTGGCTGCGATGCGCCGTCTGGGCCGCGAGGGCGCGCGCGATCTGCGCCGGCGCGAGGGGGCGCGAATCTGGGCGGCCGGCACGCTGATGGCGGTGCCCCTGACCGTTCCGATCCTGAACCTGGTCGTCCCGATCCTCGGCGCGGCGACCTTCACTCACCTGTATCACGCGATTCAGTCGCGGGGACGTCCATCCGGTTGAACATGTCGATGTCACGCACGGTCACGATCTCCAACAGGATGACCGACGCGACGATGGCCCAGAGAACCGCCGAAATGCCGGTGGTAATCCATGCCTTGAGCTTGAGGTGGTGATGTTCGGGCGACCCCGCGTGGGTGCCCGGGACGATCTTGCCCAGATCCCCCTGCGTCTGGATCCGCATGGGCAGGACGATGAGGAAGGTCATGAACCAGATGACCATGAACAGAACGATGCCCGAGGTAATGCCCATCAGACCTGCTCCAGTTCCACGAGACAGCCGTTGAAATCCTTGGGGTGGAGGAAGAGCACAGGTTTGCCATGGGCGCCGATCTTGGGCTCGCCCGACCCCAGAACGCGCGCCCCGGCATCCTGCAACCGGTCGCGCGCGGCGTGGATGTCATCGACCTCGTAGCAGACGTGGTGGATGCCCCCTGCGGGGTTCTTTTCCAGAAAACCCTTGATCGGGCTCTCCTCGCCCAGGGGATGGAGCAGTTCGATCTTCGTGTTGGGCAACTCGATGAAAACCACCGTCACGCCATGATCGGGTTCTTCCTGCGGCGCGCCCACCTTCGCACCGAGCGCGGTGCGGTATTGCTCGGCCGCGGCCTCCAGATCGGGCACGGCAATGGCGACATGGTTCAGGCGTCCGATCATGGGAAGATCCTCTTGCTGCGCGTTTGCGCAGTTATGGAGACGAACGGCGTCCGTGACAAGCGACAGGGCGACGCAACCCGCGCATTAACGCACCGTTAGCCAAGACTTCCTACGGTCGGACGACATGCCCAGACAACGGAGGATCCGGCCATGGAAAAACTGGACGATCTTGCCCCGCAGCGCCTGCCCACGCCCAACCGCCCACTTCTTGGCATGACGATCCTGGCAGTGGAGGACAGCCGCCACGCCGGAGAGGCGCTGCGCCTGATGTGCCTGCGCAGCGGCGCGCGCATCCGCCGGGCGGACTGCTTGCGGGCCGCGCGTCGGCACCTTCAGGTCTATCGCCCCTCGGCCATGATCGTGGACCTGGGCCTGCCGGACGGATCGGGGCTGGATCTGATTGCCGAGATGCACCGCGCAAGGCCGCGGATCGGCGTGCTTTTCGGGCTCAGCGGCGATGCCGCCGCGGCGCGGGACGTGATCGCCGCCGGCGCCGACGGTTTCCTGGCCAAACCGCTGGACAGCCTGGCGGCGTTCCAGCGCGAAATCCTGGCCCGGCTTCCCGAAGAGCGGCACCCGGCCGGGCCGCGGCCCATTGACGATGCGCCCATACGTCCGGATCCATTGGCGCTCTGGCAGGACCTCCGCCAGGCTGAGGCTCTCTTGCAGGACGGTGAGGTCGCGACGCTGCGCTATGCCGCGCAGTTTTTAGGCAGCTTGGCGCGCGCGACTGCCGAGGCCGAGCTGGCCGCTGTCGCCGACGGTGTCATCGCGCAGGGGGCCATGGGCGCCCCGGCGCGTGCCCGCCTGCGCGGGGTGGCCGGGGCCATGCGCCAACGGATCGACCGGGCCGCGGGGCCATGACCGTCTTTACAGCCCTTGGTCGGGGGCGGTTCAGTCCTCCTGCGGGATCACCCGCAGGCCCAGCTCCATCAGCTGGTCCGCCCTGGGTTCGGAGGGCGCGTTCATCATCAGGTCTTCTGCCCGCTGGTTCATCGGGAACATGATGACCTCGCGGATATTGGCCTCGTCGGCCAGCAGCATCACGATCCGGTCGATGCCCGCGGCACAACCGCCATGCGGGGGTGCGCCGTACTGGAACGCGTTGACCAGCCCGCCGAAGCGGCGGTGCACCTCCTCCGCGTCGTAGCCCGCGACTTCGAAGGCGCGGATCATGACCTCCAGCTTGTGGTTGCGGATCGCGCCCGACACGATCTCGTAGCCGTTGCACGACAGGTCGTACTGGTACCCCAGCACGTCCAGCGGGTCGCCCTCCAGCGCCGCCAGCCCGCCCTGCGGCATCGAGAAGGGGTTGTGCGAGAAATCGACCTGCCCGGTCTCCGGGTCGGCCTCGTACATCGGGAAATCGACCACCCAGCAGAAAGCGAAGCGGTTCTTCTCGGTCAGGTCCAGTTCCTCGCCGATCACGTTGCGGGCCCGGGCAGCGACGGGTTCGAAATCCGCCGGCTTGCCGCCGAGGAAGAAGGCCGCGTCGCCCTTGCCCAGGCCAAGTTGCTGGCGGATCGCCTCGGTCCGCTCGGGGCCGATGTTCTTGGCCAGCGGGCCGGCAGCTTCCAAGCCGTCTTCTCCCTCGCGCCAGAAGATATAGCCCATGCCCGGCAGGCCCTGTTCCTGCGCGAACTTGTTCATCCGGTCGCAGAACTTGCGGCTGCCCCCGCCGGGGGCGGGGATGGCGCGCACCTGGGTGCCCGGCTGTTCCAGCAGCTTGGCGAAGATGGCAAACCCCGAGCCGCGGAAATGGTCGGACACGTCCTGCATCTTGATGGGGTTGCGCAGGTCGGGCTTGTCGGTGCCGTACCAAAGCGCCGCATCCGCGTAGCTGATCTGCGGCCAATGCTTGTCGACGGTGTGGCCGCCGCCGAATTCCTCGAACACGCCGTCGATCACCGGCTGGATGGTGTCGAAGACATCCTGCTGCTCGACGAAGCTCATCTCCATGTCGAGCTGGTAGAAATCGGTCGGCGAGCGATCGGCGCGCGGATCCTCGTCGCGGAAGCAGGGCGCGATCTGGAAATACTTGTCGAAGCCCGAGACCATGATGAGCTGCTTGAACAGCTGGGGCGCCTGCGGCAGCGCGTAGAACTTGCCCGGATGCAGGCGCGACGGCACGAGGAAATCGCGCGCGCCCTCGGGCGACGAGGCGGTGATGATCGGTGTCTGGTATTCGCGGAAACCGATGTCCCACATCCGGCGACGGAAACTTGCCACCACGTCCGAACGTAGCGCCATGTTGCGCTGCATGTGCTCGCGCCGCAGGTCCAGGTAGCGGTAGCGCAGGCGCGTCTCCTCGGGGTATTCCTGGTCGCCGAAAACGATGAGGGGCAGTTCGCGCGCCTGGCCCAGCACCTCCATGTCCTGAATGAAAACCTCGATCTCGCCGGTGGGGATCTTGGCGTTGATGAGCGCCTCGTCGCGCGCCTTGATCTTCCCGTCAATGCGGATGCACCATTCCGAGCGGACCGCCTCGACCTGCTCGAAGACGGGGCTGTCGGGGTCGCAGAGCACCTGGGTCACGCCGTAGTGATCGCGCAGGTCGATGAACAGAACACCGCCGTGGTCGCGGATGCGGTGCACCCAGCCGGACAGGCGGACGGTCTCGCCGACGTTTGACTTGGTCAGCTCGGCGCAGGTGTGGCTGCGGTATGCGTGCATGGTATCCTCTTCTCGGGCCGGGCGGGGCGCGCCGCGGTCTGCGCCGATACACCGTGCGCCGCGGACAAAGTCAAGGGGTTCGGCCCCTCGTGGTTGCCGACCGGCGCCGGATATCGATAACGTTTACACAAAGCCGAATTTCCTTAATGATATCCGTCAGGGGCAGCGGCTCCGGAACCGGAACGCCGTTTCTGGGTTTCACATCACCGAAGCAGGGCGTTCAACAAGGACGCCAGGAGTCTGGGGGTGGAGACATGTGGACAAATACACTTGACAGCCTGCTGACGCATCTGATCCGCCAGGGCGACCTCAAGATCACGTTTCCCGACGGATCGACGCGCCGCTACGGGGACGGCCGAGGGCGCGCCGTGGCGATCACGCTGCATGACGAGGCGCTGCCCCGCAAGATCGTGATGTCGCCCGATCTGGCCGTGGGAGAGGGCTACATGGACGAGCGCCTCACGATCGAGGATGACGACCTGTACGGTTTCCTGCACCTTGCGATCAGCAACGTGGCCAGGCAGGGCCAGCCGTGGTTCCGCAAGCCGCTGGAAACCGGGCGCCATGTCATGCGCTATCTCAACCAATTCAACCCGGTGAAGCGCGCACGGGCCAACGCGGCCCATCACTACGATCTGTCCGGCGAGCTGTACGACCTGTTCCTCGACGACGACCGACAGTATTCCTGCGCCTATTTCGCGCGCCCCGACATGACGCTGGACGAAGCCCAGGAGGCCAAGAAGCACCACATCGCCGGTAAGCTGCTGATCGAACCGGGGATGCGCGTGCTTGATATCGGCTGCGGTTGGGGCGGCATGGGCCTGACGCTGGCACGCGATTACGGCGCCGAGGTCACCGGCGTGACCCTGTCCAACGAACAGCACGCCATGGCCAACGAACGCGCCGAAACGGCCGGCGTGGCCGACAAGGCGAAGTTTCACCTGATGGACTATCGCCAGGTAGAGGGGCAATTCGACCGCATCGTGTCGGTCGGGATGTTCGAACACGTGGGCGTGCCCCATTACGAAGAATACTTCCGCACCGTGAACGAACGGTTGACGCCCGAAGGGATCGCCCTGATCCACACCATCGGCCGGGCCGATCCACCTGGCACGACCAGCCCCTGGATCACCAAGTACATATTCCCGGGCGGCTATGTTCCGGCCCTGTCGGAAACCGCCCGCGCCATCGAGACGCAGGACCTCTACACCACCGATGTCGAGGTCTGGCGGCTGCACTATGCCGAAACGCTCAAACATTGGCACGAACGGTTCGTCTCGAACATCGACCGGGCGCGCGAACTCTACGACGAGCGCTTCTGCCGGATGTGGCGGTACTACCTGCTTGCCTGCGAATTGACATTCCGCCTGAACAAGCAGGTCGTCTTCCAGTTCCAGCTTTCGCCGCGGCAGGACGCGGTGCCGCTGACGCGTGACTATCTCTACCGCGATTCGGAAGACGCGTTGCAGCACGCCGCCGAGTAACGCGCGCCCGGCCCGCCAGCGCGAACCGCCGCAGATAGCGCGGTTGTGACGGGGTGTTTGCCGTCGGGGCGACGGCCATTTCCAGTTTCACCCGGGCCGCGGCGGCACGCCCCCTTGCACAGCGCGCGTGCATGGATATAACCCGCCTCAATTTGCGCGCCGGCGATCCGGCCGGCCAATTCGCTGCCCCGGGGACCAGAATGCCGAAAAGAACCGATATTTCATCCATCATGATCATCGGCGCAGGCCCCATCATCATCGGCCAGGCCTGCGAGTTCGATTATTCGGGCGCCCAGGCCTGCAAGGCACTGCGTGAGGAGGGGTACCGGGTGATCTTGGTCAACTCCAACCCTGCCACGATCATGACCGATCCGGGACTGGCCGATGCCACCTATATTGAGCCCATCACCCCCGAGATCGTTGCCAAGATCATCGAGAAGGAGCGCCCCGACGCGCTGCTGCCCACCATGGGCGGGCAGACCGGCCTGAACACCGCGCTCGCCGTGGCCGACATGGGCGTGCTCGACAGGTTCGGGGTGGAACTGATCGGCGCCAACCGCGAGGCCATCGAGATGGCCGAGGACCGCAAGCTCTTCCGCGAGGCGATGGACCGGCTGGGTATCGAGAACCCCCGCGCCACCATCGCCAACAACATGGACGAGGCGATGGCCGCCATCGAACACGTGGGCCTGCCCGCGATCATCCGCCCGGCCTATACCCTGGGCGGCACGGGTGGCGGCGTGGCCTACAACCGCGATGACTACGAACACTACTGCAAGTCGGGGCTCGACGCCTCGCCGGTCAGCCAGATCCTGATCGACGAATCCCTTCTGGGCTGGAAGGAATTCGAGATGGAGGTCGTCCGCGATCGCGCCGACAACGCGATCATCGTCTGCTCGATCGAGAACGTGGACCCGATGGGGGTGCACACGGGCGATTCAGTCACCGTGGCGCCGGCGCTGACGCTGACCGACAAGGAATACCAGATGATGCGCAACGGCAGCATTGCCGTTTTGCGCGAGATCGGGGTGGAAACCGGGGGCTCCAACGTCCAGTGGGCTATCAACCCCGAGGACGGCCGCATGGTCGTGATCGAGATGAACCCGCGGGTCAGCCGCTCCTCGGCGCTGGCGTCGAAGGCCACGGGGTTCCCGATCGCCAAGATCGCCGCCAAGCTTGCCGTGGGCTACACCTTGGACGAACTGGACAATGACATCACCAAGGTCACGCCCGCCAGCTTCGAGCCGACGATCGACTACGTCGTCACCAAGATCCCGCGCTTCGCCTTCGAGAAGTTCCCGGGCTCCGAGCCGACACTGACCACCGCGATGAAGTCGGTGGGCGAGGCCATGTCGATCGGCCGCACGGTGCACGAATCCATGCAGAAAGCGCTGGCCTCGATGGAGACGGGGCTGAGCGGGTTCGACGAGGTCGAGATCCCCGGCGTGACCGAGGGCCGCGCCGAGGGCGAGGTCGACAGGGCAGCCGTCATCAAGGCGCTCAGCCAGCAGACGCCCGACCGCCTGCGTACCATCGCCCAGGCCATGCGCCACGGGCTGGCCGATGACGAGATCCAGACCGTAACCGCTTATGATCCGTGGTTCCTGGCGCGCATCCGCGAAATCGTCGACGCCGAGGCAGACGTGCGCGACAACGGCCTGCCGCATGATCCCGAGGGGCTGCGCGCGCTGAAGATGCTGGGATTCACCGACGCGCGCCTGGCGAGGCTGACGGGTTTCACCGAGGTCGACGTGCGCCGCATCCGCCACGCGGCGGGGGTGACGGCCGTCTTCAAGCGGATCGATACCTGCGCCGCGGAATTCGAGGCCCAGACCCCTTACATGTATTCCACCTACGAGGCCCCGATGATGGGAGACGTGGAATGCGAGGCGCGCCCCACGGACCGCAAGAAGATCGTCGTCCTGGGCGGGGGACCCAACCGTATCGGCCAGGGGATCGAGTTCGACTATTGCTGCTGTCACGCCTGTTTCGCCCTGAACGGCGCCGGCTACGAGACGATCATGGTCAACTGCAATCCCGAGACCGTCTCGACCGACTACGACACGTCGGACCGGCTGTATTTCGAGCCGCTCACCTTCGAACACGTCATGGAGATCCTCCGCGTCGAGCAGCAAGCGGGCACCCTGCACGGCGTCATCGTGCAGTTCGGGGGCCAGACGCCCCTCAAGCTTGCCCGCGGGCTCGAGGCAGAGGGCATCCCCATCCTCGGCACCTCGCCGGACGCAATTGACCTGGCAGAGGACCGCGAGCGGTTCCAGGCGCTGGTCAATCAACTCGACCTCAAGCAGCCCAAGAACGCCATTGCCAGCAGCGACAGCGAGGCGTTGGCCCGGGCAGAGGAAATCGGATTTCCGCTGGTGATCCGGCCCTCCTACGTCCTCGGCGGGCGCGCGATGGAGATCGTGCGCGACATGGCGCACCTTGAGCGCTATATCAAGGAGGCCGTCGTGGTCTCGGGCGAGAGCCCGGTACTGCTGGACAGTTACCTGGCCGGCGCCATCGAGTGCGATGTCGATGCCCTGTGCGACGGCAACGAGGTCCACGTGGCGGGCATCATGCAGCACATCGAAGAGGCCGGCGTGCATTCGGGGGACTCCGCCTGCTCGCTGCCCCCTTACTCGCTCAGCCGGGACACGGTGGATGAAATCGTGCGCCAGACCGAGGCGCTGGCACTGGCGCTGGACGTTCGGGGGCTGATGAACGTGCAGTTCGCGGTGAAGGGCGCGGAGATCTACCTCATCGAGGTCAATCCACGCGCCAGCCGGACCGTGCCCTTCGTGGCCAAGGCGACAGATTCGGCCATCGCCTCCATCGCGGCGCGTCTCATGGCCGGCGAAACCATGGCGGACTTCCCGTTGCGCGGCCCCTACCCCGCCGACGCGAAGCCCGGCAGCCTGCCCATGACCGATCAGATGTCCCGCGCGGACCCGAACATGCCGTGGTTCTCTGTGAAGGAGGCGGTTCTGCCCTTCGCCCGTTTCCCCGGCGTCGATACCATCCTCGGGCCCGAGATGCGCTCCACCGGCGAGGTGATGGGCTGGGACGTGTCCTTCCCGCGCGCCTTCCTCAAGGCGCAGATGGGCGCGGGTACCCATTTGCCCGAGGCCGGCCGCGTGTTCGTGTCGATCCGCGACGCCGACAAGACGATCGCGTTCGCCGATACGGCGCAGCTTCTGGTCAGGTTGGGCTTCTCCCTCGTCGCCACCCGGGGGACCGCGGAGTTCCTCGATTCGCAGGGCATCGCCTGCGAGGTCGTCAACAAGGTCTACGAGGGCCGGCCGAACATCGTGGACATGCTCAAGGACGGGCAGATCCACCTGGTGATGAACACGACCGAAGGTGCACAGGCCGTCGAGGACAGCCGCGAAATCCGTTCGGTTGCACTCTACGACAAGATACCCTATTTCACCACGGCAGCCGGTTCGCATGCCGCGGCGATGGCGATCAAGGCGCGCCAGGACGGGGAACTGCGGGTTCTCTCGCTCCAAGGGCCCAACAAGGACGACGTGCGCGCATCTGCCTGAAGCGACGCTTCCAGACCGGCGGATGTCGCTTTTTTTCGATATGTAAGGGCGGTTTACCGGCTTTGCAAAAAGTGCATGGGCGCCGTGCGCTTTTGCCATTGCGCGGTCAGAATTATCTATTATTTGCACAATAGGACGCCAGCGGCGCCCGCCCCCGCAACCTCAAACATCAGGAGGCCAATATGACCCGTGACGAACTGAACCGGGAACTGCGTATGCATAGTGCTTCCTGGCCGGCGGTCCTCATCGTGTATGGGCTCATCGTGGGCACGATGGTCCTTAGCGCGATGTCCATCACCTGAACCAGGTCGCAGAAGAACCGGGCGTTGCCGCCCGGTTGCCCCTCGAAGTTGTCAACATGACGCGCGGCGGATGAGAAGGCTCATCCGCCGCTTTCTTGTTGCGCGCCCTGCTTTGATCCGCCCACCTTCGAGGCGTCCGTGTCGATCTGGGCCGAGGCCGCATCGCCCACGTTGTCGACCCCGCGTTCTTCCAGGAGTGTGGTCAGCCAGTCCGGGTCCATCTCCGGCACGGAACTGAGCAGCAGGTCCGTGTAGGGGTGGTGCGGCGGCGTGAACATCTGTTCCTTGGGGCCCTGTTCCACGACTTTGCCGTGCTGCATCACCACCACCTCGTCCGCGATGGCACGCACCGTGGCAAGGTCGTGGGTGATGAACATGTAGGCCAGGTTCAGTTCCTTCTGCAGACGGTCCAACAGCCGCAGGATGCCTTCGGCCACAAGCTGGTCCAGGGCCGATGTCACCTCGTCGCAGATGATGAAGGTGGGCTCGGCCGCCAACGCGCGCGCGATGCCGATGCGCTGCTTCTGGCCACCCGACAACTCCGGCGGATACCGGTTGTAGAAGTGCGACGGCTCCAGTTCGATCATGTCCAGAAGTTCATCGACCCGGCTTTTCAGCGCGCTGCCGCGCAGGCCCTGGTAGAACTGGGCCGGCCGGCCGATGATCTCGCTGATCTGCACCTTCGGGTTCAGCGCCGTGTCGGCCATCTGGTAGATCATCTGCGCCTGGCGCAACTGGTCCTTCGTCCGGTTCCGGTAGTCGGGCGGCAGGGCCTCCCCCTTGAACTGCACCTCCCCGTTCATCGGCGGCAGAAGCCCCGTGATGACGCGGGCGGTGGTCGACTTGCCCGACCCGGATTCCCCCACGACCGCGACCGTCATGCCCTCGTAGATGTCGAAAGACACGTCGTCGAGAACCTTCTGACCGCCGGTATAGGCCGCATCGACGTTCTTGACCGAGATGAGGGGCACACCATCCTTCGGGCGTTCCTTCTGCGACCGCTTGAAGCTGCGCACGGCCCAAAGGCTCTTGGTGTAATCCTCCTTGGGATTGTCGAGCATCTCCTTGGTTTCGGCTTCCTCGACTTCCTCGCCCTTGAGCAGCACCTTGATGGTGTCCGCCATCTGCGCGACGACCGCCAGGTCGTGCGTGATGTAGATCGCGGCGGTGTTGTACTGGTCCACGATATCGCGGATCGCGGCCAGAACCTCGATCTGGGTGGTCACGTCCAACGCCGTCGTCGGCTCATCGAAGATGATGAGGTCAGGCCGGCAGGACATGGCCATCGCCGTCATCGCCCGCTGAAGCTGCCCGCCCGACACCTGGTGCGGGTAGCGGAACCCGATTTCCTCGGGGTTGGGCAGACGCAGCTGGCGATAAAGCTCGACGGCGTCCTCCTGCGCCTCGGTCCGCTTCTTCAGCCGGTACTGTAACGGCGCCTCGGTGTGCTGGTCGATCAGCTTGTGTGCCGGGTTGAAGGACGCGGCGGCCGACTGCGCCACATAGGCGATGCGCGAGCCGCGCAAGGAGCGTTTCTCCTCCTCGGTGGCGGTGGTCAGCTCCATCCCGTCGAACTCGATCGAACCGCCCGAGATACGCGTGCCGTCACGGGCATAGCCCATGGCGGCAGCGCCGATGGTGGACTTGCCCGCGCCGGACTCGCCGATCAGGCCCATCACTTCCCCCTTGTGCAGGGTCAGGTCCACGCCCTTGATGATGTCGACCCACCGTTCTTCAGAAAAGCCCTGGATCTGAAGGTCCTTGATTTCGAGGAGAACTTCGTTCGATTTGACCATGTCGATTACTCCTTCAGTCCGGAGGACCGGTGCAGCATCCAGTCGACCACGAAGTTGACCGCAACGGTCAACAGGGCGATGGCCGCCGCCGGGATCAGCGGGGTGATGTCACCGAATGAGATGAGGGTCGCGTTCTCCCGCACCATCGAGCCCCAGTCCGCCGTTGGCGGCTGGATGCCCAGACCGAGGAAGGAGAGGCCCGCAACCAGCAGGAAGACGAAGCAGAACTCCAGCCCGAATTCCGCCACCAGGGGCGCGGTAGAGTTCGGCAGGATCTCCTTGCGGATCAGGTACCAGGTGCCCTCGCCGCGCAGCTTGGCGGCCTCGATGTAGTCCATCACCACAACGTTGCCGGCCACCGCACGTGTCAGGCGGAAGACCCGCGGCGCGTAGATGATCGCCACCGCCCCGATGATGACGGGGATAGAGGGCCCGAAGATCGACAGCATCAGCAACGCGAAGATCAGGGACGGGATCGACATGATCACGTCCGCAACACGGCCCATGAGCTGGTCGAACCACCCCCCCTTGGTCGCCGCCAGCAACCCGGCGACGGCGCCAAGGATGAAGGCGGCCACCGTGGCGGCCAAGGCCAGCCCGACCGAGTTCCGAGTGCCGTAGATCAGCCGGCTGAATATGTCGCGGCCCAACTGATCAGCCCCCAGGAGCATCGTGTCATCGGCCGGCGCGAAGGCGGAGGCGATCACCTCGGCCTCGCCGTGCGGCGCGATGACCGACGAAAAGATGCCGGCCACGATATAGGTGAAGATCACGAACAGCCCGAAGGTTGCGGTCAAGGGCGCCCGCCGAAGCTCCTTGGCCGTCTCCGGCGACAAGGGAACGATGATCAACAGGAGGACACCAATGGCCACAAAGATCTCCGCCAGCCCCCAGTCGAAGGAATTCGACGCGAAGGCGAGCGCGGCCAGGATGAGCAGGATGATGAGGAAGACTCCGCCGCTCTCGCGCAGGGGCCGGCCCACGTTGCCCTCGGACAGTTGGACCAGGAACTCGCGAAACCCATAGGCGACCATCCCTGCCAGGGCGAGCAACCCGGCGGCGATTGTCACCGCTCTAAGGGCAGCCACCCCGCCGATGATCCCCAGAATGAAGGAGACCAGCGTCAGGCTGAACAGCAGAAGAAAGATCGCCCGACGGTTCATGTAGGCCGCAAGGCAGGATGCGCCGAGAAGAAGGGCGTAGTAGCCGATGACAAAGAAGTTCATGTCGCTTTCCCCTTACTTCGGATGCCGCAGGCGCGGGTTGGTGAGGATTGCGCCCACATCCGCTGCCAGGTTCAGCAGGATGAAGGTGCCGGCGAAGATCAGGCAGCAGGCCTGCACGACCGGGAAGTCCCGCTTGGAGACCGCGTCGACGAGCGCTTGCCCGATACCGGGGTAGACGAAGACCACCTCGACCAGAACGACGCCGGTAATCAGGTAGGCGAGGTTCAACGCCACCACGTTGATGATGGGCGCCCAGGCATTGGGCAGCGCGTGCTTGACGATCACCTTCCACGGCGGCGCACCCTTGAGCCGCGCCATCTCGATGTACGGCGATGCCAGAAGGTTGATGATCGCCGCCCGGGTCATGCGCATCATGTGGGCGGTCACCACAAGGACGAGCGTCAGGGCCGGCAGGAAGGTCCTGTTGAGCAACTCCCACATCGTCATGTCCTCGCTTAGGCTGGAGATCGCCGGGAACATGCCCCAGTTCACCGCGAAGTAGAGGATGAGGATGTAGCCGAGGAAGAACTCCGGCGAGGAGATCGAGGTCAGCGTCGCGACATTGACGACCCGGTCGAAGATCGAGTTGCGCAGCAGCGCCACGATGATCCCCAGGATGATCGCAAGCGGCACCGCGATCACTGCGGCGTAGCTGGCCAGGAACAGGGTGTTCTTGAAGCGCTCGCCGATCAGCGTGGTCACCTTTTCGTCCGTGACGATCGAGTTACCGAAATCGAAGGTGACGGCACCGCCCAGCCACTCAAGATAGCGCACCGGCGCGGGCTTATCGAGGCCCATTTCCTTGCGCAGTGCGGCCACGTTCTCTTCGGTCGCGCCCTGGCCCAGCACCGCCTGCGCGATGTCACCGGGCAGAAGTTCGACCATGAAGAAGATGATGATGGAGATCACGAATAGAATGACCAGTCCGAGACCGAGCCGTTTCGCGATCAACCCTAGTATATCTCCCATTTGTCCCTCCTACTGTTGGCTTGGGAAACCGGCCGGGATCGGCGCGGCTGGCCTAACAGTTTTTGTTCCCGGCCCGGCAAGCGGCCCGCGTGGGATTTTGCCGGGATCGGATTGATGGCCTGGCCTCTGCGCGAAATGGGTCGCGCATGCCAAGCAGTTAAAGACCCGGCGCACGGGGTACGCCGGGTCTTGTCTCGATCACGCCTCGAACCACCAGCGGCTGCAGGCGCGGGCGCCGTCCATCTGCCAACTGGCGGCGAGTTCCGGCCCGTGCTTGACGTTGCTGCGGCGTGCATAGACGAAGTTGGTGAACATCGGGATCACCGTGCCGCCGTCGTTGCGGGCCAGCATCGCCATTTCACGATACATCTCGGCCCGCTTTTCGTTGTCCAGCTCGGCCTTGGCCTTCAGAAGCAGCTCGTTGAAGCGATCGTTCTTCCAATGGCTCTCGTTCCAGGCCGCGTCTTCCTTGTAGGCGAGGCTGTACATCACGTCCGGCGTGGGACGCGCGCCCCACTGGACCACGCACCACGGCTTCTTCAGCCAGACGTCGGAATAGTAGCCATCGTTCGGCTCGCGCTTGACGTTGATGGTGATGCCCGCCTGCTTGGCGTGCTCGGCATAGAGAACGCACATGTCGACCGCGCCCGAGAAGACCGAGTCGGCGACGCTGATCTGGGTTTCCAGCCCCTCGGCCCCGGCCTTCTTGAGCAGCGAACGCGCCTTGTCGGGATCGTACTCGCGCTGCGGGATGTCGTCGGGCCAGTAGGGCATCGCCGGCGAATGGTGGAAATCGTTGGCCATCGTGGCGGTGCCGAAGGCGATCTTGTCAATGATTTCCTGGCGGTTGATCGACAGTTTCAGCGCGTTGCGCACGTTGACGTCGTCGAAGGGCGCCTGATCGCAGAACATCGGCATCGTGACGGTTGCCGCCGAGGGCACGTTGTCGATCTCGATGTTCGGATCCCGTTCGAGCAGCGACTTCGTCTTCAGTTCGATCTGGGTGACGGCGTCCACGTCGCCGGTGACCAGCGCGGTCTGACGCGCGTTCGGGTCGTTGAGGACGGTGAGGACCACTTCGTCGAAATAGGCGCCTTCCAGGTGCCAGTCCTCGTGACGGACCAGGCTGTACTGAACGCCGAATTCCGTCTCGGTCAGCTTGTAGGGGCCGCAGCCGTCGCCCGACTTCCAGTCGATCGAGCCGTCGTCCTGCGCGGGGCAGATCGCCAGGTGATAATCCGTCATCAGCCAGGGCAGGTCGGCGTTACCGCTCGTCATCTTGACGGTGATGGTATGGTCGTCATCCTTGACGATGTCCTCCACATCCTTCAGCAGCGCCGTGGCCGCCGAGGTGCTGTCCTCACCGCGGTGATGGTTCAGCGATGCAATCACGTCATCGGCCGTGACCTTCTTGCCGCTGTGGAAGGTGGCCTTCGGGTTCAGCTTGAAGGTCCAGTTCTTGGCGTCCGGTGTCGCCTCCCATTCCGTCGCCACGTCCGGCCCGAGCGACCCGTCGGGTTCGATCAGGGTCAGGTAGCTGCGGAACGTGTGCGCCAGCTGGATCATCGAGAACGACAGGTAGGTGCCCGGATCGTGCGTGTCCGAGGTGTTGCCGTCGTGCGCGCCCAGGCGGAAGGTCCCGCCGCGCTTGGGCTGCGCCTTGGCCGAGGTCGTCCAGAGGCCGGTCGCGGCCGAGGCCGTCAGGCCGGCGGCCATCGAATAGTTCATGAACGACCGGCGCGAGATACGGCCCTTCCGGGCCTCCTCGGCCAGACGGTCAAGAAGGATCTGATCGTCGGATTTTGTCATGGTAACTCCCTGAGGGTTCTTTTGAAGTGATTGGGTCCATCACCATTCGGGATGGGTCCCCCCGAATGTCCCTGTGCATGTCTCGCGCGGGTAGCCGGTTTGCGACATATTTTAAACAAAACACGAAATCTCCGGCACTTCTACCCTTAAGTTCAGGCACCCCACGCAATTTTATGTTTGACAAATTTTGTGATCACGCTCGCCTCGATCCCGGTGGGAGCGTTTGGGCCCGGCGCCTGCGGCGCCGGGCCCGTTGCCGTCAGTCTTCGAACCACCAGCGGCTGGGGGCACGGGCGCCATCGCCCTCCCAGCTGGCGGCCAGTTGGCCGGAATGCTTGACGTTGTTGCGCCGCGCATAGACGAAGTTATTGAAAAACGGGATGATTGTCCCGCCGTCGTTGCGCATCAGCATGCACATCTCGCGGTACATCTCGGCGCGCTTCTCGTCGTTCAGTTCGGCCTTCGCTTCAAGCAGCAGCTTGTTGAAGCGATCATTGTCCCAATGGCTTTCGTTCCAGGCCGCGTCGTCCTTGTAGGCCAGCGTGAACATCACGTCCGGCGTGGGACGCGCGCCCCAGGACACGGCCGTGAAGGACTCCTTGAGCCAGACATCGGAATAATAGCCGTCGTTGGGCTCGCGCACGACCTTGAGGTCGATTCCCGCCTGGCTGGCCTGCTCGGCGTAAAGCACGCACATGTCCACCGCGCCCGAGAAAACGCTGTCGGCGGTATGGATGTCGATCGACAGGTTCTCGTGCCCGGCCTTCTTGAGCAGCGACTTCGCCTTGTCGGGATCGTACTCGCGCTGTGGGATGTCATCGGGCCAGTAGGGCTGCACCGGCGAGAGGTGGAAGTCGTTCCCGATCGTCGCCGCGCCGAAGGCGATCTTGTCGATGATTTCCTGCCGGTCGATCGCCAGCTTGAGCGCGTTGCGCACGTTGACGTCGTCAAAGGGCGCCACGTCGCAGAACATCGGCATCGTTATGGCCGCCCCCGACGGCACGTTGTCGACCACGATATCGGGGTTGCGTTCCAGCAGCGACTTCGTCTTGAGATCGATCAGCGAGACGGAGTCGACATCGCCGGTGACCAGGGCGGTCTGGCGCGCGTTGGGATCGTTGAGCACCAGCATCTGCAACGAGTCGAAATAGGGCCCTTCAAGGTGCCACCCCTCGTGCCGGCTCAGGGTCCAGCGCACGCCCCATTCGCCCTCTTCGATCTTGAAGGGGCCGCAGCCGTCGCCCGACTGCCAGTCGATCGAGCCGTCCTCGTTCGCGGGGCAGACCGCGAGGTGGTAGTCGGTCATCAGCCAGGGCAGGTCGGCGTTGCCGCGCGACAGCGTCACCGTGACGGTGTGCTTGTCGTCGGCGACGATATCCTCCACGTCGGTCAGAAGGCTCTTGGCCGCGGAGGTGCTGTCCTCGCCGCGGTGATGGTTGAGCGAGGCCACCACGTCTTCGGCCGTGACCGGCTTGCCGCTGTGGAAAACGGCGTCCTTGTTGAGCTTGAAGGTCCAGGCGGTCGCGTCGGGCGTGGCCTCCCATTCGGTCGCCAGATCCGCCCCAAGCGAATTGTCCGGATTGATCATGGTCAGGTACGAACGGTACTGATGCGCCAGGTAGATCTGCTGACGCGAGGTGTAGGTGCCCGGATCATGCGTGTCGGAGGTGTTGCCGTCATGGATCCCCCAGCGGAAGGTGCCGCCGCGTTTGGGCTGCGCCTTGGCCGAGGTGCTCCACAACCCGGTTGCCGCGGTCGCGGTCAGGCCGGCGGCGGTGGCCGTGCTCATGAATTCGCGCCGTGACAGGCGGCCGTCGCGCGCGGCCGCGGCCAGGCGGTCCAGGATGATCTGATCTTTTTTCATGTTGTCTCCCTGTTTTTTCTTTCGACCGGTGAACGACGGACACGGACAACCCCGAACCGCCGCAACCGGCCAAGTGGTTCCGGACGGAAAGCACATGGGCCAAGCGGCACCTTGGCTTCCCCCTTGACAGGCTAAACACGAAGAGGCCCCCCGATCTACCCCCTTGTTGACGTAAGGTCTGCGCCGGCGCGACCGGAGCTTGGCCGGGCGATCAGGAATTGCGGCGGGCGCGCAGCTTGGCGAAATAGTCCAGGCGCCGTTTCAATTCACGCTCGAACCCGCGCTCGACGGGCTGGTAGAAGACGGGCCGCTTCATCCCCTCGGGAAAGTAGTCCTGCCCCGAGAAGCCCTCCTCGGAGTCGTGATCGTAGGCATAGCCGGCGCCGTAGCCCTCGTCCTTCATCAGTTGCGTTGGCGCATTCAGGATGTGCTTGGGCGGCGGTTCGCTCCCCGTCTTCCTGGCCGACCGCAGGGCCGCCTTGAAGGCGGCGTAGCCCGCGTTCGACTTGGGCGCCAGCGCGAGGTAGGCCACCGCCTGACCAAGCGCCAGATCGCCCTCCGGGCTGCCCAGGCGTTCGTAGGTTTCCCAAGCATGCAGGCAAACGGTCTGTGCCTGCGGATCGGCGAGCCCGATATCCTCCACCGCCATGCGCGTGATCCGCCGTGCCAGGTACCGCGGATCCTCCCCGCCCTCCAGCATCCGTGCCAGCCAGTAAAGCGCCGCGTCCGGATCGGACCCGCGGACCGACTTGTGCAGGGCCGAGATGAGGTTGTAGTGCGCGTCGCCGCTCTTGTCGTACTGCGCGGCGCGACGCATCAGCCGCGCGCTCAATGCCTCGGTGTCCAGTCTTTCTGCAACGTCCCAGGCGGCGACCTGTTCGATCAGGTTCAGCAAGGCACGCCCGTCGCCATCGGCCATTTCCAGCAGCGCCTCGCGTGCCGGACCGTCCAGAGGCAGGGGGCGCCCCAATTCGGCCTCCGCTCGCTGTGCAAGGCGCTCCAGGTCCGACAGGCCGAGCCGTTCCAGCACCAGAACCTGCGCCCGGCTCAGAAGCGCGGCATTCAACTCGAAGCTCGGGTTCTCGGTCGTCGCCCCCACCAGCAGGATCGTCCCGTCCTCCATATGCGGCAGAAAACTGTCCTGCTGCGCGCGGTTGAAGCGGTGGATCTCGTCCACGAACAGGAGCGTGCCCTGCCCGTTCGCCCGCCGGTGGCGAGCCGCCTCGAAGACCTTCTTGAGTTCCGCCACACCGCTGAAGATCGCGCTGATCTGTTCGAAATGCAGATCCGTCTCGTCGGCCAGCAGCCGGGCGATGGTGGTCTTGCCCACACCGGGCGGACCCCAGAAGACGAGCGAGCCCAGGCTGCCGGAGGCCAGCATGACCCCCAACGGCCCCTCCGAGCCGATAACCTGTTCCTGCCCGATCACCTCGCCCAGCCGGCGCGGCCGCAGCCTGTCAGCCAAGGGCCGGGGTGCGCTGTCGGCGCGCGACGGCGCATCGTCGTTGTCGGGGGAGCGGTCGAAAAGATCGGCCATCGCTAGAGCCTGAACCGCATGCTCAGGCGCCGAACGCCGCGTCGGATCTCATGCACAAGCCGGGCGCGGGCCCTGTCCAGCCGGGCGCGGGCCCTGGCGGCGGTCGCCACCGAGGCGCCGTTGATTGCGGTCGGTGGTTCCGGCGTAGTCAGCCCCGCCCGCCGGCCGACAGGGGCGGTGGCAAGCCGGATTGTGGCTTGGGCTTGCGGCAAGCGCAGAGCCTGCACCACCAGCAAGGCCGCCAGCACGCGGGGCAAAGACAACAAGCTCACCATACGGGTCATCCGCCTCCCTCCGGACGGGCCGGCCCTGATATGCGGCGCGAGGAGCCCCGGTGCAAGCTTTCACCCGGCGGGCAAGAGAAAGGGCCCCCGCCGACCGGACAGGGACCCTTTGCCAGTAACGGACAATGGCCCGATCACTCCTCGTCGGCGGCGCCATCGGCTTCCAGGCGGGCGCGGTCGGCGGCGCCCTTGGCATCCGGGTCGCGATCAACGAGTTCGATGATCGCCATCGGCGCCATGTCCCCGTAGCGGAAGCCGGCCTTCAGAACGCGGACATAGCCGCCCTGCCGGTCCTTGTAACGCGGGCCCAGCACGTCGAAGAGCTTGGACACATGGCCCTCCTGCTTGAGTTGCGCGGCGGCTTGGCGGCGGGCATGGATATCCCCGCGCTTGCCCAGGGTGACGAGCTTGTCGACCACCCGGCGCAATTCCTTGGCCTTGGGCAGGGTCGTCTTGATCTGTTCGTGTTCGATGAGCGAGCCGGCCATGTTGGCCCACAGGGCCTTGCGGTGCTCATGGGTGCGATTGAGGCGGCGGTTGCCTTTTGCGTGACGCATGTCTTCGGTCTCCTTGCGCTTCGTGCGTTGTGCTTTGTCCGGCCGGCTGACATGTCACCGGCTCTCCTTGGGGCCCGCCCCGGATCTTTTCCGGGGCCCGTCCCGGGCTTGACCCGGGACCTCGTGGTTGCCTCGCGAACGGCCCGGTTCGCGAGACCCCGGATCGGTGTCCGGGGTCGGAGGTGCAATCCTCAGAACTGATCCTCGAACTTCTTGGCCAGGTCCTCGATATTGTCGGGCGGCCAATCCTCGACGTCCATACCGAGGTGAAGGCCCATGCCCGACAGGACTTCCTTGATCTCGTTCAGCGACTTGCGGCCGAAGTTCGGCGTGCGCAGCATCTCGGCCTCTGTCTTCTGAATCAGGTCGCCGATGTAGACGATGTTGTCGTTCTTCAGACAGTTGGCGGACCGCACGGAAAGCTCCAGCTCGTCCACCTTCTTCAGAAGCAGCGGGTTGAACTCCAGACCCTCGTCCTCGGCCTCGCGGCCAGCCGATTCCGGCTCCTCGAAGTTGACGAAGATCGACAGCTGGTCCTGCAGGATGCGCGCGGCATAGGCGACCGCATCCTCCGGCGTGACCGAGCCGTCGGTTTCCACCTTCATCGTCAGCTTGTCGTAGTCTAGCACCTGCCCCTCGCGGGTGGGCTGCACGTCATAACTGACCCGCTTGACGGGGGAATAGATCGCGTCCACCGGGATCAGGCCGATCGGCGCGTCCTCGGGCTTGTTCTTGTCGGCGGCGACATAGCCCTTGCCCGTGTTGACGGTCAGTTCCATGTACAAATCCGCCCCCTCGTCCAGGTGACAGATCACATGGTCGCGGTTCAGGATCTCGATGCCGGCGGAATCCGAGATGTCGCCCGCGGTCACGACCCCGGGCCCCTTGGCGTTGACCGACAGTCGCTTCGGCCCTTCGACGTCCATTTTCAGGGATACGCCCTTGAGGTTGAGCACGATATCGGTCACGTCCTCGCGCACACCGGCGACCGAGGAGAACTCGTGCAGCACGTTGTCGATCTGCACGCTGGTGATGGCCGCCCCCTGGAGCGAGGACAGCAGTACGCGGCGCAGCGCGTTGCCGAGTGTCAGGCCGAAGCCGCGCTCCAGCGGTTCGGCCACCACGATCGCCTGCCGGACCGGGTCATTACCCGGCTTGATCTCCAGCTGTGTCGGCTTGATAAGCTCGGCCCAGTTCTTATGGATCATGTGGTGCCTCCATTCCTGTCACGGCCCCATGTCCAAAGGTCCGTGACGCCCGAGGTTCAAAATGACGGAATGGGGCCGTGCATCGCGCGGCCCCACCTGAAATGTCTCTCGCTCAGACCCGGCGGCGCTTGGGCGGGCGGCAGCCGTTGTGGGCGATCGGCGTCACGTCGCGGATCGAGGTGATGTTGAACCCGACCGCGGCCAGCGCGCGCAGCGCCGACTCTCGGCCCGAGCCGGGGCCTTGCACCTCGACCTCGAGCGTCTTCATGCCGTGCTCCTGCGCTTTGCGGCCCGCATCTTCGGCGGCCATTTGCGCGGCGTAGGGCGTGGACTTGCGCGAGCCCTTGAAACCCATTGTGCCGGCCGAGGACCAGGAGATCGCATTGCCCTGCACGTCCGAGATCAGGATCTTCGTGTTGTTGAACGAACTGTTCACATGCGCCACGCCAGTGGCGATATTCTTGGAAACCTTCCGCTTGCCGCGGGTGGTCTTGCGGGTATCGCGTGCCATTGTGTCTGCCCTCCCTTACTTCTTCTTGCCGGCGATCGGTTTCGCCGGGCCCTTGCGGGTGCGGGCATTGGTGTGGGTGCGCTGGCCGCGGACCGGCAGGTTGCGACGGTGGCGCAGGCCGCGATAAGAGCCGAGGTCCATCAGGCGCTTGATGTTCATCTGCACCTCGCGGCGCAGGTCGCCCTCAACGGTGTAGTTGCTGTCGATGTGCTCGCGCACGGCCAGCAGCTCGGCGTCGGAGAGCTCATTCACGCGACGGCTCTCGTCGATGTTGACGGCCTCGCAGATGTTCTGTGCGGTGGTATGGCCGATACCGTGAATGTAGGTCAGGGCGATCGGGACCCGTTTGTGGGTGGGGATGTTTACGCCGGCGATACGTGCCACGTGTCATGTCCTTTCGTTGCGGTTCCGTAGCTCCAGAACCTTTTTTCACAACGGAGGCCCGGGGCATCGGCGCCCGGGCCGCAGCTGAGGTCAGGTGATCGATTCGCCCCCGGGGCTGGCCCGGGAAGGGAATCACTCGGTCGTTCGAGATGGTGCTCGTTAAGGTCAAATGAAGAGGGCGTCAACCCCCGCCATCACGCGTCCAGAACGCCCGCGATCCGGGCGCGCACCTCGTCGATCTCGCCCATGGCATCGACCCGGGCGAGCTTGCCCTTGGCGTAGTAGTATCCGATCAACGGCGAGGTCTTCTTGTAGTATTCCATGAGCCTCTGGCGCAGGCTTTCCTCGTTGTCGTCGGCGCGGCGCTTGAATTCGGTCGCGCCGCACTTGGGGCACTTGCCGTCCTCGGGAATGGGCTTGGTGATGTCGTTGAACACCTCGCCACAGCCCGCGCAGGTGGCCCGCGCAGTGATCCGGCTGACCAGCGCCTCGTCATCGACCTGCAGTTCGATCACGGCATCCAGGCGTTCACCCTGTTCTTGCAGCAGATCGTCCAGCGCATCGGCCTGCGCCAGGGTGCGGGGGAACCCGTCGAAGATGAACCCGCCCTTCTTGTCGCCCTCGAGCTTCTCGCGGATCAGACCGATCACGATATCGTCGGTGACAAGATCGCCGCGGGCCATCACCTCGGCGACCTTCCGGCCCATCTCCGTGCCCGAATCCTTGGCCTCGCGCAGCATGTCGCCGGTAGAGAGCTGGATCATGTTCCGATCCTCGACGAGGTACTGCGCCTGCGTTCCCTTGCCGGCGCCCGGCGGTCCCAGAAGAATGATGTTCATTTGCGTGCCGTCCCTTTCCTTCGCGCGCGCTTCTTGCCCTTGCCCTTGCCGCTTAGCTGCGATTTCTCGATCAGGCCTTCGTACTGGTGGGCAAGCAGGTGGCTCTGCACCTGCTGGATCGTGTCCATCGTCACCGACACGACGATCAGGACCGAAGTGCCGCCAAAATAGAAGGGAATGGCGAATTGGCTACGCAGAACTTCCGGCAAGAGACAAACTGCCGCAAGGTAAGCCGAGCCGAGAACCAGCACGCGGCTGACCACGTATTCCAGGTATTCGGCCGTCTTCTTGCCTGGCCGGATGCCAGGGACGAAGCCGTTCTGGTTCTTCAGGTTGTCGGCCACGTCGTCCGGCTTGAAGGCAACGTTGTAGGTGTAGAAATAGGCGAAAAAGACGATCATGCCCGCGAAAAACAAGAGGTACAGGGGCTGGCCCGGTCCGAAATAGGCCAGGACCGTGGACATGAACGGCCCGGTCTGCTGCCCCGAGAAGGTCGAGATCGTCGTCGGCAGCAGCAGCAGCGAACTGGCGAAGATGGCCGGGATGACACCCGCGGGGTTCACCTTGACAGGCAGGTGCGAACTGCCGCCCTCGTAGACCTTCATCCCCGCCTGCCGGCGCGGATACTGGATGTGGATCTTGCGCAGAGAGCGCTCCATGAACACCACGAAGGCGATCACGGCGACCACCATGACCATCACGCCCACGATCACCGCAGGGCTGATCGCGCCCGTGCGCCCTTGGCTTAGGAATTGCGCCAACGCCGCGGGCACCTCGGCGATGATGCCCACGAAGATGATCAGCGAGATGCCGTTGCCGACGCCGCGCGCGGTGATCTGTTCGCCCAGCCACATCAGGAACATGGTGCCGCCCACCAACGTGATCATGCAGCTCGCGATGAAGAAAAAGCCCGGATTGGTGACCAGCTCACCGGATTGCAGGCTGACGGCCAGGCCATAGGATTGCAGGGTCGCCAGAAGAACCGTGCCGTAGCGCGTGTACTGGTTGATCTTCTTGCGGCCCTGTTCGCCCTCCTTCTTGAGCTGCTCCAGCGACGGAACCATCGCCGTCATGAGCTGCACGATGATCGAGGCCGAGATGTAGGGCATGATCCCGAGCGCGAAGATCCCCATGCGGCCCAGGGCCCCGCCGGTAAACATCGACAGCATGCCGCCGATGCTGGACTGCGCACCGGCCATGAACTCCCGCAACTCGGCACCATCGATGCCCGGCACGGGAATGTAGGTGCCCAGCCGGTAGACGATCAGAAGCCCGAGGGTGAAGAGGATCCGGTTGCGGAGATCGGTAGCCTTGCCGAGGGCGGCCCAACTGGTGTTGGCGGCCATTTGTTCTGCTGCAGATACCATGCGCGGTCTCTTCTCTGAAAGGACAGCGCCGCCTCAAGCCGTCTTCCGGCCCAGGCGGCGCTTGGAAAAACGTGAAGGCTATGTATGCGGCCCGCAGACCGCCCACAACCTCTTATTCGGCCGCCTGCGCGGTTGTGACCGTGAGCGAGCCGCCGGCCTTCTCCACGGCCTCGACGGCCGATTTGGAGGCGCCGCTGACCTGCAGGTCCAGCTTGGCGGTCATGTCGCCCTTCGCCAGCACGCGCACGCCATCGCGCCGACGACGCACCAGACCGGAGGTGACCAGCACCTCCTCGGTCACGGGCTGGCCGGCATCGATCTTGCCGGCGTCGACGAATTTCTGGATCATGCCCAGGTTGACGATCGCGTAGGTCTTGCGGTTCGGCTTGTTGAAGCCGCGCTTGGGCAGACGCTGGTAGATGGGCATCTGCCCGCCTTCGAAGCCCTTGATGGCCACCCCCGAGCGGGATTTCTGGCCCTTGATGCCGCGCCCGGCGGTCTTGCCAAGGCCCGATCCGGGGCCACGGCCCACGCGCTTCTTGCGCTTGGTCGCGCCGGGATTATCGCGCAGTTCGTTGAGTTTCATGTCGCTTCTCCTACAGGCCGGATGCGACCCCCGAAGCGATGGAGCCGACCACGGCGTTTCTTGCTTGTGAATCGTGGCGCGGTGCCACTCGCGGGCGTATAGACGGGATGACGCGTGGGCGCAAGGCCCCCAAGAAACGCCTACCAGCCCAGAAAAGCAGACCGCCCCGGCCGCCGGGCCGGGGCGTTCATTGTCTTTCCACTGGCGCGCCCGGGCGCGCCGCCGCTCAGCCGCGCTCTTCGACGACCTCGACCAGATGGGGGATCTTGGCGATCATGCCCCGGATCGCCGGGGTGTCCTCCAGTTCGCGGGTCTTGTGCATCTTGTTAAGGCCCAGGCCGACAAGCGTCTGGCGCTGCTTGGCAGGGCGACGGATCGGACTGGCGATCTGCTTCACGACGATGGTTTTTGCCATGTGTCCCGCTCCTTATGCTTCCGCCGCTTCCGCGGGTTTCTCGGCCGGCTTTTCGTCCTTGTGCAGGACATCTGCAACCTTCTTGCCGCGGCGCTGCGCCACCATGCGCGGGCTGGACTGGAATTGCAGCGCGTTCAACGTGGCCAGGATCATGTTGTAGGGGTTCTGCGTGCCCACCGACTTGGCGACCACATCCTGAACGCCCAGCATCTCGAACACGGCGCGCATCGGGCCCCCGGCGATGATCCCGGTCCCCTGCGGCGCCGAGCGCAGGATGACCTTGCCCGCACCGTGATGGCCGAAGCCGTCGTGGTGCAGCGTGCGACCCTCGCGCAGCGGCACCCGGATCATGCGGCGCTTCGCCTGTTCCGTCGCCTTGCGGATCGCCTCGGGGACTTCCTTGGCCTTGCCCTTGCCGAAACCGACACGGCCCTTCTGGTCGCCCACGACCACCAGCGCGGCAAAGCCGAAGCGCTTGCCGCCCTTGACAGTCTTCGACACGCGGTTGATCGCGACGAGACGATCGGCGAACTCCGGTGCCTCGTCGCGGTCGCGACGGTCGCGGCGGGTGTCTTCTCGTGCCATTCTCTCGTCTCCTTAAATCTTCAGGCCGCCGTCGCGCGCGGCATCGGCCACGGCCTTGATCCGGCCGTGAAACAGGAAGCCGCCCCGGTCGAACTGCGCCTCGGTGATGCCCGCGGCCTTGGCCCGTTCGGCGATGACCTCGCCGATCTTGCGGGCGGCCTCGACCGTGTTGTGGCCCTTGAGGCCCAGGTCCTTCTCCATGGTGGAGGCCGCGGCCAGCGTCACGCCCTGCTCGTCGTCGATGAGCTGCGCGCTGATGTTCTTGTTCGACCGGTGCACGCTCAGGCGCGGGCGACCGGCGTTGACCTTGCGAAGTTTGCTCCGAACGCGCAGGCGGCGTTTCTGGAACAGATCTCTTTTGCTGTTAGCCATTTTGCGCGTTCCTTACTTCTTCTTGCCTTCCTTCTGGAAGATGTACTCGCCCTTGTAGCGGATGCCCTTGCCCTTGTAGGGTTCAGGGCGCCGCCAATCGCGGATGTTGGCCGCCACTTCCCCGACCTGCTGCTTGTTGGTCCCCTCGACCACCAGTTCGGTGGGTTTGGGGGCCGTGATGGTAATGCCATCGGGGATGGGGAAATCCACGTCGTGGCTGAGCCCCAGGTTCAGCTTCAGGGTATTGCCCTGCACCTGCGCCCGGTAGCCCACGCCCTGGATCTCGAGTTCCTTCTTGAAGGTGTCCTTGGCGCCGTGGACCATGTTGGCCACGACGGTGCGGGTCATGCCCCACTGCTGGCGCGCGCGTTTCGACGGGCCGCGCGGGGAGACCGTGACCTGGCCATCCTCCACCGTGACGTTCACGTCATCGGTGAAGGTGAAGCTCTTGGTATCCTTGGGGCCCTTCACCTCGACCGTCTGGCCGGAGACCGAGACTTCGACGCCGTCGGGCACCGTCACGGGTTGTTTTCCGATACGAGACATCTCAGACCTCCTTAGAATACGGTGCAGAGCACTTCGCCGCCGACGTTCTGGCTGCGCGCACTTGCATCCGACATCACCCCCTTGGGGGTGGAGACGATCGACACACCCAGACCCTGCCGAACCGAGGGCAGGTCCTTCACGCCCATGTAGACGCGGCGGCCGGGGGTGGAGACGCGCTTCATCTCGCGGATGACCGGCGCGCCTTCGAAATACTTCAGCCCAACCTCCAGCGCGGGGTGGCCCTTGTCGCCGGTCACGCGCTCATAGCCGCGGATGTAGCCTTCCTCGACCATGACATCGAGCACCCAGGCACGCAGCTTGGAGGCCGGGACCATGACGGTGGACTTACCGCGCAGTCCGGCATTGCGGATGCGGGCAAGCATATCGCCGATAGGATCGTTCATAATCCGTCCTCCTTACCAGCTCGATTTCACCATGCCCGGTGCCAGCCCGTTCGAGGCCAGCTCGCGCAGGGCGATCCGGGACACCTGCAGCTTGCGGTAGTAGCCGTGCGGACGGCCCGTCAGCTGGCAGCGGTTGTGGAGGCGGGTCGGCGAGCTGTTGCGCGGCAGTTCTGCCAGCTTCAGCGACGCGCGGAACCGCTCCTCCATCGGCTTGCTCTCGTCATTGATGATCTCCTTGAGAGCGGCGCGCTTGGCGGCGTATTTCTTCACCATGCGCTGCCGCTTCTTCTCGCGTTCGACCATTGCTTTCTTAGCCATATCCAAATCCTCCGAGGCTTAGCTGTTGAAGGGCATGTTGAAGTGCTTCAACAGCGCCTTGGCTTCGGCATCGGTCTGCGCCGTGGTTGCGATGATGATGTCCATGCCCCAGACCTCCTCGACCTTGTCGTAGTCGATCTCGGGGAACACGATATGTTCCTTCACGCCCATGGCGTAGTTGCCCCGGCCGTCGAAGGATTTGCCCGACACGCCGCGGAAGTCGCGGATGCGCGGCATGGCGACGGTGATCAGGCGATCCAGGAAATCATACATGCGGTCACCGCGCAGCGTCACCTTCGCACCGATCGGCATGCCCTCGCGGACGCGGAAGCCCGCGATGGAATTCTTGGCCTTGGTGATGACGGCGCGCTGGCCCGACAGGGCGGTCAGGTCTTCCTGTGCCGCCTTGGCCTTCTTGGAATCCTTCACCGCCTCGGCGCCGCAGCCGATGTTCAGCACGATCTTGTCGAGCCGCGGGATCTGCATGTCATTCTTGTAGCCGAACTCTTCCTTCAAAGCCGGCTTGACGGTGTCACGGAACTGCTGACGCAGACGCGGGACATAGGTTGCGGTATCAAGCATCGATCACGTCCCCCGTGGTCTTGGCGTAGCGGACCTTCTTGCCCTCCTCGAGCTTGAAGCCGACGCGCGTCGGCTTGCCGTTCTTGTCGAGAATGGCAAGATTGCTCAGGTCGATCGGCATCGGCTTGGGAATGCGGCCGCCCTGGCTCTGCTGGCTTTGGCGCGTGTGGCGAACGGCCATGTTCACGCCCTCGACCACGGCCTTGTTGGCCTTGGGGTCGACGGACTGGATGGTGCCCTGCTTGCCCTTGTCCTTGCCGGCAAGCACGATCACCTTGTCGCCTTTCTTGAGTTTCGCGGCCATCTTACAGCACCTCCGGGGCGAGCGAGATGATCTTCATGAACTTCTTCGCCCGCAGCTCGCGCACGACCGGCCCGAAGATACGCGTGCCGACAGGGTCGCCCGCGTTGTTCAGGATGACGGCGGCGTTGCGGTCGAAGCGGATGGCGGTCCCGTCCTCGCGACGGACCTCCTTGGCGGTGCGCACGACGACGGCCTTGCGCACATCGCCCTTCTTGACGCGGCCACGCGGGATGGCCTCCTTCACCGAGACGACGATGATGTCGCCCACGCTGGCGTACTTGCGCTTGGATCCGCCGAGCACCTTGATGCACTGCACCTTCCGGGCACCGGAATTGTCAGCGACATCCAGATTGGTCTGCATCTGGATCATATGGTTTCTCCCGACCTTTGGGGGGCCACGCGGGCCGTTTCCCCAGGGTTTCGATCAAACCGGGATGTGAACGCTACTGCGCGATCACCTCCCAGCGTTTCGTCTTGGATTTCGGGGCGCATTCGATGATGCGAACCGAGTCGCCCTTCTTGAAGGCATTCTGCGCGTCGTGCGCCCGGTATTTCTTGGACTTGCGCACGGTCTTCTTCAGAACAGGGTGCGTGAAACGGCGTTCGACCGAGACGGTGATCGTCTGATCGTTGGCGTCGCTGGTCACGGTGCCTTGAAGGATACGTTTGGGCATCTTGCTCAGGCTCCCTTATTCCGACGCCGCTTGGGCGGCTTTCTCGTTCAGCACGGTCAGCACGCGAGCCGCATCGCGGCGCACCAGCTTCATCCGGGCCGGGTTTTCCAGTTGTCCGGTGGCGCCCTGGAAGCGCAGGTTGAACTGCTCTTTCTTCAGGCGCGTCAGCTCCTCGCGGAGCTGATCCGGCGTCTTCTCTCTTAGTTCCTTGGCGTCCATCGCCGGTTCCTCTCATCAGAAGTCATGGGGAAAGCCCCACGCTTTTCCAACAAAGCGAACCCCCGACCGCACATCGGGGGTCCGAAAATCCTTACCAGTCCTCGCGGACCACGACACGCGTCTTGATCGGCAGCTTCATCGCGGCGAGGCGGAGCGCTTCCTTTGCCACAGAGTCCGACACGCCGTCAATCTCAAACATGACGCGGCCGGGCTTGACCTTGGCGGCCCAGAAGTCGACCGAGCCCTTGCCCTTGCCCATGCGGACCTCGGTGGGCTTGGACGTCACCGGCGTATCCGGGAAGATCCGGATCCACACCCGGCCCTGACGCTTCATGTGGCGCGTCATGGCGCGGCGGGCCGCCTCGATCTGGCGGGCCGTGATCCGCTCGGGCTGGGTTGCCTTCAGGCCGTATGAGCCGAAGTTCAGCGCGGTACCGCCCTTGGCTTCGCCCTTGATGCGGCCCTTCTGCTGCTTGCGGAATTTTGTACGCTTGGGTTGAAGCATCTCTTAACCTCCTCAGCGGCGGCCGCCGGCGCCACGCGGCGCGGGGCCGTCCTGGAGCTCTTGGGCCTTGCGGTCACGCGCACTGGGGTCGTGCTCCATGATCTCGCCTTTGAAGATCCACACCTTGATGCCGATGATCCCGTAGGGCGTATCGGCTTCCTTGTTGGCGTAGTCGATGTCGGCGCGCAGGGTGTGCAGGGGCACGCGGCCCTCGCGGTACCATTCCGTCCGCGCGATCTCGGCCCCGCCCAGACGGCCGGCCACGTTCAGCCGGATGCCGAGCGCCCCCATGCGCATCGCATTCTGCACCGCGCGCTTCATCGCGCGGCGGAACGACACCCGCCGCTCCAGCTGCTGCGCGATCGAGTCCGCCACCAGTGCGGCGTCCAGCTCGGGCTTGCGGACCTCGACGATATTGAGATGCAGTTCGCTGTCGGTCATCTTGCCCAGCTTGCGGCGCAGCACCTCGATATCGGCGCCCTTCTTGCCGATGATGACGCCGGGACGCGCCGTGTGGATCGTGACCCGGCACTTCTTGTGCGGGCGCTCTATGATCACGCGGCTGACGCCGGCCTGCTTGCATTCCTGTTCGATGAACTCGCGGATCTGCACATCCTCCAGCAGGAGGTCGCCGTAGTCCTTGGTGTCGGCATACCAGCGGCTGTCCCAGGTGCGGTTCACCTGCAGGCGCATGCCAATCGGATTGGTCTTGTTACCCATTAGGCTTGCTCCTCAATTTCACGCACCTTGATGGTCAGTTCCGAGAACGGCTTGCGCAGGGCGCCGAACCGGCCGCGCGCCCGCGGGCGGCCGCGCTTCATCACCAGGTTCTTGCCGACGTAGGCTTCCGCCACGATCAGCTCGTCCACGTCGAGGTTGTGGTTGTTCTCGGCGTTGGCGATCGCGGACTGAAGGCACTTCTTCACGTCCTCGGAGATCCGCTTGCGCGAGAAGGTCAGGTCGTTCAGTGCCTTGTCGACCTTCTTGCCGCGGATCATCGCCGCCACAAGGTTGAGTTTCTGCGGACTCGTGCGAAGCATGCGCAGCTTGGCCATGGCCTCGTTGTCCGCCACGCGGCGGGGGTTCTTTTCCTTGCCCATGACGTTACCTCTTTCGCTTCGCTTTTTTGTCCGCCATGTGACCGTAGTAGGTACGGCTCGGAGCGTATTCGCCGAACTTCTGGCCGATCATTTCCTCGCTGACCAGGACAGGGATGTGTTTCTGCCCGTTGTAAACACCGAAGGTCAGACCGACGAACTGCGGCAGGATGGTCGACCGGCGCGACCAAATCTTGATGACTTCCTTGCGACCCGATTCGCGCGACGCCTCGGCCTTTTTCAGGACGTAGGCATCGACAAAGGGGCCTTTCCATACAGAGCGTGCCATGTCTTCAGCGGCCCTTCTTCTTCGCGTGACGCGAGCGCAGGATGAGCTTCTGCGACGCCTTGTTGGTGTTGCGGGTGCGCATGCCCTTGGTGGGCTTGCCCCAGGGGCTGACCGGGTGACGGCCGCCCGAGGTACGCCCCTCGCCACCACCGTGCGGGTGGTCGATCGGGTTCATGACGACACCGCGCACAGAGGGCCGGATGCCATTGTGGCGCGACCGGCCGGCCTTGCCGATGTTGATGTTGGTGTTGTCGGGGTTGGATACCGCCCCCACCGTGGCCTTGCATTCCTGGCGCACCATGCGCAGCTCGCCCGAGCTCAGCCGGATCTGGGCATAGCCCCCGTCACGCCCGACGAACTGGGCGTAGGTGCCGGCTGCCCGCGCGATCTGGCCGCCGCGGCCCGGCTTGAGCTCGATGTTGTGCACGATGGTACCGATCGGCATGCCCTGGAACGGCATGCAGTTGCCGGGCTTGATGTCCACCTTGTCGCCCGCGACCACCTTGTCGCCGATCGCAAGGCGCTGCGGCGCGAGGATGTAGGCGCGCTCCCCGTCCTCGTAGTTGATGAGCGCGATGAAGGCGGTCCGGTTCGGGTCGTACTCGATCCGCTCGACGACCGCCGGAACGTCGAACTTGTTCCGCTTGAAATCGACGACGCGATACAGACGCTTCGCGCCGCCCCCGCGGCGCCGCGAGGTAATCCGCCCGGTGTTGTTGCGGCCGCCCGACTTGGTCAGACCCTCGGTGAGGGATTTGACCGGACGCCCCTTGTACAGCTCCGAACGGTCGATCAGCACCAGCCCGCGCTGGCCCGGCGTCGTCGGCTTATACGACTTGAGTGCCATGCTTTCTGTCTTCCGTTGTTGACGACGGGCCGGGCCCGTCCTTGGTGTAGCCCCCCGAAGGTGGCCGTGAATGCAGGGGCCCGAAGGCGCCCCGGTTGAAATGCCCCGGCCCCGGCCGGTGCCGGGGCCACGATGAGTCGCGGCTCCTTATCAGAGGCCGGTCGTCACGTCGATAGTGCTTCCCTCCTCAAGGGTCACATAGGCCTTCTTGACGTCGTTGCGCCGGCCCTTGATCCCGCGGAAACGCTTCTGCTTGCCCTTGGTGATGGTGGTGTTCACCGCCTTCACCTTGACCCCGAAAAGCGCCTCGATGGCCTCCTTGATCTGGGGCTTGGAACTGTCGCGCGCCACTTCGAAGACGACGGCCCCGTATTCGGAGGCCATCGTGGATTTCTCGGTGATGACGGGCTTGCGGATCACGTCGTAGTGTTCGGGTTTCGCGCTCATTTCAGGCGAGCCTCCAGTGCTTCGACACCCGCCTTGGTGATCACCAGCGTGTCACGGCGGAGGATGTCATAGACGTTCGCGCCGACCGAGGGCAGCACGTCCAGTCCTTCGATGTTGCGCGCGGCGCGGGCGAATCCCTCGTCCACCTCGGCACCGTCGATGACCAGCGCGCGCTTCCAGCCAAGATCCCTGACCTGGCGGGCCAGGTCCTTGGTCTTGCCCTGCGCCTCGGCCGCCTCGATGACGACCAGTTCGCCGGCCTGCGCCTTGGCGCTCAGCGCGTGCTTGAGGCCCAGCTTGCGCACCTGTTTCGGCAATTCATGCGCGTGGCTGCGCGGCACCGGGCCCTTGTAGATGCCCCCCTTGCGGAAGATCGGCGCGTTGCGGTCCCCGTGACGGGCCCCACCGGTGCCCTTCTGGCGGTAGATCTTCTTGGAGGAATACGAGGTCTCGGTGCGGGTCTTCACCTTGTGGGTGCCGGCCTGCGCCTTGTTGCGCTGCCAGCGGACCACGCGGTGCAGGATGTCGGCACGAGGTTCCAGGCCGAAGATATCTTCGCCCAGTTCCACCGAGCCGGCCTTGCCGCCGTCCAGTTTGATCACGTCGAGTTTCATATCACTCACCGTCCTTCTTCTCGTTCGAAGGATCGACATCCGCATCCTTCTCGGCCTCGATGTCGGCCTCGGCCTCCGCTGCCGCGGCGGCCTCTTCGGCGGCCTGCTCCTCGGCCAGACGCTGGGCTTCGGCCTCTTCCTCGGCGGCGGCCTGCGCGGCGGCCTCCTCGGCCTGGCGCTTGGCCTCGTCCGCGGCCGATTTCAGCGCGGCGGGCAGGATCGCGTTCTCGGGGAAGGGTTTCTTCACCGCGTCCTTGATCGTCACCCAGCCGCCCTTGGAACCGGGAACCGCACCCTTGACCATGATCAGCCCGCGCTCGGCATCGGTCTTGACCACCTGCAGGTTCTGGGTGGTCACCCGGGCCGCGCCCAGGTGGCCGGCCATCTTCTTGCCCTTGAACACCTTGCCGGGGTCCTGGCACTGGCCGGTCGAGCCGTGGCTGCGGTGCGCGATCGAGATGCCGTGCGTCGCCTCAAGGCCGCGGAAGTTGTGCCGCTTCATGCCGCCGGCGAAGCCCTTGCCGATCGACGTGCCGCAGACGTCCACGAACTGGCCCTCGAAGTAGTGATCAGCGGTGATCTCTTCGCCCACGTCGATCATGTTCTCCGGGGCCACCCGGAATTCCGCGACCTTCCGCTTGGGCGCGACATTGGCGGCGGCGAAATGGCCGCGCATGGCCTGGGTCACGCGCTTGGGCTTGGCCGAGCCCGCGCCAAGCTGAACCGCCGAATACCCGTGCCGGTCGGGCGTGCGCTGAGCCACGACCTGCAGCTTGTCCAGTTGCAGGACGGTCACGGGCACCTGCCGGCCGTCCTCCATGAAGAGCCGGGTCATCCCGACCTTTTTTGCGATAACGCCAGAGCGCAACATCACCGTCACCCTCCTTAAACCGAAATCTGAACGTCAACGCCGGCGGCGAGGTCGAGCTTCATCAGCGCGTCCACGGTCTGCGGCGTCGGGTCGACGATGTCCAAGAGCCGCTTGTGCGTGCGGATCTCGAACTGGTCGCGGGATTTCTTGTTCACGTGCGGGCTGCGCAGGACCGTGAACTTCTCGATCTTGTTCGGCAGCGGGATCGGCCCACGGACCTCGGCCCCCGTGCGCTTGGCGGTATTGACGATCTCCTGCGTGCTGGCGTCCAGCACGCGATAGTCAAAGGCCTTCAGCCGAATGCGAATGTTTTGGCTTTGCATGTCTACAGCCTTTCGGCGTTGGAGTTGATAGGAGGACGGCCGGACCGGCCGGCCGCCCTCGTCGAACCCGGAGGTCGATTATTCGATGATCTTCGAGACGACGCCGGCGCCGACGGTGCGGCCGCCTTCGCGGATGGCGAAGCGCAGGCCCTCTTCCATGGCGATCGGCGCGATCAGTTCCACCGAGAAGCTCACGTTGTC
>NHTQ01000007.1 GCA_002166865.1 Rhodobacteraceae bacterium WFHF2C18
TGGAAATCGCCGAAATACTTCGTGATCGCGGCCGTCAAGGTCGTCTTGCCGTGGTCAACGTGACCAACAGTGCCGATGTTTACGTGCGGTTTCGAACGGTCAAACTTTTCCTTTGCCATCGTGGCCTCCTTGTCTCTTCTCGGATGGCGGGGTGAACCCCGCCCTACGGTGGATGGGTAGGGCGGGGTTCACCCCGCCACCCGTGTCATGCGTACTTCGACTGGATCTCTTCGCTGATGTTCTGCGGCACCGGTTCGTAATGCGAGAACTGCATGGTGAACTGGGCCCGGCCCGAGGACATCGAGCGCAGCGTGTTGATGTAGCCGAACATGTTGGCCAGCGGCACATGCGCGTCGATGACAATCGCGTTGCCGCGCGGCTCCTGCCCCTGAACCTGGCCCCGGCGCGAGGTCAGGTCGCCGATGATGTTGCCGGTGTATTCCTCCGGCGTGACCACCTCGACCTTCATCACCGGCTCCAGCAGCTTGGCGCCGGCCTTTCTCAGGCCCTCGCGCATGCACATGCGGCTGGCGATCTCGAAGGCCATGACCGAGGAGTCCACGTCGTGGTACTTGCCGTCGACCAGCGCCACCTTGAAATCGATCACCGGGAAGCCGGCCAGCGGGCCGCTGTCCATGACGCTCTCGATGCCCTTTTCCACGCCGGGGATGTATTCCTTGGGAACGTTGCCGCCGACGATGCGGGATTCGAAACTGTAGCCCTCGCCCGCCTCGGTCGGCGCGATCTCCATCTGCACCTCGGCGAACTGGCCCGAGCCACCGGTCTGCTTCTTGTGCGTGTAGGTGTGCGTGATCGGGTGCGAGATCGTCTCGCGGTAGGCCACCTGCGGCGCCCCGATGTTGGCGTCCACCTTGAATTCGCGCTTGAGGCGGTCGATCAGGATGTCGAGGTGCAGCTCGCCCATGCCCTTCATGATGGTCTGACCCGATTCCAGATCGGTCTCGACCTTGAAGGACGGATCCTCGGCGGCGAGGCGCTGCAGACCCTGGCTCATCTTTTCCTGGTCGGCCTTCGACTTGGGCTCGACCGCGATCTCGATCACCGGGTCTGGGAAGGTCATGGTCTCCAGCACCACCGGCTTGGCGGGGTCGCACAGCGTGTCGCCCGTCGTCGTCGCCTTCAGGCCGGCCAGCGCGATGATGTCGCCCGACCCGGCCCAGTCGATCTCCTCGCGGGAGTTGGAGTGCATCATCATCATCCGGCCGATGCGCTCGCGCTTGCCCTTGGTGGCGTTCAGCACCGAGCCACCCTTTTCCATGATGCCCGAGTAGATCCGGGTAAAGGTCAGCGAACCGACGAAGGGGTCGTTCATGATCTTGAAGGCGAGGCCCGCGAAGGGCTGATCGTCGCCCGGCTTGCGCTCGATGTTGCGCGTCTCGGTCTCGTCGTCCGGGGCGAAGCCCATGTAGGGCGGCACGTCGAGCGGCCCGGGCAGGTAGTCGATCACCGCGTTCAACAGCGGCTGGACGCCCTTGTTCTTGAATGCCGAACCGCACAGGATCGGCACGAAGGCCAGCTCCAGCGTGCCCTTGCGGATTAGCTCGCGCAGCTTGGGCTCGTCGGGCTCCTCGCCCTCCAGATAGGCTTCCATGGCCTCGTCATCGACCTCGACGGCGATCTCCACGAGTTCGCCGCGCATCTCCTCGGCCTTGTCCTTGAGCTCGTCGCGGATGTCCTGGATGACCCAGGTCGCGCCCAGGTCCTCGCCCTTCCAGACCCATTCCTTCATGGTGACCAGATCGACGATGCCTTCCAGCTTGTCCTCGGCCCCGATGGGCATCTGGATCGGCGCCGGCGTCGCGCCGGTGCGGTCCTTGATCATCTTCACGCAGTTGAAGAAATCCGCGCCCAGCTTGTCCATCTTGTTGACGAAGACGATCCGCGGCACCTGATACCGGTCGGCCTGGCGCCAGACGGTTTCGGTCTGGGGTTCGACGCCGGCGTTGGCATCCAGCACGGCGACCGCGCCGTCGAGCACGGCAAGGCTGCGCTCGACCTCGATGGTGAAGTCGACGTGGCCGGGGGTGTCGATGATGTTGAACCGGAACTTGGCCTCTTGCGGCGTGTCACCGTAGATGCCGGTGGGGTTCTCGCCATCCTCGGTACGGAACCAGAAGGTCGTGGTCGCGGCCGAGGTGATGGTGATCCCGCGTTCCTGCTCCTGCTCCATCCAGTCCATGGTGGCGGCGCCGTCATGGACCTCGCCGATCTTGTGGGACTTGCCCGTGTAGAACAGGACCCGCTCGGTGCAGGTCGTCTTGCCCGCATCGATGTGGGCCATGATGCCAAAGTTGCGGTAGCGGTCCAGGGAATAATCGCGTGCCATGGGTTCAGGTGCCTCTGAAATTACCAGCGGTAGTGGCTGAAGGCCTTGTTCGCCTCGGCCATCTTGTGAGTGTCTTCACGCTTCTTCACGGCGGAACCGCGGCTGTTCACGGCATCCAGCAGTTCCCCGGCAAGGCGTTCTTCCATCGTGTTCTCGTTGCGGGCGCGGCTGGCAGTGATCAGCCAGCGGATGGCCAGCGCCTCGCGGCGCTCGGGGCGCACTTCGACGGGCACTTGGTAGGTGGCCCCGCCCACGCGGCGCGAACGAACCTCGACCGACGGCTTGATGTTGTCCAGAGCCTCGTGGAAGATCTCCACCGGCGCGCGCTTGACCTTGTTCTCGACACGGTCGAGCGCGTTGTAGACGATCTTCTCGGCGACCGACTTCTTGCCGTCGATCATCAGGTTGTTCATGAACTTCGACAGCACCCGGTCGCTGTACTTGGCGTCGGGCAGGATCTCGCGTTTCTCAGCGGCGTGACGACGGGACATCTATCTTATCCTCTTACTTCGGACGCTTGGCGCCGTATTTGGAGCGGCGTTGCTTACGATCCTTGACGCCCTGGGTATCCAGAACCCCGCGCAGGATGTGGTAGCGCACGCCGGGAAGGTCCTTCACACGGCCACCGCGGATCAGGACCACCGAGTGCTCCTGAAGATTGTGCTTTTCGCCGGGGATGTAGCTGATGACCTCGTAGCCGTTGGTCAGGCGCACCTTGGCGACCTTCCGCATCGCCGAGTTCGGCTTCTTCGGCGTGGTCGTGTAGACGCGCGTGCAGACGCCGCGCTTCTGCGGGCACCCCTGAAGGTGCATGGACTTCTGGCTTCTGACTTTGGGCTGCCGCGGCTTGCGGATCAGCTGTTGGATCGTTGGCATTGGGTCTCTTTCCCCGTCTTCAACACATGTGCGTGCACGCCCGGGCGTGCGGTTTCTCAAAAAGCGCCTCGCGCGTCCGCAAAACGCAACGACCGCGATCGCAACCTGCTCGTTCAGGCACGACGCGGTGGGTTTCCAGAGGATCGGGGCCATGCCGGCCCGGATCTTGACCACTACAGTTCTGATGCAGGCGCAGGACGAAGCCCGCAGCCCGGATGACGCGCGTATATGGGGAGTCGCGGGGGTTGTCAACAGGCACCGGCGCTTGCCACCCTCGGGGTCCAATGCCATGCTCACGGCGTCATGGCAAGGGGGACCGGGGCGCGATGGACAGCCGCGACATGCAGGTGATCGGGGTTTGCCGGTTTTCCTACCCGGCCCTCGGCGGCTTCCAGGTCGATCATGACACCACCGCGGCGCGCGAGGCCTACCTCTACGCCCCCGCCCGGATGGAGGAGCGCTTGCGCACCTTCGAGGCCCTCACCCTGCCCGCGCTGCGCGCGCAGTCCGATCCCGATTTCACCTTTCTGGTGGTGATCGGCGAGAGCCTGCCCCGTGCCTACCGCGACCGGCTGGAGGCGTTGCTGGCCGGGATGCCGCAAGCGGTGGTGCGCGCCCATCCGCCCGGCCGGCACCGGGACGTGATGAAACGGGCCGTCAACTCGGTCCGCGAGGCACGCGGCCTGCCGAGCCTGCAATTCCGCATGGACGATGACGACGCCGTCGGGCGACACTTCGTCGAACGTCTGCGTCAGGCGGCAAGCGATATCCGCGGCACGATCCGTGCGAACCGTTATTGCGCCATCGACTTCACCCAGGGCTTCATCGCCCGTCCCGGCCCGGAGGGCATCGCGGCGGCACCGACGCGGCAGGCCCTGTGGACCCCGGCTCTTGCGATGGCGGTGAAACCGGCCGCGTCGCGCTGCATCCTCAATTTCAGCCATGCCAAACTGGACCGGATGATGCCGGTGCTCAGCCTGCCGCAGGAACCGATGTTCGTGCGCGGCCACAACGATTACAACGATTCCCGCCAGAAACCGGGGGTGCGGCGTTTCCGCCTCGATCCGCTGGACGCGCAGGGCGAGGCGCGCTTTCGCAACCTGTTCGCCATCGATGCCGAACGGGTGCGCGCGCTCTATGCCTGACAGCTTTCGCCTTGTCCGCGGCGACCCGCTTTGCAACGATGCCGCCGCAGTCACCCAAAGGATCATCGCCTGAATGCGTCTCGTCGGAATCTGCCGCTTTTCCTATCCCGCGCTCGGCGGGTTCAAGCGCATGCACGACAGCATTGCCGAACGCGAGGCCTATCTCTATGCGGCCGAGCGGATGGAGCTGCGCTTTCGCCACTTCGAAACGCTGACCCTGCCCTCGATCGCCGCGCAGACCGATCCGCGCTTCACCTTCCTCATCCTGACGGGTGAAACCCTGCCGGCCGCCTACCGGGACCGGCTGCATGACATCACCGCCGCGGTGCCGCAGATCAAGATCGTCACGCGCGAACCGCTCAAGCACAGGCTGGCCATGCAGCTTGTCCTGCAGGAGGAGCTGCGCCCCAACGAGACGGAGTCGGTCCAGTTCCGGCTGGACGACGACGACGCCGTCGGCGTGAACTTCATCCGGCGGCTGCGGCGCATGGCACGGCAGAGCGAACCGATGCGGCGGCGCTGGCGCAACATGGCCTTCGAGTTCCGCAGCGGATACAGTGTGCGGCTAAGCCCCGAGGGGATCGCGGCCAAACCGGTCCAGGCGCCTTTCTGGGCCTGCGGGCTGGCCGTCCTCTTCCGACCAGGCGACAAGCGCACGGTGATGAACTACGCCCATCACCGGCTCCACGAAAAGATGCCCACGCTGGTCGAACCCACCACGCGGATGTACCTGCGCGCGCTGCACGATGACAACGATTCCCGCGCGCAACAGGCCGGCAGGGGCCTCAAGCCCCTCACGGCTGCCGAGGCAGAGGCGTTCCGCAATGACTTCAACGTGGACGAGGACCATGTGAAAACCGCGTTTTCCGCCCCAGTTGTGCCTCGCGATACAGCATGAACAGACCGCTGCCCACCACGACCGCCGCGCCGGCCAGCGTGATCGGCTCGGGCCATTCGTCGAAGATCAGCCAGCCCAGTACCAGCGCCCAGATCAGACCGGTGTAGCGGAAGGGCGCGACGAAACTGATCTCGCCCACCCGCATCACCATGATCGAGAACAGGTAGCCGCCGATGATCATCACCGCCGCCCCCAGCGTAAGCCCCGTGGCCCGCAGGTCCATCGGGGCCCAGTCTATCCCGAGGCTCGCCAGCCCGAAAAAGACGGTGATGGACAGCGTCGTGATGAAGGTCACCAGCATCGAGGAGGTGCCGGGCGACAGGCGCCGGGTGGCCAGGTCCCGCAGGGTCACGAAACCGACAGCCGCCAGCACGTAGACGGAGTAGACGGTGAAGTCCGCCGCCCCGGGTCGCACGATCAGCAGAACGCCCGCGAACCCCAGCAGGATGGCCGTCAGCCGCCGCCAGCCGATGGGCTCGCCGAAGACCAGCGCGGCGGCCAGCGTGATTGTCAGCGGCAGCGCCTGCAGGATCGCGGTGACATTGGCGATCGGCATGTTGAACAGGGCCGTCAGGAAGAAATAGGCCGCCCCGACCTCGCCCACCATCCGCAGGGCGATCACCCCGTAGTCGCGCCGCGCCACCGGTGCCGGCAGTGCCCCCATCCACCACACGATCACGCCCACGGCCAGGGTGGTGAAGATACCGCGGACGAACAACACCTGGAACAGCGGGATGTCGCCCGCCAGCGCCTTCACGAAGGTGTCGTTCAGGGTGAACGACGCCATCGAGGCCATCATCAGCATCGCGCCGGTCAGGTTGTCGGATCGCTCCGCCATGCCGTCCTCCCGCCGGCCATTAGACCCGCCCGGCGCCCGCGGGCAAGGGAAATGCGCCTCAGTAGGCCAGCGCGGCCGTGATGCCGGCATGAAGGGCGCGGTTCGCCGCCACCACGCCGGCCACCTGGGGCGCCGGATTGTTGAAGCGCAGCGGCAACCCGGCGCGATCGCTCGTCACGGCCCCCGCCTCGCGCAGGATCAGTTCGCCGGCGGCAATATCCCACTCCCAGCTCTGGCGCAGCGTCAGCATGGCATCGAAACGGCCCTCGGCCACGAGGCACAGCCTGTAGGCGATGGAAGGCCGGTGCGCACGCTTGAAGCGGGGCACCGGCCCGTGCCAGTGTTCGGCGGCGACGCTTGGACGCGCGGCCAGGACCCAGGCCTCGGCAACCTCCGCGCGGTCACTTACCCGGATCGGGCGATCGTTGAGAAAGGCGCCGGCGCCCGCCGCGGCCGAGTACAACTTGTCCCGCGCGGGCAGGTAGACCACCGCCGCGGTCACGATACCCGCCTCGGCCACCGCCAGGGAATGCGCCCAGGTCCCCGAGCCCTCGATGAAGGCACGGGTCCCGTCGATCGGATCCACGATGAAGACACGGCGGCAGGCCAGCCGGCCGGGTGCGTCCTCGGTCTCCTCCGACAGCCATCCGTAATCGGGCCGGGCCCTGCGAAGCTTCTCTTCCAGAAGGGTGTTGACCGCCATATCGGCCTCTGTCACCGGGCCGGCCCCGCCGGGCTTGTCCCAGCGCCGCGCCCCCTGCCCGGTGAAGGTCAGCGCCACCTCGCCGGCGGCGCGCGCCGATTCGATCAGCAAGGCCAGATCAGGTGCCGGCAAGCGTCAGCCCCTCGACCAGCAGCGACGGCACGACCTGGCTGAGATGACACCGCGCATCGTTGGCCGGCGTCATCCGCGTCAGGAATTCGGGCAGGCTCCCGGCGATGGTGCATTCGTTCACCGGATAGGCGATCTCGCCGTTCTCCACCCAGAAGCCGCTCGCGCCACGTGAATAGTCACCGGTGTTGGGATTGATGGTGGATCCGATCAGCGACGTCACCAGCAGGCCGTGGCCCATCTCGGCGATCAGGTCGCCGCGGCTGCGCGCGCCCTGGGTCAGGGCCACGTTCCAGTTGCCGGGGCTGGGCGGGGCCGACACCCCGCGCGTGGCGTTGCCCGTGGGGGGCATGCCCAGTTTCCGCGCGGTGCCCAGGTCGAGCGTCCATCCCGTCAGCCGCCCGTTCTCCACAATGGCGCGGCGCCGGGTCGGCAGGCCCTCGGCGTCAAAGGTGCGCGACCGCGGCGCACGCGGGCGATGCGGCTCCTCCACCAGCGAAAGCTCCGCCGGCAAGACCGCCTCGCCCAGACGGTCGCGTAGCCACGAGGCCCCGCGCGCAACCGCCGTGCCGTTCGCCGCCGCCAGAAGATGCCCGATCAATGACCCCGAGATCCGCTCATCGAACAGGACCGGGTAGGCCCCCGTCGGGGGGCGCAAGGGGTTCAGACGGGCGACCGCGCGCTCGCCCGCACAGCGGCCGATGTCCTCGGGCGCGCGCAGGTCGCTCTGGAACAGGCGGCTGTCGCTGTCGTGGTCACGCTCCATCTGCGTGCCCTCGCCGGCGATCGCCACGCAGGAAATCGCCCTGTCGGTCCGCGCGTATCCGCCCGAAAACCCGTTGCTGGCCGCCATATGCATCTGGCGCCGGCCATAGGCGGCGGTGGCGGACTGCACCTGGCTCACCCCCGCGACGGCCAGGGCCGCAGCCTCCGCCGCGCGGGCATCCTCCTGCAGGATCTCGGGCGAGGGCTCGGCGGCCGGATCTTGCAGTTCCAGCGCCGCGGCATCCCGGTCGCGGGCCAGCTGCTCGGGATCTGCCAGCCCCGCGTGGGGATCCTCGGGCGCCTCCCGTGCCATGGCCACCGCCCGCTCGGCCAGCGCCCCGAGGGTCTCGTCACGGGTGTCCGAGGCCGAGACACAGGCCTGCCGCCGCCCGATCAGAACCCGCAGCCCCAAGTCCGTGCCTTCGGCGCGGTCGGCCTGCTCAAGCACGCCGCCGCGCACATCGATGCTGACCGAGGTGCCCTGCACCGCCATGGCGTCGGCGGCCTCGGCCCCGGCCCGCCGTGCGGCGGTCAGAAGCGTGTCGGTCAGGTCTTCCAGAGATCGGGCCATGGGCATCCTCCTGCTGCGGCAGACAGGTAGCCCCTGCCCGGACGCGGTGCAAGGGTGCCGACGCAACAGGGGCCGCGGTGCGCCCGCGGCCCCTGTCCCTCGCATTTGCGACGGGTTACTGCAGGCGCTGCCCGTTGGCCAGCACCTTGCCGTCCTCGGTCACCTCGATGGTCGAGGTCAGCGTATCCTCGCCCGAGGGCACGGCGAAGAGCCCCAGCATCATGCGGGCGCCCTGCGCCTCCTCCTCGGGCATCAGGCCCATCTCCACCAGCTTGTCCAGCAACGCGTTGCCGCCGACCAGCTTGAGATCGACAGAGCCCTCGGGGGCCGGCATGCCGTCGAAGGTTTCGGTATCAGCGTTGTCGAAGGTGAAACCGCCCTCGCCGGTCAGCTTCGCCCCGGCCAACGCAACGTTCAGCGCGTTCAGGTCAACCGATTCCAGCTCGCCCGGCGCTTCACCCTGGCGCTCCACGGCCTCCATCTGCTCGGGGTCCAGCAGGTCCTGGTCAAGCACGCCGCTGCCAGAAATGTCGAAGGCCAGTGTCGCGGGGTCATGCGGCAGTTTGCCCTCCGGATCGATCATCGACCACAGCATTTCGGAGACGGACAGATCGCCAAGGGTCAGCGAGATCGCGAAATCCTGCGGCTCCTCCCGCGCCATGACGGGAACGGTGAAATCGAAACCCAGCTCCTGCATGGACCATTCGACCGGCATGGGCAGGTCGCTGCCCTGCATTTTCATCGCCATGTTCTCGGCCCCGCCGGCGTAGTGCAACTCGTCGCCGTTCAGCCGGACCTCCAGCATGCCGCTGTCGGTGCTGGACATGCCCTGGGCTTCCTCGCCATCCTCGGTGAACTTGAACTCGGTCTTGCCGCCTTCGTAGGAAAACCGGCCCGAGGCAGAGAAACCCGCCGCGATCATCGCGGCCATGTTCTCGGGGTCCATTTCGGCGGGGAAATCGCCCTCGCCGCGGAAATCCATGTTCTCCGCGCCCCCTTCGATGAACAGGTTGCCGCTGCCCTCGGGGTCGGAAATGTCGACGGTATAATTCACCGCGCCGGTGCTCATCTTCTGTTCCGAACTGCGCAGCGCCCCCTTCGTCATGGTCGAGGTGCCGGTGACGTCGGCCATCGCGATCTGCGCGGTGCCCAGATCCTCCGTCTCGCCGTCAACGACCACCTCGCGAAGCGCCAGCATGATCTCGCCCGCAGTGTAGTTGTAGGTCATGTCGTCGGGATCGCCCGACACCGTCATCGCAAAGCCGGTCGTGTCGTAGTCGAGGTGCACCGTCACCTCGTCCACGTCGTCGCCCGCCACGTCGACGGTGATCGGCAAGCTCGGCGGTATCCCGATCGAGACGCTGCCGTCGCCACGGTCGGTGAAGGTCATCTTCTCCACCATGACGCTGACCTGCCCCTCTTCCTCGGGGATATCCATGGTCATCGTGATGTCGGACACCGTCAGCGTGTCGCCCGACATCGATTCGTCGGCTTCCACGGCGTAGCCGAAGCCGCTCATGTAGGTCTTCCAGTCCTGCCACACCTGATCGGGTGCAACATCGGCGACGGCGCCCGAACCGGACAGCGACATCACGATCGCGGCCGCAGAGGCGGCCGTGCTTTTCAAGGATGACATCGGGAACCCTTCCGTGTTTGAAATACTGCCGACAGCTTCCGTGTTCGCGCCCGGACGGTCAAGTGGTCTTCTGGCCGGACGACACCACGCGCGGTCACGACGACAGGGCCACCAGCAGGGGACGGATCATGGATTTCACGGGCCAGACGGTACTCATCACCGGCGCCAGCCGCGGAATCGGCGCCGCGGCCGCACGCGCCTTCGCCACGGCGGGGGCCAACGTGGCGCTCGTGGCGCGCAGGGGCGACGCCATCGCCGACCTCGCCGGCGAGATCGGCCGACGGGCGATCGCCATCCCCTGCGACGTCAGCCGCTTCTGGGAAGTCGACGCCGCCGTCGAGGCCTGCCTCAAGAGCTTCGGCCGACTCGACGTGCTGATCGGAAACGCCGGGGTGATCGAGCCCATATCGCATCTGGCCGAGGCCGATCCCCACGCCTGGGACCAGGTGATCGACATCAACCTCAAGGGCATCTTTCACGGGATGCGCGCGGCGATGCCCGTGATGCAGGACCACGGGGGCGGTACCATCATCACTGTCAGCTCCGGCGCCGCGCACAACCCGCTCGAGGGCTGGAGCCACTACTGCGCCTCGAAGGCCGGGGCAGCGATGCTGACCCGCTGTGCCCATGTCGAGGCGAAGGACCACGGCCTGCGCGTGATGGGCCTGTCGCCCGGAACGGTGGCCACGCAGATGCAGCACGAGATCAAGGCCAGCGGAATCAATCCCGTCAGCCAGCTGGACTGGTCCGACCACATCCCGCCGGAATGGCCGGCCAAAGCGCTGATGTGGATGTGCACGCCGGACGCCGACGATTTCATTGGCCAGGAGATCTCGCTGCGCGACGGCGAGATCCGCAAGCGGGCGGGCCTCGCATGATCCGGCTCGAAAAGGAGGCGGGCCTCTGGATCGCCACCATCGACCGCCCGGACAAGGCCAATTCGCTGACCGAGGCGATGCTGACCGACCTGGCCGAGATCGCCGAAGCGGCACAGACGGCCCGGGCGCTGGTACTTACGGGCAACGGCAAGGTCTTCTCGGCCGGCGCCGATCTGGACGCCGCCCGCGCCGGCCTGGCCACAAGCGCGGCGTGGGAACGCCTTTCGGCCGCGATCGCCGCCCTGCCGGGGCTGTCCATCGCGGCGCTCAACGGCACCGTGGCCGGCGGCGCCATGGGCATGGTCCTGGCCTGCGACCTGCGCCTCGCCGTGCCGCAGGCCAAGGCGTTCTATCCGGTCATGAAGCTCGGCTTTCTGCCTCAGCCCTCCGATCCCGGCCGGCTGGCCGCGCTGGTGGGACCCGCCCGGGCCAAGATGATCCTGATGGGCGGTCAGAAGATCGATGCCCGGACGGCCCTGGCCTGGGGCCTGTTCGATCGCGTGGTGGAGGACGGCGTGATGACGGCCGCCCGCGAGGTCGCCGCCGACACGCTCGCGGCCGATCCCGACCACGCCGCCGCGATCAAGGGCATGATCGGATAGATCAACGCGCAGGCTTCACCGCTTGCGGCGCGCGCCGGGCGTTCTGGAATGAAAGGTCGGCGGGCGCTTGGCCACCCATCGGATGAACCGGGCGAGCCGCGGATGACCCCGCAGCGCCGCGATCGTCGCGTAATCGCGGGCCAGTTCGGCCTCGGTCAGGGTGGCGTGGATCTCGTTGTGGCAGATCTGGTGCAACAGCACCGTCGGCCCGTGCTTGCCGCCCTTCAGCCGCGGGACGAGGTGATGCAGGCTCTGCGGCGCCTCGGGCGGTATGGGCCGGCCGCAAAGCGGGCACTGGGGCGGAGGACTATCGACTTGATCCCGGGTCATCGCACGGGCAAGAGATCGTCCACCGCGACCAGAAGGGCAAGGGACATCATGCCGCCCCATCGCTTCGCCCAAAGGACCCTGCCGTGACCGCCGCGCTCGTCATCGGGGCGGGGCCCGCCGGCCTGATGGCGGCCGAGGAAATGGCCCGCGCCGGGCTTTCGGTAACCGTGGCCGAGGCCAAGCCCTCGCCCGCGCGGAAATTCCTGATGGCCGGCAAGTCTGGCCTGAACCTCACAAAGGCAGAGGCGACCGAGCCCTTCCTGACCGCCTATGCCGAGGCGGCCGACCCGCTGCGCCCGATGCTCGCCGCCTTCGGGCCCGAGGCGGTGCAGGACTGGGCCGAGGGGCTGGGCCAGCCGCTTTTCACCGGCTCCTCGGGGCGTGTCTTCCCCACCGCGATGAAGGCCAGTCCGCTCCTGCGGGCCTGGCTCGCACGGCTGGAAGGGCTGGGGGTGCGCCTGCGCACCCGCTGGCGCTGGACCGGGTGGGACGGGCCCGGCGTCCTGATCGACACGCCGGACGGGCGCAAGACGCTGACCCCGGACGTCACCGTCCTGGCCTGCGGCGGGGCAAGCTGGGCGCGCCTGGGATCCGACGGCACCTGGGCGGCGCATCTGCCCGAAACGGCGCGCGCGCCCTTCGCGCCGGCCAACGTGGGTCTCCGGGTGGCGTGGTCGGCGCACATGCGGCGCCACTTCGGCACGCCGGTCAAGGGGGCGGCGCTGCATGCCGGGGGGCAGGTCTCGCGCGGGGAATTCGTGGTCTCGGCCCGCGGGCTGGAAGGCGGGGGCCTCTATGCACTGTCGCGTGTCCTGCGCACGGGCGCCCCGCTGAGCCTCGACCTTGCGCCGGACCTCGATGCGGCAGAGTTGCGCCGCCGCCTGTCCCGCCCCCGGGGCAAGCAGAGCCGGGCGAATCACCTGCGCAAGGCGCTGCGCCTGGCGCCCGTGAAACAGGCCCTCCTGATGGAATTCGCCCGGCCGCTGCCCGAGGACCCCGCGCCGTTGATCAAGGCGCTACCGGTGTCCCATTCCGGCCCCCGCCCGCTGGACGAGGCGATCTCGACAGCCGGAGGGCTGCGGTTCGCGGCCCTGGACGCCGGGCTGATGCTGCGCGCGCGTCCGGGCACGTTCGCCGCGGGCGAGATGCTGGACTGGGAGGCGCCCACGGGGGGCTATCTGCTGACCGCTTGCCTGGCAACGGGCCGATGGGCCGGCCGGGCCGCCGCGCGCCGCGCCCTGACCCCGTGAAAACCGCCTGCCCCGGCACACTGCCCTCGGGACTTGCCGAAAGGGCCCGGCAGGATAAAATCCGCGCTACGCTTTGCAGTAGCGAGTTCAGCACTGACGATCTTTCACGCAGCAGATAATCCCATGCGCCAGACCGACACGCCCGAGCCCACACCCGCCGATCCGCTCTGTATCGAGGAGTTGAAGACCCTCTCCGACACGATCCGCGCCGAGAATACGCTCATCAGCCAGCGCATGTTCTGGGGTCTTACGCTCCAGGGGTTTCTCTTTACCTCCTACTTCCTGTCCGACAAGAACACCATGCACGACATCGAGGCGGCCCTGCCCGTGATCGGCATCCTCGTGGGGCTCAGCAGCCTTCTGGGGACCTACCTCGCCCATGTCGCCATGAAGGAAGCGATGGATGCATTCGCGGATCTGCGCGAGCGCATGGGCCGGGACGGCCCGGTCCGACCCGGCCGGCAGTTCCCGCGCGTGGTGACGATCCTGGCGCCGCACTTCTTCATCCCGATGGTGGTGATCGGCGGGTGGATCTACATTTTCGCCATGCTGCACGGCGCGGACGTCGGCCCGCATATCCGGGCCCTCACCGGCTGACTACCGCGCGCCCATCATTGCCAGCCGCACGAGCGCGCGTTCCATCAGCGCCATGGACGGCGCGGTCTGCCCGGCGGAACGCAACTTCAGGTCCGTGTCGGTCAGCAGGCTCAACGCCTCTTCCAGCCGCGCCGGTCCCCAGCTCTGCGCCTGCCGCTGCATCCGGTCGCGCCGCGGGCCGAAGACCGGCGGACGCACCCGGGCAATGCCCTTGGCCGGCCCGCCGGGATCGCTGGCCGCGGCGTAAAGGGTGCGGAAATGGCGCGTGGCCGCGATGCTCAGGGCCACCGGTTGCACCCCCTGGGCGCGCAACCGCTTCATCACCGGGCCGATCTCGCCCGCGCGTGCCTCGGCCACGATATGCAGGATGTCGTCCAGTTCCGCCTCTGTCGAGGCCGGGGCGCAGGCCGCGACGTCCTCGGGGCTGACCGGTTCGGCATTACCCAGGGTGTAAAGCGCGAGCTTCTCCACCGTCTGCCGGAAATCCCCCGGATCCAGCGCGCGGGCCAGCGCGTCTATGTCGCGCATCGCCGCGCGCGAGACGGCGCCGAGGCCCGCGCGCTTCAGGATCGCCTCGATCTCACCGCGCGAAGGCGGATCATCGTAGATCGCGGCGGCATAGGCGTTGGCATGGCCCTCGAACAGCTTGCGCAGCTTCGAGGCGGGCTTGAGTTGCCCGGCCGTGACCACAACCTGCGCGTCGCCCGCGCGCCAGATCTCCAACGCCTCCGTCACCGCCGGGGCCACCGCGTCGGTCGCATCCTCCACGAAGGCCACGCGCGGGCCCGCGAAGAACCCCTGCGCCTTCACCGCGTCGGCCAGCCGGGCAGGATCCTTGCGCAGATCCGCCCCCGGGATCCGGGTCAGGCGCATCTCGGCCTCGCCCTCGGGTCCGATAAGCGCCGCGATCACCTCCTGCCGGCGCAACGCCACGCGCATCGGATCAGCCCCGTAGATCAGAAGCCCCGCCCGGTCCGGCTCGGGCTTGGCGAAATACCCCGGCGCGTCGCGCGGCGACAGCTTCATCCCGGCAGGCGCCCCGCCTCGGCCACCAGCCTGGCGGTCAGCTGATCGGCCAGGATCTTCATCAGCCGCGCCTCGGCATCGCGTTCGGCGGCCTGCGTGGCCACGGTGGAGCCGGATGCGGAATAACTGGTGAAACTCTCCGCCTTCCCCGAGATCACGACAGCCCCGTCGGCCTTGTTCCGCAACGCGTAGGTGACGGTGCCCAGCAGGTCGTAGCGTGTCGTCACGTTGCGCGCCGAGATCGCGATCGGCTTGCGCTCCAGGTCGATCGCGTAGCTCAGCCCGAAACGCCCCGGCTGGCCGCGGCCCAGACGGTCCTCGATCTCGCGTTGCAGCAGATAGCCGGCCCGCCCCTCCGGCGCCTCGACCAGGATGGCGTTCTGCAGCCGGTGCGCCGCACCGCCGGGCCCGTAGGCCGGAGTGAAGCCACATCCGGCCAGCGCCGCCCCGCCCAGCAGGAGCAGGCGGCGACTACACCACGACATTGACGATCCGACCCGGCACGACGATCACCTTCTTGGGCTGGCCTCCGTCCAGCGCCCTTTGCACAGCATCGGTGGCCAGGGCGCGTTTTTCAACCTCGGACTTCTCCAGCTCGGCGGGCACCTCGATCTCGGCGCGGCGCTTGCCGTTGATCTGGACGGGCAGCGTGACGGTGTCATCCACCAGCATCGACTCGTCGGCCCGCGGCCAGGAGGCCCGCGCCACCAGCCCCTCGCCGCCCAGCATCTGCCACAGCTCCTCGGCCAGGTGCGGTGTCATCGGCGCCATGAGTTGCGCCAGCGCCCGCGCCGCCTCGCGCTTGGCCGCGCCGCCGGCTTGCGTCCTGGCCAGGGTATTGGTGAATGCGTAAAGGCGCGCGATGGCGGCGTTGAACCCGAAGGAATCCACCCCCGCGGTCACGTCGTGAATGGTCTTGTGCATCTCGCGCAAGAGCGCCGTGTCGGCGTCCTGGGGGGCGGCTTCCGCCGGCTCCTGCGCGATCTCCGCGACCAGTCGGTAGACGCGGGCCAGGTGCTTGTGGGCCGCCTCGGCGCCCGCGTCGGTCCATTCCACGTCGCGTTCGGGGGGGCTGTCGGACAGCACGAACCAGCGCGCGGTGTCGGCGCCGAACCGCTCGATGATGCTGACCGGGTCGACCACGTTCTTCTTGGATTTCGACATCTTGGCCGAGGGCACCACCTCGACCGGCTCGCCCGTGGCCTTGAGATAACCCTGCGCGACATCCTCGGGCAGGTGATAGACCGGCCGCCCCCCCGCGTCGCGGGTCATGTAGATCTCGTGCGTCACCATGCCCTGCGTGAACAGCGCGTCGAAGGGCTCTTGCGATTTCTCCGGCAAATGCCCGCACACATGCATGGCCCGCGCGAAGAACCTTGAATAGAGCAGGTGCAGGATCGCGTGCTCGATGCCGCCGATGTACTGGTCCACGTTCATCCAGTAGTCGGCCTCGGCCCGGTCTGTCGGGGTTTCGGACCGCGGCGCGGTGAAACGTGCATAGTACCACGAGCTGTCCACGAAGGTATCCATCGTGTCCGTCTCGCGCTGCGCGGCCTTCCCGCAGGCCGGGCAGGCGCAGTCGCGCCAGGTGGGGTGCCTGTCCAGCGGATTTCCCGGCTGATCGAAGCTGACGTCGTCGGGCAGCGTGACCGGCAGGTTCTCCTTCCGCTCGGGCACCACGCCACAGGCCTCGCAATGCACCACCGGGATCGGGCACCCCCAGTAGCGCTGGCGGCTCAACCCCCAGTCGCGCAGGCGGTACTTGGTCACGCCCTGACCCACGCCATTGTCCTCGCAAAAGCGGATCGCGGCTTCCACCGCCGCCTCGCCCGTCTGGTGTTCCGGCCCCGCGAACCCCCGGACGTAGCGCACTGCCTCGGACTTGGGCGGCACGTAGGCCGGGCCGCCCGCCTCGGGGCTGGCGACGTCCGCGTCGGGCTCGGCCGGCACGAAGGTGTCCCGCACCGGCAAATCGTACTTGCGGGCGAAATCGAGGTCGCGCTGATCATGCGCCGGGCAGCCGAAGATCGCGCCTGTGCCGTAGTCCATCAGGATGAAGTTGGCCACGTAGACGGGCAGTTCCCAGGAGGTGTCGAAGGGATGCCGCGCGCGCAGGCCGGTGTCGTAGCCCTTCTTCTCGGCCTTCTCCAGCTCCTCCTCGCTGGTGCCCATGCGGCGGCATTCGGCGTTGAACGCGGCCAGGTCGGCGTCGTCCTTCTCAAGTTGCCGCGCCAGCGGGTGATCGGGCGACACACCGATGAAGCTCGCCCCCATCAGCGTGTCGGGCCGCGTGCTGTAGACCTCGACCCGGTCATGCCCCTCCGGACCGTCGATCAGCGAGAAGGCGAACTGCAGACCGCGGCTCTGGCCGATCCAGTTGGCCTGCATGGTCTTGACCTTGGGCGGCCAGTTGTCCAGCCGCTCCAGCGCCGCCAGAAGGTCCTCGGCATAGTCGGAGATCCGGAAGAACCATTGCGTCAGTTCCCGCCGCTCCACCAGCGCGCCGGACCGCCAGCCGCGCCCGTTCTCCACCTGCTCGTTGGCCAGCACGGTCATGTCGACCGGATCCCAGTTGACCACCGCGTTCTTGCGATAGACCAGCCCCTTGTCCAGGAAATCCAGGAACAGCGCCTGCTGCTGGCCGTAATACTCGGGGTCGCAGGTGGCAAATTCGCGGCTCCAGTCGATGGACAGCCCCAGCGGCTTCATCTGCTCGCGCATGTCGGCGATGTTGCCGTAGGTCCAGTCCTTGGGGTGGCCGCCCTTCTCCATGGCGGCGTTCTCGGCGGGCATGCCGAAGGCGTCCCAGCCCATGGGATGCAGCACGTTGTGCCCCGTGGCCGCCTTGTAGCGGGCCACCACGTCGCCCATGGTGTAGTTGCGCACATGGCCCATGTGGATCCGGCCCGAGGGGTAGGGAAACATCTCCAGCACGTAGTACTTGGGCCTGCCCTCGGCCCGCTCCGCGCGAAAGATGCCCGCCCGTTCCCAGGCTTCCTGCCATTTCGCTTCGATCTCGGCGGCTGAATAGCGCGACATATGCGTAAGCTCCGGTGGTCCGTCCTGGCCCCGGGTGATAGGCCGACCGCGCCCCGGGGTCCAGAGGCGCGCCCGAAATTCACAGGCTTTGCAACGCGCGGCCGGCCGCTTATAACGGCAAGGCGGTCAGCGTGCGGCGACTTCTCGATGAAAATCCTCTTCATCCACCAGAACTTCCCCGGCCAGTTCAAGCACCTGGCCCCGGCGCTTGCCGCGCGCGGGCACCAGTGCCTGGCGCTCACCCTGCGCGTGCGCGAAGCGCGCAAATGGCAAGGTGTTCAGATCCTGCCCTACAGCCTTCCGGACCGCCGCGAACAGCGCGTGCACCCCTGGCTTGTCGATCTCGATACCAAGGTCACCCGTGGCGAGGCCTGCTTCCACGCCGCCCGCAAGCTGCGCGAGAAGGGATTCGCCCCCGACCTGATCCTCGCCCATCCCGGCTGGGGGGAATCGATGTTCCTGCGCGATGTCTGGCCCGGGGCACGGATGGCCCTTTACTGCGAACTCTACCACCACGCGGACTACCCGCATTTGCACTTCGACCCCGAGTTCGACCGCACCGACCCCGAATTCGAGGCGCTGCGAATCCGGATGAAGAACCTCAACAACCACATCCATTTTCCCGTGGCCGAGGCCGGCATCAGCCCCACGCGCTTCCAGGCGGACACCTTTCCGCAGGAATTCCGCGATCGCATCACGATCTGTCACGACGGGATCGACACCGCCACGGCCCGCCCCGATCCGGCGGTCCGGTTCGATCTGGATGGCGAGCGGACACTCACCCGCGCCGACGAGGTCATCACCTTCGTCAACCGCAACCTGGAACCATACCGCGGTTACCACGTCTTCATGCGCGCTCTGCCGGACATCCTGGCGGCGCGGCCCCGCGCGCAGGTCCTCATCGTGGGCGGCGACGATGTCAGCTATGGGGCCCGGCCGCCAAACGGGCAGACCTGGAAACAGGTCTTCATCGACGAGGTGCGCGACCGCATTCCCGATCCGGACTGGCAGCGCGTGCATTTCCTGGGCCGAATCCCCTATGACCGTTTCCTGCGGCTGCTTCAGGTCAGCCGGGTGCACGCCTACCTGACCTACCCCTTTGTCCTGAGCTGGAGCCTGCTGGAGGCCATGAGTTGCGGCGCGGCCATCGTCGCCAGCGACACAGCGCCGGTGCGTGAGGTGATCACGCATGACCAAACTGGCCGGCTCGTGGATTTCTTCGACGGCCGGGCGCTCGTCACCGAGGTCTGCGACCTGCTGGAGGATGCGCAAACCCGCGACCGCCTCGGCCACGCCGCGCGCGCCCACGCACGCACCGCCTACGACCTGCACCAGGTCTGCCTGCCGCGTCAGCTCGCCTGGGTGGAGGGGCTGATCAGCGGCGCCCGCCCCCCGGGTGAGGCTCAGTAATTCTCGGCGCGGATCCGCAGTTGCCGTGCGCGGGCCAGGATCGCGTCCTCGACCGCGCGCTGCGTGCCGGCACTCACCGGGCCGCTGCGCGTCTGCAATGCGACGTTCAGCGAGCGCGCGTCCAGCGCCGGGTCACTGATGAGGACTGTCGCGCGATAGGACTGGCCGCCGCCGGGCGGACGACCGTAACCGGTGGAGATCACGCCCGTGAAAGGATCGGCGTTGTCCACCGGCAGGAAGTCGAGAACATCCAGCGTCGCGGTCCAGAGGAAGCGGTTGACCTTGACCTGGGATTCGCCCCCCCGGAAGGCATCGAAAAGTGACGTGCCACTGTCAACGGGCGAAACGGTCCGCTCCGGCCCGCTCTCGACCTCGTAGGCCTCGGGTCTGAGCCCCCGGTTCTCGCACGCGGCCAGCGCGACGATCGCCGTCAGGGCCAGGCTGCCCGTGATCCTAGAAAACTGCATATCGCTACCGTCCCGGACTGTTTCCCTCCCCCTACTATCCAACGCATGCCAACGGGGCAAGGAGTTTGCAGGGTGGCGCGCGCCACACGCGCGCAGGGATTGTGCCCGCACGGCGGTATGTGGCAAAGACCCCTGGATGCAAGCGAAGGAGGGCCGCGCGTGAGCCTGGAGGAAATCAAGTCCCGCATCGCCAGGGCCGAGGCGGCCGCGGGCCGCCCCGTCGGCAGTGTCACGCTGATCGCCGTCTCCAAGAAACAGCCCGGGGACCGCGTGACCGCGGTGCTTGACCAGGGCCACCGCACCTTCGGAGAGAACCGGGTGCAGGAGGCCGCCGCGAAATGGCCCGCCTACCGCGAGCACTACGCGGGAATCGACCTGCACCTCGTCGGTCCGCTTCAGACGAACAAGGTGCGGCAGGCCTTCGGGCTGGTGCAGGCGATCCATTCGCTCGACCGGCCCAAGCTGGCCAAGACCATCGCCCGCATCGCCCAGGAAGAAGGACATTGCCCCGAGCTCTTCGTGCAGATCAATACCGGCGAGGAGGCACAGAAGGCCGGCGTCATGCCCGACCAGGCGGACGATTTCATCGCCGACTGCCGCGCGCTGGATCTGCCCGTGCGCGGCCTGATGTGCCTCCCCCCGGTGGACGAGGAACCCACCCTGCATTTCGCCCTGCTCGCAAAGATCGCGGACCGCAACGGCCTCGCCGGGCTGTCGATGGGCATGAGCGGCGATTTCGAGCGCGCCATCGCCCAGGGCGCCACCCACATCCGCGTGGGCAGCGCCATCTTCGGGCAGCGCAACGACGGCTGAGTTACCGGCGCAGGTCCGGCACGATCAGACGGGTGCCGTGGACGATGCGCCGCGCCAGCCCCCGCAGGTGATCGCGCCGCAGGGCCACACACCCCGCCGTCGGATAACCGGGCCGCCGCCACTGGTGCACGAAGATGCACGAACCGCGCCCGGCCACCGCCCGCGGCCAGTTCCAGTCCGTCACCAACACAAGGTCGTACAGCGGATCGGCCCGGCGCAGCGCCTCGTGCGACCCCGGGTAGGGGGCCCGGACCATCATGTTGTAGTCCTCCTCCCGCGGGTCATCGGACCACAGATCGCCCGGACGGATCGGCACGGCCCAATCCGTGGGTCGGGCCATGCGGTCGGGCCGGTAGAGCAGCCCGACAATCCGGTGCACCCCCAGCGGCGTTGCCCCGTCGCCCTCGCGCTTGTCGGCGGCCAGCCCGCCCCGGCCGATGGCGCAGGGATAGATCCGCCCGCCGAAACGCAGGCCGGTGGGGGTCAGGACCATGTCCCGCGGCGTCACGCCGCGTTGATGGTCAAGGGGCCCGCTCACGCCGATGTCGCGGGGCGTTCGAGGGCCAACTCGACGCTGGCGGTCGTGCCCGACGGCCCGCTTTCCACCGACAGCTCGGCGCCGAGCGAATCGATCAGCGCGGTCACGATACTCCCGCCCACGCCAGACCCGCCGGACCTGCCCGTGGTGTCGAGCGTACCCTCCATGGTCTCGGCACGATCCGTCTGCTCCTCGACGGATTCTGCGCCGTAGGGCCAGTTGCTGCCCGCAGGCAGCCCGCCGCCGTCATCGGCAACCGTCAGTCGCACGCGATCACCCTCCAGCACTCTCACCTGCACCCAGACATTGCCGCTCGCCACCCCGTCAAAGGCATGCTCCAGCGCATTGGTCAGGAACTCCGACAACAACAGGCCCAGGCGCGCGGCCGTGTCCACGGGAAGGTCCACTTCGTCGCAGTCGATGTTCACGCTGACCGCGCTGCGGCTTTCCAGGCCGGCGATCACCTTGGCGATCCGGCTCAGGTAGGCGCCGCCGGCCACCTCGTGCCGCGCGCCGGTTTTGTCGTCTCCCGACAGCAATTCCTCGTAAAGCAGTGACAGGGCCTCGATACGCCGGCCCACGGATTGCATCGATTCGGCCGTCACCTCGCGCGCGGCCTGCACGCGCACCATTCCCACGATCATCGACAGGTGATTCTTGACGCGGTGCTGCAACTCGCGCAGCATCGCCAAGGACCGATCCGCGCGGATCTGGGCGCGGGCCGTCTCGTCCCCCTGCTCTTCCCGCGGGGTCATCTCCCGCTGAAGTCCGAAGAACCCTGTCAGGTTTCCGGCGTCGTCCTCGACCGGGCTGATGACAAGCTGGTTGAGAAAGGAACTCCCGTCCGCGCGGTAATTGCGCAGCACGACCTCGATCTGCTCGCGCCCGTCCAGCCCTTCGCGGATCTGCTGCACCGCGGCCGGGTCGGTATCGCGACCCTGAAGGAACCGGCAATTGCGGCCGATCGCATATTCAGGGCTGTAAAGCGTCAAACGCTCGAACGCCCGGTTGACATAGGTGATGGGGTTGTCGGGTTGCCGCGGATCGGTGACAACGATGGCCACATTCGCGTCCCGCATTGCCGATCCCGGTGATTGTCTCTGCTCGGCGTCCCGTCGATCCCCCATCGCGCCCCTGTGCCCCGTGCCGCCCCTGAACCAGGATTTTCCTTTGCACGCCCGACGATACCCCGATTCAACGGGCTTGGCAAACCAGTGCGGCCCCGTCGGCGCGCGCCCGCTTGACGTTTGTTCACTTGGCCGGCCCGCAACCCCAACGTGCCGCCAGTCCGCGCCGCAGCGACAGCCTGATCGGCCCGCGTGCCCTGGCCGGATCCACCTCTTTCCCGCCCTGCGTGGCGCGCAGGGGCAAATCCGCGGCCACCCGGCGGACCTGCCCCATCAGCGGGCGCCAGTCGTCGGCCAGCGCCCGCGCGGCCTCGGAAGGGCAGAAGCTCTTGGCCGGCCCGCGATCACGGGCCAGCCCCATCAGCGCCTCGGCCACCTTTTTATCCGAGGGCGTCGTCACAGCGTCCGCAAACGCCGGGATGCCCGTGCAGGCCGACATCCGGCAGGATCTTCCAGCAGCGCTGGCACTTCTCGCCCTCGGCCTTTTCGAAGACCACGCCGACGCCTTCGATGTCCGGCAGGCGGTAGGCTTCGGGCGGCATGGGATCGCCTGTCAGAACGATGTCCGAGGTGATGCAGACGTCGGCGAAGTTCACCGCGCGCAGCACCTCCAGCATCGCGGCATCGCGGACGTGCACCACCGGCGCAGCCTCCAGGCTGGCCCCGATCACCTTGTCGGTGCGCTGAACCTCCAGCGCGGCCGTCACCACCCGGCGCGCGCGGCGCACCTGTGCCCATTTCTGCGCCAGGGGCTCGTCGATCCAGTCGGCGGGCGTGGCGGGGATGTCCTGCAGGTGCACGCTGCTGTCCGCGCCCGGGAACCGCTCCAGCCAGACCTCTTCCATCGTGAAGGTCAGCACGGGCGCCAGCCAGGTGGTCAGCCGGTGGAACAGGATGTCCAGAACCGTGCGCGCCGCGCGGCGACGGGTGGTGTCTCCGTCGCAATACAGCGCGTCCTTGCGGATGTCGAAGTAGAAGGCCGACAGCTCCACCGTGCAGAAGTTGAACAGCGCCTGGAACACGCCCTGGAAATCGTAGGCGGCGTAGCCCGTGCGCACCCGGTGATCCAGCTCGGCCAGCCGGTGCAGAACCCAGCGTTCCAGCTCGGGCATCTCCTCGGCCGCGATCCGATCCTCTTCCGAGAAATGCGCCAGCGCCCCCAGCATGAAGCGCATGGTATTGCGCAGCCGGCGGTAGCTGTCGGCCACCCCCTTCAGGATCTCGGGCCCGATGCGCAGGTCGCCCGTGTAGTCCGACTGCGCCACCCAGAGGCGCAGGATGTCGGCCCCGTACTGCTTGACCACGTCGTCCGGCGCCACGGTGTTGCCGAGCGACTTGGACATCTTGTTGCCCTTCTCGTCGAGCGTGAACCCGTGGGTCAGCACGCCGCGATAGGGGGCGCGGCCGATGGTGCCGCAGGCCTGCAGCATCGAGGAATGGAACCACCCCCGGTGCTGGTCCGTGCCCTCGAGGTAGAGATCGGCCAGCCCGTCCTCGGAGCCGTCGTCCCGGTCGCGCAGGACGAAGGCGTGGGTGGAGCCCGAATCGAACCACACGTCGAGGATGTCGTCCACCTTTTCCCAGTCGGCCGGGTCGTAGTCCTCGCCGAGGAAACGCTCCTTGGCGCCTGGCTTGTACCAGGCGTCCGCGCCCTCCTCCTCGAAGGCGGCGAGGATGCGCGCGTTCACCCTGTCGTCCTTCAGGAGGAAGTCCGGGTCGGTGGGCAGCGCGCCCTTTTTCGTGAAGACCGTCAGCGGCACGCCCCAGGCGCGCTGGCGCGAGAGCACCCAGTCGGGGCGCGCCTCGATCATCGAATGGAGGCGGTTGCGCCCCGAGGGCGGGGTCCATGTCACCAGCTCGTCGATCGAGGCGAGCGCGCGGGCGCGGATCGTCTCGCCGTAGGTGTCCTGCCCGTCGCCCACGGGCCGGTCGATGGCGGCGAACCACTGCGGCGTGTTGCGGAAGATCACCGGCGCCTTGGAGCGCCAGGAATGGGGATAGGAGTGCGTCAGCCGCCCCCGCGCGATCAGGCCGCCGGCCTCCACCAGCTTGTCGATGACGGCGGCGTTGGCCTTGCCCTCCTTGCCCTTGGCATTGATGATCTCAAGCCCCGCGAAGAACGGCACGTGGTCCAGGAATTCCCCGGCCTCGCCCACGTTGTGCGTCATCCGGTCGCCCCAGCCGCGGGCGATGAAAGCCTCGTAATCGTCCTGCCCGTGGCTGGGTGCGGTATGGACAAACCCCGTTCCCTGATCGTCGGTGACGTAGTCCTCGGCGATCATCGGCACGTCGTAATCCCAGAACCCCCCGGCGCCCCCGAGCCCGGCGAAAGGATGAGCCAGCACCGCCCCTTCGAACTCGTCCGGCGCCACCTCGCGCAGCCGGGTCCACTCCGTGACGCGCGCGCGGGTCAGCGACTCCTCGGCCAGCGCATCGGCAAAGACGTAGAGCTCACCTGGTTTGGCCCAGCATTCCTCCTGCGTGGCCTCCACGCGGTAAAGGCCGTAGGCGATGCCGTCGCCGTAGGCCACGGCCTTGTTGGAGGGGATGGTCCAGGGCGTGGTTGTCCAGATCACCACGCGGGCCTCCGCCAGTTCGCCGCCGCCCTGGCGGAAGGGGAAGGGCACCCAGATCGTGTGGCTCTTGTGGTCGTGATACTCGACCTCCGCCTCGGCCAGCGCGGTCTTTTCCACGGGCGACCACATCACCGGCTTGGAGCCCTGGTAGAGCGTGCCGTTCATCAGGAATTTCTGGAACTCCTCCGCGATGATCCGCTCGGCGCGGAAATCCATCGTCAGGTAGGGCTTCTCCCACTTGCCCGTGACCCCGAGCCGCTTGAACTCCTCGCGTTGCACGTCGATCCATTCATCCGCGAACTCCCGGCATTCGCGGCGGAATTCCACCACGTCCACCTCGTCCTTGCTGCGGCCCTTCTCGCGGTAGCGCTGCTCGATCTTCCACTCGATGGGCAGGCCGTGGCAGTCCCATCCGGGCACATAGCGCGCGTCATGGCCCAGCATCTGCTGGCTGCGCACCACCATGTCCTTGAGGATCTTGTTCAGCGCGTGGCCGATGTGCAGGTGCCCGTTGGCGTAGGGCGGCCCGTCGTGCAGGATGAAGGGCGGGCGCCCCGTCTTTTCGCGCAGCCGGTCGTAGATGCCGATCTCCTCCCAGCGGGCCAGCCATCCGGGCTCGCGCTTGGGCAGGCCCGCGCGCATCGGGAAATCGGTCTTCGGCAGGTTCAGCGTGTCTTTGTAGTCGGGCGTCTCGGGGGTGTCGGCGCACATTCGTGGCGTCCTTCGTCACTGGCGTGGGGGAAAAATTGAGCGGCGGCGCGCGAAACCTGCGCCTGATGTCCCGGCGGCTCTGACACCTCAGAGCGCCGGGCCCGTAATTCGAATGCCGATCGCGAAGCCTTGCATCATGGCCCGCCTTATAAGTGCGCGCCCCGGGATCGTCCAGAGGCCGGGGCGCGCACCTTGCACCGCCGCCCCGATCGCGCCAAATGAGGGTCATGAGCACCGCCCTGCCCCCCCGCTTCGACGTCACCCGCGCCGAGATCGAGCGCGTCGTCGCCCGCTTCTATGCCGCCGTGCGCGCCCACCCGGGCCTCGGCCCCGTCTTTGCCGTCCACGTCGACGACTGGCCCGCCCACGAGGAGAAGGTCACGCGTTTCTGGGCCAACACCATCCTGCACGAACGCAGCTACGACGGCAGCCCCATGATGGCCCACATCAAGGCCGGAAACGTCAAGCCGGGCATGTTCTCCACCTGGCTGGCGCTTTTCGACAGGGTGCTCGAAGAGGAACTGCACCCCGACCAGGCCGCCGCCTGGTCGGCCTTGGCGCACCGGATCGGGCGCTCCCTCCGGGCCGGCGTCACCGAACGCGAGACCCTCGCCGGCGGCGTGCCCAAGCTGCGCTGACAGGGCTCCGGTCAAGCCCCCCGCCAACAGACGGCAAAGCGGCCCCGGGATCATGCGCGGAAAACCCTCGCGCGCCGTCCGGCTAGCCCTCCGCCGCGCGCAGAGGGTAGTCGGCCAGCACCTCGTAGGTGGCCCCCCCCTGGCTCAGGTGGGAGCGGAAAAAGGTGAACTGCTCCACCGGCAGCGGGGGCAGCGACAGGTCCCCGTGCTGCTCCAGGAAGGCGCCCAGCTTGTCCAGCTTGTGCCGCGGCAGGCTCTCCTTGAACCGTGCCAGCGTCACATGCGGGCGGAAGCGTTCGCGCGGCAACTCCACCTCGGCCGCGCGGGCGGCGCCGCGCACCTTCTCGCGCAGGGCCGTCAGTTCCGTCGTCTTCTCCACGCCGGCATAGACCAGCCGCGGGTCGCGCGCGCCCACCACGTCCAGCCCCCGGATTCGCATCTCGAATTCCGGCAGGTCGATCCGCAGCAGTTCCGCGTGCACGGCCTCGGCCGTGGCGACGGACTGATCGCCCAGAAAGGCCAGCGTGAGGTGGAAGGTCTCCGGGTCCACGTGGCGGCCCACCCGTAGGTCGGCCTGCACGCGGGCCAGCGCGCCCGCCGCCGGATCCGGCACCCCGATGCCGATGAAAAGCCGCATCACCCGCCCTCGCGCCGGAACACGCTGACCTGGAAACGCTGCCTGCGCCCCTGGGGCGTGACATGGGTGTGCCGCCGCGCCTCCAGCGGCGCGAAGACCCCGGGGGCCTGCGCCTCCAGTTCCGCCGCCAGGTCCCGGGGCGCGTAGCGCCGTACCGGCAGGCCGGAACACATCTCCGGCCCGTCCTCGGCGAAGGTGGCGATCACGGCCACCCCGCCCGGCCGCAGCGCGCGCTGCATGGTCGCGACATAGCCGGCCCGCCCCGCCGGGTCGGTCAGGAAATGGAACACGGCCCGGTCGTGCCACAGGGCATAGGCGCGGTCGGGCTGCCAGTCCGTCACGTCGGCGACGATCCAGGTCACCGCCGCCGCGCGCGGGCCCAGGCGCGCGCGGGCCACCGCCAGCCCCCTGTCCGATATGTCCAGCGCCGTCACCGCCGCGTAGCCGCGGGCCAGCAGGGCATCCACCAGACGCGCCGCGCCCGCGCCCACGTCGATCACCGGGTCGTCGGGGGCGGCATGGGCGGTGACCAGCGCGCATGACAGATCGGGGTGCGCCTCGAACCAGCTCAGATCGGCCTCCGCCCGGTCGTCGTAGGCCGCGCGCCAATGGGCCCGGTCCCCGCTCACTGGGCCGCCTCCTTCATGACGCGTGCGTGCAGCCGCAGGGCATGGGCGGGATCATCGGCATAGGAAGGCATGACCGGGTCATAGGCTGCCCGGATCACCGCCGCCACCTCGGGGCGCAGGATCACCGCGCCGGTCTCGGGCACCCGCGCCAGGGGCGACCGCTCGGTGAACGCCCGGTCGGACCACAGAAGCACGCTCTGCACCACCTGCGACAGCGCCAGGGTCTCGGCCGGCACCTTCTGCAGCTCCGCGTCCATCCGCAAAAAGACGAAGCAGGCCCGGATGGCACCCTCCGCGTCGAAGCGGAACACGCGGTACTGGTTGGCCCCCTGCGCCGTCAGCCGCTGCACCAGCGGGCCCAGGTCGGGGATCAGCCGGTCGAGATCGGGCACCTGCAAAAGCTCGTCCCACTCGCGGAAGAAGAAGACCATCAGGTTGGCGCCCAGTTCCGGGTCGGTCTCGGCCATCCGGTGATCGGCCATGGCCACGACCGCCTCGATCGCGCCCTTGACGATGCCCAGCGTGCGGTCGTCCACGCCGAAGACGATCGGCGCGATCGGCCGCCCCCAGCGCGCGAAAAGGTAGCTGCCGTCGCTGCGGGTGAACAGGGCGGCGATTTCGTCTGCAGTGATGGTATCGCTCATGGCGCGCTCCCGGGGCCTTTGCCAAGGCCATAGCAGAGGGGCCGCCCGCGGGGAAGCCGGGGCGCGGCGGCGGCCGCGGCGGCGGGCCGTGCGGTTCGCCCGTACGGTCCGGACGGGTCGTACGGGTCTATTTTCCGAAAAGGTCCGACTGCCCCCTTGCGGGGGGCGGGGCCAGGCCCAGGTGCTGCCAGCCCCGCGGCGCCAGCATCCGGCCCCGCGGGGTGCGCTGGATAAGCCCCTGTTGCAAAAGGAAAGGTTCGATCACCTCCTCCACCGCGTCGCGGGATTCGCTCAGCGCCGCGCCCAGGGTCTCGATCCCCACGGGGCCGCCCTGGTAGGTCTCCGCGATCAGGCGCAGGTACCGCCTGTCCGCCCCGTCAAGGCCCAGGTGATCCACCCCCAGCCGGGTCAGGGCCCCGTCTGCCAAGTCTTTGGAAATGCGGCCATTTCCCTCGACCACGGCGAAATCCACCACCCGCCGTAGCAGCCGCCCGGCGATCCGCGGCGTCCCGCGCGAACGCCGGGCGATCTCCAGCGCGCCTTCCCGGTCGGCCGGCGCGTTCAGCTTCGTCGCGTTGCGCGTCACGATCTCGTGCAGTTCCTCCTCGGTGTAGAACTGCAACCGCGTGGGAATGCCGAAACGGTCGCGCAGCGGCGTCGTCAGCAGGCCCAGCCGTGTGGTGGCCCCGACCAACGTAAATGGTTGTAATTCAATGCGAACCGTGCGCGCCGCCGGCCCCTCGCCGATCACCAGGTCCAGTTCGAAATCCTCCATCGCAGGGTAGAGGACCTCCTCGACCGCGGGGTTGAGGCGGTGGATCTCGTCGATGAAGAGCACGTCGTTGCGCTCCAGATTGGTCAGGATGGCGGCCAGATCGCCCGCCTTGGCCAGCACCGGCCCCGAGGTCATCCGGAACCCCACGCCCAGTTCCCGCGCCATGATCTGCGCCAGCGTCGTCTTGCCCAGGCCGGGCGGCCCGTGGAAGAGGGTGTGATCCATCGCCTCGCCCCGCTGCCGGGCCGACTGGATGAAGACCTGCAGGTTGGCGCGCGCCTCTGCCTGGCCGATGAAATCGTCCAGCAGCTGCGGCCTCAGTCCCCGGTCGGCATCCTCTGGCAGGGCCGCGCCGCGCAGGGTGGGGTCGGGCTCGTCCATCGATTAGTCCTTCGGCGCCAATGACTTGAGCGACAGGCGGATCAGGTCGGCCACCGCGGCCTCGGGCGCGCCTCGCGCCGCCCGGGCAATGGCCGCCGCCGCCTCGCCGGGGCCGTAGCCCAGGTTGGTCAGGGCCGACAGCGCCTCCGCCTCGGCGCCCCGGTTCGCCGGTGTCACTGGTGCGGGGGGCACGGGGTCGGAGTCTCCCTCGGCCTGATCTTGCACCGGGGGTACGCCCGCAGGCACAGTGGCGGCCGACATGGCCATGACCTCGGGGGCCTTGTCCTTGAGTTCATTGACCACCCGCTGCGCCGTCTTGGGCCCCACGCCCTTGGCTGCCTTGATCGCGCTCCAGTCGCCAAGGGCTATGGCCCGGCTCACACCCTCGGGACCGAGCGCTCCCAGGATGGCCAGAGATGCCTTGGCGCCCACGCCCTGCACCCCCATCAGAAGGCGGTGCCACTCCTTTTCCAGAAGTGAGGTGAAGCCGAAAAGCTGCAGCGCGTCCTCGCGCACCAGCAGCTCGGTGTAAAGCGCGGCATGCTCGCCCGCCGCCGGCAGCGACTGCATCGTGCGGTCCGAGCAATAGACAAGGTAGCCAATGCCGCGCACATCGATCAGGACGTGATCGGCCGCGCGATAGTCGATCCGACCTGCCACGCGCCCGATCATGCCCGGGCCCTCCGGACTATGGCAGCGCGTGCTTGCGCCTGGTGCGCGTGGCAGATCGCCACCGCAAGGGCATCGGCGGCGTCCGGCCCCGCGATCTCGACCCCCGGCAGTTGCATGCGCACCATGTGCGCGATCTGCGTCTTGGCGGCATGGCCGACGCCGACAACGGTTTTCTTCACCGCATTGGGCGCATATTCCCCCACGGTCAGGCCGAACTGCGCGGGCACCAGCAAGGCGATGCCCCGCGCCTGCCCGAGTTTCAGGGTCGCGGCCCCGTCCTTGTTGACAAAGGTTTGTTCCACCGCCGCCTCGGTGGGCCGGTAGATCGCGAAAACATCGCTCAACTGCGCATGCAACGAGGCCAGCCGCGCGGCCAGGTCCGTGCCATCGGAGCGGCAGGTGCCGTTGGCCACATGGCTCAGCCGGCCGCCGGCCAGTTCGATCACGCCCCAGCCGAGAGCCCGCAGCCCGGGATCGATTCCCAACACCCGCATGTCGCGCCCTGCCCATGTTATCTCTGGCCGAGACCTAGCACGAAACAGGAACAACCGCCAAGGCCAATGCGCAGCCCCCGCAATAGCGCCCAGCCATGCAGTTTCTGCATGGGGAGTATGCGAATTGCCCAGATTGTAAGCACAGCGTCGTGCCACTAGCTGACCCAAACGAACGAATTTCCCTGAGAACCCGCAACAATAAGGACCCTGTCCATGGCTGTATCGGATACTGCTTCCCGGTCCGGTGGTTGGCCCGGCCGAACCATTCACGGCGCCGCGCGTCTGTTCTCGGCCGTCGTGGCTTGGAATGACGCCCGGATGACCCGCAACGCCCTGTCACAACTGACCGACCGCGAACTCGACGACATCGGCCTGACCCGGGCCGACATCGACCGCGTGGCCCGCACGCTCTGACCGGCCAAGCGCCGGCACAAAGAAAGAGCCCTGCGCCGGGACCAACCGCGCAGGGCTCTTCCTTGCTTGGGGTACTCGTTACTCCACCAAATGGCGAAGCTTTGCCCCGATGGCCTGTGTGACCGGATCCACTTGCATGACCCAAGCCCCCGCCTGTTCGACGTAGGTGCCCGAGCCGAGGGCAGCGAGACGCTGTTCGTACAGCGTTTCGCCCGTATGGGCGAGGATCACGCCCTTGAAGACGCAAAAGCCGAGACCAAGCAGGACAATCCCGCGCAACGGGAAACCGCGAGACCGGCGTTTCGGGCGGAACACGATCAGCCCGTCCTTGCCGACCCGGCTTTCATATCCCTGTGCCAACCGAACATGCCGGCGGTCGATGCGCCGCAGTCTGTTCTGGAACCCGGAATACCCATCACTCATGGCAGCTTCCCGTATCTCGGCCCCCGCCTGATAAAGGAAATCTTACGGTGGAATTGTGGCGAAAATGCGGCCCGGGCCAAAAAGGACCAAGCTTATCCAATCTTTTCAGACGCTTTTGCGGATCGTTGTCGTCGTCCACTCACCAAATTCATCCCGACGAACGATATTGTTTCCCAACTCTTGGTAAACGGCAATCACCTCGTCAGCCTGGTCATTGAGTATGCCCGAGAGAATCGCATGCCCCCCCGACACCAGATTCCGCGTCACCTCCGGTGCCAGGTCGATGAGAGGCCCCTTGAGGATATTGGCGAAAATCAGGTCGAACGGCGCTGCGGCGCGCAACTCGGGGTGATCGAATCCTTCGGCCTGAAGGCACCGCACCCGCCCGTCCAGCCCGTTGGCGGCCACGTTGGCGCGCGCCACTTCGACCGCCACCTCGTCGATGTCGCTGGCAAGGACCGTCCCGGGCCAGATCCGGGCCGCGGCCATGGCCAGAACGGCGGTACCGCACCCCAGATCCAGAACCGACCGGCCCACGACCCCCTCGGAGGCAAGCTGATCCAGCGCCTCCAGACAGCCCTGGGTCGTGCCGTGGTGCCCGGTACCGAAGGCCATCGCCGCCTCGATCAGAAGCGCCTCGGCGCCTTGCGGCACCTTGTCGGCATCGTGGCTGCCATAGACGAAGAAACGGCCCGCCGCCACCGGCGACAGTTCGCGGCGCACCTTGGCGACCCAGTCCACCTCGGGCAGTTCCGAAACGGCGAAGGTTTCCGCCTCGTGCGCGGCCGACAGCAGGGCCAGCGCGACCTCGTCGGGGGCGGCATCGAAATATCCGCCGACCTCCCACAGGCCCGACCCGTCCTCGATCTCGAAGACACCCACGCCCGAGGGGGTGGGGTCGAGTTCTTCCAGCGCCGCGCCAAGGGCATGGGCGCGTTCCTGTCCGCGCAGGGTGGTGAAGGCGGTGAAGGTCGGCATGTCTCACTCTCCGATGATGCAGCATGGCGGTTAGGCGCCGCCGCCGATGGCGTCAAGCGGCCGGCCGTCATTCAGCCGGCGCGGGCATCACACGGGTCAGCACGGTTTCGTGGCCCGGCGCCGGATGCCGGGGAATCAGAAGCGCCAGCATCAGCGACACGCCCGCCATGCCGGCGGCCAGCACGAAAACGGCGCCCGGCGAGACCAGCCAGAGATACCCCAGAAGCGCGGGCAGGAAGACGGCGGCGATATGGTTGATGGTGAAGGCCACCGCGGCCGTGGGGGCGATGTCACCCGGATCCGCGATCTTCTGAAAATAGGTCTTGAGCGCAAGGGCAAGCGCGAAGAGCAGGTGATCGACAACATAGAGCGTCGCCGCCAGCACAACCCCCCAGCCGAAATAATAGATGCCTCCGTAAGCCAGGAATACGGCCATCAGCCCGGCATATTCGAAGACCAGGGTCACCTTCTCGCCATAGCTGTAGACGGCCCGGCCCATCAGCGGCGCCAGCACCATGTTGGCCACCAGGTTCACCAGGTAGAGCGCGGTGACCTCGTGCACCTCGAAACCGAAACGCTCGACCATCATGAAGCCGGCGAAGACCACGAAAATCTGCCGACGCGCCCCGGCCATGAACTGCAACGCGTAATACAGCCAGTAGCGCCGCCGCAGGACCATGCGCTTGACCTGGGGATTGGGTGCCTCGAACTGTGGATAGGCCAGAAGGCAGAAGACGGCCACCGCCGCCGTCGTTCCGCCGGCCAGCAGATAGACCGTGTTGTAACTCAGGTCGAAGGCCTCCCAGGTCATGACGATCAGAACGTAGGCCACCAGCGTCGCGGCCGAGCCGGCCGCCACCAACCAGCCCAGCACCTTGGGCGCGCGGGCCTTGTCGATCCATTGCAGTTGCAGGGACTGGTTGACCGTTTCGTAGTAGTGAAAGCCGATGGAGCTGAGCATCGTGATCGTCAGGATCCCACCGAGTGTGGGAAACTGCGCAGTCAGCGCGGTGGCCCCCCCCAGCAGAAAGAGCGAGACCAGCCCGAGCACCTGTTCGCGCATGAAGATGATGATCGCGATCACCCCGACCGCCAGGAAGCCGGGGATTTCCCGCACGGTATGCAGCCAGCCGATGTCGGCGCCGTCGAAATCGGCCGCCTCGATCACGAAATTGTTCAGCAGCGCGGTCCAGGTCGCGAAGGCCACCGGCATGGCAGCGGCCATCAGGAACAACAGCGTGACCGGCCGCCGCCAGAACGGCAGGTGCCGGGCCTGGTCGAGGGGGATGATCCGGTTCATGCCCTTCCCTTAAGCGCATCGCGCCCGGTTTGCGAGCCCCGCGCCGCGCACAGCACCCGCGCGATGCTGCTCATGATCTAGGTCAATGACAGCTCGGCGCACGGATGTCATGCAGCCCGCCAGACAGCAAAAGGGTGCGGTCATGGACCTTCTGGCCATCGTGGAAAGAATCGGCGAATCGCCGACTGCGGCCCTGCTGGGGTTGCTCACCGGGGTGATCTTCGGCGTGGCGGCGCAGCGGTCGCGCTTCTGCCTGCGGGCGGCGACGGTGGAATTCGCGCGCGGCCAGATGGGAAACCGCGTGGCCGTCTGGCTGCTGACCTTCTCCACGGCCGTCGTCTGGGTCCAGGCGGCCGATCTGCTGGGCTGGATGCGCAGCGAGGACGCGCGCATCATGGCCGTGCCGGGCAGCTGGTCCGGCGCGATCCTGGGCGGGCTCATGTTCGGTGTCGGCATGGTCCTCGCGCGCGGTTGTTCGGGCCGGCTGCTGGTGCTGGCGGCGACGGGAAATCTGCGTTCTGTTGTCTCCGGCCTCGTTTTCGCGGTGGTCGCGCAGATGAGCCTCGCGGGATGGCTCGCCCCCAGCCGGGACAAGCTCGCGAACCTCTGGATCACCTCGGGCGGTCACAACATGGACCTGCTGGCAACCTCGGGCGTGCCGGAATACGGCGGGCTGTTCTTCGGGATCGTGGTGGCCCTGATCGCCTTGGGGGTGTCGTTGCACAACCGCATCAGCCTCCAGACCCTCTTTTTCGCCTCCGGCGTGGGCTTCGCGGTGGCCGTCGGATGGGTCTCGACCTTCTCGCTGGCGCAGATGTCGTTCGAGCCGATGCAGATTGAAAGCGCCACCTTTACCGGCCCCTCGGCCAATACGCTGATGTTCTTCCTGGTCAGCGACACGGTGCTCGAATTCGACATCGGCCTCGTGCCGGGCGTCTTCCTGGGAGCGTTCCTGGCCTCGTGGCTGGCCGGAGAGTTCCGCTTCCAGGGTTTCGAGGACGAGGCCAACATGCGCCGGGCGCTGACCGGCGCGGCTCTGATGGGATTCGGCGGGATGCTGGCTGGCGGTTGCGCCATCGGCAACGGCGTGACCGGCGGCTCGATCTTCGTCGGCACCGCCTGGGTCGCGCTCTTCGCCATGTGGGCGGGCGCAATGGCCACCGATTTCCTCGTCGATCAGCGGCGGGTCTCCGCCACCGCCTGAACGACCGGATCCTGTCAGAAAAAACTCTGCGGATCGATGTCCACCGTCAACCGCAACTGGGCGGAGCCCTTGACGCGCCCCACCCAGTCGGCCAGCGCCTGTTGCAGCGCCACGCCCTTGGGCGCCTTGACCAGCAGCCGCACCCGGTGCCGGCCCCGTATGCGGGCGATCGGGGCCGGGGCCGGGCCGAAGACCTGCGCGCCGACCCTGTGCAACGGCGCGGCGTTGCGCGCCAGGTCGCCCCCCACCTCGAAGGCCTCGTGCATGTCGGGCGAGGACAGGATGATCCCGGCCATGCGTCCGAAAGGCGGCACCCCCGCCTGCTGCCGCTCGGCCGCCTCGGCCCGCCAGAATCCCTCCTCGTCGCCCGAGAGGATCGCGCGGATGACCGGATGCTCGGGCTGAAAGGTCTGCAACAGCGCGGTGCCCTCGCGTTCGGTCCGCCCGGCGCGGCCAGCGACCTGGCGCATGAGCTGAAAGGTTCGTTCGGCCGCACGCAGGTCGGACCCCTGCAACCCGAGATCGGCGTCGATCACGCCAACGAGCGTGAGCAGCGGAAAGTTGTGCCCCTTCGCCACCAGTTGCGTGCCGATGATCAGGTCCGCCGCGCCGGCGGCGATCTCCTCGATCTGGTCCTTCAGCGCCCGCGCCGAGCCGAAGAGATCCGACGACAGCGTCGCGATCCGCGCCTGTGGGAACAGGGCCGCCGCCTCCTCGCTCAGGCGTTCCACGCCTGGCCCCACGGCGGCCAGCCGGTCCTCGGCCCCGCAGGCGGGGCAGGCCTCCGGGATCGGCTGGCTTTCGCCGCACTGATGGCAGACCAGCCGCTTCTGGAAACGGTGCTCTACCAGCCGCGCGTCACAGTGCGGGCAACCAACCTGGTGCCCGCAGGCCCGGCACAGGGTGACAGGGGCATATCCGCGGCGATTGAGGAACAAGAGCGCCTGCTCCCCTTTGGCGATGCGGTCGGCGACCGCCGCTTGCAGGCTTGGTGAGATCCATCGCTGCGCCGGCAGCTTTTCGGCGCGCATGTCGATCGCCGCGAGCCGGGGCATGACCGCCGCGCCGAAACGCGCCGGCAGGTCCAGCCGCCGGTACTTCCCCGCCTCGGCGTTCACCCAGCTCTCAAGGCTGGGCGTGGCCGAGGCCAGCACCACCTGCGCCCCGCAGATCGAGGCGCGCAGGACCGCCATGTCGCGGGCGTGGTACAGCACCCCGTCCTCCTGCTTGTAGGAGGTGTCGTGCTCTTCGTCCACGACGATCAGGCCGAGGTCCTGGAACGGCAGGAACAGCGCCGAGCGCGCGCCCACGACGACCTGCGCGCCGCCCAGGGCAACCATCTTCCACAGGCGCCGCCGTTCCGTCATGGTCACGCCCGAATGCCACTCGGCCGGCCGTGTGCCGAAGCGCGCCTCGACGCGGGTCAGGAACTCGGCCGTCAGGGCGATCTCGGGCAACAGCACAAGGGCCTGCCGGCCGCGGCGCAGCGCCTCTGCCACCGCTTCGAGGTAGACCTCTGTCTTGCCCGACCCCGTGACCCCCCGCAGCAGCGTCGTCCCGTATCCACCGCGCCGCATACCCTCGCACAACGCGGCGGTGGCCGCAGCCTGATCCTGCGTCAGGGCCACGCCGGCGTGATCGGGATCCAGCCGCGGATAGGGAGCGTCGCGCGGGCTCTCCTCCTCGCGCACGGCGCCCTGTGTCACCAGCCCCTTGACGACCGAGTTGCTGACCCCGGCCTGTTCGCTGAGTTCCTTGAGGGTGAAGGCCAGACCGCCATAGTCCTCCAGCACCTGCAGGACGCGGCGCCGGGCATCGGTCATCCGGTCGGGCGCCTCGTGGCCCCGGCGATAAACCCGGCGCATGGACGGCGGATCCAAGAGTCCCGGCGCCCGCGTGGCCAACCGCAGCATCGCGGACATGGGCGTCAGGGTGTATTCCCCGGCCCGGCGCAGGAATTCCTGCATCTCGGCGCGCATCGGCGGCACGTCCAGCACGCGCAGCACAGACCGGATCTTCGCGCGCTCGAAACCGCCCTTGCCCGGCCCCCAGACCACGCCGAGCACCCGGCGCGGCCCCAACGGCACCTCCACGAAGGCACCGGCGTGGCACCCGCCCTCGGGCGCGCGGTAATCAAGCAGACGGTCCAAGGGCTGCGTGGTGAGAACGGCCACGAGATCACCTTCGTCGAAGAAGTCGGGACCGGGGGACGGCACGAGATCAGCACTCCATGACAGGGGTTTCGGCGGCGCACACTATGGGGTAAACGCGAAGCGAAGAAACCCCAACCCGCGCAGAGGGCCGCTGGAAATGAAGTTTTTCGTAGATACCGCCGATGTGGCCGCGATCAAGGAACTCACCGAACTGGGCATGGTGGACGGGGTGACGACGAACCCCTCCCTGATCCTGAAATCCGGCCGCGACATCCAGGAAGTCACCAAGGAGATCTGCGATCTTGTCGACGGCCCCGTCAGCGCCGAGGTCGTGGCGTTGGAGGCCGACCGCATGATCGAGGAGGGGCGCAAGCTGGCCCGGATCGCCGACAACATCGCGATCAAGGTGCCGCTGACCTGGGACGGGCTGAAGGCCTGCAAGACGCTCGCGGGCGAGGGCCGGATGGTTAACGTCACATTGTGCTTCTCGGCCAACCAGGCGCTGCTTGCGGCCAAGGCGGGGGCCACCTTCATCTCGCCCTTCATCGGCCGGCTTGACGACATCAACCTCGACGGCATGCAGTTGATTGCCGACATTCGTCAGGTCTACGACAACTACGGGTTCGAAACACAGATCCTCGCCGCCTCGATCCGGACGGTGAACCACGCCTTACAGTCCGCCCAGATCGGCGCCGACGTGATGACCGCCCCGCCCGATGTCATCAAGAAGATGGCGGCCCATCCGCTGACCGACAAGGGGCTGGAAGCTTTCCTGAAGGACTGGGAAAAAACGGGGCAGAAAATCGTCTAGGCCCGTGCTATAAAACGAGGCAAAGACAGCGAGGCGGACATGAGCACCAAGCCCCGGATGGACGACACCGTGCGCGAGAAGATCATCGCGCAGCCCGATGTGATCCTTGACGATCAGGACCTGATGCGTGCGCTCATTGCCGCGAACGAACGCGCCATGGGCGGCAACATCGTGGACCTGCGCGGCATCGCGATGGAGCGGCTGGAGGCCCGCCTGGACCGGCTGGAGGACACGCACCGCGCCGTCATCGCGGCCGCCTACGACAATCTCGCCGGTACCAACCAGGTGCATCGGGCGATCCTGCGGATGCTCGACCCCGTGGAATTCGAGGCCTTCCTGCGGGACCTCGGCGGCGAAGTGGCCGAGATCCTGCGCGTGGACGCCGTGCGGCTGGTCCTCGAATCGGCCCAGAACGATGACGATCCGTCGATCGCCCGGCTTGGCGACGTGCTGACCGTGGCCGAGCCCGGGTTCGTCGCCGATTACGCCACGGACGGCCGGAACGCGACGCCCCGCACGGTGACGCTGCGCCAGATGGCGGCGGGGGATCGGCGCATTTACGGGGCGGCGGCCGGGTTCATCCGATCCGAGGCCTGCCTGTTGCTGGATTTCGGCGAGGGTCGGCTGCCCGGCATGCTGGTTCTGGGGGCGGAGGATCCGCACCAGTTCACGCCGCAGCAGGGCACTGACCTGCTGGCCTTTTTCGGCGGCGTTTTCGAACGGGCGATGCGCCGCTGGCTTTCATGATCAGTCCCGCGGCCCGCGACGCATTGCAGGCATGGCTGGACCAGCAGCGCGCGCTGCACGGGGCGTCGGAAAACACGCTGTCGGCCTATGCCCGGGACGTGACCGAATTCCTGGCGTTCATGACCGCGCACCAGGGCGCGCAGCAGGGCCTTTCCCCGCTGGCGCGCATCACCGTGGGCGACATGCGCGCCTGGATGGCCCATGCACGGGGGACGGGCATCGGCGCCCGGACGCTGGCGCGCAAGCTTTCCGCCGTAAAGAGCTTCTACCGGTGGCTGTCCGAGCGTGAAGGGTTCGAACCGGCCGCCGTGCTGGCCACCCGCGCGCCCCGGTTTCAGCGGCGCCTGCCGCGGCCGTTGACGCCGCAAGCGGCGCAGGACGTCATCGAAACGCTGGACGCCCAGGCCGACAGTCCTTGGATCGCCGCGCGCGACCGCGCTGTCGTGACATTGCTTTACGGCTGCGGGCTGCGCATTTCCGAGGCGCTGAACCTGCCGGCCGAGAACGCGGCCATGGGCGATACGCTGCGAATCGCCGGGAAGGGGGGGAAGGAGCGGATCGTTCCGGTCATCGCCCCGGCCAGGGAGGCCGTGGCGCAATACGCCGAGCTTTGCCCGCACAGGCTGGAGGCGGGCACGCCGCTCTTCCGCGGCGTGCGGGGCGGGCGGCTCAGTCCGCGTGCGGTGCAGAAGGTGGTGGAACGCGTGCGTCACCAACTGGGCCTGCCCGCCAGCGCGACGCCCCATGCCATGCGCCACAGCTTCGCGACGCACCTTCTGAATGCCGGGGGCGACCTGCGCGCGATCCAGGAACTCCTGGGCCATGCCTCCTTGTCCACCACGCAGGCCTACACGGCGGTTGACAGCGCGCGGCTGATGGAAATCTACGACAAGGCGCACCCCAAAGCCTGATTGCGTCCACCCGTCTTTTGCGCCATGACAGTTTCATGACGAACGGGATCAAGGCTTTGTCCGTCCATCTGCTGACGGCCACGGGGGCTGTTTTCGCCATGCTGGCGATGCTCGAGGCGACGCAGGCGGAGTGGGACATGATGTTCTTCTGGCTGGTCGTGGCCTTCGCGGTGGACGGCGTCGACGGGCCGCTGGCACGGCGGTACCTTGTCGCGGCGCATGCGCCGCGGTTCGACGGGGTGCTGCTCGATCTCATCATCGATTATCTGACCTACGTCTTCATCCCGGCCTTCGCGCTGTTCAAGTCCGACCTCCTGCCGGGATGGACGGGCTGGGCGGCGATCATCATCATCACCTATGCCAGCGCGATGTACTTCGCTGATACCAGTATGAAAACAAAGGACAATTCCTTTGCCGGCTTTCCCGGGGCCTGGAACATGCTGGTGCTGGTCCTGTTTGCGGTGAAGCCCGACATCTGGCTGATCCTGCTGCTGGTGACGCTGCTGTCGGTGGCGATGTTCCTGCCGCTGAAGTTCATACACCCCGTGCGCACGGCCCGCTGGCGGGCGCTGTCGCTGCCGGTGGCCTTTGCCTGGACCTTCTTTGCGGGCTGGGCGGCCTGGGTGGATTTCCACCCCGAAAGCTGGGCGCACTGGGGGCTGGTTGTGACCAGCCTGTACCTGCTGATGGCCGGCATGCTGCAACAGGTGATCCCGGTCCGGCGCTGAGCGGCGGGCCCGTACGGATCGTACCAACCGTACGGGCTTGGCGTACGGCTCCGTCTTGCAGACGGCCCAAGCTCTGCCGCGCGCGTCCCGCCGCCCCTCACCGGCCTCTCAGACCCCGGATGGAGATGCCCGAAAACCCGCTTCTTCGGGCTGCCCCGTCCACGCCTACTCGGCGTTGAGCAGCACCGCCTCGACCCGGCGGTTGGCCGCGCGCCCCTCGGCCGTCCGGTTCGGCGCCACGGGCGCGAGGTATCCCACCCCCTCGGCCTCCATCTGTTGGCGGGGCACGCCATGCACCTTGGCCAGCCTGTCCAGAACCGCTTGGGCCCGCCGGCGCGAAAGCGCGATGTTGTCGGCCAGCACGCCGACCGCGTCGGTATGACCGACCAGGGCGATTCGGCGCACGGGATCGGCCTTGAGGTAGGCCGCGAGCGCGGCGAGCGAAGCGTGCCGGCCCTGCCCGAGGGTGGCCGCGCCGGTGCCGAAATCGAGATCCCGCAGGACCGCGTGGCCCCGGGCCTCGATTTGCCGGACCACCGGCGCCTCGTCCGCCCCGCCATCACCGTCACCGGGGGGCGCCAGCTCGGGCGGCCGCGCAGCGGGCTCCTCCGACGCCGGCGCGGGCACGGGTGCACCCGGGACCCCATTGCCGCGGACATGGATGATCTGGACATAGCCGGTCGCGCCGCTCCGGCTGACCAGGATGGAGACATAGCGCGGCGAGTCGCCCTCGGCCCCCTTGCTGGCGGCCAGATACCGGTAGTCGAAGAGATCGACGAAAATGTCGGGCGCCGACATCACGCGCGTGTTGAAACGGAAATCGAACCCGCCGCATTCCTCACCGCTGCAATCGAAAAGGATCTCGTAGCCCGCCGCTTCGAGCTGGTCGCGCAGCGGCGCGAGGATCTGAAGCGTGGTCATCCCCTGCGCCGGCAGCCGGTAGGCGCGCTGCACCACGCGACCCTCGACCTCCAGCCGGGGCAGCGTGCCCTCGGCATAGGGACCCACGGGCAGCCGATAGGTATCCGCCGCCTCGACCACTTCGCGGGTCAGTTCGGCGCGGCCCGGCAGCCGCAGATCGAGCGTGGCCGCAGCCGCCACCGCGCCCGCCGCAAGCACCGGCAGGAGCGCCGCGACCGGACGCAGGGCGCGGGCGCGCATGGCTCAGCGCGCCTGCCCGTGGTAGGCGGGGTTGGGCTGCATCGCGGTGGCACTGGCCACCCGGTTCGTCATGTTGAAAAAGCCCGCGACATTGGCGATGTCCCAGATGTCGCGATCGCTGAATCCCACGGCGCGCAGGCCGTCGCGGTCGAATTCCTCGATCTCGGAACTGGCCTTTGTCATCTTCTCGACGAAGGCCAGCATCGCGCGCTGGCGCGGCTCCAGGTCGGCCACCCGCCAGTTCATCACCATCGCCTCACCCAGCTCGGGCTGGCCGGACAGGGCGCGGACAGCCGCGCCATGCGCCACCTGGCAGTACCAGCAGCGGTTGACGGAACTGACGACCACCGCGATCATCTCGCGCTCCAGCTTGGACAGGCCGCTGTCGCCCAGCATCAGGTCGTTGTACATCGCCGTGAAGGCATCCAGCTTGGCCTTGTCGAAGGCGTAGGCCTTCAGCACGTTCGGCACCAGGCCCAGCTTTTCCTCGCAAATGTCGAAATACTTCTGCGTCTCCGCGGGCAGTGGATCGAGCGGGGTCAGATCAAGCGCGGTGACGCGGTCATCGGTGGTCATTGGGGCTGCTCCTCCTCTGGCCTCATGCGGTAGTGGTAGTGTTCCACAGGCGCGAGGCCGAGGGAAGCATAGAGCGCCGCGGCCGCGCTGTTGGCCCGGGTGCAGAGCGCCGCGAGATGGCCGGCCCCGCGGGCCGCGGCCCAGTGGGCGGCGCCCAGCATCAGGTTGCGCCCCATGCCCCGCCGGCGGTGCGCGGGGCGCACGTGCATGGCATGCACCATCACCACGTCGGCGTGGATCGCGGCGAAGGCCGTGGCGGCCGCACTTTGCCCGTCACGGGCCAGCAGCGCCGTCTTGGGCTGCGGGGCGCGCTGCATGACGGCCAGGCGCGCGGGGCCGATGCCACCCTCGGCCCAGATGTCCGCCTGGATCGCGAGCGGTTCCCAGATCGCGAAGGTGGTAGCAAGCGGCGGGCGATCGGCCAGTAGCGGGGCGATCGCCCCGGCGTGCACGATCACCGGATCGACCACCGCGTAGCCGTGTTCGGCCAGGAGCGCGTCGAGGGCCACCTCGCCGGCGCGCACCATGAAAAGCGGGGGCTGGCCGCGCGCGCGCATCGCCGCCTCGGCCCGGGGCAGGTCCGCCGCAGTGACGGGGCCGCGGGCCGTGGCGGCCGACACGCGCTTGCCCCCGCCCCGGCCCGTGCGCAGGATCCACGGCCCTTCCAGAACGCGGGCGGCGGGCGGCCATGTCGCCTCGGCCACGGCGTGCAGGTCCGGCAGGGGCGCGCTCATTCCGGGAAGAGGCGGTGCAGCTCGGCCACCGCGGCGTCGAGGCGCGCGGCATCGCTGCCACGGACCACCACGTTGGCACAGAAGGCGCCGTCGCGCTGGAAGGGGTAGGAGCCGAAGGAAAGGTCGGGGAAGCGGCCCGCCAGGTCCCGCAGGGGGCCGGCGATCTCGCCCTCGCCGCGGAAGATCTGGATGGATTGCGACATGAGCGGCGCGCCGCCGGTCAGCGTGGGCAGGACCGAGGCCAGCATCGCCTCGAAGATCGCCGGCACGCCGGCCAGGACGTGCACGTTGTCCAGCGTGAAGCCGGGCGCGGCGCTGATCGGGTTGTCGATGAGCGTGGCGTCCTCGGGGATACGGGCCATGCGCAGGCGCGCCGCGTTCAGCTCGCCCCCGGTGCGGGCGTAGTGCGCCTCCAGCAGGGCGCGGGCATCCGCGCGCACGTCGATCGACCGGCCCAGGGCGGCAGCGACCGTATCGGCGGTGATGTCGTCGTGGGTGGGCCCGATGCCGCCGGAGGTGAACAGGTGATCGTGGGCGCCGCTGAGTTCCTTGACGGCGGCGCCGATGGCCGCCGCATCGTCGGCGACGACACGGGCCTCGCGCAGGTCGATGCCCGCCTTGGTCAGTTCCTTGGCCAGGTGGTGCATGTTGGAATCGCGCGTGCGCCCCGAGAGGATCTCGTCCCCGATCACGAGCATGGCGGCGGTTGGGTTGGGCATTGGCGTGCTCCTTGCGTGGGCGTGGGGTTGGGTATAGGCCGCGCGCCATGCGCTTTCAAACCCCTCTTGTCCCGGGCACGCTGATCCGCCGCTACAAACGGTTCCTGGCCGACGTGCGGCTGGACGACGGGCGCGAGGTGACGGCGCATTGTCCCAACCCCGGCTCGATGATGGGGCTGGCCGCGCCGGGCACGCGGATCTGGGTGGAGCCCACCGACGATCCGCGCAAGAAGCTGAAATTCGCCTGGCGGCTTGTGCAGCACGACAGCGGCCATTTCACCGGCGTGGACACGGGCCTGCCCAACCGGGCGCTGCGGGCCGCACTGGAGGCCGGGGCGGTGCCCGCGCTGACCGATTATGGCACGGTGCGCCCCGAGGTGAAATACGGCGCCGGCAGCCGGGTCGATTTCCTTCTGTCCCAGCCCGGCCTGCCCGATGCCTATGTCGAGGTGAAATCGGTGACGCTGTCGCGCCATCCCGGCCTGGCGGAGTTCCCCGACAGCGTGACGGCGCGGGGGGCGAGGCACCTGCACGACCTGGCGCAGGTGGCCGGGACGGGCCGGCGCGCCGTGCTGTTCTACCTGGTCCAGCGCACGGATGCCCGGGCGGTCGGCGTGGCCGCCGACATCGACCCCGCCTATGCCGCCGCGCTGGAGCGGGCCCGCGCCGCCGGCGTCGAGGTCATGGCCCACGGCACGCAGATCACCCCCGAGGGCGTCACGCTGGCCGTGCCGCTGCCGGTGCGCTGAGCGGTGGCGACCCCCTCTGGCCCTGCGGCGCAAAACACAATAGATAGAGGGAAATTGCCCAGAGCCGAGGATACCTGCCCGTGATGGACGAACCCCGAGGACGCGTGACCCGCGACGGCATCCGCATCCATGAACGCGCCGATTTCGCCGGCATGCACAAGGCCGGCGCGCTGGCCGCGCGCATCCTGGACGAGATGGCCGATCACGTCTTCCCGGGCCAGACCACCGCCGAACTCGATCGCATGATCGAGGAAAAGGTGGTGGCCGCGGGCGCGAAATCGGCCACCATCGGCTACCGCGGATACCAGCATGCAAGCTGCATCAGCGTGAACCACGTGGTCTGCCACGGCATTCCCGGCAACAAGATCCCCAAGTGGAAGAACGACCCGCACCGCCGCACCGATGACGCGCTGAAGGATGGCGATATCCTCAACATCGATGTCACGGTGATCGTGGACGGATGGCACGGCGATACCAGCCGGATGTACGTGGCCGGCAAGCCCAAGGCCTATGCCGAGCGCCTGATACAGGTCACCCATGATGCGCTGATGACCGGGATCGCGGCGGTGAAACCGGGCAACACCTTCGGCGACATCGGCCACGCCATCCAGAGCTTCGTGGAAGGCCATCGCATGTCGGTGGTGCGCGATTTCTGCGGGCACGGGCTGGGCCGGGTGTTCCATTCGCCCCCCAATGTGCTGCACTATGGCCGGGCGGGAACCGGCCCGGTCCTGGAAGAGGGCATGTTCTTCACCATCGAGCCGATGGTGAACCTGGGCCGGCCCGAGACGAAGGTGCTGGCCGACGACTGGACGGCCATCACCCGCGACAAGGCGCTATCGGCCCAGTTCGAGCATTCCGTGGGCGTGAGCGCGGATGGCGCCGAGATCTTCACCCTCTCGCCGGCGGGGCGCTTTCATCCCACCTGGACCTAGGCGCGGGGCCTGACCCGCCATCTTCCGACGACGCGGCCGAGCGCGCGCATGACGGACGCGCGCGCCGGCACATCGACGCCGGCCGTATCCTTCGCGGGGTCAGCCGGGAAGCGGCCGCGCCCGACCCTGCGGCCGATCCCCGAACCGGCCAGAACCGGCCCGGCGAAGGGGCTGGCATCAGTCGCCGGCGTCCATGTCGAAGCCGAGATGCCGCGCGACGGTGAAGATGTCCTTGTCGCCGCGGCCGCACATGTTCATCACCAGCAGGTGGTCCGACGGCAGGTCCGGCGCGATCTTCGTCACATGGGCCAGGGCGTGGCTGGGCTCCAGCGCGGGAATGATCCCCTCTGTCTCGCAGGACAGCTGGAACGCCTCCAGCGCCTCCTTGTCGGTGATCGAGACATACTCGGCGCGGCCGGTGTCGTGCAGCCATGAATGTTCCGGCCCGATGCCGGGATAATCGAGACCGGCGGAGATGGAATACCCTTCCAGGATCTGGCCGTCCTCATCCTGCAGCAGGTAGGTGCGGTTGCCGTGCAGCACGCCGGGCCGGCCGCCCGTCAGCGAGGCGCAGTGTTCCATCTTGTCGTCAACGCCCTTGCCGCCGGCCTCGACGCCGATGATCCGCACCTCCTTGTCGTCGAGGAAGGGATAGAACAGCCCCATGGCGTTCGACCCTCCGCCGATGGCCGCGATCACGGTGTCGGGCAGCCGGCCCTCGGCCGCCTGCATCTGCTCGCGTGTCTCCTGGCCGATGATCGACTGGAAGTCGCGCACCATCGCCGGGTAGGGATGCGGGCCGGCCACGGTGCCGATGCAGTAGAAGGTGTCGCGCACGTTGGTCACCCAGTCGCGCAGAGCATCGTTCATCGCGTCCTTCAGCGTGCCGCGGCCCGAGGTGACGGGCACGACCTCGGCCCCCAGCAGCTTCATGCGGAAGACGTTGGGGCGCTGCCGCTCGACATCGTGCGCGCCCATGTAGACCACGCATTTCAACCCGAACTTGGCACAGACCGTGGCGGTGGCCACGCCATGCTGGCCCGCGCCGGTCTCGGCGATGATGCGGGTCTTGCCCATGCGCCGGGCGAGCAGGATCTGGCCCAGCACGTTGTTGATCTTGTGCGCGCCGGTGTGGTTGAGCTCGTCACGCTTCATGTAGATTTTCGCGCCGCCCAGCCGTTCGGTCAGGCGGCGGGCGAAGTAGAGCGGGCTGGGCCGACCCACGTAGTGGGTCCACAGATCGTGCATCTCGTCCCAGAAGCTCTGGTCGGTCTTGGCGTGCTCGTACTGCTCCTGCAATTCCAGGATCAGCGGCATGAGCGTTTCCGAGACGAACCGCCCGCCGAAATCGCCGAAGCGGCCCGTCTCGTCGGGGCCGGTCATGAAGGAATTGACAAGGTCGTTCATCGGGGGGCCTTCCGGTCTTGATCCGCTTCGTGGTGAATATGGAACGCGGCGGTGTTTTTCCAGAGAAAAGCGGCGGGAAGGGGGCGGGGCGTTCCGGGGAAAACCCCCGGCTCAGTCCATCCGCACCGCATAGAGGCGCGACCAGAGATCGGGTTCGGACAGCAGGTAGGGGCGGAAGGACGGCGAGGTCTCGATCCGGGTCCAGCGGCCCTCGGCGGCCAGCGCCGCCATCACCGGCGGGAATCCCTGTTCCTCGAAGGTGGCGTCCAGCAGGTTGAAGACGCCCACCCCGCCGGGTCGGGTGACGCGGGCCAGTTCCCGCAGGCTTTCCGGTGGCGCATGGCCGGGGCCGAAGGATCCGATGCAGGCGAAGGCGGCGAAGGCGTCGTCGGCATAGGGCAGGTCGGTCAGGTTGGCCACGTCCAGAGCGGCATAGGCGCCCGTGCCCTCGGCCGCGGCCAGCATGCCCGGCGAGAGATCACAGCCCGTGATCGGGGAATAGCCCAGGATCGCCAGCGTCTCGCCGACGAGCCCCGTGCCGCAGCCGGCATCGAGGATCGGGCCCTCGGTCGTGCCCAGGTGGCGGGCCAGGAACCCGGCAGCCACCGCCGGCAGGCGGAACCCCTTGGCCAGGTTCTCGGCGTCGTAGCTTTGCGACCAGTCGTCGTAGATACGCCGTGATGCTTCGGGCGTGTCGGCGCCGTAGACATCGCCCAGATCCTCGGTCTTCTGCCGGCTCATGGCCACCTCCGCGTTCTGTTCCACTCGATTGTCCAGGATGGCCGCGATCCTCTGCCGCGCGGGCGAGGATGTCAACGCGCCAGGCTCAGGCGGCGCGGGCGGCATCCACGAAGGCGCGCATCAACTCGGCGTCCTTGTGGCCGGGGCTGCTTTCCACGCCCGAGGAGACATCGACCTGCCGCGCGCCGGTCTGCGCAATGGCCGCGCCCACGTTGTCCGGGGTCAGGCCGCCGGCCAGCATCCAGGGCACCGGCCAGCGCCGGCCCTGCAGCAGCGACCAGTCGAAGCTGGCGGCGTTGCCCCCGGGGCGGTCGGCCCCCTCGGGCGGCTTGGCATCCACCAGGAGCTGGTCGGCCACGCGGGCGTAGAAATCGAGCTGGGTCAGGTCGGTCTCGGTCGCCACGCCCACGGCTTTCATCACCGGCAGGCCGTAGCGTTCGCGCACCTCGGTGACGCGGGCGGGGCTTTCCTGCCCGTGCAGTTGAAGCATGTCGAGCGGCACCTCGGCGGTCAGCGCGTCGAGAAAGGTGTTGTCGGCATCCACCGTCAGCCCGACCTTGGCGATGCCCGTGGGCACCGAGGCGGCCATGTATGCGGCGTCCTCCAGTTGCAGGTGGCGCGGCGAGCGCGGAAAGAAGACGAACCCGACATAGGCCGCCCCCGCCAGGATGGCGGGCGGAATGTCGGCGCTGTCTGTCAGGCCGCAGATCTTGACCTTGATGTCGGCGGGCATGGGCGGCTCAGCTGGCCTCGTCCAGCAGGGCCAGGACCTCGTCCTTGCCCTCGTGGCGTTCCTGCTTGAGGCGGCGGACCTCGGCGCGCAGCTTCTCTATCTCGCGCTTGCGCCGGGCGGCGGCGGCGCGTTCGCCGGCCTCGCGGATCCATTCCCAGATCAGGCCGAGGATGAGCCCCGCCAGCACGCCGCCGAACATCACCACGAAGAGCGGCACGTCGTAGGCGGGCGTGATCGCGGCCATGTCGGCCAGTTCGGCGGGCAGAACCCGCACGGTGACCGTGCCGCGGTTGGCCATGGCGACAAGGATCAGCGCCAACGCGAAGATGGCGATCGAGGCGTAGCGTATATAGCGCATCAGTCCTTCCCGTTCAGTCGCTCGCGCAGGAGCTTGCCCGTCTTGAAGAACGGCACGTGCTTTTCCTCCACTTCGACGGCCTCGCCGGTCCGGGGGTTCCGACCGGTGCGCGCCTCGCGCTTTTTCACCGAGAAGGCGCCGAAGCCGCGCAGCTCCACACGGTTGCCCGCGGCCATGGCCTCGGTGATCTCGTTGAAGATGGTGTTCACGATCCGCTCCACGTCGCGCTGGTAAAGGTGCGGGTTCTCGTCGGCAATCTTCTGGATCAATTCCGATCGAATCATCGGTCCCTCCCCGGCTCTTTTCCGTTCTCGCAGCGCGTCCGGCAATGCGGGGACTATAGAAAGAAACGCGCGCGACCGAAACAAGAAAGCCCGCCGCGCGGCGGGCAAATGCCCAAAAAGGCCGCCATGCCGGCACTCTTCGCGGCCCGATCACGGCCCGACGGCGCCCGGCGGGGAGGGGCAGCGCATTTCTGCGGCGCCGAAAAGCCGTTGATTCGGAAGGGTATTCGGACGCCCCTCAAGAACCGGTGCCGGGAACGGAAACGGCCCCGCCAGCAGGCGGGGCCGCATCCATCGTGTCATGGAACGACTGGGGCGGTCAGCCCTTGTCCTCGTCGCCCTTGAGCGCGGCGCCGAGGATGTCGCCGAGCGATGCGCCGGAATCGGAGCTGCCGTACTGTTCCACGGCCTCTTTTTCCTCGGCGATCTCGCGGGCCTTGATCGACAGGCCGAGCCGGCGGTTCTTGGCGTCCACGTTGGTGACGCGCACATCCACCTTGTCGCCCACGCTGAAGCGGTCGGGCCGCTGCTCGGAGCGGTCGCGGCTGAGGTCGGAGCGGCGGATGAAGGACTTCAGCCCGTCGTATTCCACCTCGATGCCGCCGTCCTCGATCGCGGTGACCTCCACGGTGATGATCGAGCCGCGCTTGACGCCGTCCATCGCCTCGGCGAAGGGGTCGCCCTCCAGCGCCTTGATCGACAGCGAGATGCGCTCCTTCTCGACATCCACTTCGGAGACCACGGCGCGGACCACGTCACCCTTCTTGTAGTCCTGGATCGCTTCCTCGCCGCGCTGGTCCCAGCTGAGGTCGCTGAGGTGGACCATGCCGTCGATGTCGCCCGGCAGGCCGATGAACAGGCCGAACTCGGTGATGTTCTTGACCTCGCCCTCGACCTCGGTGCCGACGGGATGCGTTTCGGCGAAGACTTCCCACGGGTTGCGCTGCGTCTGCTTGAGCCCGAGGCTGACGCGGCGCTTGGCCTGGTCGATCTCCAGCACCATGACGTCCACTTCCTGGCTGGTCGAGACGATCTTGCCGGGGTGGACGTTCTTCTTGGTCCAGCTCATCTCGGAGACGTGGACAAGGCCCTCGACCCCGGGCTCCAGCTCCACGAAGGCGCCGTAGTCGGTGATGTTGGTCACGCGCCCGGTGTGCACAGAGCCGATGGGATACTTCGCGGCCACCAGGTCCCAGGGATCCTCCTGCAGCTGCTTCATGCCCAGGCTGATGCGGTGGGTTTCCTTGTTGATCTTGATGACCTGGACCTTGACGGTCTCGCCGATCGACAGGATCTCGGAGGGGTGGTTGACCCGACGCCAGGCCATGTCGGTGACGTGCAGCAGGCCGTCCACGCCGCCCAGGTCGACGAAGGCGCCGTACTCGGTGATGTTCTTGACCACGCCTTCCACGGTGTCGCCTTCGCTGAGCTTGGCGATGACCTCGGCGCGCTGCTCGGCGCGGCTTTCTTCCAGGATGGCGCGGCGCGAGACCACGATGTTGCCGCGGCGGCGATCCATCTTGAGGATCTGGAAGGGCTGCTTAAGCCCCATCAGCGGGCCGGCGTCGCGCACGGGGCGCACATCGACCTGAGAGCCGGGCAGGAAGGCCACGGCGCCGCCCAGATCGACGGTGAAGCCGCCCTTGACGCGGCCGAAGATCGCGCCCTCGACGCGGGCGTCGTCGGCGTAGGCCTTCTCCAGCCGGTCCCAGGCCGCTTCGCGGCGGGCCATCTCGCGGCTGAGCACGGCTTCGCCGCGGGCGTTCTCGACCTGGCGGAGGTAGACCTCCACCTCGTCGCCCACTTCGATCTCGGGCTGCTCGCCGGGTTGCGCGAATTCCTTGAGCTCGACGCGGCCTTCCATCTTGTAGCCGACGTCGATGATGGCCTGGCCCGCCTCGATGGCGATGACCTTGCCCTTGACGACCGTGCCCTCCTGGGGCGTGTCCATTTCGAAGCTTTCTTCAAGGAGGGCTTCGAATTCCTCCATCGATGTGTTTTCAGCCATGTGGCGTCGGTTTCCTTTACTACATCTTTTTCCGGCCGCGCGGTTGTCTCCGCCGGTCTTGATCCATCTCGTTGGTCAGGCGGGCCCAAAACAAAGAGGGCCGGCGGCCCCGGCCCTGCTCGATCTCTTGTTATGTATTGGCGTTGCCCGCCTTGGCGACAGGCGTTCTATAGAACCGCCGCAATATCGAATCAAGGGGATTCCGGCGCATCAGCGCTGCGCCGCCTGTCGATTTCGGCGATGGCCGCGGCGACGGCCTCGTCGATCGTCATCGTCGAGGTATCCAGCACGACCGCGTCCTCGGCCGGTTTCAGCGGCGCGTCGGCGCGGGCGCTGTCGCGCGCGTCGCGGGTCCGGAGATCGGCCAGCACCTCCTCGTAGGTGGTGCCGATGCTCTTCCCGGTCAGTTCGGCCAGGCGGCGGCGTGCGCGCACGTCGTCGTCGGCGGTGACGAAAAGCTTCACCTCGGCCTCGGGGCAGATCACCGTGCCGATGTCCCGGCCATCCAGCACGGCGCCGCCGGCCCGCCGGGCAAAGGCACGCTGGAAATCCACCAGCGCGTGGCGCACCTCGGGTATGGCGGCCACCCGGCTGGCGGCCTGCGCCACCTCGGGCGTGCGCAGGTCCGCCGCATCAAGATCCGCGGCAACGAGGGCGCGGGCGGCCTCCACCGGGTCGGTGCCGTCGAGCGTGCGCCGGCCCGTGGCGCGGTAGAGCAGCCCGGTATCCAGGTGCGCGAAGCCGAAATGATCCGCCACGGCCTTCGAGACCGTGCCCTTGCCGGCCGCCGCCGGCCCGTCGATCGCGATGGTGAACGCCATGCGCCTGTCCCTTGCGTTGGACATCCCCCCTAGAGGATCGCCGCGCCGGGCTCAAGCGCGGTCACGTCCCGTGCACGGCGCTCCAGCGTTCGATGAGGGCCTGTTGCAGACCCTTGGCGCGGCGGTTCCAGGCCCGCGCGCCGGCGGGCCGTTCGTCGCGGGTGGTGTCGATGTCGGCCCGGCGCCCGGTGTCGGCGGAAAAGATCGCGAAGGCCAGTTCGCGCCCGCCGGGCAGGGTGGCATAGCCGGCAAGCGAGCTGACGAAGTACAGCGTGCCGGTCTTGGCGCGCACCTGCACGGGGTGGTCAGGGTCGGGCCGGCCATGCGGATCGCGCATCTTGATGGTCTTGAGCAGGGCGGGCAACGCCGTGCCGCGGCGGTCCGCCAGCGCATGGGCCATGCCGGCCGCGGTCAGCCGCGAATCCTCGTCCAGCCCCGAGTGATCCAGAAGCCGTGCGTCCGGGATGTCCAGCCGGTGCTGCGCCCAATCGGTCATCTCTTGCGCGGAGGCGCGCAGCGAGGGCGCGGCCCGGTCCCGCCGGGCGGCGGTCGCCGTCATGCCCACCAGTTCCGCCGTCAGGTTGGTGGAATACTTCAGCATGCCGCGCAGGATCTCGCGCAGCGTTTCGCTGCGGTGGGGAACCAGCGTGCGCCCCTGGGGCGGGCCGTCCAGCGGGGGCGCCACCCGCAGCGGGATGCCGTGCGAGCGGGCGAAGATCGCGAAAACCTCGGCCGCGTAGGCCCCCGGCTTGCGCACCGGCAACCAGCGCGCGCCCCCCTGCCCGAGCGCCCAGCGCGCCACCGTCCAGCGGTCGTGGTCGCCGGCGTCCTTGTAGGTGTAGACGGGCGTCTTGCGCTTGGCGACGGCCATGCGGGCGACCTGCACGTCGGGGCGGTACTTGCGCGTGCGCGCGTCCATCGAGACGGCGTAGCCGTCGCTTTCGCGCTTCCACTGGAAATGGACGCGGTTGAAATTCAGGTTCAGCCCGGAGACCGCCGGGTTGTAGCCGACATGCGCGGGCTGCTCGGGGTCGATCATCCGTTCGAAGGGCATGGCGCCGTCCCAGACGCGGAAGCGGCCCTGCACCGCGTGCACGCCGGCCTGCTTGAGATCCGCCGCCATCTGCGCCAGGGCGTCGGTGTCCAGCGTGGGGTCGCCCCCGCCGGCGAGCACCAGATCGCCCTTCAGCACGCCCTTTTCAACCGGGCCGGTGGCGATCAGGCGCGTGGTGAAGCGATACCCGCCCCCCAGGGTTTCCAGCGCATAAAGGGCGGTCAGCGCCTTGGTCACGCTGGCCGGAGGCTGGCCCGCCGCGGGCGCGTGCGCCTCCAGAAGCTGGCCGCTGGCCGCATCCACCACCGCGTAGGAGACGTCACCGCCCAGGCGGGCGGCATCGATCAGCGCCGTGGCGGGCGGCGCGGCGCGCACGGCCAGCCCCGCCGGCCGCGCCTGCGGCCGCAAGGAAACCTTCGGGGCGTCCGCCAAGCCCGCGCCGGCCAGCCCGGCCAGGCCCGCCGCGAGGAAAGAGCGTCTCGTCCAGGGCCGCGTCATGGGGCCGAGTAAACCTCAGCCACGCGGCGCTTACAATCCTCTTCGCGGCTGTCGCGGCCGCATTTTCAGCCGCGCCGCGACCAAGCGCCGCGCGCGCGCAACCCGGACGAGGAGACCGCCACCATGGGCACGTTCACGAAGCACCACGCCGGCGGCGCGGCCCGGGCCAGCCCGTGGCTCTGCCGCGCGGGCAGGCGCCAGGGGGCGTAGATGCGGGCAGCCTTGGACATGCGGGCGGAAATGCGTTGTCCGGGGCGGGCCAGCACGCCCACCGGCACCCGGTGCATGATGTCGTGCCAGTCCTGCCACTGGTCGAGCTGTGCCAGGTTGTCCGCCCCCATAAGCCAGACGAAGCGCACCCCCGGCCGCAGCGCCTGCAGATGGCGCAGGGTTTGCGCCGTGTAACGGGTGCCGACACGCGCCTCGAAATCCGTGATCGCGATCCGGGGATGGCGGGCGATCTCGCGGCAGGCCGCCATGCGCCGCGGCAGCGGCGCCGGTCCCTGCGCCTTGAGCGGGTTGCCCGGGCTGACCAGCCACCACACGTGATCCAGGCCGAAGCGTTTCAGCGCCTCGCGGCTGATATGCACATGCCCCCTGTGCGGCGGGTCGAAGGACCCCCCGAGAAGCCCGATGGCCATGCCGGGCCGCGTCATGGGCAGCGCGTTTCGCATGCCCCGGTTGTTTCCCGCCACCGACCGGGTGTCCAGCGAAATCCGCGCACCTCTTGCCCAGCCGCCGAATTTCCACGGCATTTTAGGCAGATAACCGGGGCGCCGGCGACGCCGCGTTAATCCTCGCCGGGGCATCGTCGCGCCGGCAATTTTGAAAGCAGGGAGCGCATCCTGGTGACGCACGACGCGACATCCCGGCCGCCTGGACGGACAACCCGCAGTACCCGGCCCGCCCCGCCGCCGGGTTTTGCCACCATCCTGGACGGCGTCCGCGACGCCGTGATCGTGCAGGACCGCGAGGGACGGGTCGAATGGATCAACCCCGCCGCCGAAGCGATGTTCGGCTGGCGCCTGGAGGAGGTGCAGGGCCGCAAGGCGCTGGAATTCATCCTGCCGCGCGACCGGCGGATGCGCGAGGCCGAGGTGGCACGGTTCCGCTACGACCTTGACAGCCCGCTTTTCCAGCGCCTGCACATGGCCGAGCACCAGCGCCGCGACGGCAGCCTTCTCTGGAACCAGCAGAGCTTCTCGCTGGTCGGTGGCGGCGCGGACGGCGATGACTGGAAGGTGGTCGTCACCTGCCGGGACGTGACCGACCAGGTGATCACCGAAACCGCCCTGCGGCAGGTGCAGGTGGACCTGCAGCACGCCGCCTACCACGACGACCTGACCGGCGTGGCCAATCGAAAGCGCCTGACCGAATACCTGGCCAGCGGCCCCGTTGCCGAACGGCTGACGCGCGGGGAGGTCGGGGTTCTGCAGGTGGACATCGACAAGTTCAAGGAGATCAACGATACCCTGGGCCACGCGGCCGGCGATGCCACGCTGGTGCACATGGCGCGGGCCCTGCGCGGCGCCGCCGGGCCGGAGGACCTGGTCTGCCGCATCGGCGGCGACGAATTCCTGCTCATCTGCCTCGGGCCGGTCAACCGCGAGGCGCTGATGACGCGCGCCGAACTGGTGATCAAGAGCCTGCAGGCCCCGCTGCGCTGGCAGGCACAGACAATCCGCATCGGCACCTCGATCGGCGCCAGCCTTTGCACCTGCGCGCATTGCACCGGCGAGACCATGATCCAGCAGGCCGACCAGGCACTTTATGCCGCCAAGAACCGCGGCCGGGGGCAGGTCGTTCTCTTCACGCCCGAACTGGGGCGGCTGCACAAGGCGCAGCAACTGCTGTCGCGCGAACTGAAGACCGCCGTCGCCGAGGCGCAGTTCGAGGTGCACCTGCAGCCGCAGCTCTTGCTGTCCGAGACCCGCGTGACAGGATGCGAGGCGCTGCTGCGTTGGCGCCATCCCACGCGCGGCGCCCTGGCCCCGGGGCATTTCCTGGAGACCGCGCAGAAGACCGGGCTGCTGGCCGAGATCGACTATATCTCGATGAACCTGGCGCTGGACTCGCTGGTGGAGCTGCGCCGGGCCGGGTTTCCCGGCATGTCCATGTCGCTCAATGTCTCCTCCGAGATCCTCGCCGACGGCAACTATCCCGACCTTCTGGACTGGGCGATGCAGGCGCGCGGCCTGCCGGCCGAAAGCGTCTGCGTGGAGATCCTGGAGACGACGATCCTGGAAGGGGGCGATCTGGACATCGTGGGCACCGTCGACCGGCTCAAGCGGCTTGGCGTCCGGGTGGCGCTGGACGATTTCGGCACCGGCTACGCGGGCCTGGCGCACATGTCGGCCTTCGACATCGACGCGATCAAGCTCGACCGGTCGATGATCGGGCGACTGGAGTCGGACGCGCGCAACCGTGTCATCATCCGCTCGATCATACGGTTGTGCGCCATGCTGGGCATGCAGGTGGTGGCCGAGGGCGTCGAGACCCAGACACAGCTGGGGATCCTGGGCCGCGCGAACTGTCCGCTGATCCAGGGCTACGGACTGGCCCGGCCGATGCCCGTACCCGACGCCATCGCCTGGCTCAAGGCGAACACGCCCCTGCCCCGGCCGCTGCGCTTCGCCGGGTGCGAGGATGCGGCCGAGGATACGCCCCCCGCCGCCCGCTCGGCGACGGGGTGAGCGCCCGCCAATGCCGGTTTGCCAAGCCCGGCGTCACCTCCTAAAAGGCCGGGAACCAGTCACCCGGAGGATTCCATGGCCAAGTACCAGTACGTCTACCACATGCAGGGCGTCTCCAAGACCTATCCCGGCGGCAAGAAGTGTTTCGAGAACATCAACCTGAGCTTCCTGCCCGGCGTCAAGATCGGGGTCGTGGGGGTGAACGGCGCGGGCAAGTCCACCCTGATGCGGATCATGGCCGGGATCGACACCGAGTATACCGGCGAGGCCTGGGCGGCCGAGGGCGCCCGGGTGGGCTACCTGCCGCAGGAACCGGAACTGGACCGCAACCTGAACGTGCGCGACAACGTGATGCTGGGCGTGGCCGAGAAGAAGGCCAAGCTGGACCGGTTCAACGACCTGGCGATGAACTATTCCGACGAGACGGCCGAGGAGATGGCCGCGCTGCAGGACGAAATCGATTCGGAGAACCTGTGGGATCTCGACGGGCAGATCGACGTGGCGATGGAGGCCCTGCGCTGTCCGCCCGACGACGCCGACGTCACCACGCTTTCGGGCGGGGAAAAGCGCCGCGTGGCGCTGTGCAAGCTTCTGCTGGAAGCGCCCGACATGCTGCTGCTGGACGAGCCCACCAACCACCTGGACGCCGAGACCATCGCCTGGCTGCAGCAGCACCTGATCGATTACAAGGGCACCATCCTGATCGTCACGCACGACCGCTACTTCCTGGACGACATCACGGGCTGGATCCTCGAACTCGACCGCGGCCGCGGCATCCCCTACGAGGGCAACTATTCCTCCTGGCTGGAGCAGAAGGCCAAGCGGCTGGAACGCGAGGCCAAGGAAGACAAGGCGCGCAAGCGCACGCTGGAGCGCGAGCTGGAGTGGATGCGCGCCTCGCCCAAGGCGCGTCAGGCCAAGTCAAAGGCGCGGATCAACGCCTACGAGGAAATGGCCAACCAGTCCGAGCGCGAGAAGGTGGGACGCGCGCAGATCATCATTCCCAACGGCCCGCGCCTGGGGTCAAAGGTGATCGAGGTCGAGGGGCTGAAGAAACACATGGGCGACAAGCTGCTGATCGAGGATCTGAGCTTCTCGCTGCCGCCCGGCGGCATCGTCGGCGTTATCGGACCCAACGGCGCGGGCAAGACCACGCTCTTCCGCATGCTGACCGGGCAGGAGGCGCCCGACGACGGCACGATCGAATACGGCGACACCGTGGAACTGGCCTATGTCGACCAGTCGCGCGATGCCCTGCCCGACGACAAGACGGTGTGGGAGGCGGTCTCGGACGGCAACGACATCATCAAGCTGGGCGATGCCGAAGTGAACAGCCGCGCCTATTGTTCGGCCTTCAACTTCAAGGGCGGCGACCAGCAGAAGAAGGTCTCGCTCCTGTCTGGGGGCGAGCGCAACCGGGTGCACATGGCCCGCCTGTTGCGCTCGGGCGGCAACGTCCTGCTGCTGGACGAGCCGACCAACGACCTGGATGTCGAGACGCTGCGCGCGCTGGAGGACGCGCTGACGGACTTTGCCGGCTGCGCGGTCATCATCTCGCACGACCGCTTCTTCCTGGACCGGATCTGCACCCACATCCTGGCCTTCGAGGGCGAGGCCCACGTGGAATGGTTCGAGGGCAACTTCGAGGACTACGAGGAGGACAAGAAGCGCCGGCTGGGCCCCGACGCGCTGGAGCCCACGCGGATCAAGTACAAGAAGTTCGCGCGGTGACGGCGGACCCGCAGGATAGATGGAATCACCCATCCTGCGGGTCCGGTTCCCGGAAGGACGCCCCCTCGACCCTTTACCCTAGGCCGCGGGGGCCGTAGGTTTCGCCTGATCACAGCCTTCGGGAGCGCCCATGTTCCGCCACGACTATCCGCTGCTGAGCACCCCCAGCCTGATGGCTCTCATCCTGCATTCCGCCCAGGACGGGCCGGTGAGCGTGGAGGGCTGTGCCGCGCGGCTCGACGCGCTCTTTGCCGAGGCGGGGGAGGATCCCGCGCTCACCCCCGAGGAGCGGCGCGACCGGCTGGCCGACCGCATCCGCGACCTGGAGATCGCGCAGCTTCTTGACCGCACGGAGGAGGGGACCTGGCGGCTGACGGACCGCGGCGAGACGGCGATCCGCCGCAACCCCGACGGCGTGGACTGGAGCGTTCTGACACAATATCCCGAGTTCGCCGCGCACCTGCGCGAGAACGCCGCGCATCCCGCCGGCATGGACCCGCGCAGCGACAGCTACAGCCAGGGCTACGCCGCCGGGCAGGAGGGCGCGCCCTTCACCGCCAACCCCTACCCGGCCAGCACCGTCGACCACCTGTCGTGGGAAAACGGCTGGATGCAGGCGCTGGACCGGCGGACGGAGTAGCCGCGCCGCAAAGCACGCAAGGGGCCGCCATGGTGCAGCACTACAACCTGGTCGTCGTCGGCGCCGGGCCCGCCGGGGCGGCGGCTGCCTGCACCGGCGCGGGGCTGGGATTGCGCACGGCGGTTATCGACAAGGCCCGCTTCCCACGCGACAAGCTCTGCGGCGGGCTGGTGACACAGCGCTGCGCGGGGCACCTGTCCGATGTCTTCGGGCTGACGCCCGCGGACCCGCTGTTCGAGACGCGGCGGCGCATCGCCTTCTACATGGACGAGGTGCCGCTGGGGCAGATGGCGGACATCCCGCCCCTGCACCTGACCATGCGCCGCCGCTTCGACGCGCGGCTGCTGGCGCAAGCGCTGGCCGCCGGGGCGGCCGACTACACCGGACGGCGGATCGATGCCCTGTTGCCGGACGAGAACCGGCTGACCCTGCGCGACGGCACGGTGCTGAGCTACGACTTGCTGATCGGCGCGGACGGGGTGCAGAGCCAGGTGGCCCGGGCGCTGTTCGGCCGGCCCTTCGACAGGGCGCGGGTGGGCTTCGCCCTGGAGGTGGAGGCGCCGCCGCAGGCGCCTGCCGGCGCCGCGCCGCTGCGCATCGATTTCGGCGCCGCCGACTGGGGCTATGGCTGGCAGTTTCCCAAGGCCGGATCGACGACGATCGGGCTGGGCGGGGTGCAGGCGCGGAACCCGGACATGCAGGCCCGGCTGGCGGACTACATCGGCCGGCACGCGCCAGGCTGCACGGCGCGGGTGAAGGGCCATTTCCTGCCCTTCGGCGAGGCCAAGCCGCGCCCCGGGCGCGGCAACGTCCTGCTGGCGGGGGACGCGGCGGGCCTTGTCGATCCGATCACGGGCGAGGGCATCGGCCATGCCGTCCACTCCGGCCGGTTGGCGGCCGAGGCGGCGGCGCAGGCGCTCGCGCGGGGGCGCCCGGCGGCCGCGCTCGGGCTTTACCGGCGCAGCTCCGCGCCGATCCGGCGGGCCGTGCGCATGGCCTGCCTGCTGCGGCCGCTCATCTTCGCGGGTCCGCCGCGGCCCTTTTTCCGCCGCGCCTTCGCGGGGTCGCGCCGCACGCGGGCCGACTACATGCGGCTGCTGGCGGGAGAACTGGAGTACCCCGCCCTCCTGGCGCGGGTGACGGCCCGCCTGCCCCGGGCCCTGTGGCGCCACGCGTTGCGCCCGCGGGACGCACGGCGCCCCCGGCATCCCGGCGGCTGACCTCGCGCCCGCTCACATCCCCTTGTGCGCGGCTGGTGCGCCCCGGGCCCGCGCCCCACCTGCCGGGGAAAGGAGGATGCAATGACCGAGCAGACGCCAAGATTGCCGCAGCCCGCCCCGCGGGAGCCGCGCCGCCCCGTGCGGTTCACCGACTGGGCCGCCCTGTGAGCACCGCAGGCAGCACCGGCGCCGCCCCGATTCGTGGCCGGGGAACAACGCCCCGGAGAAGACGTTGATTTCACCGAGTTTTGAATACCACCCTTTCACGGGACCGGCTATGATGACCTGCGAACGCACCGGAGGACCGAAGAGTCATGATCAACCGCCGTTTCTTTCTGTTGACCGGGGCCGCCGCCGCCACCGTTCCCGCGGCCGCCCCTGCCGTCGAGCTTGAACCCCGGTTCAGGCCCCAGAGCGTATCGATCAGCGAGAGTTACGCGCCGGGCCGGATGCTGATCCTGCCGCGCGCGCATTTCCTGTACTTCGTCACCGGGCCGGGCCAGGCGATCCGCTATGGCGTGGGCGTTGGCCGGGCCGGTCTGCAGTTCACCGGAACCGCGACCATCGACGTCAAGAAGAAATGGCCGACCTGGCGCCCCACCGAAGAGATGATCGAGCGCGAACCCCAGACCTACGCCCGCTTCAAGGACAACGACTATGTCCAGCCGGGCGGGCCGGACAACCCGCTGGGGGCGCGCGCGCTCTACCTGTTCCAGAACGGGGTGGACACCTATTTCCGCATTCACGGCACCAACGCGCCGCGCTCGATCGGGCGGTCGGTGTCGAACGGCTGCATCCGCATGCTGAACGCCCACGTGAAGGACCTTTACAAGCGGGTTCCGACCGGAACCGTCGTTACCGTGCTGTAGCAAGACGGCCCCGCGTGCAGATCGCCGCGGGCGGGTACGATTTGCTCTTGTGCGATGGCCGGTTTACACTCATATTGTGCCGTGCGACGTTACCACTATCGACCATCTGCTCCGACCATCGGCACAGTACCCTCGATCTTGCACTGACTGCGCCGAACTGCCGCATCCCGCGGGCAGGACTGACACAAAGGAGACAACGGATGGCGAACGGCACCGTTAAATGGTTCAACACCACCAAAGGCTACGGCTTCATCGCGCCTGACGACGGTGGCAAGGACGTTTTCGTCCACATCTCGGCTGTCGAGCGCGCCGGACTGACCGGCCTGGCCGACGATCAGAAGGTGACCTTCGACATGGAAACCGGCCGCGACGGCCGGACCTCGGCGGCGAACATCGCCCTGGCCTGAGACGGCCACCGACCCAGATGATCGAATCGGCCCCCGCGGGGGCCGATTTTCATTCGGCCCTCTCGATCAGTCGCAGCACGTCGGGCCCCATGTCCTCGACGATCGCGGTGACGCCCTTGGCATTGGGATGCAGGCCGTCCTCCTGGAAATACTGGCGCATCCGGGCGGGGTCGCCCTCGCCAAGATCCTTGAAGAAGCTTTCGTAGAACAGCGTGTCATAGGCCTCCGCCAGATCGGGATAGAGCTGGTCGAAGGCGCGCTTGTACTCGGGCCCGAAGTTGCCCGGCGCGTGCATCCCCACAAGAAGCACCGGCACCTCGCGCTCCTGCGCGGTCTGCAGGATCTTTTTCAGGTTCCCGCGGGTCACCGCGGGGTCGATTCCGCGCAGCAGGTCGTTGCCGCCGAGGGCCACGATCATGGCGTCGACCTCCTTGGTCAGGCTCCAGCCGACGCGGGCCGCGCCACCCGCGCTGGTGTCCCCGGACACGCCGGCGTTGATGAACGCGGCCTCGACCCCTTGATCCGCCACCCAGGATTCCAGCTGCGGCACGAAGCCCTTTTCCTGCGGCAGGCCGTAGCCCTGGGTCAGGCTGTCGCCGAGCGCCAGCACCGTGACCGGATCGCCCCAGGCGGGCGCGGCCAGCAAAAGAAGCAGGGCGGCGACCTTGCCCCTCAGGCCGGGCGCCCCATATCTCGGAAAACCCTTTGTCTTCAGGCGGAAACGCATGACTGCCCCTGTTCTTTCGCTTCGCGATGCCGGCCTTGCCCTTCAGGGCAACGCGGGCCTCGTGCAGATACTCCACGGGATAACGCTGGATGTCCACCGCGGCGAGACGCTGGGCCTGATCGGGCCCTCGGGATCCGGCAAATCCTCGCTGCTGATGCTGATGGGCGGGCTGGAAAGGGCCACGTCCGGATCGGTCTCGGCGCTCGGCCAGGACCTGTCGGCAATGTCGGAGGATGCGCTGGCACGGCTGCGGCGCGATCACTTCGGGGTCGTGTTCCAGTCCTTCCACCTGATCCCGACGATGACGGCGCTGGAAAACGTGGCCACGCCGCTGGAACTGGCCGGGGTTCCCGACGCCTATGACCGCGCCGCGGCCGAACTGGATACGATGGGCCTGGGGGCCCGGGCCGCGCATTATCCCTCCCAGCTTTCGGGGGGTGAGCAGCAGCGCGTGGCGCTCGCCCGGGCGGCCGCGCCGCGGCCCGACGTGGTGCTGGCCGACGAACCCACCGGCAACCTTGACGCGGCAACCGGTGCGGGAATCGTCGATCTGCTGTTCGAACTGCGCGAACGGCACGGGGCGACGCTGGTCCTGGTCACGCACGCACCGGATCTGGCCGCGCGCTGCGACCGGGTGGTGAACCTGTCGGACGGGCAGCTTGCCGGCCGGGCCGAGGGCGCGGCATGAGCCTGCGCACGGCCGCCCGGCTGGCCCGGCGGGAGTTGCGCGGCGGTCTGCGCGGCTTTCGCATATTCCTGGGTTGCGTCATCCTTGGCGTGGCCGCGATCGCCGCGGTCGGCACCGTCCGCGAAAGCATCGCCACCGGATTGGCCGAGGAGGGCGCGGTGCTCCTCGGCGGCGATGCCGAGATCGAACTGACCTACCGTTTCGCCACAGAGGAGGAGCGCGCATGGATGGCGCAACGCGCCACGCGCCTGTCGGAAGTGGTGGATTTCCGGTCCATGGCGGTGGAGCCAGGCGGCGAGCGGGCGCTGACCCAGGTCAAGGCGGTGGATTCGGCCTATCCGTTGGTGGGCGAGGTGGGACTGGACCCGCCCGGACCGCTTGAGGCCGCGCTGGCGACCGAGGGCGGCCTGCCCGGTGCGGTGATGGATCCCGCGCTGGCCCGCACCCTGGGGATCACCCCCGGCGACACCTTCCGCCTTGGCACGCAGGACTTCCGGCTGACGGCGCACCTCGTGGACGAGCCCGACAATGCCACGGCGGGGCTCGGCCTGGGCCCGCGGACGATCGTGCGGCGCGCGGCGCTGGAGGGCGCGGGATTGTTGCAACCCGGCACGCTGTTCAGCACGAAGTACCGGCTGGACCTGCCGCCGGGCACCGATCTGCCGGCCCTGAAGGCCGCGGCGGAACGTGCGCTGGAAGGCAGCGGCATGCGCTGGCGCGACGCCCGCAACGGCGCCCCGGGCGCGGCGGAATTCGTGGACCGGCTGGCCGCCTTCCTGGTGCTGGTGGGATTGTCGGGGCTGGCCGTGGGCGGCGTGGGCATCTCGGCGGCACTGCGCGCCTACCTGGCCGGCAAGACCGAGGTCATTGCCACCCTGCGCACCCTCGGCGCCGACCGGCACACCGTCTTCCTGACCTATTTCCTGCAGACCGGGGCGATGGCGGGCCTCGGGCTGGCGGGGGGGCTGGTGCTCGGGGTCGGGCTGCCGGTGGCGCTGGCACCGGTGATCGAGGCGCGGCTGCCGGTGCCCGCGCATTTCGCCGCCTACCCCGGCCCGATGGCCGAGGCCGTGCTTTACAGCGTGCTGACGGTCCTGATCTTCACGCTCTGGCCGCTGGCCCGCGCGCAGGACGTGCGCGCCGCCCAGTTGTTCCGCGAGGCGGGAACCCAGGGCAAGGGCCTGCCCCGCTGGCCCTATCTGGCGCTGACGGCGGCGCTGGTCCTGTTGCTCCTGGCGGCGGCGGCATGGCTGTCGGGGAACCTGGCGCTGACGCTCTGGACCGCCGGCGGGATCGGGGGCGCGCTGGCCGTGCTGGTGGTGGCGGCGCTGGTCATCCGGCAGGCGGCCCGGCGGCTGCGGCGGGCCGCCCGCGGGCGCCCGGCGCTGGGCTGGGCCCTGGGGGCCATCGGGGGGCCGGGCGCGGCCACGGTGCCGGCGCTGCTGTCGCTGGGGCTGGGGCTGTCGGTGCTGGCCGCCATCGGCCAGATCGACCAGAACCTGCGCGGCGCCATCGCCCGGGATCTGCCGGAGCAGGCGCCGTCCTACTTCTTCCTCGACATCCAGAAGGACCAGATGCCGGCCTTCCGCGCCCGGCTCGACGGCGACCCGGCCGTGGACCGGATCCAGGCCGCGCCGATGCTGCGGGGAATCATCAGCCGGATCAACGGCCAGCCCGCGCGCGAGGTGGCCGGCGACCACTGGGTGCTGCGGGGCGACCGCGGCGTGAGCTATGCCGGCGCCCTGCCCGAGAGCACGCGGCTGGTCGCCGGCGATTGGTGGGGGCCGGATTACACCGGCCCGCCGCAGGTCAGCTTCGCCGCCGACGAGGCGCGCGAGATGGGGCTGGAGCTGGGCGACGAGATCACCGTCAACATCCTGGGCCGGCCCGTGACCGCCCGGTTGACCAGCCTGCGGGAGGTCGATTTCTCGACCGCCGGGATGGGTTTCATCATGGTGATGAACCCCGCCGCGCTGGAGGCCGCGCCGCACAGCTTCATCGCCACGGTCTATGCGGACAAGGCGGCCGAGCCGGCGATCCTGCGCGACATCACGGCCGAGTTGCCCAATGTCACCGCCATCCGGGTGCGCGACGCGATCGCGCGGGTGGCCGGGATCCTGGAGGGGCTGGCCGCCGCCACCGCCTGGGGCGCGGCGGCCACCCTGCTGACCGGGCTTCTGGTGCTGATCGGCGCGGCTGCCGCGGACCAGGGCACGCGGGTGCACGAGGCGGCGGTGCTGAAAACCCTGGGCGCGACGCGCGGGCGCATCCTGCTCAGCCTGGCGCTGCGGGCGGCCCTTCTGGGCGCGGCCGCCGGGGCGGTGGCCCTGGCCGCGGGCGTGGGCGGGGCCTGGGCGGTCAGCCGCTACGTGATGGAGACCGATTTCGCCGTGGCCTGGGCCTCGGCCCTGGCCGTGGTGGCGGGGGGCGCCGCGATCAGCCTGCTGGCCGGCCTGGCCTTCGCCTGGGGGCCCCTGGCCGCGCGTCCGGCACGGGTGCTGCGGGCGCGCGAATAGCCGCGTTGAAATCCCGGGGGCAAAGTGGCAGTGCAGGGCCATCCCGTTCCTGACCCAACTGGTGCGCCGATGACCGACTCCCTGCCGATCCCGCTGACGTCACCGCTGAGCCGCGCGCAGCGCAGAACGCTTGTCAACCTCGTGCGCCGGGCCGCGCGGGCCGAGGTCATGCCGCGGTTCCGGACCCTTGGCCATGCCGACATCGCGGCCAAGACGACCCCGCACGACCTGGTGACCGAGGCCGACCGCGCCGCGGAATCCATGCTGGCGCGCGGGATCCAGCGCATGTTCCCCCATGCCCTGGTCGTGGGCGAGGAGGCCGCGGCCGAGGACCCGGGCCTGCGCAAGCAGATCGCCGAGGCGGAACTGGCCTTCATCCTCGATCCCCTCGACGGGACCTGGAATTTCGCGCACGGTCTTCCGCTATTCGGGATCATCCTCGCGGTCACGCGGTTCGGCAAGCCGGTTTTCGGCCTGCTTTACGATCCCGTCTCGGATGACTGGATCTTCGCCGACGAGGAGACCCCCGCCCACCTGTCCCGCAACACCGGGGCGGATCGGCCCGTGCATACCTCGACGGGGGGCGCCCTGGGGGATCTGTCGGGGTACATCCACCTCTACCTGATGCCCAAGGAGACCCAGGCGCAGGTCGCGGCCTGCCTGCCGGACTTCGCGCGCACCCTGATGCTGCGCTGCTCCTGCCACGAATACCGCACGCTGGCCCAAGGCGGGATGGATTTCCTGCTGTCGGGCGTGCTGAACCCCTGGGATCATGCCGCCGGCGTGCTGATCTGCCAGAAGGCCGGCGGCGTGGCGCGGATGCTTGACGGTCGCGACTACGACGCCACCATCACCGAGGGCTACATCCTGGCCGCCCCTGACGAGGCGAGCTGGACCGCGCTGGCCGAGCGGTTCGCGTTCCTGCTGGAAACCTGAATACCCGACCGCCCGGTCTGGGCATCCCACCTTTCGCGGGCAAGATCGGGGCAGGCGCGGCCGCAAGGACCGGAAAAGATGCTCGAAGTCATCCACTAGAACAGCCAGGTTCTCGCGGTCGGCGCCAACGTGGCAATGGTGACGATCTGGCTGATTTACCTGCAGCTTTTCTGGAGGAACTATCGGCGACAGTTGCGGGCCAACATCATCAGCAATCGCGGGGCGGGCACCGGTCTGGACGCGCGCTGCATCATCGCGAACATGAGCGCCGAAGCGATCTTCATAGAGGGGATCATTCTTGTTCTCGAGCGCGGGGGGCAGCGCTGGAGCACGGCAATCACCAAGGCCAAGGGGCTTCGCCAGAACGCCGACCCGGCAGGCTCCGTCCCGATGCATGAAGGCCCCCTGGCGGCGGGGGATCATGTGGATATCGGCCGTTTCGAGGACCTTGTGGAGCGCTCTTTCGAAGAGGTGGAGGGCGACAGCGAGGCCGATCGACTCGGGCTCGACTCATTCGAGATCTGGGTGATCGCCAGCTACACGGCCGAACGCCGCCTGGTCTTCGCCCGGCGCCGGTTCAGCGTGGACTGGCACCGAACACACTGGGCGCTGCAGGCCGAGAAACTCAAGACCGAAACGATCCGCCGCGGCCCAAAAAGGCGCCGGATCGAGGCGGTGCTTCAGGAACACCTTGACTGAGCGGCGGCGGCCCGGAAGCCGCCGCCGGCAAGGGGCAGAATTACTCCGCCGCTTCGGCGTAGTCCTCCAGCGGCGGGCAGGTGCACACGAGGTGGCGGTCGCCATAGACGTTGTCGACCCGGCCCACGGGGGGCCAGTACTTGTCCACCCGGAAGGCCCCCGGCGGGAAGCACGCCTGTTCGCGGCTATACGGCCGGTCCCAGTCCTTCACCAGGTCGTCCATGGTGTGCGGCGCGTTCTTGAGCGGGTTGTTCGCCGGATCGATCCGGCCCTCCTCGATCGCGCGGATCTCCTCGCGGATCGCGAGCATCGCGTCGCAGAACCGGTCGAGCTCGGCCTTGGTCTCGGATTCCGTGGGCTCGATCATCAGCGTGCCGGCCACCGGCCAGCTCATCGTGGGCGCGTGAAAGCCGCAGTCGATCAGCCGCTTGGCGATATCGTCCACCGTCACGCCCGCGCTGTCGGAAAACGGACGGGTGTCGATGATGCATTCGTGCGCCACCCGGTCGTTGCGGCCGCGGTAGAGCACGTCATAGGCGCCCTCCAGCCGCTTGGCGATGTAATTGGCGTTCAGGATCGCGACGCGCGTGGCCTGCGTGAGCCCCTCGCCGCCCATCATCAGCACGTAGGCCCAGGAAATCGGCAATAGCGAAGGCGAGCCGAAGGGCGCGGCCGAGACCGGCCCCTCGTCGCCGCCGGTCACCGGGTGGCCCGGCAGGTGCGGCACCAGATGTTCGCGCACGCCGATGGGGCCCATGCCCGGGCCGCCACCACCGTGGGGGATGCAGAACGTCTTGTGCAGGTTGAGGTGGCTGACGTCGCCGCCGAGGTCACCGGGGCGGCTCAGCCCGACCATCGCGTTGAGGTTGGCCCCGTCGATGTAGACCTGGCCGCCGTGATCGTGGGTGATCTGGCAGACCTCCTTCACCGTCTCCTCGAACACCCCGTGCGTGGACGGATAGGTGATCATGCAGCCGGCCAGGTTCTCGCTGTGCTTTTCCGCCTTGGCGCGGAAATCCTCAAGGTCGATGTCGCCGTTCTCGGCCGATTTCACCGTAACGACGTCCCAGCCGACCATATGCGCGCTGGCGGGGTTGGTGCCGTGCGCGCTCATCGGGATCAGGCACACGTTGCGGTGCCCCTCGCCGCGCTCGCGGTGCCAGGCGGCAATGGTCAAAAGCCCGGCGTATTCCCCCTGCGCGCCCGAGTTGGGCTGCATCGAGATCGCGGCGTAGCCGGTTATCTGGCACAGCTTGGCGTTCAGGTCCTCGATCAACTCGCGGTAGCCCTCGGCCTGGTCGGCGGGCACGAAGGGGTGCATGAGCGAGAACTCGCGCCAGCTCACCGGCATCATCTCGGCGGCGGAGTTGAGCTTCATCGTGCAGGATCCCAGTGGAATCATCGCCCGGTCGAGCGCGAGGTCGCGGTCGGCCAGCCGGCGCATGTAGCGCATCATCTCGGTCTCGGCCCGGTTCATGTGGAACACCGGATGGGTGAGGTAATCGGAGGTGCGGTGCAGCGACTCCGGCACGCGGTATTCGGGGGTATAGTCGTCGTCCTTCATGACGATGCCGAAGGCACGCCAGACCTGCTCGATCGTGGCGGGCCGGGTACGTTCGTCAAGGGTGATCCCGATCCGGGTGTCGCCCACCTTGCGCAGGTTGACGCCCTCGCGCACCGCGGCCTGGAGCACCCCGCGCTGCAGGAGCCCGACATCCACCGTGATCGTGTCGAAGAAATGCGCCGGCTCGACCTGGAAGCCGGCGGCCTCCAGCCCCTTGGCCAGGCGGACCGTCTTGCGGTGGATGCGCTGCGCGATGGCCTGCAGACCCTTCGGCCCGTGGAAGACGGCATACATCGAGGCCATGACCGCCAGCAACGCCTGAGCCGTGCAGACGTTCGAGGTGGCCTTTTCGCGGCGGATGTGCTGCTCGCGCGTCTGCAGGGCCAGACGGTAGGCGCGGTTGCCGTGGCTGTCCACGCTGACGCCGACCAGCCGCCCCGGCAGCGCCCGCTTGTAGGCGTCCTTGGTGGCGATATAGGCAGCGTGCGGCCCGCCGTAGCCCATCGGCACGCCGAACCGCTGGGTGTTGCCCACGGCGATGTCGGCGCCCATGGCGCCCGGCTCCTTCAGCAGGGTCAGCGCCAGCGGATCGGCGATGACGATACCCAGCCCCTTGTGGGCGTGCAGTGCCGCGATCTGATCGGAGAAATCGCGCAGCTCGCCGCAGGTGCCGGGATACTGGAAGATCGCGCCGAAGACCGCCTCGGCGTCCATCTCGTCGGGGTCGCCCACGATCACCTCGATGTCGAGCGGCGCCGCGCGGGTCTTCATGACCGCGATGTTCTGGGGGTGGCAGTTCTCGTCGATGAAGAAGGCGGTCTTCTTGGACTTGGCCACGCGCTGCGCCATGGTCATCGCCTCGGCGGCGGCGGTCGCCTCGTCCAGCAGCGAGGCATTGGCGACCTCCAGCCCGGTGAGGTCGCTGATCATGGTCTGGAAATTCAGAAGCGCCTCCAGCCGGCCCTGGCTGATCTCGGGCTGGTAGGGCGTGTAGGCGGTGTACCACGCCGGGTTTTCCAGGATGTTGCGCTGGATCGCGGGCGGGGTGACCGTGCCGTGATAGCCCTGCCCGATCAGCGAGGTCAGCACCTTGTTCTTGCTGGCGGTGCGGCGCATGTGGAACAGCAGTTCGCGCTCGGACTTGGGCTTGCCGAAATCGAGCGGGCTGTCCTGCCGGATGGCTTTCGGTACCGTCTGCTCGATCAGGTCGTCGAGGCTGCCGGCTCCCAGAAGGTCGAGCATCTCGGCCATCTCGTCGGGCGAGGGGCCGATGTGGCGGCGGTTGGCGAAATCGTACGGCAGGTAGTCTGTCGGCGTGAACGGCATTCCGAACTCCCCTTTTCCCATCGGCCGGCCCGCGTGCGGCCCGGCCCTTCCCTTGTCGTCGCGGACGCGCGGCGTCAGCCCACGAATTCCTTGTAGGCGGCCTCGTCCATGTAGTCGTCCATCTGACTGAGATCGCTGGCCTTCATCTTGAAGAACCAGGCATCGCCCATCGGGTCCTCGTTGACCTTGCCGGGATCGTCCGGCAGCGCCTCGTTGATCTCGGTGATCTCGCCGTCCAGCGGCGCGAGGATATCACTCGCCGCCTTGACGCTTTCGATGACCACCACCTCGTCGTCCTTGGTCACCTCGGTGCCCGGGTCCGGCAGTTCCACGAAGACCACGTCGCCCAGTTGCTCGCTGGCGTGCTCGGTGATGCCGACGACGACCACGTCGCCCTCGACGCGCAGCCACTCATGTTCCTCGGTAAATTTCATCGCTGTCTCCCGTTATGATCCACGTTTGTAGTTTGCGGCGGTGAAGGGCATGGGCACAACCCGGGCCGGCCGGCGTTTGCCCCGGACCTCGCCGAAGACCCGCGTCCCCTCGGCCGCGAGGGGCGTGGGCAGATATCCCATGGCGATCGGGCCCTCGACGGTCGGCCCGAAGGCACCGGAGGTGACATGCCCCGCCGGCTCGGCCGCGTCCTCGGCCTCGAACAGCGCGGTGCCCTCGCGCATCGGCGCGCGGCCCTCGGGGCGCAGCCCGACACGCAGGCGCGCGGGGCCGGTCTCCAGTTCCTCCAGGATCCGCCCGGCCCCCGGGAAGCCCCCGGCGCGGTCCCCGCCGCGGCGGCGCACCTTCTGGATGGCCCAGTCAAGCCGGGCCTCGACGGGGCTGGTCCGGGCGTCGATATCGTGACCGTAAAGGCAAAGGCCGGCCTCCAGCCGCAGGCTGTCGCGGGCGCCCAGGCCCACGGGCGCCACCGCGTCGGAGGACAGCAGGGCCCGGGCAAGGGCCTCGGCCTGCCCTTCCGCCACGGACACCTCGAAACCGTCCTCGCCGGTGTAGCCCGAGCGCGAGATCCAAAGCGCGCCGAAGTCGGAGGAGAACACGCCCACGTCCATGAAGCGCATCTGCGCGACCCCGGGCACGTGGCGGGCCAGCACCGCCTCGGCCCGCGGTCCTTGCAGGGCCAGCAGCGCGCGATCGCGCACCTCTTCGACCGCGCAGCCGGGCAGGCCCGCGCGCATGTGCGCGATATCATCCGCCTTGCAGGCGGCGTTGACCACCGCGAAGACGTGATCCCCGCGGTTGGCCAGCATCAGGTCATCAAGGATCCCGCCCGAGTCGTTGGTGAAAAAGGCGTAGCGCTGACGCCCCTGCTTGAGCCCCAGAACGCTGACGGGGACCAGCGCCTCGAGAGCGCGGGCGACCGGCTCGTACCCGCCCGGCGCGCGGATGAGGACCTGCCCCATGTGGCTGACGTCGAACAGGCCCGCGGTGGTGCGGGTGTGAAGGTGCTCCTTCATCACGCCGAGGGCAAACTGCACCGGCATCTCGTAGCCGGCGAAGGGCACCATCCTGGCGCCGAGTTCCTTGTGCAGCGCCGTCAGCGGCGTCTGGCGCAGGGCATCGCTCATCGGGTTGCCTCCCCTTCGAAAGGTCCCGGTCGATCTGGAATCAAACCGGCATCGTCTTGACGCAGGCCCCGGCCCGCGCGGCGATGCCCCCTCTGTCCTTCTGCCTGAGATCGCTATCCCTTCGGCGCCCCGGAGCTTGTCCGGGATCTCTCCAGAGTGCTGTGATCGGATCGGTCCCTGTCGCCTGAGAGTTTCCGGGGCGGTTGCTCCTTCGGCACGGCTGAGCCGGTTCTCCCGATCCGATATTTGGTGCACGCTAGTATGCCGCCCGGGGGGCTTCAACCCACTTTCGGGCAGGCCTGTGGTAAAAATATCGCGAACAACTCGTCGTTGCCGCAGACAAGCGCGTCCAGCGTGATGTCGTCGAGGTGGGCATAGAAGGCCTCCGCGGCATCCGCGATCGCCAGCCGCAGGCGGCAGGCATCCACCAGCGGACAGGTATTGTCCACGTCGGCGAAGCATTCCGCGATCGGAACCCCCGATTCCAGCTCGCGGAAGATCTGGCCGATGACGATCTCGTTCATGGGCCGGCCGAGCGTGATGCCCCCGCTGCGGCCCCGCTGCGTGTGGAGGTAGCCCAATTGCGCCAGGCGGTTGATGACCTGCGCCAGATGCGATTCGGAGGTGTTGCAGCGCTCCGCGATCTCGGCCTTGGTGACAAGGCGGTCGGCGTTCACACCGCAGAACATGAGGATGCGGATGGCGATGTTGGTACGTTTGGTGATGCGCATACGGGCGGGCTCGTGTACTTGAACTCGATACATCGTGACGACAGATTCGGCCCCACGACATGACACAGATCAAGGGGGCGACCATAACATACACCGCAGATGCATATTTTTTCGGGTATGGCAGCCTGGTCAACCGCGACACCCACGACTACGCCGAGGCGCATGGCGCGCGGCTGAACGGCTGGCGGCGGGTCTGGCGGCACACCACGCTGCGGCCCGTGGCCTATCTGACCGCCGTGCCCGACCCCGATTGCGAGATCGACGGGCTGATTGCCGCGGTGCCCGGGCAGAACTGGTCGGCGCTGGACGCGCGGGAACGCGCCTACGACCGCGTGCATGCGGCCCACCAGGTGCGTCACGACCTGCCGCACCGGCCCGAGATCTCGGTCTACACCATTCCCCGCGGGCGGCACGGCCCCCCGTGCGAGACGCATCCCGCGCTTCTGAGTTACATCGACGTGGTGGTGCAGGGCTACCTGCGCGAATTCGGCGAGGCCGGCGTGACACGCTTTTTCGACACCACCGATGGCTGGGACACGCCGGTTCTGAACGACCGGGCCGCGCCGCGCTACCCCCGTCACCGCAAGCTATCGGCCGACGAACGGGGGCTGGTCGACGACGAACTGGCCCGCCGTGGCGTGCGCATCCTGCACGACTGATGCGCGCCGGCACTGGAACGGGGCGCGCCCGTCGCGCATTGTGACCGCACGGGAGGCGCGGGCCATGGCCGACACCAAACTCGTCTCGAAGACGTTTCTGATCCTGCTGCGGTTCGGCCGCCGGCTCTGGGTGCGGGTGGCGCTGATGGCGCTGCTGGCGGTCCTGGCCTCGATCAGCGCGATCCTGTTCGACGCGCTGATCCCGCAGGTGCTGCGAGAGCGCTTCACCCCCGACGCGGTGATGCCCATCCTCACGATCCTGGCCTCGGGGATGCTGGCGGTCAGCACCTTTTCCCTCAACGTCATGGTCACGGCGCACCACGCCGCAGCCTCGCAGGCCACGCCGCGGGCGCATCGGATCCTGCTGGCGGACACCACGACCCAGACGGTGCTGGCCACCTTCATCGGCGCCTTCGTCTTCGCGCTCAGCGCGATCATCCTGTTCAAGGCGCGGCTGCATTCGCCGGGCGCCTCGGTCATGGTGCTGATCTTCACCGTCGCGGTGGTGGTGCTGGTGATCCTGGCGATGCTGCGCTGGATCGACCACCTGAGCGATCTGGGCAGCATGGACGCCACCCTGCGCCAGACGGAAGCCGAGGCGCGGGGCAGCCTGATGCAGACGCGCAGCACCCCCGCCCTGCGCGCCAACCCCTTGACGGAGGCGACGGTGATGCCCGAGGAAGCCGTGCCCCTGCCCAGCCCCGAGACGGGCTATCTGCAATTCATCGATATCAAGAGCATGAGCGAAAGCCTGCAGTCGCCCGGGGCCGCCGTCTATCTGCACGTGCCGACGGGCCGCTTCGTGCTGGAGGGCCGCGCGGTCGGCTATGCCGCCGGTCTGACCGAGGCGGAACAGGACGCGGTGCTGGGCTGCCTGACCTTCGGGCAATACCGCACCTTCGAGCAGGACAGCACCTACGGGCTGCTTGTGCTGTCCGAGATCGCCTCGCGCGCGTTGTCGGCGGGGATCAACGACGCCGGAACCGCGATCGACGTGATCGCGCGGCAGGAACGCCTGTTGTGGGACTGGGGCGAGGCCGCCAAGCCCAAGGATCCCGTCATCTTCGAGAGGATCTTCGTGCCCGAGATCGACCCGGGCGAAATGATCAAGGGCGCTTTCGGCAGCATCGCGCGCGACGGGGCCGACAAGATCGAGGTCGTGACACGCCTGCAGCACGCGCTGCGCTCGCTCGGCCACAGTTCGGATCCCGGCCTGGCCCGCGCCGCCGGGGAGATGGCCGACTTCGCCCGCGGTTATGCCGAGCAGGCCCTGGTGCTGGAGGCCGAGCGTGCGCGCCTGCAGCGTGCCCACGGGGGTGAAGAGCCGGTCGCCTCCACCCCGTCGCGCGCCGGCTGAGCGGCCTGGCACGGGTGCAGCGGCAGCCCCGCCGCGGCCCGGCCGGCCTGCATCGATGGGCCGCAACGGGATCCCGAACGCGCGCCCTATTTTTTTCGTGCGCGGATCACCTGCATCAACGGCAGCATTTGGGCCATATCCGGGCCCTGGGGCTGCCCCGTCAGGGCCTTCCTCAGTGGCATGAAGAGCGCCTTGCCCTTGCGGCCGGTGGCCTGCTTCACCTGCGCCGTCCACTTGGCCCAGCTTTCGTCGTCGTAGGGGCCTTCGGGCAGCATCTCCATCGCCTCGGCGACGAATTCGGCGTCCTCGTCCTCGATGACGGGATCGGCGCCGTCGCGGAACATGGTCCACCAGCCCTCGAGGTCGTTGAGGGTGGTGATATTCTCGCGCGTGACGTCCCAGAACCGTTCGGCCAGGTCCGCGGGCACGCCGAGCGTGGCGATGTAATCGCGCACCTCGGCGAAGTCGGTTTCGTGCAGCAAGCGCGCCGTCAGCGGGAACAGATCGCGCTCGTCGAACTTGGTGGGTGCGGCGCCGAACCGGGTGATGTCGAAGCCCTCGATCAGCGCGTCCATGTCATGGCGCAGTTCCACAGGATCGCTGGAGCCCAGGCGGGCCATCAGGCTCAGCAGCGCCATGGGATGCACGCCCCGCGCGCGCAGGTCGCGCAGCGCCAGGGTGCCAAAGCGCTTGGACAGGGATTCGCCCTGCGGACCGGTCAGCAGGGAATGGTGGGCAAAGCGCGGCACCGTGCCGTCCAGCGCCTCGATGATCTGGATCTGGGTGGCGGTGTTGGTCACGTGGTCGGCACCGCGCACCACGTCCGTGACGCCCATCTCGGTGTCGTCCACGACCGAGGCCAGGGTATAAAGAACCTGCCCGTCGCCGCGGATCAGCACGGGGTCGGAGACGCTGGCGGCGTCGATCGACTGCGGCCCCAGGATCGCGTCGTCCCAGACGATGCGTTCCTGCCGCAGCTTGAACCGCCAGTGCCCGTCACCGCGGGCGGCGCGCAGCTTTTCCTTCTCTGCCGCGTCGAGGGACAGCGCGGCGCGGTCATAGACCGGCGGGCGGCCCATGTTGAGCTGCTTCTTGCGCTTGAGATCCAGTTCGGTCGGGGTTTCGAAGCATTCGTAGAGCCGCCCCATCTCGCGCAGGCGGTCGGCCGCGGCGGAATAGCGATCCAACCTCTGCGACTGCCGCTCGACCCGGTCCCAGTGCAGGCCCAGCCACTCCAGGTCTTCCTTGATGGCGTCGACATATTCCTCTTTCGAGCGCTCGGGATCGGTGTCGTCGATGCGCAGGATGAAGGTGCCGCCCGCCTTGCGGGCAATGAGGAAGTTCATCAGCGCCGTGCGCAGGTTGCCCACGTGCAGGTAACCGGTGGGCGAGGGGGCGAAGCGGGTGGTTGTCATGGCTCGGGCTCCTGGTTGGCGTGGGCCATGTCACAGGCGCGCCGCTTTGTCCAGATTGCGCGCGGGGCTTACCGCCTGCCGGGCCAGGCGCGGTGGTCGTCGTCTATGACGAAGGTGTGCGCATGACGGCGCTTGCCCGCATGGGCGCGCAGGTGCGGGTGGTCGGCCGGCAGGTCGGGGTGGCTGTGTTCCGGGGCCTCGGGCAGGTTCGCGGGCCAGACGGCCCGCGCCACCGCCACACCCGCCAGCGCGACCGCGCCCAGAAGGCCGAGGGCACCGGCCATGCCAAGCGCCTCGCCTGCCCAGCCCGCCAGCGGGTAGGTGACCAGCCAGCAGGCGTGGCTGAGCGCGAACTGCGCGGCGAAGACGGCGGGGCGGTCCGGCGGGTGGGCGGAGCGCCGCAGCAGCCGCCCCGCCGGCGTCAGCACCGCGGCATAGAGGCCCCCCGCCGCCACCCAGGCCAGCAGGAAGACCGGCCAGGACGGCAGGCCCAGCAGCGCGAATGCGCCCGCCAGCAACAGCATCAGCGCCCCGAGCCCCTGCGCCCCGATGAGCATCAGGGGGCGGTCGCCCGCCCGCTCCACCAGGCGCGGGATCATCAACGCCGCCGTCATCGAGCCGGCACCGAAGGCGGCCATTGCCACCGCCAGGTCGGTCTCGGTCCCGTCCATGCCGGCACGGACGACGACCACGGTATTGACCAGCACGAAGGCCCCTGCCGCCGCAGCGGCCAGGTTGAGCGCCAAGAGACCGCGCAGGCGCGGCGTGGCCAGGTAGATGCGCGCGCCGCGCGTCAAACGCTCGCGAAAGGGCCGGGCCCGCGCATCCGGCGCCCGCTTGGGGACAGCGGCCAGCGCGACCAGCCCCGCCGAGGCCGCGAACCCCAGGACGGTGCCGGCGAAAAGCCCGTCATAGCGCATCACCGTCAGCAGCAAGGCGGCCAGCGCCGGGCTGGTGAGGTTTTCCAGATCATAGGCCAGCCGCGACAGGGACAGGGCGCGGGTATAGTCCCCTTCCTCCGGCAGGACATCCGGAATCGTGGCCTGGAAGCTGGGCGTGAAGGTGGCCGAGGCCGCCTGCAGCACGAAGATCAGCACGTAGACCTGCCAGACCTCGGTCACGAAGGGCAGGCAGAGCGCGACACCCGCGCGCATCAGGTCGGCCCCGATGAGCACGGGCTTGCGCGGCAAGTGCTGCACCAGTGCCTGTGCCACGGGCGAAAGCCCGACATAGGCCACCATCTTGATCGTGTAGGCCGCCCCCAGCACCACCCCGGCCCGCGCGCCCGCCAGATCGTAGGCCAGAAGCCCCAGGGCCACGGTCAGCAGGCCCGTGCCCAACAGCGCGACCACCTGCGCGGAGAAAAGCGCGGCGTAGGTCCGGTTGCGCAGCACGGAAATCATGGGCCGCAGCATAGCCGTCCGCGCCCTGCGGGCAAGACGGGGCGCGGTGCGGCGGCGTCGCGCCGGCGCGCTCACATTCCCGTGAAGCGCTCCGCACGGTGGGCGGCGATGCTCTATGCTTCCGTGCAGACAACAGGAGGATACGCATGTCTCGAAGGATCACCCGCCGAACCGCCCTGTCCATGGCCGCCGCCCTGCCCCTTGCCGGAGCCGGGGGGCTTGGCCGCGCCGAGGCGCCCATGATGGGCCCCGGCATGAGCCGTTTCCGGCGCTTTCGCCTCGGCGGCTTCGAGGTCACGACGCTGCTGGCGGCCACGCGCACGGTGCCCGACCCGCAGAGCATCTTCGGCATGGACGTCAGCGGAGAACGCTTCGCCGAAGTCTCGCGCGCCGCGCATATTCCCACGGACCGTGCACAGTTCTTCTTCACGCCGACGGTCGTGAATACCGGCAGCGAGCTTGTCCTGTTCGACACGGGCTACGGCGCCGAGGGAATCACCGGGGCGCTTGGGGCGGCGGGCTACAGCCCCGATCAGGTGGACGTGGTGGTCATCACCCACATGCATCCCGACCACATCGGGGGGTTGATGGCGGGTGGTGCCCCGACCTTCGCCAATGCCCGCTACGTGACAGGGGCCAAGGAGTTCGACGCCTGGGCGGCGATGGACAACCAGGGGTTCGAGGCCAAGGTGCGCCCGCTGGCCGAGAAGACGACCATGATCGAGGACGGCGCGCGCGTGGCATCGGGGATCACGGCCATGGCCGCCTTCGGCCATACGCCGGGGCACATGGTGTTCCTGTTGGAGAGCGAGGGCCAACAACTCCTGGTGGCCGCCGATTTCGCCAACCACTACGTCTGGTCGCTTGCCTATCCGGACTGGCAGGTGAAGTTCGACATGGACGATGCGCAGGCGGCGGCCACGCGCAAGCGGCTGCTGGACATGCTGGCCAGCGAGCGCATGCCTTTCGTCGGTTACCACATGCCCTGGCCCGGGACCGGGTTTGTCGAGGCCGCGGGCGGGCGCTACCGCTACGTGCCGACCAGCTACCAGTTGATGCTGGGGGGCTGAGGCCGGGCCAAATACATGGAATAAAAGGGTTTTCATTTTCGAAGTCGCCGCGCATACTGCGCGGATGGCGATACGGGAAACCAGTCTGGCCGAGTTCGAAAGGATCGCGCGGGAAACCGTCGAGGCCCTGCCCGATCCCTTCCGGCGCGGCGCCGCGGAGGTGGCGCTGCGGGTGGAGGACTGGCCGCCCAAGCCGGTCCTGGACGACCTGGGAATGGCGGACCCCTGGGAGCTCACCGGGCTCTACGAGGGGACCCCGATGACCGAGAAATCCGTTTACGATCAGCCCCTTGCCCCCGACACCGTGTGGCTTTTCCGGCAACCCATCCTGGCGGAATGGCGCGCCCGCGGCGATGTCAGCCTTGAGCGCCTGGTGGCCCATGTGACCATTCACGAATTCGCCCATCACTTCGGCTGGTCGGATGCCGACATCGCCGCCATCGACCGCTGGTGGGAATGAGCCCGCGAGGGGACCGTACGGGCCGTCCGGCCCGTACGGGTTGTCCGTACCGGGCCGGGGCGGAGGTGACGGGCGGCCTGGAGGCCCCGGCTCGGGGGCCGGGGCGGTCGGTGACGGGTGGCCTGGAGGCCCCGGCGCGGGGGCCGGGGCGGAGGTGACGGGTGGCCTGGAGGCCCCGGCTCGGAGGCCGGGGCGGAGGTGTCGGTTTGACTGGAGGCCCCGGCGCGGGGGCCGGGGCGGTCGGTGACAGGTGGCCTGGAGGCCCCGGCGCGGGGGCCGGGGCGGGGCGTCAGTCGGTCATCGGGGGCAGGTCCACCGAGACCTCGACGCGCGCGGCGACGGCCTGGGCCTCGTCGGCCACCTGCGGGTCGTCGGCGTAATCGGTCACGCGCAGGAAGGTGCCCTCGACCGTCGCCGTCAGCGCATCGCCGTCGAGCGAGAAATCCGCAATCTCGCCCTCGCCGCCGTCGGCCCCCATCACCAGCGGCGAATCGTAGCCGCGCGCGTCGAAGACCTCGGCCGAGAGCAGGTGCATGCCGTCACCGCGTTCCTGCATGGTGACCTGCGCCATCGGCCGGCCCGGGGTGCCGTCCTCGGCCACCGTCCGGCCCAGCACGTTGATGGTCAGGAAATCGCCCATGATCATCCGCCGCTCGGCGAAGGCGCGCGCCGTCTCGATGTCGTAGGGCACGACCAGATCGAGGGTCTCGTCGCCCAGTTCCACGGTCATCGTGCCCATCGCCTCGTACCGCTCGGCAAGCTCGGCGGCGGCCGGGGGGCTCGGGGTGGTCGCGCCCAGGCCGGCGGCAAGGGCGAAGGCGACGAACAGGCGGGTCATGGCGGCCTCCGATCAGCGGATGGTCGGTGCGAGCCTAGCATTCCCCGGCGGCGCGGGAAACCGGCACGCGGCCGGTCTCGGGGCCTGCGGACCGGCCGGGCCAATGCCGGCACCGGTCGCGATCATCGGGCAGCATGATCGCCTGCGGCCCCGTTACGGGGCCTTGGCCGCGCGGGCGCGGCGGCAAGGACCGGGATGATGAACGCAAGCCGGCGCGCAGCAGCCGGTGATTCCGGCCCGGGGCGTCGGGCCGCCGGAAAACCTGCGCAACCGGCGGCGGCTATCCCTCCTCGCGCCAGCGGTTGACGATGGGGTAGCGGCGGTCGGGCCCGAAGGCCCGGGTGGACAGGCGCGGGCCGGGCGCGGCCTGGAAGCGCTTGTATTCGGAGGTGTAGAGCAGATGCTCGACCTTCCTGGCGGCGCCGTGGTCGAAACCCGCGGCGACGCAGTCCGCGACGGATCCCTCCTGGTCCACCAGGATGTCCAGGATGCCGTCCAGCACGTCATAGGGCGGCAGGCTGTCCTGATCGCGCTGGTCCGGGGCCAGCTCGGCCGAGGGCGGCTTGTCGATGATGCTGGCGGGGATCACGGTGCCCGCCGGCCCCTTCATCCAGCCGCGGTGGTTGGCGTTGCGCCAGCGGCTGATCGCGAACACGCGGGTCTTGTAGAGGTCCTTGATCGGGTTGAAGCCGCCGGACATGTCGCCGTAGATCGTGGCGTAGCCCACCGCCACCTCGGACTTGTTGCCGGTGGTCAGCAGCATCTCGCCGAACTTGTTGGAAAAGGCCATGAGCAGCAGGCCGCGCAGGCGGGACTGGATGTTTTCCTCGGTGATGTCGGGGGCGCGGCCCTCGAAGAAGGGGGCGAGCGTTTCGGTGACCGCCGCCCGGGCCGGGCCGATGGGCACGAAATCGTAGCGGCAGCCGAGCGTCCGCGCGAGCGCCTGCGCATCTTCCAGCGAGGCCTGCGAGGTGTATTCCGAGGGCAGCATGACGCAGTGCACGTGCTCGGGGCCGAGCGCGTCCACCGCGATGGTGGCCACCAGCGCGCTGTCGATGCCGCCCGAAAGCCCGAGCACGACCCGGGAAAAGCCCGACTTGGCCAGGTAATCGCGCAGCGCCAGGCACATGGCGGTGTAATCCTGTTCCAGCGCATCGGGGACATGGGCCAGCGTGCCCTTCTCGGCCCGCCAGCCTTCGGCGGTGCGGGTCATGTCGAGATGGGCGATCGCCTCCTCGAACAGGGGCATCTGCAGGGCCAGCTCGCCGCCCGGGTTCAGCACGAAACTGCCCCCGTCGAAGACCTGGTCGTCCTGCCCGCCCACGAGGTTGAGGTAGACGAGCGGCAGGCCCGTCTCGACCACGCGGGCCACCATCAGCGACTGCCGGGTGGAGAGCTTGCCGCGGTAATAGGGCGAGCCGTTGGGCACCAGCAGGAGCTCGGCGCCCGTCTCGGCCAAGGTTTCGGCGACGTCCTCGTACCAGCTGTCCTCGCAGATGGGCGATCCGATGCGCAGCCCCGATACCGCGTAGGGGCCGTTCACCGGGCCCGAGGCATAGAGGCGCTTTTCGTCGAAGACGGTCTCGTTGGGCAGGTGATGCTTGGTCACGACGGCAGCGACCGCGCCGTCCTTGAGGATGTAGTAGCCGTTGAAGAGCTGCGCGCCCTCAAGCACCGGCCCGCCGATGGCCAGCGCCGGCCCCTCGGCGCAGTCGCGGGCCAGGCCCTGGATCGCGGCGATGGCGGCCTGGTGGAACACGGGCTTCTGGACAAGATCCTGCGGCTGGTAGCCGGTGATGAACATCTCCGGCAGGGCCACCAGCGCGGCACCGGCATCGCGGCCGGCCGCCCAGGCCTTGCGCGCCAGGATGGCGTTGCCGTCGATGTCGCCCACCGTCGCGTTGAGCTGCGCCAATGTCAGGCGGACCTTGTCGGCCATCGCGTCCCCCGTTCATGCCGTCCTGCGCCGGATTTAGCAGATCACGTGGCGAGGGAAAGCCGATTTGGCCAAAACCCGTTGCGACGGCGTGCCCGGTCCACTAGATTTTGGGCATTCGCGCACATCGCGCGGGCAGGGTATCCAGGGGCACACATGAAAGTTTCGCTGACAGGATCCATTCTTGCCGCCGCCGTGCTGGCCGGCGCGGGCGGGGCGCACGCCCAGGACGGCGAGGTGCGCACCAAGCAGTACGAGGACGGCGGCGTCTACGAGGGCACCTTCAAGAACGGGCTGCAGCACGGCCAGGGCACCTATACCCTGCCCAACGGCTACGAGTACTCGGGGCAATGGGTCGAGGGCGAGATCAAGGGCAAGGGCGTGGCGCGCTTTCCCAACGGCTCGGTCTACGAGGGCGAGTTCGAGAAGGGCAAGCCCCACGGCGTTGGCAAGATCGTCTTCACCGACGGGGGCACCTACGAGGGCACCTGGAAAGAGGGCAAGATCACCGGCCGCGGCGTGGCCGTCTATGCCAACGGGGTGCGCTACGAAGGCGAGTTCCGCAATGCCATGCACCACGGCCAGGGCCGGATGGAAAGCCCCGGCGGCTACGTCTACGACGGACAGTGGGTCAACGGGGTGAAGGAAGGCGCGGCCAGGATCACCTACCCCGACGGGGCCCTCTACGAGGGCGAGGTCAGGGACGGCGCCCGCCACGGCGAGGGCAAGCTGACCATGCCCGACGGGCTGGTCTACGAAGGCACCTGGAAGGACGGCCAGATCCACGGGCAGGGCAAGCTGATCCAGCCCAACGGCGACGTCTACGAGGGAGACCTGGTGGCCGGGCGCCGCGAGGGCGAGGGCAAGGTCACCTACGAGAACGGCGACGTCTACGAGGGCGAGTTCAAGGACGACCGCCGCCACGGCCAGGGCACCTTCACCGGCACCGACGGCTACCGCTACGAGGGGTCCTGGGTGGCCGGCAAGATCTCGGGCAAGGGCAAGGTGACCTATCCCGACGGCTCGGTCTACGTCGGCGAGTTCCGCGACGACCTGGCCAACGGCGAGGGCAAGATCACCTATCCCGACGGCTCCACCTACGAGGGCGAGTGGCGCGGCGGCGTGATCGAGGGCCAGGGCAAGGCCACCTACCCCAACGGCCTGGTCTACGAGGGCGCGTTCAAGGACGCCAAGAACCACGGCCACGGCGTGATGACCTATGCCGACGGCTACCGCTACGAGGGCCAGTGGAAGGACGGCCAGCGCCACGGCGAGGGCAAGGCCGTCTACCCCGACGGCACCGTCTACGAGGGCGAGTTCCGCAACGGCCAGCGCCACGGCCAGGGCCGGATCGAGATGCCCGACGGCTTCACCTACGAGGGCGAATGGAAGCAGGGCGAGATCTCGGGCCAGGGCGTGGCGACCTATGCCAACGGCGATGTCTACGAGGGCACCTTCCTTGACGGCAAGCGGCAGGGCGAGGGCACCATGCGCTACGCCAGCGGCGAGAAGGTCTCGGGCGAATGGGACGACGGCGCGCTGGCCGAGAACACCACCGAGGAGGCCGGGACCGCCGAGGACGACACCGGCGGCGAGGACTAGGCCACGGCGGGAACCGGTGGCGCCGCGCCGCGGGCCATGCCCCCCGTCGTCCGCGGATGTCCCGGGTCATGGCCGAGGGCGGGACCGGACCGATCCCGCGCGAAGCGCTGAGGGCGGTTATGCGCGGGGAGCCGACGCTGCAGAGTTGCGAACCTTGGTCGCCCTTCAAGCCGTGACCAGCCCAGAGCGGACATTCGACTCTCGTCTGTTATGCCGCGTTTCGACCAGTAAAAGCTGACATCGGCGTAATCTGCCGCATTCAAAAGAACGGGGCGTCAGGATCACGGATAGTGCGCGATCTCGGAGAACGTCGAACTGTTCACCGTCGCGAGTGGACGATAAGCTGGATACAACTACGGCAAGCGGATTCGAGGCGAATGACAACGTCAATTCTTGAAGCGGACTACTACATTTTCGAGTGCTTTCTGCCATTTGCGATTTCCATACCGCAAAAAACAGAGCTTGAGCTCACCTACCAAGGGCATTCTTTACGTTTCATCCATGCCGAGCGACATCCTTCAAAGGACCTAAATGTCGTTGTTCCAGCCGATACCCAAGTCACGAGCGACAGATTCGGCCTTTACGTGCGTTCTCGCGTTGCCCTCGTCTTTGACGCAGAAACGTTGCGAAAAGTCATGACCCACGAAGAAGCAAATGCCTTTGACTTGGACACCTTCTTTTCATCACGTTTTTTTAACCCATCTAACAGTTCCACGCACCTAGTAGTGGGTGCCCTCAATAGAGTCCTCAAACTGATCCGTATCGTTTTCAACGATTGGCATGCATCTCCCCTCACCCCCAAAGACCTCAGCAACCTTAGGTTTCTAAAGCAATCTTCCAAGGGAACTGTAGTGTTAGGGCAGTCCTACTTCACTCACCAGATAGTCAATTTCAAATCGGATTCTGAAGAAAACCAACGTCGTCTCGCGATTCTGAAAAGTGGGCTGACGAAAGACGCGGATGTTGAGCCACTGGCCGTGATGGAAAGTGAATTGCACGACCACGCAAGCCGAGGGGACTTCTATCTTTCCGCAGTCATGATGGGCACGCTCGTCGAGCTCGCCATCAAAAAGCACCTAATTCGGTTTCTAATTTATGACAAAAATCTATCGCTCGAGGACGCAGAGAAGCTCCTTAAGAACAAGCATGGGCGTTTTCGAAACATTGGGGATTTCCTAGATCACCAAAAAAACGATTTGTGCTTGATGGAGCAATATGTCGGCTGGCAACCCTATCATTCCGACGAGTACCACGCTTGGAATGACAGGGTTCGCGAACGGCGGAACGCTGCTCTCCATAGCGGTCCCACTCGTATATCCACCGCAGAGGTCGAAGCTGCGTGGACCGCAAGCTGCGACTTCATCCTTCTATCGTTTCGTGAATGTATCGCAGCACTTCTCGCGAAAGGAGTTCAGGTCACCGAACAAGACGCCATGTTCTGGTTTTCGCCGGTCTCACTCCAACTTTTTCCTAGTGGTCTCATTGGAGACCACTCTTTCATCGGTTGAGCGTTGTCGAGGACCACGAAGCCTTGGATTGCTCTAGTGAAGACGACGAACTTGCCAAATGTCGGCTTTTAGCTTGTCGCTCAGAAAGTTTCGCGGCGGCAGCGAACCTCCGCTCTCCACCCTATATGTCAAATGCTGCAAGCGCGACGATGCCTGTAACCATGTCCACGCCGGTCTGTCAGCATCCGCCACCGGATCCGCGCGGGCGACGGCGGCGGCCCCTGCCCGGCCCGAGGCAGACCGCCGTTGCGGGCGGCCACGGTGGCGTCGAGGTGCGTGAGTCTCGACGCCCGGGTGCGGGCGCCGGTCTCAGACGGGCTCGCCCGCGTCGAGGCGGGCGAGGAAGGCCGCCGCGCCCTCCAGGACGGCCGCGCGCCGTTCGGGCGTCATCCGGTCCCAGGTGGCGTACATCTGGGCCATGCGCGGATTGCGGGCAAAGCGCGCGCGGTGGCGGTGCATGAAATCCCAGTAAAGCAGGTTGAAGGGGCAGGCGCCCGCCCCCGTCTTCTGCTTGACCGAATAGGCGCAGCCCGCGCAGTAATCCGACATCTTCGCGATGTAGTTGCCGGAACTGACATAGGGCTTGGTGGCCACGATCCCGCCGTCGGCGAACTGGCTCATGCCGATCACGTTGGGCGCCTCCACCCATTCGTAGGCATCGGCGTAGACCGAGAGATACCATTCGTGCACCTGGTGCGGATCCACCCCGGCGAGCAGGGCGAAGTTTCCCGTCACCATCAGGCGCTGGATGTGGTGGGCATAGGCCTCTTCCCCGGTCTGGGCGACTGCGTGGGACAGGCAGTTCATCGCCGTCTGCCCGCCCCAGTAGAGCCAGGGCAGGTCACGCGCGTGGCCGAGCGCGTTGCGCGCGGTGTACTCCGGCCCCTCGCGGAAGTAGATGCCGCGCATGAACTCGCGCCAGCCGATGATCTGGCGGATGTAGCCCTCGGCAGCGTTGAGGGGGGCGTTGCCGGCGCGCCATTCCGCCTCGACCCGGGTGCAGATCTCCATCGGGCCCAGCAGGCCGAGGTTGAGGTAGGGCGAGAGCAGCGAGTGATAGAGGAACCGGTCGTCCGACAGCATGGCGTCCTGATAGGTGCCGAAGTTCGGCAGCAGGTGCCGCGCGAAATGGTCCAGCGCGCGCAGCGCCTGCGCGCGGGTCACGGCGAAGCGGAAGGGGCGAAGGCGGCCGAAATTCTCGCCGAAACGCGCGTCCACCAGCTCCAGCACCTCCTCGGTCACCGCGTCGGGGGTGAAGTGCATGGGCGCGCTGTGATCGGCGCCGCGCGGCGGGGGCTCACGGTTGTCGTGGTCGTAGTTCCACTTGCCCCCCGCCGGGCCGTCACCCTCCATCAGCAGGCCGGTGTTGCGCCGCATCTCGCGGTAGAAATACTCCATCCGCAATTCCTTGCGCCCCGCCGCCCAGGACTCGAAGGTGTCGAGATCGCACAGGAAACGGTCGTCGGGATGCAGGCGCACGGTCAGCGGCGCGTTCTCCAGCGCCTCGACCAGGCGCCACTCGCCGGGGCGGGTCGCGATCACCACGGAGGTGCCGCGCGCCTGGCCGCGGCGCATCAACTCCCCCACGATCGAGCGGGTGCTGTCGGGATCGTCCAGGCGGGTATAGGCCACATCCCACCCCGCCGCGCGCAGCTCGGCGGCGAAGTGGCGCATGGCCGACAGCACCAGCGCGATCTTCTTGGGATGATGGGGGACGTAGTGGGTTTCCTCCAGCACCTCGGCCATCACCACGGTGTCGCGGTCGGGGTCGGCGGCGCGCAGGGCGCTGAGCCCCTCGCTCAGCTGGTCGCCCAGCACCAGGACAAGGCGGCCTACCACGGCACGCGTTCCCCCTGCCAGTCGAAGAAGCGGCCGGTGTCCTCGGGCATCAGGCCATCGATCACGTGCAGCAGGTTGGTGGCGGCCTCTTCCGGCGGGACGGCGGGGTGGTTGCCCAGGTACTTCTCGGTCAGGGGGCTGACCACGGTGCCGGGGTGCAGGGCCACGCAGATCGATTCGGAGTGTCGGCGGGACAGTTCGATGGCGCCGGTATGCAGCATCTGGTTCAGCGCGGCCTTGGCCGTGCGATAGGCGTACCAGCCGCCGAAGCCGTTGTCGCCGATGGAACCCACCCGCGCCGACAGCGCCGCGAAGACGCAGCGCCGGTCGCGCGGCAAGAGGCGCGGTGCATGCCGCAGGACAAGCGCGGGGCCCACGCAGTTCACCAGGAACTGGTCCTGCAGGTTCCGGGCGGTGACGTCGCGCAGGGATTTCTCGGGGCCCTGCCCGTCGACCTCCAGCGCGCCGGTGGCCACGAAGATCATGTCGAAGGGGCCATCGAGACCGCCCAGGTGATGGTCAACCGAGGCCTCGTCGGTGACATCCAGCCCGTGATCGCGCCGCGACAGGCCGGTGACGGCGACGCCGCGGGTGACGAGCGCCTCGGACATCGCGGTGCCGATGGCGCCTGAACTGCCGATGATGAGTGCTTTTTCCATGTCCGGCGAGTTAGCGGGCGCCGCCGCCGCTTCAACGCCGCGGCCGGAAAAATGCCACTTTTCAAAGCCGGCCACGAGGCGTATTGTGGTGCGCATGATGATGTTGGGGCACAGCACCGGCCTTTTTGCACGCGGCACCGCCGCGGCGGTTCGTGCTGTCCTGCTAGGTCTAGGCCGCCTCTGAGCGTGCCGTTCCGGCGCGACCGCTCAGAGGCGATTTTCGTGATTCGCGCCACAGACCTGGATGAAATCAGCACAGAGTTACCGACATGACCGAGACTGGCAAAGACCGCGTGGTGATCTTCGACACCACCCTGCGCGACGGCGAGCAGAGCCCCGGCGCCACCATGACCCACGACGAGAAGCTGGAGATCGCCGGCCTGCTGGACGAGATGGGCGTGGACATCATCGAGGCGGGCTTTCCCATCGCCTCGGAGGGCGACTTCCGCGCCGTCAAGGAAATCGCCGAACGCAGCAAGGACGCCACGATCTGCGGGCTGGCGCGCGCCAACCCCACCGACATCGATCGCGCCTGGGAGGCGGTGAAGCACGCGAAATCCCCGCGCATCCACACCTTCATCGGCACCTCGCCGCTGCATCGCGCCATCCCCAACCTCACCCAGGACGAGATGGCCGAGCGCATCCACGAGACGGTGAGCCATGCCCGCAACCTGTGCGACAACGTGCAGTGGTCGCCGATGGATGCCACCCGGACCGAGTGGGACTACCTCAGGCGCGTGGTCGAGATCGCGATCAAGGCCGGCGCCACCACGATCAACATCCCCGACACCGTGGGCTACACCGCGCCGGTGGAATCGGCCGACCTGATCCGCCGGCTGATCGCCGAGGTGCCCGGCGCCGACGAGATCGTCTTCGCCACGCATTGCCACAATGATCTGGGCATGGCCACGGCCAACGCGCTGGCCGCGGTCGAGGGCGGCGCCCGCCAGATCGAGTGCACGATCAACGGGCTGGGCGAGCGCGCCGGCAATACCGCGCTGGAAGAGGTCGTCATGGCGCTCAAGGTGCGCGGCGACATCCTGCCCTTCGAGACGCGCGTCGATTCCACGAAGATCATGAACATCTCGCGCCGCGTGGCCACCGTCAGCGGCTTTCCCGTGCAGTTCAACAAGGCGATCGTGGGCAAGAACGCCTTCGCGCATGAATCGGGCATCCACCAGGACGGCATGCTCAAGAACGCCGAGACCTTCGAGATCATGCGCCCCGAGGACGTCGGCCTGACCGAGACCAACATCGTCATGGGCAAGCATTCGGGCCGCGCCGCGCTGCGCTCCAAGCTCAAGGAGCTGGGCTACGACCTGGCCGAGAACCAGCTCGGCGATGTCTTCTACCGCTTCAAGGAGCTGGCCGACCGCAAGAAGGAGGTCTACGACGAAGACCTGATCGCGCTGGTGCACGCCGGCACGGACGGCGAGAACGACCGGCTCCAGATCAAGCACCTGCAGGTCGTCTGCGGCACCGAGGGCCCCCAGACCGCCACGCTGACCATGGAGATCGACGGCGCGGAGGCCGCGACCGAGGCCACCGGCGACGGCCCCGTGGACGCCACCTTCAACGCGGTCAAGCAGCTCTTCCCGCACAACGCACACCTGCAGCTCTACCAGGTGCACGCGGTCACGGGCGGGACCGACGCCCAGGCCACTGTCAGCGTGCGCATGGAGGAAGCGGGCCGCATCGTCACCGGCCAGTCGGCGGACACCGACACCGTGGTCGCCTCGGCCAAGGCCTATGTCCACGCGCTGAACCGGCTGCTGGTGCGCCGCGAGAAATCGGGTGGCGACGTGGCCGAGGTCAGCTACAAGGACGTTTCGTGACCCGCGGGGTCATCTTGCCGGGCATACCCCGGGGGTGAATTGCCCCGGCCCCGGGCCGGGGCAAGAGGGGGCCGCGCCCCCTCGCCCCCGAGCCGGCGGCCAAGGGCCGACGGCGAGACGACCGGCGCGCGCGGCACGCGCGCACCGTTTCGGGATCACGATCCGGGGGCTTGGCTGTCGCTCTCGGCCCATTCCCAGGGCCGGGTGAACCGGCCCAGGACGTGGCCCGGTTCCTCTTCGTCCAGCGAACCTGTCTTCTCGATCCGCGCGACCAGGCCGCGCTTTTTCGTGTCCACCACCTCGGCCACCCGCGCGTTCAGGCCGGCCTCCTCCAGCGCGGCGTCGTAGACCCGTTGGATGGCCCGCTTGCGCAGGTCGGGCTTGAAGACCTTGCCGACGGCCGTCTTGGGCAGTTCGTCGAGCACCTCGACATGCCTGGGCACCGCCGCACGCTCGTGGACGTGCACCTTGCAGTGATCGCGCAGCTCCGCGCCGGCCACGTCGCCGCCCTCGGTCAGTTCCACGTAGGCGCAGGGAATTTCGCCGGCGTGGGCGTCGGGCTGGCCGATGGCGCCGGCCATGGCGACCTGCGGGTGGGCCATCAGGGCTTCCTCGATGTCGGCGGGGTCGATGTTGTGACCGCCGCGGATGATGAGGTCCTTCGCACGGCCCGTGATCCAGAGGTAGTTGTCCGGATCCAGCCGGCCCAAGTCGCCGGTGCGCAGGTAGCGGTCGTGGTAGAAAAGCTCGGTGTTCTTGTCGGGGTCGGTATAGGTTCGGCCCTCGTAGACGCCCGGGTTGGAGATGCAGATCTCGCCCACCTCGTCGGTGGCGCATTCCACGGGCGCGCCGTCCTCACCCTCACGGTAGATGCGCACGTCGGTGTAGGGGAAGGGCACGCCGACCGAGCCCACCTTCTTCTCGCCTTCGGGGGGGTTGCAGGAGACGAGGCAGGTGGCCTCGGTCAGGCCGTAGCCCTCGATCACCTCGATGCCGGCGGCGCTCTCGAAGCGCTTGAACAGCTCAAGCGGCATGGGCGCGGAGCCCGAGAAGGCGTTCTTGACGGTCGAGACGTCGGCATCCACCTTGCGCTGCATCAACGCCGAGACGGCCGTGGGCACGGTGATGACGAAGGTGATCTTCCAGCGTTCGCAGAGCTTCCAGAAATTCTCGAACACGCCGTCGCCGCGGTAGCCGGCCGGGGTGGGCAGGACAACATGCGCCCCGGACTTGATGCAGGACATCAGGATCACGTGACAGGCGAAGACGTGAAACAGCGGCAGGGGGCAGATCACGTTGTCCTTTTCGGTGAACAGCAGCCGGTGCCCCAGCCAGCCGTTGTAGACCAGGCCGTCGTAACGGTGCTGGACGATCTTGGGCATCCCGGTCGTGCCGCCGGTGTGGAAATAGGCGGCCACGCGGTCCCCCGCGGAGTCCTCGAAATCCAGGGCGGTGGCGTGCTTGGCCATCTCCTTGTTGAAGTCGCGGACATCGGCGTGATGGTTGTTGGGGTTGCGCGGCCGGACGAGCGGGATCAGCCAGCTTTTCGGGGGCGTGAGATACCGGCCGAGATCGACTTCGTAGACGGTGTGCACCTTGGGGGCGTGGCGCACGGCCTCGGCGGTCTTCTGGGCGATGTCGGTCTTGGGGAAGGTCTTGAGCGTGACCACGACCTTCGCCTTGGTCTCGCGCAGGATGGCGCCGATCTGCTCGGGCTCCAGCAACGGGTTGATCGGGTTGACGATGCCGGCCACCGCCGCGCCGATGGTGGCCACCGCGGTTTCCGTGCAGTTGGGCATGACGAGGGCGATCGCGTCGTCCTCGCCCAGCCTGAGCGCGCGGAAAAGGTTGGCGGCCTGGCAGACCTGGTCGTGGAACTCCCGCCAGCTGAGCGTCTCGGCCTTGTCAGAGGGGCCGGAGAGCAGCTGGTAGGAGATGGCGGGACGGTCGGGGAAGGCCTGTGCGGTATCGCGCAGCATCCGGTATAGGGTCGCGGGGCGCTCGCGTTCTTCCCAGGGCTTTTCGTTCTCGATCTCCAGCGCGTCCTTGCGCGAGGCGAATGTCATCTGCGTTCCTCCCTGCCCGCGCGGGGTGCCGGCCCCGGCTGAGTTCTCCCTGCGGCTCAGAATGGAAGGCTTTGCAGCGGCACGCAAGTTTTACGCGGCGTTCGCCGGCGCCCCGTCCCGTGCCTGTCCGCAGCCCCCGGAACGGCGCCGTTCCAAGGGTCCGATTTTGACTTGACTATTTTTGTCGGAAATTGCACCACTCGCCGGGCGTATCCGTTGAACAACAGGAGGTTTCAACATGCCCCTCACCCTGCCCCGCGGCCTGGCCGCCGCGTTTGCCCTGACCGCCCTCGCCGCCCCGGCGCTGGCGCAGTCGGTCAACGTCTATTCCAGTCGCCACTACGATTCCGACGACAGGCTCTACACCGAATTCACCGAGCGCACCGGCATCGAGGTCAACCGGATCGAAGCCTCGGCCGACGAACTGATCGCCCGGCTTGAGGCCGAGGGCGACAACAGCCCGGCCGACGTTTTCCTGGCCGTGGACGCCGGGCGCATGACCCGGGCCGAGAACTCCGGCGTGCTGCAGTCCTTCGACTCGGAAACGATCGAGGCCCGCGTGCCCCCGCACCTGCAACACCCCGAGAACCTGTGGTTCGGGATCTCGCAGCGCGCGCGCATCATCTTCTACGCCAAGGACCGGGTCGAGACCCCGCCGCGCACCTACGAGGCGCTGGCCGACGAGAAGTGGGATGACCAGATCTGCATCCGCTCGTCCTCGAACGTCTACAACCAGTCGCTGCTGGCCTCGATCATCGAGGTGCACGGGGAAGACGCCGCCGAGGACTGGGCCGCCGGCATCGTCGAAAACATGGCCCGCGCACCGCAGGGCGGCGACACCGACCAGTTGCGCGCGCTCATCTCGGGCGAATGCGACATCGCGGTCGCCAACCACTATTACTTCCTGCGCGGCTTCGACACCGACATCTCGGGCCTGAGCGACAACATCGACGAGATCGGCTGGATCTGGCCCAACCAGGGCGAGCGCGGGGCGCATGTGAACCTTGCCACCGCCGCACAGACCGCGGCCTCGCCCAACCCCGAGGCGGCGGCTGCGCTGCTTGAGTTCCTGACCAGCGAGTTCGCGCAGCGCCACTTCGCCGAGGCCAACAACGAGTACCCGGCGGTGCCCGGCGTGGGCCTGGACGAGGACACCGCGCGGCTGGGGCTGTTCATTCCCGACACCCAGACCAACACCGCCGCCTTCAGCCGCAACGCCAAGGCGGCCCAGCAGATCTTCAACGAAGTCGGCTGGAACTGATCCCAAGGCCGGGGCCCCGCGGCCCCGGCCCCTGCCCCGCGCCGGGCGGCGCGGGAGGTTGTCAGCCGATCAGGCCGTTGTCCGCGCGCTTGATCGCGATGACGGAGGAGCGCGGCAGGCCCTCGCCATCCGGCCATTGCCCGCCGGGATGCTGAATGCCCACGAACATGCTCCGCCGGTCGGCCGACCAGCACAGCCCCGTCACCTCGCAGCCCTGCGGGCCCGTCATGAAGCGTGCGATCTCGCCGGTGACCGGGTCGCCTGCCAGCATCTGGTTGTTGCCCATGCCGGCGAAGTCGCCGGAGTTGTCGTCGTCGCCGTCGGTCTGGATCCAGACCAGCCCGTTCTGGTCAAAGGCCATGCCGTCGGGCGAGTTGAACATGTTGCCCGGGGTGATGTTGGACGAACCGGCATAAGCGTCATCGTGCACCGTCGGGTTGCCGGCCATGACGAAGAGATCCCAGTCGAAGGTCACCGCCGCGTGGTCGTCATCATGCGGGAACCAGCGCACGATCTGCCCGTAATGATTGGTCTCGCGCGGGTTGGGCCCGCCCACCGGGGCTTCATCGCCGCCCGCGTTGGGTTTCACGCCGCGGTTGCGGTTGTTGGTCAGGCAGCAATAGGCCTCGACCGCGTGGGGATTGGTGGCGATCCATTCCGGGCGGTCCATGGTCGTCGCGCCGACAGCGGAGCCCGCCTTGCGCGCGAAGATCATGACCTCGGCCGGGCTTTCCATGCCCGTCGTCTCGGGCGTGAGGGGCAGCCATTCGCCGGTCTGGTCGTCGTTGAATTTCGCCACGTAGAGCGTCCCGTCATCCAGCAGGCCCTCGGTGGACCCGCCCGGCACGAAAGGCGCGTCGGAGACGAACTTGTAAAGGAACTCGCCCCGCTCGTCGTCGCCCATGTAGACCACGACCCGGCCATCACGGGCCAGCACGACCTCGGCGTTCTCGTGCTTGAAGCGGCCAAGGCCCGTGTGCTTGACCGGCCTGCGCGCAGGGTCGGTTGGGTCGATCTCGACCACCCAGCCCACGCGGTGCGGCTCGTGGGGGTTTTTCGAGGTATCGAAGCGCGCGTCCCACAGGTGATAATCGTAGCCCCAGCCGTTCGCGCCGATGCCGTACCGCTGGTAGCCCTCGGCGGCCTGGATCGGCTTCTGGTCCTGCGGCTGCGCGGTGGAGCCGAAGTAGCCGTTGAAGTTTTCCTCGCAGGTCAGATAGGTGCCCCAGGGCGTCTTGCCCGAGCCGCAGTTGTTCATCGTGCCCAGGCTCTGGGTTCCGGTGGGGTCGGCTTCGGTCTTCATCAGGTCGTGGCCGGCGGCGGGGCCCACGATCGTCATGGGGGTGTTGTGCGTGATGCGACGGTTGTAGGGGCTGTCCTTGACGACGGCCCACCCGTCGTCGGTTTCGCGAATCTCGATGACCGCGACGCCCTGCAAGTTCTGAAGTTTGCGCACGTCAGCCCCGTCGCGCGGCACACCCGCGTCGCTGTGCGGCAGGTTGACACTGCGGTTGGTGTATTCGTGGTTGATCGCCAAGAGCTGATGACCGCGGTGCACGAAGCTTTCCATGCCGTCGGTGTTCTCACCGAAGACCTTGTCCGAGGCCGCCACCGAGCCGCCGCTGTCGTGGTCGAACGGCTCCACGCCGGCGAACAGCGGATCCCCCCAGCGCACCAGCACCTGCCAAGTGTAGCCCTCGGGCACGTGAACGGTGAAATCGGTATGGGCCGGGATCGGCGCGAAGGGGAAGCGCGCGCCGGCGGCCTGCGCCTCGGCGGCGGTGCCGGACAGCAGCCCGGGCCCCATCGCCGCGGCACCCGAGCCGAATGCCAGGACACCGCCCAGGAACCCGCGCCGCGTAATGGCGCGCTCCACGACGCGATCGAACTCGTTCTCTTCTGGGCGCGGGAAGGTCAGTTCGTCCCATTCGTCTGCGGACACGTCGGGCGTTTTCGCGTTCATGAAAGCTCTCCTGGCTGGATGGACCGCTGCGGCCAAGGCCGCCCGATCGCATTATAGAGCTTCGCATGACGGTTCGGTGACGCCCAAGGCGGAAAACGCGCCGTCTCACGCGACGCACGGTTCGACATGGCGGGCGCGGCACGCAGGACCGGGATCGGGTCGTCAGATGGGATGGCGGAGACGGTGGGTGGACAAGTGATTTGCCTGAGCCGGCAGTCAACAATGACGTGCTGTGCCTGAACACAATCGACGCCGCGACGGTCAAGCTCTCGATAGATGGAATCTTCCTCGCTCGGAAGTGTAATGTTTTCCGGCCCGAGCAACGGGCACAGGACGCCAGTCGGCTTATCTCTAACTGTATGATCGTTCACTTGGCCGGCGCACCCCGCAGGACCGACAACAGCCGCTCCAAGAAAGATAGCGACTTCATCCCGAACCTCCTATGTAAGCTAGCCCCCGAAACTATCAGATTGAACATTCACAACTCCTGTCTCTCCCAAGCCGTGATATCCAAGGCCGAATTCTCCTACACCGCGAAGTCCAGGCCCAGCGGCAGGAAGCGCCCCCCCATCGCTACGACGCAGCCAGCCAGAGCCCAACAGGCTACGCCTCCTGTATGTTCGGTCTCTGCTTCACTCGATAGCGATGGAAACAGGGCGCGCAGTCTTGGCGGTTTGCGGGTCAGGTCATTGGCAAGGATGAAAAAATTCCGACAGAACCGAAATCGGCGCGGTTCGCCCGACCAGAGACGAGAGGCGATTCAGAGACGGAAATCGCTGTGTGCCCGCGTCTCAGCGGTTCGCACCCATCCGGCAAACCCCTTTGAAAACAGGAGAAAATCCGCCTCGATCGGGCGGCTTAAACGGGTTCGCAATGGTGATGGTGGCGGAGGGGACGGGACCGGAATCGGACGCTCTCCATCCTAAGTCATTGTTTTCATTTAATATAGAATTGTATCTTGCGCTCCTCCCATCAATTGTCGCTCAGCCTGGCCGCCAAATTAGGCGTCACGAGGGAAGCGCTCTGTCGCGAGCCGTCGCAACGCCGCGCCGCTCGGTCTGTTGGTTGAGAGTCGACCAGGAAATTTGACTTCAACCATGACGCCCCTTCTACTCTCTCGCAGCGCAAATCGGTCGCCCGTCGATGGTTCGGAGCGGCAAGAGCGTGGTTTCGACGGGGCCCTGGTGAAGATACCAGTAACATCCATCTCGTGGCAGAAGGCGCGCCGTCGAGACATCCTGATAGGGGGCTGCTAGGACAGCAACCTGCTCGGGGACGGTGTCGGGGTCCGTGTCCTCGGTGCCGACAACGGCGGTGCATCCGCTCAGAATGGCCGAAAGCGCGAAGCTGTTGATGAATTTTCTTCCCAAATCCGGTCCTTTCGCACAGTGGGTTCGCCGACTGCTATCGGGCGCCTCGAATTCGGTATTCAACTCTTTGCGCTGACGTAGTCTTCGGGCGGATGCAGGTACGCCGTCACCCCGGTTTCAACCAGCGGGTAGAGCGCGATCATATGGGCATTGACCATCCGCACACAGCCCGAACTCGCGCGGCCCCCGATGGAGCGGGGCTCCGGCGAACCGTGAATGCGCAGGTAGGTGTCGCGATCACCGACATAGAGATACAGTGCACGCGAGCCGAGCGGATTATCAGGACCCGGCTCCATACCGTCTTCGACATCCGCGTACAGCTCTGGATCGCGTTCGATCATCGAGCGCGTCGGGGTCCAGTGTGGCCACCGGACCTTGCGCCGGATCGCGTAGGTGCCCGGCTCGTAGAGATTGCCGCGTGCAATGGCCACGCCATAGCGCATGGCCGTCCCGCCCTCCTCGATGTGATAGAGGTAGCGGGCGATAGCATCGACGTGGATGTTCCCCGGAACAAGGCCCGCGCGCGCCTCGACGCGCTGCGGAAGAAAGCGCGGATCGAGGCCCCAAGGGTTGGAAGTCTCCAGGTCAAAGATCGGCGGTGTCACCTCGGCATCCCATGCGCTTTTCTGCGCCTCGCTCGGCCAGGTATCGGCCAGAAGTGGCCCCGCGACGGGCGGAGAGAACAGGGCGGATGCGGTCACGATGAAATGGCGGCGCGTCAGGATCTTTTTCCCAGGCGCAATCATTGTTCCGGTTCTCTCACATCGGAGACAAGCGTTTGCAACTGATCCGCAGCCACGACACCGGGCACAAGGGCGTCGCCGATCACGAAAGATGGCGTACCCGTGATGCCGAGGGCCTGCGCTAGGCGCATCGAGGTTTCGATGTGTGTGTCGATGTCCGGCGCGTCCATATCGCGGCGCAATTGCGCGATGTCGAGCCCGATGTCTTCCGCAATCCGGAGGACGGAGGTTTCGTCCGCGCGACCGTTCATGCCCATCATCGCCCAATGGAAGTCTTCGTAAAGCCTCTGTTCGCGCGCGGCGAGCGCGGCCCGGGCAGCAAACACGGACCCTTCGCCGAGGATCGGCCATTCGCGATAGACAAGGCGAACATCCGGATCGGCGGCCAGCAGGGCCTCGATCTCGGGCTTGGCACGACGGCAATAGGGGCAATTGTAGTCGAAGAATTCCACCACCGTGACATCGCCATCCGGATTGCCCAGGACCGGCGCATTGGGATCGCGTTCCAGTGCGTCGCGTTGCCGGGCAAGCACCTCGGCCTGCGACGCGGCCTGCGCCTCGGCCTGCCGGGACTCCAGGATCGCGACAGCCTCCATGACGATCTCGGGGTGCTCGCGGATGGTTTCGAGGACCAGTTCGCGTACCCTGTCCTCGGACAGTTCCTGCGCTACCGCCGACAAGGGCAGCGTCAGGGAAAGCGCCACCGCGGTCATGGAAATGAGTTTCTTCATGTCAGGTCCCTCCGTTGGCTCGATCGTCAGCGGTGCGTTCGGCCTGAACGGCCCGTGCGCGTTCGGGCCAGGTCGACTGGATGTAGGCGAGGATGTTCCAGATCTCCTCATCCGTCAGGACATCCCCGAACGCGGGCATGCCGCTGTCGAACTCCACCCCTTGCAGCGCCAGGGCTCCCCGTCCACCGAGCTTCGTGTATTGAAACAGGACCCGGTCGGGATGGTGCCAGGTGTGCCCGGTTTCATCGTGGGGCGGCGCGGGCAGACGCCCATCTGCATCGGGCGTTCGCCAATCCTGCTGGCCTTCGAGGTCGGCACCGTGGCAGGCGGCGCAGCTCCGGGCATAAAGCGTCTCTCCTTGCGCGATATCCACCGTGGCCGGCATCACCGGCATGGTGGGATCGCGGGCGTGGCGCGGCGCGTCACGCAGCGCCAGCCACGCCCCAGCCCCGGCAAGGCCAAGAGCCACCGGCGCGGCGATCAGGATCGCTGTCTTCATGTCACCCGCACCCATGTCATCATCCCGCTTTCCGCATGGCTGAGCATGTGGCAATGAAACAGTCAGTCGCCCGGATTGTCGGCGATAAAGCCGATCTCGCGGGTCTCTTGCGCGGCTACCAGAAGCGTGTCGCGCATGGGGCCGACGGGGCTGCCCTCGCGGATTTCGCGGAAGTGCATCCCGTGAAGGTGCATGGCGTGGGGAAAGACGGTCTCGTTGACGATCTCCAGCCGCACCGGCTCACCAAGAGAAAGATCGGCCAGCGGGGTCTGCGTCATCTCGGCCATGTCGTTGAAGGCCCAGAACCGCCCCCGCGCCGCGAGTTCGCGAAAGCCCAGGCGCTCTCCGCCCAGCACGGCGTTGTCCATCCGCCCCATGGCGCCCCCCGACATCACCAGCCGCAAAGAACGGGCATCGGCCAGCGACTCAAGGCCGCTGACGGAATTGGGCGGCAATGCCGCTGGTGTCGCTCGCGGGGTCCGCGCGGCGCTGCCCGAGACGGGGAACGCCACCTGAGTTGCCGGGCGGTCGTCATTGCCGATCCGGACGAGATGCGCGGTCTCGCCCGCCTCGGCCGTGACATCGACGATCAGGTCAGCGCGCTGCGCCGGGGCGAGGACGAGCACGCCCTCCAGCGGTTCGGGGGTGACAAGCGGCATGCCGTCGAGCGCGACCGTCCAGCCCCGCAACCCGGCAACCTGCAACGGGAAGATCCGCGCGTTCGACGCGTTGATGAGCCGCAGCCGAAGACGCATGTGCCGCTCTACCGGGATCGCAAGATCGAATTGACTGTTCGTGGTGATCAGGTTTCCGATCCGGCCGCCATGGCTCATGCGCATGGGCTGGTCGAAGCGCGCGTCGATCAGCGCCGTTTCGGGGTCGAGCAGCCAGTCGTCGAGCACGACGGTCTCCTCGCGATCCACCTCTGGCGGTTCGGCCTCTTCCACGATCAGCGGCCCGTGCAGGCCGCGGGCGACCTGCACCCAGGACCGGTTATGCGCATGGTACCAGTACGTTCCGGCATCGGGCGCCACGAAATCATAGTCGAAAGCCTGACCCGGCGCGACGGCCTCTTGCGTCAGGCCCGAGACACCGTCCATCGCGTTGTCGATTCGGATCCCGTGCCAGTGGACCGAGGTCGGCTCGGGCACGTCGTTGACCAGCCGCCGCCGCACCCGTTCGCCCTGGAGCACCCGGATCGCCGGGCCGGGCGCGCGGCCCTCGTACCCCCAGATGGAGGTTGCCGGATAGCGGTCGGGGGCGAGTTGCACCGATGCCTCTCGCGCCGTCAGGGTCGCGGGCGTGTGAGAGGCTGCATTCACCAGCCGACCGCTCGCCGCCAGGCCCAGAACGGCGGCTGTTTGTCCGAGGAAGGCGCGTCGTGTCGGCATGGTCAAAATCTCCGGAAAAGTGTCGTGGCGGGCGAAAGTCTCGCCCGCCACGGTTTGTCTGTGCGTCAGGAGCCGTGACCCATGCGGAAATCGCCGACCATGCCGGCCTCGCGGTGGCCGGGGACGTTGCAGGCGAAGCCGATCTCGCCGCCTTCGGGAAACGTCCAGATGACCTCGCCCGTATCTCCGGGCGCCAGCAGGGCGCTGTTGGCATCGTCATGCATCATCCCGGCCTCCATCATCCGGTCATGATTGATGCTGCGCACCGTCATCATGCCTTCGCGCATCATGGTGCGCATTTCGTCGCGATGACCGTCCCAGGTTTCGCTGGTGCCGATGTTGAACTCGTGCACGGCGCGGCCGACGTTCACCACTTCGAAGCGGATCGTCTCTCCGGGCTCGACATCGATGGTCTCCGGGCTGTATTTCATCTCGTCCAATTCGACCGTGATGGTGCGGTCGACTTGCGCGGCGTCGCCAGGCTCGCCGATGCCGTCTCCATGGCCGGGGCTGGCAACCGCGATGGAGGCAGTAAGGCTGGCCGCGATGGCGGTACCGGTCAGAATTGTCTTGATCATGTGTTGGACTCTCATGTCTGGGGGTATTTCAGGGTATTTGATCGTGGCACGGCCCAAGGTCGCGGAGGAGGAAGATCGACGGGCGCATGTCTCCCGCCTATTTCTGTTTTCGCGAGCGGCTGACGCACGGCCCGGAAACCTTGTGCCCCGAATATCGGTCGAGTCATCAAAATGGCGGCCGGGGAACACGTCGGGTCGGGATGGCAGTAGCGGTCAAGCGTGTCCTCATGCGCAGCGTGCCCGGCATTCGCGACATTGCCGTCCGCGACCACGACGATCTCTGAATCCGCATCCGGCGTGCCGGCAAGTCCTGACGTCTGCGCGGCAAGGATTGCGAGCACCATCATGAGCACCGCGACCAGTCCCCCGCGCGCGGAAAAAAACGACAAAACCCGCATCAATTGATCCCGTTCTCGCGCTGCACCTCACGGACATAGCGCACGATATTCTGAACGTCGGCGCGGGTCAGACCATCGACCGGGGGCATGTTGCCGAAGGACCAGTGATGCGCGCGCACGCCCGTCCGAACCGCCAGTTGAAAGGCTTCGTCGGCATGATGGCTCGGTTCGTAAATGCGGTGGATAAGGGGAGGCGCGACGCCATCCTGACCGGCGGCATTCGCGCCATGGCATTCAGCGCATTTGGCCTCGAAGGCGAGCTTTCCGATCGTCGCCTCGGGCGACAATTGCGCGGGAAGTCGAACCTCGACGATTGGCGCGCCCTGTGCCGGCTCATCCATCGACGTCGGGGCCGGGCGGGCAATTTCGTCCTCCGACTGCGTGAATTGCCAGATCGCCAAGCCAAACCCGGCAACAAGTACGACTCCGACCAGACGCCCGCGTGTGTTCATGTCCCCATCTCCTATCGTACCTTTGATCGGCTCGTCCCCGAGGCGCTTTCCGAGCGGACCGCGAAGCTTCCAGATCACGCGCCAATTCAGACCTTTACTACCGCCTCGCGACGGCCTTGCCACCTGATAAGCCCGTGTTTTTTGTATCCGAATGTATCCTTGACCTATGCGCGGCAGAGGCACCTATCGCTCGGTTGCTTGGGCCAGACGGTGAGAAAGCTGAACGGGAAACACAAAACCGTCTTTTTGGGCGGAACGGGCATAAATTTCGACATGCTGGCCTGTTGTGCCGCGATGCTTGTCCCGCTTGACGCCTTTCTTGCAGCGGGCAGAACGCTCTGCGGACTTGCAAGCAATCCTGGTATGAAGGCTCTGTCGTGAGCGGCAGACGCAACAAGCTCGGTCGACGCCCACCGCTGGAAAACCTCGCAAGGGGCTATTTTTCAAGCACCTTGCGCCGGCGGTCGAACTCTTCCTCGTCGATCTCGCCCGCGGCAAAGCGTTCGCGCAGGATCTCGAGCGCATCGCGCTTTCCGCGATTGCCGGCGCCCTGATTGTCGGTGAACCATTTCACGGCAAAAACGATCAGGGCGATGACGACACCCCAGAACAGGATCATCATAAGCCCGCCCAACATTCCGTGTCCGCCACCCCACATCATGTGACCATATCCTTCCTGCCAGTTGTCCCCGGGACTCGCGGCGGCCAGTGAGGGCGCCGCAAGACCGATGATTGTCCAGATTGCCGTTCGTCTCATTTCAGCTCTCCTTCTGCTTTGTCTGGTCGTTGTTTGGCGCGTCCTCCGCCAGCGGGATGAAGATCGACGCCTTCAGACCGCCTTCGGCACGGTTTTCGAGCCGGATGTCGCCGCCATGTCCGCGCACGATCGCCCGCGCGATGGCAAGGCCCAGCCCGTGCCCGCCGGTTTCGAGCGAGCGGGACGCTTCCAGCCGGTGAAACGGCGCAAAGACCTCGTCGAGCTCTTCCTCGGGGAGTCCGGGGCCATCATCGGTGATCTCGATCACCAGATCGTCGCCCGCGCGGTGCCAGCCGACCGAGGCGCCGCCCCCGTAGCGGGTGGCGTTCTCAACCAGGTTGCGAACGGCCCTGCGCAGGGCGAGCGGGCGAATGCGCACCGTCATCGGCGGGCCGCCGGTCATCTCGAACGGGGTGGCCTTGTCGCCTGCCAGGGTTTCGAGCCAGTCGGGCAGGTCGACGAGCTCCGAGGCTTCGCGCCCGGCCAGCCCCTCGGCGAAGTCGAGCGTGGCCTCGGCCATGGCCTGCATCTCGTCGATGGACGCGATCAGGCTCTCGCGGGTCTCTTCGTCTTCAACGAGTTCTGCATCGAAGCGCATCGCGGTGAGCGGCGAGCGCAGGTCATGGCTGACCGCGGCGAGGATGCGGGTGCGGTCCGCGACAAATCGCGTCAGCCGATCCTGCATGCGGTTGAACGCGCGGGTGAGGTCGCGCACCTCGTCGGGGCCGGCGACCGGCAGCGGCTCACCCGCGTCGCCGCGCCCCAGGTCCTCGGCGGCACGCGACAGATCCCGCAGGGGCCCGGTCAGACGGGTCATCACGAACCAGAACGCTGCGACAAGGGTCAACCCGGCCGTCAGCCCGAAGGCGAGAAAGGACGACAGCGGCCATTGCAATGGCGGGCGTTCGAACCGCGTGGCGACGTTCAGCCACTGACCGCCCGAGAGCGCGATGGACAGGGTCATCTCGACCGCCTGCATTCGGCCGCGCATCATGTCCTGATGCATCCGGGCCATTTGCGGGGACAGGTTCGGGATCGGGTGGAACGGAACGGCGGTTTCCCTGAGGTTGACCCTGATGTCGCGACTGAAGCTGTCGCCAAGCAAGGCCCGGACCCGCGTTTCGATGTAGTCTGCGTGATGATGGTCGGGCACGGTGACGCTTGGCGCGGGCGCAAGATCGAACCGCACGAGCGGTGAGTTCGCCGCCCGCACGATGGACGCGGACAGATCGGGCGGCGCTTCTTCCAGCAGCCGCACGACATTGGCGGCGCGCCCGGCCGCCTCGAAGCCCAGGGCGGCGCGGACGGCAAGGCTGCGCTCGTCCGCGAAGAGCCACAGGCTCACCACCTGCGCTAGGGCCAGGGCCCCGAGGATGAGAAGCACGAGTTGCGCGCGCAAGGTGCCGATCCGCGGCCGGGTCATTCGACCACCTCGACATCGGCGTTCAGACTGTAGCCCTGGCTTCGCACGGTGGTGATGAGCGTCGGTCGCAACGGGTCCATCTCGATCTTGCGCCGCAGCCGGCTGATCTGGTTGTCGATAGTGCGATCGAGCGGCCCCGCCGCGCGCCCCGCCGTGAGGTCGAGAAGCTGCTCGCGGCTCAGAACCGTGCGCGGACGCGCCAGAAGGACCGTCAACAGCCGAAATTCCGCCGTGGTCAGTTGCACGCGATTGCCGTCCCGGTCGGTCAGCATGTGCGCGTCGGTATCGAGCGTCAGTCCGCCGAACCGCAGGATGCGCCCCGAAAGCGGCCCGGCCTCGCGTCTCTCCTCGGGCGCGCGGCGCAGGACCGCCTTGATCCGTGCCAACAGCTCGCGGGGGTTGAACGGTTTCGGCAGATAGTCGTCCGCGCCGATCTCAAGCCCCACGATCCGGTCCTGATCCTGCCCCAGCGCCGTGAGCATGATGATCGGAAGCCGTTTCTCGGCCGATAGGCGCTTGCAGATCGAAAGCCCGTCCTCGCCCGGCATCATGACGTCGAGCACCATCAGGTCGAAGTGACCTTTCGCGAGCTTTTCGCCCATCTCCCGGGCATCCTTGGCCGCCGTCGCCCGCATGCCATTGCGTTCCAGGAACCGCGTGACCGAGTCCCGGATCTGACGGTGATCGTCGACGACGAGGATATGCGGCAGGCTATTCATCTGTCTCATTTGGCAGTGTGGCGGCGCGCGGTCAGCACCGGGATTGTAACGCTTTGTATCAGCCCCCCGCGTTGCGACGAACGGATACAAAATCGGGAATGACGGCGCCTTGGCGGTCCTTCATCTCTTCCCATGTCGGTGACGCGTTTCTCACGGAAAAGGAGACATACATGAATACCAGAGCGAAACTCGCAGCAGCAACCGCCATCTTTATGGCTCTGGGCGGTGCAGCCCTCGCCGCAGGCACTCACGGGCATGGTGGCCAGGGTGCTCCGGGAGCGCAGGGTCCGGCCGCCGGAAATCATGACATAATGCAGGTGATGATGCGGATGCATCGGCAAATGATGCAGGGCGGCATGGGCATGATGGGCTCCGGTGGGCCCATGGGCGGCATGGGCCAGGGCATGATGGGCGGCGGCGCGTCGCTGATGGGCATGGGCCTGGAGCGGTTCGACGCCGATGGCGATGGCACGGTGACGCCCGAAGAAGCCCAGGAAGGATTGCAGGCCCTGCTGGCGGAATACGATGCCGATGGCAACGAAACCCTGTCGCTCGCCGAATTCGAGACGCTCCACGGCGCGCTCATCCGCGAAACCATGGTGGACCGCTTCCAGTTCCTCGACGACGATGGCGACGGCGCGGTGTCGGTGGCAGAAATCGTCAAGCCTGCCGACATGATGGAGCGCATGCAGACGATGCGCGACAGCATGATGCCCGGACCCAATGGTGGCATGCAGCGCGACGGCGGCATGATGGGGACACCCGGCCAAGGTCGGATGGGCAACAACTGAGCCCGCCTTGCTGCCACCCCTCGCCCGGTCCCGCATCCTGCGGGGCCGGGCCCAACTCCTGAAAGGACAGACAGAATGGCATACACACATGACCGCCTGCTGGCGGATACCGGCATCGACGACGCAGATACCCGCGTGCGCGCGGCGCTGGCCGACGCTGGTTTCGGCGTTCTGACCGAGATCGACGTCAAGGCGACGATGAAGAAAAAGATCGACAAGGACATGGCGGGCTACAGGATCCTTGGTGCCTGCAACCCGAACATGGCGTGGGAGGCCATGGGCCTCGAGCCGCGGATCGGCGCGATGCTGCCCTGCAACGTGATCCTGCGCAGCGTCGACGGCGGCACCGAGGTGAGCGCCATCGACCCGGTTGCCTCGATGCAGGCAGTGGACAATGCCGAGTTGCACAAGGTCGCAGGTCATGTCCGCGACATGCTCGTGCGCGCTGTGGATGCGGCCTGAAGGAGGCCGTCGATGACAACGGCACACGGTCGGCGCCTCTTCGTAATTGGGCTGGCGGCAGGGCCTGTCACCCTCATCACGTCTCCCCTGACCGCACAGGCCCGGACAATCTGGTCGGCGGACGAGGCCTACGACGCCCTTCTGGCAGACAGCGCGCGCGTCGTCGATGTGCGGTCGCGCGAGGAGTGGCTGGAAACCGGCGTAGGGGCCGGGGTCTGGCCGATCAGCATGCACGAGGACCGATTTCCGGATCGCCTCTTTGCGGCGAAGGCGCTGGCCGGATCCCGAGACGTCGGCCTGATCTGCGCGACCGGGGGGCGTTCGGCGTCCCTGCTCCGTGCGCTCCGGCAGGCTCGTTACGAGGGCTACGTGGATATCTCCGAGGGAATGCTGGGTTCTCGCCGGGGTCCCGGCTGGCTTGCTGCCGGTCTGCCCGTGGTTCCGCTGGACGCAGCGCTTGCCTCGATGCCGGAAGACCTTGCCTGACGTGCCCGAAGAGAGCGCCTCGAAGAGAAATAACTACCTGTTCCTCGGCAAGGGTGCCGCCCTTGTCGTCGGTGCTCTCCTTGGGCTGGGCCTCGTAGGCTGGGCTGCAGGATGGTGGTCGTTCGACCTGGACCGGGTGACGGTCGAGACGTGGGTCGCGCGCGCCGGATCTCTTGGTCCACTCGCGGTTGTCTTCCTCATGACGGTCGCGGTCGTTGCCAGCCCCATTCCAAGCGCGCCGGTCGCGCTGGCTTCGGGGGCCGCTTATGGTCACTACGCCGGCACTCTCTATGTCGCATTAGGATCCGAGCTCGGCGCACTTGCGGCCTTCCTCATAGCCCGCGGGCTGGGGCGTGGTCCGGTCGAGCGCCTTCTGGGCGAAAAAGCCGATTACGGCCTGTTGGGCTCGCAGAACGCGCTGACTCTCACGGTTTTCGCCAGCCGCCTTCTGCCCTTCGTCTCGTTCGACGCGATGAGCTATGCCGCGGGGCTCAGTCGCCTTCACTTCTGGCGCTTCGCCCTGGCCACGATGGCCGGCATCCTGCCCACGAGTTTCGTGCTCGCGCATTTTGGCAGCGCTGCGATGGACGGCACCTTCGGTAGCGCGGAATGGATCGCCCTCGGACTGGGCCTCATGACGGGCCTTCCCCTTTTGCTGGTTGCGCTTCGCCGTGGCGCAACCTCGAGAAAAGACGATCGGGCGAAAGACACCACGGAGGCCGGTCGATCATGAGTTCGGATTACAAGAAGAACAGCCTCAGCCTGCCCGACGCCGTGGCGATGGGAACGGGCGTGATGATCGGCGCCGGTGGAAATGAGAGGATCGGCGCATCGCACCTTGACCTTCCCACCACTGGAAACCCCACGTGAACCGTAGATGCAAAGGGGATAAACGATGTCCGACCACGACCATCACCACCACCACGCTCCGGCCTCTGGCGTGAAAACCGCGACGGACCCGGTCTGCGGCATGCAGGTCGAGATGCGCGAGGACGCGCGGTCGCGGGACTACGGCGGCGAGACCTACTGGTTCTGCTCCGAAGGCTGCGAGACGAAATTCGGTATGGATCCTTATTTCTACGCGTTGGGAAACGCGCAGAAGACATCGCAGAAAGCCCAGCCCGGCACGCAATACACCTGCCCGATGCACCCCGAGATCATCCGCGACGAACCGGGGAGTTGCCCGATCTGCGGCATGGCGCTGGAGCCGATGGTGCCCTCGGACGAGCCCAGCGAGGAACTGAACGACTTCACCCGGCGGATGTGGATCAGCGCCGCGGCGGCCGTGCCGCTGGTGATCCTGACCATGGGCGAGCTGGTCGGCCTGCCGGTTCGCGACTGGCTGGGCCACCAGCTCTCGGTTTACATCGAATTCGTCCTCGCCACGCCCATTATTCTCTGGGCGGCGCTTCCGTTCTTCCGGCGCGGCGTCGACTCGTTCAGGAATCTGTCCCCCAACATGTGGACGCTGATCTCGCTCGGGGTCGGCGCGGCCTACGTCTACTCGCTGGTCGCCACCTTCGCGCCGGGGTTGTTCCCTGAGCAGTATCGGATGGGCGAAGGCGTCGGCACGTATTTCGAGGCCGCCGTCGTCATCATCGCGCTGGTCTTCGTGGGCCAGGTGCTCGAGTTGCGGGCACGGGAACGCACCGGCGACGCGATCCGGGCGCTGATGGACCTTGCACCCAAGACCGCGCGGCGGATCCTGGCGGACGGCACGGAATACGACGCACCACTGGAAAACATCGTGGAGGGCGACCTCCTGCGCGTGCGGCCGGGCGACAGCGTCCCGGTGGACGGCGAAGTGGTCGAGGGCCGATCCTCCATTGACGAAAGCATGATCACGGGCGAGCCGGTTCCCGTCGAGAAGACCGTAGGCGACCGGGTGACCGGCGGGACGATCAACAAGAACGGAACGCTTGCGATCCGGGCGACGCAGGTCGGCGCCGACACCGTGCTGGCCCAGATTGTCGAGATGGTCGCGGGCGCCCGCCGCTCCCGCGCGCCCATCCAGGGGCTGGCGGACCGGGTCTCGTCGATCTTCGTGCCAACGGTCGTGGCGATAGCGATCGCGGCGTTCCTCGCCTGGCTCTCGTTCGGCCCGGAGCCGGCGCTGGCCTTTGCCATCGCTTCGGCCGTCTCCGTCCTGATCATCGCCTGTCCCTGCGCCCTCGGCCTCGCAACACCGATCTCGATCACGACGGCTGCGGGGCGCGGCGCACAAGCGGGCGTGCTGATCAAGGACGCCGAGGCGCTGGAGCGGATGGCCCGCGTCGATACCGTGATCGTGGACAAGACCGGCACGCTGACCGAGGGCAAGCCGACGCTGACGGATGTCGTGGCGCTGCAGGGCGACGAGGCGGAGGTGTTGGGCCTCGCCGCCGCTTTGGAACGTGGCTCGGAACATCCGCTGGCCGAGGCGATCGTCGCGGGCGCGCGGGATCGCGGTCTGTCGCTCGGCAGCGCGGCCGATTTCGAAGCGGTCACCGGCAAGGGCGTGCGCGGCACCGTCGACGGACGCCGCGTGGCGCTCGGCAATCCGGCGATGATGCGGGATCTCGGGCTCGAGACCGGCGACGCCGAGGCGCGGGCCGACACGCTCCGCGCCGATGGCAAGACGGCGATGTTCGTGGCAGTGGACGGCGCGCTGGCGGGGGTCGTCGCCGTGGCCGACCCGATCAAGCAAAGCACCGAAGGGGCGATCCGCGATCTGCACGCGCTCGGTCTGACGATCATCATGGCCACCGGCGACAACCAGCGAACGGCAGAGGCCGTGGCGCGGCAACTGGGCATCGACGAGGTGCGCGCCGGCGTCCTGCCCGAGGACAAGCAGAAGCTGGTCGAGGAATTGCGCGCGAAGGGCGCGTCGGTGGCGATGGCCGGCGACGGTGTGAACGACGCCCCGGCGCTGGCGGCGGCGGACGTGGGCATCGCCATGAGCACGGGCGCCGACGTCGCCGTGGAGAGCGCGGGCATCACGCTGATGCGCGGCGATCTGGTGGGGCTGGTGCGGGCGCGGAAGCTCGCGAAGGCGACGCTGCGCAACATCCGTCAGAACCTGTTCTTTGCCTTCGCCTACAACGCGGCCGGCGTGCCGATCGCGGCCGGGGTCCTCTATCCGGTCGTCGGCCTGCTCCTGTCGCCGATGATCGCGGCTGCGGCGATGAGCCTGTCGTCGGTCTCGGTCATCTCGAACGCGCTGCGGTTGCGGGGCGTAAAGCTCTGATCGAAAGGAGATAGTCATGGCCAACGGGCATCACGGGCATATGCCATCGAGCGGGCGCGGCATGGCGATCTCCGCCTGGCTGACGGGGGTCTACTTCGTCATCGAGATGGGCATCGGCCTCTGGACAGGGTCGATCGCGGTGATTTCGGACGCGTTCCACACCTTCTCCGCCGTTGGCGGCGTCCTGGTGGCCATCGTCGCCGCGCGTCTGGCCCGGCGTCCCGCCGATGCGGACCGCAGCTTCGGCTGGTATCGCGCCGAAATCATTGGCGCGCTGGTCAACGGCGGCTTCCTCCTCGGCATGGCGCTGGTGGTGATCGTTATGGCGGCCATGCGCCTGTCGGACCCGATCGACCTGCCCACGGGCCCGATGCTGCTGGCCGCGGCCGGCGGGCTGGTCACCGAGTTCATCTCGCTCGGTCTGATCTGGAAGCAGAGCAGGAGCGACCTCAACGTGAAGGGGGCGCTCTGGCATATCATCCAGACTTTCGTCGGCAGCCTGCTGATCATCGTGACCGCATTGGTGATCAAGTTCACGGGCTTCCTGCTCATCGACCCGATCCTCGGCATGGCGTTCGGCTTCGTGTTGCTCTGGGCAAGCTGGGGTATCCTGCGCGACTCCATGCACCTGCTGATGGAGGGCACGCCGGCCGATGTCAGCCTGCCGGAGGTCATTCAGGCGCTCGGGTCCCTCGACGGCGTTGCCGACGCACACCACGTTCACGCCTGGGCGCTGACCAGCGGCAAATACGTCTTTTCCGGTCATCTTCGGGTGCGCGACGGGCATTACCCGCAGGACGTGCTCAAGGCCGCGCACGGCATGCTGCGTGACCGCTTCGGCTTCTTCTTCGTGACGTTGCAGGTCGAGACCCGTTGTCTCGATGAAAGCGGCGCCGAGACGATCGATATCACGCGAAACGACCAGACCGGGGCGGGTTGATGCCGGTTGTACTCCTTCTCGCCGTGATCACCGTCTCCGAAGCCACGATCGGCGTCTTCGTCAAGCTGACCGGGGATGCGATCCCGATCCAGACGCTGAACTTCTACGCGCTGAGCTTTGCCGCCGCGTTCCTTGCACTGGCCATCCCGCACGCGACCGGCCGCCCTCTGCGCTTTCCGCGCGGCAACGTGAAGGACACGGTCATCATCGGGGCGCTCATCGCCGCGCAGATCAGCGTCTTCAACTATGCGATGACGCTCGTGCCGATCGCCAACGCCGTGGTGTTCTGGAGCGTGGCCCCCTTCTTCGTGTTCATCTTCTCGGCGGTGTTCCTCGGCGAGCCCGCGAAGAAAAGCTACGTGCTGATCTTCGGGCTGGCGCTGGTGGGCATCGTGCTGGCCAAACCGCTGGCGGGCGGCGACTGGTTCGGCAACCTTGTCGCGCTCAGCACCGGCGCGATCTATGCCGCCATGGTCACATACATGCGCCATGAGGGACGCGAGGAGGCGGGAAACGATATCTTCTGGTCAATGGCGGTCGGAGCGGTCCTGCTGTCGCCGGCGCTGGGTCTCGCCGGGCCGGGCGAAGTCGGCAAACTCGTTGCCTATCCCGCCCTGGGCCTGTCGCTTCCCGTCATGCTGTGGGCGGTCTGCCTCGGCGTCGTCTCGACGGGGTTCGCCTATTTCGGGATTTCGCTGGTGCTCAAGAAGATCTCGGCAAACATCTATTCGCTGGTCGATATCATCGTCTCGCCGATCGTGGCGGCGACTCTGGGATACCTTGTCTTTGGCGAAGTTCCAGCGCAGGGCATGATCTTTGGTGGAGGATTGTTGCTCCTGTCCGGTTTTTGGCTGACGCGCGAGATGAGCCGCGGCAAGGAAACCGCTGCCGTCCACCCTTGCCAATGCGAGCAAATGAATGCACTTGGTGCCTGAAATGGAAGGATAAATCGAGATGAAGTTCTACGTGCCCGACATGAGTTGCGGTCACTGCGTCGCAGCCATAGACACGGCTCTCAGGGTGATCGATCCGGACGCGAGAGTCGATAGCGATCTGACCTCGAAGACCGTCACGATCATTTCCGCGCAGGATGCCGCCACGCTTCAGGCCGCCCTCAAGGAGGCCGGCTACCCAGCAACTCCGGCTTGATGAACTCTATGTGAAATCTTGACCGAATAGCCGCCAAAATCGAACAGGATTGGAACTGGAAATACGCATGAACAGACGAGAATTCATTGTTGCGGGCGTCGCTGCCGCCGGGCTGCCCGGTGTGGTCCACGCTCAATCGCCCGCACCGCGCGTCGAGGTCTACAAATCGCCAACCTGCGGATGCTGCTCGGCCTGGATCGAACATATGGAGCGCGCCGGCTTCGTCGTTGACGCACGCAATGTCGACCAAGACGCCCTGTATGCGTTCAAGGCGCAATCCGGGATCACGCCCGACCTGGCCTCGTGCCATACGGCGCTCGTAGATGGGTATGTCATTGAGGGCCATGTGCCGGCTGCAGACGTCGAACGACTGCTCGCCGAACGTCCCGAAGCCATCGGCCTGTCGGTTCCCGGTATGCCGATCGGCTCACCTGGCATGGAGATGGGCAACCAGCGTGATGCGTTCGACACACTGTTGCTGCTGAAAGACAGCTCTACCGAGATCTTCGAGCGACATGCCTAAACGAGACGGTTGAGGTGACAGATGCCGCTCAGCCGACCTTGCAGCCCCAGAAGGACGTGTGATCGGCAGCGAAATAGCCGTCAGCGGCACGGAAGTTGCCCTGCAGCTCGACGGTGTCGCCGGCGGTGAGCGACACCATCGTCTGCAGCCAGAGCGCCGTAGCCTCGGGGACATGCGCGCCGCTGATCTCGCCCCGCGACCCGCGGATTTCGGTCGCGCCGTTCAGCACGAGCCGCCCGCTCATCCGCGCCGACGTGCTGGCGTTCACCTTGTAGAGCAGCGTCGCGCCGAAAAGGTAGGTGCCGTCCACCGGGGCCACGAAGCGGTTGTTCGCGGCGTCGAAGGCGCTCTGATCGTTGTAGTCGGTATTGTTGATGGCGATCTTCGTCCAAGCCCCGACGCCGACATAGTTGTCGTAGTTCGTGTAGGCCTTGAACCGCGGCAGCCGGGGCTGATCGACAATGCCGGTGACGTTGTCGACGCTGAGCCCGTCGAAGAAGATGCTGCCGTCGGCGGAGACAGCGAGGCGGAATCGGTCGGAGCCGAAGAGGCCCACCAGCGCCTTGGTCACGAAGCCGGTCTGGAGCGTCAGGCCGAGATCGTCGCCCGCCGCCTCCTTGTTCATCGTGTAGAACAGATCGCCCGTGCCGCCCTCGGCGACGGTCTTCGCGGTCCAGAGCGCGGCATTGAGCTTGGCCGAGAACGGGTTCGACGCATCCGCCGTCGTGCCGATCCCCAGCAGGGCCATGTTCTGCAGCACGTCCGGGGTGGTCCCGATCCAGCCTGCGCCGTCATAGACCAGCAGCAGGCCCTCATCCTCGACCCACGCCCGCCAGCCGGTGCGCGGTGGCAGGCGCAGCCAGGCGCCATCGGTCCAGAGCGCAACGTTCAGGTCCCAGCCCGCCCAGTCGCCGGTCGCGCCCGAGGCGACGATGTAGCGGTCGCCATCGGCCGGGCTGGCAGGCGGCTCGGTCAGGTCGCGGTCGAGGACGGAGAGCTGGACGAGCCCGTCGAGAGTCCGCAGCGCCTCGTTGTGGGTGACATGCTTCTGGGCCTGCGCCGCCAGGATGTAGGGCAGCAGAAGATGGGTCGTGGCATCGGACATGGGGTCCTCAGAATGTCAGCGTGACGGTCTTGGGCGCGCCCCGCCCGGCGAGGGCGGAGAGCTGAAAGATGCGGATGTCGAGCGTGTCGCCAGGGGCGAGCAGCGCGCCCCAGTCGGCGGTCTGCTGGGCGGCGGTGTAGACGGCGCTGGTGGTGGCGGTGCTCAGCACCCGCTTCACGGTCGTGCCGTCGAGAATCTCGACCTCGTAGGCTTCGAGCTCCTCGGCCAGCGGCACCTCGAGCCCGCCCCAGTTGTCGGCCGCGAGCGCGCGGGACCGGCGCGTCCAGCGGATCGTCAGATCGCCGGGCGCGCGTGGCGTGCGCCACGGCTGCTCGACATGGACGACCGAGAACGGCCGCAGCCCCACGCCCTGAGGCGTGAAGGATTGCGCGACATAGGTCTCGTCGCTGACCGAACGGCTCGCCGGGCCGATGCGCCAGTTCCAAGGGATGCTGAGATCAGCCTCGGCGATGGGCAGCGAAGCGAGGCTGTCATCGAGCACAACCACACGCGCGCCCGCCGGCGCGGGGTTGCCCATGGCATCCTCGGTGCCGCTCTGGCCACGCAGCAAGCGGGTCAGCCGATACCGGCCGGGGGCGAGCAGCTCGGCCGCGCCCGCCTGGACGATTTCCCAGGCGCCGGGCGCGCTCTCGATGGCCAGCGCGTTAGCCCCGCCGAAGAGCGCCAGGTCCGTTATGCTTTCCAGCGTGCCTGTCAGCAGATCGACGACCAGAGCATTGCCGAGATCGAAGCGCGACGTCGGCCCCGCGTAGAAGTCCGAGACCAGTGTGCCGATCCGGGCGCGACTGCCGAACGTGGTCAGCAGCTCGAAGCCATCGGTCGAAGGGCTGCGGAACACCGCCATCTCGCCCGGCCACGGCACGGCATGCGCCGCAGCGAAGGGGCGGTGCGCGGGCTGGTCCTCGGTCAGCTGCGGCAGGTCGAGGAGCACCGCCTCGGGCGCGCCGAAGACGACGGCCTGCGAGAGCGCCGACGGCCGCGGCGCGCCGGGCGGCAGATCGTACGCCTCCCGGTCCTGACGGACGGCTTCGATGCCACGCGCGTCCGCATCGGCGATGGAGACGAGCCGCAGCGGGACCGCCCGGCCGTCATGGGCGAACGACACGACATCGGCCGGGTCGAGCGCCAACCGCGACGGCGGCAGGCGGAATACCGCACTCTCGCGGCTGGTCCAGGCCTCCATCAGCGCCCGGCGGCAGCGGCGCTCCGCTTCCTCGGGCGGCACCGCCATGGGGAAGGACTCGGACGCGATCCGCGTCGTGTCGACGGTGATGCGCCGGGCCTCGACCTGCGCCGCCTCGTAATCCTCGTCGGCGCGGGCGACCTGCCATTTCAGGGCCTGTGGCAGTTCGGTCTCCTGGCCGCGGGTCAGTTCGAGGACGTCGCCCTCGCGTGCGGCGACGAGATCGTCGGGGCTGATGCTCGCCACCGCGGCCCAACCGCGCATGACGAAGCGGATCACACCCTCCGTCTCCACCGCGTCGAAGCCGAAGTGGCGGGCAAGCGTGGTGATGGACGCACGCGGGGACTCGAGTGCGCCGATGGCGTAGCCTTCCACCGCACCCCAGAGGCCGGTGACGTCGATCCGGGACTCGGGGAGCCCGGCGCGCAGGCAGAGGTGCCGCACGAGAGCGGCCAGCGAGACCGCGCCGAGCCGCCCGGTCAGCCAGTGGCCCAGCCGCCAGTTCGCACCGTCAGTCCAGACATCCGTGAGCGCCGGGAAAAAGGGATAGGGCCGCGCGTCCCATGTCCAGGCAGCGCATTCGGGGACATGCACCATCCGGCCGCCGTAGACCGACGAGACCGGGTTGTTCGCGGCCTCGCTCCAGAAAAGGTAGGTCGCCTCGAGGTAGGCCCGCTGGATGGCGTCGTCGCGCCAGCCCCGCGAGAAGTACGGCGTGAAGCTCTCCGAAGATTTTGGGTCGAAGAAGACGTTGGGCTGGTTCGTGCCGCGGTCGATGGCCGGGCAGCCGAGCTCGGTGAACCAGATCGGCTTGGACTCGGGCACCCACGCTGTCGGCGTCCAGCTCTCCACCCCGCCGGGGCGGTCGTAGTGCGCGTTCGACCACCAGGCGCGCAGATCCTTGTAGCGGAACACCCAGGGCTTGCCGTTCGGCGGGTCACTCGGACCCGTGGCGTTCCCCGCCTCACCACCATCCGTGATCGGAGTGCGCACCTGCGCGGAGCGGTCGGCCGCGCTGGCATAGAACCAGTCGAAGCCTTCGCCGCCCGCGATGTTCGCCTGCAGGTAGGCGCGGTCGTAAATCGCGGGCCAGCCCTCGGCCGCGTCGGCATGCTCGAACCCGTCGCGCCAATCGGAGAGCGGTATGTAGTTGTCGATACCGATGAAATCGACCTCCGGATCGGCCCAGAGCGGATCGAGGTGGAAGAAGACGTCGCCACTGCCGTCGCCGGGCTGGTGGCCGAAGTACTCCGACCAGTCCGCCGCGTAGCTGATCGCCGTGCCGGACCCGAGGATGCTCCGCACGTCGGCCGCCAAGTCCTTGAACGCCTGCACCGCCGGATAGGCGCTGGCGCCCGAGCGGATCGTCGTCAGCCCGCGCATTTCCGTCCCGATCAGGAAGGCATCGACGCCGCCGGCCGCCGCGCAGAGATGCGCATAATGCAGAACCATGCGGCGCAGACCCCAATCGCCTGCCGCGCCGGTCCAGGAGACGGTCTCGCCAGAGACCGCGAAGTCGGACGGGCTGGCGCTGCCGAAGAAGTCCGCGACCTGGCTTGCCGCTGCGGCGGTCTTGTCCACGCTTCCGGCATAGCCCGCCGCCGGGGCGCAGGTGATCCGGCCGCGCCAGGGGAACGCCGGCTGGACCGTCTCGGCAGCGTTGTCCGAATACGGGTCCGGCAGCGTGTTGCCCGGCGGGACGTCCATCAGGATGAACGGGTAGAAGGTCACCCGCAGCCCGCGGGCCTTCATCTCCTTGATCGCCTGGACCACCGCGAAGTCGGCCGGCGTGCCGCCATAGACCGGCCGGTCCTGGTCATCGCGGCTGACGAGATGGGCGGCGGCGCGCGAGACGCCGTTGACGGACCATGTCTGCGGGCTCGTCGTCTTGGCAGAGACCTCGACGCCCGGGCGGATCGCGCAGTCGCCCACGCGGACGTCGTTCCCGAACCAAGCGACCACAAGGCTGACGCTCTCCACCTTCGGCGCCATGGCCTGCAGCCGGTCCAGCGCCACGACCATGTCGGCGGTGTCCGAGAGCGCGTTCAGGTTCTCCGGGGTCTGCGCGCCGCCGCTGCCTTTGCGGATGCCGGTCGTGGCATAGGTGAACTCGCCCGAGGCCGGGATCATGGTGACGGCGCGGGTCAGACCCTCGGCCGTGTCGGGATCGGCGAGTGGCCGGAAGACCTCGAAAGAGAGCTGCGGCAGGCGGTTGCCGTAGTTGCCGAGCGGCAGATCCTCGAAGACGACATAGGCCGTGCCGCGATAGGCCGGGGTGTTCGCGGCGCCCATCTTGGCGGCGATGAACGGATCGGCGGTCTGCAATTCGTCGCCTGGATACCAGCGCCAGGTGATCCCCGCCGTGTCGAGAAGCTTCCCGTCCGCCCAGATGCGGCCGATGCCGGTGATCGGGCCCTCGCACAAGGCGACGGCAAAGCTGGCGTAGTAGAGATACTCGGTGGTCTTGACCTTGCCGCCGCCCCCGCCGCCCTTGCCGCCGCCCTGCGTGGTGGTCTTGGTTTCCTCGCGGAAGTCGGTCGCCCAGATGATGTTGCCGCCCATGCGCATGCGGCCGAAGACGCGCGGAATGACGGCGCCTTCGGTGGACGAGGTGATCCGCAGGCTGTCGAGCCGCGGCCCCTCGATCCGCTGGGTCGGCGCAAGCGAGGAGACGGTCCAGCTGTCGACCACCGAGCCGATGGCGGAGCCGACGAAGCTGCCGATGGTCGCGGCACTCACGCCCAGAATGCCGCCGCCAATGCTGCCACCGATTGCGGTTCCGACAGCCCCGAGAACAAGCGTCGCCATCAGTTGGCCTCCGGGAACAGGAAGGCGAAGGCGATGCGCCGCCGCCAGGACACGGTGAGCGGTTCGGGCCGGTCTGTGCCATGGCGATCGCCACCTTCGCGCCCGACATGCGCGAATTTCGCCGCGCACGTGACTTCTCGGCGTCGTGCTGAAAGCACGCCTCGGGCGTGACGTTGGGGCTGGTTCCCCGGCAGCATTCCAGCGGCGGCAAGCAGAAGCTCGGCCGAACGTCCAAGATGGGCCAGCGCGACATCCGGTGCCTGCTGATCGTTGGGGCGATGTCCGTCGTGCATTGGCGGGGCGGTGACGGTGGCAAGCCCGGGTCGTGGCTCTCTCGCATGCTGGCGCGCAAACCCCGCATGCTTGTCGCCATCGCCCTGGCCAACAAGATGGCCCGGACGGTCTGGGCCATGCTCACGCGCAAAGAGGACTACAGGGATCCGGCCGGCGCGGTCTCCTGACTGCAACCGCCGGAACGTCGGCGATGTAAGGAGGACGATGACCAGCATGGGCAAATGATCGACAAGATCCGGAACGGGAAAACCAGTGGCATCCAACGAGCCCTGAGCTCGCCATTTTGATCTGGGCCCGGTCCGCGCATCACCATACCGGCCCGCGGCATGCAACGGCCGCACCCGAGAGGCCTGAAACATGACCGCACTCGATCACATGCTCACAGCGTCGAAGATCTTGCATCGAAGTGGGCATCCAAACATGGACGCCGATTGACAACGATGCGCTAGGGATGGAGTGTCACATCGAGAAGATTTGGCAGTCCCAGAAGGAGAGGTTTCTGGTTTGACACGCTCTTTTCCCCGAAGACCCGCCCATGCCCTTGTCAGCGGCCTAGCCCTGGCACTCACATTGTCAGGCGGTCCAGCCGCCGCCCAGAAGGCGCCGGCGCTGATCAGGCAGCACGTGTTCGAACAGATTTCCGTGTCCTCCGAGCCCTTCCATGAGCCAGCCCTCGACGAGTTGATTGAGACCACGATGTGGCGGGTGGCGATAGAGCAGTATGGCGGTGGGCGGAGCATGCTCTTCATGGCTGTCCAAGATGGCGAGGTGCTGCGTATACACCGTCACGGAACGCCCGAGAGCAGGGAGAACTTTCTCAGGCTGCTGCCCGATGATTTTCGTCTTGAGTCGGAGGCGGATGCCCGGCGCATAATCGCGGCCGTTCTCACGCTCCATTCGGAGTTCAGCGAGCCGGACGTGCCTCTCGACGAGATGCGGATGGAGGCCCGGAAGGGGGAGTATCTTTTCGTCGATGGAGACCGCTTCGGCGAGGCGACGGGCTACCGCATCACCTACGACGACCAGCAGCGCCCGACAGGGTTCGAGTATAGCTGGGAACTGGAGACTGAGCCGCTTGAGGATGCTGGTTAGGCCGAGACGGAAAGCCACCAGTCCAAGCCCACACAACGACATGTTCAGCCTTGGGGTAGAGGCATGAGGCCAATATCACTTGCGGCGATCCTGTTTTCCGCGGCCACTCCGGTTATTGCTGTGGCGCAGGAGCCCGAAACCGTGAGCGTCAGTTCTGGCGAGATCACTGTGACGATCTCCGTGTCAGGCCAGACGATCACACAGACCTTCCCGCCGCGCCAACGCACGGCAACGATGACTATGGCACCCGATCGCAGAAGCTTCACGCTCCGCATGAATGGGGTTTCGCTGTTGTTCCATCGCGTCTGTGGCGAGGCGCTCGATCTGTCGGCCGCCGACGGGATCGAGGAGCTTGACGCTGACGCATTGCGGCGGGGGAACGCACCGGCCTGGCGAGGCTCCCTGCCTGTCGCCGGGGCATCCTACGACTACGTGGCCTTCGAGCAGGGTGACGGCAGTTACAGGGGCTATACGGTGATCCGGAGCGAGGGGGCCGTTACACATGGTCTCTGGCAAATCAGCCGGACGGTTGGCGACGAAGGCGCTCCGCCAAAGCCGGCGTTCTCACCCGTGCAGCGCGATCTCGCGCTCGACCTCCTGGCCGAGGTGTTGAAGCTGCCGCGGGAAGGGCTGGGAAGTTATGTAACCCTGTCCCGCCTACCTAGCGGGGGCAAGGGTGGCTTCGGTCCGGGCATTGTCGCGGAGATGGCGCTCGACGAAGCCCGCCGTGTCATCCCGGCTGAGAAGCTTCGTGGTCAGCCCTGTGCCGGGCCGGACAACGGAGGACCAGCCGCGATCCTGACGATCCGAATATTTCGCGAGGGTCAAGACGGGGAACAGCCAGAAGTTCAAGTCGAACTCAGCGACCCGAAGACCCGAGACATCCGAGATTTCGGGCTTGAAGACGCCGAAGGAGAAAGCCGGCAGGACTACACCGAGGCGCTGTCGGAGGCCGCGGCCCAGCTACAATCGGGTCCACCAGTGAGTGGCTTGGCCCGGTAGAGGCCCCGGATTGGGTTTGCCGACTGGGTTGTCGAGGCATAGGGTGTTTACCCCCCGCTCTACTCGTGATTCCCGCGTCTGGATAAGAGCGCCTCGAAACTTCGACACTTAGATCGCTCCGCACGTCCGCGCTTGTTGCCGGATCGTGGTGGAGTCGCTCAGCATCTCCGCAATCACCAATTCCTCTGCTAGCAAAAACAGCTCGCCGGCCACCCGCGTCGGCACCCCCTAACCGCAGTCACGACGATCCGACACGCATCGATAGTGATGTGTCGGCGCCTCAAAAAGCCGACTGTTCCCCTTGTTTGTGGGGGCGCCGCCATGGCAGAGACCTAAAACCCGATGATCTCGACGCGGCGGTTCTGTCGGCGCCCTGCTTCGGTTGAATTGTCGGCGACCGGCTCGGCCTCACCGAGTCCCTCCGCGGTGATGGTTACGTCGGCGAGTTCTGGCTGAAGGCCAAGGTAATCCCGCACCGACTTGGCGCGCGCCAGGGACAGGTCGCGGTTGTAGGCTTTGGCGCCAGTGGCATCCGTATGACCCACCACCCGGAAGCGGTCGAGACCCGCCTCGGCAATGTCGCGCGCCAGCGCGTCGAGCTCCGCCCGTGAACTGCCACGCAATTCGGCGCTGTCCACGCCAAAGAGAACCTCGCCCTCTAGCACGAACCGCACTGTGGAGCCGATCGCCGCGACCGCGTCGATATCGCTGCCGGCGAAGCGGGTACCGCAGTCGATCCCGTCGTCGGTCAGACGGACATAACGGTAACTCCTGTCCGGTGCGCCGCGTCCCGCTATATCCACCTCCGCCCGGCCCCCGCTGATCTCGCCCAGCTCCATCCAGCTGTTGCCGTCTGTGGAGATTGCAAGGCGCATTGCTTCGACATTGGGGCCGACCTCGAAAACATAGAGATCCGCTCCCTCGACATCGATCAGTGCATTGTCGGTGAACTGGAGCGTGAGGCTGCCGTCGCAACCGAGCGAGAGGAAACTGCCGTCGTCCACGTCTCCGGAATAGTCCGGAGCATGGAGTGCGGCGCGGGGATACCGGGCGCTCTCCTCTATCCTCCCCGTGCCACGAACATGCTCGACGACCACGTCGACGAAGGACCGTTCCCCCTGTGGCAAGGTTACCATGCCGCGCGCGCCGTCCTGGTAGGCACTGCTCTCTGACGACTGCGCCATGGCCGGAGCTGCGCATGCCACGAGAATGGCGGAAATTGCTGCGGGGAGAACACCTTTGAGCATGAAAAACGAATCCCTTAAGTATCGAGTGGATTAAGCCGATACCCTATGCCGGCCTAATGACACCATCTTTCAAAGTTTGCGTAAACCGTTTTACCGGCTACGCGCGGGCCGTTCGGCGGATCAAGCCATCACTTCGAATGGCGCTCGCACATCCTGAGGGCTCTATTGCACAAATCGCGTGAGGGATTCATCCCGTGAATCCAGCGTGGTAGCTGGTCTGCATGAGCAGACCGACACCCACAACCTACAGGACCAAGAACTGCCCAGCCTATAACGAAACGCTCAAGCGCCGGGGCTCGCTGACGATCTGGTTCGATCCTGAGATGAGCTGGGATAACGTGCCGACAGGCAGGCGTGGCCGCCAGCAGACCAACAGCGATACAGCCATTCAGACCTGCCTGACGATGAAGGTGCTGTTCGGCATGGCTCTCCGGCAAACGACAGGGTTCGCGGCGCCGATCGAACCGCCGATGGCGGCGCCGGCCGCGCCGAGAACGAGGGTGGCCATGTCGGGGTCTCAGCGTTGCGGGAAGAGGAAGGCGAAGGCGATGCGCCGCCGCCAGGCTTGTGTGATCGGTTCCTCGATCACGCCGAGCCGCTCGTAGGCGTGGATGAAGGTGCCGGACCCGGTGAGGATCCCGACATGTTTGGCGATGGCCCGGGGCTTCATGCGGAAGAGCACCAGCGCGCCGGGACTGGCTGCCGCTGGTTCCATCTCGATCATCATCCGCCGCGCGCCCTCGGCCAGAACCTCGCGCGGGCCGGTCTCGCCCCAGTCCCGGCTGTAGGGCGGGATCGGGAACGGCTCGGGGCCGACGACATCACGCCAGACGCCACGGGCCAGCCCGAGGCAATCGCAGCCGATACCGCGCAGGCTCGCCTGATCGTGGTAGGGCGTGCCGAGCCAGGAGCGCGCGATGGCGATGACGCGGGTGGGATCGGCGGAGGTCACAGCACGGACCCCTCGTGGCCGCCATCTTTGGTGGCGTAGCGCAGGATCGTGTCCTGGCCGGGGATGTGCGGGAAGCCGCGGAAGTTGGCGGTGTTGACGAACTTAGCGCCGCAGGTCTCGATCCGCTTGTCGCAGCCCGCGCGGATGGTGAACGCGTCGCTCTTGGCGATCGAGCGCACCGGGGCTTCGAGCAGCGTGAGGACTGCGATGCCGTCGGTCACATCATGGCCGAGAACCTCGGCCCGACGCCCCGCATTCGCGCCGCTGCTCCATTCGACCGTGCCAAAGGTGAACCAGCCGGAGGCGAAACCGCCAAGGCCTGAGGCAGTGAAGGCCCGGTCGCGCAGGAGATCGATGACGGCGCCCGTCCCCTTGTAGGCCGGGTCTTCCAGATCGACTCCGCAGCGTGCGTCGCCGAGGGCGGCATCGCAGGTCGCCTGGAAGGTCCGCCCGACCGTCTGGCCCAGCACATGGGCGAGCGAGCGGACCTCGGCAACGAAGGCCAAGCGCCCACGCCGGATCTGCCCGATGGCGCCGCGCCGCATCAGCACACGCTGACCCGTGTCGGCCCAGTTCACGCGCCAGACCTCGACCTCGGCGTTGTCCCAGCGGCCGTCGAGAATGTCGGTCTCGGTGATCCGGTCCGAGGTCAGCACGCCCTCGGCATCCTGCGCATCGACCGACAGGTCCGAGCCCGACCGCACCTCGGACGCGGTCAGCCCGCTTTCCGGCTCGAAGTCGGTGCCATCGAAGCTCAGCGTCATGTCGTGATCGGTGAAGCCGAAGGCGACGCCGTCGGCCCGCGTGATCCGCCAGCACCAGGCCAGCGTCGTCGTGCCCTCGTCGAGATGGGCCTGCAGCGCGGGTGAGAGCGATTTCATCGGCAGGTTCCCGTTATGCGGTCGTCGAGATCGGCGATCCAGTCCGCCCAGACCGGTGGCACCTCCGCGACCGTCTCGGCCGCCGGCCGGGCCAGCCGCGCCTCGGCGTAGGAAGCGCAGCCGGCATCGGACAACCGGGCACGGACCGCGCAACCGCTAATGAGCAGGCTTGCGACCGTGATTTTGATGATATCCACAGCGCATCTCCGCAGCTTTCCGCGCGGCCACCGCGTCGGCTTTCGATGAAAAACTGCCCAGCAAGTGGCGGCGCCCTTTCGCTGGGTGGATGTACGCCCACCAGCGGCGCTTCTCCCTGTTCCAGCTCACGCCAACGACGCCCGAGCTGTTGCTGCGCGATATTGCAGTGTTTCGCGCATTCTCCGATGTATCGGCAGGGCGCAGGTTCCGCCATCGATTGTCACTGCGTCGGCCATTGACGTGGTCGATCTGCGCCTCTGGCCATTGCCCCGTCATGATCGCGAACGCCACTTGATGGGCGTACACATGAGTACCGAAAACACGGCCAGCGATGTATCCGTGTTCGCGACGACCGAATGCCGGCCGACCTTCGTACTTGGCGTTCCAGATCCTGCAGACCCACGCCGGGTCGCGTTTGCAATGTGTGAAATGCGCTGGCCGTCGCGCCTTCCATGTCAGATTGCCGGTATCGGGCTTGTAGTGAATGAGGTCGCGAAGGAGAGCCGGCTCAATTCGTGGCGCCTTGTTCCCTGGATCGTTCATCACCAGCGCCCATCGTTGCGGCGCAGCCGGTCAGCGGGATCGCCAGCGCCGCGGCCATCGCGGACCGCGGCGCGGCCGCGCTCGACGCGCTTGCTCTTGTCTTCCATGGCATCGCGTTCGGCCTCCCGTTTGCCCGCGCGCTTCCCTTCGACACGGCCCCAGACCCGGCCGAGGACCACGCCCCCGACCGCGCCTATCGCCGCCACCAGCCAGATCAGAAGGTCAGCCATCGCCGCGAAACCCGCGCTCGATCCGGTCGCGCAGGCCGATCAGGCCCAGACCGAGGAACATGAGCCCCGCGGGCGAGGCGTCGGCCGAGCCAGCGAGCAGCGCGACGAGGCGGGACAGTTCCCCGAGCGGCCCGGTCGCGGGCAGCGCGAGGGAGGCGATGCCGGTGAGCATGGCGAGAAGTCCCGCCCACCAGGTGAGCGAGTTGGGTCGGACGTAGCGCATGAGTCAGGCCCTCCGGATCAGGGTGGAGAAGAAGGCGGCCAGCCGGGCGAGCCAGCCGGTCGGCGCGTCGGGCGCAGGTTCGAAGACCGGTGGCCTCGGCAGCGGCGACGGCCCGCGAGCCAAGGCCAGAGCCTCATCCTCGGTCAGGCGACGGATCGGTCGCGAGAAGTCCACGCGGCCCGTGCGATCCACGGACCAGACCGGGATCGTGCCGCCGGGATAGCGACCATGGCGGAACAGGTCGCGCTCGGACTCCCGGCGCGGAATGATCGAGGCCGGTCGCCGCCAGTTCAGAAACGCGTTGGCGGCTGCAACGCGATTTCCGGCATTGAGATGTCGGGTCAGCGCGGCCTTGGCGATGCCGCCAGTGTTGTAGTGGAAGCTGACCAGCGCATCGAACTCGTGCGGCGTCAGCGGTACCTTCACGGCGCGCAGGACGGCCGCCTCGTAACGCCCGAGGTCGGCCCGGAAGACCCGGAACGCCTCGCGGATCCCGGCATCGAGATCGCCGGGCATGCCGCGCGGCATGGTGGCCGGATCGGGAGGTCCGGCCGCGGCCGTGTGGCCGATGCCGAAGGTCCAGGTGCGAGTGGAATCGCGGTAGGGCGCGGGCACGACTCCTTCGTGCCCGGCCAGGGCCAGCAGGCCCCGCTCGGTCATCTGCATGGGATTACTCCAGAAACGAGAAGATCAGGATCAGCGCCGCAACGGCGAGGCCGACGCGCAGCCGGTGCGCGAACCGCGTTCGGGGATCCTCGACCTCGCTGCGCAGCGCGCGCGCGAGGCGGAGAAGCTCAGTCATCCTTGCGCCCCTTGGCGGCGCGCAGCCGGGCGAGGACGACCTCGATGAAGGCCGGGCCGAAGACGCCGACGAGATAGGCGGCCGAGCCCGCCGCTCCGCCCGCCGGGATCGCCTCGGGCGGCAGCCGCAGCCAGGCCGCGATGACCGCCATCGACAGGCTGCCCATCCCGGCCGCGATCAGCCCGCCGAGCAGGATATGGCGCAGCGCATCGCGCAGGCGCATCTTCGTGGTCAGTGCGTTCGTGGCCCCGCCGAGCGCGCCCCAGGCGGCGAGGATCACGGCCGTCGATGCCGCGAGCTCGCGCAGCACCGCGGCAATGAAGTTGCCGGAATCGTTCATCGCCGGATCTCCAGAAGCGGGATGGAGGTGATCGAGCCGAGCCGCTCGAGGTCGAGCGTCACGTCGAGCGCATCTGTGTCGAAGCGGACCGGCACGTCGAAGGCGAAGCCCGCGGTGATCGCGACGCCAGCGCCCGGCGCGGTGTCGAAGGTGACGACCCCGGTGGTCGTGTCGACCGTCCATCCCGACATCTGCTCGACGCCGCCGAGCGCGACGCGGACGCTGCCTGTCACGGGCTTGGCGATGGCGCGGGTCCAGGATTGCGCGCCTGATCTGTAGCGTTTCAGAAGCGCGAATTCCTTGAGGCTGCCGTTTCCCGTGCCGATCTCCTGGTCGTTGGGCGAGATCGCCGCGGACGGCAGGCCCGACTTGTAATCGGCCCAGTCCTTGAACCGGAAGCCGTGGAGCCGGCCATTGCGCGCCTCGAAGAAGGCGACGACGGCGGCGAGATCATCGGCGCGCCGGATGCCGTAGGCGACATCGTAGCGCCGACGGGAGTTCGCCCAGCTGGCGTTCCGCTCCTCCTCGCCCGAGGCGAGCTCGACGATCTGCGTGCGCCGCTCCGGCCCGCCGCGCGCGCCGCGGCTGATGTCGTCCGGAAACCGGACCTCGTGGAAGGCCACGGCTCAGAGCCCCCTGCGCCCGAGCGACACCGCGCGCGAGATGTCCGCGGCGACCTGCGTCCGCGACTGCCGAAAGCTCTCGGCGTCGCGGGTCTGGATGGTGACGTTGACGACCGGAGCGGCCTCGCGGTCGCGGCGCGGGGCGCCATACTCGTCGGTCTCCCGGCGCGAGAGCACCCGCTCGCCGCGCTGCAGGATCGCCGGCACCTCGTCGGGCCGAAGGCCCGCAAAGCCAGAGGTGTGACGCAGGCCGAGCGTGCCGCCGGAATGCATCCGCGGGGCCGCCGCGAAGGCTGCGGCCGGGACCATCCGCCCGGGTCCGGGTGCGCCGACCACGCCGCCGGCATGCAGGACGTTGGCGAACAGTCCACCGGCGCCCCCGAGCGCAGTGCCGAGCGCATTCGCGATCGGCCCGAGGATGAAACGCCGCGCGGCGAGTTGCGCGAGATCGGCGATGAGCGAAGTGACGAGGTCGCGGACCTTCAGCTTGCCGGTCTTCACGAACTCGCCCACCGCGTTCTCCGCCGACCGGAACGCGCCGACGAGGCTCTGGCCGATATCGCCGCCGATCTCGCGGGCCTTCGTGGCGTAGTCCGACAGCGCCGCGGTGACCGCCTGCCAGCCGGTGACGGCCCGCTCGGTGCTGGGCTCGGCGGCGGAAGCGGCCGCCCCGGCCGCGGCGCCGGCCTCGGTGGCCGCCTGTCCGGCCCCGCCGAGGGTGTCCTCGAACCGGTCGGCCGAGGTCGTGGCCGCTTCGAGCGCCGCCGCGCCGTCCGATCCCGCGCCCGCCACGGCGTCCTTCAGCGCCTGCCAGGCGGTCATCGGGCGCGCAGCTGCCTCCATCAGCATGCCGGCCGCCTCGGCATAGCCCGCAGCGCGGCCGCGCGCATCGGCGGCCATGCCCCCGAAGAGATCCGGCGCGTCGACATAGGTGCGCCCGATGGCGGCGCGGAAGGCCTCTCCGGCGGCGTCGCCGACCGCAGACGCAGCGCCCGCGAAGGGGTTCTCGACCCCGCCCAGTTCGACCCGGTCCAGCGTGCCGATGGAGAGGCCGCCCTCGCCAGTCGCCCAGTCGGGCAGATTGGACAGCGCCGCGTTCAGCCGGGTGATGAAGCGGTTGATCCGGTCCACCACGCCGTTAATCATCGACTCGACGCCGTCGATCAGGGCATTGGCGGCCTGGAAGGCGAAGTCCCCGATGGCCTCCGGCAGCGCCCCCCAGGTCGCCTTCACCGCCTCAAACGCTCCGGAGAAGGTCGCGACGGTGCTGTTGCCCCAGCCGGCCACGGCCTCCGTCGCGCTTTGCAGACCCTCGAGGATCGTCGCCTGCGCCGCGGCCCAGCCGGCCTCCACCCGCGCCCAGGCGGCGCCGGCGCGCAGCGCGATCCGGTCCCAGGTCTCTGCGGCCACGTCCTTCAGAAGACCGAGCGCTTCGCCGATGCCGCCGGTCGCTGCCACGAGGCGCGTGAACTGAAAGATCAGCTCGCCCGCGCCGACGATGAGCGCCCCGATGCCGGTGCGGATCAGCGCCCCGCGCAGAACCACAAGCGCCGTGGCGAGGCCGCGGACCGAGAGCGCAGCTGCGGCGAGCCCGGCGACCCAGCGACCAGCGAGGAAGCCGGCAAAGGCGGCCGCCGTGCTCGCCACCCGCCCGACATTGTCGATCAGCAGCACGAGCGCATCGAAGATACCGGTGAAGACCCGCTGGATCGGCCCGCCCACTTCGCCCAGTCGGGCCAGCCCCTCGGCCGCGCTCTGCAGGGCCGGCGCGGCGGCGACGGCCAGCTGGTTCGACAAGCCCCGCCAAATGAGCCCCAGCCGCGAGATCGCGTCGTTCGTCTCCTCGATCCGGTCGGCATCCGCGTCGCTCACCAGCACACCAAAGCGGCGCAGCTCGTCGTTCGCCTGGCGCAACTGTGCCGCGTCGAGCCGCTGGAAGGCCACGAAGGCGCGGTCGCCGAAGAGCTGCGAGAAGAGCGCCGCCTGCTCGGAGGCCGCCGCATTGCTCTGGATCGCCTCGGTGACCCGCGCAATGCGCGCATCGAGCGGCAGCGCCAGCAGTTCCGCCGCGTTGAGCCCCAGCCGCCGGATCGCATCGGCCGCCGGCCCGCTGCCATCGGCGGCGAAGAGCGACAGCCGGCGGGTCAGGCGCGCCGACCCCGCTTCCAGCTCGCGGAAGGAGTTGCCCGAGAGGTCCGCCGCCCGGGCGAGCACCTGCACGCTCGCGGTGGTGGTGGCGAGCGACTGCGCGAGCTTGGCCTGCGCATCGATGGTCTGCAGCCCCGAGCGGATCAGCGCCGCGCCGGCCGCCGCAGCCGCCGCGCCGACCACCCGGGCGATCCGCGTGGCCTGCCGCGCGAAGCGGGCGAGCCGGCGGTTGGCCGTCTCCATCTCGCGCGAGAGGCGCCGGAAGCCCTGCTGCCCGGCCTCGCCCACACCGCGCAGCGCATCCTTGACCTGCCGCCCGCCCGTCGCCGACAGGCGGACAGAGACGCGTTTTTCGGCCATCACTCAGCCCCCATGGCGCCGCCGTCCCCGCGGGCCTCATCGCTTCGTTTCTGCAGCGTCTCGACCACCACCGCCTCGACATGCGGGAGCAGCTCGGCGGCGGCGACCGGGTCGATGCCGCGGGCGCGCGCCATGGCGAGCAGCGCGGTCATGTCAAAGCCGATCACGCCGCCCATCGGGGCCAGCCGCAGCTGGCCGCCCGCCGCCTGCACCAGATCCCGCACCTGCCGGCCCTCGACCGTCAGCGGCCGCTCTTGCGTTTGCGGGCAGTCCGGGCACGGCCCGTCGCAGGCTCGGCAGTAGTTCGCGCCCCCGCCCCAGACCCAGGCTGCGAGGGCGCAGAGGCGTTTTTTTCCTGCTCCAGCAGCAGCCCCTTCTGGACGTAGTGGGTCTGGAACGCCTCGAAGATCGGCCAGATGTCCATCAGCGCCGGGATCGTCTCGGGCCCGGGGTCCACGGGGTTGCCCTTCGCGTCGCCCACGCCCTCCCACTCGACGATCGCCAGCCGGGCCAGCGCCACCGCGAAGGGGATCGCCACCGCCTCGTCGCTCGCGCGCGCCGCGGCCGGGTCGTCACCCTCCGCAGGCATGGTCTCCAGCGCCTCGACCACGTCTGGATCGCGGCGCGCCTCGGCCATCAGCGCGGTGGTGATCGGCAGGAGTTTCAGGCGCACGCCGCCGGGCATGTCGTGCCAGGCGGGTTTGCGGGTCATGTCGAGTCGCAGCATCAGTACTGGTCCACGTCGTTGATGAGGGTTGCGGTGGCCATGCGGCCGGTGCCGGGGTCGCGCGCCGCCTGCCAGTCGAAGGTCGCCTGGATGCCCTGCGGCCCGTCGATGCCGATCCGCGGGCGCGGCAGGTAAACGGCATGCGCGGTCAGCGTGAAGCTCTCGCCCGAGGGCAGCGCGTAGCCGAAGACCAGCTCGCACGGATCGCCGTCGATGGCCTGCTGCAGCAGCGTCTCGTCGGCGAAGCGGACCACCACGTTGCCGGTGAGCGCGGCAATGCCGGGCTCCACGCCTGCGATCTTGCCGTCGGCGCGGATCGTCTCCACCCGGTCGAGGTTGTTGGCATAGGTGATCTCGGCCGAGACCAGGTTGCCGAGCGCCGTGCCGTTGCGCTGCACGCTGCCGTTGAAGCTGCCGAAGCGCTTGAGCGCGGGCTCGGTCAGGGTGCCGGCTTGGCTCGCGGCACTCTTGTCCTCGCCCTGCGCGATCACGCCGACGGTCGCGGTCACGAGGCCCGAGCGCTCCATCGACCACTGCAGCTGATTGACCCGGCAGCCGGGATACATCGCGTAATGCGGCACCTCAGGCAGGCCCTTTTCCAGCGCGAAGCTCGGCAGGTCCCAGGCACCCGACTGGAACTCGTGGGTGTAGGGCCCGGTGCCGCTGGTCGAGGGCGCCCCGAAGGCGGCCTTCAGCCAGTGGCCCCAGGCCTCCGCGTCGATCGGGACCACCACGTCGCCGTCGGCGGTGATCGCGTCCTTGACCGGCGCCAGCGGATCGCGGCCGTAGCCCAGCAGTTCGGAGTCGAGCAGCGGCTGTTCGGCGGCGACGGTCAGCCCCGGCGCGAACGGCATGCGGATGAAGCCGCTGGCCGGCGGCGTGCCGTAGGTGGTCTCGAAGCCGAGCGCCAGCCGCGCCCGCGCCCCAAGGGATCGTGCCATGGTGGTCTCCTCTCGCAGAAAGAAGCGGCCCGCGGAGCGGGTCCGCGGGCCGGTGGGTCAGTGGTCGGGTTACGAGGGTCGTCTGCGCTGAGCTCAGCTCAGCGGGTCGTCCGTGGAGTAGTGCAGCACCACCGCGATGGTGGCCGCTTTCAGGCTTGCCGCGCCCTCTACGGCCAAATCGACCGGGCGCGGCGCTTTCGCCTCGACCCAGTCGCAGAGCCCGCCCAGCGTGCGGTCGGCCGCGAGCGCCGTACCGATACTGGCTGTCAGCGTGTCGAATGCGGCGTCACGGTCCGCGCCTTGGATCACCGCCTCGATCTCCGCACGGTGCTGGTAGTGGTACCGCAGCGGCGACAACGTCACCTCGGGATCCCCCGGCTCGCCATCGCGCAGGATCAGCAGCCCCTCGGCCGGGACACGCTCGGGCAGAACCTCACCGCGCAGCGCGGTGGCGGGTAGCGTGGAGAGCCGCGCATGCAGCGCGGCGAGGATGGTTTCGCGAGAGGTGGACATGCATCACTTAGTTGTTGCCATACGGAAAGATCGGTGTAAGAGCCAGACTGGCGCATCGTTGCGCAAAACTTTACAGGAACCCATTTCGGGACGGTGAGGGGTGACCAGATTGAAGGACGCCAATTTCACGCAAAAGTTGATGGTCTATGTCCAGCTTTTTGCCGGCATGGCGCTCTTCGGCACCGGAACCCCGTCCGCCAAGATCGTGTCCGAAGCCTTTCCAATGTTTCTCGGGCCATTTCTTCGTCTGTTGGTGGCCGCCTTGGCCTTGACGCCCTTCCTGTTCATCTACCGGCACCGCCTGCCTCGTATCTCCAGACAGAACTGGATCAAGATCGTCGTGATCGGCGGCGTGGGCATCGTTGCATTCACACTCTTTCTGCTAAACGGCATGCAGCGCGTGAACGGTGTGGTCGGATCGGTCGTGATGAGCCTGAGCCCCGCCGCGATGGCCACGTCGGCCGTTCTTTTCATGCATGACAGCATGGGGTGGCGAAAGGTCCTGGCCGTTACGTTGGCCGTTGCCGGCGTACTCGTGATCAACGTCTCGGGTCAGTCGATTCAATCCTCGGGCTGGAATTTGGTCCTCGGCAGCGTGCTGGTGTTCTGCGCGGTTGCCAGCCAGACGCTCTATTCGCTGCTGGGCAAGCAACTGATCAGGGACCTGAGCCCATTGGTGGCTTTGCCGCTCATCGTCTGGGTTGCCACATTGCTCTTTGCAGGTCCCGGCCTCTACCAGATCGGGAGCTTCGATTTTTCCGAACCGACGCTGAATGCGTGGCTGGCGCTTCTCGTCTGGGGCTTGGGTCCGCTTGCGATCGGTACCCTTGTCTGGTTTCGCGGCCTGAGCCAGGTACCGCCAAGCACGGCGTCGGGTTACATGAGTGCCATGCCTGCGACAGCCCTGGCTCTGTCCTACTTCTGGCTTGGAGATGAATTTCACCCTATTCATCTGGTAGGCTTCGCGTTGGTCTTCACGAGCATTGGACTCGTAACCTGGGCCCATCGCATCAAGGAGGCGAGCCAGAAGAAAGTACAGTGCGCGGCGGACACTCACGACTGTGCCATGCCGTGCTGAAACACCGCCCGTCCATGAAGCAAGCGGTTCTTCGTTACGCAAACATCGGGGCCTCAGTTGCAAGCCAACTAAACGGGTCCGATCAGAAGCAGAGGTGTTGACCGCTACCTGCGTGACTGGCTGTCACCTGCCGGCAGGTGGTCTCCATGGGCGCAAACGCACGAAGCTCTCTCAACCGGACTGACAAACTCCGAAGTGAGAGAGGTGGTCCTGCGGTTTGTCCGCAAAAACAGCCTCAGGCGATTCTCCTTTTCGCCCAGTTCGCGACGATCAGCCCCGGCACGTTGTCGTGCGCGCGCTCGGCGTCCCGGTCGAGATCGAGCCGCTTCGGCAGCTTGACCTGCGGGACCAGCAGGAAGATCGGCGCGGTGACCTGGTTGCGGCCGGTCTTCGCGCGCGACGCCACCGCCTGACCACGCTTATTGATGCGGGCGCGGTCGGCCACGAGCAGGCTGGGGCCGCGGCGGCGGTAGACGAAGCGCAGGCGCATGCCCCGGCGGCGTTCCCATTCGCCGGGGGTGATCCTGCCGCCGCGCAGGCCGCGGCCGGCGGCGGGTGTCGGGATCGCGAGCCAGAAGCCGGTCTTGGAGCGGATCAGCGGGCCGGTGTCGTGGGCGCCGACGATGGCGGGGGCCTTTGACCAGACCAGCGACGCAGCACCGATGCTGGTGGTCCCCTTGGGCCATGTCTCCGCGCGGATGCTCCGAGCGAGCCGCTGGCCCAGCCCCGCGCCGGTGATCTGGCGGCGCCAGTCGGTCTTGAGCTGCCCGCCGGCCTCGCGCATCGCCGTGGTCACCGCGCGCTCGCCCGCCTTGATCTCCGCGGCCATGAGCGCAGCGAGGTCCGGCGTGACGTCGAGCTTCAGTTTCATACGGGCCGCAGGTCCACGGTCCAGACCAGCCGTTCGCGGTCGCGCACGGGCTCGCCCTGGATGAGGAAGGCCTCGCCGTCGATCTCGATGCGGTCGCCCGGGCGCGGGTTCGACACTTCGGCCACGCGCAGATCCACGCGCGTGGTTTCGGACCAGATGAGCGCGTCGCCGAAGCCGGTGGTCTCGTCCGCGCGGCGGGTGACCACGCGGACGAGGACCGGCGCACCACCCTCGGGGGTGTAGATGGCCTCGCGGGCGATGTTGTCATCGGCGAAGAGCGCATCGAGGGCCATGGCAACGGCGGTCATCAGGTCCGCCGCGCCGAGCGGAGCACCTGCGGGCGGGTGCAGATCGGCAGCGGGTTGGACTCGATTTCGAGCCGCACCCACTCGTCGCGATCCCTGTCCGGGATCATGCGCGCATAGAGCGGCAGGCCCACGGTGTTGACGGTCTCGAAGGTGTCGGCGGGGGCGTAGTAGATCTCGAACAGCCCCTCGACGCCCTCGGGGTAGAAGTAGGCCTTGTCGGTGGGCACGCCGAAGCCCAGCCCGCCCCGGTAGCGCCGGAAGGTGATGCCGCCGAAGCTGACCTCCTCGCCCACGCGCCCGCGCAGATCGGCCGCCGCCGCGGTGTTGAGGTACGTTTCCCGCACCTCCTTGTGGGCCACCAGATCGGCGAAGAAGGCCGAGCCGCATTCCGCGCGGAGCTGCACCTGGCCCGCGGCGAGCCCGCCCAAGGAGTCCTCGACGCTCTCGATCAGCGCCTGGCAGCGCTTGCGCAGCGCGCCCGAGGCGGGGCTCGTGTTGTCCAGATCGAAGTCAACCTCCGCCGCGGGCGTGATGCCGAACTCGGCGTGGTAGTCGATGACCGTGGCGCCGTCCTTGGGGTCCTTCACCACGCCCTGAATGCCGTTGAAGAGGTGAAACTCGAAAGTGGCCTCGGCGTCGTTCCTGAGCCGGCCGAGCTTGCGCGCGACCTCGGCCTGCACCTGCTGCACCGCGGTCTCGGAGCCGAAGTCGCGGATAGACTGGATTTCCGAGGCCCAGAGCACGTCCTGCTTCTTGAACTGCCGGCAGACGAAGGCGCGCATCTCGCGACGTTCGGGGATCTGGGACTCAAACGCCGAGCCCCGCTCGGAGAACGGGATGAGCGAGAGCGTGCCGTCGCGGCTCTCGATCATCACGGTGCGCGCGCGCACGCCGCGGGCGCCGAAGAGGTTGGCGCCCGACAGGATCGCGGGCTTGTAGGGGATGTTCTCGAGCGCGCGGGTGAGCTCGACGATGGTGAAGGCATCGCCTTCGAAGATGTCCATGGTGGCCATGTTGATGCCTCCGGGTCAGGGAAGTTGGTGAGAATGCGCAATCAGCGGACGAGGATGCCCGCGGCGAGGAGCGCCGTGTGGGCCGCGGCGATCTCGGGATCGCTGGGCGTGCCGGTGAAGACGAGATCGTGCCGGTTGACGATGGCCGGGCCGCGGACCACCGCGACGGCCGGGGCGTCGCCACCGGACGCATCCGCCTTGCCCCAGAGCACCGCGACAGCGGTCTCGGTGCCGTCGGTGGCATTCGGATCGTGCGCGGCGAATTTGCCCGAGGCGGTGATTTGGCCCAGCACGGTGCCGGGGGCGAGCGTGCCGCTCGCCACGGTGATCGTCTCGCGGGTATAATCGCGATGGGCTTCCCAGACGAGGAAGCCGCCGGGATGCGTGCCTTCGGTCAGCGTGGTCATGGGATCATCCTTTCAGCTTGAAGGTGCGGGCGATGACGTCGCCCCAGGGGCGGGTCGCGGCGCTGCGCCCGGGTTGCGGGTGATGGGGCGTGATCTCGGGCTGGGCTTCGGCCTTCGCGTCCAGCAGCGCGGCGCGCACCGTCTCGAGGCTGGCGTCCTCCTCGAGGAATCGCCCGGCCATCTGCGGCTGGCCCGCGAGACGGCAGAGATCGACGACCGCCCTCGCATGGGCGATGGCCTCGGCGCGGATGGCCGCAGGATCCGGGCCTGCGCTGGCATTTGCCGCCGTGCCGTCCGGATCGGGCCCCTCGGGCTGCGGTCCGGTATCCGGCGGCGCGGCAACTTCGTCGGCGTCTTCAACGATGTCCGGAACCGTCTCCGCGCTCTCGGGATCGGCGGTCTCGACCGGCTCGACAGCTTCCACAAGCTCGGGCGGCGCGTTCCGGAACCGGGCGATGTCGAAGCTGGCGGCGATGCGCACAGGCTCGGCCAGCTGCGTGGCGAGGCCGGCCTCCAGCGCCTCAACCGCATCCAACCAGGTCTCCGCCGCCATCAGCGCCGCGATTTCGTCCTCCGGCTTGCCGGACTTCGCTGCGTAGCCGCGCGTCATGCCGGCCGCGATCTTGTCCAGCGTGCCGGCCATCTCGCGCATGTCCGCCGCCGTGCCCATGACGAGACCGGACGGGTCGTGGATCATCAGGAAGGCGTTCTCCGGCATGACGATCGCGTCGCCCGCCATGGCGACGTAGCTCGCCGCCGAGGCCGCAATCCCGTCGATCCAGACGGTGACCGTACCGGCATGGCGGCTCAGCGCGTTGTGGATGGCGACGGCATCGAAGACCGAGCCGCCGGGACTGTTGAGGCGCAGGTCGATGGGTGCGTCATCCGGTTGCGCGCCCAGCTCGGCCAGGAAGCCCTTCGCCGAGACGCCATAGGCGCCGATCTCGTCATAGATCAGCACTTCCGCGCCGCCCTCGCGGGCGCGGATCGTGTACCAGCTCTTCATGATGTCACTCCTGTTCGGTCGCGCGGCCCGCTGCCGCCGCATCGTCGTGACTGTCGCCATCCGCCCCGTTGTCCGGGTCGGGCCTCCTCGCCGGCGTCGCGCGCGCTCCTTGCGTCTCGCCCGGGCTGGTGCGATAGCGAAGGCCGAGACCTGCAGCGCGCGCCGTGTCCGTCGCGTTCTCGCGATCCACTTCCTCGACATCGTAGCCGGTGGCCTCGACCACCTTGCGCCGCGAGGTGATGCCCGCCTCCATCGCCAGCACCTGCGCCTGGATGTCCTTCAGCGGATCGACCCAGTCCCAGCGCGGCGGGATCCACTGCACCACGCGCGCGGCCGCCGGGTCGGGCAGGTCCAGCCGGCCCGCCAGCCTTGCGGTCTCCAGCCAGCGCGCCCAGACCGGGCGGCAGAGCTGATGCGCGATCACCCCGTGCTGGAGCTGCTGCACCCGCCGGCGGAACTCCACGAGCTCGGCCCGCAGGCTGGAATAGTTGGCCTGGCGCACGTCGCCGGTGACCAGGTGATAGGGCAGCCCCAGCGAGGCGGAGACGCCGAGCAGCGTGCGGTACTGGAATGCCTCGTAGCTGCTGCCGACATCGGCGGGGCTTGAGAACTTCACGTCCTCGCCGGGCAGCAGCACCTGCAGCGTTCCGGGCTCGAGGCTGGCGATGGCCGCGCCGTCGGGGTCGGGCTCCTCCGTGCCCATCATTGGCTCTTCCGGCGCCGTCTTGGTGATGAAGCCCGCGAACATCGCCGCGGTCTTCTTGCGGTCGAGCTCGGCATCGTCGTACTGATCGAGCAGGAACAGCCGCACCATGGCGGGAGCCACATGCGGCAGGCCCCGGATCTGCCCGGCATCGAGCGGGCGGTAGACATGCAGCACATCCCCCGCCGGCACGCGCACGGTATCGGGGACCGCCACGCGGCGATCCGTGCTGTCGCCGGGATGGGTGCGGCGGAAGTGATAGGCCACCCTTCGCCCGATGGCGTCGAACTCGATCCCGCAGCGGATGCGGTTGCCGCTCAAAGCGGTCTCGGTCTTCTCGTAGGGCAGCATCTCGGACTGGAGAAGCTGCAGTTGCAGCGGAACCAGCAACCCGTCCGCGGCCCGGCGCGGCCGCAGCCGGACGAAGCACTCGCCCGCCACGAACATCTCGCGCGCGACCATGGCCTGAAGGCCGTAGAAGTCCGTCAGCCCGTCCGCATCCGCCTCGTCGGTCCAGGCGAGCCAGAGCCGCTGGACGCGGTCGCGCATTTCCGCATCGTCGATCAGCGACGAGGGCTTGATGCCGTCGCCCACCAGGTTCGCGGCAAAAGCCTCGCAGGCATTGGCGGCATAGCCGTTGGTGACCACCAGTTCGCGCGCCCGCGCCAACAGCTTCGGGCCGCCCGAGGCGACCAGCGCATTGACGTTCTCCAGCGGCGGGTTCCAGCCGCGCAGCCGCCGTCGGGACATCGCGCCCTCCAGGCGCGCACGCACGCCGGAGGGGCCGCCAGCGGGGCGGCGGCGAAAGCGGTCGAGCAGACCCATGGGTTCACAGCCCCTTCTTCGTCGTCACGCGCAGTTGCCGGACGATCCGCCGGCCCTCCGCCGCCGCGATCTCGCGGTCCAGCGCCTCGATCGCCCGGTCGATCTCGGCCACGCTGCGATAGTCCACGGTCTTGCCGTCATAGCTGACCCGCGCCACGCCCGAGGACCGCTGCGCCGACAGCGCGTCGCGGCGGGCGCGGAGTTCGGTCGCCGTGCTCATCGTTCACCCCATGTACCTCGACCGCCGTGTCAGCCGTCGCGGCGCCGGGCGGGGCGCCGGCCTCGCTGGTGCCTCGCCGTCCGCCGCGGGCGTCTCCACCGCCAGTTGCCGTTCCAGGTCCTGCCAGCGCGCCTCCGACCATCGGTCGGCCCCGGCGATCCAGGCGGCGGCCCGGGCGTAGACCCGGCAGTCCAGCGCCTCGTTGCGCTCGCGCAGCTTCTGCCACTCGAGCTTCGAAAACCCGCGCTTGCCCTTGACCGTGACCAGCTGCTCGGCGGTCAGCTGCTTGAGCCATTCGGCATCGGCCCAGTCCGGCAGGTGGACGGTGCCGGGCGGGCACGGCGCGCCGGCCTTCTGGTCCTCCCGCGTTGGCCGGTCCTGCCGCAGGAACCGGTAGGTCTCCGCCTTGAATGTCGCCGTGGCGACGGACCACAGCCGCGCACCGCGGCGCAGGCGCTTGCCCGCGACGGTCGCATCGACATAGGTCGGTCCTGACACGGGGCTCGCGCGATTGAACCCGTCGAGCCCCTTGACCGGTGCGACCTGCGCGAAGCCGACCTGCCGCGCCCAGCCATAGACCGCGCTAGTCTCGAACCCCGTGTCGATCGCGAGCCGCGCGATGGTCAGGTGCTCGCCGGAGGCATGCGTCCATGTCCGTCCGAGCAGGTCGGTCAGCTGCTGCCAGCAGGCGGGATCGCCGGGACCGCCCTCGATGACGACGTGATCGACGAGCCAGCTTTCCAGCCCGCGGCCCCAGGCCCAGACATCGATCTCGATCCGGTCCTTCTGCACATCGGCGCCGGCGGTCAGGAACAAACCCCGGTCCGGCACGGTGCCCGGTTTCCATTCCTCGCGCCGGTCCGCCAGTCGTTGCCAGTCGGGCGCCTCGCCGGTCTCGACCCATGTCTCGCCGAGCACCGTGTTGCGGAACGCCTTGATGGCCTCGTCCGAGCCACGGGCCGCCTCCCAGGCCCGCGCGATCCGGTCCCAGCCGAGCCAACCCACCGGCGAGTAGAGCGCCGAGAGGTGATAGCCGACGGTGCCAGGATCTGCGGCCTCGGCCGTCGCGCGCCATTCGCCGGCTTCCAGCATCGCCGTCTTGTGGTGCTCGGCCAGGCCTGCGTCGCAGCCCTCGCAGTGATACTCCGCCGTCTCCGGCCGGCCCTTCTCCCACCGCAGCCGCTCGAACTTCAGCCACTGCATCGCGTCGCAATGCGGGCACGGCACGAAGAAGCGGCGCTGGTCGGACGCCTCGAACTCCCGCTCGATGCGCGAAAGTCCCCTGATCGTCGGCGTCGAGACCAGAAAGACCTTGCGCCGATGGGCGAAGGTCAGCGAGCGCGCCTCGGCCAGCGTGACCGGGTCGCCTTCCTCGTCGGCCGAGGCGGGATAGGCGTCGACCTCGTCGAGAAAGATGTACCGCGCCGGGGTGGAGCGCAGCCCGACCGCCGAGTTCGCGCCGGTCATGATCAGGATGCCGCCCGCGAACTCCTTGGACAGCATCGTGTTGCCCGCGTCGCGGGAGCGCGCGGGCTTGATCCGCTCCCTGAGCTCCGGGCTCTCCTCGATCAGCGGGTCGATCCGCTGGCGCGAGTTGCGCTTGGCCAGCTCGACCGTCGGCTGGACCGCCAGCATCGGTCCCGGCGCCTGGTGGATGGCGAAGCCGATCCAGTTGTTGCCCGCCTCCGTCGCGCCCACCTGCGCGGCCTTCATGAACACGACCCGCTGGGTCGGATCGCCGGGCGAGAGCCGGTCCATGATCTCGGCCATGTAGGGCGTGCGCAGCGTCCGATACTGCCCCGGCTCGGCCGAGGCCCGCGACGACAGCTTGCGGTGCCGATCTGCCCATTCCGACACGGTCAGGTCCGGGTCAGGTCGGAGCCCGGCGCACCAGGCGCGCAGGACATCCTGCGCCCCGTCGAAGGCCAGCGCGTCCGCGTCCTCAGCGGAGATCGGGCTGGAACTCGGCAAGGTCGTCGAGTTGGGATCGGACATGCTTCTCCAGAGCCTTCTGCATGGCGGCGGGCTCCACGACGATTTCCTGGCCTGACGCTTCGCTGCATGAGGCGGAGAGATCGGCCGCCATCAGCGCGGCCACCCGGGCGGGCCAGTTGACCCAGACGTCGCGCTCCTGCCGCGCCAGGCGGAACACCAGTGCCAGCGCACGGCCGCGATCGATCAGCTCGCCCTTGAGCTTTTGCAGCCGGATGCGCCGCTCCTGCGCCTTCAGCACCTCGTTGGCCGTCTTGGCCTGCAGGAAGGTCGTGCCGCCGCCCGTCGCCGGCGCGGCCAGGCCCTGTTCCTTCAGCGTATCGCCGACGGCTGACACCGCCGCCTCCGGCACTGGTTTGCGCTTCGGCTGGGGCGGCTTGCGGGTCTTCGACGGGTCCGTCGCCTCGGCCCGGCGCGCGTCGCTGGCGTCGGCGTCGATGCTCCCGTCGGCGTGCAGCACCAGGCGGCCGGCGGCCTTCGCCTTCTGGATCGCGCCGCGCGAGAGACCGACGCGGGCGGCGTATTGGCGCTCGCTCAGACCCTCCATGCCGCGCTCCGATTATCATGCGAAATCATGTGCTTATTGAGTTGATAAGCCTCCGCGCCAGAGCGAACCTGGATCCACAAGGACGATGCAACTCAGCACCGCGCTCAAGCAGCGCAGCGATAGCGCAGAACCAAGGAGCCACCCCGATGACCACGCGCCTGAACCCGATCACCACCCCGCGCCACCAGCTTCGCGCCGAGAAGGCGCGCCGGAACAAGGAGGCCGCCCTGAACGCCTTCATCGGCAAGAAGGCGGAGATCGACGAGATGCTCGCCCGCCTGCAGGCGCTCAGCGACGACCATTTCAACACTCACCCCGACGAGATCGACTGGGCCGACGTCGGCACCCTCGACCACTACGCCGGCCTTCTGAAGCGCATCACCGACAGCGCCTTCGGCGAGGGCGAACACGCCCGCTGATCTCCGGCACCGCCGGAACTCCTGCCGCGCGCCCTGCGCGGCTCGGGGTCGTAGAAGGGTCGCGACGGTCGCGGCCCCGAAACCGGAGACCCCAGATGACCAAGCTTTCCGACACCCAGCTCGTGATCCTCAGCGCCGCCGCGCAGCGCGAGGACCGCAACGTCCTGCCGCTCCCCGGCTCGCTCCGCGGCGGCGCCGCCGCCAAGGTGGTCGGCGCGCTGCTGAAGCGCGGGCTGATCGCGGAGACCGCGACCGACAGCCAGACCAAGGCCGACGCCGCGCTCAACCGCATCTGGCGCAACGACGAGAACGGCAACGCCATACTCCTGCACATCACCGACGCGGGCCTCGCCGCCATCGGCGTCGAGCCGGAGAACGGCGACAGCGCGCCCACGGGCGCCGACGAAGCGCCTAATGCGGAGGCCTCGCAGGACGCTCCCGCCGAGGCCGATCCCACGCCCAAGGCGCGCACACCGCGCACGGGCACCAAGCAGGCGAAGCTGATCGAGATGCTCCGCGCCGAAGGCGGCGCGACCATCGACGAGATCGTCGCCGCAACGGGCTGGCAGCCGCACACGGTCCGCGGCGCCTTCTCCGGTGCGCTCAAGAAGAAGCTCGGCCTCGAAGTCACCTCGGAGAAGGTCGAGGGGCGCGGACGAGTATACAGCTTGCCGCGCGACTGACGCCGGACACCGCGACGGTCCCGATACCGCCGTCCCGCATGGGGCGGCGGTGTCTCATCTTGCCCCGCGCACCCGGATCGCCTCGAACAGCCGCCGCAGGGCGAAGGAGCGCGCGATGCTCACCACCGTGAACACCGCGCCCATCTTCAGGTTCTGCACCAACGTCGTGTGCAGCCCGAAGACCGGGAAGATCAGGATCTGCGTCACGACGGCGACCCCGTAGCCGACCGCCACGTTGGCGACGGCCTCTACCAGCGACATGGCCCGGCTCTGCTTCATGCCACCCCCTCATCCATCGGCCAGCAATTCAGCTGCGAGAGTTCGGAGCGCATGCGCCGCGACCAGCGGGACCACTCCGTTGCCACAGAGCCGAAGCCGGTCCACCCGGTGGGCCAGCCCATCAGCGCCTCGACGAAGGCTGGGTTCAAGGTGCGGGGCGTGTCGCAGGAACGCGCGCCAGCCATCGGCGTCACCAGGACCTGGCGGCCAAGCAGCCCGTTCACCGGCGTGTTCGCGAGGCTCGTCGCCCCGTCCTTGTGATCCCGCGCCGTCGGCGTCATCCAGAGCCGCATCATCTCGGTCCGGTTCCCCCCGCTCGACCGCGTCCCAGAGCAGGCGCGCGGGGTCGGCCAAGTGGTCGCGCTCGCGGTGAGCGAGGATGAAGAGCCGCTCGTGCCGATGCGGCGCACCGACTTCCGCCGCCGTGAAGAGGCCTGCCGCAAGGCGGTAGCCCATGCCGACCAGCCCTCCGGCGACTTCGGGGAAGCCGAGGCGGAGATGATGGGCGACGTTCTCGAGAAAGACGAAGGGCGGTTCGCACTCGCCGACGATCCGGGCGACATGCGGCCAGAGGTGGCGCGGGTCGTCCACGCCCCGGCGCTTGCCCGCGACGGAGAACGGCTGGCACGGATAGCCCGCAGTGACGATGTCCACCGCGCCGCACCACGGGCGGCCGTCGAAGGTGGCGACGTCGTCCCAGACAGGCGCCGGATCCAGGGCCGCGTCTTCCATCCGCGCCACGAGAATGGCCGCGGCGTAGGCGTCCCGCTCGACATGACCCACAGTGCGATATCCGGGGCACGCGAGGTGCAGTCCGAGGTCGAGCCCGCCGGCGCCGGAGCAGAGCGAGAGGCCGAAGAGGCACGCGTCGCCGGCTCCGGCAGGCAGGCCGGAGGAAGGTAGAGCCACGCCATCCACGTCGTCAGGCCGCGTGGGCCCCCTCGGCCGCGGCCGCGGTCTCGCCCAGCCGCTCAGCCTTCACCTCGGCAAAGGTCCGGCCATCGCCGTCGAGGGTCGCGTCGCGGCCAGTATCGGCCTGCCAGCGCTCGATGGCGACGTCGACATAGGCCGGGCTGATTTCCATCGCGAAGACGCGGCGGCCATTGGCCTCGCCCGCCATGATCTGCGAGCCGGAACCCGAGAACGGCTCGTAGCAGAGGCCGCCGCGGGCGACGTGTTGGCGCATCGGAATGCCGAAGGCGTCCAGCGGTTTCGGCGTCGGGTGGTCGGGCCGCTCGTCCTTGGCGAAGGACGGCATTTCCCAGGTCGAGGGCAGCGTCTGCTCGGCCACCTTCGGCGGCCGGTTCGGGCGGCGCCAGCCCATGAAGCAGGGCTCGTGCTTCCAGAGGTAGTGCGACCGGGTGAGCACCCCGCGGTCCTTCACCCAGATGATCTGCTGGTGCACGAAGGCGCCGGCCTTTTCCCAGCAGGCCTCGAGCATCGCCTGGCGGCGGGATGCGTGCCAGCAGTACCAGGCCGCATCCTCGGTGATCGCCTCGGCCACGGCCGCCGAGATGAACCCGTCGTAGAGTTCGGCCCCCTGCGAACTGTCGTCCCAGGTCGTGCCGTAGGACGCGGACCAGTCCTTGTTCCGGGTCGGGTAATTCGAGCCGTCGTAGTCCACCAGATACGGCGGGTCGGTCGCGAACAACACCGCGCGCTCGCCGTTCATTAGGCGGCGCACATCGGCAGCGCTGGTGCTGTCGCCGCAGAGCAGCCGGTGATCGCCGAGGATCCAGAGATCGCCCGTGCGCGAGGCCGGGTTGCGCGGCGGTTCGGGGATGGTCACCGGCGGCACGGAACCTCCGGCGCCACCTTCTTCACCGTCGTCTTCCGCGACGTATGCCAGCACCTTGTCCAACTCGCCGTCGGAAAAGCCGACCAGCGACAGGTCGAAATCCTCGGCCAGCAGATCGTTCAGCTCCGCCGACAGCAGCGCCTCGTCCCAGGTGCCGAGTTCCGTCAGCTTGTTGTCCGCGATGCGATAGGCGCGCCGCTGCGCCTCAGTCAGATGCCCGAGCACGATCACCGGCGCTTCGGTCAGCCCCAGCTGCGTCGCGGCCAGCACGCGGCCGTGGCCCGCGATCAACTCGCCGTCCTCGCCGACGAGGCAGGGCACGGTCCAGCCAAACTCGGCCATGCTGGCGGCAATCTTGGCGACCTGGTCGGGCCCGTGCACCTTCGCGTTCTTCGCGTAGGGCTGCAGGCGCGCAAGCGGCCAGGTCTCGATCCGCTCGGGGGCGAAGGCGAGGGTCATGCAGGTTCCTGTCGATGGTCGATCGGCATCCGCCGGGTGGACTCCGGCACGGAGGGTTCCACCGGCTTCCGGCCGGACTCCGGCATCCGCGGGGTATCCACCCCGGGCGGCCGGTCAGATGTTTGAATTCACGAGGGTTTCGTGGCGTCGCGGCTGGACGCTGGAGTCCGGTGGCTTCCCAAAAATCCGGCCCTGTCGCTGGCGAAATGCCGAGCCAAGCCCGCCAGCATACGTTTCGGCCCGGAAAGGAACCGGAAAACAGAGGTTTGGCGGCCTGGACCCCCGCTGGACCCCAGAAGCCAGCCCCGGTGTCCACTTCAGAATGAGCGTCGGTTCGCCCGAGCGCACGACCCCGAGTATATCGCCATGGATAGCGCCAGCGGAGCGATCCGTCTCGCCGTCCGGTGTCTCGCAGGAAATTGTCTCACCGAAGCGTAAGCGCTTGACCAGAATTCCCACAATGATCGCGGGGTAGCCTGATGTATCGCTTGGCCTTTTCTTGCCAGCGCATGCTACATGCATTGATGTGTACGCGCGATTTGCAGTGGATCGCGAGGTTTCCGCCTCGGCTTGCCGGTCGGCGATGGGCAGTTATTCCGGCGTGGTACATTACACTGTCTTTCCGACGACTTATACCAACGCGATAGCGGCTTTTTCGTTTAACGAAACGCAGTTCACGGCATCCCCTAGAGTAGCCTTCGCGATTTCCACGAGATGCTGGTGGTGCGTGAAGAACAGTACCTGGGTCTTCTCGGCTAGCTGTCCCAATAGCCGAAATCCGGCCGCCGCCCTGTCATTATCGAAGTTGATGAACAGGTCGTCGGCGACAAACGGCAGCGCCTGCGCCCGCTCAAGATAATCTTCAATCGAGGCGACCCGCAGCGCCAGGTAAAGCTGATCGGCGGTGCCGGTGCTCATGCCGAACACCGGCACAACGCTCTCATCGGGCCGCACCCCGGTGAGGTGGGCGTTGTCCTGGTCGTCAAAGTCCACGCGCAGGCTGGTGAACGAGCCGGCGGTCATGACCTGAAATAGCTGTCCTGCGCGCTTGAGCAGCGGCGCCTGCTTCTCCCGACGGTAGCGATCGATGGCCCATTGCAACAGGATAGCGGACGTTTTCACCCGAACGTACCGCTCGGCCACTTCGCCCATTTCAGTCAGCGCCTCTTCCCGGGCTGCCCCAGCCTGTGCGGCCGCATCATCGCCGCCGATGGCCTGGTACGCTTGGCGTGCCTGCGAGCGAACATCTCCTGCCTCGCCCTGCTGCTTTCTCAAGTCCTCCAGTTCCGCCTGAAGGGACTCCTCCCGGGCCGCCACTTCATCGATGGCCAGCCCCTCGCACTCGGCCTCCAGTTCGTCAACGGTCTTGCCGTCACCGTCCTGCTGAAGCTTTTCTGTGATCTTCTGCCGTTCCTCCCAAAGCGCCCGCTGATTGTCGGACCGCTCGATCGCGGCCTTCAGCTTCTCGTTGTTGTCGACGCCTGCGGTCTGCTTAAGGTGGGATATGGAAGCTGCCAATTCCCGCCGCTGACCTTCAAGCGTCTCGATCTGCTCTTTCAGGCCTTCAACGTCCTCGTCCTGCTTCTCCCGCAGTCCCTGAATCCGCTCGGCCTCGTTGAGCCGCGTCTCCAGCGCCGCAACAGCATCGTCCGCCACCTTATCAGCAAGGTCCGGTGCAACAACCTGCACAAGCTGACTGACAACATTTTCGAAGTCGGCAACGTCCCTTTGAATCTTCTCGATGCGGTCGTGTCGCAGCGAATTGATCCGACTGGCCGTTTCCCGCATCTGATCGATAATGCCAATCTGGGCATCAACGGCTTCGGCAGCAGTATCCGCGGCAAGGCCAAGATCCCCGAGCGCAGCAGCCCAATTTTCCTGCCATTCGGCCAGCACCTTCTTTGCCGCCTCAAGGTCTCGCTGACGCCGCGCTACGAGCCTGCCGGCTTCCGCGACATCCTCTTCCAGCTGCGACTTCTTGTCGGCCGCGGCCTCGCGAACCCGCAGCTCTTCCGCTGCCCGTTCGACGACGATGGTCAGGCCGTCCGCTTCCAGCGTGCCGACATCGGCACCCAGCGCAGCCAGTTCACCAATCAGCTGCTGCCTTGCCGCCTGCTCTTCTCCACGAGCGGCCTTCAGCGCGCTTTGAGCTTCGTCCCGATTCTCAATGGCCGCCAGCACCTCGTCACGGTCGTCCAACCATTCCAGCATGGCCTCAGGCGCTTCCGGCTCCACCGGCGCCCCGCTCCACAGCGCGATCCAGTCGGATTTCAGCTGATCGCCTTCCTCCACAAGCTTCTTCTCATTGTCCTGCACCTGACCGAGGAGGGTCTCCTGCTCGCCGATCTTGCGCTTGATTTCGGCGATGCGACCGGCGGCTTCGGCATGGTCGAAGCGCCGGTCGGCCAGCTCGTCGGCCTTGATGACGGCTGGCTCGAAGGCGCTGGCCAGGTCCTCGATCTCGCCCTCATATTGCTCAGCCTGAGCCGGAGGGATCGGCTGACCCACAATGTGCTTGAGCTTCACCAGCTGCCAAACTGCATCTCGGCGACCGCGGGCGTCCTTCAGTTCTTCGGGGGTGACCACCTGCTCATCGCGTATCGCCCGCTCAAGGGCTGCAACGGTACCGTCCAGCTCCTGCTTAACGGACGCGGCTTGCCTCTGCGTCTCGTTCAGCCGTCGCTGCCAGTCATCCTGGGCTTTCCGTTGCGACTCTACCTTCGCCCTTGCCGGCACACGCTTGCCGGTCAGTGCCCCTTCATCTGCAACACCGGGGTCAAGTGCACCAAGCCGCCGGGCAACCCGGCTCCTGGCGTTATTGAGACCCTCTTCCGCAGCGCGCACCCGACCGGCGATGTCTCCCTGTTCGCGGACGCTTTTGAGCGCAATGGCCAGCCGCGACGTGTCAACAGGCTCGCCAGCCTCGGCAAGCTCATCCTTCAGCCCGGCATGCTCTTCCTTCGCTTCTTCCAGTAGTCGTGCCTTGCCGAAAACATCGCTCTCCAGCTCACCTTTCTGGTTGAGCAGCGATCGCACGACGCTGACTTTCGGCCGCGGCGGAATGCGCTCGATCAGCGCAGCTGCGTTCCCATCCCGCCAGCCAAGTTCCGCGGCATCGTCTTTCAGCTTGCTTTCCGCCGCATGAAGCTCGGCCTCGCGCTTGGGCAGATCAGCCTTCTCAGCGCGAATCTCGATTCGTCTCTCGCAGGCCTGGCGGACATCCGCCGCCCGCTGGATCATCGTCTCGTCGTAAGTCAGCTTTTCCACCGCCTCTTCGGCGCGCTGAAGCTGTTCCGTCAGCGTGCCAATACGCGCAGCCGCCTCGGCATCCTTGCGCTCAGACTCGGCAACAAGCCCGGCCGCGTCCTCGGGCAGGGCAATCACGTCGCCGAGTTGCTCCAGAAGCCTGTCCAGCTCTTGCTTTCGCCGCACATCCCGAAACACCCGTCGAATCCGGCTCAGCCGTTTCCGAGTGGTTGTTGCGTCGCTGATCGCCTTGTCGATGTTGCCGTAGGCCTCTTCCGCCTCGTCGTACGCCTTTTTCAACTCCCGCCATTTTGCGGCACTGAGGGTCTGCTCGCGCAGCTCCCGCTGGGCGGCATCCAGCTTGTCTTCGGCAATGGAGAAATTGCGATGCCGTGCGCGCCGCCCCGGACTCCATAAGCTGTCCGCTTCGGTGGAAAGTTGGGTCAATCGCTCCCGCAGACCTCCGATGCCGGCACCGGCGGAGAACAGCATCTGACCGACGTCGTCCTTGGCCTCCAGGATTTCCCGGCCGCCGGCTTCAAGGCGAGTGTGGTCAAGGCTGAACATGCGCTCGAAAAACTTCCGGTCTGCGCCTGCAAGGTAGGGGCGAAGCACCGCTTCCCCACCGGGCACCGGCGAACCTTCCGGTCCCAGCAGCGTGTCCTTGTTGCCTTTTCTCCGCAGCACCTCCAGCACCTCGCTGCCGTTCTCCAGAACGGCACCGATCCGCATACTGCCGTAGGCATGCAGAAACCCGTACGGTGTCTGCCCGTGGATACCGAACAGAAGATCCTCGATGGCGGACAGCGCCGTAGACTTACCGGCCTCATTCGGGCCGAAGATGATGTGGAAGTCCGACCTGCCGGCAGGCAGCTCAAGCGGCCTCTCGGTGAAGTGGCCGTAGCGCAGCAGATCAAGTCGTTGTATCCGCACGCTCAATCCCCCTGTGCCGTGAGCCGTGCGGAGAGATAGGGGGAAACCTTGCCGATCAGCGCGGCATAATCGCCGTCAACTGCGGCCTTAAGCACGCTGTCGTCGATGTCGCCGCGCACCTCGTGGGGCAGCTGGCGCACCAGCTTGCCGATATCGTCCTCGATCTGCGCCAGCAGGGCATCGTCCCCGGTGGCTTCCTGCAATAGTCGCTGAAGCTCGCCGATGGCGTCTTCGCGCTCGGCCAGCGTCTCAGCATCGACCTCCGGCTGGGTATTGATGACCACCTTCTCCACCCAAGCGACTTCGTCGCCGAGTCCAAGTGCACCGGCGCGGGCTTCGGCCAGCATCCGGACCTCGGAAGCAATAAGCTGATCGTGAACAGCGGTCCGCCCTTGAAGGACAATGCGGCAGGCCAGAAGCCGCCCGTCAGCCTCAGTCACGGCTGCTTCCACGGCATCATGAATGCGATCAATCACGTCGCCGAAGCGCTCCGCATCGGCTAACGATACGGGCAACACTGCCCAGCGCACCACATCACAGGGGACTGTCGTCAACCCGACGATGTCACCGTCTTCTACGGTGACGAGGCTTGCGCCCTTGGCGCCGGTCTCGCGGGCATGGCGGCCCTGAAGGTTGCCGGGGAAGACAACGTGAGGCTTTTCGCGCAGCACGCCTGCCTGATGTACGTGGCCGAGCGCCCAGTAGTCGTAGCCCTTGTAGGTGAGGTCTTCGATGGCGCACGGGGCATAGTTCTCATGGCCGCCCATGCCGCCAAGGCCCGTGTGCAACACACCGATGTTGAAGGTGCCGGAAACGGGCGCCGGGTAGTCGGGGACAAGGTTGTCGGTGATGTCGCGCTGGCGGAAGCTCTGCCCGTGCAGCGCGACCTGCAGCTCGTCGAGTACATATGTCTCCGGCTTGCGTGTGCCGAAGACATGCACGTTATCGGGCAGTTCGAGCCGCCGGGTGATCTGGCTTTCGGCATCGTGGTTGCCGTGGAGCAGGTAGACCGGAATACCTTCCTTGTTCAGCCGCCCCATCTGCGCGGCAAAGAACAGCCCGGTCTTGTAGTCCCGCCAGTCGCCATCATACAGGTCCCCGGCGATAATAAGGAAATCGACCTTTTCCTCGACGGCCAATCCAACCAGCATATCGAGCGCCTCGCGGGTCGCCGTGCGCACCCGCGCGACGGCGTTACCTTCCTGGCCTGCAAGGCCCCGTAGCGGGCTATCGAGATGAATGTCGGCGGCATGGAAAAAACGAAAGGAAGTCATGGGAACCTGTCCGACGCCAGATTGTTCAATGCCTTAGTCTAGTGCTGGGCGTGAATGGTAAATGTGCGATGGGCGGCAGGTCCACCGGAAATAACGCCTTCGGTGCCAGCGACGCAGTCAGACTTGGGCCGGTCTGGTCCGCAACCCGCTCATTCGCCCTTGTCGCAGTGAACGTCTGGTCTCAGCCTGTTCGCTTGATCACGAACTCCATCGACCGCTTGCCTGGTACCCGCCTCCCGTTCAACCGCCATACGATGACCGCTATGCCGTATTGCCAGCGCCGGTTCGCCGTGGCGCGGCTGATGCCCAACTCCCAGCAAATGGGCTTCCACGGCGTCCGGTTGGCGCGCAGCCAGACGAGGCGAGCGTTGTCCTTCTCGAGCCAGCGCAGCCACAGCATCGCTTCCTCGGCCTCGGTGATCTGGCGAGGGCTCGGGCGCGGCCGGCGCATCTGCGGCTCCTGGCCGACGTGATCGGCGAAGCTGTGGAAGTACTCGGGCCAGGCGTTGAAGTACCCCTGCGGCTTCACCGCGGGCTGCTGCGCGAAGACGTCGGCTGCGAGTTCCAGGCGGTCCTGCACTTGCGCGATGGTCCAGTCAGTCATGGCGCACCTCCCGGACCGCGGGTGGCTTGCCATAGAGCTTGTCCCCGAGTTGACGGATCAACTCGCGCTCCGGCCAGGTGAGCCGCTGGTCGTCCAGCGAGACCGCCAGCATCCGCTGTTCGTGCCAGCCCTCGCGCTTGACCTGCTCGGGGTCACGGCGGCGCCCGCCATAGCATTTGGGCGTGTAGCGCATCCTACTCATGCCACGCCTCCTGCCGTCTCGATCGCCCAGAACAGGATGGCGATGGCGTCAGCCTCGTTGTCATCCGCGGGGCTGAAGCCCCGGGCGCGGGCCGCCGCGATCATCGCCTCCTTCGGCGCGTTCCCCTTTCCGGTAGCGTGGCGCTTGATCGTCCCAACCGGCACGCCCTGATAAGGCACGCCCGCCGTCTCGGCCCATGCGGTCAGGGTGGCGAGCAGGCCGCCGAAGACATGCGCCGCGTCGGTCCCCACATGCCGGCGCACCTCCTCGAAATGGATTGCGCCGATGGGTCCGGCATCCGCGGCCAGCCGTTCCAGCCAGGCGCGGAAGCGGACATAGCGCATGCCGCCGCCATCGTAGCGGCTCGGCCGGAACGAGACCGTGCCGCTGGTGATCAGCCCGTCCGCGGCGCGGAGCGCCCAGCCGGTGGTCGTGCCGAGGTCGAGGGCGAGAAGGACTGGCGTTCCGCCCACAGGCGCAATCGCGGGCCACGGTGTGAAAGATGCATGGGCCATCGGGGGCTCCTTTCCTGTCTGCTGCTCGATGGGGGGATCGGGGCGGCGCGCGGGGCTCATGGGTCGAGCTCCCGCAGCCAATCGGGGCGTGGTGAGGCCTGTGAGTCTGCCGCTGGAGGTTCACACGGAGGCTCACACCCGCAACCCGTTGAAACGACGTCGCTTTGTGAGCCTTGTGAGGGTTGTGAACCTTTTTCGGCGTCTCCTTTCGTGCGCACGCGCGTGCACGCACGCGTAAGGGTGGAAAAAGGTTCACAAGGCTCACAAGGTTCACATTTCGGTTTGGTATCAGGGCCTTGCGCGTGTGAGCCTTCGTTTTCGAGGCTCACACCACCGGCCCGAGGCTCACACGCATCGGCGCTGCGGCGGGCCGCTCCGGAGGTCTTTTCCTCCTCGGTCACCTTCAGCTGCCACTTCGTGGCGCGCCGGTACGTGCCGGCCTTCACGAGCCGGACGCGGAGATCGCCCAGCCGGAACACCCGGTCCCGCATGCGCCCGATCGACATCCCGAAGCTGGTCTTGCGCGCCTGCTCGTTGGCGCCGCTCATCGGCGGCGGCGGATCGCAGAAAAGCGCGATGTCGTAGACCTCGGCGGCCGTGACCTCGGCGGTGCCGAACCTGTCCCACCAGGCGCCGATGAAGGCGTTCCAGGCGGCGCCCTCGCTGTCGGAGGCCTCCATCATCTCCTCGAGATTGCCGAGGAAGCCCGGGATGCGCGCCACCTCGAGCACGCCGCCGAGCACGTGCGCCCAGTTCTCGAAGGAGCCGATGCTGCGGGCGCCGCGTGGCCGGCCAGCGGCGATCCACGCCTGGCAGAGCGTCAGGCAGGCCGCGACCAGCCGCGCCCGGTTGGCGCGCACCCAGCTCATCAGGTCGGGGTGGCGGAAGTCGGAGCGCTGCCACGGGCGGTCGGTGTGCGGATCGAGGCGGATGCGCACGAGGCGCCGGGCCATCTCGTTGGAGAACTCCGGGTTGTTGCCGGTGGCGATCCAGAGGCAGCGGATCGGCAGCCGCGCCATCTCGGAATGGCCGAGGATGCGGTCCTCCCAGAAGGGCGCCGTGAGCGCGGCGGCGAGCGCCGAGCTGTCGAGCGTGGCGCGCAGGTTGTCGATCAGCACGATGGAGGGGATCTGGCGGAGCTTCGCGGTCACGCGCTTGCGCCATTCCTCGTCGTCGCGCCCCTCGGTCATGACGCTGGCGCCCGCGCCGGTCAGGATGCCAGTGATCGCGTCGACCATCAGCGTCGCCCCGGTGCCGGGCGCCGGCTTCTCGATCAGATGCAGCGGCGTGGGCCCGTCGATCATGCCGCGCAGGAAGCCCAGCAGCAGGAGCGCCACGACATGGGAGCGCTCGGCATCGCCAGTGAAGGGGAAGTCCCCGAGCAGATCCTCGCAGATCATCGTGCGTGCCGCGGCGATCTCGGCCGATGTGGGCCTGGCGGGAATGTCCGGCACGGCGAAGCCCGGCGCCGGGACGTAGAGGAGCCGCGCGTCGGGGTGATAGCCGGGCGTTGTGAGCAGCGTGCCGTTCCGCCCGAAGACCGGCGTGTTCACGATGCCGGTCAGCACGGGCAGCGCGGGATCGGGCGTGGCAAGGACCGACTTGACCACCGGCAACGGGGGCGGCGCCGGGATGGGCTCGCCCTTGGCGTTCACCCGCACCCAGCGGGCCAGCCGCGCCAGCATGTGGCGGAGCTTCTCCTCGTTGAGCGCGGTGGCGACGGGTCGGCCCTCGTCGTCGGGGACGACCCAGGTGGGCTGGCCAGCGAGGCGGAAGAGCCAAGGGTAGCGGTTCGAGGCCATGAGCAGGCTCCAGACCTGCTCGTTCGCGCGGGCCAGATCGCCCTCGTCTGCGCGCAGCGTCGGGACCGTCTCGCCCGAGCCCTGATAGTTGAGCGGGCGGTGCTGCCCGATCTGCATCACCGTCTCGGCCTCGACGACCGACTCCGCCGCGGCGATCACCCGCGCCACGGCCGCGGGGCTGTCGCTCAGCAGCAGGTCGTTGAAGTCCTGGCCTTCTTCGGGCGGCACGGCGATGGCGACGTCACGCCCCTGCGCGCGCAGCCGACGCGCGGCGGCATCCGCGGCACGCAGGCCGGCGCCCGAGGCGTCGTTGTCGGCGAGGATCACGATGCGCGTGGCGGCCGGCGGCAGCTCGAGCTGTTCGAGGCCGGAGGTCGAGAGCGTGGCCCAGACCGGCAGATCGGGACAGGCGGTCATGGCCGCAAGGCCGGTCTCGATCCCTTCCGAGAGCGCCAGCCTGTCGCCGTCGCCGATGGGCGCAAGCCGCACAGCGCCGCCGGCGACGCGGCCGAGCATCTTCTTGGCCTTGTCGAGCGGCGCCTTGCGGGTGCTGCCGTCGGGGTCTGCCGCGAGCCACGTCCGATGCAGCCCGATGACGTCGCCGTTCCGGTCGCACACCCGTCCCACAAGAGCGGGATACCCGGTCTTCGTCTCGTAATGCGCGAGATCCGGATGGAAGAGCAGATCGGCCACGGAAGGGACATCCAGACCGCGGCCTGCGAGGTAGTCCCCAGCCGGCGTGCCCGCGAGCGGCTGCGCCGCCGACAGGATGTGCGCGATCTCCCGAGTGGCGTCGCGCTTCGGCGACGGCGGTGTTGCCGGTGCACGCCGCTCGGGCGCGCCCGGGGTAACGCCGGCGATCTCCGCCGCGCGCGCGATCAGCGCGCGGCCATCGAGCTCGGTCGCCTCCTCGATCGCGCTGATCGGCCCGCCGCCATGGTTGCCGTCGAAGTCGATCCAGTCTCCGGCATGCGGGCCGCGCAGCGTGACGACGCAGGAGCCGGTGTTCCGGGGCGCGTCGCCCCGGATGTTGGCGAGCCGCCACTCGTCGCCGGAGCGGCGGCCGCGGGGAAAGAGGTCGGGCACCCAGTGCGCGGCCGTCTCGCGCAGACGCTCGACGATCAGGTCGAGATCGTAGCGCGGCGCCTCGGTTGCGGGCGGGAGGGCGTCGTTGAGGTCAAGCAAGGATCACCAGCCCCCGCTCGGCCCGCGTGATCGCGGTATAGAGCCAGCGGTTCCTGTCGGCCGCCGAGCGACCGAAGCCATCGTCGAAGACGACCACGTTCTCCCATTGCGAGCCCTGCGCCTTGTGGCAGGTGATGGCGTAGCCCCAGCTGCTCTCGATGAGGCCGCGCTTGATCTGCCATTCCCGCCTTCCGCGCTCTGGGTCATAGGCGATGTGGTCGGCGTATTCGCCGCGCCAGAAGCTCTGCCGACCGGCGATGCTCTCGCCGTCCTCGGTCTCGACCATGGCGCTGAAGGCGAAGGCGTCGTCGGGGTCCTGGCGGACGTCGCTGAGCGTCAGGAACATGCCGTTGATCAGGCCGAGATCGTGGCGGTTCTTCAGGCAGATGACCTTCTCGCCGTGGCCTGTCGGATAGTCGGCCTCGAACCCGGCCGCGCGCTTCATGGCGGTATTCAGCCAGCGCCGCGTCGCGTTGGTGCCGCAGAGCACCTGGCCGCCGCACAGCATCTGCGCCGGGCCCACCTCGTGGCGCGACATCTTCCAGACATGGTCGTCATGCGCGCCGATGGGGATCGGCGCGCCCTGCCGCGCGAGCGTGGCGAGCCGCAGGATGGCGCTGTCCTCGGCCTGCCGATGCACCTCGGTCAGCATCACGTCCGGCGCGGCCTCGGTAAAGAAGCCGGCGCCCTTCACGGGCGGCAACTGGCCCGGATCGCCCAGCACGAGGATGGGCTTGCCGAAAGCGAGAAGGTCGCGCCCCAAATCCTCGCCCACCATCGACACCTCGTCGAGGACGAGGAGGTCCGCGTCGCGCAGGATGGACTGCTCGTTGATCAGGAACTTGGGCTGGTGGATGTCCTCGAGCCGCATCTCGAGCTGGGCGATCCGCGTCATGGCGAAGTCTCGCTCGGCCGGCCCCATGCGCGGCAGCTCGCGACGCAACTCCGCCAGGTCCTCGGTCACCCGCTCGATCTCTTCCGGCGTCGCCTCGGAGACGCGGTAGATCAGGCTATGGATGGTCTGCGCGGGCGTGCCCTTGCGCGTCATGACGAGCGCAGCCTTGCCGGTGAAGGCGCCGAAGAGCACGCCGCCCGGCGCGCCGGGGATCATCGGCGTCAGCCCCAGCGCCTCGATCGCCTGCGCCGTGGTCGTGGTCTTGCCGGTGCCGGCATAGCCGAACACCCGGAACACCTGCTGCTCGTGGCGGCGGGTCTCGTACCAGTCGCGGATCGCCGCGATCGCGCGGCTCTGCATTTCGGAAAGCGTGACGGTCATGCTGTGGCCTCCGGCCGTTCGCCGCTGAAACGCTCCACCGGAGCGGTTCCGAGACGCGGCTCACCCCAGCAGCGCGCCGAGAACGGGCAGAACCGGCAGAGATAGAAGTCGGGGCTCGTGGCGATCCGCGGCAGCAGCTCGCCCGCATCCGCGGCGCGCAGCACGGCCACCGCCTTGTCGGAGAGCTCCTGAGCGGTCGCCGGGTCGAAGGGGACGTGCTCGTGGTAGAGTTCGCAGCTGTCCTTGTTCAGCGCGGTGAAGAGCGCGGAGCCGAGGCCCATATAGGCCATGTAGATCTGCATCTGCCCGAAATAGACGGGCTTGGAGAGACGCACGCCCTTCTTCGCCGTGTCCGACCAGGAGGACGCCTTCAGCGCCTTGTGCTCCCAGAGCGCCGGCCAGGCGATGCCCACCTCCGGGCCGGCAACGATGACGCCGTCGACATGGCCGCGGATCCGGCCGCCCGCGGTCTCGAAGCCGAACTGGCCGCCGTCGCGCGTCTGCGTCCGCAGGTCGAACCCGGCCAGCCGCAGCCAGCGGATGGAGAGATCCTCGAAGACATGGCCGGCGGCGAAGATGCGCAGGCTGCGCCCCTCGAGCTCCTTGCCAGGATCGGGCGGCGTGTGCGTCACCTCGTAGACGAGACGGCGCGCGCAGGGCTCGCCGATCCGGCTGGCGCCGAGATAGTCGCGGGGCCGCTGGCCAGCGCGCTCGGCAACCAGCGCGTCATCGAGCAGCGTGTTGATCCGGGCGCCGAGCGGCGGCGGCGCATCCGCGGCGCGGCCGTAGACGAAGCCCGAGCGGTGGTTGAGATCGACCAGCATCCGCACCCCCTCAAAACGGCACGTCGCCGGCGTCGGACTGGCGCTGCATCGACGCCTGAAAGCCGTCGACGCAGGCCTCGATCAGGCGGTCGATGTCCTCGGCCGGCCGGTCGAAGAAGGGCTCCATCAGCCCCATCTCCGTCAGCGCCTCGGCCAGCTCGCGGCGCGCCTCGCGGATCGCGCGGGTTTCCATGTCGGTCTTGTCGATCATGCCGTGGTTCCTCTTGGCGTTGGCCGAACCCGCCGTGAGGCAGGCCCTCGAGCAGAAGCGGTGATGGGGGTGGCGGTCCCAGCGCAGGCCGTGGCAGTAGCCGAAGCCTCGGGCCTCCCGGCCGCAGAGCGCGCAGGGCACGCGGCGGCCGAGTTCGGCCCGGGTCAGCCCATTAGGAGCAGGTCGAGCGCGTTTCGCTCCTCCTCGTCGGGCGCGGCGGTTCGGCGCTCGGAGGCCAGCACGATGAAGCGGCTGATGGCGTTGGAGGCCATGCATTCCAGGTCGCGCCGGGTGAGGCTCGCGATGGGGCGGTCGAGCCGCCCCCGCGCCTCGAGCCAGCGCCCCATCGCAAGAGCCGCTTCCGTGGTGACATGCGCCTGCCATTCGTCCGGGCTCACGGGTTCAGCCAGGCGGGGCCGCCCGCGGCCTTCGGCGCGCCGGGCTCGGCGGCAGGCTGGCTGGCGGGCTGGGAGGCCGGCGACGACCACGCGAGCGCGGCCGGCGCCGCGGCGGGCTGCGACTGACCCCAGGCGGGGGCTGCGGGCTGTGCGGGCGCGGCGGCCGGCCGGGGCTTGTTCGAGGGCTGCGCTGGCACCGTCTCGCCGGCCATCACCTTCTGCCACTCGGGCGCGGTGGGCAGCACGACATGGTCGAGCTTGTTGGCGTCCTTGTAGGCGGGGTTTCGGTTCGGCTCGATCTGGATCTTCGCGACGAAGGTGATCCCGTCGAGATCGGCGAGCCCGCGCAGCACGCGCTTCGCCTTGGCCGCCTCGCTCATGTCCTCCGGGTTCAGGCCCAGCGCGCTGTCGATCATGGCCCGGAACTGGCTCTTGGAGATCTTCCAGCCGATCGACTGGCCCTGCTCGTCGAGCTTGCCGCCCTGCACGGTGAAGTTCTGCCAGAACTTGCGCCGGGCATGCGGTCCCTCGGCCACCGTGAACTCGGCGTCGAGCATCAGCACGTCGCTGCCGGGCTGGTTCGAAGGCTTCAGGAGTCCGCGATCCACCTCGCTCGCCCCGTCCGTGCCGCCCTTGCGGATGGACATGGTCACCTTGGCGAAGGTGCCGTCGGGGATCAGGTCGCCGGACTGCTGCGGCGCCACGTCGTTCATGTCGAAGGTCATCTCGTTCATCCTTTCGGTGCGTGGTTGATCTTGGAGAGGAGCGCGCCGAGATCGGCCGGCTCGGTCAGGTCGAGGCGCCCGGAGCGGTCCTTCGCGGGCAGGCCCCAGGGATTGCCGGAGCGGCAGACCAGGCGGCGCGTCTCGCCCTTCTCGGGGTCGTGCCGCCAGGCGGTCGCGCCATCGGGATTGGTCTCGGGGCTGAAGAGGCCGAGGGTCATCACCTGGTCGACGATGCCGGGCAGCTCGCGCGCGGCCTTGCCGCCCTCCATCTGCGGCTGCCAGATCGTCCGGTTCATCTCGTCGGTGATGCGTTCGAGAATGCCGACGAAGATCACCGTGCGGCCGGGCGCGTGCTGGAGGTGCTTGAGGAGCCCGATCACCTCGCGGGCGAGGAGCCCGTAGGCGCCACGGGTGTCCGGCTTTCCGGTCCGCTCCGACATCGCCTCGGGCCGGGTCTTGGCCCAGGCCATCGCCTGGCGCGTGAGGTCGGTGATGCTGTCGACGAAGACTATGCGCTTGGCGTCGAGCCGCGCGGCCAGTTCCGGGTGCTGCCCGCGCAGATGCGCATGGTGCGCTTCCGAGAAATGCTCGTCGGGCTGGGCCGCCGGATTCGCCCCGCCGATCAGGCAGGCGATGTCCACGGCGTCGGCGAAACGGCGGATCGGCAGGCTGTCGCCGCGCCAGTCCTGCACCGACTTCAGCCCGGCTTCGAGATCGAGGCAGACGGTTTCCTCGGCCGGCAGCGTCTTCAGCAGCGTGGTCTTGCCGGCGCCGCTCGGGCCGAACAGCGCCATGGTGGTCTTGCCCTGCGCCTCGCGCAGCCGCTCGTCGGCGGTGACGATCCGAAGGCTCATGCCGCGCCTCCCTGCGGCAGGAGTTCCACCTTCAGAGCGCCGGCGCGCACGGTCCGCGCGGGCTCGAACACCGCCCGGATGTTTTCCGGCCAGGCGGCGTATTTGCGCTCCGGCACCTTGATGGCGATCTCGACATACTGCGCGGGGTCGTCGCCCGAACCGCGGATGCGCTCGACGATCTCGCCGAGGTGGTCCTGGTCCCAATCCACCCGCTTCGGCAGATCGGCCACCACGGTGAAATCGCCGTCGTCGAAGCGGACCGTCCCGGTGTCCTTGCCCTGGACCTGCCGTTCCTCGGCGGCGCGGGTGGCGTAGCGGACGGTCAGCGCAGCATCGAGCCGGGCCTTCGCCGCCTTGGCGCGCTTGAGTGCCTCGTCGGTCTCGCGCTGCAGGATCGCCAGTAGTTCGACGGGAAATTGAGCCAGATCGGCGTCTGGGATGCCCGGCAGGTCTTCGGGCATGGGGCTGTTGTTCGGCCAGGGCATGAACGGGTCTCCGTGATCGGCGAAGGGGGTCTGGATAGGAAAGGTCACGCCGCCTGCTCCTCGAGCAGCAGCGCCGACAGCGAGGCGGCGGCATGCTTCGGCTTCGGTCGCGCGACGGCGATGTAGGCGAAGCGGTCGGGGCCCACGCGCTCCTGCACGAGGTGGACGAGGCCCTGCTCGGCGGCCCAGAAGGCGCGCGATCCGAGCCGCGACAACTCCTCCCGCTCGCGGTCCGCGAGGCGGCCGAGCATCGGGAAGATGTCGAGCACGAGGAAGCCGCGATGGTATTCGAGCCGGTCGCCGGGCGCGGCCTGCGCCACCCACGCACAGAACTCGATTTCGCTGAGCGGGCGGCTGGCGCGGACGGTGATGAAGGGGGGGGTGCCCATGAACATGATCTCCTCCTTTCGCCTCTACTCACGCCGCAGCGAGATCGTCCCAGGAGGGACCGAGCCCGTAGGCAGTAAGGACGTGACGGAGATCAGCGAGGCGCCGGTAGAGCGCCGAGCGGCTGCCAAAGCCCTCGGCGGCCAGCGCCGTCACTGACCGATGGGCCAGCGCGCAGCAGAACCGGCGGTCGGCCTCGGGCAACCGCGCCAGTGCGGACTGCACGGCTTCGCGGGTCTGGATGTCCGCTTGCGCGTCACGGTCCTGGCCGTGCCAGGCGGCGAGTCCGTCCGATTCCGCCAACAGGCAGCCCAACGGCTCGACGCTGCTGGCGACAGGCGCGTCGAGGGAGAGCATCGTGCCGCCATGCGCCCGGCGCTGGCGGTGGTGCCGAATTGCGATCCGCGAGCACTGGTTGCGCAGCACGATGTTGGCGAAGGCGCCGATGGTGCCGCGGCGCTTGTCGAAGCCCGGCAGCCGGCAGATCAGATCGATCAGGAGGTCCTGGCGGAGATCGTCGAGATCGGCGGCAGGGAGCGCCAGCTTGCGGTGCAGACGCCGCGCCGCGACGTCTGTCTCGTCGATCAGCGTGGCAAGTTCGGAGGGGGAAATCGGTGGGTGCATGTCGTTCGATCCTGGTCGTTTCCGTTCACGACCCGACCGTGCAACATACTGAAATCGTTTATCTCTCGGACTTCTCCTGAAAACCTCCCGAAAACCTCCCGGTGCCGGAGAACGGGTCTACGCTATGAACGCGATCTCTGACGGCGCGAGGGTGAGACGAGCGCCGACCTTGGACTTCCGCTCGATGAACCCGTTGTCCGGAACCGCGGTCAGACGCGTGTTCCTTCGGAAGGCATCGCGTAGCCGGTTCATGCAGCGGTCGACCTGTTCGGGATTGCTCTCTCGTCCCGTGCTGGCCTGCAGTGTGGCCGCGAGGCTGTCCTTTGGCACCCAGCCGCCAGCAGCCACGGCCTCCTCCGCGAGCAGGACGAACGCGTCGAAGTCCCGCGGCTCGACGCCGAGTTCGATGCCCTCGAAGATCACACGGCGACCGATACGATCGATCTGGAGACGGGCGTCCGGCGCAGGCTGTCCCGTGGGCACGCGTATCCGCCCGAGATCGAGCGCGAAGGGAAGATCTGGTTCGTCGCGAAGCAGGTCCTCGGCACGGGCCACCGTCATGCGCAGAGGCTCGAGCTGACGGGCGACTGCCGTGGGCAGATCGCAACTGCCGAGACTGATGAGGGCGACGGGGGCTTCACTTTCGATGGCGCCGCGCACGTGATCCACGATCTCCTGCGCAGTGTCCTCCCGCAGCCGTCGCACGAGGCAGACCTCTGCAGCGCGATTGTGGCCCTCGTGCCTCCCGAGTCGCCAGACCCGTATCGAGAGTGCCGTGGGGCCGGGCCCGCCGAGCCCCGACTGCTCGCGGATCGCGCGGCAGAGCGCGGCGATGTCGATGTCCAAGGTCTGGACATCCAGCGCATCTTCGTAGCGCTCGCATTCGCCTGTCTCCGGATCGACGACGACCAGTCCATCGTCGACGACCTGGAAGATCGCAGCGCCGTCGTCGCGCAGGTCCTCCCGCTCCACGAGGATCCCGCGGTTGCGAAGCGAACGGGCGAAACCGGGCTCGTAGAGCTTCAGGTCGGCAGCGCCGACGGCACGGATCGGATGACGATCACTCTGCCGCAGCAGCAGCCTGACCAATTCTGCGGCGTTTGCGAATGTCATTGTCTTCCAGCATCTCGAGGATGAGCCGTTCGTGGGAATGGTCACGCATGCTTACGGTGCGCGGCGGCCGGATGGTGACAGGAACCACCACCTCCGCGTCGTCCATCTCGATGATGACATCGATCTTGGCATGCACGATCCGCAGGTCGGCGATGTCGAGGTCCGACGCGACGTCCCTCAAACGCTTGAGGGCATTCTGGGAATCGCCAAGCGTCAGGAACCACGGAGAGCGGCGCAGACGCCCTGTCGTCGTGATCTGGGCTTCGTCGACGCGCACCTCGCGCAAGGCGACATGCGTGATGTCGCCATCGGGGTCGAAGTGGAACTTGAACGCTGCGCCCAGCTTCTGCAGCGGCTCGAGCGTGTAGAGTTGCTCCTTCGCCGACGCTTCGAAGATGTCCTTGTCTCCCAGGACGTACTCTCCGAACAGCTTGACCAGCTTCTTGGCATCGGCGGCCGATTTCGAGCCGACGGCGATGGAGCCGTGGCGGGGATCATACTCGATGGTCGACTGGACGATTTCGCGGAACTTCAGCGTGTCCTCGGTTCCCTCCTGGTCGACGTTCTTCGTCTCCGGTTTGGAGCCGTGCAGGATCAGGACGCGCAGCAGATCCTCCTCTTCGAACCACCGCACGTCGCAGTAGTGGCCGTTGTAGCGGCTCGCGAAATGCCGCCGCACCGCCTCCGTGAAATCTTTCTGCACACCGGCCTCGTGATGCCGCGGCTCGACGTCTTCGCGGTCGGCATCGCGCTCTAGCTTGGAGGAATGCGCGAGGAATGCCGCGGCGCTGAGCGCCCGGTCGAAGATGGCCCCGTGATCCAGCCATGTAACCAGGGCAATGAAGCGGGGGGTGAAGCGCAGGTCGTCGTCGCCGCCTTCGATGCGATAGGGCGCAAAGACATCGACCCCAGCCTCCGTGGCGATCTCCTGGATGATCCGGGCGCCGGCATCCGTGGACAGGGTGGAGATGTTGTACAGGGCGAACTGCAGCTTGGCCGGAAACCGCGTGTCTGCCCTGGCGAAGAGGTTGAAGATCGCTTCGCGGCGTTTCTTGTCATCGTCGGGAAGGTCATCCCAATTGAAATCGATCTGCCCGAGATAGGGGCTCAGCAGACGGTGGAGCAATTCGATATCCACGGTTCTCGAAAAAGCGCGATCGACGAAATTTCTGATTCTCTTCGGCATATGATCTCCTCTTGGTCCTGAAGGTCCTGCGAACGGGCAACGGCCCGAACGCCTTCCGGCGATCCGCTTCATCTTGCGCGAAGCGATGCGCTGCCGAAATTGGCCGAAGCGATGATGCCGATTCACGGCGCGAACGCGACGTGTGTTCCGATTATGTTCTACCCGACAGGACAACCACGAGTCGAGTCCGTGGCACCTCCACCCGTGCCCGTCCCGGCCACGTGGGACGGTTCGCGAATGCGGTGAGTAGGAGAAGGGCGAGACCTCACGGAACCGCCCTTCATGAAACGCCCCAATCCCCTGCCACCCGACCAGATGACCCCCGCCGAGCGCCGCGCCGAGCTGTGCGGCCTGCTGGCGCTCGGGCTGGTCCGGCTGAAGTTGCGGGAAAAGGGCGAAGCTTCTGACGATACGAGAGAAATTCGCCTACACTCTCCGGCGAGCGCATGCCGTCATGCAACTCCAACTCACCGGAGACCCGCATGACGACCCACGATCCCATTCCCGCGCGCCTGGCCGCGCTCAAGACCGCGACGACGCCGGAGCTGAAGGCGCAGTGGCGTGATCTGTTCGACAGCGAACCACCGCCATTCAACCGCCGCTACCTTGAATCCCGCCTGGCCTACCGCATCCAGGAACTGGCCTATGGTGGGCTGAAACCAGAGACGATCCGGCGGCTGGAACGGCTGGGCGAAGAGCTCGACGGTGGCGACCGAAAGAAGAGCCGGATGCGCGCCGACACCATGCCCATCGCCGGCACGCGGCTGATCCGCGAATGGCAGGGCGTCGAGTACGTCGTCACCGTCACGGCGGAAGGCTTCGAATGGCAGGGGCGGCCGTACAGGTCGCTGTCGGCCATCGCGCGCGCCATCACCGGCACGCGCTGGAACGGGTGGATCTTCTTCGGGCTGAAGAACCGGAGGGCGCGGACATGACGAAGCCGATCGTCCGCAAGCAGCGCTGCGCGATCTACACGCGCAAGTCGTCCGAGGAAGGGTTGGAGCAGGAGTTCAACTCGCTGCACGCACAGCGCGAGGCATGCGAGGCGTTCATCGCCAGTCAGCGGTCCGAAGGCTGGGTGCTGGTCCGCGACCAGTATGATGACGGCGGCATCTCCGGCGGCACGTTGGAGCGCCCTGGCCTTCAGCGGCTGTTGGAGGACATCGAGGAAGGGCTGGTCGACGTGGTCGTGGTCTACAAGATCGACCGCCTCAGCCGCTCGCTCGCCGACTTCGCCAAGCTGGTGGAGGTGTTCGACCGGAACGGTGTGACCTTCGTCTCGGTCACGCAGAGCTTCAACACGACCACGTCGATGGGGCGGCTGACGCTGAACATCCTGCTCTCGTTCGCCCAGTTCGAACGCGAGGTCACGGCTGAACGCATCCGCGACAAGGTCGCCGCTAGCCGCAAGAAGGGCATGTGGATGGGCGGGGTCCCGCCCTACGGATACCGGGTGGAAAACCGCAAACTGGTGGTCGATGACGAAGCCGCCGAACACGTACGCTGGATCTTCGCCCGCTTCCTCGAGATCGGCTCGGGAACGGAGTTGGCGCGCGAGGTCGCAAAACGCGGCATTCGCACGCCGCGGGGCAACCGGATCGACAAGAAGTACCTGTACCGGATGCTGAACAACCGCGCCTACATCGGCGAAGCGGTGCACAAAGGCGAGAGCTATCCGGGCGAGCACGAGGCCATAATCGACCGCGAGACATGGGACCGTGTCCATGCGATCCTGCAGGAGAGCCCCCGCAAGCGGGCAATGCGGACTCGCGCCGAGACCCCGGCGCTGTTGAAGGGGCTGCTGTTCGGGCCGGACGGCGCGGCCTTCTCCCCGACGCACACCCGCAAAGGCGACAGACTATACCGCTACTATGTCAGCCAGACCGTGCTGAAGCATGGTGCCGGGTCATGCCCGGTCGGCCGTGTGCCCGCGGGCGAGATCGAAGCGGCCGTCATCGACCAGCTGCGCGCCGTGTTCCGCCAGCCGGAGATCGTCGCAGGGACGTGGAAGGCGGCACGCGGCCACGCCGACGACGTCACCGAGGCCGACGCCCGGACGGCACTGCAACAGCTTGATCCGCTATGGGACGAGCTATTCCCTGCCGAACAGGCGCGCATCGTGGCGCTGTTGGTCGAGCGCGTGGACATCGGCACGGACGGGCTCAACGTCCGGCTGCGAGTCGACGGGCTCACCGGTCTGGCCCGCGAGATGCTGGCCGGCGACATCGAGGCGGCCGCATGACACGCGGGGCACCGATACCTGACACCGTGACGCTCCACGTACCGTTCCGCGTCGTGAAGCGCGGCGGGCGGAAGGAGATGCAGCTGCCGGAAGGCGCTACACAGCCGCGGCGCGCGGACAGCACACTCGTCAAGGCGCTGGCCCGCGCCTTCCGCTGGAAGAAGATGCTGGACTCGGGGGAGTGCGCCACCATCGCCGAACTGGCCGAGCGCGAGGGCATCGCGCCCTCCTACATGACCCGCGTTCTACGGCTGACGCTGCTTTCGCCCGACATCGTTGTGGCGATCCTGGACGGGAAGCAGGGGCCGGATGTGACGCTGACGCGGCTGTTGGAGCCCTTCACGGCTCATTGGTGTGACCAAGCGGACAGCTTTCTCTAACATGATGAGTTATTCTCCCTCCAGGCTGAGATGTCTGCACCTGGTGAACCACCAGCAACGACCGAGAGGCACTCTGATATCGACAAAGGCTTCGTTTTGGTTCATCTTGGTGCAAAATGGTGGAGGTGGCTATGCCCGGAGGCAAGAAGCGCTTCTCGGTGACCCTAGAGGAAGCAGACTACGAGGCACTCCGGGCCCTGGCCGAGGGGCACCGTCCTGCGCTATCACTCCAATACGTGGTAAACGTGGCGATAAAAGATCTTCTGGAAAAGCATGCTGCGCGCCAACTGACGCTTCCTTTGGATAAATAGTTTATGAAGAAGCTGACGTTTATTGATCTATTTGCGGGATTGGGAGGCTTTCACAAGGCCCTTAATGATATGGGCCATAGCTGTGTATTTGCTTCTGAAATCGACGGAGAACTCGCAAACCTGTATGAAAAAAACTATGGTATTCGCCCTCATGGCGATATCCGTCAGGCTATAGATCGCGTGCCGCCCCACGACATTTTGTGCGCTGGCTTTCCATGCCAGCCATTTTCAAAAGCCGGTGAGCAATTGGGATTTGATTGTCCGCAGTGGGGCGATCTTTTCGACTATGTTCTGAAAATTCTCGATGAACATAAGCCCACCTACATCATGATTGAAAACGTACCCAATCTGCTCCGTCATAATGGCGGCAAGACTTGGGAAAGAATAAAAATGAGGTTGGAAAATCTTGAGTATGTGGTCGATAGCCGCAAGCTATCGCCCTTCATGTTTGGCGTTCCGCAGGTGCGTGAGCGGGCGATAATCGTCGGTGCCCGCACAGGATTGGACAATTTTTCATGGCCCGAACCGACCCACCAACTCGACGAAATCAGTATAAGAAGCATACTCGATAAAGATCCAGAAGATGCCCGGCCACTCGGCCCACGATTCATTCAGTATTTGGAAACCTGGCAAGCCCTAATTAATGCTCTTCCAAAGAGTGAGGCGCTTCCCTCGTTCCCAATATGGGCAATGGAGTTTGGCGCGACCTATCCCTACACAGAATTAACGCCGTATGCGACTGGCTTTGAGCGCATGGGAGCATATAATGGAGCGCTCGGATGCTCGCTTGCTGGCTTGGATGAAGAGGAAACGAAAAGAGCGCTTCCCGCTTACTCCATTGGCGAAGTGGAGAATTTTCCAGATTGGAAACAGAATTTCATCAGGCAAAATAGAGAGTTTTATTTACGCCACAAGAGCATAATCAATCGCTGGCTTCCTATGATCGAGAGTTTTGCGCCTAGCTTTCAAAAATTGGAATGGAACTGGAAAGGCGGCCCTCGCGACTTGTGGCAGACCGTGATCCAGTTCCGCGCATCTGGCATACGGGCGAAACGCCCTACCGCTGCACCATCATTGGTTGCGCTTACCACTAGTCAGGTCCCGGTCATCCCGTGGGAACGTCGCTACATGACCATGCGAGAATGTGCACGTCTTCAAAGTATGGGCGACCTAGAGCATCTGCCCGACAATCAGACGAGGGCCTACAAGGCGCTTGGAAACGCAGTCAATGTCGATGTAGTCGCAGCAGTGGCGAGGGCTTTGCTTCCCGAGGTAGAGCATCCTGACTTCCAAGCCGAAACGGAGACGTCACAGCATCAAGGGAATGGTAAGGCGGAAGACGAGCTAGAGCCAGCGGCTTGAATTAAGCAATCGTTTGAAGGGACGCTGGATGTCAGTGAACAAAGTAGATATTCGTCCGGGGGTCAGCGTTCTCGCAGTCTTGCGCCACCTGAACTACAAGCCGTGGTATGCACTTGCAGAATTCGTTGACAATGCGGTTGAGAGTTTCTCGCGGAACCGTGATGCTCTAAGGAGCCACCACGGCGAGTCCTACAAGCTCGCCGTCAACATCGATGTCGATCCCAGCCCTCCCGCGCGTATTTCAATCCGAGACAACGCCGCCGGCATAGCTGTATCCGAATTCGGACGTGCTTTTCGTGCAGCAGCCATACCGACTGATCGCAGCGGCCTCGCTGAATTCGGAATGGGCATGAAAAGCGCCGCTTGCTGGTTCGCGCCGCAGTGGCAAGTGCGCACTTCTGCATTCGGCGAGCCACGAGCTCGTATCGTGCGCTTTGAAATCGAAAACATTGTGAATGATGGCATAGAAGAACTTGAGATCATTGAAAGGGAGGAAGCGTCAAGCAAGCATTATACTGAGGTAGTCCTTGAAAACATTTTTCATGTTCCAGTTGGCCGTACCGTGGGGAAGCTGAAGGAGCACTTAACTGATATTTATCGCGTTTTTATTCGCGAAGGCGAGCTTGAGTTGCGGTTTAACGGTGAAGTTCTTTCACCACAGCAACCTGCGATCCTCGAAGCGCCCTACTTCCGAGATAGCGACGGAGTAAAAAGGACGTGGAGAAAGGAAATTGGTTTTGATTTTGGGGATGGTCTTTCCGTGCATGGCTTTGCAGCCTTGCGGGAAAAAGCAAATACGGCGAAAGCAGGCTTTTCTTTATTTCGACGGGGCCGCGTCATTCAAGGGAGCGGGGATGAGGGGTATCGACCTGCTTTTATTTTCGGGAGCTCAAACAGCTACCGCTACCAGAGACTGTTCGGGGAGTTGCATCTGACGGGCTTTGAGGTAAGCCATACAAAAGACGGCTTTCGATGGGATGATAACGAACAGCCATTTCTCGAGTTGCTGCGCGACCACTTGGATGGCGATGATCTGCCCCTGCTCAAGCAAGCTGAAGGTTATCGGGTGCGCGTTGCTCGAGCGCAACTCTCGGATACGGCGAGCCAGGCGGTCGACAACACCGCTCGTGCCATCGAAGAACGACTTCCCGCCGCTTTGCCTGGGCTTACCGACGCGCCTCCAGTCGACGCTCCGGGAGAGGAGCTGCCGCATGCGGGAACGCTCGCTCGAAAGCAATTCGACATTCGCTTTCGCGACAAAGACTGGCGGATCAATATCGAACTGACAGAGGATCCAGCCGAAAGTCAGTGGCTTGTCTTTAGCGATGTTGCTGCTTCCACGGAGCAACCACGTAGCCTCGATATCAGGGTCTCGCTTGCCCACCCATTCATGGTGCGATTTGCTCAGACAGATAGCGAGGATATGGAGGCCTTACTGAGAATTGCGGCGGCGCTCGCTCTCGCCGAAGTTGTAGCTCGCGACTCTGGTGTGCGCCATGCAGGGACAATCCGGCGCAACGTGAACGACATCATTAACTTCGCTCTCTCCGAGGCGTAACACTGGAAGGTGCTTCATGACTGACGACGCGCCGCTGATAATCCGGGCCGTGAACCATCAAGGACCCGGAACTCGATGGCAGCCAGTAGTTGGAGATGAAACTACTGGTTTTCTGGAGCACGTCGTACCTGAAGTGAGCCGAGACAGTGTTCGGGATGCTGCCGCTTCCATATTGGGTCGCGGGATTTCACCTGCAGATTCTGCCGGTCAAGACACGGGATTGGTTGTTGGTTACGTTCAAAGCGGTAAGACCATGTCGTTCGAAACTGCTGCCGCACTTGCCCGCGACAACGGCTTCCAGATGGTCATAATTGTGGCAGGTACCTCAAATCCGCTGCTTGATCAGTCTACGGGGCGCGTCCGCCGGGATCTCCGGTTAAACGATCCAGATCGAGCACGCAGTTGGGTCCACTTTCAAAACCCTGAGCGAGAAGACTCAACTATCCAGACTCTGCGCGACGTTTTCGACGATTGGCGAGACGATGACACCCCCGACGAGTACAAGATGACCGTATTGGTAACTGTACTCAAACACCATCGGCGACTGGGGAACTTGACAGAACTCTTGCAGGCAGTGGGGATGCAGGAAGTGCCTGTGCTCATCATCGACGATGAGGCGGACCAAGCAAGCCTCAACACAGAGGTTGCTCAAGGTGAAGAAAGCACGACGTACCGCCGCTTGATGGCACTGCGTGATGCGCTGCCTCTTCACAATTATCTGCAATATACGGCTACGCCACAGGCACCGCTCCTTGTGAGTATTGTAGATTCTCTTTCCCCAAACTTCGTTGAGGTCTTGACGCCAGGCGATTCTTACGTGGGTGGGCATGATTTTTTTGTTACTAATCCAGGGCTCGTTCGCACGATTCCGGCCGCTGATGTGCCGACCAACACCAATCCCCTTCCGGAGCCGCCGGACTCGCTGCTCGAAGCACTCCGAATTTTCATGGTTGGCGTGGCGGTCGGTCTTATGCAGGACGGCAATCGTGGAAACCGCTCCATGCTCGTACACCCTTCGCACCTGACTGCGCAGCATCAGGAGTACTACAACTGGGTCCGTGATATTTTCGAGGAATGGAAGCGTATTCTTGGATTGCCTGATACAGATCCTGACAAGCAGGAACTCATAGAAGAGTTGCGCGGAGCCTATGATGACCTTTTGCAGACTGTGGGTAACAGCCTTCCTCAGTTTTCGGACCTAGTACCAACTTTCCGTTTTGCGTTCCGGCGGACCCGCATCCTTGAAGTAAACGCGCGCGGCGGGCGCACGCCTGACGTGGATTGGGGGAGCGCGTACGGTTGGATCCTCGTCGGTGGGCAGGCCATGGATCGCGGGTTCACCGTCGAAGGGTTGACGGTAACATACATGCCGCGCGGGATCGGCGTCGGTAATGCAGATACTGTGCAGCAGCGAGCACGCTTTTTCGGATATAAGCGCAGCTATCTCGGCTTCTGCCGTGTCTATTTGGAACAGGGCACTCATCGTGCCTTCGAACGCTATGTCGAGCATGAAGAGGACATGCGTCGGCAACTTGAGGACATTCGGGACCGTGGACTCTCACTGAATGAGTGGAAGCGAGCCTTTGTCCTAGACAACGCGCTTAGACCGTGCCGCCAGAACGTCCTGGAGTTTGACTATATTCGTGGACGCTTTTCAGACGACTGGGTGGCTCCGCGCGTTGTTCTGCCCACCGACCCGGTGCTTCAGGCCAACCGACAAACTGTTTCAGGTTTTCTTGAAGCAACCGCCTTCGTCAGCGATGAGGGCCATCCGGACCGCACTGACACACAAAGGCATGAGGTTGCTAGAGACCTGTCTCTGCGGGACGTAATGGAGCGGCTACTCATTCCACTGCGTATCACAAGTTCGCGGGACTCCCAGCAGGTCACCGGACTCCTTCTCCAGCTGAGTCGCGCGCTGGAGAGCGATCCAGATGAGCTTTGTACAGTCTACAGGATGAGCCCCGGGACTGGACGCGAGCGCGGCATAGACCAGAGTGGCGAGGTTACCAACCTCTTCCAAGGTCAAGCACCAGTGAACCCGCCCGCGCGACGCGGCGAAGTCTACCCGGGCGACCGCGCCATTCGCGAAAACGGTCAGGTGACCGTCCAGATCCATACTCTTGATCTGATCCGAGACGGTGCTGTGGTTTGTGAGAACGTGCCGGTGCTCGCTGTCTGGGTTCCTGCCCGTTTGGCTACCGGCTGGATCAATCAGGATCAGCCGGTACAGCAGGCATGACCGTCACTGACTTATTCCGGATATACGACGAAATATTGGTCCCAGAGCGAGGCTCAGACAATGATCTCCAATTTGCGGTCAGACCCGTTCCAGACCAAGGCGCCTACTTCGTCGGTAAAGACATGGCTGGAATGGCATGCCTGCTGGTTGAAACAGCGAAGGGGACGGGACGCAAGCCGCCGCCGATACGGCTTGAAAATCTCGAAGCGCAGTTCGAACTCGTCTGCCAGATAGCAGACGGTGGCGAGCCCCCTCGGGAGGGACAGTTTACTGTTATCCGCTGTCGGTCATCGCAGAAGGAAACCGTCCAGTATTTCTTTTCCGTTTGCCGAATACTAATACAACATTTGGGTGGCTGCCCATCGCGCTTGGCGCTCGCCGCAGCAGTGAGGCGGCTTGCTTCGATCTTTCAAAGCATCAGAAAGCCGCCTGTTCGCTCGCTAAACGGGCTGTTCGGCGAGATGTTCGTCATTGCAAGTAGTCGTTCACCCACAAGAGCAGTTGCTGCATGGCGTGTAGAAGAGACATCTCGGTTCGATTTCGCCGCGGGTGATGTCCGTATGGATGTTAAGAGCAGTGCGGGCCGGCTCCGTAAGCATGCTTTTTCTTACGACCAGTGCAACCCACCTCCCAACACCCACGCAATCGTAGCGTCACTTATGGTCGAGCGGATTCCGGGCGGCACCTCAATCGAAGACCTTATTGTCGCAACGGAGGCTCGTATCTCGGGAGACGCAGGGCTCTTGCTGAAACTGCATGATGTCGTTGCTTCGACGCTGGGCACCGACACGTCAGAGGCGTTGCGAGTGACCTTCGATCATCGACTAGCTTCCAGCTCTCTACAGTTTTTCGATTTGCGTGAGATACCAGCGGTTCGTGGTTCACTTCCACCCAGGGTCTCGGATCTTCGTTTCAACGTTGATCTGACGGGACTGCCTCCCCTCGATGTGGAGACTCTATCCGATCGGGACCCATACTTCTGGGATCTTGTGCCTCGTGATTGACACAGGAAGTTCGGTTGCAAGGGACATCTCAGGCAAGAGCTACGGGGATCGAACTTCGCGTCTGTTATATTTAATTTTAAGAGTTTCAATCGCTTGCGCGCCATTCACCAAATCCGCGCAGTCATGAGGTCCGGAGAATATCGGCCCTGAGAGACCGCTTCTGGGCCGCCCCACGCTCGGGGCAGTGCTCAGCCCAACCCGCATAACCCTCGAAAACAACGGAAAAATCCGGCCGCAACCGGATCGGGAGAACGCTTTCTCAAGGTCAGGTGGCGGAGACGATGGGATTCGAACCCACGAGACCCTTTCGGGCCTACTCCCTTAGCAGGGGAGCGCCTTCGACCGCTCGGCCACGTCTCCGCCGACCCGTTTAATTGGACGCGCGCGCGGGAACAAGGGCCGTTGTGACAAAAATTCGGATTCCGCCGCGGTCACTCAGGTATTGAACAGGAAGTGCAGCACGTCGCCATCCTTGACGACGTAGGACTTGCCTTCGGCGCGCATCTTGCCGGCCTCCTTGGCGGCCTGCTCGCCGCCCAGCGCGACGAAATCGTCGTAGGCGATGGTTTCGGCGCGGATGAAGCCCTTCTCGAAATCGCCGTGGATCACGCCGGCGGCCTTGGGCGCGGGCGTGCCGGCAGGCACGGTCCAGGCGCGCGCCTCCTTGGGACCCACGGTGAAATAGGTCTCCAGATTCAGAAGGTCGTAGCCTGCCTTGATCAGCCGGTCGAGGCCCGGCTCCTCCAGCCCCATCTCGTCGAGGAACATCTCGGCCTCCTCGGCGTCGAGCTGGCTGATCTCCTCCTCGATGCGGGCGGAGATCACGACGGTCGCCGCGCCCTGTTCGGCCGCCAGCGCCGCGACCTGGGCGGAGAACGCGTTGCCGGTGGCCGCGCTGCCCTCGTCCACGTTGCAGACATAGAGGATGGGCTTGGCCGTCAGCAACTGCAGGGCGCGCCAGGCGCGGGCATCCTCCTCGTCCACGGTGACCAGGCGGGCGGGCTTGCCCGCTTCCAGCATCTCCTGGGCCGCCGCGAGCAGACGGTCGGCCTGCGCGGCGTCCTTGTCGCCGCCCTTGAGCTTGCGCACCAGCCCGGCGCGGCGCTTCTCGATGCTTTCCAGGTCGGCCAGCATCAGTTCGGTCTCGATCACCTCGGCATCGGCCACGGGATCCACCCGGCCCTCGACATGGGTCACGTCCGCCTCCTCGAAGCAGCGCAGGACATGGGCGATCGCGTCCACCTCGCGGATGTTGGCCAGGAACTGGTTGCCCAGCCCCTCGCCCTTGCTGGCGCCCTTCACCAGCCCGGCGATGTCGACGAAGGTCATGCGCGTGGGAATGACCTGCCGGCTGCCGGCGATCTCGGCCAGCCTCTCCAGCCGCGAATCCGGCACGGCGACCTCGCCCACGTTGGGCTCGATGGTGCAGAAGGGAAAGTTCGCGGCCTGCGCGGCCGCGGTGCGGGTGAGCGCGTTGAACAGCGTGGACTTGCCCACGTTGGGCAGGCCCACGATCCCCATCTTGAAACCCATTGCGGGTCCTCCTCGGCTTGATCCGGGCGCATCTACGGGCTGCGCCCGGGGAAGGTCAAGCAGGCCATTGATTTCCGCCCGGCTTTCCGCCAAACCCGGCGGGACCGAAGAGGGATGCCGCCGATGACCCGTATCGATGCCAAGTTCGCAGAATTGAAGGCCGCCGGGCGCAAGGCCTTCGTCGCCTATGTGATGGCGGGCGACCCCGATTACCAGACCTCGCTGGAGCTGGTGAAGGGCCTGCCCGGCGCGGGGGTGGACATCATCGAACTCGGGGTGCCCTTCACCGATCCCATGGCCGACGGGCCGACGATCCAGCTGGCCGGGCAACGCGCCCTGGAGGGCGGCCAGACCCTGCAGAAGACGCTGGACATGGCCGCGGAGCTGCGCAAGCAGGACGACACCACCCCGATCGTGCTGATGGGTTACTACAACCCGATCTACAACCGCGGCGTCGAGACCTTCCTGGCCGATGCGCAGGCCGCCGGGATCGACGGCCTGATCGTGGTCGACCTTCCGCCCGAGGAGGACGACGAGCTGTGCATCCCGGCGCAGAAGGCCGGGTTGAACTTCATCCGGCTGGCCACGCCCACGACCGACGACAAGCGCCTGCCGAAGGTGCTGGAGAACACCTCGGGCTTTGTCTACTACGTCTCGATCACAGGGATCACGGGCGCGGCGGCGGCGCAGGCGGCCGACGTGGGCCCCGAGGTCGCCCGGATCAAGGCGCAGACGGATCTGCCGGTCGTGGTGGGCTTCGGCATCCGCACGCCCGAATCCAGCCGCGAGATCGCCGGCGTGGCCGACGGGGCGGTCGTCGGATCCGCCATCGTGGGCAGGATCGCCGACGGCGATGACCCGCAGACGGTGCTGGCGTTCGTGCGCGGCCTCGCCGAGGGCGCCCATTCCGCCTGAGCTCTCTTGCGGCGCGCCGTCGCGGATTCCAGATTTTGTGTACCCAGGTGGAACCGCCGTTCACCGCGGACGATTTGTCACTGCATGTCAACCCGCATTGATGAAAGGAGGTTTGCGATGGCACGCCGTACACTGGCACCCTGGACCAGCCGCCGGACACCGGCCTCGGACTACATGAGCGATCTGGGCCGCGATCCCTTCGTGGCGCTGCAAGATGAGATGAACCGCCTGTTCAACGACGCCTTCCGCGGTGTCGGCGGCACGCCCGGCATTGCCGGCAACTGGCCCAGCGTTGACGTCAGCGACAAGGACGACAAGATCGAGGTCGTCGCTGAACTGCCCGGCATGAAGGAAGACGACGTCGAGGTCATGCTGGACGAGAACGTCCTGACCCTGCGCGGCGAGCGCCGGGACGAACGCGAGGACGAGGACAATCGCTTCAGCGAGCGGTTCTACGGCCGGTTCGAGCGGCGCATCCCGCTGCCCCACGACATCGACGAGGACAACGTCAAGGCCGATTTCGACAAGGGCGAACTGACGATCAGCCTGCCCAAGACGGAAAAGGCCAAGAGCGGCGGCAAACGCATCGAGATCTCGTCGAGCTGACGGCCGCGCCCCCCTTGGCGCGCCAGCGCCGGCGCGCCATTCTTTCCCGCCCTATCCCAGCGTCACATCCAGCAGCATCATCAGCACCAGCCCGATCAGCAGGCCCAGCGTGGCGCTGTTCTGGTGGCCGTGGCGGTGGGTTTCGGGGATGATCTCGTGGCTGATGATATAGAGCATCGCGCCGGCGGCGAAGGTCAGGCCCGGGGGCAGCATCTGCGCTGACAGGCTCACCGCGGTGACGCCCAGCAAACCGCCCACCGGCTCGATCAGGCCGGTGAAGAGCGCGATCACGAAGGCGCGCAGCCGCCCGTACCCCTGCCCGCGCAGGGCCACCGCCACCGCCAGCCCCTCGGGCGCGTTCTGCAGGCCGATGCCGGTGGCCAGCGACAGGCCGTTCTTCACGTCGCCCCCGCCGAAGCCCACGCCCACGGCCAGGCCCTCGGGGAAGTTGTGGATCGTGATGGCGAAGATGAAGAGCCAGATCTTGGGCAGGGCACCTGGGTCCGCGCCCTCGGGCCCGGTGACGAAATGGCGGTGCGGCAGCACCGCGTTGAGAAGCGCCACCAGGGCGGCGCCTGCCCCGATCCCGGCGGCGGCGACGAGCGCCGCGGCCAGGGTCGAACCATACAGCGCCTGCCCTTCCTCGATCCCCGGCAGGATGAGCGAGAAATAGGAGGCCGAAAGCATCACGCCCGCCGCGAAGCCCAGCATGGCGTCGGACGCCCGCTGCGGCACCGCCTTGCCGAAAAGCACCGGCAACGCGCCGGCCCCGGTCATCAGGCCGGCGGCCAGGCTGGCAAGGAAACCGATGAGGATTATGTCCATGATCGCGGGGCCCCGCCCTCAGGTTCCGCGCCGCAGGATGTGGGTGGCAGTATAGGTCATCACCACCGTGCCGTCCTGGTTCGTCACCTCGTAGCGGATCCGCGTGCGCCCCCGGTCCGGCCGCGATTGCGAGGGCGTGCGCGCGATCACCGTGCCGCGGGCCCGCAACCTGTCGCCCGGCCGCACCGGCACCAGCCAGCGCAGCTCGTCCATGCCGGGCGAGCCCATCGAGGCATCGTTCCAGATCCCGGCCTCCAGCGTCAGGACGAAGGCGGTCAGCAGGGTGTGAAAGCCGCTGGCGATCAGGCCGCCATAGGGTGATTGCGCCGCGGCCCCGGCATCCAGGTGGAAAGGCTGCGGATCCCATTGGCGGGCGAAGGCGACGATGTCGTCCTCCCGCAGGGTGCGGGCCTCGGTCTCGAAGGTGAAGCCTTCGGTCAGGTCGTCGAACGTCATCTGGGGGCTTTCCTCGGATGCGGTTTGGCCGCACTCTAGACCCGCCGCGCCGGATTGCGCAATCGGCCCCGGCGCGGTAAGAAATTGTGACCAATTCGGCCAAGGATCTGCCCATGCCCGTCATCACCAATGTCGACGACCTCAAGCAGCTCTACCGGCGCCGCGTGCCCAGGATGTTCTACGACTACGCGGAATCCGGCAGCTGGAGCGAGCAGACCTTCCGCGAGAACGTCAGCGATTTCCAGGATATCCATTTCCGCCAGCGGGTCGCGGTGGACATGGCCGGCCGCAGCCTGGAAACCCGGATGGCGGGCCAGGACGTGGCCATGCCGGTGGCCCTGGCCCCGGTGGGGCTGACCGGGATGCAATCCGCCGACGGCGAGATCAAGGCCGCCCGCGCCGCCGAGAAGTTCGGCGTGCCCTTCACGCTCTCGACCCTCTCGATCTGCTCGATCGAGGACGTGGCCGAACACACCGAAAAACCGTTCTGGTTCCAGGTGTACACGCTCAAGGACCAGGATTTCATGAAGCGCCTCATCGCGCGGGCCAAGGCGGCCAAGTGCTCGGCGCTGGTCATCACGGTGGATCTGCAGGTGCTGGGCCAGCGCCACCGCGACATCAAGAACGGCCTGTCCGCGCCGCCCAAGCTGACGGCGAAATCGGTGGCCGACATGATGACCAAGGTCCGCTGGGGCCTGGGGATGCTGGGCACCAAGCGGCGCGAGTTCCGCAACGTGATCGGCCATGCCGAGGGCGTGACCGATCCCGCCTCGCTGGCCACCTGGACGGCGGAGGCCTTCGACCCCTCGCTGGACTGGGAAAAGATCAAGGAATTCCGCCGGATGTGGGACGGGCCGGTCATCATCAAGGGAATCATGGATCCGCGCGACGCCCGCGCGGCGGTGGACGCCGGGGCCGATGCCATCGTCGTCTCCAACCACGGGGGGCGCCAGCTGGATGGGGCGCTGAGTTCCATCCGCGCCCTGCCGCCCATCATGGACGCCGTGGGCGACAAGATCGAGGTTCATGTGGACGGCGGGATACGCTCGGGCCAGGACGTGCTCAAGGCCATGGCGCTGGGGGCGAAGGGCACCTACATCGGGCGCGCTTTCGTCTACGGGCTGGGCGCCATGGGCGAGGCCGGCGTGACCCGGGCGCTGGAGGTGATCCAGAAGGAACTGGACGTCTCGATGGCACTGTGCGGGCACACCGATATCCGGCAGGTCGACCGCGACATCCTGCTGGTGCCGAAGGATTTCACCGGCACCTGGGAATAGCCCGCCGCCGACGCTCCCCACGACAGGCCCCGGAACCTGCGCCGTGATGCGATCCCGAGGGAAAACGGCCCGGGACAGCGAACATGGGGACGCCGCGGCGCCTACTGTACATCCTTCCGGGGCTGATCGACGGATTTCGGCGGACGGCTCGGCCGGCCCGATCGCCACCCTGCCCCGGCACGTCCAGCGGCGGGGCCGTTGGGATCCGGCGAAAAGACGTCGATTCCCCCTTTCCAAAGGCCGCCAATCGGTCTATACGCGCGGCTTCACGCGGGGTTACAGCCTTGGAGGAGCCCCGCCCCAACGTATGGAGACATTCATGGCTGGAGAAATTCCTGATCTTCACGCCCAGGAACGCACGGGGACGGGCAAGGGCGCCGCTCGTGCTGCGCGCCGCGCGCACATGGTTCCGGGCATCGTTTTCGGCGGGGACCGCGATCCGCTGCCGATCAACCTTCCCTACAACGTGCTCATCAAGAAGCTGCACGACGGCCGCTTCAAGTCAACGCTGTTCAACCTGAAGGTGGACGGCCACGAGGACGTGCGCGTGATCTGCCGCGACGTGCAGCGCGACGTTGTCAAGGACCTGCCCACGCATGTCGACTTCATGCGCCTGCGCCGGACCACCAAGATCAACCTCTTCATTCCTGTCGAGTTCGTGAACGAGGAGGAGTGCACCGCCCTGCGCCGGGGCGGCGTGCTGACCGTGGTGCGCAACGAGATCGAACTGATCGTGACGGCCGGCGACATCCCCGAGCAGATCACCGTGGACCTGTCGCAGCTTGAGAACATCGGCGACACGCTGACCATCTCGATGGTCGACCTGCCCGCCGGCGCCAAGCCCACGATCACTGACCGCGACTTCGTCATCTGTAACGTCTCGGCGCCCTCGGCCCTGAAATCCGACGCCGAGGAAGAGGAAGAGGCCGAAGCCGGCGACGTGCCCACCGTGGGCGAAGAGGAAGCCGCCGAGGAGGGTGGCGAGGAATAAGTTCCTCCGGCCGGAGAGTATCGGGAAAACGCGGGGCAGCCCCCCGCGTTTTTTCATGTCCGGCGCAGGCGGCGGAAACCCAGGATGCGCCCCCGCGACGGGCCCGGGTCATAGGTCATCCCCGAGGCCGACAGGCAATCGACGATCCGCTTGATGACCGTGTCGGGGTACCGCCCCGGATGCAGTTCGATGATGACGCTGCGCACGAAGCGCGGCCAGGGCGCATCGAAAAGCTGCGCTTCGGCCCCTTCGATATCCATCACGACCATCTGCGGGCGATGATCCGCCAGCAACCGCGGCAACGACAGGCGCGGCACGGCGGCCGTGGCATCGGGGCGGGTGCCGGCGGTCGCCAAGTGGGCGCTCCAGAAGGCGGTCTTGTGGGCGAAATCCACCGTCTGCCCCGCACCGTCCCCGGTGACCGCGCCGTGCAACAGCCGGGCGGCGCCATAGCCGTTGCGCGCGAGGTTGCCGCGGATGACCGCCAGCATGTCGGGGTTGGCCTCCACCGTCGTCACGTTTTCGGGCCCGGTGATCCGGCTGCTGAGCGCGGCGACAAACCCGAGCCCGGCTCCCAGTTCCAGGATCCGCCGGCCCGGCCGCAGGCGCATGCGCACGGCCGCGGCCTCGTCCCCTTCGTAGGCGCCGGTGACCAGCTTCTCGGCGATGCGGTCGGTCAACATGTGATCGGGAATGGTCAGGCTGATGCCGTCCACCACGTAGCTCGCCATGATCGCCCCTGCCCTCCGTGTTGATTCCGCCCCGCAGCCGGCGTAGACCACCATCATCAAAGATCGGGGCAACGGCAATGCAACTGTTCGTGGGCTTGGGCAACCCGGGCGCGAAATACGCGAAGAACCGGCACAACATCGGCTTCATGGCCGTGGACCGGATCGCCGAAGACCACGGCTTCGGCCCCTGGAAATCCAAGTTCCAGGGGGAACTGGCCGAAGGCCATCTTGACGGGCGGAAGGTCTTCCTTCTCAAGCCGCAGACCTACATGAACCGCTCCGGACAGTCGGTGGGCGAGGCCATGCGCTTCTACAAGCTGGCGCCGGAGGACATCACCGTTTTTCACGACGAACTCGACCTGGCGCCCGGCAAGGTGCGCGTCAAGACAGGCGGCGGGCACGCCGGCCACAACGGGCTGCGCTCGCTGCATCAGCACGTGGGCGAGGCCTACCGCCGGGTCCGGCTGGGCATCGGGCATCCGGGGCGCAAGGACCTGGTCACCCACTACGTGCTTCAGGATTTCGCCAAGGCCGACGCCGACTGGCTGGATGACCTGCTGCGCGGGATCTGCGACGGGGCGCCGGCCCTGGCCGCCGGCGAGACCGAGAAGTTCCTGAACGCCGTCGCCCTGCGCCGCGCGCCGCAGGACCGGATGAAACCGGCGCCCCAATCGGCCCCCAAGCCCGAAAGGGCCGGTACCGACACGAATCCAGACGCCGAAGACACGGCGGCCGACACGCGCTCGCCCCTGCAGAAACTTGTGGACAAGTTCCGCTGATCGCCTGTGGCGCCCGCCGGCCCTGCGGCCTGCGGCATCGGGCGTCTTGATCCGGCCGCCCCCGCAGTCTTAAGTGACTCCCAGCCACGGCCGCAGCCCAGCCAGCACAGCGACGGACACACGAGGGAGTCGACATGCAATTCATCGCGATGAACCGCTTCAAGGTGCGCAACGGGCACGAGGACGAATTCGAGGCCATGTGGCGCGCGCGCGAAAGCCGCTTGCAGGAAGTGCCGGGCTTTCGCGAGTTCCGCCTTCTGAAAGGGCCGGACGGCGAGGGCTACCGCCTGTATTCCAGCCATGTCATCTGGGACAGCCAGGCGGATTTCGAGGCCTGGACACGCTCGGAGCAGTTCCGGGACGCGCACAAGAACGCCGGTCAGGCCAACACGCAAAGCGCCTTGATGGAGCCGCCGCAGTTCGAGGGTTTCGAGACGGTTCTGCTGGAGCCGGTGACCACGCCGGTTTGAACGCCGCGCCCGACGCGCTAGGATGCCGTCGGGCGCAAGCACGGAGACACGCCATGGCCACGAAGGACCCCGCCGTCAACGTTCTGGGCGGCAAACTCGCCGAATGCTCGCAGACCCCGGTCACGGGGTTCTTTCGCGACGGACACTGCAACACCTGCGCCGAGGACCAGGGCAGCCACACCGTCTGCGCCCTGATGACCGAGGAGTTCCTGGCCTATTCCAAATACGTGGGCAATGACCTGTCCACGCCGCGGCCCGAGTTCGGCTTCGCCGGGCTCAAGCCCGGGGATCAGTGGTGTGTCTGCGCCGCGCGCTTCCTGCAGGCCCATGACGAGGGATGCGCGCCGCAGGTCCGGCTGGACGCCACGCACCAGCGCGCGCTCGACATCGTGCCGCTCAACGTGCTCAAGGAACACGCCGCCGATCGCGCCTGACGGGCGGGCCGAGGGCGCAGCACGATATGTCTTGCGGTGCATAACGCCTTGCTGGCATAAGGCGCGCATGAGCGAAACCGCCGCCTCCACCCAGGATGCCCCCCGGCTGCGCATCCGGATCGTCTTCGGCGACGAGGCGATGCTGGGGCCGGGCAAGGCCGATCTCCTGGAACGCATCGACCAGACGGGCTCGATCGCCGCGGCGGGGCGGGCCATGTCCATGAGTTACAAGCGTGCGTGGTCCCTCGTGGACGAAATGAACGCGGCCTTCCGCGAGCCCCTGGTCTCCTCCACGCGCGGCGGTGCCAAGGGCGGGGGTGCCCGCCTGACCGAAACCGGCAAGGCCGTCCTGTCGCATTACCGCAAGCTTGAAGACATCGCCGCCGAGGCCGGCGCCGCCCGGATCGGCCAGATCAAATCCCTCCTGCGGGATATTTCCGGGTGAAAATATCGCTTGAACAGCACTGCAGGGCTTGCGATACCTCTGCTCGACCCAATCGACGACGGAGTGCCGCCTTCATGCCAGCACGGACCCTTCTTTGCGCCGGGGCACTCGCTCTGGCCGGCGCGGCCGCCGTCCCCGCCCCGGCCCTGGCCGAACGGGTCACTGTCTTCGCCGCGGCCAGCCTGGCCAATGCCATGGCCGAGATCGAGGCCGGATTCGAGGCCGCCACCGGGCATGATCTGGTCGTCTCGCTGGCCGGCTCGTCGGCGCTGGCACGCCAGATCCAGCAAGGCGCGCCGGCTGATGTCTTCATCTCGGCAAACACCGGCTGGATGGACGCCGTGGAGGCCCAGGGCCTGATCGAATCGGGCACGCGCACCGACCTTCTGGAAAATTCCCTGGTGCTGGTGGCGCACGGGCCCGAGGCCCCGCCGCTCAGGATCGGCCCGGAGATGGACCTCGCCGGGCGGCTGGGCGACGGGCGCCTGGCGATGGCGCTGGTCGAGGCGGTGCCCGCCGGCATCTACGGCAAGGCGGCGCTGGAAAGCCTGGGGCTTTGGGATGATGTCGCGGCGCAGGTGGCGCAGGCCGACAACGTGCGCGCCGCCCTGGCCCTGGTGGCGACGGGCGAGGCGCCCTACGGCATCGTCTACGCCACCGACGCGGCCGCGGAGGACGACGTGAGCGTCGTCGGAACCTTCCCCCCGGGTTCGCATCCGCCGATCGTTTACCCGGTCGCCGACCTGGCGGGCCGCGACACGCCCGCCGAGGATGCCTTCCTCGACTATCTGCGCGGGCCCGGGGCACGGGCGGCTTTCACGCGCCAGGGCTTCGGCGTTCCGGGACCATAGCCGCCATGACGCAGTGGCTTGGCCCCGAGGAATGGCAGGCGGTCGCGCTTTCGCTTCAGGTTTCCTTCTGGGCGACGCTGGTCAGCCTGCCCCTGGGGGTCTTCGTGGCCTATGCGCTGGCGCGCTGGTCCTTCCCCGGCAAGCAGCTGCTGAACGGCCTCGTCCATTTGCCGCTGATCCTGCCGCCGGTGGTGACGGGCTACCTTCTGCTGCTGAGCTTCGGCACCCAGGGGCCCGTCGGCGCCGTGCTGCAGGATCTGGGGATCGTTCTGGCCTTCCGCTGGACGGGCGCGGCGCTGGCGGCGGGGGTGATGGCCTTCCCGCTGATGGTGCGCGCCATCCGCCTGTCGATCGAGGCGGTGGACCCCAAGCTGGAGCAGGCCAGCGCCACGCTGGGCGCGGCCCCGGTCTGGGTGTTTCTGACCGTCACCCTGCCCATGACCCTGCCGGGGATCATCGCCGGTGCGGTGCTGGCCTTCGCCAAGGCCATGGGGGAGTTCGGGGCCACGATCACCTTCGTGTCGAACATCCCCGGCCAGACCCGCACGATCCCCTCGGCGATCTACGCCTTCCTGCAGGTGCCGGGGGGCGCGGACTCGGCCATGAAGCTGGTGATCGTTTCGGTGGCCGTGGCAATGGGCGCGCTGTTGCTGTCGGAATTCCTGGCCCGACGGGTGGCGGCGCGCGTGGGGGGCACATGACGCTGGACATCGCGCTGCGCCACGAAAGGGCGGATTTCGTCCTGGATGCGGCCTTCGGTGCACCGCCGGGCCTGACCGCGCTGTTCGGCCGCTCGGGCTCGGGCAAGACAACGGTGGTGAACGCGGTCTCCGGCCTGCTGACGCCGGACGCCGGCCGCATCGCCGCCGAAGACCGCGTTCTGCTGGATACCGCGCGCGGAATCGACCTGCCCCCGCACCGCCGGCGGCTGGGCTACATCTTTCAGGAGGGGCGGCTTTTCCCGCATCTGACCGTGCGGCAGAACCTGCGCTACGGGGCCTGGTTCGCGCCAAAGAACGCCCCGCGCGAGGATCCGGACAAGGTGGTGGCCTTGCTGGGCATCGGGCACCTGCTGGATCGCCGGCCCGGCGGCTTGTCGGGCGGGGAAAAGCAGCGCGTCGCCATCGGCCGGGCGCTGCTGTCGGCGCCGCGCCTCATCCTGGCGGACGAGCCGCTGGCCGCGCTGGACGAGGCGCGCAAGGCCGAGATCCTGCCCTATTTCGAACGCCTGCGCGACGAGGTGTCGGTGCCCATCCTTTACGTCAGCCATTCGGCTTCCGAAGTTGCCCGGCTTGCCACGACCGTCGTCGCGCTCGACGCGGGCCGCGTGATCCGGCAGGGCCCCGCGGCCGAGGTGCTGAGCGATCCCACGGTCCTGCCGGCCGGCGCGCGGGAGGCCGGCGCCGTCCTGAGTGCGCGGGTCACCGCCCATCACGCCGACGGCCTGACCGAGCTGGACGCCGGCGGGCAGCCCCTGTTCCTGCCGCGCATCGCGCAGGCCCCGGGCCAGACGGTGCGCGTGCGCATCGCCGCGCATGACGTGATCCTGTCGCGCGGCCGGCCCGAGGGGCTGTCGGCGCTGAACGTGCTGCAAGGCACCGTGCGGGACCTGCGCCCGGGCCACGGGCCGGGCACGCTTGTGTCGATCGCCACGGCGGCCGGGCCGCTGCTGGCCCGCGTCACGCGGCGCTCGGCACAGGCGCTCGACCTCGAACCAGGCACGCCTGTGCATGCGGTGGTCAAGACCGTCTCTGTCGCGCCCGCCGACATCGGCACCGCGACCCAGGCCGGCTGATCGGGCACCACAAAGGCAAAAAAAGGCCCCGCCGGCGCGGCGGGGCCTTTTCGGTTCTCCGACGGCAGCGGTCAGCTTTCGCGATCCTCGGGCGTTTCGACGAGGATCTCCCCGTCGCTCTCGGCCATGCCCGCCTCGGCCTCGGGCGCCGCCAGGGCCGCGGCGGCCTCGGCTTCCTCCCGGCGTGCGTCCAGCACCTTGTTGTCGCGGGTCTGCGCGATGTGGCGGACCTTCTGCGTGGCGCCGCCGGTGCCGGCGGGGATCAGGCGGCCGACGATGACGTTCTCCTTCAGGCCCACCAGCTTGTCCACCTTGCCCTGGACCGAGGCCTCGGTCAGCACGCGGGTGGTTTCCTGGAAGGACGCGGCAGAGATGAAGCTGCGGGTCTGCAGCGACGCCTTCGTGATGCCCAGCAGGATCGGCTCGCCCTGGGCCGGGCGACCGCCCTTTGCGCCGGCCTTCTCGTTGGCGGCGTCAAGCTCGGCCTTGTCCACATGCTCGCCCTTGAGAAGCGTGGTGTCCCCGGAATCGAGGATTTCCCACTTCTGCAGCATCTGGCGCACCACAACCTCGATGTGCTTGTCGTTGATCTTCACGCCCTGCAGGCGATAGACCTCCTGCACCTCGTCGATCATGTATTCGGCCAGGGCCTCGACGCCCAGGATCGACAGGATGTCGTGGGGCGCCGGGTTGCCGTCCATGATGTAGTCGCCCTTCTGGACGTAGTCCCCTTCCTGCACCGGGATGTGCTTGCCCTTGGGCACCATGTACTCGACGGGCTCCAGGCTTTCGTCCACCGGCTCGATGGTGACGCGGCGCTTGTTCTTGTAGTCGCGCCCGTACCGGACGTAGCCGTCCACCTCGGCGATGATGGCGTGGTCCTTGGGCCGGCGCGCCTCGAACAGTTCGGCCACCCGCGGCAGACCGCCGGTGATGTCCTTGGTCTTGGCGCCCTCGCGCGGGATGCGCGCGACCACGTCGCCGGCCTTGACCTCCTGCCCGTCCTCGACCGACAGGATCGCATCCACCGACATCGGGTAGGTCACCGGGTTGCCCACGTCGTTGCGCACCGGTTCGCCCGTTTCCGGATCGACGATCAGGATCTCGGGCTTGAGCTCGTTGCCGCGCGGGGCCGCGCGCCAGTCCGACACGATCCGCTGGGTCATGCCGGTGGCCTCGTCGGTTTCCTCGCGGATCGAGACACCGGTGGTCAGATCCACGTATTTCGCGGTGCCCGCCTTCTCGGCCAGGATCGGCAGGGTGTAGGGGTCCCACTCGAACAGCTTGTCCCCGCGCGCGACCTTCTCGCCCTCGTGCACGAACAGCTTGGTGCCGTAGCCCACCTTGTGGCTGGCCAGCTCCTTGTCGTTCTCGCCCACGATCCGCAACTTCATGTTGCGGCCCATGACCAGCGTCTCGCCGCTGGCGTTCTGCAGCGTCTGGGCGTTCTCGAAGGCGATGGTGCCGTCCTGGCTGGCCTCGAGGAAGGATTGCTGCGCACCCTGGGCCACGCCGCCGATGTGGAAGGTCCGCATCGTCAGCTGGGTCCCCGGCTCGCCGATCGACTGCGCCGCGATGATGCCCACGGCCTCGCCGGTATTGACCATCGTGCCGCGCGCAAGGTCACGACCGTAGCACATGGCACAGACGCCGTCCTCGCTGTCGCAGGTCAGCGGGCTGCGGATGCGCGCCGTCTGCACGGCGGCCTCCTCGACCGCGTCGGCCATGCGTTCGTCGATGAGCTGCCCGGCGCGGACAACGACCTCTTCGCTGGCCGGATCGACGATGTCTTCGGCGGCCACGCGGCCCAGAAGACGTTCGCCCAGCGAGGCCACGACCTCGCCGTCGTTGACGGCGGCCTCGGCCGTGATCGCGCGGTCGGTGCCGCAGTCGTGCTCGCGCACGATGCAGTCCTGCGCGACGTCCACCAGACGCCGGGTCAGGTAGCCGGAGTTCGCCGTCTTAAGCGCGGTATCGCTGAGGCCCTTCCGCGCCCCGTGGGTGGAGTTGAAGTACTCCAGCACGGTCAGGCCTTCCTTGAAGTTCGAGATGATCGGCGTCTCGATGATGTCGCCGTTCGGCTTGGCCATCAGGCCGCGCATGCCGCCCAGCTGCTTCATCTGCGTCACCGAGCCCCGGGCGCCCGAGTGGGCCATCATGTAGACCGAGTTCGGCTCTTCGACGGCGCCGGTATCGTCCTTCCGCTCGGCCGAGATCGAGCCCATCATGGCCTCGGTCACCTGGTCGTTGCACTTCGACCAGGCGTCGACGACCTTGTTGTACTTCTCGCCCTGGGTGATCAGCCCGTCCATGTACTGCTGCTCGAAGTCCTTCACCTGCTCGCGGGTGTCCTCAACGATGTCCCACTTGGCGTCGGGGATCACCATGTCGTCCTTGCCGAAGGAAATGCCCGCGGTGAAGGCTTCGCGGAAGCCGGTTGACATGATCTGGTCGCAGAAGATGACCGACTCCTTCTGACCGCAGTAGCGGTAGACGGTGTCGATGACGTTCTGCACTTCCTTCTTGCGCAGCAGCTTGTTGACGAGAGAGAAGGGCGCCTTGGCGTTCTGCGGCAGCAGCGCGCCGATGCGCACCCGGCCCGGGGTGGTCTCGAAGCGCTGCATCACCTCGTTGCCCTCTTCGTCGATCTGGGGCAGGCGCGCGGTGATGCGGGCGTGCATGTGCACCTCGCCCGCGTCCAGCGCGTGCTGCACCTCCTCGACCGAGGCGAAGGTCATCCCCTCGCCCTTCATGCCGTCACGCATGATCGAGGAATAGTACAGGCCGAGGACCATGTCCTGCGAGGGCACGATGATCGGCGCCCCGTTCGCCGGCGACAGCACGTTGTTGGTGGACATCATCAGCACGCGCGCTTCCAGCTGGGCTTCCAGCGACAGCGGCACGTGCACGGCCATCTGGTCGCCGTCGAAGTCGGCGTTGAAGGCCGAGCAGACCAGCGGGTGAAGCTGGATCGCCTTGCCCTCGATCAGCACGGGTTCGAACGCCTGGATGCCCAGGCGGTGCAGCGTCGGCGCGCGGTTCAGAAGCACGGGATGCTCGCGGATCACCTCGTCGAGGATGTCCCAGACCTCGGGCCGTTCCTTTTCCACCAGCTTCTTGGCCTGCTTGACGGTGGACGACATGCCCTTGGCTTCGAGCCGCGAATAGATGAACGGCTTGAAGAGCTCCAGCGCCATCTTCTTGGGCAGGCCGCACTGGTGCAGCTTGAGTTCCGGCCCGGTCACGATGACCGATCGGCCCGAGAAGTCCACGCGCTTGCCCAGCAGGTTCTGGCGGAAGCGGCCCTGCTTGCCCTTGAGCATGTCGGACAGCGATTTCAGCGGCCGCTTGTTGGCGCCGGTGATGACCCGGCCACGCCGGCCGTTGTCGAACAGCGCGTCGACCGATTCCTGCAGCATCCGCTTTTCGTTGCGCACGATGATGTCGGGCGCCCGCAACTCGATCAGGCGCTTGAGGCGGTTGTTCCGGTTGATCACGCGGCGATACAGGTCGTTGAGGTCCGAGGTGGCGAACCGGCCGCCGTCCAGCGGCACCAGCGGGCGCAGCTCGGGCGGGATGACCGGGATCACGGTCATGATCATCCACTCGGGCCGGTTGCCGGATTCCAGGAAGTTCTCGACGACCTTGAGCCGCTTGATGATCTTCTTGGGCTTCAGTTCCCCGGTCGCCTCGGCCAGGTCGGCGCGCAGGTTCTCGGCCTCGCTTTCAAGATCGATCTGGGCCAGCATCTCGCGGATCGCCTCGGCGCCGATATTCGCGGTGAAGGCATCCGCGCCATAGGCGTCCTGCGCGTCCATGAACTCTTCCTCGGTCAGCATCTGACCGTAGGACAGGTCGGTCAGGCCCGGCTCGATGACGACGTAGTTCTCGAAGTAGAGCACGCGTTCAAGATCGCGCAGCGTCATGTCCAGCATCAGGCCGATGCGCGAGGGCAGCGACTTGAGGAACCAGATGTGCGCACAGGGCGCGGCCAGCTCGATATGGCCCATGCGCTCGCGGCGGACCTTCTGCAGCGTGACCTCGACGCCGCATTTCTCGCAGACGACGCCGCGGTACTTCATGCGCTTGTACTTGCCGCACAGGCATTCGTAGTCCTTGATCGGGCCGAAGATGCGCGCGCAGAACAGGCCGTCACGCTCGGGCTTGAACGTGCGGTAGTTGATCGTCTCGGGTTTCTTGATCTCGCCGTAGGACCAGCTGAGGATACGCTCGGGGCTGGCGAGGCTGACCTTGATCTCGTCGAAGACCTTGGCCGGCGCGGCGGGGTTGAAGGGGCTGTTTGTGAGTTCCTGGTTCATCGTTCAAATCCTTGACATCGTGTGAAAGAGGCGGAGCCGGGCGGAAGGTCTTTCGCCGCAAGACCTTCCCGCAAAACCTTCGTCGAAGATCCTGCCCCTCACTCCTCGTCCTCTTCCACATCCAGGAGTTCCATGTTCAGGCCGAGGCCGCGGACTTCCTTGACCAGCACGTTGAAGCTTTCCGGCACGCCGGCTTCGAAGGTGTCCTCGCCCTTGACGATCGATTCGTAGACCTTGGTCCGGCCGGCGACGTCGTCGGACTTCACCGTCAGCATCTCCTGCAGGGTGTAGGCCGCGCCGTAGGCTTCGAGCGCCCAGACCTCCATCTCGCCGAAGCGCTGACCGCCGAACTGCGCCTTGCCGCCCAGGGGCTGCTGGGTGACCAGGCTGTACGGCCCGGTGGAGCGGGCGTGGATCTTGTCGTCCACCAGGTGGTGCAGCTTGAGCAGGTACTTCACGCCGACCGTCACCGGGCGCGAGAACTTCTCGCCCGTGCGACCGTCGAAGAGCACCGACTGGCCCGATTCGTCGAAGCCCGCGCGCTTGAGCGCGTCATTGACATCAGGTTCCTTGGCACCGTCGAAGACCGGCGTCGCGATCGGCACCCCGCGGGTGACGTTGCCGGCGGCCTCGATCAGCTGCTCCTCGTCCATGCCGGCGATGCCTTCCTCGTAGACATCCTCGCCGTAGGCGTTGCTCATGGCCTCGCGCACGGGGGTCAGGTCGCCGGAGCGGCGGTACTCCTGCAGCGCCTCGTCGATGCGCACGCCCAGGCCGCGCGCGGCCCAGCCCATGTGCGTCTCAAGGATCTGGCCCACGTTCATCCGCGAGGGCACGCCGAGCGGGTTGAGGCAGACGTCGACGGGGGTGCCGTCCTCAAGGAAGGGCATGTCCTCGATCGGCACGACCTTCGAGATGACACCCTTGTTCCCGTGACGGCCGGCCATCTTGTCGCCCGGCTGCAGCTTGCGCTTCACGGCGATGAAGACCTTGACCATCTTCATCACGCCCGGCGGCAGGTCGTCGCCCCGGCGCACCTTCTCGACCTTGTCCTCGAAGCGGGCGTCCAGCGTGCGCTTCTGCGCCTCGTACTGTTCGTTCAGCGCCTCGACGATCTGCGCATCCTGCTCGTCCTTCAGCGCCAGCTGCCACCACTGCCCCTTGGTCAGGGTGTCCAGCAGCTCGTCGGTGATTTCCGAATTCGCCTTGACGCCCTTGGGGCCCTTCACGGCCGTCTTGCCCAGCAGCAGGTCCTTCAGACGGGCATAGATGTTGCGGTCCAGGATCGCCAGCTCGTCGTCGCGGTCACGCGCCAGGCGCTCGACCTCTTCGCGTTCGATCTGCAGGGCACGTTCGTCCTTTTCCACGCCGTGGCGGTTGAAGACCCGCACCTCCACGACGGTGCCGTAGTCGCCGGGTTTCACGCGCAGCGAGGTATCGCGCACGTCGGACGCCTTCTCGCCGAAGATGGCGCGCAGCAGCTTCTCCTCCGGCGTCATCGGGGATTCGCCCTTGGGCGTGATCTTGCCCACCAGGATGTCGCCCGGCTCCACGTCGGCCCCGATGTAGACGATGCCCGCCTCGTCGAGGTTGCGCAGCGCCTCCTCGCCCACGTTGGGAATGTCACGGGTGATCTCCTCGGGCCCCAGCTTGGTGTCGCGGGCGGCAACCTCGAACTCCTCGATGTGCACGCTGGTGAACACGTCGTCCTGCACGATCCGCTCCGAGATCAGGATCGAGTCCTCGAAGTTGTAACCGTTCCACGGCATGAAGGCGGTGACCACGTTCTTGCCGAGCGCCAGTTCGCCCATGTCGGTCGAGGGGCCATCGGCGATGACCTCGCCCTTCTCCACCGTGTCGCCCACCTTCACCAGCGGGCGCTGGTTGATGCAGGAATTCTGGTTGGAGCGCTGGAACTTGCGCATCCGGTAGATGTCCACGCCGGGGTCGCCCACCTCCAGGTCCTCGGTGGCGCGGACAACGATGCGCGTGGCGTCCACCTGGTCGATGACGCCGGCGCGGCGGGCCATGATCGAGGCGCCCGAGTCGCGCGCGACGACGCCCTCGATCCCGGTGCCCACCAGCGGCGCCTCCGAGCGCAGGGTCGGCACGGCCTGCCGCTGCATGTTCGAGCCCATCAGCGCGCGGTTGGCGTCGTCGTTTTCCAGGAACGGAATGAGCGAGGCCGCGACCGAGACCAGCTGCTTGGGCGACACGTCGATCAGATCGACGCTTTCGTTCGGCGCCAGCATGTATTCGCCCGCTTGCCGTGTGCTCACCAGATCGTTCACGAAACGGCCCGCCTCATCCAGCTTGGCGTTGGCCTGGGCGACGGTGTGGCGCATCTCCTCGGTGGCGGACATGTAGACCACCTCGTCGGTGACCTGCCCGCCCTCCACCTTGCGGTAGGGCGTTTCGATGAAGCCGTACTTGTTGACCCGCGCGAAGGTCGCCAACGAGTTGATCAGGCCGATGTTCGGGCCTTCCGGTGTCTCGATCGGGCACATCCGGCCGTAGTGGGTGGGGTGCACGTCGCGCACCTCGAAGCCGGCGCGCTCGCGCGTCAGCCCCCCCGGCCCCAGCGCCGAGAGGCGGCGCTTGTGCGTGACCTCGGACAGCGGGTTGGTCTGGTCCATGAACTGCGACAGCTGGCTGGAGCCGAAGAACTCGCGCACCGCGGCCGCCGCCGGTTTCGCGTTGATCAGGTCCTGCGGCATGACGGTGTCGATCTCGACACTGCTCATGCGCTCCTTGATGGCGCGTTCCATCCGCAGAAGGCCCACGCGGTACTGGTTTTCCATCAGTTCGCCGACCGAGCGCACCCGGCGGTTGCCGAGGTGGTCGATATCGTCGATGTCGCCGCGGCCGTCACGCAGATCCACAAGGGCCTTCACGCAGGCCACGATGTCCTCGCGGTCCAGCGTGCGCTGCGTGTCGGGCTTGTCGAGGTTGAGGCGCATGTTCATCTTCACCCGCCCGACGGCCGACAGGTCGTAGCGTTCGGCGTCGAAGAACAGCGAATCGAACAGGGCCGAGGCGGCCTCTTCCGTCGGCGGCTCGCCCGGGCGCATGACGCGATAGATGTCCATGAGCGCGGTCTCGCGGTTCATGTTCTTGTCCATCGCCATGGTGTTGCGGATGTACGGGCCGACATTGATGTTGTCGATGTCCAGAACGGGAATGTCGGTGATACCGGCGTCCAGCAGGTCCTTCAGCGTGCCGCCCGTGATCTCGCCGTCGCGGTCGCGCTCCAGCGTCAGTTCATCGCCGGCCTCGGCGTAGATCGCGCCGGTTTCCTCGTTGATGATGTCGCGGGCCACGTACTTGCCGACGATCTGGTCGAAGGGCACCAGCAGTTCGGCGACCTTGCCTTCCTCGATCAGCTTCTTCACCGCGCGCGGCGTGACCTTCTTCCCGGCTTCGGCGATCACCTCGCCGCTGTCGGCGTCCACCAGGTCGAAGGCCGGGCGCGTGCCGCGCACGCGCTCGGGGAAGAACTTGGTGCGCCAGCCGTCGTTGCGGACCTGCTTGTACTCGACCGTGTCGTAGTAGGCCTGCATGATGCCTTCCTGGTCAAGGCCCAGGGCATAGAGCAGCGTCGTCACCGGCAGCTTGCGGCGGCGGTCGATGCGAGCATAGACGATGTCCTTGGCGTCGAACTCGAAGTCCAGCCAGGACCCGCGGTAGGGGATGATGCGGCAGGCGAAGAGCAGCTTGCCCGAGCTGTGGGTCTTGCCCTTGTCATGGTCGAAGAACACGCCCGGCGAACGGTGCATCTGGGAAACGATCACGCGCTCGGTGCCGTTGACGATGAAGGTGCCGTTGTGCGTCATCAGCGGCATGTCGCCCATGAAGACGTCCTGCTCCTTGATGTCCTTCACGGACTTGGAGCCGGTGTCCTCGTCCACGTCGAAGACGATCAGGCGCAGGGTGACCTTCAGCGGCGCGGCATAGGTCATGTCGCGCTGCATGCATTCCTCGACGTCGTACTTGGGCTTTTCCAGTTCGTAGTCCACGAACTCCAGAACGCTGGTTTCGTTGAAATCCTTGATCGGGAAGACGGACTGGAAAACGCCCTTGATGCCCTCGCCGTCCTGCGGCTCGGGCTGGTCTCCGGAGTCAAGGAAAAGATCGTAAGAGGATTTCTGCACCTCGATGAGGTTCGGCATGTCCAGCACTTCGCGGATCTTGCCGTAATACTTGCGCAAACGCTTCTGGCCGAGGAAGGATTGAGCCATGTGTCCGATCACCTTTCGTTTCTCACCGGCCGCGCGGGCAGTCGGGCCCAGCCCCGCGGCCAACCGAGACGGCGCGTCGCGATCCATTCCCGGCCCCTGTCCCACCAGGAGCCTCCCGATCGTGCGAACCTCGCCTGAGGGAACCCCCGCCGCGGCGGGGCCTCTCTGAGACAGGTTCGGCTGGGCCCGGGAATCACCCGGACCCAGCCCTGTTCCAAGACGGGTTACATGCGCACAAGCGCTGCTGCTCCCCGGGCCGAATTACTTGAGCTCGATTTCCGCGCCGGCGTCTTCGAGCTTCTTCTTGATGTCCTCGGCCTCTTCCTTGTCGACACCTTCCTTGACGGGCTTGCCGCCGGCCTCGACCAGCTCCTTGGCCTCCTTCAGGCCCAGGCCGGTGATGCCACGGACTTCCTTGATGACGTTGATCTTCGACGAGCCCGCGGACTTCAGGATCACGTCGAATTCGGTTTGCTCCTCGGCTTCCTCGGCCGCCTCGCCGCCGGCGGGGCCGGCCATCATCACGGCTCCGCCCGAGGCGGGTTCGATGCCGTATTCGTCCTTGAGGATGGTTTTCAGTTCCTGGGCCTCGAGAAGCGTCAGGTTCACGATCTCTTCGGCGAGTTTTTTCAGATCAGCCATTTTGACTCTTTTCCGTATGTCAGATGTGTTCCAACGTCGGGCAATCAACCCTCACGCGGATATTTACAGGTTGCTTACGCGGCTTCGGCCTTCTCTTCGATGGTCGAAAGGATGCTCGCGATGTTCGAAGCAGGTGCGCCAACCGCCCCGGCGATGTTCGAAGCGGGGGCCCCGATGCAGCTCGCGATCTGAGCGATAAGCTCGTCGCGCGAGGGCATGTCGGAGACCGCCTTGACACCGGCACGGTCCAGGTGATCCGACCCCATCGCCCCGCCAAGGATCTCGAACTTCTTGTTGTCCTTGGCAAAGCCCTCGGCCACCTTGGCTGCCGCCACGGGGTCCTCGGAGTAGGTCAGAACGGTCATGCCCTCAAGGAACTCGGAAATGCTTTCGCAAGGCTTCCCTTCAAGGGCGATCTTGGCGAGCCTGTTCTTGGCGACGCGAACGGATGTATCGGCCGCGCGGGCGCGGGCGCGAAGATCCTGCATCTCGGCAACTGTAAGACCCGCGTAGTGGGCCACCACTACGACGCCAGAGCTTTCGAAGATCTGGCCGAGTTCCTCGACCACTTTCTCTTTCTGGGCTCTATCCACAGTTTCACTCCAGTCTTGGAGGGGTCGCCCCCTCCGGCTCCTAGTTTGCCCCGGGCACCGCCCGGGACTCGGGTCCAAAGTCAGGGTCCCGAGGCCAAGATCACCCCGAAGGCCGCGCCCTCGTCGGAAATCTCATCTCGTTCCCCATCTCAGGAAGGAATTACAGGCCCGGTTCAGGTCCGGGCCAACCCTCCATCTCGGACAGGACGAGGCCCGGAAGGGCCCCGCCATTCACCCCGGGCCGCGGCCCGGGGCAAATCTCATTGTTCGGACGCGGCGTTGCCCACGTCGATGCTGACACCCGGCCCCATGGTCGAGGTCAGCGATATCTTCTTCATGTAGGTGCCCTTGGCACCCGACGGCTTGGCCTTGTTCACCGCCGTCACGAAGGCGCGGACGTTCTCGGCCAGCTTGCCCGCGTCAAAGGAGACCTTGCCGATGCCTGCGTGCACGATACCCGCCTTCTCGGTCTTGAACTGGACCTGGCCGGCCTTGGCGTCCTTGACGGCCTGGGCGACGTCCATCGTCACCGTGCCCACCTTGGGGTTCGGCATCAGGTTGCGCGGGCCCAGGATCTTTCCCAGACGGCCGACGACGGGCATCATGTCCGGCGTGGCGATGCAGCGCTCGAAGTTGATTTCGCCGCCCTGGATCGTCTCCATCAGGTCCTCGGCGCCCACGATGTCGGCACCGGCCTCCTGGGCCTCCTCGGCCTTGGGGCCGCGGGCGAAGACGGCAACGCGCACCTCCTTGCCGGTGCCGTTGGGCAGACCGACGACGCCGCGCACCATCTGGTCGGCGTGGCGCGGGTCGACCCCGAGGTTGACCGAGATCTCGACGGTTTCGTCGAAATCGGCCTTGGCGGCCTGCTTGACCAGCGAAACGGCCTCTTCGACGGTGACGTTGTCCTTGCCGGCGACGATTTCGCGGGCGGCGCGCAGGCGTTTTCCGACCTTACCCATCACTTCACCTCAATGCCCATGGATTTCGCGCTGCCGAGGATGATCTTCATCGCCGACTCGACGTCCGTCGCGTTCAGGTCCCGCCACTTCGCCTCGGCGATCTCGCGCACCTGCTTGGTGGTGACGGTGCCGGCGGTGGACCGGCCCGGCGTTGTGGCGCCGGACTTCAGCTTGGCGGCCTTCTTGAGATAGTAGGACGCCGGCGGCGTCTTGATGTCCATCTCGAAGGACTTGTCCTGGTAATAGGTGATCAGAACCGGGCACGGCGCGCCCTGCTCCATCTCCTGGGTCTTGGCGTTGAACGCCTTGCAGAATTCCATGATGTTGATGCCGCGCTGACCAAGCGCCGGCCCCACGGGCGGGGACGGGTTCGCCTGACCTGCGGGCACCTGCAGCTTCATCGTGCCTGCCAGTTTCTTGGCCATCTGGCCTCTCCTTCTTCCAACAGCCGCCGGGCGCGCCCGTCGGCCTTCGCGTTGTTGTGGTCCGGCGGTGCGTCGCGACGCCCTTGCCTCCCACGCTCCCAGCGGCCCCGGACCCCGATCCGGGGCCTCGTTTCGCGCCGCTTTGCCACGCGGTCCCGGATCAGGTCCGGGACAGCGGTGATTCGGTCAGGTCACACCTGCTTCGTGACCTGCGAGTATTCCAGTTCGACCGGCGTCTCCCGGCCGAAGATCGAGACCGACACCTTCAGGCGCTGGTTCTCGTCGTCCACGGCCTCGACCATGCCGTCGAAGTCCTCGAAGGGCCCCTCGTTGACCTTCACCTTCTCGCCCACCTCGAAGGAAATCAGGGTGCGCGGCTGCTCCTCGCCCTCCTGGACGCGGTTGAGGATCGCGTTCACCTCCGAATCGCGCATCGGCATGGGCCGGCCCTGCGGACCCAGGAGCCCGGTGACGCGGTTGATCGAGTTGATCAGGTGATACCCGCGGTCCGACATCTCCATGCGCACCAGCACGTAGCCCGGCATGAACCGCCGCTCGGCGGTCACCTTCTTGCCGCGGCGCACCTCGATCACCTCTTCGGTGGGCACCAGCACCTCCTCGATCTCGTCCTCGAGACCGGCCTCGGCGACGGATTGCCTGATCTGCTCGGCCACCTTCTTCTCGAAGTTGGAAAGAACGCTGACCGAGTACCACCGCTTTGCCATTGTCGATGCATGCCCTTGTCACTACCGGCCGCAGGCCGGGAAATTCCGTGGTTTCAGGTGGTTACCCTGACGTCCCCGAAACAAAAATCGGCGCGCAACACGAATCGCCGCGCGCCACGTTTCGGAGTGTCGTGTCAACTACCGGTGATCGCCCGCGATTTCAAGGGGCCGGGCGCATTTTCTGGGCTCAGCCGAAAATGCCCAGGATTCCCTGAAGCCCCGTCCGGATCACCAGGTCAACCAGCGCGAAGAAGATGGCCGTCAAGGTGGCCATGATGAACACCATGATGGTGGTCAGCAGGACTTCGCGCCGGGTGGGCCAGACGACCTTGGCAACCTCCGAGCGGACCTGCTGAATGAACTGAAGCGGATTCGTACGTGCCATACCCTGCATCTTTCCGGGAAAACCGTCGGTTCCGGCCCAGATACGCGCCAAGGGCTCGAATGACAAGGGGCGGTTCGGCGATCCCTGCCGTGTGCGGCTCACCGCCGGCGCCCGCCGGCGCGCCGCCTGTCGAAGGGCGGCGGGTCGTCATCCAGGCCGTCGCGGGCCACGCCGCGGCGCACCCGGGCGAAGGCCGCGGCCAGCTTCCCGGCCAGCCACGGCGCACGGCGCTGCAACCAGCGCTGCAGCTGACCCAGAAGATCGGCCACGATCTCGCGGCCAAAGGCGACATAGGCGACCACGGCCAGCCAGAACCCCACCAGCAGGACAGCCGGCAGGAACCACGGCTCCACCACCATCAGGACCGCCAGCGCCGCGACCACCGCGTGCATGGGCCGCAGCCGCCATCGGCGAAGAGGTCGGGGCGGCGCCGTGTCAAACGCCGGGCGCAGGCCGGCGGCCAGCTCTCCGTGTTTCAGAGCGCCCGGGCTTGGCGGCGCGGCCGGCGCAGCGGCCAGGTCGGGCAGGCGCGCGCGACGCTCGGCCCGGGCCTGCTCAGCGACCAGACGATGGATCGTGACCCGGGCATTGCGGCACGCCTCGTCGCGGGTGCGCGCGTCCGGCGGCGGCGCGCCCGGCATTTCCTCGCCCGGATCGAAATGGTCCTGGGGACCGGGAGCCCAGTGAGGGGTCTTTCCCTGCATGACAGCACCTAAGTTTTCCCGCCCCCACTGAATGGGCCGGCCTCCGCGCCGCCCTCATTCAAGGCATGGTTACGGCCGGAATTGGGCGGGAATACGGCGAACTCGTGTTACGAAATGGGCGTTGGCGTGTCGGAATCATGGCACGGCCGCGGACATGCAGGCCCCGCAGGGACCGAGCAAATGCCATGACAGGAATGACGGGAAATGGCAGGGGCAGCAGGGCTCGAACCCGCGACCTACGGTTTTGGAGACCGTCGCTCTACCAGCTGAGCTATACCCCTTTGGCCACGCGCTGAATTAAGGCACCTCGGCGCGGGAATCAAGCATCCTTTCGCCTGTTTCTGCCTGCACGGCGGGATTCCTTGCGCTCCGCGAAACGTGAAACGGCGCGACGCGGGACTCACGCGGGATTGCTTCGCAACGGCGCGGCGCATGCCCTATCCTTTGCACATCCCGACCGCTACCACCATGAGCCCCCCGATGCCCCGCCCCGCCTGGATCCGTCAGTTCACCCTGCTCGCCGCCGCCGTCGCCGGCCTCGCGCTGGCCGGCGGGGTCGCCTCCGTGCTGGTGCAGGCGCCGGCCGACCCTCCCGGCCCCCAAGGCCCGCGGCCCGTCCTCCCGCGCGAACGCATCCCCGATACCGCGCGCGAAAGGGCCGTGCCCGCCCTCGTCCGGCCCGACGGCCCCCGCGCCACCGAAGCGGCCGCGCAATGACGCCCGGGTCGGCACAGCAAAACGCCCCGGGGACAGCCCGGGGCGTTGCGTTCGGTCACCTCGCGGCCGCCGCGCGGGCAGCGGCCGGGCCGATCACTCGATGATCTTCGAGACGACGCCGGCGCCGACGGTGCGGCCGCCTTCGCGGATGGCGAAGCGCAGGCCCTCTTCCATGGCGATCGGCGCGATCAGTTCCACCGAGAAGCTCACGTTGTC
>NHTQ01000008.1 GCA_002166865.1 Rhodobacteraceae bacterium WFHF2C18
GGCTGGCGTCCGGGTCGGCGCCCATGGGCACGATGGTGACGTAGTCGCGCGGATGGACGGTGCCGCTCCAGGTGACCTCGAAGGCGGAGCCGGCCAGGGTGCTTCCGGGGGCGTCGACGCTGACCTCAGGCTCTCTCACCTCGATGGTCCGGGAGGCCATGACGCGCTTGCCCTCGTTGAGGACGTAGCGGACCTCGTACATGCCCGGGTCCGCCGGGGCCTTCAGCTTGGCCGCGTCCTTGCCGCCGACGCGGGCGTAGTCGCGGCTGGCGTCCGGGTCGGCGCCCATGGGCACGATGGTGACGTAGTCGCGCGGATGGACGGTGCCGCTCCAGGTGACCTCGAAGGCGGAGCCGGCCAGGGTGCTTCCGGGGGCGTCGACGGTGACCTCAGGCTCTGTCACCTCGATCGTCTGGCTGGCCAGCGTCCTGTCGCCCTCTTCCAGGACGTAGCGGACCTCGTACATCCCTGCGTCGGCCGGGGCGCGCAGGTCGTCGGCGTCCTTGTCGCCCACGCGGAAGTAGTCGGTATAGGCGCCTTCCTCGGCGTCCATGGGCACGATGGTGACATAGTCGCGCGGATGCACCCTGCCGGCCCAGGTTACTTCGAAGGCCGCGCCGGTGAGGGCCGATGCCGGTGCCTCGAGCGTGACGTCGGGTTCTGTCACCTCGATCGGCGCGGTGCCCAGCACCTCGTCGGTTTCGTGATGCATGTAGCGCAGTTCGTAAAGGCCGGTGTCGGCAGGCGCGCGGAGGTTGCGCGCGCTCTTGTCCTCTACCCGGACGTAGTTGCCGTACGCGCCCTCCTCGGTCCCGACGGGGACGATCGTGACATAGTCGCGCGGGTGCAACGTTGGCGCCCAAGAGACTTCGAAGCTGGACCCGGCAAGGGTGCTGTCAGGGCCGCTGACCTGCACCTCGGGAGCTTCGGGTTCCGGGGCCGGTTCGGGGCTTTCTTCGGCCACGGCGGTACTGACCGTGCTGAGGGCGCGGCCCAGTTCCTGGGCGTTGCGGGCCGACAGGTATTGCCCGCCGGTCTCGTCGGCGATGCAGGCCAGCGAGGCCGCATCGGCCCGCCCGCCGAGGCCGAAACCCACGACATGCGCGGTAAAGCCCACGCCCCGCTGTTCAAGGGTCCGGGCCAGGGCGCAGGGGTCACGCTCGCAGCTTTCCAGCCCGTCCGAGATCAGCACGACGGTGGCCGGCGTGTCGTTGTAGGACAGTTCCCCGGCGGCGCGTTCCACCGCGTCGGTCAGCGGCGTCTTGCCGGTGGGGGTGATCGCGTTGATGCGCTCCAGGATCGCGTCACGGGTGCCCTTTGCCGGGGCGACCAGGGTCTCGATGTCGCTGCAATCGCCGCGGCGGCGGTGGCCGTAGGCCATCAGGCCCACCTGCCGATCGGCCGTCCACTCGCCCAGAAGGTTCTCCATCACGTCGCGGGCGATCTCGATCTTCGCGGTGCCGTCGATGCGGCCCCACATGGAATTGGAGCCGTCGAAGACCACCATCACGTTCTCGGCCGCCGATGCCGCGCCGGCGCTGCAGGCCAGCCCCGCGGAAAGGGCCCAGGCTGCCAGATTCGTCGCAAACCGTTTCATCGAACACGTCCCCGTTGCAGTCATGTTGTTTCGGGCGGAGTGAAACATACTTCGCGAGCGATAGCTACGGCCGCGTGCCCCTTGGCAGGCGGGGCGATCTGATGTCCTATGCGGATTCCTGGAAGGAGGGCCCGGCATGGAATGGCGCGACGAGGGCATCCTGCTGTCGGTGCGCCGGCACGGCGAGACATCGGCGATCATCGAGGTGTTCACGCCGGAACGCGGCCGGCACGCGGGCGTCGTGCGCGGCGGCGCCTCGCGCCGGGTGGCGCCGGTTTTGCAGCCGGGCGCGCAGCTCGACCTGGCCTGGCGGGCACGGCTGGAAGATCACATCGGCACCTTCACGGTCGAGCCGCGCCGTTCGCGCGCGGCGGCGGCCATGGGGGACCGGCTGTCGCTTGCGGGGCTGAACGCTGTGACGGCGCTGTTGGTGTTCTGCTTGCCCGAGCGCGAGGCGCATCCCCGCCTTTACGGCCGCACCGAACAGCTTCTCGATCTCTTGGGCCAGAACGAGGTCTGGCCGCTGGCCTACCTGAAGTGGGAGATGACGCTGCTGGAGGACCTGGGATTCGGCCTGGACCTGTCCACCTGCGCCGTGCTGGGCGCCCGCGCCAACGACCTGAGTTACATCTCGCCGCGCACCGGGCGGGCGGTATCACGCGCGGGGGCCGGGGATTGGGCCGACCGGCTTCTGCCGCTGCCGGCCTGCCTGCTGGGCGCGGGGCCGGCGGGCGACGCCGAGGTGGCCGCGGCCCTGCGGGTGACGGGGCATTTCCTGCGTCATCACTTGGCGCCGGCCCTTGGCGAACGCCCTTTGCCGGTGGCGCGCCAGCGTTTCCTGGAAAGGTTCGAGCGGGGAGGCGACGCTTGACAGGGATGCCCGCGAAAGGTGCCGGGGCTACCGCAGGGCCAGCACAAGGTCGACCAGCGTGCCGAGGGCCTGCGCGTCGTCGCGTGCTTGCGTGGTGTCCAAGGCGGGCATGCCGATGGCCGCGCCGTAGATGATCCGGGCCATCTCCGGGTTTTCTATCCCGACCTCCGACAACAACCCCTGGAACTCCGCCAGGCGCGCGGCATCGACCCGGGCAAGGGTGGCGCGCGCGCCGTCGTGACCGCGGGCCCAGGCCCGCAGGGCGGGCTCGGCGCCCAGGGCGCCGCCCGTGGCCGGGCCGGAGGCGATGACCTGAGCCATCCGGCGCAGACGGGCGACGGCGCCCGATTCGCCGGTCAGCTCGCCGCGCACGTCATCCAGCGCGCGTGTCTCCCAGTCGGCCAGGAAGGCCGCGTGATAGGCGGGGACGTCGCGGAAATGCCAGTAGAAGGAGCCCTTGGTCGCGCCCAGGCGGCGCGCCAGCGGTTCGGCCTTCAGCGCCTCGGGGCCGGCCTCGGCAAGCGCGGCCCGGCCGGCGCGCAGCCAGTCCTGCGGGCCCAGGCGTCGTGCGGGTGTGGCGTTCATGCCCGTGACCGTACGGCCTGGTATTCCCCCGGGCAAGCCCGTTCCCGCACGGGCCGGCGTTACAAAACTTTTACGCGGTTGTCGCAAATGCTTCGAGAACTCCACCTACGACGCGCTTCAACGACTAGGGGGACCCGTTTTGCTGACCATCGCGAACCTGACCAAGCAGTTCGGTCGGAACACCGCCGTCGACGCGGTGTCGTTCACCGTGAACAAGCCCGGCATGATCGGCATCATCGGCCGGTCGGGTGCCGGCAAGTCGACCCTGCTGCGCATGCTCAACCGCCTGACCGATGCCTCCGAGGGGCGCATCGAGTTCGAAGGGCGTGACGTGACCGCCCTGGCGGGCAAGGCAAAGCGTGCCTGGCAGTCGGACTGCGCGATGATCTTCCAGCAGTTCAACCTGGTTCCGCGCATGGACGTGGTGTCGAACGTGTTGCACGGCACGCTGAACCGGCGGTCCGTGATGACCACGATGTTCAACCTCTATCCACAGGCCGACATTCACCGCGCCATCGACATCCTTGACCGGTTGGGAATCGCCGAGCACGCGCCGAAACGCGCCGAGGCGCTGTCGGGCGGCCAGCAGCAGCGCGTCGCGATCGCGCGCGCCCTGATGCAGGAACCAAAGGTCGTTCTGGCGGACGAGCCGATCGCGTCGCTGGATCCCATGAACGCCCAGTTGGTCATGGAGGACCTGCGCCGCATCCACGAAGAGGACGGCCGCACCGTCATCGCCAACCTGCACACGCTGGATACCGCGCGGCGTTACTGCGAGCGGGTGATCGGCATGCGCGAGGGGCGGATTGTCTTCGACGGCACGCCCCAGCAGCTGACCACGGGCGTGGCCCGCGATATCTACGGCGCCGACGCCTCGTTCAGCGAGGACAGCACCTCCACCAGCTTCGAATCGCTCGACCGAGAAACCCGCGAGGCCCTCTACGAGGCCGAGGCGACGGTCTGAGTGCCCAGGATTCGCCGTCACGGCGGCGGATGAACCACTGCAACCGGAGAGATATCCATGAAGAACCTGATTGCTGCCATCGTGGCAACCACGGCCCTGACCGCTCCGGTCATGGCCGAGGAGAAGATCGACGAATTCCGCATCGGCCTGCTGGGCGGCGAGAACGCCCAGGACCGCCTGGCCTCGAACGAGTGCCTGCGCGCCAAGACCGAGGACCTGCTCGGCGTCGAGACCAAGCTGTTCGCGCCGGCTGACTACAACGGCGTCATCCAGGGCCTGCTGGGCGGCACCATCGACATGGCCTGGCTGGGCGCCAGCGGGTACGCCAAGACCCACCTCGAAAATCCCGACGCGGTCGAGCCGATCCTGGTCAAGACCAACGTCGACGGCGGCTACGGCTACCACTCGGTCGGATTCGCCCGCAAGGAAAGCGGCATCACCTCGATCGAGGACCTCGAAGGCAAGGCCTTCGGCTTCGGCGACCCGAACTCGACCAGCGGCTACCTGATCCCCTCGATCGAGATCCCCGCCGAATACGACGTCACCATGGAGTCGGGTGACTTCTTCGGCGAGGTCAAGTTCACCGGCGGCCACGAACAGACGATCATCGCGGTCAAGAACGGCGACATCGACGGCGGCGTCACCTGGGCCGACGGCCTGGGCAACTGGGAAGACGGCTACAACTCCGGCGCGCTGCGCAAGGCCGTCGACGCCGGCCTGATCGACATGAACAACTATGTCCAGATCTGGAAGTCTAAGCCGATCCCGGAAGGCCCGGTCGTCCTGCGCAGCGAGCTGCCGGAAGACGTCAAGATCGAGATGACAGCGCTGATGGCCTCTCTGCCGGCGATGGACGCCGATTGCGCCTACGGCGTGATGGCCGGCGAAGCCAAGGGTTTCCAGCCGATCGGCCACGACGCCTACACCTCGATCATCGAGGCCCGCAAGTCCAAGATGGATTGATCGGATCGTCCCTGGCGGGCCCCGCAGCCGGCGGGGCCCGTTCTCATGTCAGACACAAGGCAGCGCAATGGCAGACGCACCCGCCGACGTCCCCCGCACCACCGACGACGTTCGCCGCGACTACATGGCGATGACGCAGCGACGGCGGCTTTATTCCGGCCTGATCCTGGTGATCTTCGTCGCGCTGATGGTTTCGGGCTTCCGCATCGCGGACGCGCGCAATGCAGGCGGATTCTGGGACGGTTGGCACAACGTGCTGGACTTCCCCGCACAGGTCTGGGGCGAAGCGGCAGAGAAGATCCAGGAGCTACCCGCCAATCTGGTGACCTTCCTGCCGGCGCTGATCGAGACGGTGAACATCGCGGCGGCCTCCACCCTGGTCGGAACGCTTCTGGCGATCGTGATATCGCTTCTGGCGACACGGGGTCTGGCGCGCTGGCCACGGCTGATCCCGGTGTTCCGCCGTATCATGGACATCATGCGCGCGATCCCCGAGATAGTGATCGCTTTGATACTGATCTTCGTCATGGGCGGCGGGCCTGTCCCGGCGATGATCGCCATTGCCTTTCACACGGTCGGCGCCCTGGGCAAGCTGTTCTCGGAGGTCAACGAGAACGCCTCGCTGCAACCGGTGGAGGGGCTGCAATCTGTCGGGGCGTCGTGGTCCCAGCGGATGCTTCTGGGCGTCATGCCGCAGGTCGCGCCCAACTACCTCAGCTATACCCTGCTGCGCTTCGAGATCAACGTGCGCGCCTCGGCGATTCTGGGCTTCGTGGGCGCCGGTGGCATCGGGTACGAATTGCGCAACACCATGTCCTGGGGGCAGGGCCAGTTCGACGAGGCCGCCGCGATCTTCCTGCTGCTGTTTCTCACCATCATCCTGTTCGACCAACTGTCGTCGCACTTCCGCGAGCGGCTGACGAAGGGGGCCGCGCTATGACCATGACAGCCGTTGCCGGCGAGAGCCGTGATTTCAAGGCCGAGGCCGAGACCCTGTTCCAGCGCAAGCGGCTGTGGAACTTCGGTCTGCCCTTGGTGGTGCTCGCCTATTTCGCCTACATCTTCTTTGCCTTCGACATTCCCGGCCTGAGCGAGCGGGCCAGCCTGGACAACGCGCGCACGCTGGTCGCGGACAGCTACAGCCACAAGACGCATGTCACCTATGACGCCCGGATGGACAGCCTCGAGATCGCCATCGAGGGCGAGCGCAAGGGCACCTATCCCGACGGCGAGACACCGGCTTGGGTGACGCCGACCGATGCCGGTGTGGTGGCCGACCTTGGCAGCGGCCACGTCGTCACCTTCGAGGGGGAAGGGGTCCGTTACGAGATCCCCGGCTACGGCATGATCGCCGCGACACCTTCGCGGCGGGGGGTCGAGATGTCCTTCCCCTCGGGAAACCGGGAGGATCAGCCGGAGTGGATCAACGCCTCGAAGAACCGGCTGACCGTGACCACCGAGGAGGGCCGGCTGACGGTCACGCGCACGCGCGCGGAACTGTTCAAGTACCAGTTCGGCTGGGAGCTTTTCTGGTTCACCCTCGACAGTCCGTTCCACGGCAAGAGTTTTGCAGAGCTCGCATCGCTGGCGATGTCGTCCGAACGCGTGATCGCGGACACGTCGAACCTGGCAGCGATGCTGGATCATTTCTGGAACAACGCCATGTGGCGGCACGGCGAGGTCGCCTGGGCGATCTTCGAGACGATCCTGATGGCCTTCCTTGGCACCTGCGGGGCGGCGATGGTGGCCCTGCCGCTGGCCTTCATGGCGGCGCGCAACTTCTCGCCCTTCATGGCGATCCGGTTCGGCGTGCGCCGCGTCTTCGATTTCGTGCGGGGGGTTGATGCGCTGATCTGGACCATCGTGCTGTCGCGGGCCTTCGGCCCCGGGCCGCTGACCGGTGCACTGGCCATCCTGCTGACCGACAGCGGCACCTTCGGCAAGCTCTTTTCGGAGACGCTGGAAAACGTCGACGGCAAGCAGATCGAGGGTGTGCAATCCACCGGCGCCAAGCCCCTTCAGCGCTACCGGTTCGGGGTCATCCCGCAGATCACGCCGGTACTGCTGAGCCAGCTGCTCTATTACCTCGAGTCCAACACTCGCAGCGCCACGATCATTGGCGCGATCACCGGGGGCGGTATCGGCCTGTTGCTGACGCAGGCGATGATCACCCAGAAGGACTGGGAAGAGGTGAGTTACTACATCATCCTCATCATCGTGATGGTCATGGCGATGGACACGATCTCGGGCTGGCTGCGTGCCAAGCTCATCAAGTCCGACGACAGCGGGTACTAGGCCCGTCGCCCGCCCAGCTTTTCTGATCCTGCCGGGGCAGGTCCACCAGCCGTATCGAGATATGCCGAAACTTACCGCTTACGAGCCCTACATCCATCCCGACTGCGAGATCGCGGAGACGAGCTTCGGCCGGTTCTGCGAAATCGGCCGGGGCAGCCGTGTGGCCCATTCGGTTATCGGGGACTATTCCTATTGCGACCGGTGTTGCGACATCGCCAATGCCGATGTGGGCAAGTTCAGCAACATCGCCAGCTTCGTGCGCATCGGCGCCACCGATCATCCACTGGACCGCGCCAGCCTGCACCATTTCATGTACCGGTCGGCCAGTTACTGGGATGATGCCGCGGACGACGCGGATTGGTTCGCACACCGAAGCGCGCGGCGCGCGGTGATCGGGCACGATACCTGGCTGGGGCACAACGCGCAGATCAAGCCCGAGGTGACGGTGGGGCACGGCGCCGTGGTGGCATCGGGTGCGATCGTGACCCGCGATGTCGCGCCTTACACCATCGTGGCGGGTATCCCGGCCAAACCGGTGCGTCGCCGCCTGCCGGCCGAGGTGGCGGAGCGGCTCATGGCACTGGCGTGGTGGGAGTGGAACCATGCCGAACTGCGCGCGGCGCTTGCCGATTTCCGGGCGTTGCCTGCCGAGGCTTTTCTGGAGAAATACGGCGGCTGACATCCAACCAATCTTGAGGCCCAGAAATCGGGCGGCCCGATGGGCCGCCCTGTTTGGTGATGAAATCGCGGGGACATATAACGGCAAACAATCACCCGAAATGACGACAATCCGGTGATGGCCCCGTGAAAATTCGGTGACAGATCACTCGGCCGCCATGGCCAGCGCCTCGTCCTGCCGCAGAAACCGCAGCGCCGCTTCGCCTGTCAGATGCGTGATACGGCCGGCCACCAGCGTCGCCTCGACTGCGCGGGTCTCGGGGTTCACGACACATAGATCCGCGCGCCGACCATAGTCGATCACGCCGCGGTCGGGAAGGCGCAGGATTTCCGCCGGCGCCTGCGAGATCAGCCGCCAGGCGCAAGGCAGATCCGCCACGCCCTGGTCTACCAGGGCGAAGGCCGCCGCGGCGAGCGCGGGGTAGTGGTAATCGGACACCAGGGCATCGCAGTGACCGCTTTCGACAAGCGGCGCGGCGGCGATGCTGCACGCCTGCGAGCCGCCGCGCACCACGTTCGGTGCGCCCATGATGACCGGATCGTTTACGGCCTTGGCCAGTTTCGCGGCGCCGCGCCCGGCGGGAAACTCGCAGATCTTCGCGCCGATCATCGCGAAGGTTTCGCGCGTTTCGGCATCGGGATCGTCATGAGACCCGTAGAGGACCCCCATCTCGTCGAAGGCCTCGGCAAGCCGGCAGAGGTAGCGGGGCACCGCGCGCGCCTGCTTGCATGCGTCCCTCAGCGCCGCAAGATGCGCCTGCGGCGATTGGCCGATGCTGCGCGCCCAGGCGGCGAGCTCGTCGGGGCGGCTGTCGGCCAGGTGCTTGGCCTCGTCCAGGTGATTGTTGAAGACGACGTAGTCCACCCCGTGCCGTTCGATCGCCGCAAGCAAGCGGTCGGCGGTCTCCACCGTGTGCGTTTCGCAGCGTAGCTGAACGCGCAGGTCCGTGTTCATGCGCGGGCGGTAGGCGTCGAGGGCCGCCAGAAACGCCTCGGCGTAGTCCGGGCCGCGGCGTCCGCCCTCCCATGACCAGGCTTGCGCCATCCAGGCGGTGGTGACGCCGTTGGCGGCGGCGTCCCGGTCGGTGGCGACAAGACCGTGGGCCAACGGAAAGGGGGCGGTGGGGCGTGGCGCTATATGGCGCTCGAAGGCATCGCCGTGAAGGTCGATGATGCCGGGCAGGATCAGATACCCCGACAGATCCACCTCGGGCAGGGGGCCCTTGCTGATGCATCCCTGTTCGATGGCGACCGAACGGGTCTGCATTTCGCCGTCACGAAGGACGGTGGCGCCTGTTAGGCGCAGCTCGGGACAGGGCATCGGCATTGGGCTGCTCTCGGGGCTTTGTTGGTGCAACCTTAGGTGAAAAATGTGATGGCTGCGTGACAAGCCCTTTGAAAACATCACGAATCCGCAAGCGTCAGGGTCACGCGGTCACCGGCGAACCAGGTACGGCCATACTCCACGGGCCGGCCCGTGGCATCGATGTTCACGGCGATCGTGCGCAGGATCGGCGCGCCCTCGCGAATTTGCAGATGCAACGCCTGGGTGGGGCTGGCCAGCTTGGCGTTCAGCCGGGTCCAGGCGCGGGTGTAGTCGGCCAGCCCGTGCTCGCGCAGCGCGGCCGTTACCGAGTGATGGCGCCGTAGCGATTCGGGCAGGCGCGGGAAGCGTTCGGCGGGAAAAACGCTGCGGAACAACGCCACGGGCTGATCATCGGCCAGCGACTTGCCGTTGTAGACATGCACGGGCGCGCCCGTGGCAACGTCCAGCGCCTCGGCCTCCCGCCCGTCGGCGGCGCGTGTTTCCAGGGTGAGGAGCTCGCGGGTCGGCGTCCGGCCAGCCGCGCGGAGGTTCTGGTTGAACCGCACGCGCCGTCCCAGCGGGTAGTCGGTGGGCATTTGCGCCACGTAGGTCCCCGCGCCGCGCCTTGTATGCACGACCCCGTCCTCGGTCAGTGCGGCCAGGGCCCGGCGTACCGTGTGGCGGTTCACGCCGAACCGGCGGGACAGCTCTGCCTCGGTGGGCAGCTTGTCGCCGGCGGCGTACCGCCCGGCGCCGATGTCGGTTGTGAGAGCGGCATGGATGGATTTCCAGATCGGGGTGCGCGTACGGGCCATGTCACAGGAATTTCATACGGGGCGGGCTTGCCGGCCTTGGGTGACTCGCGGTATAGATTTGTCTAGTTGTATAGTAATGTAGACAAATCCGCAAGGTGTCTAGATGACCGACCCCACAGACCGGCAGACCTGGATGAGCCTTCTGGCCAAGGCCCCTAGTGCAGAGCTGGACCGCCTCTGGCAGGATACCGGCCTTGCCCCGGGCTACACCTATCTGCGTGCGCCCGAGGCGGGTGGCGTGATGGTCCGCGGCCGCGCGGGCGCGACCGGTGCGCCCTTCAATCTTGGCGAGATGACCGTGACCCGCTGCTCGCTCAAGCTCGACAGCGGGGAAGTCGGACATGCCTACGTGCAGGGCCGCGACAAGGGCCATGCGACGCAGGCGGCGTTGGTCGATGCGCTCATGCAGACGGCGCAGGAGGCGGAGTTGCGCGCCGCGATCCTGGCCCCGCTGGAGCAGGCGTTGAGCGCGGCCCGCGCGGCCCGCGCGGCCAAGGCCGCGGCGACCAAGGTGGATTTCTTCACGATGTCTCGGGGAGAGGACTGATGCAAACCCAGGCACTCGAAGGCGGGTTCGCCGATGTTGCCGTGGACTCGGCGCAAGCGTTCCGCGCGGCGATGGTGGCGCTGGCTCGGCCCGGCCGGCTGAGCGAGGTGACCGGAGCGGCCCCACCCGCCCCCCTGTCGCCTGCCGCCGGGGCGCTGGTGCTCACGCTGTGCGACCCGGACACGGCCGTCCATCTGGCCGGCGCGCACGATTGCGCGCAGGTGCGCGACTGGATCACTTTCCATGCCGGGGCGCCGCTGACGGAGGCCGCGCGCGCGGATTTCGCCATCGGCACCTGGCCTGCCCTGCAGCCGCTGGAGGCCTACGCCACCGGCACCGCGGAATACCCCGACCGGTCGGCCACCCTGATCGTCGAGGTGGATAGACTGGCGGCCGAGGGGGCGGTTCTGCGCGGACCGGGTATCGACGGGACGGCGCGGTTGTCGCTGCCCGAAACGGCGGCGTTTCGTGCCAACGCGGGCCGTTTCCCGCTGGGGCTCGATTTCTTCTTCAGCTGCGGCAACCGGCTTGCCGCCTTGCCGCGCACGACACAGGTGGAGGATTCCTGATGTATGTCGCCGTCAAAGGGGGCGAGCGCGCCATCGACAACGCCCACGCCTGGCTGGCCGAGGAACGGCGGGGCGACCATGACCTCGCCGAGTTGTCGGTTGCCCAGATCCGTGAACAGCTGAGCCTCGCGGTGAACCGGGTGATGGCCGAGGGCTCGCTTTATGATCCCGATCTCGCCGCCTTGGCGATCAAGCAGGCGCGCGGCGATCTGATCGAGGCGATCTTCCTGATCCGTGCGTATCGCACCACGCTGCCGCGGCTCGGGGCCTCGTTGCCGGTGGACACCAGCGCCATGCGGTGCGACCGGCGGATCTCGGCCACGTTCAAGGATGCGCCGGGCGGTCAGGTGCTGGGCCCGACCTTCGACTACACACACCGGCTGCTGGATTTCAAACTGGCCGCCGACGGAGAGGTGCCCAAGGCCCCCGAGGCCACGGCCCGCGACGAGCCCACGCCGCATATCACCGGCTTTCTGAACCGCGAGGGGCTGATCCAGACGGAACCGGATAACGAGCAGACCCCGCCCGACCTCACGCGCGAGCCGATGGAACTGCCGGCGGAGCGCCCCCTGCGGCTGCAGGCCCTGACGCGCGGAGACGAGGGGTTCCTCTTGGGCCTCGCCTATTCCACGCAGCGCGGCTACGCGCGCAACCACGCTTTCGTGGGCGAGTTGCGCATCGGTGCGGTGGCCGTAGAGATGAAGATCCCGGAACTGGGCTTCGCCATCGAGGTCGGCGAGATCACCCTGACCGAATGCGAGACGGTCAACCAGTTCCGCGGCTCCAGGGTCGAGCCGCCGCAGTTCACCCGCGGCTACGGCCTCGTATTCGGGCAGACCGAGCGCAAGGCCATCTCGATGGCGCTGGTCGATCGCGCGCTGCGCTGGAAGGAACTGGGTGAGGACGATCAGGGCGCCCCCGCCCAGGACGAGGAATTCGTGCTCAGCCACGCCGACAACATCCAGGCCACCGGCTTCCTGGAGCACATCAAGCTGCCCCACTATGTGGATTTCCAGTCGGAACTGGAACTGGTGCGCAAGTTGCGATGCGCTGCCGGGGCCGAAGATCTGCAGGAGGCCGCGGAATGATCGGCGCGGGCTGCTCAGCGGGTGATATTGGAGATATCGATGTCGGCCTCGCCGTCGTCGTCCCGGGAAAAGTAGATGCCGGAGTCCGGGAAGTAGTGGCGCAGGATCTTGCCGATCAGCGCGGCGGAGAACATCACGAACAGCGCGATGACGATTGCATGGAGCATGGTCTTGGTCCCTCGTGTCAGGTTTGCGTCGTGACGGCTGAATACCGGCGGAAGGAGGCGAGAGCATGACCGCGCCGTGCAACGATTCTGCGCAGAAGGGCGAGACCATGGAAGATTACAACTTCGCCTACCTTGACGAACAGACAAAGCGGATGATCCGCCGCGCCGTCCTGAAGGGGCTGGCGATACCCGGCTACCAGGTGCCCTTCGCCAGCCGGGAGATGCCGATGCCCTACGGCTGGGGCACGGGGGGCGTCCAGGTCAGCGCGGCCACGCTGACCCCGGACGACACGCTGAAGGTGATCGACCAGGGCGCGGACGACACCACCAACGCGGTCTCGATCCGCAAGTTCTTCGAACGCACGGCGGGCGTGGCCACCACCGAGGCGACAGCGCAGGCCACGGTGATCCAGACCCGCCACCGCATCCCCGAGGCCGCCCTGACCGAGGACCAGATCCTGATCTACCAGGTGCCGATCCCGGAACCGCTGCGCTTTCTGGAGCCGCGCGAGACGGAGACCCGCAAGATGCACAGCCTGGAAGAATACGGGCTGATGCACGTCAAGCTGTACGAGGACATCAGCCAACATGGGGCGATCGCCACGTCCTATGCCTACCCGGTGAAGGTGGAGGACCGCTATGTCATGGATCCCTCGCCGATACCGAAGTTCGACAACCCCAAGCTTTCCGATTGCCCCGCCATCCAGCTGTTCGGTGCGGGCCGCGAGCAACGCATCTATGCCCTGCCGCCCTACACCAGGGTGGAGAGCCTGGACTTCGAGGATCACCCCTTCGATCCCTCCAAGGCCGATCACCCGTGCGACCTTTGCGGGGCCGAGGACAGCTACCTCGACGAGGTCATTACCGACGACGCGGGCACCCGCATGTTCGTCTGTTCCGATACGGATTACTGCCGGGCGCGCCGGGCGGCCGGCCACATGGGGGCACGGGGCGTCCCCTTCGAGGAGGGCGCGGCATGACCGACACGCACACGACGACAGGCAGGGTGACACCGCTGCTGCAGGTCCGGGGGATCACGAAATTCTACGGCGCGCGCTTGGGATGCCGGGATGTCGGGTTCGACCTCTACCCCGGCGAAGTGATGGGGATAGTCGGGGAGAGTGGCTCGGGCAAGTCCACGCTTCTCGGCTGCCTCGCCGGCCAGCTTGCTCCTGATGCCGGCGAGGTCTTGTTCGACACGCGCACCGAAGGCCCGCGCGACACGCTGACGATGTCCGAACCCGAGCGGCGCATGCTGGGGCGCACGGATTGGGCCTTTGTTCACCAGAGCGCCCGCGACGGGTTGCGCATGGGCGTCAGCGCGGGCGGCAACGTGGGCGAGCGGCTCATGGCCGTGGGCGCGCGTCACTACGGCGGGATCCGCGCGCAGGCGGTCGACTGGCTGGGACGCGTGGAAATTCCCGAGGACCGGGTGGACGATCGCCCCACCGCCTTTTCCGGGGGGATGCAGCAGCGGCTGCAGATTGCGCGGAACCTGGTGACGGGGCCGCGGCTTGTGTTCATGGACGAACCGACGGGCGGGCTGGACGTCAGCGTTCAGGCGCGTCTGCTGGACCTCCTGCGCGGGCTTGTGCGCGAGATGGGGCTTTCGGCGATCATCGTCACCCACGATCTGGCAGTTGTGCGCCTGCTGGCCGACCGGCTGATGGTGATGAAGGACGGCCACGTCGTGGAGACCGGCCTGACCGACCAGGTGCTGGACGATCCCCAGCACGGTTACACGCAGCTCCTGGTCTCGTCGGTTCTGCAGGTCTAGGGGCGCGCATGATCGCAAGCTACCATACCGCGCCGGATGGCGGCCTGGCACGCGGCGAGGGCCTGGACCCCGAGGCGCTCTGGATCGACATGAGCGATCCTGCGCCCGCGGATCTGGACCGCGTCAGCGAGGCGATCGGCATCACCCTGCCGTCGCGCGCGGACATGGAAGAGATCGAACTGTCCAGCCGCCTGTATCGCCGCGGCGCGGTGGACTACATGACGCTTGTCCTGCCCGCTCTGGCCGATACCGAGGACCACGAAGTGGCACCGGTCACCTTCGTTCTGTCGGAGGCGCGGCTGGTCACCATACGGTACCATACGCCGCGGCCCTTCCGCAGCTATCCCGACCGGGCCGAACGCAGCCCCTATGACACGGACTCGGCGCGCGAGGTTCTGTTCGGGCTCCTGGACGAGATCATTGACCGGCTGGCGGATATCCTTGAGCTGACGGATTCCCGGATCGAGAAGGGCTCACGCGGGTTGTTCCGTATGGGCGGCGGCGAGACGGAGGTGCATGACCTGCGCTCGGCGCTGTCGATGCTGGGCCAGGCCGGCGCGCTCGTGTCGGACGTGCGCAACAGCCTCGTCACGATCGAGCGCGCCCTGGGCTTCATCGACCGGCGCGCCACACGCAAGGAAGACGGGCACAGCCGCCGCGCGATCGAACTGCTGTCAAGCGATGTCAGTTCGCTCAGCGAACATGCCAGCTTCCTGACGCAGAAGCTCAGCCTCATTCTCGACACCGTCTTCGGGCTGACCACCATCGAACAGAACGCGACAACCAAGACCTTCTCGCTGGTGGCGGTGCTGTTCCTGCCGCCGACGTTGATCGGCGCGATCTTCGGGATGAACTTCGCGCTGATGCCGTGGATCGACTGGCGTTGGGGCTTTGCCGCGGCGCTGGCGGCGATGGCGCTGTCCTCGCTGCTGTCCTACCTCTACTTCAGATGGAAGAACCTGCTATGACGACGCATCCCTTCATCGAGCTGCAAGGCGTCTGCAAATCCTTCACGCTTCACAACCAGGGCGGCGCGGTGATCCCCGTGATGGCGGGCGCCAATCTCTGCGTTTCGGCCGGGGAATGCGTTGGCCTGGTCGGAGAATCCGGGGCGGGCAAGTCCACGCTGATGCGGATGATATATGGAAATTACCTGGCGGCGTCGGGCCGGATCCGGGTCGGCGAAGTGGACGTGGCCCGCGCCGCCCCGCGCGAGATCCTGGCGCTGCGCCGCCATACCCTGGGCTACGTCAGCCAGTTCCTGAGGGTGGTCCCCCGGGTGTCGACGCTGGACGTGGTGGCCGAGCCGCTGTTGGCCGTGGGCACCGATCTTCCGGCCGCCCGCGCCCGTGCCGAAGAGCTGCTTGAGCGGTTGAACATACCCCGGCGCCTGTGGACACTCAGCCCCACGACCTTCTCGGGCGGCGAGCAGCAGCGGGTCAACATCGCGCGTGGCTTTGCCCATGCCTATCCGGCGCTCTTGCTGGACGAACCCACGGCAAGCCTGGATGCCGCCAACCGCGAAACGGTTCTGCACCTCATCGAGGAGGCGAAGGCGCACGGTGCCGCCATTGTCGGCATCTTTCACGACGCCACGGCGCGCGACAGGGTCTGCGACCGCCGGGTGGACGTCTCCGCCTTCACGCCGGAGGCCGCCTGATGAGCGGCCGGCTGATTGCCGTGGTGGGGCCCTCGGGCGTGGGCAAGGATACGGTGATGGCCGCGCTCGCGCGTGCCTGTCCCGGCCTTGATCGTGTCCGCCGCGTCATCACCCGCTCCCAAGAAGCCGGGGGTGAGGACTTCGAGGGCGTGGACGAGGCCGAGTTCGCCCGCCGCCGGGCCGCCGGCGCCTTTGCGCTGTCCTGGCGCGCGCACGGGATGTGCTACGGGATCCCGGCCAGCGTCGGGGCACGGCTGTCGGCGGGGGAGGATTTGCTGGTCAACCTGTCGCGCAGCGCCTTGCCGGCCGCGCGGCGGCAGTTCCCGCGATTCATCGTGCTGCATCTGACCGCGCCGCGCGCCGTCCTGTCCGAGCGCCTGGCGGCACGCGGGCGCGAAAGCGGCGCGGAAATACGCGGGCGTCTGGAGCGGGCCGAAGAGCCGTTGCCGGATGACATCGGCCCCGTGATCGAAGTGTCAAACGATGGCCCGCTTGAGGAAACCGTGGAAAAGATTCGCGCGCGGCTCTATCCCGAGAAGGTGTAGCGGTGAAGCAGGTGAAACATGCCGCTGGCATCCTCTCCCATCAGGCTGAGGCCGTCGATGACAAAGGGCGCGGGCAGGATCGGGGCCAGCCGCCCGGACAGCACGGTACGCACTTGGGCGATCTCGTCCCGCGGCAGCTTGCCGGTGAGGGTGATGTGGAAGCGGAACTCCTCCATGACGTAGGGATAGCCCCATTCCAGCAGGAGCGCCTCCTGCCGGGGCGAAAGGCCCGCACCTCGGCGGCGCGCCAGTTCGGCCGTGCCGGGCGGTGCGCGATAGGCATCCAGGGCCGCCACGGCCGCGCCCGCCAGTTGGTCCAGTGCTGTGGTTTCGCCCCGTGGCCGCAGCGCCAGGAACCGGCCCAGGGCGGCGACCTCGAGCCCCTCCACCGTCACCGGCTGCCGCGCTGCGCAGAATGCGGCAAGGGCCTCTGCCAAGCCGTCGGGCTCGGCCCCTTCGGCCAGGCGGAAGGGCGGTTTGACGGTTGCGTGGAGGCCGTATTTCCGCGGTGTCCGCGTGATCTCGGCCGCGGGTCGCGGCAGGCCGGCGCACTCCGGCGGGGCCATGGGTTGGCCCGTTGCCGGGTCCCATCCCAGCCACGCCGCCCCCAGGTCCGCCAGCGGACCCTGCGGGGGCGTATAGTAGACGGCATAGCGTTCGTAGTTCATCCCGGATCCCGTTCCCAACATCGACCTGACAGGAAAGCGTGACGCGCTCATGACACACCAGACAGTCCTCGCCAACGCCAAGCTGGTTCTGCCCGATGAAACCGTGACCGGATCGCTGGTGATCCGCGGCGACCGGATCGCCGAGATCCAGCCGGGGGCCGGGGTGCCCAAGGGCGCCATCGATTGCGCGGGCGACCATCTGGCGCCGGGGTTGGTCGAGCTTCACACCGACAACCTCGAACGCCACATCCAGCCCCGCCCCGGCGTGGACTGGCCGCACAACGCGGCGATCCTTGCCCATGACGCCGAGCTGGCCGGCACGGGCATCACCACGGTCTTCGATGCCATGCGCGTCGGCACCGTCGCGACTGCCGAAGGGCGCGACAAGAAATATGCCCGGCAACTGGCCAGCGAACTGCTGGCGCTGCGGGCCGAGGATGCGCTGAAGATCAGCCATTTCCTGCACCTGAGGGCCGAGGTCTGCTCGGAAACGCTGGTCGAGGAAATGGCGGAATTCGACGAGGCGGACCGGGTGGGCATCGTCAGCCTGATGGATCACACGCCGGGCCAGCGGCAGTTCCGGGATGTCAGCAAGCTCGAAGCCTACATGAAGGGCAAGCACGGCTTCTCCGACACCGAGTTCGAAACGCATGTCGCGCAGCTCAAGGCGCTGCGCAACAGTCACGGCGCGCATCACGAAGCCGAGGCCGTGCAAGCCGCGCGGCGCTATGGCGCGGTGCTGGCAAGCCATGACGACACCACCGCCGAACAGGTCGAGGTCTCGGCCGGCTACGGCGTGCGCGTGGCCGAGTTTCCCACCACGCTGGAGGCCGCGCGCGCCTGCCATGCCCGGGGCATTGGCGTCATCATGGGCGCGCCCAACCTGATCCGGGGCGGATCGCATTCGGGCAATGTGGCGGCGCGGGACCTGGCCGCGGCAGAGCATCTGGACATCCTGTCATCGGATTACGTGCCCGCCGCGCTTTTGCTGGCGGCAGTCCAACTGGGCGAATTCTGGGGCAACATGGCCCGCGGTCTGGCAACCGTCACGCGCAATCCCGCGCGCAGCGTGGGGCTCGCGGACCGGGGGGAACTGGCCGCGGGAATGCGTGCAGACATCGTCCTGTTCGGGATGCGCGGCGGGGTGCCGGCGCCGCATGCCATCTGGGCACGTGGCCGGCGGGTGGCCTGAGCCGTTTTGACAGCGGCCCCGCGCGGCCCCATAGTCGGGGGCCGCAATCATCCATCAGGACTGCCATGCCCGCCGAAACGCTGTTCGACCTTGCTCCGCCGCCCGACCTGCCCGTCGTGCATGACACACGCGGCTACGCGGTGCGCCGGATCTTCTGCGTGGGGCGGAACTACGCCGCCCATGCCGCCGAGATGGGCAACACCGTGGACCGCACCGCGCCGTTCTATTTCACCAAGTGCCCGGGGGCGTTGTGTGTTTCAGGCGCGACGATCCCCTATCCGCCGGGAACGGAGAACTGTCATTACGAGATGGAGCTTGTCGTCGCGCTTGGCGCATCGGCGTTCCGGGTCGCGCCCGAGGCCGCGATGGCGGCGGTTTTCGGCTATGGGTGCGGCATCGACCTGACGCGCCGCGATCTTCAGGCGGCCGCCAAGGAAAAGGCGCGGCCCTGGGACCTGGGCAAGGATTTCGAGAATTCCGCACTGATTTCCGCGCTGACCCCGCGCGCTGACTTTGGCGAGCTGGGCGATCAGCGTATCGCGCTGCGCCACGACGGGGCGGTCGTGCAACAGGCCCGGCTGAACGAGATGATCTGGTCCGTGCCGGAACTCGTCGCGCACTTGTCGCAATTCTATCACCTTGGCCCCGGGGATCTGATCTACACGGGGACGCCCGCCGGGGTGGGGGCCGTCCGTCCGGGCAGCGTGTTGGAAGGCGAGATCGATGGCCTGACGCCCGTGTCCGTGACCATCGCCGCCGCCGCATGAGGGCCGCCCGCAGGGTATTGAGAGTTGCAATGGCGCGCGCATTGATGCGATCAAAGGCGCAGGTGCAAGGTGGCGGCAGGCCGGTGGCGCCACCGGCGGCGCGGATTCCCCTTGCCGGTGCGGGGCCGCAGCAGCCCGGGCCGATCTCAGTTCACAAGGGAGGAGACCAGAAATGAAACGCATCAAACAGGTGGCGAGCACGGCGCTGGCCACGGTTCTGGCCGCGGGCCTCGGCTCGGCGGCGTTGGCGCAGGAGGTGACACTGAAGATGCACCAGTTCCTGCCACCGCAGGCCAATGTGCCCAAGCAGATCCTCGTGCCCTGGGCCGAGCGGGTCGAGGAGGCCTCCGACGGCCGCATCGAGATCGAGCACTATCCCTCTATGCAACTGGGCGGCAAGCCGCCGGAACTGGTCAGCCAGGTGATCGACGGCGTGGCCGATATCATCTGGGTCGTGGCCGGGTACACGCCGGGGCGTTTCCCGCAGGCCGAGGTCTTCGAGCTGCCGTTCATCATGTCCAATGCCGAGGACACCTCGCGCGCCTACTGGGAATTCGCCGAGAAGAACATGTTCGACAAGGATTTCAAGGACATGAAGATCCTCGGTGTCTGGGTGCACGGCCCCGGGGTGATCCACTCCGACAAGCCCGTGAACGAGATCTCGGATCTCAACGGCATGAAGGTGCGCGGGCCCACGCGGATCATCACGAACCTGCTCAAGACCCTGGGCGCCACGCCCGTCGGCATGCCTGTCCCGGCCATGCCCGAGGCGCTGTCGAAGGGAGTCATCGACGCCGGCGTGATCCCTTGGGAGGTGACCACCGCGCTGAAGATCCCCGAGTTGGTCGAAAACCACACGACCTTCGGCGACGAGGCGCTTTACACCACGGCCTTCATCTTCGCCATGAACAAGCAGAAGTATGAAAGCCTTCCGCAAGAGCTCAAGGATGCGATCGACAGCCAGTCGGGCGCGGATTTCTCGGCGCTGGCCGGCAAGACCATGGCCGCGGCCGACGGCCCGGCCCGCGAGATCGCCGAGGAGATGGGCAACAACATCATCGATCTGCCCCCCGAAAAGGTGGCCAACTGGAAAGAGGCCGCCAAGCCCGTCGAAAAACAGTGGATCGAGGACATGACCGAAAAGGGCTTTGACGGCCAGGCGCTGGTTGACGAGGCGCGCGCGCTGATCGAAAAGCACACCGACTAGACGCAGGGGGCCGCGGGCATGACGTCCGCGGCCCGATCCGAAGGGGGCAGGCAGGCACGGCATGCAAGGATTCATGCTCATGCTGGCGCGCGGCATGGCCGTGGTGGGTGGGGTCGTGCTGACGGCGGTTGTGCTGCTGACCTGTGCGTCGGTCGCGGGCCGGCTGTTGAACACCATCTTGCATTCCGACCTCGTGCAGGCCCTCGTCCCTGGGCTGGCGGGCTGGCTTCTGGAGGCCGGGGTCGGCCCGATCCTTGGCGATGTCGAACTGGTGGAGGCCGGCGTGGGCTTTGCCATATTCGCCTTTCTGCCGCTCTGCCAGATCACCGGCGGGCATGCCAGCGTCGACATCTTCGCCGCGAAATTCCCGCGCCGGTTCAATCGCTTCATGCAGATCGTGGTGGAAGTCGTCTTTGCGCTGGTTCTGATCCTGATCGCCTGGCGCCTGTTCGTGGGCATGCAGGAGAAGCTGCGCTACAACGAGACGACCTTCATGTTGATGATGCCGGTCTGGTGGTCCTACGCCGCCAGTTTCACGGCGGCCGCGGTGGCCGCCCTCATCGGGGTCTACGTGGCCGTGGCCCGGGTGTTCGAAACCGTCAGCGGCCGCGTGATCCTGCCTTTCCGGGAAGGGCCCGAGACGTGAGCAATCTGGAGATCGGGCTTGCCTCTTTCCCCGTGCTCATGGGGTTGATCTTCCTGCGGGTGCCCATCGGGCTGGCCATGTTCGTGGTTGCCCTGGGCGGGCTTTACGCGGTGACCGACGGCATGACCGTGGCCCTGTCCCGGCTCAAGCACGAGACCTATTCCACATTCTCCAGCTATTCGCTGTCGATCGTGCCGATGTTCCTGCTCATGGGCCATTTCGCCACGCTGGGGGGCATGTCGACCGCGCTGTTCAAGGCGGCCGAAGCCTGGCTGGGCCACCGGCGCGGCGGGGTGGCCATGGCCTCGGTCGGGGCCTGCGCGGGCTTCGGCGCGATCTGCGGCTCGTCCCTGGCGACGGCGGCCACGATGAGCCAGGTGGCGCTGCCGGAACTCAAGCGGTACGGCTACGCCGGCGGTTTCTCCACGGCAACGCTGGCTGCCGGCGGCACCCTCGGCATCCTGATCCCGCCCTCGGTGATCCTGGTGATCTATGCCATCCTCACCGAACAGAATATTGCCAAGCTCTTCCTCTCGGCCTTCGTGCCCGGCATCCTGGCGGCCCTGGGGTACATGATCACAATCAACCTCTATGCCCGCTTCAACCCCGGCGCGGCCGGGGCACGGGCGGCCACGCCGGTGTCCCAGCGGCTGCGCGCGCTGCTGGATGTCTGGCCTGTCCTGCTGGTCTTCATCCTGGTAGTGGGCGGCATCTACCTTGGTTGGTTCACGCCGACCGAGGGCGCCGCCGTGGGCGCCGCGGGCACGGGGCTGATCGCCCTGCTGAACGGGGGGCTGACGGGCCGGACCCTGGTGCAAAGCTTCACCGCCACGGCCCGGAATACCGCGATGATCTTCTTCATCATCCTGGGCGCGGCCCTTTACAACGGTTTCCTGGCGCTCAGCCAGGTGCCTCAGGAACTGGCCCGCTGGGTGGTGGAGCAGGGCTTCAGCCCCTGGGTGGTACTGGCGGTGATCCTGGCGCTCTACCTCGTCTTCGGCTGTCTTATGGACAGCCTCTCGATGATCCTGCTGACCATCCCGATCTTCTTTCCGATCGTCAGCGAGTTGGACTTCGGGCTGGTGTCGCTTGCCGCGATGCAGGCCGAGGCCGCGCGCGAGGCGCTCGCTGCAGGCGTGCCGCAGGGCATGGCACCGGAGATGCTGGAAACCATCCGCGGGGCCATTGCCAGCGGTGCGGAGTTGACGCGCGCGCAGATGGATGCGCTGGACATCAACGTCACGCAGCGCATGGCCGACCGGATCGAGGCCGAGGAGGTGGCGATCTGGTTCGGGATCCTCGTGCTGATTGTCGTCGAGGTGGGGCTTATCACGCCGCCGGTCGGGATGAACCTTTTTGTTATCAACTCGATGGATCCGCGAACCCCGATGCTGGATACTTACAAGGCGGTCCTGCCCTTCATCACCTCGGACATCATCCGGGTGATCCTGCTGGTCGCCTTCCCCTCTATCACGCTGTTCCTGTTGCGCTGGCTGCACTGACCGCCGCGTTTGATCCCGGTCAAGGCATCGCGAAAGGTACATATGCAAAAACCGATATGTTACCTAGGGAGAGGCAAATGACCACGAGCGAGATACCGCAGAGCCGGCTGGCGCATTACCCGGTGACCTTCTTCGCCGTCGTGATGGGGATGGGCGGCCTGACGCTCGCCTTGCACGCCGCCGAAGGTGCATTCGGGTTGAGTGGTGTCCTGTCGGGGCTGTCGCTTCTTGTCACGCTGGGTCTGTTCGCGGTGATCGCGCTGGCCTACGCGGCCAAGGCGCTGCGTTATCCGCAGGCGGTTGCAGCCGATTGGCATCATCCGGTCAAGCTGGCCTTCTTTCCGGCGATCTCGATCTCGCTGCTGCTTCTGGCCACGGCCGCGCTTCCCCATGCCGCCGGGGCGGCCCGGGCGCTCTGGCTTGTCGGGGCCGTTTTGCAGGCGATCCTGACCGTCGCCGTGGTCTCGGGCTGGATCGGCGCACGGGCCTTCCAGCACGGGCACCTGTCCCCGGCCTGGTTCATTCCGGCGGTCGGCAATGTGATCGTGCCGGTCGCGGGGGTTCAACTGGGGTATCTTGAGGCGAGCTGGTATTTCATGTCCGTCGGTCTGATCTTCTGGATCGTCTTGCTGACCCTGGTGATCAACCGCCTGGTGTTTCACGACCCGCTGCCGGGGCGGCTGCAGCCCACGCTGGTGATCCTGATCGCGCCGCCTGCCGTGGCCTTCGTGGCATGGGTGCAGCTGACCGGCGAGGTCGGGGCGTTCGGGCGCATCCTTTTGAACGGCGCCTATTTCTTCACGCTGATCGTGGCGGTCCAGATGCCGAGGATCGTCCGCCTGCCGTTCGTCATGTCGTTCTGGGCGCTGAGCTTCCCGGTGGCCGCCGTCACCATCGCCAGCTTCGTCCATGCCGGCGCGACGGGCTCGGAGGCGCACCGCCTGTTGGGCACGGCCCTCCTGATCGGTTTGGGCGTCATCATCGCCGCGTTGACGCTGCGGACGTGTCAGGCGATCGCGCGGCGCGAGATCTGCCAGCCGGAGTGAGCCGGGGCCGGTTGGCAGGATGTTGGCACGCCGCCGGCTCATGGCGCCGGCAGGCGTGGGCGGGTCGTCGTTTGTCACCGGATTTCCGGCTGGGACCGGACCTTGATATCAAAGCGTCCATTTCCTAGGCTTGCCGTGCAACAAGCCACCGACGCATTCGGCCGCGCACGCGGGCTGCCGTCGGCAGCAACCCTATAGTCTGAGTGCAGCCCGGGGGTCGAATGAACGACACCCAGGAGGTACAATGACTTGGCGTCTTGCAATGGAACTGACAACCGCCGTGGTCGTGGCGGCGGGTTTCTCTGTATCGACTATCGATGACGCGGCGGCAAAGGATTTCTGCCCCGCCCGCATCGTCAGCCCGTCCCAGAGCGCGACCACCTCGACAACGCCGACCATTCAGGCGGAACCCGCCTCTGGCGATTGCGATCCGAACGTGAAATGGCTGTCACTCGCTATTTACCATGCCGACAGCAATAACCGCATCTACGAGTGGAACGATGTCCGCGGCAAGGGGCTGCTGACCGGCCGGGCCTATACCAGCGGCATGCTCCTGATCGACCACACGGTGCCCGCGGGCGAATTGAGCCCGGGGGAGGACTATCGGCTGGTCGTCGATTTTCCCGACAAGCGGTTCAGGTTTCCCGCGCGGTTCGATCCGTCACGGATCGGCCCGGACGATCAGGTACGCTTCGCCACCCGCGGGGGCGGCAGCGGCACAAACCGGAACCAGGCGCTTCGCCGCGGGGATTCGAGCGGCAGCGTCACGCTGGAGCCTGGCACCGACAGGCCCGGGGCGGATTATGTGAACTTCGATATCGGCAGGGACGATCCCCTGATTTGCGCGTCAGCCTGTGCCTATGACAGAAATTGCATGGCCTGGACTTTCGCGCCTGCCGGCCATTGGCAGGGGGCGAACGCCCAGTGCTGGCTGAAAAACACGATCCCGAAACGGACCGAGGCGCGGGATCTCGTCTCGGGTGTGCGCTGGCGTGACTACGTTTCCGGCGATGTCGGCTTCACACGCGAAGACAATTTTAACCGGCCCGGCTCGGATATCCGCAGCGCGACCCTTGATCGCGCCGATCCCGCCGCCTGTGCCCAGATGTGCGCCGACACGGTCGCGTGCAAGGCCTATACCTACGTCCCTGCGGGGCGGCAGGGCCCCGACCCCCGGTGCTGGCTCAAGGATGCGGTCCCCGCGCGCAGCCGGAATGCGGGACTTACCTCTGGCGTGAAGCTGGACTGAGGCCCGTCCCGGCGGCATCATCCCGCCGCCGGGGCTCCCCGAAGTAGTCGGGTGTTCAGCCTAGCAGCCGCCGGGCGATCACCTGTGCCTGGATCTCGGCGGCGCCCTCGAAGATGTTGAGGATGCGCGCGTCGCAGAGCACCCGGCTGATCGCGTATTCCAGCGCGAAACCGTTGCCGCCGTGGATCTGCAGGGCGTTGTCGGCGGCCGCCCAGGCCACGCGCGCACCCAGAAGCTTGGCCATGCCGGCCTCGAGATCGCAACGGTGGCCGTTGTCCTTTTCCCATGCGCTGAAATAGGTCAGCTGCCGGGCCACCATGATTTCCACCGCCATCATGGCGAGCTTGTCGGAAACCCGCGGGAAAGCGATCAGCGGCTTTCCGAACTGCTTGCGGTCCTGTGCATACTGCATGCCTTCGTCCAGCGCCGACTGGGCCACCCCGATGGCGCGCGCCGCTGTCTGGATGCGGGCGCTTTCGAAGGTCTCCATGAGCTGCTTGAAACCCTTGCCTTCTTCGCCGCCGAGCAGGTTGTCACCCCGCACCCGGAACCCGTCGAAGCCCAGTTCGTATTCCTTCATGCCCCGGTAGCCCAGCACCTCGATCTCGCCGCCGCTGATGCCGTCGTCGGGGAAGGGGGCCTCGTCAGTGCCCGGCGTCTTTTCGGCCAGGAACATCGACAGGCCACGGTGATCGGTGCTGTCGGGATCGGTGCGTGCCAGCAGCGTCATGACATGCGTGCGCGCGGCGTGGGTGATCCAGGTCTTGTTGCCGGTAATGCGGTAGTCGCCGGTCTCGTCGCGGGTCGCGCGGGTGCGCAGGCTGCCCAGGTCCGACCCGGTGTTCGGTTCGGTGAAGACGGCCGTGGGCAGGATCTCGCCCGAGGCGAGCCCCGGCAGCCACCGTTCCTTCTGATCGTCGGTGCCGCCGGCCAGGATCAGTTCGGCTGCGATCTCGGACCGGGTGCCCAGGCTGCCGACGCCGATATAGCCTCGGCTCAACTCCTCCGAGACGACGCACATCGAGGCCTTGGAAAGGCCGAAGCCGCCGTGTTCCTCGGGGATGGTCAGGCCGAAGACACCCATTTCGGCCAGTTCCTCGATCACCTGCATCGGGATCAGCTCGTCCTTGAGGTGCCAGTCATGGGCGTAGGGCGCCACCTTTTCCAGGGCGAAGCGGCGGAACTGTTCGCGGATCATCTCCAGCTCTTCCTCGAGCCCGGCGTTGCCCACGGTGATCTCGGCTTTGCGTTCCTGCATCAGTTCAACCAGTCGCGTGCGTGCCGCCTGGGTGTTGCCGCTGCGGGTCAGGGTCGCGATGGCGGGCGCGTCGAGCGCCGCCATGTCCGCGGGCGACAGGCCCAGATCGGGCAGGCGGACGATCTCGGTCTGGTTCATCTGAATACCGCCGGCGATCTGGGCCAGGTACTCGCCGAAGGCGATCTGATGGATGAGTTGCTCCACCTCGCCGAATTTTCCCTGCTCGTTCAGGCGCATGGCCCAGTTCTGCATCTGGCGCAGGGACTCGACGTAGGTCGCCAGCCACGCAAGGCCGTGGGCGGCGGTCTGGTTGGCCTCGCCGGCGCGGCCGGAGACGCGCCCGTCGCTCACGACTTTTTCACGGAGCTTCTCGCGGGCCTTGTCCAGGATCGTCTCGGCCGGCGTGACCGCCGCTCCGGTCAGCGCCAGCAGGTCATCGAGAATGATCGCGTCGTCCATTGCAGCGTTCTGTCCGTCGTGCGCCATGAATCATATCCCCTTTTCGCGTCGCCTCTTCCTAACCATTTCGCAGGTGCAGCGCAACTATGCTGCCTGTATGCCCGGAGAATTATTCAAAAATTGCGCCTGAAAATTTCCGGGTGCGGCGCCGCCGCGAAGTGTTAAGAGCAGGCATGGACTTTCTTACCCTGCCGGGCGGACCCGGCGTCATGATTGCCATCGTTTCAATTGCGGCGCTGGCCGGCCTGGTCAAGGGCATGGTCGGTTTCGCCATGCCGATGATCCTGATCTCGGGCCTTGGGTCGGTCATGGCCCCGGAGCTGGCCCTGGCGGGGCTGATCGTGCCCACGGTGGCGACGAACGGCTGGCAGGCGTTGCGGCAGGGGCCGGCCGCGGCCTGGAATTCCGTGAAGAAATTCAAGGTCTTCCTGCTGGCGGGCCTGCTGCTTCTGCTGGCCTCGGCGCAGCTGGTCCGGATCCTGCCGCAGGGGGTGATGCTGCTCTTGATCGGGGTGCCGATCGCCCTTTTCGCGCTGTCCTCGCTGCGGGGGCGACCCTTGCGGCTGCCGCCACGGCCCGGGCCGCGGGTGGAGGCCATGATCGGCGCGGTGGCCGGATTTTTCGGCGGTATTTCAGGCGTTTGGGGGCCGCCGACCGTGGCGATGCTGACCGCGCAGGGAACCGAGAAGACCGAGCAGATCCGCATCCAGGGCGTGATCTACGGATTGGGGGCCGTCGCGCTTTTCGGGGCACATGTTGCGTCAGGTGTCTTGAACCGGGACACTTTGCCGCTGTCGCTGCTGCTTACCGTGCCGGCGGTGCTGGGCATGTGGGCGGGTCTGCGCGTTCATGACCGGATCGAGCAGAGGGCCTTTCGCAAGCTGACGCTTGCGGTCTTGCTTTTGGCGGGGCTGAACCTGATCCGGCGCGGCATCCTGACGCTGTGACCACCCGGTGCGGTCCCGTACGGGCGGTACGGCCCGTACGGGGCAACCGTACGCCACGGGGCCTTTGCCCGCGCATCGCGTCCTTCACGGCCCGGCGCGTGATCCGGCGCGCGATCAGCCGATCGCCGCCGCCTTCACGTCGTCGTCGATGTAGGGAACATACTGCTCGAAGTTGTCGGCGAACATCTGCACCAGCTTGGCCGCCTGGGCGTCGTAGGCCGCCGGGTCCTCCCAGGTGCGGCGCGGATCCAGCAGGACCTCGGCCACGCCCGGCACGGCGACCGGCACGTCGAAGCCGAAGTTGTCGTCCTTGCGGAACGCGACCTCGTTCAGCGATCCGTCGAGCGCGGCGGTCAGCAGGGCGCGGGTGGCCCGGATGGGCATGCGCGAGCCGGTGCCGTAGGCGCCGCCCGTCCAGCCGGTGTTGACCAGCCAGCAGGTCGCGCCGTGCTTGGCGATCTTCTCGCGCAGGAGGTTGCCGTATTCCTCGGGGCGGCGCGGCATGAAGGGCGCGCCGAAACAGGTGGAAAAGGTGGGCTCGGGCTCGGTCACGCCGCGCTCGGTGCCGGCGACCTTGGAGGTGAAGCCCGACAGGAAGTGATACATCGCCTGCGCCGGGGTCAGCCGCGCGATGGGGGGCAGCACGCCGAAGGCGTCGCAGGTCAGCATGATGACGTTCTTGGGATGCCCGCCGAGCGCCGTTTCGGAGGCGTTGGAGATGTACTCCAGCGGGTAGGCGCAGCGCATGTTGGCGGTGAGCGAGTCGTCCTCGAAATCCAGTTCAAGCGTTTCGTCGTCGAAGACCATGTTCTCGATCACGGTGCCGAACTTCTCGGTCGTGGCGTAGATCTCGGGTTCGGCCTCGGGGTCTAGGTTGATGGTCTTGGCGTAGCAGCCACCCTCGAAGTTGAAGGTGCCGCGATCGGACCAGCCGTGTTCGTCGTCGCCGATCAGAGTGCGCTCGGGATCGGCCGACAGCGTGGTCTTGCCGGTGCCCGAGAGCCCGAAGAAGACCGCCGTGTCCACCGGGTTGCCCCGGGCATGGTTGGCCGAGCAGTGCATCGGCATGATGCCTTTCTCGGGCAAAAGGTAGTTGAGCAGCGTGAACACCGACTTCTTGTTCTCGCCGGCGTATTCGGTGCCGCCGATCAGGATCATCTTGCGGTCGAAGTTGAGGGCGATGACCGTCTCTGAGCGGCAGCCGTGCTTTTGCGGATCGGCGCGGAAGCTGGGGCAGTTGATGACCGTGAAATCGGCGGTGAAGGCATCCAGCGCGGTGCGGTCCGGCCGGCGCAGCAGGTGGCGGATGAAAAGCCCGTGCCAGGCCAGCTCGGTGACCATGCGCACGTTGATGGCATGCTTGGGATCGGCGCCGCCGACGAGGTCCTGCACGTAGTAGGTGCCGCCCTGCATGTGCGCGATCATGTCGTCGTAGAGCGCATCGAAGCCCTCGGGCGCCATCGCCGCGTTGTTTTCCCACCAGATCTTGTCGGCGACATCGGGGGTCTTGACCACGTGCTTGTCCTTGGGCGAGCGGCCGGTGAACCTGCCGGTGGTCACGAGGAAGGCGCCGCCACGGCCGAGCGAACCCTCGCCGTTTTTCAGGGCGGCCTCGATCAGGGCCGGTTCGATGAGGTTGTAGTAGACATTGCCCAGCCCATCGATGCCCTGATCCTCGAGCCGGAATTGCGGGTTGACCCGTCCGAATGTCATGTCAGCTTCGCTCCTGTTCGCGGTATGGCCGCCGGCCGGGGCGGCAAATTCCATCGGCGCGCCGGGCGCCGGCGGGGCGCGGCCACGGCGCCCGGGTATCAGCCTCTTAACATGACGTTTCGGAAAAAGAACAGCACGCTTTCGCGGAGTTAGCGCAACCAGCCCGGCGTTAGCGCAACCAAGTTTCCGGTCGCGAACATATTCCGCTGAAGCGATGCGAGAGATGCGGCAATTCAGCCGCAGCTAACCAATTTCTGACGAAATTCGGGCCAGAGACCGACGTGATTCGCCGTTTTGGATTGATTGTAAAGGCCAATTTGGCGCATAGTGCCTGGAAAAATCAGGCAGAACGAGAGCAGCACAAGGACACTCCCCATGTCGAGAATTGCCCTGGTTGACGACGACCGGAACATCCTCACCTCGGTTTCCATGACGCTGGAGGCCGAAGGCTTCGAGGTGGATACCTACAATGACGGCCAGCAGGCCTATGACGCCTTCAGCAAGAAACTGCCGGACATGGCCGTGCTGGATATCAAGATGCCGCGGATGGACGGCATGGACCTGTTGCAGCGCGTGCGGCAGAAAAGCGCGATGCCGGTGATCTTCCTGACGTCCAAGGACGACGAGATCGACGAGGTCCTGGGCCTGCGGATGGGCGCCGACGACTACGTCAAGAAGCCCTTCAGCCAGCGCCTGCTGGTGGAGCGGATCCGCGCCCTCCTGCGCCGCCAGGAAGCCGTGGCCGGCGATGTGGTGGGCGACACCGAGGACACGAAGGTGATCGAGCGCGGGCAGCTGCGCATGGACCCGCTGCGCCACGCGGTCAGCTGGAAGGGGCAGGACGTATCGCTGACGGTGACGGAATTCCTGCTGCTGCAGGCGCTGGCCCAGAGGCCCGGTTTCGTCAAGAGCCGCGACCAGTTGATGGACGTGGCCTATGACGATCAGGTCTACGTGGACGACCGCACCATCGACAGCCACATCAAGCGCCTTCGCAAGAAGCTGCGCATGGTCGATCCGGAGTTCTCGGCGATCGAGACGCTTTACGGCATCGGCTATCGATACAACGAAGAGTAATGGCGCTGGCCGAAGGAGCTGACGTGCGCGACATGGGCCCCGCCCGGCAGGACCAGGATCGCACCGGCGCGCGCGACGATGACGACGTCGTTCTGGGCGATGATTTCGTCGTGCCCGACGACGTGGTCGAGCAGGAGCTGCGGGCCCGGCGCGAGGGGCGCGGCTTCCTGGCGCTGCGCAAGTCGTCGCTGACGCGCAAGATCGTCACCTTCAACCTGATCGCGCTCAACATCCTGGCGGCCGGCATCCTTTACCTGAACTCGTCGCGCGACAACCTGGCGCTGCAGCGCGTCGACCGGCTGGCCAGCGAGGCGGAGCTGATCGCCGATGTCTTCGAGGCGCAGCTGCCCGCCGGCGCGCCCGCGAACCTCACGACGGGGGACGGGATCGACGTGGCGGAGACCCTGGCGGGGCTGGACCTGCCGGCGGGTCTGCAGGTTCTGGTCTTTGATCCCACCGGCGCCGTGGCCGGGCAGACCAAGGGCCCGCCACCGCCCGCTCCCGAGCCGGAAACGACCTGGATCTCGGACGCGCTGATCTGGTTCTGGGGTGTTCTGTCGGCCCCCTTCGACCCGGCCACCGAGGAAGCCCCGCCGCCACCGCTGCGCGAGCAGGTGCGCGAAATGGTGGCGCCCACGCTCAGCGAGGGCCGGCAGGTTGCCACGGATGCCCGGAGCGAGGGCTCGCTGTTCTCGGTGACCACCCCCATCCTGCACGAGGGTCGCCCCGTCGGTGTGGCGGCCGTGGCCAGCCCCGGCGCCGAGGTCGACCGGCTGGTGCGCGCCGAACGCGAGCGCGTGCTGCAGATGTTCGTGATCGCCACGCTGGTTTCCATCGGGCTGAGTCTGATCCTGGCCTCGACCATCGCCAACCCGCTGGCCGACCTGGCCGCTGCCGCGGAACTGGGCGGCGACCGGGACGGGGGCGGCCGGTCCGGCGGGCGAATCCGCATTCCCGACCTGACGGCACGGCCCGACGAGATCGGCCGGCTCTCGGGGGCCCTGCGCGGCATGGTCGCCGCGCTATACCAGCGCATCGACAGCAACGAGCAGTTCGCCGCGGACGTCGCCCACGAGATCAAGAATCCCCTGGCCAGCCTGCGCTCGGCCGTGGGCACGATGCGCGTGGCCAAGCGCGAGGACCAGCGCGAGAAGCTGCTGGAGGTGGTCGAGCATGACGTGCGCCGGCTGGACCGGCTGGTCAGCGACATCTCGAACGCGTCGCGGCTGGACAGCGAACTGGTCAAGGAGGAACAGGCAGCCTTCGACCTGATCACGATGCTGGGCAACCTGAGCCAGTACCTTGGGGATGAGGCCGAGGCGAAGGGCATCGAGTTCATCACCGACTTCCCGGACCAGCCCGTTGTCATGACCGGGCTGGAGGGGCGCCTGGCGCAGGTTTTCGTCAACCTCATCACCAATGCCATCAGTTTCTGCGAGGAAGGCGATGCCATCCGCATCTGGGCGCGGTTGCGCGAGAACCGCGTGCTGGTGGTGGTCGAGGACACGGGCCCCGGCATTCCCGAAGAGGCGCTGACCAAGATCTTCCAGCGGTTCTATTCGCAGCGCGACGAGGGCGATTTCGGCAACAACTCGGGCCTCGGGCTGGCGATTTCCAAGCAGATCGTGGAGGCCCACGACGGCGTGATCTGGGCCGAGAACATCCGCCCCACGGACGCCGACGCGGCCTCGGAGCCGTTGGGCGCGCGGTTCGTCGTGGGCTTGCCGGTCTGACGCCGTGCCCGCGGCGCGCGGCCCCCATCCCGGCCCGGCCGTCACCCTGCATGCCTGCTGCGTTGCGCGGGGCGGGCGCGGGGTGCTGATCCGCGGTGCGGCCGGCCGGGGAAAATCGGCCCTGGCGCTGCAACTGATCGGACTGGGGGCGGGACTGGTGGCCGATGATCGCACCCGGCTGTGGCGCGCGGGCCCGCGGCTTATGGCCGACGTGCCCGCCCCGATCCGCGGCCGGATCGAGGCGCGCGGCGTGGGGATCCTGGCCGCGCCGGCCGTCGGCCCCGCCGAGGTGGCGCTTGTCGTGGACATGGACACCGAGGAGACCGAGCGCCTGCCGCCCCGGCGCAGCACCCGCCTGCTGGACCTGGAGCGCCCGCTGCTACGAAAAAGCCCGTCGCCCCATTTCCCCGCGGCGATCCTGCTATATCTAGAGCACGGACGGATGGAATGATGAGCGAGCGCGCACCCCAGAAATTCGCTGCGAGCGGCACGCCGATGCGCCTGGTGCTGGTCACCGGGCCCTCGGGCGCAGGCCGGACAACCGCGATTCACGCGCTGGAGGACATCGGCTACGAGGCGATCGACAACCTGCCGCTGACGCTGCTGCCGCGGCTTCTGTCGGGGCCCGCGCCGGACAAGCCGCTGGTGCTGGGTGTTGATACGCGCAACCGCGACTTCTCGACCGAGGCGCTCGTGGAGGTGATCGACCGCATGGAGGCCAGCGCGGGCGTGCCGATGCAGGTGCTCTACCTGGACGCGCGGGAGGATGTCCTTCTCCGCCGCTTTTCAGAGACGCGCCGGCGCCATCCGCTTGCCCCGGCCGAGAGCGCGGAGATGGGCATCGCGCGCGAATTCGACCTGCTGACGCCGGTAAGGGCCCGGGCGGACATGTTGATCGACACCTCCGAGATGTCGCCGCACGACCTGCGGGCCGAGCTGGAGCGCTGGTTCGCGCCGGAGGGGCGGGGCCCGCTGGCGTTGTCGGTGCATTCCTTTTCCTACAAGCGGGGCCTGCCGCGGGGGCTGGACATGGTCCTGGACTGCCGGTTCCTGCGCAATCCCTACTGGGACGCGGCGCTGCGCGATTTCGACGGCCGCGATCCGCGTGTCGCGGATTACGTGGCCGAGGATCCGCGCTTCGCCCCGTTTCGTGATCGCGTTCTGGACCTGGTGGAGACGCTGCTGCCGGCCTACCAGGCCGAGGGCAAGGCCTATCTGTCGATCGGCCTTGGGTGTTCCGGCGGCCGGCACCGCAGCGTCGCGATGGCAGAAACTTTGGGCCGGGCCCTTGCGAAGGGCGGCTGGCAGGTGTCAATTAGACACCGCGAGCTGGAGCGGCGCGGCCTTGCGGACGGCGGGGCCGTGGCTGCGTCGGTGCGTCCGGGGACTCAAGGAGAAGATCGGCGGTGATCGGGATCGTGATCGTGGCGCATGGCGGGCTGGCCTGCGAATACCTCAGGGCGATCGAGCATGTCGTGGGCCACCAGCCGGGAATCGAGGCCGTCGCCATCGAGGGCGATCACAACCGCGCCCAGAAGCAGGCCGAGATCTGCGCGGCGGCCGACCGGGTGGACACTGGCGGCGGGGTTCTGATCGTCACGGACATCTTCGGGGGCTCGCCCTCGAACCTGTCGCTCAAGGCGTGCCGGCCGGCCGACCGCCGGATCCTTTACGGGGCGAACCTGCCGATGCTCATCAAGCTGGCGAAAAGCCGCCACATGGCCGTTCCCGATGCCGCGCGCGCCGCGCTGGATGCCGGGCGGAAGTATATCGACAGCCACAACGTCTCGGCTGACTAGGCCGGATCGACAGTGAAGAAGGTGTCATGTCCGAAGAAATCACCCGGCATTTGAGGATCGTGAACGAGAAGGGGCTGCATGCGCGCGCGGCGGCCAAGATGGTGGAGGTCGTCGAGGGCTTCGACGCCTCGGCCGAGGTGGCGCACGACGGGCAGGCCGCGGGCGCGGACAGCATCATGGGGCTTTTGATGTTGGCAGCGTCGAAAGGAACGACTATTGACGTGCGGACCTCGGGGCCGGACGCCGAGGCGCTGGCCGACGCGGTCGAGGCGCTGGTGGCCAACCGGTTCGGCGAGGAGATGTGAAAGGCGCGGCGAGGCGCGACGTGACGGGATCTGACCAGGTGGCGGAGCAGGCGCAGGACCACGGTGGCGGCCAGGACGAGGGGCAGGTCACCTTCACCAAGTACGACCGGCGCAGCCTGACCTATGCCAATTCCTTCGACAGCCCGGCGAAGGCCGCGACCATCAAGACCATCGAATGGTTCAGCGGCAAGATCACCATCCTGCGGCTGATCCGAAAGTTCGAGAAGCGCGGCGCGCCCAAGGGGCAGGCCTTCTGGCGGGCGGCGCTGGACACCATGGGTATCGACCTGCTGACGCCGCCCGAGCAGCTGGAGAACATTCCCGCCGAAGGGCCGGTGGTGGCGGTGGCCAACCATCCCCACGGCATGGTGGACGGGATGATCCTGGCCGACCTGATCGGGCGGCGGCGCAGCGACTACAAGATCCTCACGCGCGCGCTGCTGACCGGCATCGACGAGGTGGCGGCCTCCTACATGATCCCCGTGCCCTTCCCGCATGAACCCGACGCGCAGCTCAAGTCGGTGGAGATGCGCGCGAAGGCCATGGCGCACCTGAAGGAGGGCGGGCTGGTCAGCCTGTTCCCCTCGGGCGTGGTGGCCTCCTCCGACACGATGTTCGGCCCCGCCATCGAACGGGAATGGAACGTCTTTACCGCGCAGATGATCCGCCGGTCGGGCGCGCGGGTGGTTCCGATCTATTTCCCCGGGGCGAACTCGCGCTGGTACCAGATGGCCAACCGCATTTCGCCCACGCTGCGGCAGGGTCTGCTGCTGCACGAGATCGTGCATAGCTGCAACAAGCCGCAGGCGCCCATCGTCGGCGCGCCGATCAGCGAGGAGCGGATGCAGATGCTGCACAGCGATCCACGCGGTTTCATGGCCTGGCTGCGCGAGCACACCCTTTCCCTGGGCGCGGGCCCCTCCGGCTGAGACCGGGCGGCGGCTTCCCTTCGGCCGTGCAGGGGCTTATGGCAGGCGCTTGGACGGTGAGCGCACCCCCCCTTTCTTGCCAGCCTGATCGTTGCGGGGAGCGGCGCGCGATGGAAATCGCCGGGGGCGCGCTGGTGATCTGCGCCGGGATCGTGGAGGTCTGGCCGGCGTGGCGCCGGCCGCGCCGTTGAGAGGCCGGGCGCCGCGCGTGGCTCAGCGGGTGGGCACGGGCTCTTCTCCGCCGTAATCGTAGAAACCGCGCCCCGCCTTCCGGCCCAGCCATCCGGCCTCGACATACTTGGTCAGCAGCGGGCAGGGGCGGTACTTGGTGTCGGCCAGCCCGTCGTGCAGCACGTTCATGATCGCCAGGCAGGTGTCCAGGCCGATGAAATCGGCCAGTTCCAGCGGCCCCATCGGGTGGTTCGCGCCGAGCTTCATCGACTGGTCGATGGAGCGCACGTTGCCCACGCCCTCGTAGAGGGTATAGACCGCCTCGTTGATCATGGGCATCAGGATGCGGTTGACGATGAAGGCGGGGAAATCCTCGGCGGAGGCGGCTGTCTTGCCCAGGTTCTCCACCACCGTCAGGCAGGCATCGTAGGTCTCGCGCTCGGTCGCGATGCCGCGGATCAGTTCCACAAGCTGCATCACGGGAACAGGGTTCATGAAATGGAACCCCATGAACCTGCCCGGGCGGTCGGTGCGGCTGGCCAGCCGGGTGATGGAGATCGACGAGGTGTTGGATGTCAGGATCGTGTGGTCCTGCAGGTGCGGCACCAGCTCGTCGAAGATCTGCTGCTTGACCGATTCGCGTTCGGTCGCGGCCTCGATCACGAGGTCGGTATTGCCCAGATCGGTTAGCGTGAGCGTTGGGCTTATACGGGCAAGGGCGGTCTCCATCTCCTCGGCGGTGATCTTGCCGCGGTTCACCTGCCGTTCCATGTTCTTGCGGACGGTCGCCAGGGCCTTGTCCAGGACCTCGGCGTCGATGTCGTTGAGAAGCACGTCGTAACCTGCCAGCGCCATCACGTGGGCGATGCCGTTGCCCATCTGGCCCGCGCCGATCACCCCGATTGTCCGGATCTCCATGAACCTGCCCCTTTCGCTGTTCGCCGCCACCATATGCCCCGCGCGCGTGCGGCTGCAAGGGTGGCCGGCCGCGAAAATTTTCGGTGCATGCGCACGTTAAGACAATCGCAATGTCTTGGGTCGAATCCTGTCACCGGGTGAGAAAACGAATGGTGGGTGACGATGGCTTATGTGCGACCGGCCCCCGGGGGGCTGACCTATTCGTTGTGCCGTTATCGCGGCTCGAAACTGCAGTTCCGCGGGCCCAAGCGGCGGCCCGAGGGACGAAACTGGGTGGCCTTCCTGGGCGGCACGGAAACATTCGGGAAGTTCATTCCACGCCCCTTCCCCGTGCAGGTTGAGGCGGCCGTGGGCCGGATGTGCGTGAACCTGGGATGGTCCAACGCGGGGCCCGACGTTCTGCTGCGCGATCCGGGGCTGCTGCCACTGGCGGGGCGGGCGGGCGCGGTGGTGCTGGCCGTGCCCTGCGCCTGCAACCTGTCCAATCGCTACTACCGGGTGCATCCGCGGCGCAATGACCGGTTCGTGCGCGCCACCGCGCGGCTGGAAAGGCTTTACCCCGAGGTCGATTTCACCGCCTTTCACTTCACCCGACACTTGCTGGGACATTTGTCCGCGCTGTCGCCGGCACGCTTCGCGGTGGTGCGCGAGGAACTGCAGTTGGCCTGGATGGAGCGCATGGGCGCGGCCCTGGCACGGCTGGAGGCGCCGGTGGTGCTTTTGTGGTTCTCGGCGCGCGCCCCGACGGAGGGCGGGGCGCGCGCCGCGCCGGAGGAGGACCCGGCCCTGGTCACCCGCTTGATGCTGGACCGGCTTGCGCCCCGCGTTCGGCAGGTATTGGAGGTCACGGCGAGCCCCGCGGCCAGGGCGGCCGGGACGCAGGGCATGGTGCTGACCCCGATGGAGGAACCCGCGGCCCGGCACATGCTGGGCCCGGCGGCGCATCGCGAGGCCGCCGCGGCGCTGGCGCCGGTCGTGAGGGAATTGCTGGCAACGTGACCGGCGGCATGATGGCCGTCAATGCGGCGCCGCGCGTTTCCTGCGATGATGACAAGGTAGAACCGATTGGGCGACAGCCATGCGCGAGGCGAGAATATGGGCCCTGGTCGCGGATGAAACGCGGGCGCGCATCCTGCGCGGGCTCGAGGACGGGCCGCCCGAGGTGGCCGGTGAGCTCATCGCGCGCTCCCGCGCGCGGCACTTGCGGGACCACATGGCGGACGGGGCGGGCCGACACCCCGCCGCCAAGACCCCGGCGCGGCCGCGGACCGCGGAGGAGGCCATCGCGCCCGTTCGCCGGGATATCGAGGACTTCGCGGCCGAGATCGCGGGTTTTCTGGACATGCACCGCCGGGCCGAAGATTTCGACCGGCTGGCGATCTTCGCCCCCCACCCGATGCTCGGCGCACTGTGCGCGTGGATGCCGCCCGCGTTGCGGGCCACGGTGTTTCTTGAACGCGACCGGACCCTGATCGGGCTGAGCGCGCAGGACCTGAGGACAGTCCTGCACGCGGAAGTCCATCAGTGGCCCGGAGACTCCGCGGAGTGAAACCGGCACGACCGGGCCGCGGGGCCGGTTGTCACTTCCCGGTTTGCGGGTTCGACAGGATCGCGCGGACCCGGGGCTCGCCGATGGTGTGGCCCGACAGGGTGTCGAGCGCCTCAATGTCGGCGATGCCGATGCGGTAGGGCGTGACGATCTCGATCAGGCCCTCATCCTCCAGCTTGTGCAGCGCGCGGCTGACCGATTCGGTGCGCGTGCCCAGGAACATCGCCATGTCGTGCCGGCTGATGGGGATGTCCACGGTCAGGCGGCCGGCACCCGGCGCGCAGGCCTCCGTGGGGCCTATCCAGCGCCGGCAGAGGAAGACCAGGAAGCCCGCGACCCGCTCGACCGTGCGATGGTTGGCCAGAAGGCCAAGCCACTCCCGTGCGCTGTCCGTCTCGTCGAGGAAGGCGAGGATCAGCATTCGTTCCAGGTCGGGGCTGGTTTCGACCAGATCCTCGAATGCGCGCTTGGGGAAAAGGCACAGGTCGGCGTCCATGGCCGCCTCGACGGCGAAGGGGAAGGGCCCGTCGAAAAGCCGGCCGAAGAGATCGCCGGGGCCCAGCAGTCCCACGATCTGCTGCTGACCGTCGATCAGGGTCTTCTCCATGCGCAGCAAGCCGCTGACGACGCAGCCGACGACATTCGGCGCCGCGCCGGTGTGGACGATCACATCGTCGCGCAGATACCGGCGGTGCCGCGCCATATCCTTCAATACGGTCCGCGTTTGCGGCTCGAGCGCCTTGAAGCCGGGGGTGCCGAACAAGCGGCTAAGGGCCGCCGCCCCGTCGGCGCAATCCTTGCCTTGACTTGTCACAACAACTCGCTCGCCTCACAAGGCACATGGTTAACGAACCTTACCACATTGACAGCGGTGCGAAAAACGAATTCGCCAGCGGCCCTTGGCGCGGGCCGCGCGCCCTGCTTGGTGCCGCGGATCAGACATAGGCGATGCTGGGCAGCCAGGTCGCGATCTCGGGAAACAGGAACACCAGGATCAGGGCGATCAGCTGGATGATGATGAAGGGAACGACGCCGCGGTAGACATCCGTCACCTTGATCTCCGGCGGCGCCACGCCCTTGATGTAGAACAGCGCGAACCCCACGGGCGGCGTGAGGAACGAGGTCTGCAGCGCCATCGCGAAAAGGATGGTGAACCATACAAGGTCAAATCCCAGTTGCTGCACGACGGGCGCCACCAGCGGCAGGATGATTAGCGTGATCTCGACCCAATCCAGGAAGAAGCCCAGCAGGAAGACCCCGAAGAGGATGGCCAGGATGATGCCGCTGGGCTCGAACGGCAGGCCGAGCAGCGCGTCCTCGATCACGCGGTCGCCGCCCAGCCCGCGCAGCACCACCGAAAAGGCGGTGGCACCCAGGAAGATCGCGAAGATGAAGGCCGCGGTGCGCGTGGTCTGGAACAGCGACTCGCGCAGCACCGTGAGGTTCAGGCGCCGGGCGAGGATGGCCAGCAGCAGCGCGCCCAGGGCGCCGACGCCAGAGGCCTCGGTCGGGGTGGCGATCCCGGCGAAGATCGAGCCCAGCACGCCCAGGATCAGCACCGCGGTGGGAACGACGGCCAGCGCCACCTCCCAGAGCACGCGCCAGTCGATTTCCGGCAGGTTGTCGGGCACCGGGGCGACGGAGGGCTGCAGCGCCGGGCGCGCCAGGGCGTAGAACACGTAGAGCGCCCCCAGCATCAACCCCGGAAAGAAGGCCCCCATGAACAGGTCGCCCACGCTGGCCTCGGGCACCGCCAGGCGGTCGGCCATGAGCACCAGCATGATCGACGGCGGGATCAGGATGCCCAGCGTGCCGGTCGCGCAGGCGGTGCCGACGGCGAAGCCCTTGTCGTAGTTGTTCTCCATCATCACCGGCAGCGACAGCATGCCCAGCAGGACCACCGAGGCGCCGATGATCCCGGTGGTGGCGGCCAAGAGCACGCCGATCACGATCACCGTGACGGCATAGCCCCCGCGCACGGCGCCGAAAAGCTTGACCATGTTGTTCATCAGGCGTTCGGCCACGCCGGACTGGTCCAGCATGATGCCCATGAAGATGAACATCGGCAGGGCCACAAGCGTCTCGCTTTCCACCAGGCCCCAGGAGCGTTCGGGGATCAGCGCCAGTGACGAGGGGTAGTCGAACCACAGGTCGGCGCCGAAATCCTCGACCGCGACGACCCCGACGATGGTCCAGATCACCGCCGTGCCGCCCAGCACCCAGGCGACGGGAAAGCCGGTCATCAGCAGGACGCCGAAGGTGGCGAACATGCCGATGACGAAGATCTGTTCCAGCGACATCAGCGGTCTCCTGTCGTCTGCGTCTTGATCGGGCGCGGCAGCCCGAAAAGAAGCGCCGTCACCTTCAACAGCCGCGAAATCGCGCCGATCGCCAGCAGGACGAAGGACAGCGACAGGATGGCCTTGAGGATCCAGCGGTTCTCCAGCCCCGCGGGCGCCTGGCTGCGTTCGCCCTGGAGGAAGGAGCTGTGGGCGTAAGGGACGGTTTCGTAGATCCCGATGGCCAGGAAGGGCAGCAGGAGAAGCAACAGCCCGAAAAACTCGATCCAGCCCTGGGCGCGGAGCGACAGGCGTTCATGGATCACGTCGACTCGCACGTGTTCGTCCGCGCACAGCGTATAGGCCAGGCCCAGCAACCAGGCGGCGCCGGCGATGTGCCACTGCCATTCCTCCAGCGTGACCGAGCCCTGGCCGAAGGCATAGCGCCCCACGACGGCGTAGATGATGATGGCGACCACCACCAGCCAGAGCCAGGAGGCGCCCTTGCCGATCAGCACGAGACCGGCATCGAGCACGCGGCTGATCCGCGTCTCGGGCAGTTCGGTATGGTGGTGCAGCAGTTCGTCAGCATGGGCCAGATCGACCGGCTGTGGCCGATCATGCCCTTGGCGATCGTCCGGATCGGGCATGGTCGTTCGCTTTCAGATATTGGCCGCGTCTGCGGCGATCCTCACGTGTCCTGCGGGGGCGGCCGGCCGGGGCGGAAGGCCCGCAAGGGGCCTTCCGCGTCGGTGTCAGCCTGCGGCGGGCCGCCTCACTCCTCGGCGGCGTCCAGATCGGCTGGCAGGTAGGCGCGCTTGTCCCAGACCTCGTAGGTTTCCTGGAACGCCTGCTGGCTTTCGTAGACGCGCTTGAAGTCGGCGTCGTTGGCCGCTTCCTCGGCCAGGACCTCCTGGGTGACCGCCTTTAGCTCGCGCAGGATGTCGCGCGGGATCTGGTTGGCGTTCACGCCCTTCTCCTGGAAACCTTCCAGGACGGCGCCGTTCTTGTATTCGCCCTCGGCCAAGCCGCGCATGGTAGCCGCGGTGCAGGAAGCTTCGACCAGTGCCTTTTGCGCCTCGGTGGTCTTTTCCCACTCGTCAGCGTTGATCAGCATGTACTGAGCCGTGAAGGTCTGGTGCCAGCCAGGGAAGAGGTTGTACTTCACCACCTGGTCGAAGCCCAGGATCTGGTCGATGGCGGGCATCGAGAACTCGGTGGCGTCGATCGTGCCCTTTTCAAGCGCCTGGAACAGCTCGCCACCCGGCATCATGGTGACCGAGGCGCCGAGGCGCTCAAGAACCTTGCCGCCGAGACCGGCGAAGCGAATCTTCATGCCGTCGTAGTCGTCCAGGCTTTGGATGTCCTCCGAGTACCAGCCGGCCGTCTCTGGCCCGATGATCCCGCAGAGCTGGGCGTGCACGTTGAAGCCCTTGTTGGCGTAGACTTCCTGCAGCATGTCGTGGCCGCCGCCGAAATAGTACCAGCCGCTGAAGGCCCAGGGCTTGAGCCCGAAGGGCACCGCGGCAAAGAGCGGCACGGCCGGCACCTTGCCCTGATCGTATCCGATCCAGGTGTAGCCCGCCTCGACCTTGCCGTCCGAGACCGCCTGCAGGATGTCGAAGGGCGGTACCAGTTCGCCGGGTTCGTAGACGCGCACGCGCAGTGATCCGTCGGAGGCGGTCGAGAGGTTCTCGGCCACCCAGGGCGCCGGCGAGCCGAGCCCGGGCAGGTTCGAGCCGAAGGCGATCGGCATCTTCCAGCGCAGATCTTCTGCGCCGGCGGCCGCCGCGGTCAGCGAGACGGCGCTCAGCCCCGCCGCCAGAGTCTTGACGATGTTCATTGATGATCCTCCCAGTTTTTGTCGCGCATCAGCCCGGTCACGCCTGTGGCAAGCGCACGCAGCCAGCGTGACACGGACGGCAGAAGGAAACAATCTTTCAGCAGGATTTGCAAAGGTCTCGACGGACGCGCAGCCGGCAACGGCGCGGGGTGGCGCGCGATCCGGCGGGCGGGGCCGGCCGGGACCGAACGGAAAAGGGCCCGCGCCTGACGGGGCGGGCCCTGTGTGATCAAGATCGCGGCACTGCCTCGTCAGAGCTTGCTGGCGAGTTCCGGCACAGCCTCGTTCAGGTCGGCCACCAGGCCGTAGTCGGCCACCTGGAAGATCGGGGCCTCCTCGTCCTTGTTGATGGCGACGATGACCTTGGAGTCCTTCATGCCGGCCAGGTGCTGAATGGCCCCGGAGATACCCACGGCGATGTAGAGGTCCGGCGCGACGACCTTGCCGGTCTGTCCCACCTGCCAGTCGTTGGGGGCGAACCCGGAGTCGACGGCCGCGCGGGAGGCGCCCACGGCCGCGCCCAGCTTGTCGGCCAGTTTCTCGACGATCTCGAAGTTCTCCTCGGAGCCGACGCCGCGGCCACCCGAGACCACGATCCCGGCGGAGGTCAGCTCCGGCCGGTCGCTTTCGGCGACCTTGTCCTCGACCCATTCGCTCAGGCCCGGGTCGTCGGAGGCGCCCACGCTTTCGACCGGGGCGGCGGGCTGTTCGCCGGCCGCGTCGAAGCTGGCGGTGCGCATCGAGACGACCTTCTTGGCGTCGGAGGATTTCACCGTCTGCACCGCGTTGCCGGCGTAGATCGGGCGCTCGAAGGTGTCGGCATCCACCACGCCGGAGGCGTCGGTGATGATCATCACGTCCAGCAGCGCGGCCACCCGCGGCAGGATGTTCTTGGCATCGGTGGTGGCCGGGGCGACGACATGGTCGTAGTCCGCCGCCAGGTCTGCGATCAGGCGCGAGACGGGCTCGGCCAGGCGGTGGCCGTAGAGATCATGCTCGGCGCAGAGCACCTTGGCCACGCCTTCGATCTTGGCGGCTTCCTCGGCGGCGGCGGCGCAGGTGGCGCCGGCAGCCAGCACCGTGACTTCGCCCAGATCCTTGACGGCGGCGACGGCCTTGGCGGTGGCGTCGCGTGCCAGTTCCCCGTCGCTGATTTCGGCAAGAAGAAGTACAGCCATCACACAGCCCCCGCTTCCTTGAGTTTCTCGACCAGTTCGTCGACCGATCCGACCATCTCGCCGGCCTTGCGCGCCGGCGGCTCGCCGGTCTTGACGACCTCGAGCCGCGGAGCGACGTCGACGCCGTAATCCTCGGCCGTCTTTTCCTCCAGCGGCTTCTTCTTGGCCTTCATGATGTTGGGCAGCGAGGCGTAGCGCGGCTCGTTCAGGCGCAGGTCCGTCGAGATGATGGCGGGCATCTTGACCTTCACGGTCTGAAGGCCGCCGTCCACCTCGCGGGTGACGACCGCCTGGTCGCCCGCGATGTCGACCGCGTTGGCGTACATCGCCTGGCTCCAGCCCAGCAGCGCGCTGAGCATCTGGCCGGTGGCGTTCATGTCGTTGTCGATCGCCTGCTTGCCGCAAAGCACGAGGCCGGGCTCTTCCTCCTCGACGACCTTGGCCAGGATCTTGGCCACCGCCAGCGGCTCGATGTCGGTGTGCACGTCGTCGGCGGCCACCACCAGGATCGCGCGGTCGGCGCCCATGGCCAGAGCGGTGCGCAGGGTTTCCTGCGCCTGCTTCACGCCGATCGAGACGGCGACGACCTCCTCGGCCTTGCCAGCCTCCTTCAGGCGGATCGCTTCCTCCACGGCGATCTCGTCGAAGGGGTTCATCGACATCTTCACGTTGGCCAGATCGACACCGCTGCCATCCGCCTTCACGCGGACCTTCACGTTGTAGTCGATCACGCGTTTGACAGGCACAAGCACCTTCATTGCATGGTCTCCCTCGCAGTCACGGAGTGCCGCGGCGCGACTCTCCTTCAACAATTCCCGCGCGTTCATATAGCGTCCCGGCACGGGGATACAGGGCAAAATCGTCACCTTGCCGTCCGGCGACGTCGCGTTTGGGCCTTTGAGCAGGAAATCCTTTCAGGAATTTTGCGGCCGCCTCCATCTCGGGGTCAGCCGTTCTTGCCCGGCTCCCAGAGCACGTCGGCCCGACCGTCGTCGTTGGAGACGCGGGCGGCCACGAAGAACCAGTCCGACAGGCGGTTGAGGTATTTCACCGCCGCGGGGTTCACGTCCTCCACCGTGGCCAGTTCCACGGCGTAGCGCTCGGCCCGCCGCGCGACCGTGCGGCACAGGTGCAGGTGCGCGGCCAGCGCCGAGCCGCCGGGCAGGATGAAGCTGCGCAGCGGTTCCAGCGCCTTGTTCATGGTGTCGATCTCGTCTTCCAGGCGGCCGACCTGGCCATCGGTGATGCGCAGGGGCGTGAACTCGGCCTCGGCGTCCCTGTGCATCTCCGGGCGGCACAGGTCGGCGCCCAGGTCGAACAGGTCGTTCTGGATGCGCGCCAGCGCGGCGTCGGTCTCGCCCTCGGCCTGCAGCCGGGCAAGGCCCAGGGTCGCGTTGACCTCGTCCACGGTGCCGTAGGCGGTCACCCGCATGGAATGCTTGGCCACCCGCGTGCCGTTGCCAAGCGCGGTTTCCCCGGCATCGCCGGTCTTGGTGTAGATCTTGTTCAGGACCACCATGTCACTGTCCCCCTTGCCTGCGAAAATAGACGAAAATCAGAATCAGCAGAACCGCGACGAACTGCGCGGCGATGCGCCATCGCATGATGCGGTTGGCGTGCTTGCGGTTGAACTCGCCGCCGCGCCCGAAGGTGCCGATGCCGAACAGAAGGATCACGGCCACCAAACCGCAGGCCAGCGCCGCCAGGATGAAGAGGGGATCGTCGAGCATCGGTCGTCCTTCTTGTCTGTCTTGCGGGCCATGTAGAGGCGCGGGCGGCAAAAGCGAAAGGAATTTTTCGCCCGCCTCAGCCCTTGGCGATCAGCCAGTCGAGCGCGCTGGTGGGCAGCAGGCGGCGCAGGGTGCCCATCAGGTAGGTGGGCGTGGTGACGTAATAACGCGGGCGCGGGCGCGGGCTTTCGACGGCATGGACCAGGCGTTTGGTCACCGCCGCGGGGGGCAGTTCGAAGCGGTCCGGCGCATACTCGGAATAAAGGCGGGGGATCATGCGGGTGCGGTATTCCTCGGCCCGGGGGGCGTTTTCCCAGTCGATCCAGCGTTCGAACTGGGGGATGGCGTTCTCGCGGATTTTCGACGTGACGGGGCCGGGCTCGATCAGGCAGACGTGGATGCCGGTGCCGCGCATCTCGATGCGCAGCGTGTCGGTCAGGCCCTCCAGCGCGAACTTGCTGCTGACGTAGGCGCCGCGCCAGCCGATGGCGACCAGCCCGAGGACCGAGGAACACTGCACGATTCGGCCCCGCCCCTGGGCGCGCATCGCCGGGATGACCCGCCGGGTCAGGTCGTGCCAGCCGAAGAGGTTGGCCTCGAAGATCTCGCGCAGGGCCGCGCGGGGGAGGTCCTCCAGCAGGCCGGGGCTGGCGAAGGCGCCGTTGTTGAACAGCGCGTCCAGCCGGCCGCCCGTGGCGTCGAGAACCTCGGCCAGGGCGGCCTCGATGCTGTGCTCGTCCTGGTAGTCCAGGCGCGGGCTGTCGAACCCCTCGGCCTGCAGGCGGGCGCAATCCTCGGCCTTGCGGCAGGCCGCGAAAACGCGCCAGCCGCGCGCGCGCAGGCCGTGGGCCGCGTCGTGGCCGATGCCGGAGGAACAGCCGGTTATCAGGATGGAGCGCCCCGCCATGCGCAAGCTATGGCCCGGCGGGGGGCGCGATGCAATCAGTTCGTGGCCGGCCCGATCAGCGAGGCCGCGATCCACCCCACCCGGCCCGAGGCGTTGGCGCGCAGTTTCAGCCAGCCGTTGCCCGGATCGCGCAGGACCGTCACGGCATCGCCGCGGGTCAGCCGATCCAGCCGGTCGTACCGGGTGCCCGGGCCGCCGCGCATGTTGGCCGCGCTGGCGGTGACGCGGCGGATGTCCTTGGCCGCGGGGGCGTCCTTGGTCCCCGATCCGGCGAGGCTGGCGCGGGACACGGCCGCCGATACCCTTGGCGCGTAGTCCCGTTCATGGGCGGGGCGGGTGTGCGGCGCCGGCCTGCGGTCGGACAGGCGGGCCAGCGGATCGGCCGAGACGGTGGGCACGTTCAGCCACCGCGGCCCGGCGTCGGCGTTGCGCCCGCCAAGGCCGGGGCCCGGCACCGGGTCCGCCGGCGCGGCGGCGGCGCGGGTGACCTGCGGTTCGGGCGGCGCGGGCTCGGCCCGGGCGATGCGCGCGGGCGCGGTGCTGCCGGGGCGGGCGCGCGGGCGCTGGTCGTCGATCAGCGCCCGCGCCTGGATGGAGTTGGGCGACGGCGCGTAGTCGGCCCCGCCGCTCAACTCGTAGAAGGCGACAAACAGGAATCCGAAACTCAGAACAATGAAGCGCCACATCGCGCTTTCCCCCCAGGCAGTTCATTCGCAACAGCGGACAGCACCACAATCCTACGCGATTCGGCCGCCGTCGTGGCACGGGAAATGCGTCAAGTCCTCCCGTCTTTGGCTTTACGGCATCGGGCACCTTGGGTATCACATCATCTATGGATGACGCGCTTGACGATCCCAATATCGGCCCGGGCTCTGTTGCCGAACCGCTACGCCGCGCGATCGGCGAAAGGTATCTGACCTACGCGCTGAGCACGATCATGCATCGCGCGCTGCCGGACGCCCGCGACGGGCTGAAGCCGGTGCATCGCCGTATCCTTTACGCAATGCGCGAACTGCGGCTGAGTTCCACCGGGGGGTTCCGCAAGTCCGCGAAGATCGCCGGCGACGTCATGGGCAATTACCACCCGCACGGCGACGCGGCGATCTACGACGCCATGGCGCGGCTGGCGCAGGACTTCGCCGTGCGCTACCCGTTGGTGGACGGGCAGGGCAACTTCGGCAACATCGACGGCGACAACCCCGCGGCCAGCCGCTACACCGAGGCGCGGATGACCCCGGTGGCCGAGGCCATGCTGGAGGGGCTGGCCGAGGACGCGGTCGATTTCCGCGACAACTACGACGGCACCCTGCGCGAGCCGGTGGTGCTGCCGGCCAGTTTTCCCCACCTGCTGGCCAACGGCGCCAGCGGCATCGCCGTGGGCATGGCCACGAACATTCCGCCGCACAACATCGGCGAGCTGGTGGATGCCTGCCTGCACCTCATCAAGGCGCCGGACGCGCGCGACGATACGTTGCTGAACTACATCCCCGGCCCGGATTTTCCCACCGGCGGCGTGGTGGTGGAACCCAGGGAGGCCATCGCGCAGGCCTATCGCACGGGGCGCGGGTCGATCCGCCTGCGCGCGCGCTGGCATCGCGAGGATCTGGGCCGCGGCCAGTGGCAGGTGGTGGTCACCGAGATCCCCTACCAGGTGCAGAAGGCCAAGCTGATCGAGAAGATCGCGGAGGTTATCCAGACGAAGAAGGTGCCGCTGCTGACCGACGTGCGGGACGAAAGCGCCGATGACGTGCGGCTGATCCTCGAACCGCGCTCGAAGAACGTCGATCCGGAGGTGCTGATGGGCATGCTGTTCCGCCACAGCGACCTGGAGGTGCGTTTCGGGCTGAACATGAACGTGCTGATCGACGGGGTCACGCCGAAGGTCTGCACGCTCCGGCAGGTGCTGCGCGCCTTCCTCGACTTCCGCCGCGAGGTGCTGATACGCCGCTCGCGGCACCGGATGGAGAAGATCGATCACCGGCTGGAGGTGGTCGAGGGGCTGATCGTGGCCTTCCTCAACCTCGACCGGGTGATCGACATCATCCGCTACGACGATGCGCCCAAGGCCGCGCTGATGCGCGAGGTCTGGGGGCAGGACTTCACCCGCGCCACCTCGGAGGCCGACTATGTCGCGCCGGCGCAGGACCAGGCCGGCGAACTGAGCGAGGTGCAGGCCGAGGCGATCCTCAACATGCGCCTGCGCTCGTTGCGGCGGCTGGAGGAGATGGAGCTTCTGAACGAGCGCGACGCGCTGATGGCGGAACGCGCCGACCTCGAGGACCTGCTGGAGGACGAGGGCCGCCAGTGGCAGGCCATCGCCGATCAGCTGCGCACGGTGAAGAAGACCTTCGGGCCCGAGGCGCCGGGCGGCGCACGGCGCACCGGCTTCGCCGAGGCGGGCGAGGTCGAGGACGTGCCGCTGGAGGCGATGATCGACCGCGAACCCATCACCGTGGTCTGTTCGCAGCGGGGCTGGATCCGGGCGATGACCGGCCACATCGACCTGAACCGCGAGTTGAAGTTCAAGGACGGCGACGGCCCGCGCTTCATGTTCCATGCCGAAACCACCGACCGGCTGCTGGTCTTCACATCGGCGGGGCGGTTCTATACCCTGTCGGCGGCCAACCTGCCGGGCGGGCGCGGCATGGGCGAGCCGCTGCGCCTGATGGTGGATCTGCCCAACGAATCCGAGATCGTGGATCTGTTCATCCACCGCCCGGGCCGCAAGCTGCTTGTGGCCTCCAGCGCCGGCGACGGTTTCGTCGTCTCCGAGGACGAGGTCGTCGCCCAGACACGCAGCGGCAAGCAGGTGCTGAACGTGCGCGGCGAAGCGCGGGCCAGGGTCTGCAGGCCCGTGGACGGCGATCATGTCGCCGTGGTGGGCGAGAACCGCAAGGTGCTGGTCTTCCCGCTGGCTGAGCTGCCCGAGATGGCCCGTGGCAAGGGCGTGCGGCTGCAGCGCTACAAGGATGGCGGGTTGTCCGACGCGCGCACCTTCACCCTGGCCGATGGGTTGAGTTGGCGCGATCCCGCCGGTCGCACCCGCACCGAAACCGACCTGACCGAATGGATGGGCAAGCGCGCCACCGCCGGACGCATGGCGCCGCGCGGCTTTCCCCGCGACAACCGCTTCACCTGAGGCCGCACCGCGCCGGGATGCTGTCGGAGGTGCCCCGGCCCGACCGGCATCTGCCCCGCTGCGGGCCACCGGATCATCCGGATCCCGGGCGTGGCCGCGGCGGGAGTGTGGCCCGCGCAGGGCGCCCGCGCGACCGGCGTATGGCGGCCCCGCGCGCGCGCCCACGAAGCGCTTGATTTTCCCGTGGCAAGTGAATAAACGGCGCCCGGAGTAAATCAACCAGGGCCCTGCCCCCCAACAGAACAAGGCGCCGCGAGACATGGCAAAGGAAAAGTTTGACCGTTCGAAACCGCACGTAAACATCGGCACTGTTGGTCACGTTGACCACGGCAAGACGACCTTGACGGCCGCGATCACGAAGTATTTCGGCGATTTCCA
>NHTQ01000009.1 GCA_002166865.1 Rhodobacteraceae bacterium WFHF2C18
ACGTGCTGGCAGCCCCCGTAGTAGCGCCGCCCCGGGTAGCCCTCGGCGTATTTGTTCGTCAGGACGCTGCCCTGCGCCTCAAGCACCGCCGCAGAGACGATGTTCTCGCTCGCGATCAGTTCGATCTCGGCCCGCTGGCGCCCAAGCTCCCCGCCGATCGCCTCCGAAACCTCCGGATCCCGAGACGAAAGCGACTCCGTGAAGAACGCGGCGTTCGGATACTTGATGTTCATCCCATCCCTCTTGAATAGTCAGTCCTGCGGTCCGGGGCCGTGCCGGCCCCGGACAGGTTTCGACGCCGGCGCCTCCGCCGCGTCAGGCGGCCGGCAGGGCGATGGCGCGCGCCGCCGCGCCGTCGCGCGCGCCGTAGTGGCCAAGCACGCGCGCGGCAAGGTCGGCACCCATTGCCCCGGCCTCGGCCACCGTGTGCCCAAGGGCGATACCCCCAAGGAACCCGCTGGCATAGGCATCGCCGGCGCCGGTGGTGTCCACCACCTGCGGCACCGGCACCGCCGGGACGCGGGTCGCGCCGCTGGCATCGGCGACGAGGGAGCCCTTTTCATGCTCGGTCACCGCGGCGACCCCCACCCGGCACATCGCCCAGTCCAGGGCCGCGGCCGGATCCTCCTGCCCGGCAAGGGCCCCTATCTCCAGGTGATTGCCGATCAGGATGTCCACGTGCTGCGCGATGAAGTTGAGCATGACGCCCTGGTTGCGCTCCACGCAGCCCGGGTCCGACGGCGTGAGCGCGACACGCGCCCCGGCGGCCCGGGCCTGTTGCGCGGCGGTCTCGATGACCGCGGCCCCCTGCGGGGCATCCCAGACGTAGCCCTCGACAAAGAGGATGTCGAAGGCATCGGGCTGGGCCTCCTTGATGTCGGAGGGCGCAAGGGTCACGGCCGCGCCGAGATGGGTGCTCATGGTGCGCTCCCCGTCTGGCGTGACCAGCACGACGCAGCGGCCGGTCCCGATGGCCCCGTCCTCGGAGACGGCGACCGGCGCCTTGATGCCCATGCCGTCCATCTCCTCGCGGAAGGTCCGGCCCAGATCATCGTCGGCCACCTTGCCGAGGTAGGTCCCGCGCACCCCGATATCGGCCAGATGGGCGATGGAGTTCGCCACCGAACCGCCGGACTGGCGCACGCCGGGCGCCACTTCCTGGAACAGGGCATGGGCGGCTTCGGCATCGACCAGGTGCATCCCGCCGGGCGTAAGGGCGTGCCGGTCGATCACCGCGTGATCGACCGCCGCCACGACATCGACAAGCGCGTTGCCCACGCCCACGACATGTGGTGTCTCGATACTCATGGCGTCCCCCTCAATACCTGTAGTGTTCGGGTTTGAAGGGGCCTGTCGGTTTGACACCGATGTAGTCGGCCTGGTCGGGGGCGAGCTTGGTGAGTTTCACCCCGATCTTGTCCAAGTGCAGCGCCGCCACCTTCTCGTCGAGGTGCTTGGGCAGGATGTAGACCTCGTTGCCGTAGCTCTCGCCCTTGGCCCACAGCTCGATCTGCGCCAGCACCTGGTTGGTGAAGGAGGCGCTCATCACGAAGCTGGGGTGGCCCGTCGCGTTGCCCAGGTTCAG